>OZ245016.1:917500-3792887 GCA_965223765.1 Nitrospirales bacterium
TTCGGTGGTGCGAAGCTCCGAATGGAAGCCCCAGTAAACGGCGGCCGTAACTATAACGGTCCTAAGGTAGCGAAATTCCTTGTCGGGTAAGTTCCGACCTGCATGAATGGCATAACGACTGGAGCGCTGTCTCGGGGAGAGACTCAGCGAATTTGTTGTTCCGGTGAAGAAGCCGGGTACCCGCAACTAGACGGAAAGACCCTGTGCACCTTTACTACAACTTGACATTGGGTGTTGGGCGAATATGTGTAGGATAGGTGGGAGGCTTTGAAGCGGGGGCGCTAGCTTCCGTGGAGCCATCCTTGAAATACCACCCTTGTTTTTCTGACATTCTAACTTGGCCCTGTCATCCAGGGTGAGGACATTGTCTGGTGGGTAGTTTGACTGGGGCGGTCGCCTCCCAAAAGGTAACGGAGGCGCCCAAAGGTTCCCTCAGGCTGGTCGGCAATCAGCCATCGAGTGTAAAGGCAAAAGGGAGCTTGACTGTAAGAGCGACAGCTCAAACAGGGACGAAAGTCGGGCTTAGTGATCCGGTGGTTCTGTGTGGAAGGGCCATCGCTCAACGGATAAAAGGTACGCCGGGGATAACAGGCTGATTTCCCCCAAGAGTTCACATCGACGGGGAAGTTTGGCACCTCGATGTCGGCTCATCGCATCCTGGGGCTGAAGCAGGTCCCAAGGGTCGGGCTGTTCGCCCGTTAAAGCGGTACGCGAGCTGGGTTCAGAACGTCGTGAGACAGTTCGGTCCCTATCTGTTGTGGGCGGAGGTGATTTGAGAGGGCCTGTCTCTAGTACGAGAGGACTGAGATGGACGGACCGCTAGTGTGCCGGTTGTCGCGCCAGCGGCAGTGCCGGGTAGCTATGTCCGGTTTAGATAACCGCTGAAAGCATCTAAGCGGGAAGCTAGCCTCAAGATAAGATCACCCGGAGGGTAACCTCCCTAAAGGCCACTTATAGACTATGAGTTTGATAGGCTGGATGTGGAAGGGCTGTAAGGCCTGAAGCTAACCAGTACTAATCGGCCGTGCGACTTAACAACATTTGTTCTTGATAGACATGGTCTGAAAGAAGTGAGAAGTAAAAAGTAAGGAGTGAAAAGATAAAGCAGTCAGAAATTTTCAGCTCTCTGGCTTTCTAGTTCTATCTTTTCACTTCTTACAAAAAGAAATTCTCGGTGACCATACCGGAGGGGGTCCACCCGTTCCCATTTCGAACACGGAAGTTAAGCCCTCCTGGGCCGATGATACTGCACCCGTGAGGGTGTGGGAAAGTAGGTCGTTGCCGAGTTTTATAAAGAAGCCCAGGGGCATAAAATCCCTGGGCTTTTTCTTTTGTCAGTGTGAAGTTTCGGCGTAGGCCGAATGAGGTCGGTGAAGCGCGCTATAGAGAGACTCAAAGGTTGGAATTGCTTGTGGGATTTTCCCACGAATCAATTCATTTCTTACTGAACTTAAGGGACTGACCAGACCAACCGTCCCTCCGTGAGCCTGAAAAAATTCTTGAGCAAAGAGCAGAAGGTTGATGGCTTTGGGGTCAAGATAGTAGACCGGGGACAAATTGATAATAACGTGTCGACACCCCTGGGCATGCAGTTGCTCAAGTGTCTGGACGAAATTGTTCGTGTCTTCTTCGTCGAATCGACCGAAACATTCAACAACTGTCGCCCCATTTCGTTCTCGTTGTTCACAATACATTCGAATGTCCTGTGTAAATGTAGCTTGTAGAAGACCTATAAATATATTTCGGTTCTGATAAGAAAAAATAAATGATAAATTTTTTCCCGCCTCCCAAATACTCTGACGAGCCACAATATTATGTAGGACCGCTGAAGCGCAGAATACAGCCACATATTTTCTAAGCATTAGGAGTGCAAGCCTCATGAAAACTCAGACGTCTCGGGCCTATTTTCGATCGGCTCAACTAACCATGCCTGGAGGAGTCAATAGCCCCGTAAGGGCATTTCGGTCGGTAGGTGGTACCCCGTTGTTTATCAAGAAAGCCAAAGGGGCGACCTTTGAGGATGTCGACAGAAATGTGTTTATCGATTATGTTCTGTCCTGGGGACCCATGATCCTGGGGCATGCCCATCCAACCGTCATAAAGTCAATTATCCAAGCCACGAAGAACGGTACCAGTTTTGGGGCTCCGTGCTATGCCGAAACAGAATTAGCCAAAATGATTGTCCAGGCAGTTCCGTCCATCGATCAAGTTCGCTTAGTGAATTCTGGAACAGAAGCAGTCATGAGTGCGATTCGTGTCGCCAGGGCCTATACCAAGCGAGACCAGATCATCAAATTTGAAGGCTGTTACCATGGCCATGCGGATCATTTGCTCGTCAAAGCTGGGTCGGGGGTGGCGACATTGGGAATGCCCGACAGCCCAGGGGTCCCCGCCTCGTTTGCGAGACATACTCTAACCGCGCCCTACAACAATATTCAGGCGACCGAGAAACTTATTCATAAGCATCGGTCAAAGTTAGCCGCGATCATTGTAGAGCCAGTGGCCGGAAACATGGGGGTGGTGCCACCATCTGACGAGTTTCTCCCTTGGCTGAGGATGATCACGAAAAAATATGAGATTCTCTTGATCTTTGATGAAGTGATCACTGGATTTCGCGTGCACTTTGGTGGAGCTCAGGCGCGGTATCAGGTCATGCCCGATCTCACGTGTTTAGGAAAAATCATTGGAGGAGGATTGCCGATTGGAGCTTACGGAGGTCGCAAAGACATTATGCAACTGATTGCACCGGCAGGCCCGGTCTATCAGGCTGGAACCCTTTCCGGGAATCCTGTTGCAGTTGCTGCCGGGCTTGAAACTTTACGTCAGCTGAAAAAACCGGGGGTCTATAAAGACTTAGAAAAAAAGGCTAAAGCGATCGCAGGAGGCCTAGGAGAGGCGGCAAGACAGGCCAAGATCCCTTACTATCAGACACGAGTTGGATCCATGCTGGGAGGGTTTTTTACAAAAACTCCTGTCACCGATTATGCAAGTGCCAAACAATCGAACACGACCCGATATGCTAAGTATTTTCATGGATTATTGTCTCAGGGGGTGTATGTAGCACCTTCACAGTTTGAGGCCATGCTCCTTTCCACTAGCCATTCCGCCTCCCACATCCGCCAAACGGTGACAGCTGCTCATAAAATATTTAAGATGCTGTAATTTAATCTGGAGAAACACCGAGTCCCGTGGTGTTGTAGCTGCCTCACCATTCCTTGAAGGGATTGCAGTTTTTTATCCTATCTTAGTACTGTGTCCTATAGCGGTACAGGAACCTTCTACCCAAACAGGTGGCTGGATGCTTTTGAAAAGGAGAGTCTTATGAAGAATCTTTGGATTATTGGATTCATACTGAGTATGAGTTTGGGCCTAGCCTCACAAGTCAATGCCGACTTTTTTGATGCTCTAGGCGATATGGTAGATCGAGTGACAGACCGTGCGGAGCAAAAGGCTGAGGATCGTATGAATGAAAGGCTTGATGAAGCTGTTGACTCCACGTTTGAAAGTACGGATGAGGCGGTCGACTGTGCTTTGACAGATGAAAAGTGTCGTCAGGAGAAAGAAGCCTCACCTGCTGCCGCAGTACCGGGGGTGAATGCAGGAGGGTCTTCAGCGACCATGAAATGTGTCATAACCGATGTGGCATGTCTTAAAGAAGCCAAATCGCTTGGGAAACAAGTAGAAATTGTGGATGAGGAAGATTTGGACGTATTCAGATGTAAGGTTACCGACGTCGCATGTCTACAAAAGGCCAAGCAACTAGGGAAGCAGGTAGAAATCGTCGACTGACGGAACCGATATTTAGAGTCAGAACCAAAAAAGATTGGACAGGTCCCCTCAGGAATCCTGCCCCTTTGTGATATATGAAAGCTTTGATAAGCTCGTATCAATCATCATCGTCGTCATCTTCATCCTCGGCTTCGAGCGCGGCCTGACGGGCTTGCTCTTCCATGGCATTGTGAATGAGCATACGGATGAACATGGAGATTACCGAGCCTTTTTCAAGGGTTCCGCCAGGGGGAATTGCGATGCGCCCTTCTTCCACCATTCTATCCAGCCATTTTTTTTGATCTGGTGTGATATGCAACGGTATTTCCACTAGGGGTACTTTCCCAAACATATCCATATAATGCCTCCTCAGTGTTTTTGCGAGAATGAAATAACGAATGATAACGGTGTTCCGATAGAAGCACGGGATTCTTGCGTTTGTCAACGAAAGGGACGGTCGTTAGTTCGAGTAAAGAGCGACTCGTAGAATCGAGGGTGTAGAAAGCGACTAATCTAAGCCGAGGACATTGGCCATGGAATATAGTCCTGGAGGTTTATGGACAACCCATGCCGCCGCTCGGAGTGCGCCGCGGGCAAACGTATCGCGGGTATGAGCACGGTGGGTAATTTCAATGCGTTCCCCTGGGCCGCCAAATAGAATGGTGTGGTCTCCGACGATATCACCTGCGCGAATGGTTTGCATACCGATTTCCTGCGTTTGACGTTCACCTGTCATGCCATGCCGGGCATACACCCCGACTTCCTGTAAGTTCCAATCCATCCCTTCAGCTAAAGCTTCGGCAAGTTTCAAGGCGGTGCCACTTGGTGCATCCTTTTTCTTGTTATGATGGGCCTCAATGACTTCGATATTGTAGGCCTCACCTAAAGATTTGGCGATTTTACCGACAGTATTCACGAGGACATTAATGCCCACGCTCATGTTGGGTGAAAACACACAAGGAATTTTCGTGGCGAGCGTTTTGAGCTCTAATAATTCTTGGTCAGAAAATCCAGTTGTTCCGATTACCATGGCTTTCGATGCGCTGACAACCTGTCGGATATTGGTTAGGCATGAGACTGGCCCTGTGAAGTCGATAACGACGTCACTTTGGGTGAGACATGCGCGAAGGTCATCGCTGAGTAAAACACATGTCTTTCCGATTTGTGCAACTTCTCCAGCATCTTTTCCCAGCGCAGGGTGCCCCTTCATTTCGACGGCGCCGGTTAAAGATAAGCCGTCAGTATCTCGTGTTAAAGCCACAAGCCGCATACCCATGCGGCCAGCAGCACCGGCGACGATCGTTCGAACCATACAGGTAACTCTTACAAGATTGCTGCCTGTTGCAAGGCTTCTCGAAGTTTTGGCCGATATTCATCGGCCAAGGGAGTGAGTGGGAGACGAACTTCCTCTGACATTTTCCCCATCATCGCCAGTGCAGCTTTGACGGGAATGGGATTGGTCTCCAAAAAGAGCGAGCTGAATAGCAGCGTCAACTTGTAGTGAAGCGTACGAGCTTGTTCATAATCATTCTTAAGAGCAGCGGAAACCATGTTGGCCATATCTTTTGGTGACACATTGGCTGTGACGGTGATGACCCCCTTTCCTCCGAGGGCCATCATGGGAAGTGTCAACGGGTCATCTCCGGAGAGGATAAGGAATCCGTCTTGAGAACGGTGAATAATTTCCGATACCTGCTGGAGGGAACCGCTGCCCTCTTTAATCCCGACAATAGAAGGAAGCTGTGACAAACGCGCCGTGGTAGCGGGCAGCATGTTCACGCTTGTCCGTCCTGGAATGTTGTAGAGGATTTGTGGAAGATCGACGGCCTTGGCCACGGCTTCAAAATGCTGGAAAAGTCCTTCTTGTGTGGGTTTGTTGTAGTACGGCGTAATCAGCAATGCGCCGTCTGCCCCCACAGCCTTGGCATGTTTAGTAAATTTGATCGCTTCGTCCGTCGAATTCGAACCTGTACCAGCAATAACCGGCAGCCGTCGATTGACGATTTCGACTGTTGCCGCGACGACCCGTTCGTGTTCTTCCGGCGCTAATGTGGCTGATTCACCGGTGGTTCCACAAGGGACGATGCCGTGAGTCCCATTCGCAACATGAAATTCGATGAGCGAGGCCATGGCCTTTTCATCGAACTTTCCGTTTTTGAATGGTGTGACGATAGCGACTAATGAACCAGAAAACATCGTATTCAGTTCTACTTCAGGCAAAAATTTCTGGAACCGATTCTCCTCAAATCAAATCCTCGTAGGTTTCACGTTCTCGAATCACTATGATCGTTTCATCTTTTATCAGCACTTCACGTATTTTTTGGTCTGGAGTTATAATTGGAGGCCATTGTAAACTCGGAGACTACGGCACTCATTGCTGCCAATAAATCTCCCTAATTGCGGCTATGGAATTTTCCGATCTTTGGCCAAGAAATCGCCTATTTTGTACTTATAGAAACCAAGTATAAGCCACTATCCTCAGACATTCAATGATCTAATAGCTATTCAAGCTAGCTCTTCCTAATGCCTTACGACAATGTTTCCTGCTTCAGCCGTGATACCTCCCAACCATAGAAGGACCTACTGGGTCGGAGCCAGACCCTACTTGCAAGAGGAACGTTGACCTGTCAGACGACCGTATCTGCAAATTGACCCCTTAATTGAGTATTAGGTACGTTGCTGTTTACCCCAAAAGGTCTTGTAAAAGTCCTATTCACGATTCCACAGGATTGGATTCTCAAGAATCAGTCTTACGTTTCTTTCGTCGAACTTGTGGCTTTCGTTTACTCACACGTAGTGTTTGATCCAGTGCGTCCTGCCTAGCAACCGGTTGATCGCTGGTCGCTTGTGATTGGTAGATCGCGATGGTTTCTCTAATGATCGTATTCTGATAATCGACGGTGGTCTCGGGAACGGGAACAGAAATGTTTTGACATGCCTTGCCCCAATCAAGCCAGGTGTATCCCATGGTCAGCAATAATTTATTTACCACCATTAGAGTTGGGCCTACCTTCCCACGGTGTAAAAAATTGTTATACTGTTGATTCTCCATCCCCGCCATCTTAGCTAGGCGATACCGACTAAACCGAATTTTTGGATTGATACTTTGTAGCTCTTTGTCACGCCTCTCTCTGAGGACTTCCAAGGCTTGTCCCCACCATGTTCTGGCTGGTTTACTCTTTGACATCCTCCCATTGTATGGAACTGTTCCATGATTAAGTAGTGCATTTATTATTGATATATTTAATAGTATACAGTAAAATTACTTTGTTCATCTATGCTAACTTTATGACAACATATTGCTATCTGGACTTTAGACCACCGTTGCAATGCAATGACTCGGTGTGACCTTCAAGCATGGGGCGTACGTCTCGAAGAACTCGGAAAGTCTCTGGCAACTCGCTCGCCCGAGAATGCGCAGCGCCAACTGACGATATTGGCGACTGAACTAAGTTTTGCCATGATCCCACGGGATTGTGATTTCAATGGGCAGGAGGGTCTGTCGGCTGGGAAAGCTATTCAGGGTGTCACTGCGTTTAATCGATCCAATTCCCCTGTCAAACTAGAGCTCTGGGGCCGACATCAGGGAAGGTATTTTGTCGTACATGTGTAACCAATTACATTACGTCTCGATCACGTTCGTGCCAATCGCCACGTCCTATAGCGTTTTAACTTTCAACTAAGACAATAGCCCCTCGCCCCTTCGGGAAGAGGGTGTGGGTGAGGGGAAAGATTGCCTTAGAAAGTTAAAACGCTATAATTCATCCGACGTTGTTTTGCATGTGTCTCTTCCCCTTCGATGCCAGGCGAACGGGACCTATTGTGGAGTTAGCGAACGCAATTTACCTGCATCCGAATCAGATCAGGAATTGGAAGCCAGCGTTTCTGGAGAAGACGTCTAGGGGTGCGTAATGGAACAACAATGCTCAGGTCGCGATGGCTTTTTTCGAATCTCCCCTTGGAGGAGGGCGTGACGATGCCGACGAATGAACCAGAAAACATCGTATTCAGTTCTACTTTAGGCAAAAATTTCTGGAACCGATTCTCCTCGAATCAAATCCTCGTAGGTTTCACGTTCTCGAATCACCATGATCTTGTCGTCTTTCACCAGCACTTCAGGCGTCTTGGGCCTGGAGTTGTAATTGGAGGCCATCGTAAATCCATAAGCCCCCGCACTCATGACTGCCAATAAGTCTCCGGATTGCGGTTGCGGCATTTTCCGGTCTTTGGCTAAAAAATCACCGGACTCGCAAATTGGGCCCACGACATCGACTGTATTGACGGGAGCCGATTCATTTTTCACCACCGGTTGGATGTCATGATGAGCTTCGTACAGACTTGGGCGAAGCAAATCGTTCATGGCGGCGTCGACGATCACAAAATGCTTATCGGCTCCATCTTTATTGTAGAGCACGCGTGTCACGAGTATCCCGGCATTCCCGACGATCGATCGCCCAGGTTCCATAATAATCTGGCATGACGCGGTTTGCAGAAGTGGTGAAATAGCTGCCGCTAAGTCATCGGGATGCGGTGGGGTTTCATCTGCATAGGTGATTCCTAGACCTCCCCCGATGTTCATGTAGTGAATCTGTATCCCTCGCGACTGCAGGGTCTGAATGAGATCCGATACTTTCTTAATGGCATCAACAAAGGGGCGAACTTGTGTCAGCTGCGAACCAATGTGGGAGTGCACACCAACAACCTCAATATGCGGGAGTTGGCTGGCTTGTTCGAATTCCTGGAGTGCCTGTTCGGCAGCGATTCCAAATTTACTTTTCTTTAGGCCTGTAGAAATGTAAGGATGGGTCTGAGGATCAATATTGGGATTAATCCGCAACGCCACAGGTGCTCGAAGGTTGAGGCTCTGGGCCACCTGGTTAATTTGCTTCAGCTCATCAGGCGATTCGACGTTAAACATGAGAATGTGGGATTCCAGGGCATAGCGAATTTCGTCTGGAGATTTCCCGACTCCGGCAAAGACGATCTTGTTGGCCGGGATCCCAGCTTTTAACGCTCGAAATAATTCCCCTCCCGACACAATGTCTGCTCCACTCCCTTCTTTAGCGAGCAATCGTAAGACGGCGAGGTTCGAATTGGCCTTCATGGCATAGGCGATGATATGGGGAATGTGTTTGAACGCATTCTCAAACGCGTGGAAATGACGGACTAATGTTCGGTGACTGTAAATGTAGCAGGGGGTACCAACCTGTTTCACGATGTTCAGGATCGGGGCCTCTTCACAATAGAGTTCATCCCCCTTGTAGTGGAAATCATGCATGGCTGGGCATCTCGTCGAAAATATCCCAATCATCAAGCCCCATTTCTGCAACCGTGGCCTGAAAGGCCTCCTTGAGTTTCCGATACCGAAGTTTGGCGTGTGGAGTAATGGCTTGCAGTATATCTCCATCTAACAACGTCTGGATGGCTTTCGGCGTGGCTTGCTTAAGATTCTCGAAATTAACCACGATATCCATTTTGGCGTCTTGCGCGGCCTGTCTGATGCGAGCCAAAAGTTCGCGAGCGTTTAAATGATCTAGCGTTCCTTCTAAATCGATAAACAGAGCCGCAAAAGCATCATGGCGCCGAGCTTTAACATTCAAGCACAGTTCTTGTTTCTTGGCGTCCTGTACTGCTTGGGGCTGAAGCGCATTGGGGATTAATTGTTGTGTTTCGAACGTTGGAAGCTTCGCCTGAAGATTCTTGAGCACGTCGGCTAATGGAGAAAGGCGCCCTTTAGGTGTGGATCGACGAATGAGTTTGCGAAATTCCCAGTTCATTTCTAATCGAGGAATAAAGCGCTGGCTGGTATGCCCTACTCGTCTCCAAATACAGGGCCAGGAGTAGAACTGGTGATTGGCCCAGAAAAACCCTTCCTGCAATTGTTCCGGTGTCATACGTTTGGGTCTGAACACGACATGCTTGCCATCGTATTTCGACCAATCTGAGTCTAGGATCCGATCTTCCCGTTTGTAACGCTCAAACAAGGCTGTGCCCGGTAGAGGTGTCAACACATTGAAATAGGCCAGTTCCACTCGATTTTTCGTGAGAAAATTGATAGCGGTCTCGAACACGGACTCGTCATCATTATCAAAGCCAAAGACGATGCCTGGATTTACCATGATGCCGTGGTCATGAAACATTTTAATTTGGTCTTCGAACTTTCGAACTTGGTTAAACCCTTTATTTGTTTCACCCAACGAATCTGCGGATAATGATTCCAGGCCCACAAACACTGAGACACATCCACTGTCGGCGGCTAATTTCACCATTTCGGGATCGTCTCCAAGAAACAACGTGGACTGACACCCCCACTTAATGTTCAGAGCTTTCAAGGCTTGCCACAATTCGCGGCAGTAGGCTCTATGGCTGTTGTGTAAATCGTCGACGAAGGCGACAATGGACCCTTCTTCCAAGCCCACCCAAATTCTGAGAGAAGTAGACAGTGCGTTTAGCAGAGACCCGCGAGTCATGCGTTCGACGATGTCGGAACGGAGCCATTCCTTTGCACGCTTGAGCTCCGCGATCACTTCGGGAACAGGTCGGCGTCGCGTTGTCTTCCCGTTAAAAGGAGAGACGCTACAAAACTCACAATCAAAGTGACAACCGCGAGTCGTGAAACTACACAGTCGGGTCATGTAGGAGTCTGGGCTTAATAATTCGATCTTTGGCGGTTGATAGTTGCTGAGGGACGGAAATTGGTCCATCCGATAAATGCGTTTCAAGGTTCCTGCCTCAATATCCGCGACGACCTGTGGCCAAAGGTCTTCCGCTTCTCCGCAAACAATGGCGTCGCAATGTTGGAGGGCTTCGTCGGGGCAATACGTGGGATGTACCCCACCCAACACCACCTTTTTCCCACGGGTCCGAAATTCATCGGCGATTTCGTAGGCCCGTGGTGCGTAACAAGTCATAACGGACAATCCTACCAGGTCACATGGCGTATCAAAATTGATATCTTCCGTCGCCTCATCCACAAGTTCGATGTCCCATGTCGAGGGCGTATACGCAGCAATGACCGGTAAGCTGAGTTTGGGAAACCAGATGGACCGTCGCTCGCTTGCAGTCATGTGGTATGGATTATTGCGTGGGTATGGATCCAGCAATAACAGCTTCGGCCGTTCGACAACGGGCGATGTCTTCATATGCATGCTTACTATCCTCCGCAACCTAGTATATAGTGATGAATAAACTCATTATTGTAACCCGTCCATCAGTCTATGAACAAACAGTTAATGACAGTTCTAGCCCCTCGTCATCGTGTACCGATGGGATAAAAGACAGGGAGTTGAACATTATCGTCCTCTGGTACCGTGTTGGGTTCTTCAGAGCTCCTGTCTCCTGGTTGCGCGCGTTGTTCCTGTTTTCGAATTTTCGCTGCGATCCCGACATCTTCTGGAGGAATAGGAGGTCCAACTGCGCCGCATCCTACAGAAAGCGCTAATGAGACACAGAGGCCAAGGATTCTCGCTGATCTTTTGAAGGGGAGGCTATCGAGCTTCACGGTGACGACCTATTGTTTTCTTTTTCGAGCCGTTCGCTTCTGCCCGGAATACTTTCTTCCACCTGGTGATTTGCGACGTGACCTGTGCTGTCGCGGTTCCCCCAGGAATATTCTTTCGGTTAATAGCGGCTTGTGGAGTTAACACCTCAAAGGCTTTGCTATCAAACGACGACGAGGCTGTTAAGAGATCGTCTTGTGTCAGATCCCGAAGATCTTGGCCGTTAGCCAAACATTTTCGTACTAACCTTCCGATGATATGATGTGATTCTCTAAAGGGAATGCCCTGTTGTACTAAATAGTCTGCCAGCTCTGTTGCCAAAAGAAAACCCTCGGATACGGCGCTGGTCATAGATTCGGGCTGGATGGTCATTTGAGACAGAAGTTCAGCATAAATCTTGACGGAAGCCGATACGGTATCGAGTGTATCGAAGAGCGGTTCCTTGTCCTCCTGAAGGTCACGGTTATAACTCAATGGAAGCCCTTTGACGGTGGTTAACAGGCTCAATAAATGGCCGTACACGCGACCTGTTTTGCCGCGAATCAACTCTGGAATATCGGGGTTTTTTTTCTGGGGCATCATACTGCTGCCGGTGCAAAACCCATCGGGAAGGTCCACGAACTGGAATTCTTGTGATGACCACACGACTAATTCTTCGCTTAAACGTGATAGATGCATCATGAGTATGGCGCATCCACTAAGAACTTCTATCACATAGTCACGATCCGAGACGGCATCCAAGCTATTTTGACTGATCTTGGGAAAGTGTAATAAGGAGGCGGTATAGTGGCGATCAATGGGATAATTTGTTCCCGCCAACGCGCCAGAACCAAGAGGCATGACATTGATTCTTGACAAGGAATCCCGTAGCCGCTCCCTGTCCCGCTCGATCATTTCGACATAGGCGAGAACATGATGTGAAAACAGAACGGGTTGTGCGCGTTGCAAATGCGTATAGCCGGGCATCATGATTCCCTTGTAGCGTTCGGCCAAGACCACGAGCGACTGTTGAAGGTGACGCAGATCTGCCTGTACATGGTGGAGAACATCCCGGAGATACAGTCTCAGATCAAGGGTGATTTGGTCATTGCGACTTCGGCCGGTGTGGAGTTTTCCACCCAGGGGTCCAATAAGCTGGGTGAGGCGACGTTCAATACTCATATGGATGTCTTCGTCGGCGACTTTCCACTTATGGCGACCGGCCCGAATGTCTTCTCGAATTTGCTCAAGACCTTTAATGATCGTTTTACTTTCTTTACTGGACAACACTTTCGCTCGATGCAAGGTTTTGCAATGGGCGATACTGCCTTCAATGTCGTATTCGTACAAGCGGCGGTCGAATTCGATTGAGGCCGTAAATGATTCGACTAAGGCATCGGTTTGGCTTTGAAAACGCCCTCCCCAGAGCTTTGATTTGCTTGGATTTGGTGTGCGGCGTTGTTGGGAGTCAGATGTTGGGCGGGCCGCTCTCTTGCGGGTCGGCTGTGGTTGAGGTGTCCTCATGTCAAGAAGATCGTATTCGAGCCAAGAAGAGAGATTACCATGCTTTACGTTGGACAGAGGTGAAAGTGGCGAGGCGCAAGGCCTGAAGACGAATGAATCCGCCTGCGTCTCGTTGGTCATACCCCGATCCTTCTTCAAATGTTGCCAAATGTTCCTGATATAACGATCGATCAGACTTTCGGCCCATCACAGTACAGTTGCCTTTGTACAACTGAATCTTAACAGTGCCGGTGACCTCTTGTTGGGCTTGGTCAAATGCAGCCTGTAGCATTCGACGCTCAGGTGAGAACCAGAAACCATTATAAATCAATTCGGCATACCGTGGCATGAGGCTATCGCGAAGATGAACGACTTCTCGATCAAGCGTTAGTGATTCTAATGCCCGCCGAGCAACATGAAGAATGGTCCCGCCGGGGGTTTCATAGACTCCTCGCGACTTTAACCCTACAAAACGATTTTCCACTAAATCCACTCGTCCAATACTGTGTTTGCCACCCAATTGATTGAGTCGATGGAGTAAGGTGGCCGGACTCTCTATTTTTCCATTGATGCCGATAGGGTTACCCTTTTTAAATTCCAGTGTGAGCGTTAGGGGCCTCGATGGGGCATCCTGGGGAGACGTTGTCATTTGGAACATGTCTTGAGGCGCTGGCACCCACGGGTCTTCGAGGACCCCACCTTCATAACTGATATGGAGCAAGTTAGCATCCATGCTGTAGGGTTTAGCTTTAGTCACCGTAATGGGAATCCGGTGCTCCTGAGCATAATCGATAAGATCCTGGCGGGAGACCATCGACCATTCACGCCAGGGGGCAATGACGGGTAGGTTTGGCGCTAAGGCAGCAAAAGTCAGTTCAAAGCGGATCTGGTCATTTCCTTTTCCGGTAGCACCATGGCTGAGATAGCGGGCTTTCTCCTTTTTTGCGATCTCTACCTGGCGTTTCGCGATAAGCGGGCGAGCAATGGAGGTTCCGAGTAAGTAAGAACTCTCATACACCGCATTGCCCCGAAGCATGGGAAAGACATAATTTGATACGAATTCCTCTCTGAGGTCTTCAACATAGACCTTACTCGCTCCAACTTGCCGGGCTTTCTTCCGAATGGCCGTGAGGTCCTCTCCTTGCCCCAAGTCCGCACAAAATGCGATGACATCACAACCTTTTTCTACTCTGAGCCAATGAACGATGACAGAAGTGTCCAGGCCTCCAGAGTATGCGAGAACAACCTTTGATCGTGGTGAGCGACTTGAGCGAGGAGACTTGCTTGCCGAGCGAGTGGATCGTGAACGATGGGCCATAAAAGCTATTTTCCTAACCACCTCAATAAGATGGCCTTTTGAACATGTAAACGATTTTCTGCTTGGTCCAGGACCACTGATTGTGGCCCATCCAATACTTCAGCTGTGATTTCTTCTCCTCGGTGCGCGGGCAAACAATGGAGGACTACCGCATTACTTTTCGCATACTTCATGAGCTGACGATTGACCTGATACGGACTGAATGCGGTCATGCGTCTGCGGCTTTCTTTCTCTTGGCCCATGCTGATCCAGACATCGGTGTAAATGGCATCGGCATCTTTTGCGGCTATTTTGGGGTCATGGGTAATTTCAATAGTGGATCCCGTTGCGGCCCCTTCTGCTTTGGCCTTCTTCACAATCTTTGGATCAGGCTCGTATCTTGGCGGACATCCGACGGACACATGCATTCCCACTTTAGCGCCGACCTCAAGAAGGGAATGTGTAATATTATTCCCATCTCCAATGTAAGCCAATTTCAAACCCTTTGCACGCCCCTTTTTTTCCATAATCGTGAGAAGGTCCGCAAGGGCCTGACAGGGGTGGCAATGATCAGTCAGGCCATTAATCACAGGAATAGAGGTATGCCGAGCCCATTCTTCCAGTGCCGCTTGATCAAAGGTGCGGACAACTAGTCCGTCTAAATAGCGAGAAAGAACCTTGGCGGTATCCGCTAAACTTTCCCCGCGACTGATCTGAATTTTTTCTGAGGCTAAAAAGAGTGCTTGTCCACCCAACTGATTGATGCCAGCCTCAAACGATACTCGCGTCCGCGTCGAAGGTTTTTCGAAAATCAAGCCCAACGTCTTTCCTGCTAAAGGAAACGCGTTTCTTTTGTTACCGTACGAGGCTTTTAATTTTTTTGCCAAGGCCATGAGGTCGCGAACCTTCGATCTAGGGATATCAGCGACAGTCAAGAGGTCTTTAGGAAGCTGCAGCACTCTGCCTGGCGAGCCAGACCTCAAGCGTCGACTCCGGCTGGATTGACGAGTGGTGATCATGAGCTATTTCCGTTTGGAAAAGATGCGGGCGAGAACAAAGAGTAACCGATCGATCTGTGATTCGGTAATGATAAGTGGAGGAACGAATCGAAGGACTCGACCCATAGTACAATTAATCAGTACTCGTTGTTCAAGACATTCCATGACGAGCGGTTTCCCGTCAATTGATAGTTCTAATCCTCTGAGTAGCCCTAGCCCGCGCGATTCAAGAATGCAGGGGAATTGTTCGGAAAGCGTCTGTAGTCCCTTTGCCAGGTAATCGCCTGCCATTCGACCCTGCAGGAGCTTGCCGCCGCTGAGGAGGAGGTCCAACACTTTTAGTGCGGAAGCACAGGCTAAAGGGTTCCCGCCGAATGTCGAAGCATGTGTGCCAGGTTCAAAGGCTGATGCCACGCGTTCAGTGGCTAAACAGGCTCCGATTGGCACCCCGCCTCCGAGGCCCTTCGCTAGCGTCATAATATCAGGTTGGACGCTAAACTGTTCGTAAGCAAAGAGGGTCCCCGTTCTCCCTATCCCTGTTTGGACTTCGTCGAAAATGAGGAGAAGGTTATGGTCTGTGCACAACTGACGCACGCTTTGGAGGTATCCTGGTTCTGGCACGATCACACCGCCTTCGGCCTGAACCGGTTCCAACATAATAGCGGCTGTCGCGGGACTGATCTGCTTTTTTAACGCGTCAAGATCGTTGAAAGGTACATACCGAAATCCTGGAATGAGTGGCCCAAAACCTTCTTGTAAAGATGGTTGCCCAGTTGCGGTCAAGCTCGCTAACGTGCGTCCATGGAATGAGTTGATTGCTGTCAGGATTTCAAAGCGTTCCGGGCCGAAATTCTTATGGGCATGTCGTCGAGCGAGTTTAATGGCGGCTTCATTAGCTTCTGCCCCGCTATTGCAAAAGAAAACCCTGTCGGCGAAAGAATGTTCGACGAGACGTTCGGCAAGTTGTGCCTGTGGTTCGGTAAAGAACAAATTAGATGTGTGAATGAGTTGCCGAGCTTGTCGATGAAGTGCTTCAACAACATCAGGATGACAATGCCCCAGAATGTTGACGGCGATCCCAGCGACACAATCCAGGTACTCGCGACCTTCGGCATCGTAGACGACACAGCCCTGCCCACGCTCAATTGTGAGGGGAAGACGGCTATACGTATCCATGATGTATTGAGTTGTGATGTCTTGTAGTTCTGTTGATATCATAGGTGAAAACCCGCGTGAATGCTGGCGAATCTAGCACAGGGCTTCTTCTTTCCGCAATTCAGCGTTGCCTGGAAATACTCAAAAACGACCCGAGAAGAACAGCACGTACGATGGTAGGTATTCGTTGAACGGAGACCAGATCGCTGCGGAGGTATGGATTGGGGCTGATCGCTAGCTTGGACTAGGAGATTGTCGCCGAAGATCGTAGGCCAGGCCGATCTTACTCAGGCCCCATATTAACCATTTCGATGGATCAAAATTATACCATTGCACGCCATTGCGATAATCGCTTTGGTACATGTGATGATAGTTATGATAGCCCTCGCCAAACGTGAGCAGGGAAATCCACCAACTGTCACGACTGGAGTCAGATGTCCCATGGGGTTGATCTCCCCAGATATGACAGATCGAGTTGATAAAGAAAGTTGAATTTAGCACGAAGAACGTTCGTGCCAGACCCGCCAAAAGAAAACAACCGATTCCACCTATCCAGCCATTATGCAAAAGCCCAACTACGAAAGGAAGAAAAAGTCCTGTGAGGACGATAGGAAGGTAATATCGGTCTTGCCAAACGATCAACGGATCTTGCAAAAGCTTGGTTGCGTATTTGGGATCTCGGTTCGGATCTTTCCAGAAAATCCAGCCGCAGTGGCTATGCCAAAATCCCAAGGTAGCGTTATAGGGATCTTCTTTCTGGTCACAGCGAGCATGATGCCGGATATGATCTCCGGCCCATCGTAAAGCGGAATTCTCTAATGCCATCCCTCCTGCTATCAGGAATCCAATCTTCACCCAATCTGGACACTTGAAGCTTCGGTGGGTAATTAACCGATGATATCCTACCGTGATGCCCAGTCCTGTAATGATGTACAAAGTGACAAACATGGTCCAATCAACCCACGTAAAGTCATAAAACCATGCGTAAGTGGGAAGCCCAATCAGTGTGGCGGCGACAATCAAGCCAAACAACAACATAGTCGGATAATCTCGTTGCGGTGTGCCAGCTTTTGAAGGGTCTAGGGTTCGAGACATCTCAGCAATATCCTTATTCGATAACAGATTTGATTAGCTTGGCCAGGAGATCTGACCTAAGACAGAACCTTGATCTTGAGACTTACGAATTCCCGCTATTTTTGGAGTAGTGGCTCCTATGCCAGACTGCATCCTTCACGATTGCAACCTGGATGCGTTCGAACAGGCCAGGGCTGGATGAGGATACACACCAATCTGGCTGATTGTAAAGGATCAAGAAAAATGAAATTTCTCTCTGTATTCTCTAATAGCATATCAGACTGGCGAGAAAACGCCAGTCTGATATGCTGAGGACAGACTGTACGGAATTGATGATCTGTATGTTTAGTACTTGTATGTATCTTCTTTGAAAGGCCCAGTCACGGAGACATGAATATACTCAGCCTGTTCTTGAGTCAATTTGGTCAGTACTCCCCCAAAGCCACGTACCATATGAGTCGCTACTTCTTCATCGAGAATTTTAGGAAGAACTTGAACGGTCGGGGTTTCAGGTTCCACGTGATCGGCGTATTTTCGTTCATAGAGGTAGATTTGAGCCAGGACTTGATTCGAAAATGACCCGTCCATGACGCGTGATGGATGCCCGGTGGCATTGCCAAGGTTAACCAATCGTCCCTCAGACAGCAAGATCAAATGATCATTGGATGCGCGGTCTCGGTAGACTTTGTGTACCTGAGCTTTGACTTCTTCCCACTGCCAATTTTTTCGCATGTACGCCGTATCAATTTCATTGTCGAAGTGGCCAATGTTACACACGACGGCTCCACATTTGAGTGATTGCAGCATGGCTGAGTCGCAAACGTTAAAGTTTCCGGTGGTAGTGACAACCAGATCGGTACGGCTCAGAAGGGCACGGTTGATATCTTTGACGTTGCCCGTGTTAATGCCGTCGTTATAGGGCGAAACAATTTCAAACCCATCCATGCAGGCTTGCATGGCACAAATCGGATCAATTTCGGAAATTTTAACGATCATTCCCTCTTGGCGGAGCGATTGCGCCGAACCTTTGCCAACATCGCCGTACCCAATTACCAAGGCTTTCTTCCCAGCTAGAAGGTGATCGGTCCCCCGCTTGATCGCGTCGTTTAGGCTGTGCCGGCATCCATACTTGTTGTCATTCTTGGATTTCGTAACGGAGTCATTGACATTAATAGCAGGGACTTTCAAGGTGCCTTTCTTCAGCATTTCCTGCAAACGATGAACGCCTGTAGTCGTTTCTTCCGTGATCCCATGAATGTTGTCCAACATATCCGGGTATTTTTCGTGGAGCATCAGCGTCAGATCTCCTCCGTCATCCAATACCATGTTGGCATCCCAGGGCTTCCCGTCCTTTAAGATGGTTTGCTCGATACACCAATCGTATTCTTCGGCTGTCTCTCCTTTCCATGCAAAGACCGGAATGCCTCGTGCGGCGATAGCGGCGGCGGCGTGATCTTGAGTAGAAAAGATATTACATGATGACCATCGCACTTCCGCGCCTAATTCAATAAGAGTCTCGATCAGCACGCCCGTCTGAATCGTCATATGGATGCAGCCTAGGATCTTGGCGCCTTTCAAGGGCTGGGCATTGCGATATTTTTCTCGAATAGCCATCAAGGCGGGCATCTCTGTCTCTGCGATCTGGAGTTCTTTTCGGCCCCAGTCCGCCAACGAAATATCAGCAACTTTATAATCTTGAATAGCGGGTTCTATAGTTGTTGCAGTAGTCATCTAATTTCCTCCTGTCATAAGTTAAGAATCTCGAGCTGCTCATGGTGTGTCATCAAACACACAATTAAATCGTGGTGTCTTTTACGTGGCTCTCTATAATCCTGATTCTCGTCGCAGGATCTTAGCCTTATCAGTTTTTTCCCAGGTGAACCCCGGTTCGTTGCGACCGAAATGGCCATAGGCGGCAGTTTGTTTGTAGATCGGACGTCGGAGTTTGAGATGATCAATAATCCCTCTGGGATTTAAGGGGAAGTGTTTGCGGACCAGTTTTTCGATGCGGTTGACATCCATCTTTTCAGTGCCTTTGGTATCCACGAGGACCGATACTGGATTTGGGACACCGATGGCATAGGCCAACTGTACTTCGCAGCGGTCGGCCAATCTGGCTGCGATAATATTCTTGGCAATGTACCTAGCCATGTAAGAAGCCGATCGATCCACTTTACTTGGGTCCTTCCCTGAGAATGCGCCACCCCCGTGACTCCCAACCCCTCCATACGTGTCTACGATAATCTTACGTCCGGTGAGCCCGGTATCACCCATCGGGCCCCCGGTCACGAACCGTCCGGTGGGATTAATGTGAAACTTGACCGTCTTAGGATTGAAGAGTCTCTTAGGCATGACTGGGAGAATTACCTTTTCTCGGATGTCTTTTTCAATTTTCTTTGAGGTCACTGAGTCGCTGTGTTGGGTGGACACGACGACTGTATCGACTCGAACGGGCTTCCCGTTTTTATATTCCACCGTCACCTGAGCTTTCCCATCTGGTCGGACCCAATTCAAGATGTTCTTTTTCCGAACCTCGGCAAGACGTCGTGTTAGTTTGTGAGCCAAAACAATAGGCATCGGCATGAGCTCAGTTGTTTCATTGCTGGCGTAACCAAACATGAGCCCTTGATCGCCGGCTCCACCTGTGTCGACTCCCATGGCGATGTCACCAGATTGCGCATCGATAGTCGTCATCACCGAACAGGTCCTATGATCAAATCCCCACGTTGCATCGGAATAACCCACGCCTCGAATTGTCTCCCGAATAATATCAGGAATTTCTACGTACGCTTTCGTTGAAATCTCACCAGCAACAAAGGCGAGTCCAGTTGTCAGTAAGGTTTCGCACGCAACTCGGCAGTTCTTGTCCTTGGCCATGATGGCATCAAGGATCCCGTCTGATATTTGATCGGCGATTTTATCTGGATGTCCCTCCGTGACCGATTCTGACGTAAACAGGAAATTGGTTTGTCTCATCGAATCCCCCTACCTCGTAATCGAGCCTCATGCTCCTCATCGGACCAAGACCCTAAGTGAATAATGCAAAAACCAAAACCCTTACTATACCGTAAATTCCGGTAATTGTGCAAAAAATACCACAATACGCGCTGAAACTTAGAGAAGACAATGTATCGGGGAATGTCCTTATTCCCTCGGAAGTGCACATAGAAAACTTGAAATCGTACGTCTCTCAGCTACGCTCTCTAATCGGCATGCGTTCTAAAGGCTTGGCTAAGGACATGAAGGTTTTCGCGAGATAGGTCGACTTCCAGGTATCGGGAACATTCTTGTCAGACATACATAGTATAGCCTAGTGTTTAAATTTTAGTTGAATATACCCTCTTATATGCGTATTTTGAACTCTAGATTTCAGAAAATCTTGTGAGCAAAACCACTTGAAAAATCAATGATTTTCTTTGAGGATTGGGACATTCTCTGAGCAGCGATAAGCTTGCATAACCGAAATTCATGGTGGTAAGATCCGCTGTTATTTTACGGAAAATTATTGAGACATGGAGGCAGGTTTCCTGACGAGGAAGTTGTTGGGTCAGGTTTTTTGTCGCTTTTTTCCAGAAAGTTCGGGTCAAGGAGGCTCGTGAATGTATAAAACGATATATGTCCCGGTCGATAATTCAGACCATTCGAATATGGCGGTCGATTTGGGCGTTCAATTTGCCAAGGTGTTTGGTTCTAAAATTGTTGGGAGTCACGTCTACGCCGCCAAAATGCACGATAAACGATTTAAGCAAATGGAGGCCGGTCTCCCAGAAGAATATCATGATGAGAAAGAGCTCGATCGCCAACGTCAAATTCATGATTCGTTGATTACTCGTGGGCTCCAGATTATTACGGATTCCTATTTGGATTATGTTGATGAGAAATGTTCCGAGGCCAATATCCCTCTTGAGCGACGTTCGTTGGAAGGACGGAATTGGAAAGCGTTAGCAGAAGATATCACTAAAAATGGGTATGATCTGACGATAATGGGCGCGTTGGGTGTTGGCGCAGTTAAAGACTCCCTTATCGGGAGTAATACTGAGCGGGTGATCCGGCGAGTACGCAACTCGGATATGTTTGTCGTGAAAGATACGAAACCGATGAACGGAGGGAAGATAGTTGTCGCAGTCGATGGGAGTCATTATTCATTTGGAGGGCTTAAAACTGCATTGGCCCTCGGGAAAGCTTTTAACAAGCCGGTAGAAGCTATTTCTGCTTTTGATCCCTATTTTCACTATGCGGCATTCCATAGTATTTCAGGTGTGCTTAATGAAGAAGCAGGGAAGGTTTTTCGGTTTAAAGAGCAAGAAAAGCTGCATGAGGAAGTTATCGATAGCGGTCTGGCAAAAATCTATCAGTCGCATCTAGATGTCTCACGGGAAGTGGCCCAAGAGGAAAACGCGGATATTAAGACCACGCTGTTAGATGGCAAGGCCTTTGAAAAAGTCATTCAATATGTTCGAAAAGAGCAACCTTGGCTTTTGATCGTTGGGCGTATTGGTGTTCATAGTGATGACGATATGGATATTGGCAGTAACACCGAAAATCTCTTGCGCTCGGTACCCTGCAATGTTTTGATTTCCAACCGTAAGTTTGTGCCGCCGATCGACACCCAAGCAGAATACACCATTGCCTGGACTGAAGAAGCTTTGCGGCGGATGGAGAAAATTCCCGTTTTTGCCCGCGGTGTGGCGAAAACTGCGATTCATCGGTATGCGATCGAGAAGGGCCATACAATTATCAGTAATTCTGTGATAGATGATGCTGTTGGAGATATTCTCCCTAAAGGCGCGATGGATGCCATGAAAAATTTAGGCGGGACACTTGATTCGGCTGGTGTCGACCGGAATACCATGCAAGCTGACAATCAAGTGGCGCAAGACCTCATGGGGTCCACATTGAGCGGTATGATGTCTCAGGTTGTTGAAGAAAAACCAACAGCGAATGCGGAACAGTTGAGTCCTGTGAACCAAAATTATTTAGATCGGATGTCTCGTGACTATTACGTGTGTGGAGGGTGCGGTTATATTGGTAAAGGGGCGCATCCAGTCTTATGTCCAGTCTGTGGACTAGATGGGGCACAATTCAAGCAGGTGGATAAGTCTATTTTTGATGCGGCGGCTCAAGCAGAGGGAAGCTTAGAAACCGACGTGGCATACGATGACATTCCGATGCAATGGACCAAGGACGCTCGCGAAGCGATTCGGACGGTTCCGGCGGGATTTCAACGTCGACGAGCGAAGGCCAAGATTGAGAAATCCGCTAGAAAACTCGGCATGACCACTATCACGTTGGAGTATGCAGCTCCGATCATCCAGGAGGCGGCGGCTGAAGATTATACCCCAATCTTTGCTAATAAAACTGCTGGGGAGGGCTCGACTATGGGTTCTGATTCCATGAATGCTCATGCCTCTGAGGCAAATGGGTCTGATCCGTACACATGGGACGCTGATGCTTTGCAACGGCTTGAGCGAGCTCCGGCTGGGTTCATGCGTGATTGCACAAAAGCGTTAATTATCAAACATGCCGAAAAAATCGGTACCACCATCATTACCCTTGAAGTCGCTAACCAAGGTATCGAACAAGCCAAAGAAACCATGGAAGAAGCCATGAAAACGGGGAATGTTAAAGACATCGTCTCCCGGTTGACCGGCACTGGGGCTTCGTCAGAAGCCCAATCCGGAGCCGGCCACAATGGGTAAGTCTCTTCCAGTCCTAAATTCCTTTTTCAATAGTCTATCCTCACTCGGATCCTCGGCTGTCTCGCGTTGGGAATCTCCACGTCCCGGAACTGACGTACCAGGCGATGGCCGAACGGTTGATGATTTCAAGCCATATCTGGTGGCGTTAAACCTCACGAAGCGCTGCAATCTCAAGTGTGACCATTGTTACCTCGATGCCACGACCAAAATGGGTGGAGGGCATGATGAATTGACTACGGAGGAGTGCTTTCGTCTCATCGATCAAATCGCAGAAGTGAATCCTGGAAGCTTACTGGTTATTACTGGCGGGGAGCCCTTAGTTCGCCCCGATATTCTAGACATTGCTCGTTATGCTGTGAAGCATCGATTTATGGTGGTGTTTGGCACCAACGGGATGTTGATCAATGATGCGATCGCCAAGGAAATGGTCGAGATCGGCGTGATGGGAGTGGGCATCAGCATCGATTCACTGGATCCCGCCAAACACAATGCTTTTCGGGGACTGCCACATGCATGGGAAGGGGCGGTGGCTGGCATCGAAGCCTGCAAGCGGAATGGCCTGCAATTCCAAGTGCATTTTAGTGCACAGCCCATGAATTATCAGGAGCTTCCCGCTGTGATTGATTGGGCGCATGATCTTGGCGCGAAGGTTTTGAATGTCTTTTTCATGGTGTGCACGGGGCGGGGTGAAGAACTCACGGATATCACACCTGAACAGTACGAAGAGGTGTTGGGATATTTAATCAACTGCCAAGATAAATATCAGGATATGTTGGTGCGCGCACGGTGCGCGCCGCATTTCAAACGATTGGCGTACGAAAAAGATCCTAACTCTCCCATTACAAAGGCCCAAGGCTACATGGGTGGTGGATGCCTCGCCGGTACCAACTATGCTCGGGTCACACCAAATGGTGATCTCACGCCTTGTCCGTATATGCCGCTGTCAGCGGGAAATGTCCGTGAAGCCAGTTTTGTAGACTTGTGGGAAAAGTCAGAGATTTTTGACTCCTTCCGATACCCGCATTTAAAAGGGAAATGTGGTGATTGTGAATACAGTGAGATTTGCGGGGGGTGCCGAGCCCGGCCCTATGTCGATCACGGAGATTGGATGGATGAAGATGAATGGTGTCTCTACACGCCGAAGGGAGGCGATAAGGTACAGGTTGCGTTTAATGTCCCTGAGGTGTCATCAGTAAAATGGGATCAGGCCTCAGCCGAACGCTTAAGCCGTATCCCGTACTTTCTTCGAGCCATGGTCAAGAAAGGCGTCGAACGCCATGCCGCAGAACAGGGTATATCGCTTGTCACGGTGGAGTTGATGGAAGAACTTCGCAAGCGCCGGTTTGGGAACGAAAAGCCGGTTTTTAAGTTCTAATGGAATCTCTCCTTGGGGTCCTCACCGACCTCAACCAACTCATTCCCATACTCGTGCATTGGTTGCACCTCCTGTCGGCCGTCGTCTGGATCGGTGGCCTGGCGTTTTTAGTCATGGCGGTGACGCCGGGTCTGAAAAAGGCGGTTCCGCGAGAATATATCAAACCGATCTCAGAAACGTTTTACCAACAATATAAACGCGTGGTTGGCATTCTTTTAGTCGTCATTCTGTTTACTGGCGGAGTGAACCTCCATTACGTCAGCGAGGGGATGGTCATGGCGACAGGGGAAAGCGTAGCCCACCATGCCAAGTACCTGACCGTCTTTTTCATTAAGCTGTTTTTGGTGCTCGGAGTGCTCACCATTTTCCTCTACACAATAATTTTTAAGAATGATCCCACAGGCCAGGAAGATCAAGAAGAGTTGGACGAAATGGTCTATGAGCCGGTTCCCTTTCAGCGGGGAGCTTTGTGGATGGGCGTGTTTATCATCCTATGTGCCGCAGCGATGAAACATCTTCATACCTGATCGGTCTCTCCGATTGCTTCAAAACAGACCAGCTCCGTCTATCATTTCCACTCAACATCAGCATCGAGGGAGAGTCTCTTCTTTCGTAACGAATCATTCCTATCAGAAGGAGCCGAAGAAGTTATGCATCAAGCTGCGCGAGGCCCCAAGTTAATGAATAGTTCACAGAAAAAAAGACCAGGATTCTGGTGGATAGTGGGTTTCGTCAGTTTATGTGTATGGTCATCTGGAGATAGTAGTACCTGGGCCAACACCCTGCAGGATCTGAATGATCCAGAAACCGTCATCCGTCTCGTCGTCAAAGCCAATGCCGAAATGGACATGAAGACGTTGGAAACCTATATGGCGGCAGACGAGGAGACAATCGGCTACACAATCGGTGGCCGAAAATACGTTGGGTGGAAGGATGTCGAACAAGCCTTCAAAGAAGAATTTTCCATGCTCAAGGGTTTAACGATCGACATATTGGACCTTAAAGTCTGGCAGCAAGGCGAAGTAGCCTGGTTTGCCATGGAAATTGACTACAATCGTGTCGTACAGACAGCCGACGGTCCTGTCCAAAAAACCTGGCCTTTGCGTGATACTGGAGTCTTACATCGCCGTGAAGGCAAATGGATGCTCGTCAACTGGCACGAATCCATGCGAGAACCCGTGAAGGCATTGTCGGTAGCGCGACCAGCATCCCCGCCAACCGCCAAAACCCATCTTGTCGAAATCGATCTTACCGGCGAATGGGAAATTCAAGAGGAAGACAAAGCCTATCAAGCTACCCTGGATGCCAATGGCAATGGCCCCTATACCTGGCAAGACGGTCGACTTCAGACCGAAAAAGTTGAAAACCGTTTATGGTCGGGGACGTGGCTTCAAAAAGGCAACGATCGGGAAGGAGGCTTTGAAGTCTTATTGTCGGAAGATGGAAATTCCGCCGAGGGCGTGTGGTGGTATTCGCGCGTCGGCACACAGAGAAATATCCCACCCCGTGAGTGGGGCGGTTCCTATAAAATCAAACGCCTACCGCCCTCTCCCGGTCCCTAGCTTTGAACACCTCGGTCATTCAAAACACGCTCATCACCCGACAGATACCTACGGGGATCGTTGAAAAAAGCAGTTGATCCTGTCAAAGGCACGCCATTATTTCCTGCCCATAGTTCCCCTAGGATCACCAGGCGTGAAGAACCGAAAAGAACTTCCTCCAACCCCGTTGACCTCCCTCAAAAATTGCTCATTCGTATGGGGAATCGAAAGCGACTGATCCCCCAGGTATTCTGACTGTCATCATGAGGTCACAGGATGGGAAACGGAACCTGTGGTAGCTGGAATTTTGGGGATGATGTGGTCAAACAGTGGTTACTCACAACAGGAGGAGGTTCACGATGATCGAGGTCAAACGTTTAGCAAACACAGTTTCACAGATTCTTCACGTCAGTGCAGTCGTCCCTTGTGTGGTTGTGCTCAGCACAACCATCGCATTTGCCGAACCGGCACATAAATCTGAAATGGACGATACCCAAGTTGTGGCACAGGAACGGGTAGAAAAGAATGTTCCAGGGTCATACCACTATAAATCCAAATATGAAATGACCACAGATGGAAACGGTACGTATCATTCAACGTACCAAAGTCAGAAAAAGGAATGGTTTTGCTGTCTCAATTGGTTTTCATCAGAAGATGAAACATCCACGGAGTCAGAGAAATCCTAACGGATTTCTCAGTTTCTGATAGCGCGCACGCTTCAAAAGGCAGCTGTTAATGCAAACAGCTGCCTTTTACATTTCTTCTGCATTTTCCTTTCGCTCTCTTGGTTCCCACTGAACATTGGTTGATACATTGACGTTGTTCGTCGATTCCTGAAACAGAGATTTGCTACAGTACAGAGCTTCTGGTCTCGCCAACCCAACCTAGTACGTCCATTGCTTTTTAAGGGGTAGTCTCGGTTTATGGTTCGAATGTCGAAATCCCGATCAGGATCTAAGCAGTCGCGGAAAACACAGGTCTCTAAATCTGAGTTTTTGCCTTTGGAATTTCCCGACGGCGAGGGTGCTGGTGATCTGCGACAAGATAAACCAACTGTGGTGATTGTTGGGCGCCCCAATGTTGGCAAATCTACTCTGTTTAACAGAATAGTGGGACATCGTACCGCTATTGTTGATGATGTATCCGGGGTTACACGTGATCGAAACATGGCAGAATGTGACTATCAAAATCGCATGTTTACCTTAGTGGATACTGGAGGCCTAGATCTACAGGCTGACGATGTCATTGTCTCTCAAATAAAAGACCAAACCCAACAGGCCATCGTAGATGCCGATATCGTTATCGCAGTTATGGATGGGCGTGTCGGGCTATCGCCTCTGGATTCTGAGTTAGCGGATCTTTTGCGCCCGATTCGTAAACCTGTCTTCCTGGCCGTGAATAAAATTGATACCCCAAAGTCAGAACCTTTGCTCGCGGATTTTTACAAGTTAGGAGTGCAAGACATTTATCCGATTTCCGCGGAAGGCGGGATGGGAGTGGATGAGCTGCTGGAAGCACTCTTGCCCTATCTGCCATACGCGCCAGAGGAATCAACTCAACCCGAAATTCCTCGTATCGCTGTGGTCGGGCGCCCCAATGTCGGCAAGTCCACGTTGGTGAATGCCATTTTGGGAGAGCAACGGCTGATCGTCAGCGATATTCCAGGGACGACGCGAGACCCTATTGATTCGGTCGTCACTCGTAATGGCCGACGGTATCTCTTTACCGATACGGCTGGTATTCGCAGACGCGGTCGCATTGACCGGGGTATCGAAGGCTATAGCGTCGTGCGAGCAATGCGAGCGTTAGGGCGATCCGACGTGGCTGTTCTCATATTGGATGGCATTGAAGGTGTAACCGAACAAGACACTAAAATTGCGGGATTAATCAATAGACAAGGTCGAGGTTGCGTTATCCTAGTGAACAAATGGGATCTGCTGGAAGATGATGCTGATGCCCATCCGGCGTATAACCTTGCCCTGGCTAGGCGATTTCCATTTTTTGCCCATGTTCCTATCCTCTATGGCGCTGCGGTACAACAACAAACTCTTCCTTGGTTATTTACAAGAATTGATCAGGTCATGGCAGATTTTGTGAAGCGGATTCAGACCCGGAAGCTTAATGTGTTCTTACAAATGCTCCTCGAAAAAAATCCTGTATCCCTCCGTCGGGGCAATCCCAAAAAATCCATGTTTATCACCCAGGTGGCTACGCGACCGCCGACGTTTGCATTATTCGTCAAAAGTGCCGAAAAGATCCCGGCCTCGTATCTCCGGTATCTCGAGAATGCGATTCGTGCAGAATATGGCTTTCAAGGCATACCGCTGAAAATTTTGTTGAGAGGAAAATGAGTCTCAGAGAAGTCCATCTCATGGGAGAATACTGTTTCAAGAAATATCAGTGGGTTTTCCTCCTTCTGTTTATGTCAAACTTCTTGGTCGTGGGGGACCGGGCTTTGGGAGATGATGACGTTGAAGTTTCCTCACAACCGGATATTGACCAAGGGCGGGAAATTTATCAGACCCATTGTCTGGAATGTCATGGAGCAAGTGGCCACGGCGATGGTCCTCGAGCAACCACGCTTGCGCCCCGCCCAGGCAATCTTGTCTCTGCGGCCACTTCTGCCAAAACCGATGACGAACTCTTGGCCATCATCACACAGGGTGTACCGCGAACGGCTATGAAAGGGTGGAAGGGGCAGCTTTCACTGGATGATCGCCGCAATGTCCTCGCCTACGTGCGTTCTCTCGTCCATTTCCCCTAAGGTTACGCCTTTTAAAGCGCCATCCGGGGAAAAACAAAAAAAATAGAGCGACTCTCTTACGAGGGTTTTGAAAAATTTGCATTTTCTCTTAAAAGATTAATCGCCTCGCTTACTTTCATGATATGTATCTCATCTCCAACAAACAAAAACGTATAGGGGTCTTTAGGAGAGCGAAAGGCCTTGTTTATTTTACCCAGAATTTCCTGAACACCTTGTGCGAGTGGTATCCTGTCTCCCCGATTTGGCCACCAATATTTCACGAATTGAGAATGCCATGTGGGAGGTGCCTTTATCTGTTTTTTGAGGGAATCTGGAATGTGGATAGGAATCCCGCTTTCCGTCTGGAAAGAGGAAATGAACATTTCTAATGGGGCATACTGGTATCCTTGTAAAGTTTTCATATGGAGAACCTGCCAGAGCTCTGGATTAACCCAAGAATTTAATTCCCAGACGATTGAAAAGCTTTTGGATTCTTCAAGAAATTTGAGAATGAGAGGCCAAGCTGAACGTTCTCCAATTTTGATCAAAGCCAAGGCTGGTCCAGGGTTTGGTGGATAGGGCCTAGAAGGAAAAGCTATCCATGCCATAGTTTTTCCATTTTTCGGCTTGAGCCTTTCTTTAAATCCAGGATAAAGAGCTTCAATATCGTCAAGAGTCGGGTGAATGAAAAATCTCAACAAAAGTAAAAGATCAGGCACAGCCTCTCGAGCTTGCAAGGCACCAAGACCTTGAATAGCTTTCTCTTGAATAGGGCTTTTCATGTTTTTGGCGTACTGCTGTAAAGTCGGAATAGCCTCCTTTGCTTCCATTTGGACAAGAAAATCAATTGCATATGAAAGGAAGCCAGCTGGTTTAAAACCCTTTCCCCCAAGTGCTTGATGATTGTTCAACATGTCCACGAGACTCGGCACGAGAATCCTTGGTTGGCTTTCAAACAGCACGTCATAGAACCTAATGTTCCAGCGTCCCTCCTTAGGGAGCAATAATTCTAATGCCAGGGGAACTGCCCGCTCTTCCTCAAATACGAGAAGGGCGGCCAGAGCATACTCTCGCGCTTTGCCTTTCACATCTTGATCCAAAAATTCCCAAATTTTTTGGACTTGATCCTTCGCTTTGAAGGCAAAAAGCCCCTTTAATGCTTCGAGTTGATTCCTCTCTATGGGATCTCTCAACCCCTTGGTTATTACAGGAATTGAAGTTGGGCCACCAATAGCAATTACCCCTTTTAAAGCTTGAAGTCGAGCTGATGAATTCCCATCCTGCAATTGATTTTCTAAAAATGGAAGGATTTCTGTTGCTCGGAATGCCACTAATGCCTTTTGGGCTTCTCTAGATGTTAGTACATGGGGGGAACGAAGTAATGGAAGGATGGACGGTATAGTTTCGGTGGCATTGAGCATGTGAAGAGTCTTCAAGATGGTGAGTTGGGCATAGGGAATCTCAATGGTTAAATGTTCCGCAAGTGGGACGGTCAACTCTTCAAGATGATGTTGAATTATAGGAAAGCAAATTTTCCTCCAATTGATCGGGATCTTTATGAATTCCTCCTGGTTTGCCTCTAAGAGAGACTTCAGAATCACAAGATAATCAAGTGCCGGCAAGTCATATCGGAAACGGAAGGCATAGAAGTCGTCCTCCAATGGCACAACCAATTGGTCTAAAAGTTTTATCCGATCTTGGAAGTTTTTGGAACGAAGATATTTATGGCTATTGGGTATCTGTGCTAAAAGATCTTGTGAGATTTCAGGCGGAGCTTCAGCAAGGGTCAGTGACCCACAGAGGAGTAGCCACCAACACACTAGACAAAGTTTTAACTTGAGGAAGCCGCCAAGCGCCTCGTCCCAGGTAAACGATCGGGGCGAACAAGGCCAATATACTTTATTCATCATCTTCCCTTGGAATTTTTTTATTGGAAGGGCAGGCAAATCCTTTTTCATCTTCGGCGGTTGGATAATATTGAATTTCCGAAACCAATCCCTCATCTGTGAGCAGTTCAATCCCTCGGGTTTCATGGTAAATGTCAACTCTGTCCAGATCAGTCGTTCGCTTTGAAAATTGTGATAGATCTATGCGAAGGTCCGGCAAAAAAAGGTAATCATAGGGACTCACTGTGATTCGAAGAACCGTATCAAGGGGCACAGCAAACGTTTCATTTTTTTCTCCGCAAAGGTTGTTACCTCGTTGGTAAGAAAACGATACATGTTCAGTTTCTAAGTCATACGACCCTGCGCCGTCTCTTGGGGAAATCCCTAATTTTTCAATGACATCATGTTTGGTGGAATGGAGGGGCACAATCCCGCGCCATCCCTCCGATTGAGCAACGGCGGGCAGGACCGATGTTAGAAGGGGAGCAATCACCCAAAAAAATCGGCAAAACTGCTTAGGATTCAATTGGTTCATTCAACAACTTTCTGACCATTAATATTAATGAACGGGTCATCAAACGAACGCTCTAGCAAAATGCAATATGGGCAGTCGGCAACACCCTATAAGAAAATTCTTGCAGAATGTTTTTTAGTGTTTCTACCTTGACTCTTTCCGGAAGATTCAGCAACAAAGCCAATATTGTGCCAATTTGCCCTTTGTTCTCTACCTCAGCAGAAATTTCCTGGAGGACTAAAGCCCTATCCGTAGAGCCCTTGATGGATTGAGCCGCGTCTAATGCTCCCTCAATATCATGATGGTATATTTGGGTTTTGGCAATCTCAGATAATACCCAAGATTGGTCATACACGTGTTCTAAGGAAAGTCCAAGCTTTTTGGCCTGCTCAAGGGCTTCGCGTGCTTTCTCCTTTTTCTGATGTTTAAAATACACGTCTGCCTGAGTAATCAAAGCTACGACTTTTGACATCGGATCGTATACCGATTTTAGAAAATCGAGATCCTTAAAACTCCTAAATGCTTCAAACTGTAAGTTCGTCAGACTCTGAAGCGCCGATTTTTTTTGCGGACGTTGCGGGAGCGTACTCACTAAAGTAAAGGCTTGACGAAGAGTGTCGTGTGCGAGGTCATTAAATCCCGCTTTACTTTGCAGATTGGCAAGATCCTGATAAGCACGAATTTGCTCAGTAACGAGAAAAATGGAGGGGATAAGTTTTCGCATCATTTGCATGGTCTTTTGACTTTCTAAGGCATCCCCAACATCAATCTGCACTTGAGCGATCTTTTGATAGGCCTTTACGGTTTGTGACAAAGGTTTTCGGTTTCTGGCAAATGCCAGCGCCTTCTGTAATATCCGGCGAGACTCCTCGAGATTTTCGCTTTGGGCTAAGCCTGTCGCTAATCCTAACAGGATTCCATCCCGGCCCTGATGCGGTTCCAGAGAATCCACGCCTGCTAAGACTGCTTGCAGAGTATCCTGAGCCCCTTCTTCATCACCTCTTTTTAGTTGGATGTCAGCCAAATCAACCAGATTCTTGTATTTGTCATAGACACGAGGAATCATATTGGCCGTCTTGATTGCCCCTTCCTTTTGGCCAATTTGCATTTGGATCTTGGCAATGTCTGGAAGCTGTCGCGAATAAAAATAATTCTTTTTAAAGTCCGAATCTGATGAGGAAGCAGTCTCAAAAGCTCTTTCAACAGCGTTCTGGGTCACAAGGATATTTCCCAGTTTTTCATATTCGCGAGCAAAATCGAGAGATGCTTGGATTTGCTTTGCCGGACTGGACAATCTTTTAACCAGTTCCAAGCCTATCAATGGATGCTCTCTTTTTTGAGACATGACAATGAGCCAAAGTGTATTGTCCTTATAAGACTTATCATTCATTGCATTGACTAACTCCAATGCTAGCTCTAGCTCTTCTGCCCGGAGTAAAACCTGGGCAAGAGCGTATCTTGCCATATTCTTTTTCCTTGGATTGGAAATCATCTTGATGTTAGCCAATGCCTTTTGCCGTATTTCCTGATAGCTCTCGTACTGTCTCATCTTGAGCTCGGATTCTGCTAATTGGATATATGCCTGTGTTTTGATAGAAGCATCTGAAATATACGAGATGGTTTCTGATACTCCTTGAGTGTTCAGGAACTTCAGGTGTGCTTGTACAATATCATCCAAGGCCTGATCACGTTGCGAACGATCCTGAAGACGGAGTGCCACTTCTCTTGCCATGGTAAAATCCGAGGGCCCAATTCCTCTGGACTCCAAATCTATACGGGCTTTTGACAGATTGAACATGATTTTGAATTTTTGCACGGTGTCAGGAATCGCCCCGCTATCTATTATCAATTGATTCAATACTTGCTTGAAGGGCTCACGGCCAGTTGGGTCTTCTTCCCACGAGGCTCTGTTGGAGATCTCTTGAACTAGCAGGCTGCGTAAGTAGAGATCATTGACAGTCCCAACAGTCTTCGTGGCGCTTATCATGTCCCATGAAATCACCTGAGATAGAATCTGAAATATGCCTTCCTGTTTCTGAAAACACTCTTTCGCCTGACGATCTTGGATAGAATTGATAAGCCTTGGTATTAGGATATCAAGGGCCTGTTTTTCGAGGTTATCCTCCAGGTATAAGGGAGTTTCTTTTTCTGGCGTTTGCTCGGTCGCTCCTATCGCTCCAATATGAAAACTAAGGAAAATCCCCCAGCATAAACCAAGAGTCACCTTACTAATCCTTATATGGGAGAGTAAGGAGCCTTGGATAGCCCAATTAGTGTTTTTCATAATCCGGCAACTTTCTATTCTCGGTAAACCAATGCCTTCGGCCTTTGAATAAGGCGATTAGCAGGAAGTAGTACTAAGCCATTCTCTGAATGCCCCAAAGTCATGCTGGAGGGCTCTTTATTATCCAGTTTGGTAAGGCGGAGTGCTAAACAATAACTCGATTTGTTTGGGAAGCTGATTGGTTAGTACATCTTACTCAATGATTGGAAATAATGCACAAAGGCGTGCATGCCGCCTGAGGCTTGGCCCCAATCAAAGTATTCGTTGGGGGCGTGGTAGCCATGTTCGGGCAAACTTAATCCCATGAATAAAATCGGGACTTTCCAGGCCCGTTGTAATGTAGCCACGGCTCCGATTGACCCGCCTTCTCTGACGAACACCGGGCGTCGGCCAAAGCCTTGCTCGACCGCCTCTTGTAGAGCTTCAGCATAAGGTCCTTCGGAGATGCCACGAAATGGTTCCAGGGCACCGTCATTAATGACTTCGATGTCGGGGTTACGCTGGCGGAGATGTTTTTTTAAGAGGCGGAAGATTTTTTGTGGCTGCTGGTTGGGCACTAAGCGCATGCTGACTTTGAGCTCGCCCCAAGCTGGGACAACAGTCTTGACCCCAGGGCCCATGTGTCCGCCGTTTAATCCATGCACTTCGAACGTGGGCCAAGCCCAAATGCGTTTAAGTAAATCTTTAGGGTCAGACGTCCGTAGCGAACGCAGTTGATAAGCTTCCTTAAACTTCCGCACTTGAAAACCAGATGCCACAAAGTCTTTCATTTCTGAACGGGTCGGTGGCTCCACGTCATCATAAAAACCGGGAATTTTGACGCGCCCTGTTTTAGCATCCAGACAGGAATGGGCCGCATCGCATAATTCAGCCAGAGGGTTTCGAGCTCCACCACCGGTGAGACCGGAGTGAATATCTGTTTCGCCAGTGCGAAGGACCAATCGCACCGCTAATAGCCCTCGCAATCCGCAGGATAGGGCTGGGCGATTTTTGGCGACCCAAATCGTATCAGAGACCAGGACAGAATCAGATGGTGGAACTGTTCGTTTGTTTTTTAAGACCTCCGAAAAGTTTGGGCTTCCGATCTCTTCTTCCAACTCCCACAATACGCGAATATTGAGGGGAATACCGGCTTCTCGGGCTAGCCGAGCTGCAAACAGTGCGGTCAGCGCGGGCCCTTTGTCATCAGTGGCTCCACGGCCGCAATACCGATCGTCATCTTTACGAAAGGTGAATGGCGACTGGCGCCATTCGGGTTCCAACGCCGGCTGAACATCGAGATGATTGTAGATCGTCACGGATGGATGCTTCCGTCCAGCCCACCATTCTCCAGCTACGCTGGAATAGCCTTTCGTTTTAACGATCGCTGCCTTTGCTCCAAATTGTTCCAAGTACTCCACCGCTAATTCAGCCATCTTTTGCATCTCGGGCGCTCTTTCGGGATCGGAGCTGACGGATGGGGTTTCTACCATCTGTCCCAACATGTCTTCAAAATGAGAACGTTGTTCGGCGATTCTAGTTTGTAGGAGTTTTTTGCATAAGGGCATATACTGACTAATCCTTTTGGTGAAAATGAGGTAGAGGTCTTGGCCGAAAGTGACGTCGACGAATTGTTGATTAACGAACCAGCCTATAATGGAAAATAGGTGAAGATTTCAATCAAAGACAAAAGGAACAGGGGCGAAAGTGATAACAAAAATAATCAGCGTTCCCCAAGCAATCCAACGGCGAATGTAACCTAACGTGGTGAATGGGTCGATGACGGGTGGGTGAGCAATCCCTATCATACTAGCAAGTCCTACCCACACAAACCACCCATGCCAACCAGTAAATCCTAGATATAAAAGAATAGGAATCATAGTCAGCGCGAGAGTCTTTTGTCTGTTACCTAAGACTGCATAGGCCACGTGGCCGCCGTCTAACTGGCCCAATGGTAGTAGATTGATTGCTGTTACGAAAAACCCAAACCAAGCTGCTATTCCAATCGGATGGAGGGCGATATCATGGTTGGGAGGAAGCGGCCCTAGGATTAGCCAGCTAAGGAACTGTAGAAGCAGTGGGTCACCGAAATGTAATCCCAAAATACTCTCTTTGGAAATAATTTCGGAACGTGGCAGAGCAATAAGGAAGGCAACGACAGAAGCAATAAATCCAGCAATGGGTCCAGCTACTCCGATATCGAATAAGGCTTGCTTTTTCATGATAGGCGACCGCAGTCGAATTACGGCACCAAACGTTCCGATCAAGTGAGGGGGACCTGGGATAAATAGTGGCAAAGAAGCGGGAACTCTGTGCATTTTCGATGCGATAAAATGGCCGAATTCATGAGTTACGAGAATTGTCAAGAGCGTGAGAGAAAAAGGAATTCCATTGACCAATAAATTCGGATAATTACTGAGAAATTCAAAGGCTCCAAGACGGTAGATAAACGGCGCATACGCTCCAGCCCACAAGGTCGTAAATACCGTCAGACAAAAAAGCAGAGTGGGAAGAATCCAAGCAGAAAACGGTGAAGGTGGCGGAGGCGGAACCCGATAGCGAAAATAGTCAGTAGGCTCCGTTTCAGGTATCGGCGGTTTCGACAGCCACGTGATTTGGTGGGATCGACCTGTCATATGCTGCCGAATGGCATCCTCTTTCGAAATGGGCGTGATAAAGGAGCCTGGAGGAGTATCTTCGGATGCGTCCGACAGGGAAGGATCGGTAGGTGGTGGAATCGCTGAGGAATTCGGTTGTTGATGATCGGGTGACCCAGAATCTTCTGGAGATGAGTGGTTCATGTATGATGATTATCTCATGAACGAGAAGGTCGATCTAGTCGGATCGCCTGTTATCCAAACGGATTATGCGTCTGTTCTTCGGCCACGGTGGTGGGTGGTCCATGACCAGGAAATAACACGGTATTGGGGGGCAACGGTAATACAGTCTGCCTGACGGATTGGAGATGCTCAGGATACAACGAAAACGGGTTGGATCGACCAATTGATCCGGAAAAAAGTGTATCCCCGACAAAACAGAGGGTTTGCCCTTTCCAGGAGGTCATATAACAAAACCCGCCTGGAGTGTGGCCCGGGGTGGCCAAACATTCTACCGTTAATTCCCCCACGGCGATCATTTGGTGGCCGGCAGGAATTTTCAACGAGGCGTGGTCTGGCTTCCAAGGAAGCAAGTCGAAATCGCCATTGCCCAAATACACCGGGACCGGCCATTGCTCTAAAATGTGTTCTAGACCTCCGGCATGGTCGGGATGGCCATGCGTTAACGCCACACCGATTAAGCTCAGGTTACGCTGATTGATGGTTGCGAGCATCTGTTCAGCATTGTAGCCGGTGTCAATCATCAACGCTTGTTTGGTATCGGGATCGGTGAGTACATATCCTTTTACTTCATACCCGCCGATGTCTCCATAGATGGTTTCCACAAGACTATGGTCAGTTGTCCATTCTGGTTGGGGGGACGGAGTCCAACCATCGAGCGTAACGGCTGTTAGCGAATGTAGCCGTAAGTGCAGAGCCTGACAGATATGTTGTATTTCTGCCTTGGTAGGCAAGCGCTGGCCTTTCTCAAGACTTTCCAAGTCCGAGAGGTCTATATGGGAAAGGTCTGCGAGACCTTTAAGGCTATGCCCCTGTCCAAACCGGGCTTTCTTAAGGATATCGCAAAATTCGTCTTCTAGATTCATAAGATACTCACGAGTTGTTTCTCTTCATTTTCGCATTGAGATGGAATGATATGGATTGAAAGGCTATCTAAGCAAAAATAGGGTAACTGGGGAAAGGGGGTACACTACATTCGAGTGGGGTTGAATATTCTGGACATGATTAGAAGAATATGTAAAATTGCGATATCAATACAGGATTTAGGAATCTTAGACGGGCCAGAACTTTATAGAAAGTCCGTTAGTACTTACAGCATCAAGGAAACAGAGATCATTCACTATTCTTCTCCACGTTTGATATTTGTGAGAAATTCATGACGACTTCATCCAGTGGATGCGATGTCATGGTTCTTGGGGGTGGCCCTGCAGGGACCTCTATCGCAGGGACTTTAGCAGAAAAGGGCTGGCACGTAGAGATGTGGGAGAAAGATCCCCATCCGCGTTTTCACATTGGTGAGTCATTACTCCCTCACACGTTACCGTTTTTGAAACAGCTTGGGGTCTTGGGAGAGGTAGAACGTATTGGGTTGAAAAAGTTTGGAGCGGAAGTCATGGCTCCATCTCATGAGAAGCCAGTGACGTTGTATTTTGATGAGGCATTGGATAAGTCCTATCCCTACGCTTTTCAGGTACGCCGATCTGAGTTTGATAACATCCTCTTGCGAAATTGCCAGAAAAAGGGCGTCTACGTTCGAGAAGGCGTGGAGGTAAAAAACGTGAGTTTTTCTGGGCAAGACCCTGCAACGGTTCAGGGGGTGACTGAACGGGGTGACCCTGTAAGACAACAGGCGCGGTATGTCGTGGACGCTACGGGACGGCAGACGTTTCTGGCCAATCAGTTAGGGATAAAACATCGAAATCCTCATCACAACAGTGCCGGAATATTCGGGCACTTTACCGGAGTGGCGAGGCATTCAGGAAAGGATGAGGGCAATATTAGCATTTGCTGGTTTGATCATGGGTGGTTTTGGATCATTCCCTTTCATGATGGCTTCACCAGTGTGGGAATGGTGTGTTGGCCCTCCTACCTGAAGTCCCGAACCGATACCCTCGAAGAATTTTTCTGGCAAACGATCCGTCGTTGTCCACCAATGGCTGACCGCATGAAAGATGCGAAGGCGACTATCCCGATTGTGGCCGCGGGGAATTATTCATATCAATCCAGTGTCATGATGGGGTCACAATTCATGATGGTGGGCGATGCCTTTGCCTTTGTGGATCCAGTCTTTTCCAGTGGAGTCCATTTGGCTTTACATAGTGGAATTCGAGGTGCTGACGTGGTAGATGCCTATTTAAAGGGACATGAGCAGGCTGAGCAAAAAGCCCGGCAATTTGAAGCGGTTGTTCGCCGAGGGCTGAAAACGTATACCTGGTTTATCTATCGGTTTACCCAACCGGCCTTTCGCAATCTTTTTATGTCTCCCAAAAATACGTTTCGAATCCAGGAAGGGATCATGTCGGTATTAGCCGGGGATGTGTTTGGGAAGACACCAACAACACGCCCTATTCTCCTCTTTAAGTTTTTCTATTTTCTCTTTTCCGCGCTTGACCTAAAAGCGAACCTCGTTCAATATCGAAGGAGAAAACGGGCAGTAGAAGAGGAGCCTGTCGCGACATAACCATCAGGAATCTGTGAAAACCTGTTGTTCCGGATTGTGGACGGGAAAAGGCAAGGCGTTCTGACCGCAAGAGTGTGACTCTTTTGGCTCGGTCCAGCTCAATTTGGGCTCATGGACAAATGGCTCGCCCTGCCCTTGCCAGAGATTGCCCCAGACGGGATGACCCGTGATAAAAGTGACACTAGGCTGCTCATAACATGAAATTCGCCGTCTTTCCTTCACTTCCGCCCAGGATTGGACGGGGATTCTTGGCTTCTTCATGCCCCAATAGGGAACGGGGAATGTTATCCATTTTGCATAGGTGGTTGGCGGGGAACAATGAATAGCCATTATTCTCACAAAAAAAGTGGAGTGGGTTCTGCTCTCGAGGTGTCATCGAAATGGAAAATATCATCAGCATTTTCTGCATCCCCAAGTCCCCACGTGTTAACGGTTAGGTACGTTTCCGCGTCTGCTCATTCAAACGTGTTGGAGGTCGATGCACCTCATATCCTAGCGGTCATTCGCTATGGAGAGGGGCACTCAGGTTCTTCAAATGAGAGTAGATTGAATATAGATGTGAATCTTTCCCAATTGTTCCAGCCGCCAGTATGCGAGGTCTGGGGAAGTTCGGTCCCCGTATTATATGAGCAGGTGAATGGCATTCGCATAGCCCTTGCTGATGAAACTGTCTTTGGTTGCTTGGAGGTTCAGGAATCACCAGGAGGGAGCCTCGAGGATGTAGCTCGTTCGGTCTACCAGAGAATCTTTGAGTATTGTACAGAGTCTGGATTTTCCCACCTCTTACGTATGTGGAACTATTTCCCAAGCATTAACGTCGAGCAAAGTGGACTAGAGCGTTATAAACGATTCTGTTTGGGAAGGCATCAGGCCTTCTCAGCGTACTATAATGATTTTGCATCCATCCTTCCTGCAGCTAGTGCCGTTGGTACTCAGAGTGGTCCCTTTCGAGTGCTATTTTTGGCCAGCAAACAAGCAGGAAAACCTTTTGAGAATCCTCGACAGATCAGTGCCTATAAGTATCCCCCCATGTATGGACCTGAAAGTCCATCTTTTGCCCGTGCCACTGTGTGCCAAACAGAAACCGATGGCCAACTATTTGTCGCTGGAACAGCAAGCATTGTGGGTCATGCCTCACGGCATCAGGGTGATCCGGCTAGACAAACGTTGGAAACTCTGTCGAATATTGGAGCGGTTCTGAATCGAGTACCTCATGAGGGGTTGGGTACATGTTGCGCGCGATCGTCCGAAGGTCTCTTGAAAGTGTTTGTGCGGCATCAGGAAGATTGGCCGGCTGTCCGTGAAGTGTTAGAGGGTCATGAACTCGGAACAGGTCCGATATTGTATGTGCAAGGGGAGATGTGTCGAAAAGAATTGCTGGTTGAAATCGAAGGGATATGGAATTTAGAATTCCTCTCCTCTGAGTGAAGATGCTACTGGAATTTTTCCGTCTAATTAATTAACATGATTGAATACAGCTGTCTAAGACAGGGAAGTCTTTGAAAATAACGCTCTTTAGTTATGCAGGGTTAGGATTGGGAGTAGACAATTTTCCAATTTGTGCCTCCTGTGCTGCCGAAAACAGAAAAAGCCCGTGAATAGGGCAAACCCCATATCTATTTCTGTTTTGGACCTGAATATCAATAAGGTAATTCTCTATTTCCAGTAGGTCTCATAAGGGGAATGGAACAATCAGGCTGTAGTGGATCCAATAGGCAGTTTCCACACGAATTTACTATAAGGAGGATTCTCGGATGACACATCGTGGATTGAATCTGTTGATCTTTTTTGTTGTGGTCATGGTGGTATTTGTGGGGTGTCGAAACAGGCCTCCCGTCTTTAATGTCGAGAGTGCCAATATTAACACTGTATCTGGTAAAGAACCTAAATTGGAGGATGTCACTCGAGCAATTCTGAGTGCCGCGGGGAATTCACACCCCCCTTGGAATATGCAGGTGCTCAAGCCTGGCCACATTGTGGCTACCCTCCATAATCGCTCGCACATGGCCCAGGTGGATATTCAATACACAACACAAGGGTACAGTATTACACGGAAAGATTCCTCTAATTTAGATTACAATGCGGAAAAAGACACGATTCATGAGGGTTACAATAAATGGGTTCAGCGGCTGGATAGTAACATCCGAATAAAACTAAATATGTTGTAAAAATCTTTTTGCTGGAAAAAAGAAATCGTCCATTGGGTTTCTACCCAGTGGACGATTTTTTTATTGGTGAGATGAGGAGGATGAGGCTATGTTCTGAAGATTGGGTCTCTGTTGGGCAAGGGGTTGTCCAAATAGGGCATGAAACAGATCTCTGGGGGCTAACCCTTTGGCCAACAATTTTCCGGCAATCATGCGAGTAATACGGGTAATATCTACAACTGGTCGGAAATAACTCGGCCTAGGGGCTTGGCGGGGGTCGGATTCAATGGGCACTGGAAGACTCCAAAATCCCAGCTTTGCGCCTTCGACCAAAATTTCGCTTTCAAAGACAAAGCTCCTTTCACGGGTAGTGGGGATATGGAGCTGAGTGATCAATGTCATGGGATAGATCCGGAATCCCGATTGACTATCCGCAATTGGGTGACCTGAGGCCCATGAGACCCAAAAATCGGCTATACGGTTGGCCAGGATTCGGTGCCATGTGTGCCGCCTCCATGGTCTTCGACGTGCGCCGATGGTGATACGATGGGGAATCGATTCAGCCTGTTCAATCAGTCGGGGGATATCTGCTGGGGAATGTTGTCCGTCTCCATCTAACGTCACGACTGAGGTCATGCCGCATTGTTTGGCATATTGAAACCCCTTCCAGAGACTGGCGGCTTTGCCGCAATTGGTTCTGTTTAGAAGGACCGTTACTGGCAAAGGCTTTAAGACTTCTGCGGTTGCATCGGTTGACCCGTCATCAACGACGACGACCAGCTGGACATGTTGAAGAGATTCCTGTGCAACAGCCTGTATCGTGGCTTCTTCATTGTATGCAGGAATAACCACAGCATAGACGGGAGCGGAATCCTGATCCATCATACCATCGCTCCATTCACACCAATAATTTGGCCGGAAAGATAACTGGCTTTTTCCGAGGCCAAAAACCCCACCACTGCAGCGATTTCTTCGGGTTTCCCAGCACGTTTCATCGGTACCATACTCTCAATTTGTTGTTCTGTAAATGTGTGTTGTGTGGAAGGTGAATCGATCAGCCCTGGTGCCACCACATTCACCGTAATGCCTCGAGAGGCGACTTCTGTGGCAAGGGACCGAGCGGCACCGTGCAGCCCTGATTTGGCAGCAGAATAATTGGTTTGGCCACGGTGCCCAATCATGCCCGACAGTGAGGATATGGGAATGACTCGTCCCCATCGCGTACGGATCATGGGAAGCAACAGAGGTTGAGTGACATGAAAAAATCCGTGAAGGGAGACATCAATCACCTTATGCCATTGTTGGCTAGACATCCCAGCCATGGGTGCATCGTGATAAATCCCAGCGTTATGAACGATTACCTGAATTGGGCCGTTTTCTAGGAGCTGGGCCATGGTGCGCGCGGTCGCTTCAGGGTCGGCGAGGTCGCATTGGATAGATTCCGCTGATGCACCCATGCCAGTGAGTTGCTCTGTGATTTCATTACACGTTTCGTGGTGGCTGTGTCCGTGAACGATGATGTGAAGTCCCATGGAAGCCAGTTCTCGACAAATGGCCACACCGATTGGACTGTTGCCACCCGTAATAAGTGCTCGTTTCATGGGTTGCCCTCTGGCCCTTTAATAAAAACAGAGGCTCGTCCCTGGAGAAGGGTGTTTTCATGCGTTTTTATTGAAAAGGAATACATGAAACTCATGGGTTGCTCTAGTAGCAGCTTTGCCTCAACCCTTAGGTCTTCGACAAACTGGTGGAAGGTCTGACAGGAAACCTGAATGTCCCGAATTGCTCCCAGATAACCAACCGATGCATTGCGTTCGGAAATGTTCTGGGTGAGCCCTACATGGACCCCCATGGCCTGAGCCGCATATTCTACACTGGAAAGTATTTCCAAGACCCCATGCCGCCGTAAAGGATTGTTTAGGTCTCGGTGGGTTGAAGTCAGGCAAACGATTGATGCGTCATCCCAATGTTCAACTGAAGATAGCAGACACATGGTATCGCCATGGGGGAGAAATTTTGACAATTCTAGTCTAGTGAGGGCAGGCATGGTTGGTGATCAATCCGAAGCTGAAGAGTATCTAAAAAATCCACATAAACACAGGCAGCCGTGTTGGTGGCCATATGTTGTAGTAAGGGAAGACTTCGTGCTGCAGGATTGCCCAACCGCAATCGTTCCAATGCAGCAGGCGCCATGGCGGTTGATACATGGTCGGTAGGGGTTGGCAAGAGACTGATATCTAGCAGAGAGACTCTATTCGGTAAAGACTGTGTACTGAGTACAAAAGCCACCGCGAACGGAGCAATGAGGGGTCGGGTTTCATGCAAGGGGAAGGGAGCCGGCATATCATAGGTGACGAACAGCACACTTTCCTCCTGGTTGGCAGACAGTAACGTGGCTGCTTCAAGGAGCCCTCCCCCAAATGATGAATCATAGCAGGCCAGGCTTGTAGAAGGACGTTGTGAGCCAGAAGCGATACTCCAATACCCGGCGGCTGCATTATGCACGGACTGATGAAATAAGGTGGGAGAAACCATGGGTGTGGGCGATGCTAAAGACTGGCAAAGCTTATGAAGAATGCCGACTTCTCCTCCAGATGAGGCAAACACGGTGGCCATGGCTTTTGGATCAAGCTGACTCTGTTGCACCGCTTCTTGGGCGACTTGTAATGACCACCGAACGACATCGCTACTCCGGCGGCATTCGTTAGCCGGAAGGACGGAGGGCATAGGGTCTGGCGTCATGGAGTCATCATAGGGTTCCTGTCCTTTGAACGTTCGCTGGCACGATTCCCAATTTTTAATCCCTGGTCCTAGTACCCCCACCCCATGAACAACGATCTTCATTAGCGTTTTCCTATGATGACGGTGCAGTTATTTCCCCCAAACCCAAAAAAATTACTCATGATGGTACCGATGGGGCGTTCTTGGTTTTCAAGAAGGATCTGACTGCCGAAGGAAGGGTCAACGGTGTTGGTGTTCAGACAGCCTGGAAGAAGTCCATATTCCAAACAGAGATCTCCCAATACAATGGCCACCGCACCAGCGGCGCCGAGAGTATGTCCCATCCAACCTTTCGTAGAACTACAAGGGGTATGAGCCTGAAACATGGTTGCAATTGCCCGGTCTTCGGTCTGGTCATTTGTCACCGTCGCCGTTCCGTGCATGTGAACATAGTCGATGTCAGATGGAGAAAGAGCGCTACGTTCGAGCGATGCCTGCATGGCTAAAAGGGCACCTTGGCCTGTCGGATGAGGATGGGACATATGGTAGGCGTCGCCACTTTCTCCATAACCTAGAAACGCAGTGGCGGGTTTGTTCTTATTGTTTCTGGTTTGCTCTAAAAGTACAAAAGCGGCGGCCTCGCCCACAGTTAAACCATCCCGATTAGTGTCACAGGGACGGCAGGGGCCTGGTGCCGTTAATTGCAACGCTGAAAAACCGTATATTGTGGTAAGACAAAGACTATCCACTCCGCCAACAACCACGGCGTCGCAGAGCTTGGCTTCGATATACCGTGACGCGGTCGCAAAAACCTTTGCGCTGGAGGAACAGGCCGTAGAAATGACCACAGCTGGGCCAGTAAGTTGGAGATATTTACGCACAAAATGAGCCACGGAAAAGGCATCTTGCGTATACTCACCTCTTGGAAGAAAGGTGTCTGGGAGCCTGCCCGTAACAGGATCCTTTTGTTGATACGCATGCTCCGTTTCAAGAATTCCAGCTGTGGTCGTACCAATGACCACCGCGATTCTATGGGCTCCCCACCGTCGGCGGGCCTCGGCCATCTGGTCTTCAAAGCCATCTTGTTGAAGGGCGAGAAGTGCGAGTTGGTTGTTTCGGCAAGTGAAATGACTCATGCCGGGCTTCAGTAAGACTTCTTCAACTCCTTCCACTCTTCCCATGTATGTTGGAAGTCTCTTTCCTTCGAAATCGCAAGGCTGTAGTCCGGATCGCCTTTCCCTCAGAGCTGACAAATGAGCTTGTCTCCCCCGTCCAATTGACGAGACGATCGTAGCCTGTCCAAAGTACAGAGGAGTCATTGGTAAATATCAGGCAGAGGACTGTAACGTGAGATAATAAGAAAGAGGAGGCGGGTGGACGGTTTTAGGGGTGCCAAGGAGTTGGTGGGCCTGTTCTTGGCAACGATTGAATATCTCATGGAGCCTGGGAAAAAATTGACGAGGCGTTTGGGGTTGTCCCACTTCTTTTAACCACTCGATACCTTCTATGGCATTGGTAAATTGCCCCAGGTTTCCTCGATAAAAGGCTTTGGTGTCATGAAGATGTTGCTCAACCTGTTGAAAGAGTCGAGAGAAATTTGAGAGGGCATTGAGGACCGTGTGCTGTTCCTGGATCTTCTCCGTAAGAAACTCCTCGTCGAGATGCAAATCTTGCATAAACTCTGAAAGCCAAATGTGGTAATAGGATGGGAAATCTAACTGCCACTTCAATTTGAGGAGTTCATAGCTGCCAAAGAGGGAATAGAGATTGCGGTACAGACGCATACTGGCTTCAAAACGAAAGTGCATATAAGCATTGGAGCGATCAACAAGGTTGGGCAGCTTCTTGGTGGATTTGCCTTCTTCTTCATGGCGAATCAGGTTTGTGAGAAAATCGTTTTCCAAAGCAATAAAGTCGGATCCGGGACTATAAAAGGGATCCGTAAAGGCTGCGGATTCCCCTGTGAGGCCCCATCGGTTGTGACTAAAATACTGTCGTGTTCCATAGGTCAAATGTTGAAAACTGCCGATGTCTAGGAGGGTGGCTTCATGGAGCAATGACCAGGCTGCACGGTGCTGTTTAAGAAAGTTCAAAAATCCTTCTTGTTTGCCAAGGTGGTCCTGCCATCCTGCTGTTCGTTCCATCACGATTCCCACACTGACTACGTCCTGACCAATGGGAATGAACCAAATCCAATATCCGGGATAACAAAAATGGGTAGTAGAAGTGTGCCGACTTGTATGGTTCACTCGTTGTCGAAACGACTCTGGACCGACTTCGTCCAAGTTGATCACATTTTTAAATCGTCCCCATACCGCGGCCATGGCATGGTGGGACTCGGGGATGCGCAACTTCTCTTGCTTGGCCAGGATCGATGAACGGCCACTGGCATCGATGAGCCATCGGCACTGCCCATTCCATTTTTTCTGTCCCGTTTCCACAGAAAATTGATGGGGGCTTGAATCAGAACTCAGTTGGATATCACACACCCGACTTTTTAAGTGAACTTCAACCCCGTCTTCTTGATTGATCCGTAACAGGTCAGCCTCTAGCCGTGAACGGTCAATTTGAAAGGCCTTGAAAAAGGGTTGTTCTGTTCCGCCAATTTCACTCATCTCAATGAGGGGAGCTTGGCGATCTTCCTGGTCAAAGAAAAACCGCAGACCGTTTTTCACAATATGATGTTCGGTCAAGTATTTCTCAAGACCAAGCCGTCTCATGAGGTAGTTCCCTGTTATCTCAACCGTAGATTCTCCGACTTTAAATGACGTGGATTGTCGTTTTTCAAACATTCCAACGGTGAGATGTGGGAAAGTCTGTCGAAGTTGTCGAGAAAGTAAATTGCCGGCAAGTCCTGCACCGAGAATGGCGATATCAAGATGATGTCGTGACAAAGGAACAACCTTTAACGATAGCCAATTTCAACGAAGAAGTTGGTATATACAGGCTAGCCCGAATCTTCCTGATGGCTTAAAGGTGGGCCAAGTCGAGCATAATCAAGCTCGAGATAGGAAGCAAGGCAATAGGGGGGTATTCTTGTCAATGTTTTCCCGCACCCCTCAAAGGATAGGTAGAGAAATAAAAAAGGTGAATGGGTATTCGCCAATTCAAAAGCAACGACGTTTTCAAATAAGGGAAAGAGTCTGGTCCGTCCGCTGGCCTGATCGCGTTTCGAGAAGATCGTTGGCTTGTTCGAAACTTCGACGGAATATTCTACGGAGGCGGGTCACCGACTGCTGAGGAGTCAGAGGTTGTCCTACTTCCCTGATCCAGTCAATGACCTCGAAGGCATCTGTAAAATGTCCAAGGTTCGCCCGATACAAGGACTGGGATTTCTGAAGATGTCGTTCTACTCTTTTCAGAAGCTGTGAGAATGTCAAAAGAGAATTGAGAGCTTGTTGTTGTCTCTGAGCCTGATTAGCGAGGAATTCCTCGTTGAGATGAAGGTCCTGCATAAATTCCGAGAACCAGATATGATAGTACAACGGTAGATCCCATTGGAATTTCAGCTGAAAGAGTTCATAGCTGCTAAGGAGGGAATAGAGGTCACGATATAAGTGCAGGCAGGCCTCATACCGAAAATGCATGTAGGCGTTAGAAAGGTCGATGAGACGGTGCAGATGTTGAGGGGAGGTGCCTTCGACTTCATGACGAATCAGATTTGTGAGGAAATCATTCTCCAAGGCAATAAAGTCTGACCCGGGGCTGTAAAATGGGTCGGTGAATGCAGCGGCTTCACCGATTAACCCCCATCGATGTTGACTGAAGAATTGTCTCGTTCCGTAGGACAGATGTTGAAAGCTGCCGATATCTAGCAGTTGAGCTTTTTGGAGGAGGGACCATGGTGCATGGTGTTGTTTGAGAAAACCCAAAAACCCATTGGGCTTCCTGAAGCCTTCTTCCCATCCGGCTGTTCGCTCCATGACGACACCGACACTGACAACTTCCTGACTGATAGGAATGAACCAAATCCAATATCCCGGATAGCAAAAATGCGTCGTTGAAGTGTGCCGCTTGGTCCCGTTTACTCGTTGGTGAAATGTCTCGGGACCGATTTCATCCATGTTTTGGACGTTTTTGAAGCGACCCCATACCGCGGCCACAGAGTGGCGTGTTTCGGGAATCCGTAAATTTTCTTGTTTTGCAAGCATTGAGGATCGGCCACTGGCATCGATGAGCCATCGGCATTGGACATCATTGGTTGAGGAGGTGCTTTCAGTGGAAAATTGATGAGAGGAGGAATCGGAGCTGAGCTGGATATCAAAGACTCTGCTTCCGAGGTGAAGTTCCACGCCGTCTTCTTGATTCATTCGTAGAAGATCAGCTTCGAGCCTAGAGCGATCAAGTTGATAACTTTTGTATACGGGTGTGGCGATTCCCCCAATTTCACTCATTTCAATCAAAGGAGCCTGACGATTTTCTTGGTCAAAGAAAAACCGAAGGCCATGTTTCAGGAAATGATGTTCGGCTAGATAGTTTCCTAGGCCAAGTCGTCTGATCAGGTAATTCCCAGCCACTTCCACAGTGGACTCTCCCACTTTAAATGATGTGGAATTATTTTTTTCAAACATCCCAATCTTCAGGTGGGGAAAGGTTTTTCGGAGTTGTCTCGCTAAAAGGTTGCCGGCAAGGCCAGCTCCAAGGATGGCGATATCAAGATGGTGCCGTGGCATAACAGGTCAGTTTGTCTTGTGAGTTGCAGATGGTGAACAAATGGCAGCAAAGAGAAAACAGCTGAGTGAGCCAAAGAATGCTGTTAACCCAATACCTCGAAGGACAGGCGTCTGGGAACAAGCCAGCAATCCAAAGACGGCAATGGTGGTAAGACTACAGACCATAATGGCCGAAATCGTCTGCTCGCGCTCGGAAGCTGTTTTATGAGCCCGTTGAAAAAACAAGGTGTAGTCTAAACCAATGCCAAAAACCAATAACAAAGCGGCCAGGTGAAATAAGGACAAGCGTTCCCCCAGAGCATGGAGGATAGTCAGGTCGAGCATGATCGAGCCCGCGATTGGGACCAACACGAAACCAACTTTGATGAGAGATCGCAGCCCGACAGCCAAAATCACAATCAGGAAACCAATTCCAACGGCTAAGTAGACCAAGACTTCTTGGCGATAGGTGGTGACCATATGGTTCGACTCATATTTCAAATCCAGGTAATGTACCGAGGGTAGTGTCTCAATGTGTATGGCCTGCTGAATGGCCTTTCGATTCTTCACGTCACGTATGAGAATCGTTCCCACCCAGTGATTCTTGAGGGGATACAGCAATGACCGGATTTTTGTGTCAAGCGAAGTACCATGAATAGATTCAATTTTCAATGGCTCCAGGGTTTTTGCGGAGGCGATGTCTCGGACAAATGGTTCAAAGAGCCTAGGCTTAAATGGCAAATCCCGTTGGGCCTCCTCGAGATAGCTTCGTAAAGTCGTGTGTTTGGGCAAGGCTTCCTGTCTCAATTTTTGCAATCGAATACTAGGCAGGTAATCGGCAGCCATTTCATACCCAGCCATATGCCCCTCATCGACCAATTGCTCTAAGGTTGTTTTGAGACTTTCGCTCTGTTCCAAAACTTGTTGGGCATCCGGTGCAACCACGACGATCATATCTCGCACAGCTGGTGCTCCTAGGTCTTTTCGTAACCAAGTATCGCGGTTTCGGAGTTCCTTGGGGACAGGGCTGAGATTAGCGATATCCCTCTCCCAAAAAGGTTTTTCTGATAAGACCAAGTACGAGAAGGACAGCACCATGCAAATGGTGATAAGAATGCCACCCAATTTTCCCCGGAGGAATTGCAGAGGAAGCCATCTGGCCCACAAAATGGGCCTTTTTGCTTTGGTTGGAGCTAAGATTGGAAGAAGCCATCGTGTGGTGGCCGCTGCGGTTAAGAGGCCGACAATAGCGAACAGACCCAATTGCGAGAGACCAGGAAAGCTTGAGAATAACATAGCCCCATAGCCAATAGCAGTGGTGATCGCGCCCAATCGAATCGTGGGCCACACTCCGAGGATAACCTGTTTTGCTCGATGCCCAGGTGCCAGGTGGGCGCAGGCATGGAGGGGATAATCTATGGCAACGCCGATTAACGTGACACCAAATGCCAGAGTCATACTATGGATAAAATCAAACACTAGAAAGATGGTGATTCCGGCAATAAGCAGGCCTGTGGCAAGGGGAACGAGACTGAGAAAGAGAATTGTGAATGATCGGTAGGTCACCATGAGCAAGGTGATAACCAACCCTGTGCCAAGCATGGAAAGCCATCTCGCATCTTGCTTAATCACGGCTCGAGATTGGACGGCAAAAACCGATGGTCCGGAACGAATTAGTGTCAGTGAAGTTGGAGGCGAGAGTCTGGTTTGAATTTTATCAATTGTGGTCGTCAAAAAGGTTTGAATGGCTTCTTGGCCATCGAGATCGAAGCCTCCTGCCGATGTTTCTGCTACAAGTAACGCAACTGGTTGATCTGATGAAAACCAGACCCCATGGACCATCTTCACCTTATTGGTGGATCTCCACTTTTTGAGGATTCCTTGGAACGCCCCAATGGGATCTTCTGGAATTCGCTTTTTGAAAAACGCTGGGAGGGGATTCGTCAAATCTTGGAGGCGATGTTGTAAGCTTCGACGTAAACCGTTTGGGGTGAACTGATCCGGAGGAATCGTTGGGCTGAGAAGAAATCGGTAGCGAAACAGAAGGTCTTGGTCAAGCATGCCTTTGGTTTGTTCCCCGTTGTACACATGGAGAAAATGTCGGTGATTCCGCATGGCGGCTGCCAGTTCCTTGCTTGCTTTCGCTAAGATAGAAGGCTCTGCCCCTTGGATTCCAAGTAGGAGAATGCGTGAGGTTGGGCCGGACTGAAGTTGATCCACGAATAATTGTTGTGAGATTGATCCGGACGAGGGAAACAAGAGTGGCAATTCTGTCTCAACCGGGATAGAAGTCACGGCAAAGACTGAACCAAGAGCGAAACTTACCAACCAAAGCAGCCAGACCGTGAAGCGGGTTTTTGTCACGGCAACTGTGGGTCAAGTTGGAGTTCGGAGCGGTCGCCGTTGATTTCCTGTATAGAAATGGTGTGAAGGGATACTTGGCTTCCGGCCAGACGAATACACTCCACGCCGTCCTCCTCCTTCTCGTCTTCATTTTGCATTATTGGCGCAAGATGTAAAGTCCAAGCTTGTTGGGTGCCGGCCACTGAAACCTCAAAGAGTTTTTCAAGTGTACCTTTGTCCCCATTAAAGAGCGCTCGCAAACCTTCAATGAGAATGGCCAGGGCAGGATAGTCTTCAAGAGGAAAGGTTTGGAAAATTTCTCGACCAGGATTCTCATACAGTAGACGGCTCTCATTAATGATAAATGACTCTTCAGTAGGAATCCGCACATGTTTTTCTAAACGTGCAGGAGGATGAAAAACCAGCGTCCCTTCTTTATGGGAAGGTGTCATGAGCATGCCTGAATAATAGGTTTCATGAAAAGTCTGCTCATGTAGGGTCGACTTTGCCAGGCTCTTCAGCACTTTATCCAAACCTACCGAGCCCCCATTGTGTGGAAGGAGTGGTTCAATGGTACTTCTCTGGCAAATATTCGCCAACGCCAGTGACCCGTGCAGGAGAAGGCTACAGGACATGATACTCCAGAGAATCTGCCTACTGATCTGTTTCCCAAAAGTCATAAAAATTAAACCAATTGTTTGGAGCCATTCGACAGTAGGTTTCTAAGCGAGAGGCATAGCGCTGTGTCCATTCTTGTAGTCCCTGGGCGCGATTGTTTCTTGGTATATCGACGGTGTCAGCGAACAACTCAAAAAAAATATCGTACCGTCCGTTCCCTCGGAATAGGCAAAAAAATAACAAGACCGGTACTTTGAGGATACTAGCCAGTAACATTGGGCCAGAAGGAAATTGAGCCATGTCTCCAAAAAACTTGCAGAGCACGACTTTTTCATGTTTGAGTGTACGATCTCCAAGCATGCCGACCAATCCTCCTGAATCCAGGCACTCTTTGGCGCGTAACATTGTGTCAGGTTCACCGACTTGAATAATGCTTCCCAGCATAGAAGGGTCTAGTTTCCCAAGTACTTCATTGAGAATGGGGGAGTTTTCTTTATGCATCAGTAGCTTGATGGGGGCATTTCTTGTCGCTAGACCCGTGACTCGAAGAATATCGAAACTCCCCAGGTGAGAACCCAACAGAATACATCCTTGTTTACGGTCGACCCGGTCAAGAAGTATATCTAAATCATGAATATTCAAGTCGAATTCGTCTCGTCGTTTGGCCAAAATTAATGTTCTGTCCAGCAGAGTTGAGGCGAAAGCGTGATACTGAAAATAGAGATCCTTAAGAGTAACTGGACGCTGAAGCACACGGCGTAAAAAAGTCTTAATGCCTCTGCTGGCGTTCCAGGAAAACAATACGTAGTAGGTGCAGATGGGGTACAGCAAGGCCTGAGCGGTCCTTCGTCCTATGCGAAGGGTAACCCACAGCATGAACTGGTAAGCCCAACGACTTCCCCGTTCTCGTTGTGCAAGCCAACGTTTACTCATGGTGGTTGGGAAGGGGCTTGGTCGTTTGCTCCAAAGATAAACTGGCCTGATGCAACCTGTCTTGAACCAACGTGGCAGGAAAAGGTGATGATCTTCTCGGGAAGGAGGTCGAAACGAAGCTGTGCCAATTCGTTTGGACGGAGAGGGGAATGAAATTTGACCACAGGTACCTTCGACACCACGACGGGGTGGCTGAGCGATTGCTCAAGAGCTTCAAGGACTTCGCCCAGAAGGACCACGCCTGGAACAATAGGGTTTCCTGGGAAATGACCGGATAGCGACGGGTGCAAGGGGTCAATGCGGAAATCTTTTGTCATAGTCATTGATTGCTCGGTTGGTTCGGTGAACGAGCGAGATTTGATTGTGCCTGCATTAAAGCCTCTGCGTCCTTTTTGACGAATTTGCCAGTATGATTGCGGGGCAGCGAATCAATAAGGTAAACGGGACGTGGCAAAAATACGGGTGCTACTTTGGTCCGCAGTGCTGTGAGTATGGAATCAGGGGTTTCCCCGGGTGCTACGACAAAGGCGACCAAACGTGTGACTGGCCCTTCTCTTTCGTCTGGCATATAAAACGCGCCGTCAATGACCCGGTCAATCGATAGAAGTTGGGCATTTAAGGCATCCAGTGAAGCGCGATGCCCTCCAATGTTGATGAGGTGGCTAGGGCGCCCTTCCAGGGCAAATTGCTGGGGGTTTGCAGATTGAATGGTATCGGGGATGGGCACAGGGTCAGAAAAATATGGGGTGCTAACTGCATAGCCATCTATGTTTGGTACTAGGGTGAGTTCAGATAGCAGCGTCCAACGGTCTTCGTGGATTGGTTGCCGAGTGGCGATGGTGCCCGCCTCTGCAAATCCATAAATCTCTACGATTGTCGTATGGAACAATGCTTCTACTTGTTTGGCTAAATGTTTGGGAAGTGGGGCGGTAGCGGAAAGTATATATGTCACATCCGGAAATCGAGACTGTTCCATGATACAAGCTCGGAGATGAATGGGGGTGGAGACTAAAATCCGTTGGGATTGTTGTTCATGTAGGACTGATGCGATGTCCTCTGGGAAAAAAGGGCGTCCTGAATGAATGGACCAACCTTGTTGCAGGGGTAACATGATCGAGGTTTCTAACCCATACATATGCTGATGTGGAACGGTGGCAACAATCGTCATGGGGTTCGCGGTGTTGCTCAAAAGCCGTTCTCCAGTTTTTTTTGCAATCTGGACCATAGATCCCCATGATTTTGGATTAGGGCGGGGAGCATCAGTTGTTCCAGAAGTAAAGGCAATGGCTGCAATATGTGCATCGAGAAACTGGGGATTTTCCATAGGTAGGTGGTCAGGTATCGTGTCAATCTTCAGTCTCAGACTTTCTAGCCCGCCAATCTGTTCTTGATCATCAGTTAAACAATAACAATCAGGATACTCGGCCGTGAGTTGTTGAAGAATCTCTGGCGACTGGTTAGGCGGCAATAGGGTCGTTTGATCGTGACAAAGGGCAGCAGCAAATCCCACCAAAAATGCATAACGGTCTTGGCACATATTCAGGACATATCGCTTATTGGGTAATTGATCACGAGTCGCTCTGATATGAGATAACAACGTTCTGGCAGACATGGCCCTTCCATGGTACCAAGCAACGGTGCTAGTCGGTTGATAGAGATCTAGAAATGGGGAGGTTGTCATGACAGCTTGAGTTAATAAATGGTCCGCACGAAGGACCATCCCCTTGATCGAGGTGGCATGCCCACAATGGAAATAGCCTTAGGAGATGGGTTGCACCAATAGCGTGAATCGTATTTGGTATTGAGGGGCCTGTGACTATGCAAGCGTTATGTTTTGGTTCTGTTCTTCTGAATAGCCTCACACAGGGAGCGAAGGGAAGCAAAGATCGTGGCGTTATCCGGATCATCGGACCGTAATTTGTACCCGTAGTGCTGATGAATGACCAAGGCAATTTCCAAAGCATCAATCGAGTCTAATCCTAAACCCTCTCCAAACAACGGGTCTGATGGTGGAATTTCTTTAGGCTCCACTTTCAAATTCAAGGTGATCACAAGAAGTTGAGCAATTTCAGTTTCAAAGGGGGTCTGATCAGACAACGAATGTTCCTCCAATAATTATAGATATTCCGCAAACGATTGACTGCATTGGGTAATTGTCCTGTTTGAATAGAGCAGTGTCAATGACTGATCTTCCTCTACATGGGGCTAATGCGTAAGAGCCTTTGAATAGAGGTGGACTGATGAATTCTTTATTCTCTCAAGACTCTCAAGAGGTCAGATCGGAGTTCTGCAAAGACTTTCTTATAAGCATCAAAGGAGGATTGTCGCATTGCAGATTTCATGGCAAATGCGCCACCCCAAAACATTTTCCCACCTTGCCGAATACCATCTTTCGTGTAAGTTTTCTCCAATAGGATTTGACCAATTTTTTGATAAGCCTTGGCACGTACAGTGACAAGCGCATGAAAGTCAGCAAAGGTATAGTGCGGAACCGTTAAGATCAGAGTGAATGCCCGTTGATGGGTTTCAGAGAAAGTATTCCGAAATGGCACTGAATTCCTAGAGATGATGGAATACCGGTAACATGTGTTCGTGGAAGCTATGATTATAACTAATTTCTTCCACAATTAGTTAAAGAGGACCTCTAAAAACAGGGGATTTTTTTTGAGGGTAAGGAAGCCGAGCGCGGAAAACCGCAATGTATGGGCCAATACATGAGGATTTGAGCACGCGGCTGACGCCGCCATCGGTAAAAAGGACAGTTTTTAGAGGTGTCCTTAAGAATGTGTGATGAATGTTGTGAAGATTGCTTGACACATTTATGATAGCCCCGTAGGGTACCCTCTGGTCGTCATGACATGTTCATGTGTTGTGCACGTTCAATCCCTCTATACTGCGTTCCTTTTTTAAATTTTCTTCCGGCCTCTATGGCGAATGATGACCTGACTCCTCGGACCATTCGTTGAAACCGAAACAATCATTTCATCTAGTTTTAATTAAACCCTCGCATTACGATGATGAGGGATATGTCATTCAATGGGGGCGGCCCGCGCTTCCATCGAATAGCCTGGCTGCCTTGAACGCTATCGCTATGGACTGTGTGGAGCGACAGGTGTTGGGCCAAAGCGTACCTATTCAGGTGGAGGCCTATGACGAATCCCATTTCACCATTCGAACGCAGCGGATTATTCAGCGCATTCACAGGGGACTTGGAGGTATGGTCGGTTTTGTCGGTGTGCAATCCAACCAATTTCCTCGCTCCCTGGACTTGGGAAAGGAATTTCTTCAAGCTGGTATTCCTGTGGTCATTGGCGGTTTTCATGTGAGCGGATGTTACGCGATGTTGCAAGAAATGCCTCCGGATATCCAACAGGCACTGGCCGATGGGTTTACGCTTGTTGCCGGTGAGGCCGAGGGGCATTTTGAAACGATTCTCCAGGATGCGTACAACAAACGCTTGAAGTCTTCCTATAATTTTTTAAACAACACGCCAGCGTTAGAAGGCGCTCCGTTTCCTTTTCTCCCTACCAGGTTGGTGAAGAAAACCTTTCGACGTCTCTCCAGTTTCGATGCCGGGCGTGGGTGCCCTTTCCAATGTAGCTTTTGTACCATCATCAATGTGCAAGGCCGGACATCTCGGTCGCGATCGCCAGATGATATTGAAATGTTAATTCGCACAAATCTCAAACAAGGTATTTGGCGATTTTTCATTACGGATGACGATTTTGCCCGGAATAAAGGCTGGGAACCCATTTTGGATAGGATCATCCATCTCCGTGAACAAGAAGGTTTTCGGCTTTCCCTTATCATTCAAGTTGATACGCTGTGCCATAAAATTCCTCGTTTCATTGAAAAAGCTGTGCGGGCGGGGTGCCATAATATTTTTCTGGGAATAGAAAGTCTGAACCCGCAATCTTTGGTGGGAGCCAAAAAACGACAGAACAAAATCGGGGAATATCGAAAAATGTTACAAATCTGGAAAAGCCATGGCTGTACCACCGTGGGTGGATACATTCTTGGGTTTCCGGCCGATACTCCATCTAGTATTGCCCATGATATTGAGATCCTCAAAAAAGAACTTCCCGTTGATATCGTAGAATTTTTTATTCTGACGCCATTGCCGGGGTCTGAAGATCATCAACAACTCTATGAACAAGGTGTGTGGATGGAACCGGATATGAATGTCTACGATTTACTACATGTCACCATGGCACATCCGCAGATGACCAAGGGGGAATTGGCTGAGGCCTATCGTATGGCGTGGCGAAGCTATTACACATGGGATCATATGGAGACCCTGATGCGTCGAGCGGCTGCGACAGGAACACCGGTCGTCAAACTCATGTTTTTATTGTTGTGTTTTCATGGGTGTATCATGTTTGAGGGTATCCATCCCTTGGAGGGTGGCGTGGTTCGGTGGCGTGGACGACGGTCCCGTCGTCCTGGCATGCCCATGGAACCCGCTTGGACATTTTGGCCTACTCAGATTTGGGGAGCATTCAGGACTGTCTGGAAATGGTGTGCGTTGGGATGGAAACTGAATCGGCTACGCAAAAAAGTCGAAAATGATCCTGACAAGCTTCAATACTCTGATCTTTCTCTCATGTCTTTACCAGATGAATCTGAAGCCCATTTAGACCTGTATCAAACCTATTCACCCCTGCTTAGTATAAAACGTCTTGCAAAAATATAGGATTACAGATTTTGGTGGTATTTCAGACTCACTTCTGGGAATAAGGGAGGTTCTTGTTAAAATCTCTTTAAGGCGCCGGTAGAACCAAAGTCTGGAGGGAAAATGAAACGATCACATGTAAGATTGTTCTTCAGTGTTGTGATGAGCGTAATTGTTGGTTGGGGGCTTTCAGCTGACGTACTGGCAAGGGGAACAGAACGCGGAGAATCAGATTCAGTCGTCATTTCCGGTGGTGGGGGGATCTTTTATCCCTTTCAAGGCAAATCCGGATTTAATGGTATTATCCAAGCGTCAGGACAAATTTCTTCTCAGGAACGAATGGCTTTGGAATTGGAGTTTCGAAAGTACGAGACAGAACTCTTTAATGCTAAGAACATTGATACGAAATCCTTTATTATCAGAGGCATGGGGCAGTATTTTTTCTTTCCCGATACGATTTCTCCCTATGTTGGACTTGGGATTAATTTAGCGGTCAATGTGTTTGACGAGGACGAAATTGAAAGAAAGAGACCTTCGGTCAATGTGCTGCAGGGTTGGGGATTTGGATATGGAATTTTGGGATTGTTGGGAATTGAGGTACCGATAGGTGGAGGAGTCGCCCTTTTTGGGGAAGGGCGTGTGAGTGGCGACTTTCAGGTCTCGCGTTATAAGAAGCGATCTGGAGGAAATAAGATCCGAGTTGAAAGTTTAAGTGGTCTTACGGGAATGGGTGGCATTCGCATGCAGTTCTGACAAAATAATTTCTCACTGACCTCAGATCTTCTGGCTGTTCTTTATATAAACCTACTTCCCAGGCTTTACGCTTAGAAGTTGGTTCACTTCCAATGCCAAAACAAGTATAGTGCTACGCTATTCCACAAAACTTTCCTGCGTTCAAACCGAGAGAACCTGCCGTAGTGATTGAGAAAATATTCGGAGCCTGTATACGAAACATCCCATCGACAGAAAAAGTCCTCTATCTCACGTTTGATGATGGTCCACATGAGTCTTGTACTCTTCAGGTTCTCGAACTTCTTTCACGACATCTTGTCCCAGCCACATTTTTTGTCGTAGCCGAAGCATTACAAAAAAATCTTTCCGTGGGGCGTGCGATTGTGGCTCAAGGACATAATCTAGGTAACCACTCTTTAGATCACAAGTACCATCATTTCTTTGGTAATGATCGTTACCTAAGGCAATGGGTTCAGCGTGCTCGAGACTGCATTGAGCAGTCGCTTCAAGTGCAAACTATTGGATTTCGATCGCCCTTGGGAATTCAGACTCCTCATTTGAGAATAGCGTTACGGGATCTACAATATCCATTGGTTCATTGGAATCGACGGTTTTTCGATACACAAAGAGGGCTTCCGAGAGCCACCATTCTTCATAGGATACCCCAATTGCAATCCGGGGACATCCTTCTGCTCCACGACACGCATATCAAGTATTGCCATTCATTTTTTGAGGGATTGGAGTTATTACTCACTGACTCTAAAAAAGCAGGATTTACCTTCAAAGCCATTCCCAACAATTTGTTTCCTTTCCAACCTAAAACTCACTGACCGTTGTCTATAAATTTCAAGGAGGGGTGTCTATGCCTTCTATTCGTTGAGGGACGCCTTTCTTCATTCGCGAGAGCGGCGGTGGCAAATGATCAGCACTTCATCAATGTCATCGCCATCTGCCAACCCTTGCTTGAAGTGAAGCCTTTTTTGCAGTTTGAGGCCAAGTGGAAAAAACAATCGATTGTAGTAGGACATGGCTATCTCATAGTGTTGGTGTAGAAACCATGTACCAAGTTTTGTCAGGAGTTTGCTTTTGGGAGCCATACCAAAGGGCGCACTGCGGTCAATATCGAAATCATGAGTATCAAGAATGACATGCAGATCCTCAGGATCATACCGTCGATAATGCCCTACCAGGGCATCGAATGGAGTCCAAGCATGAGAATGGAGGGGAACAGACAAAAAGAGTGTTCCACCGTCGGCTAGTAAGTGGCTGAGCTGGCTAAAGGTCGCCTGGTCATTCGAGATGTGTTCAACGACATCGAAGAGACAAATGAGGTCGAAACTGCTTTCCGGATATTGAAGGGTCTCGAAGAGCCCGACGTGAACTTGGCCACCTGCATTGTCCAGATGTTGGCAGGCCACATCGCTGACATCAACAAAGACCGTTCCTTGAATAGGGAGTCGCGGACGAAGGCCAGGCCCAACTTCAAGACGTCGTGGCGCGGTGTGGCAGAGTTCAGAGAGTATGTCCCAGGTATTGAAATGTTCAGGGCCATAGAAATGTGAGTTCGCCCAAAACCGTTCATAAAAGGTTTGATTCACCTCCGCCATACGGTGCCGATCTTCTGCCTGTACCTGCTGCATAGTCTTCATAGGAATGGAGTGTCCTTAATCTGAGGAATCGCTAGGCGAGTGCAAAAAACACCCAGAGACAAACTGCCTACACGCCGGCTTCGTCTGTTGCGTGAACCCGTAGCCATTCTATATGGGATTGTTGAAAACAATTGTCCCATCTTATCAGGATGGAATAAGCAAGGCGGCCTTCTCGCCATGTTTCTGTCCCCACGTTATGCCAGGACGCTCCGTGCGCAAAACAATGGAGTCGCGCTTCGAGACGAGCCAGGCAGTAAGTGGTCTTGCTGGACGGACTTTTTTGAACCGACCCGAGGCTCCCCAAAGTCAATGGTTCCCTGGCGAAATGTGCCCCATGATATCTTCATTATTATTCAACACCCCCCATACTCTCAAAAACGACAAGACATATCGGAAATTTTTATGATTGTGAGGCAAGCACTCCTCATGATGACCACGGTAACTATTGAGAGTACTGATTGCTCAACATCCAGTTCTTTGATATGCTTCTAGCTATGCCTAAAGCCCTTTTGAAATTTCTCCGGTCTTATTATCGAAATTAGACCTGGGCCCTTGATGTTAGCGCAATGTAATGCAAGTGGCTATCGTGCTCAGGTTAATGCGGTTGACTTCTAGTTGGCAGTAGAGGTCATGAGATCGCCAAATCCTTCCTGTCCAATTAAATCATCCTAGTGTTGTGAGAGCCCAGTTATGTCAATAACAAATACCCTTCTTCAGATCGAAAAGCGTGATGTGAACGGTTGCAGTAACACCGCAAATCAGGCGCAGACAGTTGATAGTGTGAACAGGAACGCGGGTGGTACGAATGGGATTGGGAGTAAGACAAGGAAAATTGTCCTGATTCATCCTATGGGGGAATGCTGGATTGCTGGCGAGAAGGATGTGTCGCGCATCGCCAATATCATGCCGCCTCTAGGACTCTGTAGTCTAGCCGCCTGGCTTGAACGCCATGGCCACCAAGCCTTCATCCACGACTGTTACGCCCACCCCGGTGACTATGAAAAGATTTATGATTTAGTGCGGACTGAGCAACCGGAGTTCGTCGGATTTACTGCCACGACTTCGGCTTTCCTCGATGGCATTCGCATTGTGGAAAAGATAAAGGCGATCGCACCTAACACCACTATCATTTGTGGCGGTGCCCATATCTCTGCCCTGCGCGAATCGTTGATGAAAGATTACCCGGTGATTGATTATGGTGTAGTGGGTGAAGGGGAGAATACGCTCCTTTTTTTGATGCAACAGGATCTGCAGGCATCTGAACCCCCTGGGCCTTTTGAGCAGCATGGTCTGTTATACCGCCAGGATGGGCAAGTGGTGTTTACTGGGTTTCTTCCCCGTCAGGAAGCCCTCGATTTAGATACCTTACCTTACCCTGCATACGAGAAACTGGCCGGGTTCCCCGATGCGTATAACCTGCCTATCTTTAACTATCCCAAAGGGCCGGGCACCACCATCGTCTCCAGTCGTGGCTGTCCCTATACCTGCTCCTATTGTGATCGGACCGTGTTTAAATCGTCTTTTCGTTATAACTCACCAGAATATATGTTGAAAATGATGCTTAACCTCAAAGAGCGCTACGGTATTCGCCATATCAATTTTTATGACGATCTTTTCACGCTGCACAAAAAACGGGTGGTAGGATTCTGCAATTTAATGATTGAGCGTAAGCCCGGTGTCACGTGGAATTGCGCGGTCCGCGCCGAACATATCGATCTTGATCTCTTAAAGTTAATGAAAAAGGCTGGTTGCTGGATGATTAGCTTGGGGATTGAGACCGGTGATCCCGAGTTGTTGAAATTACACCGTTCAAACTCGGATCTGGATATGATTCGTAGTAAGGTGAAACTCATCAAACAGGTGGGGATTCGTACCAAGGGGTTGTTTATTATGGGGCTCCCCGGAGAGACAGAAGAGAGTATTGACCGTACCTTTAACTATGCACTGGAGTTGCCACTGGATGATCTGAATTTGGCCAAATATACTCCATTTCCTGGAGCACCGTCTTATGAAGGGGTGCGGGAGCATGGGACGTTTCATGAAGACTGGGAGTTGATGAATTGTGTCAACTTTGTGTTCATTCCTAATGGGTTGACCAAAGAGCGTATGGAGGTGCGGTATAAGGAGTTTTACTATCGTCACCATCAACGATTCCATATATTATTTGACTATTTTACGATGTTGTGGCGTTCGCCAAATAGCTGGTATCGACTATTACGCAATCTGAAAGACTTTTGGTATGTGCGAAAGAGTTTTATTGCCGGCATGCGTGAGAACTCCGAAACAGAGTGCCAACCGGGTTAAAACTAGTTCTCCTACTCCTTAAGGTGAGCGGAACAAGAGCGAATTCTTCTGCTCCCAGCAGATACGGGCCTTTTAAAAAACAAAATCTTTTTGCATCTCCTCTTGGGTCTTTTGAAAAAATCCGCCTTGCATATTCCATCCTGATAAGGTGGAACAATTGTTTTCAACAACCCCAGTGAATATTTTGGGGAGGATTTCGATATCGTGTTATGGTTTTCGGCCTGAGTAGTCTCTAAGCAAGCCATTAAAGAGGATATATTGTTGGCTTTGATGAAAGCCAGATTCTTCCAAAGCTTGGAGAATGGTTTCCGCTGGGACACACGTCTCAATGGTATCCCAATAGTATTTCATGAGCTTGTGTGCATGTTGATTTTTGGTTCCCCAATGGGCGATCCATGGGACGATCTGTTTTAAAAAAAATCGGCTCATGTGATAGGGAAGAAAGGAGTTAGGCCTAGCGATTTCCAGAATGAGTAATTGCCCGCCAGGTTTTAACACTCGAAGGTATTCTTTGAACGTAAGGGTAAGATCTGTGACATGACGAAGCGCATAGCCCATGCTGATAAAATCAAAGATTGAATCGGGAAAGGGGAGGTCTTCGGCCTTTCCCTGTAGAATCCTTGCAATGCCTTGTTTTCTTGCCTCGGTGACCATGCCGCGACTAGGGTCCAATCCGATGACTCTGCCACTCTCTCCAACGATCTGTTGAGCGCACAACGAGACGGTGCCTGGTCCACAGGCAATGTCAAGAATTGTGTTCCCTTCAGTAAGTCCAGATCTTTTCAACGCTTCTCGGCGATACCATTTCCCCGAGCCAAAGGATGAGGCTTGAGTGATCCAATTGTAATCGGGGGCCACGTGGTCAAATTGTGTATCCAGGAGATGCCTGCGTTGTTCTTCCGTTTGGTAGTAGTCACGGAGTGGAGGGTGTGGAGCAAGTAAAGAAGTGGATGGTTTTGAACTAGGATTCATAATCCCACTCTGTTGGATTGATGCCTTTGTTGACGGGCAGTCTGTCTCCCCCACGATGGAAAATATTAGTCCGAATGTCAAGTTTTCATCGTAAGAGAAAACCTATCCTGTAGGCCGCGGTCCCACCCACAGCTTGGGGCATATCTGTTGCGTAGAGGCCGTTGGCTGGTCCAGCCTGTTTAGAAATATCCGTGGAGCACACCAAGAAATTCATTATCTCGGTCGTGATGCGTAAACGTTGTACGAAAAGCCAAGTTTTTGGCAAAGGTCCATCGTTGCCCCACGGAAATATGTATATCATCGGATTGGTCGCCGAAAAGATACCCTAAATATCCGGTTGAGACTCTCCACTTCCAGCGGTCGGTAAGGTTGGCGATGACTCCAGCAGATACCCCGCCGCCTACGCGATGGTTTTCGTCATACGCTCCACTGACATTGGCATCAATATCTGCAAAAAGAAAAAACACTTCACGCTGGAACATATGTGTTTCTAACGCTCCACCCGCTCCGGCATTGAAATGACCGTTCGAGCATAGTTCACAAGAACGTGTCTTTACCGTATTCATTTCAATACTTAATTTCCATGATGGCCAACGAAACCAGGAATCGATTGGGGCCAGCGACATCACATTGGCTAATGTAAACTGTTCAATACGGAATTGATGGTGACCATGATAATGACGCAAGGCTAATCGTCCCAGTTCAATTTGGGAATCAAGCGTATAGCCGGTATCAGGATCTAACAAGTCATGATAAACAGCTCGAATATCAATATGTTCAAACAGGGCATCATTGCGCCAGCCGAATCCGACTCCCATACGAGCGGTTTCGTGTCCTTGCTCAGGAGAGAGAGTAAACGGGCGGATCTCAAAGGGTGCAGAAGGAATTTTGATCTGGCTTCGACTGATTAAAATAGATTGGTTATTGGCTCGGTATTGACTTTCCTTATTCTTATCGGTTCGGCTCTTGTATCGGAGAAAGTCTGAGACTAAATCAAGCAAAAACGTTTGACGGGCTTGCGGTAATTGGCGGAACGCTTGGGTAGAGGCCACTGTTGGATCTTGGATCAGGTGATGAAGCAGTCGTACTTCTGATGGCCAGACCGCAGCGCGTTTGCGTTTGAGGTTCGTGCTTCCGGCCGGCCGATAACTGATGTTCTGCACAAACCCTTTACGTTGAATAAGTAGGCGAATGGTATCTGCAGGAATCGTCCAAAAATGGAACTGATCGGTTAGATGAAAATTTGGGTCTGCGACTTCCAAGAGGGAAAGGATGTGATAGGCGCAGTTCTCCTTAAAAAAGAAATAGTCGAAATAGGCATTGCCCATTTCCCAAGTATGCATCAGCAGTCGATGCATTTGTTCTGGCGTAAAATTGAGTTGATATTCCCAAATATCTCGATTTTCAATGTCTCGATATTCCTGGACTTTGATATAGTAAGGGATCGTGGAAAAAAACCCTTGATATCCGCCGAAAATGCCTTTGAAGGCAAACTCCACTCCGACATCAGGCGGTACATCAGCTGCATAATTAATCGTATAAGCCAGAATCCGTGTTGGTTCTGTTTGCCCCACCTGGTCAATACGAAGAAACGAATGACCGAACATGGAAACAGGATTGTCCATGAAAGCAGATGGAAAGATGAGTGTGATCGAGGATGGGTTGAGTTCTTTTAACCAATTCTGAAACCGGTCACAGGGTTGAATGGGTAATCGAGGCTCGTCAAATTCAAGGTGCTGTTTCAGCCATTGAAATCTTGCGATAAACGCACATTGCGCCACTTGCTGTGATCGGCCCACAAGTTCGTCAGAAAAAAATTGTGCAAGCGTGGCCTGAAGTTCAGCCTCTGGATTGGTTTTCCCATCTTCTGATAAGAAAAATCCCGGATCGTCGACTTCGCTCTCGTAGCCGCCGAGCAACCCACGTCGATAATGTAAAAGCAAATGCCAGTAGCGTTGTTGATGGAGATTTTTTTGTCTGGCGCGCTCGAGAAGTTCCTGTAGATAAGGAGACGTAGTGTCTTGAGCCGTCGTCACCTGAGAAACAAGCGCGAGCCCTAACGCGAAGAGAAGAACTTGTATTACCACATGTGGGAGAAGGAAGGGCAGAAAGAAAAGAGAGGCTCCGGCTTTTAAAGCCGGAGCCGTGTGAACGCTTAATGTGATGTTGAGGCTTGAGCCAAAACAGGATGGGTATCCATAGCACTATAGATGGCTTTGACTATCGCTTTAGGAGAGGCTTCGCCTTCATGAATGAGAGTGGTGTACTTTTCCTGAGCCATGGCAAAAAAGATCTCATGTTGGTCAGCAGGAATTTCCATCAGCGTTGCCAATGAAGTCAAATGTTCGCCTCGACCTTGGGCCATCTCTTGGGAAATATCCTCAAAATTGACCGCAGCAAATACATTGACCTTTTCCGAAGCAAATATTGTCCCATCGTTTGTGCAGCCGGATGTACCAAAACTGATGCCAAAGGTTTGAGACCAAAATGTTCCGTTGGTGGTCGACTGTAACACTTGGGCGCCAATGGATTGCTGTCCAGGATACGCTCCCCAAGCTAATTTCCCCAATCCACATCCCGGACCATTGTCAGGATGAGCAGCGAGAGCCAGACCAGTCGTTCCAAACACAAACAATACTGCGGTTAGCACCAGAAGTATGCGTTTCACCATGCGTTTCCTCCTTAATTAATGATTGAAGAGCAAGGGGTTTTCCATTTCTTATGAGGTGCCAGTATAGCATATTGGGATGATTTGAAAAGTCTTAAGCCGTAAAAAATCATGGGTTCCAACTTATTTTGTTGAGGAGAATCGGCCGGACTAATACGTTCTATTTGTTTAGCATGCCATTGACTGTGGGAGTAGGTGTTTTATGACCTGTTTGTACTTCCTATATTTCACGAGAAAGGGCCCAAGAAGGTGTCTGGCACTTGGCGCGTAGTTGCTGTAAGGTGAGTTGCCCTTCTTGATAGCGCGGGTGGAGAGATGAGAGTTCTTGCAGTGTCGTGACAGCTTGCTCAACTTGTCCAGTTTCTAATAACAACGCTGCTAGCCGTAACCATCCAGATAAATGTTCAGGGGTTCTATGGACAAGGAATTGTAAGGTCTGAATTCCCTCATCCGGGTTTCCTAACTTGACGCAGTTTTCCGCAAAGCGCTCATATAGCTGGAGATCCAACGCTGAATGATGTGGCGGGTGGTTGAGTTGGAGGCAGTCGAGAGTCACTGTAGTTTTGATTGAACGGACTTTCCGGATGATATGAAAACGGTGATCGATTGGTTGAGAGGGCTGAATCACACTGGCAGTGTCGTTCACGAATTCCAGCCCATTCTTCCGAAGTTTTTGCTCCAGTTCTAGGATAGGATAAGAGCGAATACCAATGGTATCTTCGATAGGGACGTCCTGGTAAGGACCTATAGGGATTTGGAATGCCAGGTAGCCGTTTTTAGTAAGGACTCGATTAATTTCTCCCAAATATTGATCAAAAACGGGACGTGGCATATGTTGGAAGGCCACGTAAGAGTACACCAGATCGAAGCTGGCGTCGCTGAATTCTCGAAGATCGATTCCAGAGTTTTCCAAAGTTGAGATATGTGAATAGCCGGCTAACCAGGACTTGCTTTGGGCAATCATGGCGGAGGACACATCCACTCCCACTAGGGTCTGGAAAAAAGGAGCAAGGGGTTTGAGCACGCGGCCAATTCCACACCCAATATCCAAGACCTTCCAAATAGGCTGATGAAAGCCTTGTAATGCGGTTAAGAGTGCCTGAGCCGTTTGCTGCCCTGACCGGGAAAAGACTTCGTCGCTATGATAATTCTCCGTTGCGATCCAAAACTTCGCATGATGTTGGGCCCGTTCATCCCAATCGCGCTTCATTTTTTCCGAAATGTTCATGTTGAGGTCTCTCCCTTTATAAACTGAAATGCGGACGAGTTTGTAGGACGTTGTCCAAGAATAAGGGTCAAGGAGGAGGCGTTTCTCTTCGTTACTAAGACTAGAGCAAGTCTTCTGCCAAACCCGACCTGCCTGGGTTGGTTCTTTTGGGAAGGGCTGTGCGCTGATGGCTAAAGGTATTGAGGGGTAGCACGCTTCAGTCGAGCGGAGAGCTACCGTAATCCAGGTGGGCAAATCATGAATTCTTTCAGAAAAGTCTGCCTATCGAATTGCTGAGAGAATTGAAAACAATGTTTGGGTGTGATCAGAAGAGATAACGGTGCAGCAAGCTTATGCGAAGAGATCAATCCTAGAGGTTGCTGGAGAAGGTACATTGCTCAGGGAGGAAGAATCGTTTTCTTGTTCCTGTTCTTGAAGCTCTTGTCGAGCTTGAGCTTCGAGGGTGTTCGCCGATGCGGCCACCGCGCGATCTTGTGCCGATGGATCGGCAGGAGCCAAAGCCGCTGCACGGATTTGCTTCGCTTTTCGAATAGTGGCCTCAGGGTTCCCGGATACTGGTGAAGTGTCGATACTTACTTCCCCCCCGACTGCATATTGTCTTCCGTCTGGACCGCGTTGAAACGAAAACGTCGCTCCTCCCTTCGCCAGACCACCTGCGGCTGCGACATGTGCCTGTTCATGCGCTCTGACCTGATGGTCGCGTTCTCGTAGTTTTGCGATTTCAGCTTGTTCCTGGGTGCGACGTTCTGGGGAAAGAGTCGATCGAGTTTGTATTCTTTGATTGAACTCGGTTCCTACAGGAACGGTAGGCAGATGTGGGTTGAAAGATGAGATTTCCATGAATATTGAACGTCCTCTCTATCCTGAGTTTTCGGTTGTTTTGGACAAAGAGTTGATTCTCAAGGAGAAAAGTGAAAAACATGTGGAGGTGGCCAACTTACCGGCGCTTGCTATAGCTCGGCAACAATCGCATTTGGTATGTGGTTGTTGTAAGAATATCTTGAAGGTTACGCCATACTGGGGAAAGTTGGTTCCGGCAAGGAGCGTGGCGAACTTGCCGGATCTTGAAATATGACGGTTGACTTCCGAGTGAAGACCATTCGCTATTTGAGATGCCGCCGCAACGTTTTTATTACCGTCTTTGGTTCCACCACGGGTTTGGTGGGCCACAGGCTAAGGGCTGCCATGAAAATACTAATAATCACCAAGAGCAACAAAGTAGTTGTAGTATTTGGCCGATTGACTTGGTCAAGGTACAAGGTTTGTGCATTTGCGAGTACTTGGTCAGCGGCAGCTCCACCACCTAACAGCATCATGGTCATCATTGATCCGATAATCATTCCACCAAATATTTTTAGCATTAGATTGCTCCTTTCTCGTAGCGTCGTGACGGATAGCCTGTGCTACTCAACCGGTACAATCAATCGTCCTAGTAAAGCGAGGCTCTTTCCAAGTACTGGCAATAATACCGAAGGTCTTGTCCGTCAATAACTGTTATCTTAAAGAGATATCTGGTCGATAGGGGCTGGGTAAATAACGCAAACGGGTTAGAATCATTAGGGATTCTTGTCTGTTAGCAACAATAGCTGGAAGCTACCAGACGGATACAGACATGAATCCAGTGACGAAGTCGGGAAGGATGGGCGAATTCAATCCTGAAGCGCTAACTGGACCATCGACAGAAATTCGCTAAAATTACATGGCTTATCGAGAATGGCAAAGACACCGGCTCGACGAGCCCGAGTCTTATCGTCGTCATCTAGATGTCCACTGAGGAGGATCACTGGCGGCTCAGTCGTAGGTTTCTGGTCTTGGAGCTGATCAATAAAATCCAATCCTGACAAGACTGGCATTTGATTATCAGAAATGACCAGGTCGGCTGGCTGGGTCTCTAACCAAGCAAGAGCTTCGGCGCCATTGTTGACCTCAACGCATTGTAAGCGTTGTGATTCTAGCACAAGCCGAATTGCTTGACGGGCGTTTCTGTCGTCATCGACCAATAAAACTGTTTTCATTCAACCAAGCTGCCCTTTCTGAAAGTTCACTGTAGTTGGCATCCTCAAAGACTTCCCCATTCTTGGGATGCAACCTCGCACGTACCACCTAGATCTGTCTATCCCCCGCATGGACTAAGGAAACTCCTGTTACAAAGACCAAAGTAACATGATTAGATATTTTGTAGATTGATACGTGGAATCCGTTTTCACTTATTCTGGAGACTCAGGTATTGCCATATAACCTTTTGCTTCCATGCATCCCTCAAACGTATAAACTTGGGCTGAGTATCCGGTAGTCCCGGTATTGAGTAACGAATCCTCACAGGCGGCCTTATCTCTTGAAAAGGTTTCTTGTCCTACACCTGCTTTGTACCATTTTGTAGGAGCAGTTGAGCAACCGAGTGTGAAAAACAACGCAACCCCAAGGCATCCTGTCAGAATATTTACGATCATAGTGATTGGACCTACCAGGCCAGAAACTCCACGATTGTAATGATTCTTCTCGTCACATTCAATTCGTTTCACTGGCCTCTCGCGAAATTGTATTGGTAGATTTCTCATGTGTCTGTCTTAATTTGTCGAAGACTCCAGTTGGCCCACAAATGAACATTCGGGGTTGGATCCGTTTCCATGGCTTGACGCAAAGCAGGTATATCGGCTGGTCCTCCCAACTTTCCCAACCAAAACGCGGCTTCGGATCGTACGCCGACGTGGGAGTCCTGCAGGAGATGAGTCCGTATGACTAAAAGCCCTCGGGGATCTCCAAGTTCTCCGAGGCCGGCGATGGCTGCTTGACGGGCACGAGAATTGGGGCTCTGGAGTGCTTGGACAAATATGTCATAAGCAAATGGAAATTCAAATTGGGCCAGAGCTTGAAGAATCGTGAGTTGGGTATCGGGACTGGAAATGTCGTAAGCTTCTGCCAAGACGGTCATCACTTCCTGTGGCACGGAAGTTTGACTGAGGGCTAAAACGACAGCTTGCCGAACTGACTCTGATGGGTCAGCGATATGCTGTACGAGAGCTACTAAGGCTTCTTTGGGCAGCGACTCAGCTAAATTGCCCAAGGCCCAGGCGCTTGAAGCCCGGACTTCCTTGTCGTTGTCATTCGATAGGGCTGAAACGAGTGCAGTAATGCTCTGAGGATGACTGATTTTTCCTAAAGACAACGTGGCCGTTCGTCGGACGTCAGGTTGTGAGTCATCTAGCAATGCAACAAGTTGCTCAACAATGACATCTGGCGCTTCCGGGGTGGTCTCAATGACGCATCCAGTCAGAAAAACTAGGCACATGCACCCCACAATGCCAACAGATTTGGAACGAAGAAGAAAATTTTTCAACAACGAGGATGATTACACGGAGCTGGAAGGTTCTTTAGGAGTTAACGGTTGTTTAGCGGCCTCAATCGATTCTTTCATTTCCTGTTCGGCGGCTTCCAGCTCGGCTTGAATAGTTCGCATTTGAGGATCAATGGAATTCTTGATATCTGCTGCTGCATCCCGGAAATTGCGTACAGCGCTTCCGAGGCCTTCTCCTAGAGACTGTAGGTCTTGCGATGTGCTGTGGGACGATTGTGTGGCTTGAGCCTTTCGAGCTGCCTGTTGGGCTTGTACCCTCGCGACAGCCTGCTTGTTCACAATCGCTGATGGACGTTTAGCAATGGGCTTGGGTTTGGCTCCAGGCGGTAACGGAGGATATTGAGGTGCTATCGATACGGTGGGATTTGCCAGGCGATCTTCCATAGATACGGGCCCTGGAACTGTCGCTCCCGTCTGCACCGGTTGGGATGTGGTGGTTGATTGACGCGGAGCAGTGACGGGTTTGGGGCCAGCCCCTTGATACAGGAGGGCCGCTGTGGTTCCAGGTGTTTGCTCTGGACCAGGCTGAAAAGGTTCATTTGATACTGGTGATGCTGGGGCTGCAGACCCCTCCTGTCTTAGATCCGCCGAGGGAGACACCTGCCCTGTGGATAAACTTGGCGCCACGCTACTTGTCGCTTCACTGCCTTCAGGAGTAGCCTGAGGGTCATTCGGATCCAAAGTAGGCGGGAGATCAGCAACCTCTTTCTTGAAACCCTTCAGGGCTTTTCCAACACCCTCACCAATTTGGGGTAAGCGACCGGCCCCAAAAATAATGAGGATAATAACTAAGATAATCATCAGTTCCGAGAACCCCATGGTTCCGAACATAGTGAAGCCCTTTCTTTATCAAACATTTGTAGGAAATATCTGAAAAGACTCTATCTTTGAAGATTGACGAGTGTCAACCTAACCTGGAAGCGGTGTGAGTTCTGGATGTGTTTTGTGATTGTGAAGACTATTGCGCTCCGGGTACCTTCTTTGAGAAAGTGAACAACTGTACTTATGTCGCTCTTATCACCGCCCCCAATTCCGCTTTTCCGTATTACGCTATTTTATGGTCCAGAGCCGCTTGAAGGTGCTTCTGACACAATGCAGTGTGTCTTTAATGTCAAAAAACGGTCTTGGAAGGGAGGTGTACAGGTTGGCATAGGTGTGCAACAAGCCGACATACGCCGGTTAACCGAATGCCTTGATTTTCAGTCATGGTTAGAAAGGTCGCTGCATGATGTGCCAGATCACGAGCAAGAAGACTACCTGAATACAGGGTACGACCTTTTTATTCAATTTATCTGTTTTTACAAATTGAAAATCTATATCCAGGAAGGAATTCGGCAGAAAAATGCCAAAGTCTCAGGGGTAGAATTCAAAGCCGAAACTGATGAATTGGTACGACGTGAGGCGAATCAGATAAAGGCACAAATCATTGCAGAGTTAGATATTCACGAATTCGAAGCCACATCATAGTCTGTTCAATGGCATAGATGTTGCTGTAAAATTTAGAGCTAGCTATGGGCAAATCGGGTACCTTTTAGTGGGCCAGAGACATTTAGAAGGGAAAAGGAGGGTGAACTCTATGAAACACACACACCAAGCTTGGGGGAATTCAGTGACGCAAGCAACAAAAAACAGTCGAGTACTATGTGCAATGGTTTTAGTAATAGTTATGAGTGTACCGACTATGGGTCTAGCAGCAGAAGACGAATCTCTGGGTAGTAATGAGGCAGCTATGGGTTTGGGCAGTGGGTTGTTAACAATGGTCTACCTGCCTGCGAAGGTTGTCTATGCGGCACTAGGAGGTCTTGTCGGTGGATTCACCTATGCCTTAACTGGCGGTGACGTCGAAACTGCACAGTCTGTATGGGAGCCGAGCTTCTACGGCACGTACGTGATTACCCCGGAACATCTTCGAGGTAATGAACCAGTTCGATTTTACGGTTCGTCCCCTTATGAGGAAGAGGAAGCCTATTTGACCGAACGAGTGGACTAAACATCTGAGTCAGGCAAACTAACGTGGGCAAACCCATAATTGGGGTGACGCCAGATTACAATTCGGGTAATCGAAAAGATATGGGGGGCAAGGAGCCCACCTACTTTCTACGAGCTCGGTATATTCAAGCAATTCAGGAGGCGGGGGGTGTTCCACTCGTTCTCCCTTTAGTTTCAAGCCATGCTAATCACAAGCTTCTCTTGCAGCGGTTGGATGGATTGCTGGTCACGGGCAGCGGATCGGATCTGGCTCCGAAACACTATGGAGAAAAAAAGCGGTACGCCTTTCAAAATATGAGTGAAGAACGAGCGGAACTGGAACTTGGTCTTTCAAAGCTGGCCTTTCAGCTCCATGTGCCAACCTTGGGCATTTGTGGAGGGATGCAATCAATGAACGTGGCATTGGGCGGGACGTTAATTCAGGATATCCCAGCTCAGAGCCCTTCAAAAATCGAACATTTACAGAAAACGTCCGCTGAGAAAATGGTACATGGTATCGACATAAAGGCGAAGACGTTGCTCCGAAAGATTGTTAAAAAATCCAGTATTCCTGTAAACAGTTCACATCACCAATCAGTCAAGACAGTTCCTTCCTTGTGTTGTGTCAGTGCCATGGCTCCCGATGGAATCATTGAAGCCATTGAGGCTGGCGACCACCCGTTCTGGTTAGGGGTGCAGTGGCATCCCGAATTTCTCTATCGTCATCATGCTGTGCAAAAACGGTTGTTTTCCGCTTTTGTTAAAGCTGCCAGGCATTATACCCATAGCTAGCAAGTGAACAGACGTATTGTTCCAGCTAAGTTTATCTGGCGGGTGCCCGGAAGAAAACAGGAAGATTTAGTGACTGTTGAAAAATGACCATATCGGAGACCCTATTTGACCATGAAGCTGCTGCCCCAGACGCCGCCGAGGAGCTAAAAAAGTCCCTTCAGCAAGGCCACCTATTGCCTGGCTCGTCTCGAAGAGCGACTCCATTGTTTTGCGCACGGAGCATACCTCTAGTACGTGAATGCTCACGGCCCGAAGAGCGCTCTCGTTTGGCCCGTCCTCATAGGCGGGACCATCGCTGTGGGCCCGAAGGTCCGGCTAATGGCGAGAACGCTGCTGGCGGCTTTTTTCAACGGACCCATTTATGAAGTCGGAGCCTGTTGAGGTGTAGGCCCAGTTACCTCGCTTTTCGGTGGCGACTCTGAGCCTTTCGGAGTCGTAGGTGGAGGGGAGGTCGCTGAGTCAGGGGGTGTTGCGGGTTTAGGCGTGGCAGGTTTCGGGGGCGGTTTAGGTTTCTCAGGCTTTATTCCGCCTTCCCAATGTGGACCGGTAAACATCTCATCGTCGAGGCCAGCCTGTTTCCATTTATTCTCAAAATCTGCTGCTGCACGGTTCGGCGTGTCTCCTATTCCTACCGTGCGGTTCCAGGGATAGATGCGTGGCGCAATCTGGCAAATAGAGCCATCTTGCCGCATGTACAGCGCGATAGGGTTCCCTCGATAGGGTCCGAGAATGATATGGACTGTCCCAACCAGTTCAGGTAGCGATTCCATCAACCACGTCCTAGCAATTCGGTAGAAAGGGAAAGCTATAGTGCCATAGCCTTTTCTGCAGTGCAAGATTGATTGAAATTGTACGACGAGTGCCGAACTACTAAATCTTATTTTGTCAGCAGGGGTTCTACGGGGAGTTCAGTCTTTTTCAACAGGTAGAGAGCGATCATGAGAGCCAGTATGACTACGACATGTAGGCCCATATCCATCAGATAATGACGAAAGGCTTCTTCCGGAACATTCTCCTGGTGAGCGAATTCAGCGCCGGCCGTCAATATGCGTCGGACTGAAGCGATGATACCCACATGTAAAAACGGTTCGAGTCGAATTCGGTCCGACTGCAAGAATCCTAAGACCGTGCGAAACAGTTCCAAAAGAATGATCACGAACAAGAGGTCATTGAGTAGCGTAATCGTTGCAGGTAAGAAGGCTTCTTGTACCGACTGCATATAGGCAACCCAGCTGTATCCAAACACTAGCATGCCAACCAGAAGAAAACTCAAACAGGCGGTGATATAGCCCCAGCGGTCCAGGAACTGCATCCATCGAACCCATTGTTTGATTGATTCTGGGGTCCAACCTAACATCGTGCGGGTATTCCTAGGCGGTTCCTTCGTGGGGAGTATTGGGAGTGGCTTCATGGGCTTGCTCGTCGGACCGCATCTGCCCAAATTGCAGGTCTTGCATGGCGCCCGCGCGAATGGAATGTCCACAGCAGACGACTTCCTGAAATCCAGCTCCACCGCCCATCACCATCAGGCGAAGACCACATCCATGTGTGGTGACTCGTGTTTCATCGATGGTGACACCCGCAATCAACCGGCCCTTCTTGCGGCCGGTACCTTGGTTGAACGATGGGGTCACGTCATGCTCAGTTAGCTCGTGGCCACAGCAGATGATTTTTTCAAATCCCTCGCCCCCATTCATGACTTTAACCACGAGACCACAAGAATCGGAATGTTGTTTGTGTTCATCGATGATGTCGCCTTTTTTCAGCGCCATTAGGCCACTCCTTTATCTATCGTATGAGTGTTGGGATTGGCTATTTGGAGCCAACCGTTAAGAACAGATCAATAACGACAGGCTCCAAGAACTACTGTTTAGTAGTGTTGAATAATACCGAACTCCAGTAGCAAATTTGCCCAGGCCTCCATGAGAGACCAAGGACTTCGGGTCGGTTCAAAAAAGTCCACTCAGCAAGGCCGCAGCCATTTTTCCGCGCGGAGCGTACACGCAGTACATGAGCACGGAAAAATGGCGAGAACGCCGCTGATGGCTTTTTTCAACAGACCCCGGTTGGTAGCTAAACAAATTGCCATGGGAAATGTCCAGGCATTGTCTCAAATGGACCCAATCAGTTGGGAATTTATACGATAGCTTTCGATTGAGACACAATACGAGCGAGAAGTTCACGATGTGGAGGAATGCCAATGGTTTGAGAACAGGAAGAACAGTCGATGGGTCGATAGGGTACGACGAATTGCTGTTTCAGAGACTGGATTCGCCGTAGGCTAGCTTCGATCTGAACGGGGTTCAGCTCCCCAAAATTCATGGCCCGGCGGAGTGATTCGAACACCGTTGTTGCCAAATCGCGGCTCTTGCATACGAGGAGCATATCGGCGCCCGCTTGCAGCGACCGAATGGCCGCACTATCAACCGATGCGTGATCTGCAATGGCACGCATTTCAAGATCGTCGCTTAAGATCGCTCCAGAAAACCCTAGTTCTTGGCGCAACAGTTTTGAAAGAATTGTCGAAGAAAGTGTCGCGGGGTAAACCGGGTCGAGCGCAGGATAATGAACGTGGGCTGTCATGATGGCCTGAAGGCCGTGATTGATGGCATGGCGAAACGGTTTGAGCTCCATATCCTGAAGGCGTGGCAGGGTCGCATGGACCACTGGAAGTTCCAGGTGTGAATCCGTGCTGGTATCTCCGTGACCGGGAAAATGTTTTCCACAGGCCAGGACGCGATGAGCTTGAAGTCCCGCAATGGTAGCCTCCCCCATTTGGCCGACCAGTCTGGGGTCGGTCCCAAATGCCCGATCCCCAATGATAGGGTTGTCAGGATTTGTGTGAATGTCCAGCACTGGCGCCATGTTCATATTGATGCCCACAGCCCGAAGTTCCTTCGCAGTGACGGTAGCCGCTTGGTAGGCTAGTTTAGTGGACCCAGTCTGGGCGACGGTGGCTGCCGGCGGGAAAATCGTAAAATCAGAGGGAAGCCGCGAAACCCGCCCCCCCTCTTGATCGATAGCAATCAGTAATGGGCTGTCTGCAGCGAGCGCTTGCAGATCGTTCGTCAGCGTCGCGATTTGTTCTGGATTCACCAGGTTGCGTGAAAAAAGAATGACGCCTCCGGGCTGGTATTCCTCCATCCATGCGCGAAGGTCAGGAGTGACTTCGGTTCCCTCGAATCCGATCATACCGAGTTGCCCGATATGGTCAGCGAAGTCCATCAGGTTACACTGGTTAGGAGTTGGCGGCCCGATTCATGAGATACTGAATAAGTAATCGTGTCCCTGTACCTGTGGGACCTTTAGCGATGCAGGGACGCTCTGCAGCACTCCAGTCGGTGCTCGCGATATCAAGATGGACCCATGGGTAGTTGCCCACAAATTTACTCAGGAACATCGCCGCCGTGATCATTCCACCCCCACGTCCGCCAATATTCCGCATGTCGGCGACATCGCTCTTGAGTTGCTCAAAATATTCATCCCATAGCGGCATTTCCCACACCCGTTCCCCAGAGTCATTTCCAGCCTGACGAAGCTCGTTCTTCAGGTCGTCATCGTTGCCTAACATCCCGATCGCGAACTGTCCCAATGCAACAATGCAGGCCCCGGTTAAGGTGGCCACATCGATGACGCATGCGGGTTTTAGGCGGGAGGCGTAGGTCAGACCATCAGCCAGAATGAGCCGCCCTTCCGCATCCGTGTTTTGTACTTCCACGGTTTTACCAGACAGCATGGTCAGGATATCCCCAGGTTTGGTGGCTCGGCCGCCTGGCATATTCTCAGTCACTGGAAGCAGGCCCGTGACATTAATTGGGAGTTTGAGTCGAGAGGCGGCGCGAACAGCCGCCAAAACTTCCGCTCCACCGGTCATATCGGCTTTCATCTGTTCCATATTCTCTGACGGTTTTAATGAAATACCTCCCGAGTCAAACGTGACAGTTTTTCCAACCAAGACCACTGGGCGCTGGGTTCTTGGGCCTCCAGAATAGTCCAAGATAAGAAAGTGCGGAGGTTCAATGCTGCCTTGCGCCACGCCCAGTAGTCCCCCCATTCCCAGTTTTTTCATATGCTGGCGATCCAGCACTTTCAGTCGAATCTTGGATTCTTTCGCAATCGCTTTGGCCTCGGCCATGACCCGTGAAGGCTTCATGATATTCGCGGGATGATTACATAGATTGCGGACAAAACAGGTGGCCTCTCCGAGTATACGTCCACGTTGTGCCCCCGCTTTAATCTCAGCCTGACTGGCAGTGGTCGGTGCGAGCAGAGTACAAGATTGAAGCGCGCTCACCGGTTCAGATCGCTCGGTCCGATATTCCGTGAAACGATATTCCCCTAACACGGCCCCTTCAATCATGGCTTGAGCGATATCACTGACACGGCCAACCGACTTGGACACCTCCGGCATCAGATAGGCCATCGATTTTGCTCTGACCTGTCGAGCGCATTTTACCGCGGTTCCCATGGCTTGGCGCAGTCGTTCGAGCGTCATCGAATCTCTCGACCCGATGCCGACGAGAAGAACACGTTTTGCAGGGAGTGCGTCGTTGGTATGGACCAATGTGGTCTGATTTGCTTTACCTGAAAATTCGCCGCTTTTTCGGACACGACTGAGTTGCCCCCCTAATTTCTTGTCGACAGACCCGATGTTTTTGCTCCAGCTCTTGTCGTGTTCATAGCTCATGCAGACCAGCAGATCGCTGGCAACGGTGGTGCCTTCAGTGCGCTTGGCGAAAATGTTCATACGCCTCCTTCAAATAAAGAAATGATATAGATGGTGACAATAGACGATCAATCGTTAAAGTCGAGTTTTAGACTATACGCTGCGTGTTTCCGGATCCCAGATAAGTTTGTGGAGCTGAACCTGTATGCGAACCGACAGTCGATCGGCGAGGACCCACTCGGCCAAGGGTTGTAATGCAAGCGAATCGAAGACCGGGCTGAACAGCACTGGGCATCGCTCTTCTATGCAATAATGCCTCACGATTTCCCTCGCCCATTCGTAGTCCGTACGGTCTTGCAAAACAAACTTAACTTCATCTTTCGCCGAAAGATGATCCAAATTTGACCATAGCATACGATCAGTCATACCGCTGCCGGGGCATTTGATGTCTAGAATAATTGACACCCGAGAATCAACCGGTGAAATATCGAGAGCCCCGCTGGTTTCCAGCATGACCTGCAAATTTATGTCGCACAACTTCTTTAACAATACCAAAGTGTCGGACTGATGCAACGGTTCTCCTCCGGTTACTTCTACTAATGGACAACGATATGCCTGTACGCGATCCAGGATGGTATCTACCGTTATCGATTCTCCGCCATGAAAAGCATATTCCGTATCACACCAGGTGCAACGCAGGGGACACCCGGTCAGCCGGACAAACACGCAAGGTAGTCCGGCGCGAGTCGATTCCCCTTGAATGCTGTGAAAAATTTCAGTGACTTGGAGAGAATCTTGCGAAGGCATGAGGTTGTATTAGGTAAAATTCCGAAGACGAAAAGCACAACGCGACTTGCCGATAATGGAGTGGGCCCAAGATCATGAATTGGTAGGACAGAGTTCGCATTGCTACACTATTTACCTCTTCCTGAAAATTCGTTAGGCCCATTGTGTGATAGGCCAGCCGCGCTGTCGAGCAATACGGGCCATTCCCCGAATGGGATTGACGACGAAAGGATGCCCGACCAACTGAAGGGCCTGGAAATCCCCGGGGCTGTCCCCATAGGCATAACTTCGACTCAAATCGAGATGGTACTCCGTCGCCAACCGCTCGATGTATCGTCCCTTGCCTTCTCCGTACGGTAACGGAGAAAACACACGCCCCGTATAGAGGCCGGACTGCGTTTCCAGCTTAGCGCCAAATACCAATGAGACGTCCAATTTTTCCGCTAAAGGTTTCACCAAGAATTCCGGTGAACCACTCACGATGGCCACCACGTGTCCGGCATCTTTATGGTCTGCGAGACATCCCAAAGCTCGGGCAGACACCCGAGGCCAGACAAAAAGTTCTACGTAGTCCCGTGCTAGTGACTCAATTTGCGATGCGGTATGCCCCAGGAGGTAAAGTTTATTCCGTCTGAGAGGGCCGAGGGACAGAGGCGGAGTATGTCGTAAGGCATACCGGATACTATCCCATAATTCTGGCCATCCCACCACGCCGTCTCGCCACAGCGACCGAAAAAACCCAATTTCAATTGAAGCTCCGGGCACGAGCGTATTGTCCATGTCAAAAAACGCACCGACCCAGCGTTGAGAATGAGCGAGCGGAGCTGGCGAGGAAGATGATGAGGAAGCCATCGTATTATATTTTCAGAAGATCTATGTAGAGATCATAGATGAGCGTAAGCGATTCTAACCCTAGACCCATGCGTTGACAAGGACTCTAGGAGGTTCCATAATCGAAAGAACGAGTGCCGAAGTGGTGGAATGGCAGACACGCACGTTTGAGGGGCGTGTGGGGGTTTCCCCATGCGGGTTCAAGTCCCGCCTTCGGCACCAATTTCTAGCCGACTTTAAGTCTCGCCTTGTGGTATCAGTCTGCACAAAAATTTCTATATGTAGGATGGTCTTTGACGGTCATTTAGGGAGGAAAGCAAGTGTCCCGTCTCCCTCCCAAGTCTAATTTATTCTGAAACTTGGAAAAATGCCTCACTATCATAATCATAAAAAAAGGCGTTCTAGCTTCCTCGGATTCAGCGATGGCGAAAGCGGAATGATGGCTACCATGGACGCTGCCAAACATTCTAAGAAATCCATGACATTCCTTGAATCTTGCTAGGACCACCCGTACTATTTCTCGGAGCCCAGGACAATAAGACTGTTTGGGTTGGTTTAACCTCAGATGCCTGACTACAGCAGTGGTTGAGACTACAGGAACAGACGAGTATCAACCCTGATCGAGGAGGATTGTATTATGGCTGTTGATGAAGAAGAAGGTCAGACTATTTATCAGGTCGTGGTCAATCACGAGGAGCAATATTCTATATGGCCGGCTGATCGTGAAAGACCCTTGGGATGGGAAGCCCGAGGCCCGTCGGGTCCTAAAGCCGAATGTCTCGCATATATCGATGAAGTCTGGACCGATATGCGGCCGCTCAGCCTACGCAAACATATGGAAGAGGTGGCGCGCCAGCAAGCTGAAAACCCACCACCTCCCCCGCCGCCTCCAAGTACGGAACCGCCCAAGCCAGACGAACTCGTCACACGCTTGGCAACTGGAACACATCCTGTTGAAGTCGGTCTTCGGCCTGAAAAAACCGTAGAAGGTTTCAAAGCTGCCTTAGATCGAGGCTATGTTCACATCAAGTTTACGGAAACACGAGGCGGGACCGAATTGGGTGTACGGTTAGATACTGCAGCGAATGACTGGAGCCAGGCAAATTTCACTCAAGCCAAGGGACCAGTACATGTTGAAGGGAACTTAACGTTGAACTATGTCAAAGTCCGATGTCTAGCCGATGTCGATTTGGCAACGCTGAAGGGCACCGGACATCTGAAGATTCTCGCCGACTAACTGTGGAAAGGAGTAGTGACTGGCATAGGAGATAACATGGACTCAGGGCAACGTACGTCATGGTCTTCCAAAAATAAAACTGGTCAAAGCACTGACTCAGACAATAGTTGTATCTCTTGGGTCGTGGCTGGCCTGGCGGAAATCCTTGTTGACAATGGTTGAGTTGGATAACTGCCTATATCGGGTCAAATATCGCAAGGAACACTCTATTTACCGTAATAATCTAGAGGACGCCATCGCCACAAAGTTCGAATAACGTCGATTCCATTTAGCTTTGTAGATAGGGCCTGTCAAGATAACTGTGTAACTGATCGTGGTTAATCAATGGTCGGTACGCGATCTCCAACGATCATGGCAAATTGATTGAAGGCTCGTTTCCACTCGGGAATGGGGGCTGTCCCTTTCTTAGCCATCCGCTGCATCCCGAGATAGAGGACTTTGAGAATGGCTTCATCGGTCGGGAACGCTTCCCGTTTTTTTGGACTTTGCGTAAGGAATAATTTGAAGACTCGATCGCATTCGTAAATGACTTTCCGGATCTCTGGCGGATAATCAAAGAACACCGTCACCCGAGTCCAGTTGCGTCGCCAACTCGCGCTGATGGTGGAATATTTCTGATCCCACGTCTGGGCAAACCGCTTCAAGGCTTCATCGGCTTCGGGAAGCGTCGCGGCACGATAAATGGCCCGGAGATCGCGCACGACGGGGCGCCACTCTTTCCAAACCACGTATCGCAAGGCGTGGCGAGCTTTATGGACAATGCACACTTGGACCTGCGTCTGGAGAAAGATGGTTTCTAAGACGTCGGACTACCCGGCGAGCCTATCGACGCAGGCCACGAAACAATCCTGCACCCTGCGTTGTTGCAATTCAGTAAAAATTCCCAGCCACACTTTCGCGCCTTCCTTCTCACTGACCCAGAGGCCTCATAATTCCTTTTCCCCGGTGGGCGTGACCCCCAGGGCGACATAGACCGCTTTCGTCTTGATGGCCACGTTATGTCGAGATTTCATAAACAGACAATCAAAATACAGAATGGGATAGACGGTCTCCAAAGGCCGACTCTGCCATAACCGAACATCGTCGAGCACCGCATCGGTCATCGTTGAAATCAACGTGGGCGAGATGTCTGGCCCATACAATCCTTCCAGATGGCTTTGAATCTCACGAGTCGTCAGCCCATGCGTATAGAGAGCGAAGACTTTGCCATCAAACCCCTCCAGGCGCCGTTGGCGTTTTTTGATGACCGCGGGTTCAAACATGCTGGATTGATCCCGGGGGACGTTCAGCTCCACCGGGCCTTGGGCTGTCTCCACCGTTTTGGGGCTGGTGCCTCCGGGTATTGCCGCTCTTGGCCTGGTGCCGCGCATGAGGGACATACCCTAGATGATTCGTCAATTCCGCCTGCAGCGCCCGTTCCACCAGTCGTTTGGTTAACCCTTTGAGCAACCCATGTTCGCCGAGAATCTCTTCCGGGGACTCACAATCCTTTAATAAGTCATCGAGCAGCGCATCAGTTTTTGTGTTGAACTTGGCCATCATTCCTCCTTATGAAATAAAATCATCATGATAACCAGTTACACAGTTAATCTTACAGGCCCGTACAGACGTCTTGCCGGAACATCACTTACTCGTAGATATCGATGATGGGTTTGGAGATAGTGAAGCAGCTTGTCATGTCGTTTCCCTATTGGAAGCTGTCGGGGACATCGGGTGTCATCATGGAAGATCAAAAACGGCCTCAGCGTTGCGGGCATTTTCCCGGCAAACAACTTCTCGACTTAGAGGAATATGTCACAAAACTCGAAAGAGTTCTTTTTATTCGAAAAGGTTTAGAACCCTCTGCAAAAGTCAGTTGAGTTGAGACTGTTGGACTCTCGGCTCGTCTTTTGAGGGGTCAGCTTGTCTCGATCTCTTGTCTCCCTCGTCCTCGATTCCTTGTTTGCGGCTGGTCCGGGCTGCTCATCCCGGCGTTTCCCGTCGTCAGATGGTCTCAAGCAGGGCGCGTCGGCAGAAGAACAGGTTCGACAGGGCACACAGCCGGGTAAACTGCGCCGCGTTCTTGGCCAGCCCCTTATACCGAAGCTTGCCGTGTCCCCACAGATGCTTGATCACCCGGAAGGGATGTTCCACTTTGGCTCGGATACTCGAGTGGCGACGATTGCGTTTCTTTTGCGAAGCGGATAAGGGATGCTGGCGGGCACCCCGATCCGCGAGCCCATAATAGACCCCGTCCTGCCGGGCTTGGCGTTTATCCGGTTGCTTGGTATAGGCACTGTCCCCGAACAACGCCTGTTCTTCCCCATGTTGCAACTCCTCCAGCACTTGGCTGTCATGCACTTTGGCGGTGGTAAACTCCGTTGAATGAATGATCGGTTGCCCTTGGGCCTGCACGCCAATATGGCCTTTGGCTCCGAAGTGCCATGTGTTGTTCTTGCGTGTTGAACTCATCTCGGGGTCCCGTTCGTTGCGAGCGTTTTGCTTGCTCACCGGCGCGGCTAACAACGTCGCGTCTACAATCGTTCCCGCTTTCAGCACTAGCCCATGAGAAGCTAAGTGGGCATTGACCGCGTCCAGGATCTGTTGCGACAGGCCGTGCTCTTCTAACAGATGCCGAAACCGGCAGATGCTGCTCTCATCCGGAATGACCCCACCAAAACAATCAAACCCCAGAAAGGTTTGGAAACTGAGGCGGTCATACAGGGCTTTCTCCATCAGCGGATCACTCAAGTTATGCCACAGTTGGAGAAAATGAATGCGCAGCATCACCTGGAGCGCGTGAGGCGGACGCCCGCCTGAGCTCTTATAATGCGGCTGGATGACTTCTTCCAGTTGTTGCCACGGCACCACTTGATCTATCTCATTGAGAAAGCGCTCAATCCGTAACTTCTTCGTTTTCATCTTGTACCTCATCGTGGTTTGCATCAGCGCTATTCTACAGTATTCTATTACTTTTGCAGAGGGTTCTTTAGTTATTATCGCTCAAACCGATGCCTGTAATCCCGATGACCGATTAAGGAGAGCAAAAGCTTGTGCGGATTGTGGAGCTGATGTGGTTTTAGTGGAAGCTCTGCCCAATTTGGAGTCTGCTAAACAGATTAGAGACATGGTAGAATGCCCGGCCATGGTCAATCAAATTGCGGGAGGAGAGTCTCCCTTATGGAGCTTTGAGATGCTTCAGAAAATGGGGGTCTCAGTCGTGAACTATAGTACGCCGTGTCTCTTTGGAGCTCAAACTGGCATCGAACACACACTGCAGTTTTTGCAAGATCATGATGGGCAACTCCCCACTACGATAGACGCGTCTTTACATACCTCTTTGGAATCATGTACGACTGTGTTATGGGAAAACCTGCATAGACGAGATAAGCGATAAGAATCTAACCTGCTCCTTTTTTCTTTCAACAGAAATTTCCTAGGTTCCTTTATTATGCAACGTGCGCAAACAAAGGATGAATGGCTTAAAGAACGTCTAAAAGGTCTGGGGAAAAATCTCTCATCAAGTCGGATTGTTCGACAACCCACTAATACTCCTCAACTTCTTTCTTTCGCGCAGCAGCGGTTGTGGTTTCTGGATCAGTGGGAGCCAGGTAGCACGGCGTATCTGCTGCCGTATGCCTGGCGGCTGCAGGGATCCTTGAACCGAGACGCCTTGTCCGCCAGTCTGGCCCAGTTGGTGGCTCGCCACGAAACGTTACGCACGCGCTTTGAGCTGCACGAGGGCCAGCCAGTCCAACTCATTGCCCCTCCGGCGCCTGTGTCCCTGCCCGTGGTGGACCTGTCGAGCCAGACGGCTGAGGCGCGTCTGGCGGCCTGTGAGCGGTACATCCATGAGGAAGCTAGCCAGCCGTTTGACCTGCAGGCGGGCCAATTGCTGCGGGCGCAGTTAGTAGTACTCGGGCCCGCGGAGCACATCTTCTTGTTGACTTTGCATCACATTATTACAGATGGCTGGTCGATGGGCATCCTGTGGAAGGAGTTGAGTGCCTTGTATGCGGCCCAAGTGAAGAAGGGCACGGCGGCATTAGCCCCTCTGCCGGTGCAGTATGCTGACTTTGCGGTGTGGCAACGGGAGTGGTTGCAGGGGGAGCGGTTAGACAAGCAAGTACAGTATTGGAAGCAGCAGTTGGTGGGTTTGCCGCCCGCGTTGGAGTTACCGCTCGAGGGCCCGCGTCCGGCGAAGCAGACGTATCGGGGGGCAAGTCAAGCGTTTGCCCTCGACTCGGCGGTAGTGGATCGCCTGATGGCCCTGAGTCAGGTGGAAGGGGCCACGCTGTTCATGACGCTACTGACGGCGTTTAAGATCTTGGTCGCCCGGTATACGGGGCAGACGGATATTGCGGTGGGGTCGCCGATCGCGAATCGAACGCAGACGGAGATCGAGGGGCTGATTGGGTTTTTTGTGAACACGCTGGTTCTGCGAACGGACCTACGGGGCTCTCAGACCTTTCGCCAGTTGCTACGGCAGGTACGCGAGACGTGTTTAGGGGCGTATGCGCATCAGGATGTGCCATTTGAGAAGCTCGTGGAAGTGTTGCAGCCGGTGCGGGACCCTAGTCGCCACCCCCTCATCCAGGCCATGTTTCAAGTCCATCATGCCGAAGCAACCACCGCTTTCACTTTATTCGATCTAGAAGTTACTCCGGTACATCCGAAGCGACAAACAGTCAAATTGGATGTTGAGGTGCACGTGGTCCAACACGGGCAGTCGCTGAAGGGACAGGTGCTGTTTAATACAGATCTCTTCTCATCAACGACCATGACACAGTTTGCAAAGCACTATCAGCTTGTTCTCGAGGAAGTAACTCGAGATCCGGATAACCCAACGTCTCACTTTTCTTTTTTAACCACTACTGAGTACCAACAGGTCGTGAAAGATTGGAACGCAACGGCAGAGACTAGTTCCAGAGATGTCGAGCTACTGGAATTATTCCAGGAACAGGTATTGAGTAGACCTGATGCAATCGCCGTAGTTTCTGGGGATATGGAGTTGTGTTATCGAGACCTAGATTGGCGCGCCAATCGGCTTGGGCATTTTCTTCGATCTGTAGGCGTTGGTCGAGAGATGAAAGTCGGTTTGTGCTTAGAGCGTACGCATAACGTTCTAATTGGCCTGTTAGGTATTCTCAAAGCCGGTGGTGTGTATGTGCCGTTAGATCCGAGGTATCCACACGAACGTCTCAAGTTTATGATGATCGATTCTGGGATGGACATTCTTTTGACTGAAGGGGTAATGGTTAAGAATTTGCCTGATTTTAGGGGACAATTACTCTGCTTGGAAGATGTGTGGGCAGATCCGTGTGAACCACAGGATGACACTTCGTTCGAGACAAGACCGTTGGCAAGTGACCTGGCGTACGTGATTTATACTTCTGGTTCATCAGGATTGCCGAAGGGGGTAGAGATTACCCATGGAGCTTTAGCGAATTTCCTACGATCAATGGCGGAGTCGTTACGGCTTGAGACAAGTGATCGGCTGTTAGCTGTGACTACGCTGTCGTTTGATATTTCTGCACTGGAGTTATATTTGCCGTTGACTGTTGGTGCGAGTGTCGTCATTGCGGGCCACGAGATCACAGCTGATGGTGTGCAGCTAGCCACATATCTGTCGGAGATTGATGCGACGGTCATGCAAGCGACACCGTCCACATGGCGCATGCTCCTCGAATCGGGTTGGGTTGGCAAGACAACCCTTAAGATTTTAAGCGGTGGAGAAGCGTTATCACGTATGTTGGCGGACAGTCTATTAGACGGCAATAAAGAACTGTGGAATCTTTATGGTCCGACAGAAACTACTATCTGGTCGATGGTTCATCGTATAGAAGATAATAATGCCACTGTTCCGATTGGCCGACCCATAATGAATACGGAAGTCTATATACTAAATAATAGTCTTCAACCTGTGCCTATAGGTGTGAAGGGTGAACTCTTTGTTGGTGGCGCCGGCGTAGCACGAGGGTATTTAGGTCGGCCTAACCTCACAGCACAACGGTTTATCTGTGATCCCTTTAGCGAAAGACCTGGAGCACGACTGTACCGAACGGGTGATCTGGCTCGCTATCAGTCTGACGGTACTATCGAAGTGTTTGGTCGATTAGATCATCAAGTGAAGTTGCGTGGACATCGGATCGAATTGGGGGAAATCGAAGTGGTTCTCGGGCAATTAGCAAAGGTCAAGGAAGCTGTTGTCGTGATGTCAGATAGTGGTGCTCCGAATGATATCATGGGCACACGTCTAGTCGCCTATGTTGTCCCGTGCACTGAAACGTCGGTGTCTGTTGAAGAACTCCGGTTTGAGATGCGTCAAAAGTTCCCAGATTATATGGTGCCCTCATTCTTCGTGTTATTGGATGCAATGCCCAAGACTGCAAACGAAAAAATTGATCGCCGAGCGTTGCCACCAGTCACGGATATCGAGACGGCTGCTGGAACCACAGACGATGAAACTATGCAAACCCCTACTGAGCAAGCTCTGACCAAGATTTGGGCTGAGGTGTTAGGCCTTAAGCGAGTAGGCATTCATGACAATTTTTTTGATATCGGTGGGCACTCGCTCTTGGCAGTCAGGTTATTTGCACGTCTTCAAGATGAGCTTGGAGTTCGACTGCCTTTGGCCATTCTTATTAAGTCTGCGACGGTGTCGCAAATGGCCAAAGAAGTCACTGGTCGTGTAGACTCAGAATGGTCTTGCCTTGTTCCAATTCAAGAAAAAGGTCCACGGCCCGCTCTCTATTGTATACATGGTGAAGGTGGAGAAGCGTTATTTTATCGGAGCCTGGCCAAATATCTTGGTGATGATCAACCTCTATTTGGATTGCAGGCGTATGGTCTGGATGGGACCCATCCACCTGACACCTCTGTTGAGGCCATGGCTGAGCGATACATTCACGAGATTCAAAAGCGTCAACCGACTGGTCCGTATTACTTAGCTGGGCATTGTTTTGGAGGGATAGTAGCGTTTGAAATGGCGAAACAACTACAAGCTCAAGGGCAAGAAATCGGTTTGCTGGCAATGTTAGATGGTGCGGGTCCGCCCGTGTCCCCAACGCTTTTCAATTCTCTCATAAATTTACAAATGGCGTTAAGACAGAACCCTTGGAGGATGATCAAATATCTTGTTGGTGTTGAAGTGCCCATACGATTTCGGCGCTTTTCGAGAAGGGTGCGAAGGAAATTCGCACGTACCAATGATGCACCCAAATCAGAGATGAACGAAATCGAAAAGGTGCTGAAAACCATAGGGCAAGCTATCGGTAAAGCTTATCATAATTACGAACCTAAGAGATATGAAGGCAAAATAGTAAGTTTTGTAAACAGCCAAAGAGGATTGATGCCATTCAATAATTGGACAAAATTTGCCTCTAAGGGAACCGAAACGATCGAATTTGAGGGAGTTCCACAAACAAGTTTTATGGAGCCATCGGTTCGTTACCTTGCTGATGGTTTGCGAAAATATATGGACCGATTATGACATTACTAATTTAGGGAAAAGTGGAAAGAAATTCTTTTACAAATGAGCCGCCCATTGTGAATTTCACCGCGTTTAAGGGCAGACAGATCCACAACAGAAGGCGTTATACGTTTCCATACAATGAGGGAAGTCGGATGGGATACCCCATTTATGCTCGAGAAGGGGCTGAAGGATTTTCTATGAGTGGTGGTTAACTACAGAGAAAGGATTCTGATCTTTCAACTCCATCGGTTAAAGGGTATAGGGAGTGGATCGTATTCCTCAAACTTGCCTTTCAATTTGGTAACTAGAGCGTTTCGTAACCAATGTGTGCTAGAACAGGCGCATGAGCACTGGACGAAAAACGGTTTTTAGTTGTACGGCCAACTTTTACGGGGCCGCAAGTGTATTTTTTGTGGATCCTTTAAAGTTCTGCACACGAGTCGCGGGTATGTGAAATGCCAGCTTTGTGGAAAGAGCAAAAGTCTGAGTCGGCTGCGTCGCGAGATTGCGATTCTGAAAGGATTCTATCAACTCCAACCCGCTTATCGATTGGCCCAAGACTTGGGCGTCGATGTCAAAGTCGTCACCCGCGTCTACCAACGGCTGCGAGAAGCTCTGTTCCATCTGGCCGAGTTGGAGGGTGGAAAACTCAAAGGCGAAATCGAATTGGATGAAGCCTACTTTGGCGGCAAACGGAAAGGGAAACGAGGCCGAGCCGCTGCCGGCAAAAGTGTCGTCTTTGCGCTCCTGGAGCGGGAAAACCGCGTCTACACCAAAGTTGTGGAATCGGTTAGTGCGGATGAACTGATGCGGCATATTCAAGCCAAAACACGAAAAGGGTCGGTTTATTATACCGACGCCTTTCGGGGTTATCAGTCCTTGAAACGCTATGGGAAACATCATACGATCAACCATTCAAAGACATTCGTCAGTCGCCAACGGGTCAAGAACCACATTAACGGGATCGAAGGATTTTGGAGTTACGCGAAACACATTATCTATGACTATCGGAGTGTCTCGAAATATCATTTTCCGGTATACCTAAAAGAAATCGAATATTGCTTTAATCATCGAACGGAGAATTTGTTTAAACGATTTGTGAAGATGTATTTTGGTTACGTTTCGCCCTAATGACCTTCAAGTTTAATAGAAAAGATTTAAGAAAAATTTTGGGAACACTCATAGCCCCTCTATTTTCCACTCAACTCGGAGAGATGTTCAAAGAATTTTCTGCAATTCCCTAAGTCTACTGCTAATGAAATTTTTTCGTTATCTTTTCCGTTCTTCCCAGAAATTGATAGGAATTGTAGCTGTGGCAGGTCTGTTGAGTGGCGCCTTTAGTGCCGGCCTTATCGCCATTATTAACGGGGCATTGCATGCGAACTCGTCAGATTACACGTTGTATTCTTTGGGGTTTGTTGTTTTTTTCCTCGGGAAATTGGGCACCTACATTCTCTCAAAAGCTTTTATAATCAGATTTTCTGAAGAAAAAATTAAGGAGCTACGTCACCAGATTTCAGAATTAGTTATCCATACACCTTTAGTTCGCTTAGAAGAACTTGGACAGCATCGGATATACGCGGTTTTAACAGGGGATGTCCTTGTTCTTGGTTCCGCTATCCTTGCAGTTCCAAATTTAGTCATAAATGCGGCTATCGTGCTTGGATGTTCTAGTTATTTGTTGTGGCTTTCTCCAAAAGTTTTTTTAGGAATCATCCTTCTCGTGGTAATAGGATTGTTGGGGTATAAAATTCTTAGAGAAAAAGCTATTAAGGCTTTCCGTAGTGCCCGAGAAAAAAAAGATCGATTATTTAATAATTTCAGAACGCTGACGGAAGGTATTAAAGAACTAAAAATGAATCCCCTTCGTGTCAAACATTTTTATACAGATCACTTGCATGAGACGACTTGCTCCCTTGCTCACTACAACGTGCGCGGTGCTTTTCAACTTTTAATTGTCGATAGTTGGAGCCAATTTTTATTCTATATCATGATTGGTTATTTGCTTTTCCTTTCGCCTACACTTTCTACGATGCCAACGGAGACATTAACGGGCTTCATTTTTGCTGTTTTATACATGATGAACCCCATATTCGCACTCATTGGGAAAATGTCAACATTTGTCGCTGGGCAGGTTTCCCTCCAAAAAATTGAGGATTTAGGGACGACCTTGGTTGGGCCCGTATCCATGCCAAGCCATGCTCCAACACATGAGACACCTGTGGTATTTGAAAGTCTAGAACTCAAAAGTATGACTTTTTCCTATCCATCTAGGGAGGGGGAAGAAATCCCATTCCAAATTGGCCCATTTGATTTTTCTTTGAGGTCTGGAGAATTGATTTTTATTATTGGTGGAAATGGAAGCGGGAAATCGACATTTGTCAAAATTCTTACTGGACTCTATTCCCCGCAGGAGGGGCAATTCATTCTCAATGGAAATGAAATAGCAGATATGGAGACCTATCGAAGATTGTTTTCGGTCGTGTTTTCTCCAAGTTTTGTGTTTGACCATATTCTAGGGCAAACAGGGTCTGATGTAGATCAACGAGCCAAAACGTTTCTTGGACAATTGCATCTTGAGAAAAAAATTGAGATTGAAAATGGGAAGTTTTCGACTATTGACGTTTCGCAAGGGCAACGGAAACGGCTTGCGATGCTATCAGCTCTTCTGGAAAATCACGCGATTTTTGTGTTCGACGAATGGGCGGCTGACCAAGATCCTCACTACAAGAAAATTTTTTATACTGAATTGCTTCCTAATCTCAAGAAACAAGGGAAAGCTATTGTGGTCATCACACATGATGATCGTTATTTTTCACTTGGCGATCGAATAGTCAAATTTGATTACGGTCAAATAGTGTCCCATGATTATGTTTACTCTCCAACGGCTCCATGACTAAGGCGATTCCTTTCGCAACCTGGCCGCTAAATTTCTGTTTTTCCTGTCATTCTACTTAAAAATTCTGTTTCTTTCCCTTCCAATTCTTGAGTTTTCTTAATACATTGAATGGACATGCGAATGTATGTTCGTATGCCTCGAGATTCTCGAGGGCATAGGTTGCAACATTGAGGAGCTGTCGTTGCGATTCAGTTATGTAAAAGGGCTAGGCTACTTCTGCCAAGCTCTGCTTCCATTGTCCTACTTACTTATCTGTTCCGGAATATCTTCGGCAACTATGAAGCAGGACTCTGCCCAACCATTTTTGGACATGGGAGATGAGGCCTATGAACATCTGCGACTAGGCATAGAGTTTTTTCTGATAGATGAATTGGATGTGGCGATTGATGAGTTTCGGGAGGCTTCCCGTCTCAGCCCGGGCTACGCGGATGCCTCTCACAATTTGGGGGTGGCACTTGCCAAAACCGGAGATTTGACTGGCGCGATCAAGGCGTGGACTGAAGCGGAACGACTGGATCCATCGGTTGTGTCACTTCGGTATTCCCTTCCGGCTCTGGTGGCATATAACTATGGTGTCTCATTGATTCGGTTGGGGAAGCCTGTTGACGCAATGAAAGAATGGCAGGCGGCTCTTCACATACAGCCATATTTCCCCGAAGCACACTACGCGTTGGGGTTAGGCTTTTTGGCAGTGAAGAATCCCGCTGTGGCCTTAGGCCATTTCCAAGCAGCGCTCTCCTTTGCGCCGGATTGGGGACAGGCTCATCTGGCCTTAGGGCAGGCTCATTATGAATCTCATGAATATGACCAGGCACGGACAGCTTGGCTGAAGGCGTTGGTGTCGAATCCGAATGATGCGCGCATCTATGCCAATCTCGGACATCTCGCGATACAAGAAGGGAATTATCAAGAAGGCATTGAGGCGGTTCGCCGTGCGATCGTGTTTCAACCGGATCTGGTTGCTGCGCATTTCAATTTAGGCGTCGCCTTGTTGGCCAAAGGTGAGGCGCAGGCGAGCGTGGATGTCTTCAGCCATGTGCTGGATTTGGATGTTGGTTCCACGTTTGCGCGATTGTTGATGGGCGTTGCGTGGAGCCGTTTGGGCAACTGGGCAGAGGCTGCACACCAATGGCGGAAAGCCCTGCAGCAAGATCCCTTTGGATCGCATGCATTTTGGCTTCATCACAATTTAGGCTTGGCCCTCACGGCCATGGGGCATTTCTCAGATGCGACGAAAGAATTTCAATGGGTGGTGGGGCAGCGACCGGCATGGGTTGAAGGGTGGTCTCAATTGGGCGTCTCGCTGATGTCGGAGCGGCGGTGGGGTGAAGCCGTGTCGGCGTTGAAACGAGCGACCCAGTTGCAACCTCAATGGGCTCATCTTCATTTCACCTTGGGAAAGGCGCTGACAGAGCAAGGGAAGTTGGATTTAGCAGTGCGGGCGTTCCAGGAAGCGATCCGCATTGATCCGAATTTTGTGGATGGGCTGTTTCATTTGGGCATTGTGCTGCGTACGAAAAATCAGTTGAGTGAAGCCGTTGAGCCGCTTCGCCAAGCTGCCGAGGGAGGGTCGCGGGAAGCCCAGGGGCTCCTGGCTTCTATGTATGCGAATGGCAGTGGAATTGATCGCAACCTGCCGTTGGCAATGTTGTGGTGGTCTCGATGTAGTCGCGGGGCGATTGATGATGTGATTACTCGAACCGCCAGAAACCAATTGGCTCAATTGCGGCGCAGACTCCATCGACAACAATTTTCTCAGATTGAGCAACAGGATGTGCATACGGGATTTGCCTTGATTCGGCAGGATTTGGCAAGCCAAGTGCCGGTACACCTCGGAACGTCCTCGCTTGAACACCCCTTTGTCGGGAACCCGAATGTCTCTCCCACAATTCTTCTTCGGTGGATGATTGAACGGGCCTTGGCGTTAGATGACGAAGCTCAGGATACATTACGGCTGTGGTTTGTAGACGGAGTCGTTGACTCTTTCCCTTTGCAGCAGGCGTCTCTTCAAGAATATTGGCTGCGCGTGGCAAAAGAAGGAGATCGGAACGGTTGCGACGTACTCGAAATGACAACATCTCAGGAAATGTTCTCTGACGTACGTCAGGCGTGTCAGGTAATGCGTCAAGAACATTGGCGTGAGGTTCAACAACAGTGAGGAGTGGATGAATTCTCAAATCAAACACATGTCTGTGGCTCTGATGTTTGTCGTGTTGTGTACGGTCTTAGGCTTTGGATTTTCGTACCTCTTTCCTCAAGGGGGTCAATGGCTAACAGATTGGCAGGTGTCTCAGAAGACTGCTCGACCTGTTTCCTCATCCATTGCCATTGTGGAGGCGGGAAACCAGAGTTCAGCTTTGTGTGGGGACTGGCAATGGAATCTGAATATTCTGTCTTCCCTTATCTTAGCGCTGCATCAGGCCGACGCGGCTGTTATCGGGCCGAGGCTAGATGTGTCTCTGCCTGTGGAATCACAATGTGGAGGGCTGCAAGGGTTTGTCCAACTGGCTGAAGTGACGAAACATGTGGGATCGGTAGTTTATCCTGATTCCGTCCCTCCAGCTTTGACGCAAGCAGCCGTCCAAACAGGTTTTCTTCGGCCATATGAGTCATCAAAGAGTGGAGGATTCACTATTTCTGCAGTTTCCTTATCCTCCCCTCCTCTACCGTTTGGAATCGCTGTCGCGTCGTTGCTTAAAGATGATCTCAAGCCACAGAAAGCAAATTCTTTTCTTCACATCCCCCCTTCCATGATTAATCATGAAGAGGGGGTTTATCGTCGTTATCAATTCGAAGATATTTGGGAGTTCGTGCAATCAGGAAAACAAGAAGAACTTCGACGTATGTTCCGAGGCAAAGCGGTGTTTCTCTCCATTGACTCATCCATGCGTTCTAAGTCTTCCCTTTCCCATGTAGCATTGGCCAATGCCTATATGACCAATTCCTGGGTAAGACCTGCACCATTCATCCCGGCTTTTCTTATTTCCCTCAGCTTGGGTTGTCTCGGCATGGTTCTCATGTGGCGTGAGTTATCTTTGCGCCGCAAGGGTTTTATCGTCGGGGGGATGGCATTGCTATCGCTTGCTGTTTTTGCCCTTGGCTACCAATTGAATTGGATCTGGCCGTTGATGAGCATGGGGATGACTCTTAGTCTGACCTGTAGTGGGATGGGAGTCTGGCAATTGTTCCAAGCTCGATTGACGATACAACAGAATATTGCCAACAGAGAACAGATCCTCGCAGAACTTAAAGCTGATTTATTGTTGAAGCAACAGAATGTTCGGCGGTTAGAAGCACAACTGTCTGAAACTCAACGTCAGTCTGTTCAAGCAGGTTCGGTCATAGAAGGGTTACAGCATGCACACAATACTTCTCTTGCCCAACTAGAGACTTCTCAATCGGAGATTCAGGAGACGCATCGTAAGATCGAATCTCTTCAAGGAGAAATATTTGAACTTCGTCAACAATTGCCTGTGACTTCAGAGGAATGTCCTAGAAAAGATTGTACGAACGATGCCCTCGGGTTGAGTCAGGAGTGCGAAGCCTTCCAGATTGTGACACGTGACCCGGTTATTCTTGAGTTATTTCAGAATCTTAAGAAGGCTGCAGCAACCCAGGTTCCCATTTTATTGTTGGGCGAAACTGGAACCGGCAAAGAAGTGTTTGCGAAAGCCGCTCATGCGATGAGCCCTCTACGGCAGGGTCCATTTATCTCGGTGAATATGGCTGCCATCCGTGCAGAGCTATTTGAAGGCGAGCTATTCGGTCATGTGAAAGGGGCGTTTACGGGAGCGGTGGGCCGTAAGGGCTTTTTAGAATCCGCACATGGCGGCACGATTTTTCTAGATGAGGTCGGCGATCTTCCGCTGGATCTGCAGGCCAAATTATTGCGGTTCTTAGAAGATGGAGAATTTCATCGAGTAGGACAGAGTTTGGTTACCCATGTGGATGTTCGTATTATCGCCGCTACGAATCGTGATCTGCACGATGAAGTGCGAGAAGGACGGTATCGAGAAGATTTGTATTATCGATTGCGAAGCATTGTGTTGACGCTCCCACCTCTTCGGGCCAGGGGTCAAGCGGATCATGTACTGTTGGCACAGTCATTTTTAGAGCAATGTGCTCAATCACAACATCGAGCTGATCTGGCATTTACACAAGGTGCCTTAGATTCGATTACGGCCTATCAATGGCCGGGCAACATCCGTGAACTACGGCAAACGGTGGCTCAAGCTGTGGCTCTCACGAACGGATCTGTGATTACTGAAGCCGAGTTAAATTTAGAAAAACCAAGCCCTTCTGTTGTTGCGAATAATTGGGTGAAGGAAAACATGGGGCAGCAAGAAGACAAGATGGTTTTGAAATGCTTGCGTCAGCATAAATTTGAAATGCAAGCTACGGCAGCAACGCTAGGTTGGGATCGAGGAACGGTCACTCAACGATTGAAAGGACTGGGGTTTCAAGCTCTGGTGAAATGCCAAGGAGACATCCATGCCGCCGCAGTCGCATTGGCCGTTGACGAACAGTTTGTTCCTGTATTGGAGAGACGATTACGCGAATATTCTAAGAACCTAGTCTCTTCATCTAGGAACTATCGTTCTGTAGAGGAGGCTATTGCCGATTGCCGAAAACGGTTTCGCAATTTACCGGAACGCCATTTTCCAGCGGTGGAACAGTTGCTCCACCAGCGTTTCGCCCAGCTATAAATCTTTCTCATTAGGCGGGAACAAAATTCAGCGCTGCCGAATTAATGCAATAGCGTAAACCAGTTGGCTGGGGGCCGTCATTGAAAACGTGTCCTTGGTGCCCGTCGCATCGCGCGCAATGCACTTCCGTCCGGGGGTACAGCAATTTCCAGTCAGTCCGAGTTTCAATTACTCGTTCTGAAATGGGTTGCCAAAAACTTGGCCAGCCGGTTCCGCTATCAAACTTGGTTGCCGATGAAAATAAACCCAGGGCGCATCCGGCACATTCATAGATTCCTTCGGATTTGTTGTCGTTATATTTGTTGGTAAAAGGCCGCTCAGTTGCCTCATGCCTTAAGACTTGGTACTGCTCAGGAGTCAGGATGGCCTTCCATTCCTCGTCCGTTTTGCTGACTTTCTGCATATCGGAATTATCAGGGCTTAGACGATCTGCCGCTAACGAGACACCGAGAGATTTAGCAAGTAATCCCAAACTGAGCGCAGCACCGACTTTCATAAGAGTCCTCCTATTCAACGACATAGTTCCCTCCTCGCATCTTTCGGATCTCAAAAACGCTCTAACCTATTATCGAGAACGCATTCCCACTTTTTATTGCAGTCTACCAAAGTTAATAAATGTTACCAATTATATTCCAATCCCGTTTGATAACAACGTGAATGTTCTCCGGGTGAAAAGTCGATAAAAGTTCCGATAATCTGGATGATTCAGGCTCAAAATATGATAAAATTAGGGGTATTAGGAGGAAGACATTCATTAAAAGCGCATAGCCATATTGTGACGGAAGGAGCCCTTATGGATGAACAACCGCTGGATATCAAGATTGAAAGCCGAAATGTTGGTATGACCCCACGCTGGAAGACCGAAATTGAACGACGGGTTCACGCGTTGGAGACGGGCACCATACGTCCCACCCATGCCAGAGTCACACTGACCAAAAATGCGCATCATAAGAAAGGGGCTGATAACGCCGAAGCCCTGGTCGTCATTACCCTACCTCGCAAGCGGACTGTAACGGCCCGTAAAGAATCCAAAACCTTTGAAGAGGCTATCCGAGCGGCCTTCCAGGCCATCGATCATGAACTAGAAAAAATTGAAGAAAAACGCCTGGCCCGATCGGCCAAAGCAGCCGGGAAAAAAGCCCTCAAACGTGAGGCTATGTCAGTGGCCTAAGATAAGAATTGATAATCTGAACGTCAGCCATTCCTCTCACTAAACGACATCGATGCGGGTGGACGTTCTGTCTACCCGCTATCTTCCTTCCTAAAACGTCACTTCACACTTCATTCATTCTTGTGTTCTTAATCACAAACCCGATAGACCATTGATGCAGATCCCTAACGTCTTTCATGATTTCCGCTAACCTTCCGGAGGGGTTGGCTATGCTAGAGTCACTACACATAACTTTCATCGATACTCTCTGGAGAGTCTTTTTATGTTTTTCTTATCTCCTCGCCCCTTAGAGGAGAGGCTGAGTTCCGAAGGGAACTCAGGGTGAGGGGGGCAGGGTCAGATGGAGTGAGAAAGGCCAACATGCGAAACTTAATAGGACTGACCATATAGCACTGGACCACGGGTTTGGTTCCGGAGTGAGGAATAAGGTACCAACTACCATTACCATCTGAAAAGATGATTATGTGCACTTGAACTGTTTTAGATTCCCCTGTCGGATATTTCCTTAAGAAAAGCATTCCATTCCTCTGTCAAGCCAACTCTTTGTGCCATGGTTGTGACATGCTCTTGAGAGCGCGAGTGGGGTTGTTGATGGGCAAATAATGTTTGAGCATCTAACAGATCCTTTGGACCTCCTGCATAGAGCTTGAGTAGGAGTAAGGCTTCCCAAGACACCACAGGTATCAGATTGTGGGCGAGCTCTAGTTTTTGGATATCACTAAAAAGCACTTGCGACCAAACAGATGGGAGCATTATTAGTTGAATGGGAATCTGCTGGATTTCTCCCGGGGTATTCACTCGGAACACTCCACGTAGGGGATCATCTTGATCACCCTCCTCGTAGGTTCCCCCCAGAAACTTTGCGAAATCGGAGGGCTGTGCTCCGCCGAGAGCGATGGCGAAGTCAATGTCTTGTGTGGCTCGGGGAGTTCCCCAAGCCGCAATAGCCAACCCCCCAATTAAGCCAAAATCTTGAAGAAGACCTTGGTCTTTTGCCTGCTCAAGTTGCGCAATGATCTGTGTTAAGGCGTCTTGGAACATGAACGGGAAAGATGGTAGCAGATATCTGAAAGATCCAGGGCGCGTTGAAGGCGTTGGGAAGGGGTCATGGTTTGAATTTCTTTGAACTTTTCTTTAGCCATATGGGTAGCAATTGCGCTTGAGCGCCGCTTGAATCTGAATGAGAATAAGGTTTTTTTGGAATTCATCATTGTCATTCTAGCCTATTTTTGTCTGGACAGGAACCTTCTCCATATGAGAATGCCCTAATGAAGTTTTTCCTCAAATATAATAAGGTTGATGGTTATCCGACCCGAATATTTTGTACCTCAATGTTAATCTCTGGTATCCGAAAGAGGGGGCCATCAGCAGTCAGGAGGGGAACTTGATGAACTATGGGCCGTTGCGATGTACATTGCATCATACGTGCTAATCTGATTTATGTACCGCCAGATAGCAAGTAACAGAATCCTGTGAAATTTTTTTATGGACCAAACCAGAAAATCATCTAGTGCAACTTCTGTTCGCTCCACTGGCAGACCCTTAGTAAGGACGGCACGTCGTAAGACAGAAAGTACCTCCGCATCTAGTAACTCTGGAACTATTAACTGGGCCTCTTCGAGAATCTTTTCAATGGTTAACCCTAGCGGTGTCCTGAGCAGATCTTCTGTGCGACCGAGGCATCAACCACATAGGCGGTCATAAGCCGTTATAAAATTTCTTGGTTTCGCCGATGTCTTTCTTCTTCAAGAAATGAGGCGACTGACACACCCAAATTGGCCAGTGGGCGTTTGGTCATCCTATCATGAAATGCATTTTTGGCGAGTTCTCTTTTGACAGCTTCAACAACGACTTCCCCGAGCGTGGTCTTACGTCGTTTCGCACAGTGGCGTAAGTGCTGACGGAGTGATTCTGGGATATTTTTCACTTGCAGGTTTGCCATAATTCATTATGGCATGCTTGAAGCATGCTGTTAAATATAGATATTTTTGATGTACCGAAGGTTTATTTTTTGAGCAACTCTCGGCCAGCTTGCATAATGGCTTCAAGCCGTTCCGGGGTGGAGGCCTCGCCGTAGCAGCGGACGATGGGTTCGGTGCCGGATGGGCGAAGGAGATACCATCCCCCGTCGGATAAGAGTATTTTGCAGCCGTCCAGTTTATTGACCTGAGTGACTTGCATGCCGGCAAAGTCTGTAGGAGGTTGGTCAACAATGTGCTTCAATTGATCTTGCATGTCTTGACTAATGGTCAGGTCTTCTCGAGACGAATAAAGCACTCCGACTCGTTCAAATAGATCTTTGAGCAAATCGTGGATCGTCTTTCCCGTAAATGCCATCATTTCTGCAACGAGTGCTCCCGCTAAAATCCCGTCTTTTTCGGGTACGTGACCGATGATCGATAGACCAGCGCTTTCTTCTCCCCCGAATACGATTTCCCTCTTGGCTAGTAATTCGCCGATGAATTTAAATCCCACCGGTGTTTCATGCACGCTTAGACCATGATGGGTGGCAACGGCATCGATGAGATGTGTTGTCGCAACTGACCGAGCAACGGCCCCACTCCACTGTCGACTTTTGATCAAATAATCAAGAAGGACTGCCAGGACGAGATTAGCTTGAATAAACGTGCCGTCTGCATCTACGACTCCAAACCTGTCTCCGTCTCCATCGGTGGCCAGGCCAAGATGAGCTTGTTCTTTGCAGACGGTTTCTTGTAATTCTTTGAGTGTTTCTTCAGTCGGTTCGGGTCGAAATCCGCCAAAATACGGATCTCGCCAGTGATGTAAGACAGCCATTTTGGCGCCCGCATCTCGCAGAAAGGTGTCGAGATAATCTCGGGTGGTCCCAAATAATGGATCAAAGATGACGCGAATTCGTCCGTTTCGAATCCGGTCTCGATCAACGTGTCGTTCTAAGGCTTTGAGATAATCGGGCTGGGCATCGAAAGACCGGACCATCCCATCGCTCTGTGCCCGTTCCCAGGACACCCACTTGGTATTCTCTCCATGCAACAAGGGGAGAAGGCGTAGTTCGATGGCTTTCGTGGTTTCAGGCAGTGCCGGGCCTCCCCAGTCCGGCGTAAACTTGATGCCATTCCATTCCGGCGGATTGTGACTGGCTGAGATATTGATCCCTCCGGCTAACTTCCGGTTGAGGACGTGATACGAAATAGTGGGAGTGGGTGTATCGCGATCGCACAGTAAACAAGGAATGCCATGGGCCGCCATGACTTCGGCGACCACTCTGGAAAAATTTTCTCCTAAGAACCGGGCGTCGTAGCCAATCAACAGTCCCTGCTGCCCTATTTTTTGCTGACGCAAATATTGCGCAATGCCTTGTGAGACAATACGGATATTCCGAACCGTAAAGTCTTCGGCCACGATCGCCCGCCATCCAGATGTCCCAAATTTAATAGAATCCATTGATGAGAAAACAGTTTCGGTCACATGATTGGAGCTCGACCATCGCCCAGTCTTGTGTGCCCGTTTTACGCCAAGCCCTGCCGGGACGAGCGAATTTTGGGGGCTACTGGGTGACAGGTGAATACTATAGGACGGTGAACGGCTCCATGCGCTCCTGGCTGACTGGCGACAGGATAGATGATTTCGCGGTGTTTGCCAACATTAGATAGGATAATAATTGTGGATTACTGGAAAGGGATTTTTACCTACGAGTCTTGGAGCTCACACCAGACGGGAGTGTGGTCTGAAGGTTTTTCCATGGCGCGTGGAGTGCGGTCAACTTCGGCAGCGACTAAGCGATCAGCTGCCTGGGGAGAGAGCATCAAATGGTCAATGCGTAGACCTTCGTCACGGTTCCACCGGCCGGCTTGATAGTCCCAATAGGTATAGAGTCCCAGTTCTGAATGAAACGCACGAAGGGCGTCGGTATACCCCAAATGACAAAGTTCTCGAAAGCGGGCACGGGTTTCTGGCCGGCACAGGGCATCTTCAGCAAACCCAGTGGGGTCGTGTACATCGTCGGCTGTCGGGCACACATTATAATCACCAGCTAGAATCACTGGCTCTTCTAGTGACAATAGGGATCGTGCATGACTGATTAAACGGTCCATCCATTTGAGCTTGTATGAAAATTTCTCACTGCCAATGGGATTTCCATTTGGCAAATAAATAGAAGCCACTCGAATAGTTCCAATAACGGCTTCTATGTACCGGGCTTGTTCATCCTCAAGATCACCCGGTAGTGCAGTCTGCTCAATTTCGATGGGATCTTTCGAAAGAATTGCCACGCCGTTATAGGTTTTCTGTCCAACCACGGCCAGATTGTATCCTAGGTTGTCTATGGCCATTCGGGGAAATTGATCTTCGGTCGTCTTGAGTTCCTGAAGAAGAATGACATCGGGGCGAGCCTCTGTGACCCATTTCGTGAGATGTGGAATCCTGACTTTGATCGAATTCACGTTCCAGGTAGCAATTTTCATGGTCAGACTTTTCGTGCGTGTCGAGTGGTTTTTAGGAGGAGGAAGGCAGGGATGTGTCTCTGATACGTTGAAACATCACCTGAAAACCTTTGAACTCTTTTTGAAACAATGTTTTCAGAATAAAGGGCGTAATGCCTAAAAACAGTACACCATAGATGCATATTTCCAAGATATGTTGGGAATCTTCTGAGATGGTGGTGTTAAAAATCACGGGTAAACTCCACCCAATAGTCATGCTGACAAACATGAGAATGACCACATGCCGCCAGACCAGAAACCACACAATTTTTAGAAGTTCTTTATAGGATGGTATCTCCATCTGTCTTCTTCTTCCTTTCTCATCTCCATTCGTTTAATGACTTCAATGCGCTTCATCCCAAGAACGTCCTTGACCTGCCTCGACTGTGAGGGGGATAGAAAGTTGAAGTGCCGGCAATGTCGCAGATTCCATGACCTGCTTGATGACTCGAGTCGTCTCTTCTAACGCGGCTTCATGGACCTCGAAGAGCAGCTCATCATGCACTGTGAGCAACATGAATGCTTTGTCGGTCAAGCTATGTTGCTCTAGTGCAACAGGAACACGGATCATCGCCCGTTTGAGAATATCGGCAGCGGTCCCTTGTAATGGAGCATTGATCGCGGCCCGTTCGGAGAAATTTCGTCTGGCGGGATTTTTGTCGTGAATGGCCGGCACGTAACAACGCCGGCCAAACAGTGTTTGGACATAACCGTGTTCTCGGCAGAATTGCTTGGTACGTTCCATGTAGTCTTGAATGCCCGGATACCGTTCGAAATAGGCTTTGATATACGAAGCTGCTTCAGCCTGTTCGACTCCAAGTTGTCTGGCCAGTCCAAACGGACTGATCCCATAGATAATACCAAAGTTAATGGCTTTGGCTTTTCGCCGCATTCCTGGATCCATCTGATTCATTGGAATATCGAAGACTTGACTGGCGGTCAGCGCATGAATATCTTGTCCTTCCCAAAAGGCCTTTTTTAAGACACCAATATCGGCGACGTGAGCCAAGAGTCGTAGTTCGATCTGCGAGTAATCTAATGACAACAATGTATGACCAGTTTCAGCCACAAACGCGCGTCGAATTTTCCGACCCTCTTCGGTTCGAATCGGGATGTTTTGCAGATTAGGATCGGTTGAAGACAATCGTCCTGTTGCGGCTGATGCCATAGCATACGACGTATGTACGCGCTTGGTGTGTGGATTAATTTGAAGAATCAGGGCTTCGGCATAGGTGCTGCGAAGCTTGTCCAGATGCCGCCACTCCAAGACTTTCTCGGGTAATTCATGCCCTTGTGAGGCCAGAGATTCTAAGACATCGGCCCCAGTCCCGTAACTTCCCCCTTTGCCTTTTTGCCCACCTTCCATTTTCAAATCTTCAAACAAGATCTGCCCCAATTGTTTAGGCGAACCGACGTTAAACGTCTTACCCGCGAGACCATGGATGTCTTGCTCTAACTGATGGAGACGTTGTGAAAATTCTTGGGATACTTGTTTGAGTTGAGCCATGTCGACTCTAATGCCCTTTTGTTCCATATCAGCCAACACAGGAATTAGAGGGCGCTCCAGTGTCTCATACGCCGTCGTCAGACGTTCTTGAAGAAGGCGTGGCTTCAGGGTTTGATGAAGACGCAGGGTGATGTCGGCATCTTCTGCTGCATATTCTAGCGCTTTGTCTAATGCTATCTGGTCAAAGGTCACTTGTGACTTTCCTGTCCCTGCAACGTCCTTATATTTGATCGTCGTATGTCCCAGGTAGAGATCGGCGAGGTCGTCCATGCCATGGCCATGCTTTCCCCCTTCTAGAACATAAGACAGCAACATTGTGTCATCTACAGGCGATACCATAAGGCCATAGCGGGAAAGGACGACCATGTCGTACTTGATATTGTGGCCAATCTTCAGCACACTCGGATTCGTCAATATTGGACGAAGCAGATCCAGGGCTGTTTGAAGAAGAATCTGCAAAGGTTTTTCAGTTTTGGGGCTAGACTGCTCCAGTAAATCCATGGAAGTCGTGGCAGCTCCTGGCGCTACATGTCCTAGTGGTATATAACAGGCCTTCTGTGGTTGAAGACTCAGTGATATCCCCACGAGTTCCGCACGTGTTTGGTCCAACGATGTGGTTTCCGTATCGATGGCCACGTATCCTTGGTCAAGAACTTCGTTGATCCACTGCTGTAACCTCTCCACAGATTGGACGAGTTCATAGTGCGGTTGATCGTGTTGCACAGAAGTCGTTGGTTTTGATTCAGGTAGAGATGTTTGAGGTGTGTTCTGAATTCCCTGAGAAACTTTTGGCGTCTGCGAAGATTCCTTCATGGACCACCGGCTTTGTACACGTGCGAGAATAGATTTAAATCCTTGTTCCTTGAGGAATTGCACAAGTTGACCAAGATTTGGTTGCCGACGTTCTAGCTGAACCAACGGAATCGTAAGCGGCACATCATCACGTAATTGCACGAGCTGACGTGACAGGAGGGCTTTATCTGCATGTTCAATCAGGTTTTCGCGTCGCTTGTTCTGTTTGATTTCTGATGCCTTCGCCAACAGTGTATCCAGATCGCCGTATTCTTGAATCAATTGTGCAGCGGTTTTGATCCCGATTCCAGGCACTCCAGGAACGTTATCCGTTGAATCGCCCGCTAGAGATTGTACGTCAACAACTTTGTCTGGTAGGACACCAAATTTTTCCTCAACTTGCTGAGGGCCAATTCGGCGGTTCTTGATCGAATCAAACATCGTGACTCGGTCAGACACCAATTGCATGAGGTCTTTATCCGACGAGACGATGGTGACCCCAGCCCCCACATTGAGAGCTTCTTTGGTGTAGGTAGCGATGAGGTCATCGGCTTCAAATCCTGGCAACTCGATACAATCCAGATTGAATGCGCGGGTGGCTTCCCGGACCAATTCAAATTGTGGCACCAGTTCATCGGGAGGCTCAGACCGGTTGGCTTTGTATGATGGTTCAATATCATTTCGGAACGTCTGGCGGGCAGAGTCGAAAATGATGGCAATGTGGTCGGGCTTCATATCATCCAAGAGCTTCATCAGCATCGTGATATAACCATAGACGGCATTGACGGGAATCCCATCAGGGCGAGTCAGTATCTGGATGGCGTGAAAAGCCCGAAAGATAAACCCGGAGGCGTCGACTAAGACGACATGATCAATGGACGCATTGTTGGTCATACGCACGAAATTTTGCGATAGCGGTTATTGATGATGCAAAACGAAGGACACGATACCTGATCATCCATGCCGTGTCGATATTGACAAGCCCATTGTCTTCTCACGGGAATGGAACATGATACAATACCGTATCCCCTCACGATTTGAAGAGAGGTTCGTATCGCAATGAGGAAATTCATGATTGCGCTTGGCATCTTTTTCGGACTATTGCTCCTGATTATTCTCTTGCTCCCATTTCTGCTTGATCTTAATCGTTACCGAGATCAGTATCTTCCTGTGCTTGAGGAAACGCTCGATCGCAGCATCGATGTTGAGGATATTCGCCTGACATTGTTTCCTACATTAGGGGTCCAGCTTCGGAATGTGGCAATTGCTGACGATCCGACTTTTAGTCCTCAGCCATTTATGACCGTTCCATCCATTCAAGTAGCGGTTCAATGGAGGCCCCTGTTAGAGCAACGAGTCCAAGTAGAGAGTGTGTTCATAGAAGATCCTGTTGTGCAGGTCATTCGATCACCAGCGGGTACGCTCAATACCGCCACGATAGGCAAAGTCTCTCCCGCTCCTAAACCTGGGAATGATAACAACGAACCTCAAGGCTCGGTTTCTCCATTGTTAGGCGTCTTGGCCGTAGAGCAATTTACGATGACCGGTGGGATTCTTAACTATGAGGATCGTAGACATCAGCCTTCCCAGACACATCAAATCCGTGATTTGGAATTGAAGACCCAATCAGTGGCGGTTGGGCAAACAGCTCAGATTGGCTTACAAGGGATGGTCATGCCGTATCAGGTGCCGATTGATATCAATGGTCGATTCGGGCCTATTCAAGCCAATTTAAATATTCCCGAGGTCGACATCAATGGGCAGGTCAATCATGTCGTGATACAGGGGAAAGGAGACTTGACTGATGGACAATTGACTTTGGATGTTCAGGTTCCGAAAGCCTCAACAAAAGACGTTCCTCTGAATCTTGGTCTCGAGAAACCCATTGCGATATCCGAATTGCAGGCCCATCTGGTTGCCCGGCTTTTTCACAAAGAACCCTCACTTAGTACCGAGGAATTGTCTATCAATTCTTTGGATGCGAATCTCCATCTCGGACAATCAACCATCCATCTTACTGGGAAGGGCACGCCGACTCACTTTTCGCTGGTAGGAAATACTGCGTCCCTGGCTTCGACAGATCTTCCTGTAGCAATTCCCTTGGAGAAACCCGTGTTGTTCGAACACGTTGAGTTTGAGGCTGAATTACACGAGGCGATTTTACATCTTCAGTCTTTGAAGACGAAAGTTTTTGATGGAACAGTGCTCGCCCAAGGGAGGCTAGATCAAACGGGCCCGCCCTTTAGCTTTTCGACACAGGGCACCTTCAAGGATTTTTCTATAGATTCATTGGCAAATGTGCTGCGGCCCTCTTCTGTCAGCATGACAGGAGCCGGGGATTTGGTGTGGAAGATCAACGGAGTTGTGGCACCCTCACAACCACTCCAAGTAGATGGCCCTACCCAGCTGACGCTTCGAAAGGGCGAAGTCGTCGGGTTTGATTTGATCAAGGTCGTTGAGGATGCATTGCAGATGTCAGGTATGCTTGGAGAAGCGACTGGCGCGACACAATTTTCGCTAATTGATGCCAAGACGGAATTAGAAAAAGATGGCCTTGCGATTCGGGAACTACTGGCTGACGCACCGAATTTTTCATTGCGGAGCGTCGGAAAGCTGGGCCTAGATCACACTTTGAATTTTCAGGGGAGGCTTGGTGTCCCTCAAACTTTAGCTGACAAGATCATCAGCCGATTTCCCATGGCTAAGGCTGTGAGACAGCAGGGTCAGCTCATCCTGCCTTTTCTTGTGAAGGGAACAGTTCAGGACCCTGTGTTTCGCTTGGACACGCGATCTTTGGGTGATCAGCTCAGGAAGAATGTTGAAAAGCGCCTTCAGAAAGTCTTGCAGGGTGATGACCAAGAATTAGAAAATCTGGTGAATGACGGAAAAGATCTCCTGCGGCAATTCTTCCGAAAATAGGTCGCTCACTTCTACTACAGTAGCATCTCAGAATCCATGTGGACGGTGCTACTTCGTCATAGCAGGTACTTTATTAGGCAGAGGGGGAGGCTTCTCACACAATTGGCTTACCAACCCTCGTAGTTCGCTAATATCGTAGGGTTTGCCCACGATAGCATAAGCACCGGATTTCGTGGCTTGTCGTCGAACCTTTGCCGTGAGTAATCCCGTAAGCATGATGATCGGGGTGTCAGGATGGTGCGAGCTTCGTTGAACCTTTGCCAGAAATTCTAAACCGGTCATGACTGGCATGACATTGTCCACAATGATGGCGTCAAAGGTCTGTGACTCTAGATGAGTTAATCCTTCCAAGCCGTTTTCTGCTTCTCGACAGCGATACCCGTCGTATTCAAACACCAGTCGGAGTAAATCACGACTGACTCTATCATCTTCGACAATAAGTAAGGTTTTTGACATTAATGGCTGGCCCTTTCCGTTTGCATGAGAAGAAGGCTACTGGTTATGGCCTTTCCAGATAAAGAACATGCCTCCAAACAACCCGAGGCCCGTCACACAAATAGCTAAGACTAATTCCATTTTGGTGTATCTCCCTTAGATGCTGAACGAAGAAAGCAAGGGTTGTACCAAGATGAAAACTGGTCAGATTAGGCGAAATACACAACGTAGATTCATTAGGATTGCGTCATGAAATATTCTGGAAGTTGTTGAAATTCTTGAAATCTTATTCAAAAGTTTTTGGATTCAGACATTATTGGTGTTCTTTAAGCTGCCATATACAAAAGGATACAATCTGTATCGTTTTTGATCAGCCTAAAGGAGGGAAAAAAGAACCAGCCAAACAAAGAAGGGTCAGATATTCAGTCGGATCGGATGAATTAACCGTTTATTGAAAATTGTGCAGTGGTTTGACTCCAGGAAATGAGGATTGCCATCCTTTTTTGTAAAATTTTGATGAATTCGCACATCCCCTAACCACTTATGGCCGCTAGAATGTTTATGGCATGCGACATCTTTTCTTTTCCCGGCCTGCTAATCTATTATTTCCATCGCTTTTCTTGCGCCCCAAGTTCTAAAAGCTTGGTCTTCATCTCATGGAGACAGAGAACTTCACATTCATCCACTGGTTGATCATATTCCGATCGATGTAAAATTCTGATCGTCAAATCCACGTCAGGTCTGTTGCCTCGAATTCGCTTATACCTAATGGCACTCTCGTATATTGAAATCTCGTACCGAGAGAGACGTTTTTCTTCTGGGATGATCCAGTTGGCAATTTTTAGTAGATCCCGATAAATCTCGACACACTTCTCGCCCCCTGGTGTCGGATGTCCTCCAACAGCATGAGTCTCTTACAGCATCAAATCAAATCCGACCTTCCTGGGTAGTTCATCTTTAACCGGAATGCGCTCGGGCAATACTTCCCAACATACGCGATGGTCTTGGATCAATCTACGCAGTTCTTGGATTGTTTCCTCTACGGCCTTATTTCCCTCCGCGTCTGTTTATTTATTTTGTGTCATGATCGCTTCCTTTACTCCGTCATTCCTTAGAGGAAGTAACGTGTATTAGTGATGATGACCATAATGCCCATCATGAGATTCCTTTTCGGGTGCTGGTTGAACGGGCCGGTATTTTCGAAACGGAGGAGCATTGCGGATTACCTTGTTAAAAGGTTCTAGTTGGGCAGCTTTCTTAAAGTGAGGCCGTGCCTCTCGATACAACCCTCGTTTATAGAGAGCTAAGCCAAGATTGTAATGAGCCTCTCCTAAGGAAGATAGGGCATCAAGAGCGGCTTGATATTTCATTGCGGCGTCTCTGAGGTTCTGCCTCATAAACAGTCGATTGCCTTCCAGGATAAGTTGCGCGGTCACAGGATCTGCACACTTAGGCGGTGGTAACGGGGCATCGTTTGGAGAATCGGATAGGCTAGCGCATCCTCCAAGCCCGATGATGAGTACGAAGGCAATGTACAGCCAGGCTGTTGAGATCTTCATCTGAATCATCAATCGTCCCTCTTTCCTTAAGTGTTATGGTGCTCAATGCCTATATCTTGTTCTACTCCGAGCACGTTCTCCTTTTTCTTGATTTCCCACCCCTTCCAAATAATGTAAATCGCGGGCAGAACGAGGAGTGTGAGTATCAGGGTCGTGACCATGCCGCCTATCATGGGGGCCGCTATTCGCTTCGTGACATCGGCTCCACTGCCATGGGTCCACATAATGGGAAGAAGACCCGCAATGGTTGAGCCAACCGTCATAGTGATCGGCCGTACGCGCTTCACACTGCCTTCGATAACGGTATTGATTAAATCTTTCATCGTTCTCAGGTGGCCTTCAGTACGCCCTCGTGCGTAGGCTTGATCCAAATAGGCAATCATGATGATCCCAATTTCAGCAGCTACACCCACCAAGGCGATAATTCCAACCCAGACGGCCACGCTCAGATCATAGTCGAGTAGATACAGGGACCAGACCGCCCCAATAGCTGCAAAGGGCACCGAAAGCAGTACGATGAAGCTCCTGACAATGGATTGAAAATTCAAATACAACAGTATGAACACAATCGCAATGGTTAACGGAACCACGTACATCAATCGTGCTTTGGCACGTTGCATATACTCGTATTGTCCACTCCAATTGAGGTGATAACCTTGGGGCATGGGGACTTGCTGGGCCACGATGTGTTGCGCCTCTTGCACATAACTGCCCAGGTCACGGCCAGCCACGTCGACGTAGACATGCCCAACTAACAACGACCCTTCACTTTTCACGACCGTGGGGCCTTTGACCAAGTTCACCTCGGCGAGTTGAGTAATCGGAATCTGTTGGCCGGTTGGAGTCGAAACCAAGACACGTTTCAGGTCTTCGAGCGTATTTCGAAAGGCCCGGGAATATCGCAGGTTGACAGGGAAGCGTTCCCGTCCTTCGATGGTTGTCGAGATGTTCGTTCCTCCGATCGCGGATTCGATTACCCGTTCCACATCACTCACCATCAATCCATATCTGGAGATTTCCTCCCGTTTTATCTTGAAATAGACGTAATACCCATCACCCGTTCTCTCAGCAAAAATGTTTCTGGTTCCCGGAACATTTCGAAGTGCATTCTCCAACTCTCCACCTATTCGTTGGATTTCATCCAAATCACTGCCGTAAATTTTGATGCCAAGTGGGGTGCGAATGCCTGTCGTGAGCATATCCAACCGTCCCTTAATTGGCATGGTCCAAGCATTGGCCAATCCTGGAATTTGGAGCGCTTCATCTAACTCATTTTCTAACCGGTCAATGGTCATGCCTGGTCGCCATTGATCTTCTGGTTTGAGATTAATAATGGTTTCGATCATCGTGAGTGGTGCAGGGTCAGTAGCCGTCCTTGCTCGTCCTGCTTTGCCGAACACACTTTCCACCTCTGGAAATTTTGCAATGATCCTGTCTGTGACTTGCAGGGCGCGCTGCATTTCGGTGATGGAGGCTCCCGGCAGCGTGACGGGCATGTACATCAATGTGCCTTCATAGAGGGGAGGCATAAATTCAGACCCTAATTTCATAAAGATTGGCCAAGTCCCTATAAGTCCGAGAATGGCAAGAGTGAGGATGGTCTTTCGGAAATGAAAGACAAATCGAGCAATTGGACGATATCCGGCAATCAGCACGCGAGCCAACGGGTTCCGGGCTTCTCCAGCAATGCGGCCTCGAACCAAGAGCACCATGAGTAATGGAACCACGGTGATTGACAACAGCGCGGCAAATCCCATGGCAAAGGTTTTGGTATAGGCTAATGGCCGAAACAATCGTCCTTCCTGAGCCTCTAAGGTGAATACGGGTAAGAAGGAGACAGTGATGATCAGGAGTGAGAAGAAGAGGGGCTTCCCCACTTCCTTGGCTGCCTCGATGATGAGACTCACGCGATCGGCATTTTCCCCTCCTTGTTCCAATTTCTTATGGGCGTTTTCCACCATCACAATCGCCCCATCCACCATGGCGCCAATGGCAATGGCTATTCCACCCAGTGACATAATGTTTGAACTGACTCCAAGATAGTACATGGCCGTGATCGCCATCAGAATGGCTAACGGCAACGTCAAGATAGCCACTAAGGCACTGCGAACGTGAAAGAGAAAAAGAATCGTAATGAGGCTGACAATCACACTTTCTTCAATGAGCTTTTCTTTGAGTGTGGCGACGGACCGAAGAATCAAATCCGATCGATCATACGTCGGAATGATCTCAACCCCCTCCGGGAGAGCCGGGGTAATTTCAGTGATTTTTGCCTTGACGCGCTCAATGACATCCAAAGTGCTTTCCCCAAACCGAACCACGACGATGCCACCCACAACCTCTCCGGTTCCATTTAGCTCCGTCAATCCACGCCGAAGATCAGGCCCTAATTCCACACGTGCGATGTCCTTGAGGAGAATAGGAGTCCCTTTCGCATCTGTCCCGACAGCGACTTGTTCAAGGTCGGTCACGGACTCGACATAGCCACGGCCCCAGACCATGTATTCCCGACCGGTGAATTCCACCACACGGCCACCCACGTCGTTATTACTCATCCGAATCGCATGCATCACTTTGTCCAATGAGAGATTGTAGGCTTGGACGGCATTCGGCTCCACGTTCACCTGATACTGCTGTACGTACCCTCCGATACTCGCCACATCTGACACGCCCGGGACGGCCTTCAGCCAGTACCGAATATACCAGTCTTGCAGCGTGCGCAACTCGGCAAGGTCTAATGTGCCGGTTCTATCAACCACGGCGTATTCAAAGCCCCACCCTACACCTGTGGCATCAGGCCCAAGAGTGGGGGTAATCCCTTCAGGCAAGACCTGCATGGCCTCATTCATGTATTCCAGAATGCGGCTTCGAGCCCAGTACATGTCGGTGCCGTCCTCAAAAATGACATAGATAAACGAAAGACCAAAAAAGGAGTAGCCCCGGACGACTTTGACCTTGGGGGCTCCCAACATCGTCGTCACAATCGGATACGTGACCTGATCCTCCACAAGTTGCGGAGCCCGACCCGGCCATTCCGTGAAAATAATCACCTGCACATCAGAAAGATCTGGGATCGCATCTAATGGCATGACTCGCATAACCCAGATTCCCCAGCCCACAAGCACGGCGACGAGCAGCAGGACGACAAAACGATTTCTTGCGCTGTATTCGATGATTTTCTCAATCATCAAACGGATTCCTTCCTCAATGCTGCATGCCCGGCATGGAACCGGATGGTTCTGTCTTCTCTTTCTTTCCCATATCCATGCCTGGCATCATCATCTCTGTGGCGGCTTTCAAGTTACTTTCTGAGTCCACAAGGAAGTTGCCTCTGGTAACGACCAACTCCCCATGTTTGATGCCTTCAAGAATTTCATAGGCATCCCGAGTCCTTACCCCTACCGTGACCCTACGAGGCTCAAACATGCCTTGGCCTTGATCGATGAATACCAGTTGTTCCGTTCCTGAATCGAGGACAGCCGTTGTAGGAACGACGAGTCGCTTGCCACGAGGGATTTGTAAATCCACGTTGGCAAACATGCCGGGCTTAATTTTCCATCCAGGATTGGGCAGCTCAAACCGAACTTTCACGGTTCGAGTCTTGGTCTCAAGAATTGGGTAGACATAAGTTACCTTGCCTTTGAACGTTTGGCCTGGGAAATACGAAAGTGTCACACGAGCTTCCTGCCCCAGTTCCACGAGGGGAATTTCATACTCATAGACATCTGCGAGGACCCATACGCTCGATAAATCCGCCAAGGTGTAGAGTTCCATCGCTGGGGTCACATGCATGCCTTCCCTGACGGCCATGTGCAATACATATCCTGAACTTGGGGCATGGAGGGGTAGTGTTCGAAGGACTTTCCCGGTTTGTTCGAGATCTTGTATGTGGTCGGGCGTGATATCCCACAGCGAAAAGCGTTGCCGGGTGACTTCCAGCAACGACTTCGCATTTTGTGCAATCTCTGGGAATTCGCTGTCCCCAAGGGATCTGACGGCTTTTAAGGCCAACAAGTATTCTTCCTGAGTGGACACCAGTTCAGGGCTGTAGATTTCAAAGAGTTTCTGGTTTTTCTTCACTTGCTCGCCGGTGAACTTGACATATAGTTCCTGTACCCACCCCTCTAATTTCGTATGCATATGGGTCAGTCGAGTTTCATCGACTTCGACTTGGCCTACTGTGCGAATCATGTGCGTCAGGTTTTTAATCTTCGCTGGTTCCGTTTTGACTCCAATCATTTGTTGCTTTTGAGGGCTGACCATCACGCCTTTGTTCTGTACGGGTAGAGGCGAGGTCTTTGGAGTCTGAGTGTTTATTGTTTCCCCTTCTATGCTGTGTGTCGGGTGCATGCGTTCTGGTGCCCTCATCATCAACCACCAGTACGCGCCCACTCCCAGGGCCGCAATCATCGCCAGGAATCCCATCCATTTCCACAGGCTAAGTCCTTTTTGGTTCAGAATGAATGATTGTGGTGGTTTCATGAGTTTAATCCCTCGTGCCAGCTTGTTCGTGCAAGGATTGCCCAATCACTTCTTCTATCCTGGCAATGGCAATTTCATGATCAGTGGTTTGGCGATAGAGATCTAACTCGTCTTGTTGTAGTTTGAGCACGTTGTCGAGCATGGTCAGAAAGTCCACTTTTCCGACCCCATACCCGGCCATCGAAGATTCGAGCGCGAGTGAGGCTTGCGGAATAATAGCGCCTCCAATCAGTTTGACCAATCGGGCAGCTCGTTGGACTCGGACAAAATTGTCCTCCATCCGAAACAAAGCATCTTGTAACACCGCATCGTAGTTCTTCCTCGCTCCTTCCAAGTTGGCCAGCGCCTCTTTTTCCCCATAGCGCTGCTTGGTTGAATAGTAGAGCGGAATCTTGATCCCTAACATTCCAAAGGCGTCTTGTAGCTCATCTGATCGGAAGGACTGCATAGCTCCGAGGCTCACAATAAAATCTGGATAATATTCTCGCTGCGCTAAGGCCAGAGATGATTGACTTTTCTCAATGCCATGTGCCTGCACTTGGAGAAGTGGAGATTGTCGCTTAACCAAGCTGGTGAGTTCTTCAAGACTATAGGGGAGGGCGGTGAGTGTCGGTTCCTCAGGTCTTCCCAGAGGAGTAGCTGGTGGGCGATTTAGGATGCGATTGAGTTCTGCGGTGATGCTGTCTTGTTCCTGTTCCAAGCTAGTCAGTCGTTCCATTTCTCGCGATAACTCCACCTGTGCTCGAAACACATCTTGTTGAATCCCTTTTCCGACCTGATAGCGAGCTTCGGCGGTTTTTTCGAGTTCTTTGAGAATAGCCAAATTCTTGTTCACCACCTCGATGGATTCGTGAATAAAGTGAAGATTGAAGTAGGCGATCTTCACTTGAGCGATCACCCGAAGCTGAATGGCTTGGTAAGCCTTGCTCACTTGATCGGCGGCCTTTGAAGCGACTTTTCCCATAAGATTAAGTTTTCCTGGGAAGGGAAATTGCTGTTGGATTTGGAAACGACCTTCTCTCATGATGTCAGGACCGCGGTAAGCGAATCCGATAATTGGATCAGGTAGCGATTGGACTTGAGGAATCTTGGCTTTTGTAGCTTCCCACCGCTGTTTGGCGACCTGGATTTCGGGGTTGCGCTGAAAGGCTTCCTCGATGAGCGTTTGTAGTGTTAAGGGAGGTTCTGCAGCCAGAATCGGCAGACTTGGAAGGATAACCAGCAGTATCCCTATGACAAAGGTTTTTCCGCTTGAATATTGGAGCTGAGATAATTCCATGATGCCCCCCTAACGTGACGACAGAAATAGCCAACATGCGTTCGAAAACACAGATTGTTCCCGAACTCCTGCCCGATTTACCTGTTAGGGAAACTCAATTCAGAAACACTGAGAACAGGAGGAAAAGAAGAGGATACGCGTCAGATTGGGGAGTCGTATTGGTCCCCAATAACTTGAACAGATCGAATTGAGGAATGTCGGTTAACGATGAAATGGTCGAAACGGAAAGATAACCAGCAGGGTCATCATCATTTTGAAAAGATTCCACTGATGTCGTCAACTGTTCTGGGCATTCTCCTGTTGATTGGGATGACGATGAATGGTGAGATTGATGGGAGTCAGTTGCCCCAGCTGGCATAGGACAATATATGCTCCCCACTCCGCAGACCAGAAAGGCGAAAACCACAAAAGGTATACACGTTTTTAGTTTTGATAAAATTTGTCTCTTCATGTGTATGGCCGGAGTAGCACCCCCCTCTCTCTAATTAGCCTAATCCTTCTTTCGTCAAATGTAAAGCAAACTTAAGGCTACTCCTTCGATGATGCAAGATCTCGAAGGATGCTTTCTTGACCTCATTAAGGATGAAATGGGCCTGCTTGGTAGAGTTATGATACCAGCCTGTTCCCCTATGAAATCATTCCACCCTTGAAACGCTCTGGATCCTGTGAATCGATGGGTAAATATCTACATGTCCTTGATGAGCTCATCCTCGCTTTGGAGTTTGTCGGTCAATCACTACTTTGGTCTTTGCCCTTAGCTTTTGATAAGACGGCAGAAACAGTAAACAACAGCTCACTGATGCGGTTAAACGGCATGAGACAATCAGGGCAGTGCTGCAGCTGCGGTTCGAGAGGAATCTTTTGAGGGGCTATTCTTGACGAAGCACGGAAAGTGGTGGAAAACCGAGCAAGCGGTATGTGCCCAGAAATCCGGTGATAAGGGTCAGCAAAATTGTCATCAACAATCCAATAAGTAGAATGGTGATGTGTATGGTCCATGTCAGGTCAAAAAAGAAATACAAGATCGACCAAGAGAGCAGACAGCCCAAGCCAAGCCCTATCAATCCAGCAAAGCTGCCAATGAGTCCGAACTCGGTACTCAACGAAAACAATAGAAGCGCTCGACGACCACCCAGCGCCTTGAGGATAGCTAGCTCATGGAGTCGCCGGTACCGATTGATGGATATCGCGGCGATCATCACCAGAGCTCCGGTCATCAGACAAAGGAAAGCCAAACCCTGAATGCCCATGGCTAGCTGTCGGAAGATTTTCGCGATATTGTTTAAGACCTCACCCACGTGAATGGCTGTCACGTTGGGCATGGCTGCGACAATGGCTTCTTGAAGGGGAACTTCCACATTTTCGGGAATCTTTGCGGTGGCGATGTAGGTGATGGGAGCACCAATCAATGAGCCCGGATTCATAATCATAAAGAAATTCATCGAAAACGAACTCCAGTCAACTTTGCGAAAACTGCTGACTTTTGCGACAAGTGGAACTCCCTGAATATTTAAGGTGAGGGTAGAGCCAAGTGACAATCCCAAATTCTTAGCGGCATCCTCTTCTATCGATACGAACGAAACATGTTTTTGACCTTGAGGGGCATCTAAAGACTGTTCACGTTGAGTCGTGTCCCACCAGGCTCCTTGGGTTACGACATTATCCTTCGGGAGGGCCTCTGCTGTAGTGATGACATATTCACGTGTGAAATACCAACCGTTGCGTTTTCCTTGATGATCTTGGGGGTTGATGGGCCGTTCATTGATGGCGGTGAGTCGGGAGCGGACGACTGGAACGAGATCAAGCGGTGCGTCTGCAATATGAGTCGCTAAGACTTTTTTGAACAAACGATGTTGATCTGGCTGGATATCAATGAAAAAAAACGATGGTGCGTTATTGGGGATTTGGTCTTCAATGAGATGTAGTAAAGTGTGCTGCACGACGACTAATGTTGTCATCAGCATGACTCCGACTCCGATGGCAAGAGTCATGGCTTTCGTGAAGTTTCCAGGTCGGTGGAGATTGTTTGTGGCATGCCGCATCAAGAGTGCTTGAGGGAAACGAATTTGTCGAACGATCTCGAACAAGATGTTGGTTGCCGCTAGGAGGATTAACATTGCCACGATGACTGCCAGTGAAAAGAAAAGCCCGAGTGAAACGGAGCGGGCCTGCCAGATAGCCAGGCCCGCCAATCCGGTTGCGATCACGAGACTACTGATTCTTTGTGTTCGGTCGTTCCACCAGGCTATTAATGCAGCCAGCCACCTGGTGTTCCATGAATCTTGGGGCGTTTGCCGTCTGGATTGTTCGACATCGTGGCGAAAGATGAGAGCAGGCGAGACATGTCGGATAGTCAGCAATGGCCAAAGGGAAAACGCGAGCGTCGCGAAAATTCCAAGTGCGATTCCTTGGGCAATTGGCGCAAGTGTTGGGTAGATCGCGAAGGTCTCTGGAAGAATGCCTTGCAACAATAGCGGCAGTCCTTGATGAAGTCCGATTCCTAGCAATCCTCCGGCAATACTCCCTATGACACCCAAGAGCAAGCTTTGTATCACGTAAATTTTGATGATTTGGAAGGAGCCTGCACCGAGAGTTTTGAGGGTGGCGATAATAGGAGTTTTTTGTGTGATAAATCCTTGAATTGTGCAAGCAACTCCGATTCCTCCGACTAAAAGGATCGTTAGGCCAATTAATCCAAGATAGAGGGATAGCTGGTCTAAGAAACGGCGCAGCCTAGGTTGGGCGTTACGATACGACTTCACTTGCACCCCTTCCTTGCTCAACCGTCCCCGCAGTTCACCGAGCTGGAGTTCAAGACTTGCTGAAGCAGGGAGCCGCACGCGAAATCGTTCATGAATCCGGCTTCCTGTTTTCACCAGCGCTGTCTCGGCGAGGGCTTCTCTCGAAATCATCATACGTGGTCCTAGGCTAAACGCGGTGGCGATTTTGTCGGGCTCTTTGGCAAGAATCGCGGTCACGATAAAATTGGCTTGCCCAATGCGGAGTTCACTCCCTAGCTTCAAATGCAGGCGGATCAACAATGATTTCTGAACAATAGCCCCAAAGCATGGATAACGTGCACAACCAGATTGCCAAGGGGCCAACAGTTCCTTGGTTGGGTTAGCAGGCTCCACGATCAGCCGACCATACAGAGGATAGGCTGAATCCAAGGCCTTCAATTCAACCAACTGCGAGTGAAGGCTCACCTGAGGGTTCTGTTTTTCGCCGGTTTCGACGGCTGTCATTGCGGCTAATTCTGTGATATGTGAGATAGCCATCTTGCGTTTGAAAAGCGAGTCAATAACATCATGGCCCGCTTGTGTGATTTGACGGCGCCACGATAGTTCGATGTCTCCTCCGAGAAGACTCCGTGCGTCTCCTAAGATGGCCTGCTCGACGTTTGTGGCAAACAGATCCACAGCCACAATCGCCCCTACTCCTAGCCCGAGACAGAGAAACAAAAAGACGAAACGAGACCAAGAGCTTACGGTTTCCCTCCAGGCTAATTTCACAGCAATAGGGATCATAAGAAACAGGGATCTCAGGACGAACGGGACGTGTCGTGAACAATGCCTCCGTCCCGTAGGGTCAGGATACGTTGTGCGCGAGTAGCAAGGGCCGTATCGTGTGTGACGAGGATCAAGGTCGTGTCATGTTCTTCATGAAGTTGCCAGAGGAGATCGATGACGATGTTTCCGGTCGTACTATCAAGATTGCCAGTAGGTTCGTCAGCTAAAAGCAGCGGAGGCTGGCTAACAAATGCCCGGGCCAGGGCGACGCGTTGTTGTTCGCCACCAGAAAGCTGCATGGGATAGTGATGCAAGCGAGCGTCTAACCCAACCGCATGCAGGAGCGTCTTGGCACGATCGTGGCCATTGGCTATACCCTGAAGTTCCAACGGTAGCGCGACGTTCTCCAGGGCGGTCAAGGTTGGAATGAGATGAAAAGCTTGAAAAACATAACCAAGGCTTTTCTGCCTGAAGGAGGTCATGGCTTCCTCTGACAATGTTGTAATCCTGGTCCCCAGGACGTGGATTGATCCATGTGTTGGGCGATCGAGTCCAGCCAGCAGTCCTAAGAGAGTTGATTTCCCACTGCCGGAGGGGCCAACAATGGCAAGGGTTTCTCGGGCGGGGACTTCAAATGAAATGTCTTGTAGAATCTGAATAGTCTGATTTCCAGCCGACAACTGCATGCCAAGCTGATTAACAGAGATGATAGACTGAGATGGTTGAGATGACGAAGGATGATCCGATGACGGTGGGAACACGGCAGCTAGAGACTGAAAGGGGAAAATTTCAGATAGGAAAAACGGTTTTCGGTCAGCATGTTCTGTCTAGGGTTATCTTATCAAGTTGTCTTGTCTTCTGTCTGGGACAATTAGGGTGTGAAGTTCAAGAAGAATCTCCCCACGGTCTCGTCAATAATTCTAGTAGTCCGAATTCCCACCCGGTCCAAGCAGAGACCTCAGTGTCGCCGCAGTTGGGGCAATCAAAAGCCACTGAGGTCTCGCGGATCATTGCATTTGGCGATAGCCTTACTGCAGGGTTAGGGGTCTCTCCAGAACAAGCGTATCCAGAACAATTAGCTGATTTGTTGCGACAGGAGGGGCTTCCATTTGAAGTCATTAACGCAGGTGTATCTGGGGATACTTCAGCTGGAGGCCTTCGACGAGTCGACTGGATTCTGAAGAGTTGTCCAACAGTCGTTATTCTAGAACTTGGTGCCAACGACGGGCTCAGGGGTCAGCCTTTACAAGAAACATTTGCGAATCTACAAGGAATTATTGAGCGCCTCCAGGCCGAGGGTGTGATCGTTGTACTAGCTGGTATGCGCTTGCCTCTGAATTACGGCGAAGAATATACGCGACAATTTTCTCAACTGTATGATCGATTAGCCAATGATTATGACCTGGCGTTGATTCCATTTTTCTTAGAGGGTGTTGCCACCCATCGACATTTGAACCAGGGGGATGGGATACATCCGACAGGTGAGGGTTATTCTATTGTTGTGCGGAATGTGTGGAGGACGTTGCGACCGATCGTGAAAGAAATCACTCTCAAGAAACAGAGAGAGCCCACCTCCTCTTGTTGAAAAAAGAGGAGCCGGCACGATGTCAAGGAAAAGATCTTGTTGCGGCGAGTCAGGTCTTAAAGAAAATATCGTAGGCGCCGTAGGCCAGAATCACCGCAATGGTCCCATAAAACATGGCAGTGATACCTTCATACCCTCCACCAGGCGCGTTTGCCATAGCGGGTGCTGCCGCTAACATCATCATTGTGCATAGGGTGATAATCCGATTCATAGGATAGTCCTCTCTTTCTGAACTAAAGAATACCTACTTGCTAATTGTCTAGTTACCTCGAATCCTTTTGTAAATCGGAAGAATTGTAGACAATTGCCTTTCCATGATGCAAGCTACATTTGGTAAAATATATAGTATAAATTTCTAATATAACATACGTATTATTTGCTAACCTAGAGCAAGAGGCCTGGATTGTTTAATCGCCGCTTGGTATGACATGTCATTATTAGGATCACATCTGTTCTATCATGGTTCAAGACGAGAATGTGTGCCGTCACAAAACGGAGGTTTCTTGCTGTGCTTGCATCCGCACCAAGCCACTTTCTTCTTCTCCTTTATTGCAACTTCCACAGGCGAAAAATCGGTCCCCGTGTGCGATCCGTCACAAAATGGTTGAGTCTTGGATCGCCCGCATTGACACCAGTAGTAGGTCCCGGGTTCCATATCCATAACATAGGGTGAGTGTTGAGGGATGATGATAGGATCTGCCATGTCTACCTCCTAAAATTTTCACAATAGGGAGCTGTTACAAGAATCTTTATCCGCATCGAGCCTGAACCCCGTTTGGACCGAGGGGTGTGAGCCAGAGAAAATCCGCCATCCCATTTTGGAGTTCAGCCGAGACTTCTTCTTGTTTCGATGAATCCCACGCAACTAGGTAGATTGTGAGCAATTTGGCTTCGGGGTGAGTCATGTGCACGCGTTTGGGTATCGGGATATGGTATTGAATATGTCCGCCTCCGGTATAGCTAACTAAAGGATTCTTTGACGAAGTTTTTTGATCTAAGTAATCCCTGATGATTCGGGCCATCCCTTCGTCACGGAAGATCGATGCTTCAAAAATACGGCGATACACATCACTTGGTAAGCCGGGGTGACAGGCCTCAATTTGTTCGAAGATCAGGTTTTCATATTCCGGATCATCCACATTGAGACTGTCTATTGGCCAGTGTTTCATCTGGGGGTCGTGTAAGGCCTGCTCTAAACCCTGAGTGGCGACGAGCCGTACTAAAGTGCGTGGTGGATTGAGTGCCAAGAGTTTAAGATGACGTGATTGGGCAAATGTCACAAGTGGCTGATAATCGTCAAAATCACCACCCCAATTGGTTTTCCAATGAGTACTCTCTTGTAACTGGTCGAGACTGGTTGTCGGTTCTTCAATAAACCGGTCTAATCCGGGTTGCCCATCCCAGCTAAACATTTCCATGGCCAAAGCGGGATGACGTTCATGCGCAAGAAGGATTTTCAAAATGGACTCTGCCGCTTCGAGATGAGAGGGTGTGTAATGTTCTTCACCAAAGAAAATGACATCGGCCGAGAGTATGTGAGGCATCAGTTCATCAAGAGTCACGAGGGTTTGTTGAGAAACATCGTAGATTTGCCCAACCGTAAAAGTTGGAGTGGCTTGGATGGCCGTACATCCGATACCTCCATGAGTAACGAGGACACCACAAACCACAAGTCTAAACAGGACAGTCTTGAGGAAGCTCATGATTGAGAGATGGTGTACCATAGTCTCCGCAGAGGGGCAATATTGGCTCAACCAAAACCTTGGTCTGGTGAACATAAAGATGCCTAAGGAACTTCATCATAGTGAAGCCGCACGGAATGTGATGATAAAGGCGGGGGGAAGAATGCTTTGATGCTCAACAGTCATCAGTTTCGCCGAGAAATACAAAACAGTCGAGAGTCGTATTCCCACCATTGGGAAGCCAGTCGAAAGTTGCTGGCTCCACAATCCTTCTCGGCCCTCCTTCCTGTTTTGATTAAATCTATTGAACAGGCGCCTCTGGAACCCAATATTCAACAACGTTTAGTTGGCGTGCTTCATCAATTTGACCAGCAAACGAAAAACCATGAGGTGCATCAGACGCTTAAAGAACTAACCGGCCTGCCACCCTCGAAGGCGGTCCGCTCGCTTATTGTTTGGGGAATATTGGCGGTCGAGGAACAGCAGATGAATGCGGCTGCATTATCGCCTAAAGAATTAGAGAACATCTTGCGTGAAACAGAGAATCCCTACGACGTTCTTCTTCAATCGCACTCCCCTTCATTATTAGATATCGGAGCGGGCGACCTGAGTTTTGAACAAGAATTGGTGGAGCATTACGTTCCGCTCTTACGCGCGCAATCAAAACCTCTCATCTTGCATGCCTTTGATCGCTTGGCACCCGGTTCACAGGTGGGTGGAGTCTATCACAAAAACGAGGAGCGGGATCGCTATCTCAAGAGCTTAGTGCAAGCGCAAGTACACTACAAATTTTGGGGAGGAGTGGATCTCCAGCAATTTGGTCATGACAAGGAAGTCTTACCGCGTTATACAATGTGTACGTGTCATGCTCCCGCCAATCCCACCTTTAGTTTTGAGCCGAGTCGCTTGGAACCAGATGTGATTACTAATCAACTCCAGGCCACTCGAGGGCAATTCCATTTCAGTCGGTTGGATGGAGAGAAAGTGTTAGAAGTTTCACATCAAGGGCGCACGTTAACCTTTCCTCCCTGGAAATTTAGTATCATAGGTCCTTTACCGCTGCTGCAGACTATGGGGAATCGAGGCCAAGTCGGAATATTGTCGGCTATCGATGACGAAGTATTTTGGGAAATACTGAGTCAATTAATCGAGGATGACGCCTACCGCCCCCTCAACCAACTGTTTACCCAAGATAACCTGGCAACCGTCTTTGGGGATATTTATCACGAGTTGTCGTCGCTGCCCGCCGGAGCCAAAATAGACTTGTCAACGTTGGTCACACTTCGTACGCAGCTTCCTCTGCAAACGGCAACTTCTGGAAAAAGGAATCGACCTATCAACTTTCGCTATGTTGAAATTCGCCGAGGGGCAGTTTGGGAAGGAACCCCAAGCAGTTTTACCGCGCGACAATTTTCTCAGATGAAAGAAGAATCCACACCCTGGTGGATTATCTTTGTTCCTGATTGTTAGACAGAAACGAGCCTCTGCTCAACTGACAATTTTGGCACCAAGAATGTCATTTAACGCCACTTTTTTGGGAGGGTTAAACCAAAGGCGTTAGTAATCTGTCTTTCGTCAAAACAAACATCTGACGGGGATCGACGAGGTTTGTGCCTGCGGTGAAAGGAACGGGCGATTAGAAGAGGAGAAGAAGAGTTGGAGCGGGAAAGGGGATTTGAACCCCCGACCCTCGCCTTGGCAAGGCGATGCTCTACCACTGAGCTATTCCCGCTCACTATGAGTACACGTTTTGATTCTAGTGGGCACCCTAAAGCCTGTCAAGAAGGGATGGCCTCGATGATGAAGTTGAGGTTTCCCCTGTATTCTTTTAGGACCGGCCAACCTTGAGGCTGATGCTCCCTAAGCGTAGGTCAAGGTGAAGAGATGTTTGAAGATCTTTTTGTCTTTCAACCCTCCCCATGGGAAGAACGGAATTGGGTGCACCTCAGTAGACTTCCGCTCGAAGAGATTTGGCTTCCAATCGATGAAACGGTGACCGTCTATGCCTGGTTTGTCGATGCAGGCCCGATGACGCCAGTCTTGCTCTGGTGTCATGGCAATGCCGGCAATATCAGTCATCGTCTCGAAAATATTCGGCTCCTCTATAACCGTGGCATCTCGGTCTTTATTTTCGACTATCGAGGCTATGGAAGGAGCTCTGGGGCACCTTCCGAAGCTGGGCTCTACCAGGATGCGGTGGCTGGATATGACTATCTTGTGCGACAACGCCAGATTGCACCTGAGCGGCTCATTATCTTTGGGCGATCGTTAGGATCCAGTGTAGCGGCGGAAGTGGCGAATCAACGTCCGGCTATGGGATTGATAGTTGAAGGGGCTTTCCCCTCCATCCAAGCCATGGCCGATCATCACTACTTTGGGTTCCCGGCCCGGTGGTTGACGAACGTGAGGTTTGATCTCATACAAAAAGTTCATACTTTAACCATGCCGGTGTTGGTGATTCATGGTGAGCGGGATTCTATCGTTCCTCGAGCTTTGGGGTGGCAAGTGTTCGAGTCGGCATCCGAACCCAAACAATGGTTTGAAGTATCAGGTGCTGAGCATAACGATGTACCATTTGTCGGTGGAACAGACTATTTCCGGAAAATCGAGACATTTATTCAAGGTGTCCTTGCCCCCTGATAAGAAATATCGCGGTGCGATAATGGCTTTTATTTGATCCACGATATTCCATCTGGCTACGATGCTCCCTGATTGAATTGCCTCATTAATCTTGTTCTTTACTCGTTTATGGACGTATCTCCTTATCTCTACCAAATCAACATTTCATCAGGAGGTCTGCCGAAGTTGCCTGTGCCAGAAGCCCGAGTGTCAGTCGGTGGGCTGCAGGGAGATGCCCATCGCAATACCACACTCCATGGTGGACCGGATCGAGCTGTCTGTGTGTTTTCCTACGACATTATCCAAGCGCTGCAGCAAGAAGGCCACACGATCTATCCAGGCGCATCGGGAGAAAACTTTACGGTGGCCGGGCTGGATTGGGCAGAAATACAGCCAGGAGATGGGCTCAAGATTGGCGAAGAGGTTTGCATTGTCTTCACGAGCTTTTGTGAGCCCTGTCGACACAATGCGCAATGGTTTCAAGAGGGCAATTATCAACGGATAGGACAACGTCAGCATGAAGGGTGGAGCCGTCTGTACGCGCGCGTCGTGGCGGAGGGGATGGTGCGGCAAGGCGATAGAATCTGGATAGAAGCACAGTCAAAGGAACCCCGTCCATAATGGAACGCGTGTTAGAACCAGAACTCATGGATGATCCCCAACAGGTCGTCGCCTATGCTCGTGCGAATTTTGAAAAAGAGAATCAGGAGTTTGTCGACCAATTTCTTAGGTTGTATCCAGAAATGGAGACTCCTCACATTCTGGACCTGGGCTGTGGCCCAGGAGATATCCCGATTCGTGTGGCCCGCCATCACATGAGTTGCACCATCACAGGTGTTGATGCGTCAGCGCCGATGCTCGCACATGCCGAACAAGCTGCGCGGGAGGCAGGAGTTCATGATCGTGTTCACTTTCTGCTCAAGCGTTTTCAAGAGATCAATTTACCCAGACCGGTGGATGTCATCATCTCCAACAGTCTTGTCCATCACGTGCCGAATCCGCTGCAATTTTGGTACAGCGTGAAAACGTTACTCAAGCCAGGTGGCCTTGTGTTCGTCGCGGATTTGTTGCGGCCGGAGAGTCCTGAAGCTGCCCAAGCGATCGTAGATGAACATGCGGCGGACGAATCGGAACGCTTACGCCACGATTTCTTTCATTCGCTATGCGCCGCGTTGACCGAAGATGAGGTGGCCTCGCACTTAGCGAGACTGAATCTCAGTGGGTTGATGGTGGATATGCTTGATGATCGGCATTGGATTGTCTACGGACGTGTGTAGTCCCTATGATCTTGACGGCCTGTTGTTCTCCGTTTTAGAGTGATGCTCGGTTGGGGGATCGTCTAGGGGCAAGACATCAGATTTTGGTTCTGAGAACCCAGGTTCGATTCCTGGTCCCCCAGCCATACTTCATTTTTTTCTCTTCAGCGAAAAAACCAACATTTTTTTCACCGTTGAAGCCCTCCCGTAGTGCAAAGCCATTTGAATCATATTTTGTCTGGCACTGTATGAAGTTTGATCGTATTTTAACCGAGAAATCAGTATTATTTGCTCGCCGAATACCGGATCACAAAATACTGTAATTGCTTTACCACCAATGGTAAGGCAAGATACGAGCAAGCAGTTGTTCAAGGAGATTGCAGCATGTATATCAGTGTAATTGGAACGGGATACGTTGGGTTAGTCACCGGCGCGTGTTTTGCGGAATTCGGACTGAACGTGTTGTGCATGGACAAGGATGAAAGTCGCATTGCCTCTTTAGAAAAAGGGCAAGTGCCTTTTTATGAACCTGGCTTAGCCGAGCTTGTTACAAAAAATTTGAATGCCGGCCGCCTTCGGTTCACGAGCGATTTGCATAAAGCGGTCGACGAAGCCTTAGTCGTGTTTATTGCCGTGGGTACGCCTTCCGGTGAGGATGGATCTGCGGACCTATCGTTCGTCGACGCGGTCGCGAAAAGCATTGGACAACGTATGACCGGATACAAGATCGTGGTCAACAAATCCACTGTTCCCGTTGGCACGGCTGATCGTGTCCGCTCCATTATTGAAGACAATCAACAAACTCCCATTAATTTTAGTGTGGTCTCAAACCCCGAGTTTTTACGCGAGGGCTCAGCGCTTGAGGACTTCATGCGACCGAATCGAGTGGTAATCGGTGCAGATAGTGCGGAAGCCGTGGCGATCATGCGAGATTTATATCGGCCGCTCTATCTTATTGAAACACCTATTGTTGTGACTGACATCAGGACCGCTGAAGTCATCAAATATGCCTCCAATGTGTTTCTCGCCACGAAGATTTCGTTTATCAATGAAATGGCCAACTTATGTGAGCAGGTCGGGGCCGATGTCCAAATGGTGGCGAAGGGGATGGGGTTGGATAAGCGGATCGGCTCAAAGTTTTTGCATGCTGGACCAGGGTTTGGCGGATCTTGTTTTGGGAAGGATACGGCAGCCTTAATAAAGATCGGGACAGATGCCGGCTATCCTATGACCATGGCCGAGACCACTAAAAAGATCAATGACGAACAGCGCAATCGGATGGTCGAGAAAATTCGTCATGTGCTCAAAGATCTAAAAGGGAAAACCATCGCTTTGTTAGGTCTGGCTTTCAAACCGAATACAGACGATATTCGTGATTCGCCGGCTTTGTTTATTGCGGATCAACTCATGGAGGCAGGGTGTACCGTGCGTGCTTACGATCCGGAAGCACTCGAGGCATCGATGAAGATGTATCCAAACTTGATTCCCTGCAGAGATGCCTATCACACCTCGGAGGGTGCTGACGCCATTGTGCTGGTTACTGAATGGAATCAGTTTCGCAATCTGGATTTGGATCAGATTCGATCAAAGGTCAAGTCCCCAATCTTTATCGACCTTCGGAATGTCTACGAACCTGAACGAATGGAAGCCTGGGGGTTTTACTATGTGCCTGTCGGTCGGAAAGAAGTAGGACGAAACCCCTTGGCCCAGGGTTCAACGAGCAGGGAATAGACTTTTCTTACTTTCTTTTGTACCCCATCCGATCCAGGACCTTCATGATCCGTTTTTGCAAGCGTTCGTCGGCCTCGCTTAACGCTTGTGCTAACGGCTCCACTGCGGGTTTTCCAATTTTCCGTAAAATTTCTGTGGCGGATTGCCGAAGTTCATCTTCCTCATTCGTTAAGAGAGGGACGACGTCGGATACGCAGGGAGCTCCGATCTTAATCAAGGCTTCATAAGCGCGTTGACGGACATCGCCCACTTCGTCATTGAGCATCTCCACCAATGGTTTGACAGCTGCTTCGACGCGAAGTTCTCCAAGCACTTCAATCGCATGTTTGCGATTGAGCCAGTGGGTATCATTCAGGTCCAGGAGGGCGGCATCAGCCGCCGCGACGTTCGGATCTTTTGAACGGATGCGAAAACTTTTGACGATACGCTTGCCTTCTTCTTCAACCACTCGAAGCGTTGCCCCGTCGCCCACTTTGATTTTTTGTAGATCTTCAACGGCTTCTTCACCCACATCGAGCAGAACAGTTTTCCCGTCGTAGGCCAGCAATTCAACTTCGATTTGGTTTGTCTCAAGATTGATCGCCGAAACTTTTTCAGTCACAAGATTAAATCCATCCTTTTTGCCGCCTGCTTTGGGACCGATGGAGATAAGTTTGGTGGGTGCTTCATTTGCCATAATAATGCTCTTTCCTCAGGTATAAAGTGTACAAAGTCGATAAGGTCGACTAATAATTCCTATGTCGATGAGCTAGGGGTCCACCCTAAACTCGCCAGAGCTCCCTCTGCCGTGTCCCGCACCATTTCATTTTCGTCTTCCAACAGAGGCACCAACGGATCGATGGCGCGGTTGTCTTTTAAGCGTGCCAATGACTCTGCGGCATTGCGACGGACCAACCAATCTTCATCGGACAAGGCTTGAATGAGTGGATTCAGTGATTCAAGGTCCCCAATCTTGCCCAAGGCCTCGGCTGCATGCCGGCGGACGATCCAGTTGGCGGCTTGCAGGCCTTCGACGAGTGCTTGAGTTGCGCGCGAGTCACCAAGTTTTTTTAGAACACGAGCCGCGTCCTCTCGGAGTGTGGCATCCATTAAGGCATCCACGAGTGCAGGGACGGCATCGGGGTGCCCAATGCGTTCGAGGGCCCAAATGGCCGCGGTTTTCACGCCGCCATCTTTGTCATGGCGGAGAGCATGAACGAGTGGATCCACGGCTTTGGTGACGCGTAACTTACCCAACGCGGTAGCCGCTTGTTCACGGACCGACCATTCTTCATCTTCTTTCAATGCCTCAATCAGAGGTTCAATGGCCGGTTCGCCGATTTGTACCAAGGCACTGGTTGCCGCTTCCCGAATCACGCAATCATCTTCCAAAAACATATCAATCAGTTTCGGGATAGCTTCAGCACCAACCTCTCCAAGACGAGAAGCCGCGTGATCCCGTAAAGCTTCGTTATCGTCCCGCAGTGCCGACAACAATGGGTCGACCTGATTTGAGTCCGTCATGAATCGTTACTCCTTTCCAGCCCAAATTTCTTCATCCATTTGTGCAGCGGCGGCCTCCAGTTTGTCAAGGATCACGCCAGAATTATAGGAAATCAGTCCATCCCGATCATTTTTTAATTGTTTAAACAATTCGGCATGAGGTCGTAACACTTCGATATCTTTGACTTTTTCAAGAGCTTCCACAGCCAGCACCCGGAGAGGACGGATGGGAATGGAATCAATAAACAATGACACTGGACGAGGATCTCCGATGAGCCCTAATGACTTCAAGGCATGTTCTTTGACGCCAGTATCTTTGTCTGATTCCAGTCGTTGCATCAAGGGTTCAACGGCTCGAACATCACCGATTTTCCCCAGAGTATCCGCGGCGGCCTCTCGAACTACCCAATCGTCATCGTCCAGATATTCCAAGAGAATCTCAACGGCTGGCCGGCCAATATGGTGTAGTTGGATAACCGCTTCTTGTCTGGCGCCTTCTTTTAGCTCAGATTCTTCGACATCCCGTAGGGTGTCCATAATTTGATCGATTCGTTCTCGAATGGCTCCCAATTTTCGTAAGGTATCCGTCGCTAAGTCCCGAAGATCAGGATCGGCCATCGCATCGACAAACCCATCGGCTGACCGGGGATCTAGTAATTGCGCTAAAATTTCAGCGGCCCGCTGACGAGTACTGTTATCTGGATCACACAGCTGTTCTGACAGAGGTCCTATTGAAGTGGGAATGACTCCTAACAGGGCCGTGACTCGTTCTCGAAGTTGATCATTCTGGAGATGGTCCAATAGCGCAGCGGCGGTGGTTTCATCGAGTATTCCCGCCATGTGTTCTAACGCATCAATTGCGGCCTGGCGAACCTGACTATCCTCGTCTTGGACCAAATTAGCCAATGTTTGTCCAGCCCGGGGATCGCCCAATCGGGCCAACATTTTGATGGCTTCGACTTTATAGTGAGCACTTCCTGTTTCAATCGCTTGGATAATAGCTTCGACGGCTTTAGGCCCACCTTTCATACAGGTGGATGTGGCCCGCATCCGGCGCCAATCTTCTTCGTGGTCCAGTTCTGAGATGATCGTTTCAAACGATTCTTTTGGCATTGGTCGTTGTGAGTTATAGGCGAATTTGTCCGGGGCGCCAGCCAAGCTGGGCAAGGGATTCCAACACATGTCGACGTAGATTGTCATCCTGTGTGGTTTTTAACAACTGTAGCAACGGGGTTTTAGCGGCTTCTCCGAAATGGGTTAAGGCTCCGGCGGCTTCTTGACGGAGTAGCGTACTGTTCAATGCGTCCAATAAGGCGGGGATGGCTCGAGGATCGCCAATATTGGCCAGAGCTCTCACCGCGGCTTCTAGAGGTGGAAGATCTTCCTTGTACTTCGGGTCAGTACAGCCTTCCATGCGGTCCTCATAGGTCTTGGTCTTTAGGGATCTGATGAGTGTGGTCAGGTGAGGAACTGCATCGGCAGCGCGTAGTTGTCCGAGAGCTTCAATAGCTCGGAGTTGTAAGGAGGGTGTGGTAAGTGCATCTAGCAACAAAGGAATCGCCTGCGCATGCCCGATCTCCCCTAGAACTTTAACCGCATCTTGCCGAACGGCAGTGTCAGGATCAATTTTCACCAATCTCATCAATGGCTCCACCGCGATCTCGGGTTTTAAGAGCGAGAGGGCTTCTATTGCACGTAGGCGGATTCTCCAGTCCTGATCCTGCAACCCTTGTAAGAGAGGAGGGACGCTTGCTTCTCCGATGGCCTGAATGGCCCGGCCAGCTTCATCGCGAACGGCTGGAACCTTATCTTGAAGCAATAAAATGAGGGTGTCGATCGACCGAGGGTCCTTGATACGAGCTAGCCCCTTAGCCGCGGACATACGGACGATCCAGTTGGGATTCACGAGAGCCGACAGCAGTGGTTCGAAGACCTGGTCATCGGCAATAGTTGCGAGAATGGAGGCGGCCATCTCCTGAACGTGGAGATTAGGATCAGTTAGGCAGAAGCCCAAAGATACGACAGCAGGTTCTCCCAAAGCTGTGAGTGAACCTGCCGCAGCGTTTCGCACCGCCCGATCGGAGTCACGGAGACACCGAATCAAGGGTTGAATACTTCGTGGGTCATCGGAATGTCCCAATGCCATTGCGGCATCTTCGCGAATGCCCCAATCTTCATCATCCAATGCTGCAATGTGTTCCGCTACCGAATCGGCCATGGTTTTCCGCACGGGACTGTTGAATAATGAAGATATCAAACACCATATTTCCCCAATACGCCCTCTGTCACCAGACCCGAGGGGCGGTTGAAAAACGTTCGTTCAGCAAGGCCGCAGCCATTTATCTGCGCGGAGCGTATGGAGAATACGTGAGCACCGAAAAATGGCGAGAACGCCGCTGACGGATTTTTTCAACAGTCCCCCACTGAAACTTGAGGCCTACTTCCCAGTGTTGGAAGAACGAATAACATTATGACCCCTAAGTAAAACCCGAATGTGGACGGTACCACACGATTTTTTTTGCGGTCAATCCGATTGGGCCTCGGAGAGTGGCGGGAGGAGATTGAAAAGGTTAGATAGACCGAAAGACGGCTAGCAAGTCGCTCAATGCCAGCATCTTGACCCGGAGAGTTTGTCGCTCCTTCTGCAAAGTTGTTTGATGTGTACCGTCTTTGGGAGAGCTCAGGTACTCTTGACACATCTTGGTCACGCGTTGAAATTCGTCTTCGGCTTTGGTTTTCACGACACGGTTGGTGGCGAGTAACTCTGTGACTTGATCGTGAGTCGTCGCCAAATGTTGTTGGAACTCTCTTTCAGGTAACGACTGTCGATGTTCTTCGTCCAAACACCGATCGATATACTGTCCTAAAAACACATAGAACCGGAGCACCGTTTCAGTTATCGCGATGTGGGGCGGGCTAAGATTTTCCGTTGGCATTACAGCTCTTTTTCAGTAGAAAACAAGTATCAGGAAGTCTGCCTATAAGGCGTTCTCCACGGTCGAGGCCGTAGGTATCATAGCTTCCAGCCTAATATCCTTTAAGGCAGTATCAACATAGCCTGTTTGACCGGCAAGTGTAAACTGAATCGATTGTTGTTTAAGCTTATGCCAAGTTGTCACCATATGTCCGATGGCCATACTATCGATAAAGGGGACCCGACTTAAGTCAAGGATCACATGGTGTGGCTTGTGTGTCATTACCGTATCTTCTAATGTGGACAAGAAGTGTTCAACAACACGAAAATCAAATCGTCCGGATAGTTCTAGCACGACCACGTCCTGTTTAATCTTTCTGGAGATATGTAGCATAGAATACCCTCGATACAGAGCTATCAGTGAACAGGTTCAAGTATTTTTGGTCATCTACAGGCGAATGATACTGTGATGGAAGCAAGTCGGATCTGTGGAGTACAGCGGCGCGTGTGTTCTTGAGCTATCTTTCTTAAAAAAGCTCCAGCCATTGGTTCAAAATCCAACTCTAAAAGCGATAGATAGAAAGGTCAGATAGATCCAGGCTCCTTATCGAAGCATAGACCAAAGCATAGACCATGCCAGATCTGGCTAAGAACAGAAATATTTGCTATTAACCCAGCGACTTTTTGACTAAATCTTTCCCCTTGTAACTGGTTGATTCTATGGTAGTTTTTCGTAACATACTTGATTGCTGGTTTATAGCTTTAGAGCGTGTAGGGTTTCAAGGGAAAAGCCCAGCCGAATCTCTACAGGAAAATGTATCTAATAAAAACAGAATGTATCTATGAGCATACAGAAAAACTGTGGCGAACCATTGCAGCATAGGAAACAGCATAGGAAACTAATCCTGATGAACATGAAGCTTGTTCAACAACCATATGGAGCCCGTGGAAGTATTCCCGCTACTGTTCGAGAGAACACATGATGAAATGTTGTGTTCCTTCAGTGAGGGAGGGGAACCGTTTTCGCTGGTGAATCAACAGGAGAGCGGGGCTCTTCTGGCCCTCCCGTGGAGCGCTGGCGTTGAGCCGCACCAAAGATTTTGGCTCAACGCGGTTTCACTTCTTGCTGGAAGGATTTCAGAAGAGAAATGATGAGGATAATAATGACAAAAACAAAGGGAAAGGCAGCGAGGATAGCGCCTGTTTGGAGGGCTTTGAGTCCGCCGGACCAGAGGAGAATCGCTGCAGAGAGGGATTGAATGATGCCCCAAGTGAACTTGATATGATTCGGTGGATTGAGGCTGCCGTTGGTCGTCAGCGTTCCCAACACAAACGTGGCAGAATCTGCAGAGGTAATAAAAAAAGTCCCGATCAAGAAGATGGCGATAAGAGACATGATTGTTCCCAAGGGATACTGTTCTAAAACCTTAAAGAGCAACACTTCAATGCCTTGCTGCTCCATCACCGTTTTTAGGGGCACGTCGTGAAAGAGTTCTAGGGCTATCCCAGTTCCACCGAAGACCGTAAACCAAAACGCGCAAAAAATTGAGGGTACGAGTAGGACCCCGAGCACAAATTCTCGGACGGTCCGCCCTTTGGAGATACGGGCGATGAATGTGCCGACGAAGGGTGCCCACGCTATCCACCAGGCCCAGTAAAAAAGCGTCCAATCGTAAATCCACGATGAATCACGAAAAGGCGCCAGATTGAGGCTCATGGTTGGCAGGTTTTGCAGGTAGTGCCCAAAAGTCGATGGTAAGACTGTCATAATGAAGTGCGTGGGCCCGAGAAGCAGCAAGAAGCCGAGTAGTGATAAGGCCAGGATCATATTGAGATTACTCAGGTATTTGATGCCACGATGCAAACCGGTTTGTGCTGAGAGCATGAACAAGAGAGTCACAATGGCGATCAACGTCAACTGAGTCCCCAATGTATTGGGGATGCCAAAGACATAAGAGAGCCCACCACTGATCTGTACAGCGCCAAATCCCAAGGATGTCGCAACACCGAATACCGTAGCAAAGACCGCCACGACGTCTACTGCCGTACCTAGATATCCCGATGCGTGTGTCCCTAAGATGGGTTGGCAGGCCAGGCTAAACAAGCCGGGAGTGTTCCGCCGAAATTGAAAATAGGCCAGCGCCAAGGCCACCATGGTGTAGATGCCCCAAGGATGTAACCCCCAGTGAAAAAAGGAATATTGTAGCGCCAGCCGAGCGGCTTCCGGTGTTCCGCCTTCGCCTATTGGTGGGGTATGAAAATGCGAGGTGGGTTCAGCCACACCCCAAAAGACTAATCCGATGCCCATGCCAGCGCAAAAGAGCATCGCAAACCAGGTAAGCAAATTGAATTCGGGCTTGGCCCCGTCTGGTCCGAGAAGGATGTCTCCGTAGCGAGAGAAGATCAGACAAAAGGCGGCAATTAAAAAGGCCGAGGCCGCGAGTACGTAAAACCAGCCAAAGGTGTCCAACAAAGAAGTTTGGATACTGCTGGTGACTGTTGCGAGATGATCGGGTGCCAGGCCTCCCCAGAGGAGGAAGGCAAAGGCCAACACACACGAAATATTAAACACCAAAGTTGTGGATTTCATGGATAGGGCTTTTCCTGGAAAGAAGATAGGGGCTTAGCATATTTGAGCGTTCAGAACAAGAAACGTTCCCTCAAGTCTTCGGAACATCCTGGCACTCATCGAGATAAGGGATGATTCATGGCACTCAGGCGGGTTGTTTTAAGTAGATAATTCGTCATATTCAATCATAAACAATTGCTTTTATTGAAGAATTTTATAATTTTTTAGAGGTGTTGCCAGGCGAGGGGGGTTGCGATAGTTGACTCAAAACGCTAGATTGGTCTCCTTGCGTCAGTCATAGGCCTCTCCCGTCTCACCTGTGAGAGGGGTTAAGGTCTTTGTCATTTTCACTGTTATTCAGCTTGATAGAGCCTGAGCGACGGGCCATCAGGAGGTACGCCCATGATCCAGAAGAAACAATCCTATGGAGATAATCCTATTGCCCAACGAAAGACAGATTTGTACAAAAAGGAGTATGTCCATAGCTTTGTTCAAAAATGGGATGATCTGATCGATTGGGAAGCCCGAGCCACGAGTGAGGGGGATTTCTTTATCCGCATTTTGAAGGAACGGGGTGTTCATCGTGTGTTGGATGTGGCGACTGGAACTGGATTTCATTCGATCCGTCTACTGCGTGCCGGGTTTGAAGTGACCAGTGCCGACGGCAGTCCCGAAATGTTAGCGCAAGCCTTTGACAACGCTCGACGGGCTGGATTCATCATGCGCACGGTCCATGCCGATTGGCGTTGGCTGAGCCGGGATATCCACAACAAATATGATGCGGTGATCTGTCTAGGTAACTCGTTAACGCATCTTTTTGCTGAGCAGGATCGCCGCAAGGCCCTGGCCGAATTCTATACGGCGTTGAGACATGATGGGGTATTGATCCTGGATCAACGGAACTATGACGGCATTTTGGACAATGGATTCACCTCCAAACATGTGTATTACTATTGCGGGGATAACGTGAGTGCTGAACCAGAATACGTGGATGAAGGGCTGGCGAGATTCCGTTATACCTTTCCCGATGGGGAAGCCTTTCATCTGAATATGTATCCCCTGCGAAAGGAATATACTCGTCGCCTTATGAATGAAGTCGGGTTTCAGCAAGTCAAAACCTATGCCGATTTCCAGGAAACCCACAAAGTCGAGGATCCAGATTTTTACGTCCATGTGGCTGAAAAACTTTACAAGAATGAGGAACGTCCCGCCACGATCTTAAGTAAGTTCGGTAACTCGAATTACTCACCTACTGTGGATACGGCCAGGGAGTACTACAACAGTTCAGATGCGGACCGGTTTTATGCCACCATTTGGGGCGGGGAGGATATCCATATTGGCCTGTATCAATCTGACGCTGATTCGATCTTCGATGCGAGCCGCCGGACGGTTGAAAAAATGGCCTCGTCAGTCAAAAACCTGGATGCCAGGACTCGCGTATTAGACATCGGCTCAGGCTATGGAGGGTCTGCCCGGCTTCTGATGAAAACCTATGGGTGTCAGGTTGGCTGTTTGAACCTGAGTGAAATTCAGAACAAACGAAATCGCGAGCTCAACCAAAAGGCAGGAATTAGTCTGGCGATCAATGTCATCGATGGCAGCTTTGAGGAAATTCCGCTCCCAGCGGATAGTGTAGATTTAGTGTGGTCTCAAGATGCCATTCTTCATAGCGGCAACCGAGAAAAAGTGTTTGCCGAAGTGGATCGGGTGTTGGCGAAAGGCGGGCAGTTTATTTTTACGGATCCGATGCAAAGTTCAAAATGTCCAAAGGATATCCTGCAACCTATTTTAGATCGTATTCATCTGGATTCCTTGGGCTCGATCGAATATTACCAACAATTGGCAAAAGATTTAGGATGGACCGAAGTAGGAATTATGGATTTGTCTAAGAACTTACCCGCGCACTATGGACGAGTGCTGCAAGAATTAGTCAAGCAACATCAAACCCTGATCCGTGTCTGTGCGGAAGAATATCTAGCCAATATGAAGGTAGGGTTACAGCACTGGGTAGATGCGGGAATGGCAGGTCACTTAACCTGGGGAATCTTACACTTTCAAAAAACCTAGACGTGAAACGAGGAAGTCACTAAACGTTTCTACTTCTTTTTCTTTGCACCCTTTGGGGAGTTATCGCTCGATCTTTGGGGCTTTGGCTGGCTGAGCGATATCACCGCTTTTCCCAAATCGCCCTTCTCCTCCCTCACCAAGAACGTTAAGGGTGTCCGTGTACTCGATTTCTCGTGTGTCTTTACTGAGGCCTTCGGTAGGCTTCCATCCTAGTTTGTCTAATGTGTCCAGAATGACGCTTTTTAATGCTCCAGAGGCAGTCATGCGTGTCGTCGCAAATGCCAACACACGTTCGCTTTCCTTCTCAACTTTCGACAAGTCAGGATCATGCAGAAATGAGACCAATGGTTCAATCGCAGCATCGCCAATTAACACAAGAGAATTTGCCGCGTAGTCGCGAAGCACCAGATCTTTCAGGAGAAGCACTAAATCTGGAATCACTTTCGGGTGACGAAAATGCCCCAGGGCGGTGGCGGCAGCCTCTTTAATCAAGAGGTCCTCACTGATGATACATCCAGGAGTTGGCTTTCCGGCTTGTTGAAACCCTTTGCCTTTGAGGGCATCCAAGACCGGCTGAAAGGCTCGTGGGTCGCCAATCATCCCTAATGACGCGATCGCATGTCGCCGCACCGACCCGTCTTTCATAGCGTCGATCAGGGCATCTACCGCTTGTGCATCTCCAATATTACCTAGCGCAATTGTCGCATCTTCTCTGACTGCGCGATCTGGATCCTTCAGCATATTGATGAGAGCCTCAACAACTCGGGACTCCCGGATCCAGGGTCGGCCCATTTGGTAATCGGTTGTCATGCCGCCTAAGGCACGGACCCCATGGCAGCGCACGACAAAATGGGGGTCTTTTAAAGTTTCTAACAGCGCATCAACCGACGGCGGCCCAATGTACATCAATGCGGTCCCAGCGGTCTCTCTCACGATCTTTGAAGTATCTTTAAACAGTTTGATCAGTGTTGGTACGGCCTGAGCATCGCCGATCTTTCCGAGAGCCTCGGCTGCAGCGCTTTTTACTGCACCATCCCGGTCTCGACAGACAACCATTAAGCCTTTGACAGCTTCCGGATCGCGAAGTTCCCCGAGGGCCTTGGCCGCCTGTTCTCGAACGCGCCATCGTTTGTCTTTAAGACAAGTCAGCAACTTGGGCACCACGCTCTTGCCCATGGAGACCATTGCCTGTACAGCCTCGGCCTGCACTTCCATCATATTGTCGTTGAAAAGGGTGATCAGGCCTTCAATCGCTTGGTCTCCACCAATTTTGGCGAGTGCCCAGCCAATATGGGATCGGACAGACCAATAGTCATCTTCTAGCGCAGCTAATAGGGGTTCTAAAGTTTTGGGATCGCTTTTTTCAGCTAGGGCTTTGGCCGCTTCCTCGCGAGTGGCATCATCCACATCTTCGAGGGCTTCGAGCCAATCTTGTACAGAATTCGACATGTTGGGCCTAGGTTATCCGATGTAATTTCTATCGATAATCTGGTTCTTGCGGATAAGGTTGGGTATGGCTGCAATGAATGGTTAATACTTGCGAACCCCGTCCCTCCACACATTGATCGAGCGTTTTGGCGAATTCTAGCGTTCCTGACAATGTGACCTTGAACAAAAAGTCAAAGGTGAAAGTTCCGAATCGGTATTCTCCTGGCTTGAGTTTTATCTCTTTCACGTCTGTGGTCTTGTACGCATCCATATTAATGGGATCTTTTGTCCAGATAAGTGGTGTGATGCCTGGGACATGCCACCAGGTGGGTGGATTGAGCGCTGACGGATCAACCGTAATAGGAAATTCACGCAATAGTGGGTTCGTCGGTACATCGGCATAGGTAGCGGGGACAGTAACGATCCACACCACCATACTCATGATGAGCAAACACAGCGAACCCAGAACATTCTTTGCCAAAGAATTATTGATAGATTTTTTCCAGTTCATTTTCCGTTGTCCGTCGTTCTGGAGTGGTTTGAAAAATTTCCCTAATAGGCTGACTATCCCATTCTGTATGCGTCTCCAATCCCAGGGCATACATAATGGTGGCTCCGGTGTCGAGCAAACTCACTGACTGGGATATCGCATGGTTGGGTTTGATGTTAGCTCCCCAGGCGATCCAAGGAACAGTCGCATCCAATGTTGCAGACTTGCCCTTCTTGCCATTCTTGGAGGGACTATCATTGGGTCCACCATTGAGTCCTGTGACGATCATCATTGTACGATCCAAAACACCATGCTTCTTATAGCTCTGGATGATGTTCCCGACAGCAGTATCGATAGATGTAATGGCCTGTGTATACTTTGGGGAATCCCACCCTTTCTTTTGCCCAATGCGGGCTGCAGTCGGGAAATGTACAACCAGAAGGTTTGGGACGCCAAATAATCGAAAGCCATAGCCGCCTTCGCTCGTCACTCTGGTTAGAAAATCCTCAATGTAGACTGACACAGTTTCTGGGGTGCATTGTGGTTTCGTGTACCCACATACCTGGGAGTCCACGTAAATCTCAGGACGGACTAATTGATAGAGTCGCTCATCCATCAAAAATACGCCCGTATCTTGCCCGCCAGCTAAATCCATATAATCAAATACGGTTGGGGATCGCATGAATGACCGTGCGAAGTCGTAGTCTTCCCAATCAGCCGTCACCCGATGCTTGGCAACGGGCAGCCCGGTCAGCAGCGAGGCCATGGCCGAAACTGTATGCGGGGGAGAAATAGATTGGGCCGACCGTGCCACGCTGCCCTCACTGGCCAGCATGGACAGCATTGGAGCCGACTCACCTTGAATAGTCGACGATTTAATTCCCTCGAGGACCACCAGAACGATATGCTCGGCTTGCGTTGCTGATGCGGTGGGGAGGGAGATTATTCCGTCAGGGCTGAACCACAAAAGGCTGAGTGCCAGTAACACGCGCCCATACATGGGAATACGGGCCTCGGGTTGTTGATGGCGCGATATCCGAAAAATACGCATGATTCCTGCTAGGCTCCACTTCAACGTTCGACATGAATAGGAATGAATGATTAAGCACGCGTGCAATAATTCTCAAGCAACGACGTTTGATTCACCCACAAGCTATTTATCTGTAATAAAGGCAATTGAACTTATCATGCAGATTTTCAGGTGGTCAACTAACAGGGGCGTCTGTCGGTTCGAAAAAAGAAAGTTAAGAAAAATTCGGTGGACGTCTTGCTCTCGCGAGTCCCAATCAACTATGAGAATATCCTTTTGAAGATTTGGAGCTCAGTCCATGGGGCAGAATAATAATTTTCAACATAGCCAGTATTCCCGTTCCAATCCAGGAGACCGTGTCTCCTATCCCACGTTCGAACCAGGGCCTCCCATTGGTTCCCTGGCTTGGAAGGAAGCGATGGCGGTGATTGGAGCCCAATTATCCGGGGCAAAGGTCAAAGGTGTGGTGTTTTTAAATGGCCATCCGTTTAGCGATCTCTTTGGTTCGGCTCGACTGGACGAAGTCGGGGGCTTAAAACGAGGCTATTCCCGAGGTATTTCAGGTTTAGAGTCGTTGTTGGCCCTTCTTCGTCCTGCCACGAATGGCATTGGAAAGGATGATGATCCCATACATCCACCACTTACCAATGACCTATCGACCCATGAGAAATTAGATCATCTTGCTCAAGAAGTTGGGAATTTTACGACAGCCTATGTGAAGAAATTTCAGGAAGGGCTTAGTCTAGCAGGGCAGTCGTCCATTCCTTGTGAACGATATGTCTGGTCTTCAGTACATCATCATGTTGGACGGATAGAGGCTGCCATTGATTTCCTTGAGTTCCTGCGGGGGTGGAGTACCAATCTCTCATTATCCAAAGATGATCGGGTCTTGCTGATTGCCCATGGGCATGCCGGACAAATCGTAGCCCTCCTTTCCAATCTCATTATGCGTGGAGACTCAGAAGGTCGCGCGCGAATATTTGAAATTTTAGCGAAATATTGGGAGGCGGCTCCCGCAGAAGGCCATTCCGTCAAACAGCTGGAAAGCCTGTATCGGGTGTTAACGGACCAGCAATTTTTGAATGGTGCGGAGGTGGATATGGTGTCATTAGGAACGCCGGTCAGATACGGCTGGGACACTGATGGTATCGGCCGATTGCTTCATATCGTGAATCATCGAATTATTCGACCTGATGGTAAGCGATGGCTTGCGAAAATGGAACTGCCACAGACGGCGTGGGAAATGCCCTATCAAACAGGCGGCGACTACGTCCAACAATTAGCGGTGGCAGGAACAGATGTCATCCCTGAAAGTGTGGAAGCTCAACAGGCCAATGTGGATTTTCGTGAAATCTTAGAGCCCTATGATGGGTTCGAGCGATGGCTAGAATGTACCAGGCGGTCAACGCGATGCCCCAATGATGGGCAATGTCTCTTGGTGGAATATGGGGTTTCGTCGCAGGAAGAGGCAGCTCGTCAGCACTTATACGGGCATGGTTGTTACACACAAAGTCGAGCGATGCTTTTTACCTCTCAGCAAATCGCCAACGCCCTGTACTCTTAAGTCTGGACGTGTGTCATGAATGGGCTTGCTTTCCCCACCTGGGCCTTTTGTCCCACTTGTTACATAGATATAAAGGCATATTGATTGTGTTTCGATCTCTATGATAACAATCAGAACTTTGCCTAAATCGTAAACATACTCAAGTTTTTTGATTTTTCGAAAAGTGCTCTTTATGAAAATTGGCGTCCTGAAAGAAACCTACCCTGGAGAGCAACGTGTAGCACTGGTGCCGTCGGTGTTGCCCTCATTGAAAAAAGGCGGGATGGAAGTTCTCGTCGAATCTAACGCCGGTCTATTGGCGGGATACCCGGACTCAGCCTACCTTGAGAAAGAAGGCACAATTGCCCGTTCTCGGAGTGAAGTGTTTGAAAATTCGGATTGTCTCGTACAAGTTCGCTTGTTGGGCGCGAATCCGACAGAAGGAAAGGCAGACCTACCGAACTTTCGTCAAGGCCAACTCCTTGTGGGAATTGCCGAGGCTCTGACCAATCCGCAATCTATTAAAGATTTGGCTGGGCAGGGTGTTACCGCGTTTGCTTTGGAGTTGATGCCACGGATCACGCGGGCGCAGAGCATGGATATCTTGTCCTCAATGGGCACGGTTGCTGGGTATAAAGCGGTGCTGCTGGCAGCGAATACCCTACCGAAAATGTTTCCGATGCTTATGACAGCAGCCGGTACTGTGACGCCGGCAAAGGTTTTGATCATTGGGGCTGGTGTGGCAGGTCTTCAAGCCATTTCAGTAGCTCGGCGGTTGGGGGCGGCGGTTGAAGCGTACGACATTCGTCCGGCTGTGAAAGAACAGATTTTAAGTTTAGGTGCGAAGTTTGTGGAATTACCATTAGAAACGGGCGATGCCGAGGATAAAGGTGGGTATGCGAAAGCTCAGGATGAAGCCTTTTATAAAAAGCAACGAGAATTGCTAGGCCAAGTGATTGCGACGAGTGACGTGGTCATTTCGACCGCTGCGGTTCCCGGCAAGAAAGCCCCAATCTTGATTACAGAAGAGATGGTGGCGGGCATGGCCCCTGGCTCGGTTATCGTAGATCTCGCCGCAGAACGAGGTGGAAATTGTGAGTTAACAAAAGCCGGCGAAACCATCGTGACCCGTGGCGTGACCATTCATGGCCCTGAAAATTTACCTGCGACAGTCCCATACCATGCGAGTCAGATGTTTGCGAAAAATGTCGCGACCTTTTTGCTGCATCTGGTCAAAAAGGGCGAAGTTGCCCTTGATATGGAAGATGAAATCACGAGGGAAACCATGATGACGCAAAACGGCAAGGTCATTCTGCCACGGATTCTTGACGCGTTGGGTCAATCGGAGCCATCGGCGTAAGGCGGGCGGTATAGCCGCGAGGAGCAGTCTTATGGATATGTTTATCATGGCGTTTACCATTTTTGTCTTGGCGATTTTCGTCGGATTTGAAATTATCACTAAAATTCCCCCGACGCTTCATACGCCATTGATGTCGGGGTCGAATGCGATCTCCGGGATTACTGTGGTGGGAGCCTTATTATCGGCTGGGGCTCAACAGACGACAATGACAACCATCTTGGGGCTACTGGCGGTTATTTTTGCCACTATCAATGTTGTCGGTGGGTTCATGGTCACGAATCGCATGTTGGAAATGTTCAAAAAGAAATCTTAAAGAGAAGAAAGCTATTGTAGGCATGTCCACTCTTATCAACCTCGGGTATTTGACGGCTTCGGTCATGTTTATCATGGGCCTTAAGGGTCTCACACACCCTCGAACGGCCGTGCGAGGAAACTTGTTAGGTGCAGGCGGTATGTTGTTAGCTGTCCTGCTCACGCTCACCAGTCAAGAGATCTTGAGCTACGACATGATCCTTCTCGGGTTGATTGTTGGTGGGGCGATTGGGGCTGTATTAGCCATAAAAATTGAAATGACGTCGATGCCTGAGCTGGTGGCCGTCTTTAATGGTTTTGGAGGAATTGCCTCGGTGTTTGTGGCAGGGGCCGCGTTGATTGAAACAACGTTAAAAACGGCTGATCCCATGATGCAACTGACGATTGCGATCGCGGCTTCCGGCCTCATTGGGGCCATCACATTTTTTGGGAGCCTGGTGGCTTTTGGAAAATTGAAGGGGTTGATTGGCGATGATGCGGTTCTCTTTTCAGGGCAGCAGGTCATCAATGCGATCTTGGCTACAGGTGCACTGGCACTGAGTTGCTGGGTAGTCCTGGATCCCACCAGCACCATGGCCTATTGGTTGCTTGTTGGCGTCGCTTCCGTATTGGGAATCTTGTTGGTCATTCCAGTAGGTGGGGCTGACATGCCCGTTGTCGTGGCACTGCTCAATTCCTATTCTGGCTTGGCCGCTGCCGCGACTGGCTTCGTCTTATCCAATAACGTCTTAATTATCACAGGTTCGTTAGTTGGCGCATCTGGTCTTATTTTGACGCAAATTATGTGTAAGGCCATGAATCGGTCACTGACCAATGTCTTATTTGGCGTTCTTGCCCCAACTGGTGGAGGGCCGTCGGCCGATGAGGTCTATGGTGGAAAAGTCAAATCTACATCACCAGAAGAAGTCGCTCTGTTGCTTGAGACTGCACGGCGGGTCTCAATTGTTCCGGGTTATGGGATGGCAGTTTCCCAAGCGCAACACCCCGTTGCGAGTTTGGCCGCTCTTTTAGAAGGTCGAGGCACGACCGTCGAGTATGGGGTTCATCCTGTTGCCGGACGGATGCCGGGACATATGAATGTGTTGCTTGCTGAGGCTGATGTCCCTTATGAAGCCTTACGAGATATGGATGAAACAAATGAGGATATTGATCAAGTGGATGTTGCGATAGTTATAGGTGCCAATGATGTTGTGAACCCAGTGGCGAGGACCGATCCAAATAGTGCTATTGCTGGTATGCCTATTATCGATGTCGACAAAGCCAAAACTGTCGTCATTATCAAGCGAAGTTTGAGCCCGGGTTTTGCTGGAATACCTAACCCATTGTTTGCATTAGATAATTCTTTAATGCTGTTCGGAGATGGTAAGAAAGCGGTCTTAGACATGATTGCAGCTATTAAAGATTCGTAAAAGAAAATTTATTGTAAGTGGTATGTCGTAAGGTATTCATAAGCATTTGATTATAAATGATTTTTTTAAATTTTCTTTCTTTCTCATTTCTTGCATAGGTTAAAAACACATGATAGAGTATGGAGCTTGAAGGTAGGAATTTGGGCTTTATCACAACATGGTGCATAAAAGTTTGAGGGAATTGTGGAAGTACGGGTCATCAATAATAATGTAGAAAAAGCGTTGAAAGTGGCCAAGAAGAAGTTGGCTGCGGATGGATTATTTCGAGAGTTAAAACGGCGCCGGTTTTATGAAAAACCTAGCGTGAAGAAAAAGGCGAAAGAACGAGAAGCCGCCCGACGTCGGCAAAAATGGTTATCTAAGCATCGTATGTTTTAATAGGATCTGCGACAGTAATTCTCCCCTCCCGGTTTATCTGTTAGTTACTATTTTCGACAGTCGTTGGTTGAGTTATGCGGGATGAAGACATCCATGATGTCCTCCGTGTAGTCAAAAAATCTCTTAAGCAATGGCCCATGCCTGTGATGGCGCAATTAGCAGCAGGCGGTCCCAATCCTTTCAAGATTCTTATCGCCTGCGTTCTGAGTTTACGAACGCGGGATCAAACAACGGCGGAAGCGAGTGAAAGATTATTTGTCTTGGCAGTAGACCCGGCTTCTATGGCCAATTTGAGTCTTCAGAAACTAAAAAAAGCTATATTTCCCGTAGGTTTTTATCGAACAAAGGCAAAGCAAATACAGAAGTTATCGAAGCAGATTTGCCAAGAATTCCATGGAAAGGTTCCTGACACCATTTATGATTTGATGACATTGCCAGGTGTGGGTCGTAAGACAGCGAATTTAGTGCGAACGGTGGGTTACAACAAGCTGGGAATTTGTGTGGATGTTCATGTCCACCGCATTTGTAACCGCTTAGGATATGTGGTAACCAAATCTCCGGATGAAACCGAGTCGGTCTTGCGGCAAAAACTGCCGAGAAAACACTGGATAAGGTTAAATGCGCTGTTGGTGCCTTTTGGGCAGAATCAGTGCACGCCAATCTCTCCGAAGTGTAGCTCGTGTCCGGTTAGAGAATCTTGTTCCCAGGTGGGTGTTAAGACGACACGGTGAGTGTCTTTGGCTGGGACTGTTGCCTAAACCTAGAAACCGCAGTCGGATCACGAAAATCTGCCTAAGCTGTAAAGCCTTGTATTTCAACTGCCAGACAGTGTCCGATCCATTGAGATGTGACAGGTTGAAGAATTCTCCTCTTGTCATGCCCGCAGTACCAATCGGGCATCCAGTGCTCATGCAGTAAATCTAGATTTCCGCCCTGCGCGAATGAAATGACATGGTTCAGAAATTTCCGCCAGCTCCCGTCTTAGACTTCATCGGGCAATGTCTGTAGAGATAAAATCTAAGTTTCTACACATTTCCTATGCACGTAAATATCTGACACAGCTCTTTCCCGTTCAGCTGCTGTTTCATGGTTAATTGAATGTCTGAAAATCGTAAAAAATATGTTACCTAATCCAAAATTGCTACCAAATGGTACCAATGTAAAGATTTTTGAGAAAAATCATTAAAACTTTATGAATAACAGTACTTTAAGTATTAATGTCATCAAAGTCACAAATTATTTGAGAGAAGTGTTACCTTTTGGAAGCGATCTAGGCGGATTTCATGTTAGAAAATAAATTATTTTTATTATTTTTCAATAGCTTATAGATTTAAAATTGGATCAAAAAAGGATCATTTCTTGCTCATTGATGTATCCGGTGTAAATTTTTAAGCCTTAAAGGGTACAACGGGTTACATGTACAAACAAATTCAAAAGGAAAGGGAGGTGATAAGCAATTTTCCGTCTGGTTTTATGAATGAATTCATGGACTTATTGTCCTGCACTTACTTAGGAGGTGTAAGCAATGTTTCTTTCTAGACGTCAGTTTTTAAAGGTCTCGGCCGGGACCGTGGCAGCGGTGGCGCTGGCGGACAAAGCCTTGGCCTTGACGGCGCTGCAGCCGGTTATTGAAGTGGGCAACCCGTTAGGGGAGTATCCGGACCGGTCGTGGGAGCGGGTGTATCACGATCAATATCGGTATGACAGCTCGTTTACGTGGTGCTGTTCGCCGAACGACACGCATGCCTGCCGGATTCGCGCGTTCGTGCGGAACGGGGTGGTAATGCGGGTAGAGCAGAACTACGATCACCAAACGTACGAAGATTTGTACGGCAATCGTGGGACCTTTGCGCACAACCCGCGGATGTGTCTGAAGGGGTATACGATGCATCGGCGGGTGTATGGGCCATATCGGTTGAAAGGGCCATTGATGCGACGGGGCTGGAAAGCCTGGATGGATAATGGCAGCCCTGAATTCACAGCCGATGTAGTGAGTAAGTATAAGTTTAACGCCAGGTACTTGGATGACATGTTGCGGGTGAGCTGGGATACGGCGTTTACGTACCTGGCCAAAGCGATGCTCATCATTGCCGAGCGGTATTCCGGGGAAGCGGGAGCGCGGCGGATGCGCGAGCAAGGCTACCCCCCGGAAATGATCGAAATGACCAAAGGGTCGGCGACGCGCTGCTTTAAGTTCCGGGCTGGCATGCCGATTTTGGGCGTGATCGGGAAAATGGGGATTACCCGGATGAATGGGGGCTGCGGAGCGTTGTTGGATACGTATATTCGCAAAGTGAAGCCGAACCAGGCGCAAGGGGGCCGGTATTGGTCGAACTATACGTGGCACGGGGACCAAAACCCCGCGCATCCGTTCTGGTCAGGGGTTCAGACCTCGGATATTGACATGAACGACATGCGGTTCTCCAAGTTGAATACCTCGTGGGGCAAGAACTTCGTGGAGAACAAGATGCCGGAAGCGCACTGGAAGCTCGAGAGCATTGAGCGCGGGGCGCGTGTGGTGGTGATCACGCCGGAATATAACCCGACGGCGTATAGGGCGGACTACTGGATTCCGGTGCGGCCGGAGACGGACGCGGCGTTATTCTTAGGCGCCTGTAAAATCATCTTTGATGAGAACATGTATGACCATGACTTCTGCCAAGCGTATACGGACATGCCGTTGTTGGTGCGGACGGATACGTTGCAGTACTTGGACCCACGGGAAGTGATCAAAGACTATCAATTCCCTGACTTTTCGAAGAGTTATTCGGGTAAAGTGCAGACGTTGAACCCTTCCAAGATCGCGCGCTTAGGCGGGTTTATGGTGTGGGACCTGAACAAGAACCAAGCCGTGCCGATTCACCGGGAATTGGTGGGATGGCACTATCGCAAGAGCGGCATTGACTCGGCCTTGACGGGGACGTACCGGGTGAAGTTGTTGAATGGCCGGGAAGTCGACGTGATGCCGGTGATGCAGATGTATCAAGTGCACTTGCAGGACTATGACCTGGACACGGTGCATCAAATCAATCGGGCGCCGAAAGACCTGATTGTACGGTGGGCGCGGGATAGTGGGACGATTAAACCCGCGGCCATTCACAACGGGGAAGGGACGAACCATTACTTCCACCAAACGATTATTGCGCGTGGCGCGGCGATGGTGTTGATCATCACGGGTAACGTCGGGAAGTTTGGGACGGGCCAGCACACCTGGGCCGGCAACTACAAAGCGGGGATCTGGACGTCGACCCCGTGGAGTGGGGGCGGCTTGGGCACGCATACCGCTGAAAATCCCTTCAAGATCACGACGGACCCGAACGTGCACGGCAAAGAAGTGCATGTGAAAGGGTATTACTATGGTGAAGAAGTGGCCTACTGGAACCACGGCGATACGGCGTTGATCGTGAACACGCCGAAATATGGCCGCCGGGTGTTTACGGGGAAAACGCACATGCCGACCCCGTCGAAATTCCGGTGGGTGGCCAACGTGAACGTGTTGAACAACGCGAAGCACCACTATGACATGGTGAAAAACGTGGATCCGCACATTGAAACGTTGGTGACGCAGGATATAGAAATGACCTCTGACGTGAATCACAATGATGTCGCGTTTGGGGTGAATACCTGGATGGAGTTTACCTATCCGGAGCATACGGCGACCGTGTCGAACCCATGGTTCCAAGTGTGGAAGGGCGGCATTCGGCCGTTGTATGACACGCGGAACGACCTAGACACAGTGGCTGGGGTGGCCGCCAAGTTGACCGAAATGACGGGCGACGGGCGGTTCCGGGATTACTTCAAGTTTGTGTACGACAACCGGGTGGACGTGTACGTGCAGCGGTTGTTGGATGCCAGCTCGACCGGGTATGGGTACAGTGTCGATACCATGTTGAAGTCAGAAAAAGGCTGGATGGTGATGTGCCGGACGTATCCACGGCAGCCGTTCTGGGAAGAGACGAACGAGAGCAAGCCACAATGGACTCGTACCGGTCGTTATGAAAACTATCGGGTTGAGCCGGAATGTATTGAATACGGAGAAAACTTCATTTCGCATCGTGAAGGTACGGAAGCAACGCCATACCTGCCAAATGCGATCATGTCGTCCAACCCGTATGTCCGGCCTGACGACTACGGTATTCCTATCACCGCGCAACATCATGATGATAAAACCATTCGGAACATCAAGTTGCCGTGGCAGGAAATCAAACGGTACTCCAACCCATTATGGGAAAAAGGGTATCAATTCTATTGTGTGACACCAAAGACCAGACATCGGGTACACAGTCAATGGTCAGTTAATGACTGGGTCCAAATGTATGAGTCAAACTTCGGTGACGCCTATCGTATGGATAAGCGGACGCCGGGTGTCGGGGAACATCAAATCCATATCAACCCACAAGCGGCTAAAGATCGTGGTATCAACGACGGTGACTATGTCTATGTCGATGGTAACCCGGTTGATCGGCCATATCGTGGATGGAAGCCAAGTGACCCGTATTACAAGGTTGCACGGTTGATGATCCGGGCGAAGTACAACCCGGCCTTCCCGTACCATGTGACGATGGCCAAACATGCGCCATATGTCGGTACCGCAAAATCAGTGAAAGGGCATGAAACGCGACCTGACGGACGCGCTATTGCTATGGATACTGGTTATCAATCCAACTTCCGGTATGGGGCCCAACAGTCCTTTACGCGTGACTGGTTGATGCCAATGCAGCAATTAGACTCGCTACCAGGGAAGCATGCGGTGGCGTGGAAATTTAAATTTGGGTACCAAGTGGACAACCATGCGGTCAATACGGTGCCGAAAGAATGTCTCATCCGTATCACCAAGGCGGAAGACGGTGGTATCGGTGGCCGTGGTCCGTGGGAACCAGTCAGGACCGGGTTCACGCCAGGTCAGGAAAATGAGTTCATGATCAAATGGCTCAAAGGTGACCACATTAAGATCAAAGTATAAGAGACTGTTCATTTGGTAAACCAATATTTAAAAAACGGAGGAAACCATGCCAGAAGTTTATAATTGGCACTTAGGCCGAAAGATGCTGTATCCCTATGAGGAACGGCATCCAAAATGGCAGTTTGCGTTTGTGTTCAACATTAATCGGTGTTTGGCGTGTCAAACCTGTTCAATGGCGGATAAGTCCACGTGGCTGTTCTCCAAAGGACAGGAATACATGTGGTGGAATAATGTGGAAACGAAGCCTTATGGTGGATACCCACAGTTCTACGATGTGAAAATCACGCAGCTTATCGAGCAAGTCAACCCAGGCGGACAGGTGTGGAATGTGCGGGTCGGCCGCAAACACCATGCACCGTATGGCGTGTTTGAAGGTATGACCATTTTTGATGCGGGTGCCAAAATTGGCCAAGCGGCCATTGGGTACATCCCGACTGACCAAGAATGGCGCTTCGTGAATATCTATGAAGATACGGCGACCTCAATGCGGGCCATCGTGGAAGGCATTGATAAAACCGGGTTCACGAAAGAAGAACCATGGAAAATGACCGGTAGCAGTTTGCCGGAACATGAAACCTATTTCTTCTACCTTCAACGCATTTGTAACCATTGTACGTATCCTGGTTGTTTGGCAGCTTGTCCACGCAAGGCCATCTACAAACGGCCTGAGGACGGGATTGTCTTAATCGACCAAAATCGTTGCCGTGGGTACAAAAAATGTGTGGAGCAATGCCCATTCAAAAAGCCGATGTACCGAGGAACGACTCGGGTTTCGGAAAAATGTATCGCCTGCTATCCACGTGTTGAAGGAAAAGATCCTTTGACCGGTGGTGAGCCCATGGAAACACGCTGTATGGCTGCGTGCGTCGGGAAAATCCGGCTCCAAGGGTTGGTTAAAGTTGGTGATGACGGGTTGTGGGCGGAAGATCGTTGGAATCCGTTGTATTATGCCATTCGGGTGGAACAAGTGGCGTTGCCACTCTACCCCCAATGGGGAACGGAGCCTAATGGATATTATATTCCACCACGACAAGCTCCACGTGGCTACATCCGGCAGATGTTTGGGCCGGGCGTGGACAACGCCATTGAGAAGTATTTGGTGCCAAGCCGGGAATTGTTGGCGGTGTTACAGCTCTGGAGAGCGAGCCAACAGATCATCTTCCGGTATGACGTCATTCCTGGACCGAAAGTGTTCGAAACCCAAATTCATGGTCGTAAGTTTGAGATGTACAACGACACGGTGTTGGGCTTCAACAAGTCGGGTAAGGAAGCCGTCCGGCAGCAAGTGGAAGAGCCGATTTACATTCGCCCGGCCGAACGGGTGAACTGGCTGTAATCGCGACGCAGCCTGGTTGGATCGGTAAAAGAAAAGCAGGGAGTGGGGAGTACCCCACTCCCTGCTTTTTTCGTTTATATGTCCCAATCACGTAGAGAATGAGTCTGCGTACTTATCCTAGAAACCAGCAAGATATCTCACAGGAATGAAACTGTATGAAGCTTAAAAACTTGATCAAAAAGGATTCACAATAAACCCGGTGGGGGTTCTAAAAGGAAGCTAAATTATGTTGAACAGATAACATAACAGTGATGGAGCTTATGGTTTTTGTAATATCCACAGAATTTGGGAAATTCAATGAGAGAAAATACAATATTTGCTTTGGAATTGTTTCAAATGCCTGATACAATTAGAACTTGATCCAAGTCGAATTCTGTTCTTTCAGAAATATTTTCAACGTGAATGAGGTATCAGTGTTGGAGGATTTGCCATTTGCAGCTCAAGCTGTGTCTTTTGAAGAAATCATTGTCAGCGGAACCATTCCTCCTCAGTATACGAAAAGTGACTATATCATGCAGCAGTTTGTGGAACGGTTAGTTCATTATGTGTTGAGTGTTCCTCAGGGTCATTTTTCCATGCCAGAGCTTGGGAAACTTTTAGAAGTAATGGATCCATCGCATCAAGTGCTCTTTTTTAAGCGGTTGAAGGAGAATAGTCCCGGGAGTTTAAAACAGTTTGCACCACTCTACTATGGGTTTATGGCCGAATTTGAGTCTCTGTTGTTCACGTAACCGGCCTACCAACAGGTTTCGTATTGAATTGAAATAGCCGTCGTACTTTAAGAGAATTGAAGGTGAGTAATTAATGTGCCTAGAGCCACCATTGTTGTGAGGAATACAGAATGAACTCTACTTTACACAGGGCAGTCGGCAGTTTCTACAATCTGGTTTATGAGGGACAGGCCTTTGCTTCAACCATGGGACGAATTGATCAGACAGAGCAAGAGCGCTATCTCGGACGAGTCGAAGGTCTTAATTGGGTATTAGACCGATGTCAAGAGTTAGAAGATGTTGATATGAATCTTACAACAGCATCCCTCCAAAAATTATTGGGAGATGTGAAATCTGACTTAGAGCACGAGCTTTCTATACAACGACGAGAAAAAGGGCGAAGAGCAGATGGGCGTGAAGAAGCACTAGTGTTTGTGAGTGACTATTTGACAAGTCTGATGACCGCAACTGAAATTGAATCTGCCAAGAGCCCCGTCTAGAAAACGCTGCCTGCAGTTGAGTCCGGGCACATAGCCAAGGCATACCTGTATACTTAGTCCTCAAATCTTCTTTATATGGAGTTTGGAAAAAAGACTATCATTCAGGAATGGGTGGTTTTTGCTATTTGTCTGGGGCTAGGTGCTCATGTTGCACTCGGATTCCTTTTGCATGGGGGCCTGGGATGGTCGACAGAGTCCTATGGGCTCTACGGGATTTTTTTTGGAATATCGATCTATGTGATTGTCCAGGTGATCCGATCCCTCTGGCGAGTCGGTAAGGAAAAAGTCAAGCCATAGATGCTGTCTACTGCGGTACCGGCCACCGTAGCAGTCAACCGATGCTGAATGCTCGTTGACACATAACAACTCACGTCAAATCGAAATTCTCAACCATTATCCCTTCTTCAATTAACATTATAGGGATCTGGTCCCGAATCGCGTAGATCACGGTTCCGTCTTTCCGAAGAAGACCTCCATCGATCTTTTCTGTCACAAGCTGTCCGCTCTTCGTCTTGAGTTCCCCTTGTTCGATGCCATGATTGACCTTTTCGACAAGATTAGCTTCCAATAAGCGGATATCTTGTTTCGTTTCTGGGCAACAAAGGATAGCTAATAAGTCTGGCGCAATCACGCCTTTGTTTTCAGGGTGGATCTCAGTGGTCATGGGCTAGTTCCTTCCGATTTAATAGGGCTTCAAGGTACTTCTGTAAATGTATCATCGAAGGAACACCCACACAAGTAGATCTTCGTTGTTCCAGCCACAGGTGCAAACTTTCCTCACTGGGCTAAACATCATGCACTGAGGGACTGTTGAACATTCCCACTGAACGAACCGCTTTGCGAGACGACTCAAGTTATTGGTACCCTCTTCTCCATGGGCTTTGCTTTTCTTCATAAGCTTCACCGATATTTTTTAACAGGCCTGTTTATCGTCGTTCCGGCATGGGGGACTCTCCTGATTCTCTATACCCTTTTTGAGACCCTTGATCATTTGACTGTTGATCTTGTCTGGGCGCTATTCGGGGTTACGATTCCGGGATCTGGGATCCTATTTTTTTTCTTTGTTGTTCTGTGGGTAGGAATGGGCACAACCTATCTCATTGGGCAAAGAATCCATCAGAAATTTGAAGCCTCGTTGGAGCAGATTCCGTTTGTGCGAAGTATCTATCATACTTTAAAAAGTATGGCTGATGTACTCAAGTTTCGTGAACGGTTTGGACAGAGTAAAGTGGTGGCCTTTCCGTTCCCTCGAGAGGGATTGTGGGCACTTGGCTTTGATATGGGACTTCCGCCTGAGATATTACAGGTATCCACTGAAGGTTCTCTCGTAATGGTATTTGTGCCGACGGCGATTCATCCGTTTACGGGTTACTTAGCGTTTGTGCCAGAAAATCGAATCAATCGGATTCAACTGCGCCCTGAAGAGGCCATGAAGATGGAATTTTCAGCTGGGTTGTATCGCCCACCCTCCGGCTGGTTAACGCCGGCTAGACTGCCCGCAACTCCCTAGGTTTCGATCAATTCGCCATGAGTCAAGGAGGTCCTGTACAGGTCAGACATGCAACAATGGCCGATGCCAGAAGGATTGCCGCCTTTAATGCGGCGTTGGCCAAGGAAACTGAATCGCGAGAGCTTGTTCCTCCCATTCTACGGTCAGGTGTTGAAGCTCTCTTGCGAGATCCGCAAAAGGGGTGGTATGCCGTTGCCGAAAGTGGTGGTGATGTGCCGCAACCGATTATTGTGGGGCAGGTGCTGATCACGTATGAGTGGAGCGACTGGCGGAACGGCAGCTTTTGGTGGCTGCAGAGTTTGTATGTCGAGCCGGCCTATCGCCGACAGGGAACCTTCCGACGTCTGTATGACTATGTGTATGAGCAGGCTTGCGCAACCTCGGAACAGGTCTGCGGACTTCGTCTGTATGTGGAGCGAGACAATGAGCATGCGCAGGATGTCTATACGCATCTAGGGTTTCAAGAAACTCCTTACAAGATGTTGGAGATGAGCTTTGCTCGATAGAAAGAATTGCCCGTCCATCCCTTTATGAACTTGGCAATAAATTAGCCGCATGTGAAATGTCCACCGCAAAGCAATCAGCCAAGACTCCTATCTTTCGGTTCAAGGTTTGGCTCTTGACCCTGATCGTGATCGGAAGCGTTGGAATCTCAATAAGTACGTTGATAGCAGCTTCAGATACGCTCAGGACACAGGGGCGCCCTCATGTACGAGACTTAGGAATCACCATCGGTCAATACCAATCTGGAAACTGGAATGCGATTACTGATGTGTCTGGAGTAAAGGTGGCACATGTCACAATCATCGAAGGGGAGGGAGACTTGCATCCTGGAGAGGGCCCTGTTCGAACTGGTGTCACAGTGGTTATCCCTCGTGATGATATCTGGCATCAGAAAGTTCCCGCGGGAGCCTTCATCTTAAATGGAACAGGTGAAATGACAGGGTTGGCTTGGATCGCCGAATCAGGCTTTTTGGAGTATCCCATCGCCCTGACCAATACCTTGAATGTGCCGCGAGTAGCTGACGGCGTCATGAGCTGGATGATTCAACAGTATCCTGATATTGGCATCGCAGACGATACCCTCACGCCTGTGGTGGCCGAATGCGACGATAGCCGTTTGAACGACAGCCAAGGGAGACATGTGTTGCCCGAGATGGTTGTACAAGCCTTAGATTCGGCAGTTTCGGGACCAATGGAAGAAGGAGCTGTTGGCGCTGGTACCGGCATGGTCTCGTATCATTTCAAAGGCGGAATTGGCACAGCCTCGAGAATAGTGCCGAGTGCTGAGGAAGGTTATCGAGTGGGCGTACTGGTGAATGCCAATCATGGACGCCGCCATGAATTGATGATGAATGGCATACCCGTGGGAATACTCTATGACCAAATCTTGGCAGGGAAACAGGTCAAACAAGGTTCTCGAAGTCATACAGGGATGGTCTCGAAATCAGGTGCTCATCCAGGGCCACAGGTGCGGCAAGACAGTGGGTCGATTATCATTATTATCGCCACCGATGCCCCGCTTGATGCCCGACAACTTGAGCGTCTAGCACGTAGAGCAGCTGTGGGCCTGGCTAGAACTGGCTCGATCTCGCACCATGGAAGTGGGGATTTTATCCTAGCCTTCTCCACTGGAAACGTGATTCCGCATTATCCGAAAACTCCAACATTTACAATGACGCATATTGCAGATACTCACATCAATCCGCTGTTTCAAGCTACAGTCGAAGCCACGGAAGAAGCGATCCTGAATGCCCTGTTACAAGCCATGACGATGATTGGTCGAGACGGTCGCCGATATGATGCGATCGATATCGATATCCTCCGAATGATTCTTTCGACCTACTCTTCTGAGGTTCAGTGACATGAAAAACAATAGTGGGACTGTTGAATAAGGGTGTGAGTTATGCTGCACTGTCACGTCGCAACGACACAAGTCTTAGATCCCCAATCTGCAGCGCAGGAAGTTATTCACGCTATTCGTCAGGAAATGGGCGAAGACCCATGTGATCTTGTCTGTCTGTTTTTCTCTGCGCATTACGCCCAAAGTCTTCGTCAGCTTGTAGGGCCCATCCGCCACGCGCTTGTCCCACGAGTCTTCGTGGGGTGTATGGGAACCGGCGTGATTGGAGGTGGCCAGGAGATTGAAGACGCACCAGGCCTTGTTGTTTGGGTGCTGAAAGGGTCGGGGGTTGAACTGATTCCATTACACCTTATGCCAGTGCCTGATGGAGACAGGATGATCTTGAGCGGTTGGCCCAACGACACAACGCGAAGCTGGCATGAATTCACCTGTTTGCTATTTGTTGATCCCTATTCCACACCTCTTGATGACTTGTTGACCCTCTTGCAACGAGAAGTCCCAAACATGCCGCTCGTTGGGGGTATCGCCGCCGGGAGTATGCACGAAAAGACCTCCCGTCTCCTTTTACAAAATGAGGTTGTGGACTCCGGTGCGGTTGGAGTGGCGATTGGCGGCGGGATTACCGTACAGCTGGTTGTGTCGCAGGGGTGCCAACCAATTGGGGAGCGATATGTGGTAACCGCTGCGGAGCAAAATGTTATCCATGAAGTTGGTGGCCGCACTCCACTAAAGCGATTAGAGGAAATCTTGACAGCATCGGCGGACAGTGTTCGAGAAAAAGCCGCGTATGGGTTGCAAATTGGCATCGCGATGAATGAACATCAAGCAAGTTTTGGGCAAGGGGACTTTCTCATTCGAGGGATTGTAGGAGCCGACCAAACCACTGGTCATCTGGCGATCGCGGATCGCGTTCGAGAAGGACAGACCGTGCAATTTCACATACGCGACCCGATCGCTGCAGCGGATGATTTTAGAGATCAGTTAGCAGGTGCGGAAACTGATGAGCCAACTTGTGGCAAGACCCCACGAGGGGCATTATTGTTTGACTGCTGTGGTCGGGGCAGCCGATTTTTTCAAACACCCAATCATGATGTCTCCCTTGTGAGAGACTCTTTGGGATCTGTACCTCTCGCAGGGTTTTTTGCTGGCGGAGAGTTAGGCCCGGTAGCCGGAAAGAATTTTCTTCATAGTTACACGGCGACCATGGCGATGTTTTATGAGGTATGACGATCATATCGATCGGGATCGCGTACCATAACGTGCCTCAATACATCATATGTAACAGAAAAAAAGGAGAGTGACGGATGAACAGAAGGCGTGTGCGTTCACAGAAATTTTGGCGAGTACCCAGCTTAATTCAGATAACTCTTGTTGGGTTGGTGCTCTGGTCAGGTGGTTTACAGGCAGCCGAAAAGATGATCACCACGAAGACGGGTCTTCAATATACCGATTTAGTTGTTGGATCTGGAAAACAGGCTCATGCTGGCCAGACGGCGGTTGTCCATTACACCGGGACGCTAACCGATGGAACCAAGTTCGATAGTTCGAAAGATCGGAATACGCCGTTCCCGTTTCCATTGGGCGCGGGGCGTGTCATCAAGGGGTGGGACGAGGGCGTCGCGGGTATGAAGATCGGAGGTATACGGAAACTTGTCATTCCGCCTGAGCTGGGCTATGGCGCGCGCGGTGCCGGGGGAGTCATTCCGCCGAATGCCACATTAATCTTCGAAGTCGAGTTGTTGGATCTCAAGTGAGAAATGAGTAGACGTGAAACGTATTTCCGAGGGTGGATGTGTTAGAGCCGATATGGGCACCATGTTGCATGATAGCGCTGACTTTTCATCTGCCGAATTAAATAAAAATTTCTTGTTTCTCAAGTAGTAGGGCGAGGATGAAAGAAACTCCCTTAATAGATGCGCACCGCACGCATCGGGCCAAATTAGTAGATTTTGCTGGATGGTTTATGCCCATTCAGTACGGGAGCGTATTGGAAGAATATCATGCTGTACGCCAGGCGGTGGGTTTATTTGATGTGAGTCACATGGGACGGATTCGAGTGTCTGGTCCACAGGCCCTGTCTTTTCTTCAATGGATCTGCATCAGTGATGTCCAACAGTTGGAGAGCCAACAGGCCCAATACAGTATGATCTGCCAGGAAGATGGCGGCATATTAGATGATGTGTTCATCTATCGAACAGGACAGGACGAATTTCTGGTGTGCGTCAATGCATCGAACCGCACCAAAATCGTTGGATGGTTGCAGGAGCATCAGCCCACCCGATTTCCAGAAGCCTTCATTGAAGATCAGTCAGAAGCTATTGCGCAGCTAGCAATCCAAGGTCCGGCTTCCCAGAAGCTCGTTGAACGGGTCTTGGGACCGACGGCGGCCCGGCTCAAACCACGATGGGCGATGTCTGTCCACACAAACAACTTTTCTGGTCTTCTCAGTCGAACTGGGTATACGGGTGAAATTGGCTATGAATGGTATCTTCCGGCACGGCAAGCTAATTATGCATGGGAGTACCTGTTAAAAGAAGGGATCGATCTGAAAGTCAAACCTGCAGGCCTTGGAGCTCGAGATCTGTTGCGTTTGGATGTCGGGTATCTGCTCTATGGACAAGAGATCGATGAGAGCACGACGCCGTTGGAGGCTAATGCAGAATGGCTTATGGCTTGGGACAAAGGGCCGTTTCAAGGTCGAGATGCACTGCAGCGGCAGAAAGGCAATGGTCTGTCGCGAAAACTCATCGCCTTTGAAATGATTGACCGAGGCATTCCGCGCCATAAGATGCCAATTCAAGCTGATGACGCAGTAGTCGGTGAGGTGACGAGCGGAAATTTTTCCCCGATTCTGGAAAAAGGCATTGGTCTAGGATACGTTCCTCCAAGGTTGGCCAAACCCGGGATAACCATGACTATCGATATTCGTGGCAAGTCGGCACGAGCCGCAGTTGTCAAGCTACCCTTCTACAAGCGTCAAAAATCTTAAGCCTATTTCTTGGAGAATCCCTGCCACATCATGTCGTCCGAACGCGTCTATTCCGGTAAAGTCTTAAATCTCAATCGGGATACCGTGGTGTTGCCAAATGGACGAACCGCGCAACTAGAAATTTTACGACATCCTGGAGCCTCGGCCGTGGTGCCACTTACCGATCATGGGACGGTAATGCTCATTCGTCAGTTTCGCTATGCTGCCGATGGGTTTATCTATGAAATCCCCGCAGGAAAACTCGACTCGGGTGAGGACCCTCGCGACTGTGCCGTACGGGAGTTAGAAGAAGAGATTGGGTATCGAGCCGGCCAATTGGAACTGTTGACGAGCATTTTTACCGCTCCTGGATTCACGGATGAAGTCATTCACATCTATCGTGGAACCAAGTTAACAAAAGGTAGACAGCAACTCGATCAAGACGAGGTACTGGAACTTGTAGAATGGCCGGTCGATGAAGCCATGGCAAAAATTCGAAACGGCACGATTCGTGATGCCAAGACCATCATCGGCCTCCAAATGGTGGTTGGGCGGAGACAATGATAGGACGGTGCCGTGCAATCCCTTAGGCCACTTCCTCGAAGCATGAGGTGGCTGGTAAATCAATGATACAAGGTAGTGGCGTTGCTAAGTCATCTTCATACTTAGTGATAAGTTCCACATACCCTAAATGAGGGGCTGACCGTTGATGCCGACTTTCACAACGATAGTCGGCATGAAGCGCAAGTTGCTTCAAAAGATAATCTGCTAACTCAGTTCTTGAAACCGCTCGTGTGGCCGACACATGACGTAGGCCAGTCTCCTGGCTTTTCACAAGGTCCATGACTCTGATGGCGGCATCCCTGGCCCATACAGCAGATCGATATTCATCCTCTATAATGGTAATGGGCAGTCCTCGCTGCCCCCGGTAACGTAACCAATCCAAATGCCCCGTGCGTCCGTTCGGCGACGGTCCAACCGGTAGCCCGATTCGAATGACAAGAGAGCCTGGTCGACTCAACACTGCCTCCTCAGCCACAACTCGGGTTCTTCCATAGGTACTAATTGGACAGGGATGGGATGTCTCATCATAGGTCCCATTGCCACTAAAGACATGATCGGATGAGACATATATGAACTGAATGTGAGTCGGCAACGCGGTGAGTACCCGTCGGAGCTGTCCCACGTTGATTTCATAGGCCCAATCAGGGGCCGCTTCACATTTCGGCACGTCGCACACGGCATGGCAGTACAACAAAGTGCCTGGTTGGTAAGATGCAACAACCTGTTCTACCCATTCAAGATCTTCGAGATTGAGAGATGGCCAAGATCTGACCGAAATCGCAGAGTTGCCGGGCGATTTAAATGGAACACAAAAGCTCTGAAAGAGCCTGGCGAAGGTATAGCCTAAAACAGAGGTTGCACCAAACAATAGCAAAGGAAGACTAGCCTGCATGGCCGACTTAATGTTCAGTCATGAACCAGCCGGCGATCGAGAGACGTTTGTGATCACCAGCTAATGGATCTACCCGGCAGACACGATGTTGTCTGGGCACCGCAAAAATGGCCAATGAACCTGGAGTCGGGGAAATACAATGACTGACCTGTAAAGAGACGTTTTTCGATGAGTCTGCCGGCGGCCCATAGATGATGAGTTCTCCGCCCCAGTCCGGGTGCCAGTCTTCATGAAAATATGTCGCGAGAGCAAGGCGGCGAGTTGGTGGTGTTCGCCCTTCGGCGTAAGTGTACGCGTTGTCGGTATCGTCATGAGTGCTCAGGCAATCACCGGCTCCGTATGCATAATAATTAAAATTGACATGTCGTCCGGTGATATTGGGGAACGATTCAACATACTCGGCAATGCACGAAAGCCCGACACGGTCTAGAAAGTGCTTTCCTTCTCCGGTAGCAATTTCCGCTTTCAACCAATTCCCACAATTTTGAAAGGCCTGAGCGACCGGTGGTAAATCGGCTAGGGCGGTCCATGTCGCTTGGCTCATCGCTTCACGAAACCGTTTGCGCTCCTCGGCAGTCCAAAAGTTTTCTAAAACTAAGACAGAGTCTTCGGCAAAAGAAAACTGTTCAGGTTGGAAATCTACAAAGTCTGTTTTCATGGTCTGATTCAATCGGACGATGAGAATGCACTCATATTCATAGTGGGCATAATGGGTCTCTTTTTTACCAAGTTCGCACTGGCGGAGCAATAAAGCTTGACAGATTCTATTAAGAAATAGTGAAGGACAACGATAATGTTTGACTCACCACAAGACCGTGAACCAGCTACTCATTTTTATTCTCCAAACCGATATCTGACGTATCTAAATGGATATCCCTTGTCATAGATGGACGGCCCGGTCACAAAATTTCCCGAATAAGCCCTTGATAAATACCCTTTTATATCAATTGTTTAGGATTCTTGTTCCCAGAAAAATGCAACAAGGCTATTCCTGGCAGTCGTCTTGCAGTGGTCCGAACCAAGATTTGTGGGATAACAATACTAGGGGGTCCATTGTTGAACTGAACGCGGTTATGCCTTTTCAGAGGCAAAGTTCTATGAATGCCTATGTATGGAATGTCCAACATGAGGTGGAGACCTTCACGCAGTCACATGAGCCTGAATATTTTCTCATTTCCGAAATGAATAAACCAATTCTCATTATTGATGATGACCGGCCTGTGAGACGAGCGCTGCGGTTGCTGCTAGAAGGTCATGCCTTCGATTGTAAGGAAGCCGACGATGGGCTTGAGGCTTTGAATCTGCTTGATGGCGGCCTTTCCGTCGATGTGATTCTTTCTGATTACCATATGCCAGAGATGAATGGGCTAGATTTCCTGAAAGCTTTGTCTTACCGAGTAAGTGGGCAGGGCGTGCATGTGATCCTGGTAAGCGGTAATATGACACAACAAATGGAACAGATGGTTCGTGAGGCCGGTGCATTTGGTGTCTTGCGAAAGCCGTATGATCCCCAGGAACTGATTGCTCTTATTGTTCGCGCAAGTAACCGACCGACTTCCCTGAATTGATAATTGTTTCAAAGACGAGTCCGAAAAAGCTGATTGGTAGCAATTGAAAAGGAATCGGTTGCCATGGTTGGTCATGATGACGAGGTATCGGTATGAACTCCAAGATTTTAGTGGTTGATGATGAGAGCCATATTTCCTCAGCCTTGCAAGAGCGGCTGATTCTCGAAGGGCACAAGGTCTGGGTTGCCTCTCATGGGCGACAGGGATTGCAGCTCTACCAGGAACACTTAGTCGATCTTGTGATTACTGATGTGCTCATGCCAGAAATGGATGGCCTGGAACTGTTGCGAATGCTTCGTGGCTTGAGTGCGGACCTCCCGGTCATTGTCATGTCAGGTGGCGCACAACGTGGTTTGGATTTTCTAATCGAAGCTAAAGAATTTGGGGCCACTCGCACAATTGCCAAACCCTTTAAGTTGGACGAGTTTGTCGAAGTGGTTCATGCTGTGCTTAGTGCTCTTCAACATGGCAAGGCATAAGGGTGCCTTGCCATGTTCTCCTCCAAATACCTTCTCCGTGTTCTATTTCGTTCTACTGTTACTGTTTTTCCTCTTATTGGGCCTGTATGAATAGGTTTGGTTGAATGTATCAATTCGGGAGGTCTAGATGCCGAAAAGAAGAGGGAAGGCAGAATGATCCTCCAAATTGTCAATGTCGAAATTGTATGTTTGCATATGTGTCAGGATAACTTGTTCATTCAATGAGTACTGATCTTGCCACAACGACAAAAACGGTAGCGGCAATCATGACCTCTCGAGTCGTGACGATTGAGATGGATGATACCTTGGAAGCGGTTCGAGATATTTTCGGCAAGGTAAAGTTCCATCATCTGATTGTCGTAGATTCTGAAAAGATAGTAGGCATTATCTCTGATCGGGATTTATTGAAGGCGATTAGCCCCTATGTTGACACGATGTCGGAAACCAACCGGGATCGCGCAACGCTCGCCAAAAAAGCACATCAAATCATGTCCCATTATCCCATCACTGTTCAAAAATCATGTCCGATCCAGAAAGCTGCGCGGTTAATGCTCGAGAAACGGGTGTCATGCTTGCCTGTAATGGCTTCAAATGGCCGAGTGGAAGGAATCATTACGTGGAAAGATATGTTTGCGGCCTTTCTGAATTCACCTCATTCTGAGAGTGAAGCTCCTCACCAAATATTGTAGCCAAATATTCCTTTTTTCTTTTGCCGCTTGCTCGTGTTCGCTATTATACTGAGCATCAGAGCAGTGGGGCTCTTGCAGATAGTCTGAGAGCACATTCCTCTTAAGGTATTCACGAATCAACTTTCAGACAAACAAGAAAGGTCATTCTACACATGGCGGACAAAAGTTTTATTCTTGAACTGGGGAAACTTCTGGTTGCTGCCGCCTGGGCCGACGGTACTCTATCCACAGCAGAGATCAATGGGTTGAAAGAACTCCTGTTTCAATTGCCTGAAATCTCGGGTGAAGAATGGATGGAGTTGGAATTATACATGGCCGCTCCAGTGGGTGAAGTCGAGCGCCAACGGCTTCTTGATCGCGTAGTACAGCGAATCGGATCACAGGAAGAACGGACGTTGGCCTCGGATGTGCTCGAAAAACTGATTCCTCCGGATGCGCGAGAAGACAATCAACAAAGGCAAGTCGTACAACAGCTTCGGCAAGACCTTGAACAGGCTAGTAGTGGATTTTTTGAGCATCTCCGACGGCCCTTTCGGCAGATTCTCAACTTGCGGGGCCAAAGATATGCTGATGAACACGATCGTGAAAGTCGGCTGGAAGACTTTATAAAAAATACCATTTACTTTCAGGTCTCTATGGAATTACGAGACCGCGGCATCACATTCGATCTCCCAGATTCTGATATTCGGAAATTGTGCTTGGCAGCTGGATTAATGGCTCGGGTTGCTGGCATCGATCGTACGGTCTCCCCTGAGGAGACAACAGCAATGGTGAAGGTCCTACAACAACATTGGAAGCTAACGGAGCAACAGGCACATGTAGTTGTAGAAATCAGCCACCACAGGATTTTCCGTGGCTTGGACGGCGTTCGGTTAGTCAAACGATTTAATGACTTTACGACACGAGCTGAACGCAAAGACTTTCTAGACTGCCTCTTTGCGGTTGCGAATGCCGCTGATCAAACTTCATTTGATGAAATCGAAGAAATTCGAGAGATCGCCAAAGGATTAGAACTTGATCACCAGGACTTTATCGATGCCAAGTTAAAGGTGGCTAGAGAAGATCGCCGAGGGCTTTAGAACTTGGAGCCACTGGCAGATGTTACATAGAGCGGAGAGAAAAACAGAGAGTTTTGGTTTAAGTTATGGGAATTCCCTGTTCTAGCTTTTCTATGAACTACTAGGAAGCGGGAGCATCGAAAAATACCAGGGGAAAAACCAGAAATAGGCTATAGGCCAGACGATCAGCAGGAAAATGGCCGGATACAGTAGGCCTAGTCGATAGGGTCGAGTTCCTTCTGGAGTCGCATCGGGGGCTTGAGGAAACAGGCGTGTATAGAGATACCCCGCACTAGTTCCTACTATCGCTCCCAATGGACCTCCAAAGATTATCCCACTCATCAGATAACCAATGATCCAGCAATGTTGGTTCACAAACTCATATAGCATTAACACCAGGGTGCCAATGCTCACAGTATTCATACCATCGTGGAAGATTTGCATTCCAGTATGAAACAAAAACAAGACATACATGCTTGCAGTCCTTAGAAATACGCTCTTTTTATTACTCCCTCCCCAAATCAGGGCCCCCAAAAGAAAAACAACAATCAGGGAGAAAAAGGACACTCTGACTGAAAGGACATCATTCCGAAGACTCGGTACAAAGCTGTAGTCGAAAAACGGTTGAGACGCAAGGAAGACACCAAGGACGCATCCCATCATCATGAAGCATCGCATGGGGCAATACAGGAACGCTAAGGTCACATGAGACTCCGCATAGGTCTGTATGGGTTGCCATTGTAGTTCTTCCTCAGGCTGCTTGTTGCCAAAGGTTTCCCCTAGCTTATCTCTACATCGAGCAACCGCATCTTTGGTAATCGTCCCATCAAGAATTGCGGTCCGTAACTCTGCGTGAGTATTAAATGCTCGTACGGTTCCATCGGATAGTTTAACTTGGAAATGTCGATCCAAGATTGGGGCGTTTTGTTGGCCTGTGACTGAAGAATATGTTAGGTCTCCGCGATTAGCCAAAATCCGTTGCATCGCCTCGATGGTTTCAGGTGAATATGAGTCAAGCTGATTCTGTGCCTCGGTCAACGTGTTCTTAAGCTCGCCCGTGCTTTTTGATGACGTCCATGCCATCACTTCTTGAACAAGATTTTCGTTCAAGGTTTTAGGATCAACCGGAATGGATTGAGGTTTATATTCAGTCATGGGATTGAACGGCAAAGTTTCACAGAGTTATTCAACCGTGCTAATTCTCGTAGTCTTATGAAGGAGATTTTCTAGGAGGTCGAATGGGTCAGTTGAGTGCTTCTATCACTTATCGGCAAGATAGAGAATGAGTTAAAGACATTCCATTCCGTATCGAGAAGCGTCAGGTTTTTCATGCCAGTCTTCTTTTCGCCCATTTTTTCGATGCCTGCAGACAGGCCCTAAGGACGGACACTCTTTATATCTGGCGGGCCTTGTTTGCGTAGCGAGTTGGTCCGCCTTCCTTATTCTGTGTTCGTCCCATGTAATGTGGCCTGGATGGGCGTCAATGGTTTTGTTTACTTTTGCCGAAACAAAAGTGAATCGGCGGCCGGGACGAAACCCGGCATACGTTAATTGTGAAAAAGGGAACAAGCTTCCATATGATTCCTAGGGCAGGAATTACCCTAGAGGTTGCAGAAAGGAAAATGAGGCTTGGGCGAAGAGATGTATTTATGTCTTTGTAACAGATTCAAAGCGGTCGATCACGGCGGCGCCGACGGCGTCACTCCAGACATTGATCGTCGTTCGGCAGCGATCCAAGAACCAATCCACTACTAAAATCAGGGAAATTCCTTCAATCGGTAGGTCGACAGCTTTGAGGACGATGACCATGGTGACCAATCCGGCTTCGGGGATGCCAGCGGCGCCGATGGCTGAAAGAGTGGCGGTGAGCAGCACAATGATGGTTTCTGCGAGTCCCATTTCGATGCCATAGGTTTGGGCAATAAACATCGCAGCCACGGCTTCATACAGAGCTGTCCCATTCATATTAATGGTGGCGCCTAGCGGAATCACAAAACTGGTGACGCGTCGAGACACCTTGGATTTTTCTATAAGGCTTTCCATCGTGAGGGGTAATGTGGCTGAGCTGGAACTTGTGGAGAATGCTGTCAAGAGCGGAGCGCTCATGGCTTTGGCATAGGAAGGAACGGATCGTTTTCCTAAAAATTGTAGAACGATGGGGAGCAAGATGAAGCCATGAATAGCCAGGGCGAGTAACACGGTACCGACGTAGGCTCCTAAGCTTGCCAGTTGCGGCCAAAACCCAGAAAACCCGCCTGCCTCTCCTAACCGTCCAGCTAACAATGCCCCAATGCCCACCGGCGCGATCCACATAAGCAGATGCACGATGGCCATCATGGCCTCGTTGATTCCTTCAAACACCCTGATGACTAAGGCCCCTTTTTCTCCAATCGTCGTAAGGACACCGCCAAAGACCAACGCAAACACGATTAACGGTAAGATTTGTGTTTCGGCCATAGCCGCGAATAGGTTTTTGGGCACTAAGCTTGTGAGAATGGATTTAAACAAGTCCCCGAGGGTGGTGGGTCTATCTTCTATGCGTTCAGAAATTTCTGAAATGTGGGAATCAGAAATGTTCACCTTGGATTGCTCCATGGGTGTTCCAGGGTGAATGGCCACGACCAAGATGAGCCCGATCAAGACGGCCAGCCCGGTTGTGGTCATAAAAAATAAGACGGTACGGAGCCCAATCGAACCAAGTTTCCGTACATCGCCTAAACTGGCAATGCCCACGATCATGGAACTCATGACTAAAGGAACGACAAGAGCAAAGAGAGCTTGCAGAAACAAGTCACCAATAAAGGCAATGCTGAGGCCAATTGAAGGGGCAAATCCGCCAAGGAGAATGCCCGAAACGATTCCGAGAAGCATTCCGATGAGCAGATGATGTGGGCTGGAGGCTTTCATGGAGTTGGTCTCATTCTACACCAGAAATGAGTACAGGCTATTCAATTATTGATGACAGGCCTTAATGAGGAATCTAGGATGGATAGGCATCCATTGGAGGACATGTGCAGACTAAATTCCGATCCCCATAGGCACTATCGATTCGTGAAACGGCTGGCCAAAATTTGTAATCTCGCAACCAAGGTGCGGGAAATGCCGCCTGCTCTCGTGTATACGGATGGTTCCACTCTGTTTGAGCAATCGTGTCTATGGTATGTGGGGCATGCTTGAGGGGATTATTATCATGTGGAAGCTTTCCTTCTTCGATATCTGCAATTTCCTGCCGAATGAGAATAAGCGCATCGCAATACCGGTCCAATTCTGCTTTTGATTCGCTTTCGGTGGGTTCGATCATCATTGTTCCCGGAACGGGCCACGAAATGGTGGGCGCGTGAAATCCATAGTCCATCAGCCGCTTGGCGACATCTTCAACTTCCACATCGGCTGACTTTTTAAATGGACGCAAGTCTAAAATAAATTCATGCGCCGCCATGCCATTTTCCCCGGTAAATAACACTGAAAAATATTTACTTAAGCGCTTCGCCATATAATTAGCATTCAGAATAGCAACCTGTGTCGCTTTGGTGAGTCCCTCGCTTCCCATTAGCTGAATGAATGCCCAAGAAATTGGAAGGATATTCGGACTGCCAAATGGCGCTGCGGCAATGGCGCCAATTCCCTGTGATCTGCCGCTGTGCACTAGGGGGTGATTAGGTAAGAAGGGCGCGAGATGTGACGCGACAGCAATTGGGCCCATCCCTGGCCCTCCCCCACCATGGGGGATACAGAATGTTTTATGGAGATTGAGATGGCACACATCTGCGCCAATGTCCCCCGGCCGAACCAGTCCGACCATGGCATTCATATTCGCCCCATCCATGTATACCTGACCGCCGTGCTGATGCACAGTGGTGCATACCTCACGAATGGTCTCCTCAAACACGCCATGGGTTGATGGATAGGTGACCATCAAGGCTGCGAGGCTATCCTGATGTTTCTCACATTTGGTTTGCAGATCATGCAAGTCAATGTTCCCATCGTTATCACAGGCTACCGGCACGACTTTCATGCCGGCAACTACTGCACTGGCTGGGTTGGTGCCATGGGCGGACACAGGAATCAAACAGATATTCCGTTGCCCTGCCCCACGTTGTTCATGATAGGCACGGATGACCATGAGTCCAGCATATTCACCCTGTGATCCCGCATTTGGCTGAAAGGAAACTCCAGTAAAACCGGTAATTTCGGCCAGCCAGACTTCCAGCTGTTTGATTACTTCCTGATACCCTACTGCTTGTTCGGCAGGTGCGAACGGATGCAGCCGATTAAACTCTGGCCAGGAGATAGGCATCATCTCGGCAGTGGCATTGAGTTTCATCGTGCAGGATCCCAGTGGGATCATGGAATGGACCAGTGAAAGATCTCGGGATTGCAGGCGGTGCATGTACCGCAAAATTTCATGTTCAGCGTGATAATCATGAAACACCGAATGGGTTAGAAATGGAGAATGGCGCTGAAGATCCTCGGGTATAGCGCAATCCTTGATATCAGTGATCTCTGATAACGGAATCGGATCTCTGTCAGGCGGTGTGAATACCGAAAGAATTTTTTCGATATCGTGTAACTGTGTGGTTTCATCTAATGAAATTCCAAATGTTTCATCGTCAAACTGGCGGAAATTTATTGAAGCCTGCTGTGACCTCCGTACAACTTCGTCGGAAGATCGTAAGTGGCCTTGTACTCGGATCGTGTCAAAAAATAGGGAATGCACGACCTGGCAGCCTAGACGACGCAACCCTTCCGCAGTGGACGTCGCTAATTGATGAATCCGATTGGCAATGGCTTTGAGGCCCTCTGGACCATGATAGACGGCATACATGCTCGCCACATTCGCCAAGAGTGCTTGTGCTGTACAGATATTGCTCGTGGCACGGTCACGTCGAATGTGTTGTTCACGGGTCTGCAAAGCGAGCCGATAGGCTGGTCGGCCTTGTGTATCTTTCGAAACCCCGACAATCCGCCCAGGAATATGGCGCTTAAATTCTTCTTTTGTCGACAGAAAGGCTGCATGGGGGCCACCATAGCCTAGCGGTACACCAAATCGTTGCGACGATCCCACCGCTATGTCCGCTCCCCATTCGCCTGGTGGCACGAGCAGAGTCAGAGCCAGAAGATCGGTTGCCACGACAATAAGTGTGCCGGTTTTGTGCGCCTGTTGAACCAACTGCTTGTAAGGACGGAGTGCGCCATCAGTCGTTGGATAGGAGAGTAGCAGGCCGAAGATCTGACCTTTTTCAATCTCGATGGTCGAAGGATCGCCAACCTCAAGCGTGATATCCAATGGTTTCGCGCGAGTCTGTAAGACGGCCAATGTCTGGGGGTGGCATTCTTCTGCGACAAAAAAAGTCTGACCTTTGAGCTTACTCAGATTCCGGCACATGCTCATGGCTTCTGCAGCGGCGGTGGCTTCGTCAAGAAGAGACGCATTGGCAAGTGGTAGGCCTGTAAGATCGGCCACCATGGTTTGGAAGTTCAATAATGCTTCGAGACGTCCTTGCGCGATTTCTGCTTGGTAGGGCGTGTACTGGGTATACCAGGCCGGATTTTCCAAGATGTTCCGGGCGATGACGGGTGGGGTCACGCAGTCGTAATATCCCATGCCAATGTAGGAACGATGCGGCAGATTTTTTAAGCTGAGATCACGCAGTTCGTTTAGCATGGCCTCTTCGGATTGTGCCGAGGGTAGATTCAATGGCTGGGTGAGGCGAATATCCTCTGGCACCGTGGCTCGAGTCAACGTGTCCAACGAAGGGAAGCCGAGTGTGCCTAACATTTCCTGAATCTGGCCGTCAGTGGAGCCAATATGGCGGGCTGCGAAATCAGTCACAGGTTGTCAGCACCTTCCTGAGGTCTCAATACGACGGAGATGACTTGAAACAGAAATTTGGGATGGAGTATCGAAAATAGTGCTGCCTTGCACTGTCAAAACTCTTACAACAACAAGCTTGTCTTGGGTAATGAGAGGGCGAACAACGAACCGTCTGGGACGATCCGTATTGGCGATCCTTAGAGATTTACCCTAGCATGTTTGCCTTTGTTCTGCAAAATGCGGCAATTCTCCAGAATAATACAATCGTCTTATGTTGTAATGATTTTCCTGAATGATTTTATTTTGAATATCTTGGTAAGGTTTTCCTAATTATTAGTCTATTACGAAAACGAGGGTAAATAACTACGATGATCATTCTTTCGAATATTCACAAACTGTATGACGGAACATCCGCCGGGCAGGGGGCTATTCATGAACGGAGGGATGTGTGGATTGACGACGGAAAGATTCGGGCGGTGAAACCTCATGACGCCAACACTCACGAAGGTTCTGAAGTCCAACTTGTGGATTGTTCGGCATATACCATCACGCCCGGCCTAATCGATTGCCACGGTCATGTCACCCTTTGGGGCGTGGGCGATGAGAATTTAAGCCGAATGAATTCTCCTGAGGCGCCATTCTGGGCAGAACGTATTTTATATCGAACGCTGGTGTCTGGTGGAGTTACGACTCTCCGAGATGTTGGGGGTGCTACGCAGGTATTCAAAAGGCTGGTTGATCAAGGCGTATTGCTAGGGCCGCGACTGCAATTAGCAATTTGTATGTTATCCACGACAGGGGGGCATGCTGATTTTCGAGGGCCGGATCGCTGTTGTGGTGAATTGTCTCGCTTATGGCCAGCTGGACCGGGGCGTCCCTCCAGCATCGTGGATGGGCCCTGGGAATGCCGAAAGCGCGTCAGAGAAATCGGAGCCTGTGGCGGTGATTTGGTGAAAGTTTGTGCTAGTCCCGGCGTGGTTTCCCCTACGGATCATTTAGAGCATCGGGATTTCACGAGGGAGGAACTAGAAGCCATCTGTGATGAGGCAGCCGGCCGAGGCATGTATGTGGCGGCGCATGCCCACAGCCACAGCGGCATTCGTTTAGCGATTGAATCTGGCGTTAAGGACATTCAACATATTTCGTTTATGGATGCTGAACTTGCAGAATTAGCGTATGCCAAGGGTTGTCGGGTGACCCCGACGTCCTGGGTTGGGCAACGACTTGCCCAGTCCGGCAAATTTAATAAATTTATTACCTCGAAGATTCAAGCCGTGTCGGAGAGTCATGCACGAGCGGTCAAGACCGCGTATGCTAGCGGATTGAATCTGTTGGCGGGAACTGACCCTGTTCTGCCCGATATGCATGGCCGCAACTATATGGAACTCGTGGCCTTAATTCAGGAAGGTGTGCCTCCGCTTGCAGCCTGGTTTGGGGCAACGGGTTTAGCAGCACAACAACTTGGGTTAGCAGATACCGGAATTGTCGTTGAGGGACGTCGAGCTGACCTCCTCATCTGCGAGGGGAATGTGGTGGACGATCCGTCTAAACTTGATCACGGGGCCTTGGTAGAAGTGCTCAAAGACGGGGTAGGCTATCGAGGAGGTCTACAAGGCATTCCTCAACAAACCTATGGCAACGCTATGAATGAGGCTCTTGATTCCTAAACAGAGTTGCGAATTCTTAGGCTTCTTCCCCAGTCTTGAGCGTTGGACCGATGTCTTCATCTGACTCCAACGCTTCTTCCATATCGACAACCAGCTCACCTTTTGGAGAATAAAACCCTTGCCCATCGATTTGCACGATTCCATTGCAGTTTTCTTGGAAAAATTCTAGGATCCACCCGTTGAAATCATAGCCCTCATCAGAGATATCTTTTTTCACCATTTGTGTGGTTGCGATAAAATGGGATTTGCCGATGAATTCGCGAGCGATCTGTGCTTCGACGTCATCATAGGCGGAGAGGCGATTCGTAAACCCTGTTTGTTCAGTTTCGAACACGTCCTGGTAGGTTCCTTTATTGCGGATGCAGAATAAGCGAATAGGTTGGCGTTCGCGATTGTAACCTAGTGAAATATGGACCCAATCCCAATCTTCTAGGGCTTCCGCCTCCATTTTGGGAATCAGAGGGATTTGGTTTTTACCCTTGAGAAAATCTAACAAGAGTCGAAGAGGAGGGCTCTCCTCGCGAGTACAAAAGACTCGAGAATAGATTAATTCTTCTTTTTCTTCAGTTTCAGATTCTTGGGGAGATGGAAAAACGGGTAATTCTTTGCCCATGACTCATGCCTCGTCGCTGGTGAAAATCTTCTGTGAAAACGATGGTCGTGCTTCATTTTTTAACCCTCCGTACTTTACCCTGTGGATAGGAGATGCAGCAAGGTGCGGCCAACCGATGAGTGGTCTGCGATGAATAATCCTTGCGCCAGGCTTGTTTTTTGTTGACAGTATTTGCCTCATTCGGTAGACTCTGGCGCCGTTGTTGAAAGAGGAACACACGTTCCAACAGTACCTTGAATCAAGGTCGAGCAAGGCATCCCTTCCTTGAAATTCTGAAAAAGAAATGTGTTGTGTTACTAATCATCTCTAAAGTGAGGAGGAGGTTTGTATGGGAAAATCCATGACGAAGTCGCAAATTGCCGATCACCTGGCCAAAAAAGCGGATATCACCAAGAAAACTGCCACACAAATTCTTGATGATTTTGCGACTCTGGCGTACAAGGAGGCGAAGAATGCATTTGTGGTTCCGGGAATTGGAAAGCTCGTACTGGCGCATCGAAAGGCTCGGATGGGTCGAAACCCTCAGACGGGCGCAGCAATCAAAATTCCTGCAAAAAAAGTGGTGAAATTCCGTGTGGCAAAGGCTGCGAAGGACGCAATTCTTGGCGTGAAGAAGTAGGGTTCTGAATCCCCCTCGAATTTTGGTTAATGGTTAATACCTCTGGGACTGTATGATCCTTCAGTCCAGTACCTTCTAAAGATAGTCACATACAAAGCAGGGCCAATCTGGCCCTGCTTTTTTTCGTGCGAGCATCTTAATACATGGCAGGAGTAAGGCCACTCCGGCCCATGCCATCGTGTGCCACAATGCTGACTTCGTCGCCGTCATACACCTTGGTGGCTTCGCTTGCAATGCGTTTATTCACGGTCACCATGACTTTCTTTTCCTTAAACAACTGAAAAATTTCACGTAGGGGCTTGCCTTGTTTCCGGATAAGTTGTTTGACGGTCATCGAGTCTTCTACTTCACATCCTAACGCACGTTCTCCCTCAGCTGTTTGCAAATCCCCCATTAAGGTGATGGTTACCATAGGTGGTTCTTTCTACCATATGTAGAGATTAAGGATTCTAAATCCAAGGTGTAATTTTTTCTCATAGACATTACGTTTGAAACTAGGGCACATGTGCTATGACTCGCACTGGTCCTCCAGTCCCACCCTTTATTTTCATAGGTAGTGCAGTCACTGTTGCCCCGCGAAGGGGCAACCGCTCCATATGGGCTATATTCTCTATGGCAAAACGATTGGCTTTCCCAAGGACCTGATGTGCTGCAAAGGTTTTGGATTGCCCCCGATCAATACTAGCTGTGTCAATGGCAACTCCGACAATGGCTCGTTGGTTAACTAAAAAAGAAACGGCCTCCGCTGAAAAACCTGGGAAATGAAGCGTATTGGAATCTTGAGGGGTAGAGCTACCGAGATAGCGAGAAGGGTCCGGCCAATATTGGCCCCATCCAGTTAAGAGAAAAACCATAGAGTTTTCGGGAATAGATCCGTGCTGTTGTTCCCATTGGACGATGTCTTCTACCTGGAGCATATAATCGTGATTTGAGCGGGCTTGAGGGCGGATATCCACGACGATAGCCTTGGCTGTTAAATGTGGTAGAGGAATTTCGTCCACACTCCAGCCTGATTCCGCAAAATGAATCGGGGCATCTAGGTGTGTGCCCCCATGCTCCGATGCTGAAAACACTCCTGAAGCATACCAGTACCCTTGGTGTGTATGTCCCCAACTCGATTTTTCCCAATGAAAAGGTTCATTGTTTGGCCAATAGATGGTGTGTTCGTCGAATGGATAGGTCAGATCCACAAGTGTTCCTGGAGAGTGATCTGACGATACACAGCCAGATACTCCAACGAAGAAAACCACAATGCAGATTTGGAGTCCCCAGAATGTTTTGGCCTTCTGTCGGCGCAATCGGATCGAAAACATGGCGAAAATGCTAGCAGGTCCAGAAAGGATTCAGCAACGGAAGGTCCGCTTTAGCGTCTCGAAAGTATAGGCCACATTCGGCTATGATGGTAGTGACAAGAAAAGGCAAAGGAACAGACGGTATGTACAAAATTATCATGATCCTAATATTGTTGATTATCCTGTTTTATATGGCAAGGCGAGCAGCTCGTGCATGGATTGACCCTAAACCTGATCAGGCAACTCCTGGAAAAGATGTGATGATTCAAGACCCAGTGTGTAAGACCTATGTCACGGCGGGGACTGCCATTGTCGAGGAACTAAGCGGCCAGAGGTATTATTTCTGTGGGCAGGATTGCGCCAGACATTTTAGACGAGAGCACCAGTCCGAGTAATAGAATACACATAACCTCGATGAAGAAATGGAGTGGGTGAATCGTTGTGACGAAAAGATCTAGACGAGAGCACCGCCACAAGATGAGCCGGCTCCAGCCGTACATCCGAAACAATGTGAGCCTACGGCGATCCGTCGCTCTGCTAAGGCTGCGAGGTCGAACTCTCCAATCCATTGCGGTTTCCCATGCTGGAGAGGCAGTTCCAGCATCTGATTGAAATCACAATCATATAACCGACCATCCCACCCCACGCTAATTAGTGATCTGCACATCACATTCTCAACCGTCGGCCGATTGAAATTCTCGACCAAGAGGGTGTAGTACGAGTCAAGTTGACCAGATTTTCGTAAGTCATCTAAAAACCGACTAATCGGCATATTCGTCAGCGTCAGCAGTTGGTTAAATTGGATGCCATACTCTTTCATCAATTCATCTTTATAATCTCGTTCCAATTCAGGTTGTGGTGGAGGAAGCGAAGGGCCCAGAGGATTGTAGACCAAATGGAGTTGCAGAGCGGAGCCGGCTGTTCCATACCCTAGAAGATTCAACCATTGCAGCGCGTGAATGCTTCGATCGAACACCCCTTTTCCACGTTGTGCGTCAACATTGGCCTCCTGATAGCAGGGTAGTGACGCAATGATTTCCACTTCATACTTGGCTAAAAATTCAGGTAGATGCGATTTTCCTTTGACATAGAAAATCGTCAGATTGCAGCGATCAATGACCTTCCGACTCCTGGTCCGGCAGCCTTCAACCAGATATTCGAAATGGGGATTCATTTCAGGAGCCCCGCCGGTTATGTCCACTGTTGAAATCTCTGGTGCGTCATCCAACACTCTTAAGATTTGATCGATCGTCGTTCGTGTCATGCTTTCTGTCCGTTGCGGACCGGCATCCACATGGCAGTGTTGGCAGGTTTGATTACAGACTTTTCCGAGATTAATTTGAAGCGTTGAAATCGAATGAGTCCTGAGGGGGGCTAGCTCATGTGCAGCCAACGTGTCGTCGAAAGAAGGTGTGGTGCCCGAAGAACTATAAGATGATACAAGCGGAAGAGGTGAGGGATTCACAGGGCTCGATTACCAACGGGTTTCGAGATTGGTTTGATCATGCGACCCAGACAGCAATTGTCATGAGACTCACAGTATCTTAACAACACCCCGCCGAGGTGCCACAAATGACAGGGTCAGCGTTGCTCTCTCCTGCACGATTGATGATGCCAAATGCTGATTGATATTGAGGGTGTTCTAACACCTTTTTGGTTTTTGAACAGATCTCTAGAGGTTCTCCGGCTTGAAAAGTATGGTCGTCGTCATCACTGACCGAAAGAAAAGGGCCGGTTAACACCGCAAAATGACCTTCCCAACGACACGGAACATTCTCAGGCCGTACGGAGAGCAGTTGTGGGTCCTGATCCGTGAGGGCAATGGGTTGGTCAGAAAGAATGAAGTGATCTTTATAAGGGGGTAAAGAGAGGAGGTCTATCGTTTGGCAATCAACTTTTTGAGGTGTACCACGGCGGAAGGTTGTCCCTGATTCGTCCGTGACCTGTGAGAAGGGGCCGGTTAACGTGGCGAATGCGGCTGACGAAGATGGGATCGCCGGTTTGTACCCGGTCAAAGTCACGGAAACAAAATGAATGCCGTCGATGACTCTCCATGGAATTATCGTGACCTGATGCAAGCCTCGAAAGCCGGCTTGCCGCAATCCACTCCAATAATCTTGAATCGTCAATGCCCCAGATAAACAATCTCCCCACTTTGCACTATCGTGAATCATATATTGAGGGATGGGTTGATCAGCCACGATATCTGAAATCGTAAATCGTCCCTCTGGTCGAAGTACGCGGAACATTTCTCGAAACACTGTGTTCTTATCTGGAGCGAGGTTGATAACACAGTTGGAAATAATCAAATCAACCGAGTTGTCTTCAACCGGCATCGCATCGGCGAATCCTTTCCGAAAATCCACGTTACTGGCTGAATACCCAAGGTTTTTGGCGACAGTAGGAGCATGTGTACGGGCAAGTGCCAACATTTCATCGGTCATGTCGATGCCAATGACTTTGCCCATGGCTCCAACCTTTCGCGAGGCTTCAAAGCAGTCGATGCCTCCTCCCGAGCCAATGTCTAATACCACCTCGCCAAGTTGTACAGTTGAGAGTCCTACAGGTGTTCCACACCCATACGAGACCTTTAAGACCGCTTCGGGGATAAATTGTCCTAAATCAGCATGGTCATACCCAGTAGGGCAACACATTTGTTCGCCGTTTGTGACCGCTTTGGCATAGCGTTCACTTACAGATCCGGTAATGGAATGTTTCTGATTTTCGAGCATTTCATTGGGCATGGTATCCTCATTCCGATGTTGAGCAATACGGCAATGCTAACGATGGGTTCCTAAACCCGCATTCTATAAACAAATTTAGGCCATCCCGTCAAACTCACCCTTTATGGAGTCTTTCACGGTGTTGAAGTATTACACATACGCTCTTGTTCTTAGGTCGAAAAACAAGCTGGAAAGACCTTGCATTTAACAACAAAATTAGAAAAAGGACCCTTGAGAAAGCCAAATGAGATTAGAGACAATGGCGGTGTAGGAAAATCCAGTCAGTTTCCTGGGGACGGAGGAAATGAACAGGCACAGCCTAATTGAAATCGTAGGGGTTTTCCAAGAGATAGCTCAGGTACCGACTTTGCTTGATCTTACCTGCGACTAAACTCACGGGTGAATAGCTGTTAGTCGAACGGAATGTGACGCAATGGCGCTTGTTTCTTGTCCGGAATGTCAAAAAGAAGTTTCAACGCAGGCCCTGGCCTGTCCCCAATGTGCCTTCCCCTTTCCAGGAAAACGCGCAAATGCAGGAGACAAGGTGGGTAGCAACCTTCTTGCGTGTCCAGACTGTCGTTGTCCGGTTTCGAAAAATGCTCAGAGTTGTCCTCATTGTGGAGTGAGCCTAAAAGGAGAACAGGCGTCCAGGACAAGAAATGGAAATTTGGCTGAGGAAACGTGGCTCTGCACGCACTGTGGAACACCCTATACGCGGAAAATTCAACGTGGCGTAGAGGATGCCTCCCCGAGTCATCAGGGCCTATTAGCCAATGTTGAGGCGAGTCCACAACCAGAATTGGCTGAAATGTTAACACCTGCTGTTTCTCACTCTCCAGTTTCCGAAACGGTTTCAACCATTCGTCACCGGCGGTCTCCATTATGGCAAGATCCTGCTATTCCACAAGAAGTCGATTTCTCTCCACCTCAGCATTCGCGGAAGAACAAGAAGTCTATCGTTCTAGCTATCCTTTCGCTCGTTTTTCTCCTGATAGCCCTAGGTTTTGGAGTTCTCTGGGGAGTTAACGGCATAACACCTATAGAGCTCTTTCACGAACTGAGTTTGCGACTCTCTTCGTTATAGCAATGTTCGTCGAATGCGAGAGTGACGTTTCCCGTCTATTTTTGTTCGAGAATAGGCAAAACCCCTGTCTGGCTCCTGATGTGCTAACCCAGACCTTTCGTTGAAATCCCTCCAACGCTGATGTTCTCGTTGTGAGCACGTGTTCTCACAATGTGCCTCGTATTTGTTCTCCATGTTCGCTTAGTAATGTTGATTCTCGTCCTCAAATTTGGCAAATTCTGACACTGTCACAAACAGAAACTACCTCTAGTGGAGTTTGACACGATGCCCTCTCACGTGCCCAAGAAAATTATTGTGTGTTGTGATGGAACCTGGAACCGCCCTGAGAAAGAATGGAAGCAGAACGGAAATACGATAAACGGAGACACTGCAGACGATGGGAGTTACCGGGCAACGAATGTCCTAAAAGTGTCCCGACTATTACATCCATGTGATCGGGAGGGGCGGCATCAGGTTATCTTTTATGACCCAGGTGTCGGGACTGACAGGAGTTTATTTGATCGATACATCGGCGGAATGACCGGTCTAGGGTTATCCGCGCATTTGAAAAAGGCCTATCGGTTTCTCTGTCATAACTATGTAGAGCAAGACGATCTGTATTTTTTTGGATTTAGCCGCGGAGCGTATACCGTACGGGCACTTGGCGGGATGATTGGGTGTGTCGGGCTGTTACGACCCGAATTTCTTCATTTGTTGCCCGCGGCGTTTCATTATTACAACACGCATCCGCAGAAAAGGGCGGCGCATCCATTTAGGATGGTGACCGAAGATTTCAAACAAACCCGGAGAGTGTTGATTAAGATGATCGGGGTGTGGGATACCGTCGGAGCGTTGGGCGTGCCGATTCCATACGTGAAACCGTTGACTCGAAAGTGGGTGGGATTTTTTGATACAGAGTTAGGAGGCCATGTCGAATATGCCTATCATGCGCTCGCAATCGATGAGCGGCGTGGGCCCTTTCGGCCAGACCTTTGGACGAAATCTTCAGAATCCAAAGTGGACGGTTCACAGACAAAAGATATTTGCCAAGTGTGGTTTCCAGGGAGCCACTCAGATGTTGGGGGTGGAGCGTTAGATACGAAGTTGTCTGATGAAACACTGCTGTGGATGGTGCAACGGGCGAGTAATGTAGGGTTATGCTTTAAAGAACAACAAATTCAAAAGATTCAGGCGAAGGTCGACCGTCTACAGAGTTATCCAGAAAATTCATTTCGTTGGATGTACAAAGGTTTAATCGCGTTAGGAGTCTTACCTCATACGCGTCTCATTGGAGGCGATGGGCCTACATTCAGCAAAATGGCTTTCAAGATTCCAAGAACCTCGCAAGTCTGGAAGCAACGTGTCAAAGAACCATCTGCGAACGGAGACGATGGATCTGGATCTGTTTGGCGAACTACGCGAACTCTGAACGAAATGATCCATGAAAGCGGATTTCAGAAATTTCTTTCGGTAGAACATGGGCAGCAACAGGTTCGGTATGCTCCGAAAAACTTGTCGCAGGAATTGGTTCATCGGCTTCCCATTTTTCGTGAAGACCTGTACAGGCGGCGGCGTCAGGTGCGAATGCCTCTACATGTACCTGGTTCCCTCGAAATTGTTGGCGACCCCTGTGAATGTGATGTGGTGGACATTTCCTTAGATGGTGGCGCACGGCTTCATTTTGATCGCCTGCTTCATGTCAAAGGGCAGAAAGCTGTTCTCCATATACATGAAGGCAAGTACCATGGGAAATACGATAGCCAAGTTGTCTGGGAGAAAAAGTATAGCGTAGGCCTCCAGTTTCGCGAAAAACTTTCAAGCTCTGTGTAAGCTTCTACGGTGGGTTGTCTGAGGTAATAGGCTATCCGCCAGGTAACACGGGCAGTGAGGCAGTGGGGCCGTCGATATTGGAGAACATGAGAGTGGCGTTAACAGCCCAGTCGATGAAAGGGCCGGGGTAGATACCTAAGAGCAGCGTGCCGGCAATGCCCACATAGACGGCGACTTTGATGGGCATAGATGTGGTGATGGGTGATGGGTCGGTGGGTTCGTTGATGTACATCTTTTTGACGACGATCAAATAATAATACATGGAAATGACAATATTGATCAGTCCGACAATCAACAGAGTATAGAGCTCTTGATTCATGGCGGCGATAAATAAATAAATTTTCCCAATAAAGCCAGCTAAGGGTGGAACTCCGGCCAGTGACAATAAAAAGAGGAGCATGGCAGCGGCCAGGAATGGTGAGCGACGATTCAGGCCATTGTAGTCTTCAATTTCATCACTCTTAATCACTTGGCTGACGGCAATGATGACGGCGAAGGCTCCCAAGTTGGCGAACATATAAGTCAGCAAGTAAAACATAATCGCATCGCTGCCTTGCTTCGTCCCAGCCGCCAAGCCAATCATAACATTACCGATTTGAGCGATTCCTGAATAGGCCAACAACCGCTTGATGTTCTTCTGTGCTATAGCCACGATGTTGCCGTATGTCATTGAGACGATCGAAGCTACGACGAATAGCAACACCCACATGGGCTTGAATGAGGCCAAGGCGATAAAAAACATTCTGAGCAAAATAGCCAAAGCTGCGGCTTTTGGTGCAATCGATAAAAAAGCGGTGACGGGCGTAGGTGCCCCTTGATAGGTGTCGGGAATCCAAGCATGGAACGGCACCGCGCCGATCTTGAATCCCAACGCGGCAAAAATCAGGATAAATCCTATGGCTAGCCCGTAGCTTCCCCCCGTGCTCGCCATTTCTGAAAACACCAATGTGCCTGTTTCTCCATAGACCAAGCTAATGCCATAGGCTAAGAGGCCGGCTGCGAAAACCCCGAGGATGAAAAACTTCAACCCGGCTTCTGAAGATCGTTGATCATCTCGAAGATACGCGACTAACACATAGAAACCGAACGTGGAAAACTCTAAGGTGACGAAGACGGATAACAGATCATTTGAGGAAGCCATGAACATCATGCCGATGGCCGACATGAGAACCATGAAATAATATTCACCTTTAAAGAAGCGGAATGCACGCACGTAATCGATGGAGATAAAGAGAACAAGTGCCGTGGCACCTAGGATAATGATCTTAAACAAGATCGCCATATGATCCAGGACATACATGTTTTTAAACAACGCACCGGTTGTGCCGTTTTGATCAAAAAGAAATAGCATGAAAGTGGTGATGACTAATCCAGTAATACTCAACTGGCCTAGTTGTTGATGCGTGATGCGCTTGAGAGAAAAGTCTAGTGCAAGGATGATGCACAACCATATCGTCAGAAACATCTCTGGGAGCAATAGGAGAAGATCTGCAGCGGATAGTGAGAGATTAAAGGTCATGAGTTGCTAAAAAATAAAAGTGGAAAACTCCTTATTGAATTAAGCCTTCTGTTTTGTGCGCGACTAATGGAGTCCCTTGGGTGATTCGGTCGACCATCGGTTCGACGGTGGATTGCACCACATCGTAAAAATGGCCGGGGAAAAGGCCTAAGATGATGCTGCAGGCGATAAGCAAAAGAAGTGGCATCCGATCTATCCAACTCTTGGCATCGGTCGCGTGAGCATATTCCGGATCCAATTTCCCGTAAAATAGTCCTCGCATCATTTTGAACATATAAGCCATCGTGAGGACGATGCCCAGTACGGCCACCACCACTTGGAATGGATAGGCTTCCCAACTGCCCACAATAATCATGACTTCAGCAACGAAATTGATGGTGCCGGGCATGCCAATTGAGGCCATGCACGCGATAATGAACGCTCCGGCAATAAACGGCATTTTTTCCACCAGACCGCCTAGAGAAGGAATATCTCGGGTATGGGTTTGGTCATAGACCCAGCCGGCCATGGCAAAGAGCATGCTGGTTGCTAGGGCATGGGCAAACATGTAGATGACCGCGCCGGATAGACTGATGTAACTCAACGCCGCCATCCCCAAGAAGATATAGCCCATATGGCTAGAGCTGGAGTAGCCAATGACATATTTGGTGTCCTTGGCAAAATAGGACACCAAGCCGCCATAAATTATGGAACCAACGCACAGCCATGCTGCAACGACAATCCATTTATGGGTGGTTTCAGGGAGAATTTCAAAGCCCACGCGAATGATCGAAAAATGTCCCAGCTTCATGAGTACGCCAGCATGCAACATGCTCGTAGCAGCAGGAGCGGCAGCATGCCCGACGGGTGACCAGGAGTGCAACGGCCAAATTGGAGCAATCGACGCAAACCCAAAAAAGATCAAAAACCAAATAATGGTCGACATCGTATCGGAAAACTTGGCTTGTTCACGGAGAACAACGATGTCAAAGGTATGCAACCCGGACATATGATAGATGAGCAAGATGCCCATGAGCGCCACGACGGCACCGGCTGACAAAAATAACGTCAGCTTCATGGCCGCATATTCTTTACTGTTCGAGGCAAAGTTGAAAATGAAACCGACCGAATCGCGAAGTTTCCGTCCTTCGGGGTCGGTCATGGAGAGGTAGCCTTTCGTATGACTCCCCCATACCCCTAGCAATAAGTACATGGGCAACACGGACATTTCGTAAAAGAAATACAGGAAGAAGAGATCCAGGGACATGAAAACGCCGATGGTCGCTGCCGCGAGGATCAGGAGAAAGATATAAAATTCCTTAGTCCGGTCTTTGATATGCCACGAGATGAAAATCCCGGCGAATAACAAAATGGCCGAAGCAAAGACCAATGGTCCTCCTATCCCATCTACCCCTACATAAAAGGCAATGCCGAGTTCCTCGGACCACGCAAACCGTTGCACAAATTGGAACCCACCCTTGGCTGGGTCATAGGCCATAAACACGTAAAAGGAGGCTAACAGCGAAAGACCGGCCGACACAGCCGCGGTCATACGCACCATAAGTTCTTCCGCACGTGGGATGAACACCAGGGCGACAGCCCCGAGGAAAGGAGCAAACAGAACTACGAGTAAAGAATATTCACCCATCAACGTCAGTTTCCAATGACCTTAGAAGTAAGTGTCATGTCATCATGTTGTGCGGTGGATATTCCGGAGGCCATGCGATCAACCACAGCCTGAACCGAACCATTCATCATCCTCAAAAAGGGGGAGGGATAGAGGCCAATCCAAAAAATCATGATCGATAGGGAAACCCCAATCGCCCATTCCCGAGTATTCAAATCAGGGATCACTGCTGGCAAACTTTCTTTCAAGGGACCAAAGATGGCCCGCTCGTAATACCACAGGAAATACGCGGCAGCGAAAATCACCCCTGTCACTGCAAAAGCTCCGTAGACCCACCAGGCTTGAAAGACGCCAAGAAGTATAAGGAATTCACCAACGAACCCATTTGTTCCCGGCAATCCAATGGAGGCCATGCCGATAATCAGAAGGAAGGTGGCCAGTAATGGCATTTTTTTCGCGAGGCCTGTGCATTGACGAACATCCGTGTGACCTAATCGCTCGTACATAAATCCAGCCAAGAAAAATAAACCGGCAGTGCTGAAACCTAAGTTAATCATGGTAAGCAGACTGCCCTGGATTCCTTGGAAATTCAATGCGAACAAACCGATCACCACAAATCCCAAATGGCTTATACTGCTGAAGACCAGCAAACGTCGAAAGTCTGGCTGAATAATGGCCACGATTGCCCCATAGACAACAGCAGCTAACCCAAGTGTCATAAGGATGGCTACCACGGTTTCATTTCGTGAGGCATCGGGAAGCAACGGCATGGAAAAACGAAGGAAGCCGTAAGTACCCATTTTGATTCCGGCAAACATCACGGACATGGGAATGGGCCCTTGTACGAGGGCATCTGGCAACCAGGAATGAAACGGGAAGACCGGCGCTTTAAAGGCCAGGCCCAGGAAGATGAACCAGAAAATTAAGAGTTGTTGGCTGAGTGGAATTTGTACGGACAGCAGGTCAATAAAGTCAAAACTGTAGACCTGTTTGGCTTCAAAATAATTCAGGCTTAGGAGACAAAATGCCACCAACATAAAGACGCTACCCAACAGCGTATAGAGCACATATTTCAATGCGGCGTAGTGGCAATCCTCTCCTGGTCCCCACAATTTAATGAGGAAGTAGCTGGGAATGAGCATGAGTTCCCACCAGACAAAAAAGACAATCAAATCGAGGGAAGCAAATATGCCCATGAACGTGGTTTCCAAAGCCAAAATACTCATAAAGAAGGCTTTGGGTCGAAGGGTCACCGAATCCCACGAATACAGCACGAGCAATATGGTCAAAAACGCGGTTAATCCTAAAAAGAGGACGCTGATGCCATCCACCGCAAGGTGATAACTAATGCCCAGGAAAGGAATCCATTCCGCGCGTTCCACAAATTGCATGGCAGCGGTATCTGGCACAAAGAGCATCAGCATGATTGCGGCGACAAGCATTTCAAGGCTGGCAATGCCAAGCGTAGCCAAGCGAATTTGGGCATGGTCTTTGAGGCCCCAGACGACCAGTGCACCCAGTAATGGGAAGAAGGTCAGAAAGGTCAAAAAGGGAAAGCCGAATGTCAGTTCTTCTTGCATAATTAATCAATAACTACTGGAAGTAGCGGAGGTGGCCCCTGCATACCACAGCATCACGAGATGAATGAGAATGGCCAGTCCAATAAAGAGAATGGCGGCATAATGATGCACCATGCCGCTTTGCAATTTCCGCCAAGACCAGGCAAGTAAATGATTCCAGTAACCGACAACATTCAGTCCGGCATAGATGACGTGTTTCTCAGTCCACGTAATGGCCTCCGAGCTAATATCAGTCCCTTTGCCGACACCGTTGACGAAACGGTCAAGAATTTCTCGATCAAACCAGTCCCACAGCATACCCAGTTTTTTAAAGGGTTCGACGATGATGCGGTCATAAAGCTCATCAACATAATATTTGTTGAGCAGGGTGGTATAGGCTTGGGAGTAGGCCTGAGCCCATTCGTTGGCCATCTGAGGTCGAATGGCATACATATAATGCGCTAGTCCCCAGCCTCCTAAGGCAATAGCGATAGCTACAACCATAAGAATTCCTAATAATCCCCAGTTCACTTCATGGGCTTCGGCTCCGAGTGGTGTTGCGACATCATGTAAAAACCCATGAAACCAACCATGTTCCGGGGGAACGCCTAGGAAGCCTCCAACAATAGCTAGGCCAGCTAGGATCATGAGTGGTACTGTCATGATAGGTGGGGATTCATGAATATGTTTGGCCACATGAGGCTCCACACGAGATTGTCCGTAGAACGTCAGATATGTCAGGCGGAACATATAAAAACTGGTCAGAAATGCACCGATAGCCGCGAGAAGATACAAAGGGTAATAGCCATGCACAAAAGCATGGGCCATGATTTCATCTTTGCTCCAAAACCCAGCCAAGGGTGGAATTCCCGCAATCGCGAGGGTGCCAATTAAAAAGACTGCGTGGGTAATCGGGATTTTTTTGTACAGCCCGCCCATCTTTCGAATATCTTGTTCGTGATGGAGAGAGTGAATCACCGCACCTGCCGATAAAAACAAGAGAGCTTTAAAAAATGCATGGGTGACCAAATGAAAGATGGCCGCTGTATAGGCACCTACCCCACAGGCGAGGAACATATAACCTAATTGGCTAACCGTTGAGTAGGCCAACACGCGTTTGATATCGTTTTGCACCAAACCAATCGTGGCGGCGAATAGGGCGGTAACTCCTCCGATAATGCCCACAGTGGTTAGGGCAATTGGAGCCATATCAAATAACACATGATTGCGAACCACCATATACACCCCAGCGGTCACCATTGTGGCGGCATGAATGAGCGCACTGACCGGCGTTGGGCCTTCCATGGCGTCTGGCAACCAGGTATACAAAGGCAGTTGGGCAGATTTTCCAAAGGCGCCTATGAGCAGGCAGATTGTGATAGCCGTGGCCATTTCAGTCGACAGCGATGAGGCTTGAGATAACACTGTGGTGTAATCGAGTGATCCGAAGTGGGAAAAGATAAGAAAGACCGCCAATAAAAATCCAGCGTCGCCGATTCTGTTCACCACAAAAGCTTTGGTGGCCGCTTTTCCCGCAGAGACTTTTTCGTAGTAGTAGCCAATTAACAAATAGGAACAGAGCCCTACGCCTTCCCAGCCAATGAACAACACCACGTAATTCCCGCCCATCACCAACAAGAGCATGGAAACCATGAAAAGATTCATGTATGTGAAAAACCTCGTAAACCCTTCTTCTCCATGCATATAGCCCACAGAATAGACATGGATGAGAAACCCAACGCCAGTAACCACCAGCAGCATAATGGTGGTCAGGGGATCAATTAGGAATGCCAAATTGATAGAAAGATTGCCTCCAAAAATCCAGTACCAGGCAATCACTTCACGGGGTTCGGGGTTAGATAGGACGGAAGCAAAAACGCCAAGGGTGCAGAGAAAAGATAGCCCGACTGACCCAAACGCCAGTCGGCCGGCCCACTCGTGCGAATAGCGTGAGCCGTAGAAGCCGTTGGCTAAGACGGCCAGGAGCGGGAAGAGGGGGATCAGCAGAACCAGTAAATCAAACACGTTACCACTTCAGAATATTGATTTGGTCCACATTCGTGGCCATCTTCCCACGGAAGATCACAATAATAATCGCGAGCCCTACAGCCGCTTCGGCTGCCGCCACGGCAATGATAAACAGAGCGGACATTTGTCCTGCCATAGAATTTAAATAATGGGAAAACGCCACCAGATTAATATTGGCTGCATTCAGCATGATCTCGACGCTCATCAGGACGATGATAAAGTTTCGTCGGATGAGGACGCCTACTAATCCGGTCATGAACAGGATGGCACTGACGGCAACATAGGCGGATAGAGGGATCATCGTGTCTTGTGCTTAAGGTGTGAGCGAATTGACCGGTTCTTGATTGTCAGTCTTGACTGGAGTTTTAGCCAGAACAATGGCTCCAATGACCGCTCCCAGCAGGAAGACGCCGACGATCTCGAATAGCAGCAAATAATCACTGAACATGGTGATGCCGACAGCATGGCTCGGCCCAGTTTCTAAAATCACATCGGGCGTTGCTGAGCCGACGATGCCGCCATAGGGTGACAGCATTAAGAGAATTAAGAGCTCACCCAGTATCGCAACCCCTGCGAAGACGAGATAGACATGCTTTTTATGAAGATGCTGCTCTTCAGTTTTGAGGTTCATGAGCATCAAGACGAAGAGATAGAGAATCAGGATCGCCCCTGCATAGACGATCACTTGGACGGCGGCGAGAAATTCCGCATTCAGTAACACGAACAGTCCAGCCATGTGAAGCAAGAGCGTCAACAGCGCCAATGCGCAATGCACGGCATTCCTGAGAGCCACAGTCAAAACCCCTGCCACGAGGCTCACCGTGGCAAAGTAGATAAAGAGAAGCCACATCATAGGGATTGAGCTTACGGGTCAGGAACGCTTTTCACGGAGACGGGGAAATGATACCGATAGACCTGACTTTCTTCACCCTCCTTCTCTTGATTGTGCGCGTGAAGGTATTTCTTCGCATCATCGAGATGCCGTTCGCCGATTTGATACAACCGTTGTTTGTCGAACAGTAGCGTTCGTTTATCATGGGTGGAAAATTCATACACTTTGGTCATGGCCAACGCGTTGACGGGACAAGCTTCCACACAGTAGCCGCAGAATACGCATTTTGTGATATCGATATAAAATTCCGTGGCATAGCGTTGGAGGGGTAGCGATTTATCTTCTTCACTGATGACTTTTATGCAACGAGAGGGGCAAGCAGCTTCACAGAGATCACATCCCACACAGCGTTCTTTGCCGTCGTCGTAGCGGAGAAGACAAAGGGCTCCGCGGTGGGCATCGGGGATTGTTCGCTTTTCCCGTGGGTACTGAAAAGTAATTGGGCGATGCAGCATGTGCTTGAACGTCACTTTGGCGGCATTCCAGATCTCTCGGAACAACACGGCATTAAAGAACTTTGAGGTAGCGGTCTCTTTGCTCATGACAACCTGGATGCTTCTTCCAATCACACCTTTTCAACAGTCACGTAGGCCAACTTAAAGTACGGAACGCCGGTCACCGAATCAACCTGCCGTGGCATCAGATTCTTAATAGGAGGATCATTGAAGTGTTCAGGTGCGGTACAGGTTCCCGGCATCAATGAGGTGTCTTCTTGCACGACTGTTTCCAAGGTGCCTTGGTCGGATGTGAGTTGCACACGGGCTCCTGATGTTAGGCCAAGATTTTTAAGATCTTCCGGCCCCATTCGCAAGCATTTGAGATTGGGTGCGATGTCCATGAGACCAGAGGCCCGCGTGGAAAGTTTACCTGAATGATAGATCAATTGTGTTGAGCGCAGCCCGAATGGGCGGTCGACCTTTCCGGGGCGCTTAAGAGTATAGCGGGGGCTGACGTCTTGCGCGTATCCGTTCGAGAAATAGTGAGCGATCGACGGTTTGACCTTCGGCGGTGTTCCCAAATTGTAATATCCTGGCAGGACTTTTCGAATCTCTTCCTGGATATCTTGCGTTGATTCATAGGGCATTGCCGAGCCCAGGGCATCTGCAAGACCAACCATGATATGCCAGTCCAAGGTGCTTTCACCTAGGGAATCTAATGCTGGACGAAGATATTGCACTTTTCCTTCTTGATTCGTCATCGTGCCATCTTTCTCTGCAAAGGTTGATGCTGGGAAGACCACATCGGCCAATTGACCGGTGTCCGTCATAAATGGATCCTGGCAGACCAACACCTCCAAATTTTCTAGAGCCTCCTTTACCTGATATGAAGCCGGCAAGGTTTCGAGGGGATTTTCCCCAACGAGATATAACCCTTTGATTTCGCCCGTTCGACAGCGATCTAGAATGTTAATCAGATGCCCGTCCGGTTGAAGATCGGGAAGGCTCGTGCCCCAAGCTTGCGTCAATGTGTCTCGAGCCTGAGCATCGGTGGCATTTTCGACCCCCGGCAAAAATTCTGGAGCCACTCCCATATCCAAGGCGCCTTGCTCATTGGCTTCTTCAACGAAAGTATTAATCCCACAGCCTGGTTTTCCGAGTTTTCCCGTCAACCAGGCCAGATCAATGAGATGTAACATATGCTGGTAGCCATCGGCTTCCCGTAAGATCCCTTCACCGCAAATAATAATAGAGCGAGATGCCTCTGCAAAAATCCTCGCGGCCTCATGGATGTGTTCAATATCAGCTCCGGTGTGTTGAGCGATCTCTTCTAATGAAACGGCCTCAGTCGCTGTCTTGAGGGCAGCCAAGATCTCTGGGAATTCCTTGGTGGCGTCCTCGTCGATTAAATCGTGTTGAATAATCGACTTCACCAATCCTTGGGTAAAAAGCCCTTCCGTCCCAGGATTAACCATGATCGGATGCGAGCTGAGTTTCGCGATATTGGTTTGTACAGAATCCACGACGATCGTTTGAGCTTTATACAGACTAATCGCAGATTTCACCCGAAGACTCGCGACGGGGTTGGTTTCAGTAATATTAGCCCCAACAATTAAGATCGCTTTGGCTTTATTAATTTCTTCGGAGGTATTCATCATTCGATGGATACCTAAGGCTTGCTTCATGGCATGTACGAAATTTATATGTCCGTAGCGCGCGCTGCTGTCGAGCTGATTGGATCCAATCACGGTTCGCATGAATTTCTGAAAGACATACAATTCTTCGTTGGTGCATCGTGCGGTAATCAGTCCGGCGATCGCGTGGGGCCCGTGCTGCTTTTTCACTGTCGCTAACTTACGAGCTACCGTATCAAGCGCATCGATCCAAGGGGTTGGCTGAAAACCCCCATCAGTCTTTACGAGGGGTTCTTTTAGGCGGGCTTGGCTATCAATAAACTGAAAACCAAAACGTCCACGGACGCAGATTCCATTGTGGCCATTGACGGTATCCGTCCGGTCACCCCACTTGTTTTTCCACGATAAGGGAGAAGTCACACGAATCACTTCAGTATCTTTGGTCTCTACATAAATTTGGCAACCATCACCACAATAATTGCAGGTCGTGGTGGTTTTCTTGAGTTGCCACGGTTTATACGCATATTTGGAAAACTTATTGGTGATGGCGCCGACCGGACAAACCGCCAAGCAATCACCGCAGAATTCACAGTCCAGAGCTTGGTCGCCTTTGGCAACGACTTGTGTGAATCCGCCTTTTTTCATGAATTGCAGGGCATCAATCCGTTGGACATCCTTGCAAATATTGATGCATTCACCGCAGGCGATGCAGCGGTTCATGTTGAAGTCCAGCACGAGGCTGCGGGTGTCCTCAGGAATATTTTTCTGTTTGGCGTTATCGAGGTTGGTCACGCCATGCAAAAAGGCCATATCTTGCAACTCGCAATGGCCGTCGGCATCGCAGACCGGGCAGTCTAAGGGGTGGACCGATAAATGTTTCGTCACCGCTTTTTTTCGGGCCAAAAATAAATCTTCACCGTCGGTTCGGATCACCATCCCAGCTGCGGCTTTGGCTGTGCATGAGCGCACAGGGGCTTTTTTACCTTCTTGCATGACTAAGCACATGCCGCATGACCCAAACGGATCAAACGTGTAGTGATAGCACATCGCTGGGACGATTTTCCCTGTGCTCGAGACGACGTCATACAGCGACACGCCAGCTTTCGCCTGCACGGTTTCGCCATCCATTGTTAATTCAATGGTTTCGGCTTCGACTTCAGGTGATGTGACTGGCTTTAAACCCATATGTGTTTTTCTCTCTACGTACAGTGCAAAACAACGACTTATTAAGCGTTAATAAGGGGTAGTGTAATTGCTGGTAATTCTACCCCACCGAATTACTTGGGTCCTCTTCGGAACCAAGCCCCTTACAAAGGGGAGGAAACCTTAGCGATCACATTCTCCCATGACGATATCGTACGACCCAAAAATGGTGACCGCGTCGGCGATCATATAACCTTTTGACATATGATCAAAGGCCCCCATATGAATAAATGATGGAGAGCGGATTTTCAACCGATACGGATTCCCGCCTCCGGTACTTACAATATAGAATCCCAGTTCACCTTTATGGGCTTCAGTCCCGCAATAGATTTCTCCAGCAGGAGCGTCAAAGCCCTGGGAAAATAATTTGAACTGTTGAATCATCGATTCCAAATTGGTGAAGACGCGATCTTTTGGCGGCAACGTGACGCTGGGCACATCTGCCATAATAGATCCAGGTTGTATTTGCTCTAGACATTGCTTAATGATTTTGATGCTTTCCCGAAATTCTTCAATACGAATCCAATATCGATCATACGTATCGCCGTTTTTCCCAACAGGAACACTAAATTCACACCAGGGGTACGCGCTATACGGTTCATATTTACGCAGATCATAATCGACCCCCGAACCGCGCAAAGTGGGCCCGCTTAGCCCAAAGCTTAAGGCATCTTCGGCAGAAATCACCGCCACGCCTCGGGTTCGAGCAAGCCAGACGCGATTCTTTTCCAGGAACACCACATATTCATCGATTTTTGGTGGGAAATAATCTAAAAATCTTTTGATTTTGTCGATCAAGGAGTCATCGAAATCCCGTTCCACACCACCAATCCGGTACCAACTTGTGGTCAAACGTGCGCCACAAAGTTCGTCAAACCAATCCAGCAAAATTTCCCGGTCTCTAAAGGTATAAAAGAAGACGGTCATGGCGCCAATATCTAACGCCTGCGTGCCCAGCCAAAACAAATGGCCAATAATCCGCTGGACCTCAGCGACAATGGTGCGGAGATATTCGGCCCGTTCAGGGATCTCGATATTCATGAGCTTCTCAACAGCCCGGCAATAGGCAAAGTTGTTATACATCGCGCAGACGTAATCTAACCGATCAGTATGTGGGATAAACTGATGGTAAGTGCCGCCTTCAGCCAGTTTTTCGACACCGCGATGAAGATAGCCTAAGACTGGAGTAGACTTCACCAATCGTTCCCCTTCCAGCTCCATGATGACCTTTAACACCCCATGTGTCGCAGGGTGTTGTGGACCCATGTTTAGAAGCAGTTCTTCGGTCCGAAGGGTTGGGAGGTCTGCGGTCTCCGGATGATTCGGGTCGACTTTATAGATTGTTGTACGTTGATCGTCCAGTTTCATGATGCCGCACTTAGTGTAATGGCTAATTCGGGTCGTTCAAAAAATCAAATGTATCTCGCCACCCTTTTCCCTGCACCGGGAAATCTTTTCGCAGCGGGTATCCCTCGGTGTAATCGTCAGGCATCAAGATTCTTCTGAGGTCCGGGTGGTTGTTGAATCTGATGCCCATCATGTCAAATACTTCGCGCTCCATAAACTCGGCACCCATCCACAGGTCTGTCAGGGAATCGACCCGGCAATCCTGTTCAGGGACACGTGTCTTGATGCGCACACGATGGCGTTTTCGAATGGAGTAGACTTCATACACGACTTCGAACCGTTCAGCCTCATCTGGCCAGTCTACGGAGCTCACGTGGACGATGTAATCGCAATCTAGGTCTGGGTCGTGACGAAGATACGCGCCGATATCATGTAGGGCTTCTCGCTTAACAGAAATGGCCAAGTCTCCACGCCATTCGTTGGACCCTATGAACCCTTCAGGAAATTGTTGTTGAATCTTTTCGGCAATCAGATGCATGAGTGTCTGGATCGATAAAAATCGCCTTGCCCCGAGCGACAATGCGGCTCAGTTTGTCCGTGTCAACGTAAAGGTCGTCGTTCCCGCTTGATTACCTTTTTCAAAATACGACCATTCTTGCTTCAGATGGTCACCGTCTATCATCGTGATCGTGAGACCATGCATATGTCCTTCATCTCCAAGATGCGCGTTGTCTGCAGAAGACAATGAAAAAGCGAGATTTTTTCCTTCCATCTTGACAAGATCCAGGTGAGGTTGATTGCCAACCGAACAATAATGCGTCATGGCCAGCTTCCCGTTTTTGTCATGGTACACGTTCACCATTTCATGTGGGCTGCCGGGAAACATCGTTTCGACCACTGTGCTCCCGTTCGAAGATACCTTGTATTCAATCTTGCTGGGTACTTCCTTCCCGTCCATGACATGCGTGCCGTCCCATGTTCCAGCCAACGATTTCATGGCTTTGAGAGCCGTACTGCCTTCATACGGAGGCGGCAGTCCTTCTGGTTTTTCTGCAAAACATAGAGTGGTGAAAAGCGTCATGATGCATAATGAAATCGTGGACAACAAGAATTTCATCATGAACCTCCTGGGTAACGATTGAGTGCTCATAAACCTTACACTTTCACTTGGTCGGGTTGCTTCGTAAACACCCGCTTCTGCATGATCCGATCTTGCAATTTAAAGATTCCATCAAATAGCGCTTCCGGCGTTGGGGGACAACCCGGGACATAGATGTCGACGGGCACAAATCGATCCACCCCTTGTACGACGCTATAACTGTCATAAATGTTTCCAGAGGTCGCACAAGATCCCATCGAAATGACATATTTGGGTTCAGGCATTTGGTCGTAAATTTTCCGGATCACAGGGGCCATTCTTCGGCAGACCGTGCCAGCAACAATCATCAGATCTGATTGACGTGGAGAGGCGCGAAATACCCCGGCGCCATAGCGGTCAATGTCGTACCGGGAAGACACCGCTGCGATCATCTCAATAGCGCAGCAGGCTAACCCGAACGTCATTGGCCATAACGACCCTTTTCGAGCCCAGTTAACAGCTTTTTCCAAGGACAGTGTCATGACCCCGAGATCTCCATCTTTCTGCGGAGGACCGATCTGCACTAATCCCATTCTAAGGCTCCCTTCCGCCAGGCGTACACATAGGCGACGACAAACAGGCCAATGAAAATCATCATTTCGATAAATCCGATAATCCCCAGTTGTTTGAAGGTGATCGCCCAGGGATAGAGGAAGATCACTTCAATGTCAAAAATCACAAATAACATTGCAATTACGTAATACCGCACAGGAAAGGGCATGCGGGAATCAGAGAAGGGTTCAGATCCGCATTCGTATGTTGAAAGCTTTTCTTCTTCTGGATACTTGGGTTGAACCAGGTAGGAGAGCAGGAGGGTCACCAGTCCAAATCCTAACGCCAGGACCGTAAAGACCAGAATGGGAAAAAACTTCGTTAAGTACTCAAGGAGAAGGTCCGACCCGGACATCTGGTGACTCTCCTAGTAATAAGTGAAAATATAGCCCACCCAATGTCTGGGAGATATCCTAGAACTGCGCATGGTAGCACCCAAATTTTTTGCGAATCAATGCAACAAAAGACCTAAGCGCCTCTGGGTCTATTCAGGCAAAAAAGGTTGAAAAACCAGTGGTTTGCCAGAAGAATTTATGGGGAATTGTTGGGGTTTTGTTTTTGGGCAACGAAATGTTTTGACGGCCTTTACATTTCTATTTTAAGAGGAGGAATGGGCGAAAGACACTGCTTGTTGACCTTTAATGTCTCAAGAAGACAGCCATTGAAAATATTTTAACCAAAAATCCCTTTTAAACTTTGGAGAGCTTTGGAGCTAGTTATTCGGATGAGTTCTTCTGTTTTTGAGGCGAGTCGCACGTATTTGGTCCGTTCACCGGTGGCTGAAATTTCGAGGTATTTCGCAGCTTTGGCATTGTGAATTGCCCGTCTAGCCTGTGAAGCGGACAATTGTGGAATCATTTTTTCGGCATCGCTCATACTGACAGGAATGTTGTTGAGCTGTTTTAAGAACAATTCTGAAAACAAGGTCCAATAGTAGCTTTGTTGAAGTTTGGGTTCCCGAGCAAAGGCGTTGATCCATACCTGAGCGGCTTCTTTGTTAATGGCTTCGATATACCTTCCGACTTCCTTATCTGAAAAGCGTTTCATGCCCTGTTCTCCGGTTGTATGCTCTGGCCTGGCTCTGTTCTAATTAGCATAAAGCTTACTACTTAGTGAATTTTAATGCAATGTATTGTTTTTATTAAAATAATTGTCTTTTTGTATAATAATAAGAGTTCAATTTAATAGTCATATTGACAATCATAATGGATAATGCTATGCTTTGTAACATTGATAATAGAAGGATGAAAGTGAGCAGTTATCGGGGAACATATTTTTAGGAGGTGCCCCATGAACATTTTTAAATTGAACTCTCTGAACCGGAAGCATCGTGATTCGACGAAATATCCTTTTTTAGAAAGAAGGAACCTCATTTTGGCCACAAGTGTGCTCGCCATTTCATGCTTGGCATTTACTCCGGCTTGGGCTGGAGATGATGCTCGCGCGACAACATCTTCAGCAAACATTCACTTAACTGGCTTGTCGATTCAAATAGGCCCAGGAGGGTTTCAGCTAGGCATTGGAGTTCCCTATTATAGCTATGGCCCAGTCTATGGATATTCGCCTAGGTATGGCCGGCTTGGCTATCGACACTTTTGGAAACCACCAAGACATCATGGGCATCGTCGCCATTTTGCTCCGCCGCGACGGTTTAACCGAGGCCATGGATGGAAGAATCATCGACCGCGAGGAAATTTTCGGGGAGCAATGGGTGGTCGGTCAGGTAGTGGCCATCGAGGTGGTGGACGTCGATAACAGGTCAGAGGCTTTTCCTGGTCTGTTGGGTTCTCGTCGCATTTGCCTAAACCCGTGGGGGCTCATCCCTCACGGGTTTTTCCTCAAGAAGGAGCTGGACAATCGTTCAAGACTTTTTCATTTTTGAGGAGGGAGTGCGAAGTTTGGGAGGGTTTTCAGATTGGTGATCCCATTCGTCTGCCATTGGTAGAACCGCTTTCGCCTTTTGTCGCCGGTGAATCTGCGTCTGGATGAGTGGCTTAGCAGGCCTTGGTATTTCAGAAAATTTTTCGGGAGGCCTAGACTTCATTGTAGTAAAGTTAGATTTTGGGGTTTCTGCAATTTTCTTCTTAGTCTTCTAAGGATCTTACCCTTACCGTCGATAGTTAAGGAAGAGGCATTTGTTTCATAAGCTCTATTCAGGATAATATAAAGAAAACAATGGTTGATATGAGGGAGGATTAGTACTAAAATAATTCTCCTTTTTTTGTTCGTCATGCGAAACTTACGTTCCCCACTTCTTGTCCTCTGTTTAGTCTCCATGCTTCTCACGCTTGGTGGCGTTCTATCTGCACAAGCTGTTGGGCATGTTTCCCAACATATCCATCATCATACCTCCGCTACACATGCCTCCACCCTGTGTAGTTGGTATTGTGCCGCTGGCCAAGTTCACAGTGGAGAGCTGGTGGTTGTAGCAGCTCCAATTTTATCCCTTCTGGGAATGGAGAATGAAGAGCCAATAACTACCACACCTTCATTTTCTATTTCTTCACCTTCCCGTGCACCTCCTTCTGTATAGACACAAGCCCTTCTTTTTCCTCTAACAGCACGGAATCCACATTTTCATTAGCAGCTGAGTGTAGCTGTGAAGTGGTTTTTCTAAAGGATTCTTCTAAACCTCGATGCAGAGGTTTAACTGTGAGAATGATTGAATGTGGCAGCATTTATTTGGATATTTATGTGTCTTTTTTTAAATAATATTGTGAAGGAGAAGTTATTAGATGAAGTGTGCAATAAATAGATTGTTCGTTGGTATTGGAAATATTTGCCTTGGGGTATTGGTATGTGGGGTTTTTCTGGGAACAGGAATGAAAAAAGCCGAGGCGGCGTTACTAGAAGGATTCCTGGATGGTTTTGAGGAAACATTGGGAGAAAGTGCAAAGGAAAAAGGTGAACGACTGATTATTGGGAATTTCTATCAGGCCGAAAGGCCGGATTCTCACGCTCCCATTGGAGTTATGGGGGACCACACCCATAACAAAGGTGAGTTTATGTTTGCCTATCGGTTCATGCACATGTTTATGGATCAGAATCGTGATGGGACAAATAATGTTTCGGCCAGCAAGGTTCTGGAGGATTTCGTCGTCACCCCGACAAAGATGACCACACAAATGCATATGTTCGGTGCCATGTATGGCTTGAACGATACAGTCACGTTGATGGCCATGTTTCCTTACATCATGAAGGATATGGATCATGTGAATCGAATGGGTGTGAATTTTAGGACCCATTCCAGTGGCATTGGGGATATCAAGTTGGCTGCTCTTTGGCGTCTCTATGCCTTTGAAACTCCTAGTATCGGTGCCCATAGGTTCCATTTGAATACGGGAGTGTCCTTACCCTCAGGGGATATTAAACCCCGGGATAATACTCCGCTGGGGAATAATTCGTTGTTGCCCTATCCTATGCGCTTGGGATCTGGAACGGTGGATCTATTACCCGGTTTGACCTATACAGGGGTCAAAAATAATGTTTCATGGGGATTTCAAGGGATGGGTGTAGTGCGAATCGGCTATAACAGCCAAGGATACAAAGATGGAAACCGGTATGACTTGAATGGTTGGGGGGCGTATCGTTGGGCGGACTGGATCAGTACTTCAGCCCGTGTCAATTGGAAACAATGGTTTAATATCAAAAGAAGAGACGGTCAACTTCCAACGACAATCGGTCCCATGAACCTTCCGCTTATCCCAACCGCTGAAACCGACCTCCGAGGGGGAAAACGGTTGGATCTTCTGGGAGGAGTCAATATTCTATTTCCAGAATTCATGGGCCTCGAAAATCATTTAAATGTTGAAGCAGGTGCCCCTATTTATCAAAACCTTGATGGCCCGCAATTAAAGCAAAGCTATTCTCTCTGGGCCGGCTGGCAAATCATTATGTAAAGAGCCCAGGCGGTCTGATGCTAACAGGTACGATAGGAAACAAGGAGACGGGTTATGCAAAATAGAATCCGAACACTGTGGGTCGTGATAAGTTTGGCCATCATCATGGGCCCAAGCATAACCCATGCCTATGAAGTGGTTGATGTGAGAGATGGAGGCGCGATTCAAGGAAAGGTCACCTTCTCTGGAACAGTCCCCGAGCCACAGCATTTTGAAGTTGAAAAAAATCCCGAGGTGTGTGGGGACCAACGAAGCTTGATGAAAGTTGAAGCCCAAAATGGTTTCCTCAAAGGAGCTGTGGTGATCTTGGAAGGATTGGAATCTGGAAAGCCTTTCGCGAAGCAAGAATTTCTGGGAAGTGTTCCTGGAGAGGGGGCGTTTCAGTATACAGGCGGAGAACTGTTGGGATTACGCGTGAAAACCAAAAACTGTAATTTCGGCCCCTTCACGGGAGTCTTAACTCCTGATGAGGCTGTGCAATTTGGTAACCAGGATTCTGTTAAGCATGTTCTGCATACCTTCGTGTCCTTGGATATCCAAGGAAGCATCTTACGGACCTTGCACAATCGTGATATTCATCCCAATAACGAATTTGACCGCATGTTTGATTCCAACAAGCTGAAGGAAAGTCGTCTGGTACGAATCACCTGTAATCGGCATGATTTTATGCAGAACTGGCTCTACGTGGTCAAGAATCCCTATTTCGCCATTTCGGATGAAAAAGGGAGATTTGCCATCGACAACATTCCCCCAGGGCACTATACCCTACGAGCCTGGCATCCCGTGCTTGGTCTTCAAGAGCAAGAAGTAGATGTGATGCCTGCAAAGGTGGTGGGAACAGACTTCGCTTTTTCTGAGTAAAGAAAAAATTGAGGATTTTTAAAAGGCTGTCTTCTCATTCGAAGGAGGCAGCCTTTTTTAATTGGGGGATATCCTCTGGCTATGATTCGAGTACTTTCGTGGAATATTGCATGGTCTTAGTGTTGAGGAACCTCAATTTTAGAAAAGCTTAGCATTATGAAAAAACTGGGTGGGTGTTTGATCCTTAGCCGGTAAGGCCCAAGCAATATCCTCCAGAAGTTAAGGGACGCAGCACCTTCGCTTTGCTCCTGCCCTTGAGGCTAATTGAGTAATAACATTACTTCTCTAATGACAAATCCTCGGTGTTTTTAAGGGTCTTTTTATGCTTTCCGCGTTTTGATCCTTTAGAGGAATAACCTATTGTAAATAGGTTATCAACTCCGCTTTGTTTCTTTCCTTGCTCCATAAGATTGGTAATGTGCTGGTACAAAATTTCCTCAGAATTTTCTATGTGGCGGTAGGCAATTGTTGCAAAGAGGCCACTGGCACATCCAATCGAGTTATATTTGAAAGTAGTGCATGAGGTGAGTTGAAAAGACGCGGCGTCTCGGGTTGAAATGGTTGTGACGAAACATCCACCTTCAACCACACAGGAGAGACGCCACGATGCAGAAGCCTAACAAACCAGAGGAAGAAGATCGAGACCGGCAGGATTCGCTCACGGGCTTGATTCGGACAGGGGCTCAACAACTCATCGCTCAGGCCCTGAAAGTGGAAGTCGCGGAACTCTTGGCCACCTATGCGGACCAACGAGATGAGCAGGGGCGGGCGCGGGTAGTGCTCAGCGGGCATCAGCCGACTCGCGACATTCAAACGGGGATTGGGCCCGTGACGGTGCAGGTGCCGAAAGTCCGCAGTCGTCAGGGTGCCCCGGTCACGTTTCATTCCGCGCTGGTCCCGCCGTATGTGCGCAAAACGGCCAGCTTGGAAGCGGCGATCCCATGGCTCTACTTGAAAGGCATTTCGACCGGCGAGATGCAACCCGCCCTGGAAGCGCTCGTGGGGCCTGAAGCCAAGGGCCTGTCGGCGAGTACCGTGGCCCGGCTCAAGCAGGTCTGGAAGGAGGAGTATGAGACTTGGAGAAGTCAGCGTCTTGAGACGAACCCGTGGGTGTATATCTGGGTGGATGGTATCTACAGTGGGCTCCGAGCCGAGCAACAACGGTTGTGTGCCTTGGTGGTGATCGGGATGAATGTCGATGGGGAGAAGCAGTTGTTAGCGATGGAAGATGGGATTCGCGAGTCGACCCAGAGTTGGCGGGAAGTCCTCTTGCACCTGAAAGCTAGAGGGCTGCAGGCGCCCGCGTTGGCGATTGGGGATGGCGCCCTCGGCTTCTGGGCTGCTTTGGAAGAAATTTTTCCCGAGACACGGCATCAACGCTGTTGGTGTCACAAGACCCAGAATGTCTTAAATGCGTTGCCGAAAAGTGTTCACCCGAAAGCCAAGCAGGCGTTACACGAAATTTGGCAGTCAGCCACGAAAACGGATGCGGAAAAAGCCGTGGACGTGTTCCTCGACACCTACGGACTGAAATATCCCAAGGCGACGGCCTGTTTACAGAAAGATCGAGAGGAACTCCTCATGTTCTATGCCTTTCCTGCTGCGCATTGGCCCAGTCTTCGCACCACCAATCCCATCGAATCGACGTTTGGGACGATTCGCCATCGGACCACTCGCACGAAAGGCTGTCTCACGCGAGACGGCATGTTGCACATGATGTTTAAGTTAGGTCAGTGTGCCGAGAAGCGGTGGAGACGGTTACGAGGATTCAAGGAATTGCCCAAGGTCATTGCAGGCAGACAATTTACTGATGGAATCGAAGCCACAATCACGGACCCCGTCGCCGCGTGAACAATTTACTCAGACACTACATTTGACAATAGCTCCATCCAATCACGCAAATTGGATACTCGCGATTTTTAATGCGGATTTTTTCTATAATATAGTTGATGTGTTTCAACCCGCCTGTTGGTGTATATATCGCCGCGAAAGGCCAAATATCATTTTTATTCCTTGGTTGTCTTACGTAGTCGATGAGTTCGATAAGTTCTTGACGAATGGTACGCGACCCATAGTAATGAGTGAAAACGTTGATGGCACATTTTGCGATTGCTCTGCTCACAAAAAAATCATTAGGGCTTCCTGATATTCCTCCAACTATAGATACACCTTTTTCTCCTGCCTTTTCTACCACCCCAATTTTTTCCCTAATACCTGCTTTTCCAAGAGTTCCCGTTGCGACTTGTCCAGATGCCGCCATTGGTTCACGAAAGAACTTCGAATCGACACTTGTGCCGAGATCATTATTGCATTTTGTGCAAACCGCCCCATCATAAAGCGTTTCCTTACAGCCAAGAGATTCAGGAATAATATGCTCTTCATGTTCTTTGCCTAGAGTCGTTATTTTGCCGCAATAAACACACAGAAGAGTTTTTCTGTGACGGGCACTTGGTGTCCACCATGGCTTTTGATTGTCGAGGATAAATTGCCCAATGGATATTGGATCAACAAATTGCCCAATCAGACTGATACGAGTATCCAGCAGCAGGTAGCGAACTCCGGCAGGGATTCCTACTTCTTTTAAGAGCCGAATGAACCCGTTCTGTTTAAGTGATTGAAGCTTGAAATCTGTTGGTACATTCTCCGCCCCAAGGGTTTTAGCTAATTCCTCGCTAGAAAATACTGGCAGCGCATGGATTCTTGGTTGATCTGGAATAGGAAAAACTAATAATTGAATATGATGAAAAGGGGTATGAGGTTCTGCATTGGTATAAAACCAAAGAGGCCACTTAAAAAAGGTCTGGGCGCCAGGAACAATAATACCAGACTTCATGATAAATGCTGTGAGTGGTGTTTATTCACTTACGCTAAAATCCCTTCTTGCAGCGATTCGTTTTTTCGGCACTGCGAACCAACCACTGTGACTTTTCTATCCAGCTCAGTGAAAAAAGTCATCAATTGGGCATCTGAAAACCGATGATAGCGAGCATTCATGAGTTTCGAGCGTTCCATCTGGCCAATTTCTAAGACATCTTGAACGTCTTTTTTTCGGCCCACGGATCTTAAGAATTTTTGGAATTTAGAAACTCAGCTCTGCTCGGATGTGCAAACTATCAGCATCTTTCAAGCCCAAACTCTCAGAGGCATTGCCAGTGCTTTCCTCAAATTCTATTTTTCTGTGGATTCCTAAGATAGTTGTTTTAAATCTTAGTGTTGGGGAGGGTTCCATAGAGGTCCAGGCCCGGCTGGTTCTTGCAGGTCACTATTATCATAGGGTTCTTCATTTCCAGTGACGCCATCTTCATAGGAATCCTTAAACATTTCGCCCAGTTCCTGTTCGAATTTTCCATTTCCATTCAGATCAATCCAATAGAACACGGGATCACCCATTGTCAGGACCACGGGTGTGCCAAATTCATCCAACCAAACTTTGTACGTTCGGCGTGCCGTCATAAAATCAATCGACCCTGATCCCGTTAAATCAAACTCCCTGAAAAACATATCGTTACGCCAATCGTAATAAGCTTTCACTTCTCTATCATCGAATTCATCAGGTTCAATAGGAAGTTTTGAGCGCTGGGGTAACGAGGAAAACGGTGGAACATTCATTGCCACGGGGACGATCGCTTCGACCGGCGCTCCGAGAGATCCGACCCGCGCCCATGTTTTCCCCTGAACGACAAGGCTTAAAAGACCAAGCGTGCAGACAAGAATGAGCAAAGGTTGGTGGTAAAGGTGAAAAACTAAACGGATTCCCATACAATGAATCATACTGAAATATGGGAGAATCTGTGAAGGCTATTCCCTGTGGTAAAATATTAGACCGTAGGACGTACGGAACGCTGCGTGGGTATGAATCTTACCTAGTGAGAGCTTCAGTTAAAAAGGTGGGTTGTGAACCATCGACTCTGGCCATCAAGATGTCGCGAATGTTGGTTGTTCTCCTTGTCATGCTCCTCTCAGGTAAATAAATTATGAAGAAACGTTCTTCTACATGTATGTGGTGGCTAGGCTGGATAGGGTGTGTTCTGGTGCTGAGTAATTGTGTGCCGACACAGGAGTTGAATGTCTTTCGTTCCAATGGATTGGAGCTAGGCTGTGTCGTTGGGGAAGTCATGCCAACCAACGCGCTTCTCTGGGTCAAAACAAGAGGCGTCCAAGATGTCCAAGTGCAGTATACCACTGATCCCCAGTGGGTCACCTTTGAGGAGACCTTCTTGACCCGAACGAGTGATGAACGAGACTTTACGACTCGTATCTTGTTAAATGATCTTACACCTCATACCCACTATTACTATCGAACAGTCGTTCCTGGGAAAAAGCGTGGGCCGATTTGTCAATTTGTCACTGCTCCGCCTCCCGACTCACTGGAGTCGGTCACGTTTGTGATCGGCGGGGATACTCGGCATAGTTTTCGGCCTTTCTCCATTATGGATCATATGCGCGCAGCCAAACCTGATTTTTTTGTGTTTCTAGGGGATACGATTTATGCTGACAAAGAGCAACCTGCTCGGACGTTGGCAGACTACTGGGGTAAGTATCGAGAAAATCGAGACGGGCTGGCGCAACAATTATTTTCCACGACAAGTTTGTACGTATTGTGGGACGACCACGAAGTGGATAATGATTTCACGATGACGCATCGATTGTTGCCGGTGGGGCGACAAGCATTCCTGGATTACTGGCCGATTCGACAGTCACCATTGCATCCTCATCGTCTGTATCGGGCCTTTCGCTGGGGCGCTGGGATGGAATTGTTGTTATTAGATACCCGACAGTATCGGGATCCTCATGGAAAGACAATGTTGGGGCACGAACAGAAAGAATGGCTCTTGCGGCGTTTAGCCAATTCCTCAGCGATGTTCAAGTTTGTTGTTTCGTCCGTTCCCTTTTCCGATCCCCGACAAGACAAATGGGGGCAGTTTCCTGAGGAACGTGACGCTATTCTCAAATTTATCCAAGAAAAAAACATCTCAGGTGTCATATTTCTCGCTGGAGATGTTCACCATGCCTCGGTGAGCAAGATGCCTCATGACCCGACGATACGGGAATTCATCTTCGGGCCCCTTGCTGCTCCTATGAATTACAAGATATCCAGTCGAGAACCGCGTTTTGAGTTTTTCCATGAAGCCTCGAGAAACTTTGGGAAAATTACCGTTAACCCCCAAGGTGCCACGCCATCGGTTCACATCGAATGGTTTGATGTCACGAATACATTGCTTCATCGAGTGAGCATTGAGGGGCCAAACCATTACGCGTTCACGCCAAATTAACAAAAGCCATCCATGAAAGCAGTGGGCTGCACCCGTGGGCTTCCTGCCTCCAACCCTGAGTCATTGAAGGATGTCAATCTCCCTTTGCCGATACCCGTCGGCCGGGACCTGCTTATTAGTGTGAAAGCCGTTTCCGTGAATCCAATCGATACCAAGATTCGGCGTTCCCAAGATTCAGAAGGCCAAGAAGCTGGAATATGCGTTCTCGGTTGGGATGTGGCCGGCGTGGTCGAATCCGTAACCTCCGACGTTCAATTGTTTGAGCCGGGTGACGAAGTCTATTATGCAGGGAGTGTGATGCGTTCTGGGGGAAACTGTGAGTATCATGTCGTGGATGAACGCCTCGTCGCAAAGAAGCCGGCCTCCTTGGATATGATTCACGCTGCTGCGTTACCGCTGACAGCCATTACGGCCTATGAGGCCCTATTTGAGCGGATGAGGATTGCAGAAGAAGGGTCTACGCCGGGCCGATCTATTCTGATCATTGGCGGGGCTGGCGGTGTTGGGTCCATCGCGATTCAGCTGGCTAAGATAGCCAACCTTCACGTTATTGCTACGGCATCTCGGTCAGAATCTCAGGCCTGGTGTTCGGAAATGGGAGCCGATGTGACGATTGATCACACACAATCAATTCCCAACCAACTTCAAAATATATCTTGCCCGACAGTGGACTATATTCTGAATACGTCTTCCATGGACCAACATTGGCTGGCCATGTGTAAGGTTATCAAACCCCAGGGGTATCTGTGTGGAATTGTGGATGCTGAGGGGCCCCTCGATCTGAACCCCCTCAAGCGAAAGAGTGTAACCTTTGCGTGGGAATTCATGTTCACTCGATCCATGTATCATACGGATGACATGATTGAACACCATAAGATTCTGACGAAGATCGCCGAATGGGTTGATGCGCAGAACGTTGGATCAACCCTGAAAGAAACCCTCTCGCCTATCAATGCAGAAAACGTACGTGTGGCCCATGAAAAGCTTGAGTCGGGCCGCATGACGGGCAAGTTTGTGTTGTCAGGGTGGTCAGCCGAGGCGTAAGGCCGCGTGGTTGAGAAAGAGCCGCCACCATTTCCAGAAGGGGTCCAGAGACAACCTCCACCTTGGCTTTGCGAGTTGCCGAAAAAGGATCCGTGGTCTCGCCCGTTCGCTGAAAGTCTTTTGTCTCATCTAAGTTTGGAATCAGGGTTACATGTGCTGGATGTGATGTGCGGCGATGGGATCCCCGCCTTCTATCTTGCCCATCGTGTTGGGACGATGGGCAAAGTTCTAGCCGTTGATCTGAGTGAGGCACAGTTAGCGAGAGCCAGGGCTGCGCAAGGGCCTTATTTCCCATGGCTAGAATTTCGTCGTGAGGACGTCAAGCATTTACCAGAAGCGCTCGGGCAATTCGATCGTATTACGGGTAATCTCTCTTTCATGTTTTTTCGTCCGGATAGACCGGCCGTATTGAATAGGCTTATTCAGTTTCTCAAACCGGGCGGTCAGCTTGCCCTCACGTTCCCCTCGCTTGGAACATTTGATTCCTTGTGGCAGAGAATCGATCAGGAAATGATAGCCCATGGACACCTCTCAGAACGAGAACGGTTTGTTGACTATCTGGCTGAACGACCCTCTGCTGCAGATGCCGAGGGATGGCTACTGGCAGGTGGTCTGGAGAACATACATGTCACGGAATATCCGTTGGAAGTGGGAACTGGTCCAGGCCAGGCGTTTCTTCATCATCCGTTGCTCCGAGCTGGATTTTTAGACGATGTCTACGAATGTTTTACCGATCAACGCGTGGCCGAATCATTTATGCAAATGATTGCGGCCAAAACATCCCATTTTCTGCCTCTAATTGCCCAGCGTTGTGTGATGTCGGGGTGGGTGCCACGAGAATGTTCCTAGCGGAACAGAGAAGCTCTATGAGTAATCAGAACTTCTTTCGTTTTCCGTGGTATTGAAAGACATGATCCTGAATTTCTGAACCAATGTTCGTATTCCGACGAATGATATCCGCTAATGTTGTCCGTTCAATTTCTTCGATTTCGTGCTGTCGAAACACATTGCGGTAAAAGAAGCGATCGCCATCTCGTAAGCGTTCAAATTGGTCAACGAGAATCATAAAGAAGAGCTGGCCAACCATAGCCCCTTTGTAAGGCGGTTCAGCTAGTCCCCCTATCCAAACATCCATCTGCTCAACGGTTCCATAGGCTGATTTAAGTTGCCGTTGAAGCGTGCGATTCTTCGTGATGTCCGAAAAGCGGAGGGCGGGCGAAAGGCCCATGGCCAATCGTATATCATTGTAACTGGCCAAACCGTGATCACGCCCGCGTTGAAGATTCATGGAAGCTAAATCCATCCCTCCTGCACCGGGAGGTCCAAATAGAAAATTTCTTACTTCGTGAATGACATACGGGTCAATCGCTTGGGGTTGTTGTTGGATTAACCCTCGCAATACTGGATCAATGCTGTTTCTGGTAGTTAGTAGCCAGGGCGCGAAAAAAGCTTCCCGAAGTGAGAGGTGACCTTCAGCAATGGGCTTATTGTGGGCATCCAAGCGAAGGAGAGTGGGCGACAGCATGCTATGACCAAATCGGTAGGCTGCTGTACTGAAAATCTGAGCAATACCTGGATTGACTTGTTTTTGGTAGCCATTGTACGGATGGAGGGCCTTTGGTCCGAGCAGAACAGGAAGAAATTCATTATAGGTAATGGCCTGAATAAAGGCTCCAACTTTGCGACGTGCACGCTCGTAGACATCGTCGCCTGCGGAGTCAGGGTTTGTCTGGCGGATTTGGGTGGTCAGGCGATTATGCTCTCGAACAAAAAGGGTGTGCATTGCCGTGAGGCCCACCTGTTCGTTCGCGCGCACATCGCCGGCTAAAAATAATGAGGCATCCGTCCCACCTTCGTTCGGCAATCCTTCGGTATTGAACGGCAGCAAATCTCCCAGGCTCGTCTTCAATCGGCCTGTTCCGTCCAGAGTTCGTAGTGCCTGTGCACGACGGTGATCAGAGCCGTATACCATAGAGGCATCAATAAACGCCGTAATTTGATTGAGCTGCTGTCGAGGATTCGTGGGTGTCGACCCCGTCGTCGGATCATAGACGGAACGGTCCAGCCTCATCTCCTGAGTGCCGGTTGCTTGAGGGTCAAAAAACGGATCTCCAACAGGAACAGAAATTGGAAATGGTTCACGTGGACTGGCTAGCCCGGTGAGGTCAAGGTCATGATCCAGAAATTGTCCCCACTGCCACAGCATGTCAGTCACATGTTTTTTGCTGTAAACCAACTTTTCTTGCGCGACGACAAGATTCGAAATGTCGCGCACATTGGGGCGGTCGTACCCGGAGGGTTTAGCTCTTTCATCTTCATAATCTGGTGACACCTGACGGATCAGCTGACTATTAGTGCTGCCCCATCGAGGGTGCTCAAAGTTATTGTTTGTGCCGTCAACGGTTCGAAACTCCTGGCCTCGTGATTCGCTAGGCATCATGACAAATATTGCCGCGATAAACGGGGCAAAGAAAAACAAGACGCACCTGAGGGATAAGAAAACACTTTGCGACCGAACGACCGAATGCCAAGTTCTTGCTTTCACCTGAACATCCTCCAAGTGGTAATTGTGGCTCATTTCGTAAGCTCTGGATAGTATAAGGTCGTACGAAAGGAGGTCTACCCCTATTTAGAGGAAAAATTCAGACGTTTTAGACGTTTATGATTTCGGGGTTTGAAACTGCGCAGGTAATAGCCAATGAGTCTCGATATTCGACCTTTTCTCTCGACATATAAAAACCCTCAGGGGGTCCGGGAGGAACCCCTGAGGGTGGATCAAAGGCCTATTTCCAATAGACGCTACAGTTTAGGCAGCCTCAATGGCGATTGGCCGTGGTTTGGTCTCCTCACCCTTCGGGAGTGTCACAAGGAGCACGCCGTCTTTGTACGTGGCTGCGATTGCGTCAACGTCGATACCTTTCGGCAAGACGAAGGTTCGCGCAAAAGCTCCATGGCGAATTTCTCGAATATGATAGTCCTTTTTCGTCTCCTCCTTTTTGACGGCTTGGCTACCTGAAAGTGTGAGTACTTGATCTTTCACATCTATCTTCACGTCATCTAACGCAAGGTCAGGGAGCGACGCTTCGATTTTCCAAGCGTCTTCCTCTTCATAAACATCGATCGCAGGACTCCACGGTCGTTCAGCAAGATGTTGGTCATCCCAAAAGGGTGTGAGTCCAAACGGTTTCGAGAAAAAGCGATCCATCGTCGATTCAACATCGTGCATTGGGTTCCATTTCGTCAGCATCATAGTTGTACTCCTTTCTTATGGCTCAATTGTTTGAGCGATTATTGCAGCATATGAACACAGGCTGCATGCGATATTGTCATCGTGTTGTATTAGATAGATAAGCATCAAATAGGAAAAGTCAAGACCTACTGACGAATTTTGTTAATTTAAGGTTCCTGACACCTTTAACACCTTTAATGATTAATGGGGTTAGAGTGCGGCGTTGAGGCCAAAGAAAATTCGGCGGCCGGATTGCGGGAAGCCACGAATCGCTTCATAGTCCGAATCTAAGATATTTTCCACCATCACGAAAGGGTTCACTCCCTTCCATATTTCGTAAGCGATTTTCGCATTCAGGAGTACCCGTCCTTGTACTTTGACGACATCATTGTGATCAAACCGCTGTGGAAAGGGGTCGGAAAATAGCGCTTTCGAATCATAGAATCCACTTTGATACGAACCCTGAAGATATCCACTCAATCCTATGGGAGACTGATAGCGACCCAAGAGTGTGACTTGATGTTTAGGGCGCTCGAGTAGCGGGGAGTCGGGGTCAAGTGTATCTCCGGTAAAACGCGTATCCAAGGAACGTCCTCGCGCTTGACTATCCGTGTTCACATAGGAATAGCCCACAGAAGTGGATAGCTGTTCATTCCATTGCACTGATAGCAGGAGTTCTGCGCCAAGCGTCGTATACGAATTGGTATTGGCAAATTCTACAAAAGACGGAAAAGGTACCGCGATCTGACTTCTTCTGTCCTGCAGCTCAATCACATTATCCACATCATTATAAAATATGGTCGCCTGAGCTTCCACGCGTTCGTCCCAAAAATGCTGCGTCAGTCCAGCTTCAACAGCAAGATTGGTTTCAGGCTGAAGCGATAAATTTCCAGCGCGTTGACCAAACAAATTTTGCATTCTTGGGAGGTTGCTGCGTTTGGCCACAGTGGCGTGGATTCGGGTTGAGGGCCAGGGTTTAAAAATAATGCCCCCCATCGGGCTGACCGAATCAATTCTGACCGACTTGTCCGACCTTTCGAAAAACGCATCGAGGGTAAACAGCATGTCCCAGTTCAGACCGGCATAAATCATCAAATTTTCTAAAAGAAAGAATTCCGTTTCGGTAAAGAGATCAAGCGTCAAGGTTTCCGATTTTTCATGTGGGCTTGCGGTATCCCGTTGTCGGGTGACATGATCCCAGCGCACAAAGGTCCCGACTTTCACCGTCCAATCGAGTGTGGGTTGCATGGTTGCTTGAAGATTTGACCCCAATAAATAATTGTCAAATACGCTGATGGTGTTCCCGCCAGTGAAGCCATTAACTGAGACCTGTGAAAAGGTTTGGTCGGTAAAGATCGTTTGATCGTTGTCGAATTTATCAAAATAAATCTTTCCCTTGAGATTGAGCTGGTCTGACACTTGTGTTTCGCCAGTGACATCCACAAAGTAGCGTTCCCAGGATGTAAAGCGTCCGAACTCCGCTTCGAATGCTTTGTAGCCGGTTGTCGGGGGCGGAATGCCGAAGTCATTGTGATAATAGCCGGCGAGTAAGGCAAGTTTGTCATTGGGAGTAAAGTCATATCCGAGATTCATTGAGATATTATATTTTTCATAGTCACTTTGTAGGCGAAGATCATTGGTGGTTTGGAGAGACGTTGATGAAAAATCGGAAGAGAGCGGGAAGCCGTTGGTCTTGCGAATACTGCCGGCGAAATAATAACGAAATTGCTCGTGCTGACCTCCATGCTGCAACCAATAGTCCTGAGAATTATGTTCTTCATAGGAAAGGGTGGCTGCACTGTGAGGGGTGGCCGTTCCTTGTTTCGTGATAATGTTAATCACTCCACCTATGTTGTCTGGGCCAAAAGCTGCTGGCGCTGGTCCCTTAATGACTTTGATCTTGGCGACATTGTCAATAGGGAGATTGGCGAGATCGACGATTCCGAGAAATGGTTCGAGTACTGGTCGTCCATCAATAAACACGGAATACATTTTGTCAAAACTCGATAATCCCGACCGATGGCCTAATCCCCGAATGATAATGGATCCTTCATTGTGTTGACCCCCTTGGCCGTAGATCACACCAGGGACAAAGCGCAGGGCTTCGCCGACGTTTCGGGCATGTTGATTGAGAATGTCTGCAGCCGTGACTTCATAGGTCCGCGAGATCGGTCCAAAACGCTGTTTGGCTGAAGCCACGAGTTCGCCTAATTCAAACGTGGTCAGGTGTTCTTCGCGTAGCAATTCTAACGTTCCGACTGCTTGATCTTGAACGGAAGAGACCTCGCCGAGACTTACTATGGGGGACAAGCACCCAAAACACACATAGCCTATTGCTAGGCCTTTGATTAGCCAAGACGGGACGATACCTTTGAGCCTTGGTGGATCTGGTTGAGAAATAGCGACGCCTTTTGAGCAGGTCGGCTCAAAAGGCGTTGTGGGCATTGGAATCGAAATACTCATGTGACGAGTCCAAAGGATATCTCTGCTACCGTGTAGAAAGTGTCAGTCGCTCCTCCTAAGACCTCACTGTTTGGACGCAGTGTTTACCAAGCCATCCTAGCTTGAGGGCTCATCATACTCTTAGCCTCTTCAAACCTCAATCGTATTTCTAGCAGCGAGCTGTTTGATGTTCTCGCAGATCTTGAGAATCAGGTTCTCTCCAGGTGGTTGAGGATGACGGGATAGACGTCTTGTACAGCATTCTTTCCAAAGATACAGTCTATGTGACCATAATCAGGAATAACATGGCGTCGGTACCATTCTTTCCCATTCTGCTCGCGTAGAAAGGTATAGGTCTTTGCGGTGCTCTCCGGAAGAAATGTCTCGTTTTCTTCTCCATGTATGATTGTCATGGGTATTTTCAGACGTTCAGCATGGCCCAGATACACATCGCGGCCCTCATCGTTCACCATATACCCGGTTCTGGTTAACCTTCCGAGGTGGTCAAAGATCTTCATGTTCGCGACGCCGAAGGTTTCATGAAGAGTCCGGTGCGTTGCAGCATTGAGTTGGGCATGTTCGTACAACACGCCATACATGAAAGAAATGCGGTGGCAGGTGGGACTCTTGCAATGTTCTTCGTTTTGAATGGGATAGACTTTCAGGGCCGTGTTGAGAAGACGATCCTTCCAGTCGGCATGGGTATCGACATAGGCCGTTAACGAGTCCACTCCGAGGGTTTCTAAGACTTCGGGGAGATGTAGTCCCGCTTTTAATTTTGTCAATGTCGGGACGACATAATGCGTGGCGACTTGCGAAGACACGGCCGAGCGCACACCTTTTAACCCTCCCAGCATGGACATGAAAAAGGTCAACGAGCCCAAGCAATGGGCGACGACCTGAATATCCTTGGCCCCAGTGATCTCGAGAATTTTCGCTACGGCAGCGGGATGATCATAGCGAGCCACGTCATCAGCACTGAATTGCTGTTCTGATGCGGGCAGATCAATGCTGAACCGATAATCCCACAACCAGACGTCATATCCGTGGGCATAGAGAAATTCCAACAAATTCGTGTCAATGGTATCTAAGGAAAAGATCAGACTTGACACGCCAAGGCCGTGGATAAGCAGCACGGGACCCTTATCGCCTCCACGATAACGTGTGAGGCGCAATCGGATGCCGTCGTCAGTCTGAACTGGATAGACCTGCGGCGCCTCCACTCGAAGCGGGCGTTTTTTTCGAGGTGGGGCATCGGGATCAAATATTGTGGATTTAGAGAAGATGCCCCCATAGATATCAAACAGATCGCCAAAGAAAAATTTTCCGAAGTTCACTCGGGCTTTCAGGCGGTCAATGAGGCTATCAGTATGGCGAACCTGCATCGTGCTGATTTGACGCATGAAGTCGAGAGGATCAATCGTCAGAATGCCTTTGCCCAAGATCGGGCTGTCCGCTGTCTCGCCATCATGAATAGTGATATACAATGTCGTGGTATCCGGCCACAGATCCAGTCCTGGATCATTGCGGATAACTTTAAACCCATCGAAAAAATACGTCTTTCCCGTTTCCGTGGTCATCTTCATGCGATAGCGCATATTGCGGGTTTCAACTTGGGTCGGGTCGTGGCTGAACAAATTAAAAATGCCATCGGTGACCACAAGCGGGTCGGGCGACAGGGTAGGTGCCGTAATGGTCCCTACGATTTTGGCCGTATGATGAGGATCGTTTAGAACTGTATCGACATCGTCCGATGCGAGTGTCAAAATGAATTCCATCGTGGCCCCATCCTGTTTCCCGCGTTCCGCGCCAGCATGGTAATCATCTTTGACTTGGGTGGAGAAATAGCCACTCATCCGTTCGGTTGAATGCATGCCAATAGGCATGGTTTGAGGCTGCTGAGCATTGGGGGCTGACGGCAGATCGTATGAAATGGTCCATCCGCGGTCGTTGGCCATAATGGCACACGCTCGTTCCGCTAGCGCAGAAATGGTCAAGAGTGGATTCACGCCTAAAGATCGTGGAATGATGGCGCCATCGTTCACATACAGGCTGTCATATACGTCTGTTCCTGCGGTTGCTGAAAAGACCTGTCCCTTATGATTGACCGTGCCGGTATTGGCATTCTCGGCCATGATGCACCCGCCGAGTGGGTGAGGAGCAATCACGTCGCGCCCTAAAAAACGGCTCCAGATCGGATTCATCACAAAGGTCCCACCCAAGGCCTTGGTGGCTTCTTGCAGGCGAGCATTAATGTTGTGAAACACGGGTTGTTCGCCCACCCCAGGCCAGGAAATGCGCAATCGGTCGTTTTCCAAGTGCAGCCGCCCCCCGCCATCGTCATGGGCCATAACCAGAAACGTCTGGGTATTGTACGTGGCACCATGATAGGCGCCCCGCACGACACTTTCCAACACCCGAGTTTTCTCTTTCGCAAAATCAGCAAATCCGCTATCCATATCTTTACCGACTAATCCGGCAGCGGTTTCCATGGCGGCCGGAAGGAACGTGGACATTGGTCCAGGAATCGCGCCATCTTCAATCACCATGCCATCATTGAGCGTCGGTTTGTTACGGGCATCGATAATTCCCGTAATACATGGGCCAACGGGTTCGCGGTCTTCGGGGGATTCGCTACCAAACCCGATGCCGTTAATCGGTTGGTCATTGTTATACCCAAACCCCCAGGCATCGCCGTTACCAGAAAAGCCCTGCCCGAGCTGGTTCGAGAGCGACAGGCCTTTGGCTTTGGAGCGAAGGAGAATTTCCGTGGATCCAAGCGAGCCGGCAGCCAGAATCACGATGTCTGCACTGACAAATAGGGTGGGCGAGTCAAATTTCTCTCGTCCAACATCCAAGAGCTGGTAATGCACAATCCAACGGTCATCCTGTCGTTCCAAATAGCGAACTGAAACCTGCGTAAAAATCTCCGCGCCGTGATTCTTGGCATCAGGCAGATAGTTCATATCCACCGTATTCTTTGCGCGATGATTACACCCAGACACACAGTCGCCGCACAATTTACAGGCTTGTTGCGGCACACCGACATGGTTGACACCATCTTCAAAGGTCACATTAATGGGGGGGCAATAAAAAGGTTCTTCCATACATTTGGCGGATTGGGCTAAGGCTTGGTTTTTCAGCAGAGGAGGAAAATGGTCAGGGTAAGGTTGCGGCTTGAGCATGTCTTCCGCACGGCGGTAGCCATCCTTCAGTGAGGTGTCGATATCGTCACGGAGCCCTTGTGGCCATTTCGGGTCGTCGAATACGCGGGGCTCCGCTGGCAGCGAGACATTGGCGTTAATCAAAGAGGTGCCGCCCAGCCCACAACCCACGAGGACGTTCATGTCTTCGTTAGCTCGCAAATCGTAAAGTGCGGTGAGAGATCCTTTATGGCCTTCGGGCTTATCGGTTTGAATTTCCGAAAAGCCTTCCCAAAACGTCTCGGGGAAGTCACCGGCGTGAAATTCTTTTCCTCGTTCTAAGACACAGACCTGTTGCCTAGCTCGAGACAAGCGTGATGCGGCGATGCCGCCGCCATATCCCGATCCGACAACAACAACGGCGTAGTGAGGTTTAATGTGTTCGATAGAAAGCGAGAGGCGTGCCATGAGATGTCTCCTCCATGAAACTGGTGATGGCGTCACACAAAGTTCTTAGAGGTCCTGATTGTACTCGGACGAATGAAATATCTCCAGCGCTATTTCCGACCGGTGTAGACAAACACCATCTGCAGGCTTGGGGCTAGAAAACCTTACAGGTTTGTGGCTTGTTGGTAGGCTTCGTAGCGGCGTTTGATGTCGCGTACGTAATTCGCGGGTTCCGAGCCCCGGCAATACCCATGGCGAGCTTGCCGTGCGTATTGCCGTTTGGCGAGAAGTTGAATCGCCTCTTCGACATGGCCAAACCATCGATCGGGATTCTTTCCTAGCTTGCGGGCAAGGTGCCGTGCATCATGTACGTGACCTGGCCCGGCATTGTAAGCGGCTAACGCAAACCAGGTGCGAACGTCCACCGGAAGCTCAGGTTCGAATCGCTCCCGCACCCACTGCAAATATTTCACGCCGGCCTCTATGCCATGTTCAGGCGTGGTGACGTCTGTAAAGCCAACACTTTTAGCCGTTCGAGGCAGAATTTGCATTAAGCCGACCGCCCCTGCCCACGAACGGGCGTTCGGATTGAAGCGGCTTTCTTGATACATTTGCGCTACAATCAATCGCCAATCAAAGCCATAGGCCTTAGCATAGCGTTGAACGACGGAATCGTAGGGAGAGAGTGCATCCGGGTGTGTGGTTCGAAACTCCGCATGTTGGCGGATGGTGCGAGGGTTGTGGAAATATTTTTTGACTGTCATGTTGTATCGCAACCCACGGTACTCTTTTTTTATGTAACGATTTATTATGTCTAGTAGTTCAGGGTTTGATGCGCGAACGGCCCAACCCAATGGCCGTGGGTCTCCTAAGGAAAAGGCCGCGCGGATATCATTCCGCCAGGTCTGTTCTATGTCCAAGATATGGCTGTCGGCGACTGTCAAGTCATACTCGCCGCCGCCCACCTTGGTAATGAGTTCCTCGGTTTCTAGATCTTCCGGGGCGGCTTCGAGATTGATGGCGAGACCTGCCTGCTTCAAGGTGTCTATGGTGTCCCAATAGGCACTGCTTCGACGAACCACGATCGTCCGTCCGGCTAAGTCTGTCACGGAAGCCAGTCGATCGGCTGACTCACGGGCTCGGGCAACGATGAATTCGGATGTCGTGAGGTAGGGCCGAGAAAATGCCACGCCTTGGGCTTGTCGTTGGTCCGTCACGGTCAACGAGGCGGCGATCATGTCGCCTTTGCCTTCGAGTAGCCAAGGGATGAGATCTTCCCGGGTCGGAGGCACAATCATTTCCACGTCTAACTGGTGTTGCTTGGCAAAATGTCGCGCCAGTTCATATTCAAAACCCATTAACTCTCCGTGCCAGAGAAAATAGGTGGCTGGGTTGTTGCGTGTGAGGACGCGAAGCACGCCACGTTTATGAATCTCTGATAGGTCGTCGAGAGCGATTGCTGGTGTATGTCGTGCGAGAGGTCTCTTGTTGAGGAATGCGTTTAACGCTGTGAGCAGGTCATGTGATTCTGGTCTCACACCCCAGGCGATTCGCCGATCCTTGGCAATGGTGATGGCCGGATGGAGATCGGACCGATAGCCCAGCATCGCGTTGATCATATTACTATCAGCAATGGTCAGGTCAAAGGTGTGATCGGCCACAGCGTCCAGAATCTGCTCAATCTCTAAATGCTCAGGCGCTTCATGAATCTCAAAGTTAGGATGTTGTGTTTGAAGGGCTGACACCGTGTCCCAAAAAGCCGAGGAGCGGTGCACTGTCAAGACGCGGCCTTTGAGGTCCTGCAGTGTGTGGAGTTGGATGTCTTCGTGCCGAGCGATGATCTGTTCGTCCACTAGAGCCACAGGGACCGTAAAAGCGATCTCTTGTTTGCGGCTGGGTGTGATGCTGAAATTGGCCGCAATGACATCTCCTTTGCCCTCTGCTAAATAAGGAATCAGATCTTGATAGCGGCCGACCGTCACATAGCCCAGTTGTAACCCTTGCGATTGTGCAAATTGCTCAAGGAGGTCATGCTCGTGGTTGTGAGGAAATCCTTGTCGAGGCAAGTGTGTCGTGTGGCTGTGAGAAGGACTGAGGACGCGCAAATAGCCTCGGTCTTGAATCGCGGCCAGGTCCCCATGCTCCACATACGTTGGGGCCTCAGTTCTTGTGGAGAAGGTGGACGATTCTTGGTCCGGTTCCGAAGATCCACAGCCTGCCAGTACTAAGACAAGCAGTAGGCAAAATAGGAGTCGAGGCACCAATAGATTGATGAGTCTCGGAGACCTTAGGACGGGTATGTGAGACGGGCTCATCTTGATTCTGCTCAGCACGAGGAGAAACCACGTGCTCAGGAATGATACCAGAGAGAGAGAACGGTGGGTTGAGGGCGAGGGCAGAGTGAATCATCGTCGACATAGACCCCTCGACAGACGAGGCCTACGGATTCAGCGAAGCTCCGGGCGACGGCAGCCTCAGAAGGACTGTGATTCATCATCACAGCCGTCCCGCCAATCACTAAATTGGAGGCGATTCGGGCAAAGAGGGCGACGGGATCGAAGATGCTCAGAGGGAGCCGCCAGGCCAGGAGCGGTTTGGGGGTGACGAAGGGATATAACGCGGTGATGACTGAAGCGGGCTGGTGATAGTCCCGGTAATCGACCGCCACATAGCGGGCATGGGGTAAATCCTGAATATGCCCGTGGGCATAATCGATTCGGCTCCGCCCATTGCAATAGAGTCGGTGCCCGTCTACTTCAGTTCCTACCAAATCAGTTGGCTGGAAAAACGCATGCAAGGCCGTCGCATAGGCAAAATTGGCGCTGCCGACGTCGCAGACGGCCTGCTGTACGGGCACGGTCCATCGCAGGGTGTGGCAGGCACGATCGAGGATATCGAGATATCGATAGTTGAGGAGCGCAGTTTGCGCAGGATGGTGGAGTTCAAACTGGGCCCCGTATCGCGCAACAAGCGTCCTGATACGGGTGTGTTGCGCGGTGTTTAAATCGAGCTGTTCCCCAAAGGGTGCTTCCCGATAGGTGCCGCGCGACCATCGCAGCGCTTGGGTCGCTTCATACCACACACGGTGGTAACCGGATCGTAAACGGTCGGCTAGTGTCACTGGTGGATGGGACGCTCGTTGGATGTGAGGCTGGATGGACGTCGACGCGATGGGTGTTCTTCGTCGAGCATGTTTGAGAAGAATTTTCACCGGCTAACTGTTCCTATGGGACTGTTGAATAATGAAGATATCGACTACCACATTTCCCCAATACATCCTCTGTCACCAGACCGGATGGGCGATTCAAAAACGTTCGTTCAGCAAGGGCCGCAGCCATTTTTCTGCGCGGAGCGTATGGAGAATACGTGAGCACCGAAAAATGGCGAGAACGCCGCTGGTGGCTTCTTTCAACAGCCCCCCCTATCTATCCTTGTCGGTCCTGACCCATCGCCTCTTAATGTCTTGCCCGCCGACATATCAACCGGGGAATAAATCGCCAATACACTCAGCGGACTTGGTGCTCGGGTCTGACGCCGAGAGGGCTGACTGCGAGTAAGCCGCCAACGCTATATGTTTAGTCCCAGACTGGGATGTAGGTTGAGGACCATTACTCTTCAGTTGGAGGAAGGGTGTATTCCGAAATCTAGTGCCGTGGCATGGAGGGTTCCGTCCGGGAAGGTTGCTTTGAGTCTAGCTTCTGTAACTCCTAGGGCATCTTTTAGGACGACGACTTGGAAATCGAGTTTTTTGGCATCTGCTATTGTCTGCTCAAGGCACTCGTGAGTGGCTGGTCCCAAGACATAAATGGTTTTTACCTCGAGATCTTCCAGTCGATCAGCAAGACTGCTCCCTTCAAATCCGGATTTTGCATCTTTCTTGGGGTCTGTACCTTTAGAAATGACCATCATACCGGGTGGCATGACTAGATCCGAGTGAAACTGTGCGCCTCGTGATCCTTGAACGCAATGGGTGGGATGGGGTCCCCCTTGTTCAGCAAAAGAACAATGATTGGGTGAATGCCAATCTCGTGTTGCCAAGATAGGCCAGCCGTTTCGGCTGAAATGTTGAATGTAGCTATTGATAACTGGAATGAGATTTGTGCCTTCTTGTGACCCTATAGCCCCGCCGGGGAAAAAGTCATTTTGGGGGTCAACTAACAGAAGCGCTGAATGTCGGTCAGGTTGAGGGATGGATCTCTGTTCAGCAGACTCATCTTTGGAGAGTTTCATGTTGTGTGAGTTTTGGCCATGGCATCTGTGGTAATCGGGAAATCGCTAAACCACAAGACTCAGATGGATTCCCGATTAAAGATATCGGGAATGACGGAGAAATGAAACAATATATCTACATAAAGAGTTTAGGCGACGATTTCGGTTCCGATGCCTTTGTCGGTGAAGATTTCTAGTAAGACTGCGTGAGGAACTCGTCCATCAATGATGTGAGCTTTTTTCACGCCACCTTGTAAGGCCGTGAGGCAGGCATGCACTTTAGGAAGCATGCCTTCATTAATAACTTTTTTCTTCACCATGTGCTCCATGTCTTTCCGGGGGAGAGTTGAGACATGATGCCTGTTGGCATCTCGAATGCCTTTCACGTCACTTAACATAAGCAGTTTCTCGGCTTGAATGGCTGCCGCCAAACTGCCCGCGACCAGATCAGCATTGATATTATGGGTGTTCCCTTTGGCATCGACCCCAATCGGGGCAATGACGGGAATGTAATTGGCATTTTGAAGGGTGAATAACAATTCACTATTCACTTTGCTGATTTCCCCGACTAGGCCATAATTTTCTGACTGAAGAGTTTCCGTGGACCCGCTATAACGATGCAAAAGACTTTTAGGATTAAAGGCCTTGGTAGTGAATAGTTGACCGTCTTTCCCCGTGAGTCCAACTGCTTTTCCCCCATGTTGATTAAGGAGCGCGACGATCTCTTTGTTAATCCGTCCCCCTAAAATCATCTCGACCACTTCCATCGTGGGTTCGTCGGTCACGCGAACGCCATGAATGAACTTGGCTTCAATGCCAAGGGTATCCAGCATTGTGTTAATTTGTGGCCCGCCCCCATGTACAATGACCGGGTTCAGTCCAACATATTTCAACAACACCACATCTTCAGCAAAACCTTCTTTGAGGTGTACATCAATCATGGCATGGCCGCCATACTTAATGACGATGGTCTTTCCCGCAAAATTACGAATGTAGGGGAGGGCCTCAATCAGGATGTTGGCTTTTTTAATAAGTGTGTCCACGAGTCTAGGGAAATTCCGAAGGCTTATAAAATAAATCGGCTGAGATCTTGGTCTTTGACAATGTTCTGTAAATGATCCTTGACGTATTGAGCGTTGACGGTCACTTTTTCCTCGTTCAATTCCTGAGCTTCAAAGGAGACTTCTTCGAGTAATCGCTCCATGATGGTAAAGAGTCGTCGAGCGCCGATATTTTCCGTACGGTCATTGACTTCGACGGCAGTCGCGGCAATTTCTTCGATTCCATCCGGGGTAAAGTCTAACGAGATGCCTTCCGTCCCCAGCAGGGCATGATATTGCTTGACCAACGCATTCTTGGGTTCTGTCAGGATTCGGATAAGGTCATCCTTGGTTAAGGGTTCTAATTCGACCCGGATGGGGAACCGGCCTTGGAGCTCGGGGATCATGTCCGATGGTTTTGACAGGTGGAAAGCCCCAGCCGCGATAAATAAAATATGATCGGTTTTCACCAGACCATGCTTCGTGTTTACGGTACAGCCCTCAACAATTGGCAACAGATCGCGCTGGACTCCTTCCCGAGAAATATCCGGACCTTGATGTTTTTCCTTGCCGGCAATTTTATCAATTTCGTCTAAAAAAACGATGCCTGACTGCTCAGTTCGCTCGATAGCTTCTTTCGTCACCTCTTCCATGTCAATCAGTTTCTGGGCCTCTTCGTGGGACAAGAATTTCAAGGCCTCAGAAATTTTCATGCGGCGATCTTTCTTTCGTCCGGGCATCAAACCACCGAGCATTTCTCGGAGGTTGTGTTCCATATCTTCCATGCCTCCAATGTTGGAAATGATTCCAACTGGCAGTCCTCCCCGTTCTTTAATTTCTATCTCCACCATCCGATCATCCAGTTTTCCCGCTTTCAATTGAGCGCGAAGTTTGTCCCGCGTAGACTCTGGAGTATCGGGTTTTTTGGTTTGTGAGGCGTCGAAACGGTCCTCATCTTGCTGAGCGGCAGGAGTCGTGGTGGAAGGGGAAGGCGGCAGGAGAATGTCCAAGACCCGTTCTACAGCCATCTCGTCGGCTTTTTGTTGCACTTTTTCCAAATAGGCAGTCTTGACCTGATTGACGGACAGATCGGTGAGGTCGCGGATGAGTGATTCCACGTCCCGCCCCACGTAGCCAACTTCGGTAAATTTTGAGGCTTCCACTTTGATAAATGGCGCGTCGGAAAGCTTGGCGACCCGCCGGGACACCTCGGTTTTGCCGACGCCTGTTGGACCTATCATAATAATATTTTTGGGCACAATCTCTTCACGAAGCTCAGGGCTGAGTTGCTGACGACGCCAGCGATTACGCAGCGCAATAGCCACCATTCGCTTGGCGTCTTTTTGACCGATCACGTATCGGTCCAGTTCGGCCACGATTTGTCTCGGGGTTAGCGAATCAAAATTTGGAGTCGGATCGGGAGCATGCTGTTCCATGGGTTATGTTGAAATCTCCTCAATAACGATGTGTTGGTTTGTGTAAATATCGATGCTGCCAGCAACCTCCATGCCTTGTTCGACGATCTGTCGAGGTTCCAGCGCAGTTTGGGCTAACAACGCCCGCGCTGCAGCTAGGGCGTAAGGACCCCCAGAACCAATGGCAAGAATACCATCTTCAGGTTCCACGACATCACCAGTACCGGAGATGATAAACGAATGTTCACGGTTCGCAACAGCGAGCAAGGCCTCGAGTCGTCGGAGAACTCGGTCCGTTCTCCAGTCTTTCGCCAATTCAACCGCTGCGCGCGTGAGCTTGCCACGATATTCTTCGAGCTTGCCTTCAAACTTTTCAAAGAGGGTGAAGGCGTCGGCGGTAGCCCCGGCAAAACCGGCCAGGACTTGATCTTGATGCATTCGGCGAATCTTTCTCGCATTGCTTTTCATGATTGTGGTACCTACGGTGACTTGGCCATCACAACCCATCGCGACGATTGGCCCTTTCCGCACACAAAGAATGGTGGTCGAGCGAATGGTCATGATGGCAGCCTTTCTCCGTTTGATATATTTTCCAAAGAAGATCCTGACCGCGGGTGAGCGCGATCGTACACCGCCATGAGTTGATCCGTGGCAACGTGGGTATATTTTTGTGTCGTGGCCAGGGATGCATGGCCTAAGAGCTCCTGAATTGCCCGCAAGTCTGCACCTTCATCCAGTAAATGTGTGGCAAAAGAATGTCGGAGTGTATGTGGTGTCACCGATTTCGAAAACCGATTTTCAGTATGTTGTTTAATCATTCGTTCGATACTCCGACTGGTTAATCGTCCACCCCGGGCATTCACAAATAATGGACGTGATCCCGACATCAGAGGTGGGATAGTTCGCCTTTTCCGTGCGGGTGATTGAGCAACTTGAGAGATCTGACGGTGGTATTCTTGAATGCCCTCCGCCGCAACAGATCCAATAGGAACCCGACGTTCTTTCTTCCCTTTTCCTCGCAATCGGATAAACCGTTCTTCCAGATCGATATCGTCCCAGTTGAGTCCCATGATTTCTGAGACCCGGGCGCCACTGGAATACAACGTTTCCAGAATCGCCTGGTTCCGAGCGTCGATCCAGGTCTGTGGAGTTGGCGTATTCAATAAGGTGGTAGCTTCGTCTTTGGTCAGGACGGTGGGCAAACGACTACCAAGTCGTGGAGTACGCACGGCCGATGCAGGATTATGGGTGATGCGGCCTTCTTCTAACAGAAAACGAAAAAAACTCTTAAGACACGCCAGTTTTCTCGCCAACGATGTCTTCTGTAACCCCAAGTCGCTCAAGTATTTTAAGTGCGATCGAATGTGTAAAGCCTGCAGGGCTTTGAGTTCCACATCAGCCGCGTTCGAAAAAAAATGGCTCTCGAGGTGGGTGAAAAATTGTTGAAGATCCGATTGGTAGTTTCGTTGAGTCTCCAATGAGACTCTCCGTTCCAATTGCAGAAAGAGGATAAAGGCTTGGATGGCATCATGCATGGGCAATGCCTAATTCAGTGATCCAAGATTGAAATTCCGTCAACGCCCGTTGCTGAATAGCCGTTCGTTTTTGTTGTTTGTCTCGGATAGGTGTTGCCAGGGGCGGGAATAGGCCGAAATTCGTGTTGATAGGTTGAAAATATTTCGGCTCACAAGTCGTGATATAGCGCAGTAGAGCCCCATGAGCCGAGGTGGGTGGGGGACAGACTGCCGGTTGATTGGAGAGCATTCGAGCGGCATTGAGACCGGCGATGCCTCCACTCGCAGCAGCTTCGACATAACCTTCGACGCCTACCAGTTGTCCTGCAAAGAACACCTCAGGCCGTTTCTTCAGTTGCAAGGTATCGTGCAATAGGATAGGGACATTAATAAAGGTATTACGATGAATACTACCAAAACGGAGAAACTCCGCTTGGTCTAGCCCAGGAATCATGCGAAAGACCCGCCGCTGTTCTGGATACGTGAGCTTGGTTTGGCATCCGACCAGGTTATAACACGACCCATGGTGATTCTCTGCTCGTAATTGTAACACGGCGAACGGCCGAGTTCCGGTTTTCGGATCTGTTAACCCAACAGGCTTGAGGGGACCAAATGTCAAGGTTTGTCGACCACGATCGGCCATCACTTCGATTGGCAAGCATCCTTCAAAATATGGAATATTCTCGAATGACTTGGGCTGCACGCGCTCGGCCATCACGAGGGCGTCGTAAAATTGATGATAGGATTGTTCGTCCATTGGACAATTCAGATAGTCGGCGGTGCCTTTGTCGTATCGTGACGCTCGAAAAATCCTTTCCATATTGAGTGAATCCGTATCGACGATTGGTGAGATTGCATCGAAGAAATATAAATTTTTGGATTGCGTCAGTTGAATCATGCTGTCCGACAATTTGGGAGACGTCAATGGTCCTGTCGCAATGATACAGATAGCCTCGTCAGGAACCTCCAGAATTTCCTCGCGAAGAATTCGTACATTGGGGTGTTCAGCGAGTGCTTGGGTGATTTTTTGTGCAAACTGTTCACGATCAACGGCCAAAGCGGACCCAGCCGGAACAGCCACGTCGTCTGCCACCTTGATCACTAACGATCCGAGCTGCCGCATTTCTTGCTTCAGGATGCCTGGCGCACTTAAGGGATCATTGGACCCTAAGGAGTTGGAGCAAACAATTTCAGCGAGGTGTGAGGTTCTATGAGCCGCCGTCTCGGTTTTAGGCCGCATTTCATACAGCGTGACTTTAGCGCCCTGATTGGCCGCTTGCCACGCGGCTTCGGAACCGGCAAGACCACCGCCAATAATGACTAGATCTTCACGAAACGCTGCCATCACACAAAAGGGTCTCGGATACGAATCAGATGTTTGTGGGTAATGGTTTTACGAATTGCAAAAAAAGGTGTCAACCATCACATGTGGCACATAGGCCCGTCAAGCTTTTCACCGCTTGCTCATGACAGTCCCGTGTCGTTGCTAAGACGCCATGTAGATTACGGATTTCATTACTCCCATATTGAATTGGATTCCCATGGATATCGGTAAAACAACCGCCTGCGCCTCGCAAAATGGCTTCTGGAGCACAAGCATCCCAGGATTTGGTATAGGGTCCAGGTTCCATGTACAGATCAGCATGCCCACTGGCGATGAATCCAACCTTCAATCCGATACTTCCCATGGGGTGTTCTTCTCGAATATGAAGGGCATGCTTGATATCTGATAATTTTGGAGAGCGATGTGATCGAGAAGCCACAAGGATCGGGGCCGATAATGAGGTGGCATGTCTGGCATTTAGACGCCGACGTTCTCCCTGATATTCCATCCATGCTTCTTGGTCGGTGACACCCACAAAGAGGTGGTCTTCCGTGGGTCGATAAACGATTCCTAGCTGTGTGTGACCATCGAGCGTTAAACCAATCATGATCGAAAACTCTCCATTCTGGGATATAAATTCTTTGGTACCATCCAAGGGATCTACATACCAACATCTGCCCGTTTTCTGACAACCACCAATTGGCAAAGGACTTTCTTCAGCTATAATTTTATCCTCAGGGAAATGAGTGGTGAGCCCGTTGACAATAAGGGTATTAGCCAGTTGGTCTGCTTCGGTGACAGGATCGTTGATGCCTTTATACGCAACGGTAAAATCTTTTTTGTAAATCTCCATCACGACCTGACTGGCACTCCGGGCTAGTGCCGAGGCAACCTCGATTTCCCTGATCCAATCTGTCATGATCTATCCTTGTGAAATGTAACCACTTAATTCGATAAGAGAGAATAAGACTGAGTTTCAAGCTCGTGTTATCTCGAATGTTGACCATCTTTTTCTACAAGTGACTGTGATGTAGATGGTTCGTATTGCGCTATTCGTACTACTCCTCGTTCTCATTGTGGTGGCGGTATATTTCCCGAAGTTCCGTCGAACCCTGGGGTTAATCCTTGTGGTACTGATCGGGGCAATCGGAGTCATAATTTGGCAGGACTCGAGAGAACGAGAATTGGAGTTTACGCGGATCTCGGGTGAGCAGGTCAAACTCTCACAAATGCAAAGTCGCCCAGGCTTGAATGCCCGATCATTTGTCGTGAATGGGCGTGTGCAAAACCTTGCGGAAGACTATAACATACTTTCGATGGTGCTTCAGGCTACGGTCAAAGACTGTCAGGGTGGAACATGCGATATCGTTGGGCAGGAAGCTGTCACCTTTCCAGTGGAAGTACCTGCCGGTCAATCCAGGGACTTTTCAGTGACGATGCCATTTTCCGTCGTTCCCGAGATACAGGGAGAGCCAACGTGGGAGTATGAGGTTTTGCAGATTAGAGCTCGATAATCGTTGCGCCATCCTAACGTGTTTGACAAGATTTTGGTGTGCTTTTTATACTTTTGCGGTTCCAGGCTCAAATCTTTCGACCATAGGGCAAAAGACTCATCAGGGTTATTGCTGAACATGTCCACATTGTCTGTCGTGTGGGTCTTTTTCAGCATTGAGAATTGCTCCAAACCTCATTACTATAAGAGCGCTCGAATTCAACGAGGGGGATGATTGTGCAATTTTTTGAAGAATGGAGACTTTTGGAACGATGACCACCACTTATAAAGTCATGCCGGGGCCGGAACATTTTTTGCCGCCGTCGGCGTCGTCAATGGGCATTCGATTGCCAGATCCTGGGCAAGCGCATATTCATGGTGCGATCGTTGGAGAAGATGAAGCCATGGAACAGGCTGCTCGCCAGTTCTTGGCCGCTAAAGTCCCAACTATTTTCCCCGGGCCCCTCGTCTTATGGGCCTGGAACGAGAAGGCGGCGAAGAAAGCGAAAGCAGTGCGCCATCTCTATGAGACGATTAAGGACTGCGTGGATTCGAAGGTTCAGCAAGCGATGTTGATTCCGATGCCAGACTATCGCCCCAAGTATCCGAAGATTAATCCTGAAATTGAAATTAATCCCAACCATCCGAATCTGACAATTTGGCATAATAAGATCGATGCCTGTATGTTTGTGGGGGTGCATTGTCATCAAGCCAATCTGTCTCTAAAAATTATTCGAGGTGGAACGAGTTGTTACACTGTAGCGATGTGTGCCCAAGCGGGCCACGAAGATGCCATGCTTTCCTTTCGAGATGCTACAGCCGAGAAGATAGGGAGACTGGCGGATTGGGTCAAGAAGTTAAAAGGCACTGTGGCACCACCTGAATAATCGAAGCCAATGTAGTACAATAAGATCTACACGGCCATGCGGTTGGATCAATAACAATGTTGAAAAGTCAGGAATAATCATGAAGTTGAGGAAATATTTCCTTGCCACCTGAAACGTAGACTAAGGAGGTCATTATGGCCACTCAAGCTTCGTTCATTGGACAAAAAAATAAAAAAGACCAGGTATACACCGATCCCTGGAAAATGATGCATGACGCACCCCGAACTCCGTCATTTTTTACGGGGAGTGAGGTCATTAAAGAGGCGATTCGGCGAGCTTCGTGTGATGTGATGATCGCCTATCCGATTACACCACAAAGTGAAGCCGCGGCCCTCATCGGCGAACTCTTTGCTGAAGGCTATATCGGCGACTATTTCCGGGGCGAAAGCGAGTTTGCGGTGATGTCGCAATGTGCTGGGGCAGCGTTTGGTGGAGCTCGGGTCTTCACGACCACCGCCGGGCCAGGGACCATGCGGGCGATGGAAAATTTTCCGATGTGGGCTGGAGCCCGGCTCCCAATTCAAATGATTGTGACCTGTCGTGGTATTAATTCCCCCTTGTCGATTCAGCCAGATACCTTAGAAATTTCCTACCTGTTGCAAACCGGGATGCTCGTTTGGCATGCCGAGACCGCACAAGATTTTTACGATTGGATTTTGAAGGGATACATGGTCTCGGAAGAACCAGATGTGCATTTGCCATTAGCTTTGTGTTGTGATGGGTTTTTTGTGACCCACACAAAGGATATGGTGGACTTAACACCTACGGATATGTGCCTGCCGCCCTATGACCCCTATCGGTCACCTGTTCCCTGCATGGATATGGAATGTCCGCCGGTGCGGATGATGCGGGATCCCTTTGTCATGAAGAGCAACTATATTAGTTATGCCACTCATGCCAGTTGGCAACAGGAAGTGTGGGCCGCCGTCGAACGGTCTCGCAAGCATGCGATTCGATGGCTTGATGGGTTAATTGATACCGAAAATGCCGAGTCGGACATTATTCTGCTGGCATCAGGAACAGCCGTGTCGCAAGGCCGAGAAGCCATTGCCATGCTTGAGGATGAAGGTATTCAGGTGGGCTTGGTGAAAGTAAAGACCCTTCGTCCCTGGCCTGGCGAGGAGATTATCGAGGCGACCAAACATGCCAAGCATATCATTGTGCCAGAGTTCAACGTGACCGGTTGGTTAGCACGGGAAGTCAGAGCCACGATTCCTGATAATCACCGGGTCCATGCTGGCCCACATGTCTGTGGTGGCATGACCATGCCTCCTGAAATTATCGCCAGCGAAATCAAAACCATGTTGGGTATGAAGACCGAAACCCTGTCAGCTCGTGGTAGCTGAGGAAAGCCTCTTGCAACAGTTGGCTGTCTAACCTTAGGTAAGGAGATCGAGCATGAGTAAAGAACGCATAAAGATAGCGGAAGAATTATTCGATATTATGCCGGTGGAATATCAAGATTTGGTGAAGCGCGCGACATTCGGGAACGAAACGCGGGGCTGGAAAGATATTGGGAATGCGAAAGAACTCATCGAGGAACATTCGCTCTGTGCCGGATGTCCAGAATCGATGGCGTTTCGGTACATCTTGGCCTCGTTACCAAACCCGGAAGATACCGTGATGGTGGGGTCGACCGGCTGCACCAGCTTAGTCTTTCCCCATGTGGCCGTGCATAACATCCATTCATTGTTTGGCAACCAAAATGCCATTGCCTCAGGCTTAAAGCGGGCCTTAAGTGTGCGATTTCCTGATCAGACGAAAGATGTGGTGGTGTTGGCGGGAGACGGGGCGACCGTGGATATTGGGTTGGACATGACACTGCAAGCCTGGTTCAGGCAAGAAAAGTTTACGACGATTTGTTTTGATAATGAACTCTATGCCAACACGGGTGGGCAGGAAAGTGGGCTGATGCAAAAAGGGTTTGTCGCCAAAATGGCACCTGTGGGGAAATCTTTTGAAAAGGTGCGTTTGCCTGAAATCGCCAGAGAATCTGGGTGTCATTATGTGGTGAATTGTACAGTCAGCAAACCCAATTTGGTTGAAAAGGTCATTAAGAATGCCATTCATGTGGCCAGAGAAATTGGCCCAACGTACTTACAATTGTATACGCCCTGCATTTTGGAAATTGGCAAAAACAGTATGGAAGGCTTGCAAGAAATGAGAGACTCTGAAAAGCCATCTGAACGGTTTGCCTATAAAGAGTTTGTCAGTGAGCCTGCGAAGGAGTTATTGGCGGAATTGGCGGCGAAAGAAAAAGAACGGAAAGCGGCATTAAAGAAAAAGCAGCTTGCTGGCCAGACAGCCTAAACGTGGGACTTCTAAGAGGAGCAATCTGATGATTAAACGACGAATCAATATCAGAATGTCAGGCCTTGGCGGCCAAGGGGCAGTCACAGCGGCTCATGTCATGGCGATGGCTGCATCCAAAGATGGCAAGTTTGCTATTTCCAATCCGTTTTTTGGAGCCGAAAAGCGCATGGCTCCCGCGGAAAGTTATTGTCGGATTGGCGTGAAGAAGATCTATGACCGAGGGGAATTGGTGTTCCCCGATGTGATTGAAGTCTTCCATCCCCAAGTTATTACAATGGGAAAAAGCTACACCATGCCGTTTTATTCTGGAATTAAGGAGGGCGGAGTCGTCATCATCAATACTGATATGCCGTTACTCTCCAAGGAAGATGAAAAGCAGCTGGCGGACCTGAATGTCGCGGTCTTTAATATTCCTGGGACCAACATCGCATTGGAGATTGCAGGGACAGAACTGTCGACGAACATGACCATGATTGGGTCCGTTGCGGGGATTACTAAATGTGTGTCGATGAATGCGCTGGATCTAGCGCTACAGGAACGATTCGGGAAGAAATTTGTCGCGTCGGGTGGAACGGCCACGTTGGATGAAGCGATTAAGAAGAAATTTGCGAAGAAAGAAATGTTGTTAAAGAAGAATTTGGAAACCGTCGTTCGTGCCTACGATATTGCCGCGGAATGGGCTGAAAAGAATAAGGTGGAGTTGATGGTCGGTGCGGCGGCGGCTTAAATGTGAAACAAAAGGAATAGGACGTAGATGTATAATGTTGCTCAAGTGACCGATGAGAAGTGCGTCGCCAAAAAGGGGTGCCGCCTATGTATTATGTATTGTCCCGAAGCCAACTGTCTGGATTTGAATGCCGACAAGATGGTTGCCGAGGTTAATATTGACCGGTGCAAGGGCTGCGAACTCTGTAAAGTCGTATGTGATGCAGCGAAGCACGTGGCTATTGACATGGTGGCGGTCAACTCGGATGGAACCCTCATGGACAAAGCTGGGGAAGCTGCAGAACTCGGTCAAGCCTATCAAGGATAATCGCTGCTACTCAATAGAAGCCCTGTGATATGTCTCGTCGTAGATGAAATCGCAGGGCTTTTGTTTACATCTAAGCTGGGGGTCCCTATGCGAACCTCAGCAGGTTACCGCTCTTCACGAGAGGCCTCCATATATGAGTGACGATCTCCGGCAACAGATGACGGTGCTCACGGATCAGATGGAACAATTTCATGCGTCGCTGGAGACCAAGGCGCGTGAGATTGAGCTGAGCGGTGGGGATCCTGAAATGGTTACGAAACTGATTAAGGGTGCCGATGCGATGAAAGACAGCGCGAATATTTATCTCTCATGGGCTCGCCATTATGTGAATCTATCGGATGGAGAAGCCTCCGAAGCCGAAGAAGGAGAAGAGGACCTTGACGATTTCCAGTTTTAACGAGCGTACTGTTGCATTGCATGAGATGATGATTGATTCAAGCGCGAGGACAAGCTATTATCTGTTTTGAGAGAAACGCGAACCAACAACCGTGTGTTGTTCCCCGGTAGCTCAGTTGGTAGAGCGATCGGCTGTAGGGCAGGAGGTTTCAATGGCAGAAACAAGACGGTACGCGGATCGTCGAACCTATCTCATTGAGGCAGTTCAGAAGCGCAGAAGGAAAATTCGTCATCAAGCCATTTCTTTTTTGGGCGGACGATGCCAACGATGTGGATGTGATCGATGTGTTGAGGCATTGGAGTGCCATCATCTTGAGTCTTCGAAACAGGATTTCGGGATATCCAGTAAGGGGTATACCAGAAGTTGGAAGCAGGTTTCAGAAGAACTTGAGAAATGCGTATTGTTGTGTGCTAATTGCCGTCGAGAACTTCATGCGGGACTGCAGCTTCCACAGGAAACTGTGGTTGAAAAATCGGGTGAATTCAGGGAAACCTTCGTTGCACCCTAGTGAGGAAAGCAACATGGTAATCCTGAGCGAAGCCTACCGAAGGGCCATGTGTGTGTAGGTAGGAACGTGCAGAGACTAGAGGTTGAGGAGCCCGTCCAATAACGCCTCATCAGCGCCCGACACCCAAACCTGCATTCAGGTGGGTGATGAGATAGTCCGAGCCCAATAGAAATGTTGGGGCACTCGTAACCGATTGGTCGCAAGTTCGAGTCTTGCCCGGGGAGCCATCTTGTCACGGCCCTTTGTGATAATTCACAAAGGGCCGTGTTGTTTCTTGCGGATTCTTGAACTGCGGAAGAACGCCTCGGTCGCATACCTTCCCCAGAACCCTTCGCCTATACATCGCTGGCTTTCCGTTTCGCCAGTTGTTTTTTTTGAGAAATTCTTGCATGATGATGAGAGCTGGGTGGAGGTTTTTTCGTCATCGAATACAGGTGCGGAACGAAACTGTTCCATTAGCAATGGTTGGTTTATGGTATGGAACGATGTCTCCAATGATGTTACCCAAGCAGGCCTTCAAGCAAGTTCCATTGTTTGCAGATCTTTCGAATCAGGAGCTTGAGTTGCTAGCCACTTCGGCGCGGTGTCAAAAGTTTCCGTCCAAAAACCTCGTTTTCCAGGAAGGAGATCCAGGCGATGTGTTGATTGTGATCTTGTCAGGAAAGGTGAAGGTCTTGCTGACGGGCAAAGACGGGCAAGAATTTATCCTCTCGATCCTGGGGCCGGGAAACTTTTTTGGGGAAATGGCAATTTTAGAAGCCGCGTTTCGATCGGCCACAGTGATGACGGTAGAATCGTGTGAATTCTTGTTTTTGGGGCACAAAGACTTAACGGAACTCATTCAACACCATCCGAGTATTGCGTTAAAAATTCTCAAGCACCTCTCTCAACGTTTACGAAATACTAATGAACAAATTCGTAGTTTGGTCATGTTCGACATTTATGGACGGGTGGGGCGGTGTCTGTTAAATTTGGCGGAAGCCCAGGGTGGAAGGGCGAACGGGCAGTTTCTCGTGCCGAATCGTCCATCGTACCAAGAGCTGGCCAAAATGGTAGGCTGTTCTAGAGAAACGCTCAGCCGGGCTTTTAAAGCGCTCAAGGATAACGGATGTTTAACAGTCACGCGGAATACGATTTATATAAACCGAGTATGGGAATAACCGCCCAACAAAGGTGATCGGGGTCACTTCAGAGACGTGATTAATGTCACTGACACGGAAACGGAATTTCCCTTATGATGCGATCCGAAAAGCTGGTCGAACAGAATAACAAAATCACCTGTGCTAGGCAGGGATGTGTATAGGTCTAAGACTCAACGGACCTTCCGTTCTCTCTTTTTCGTATCTTCGATAAAGTTGTCACTTTTAAGGTTCTTTTGAGATTTCTCTTCCTTAGAGATACGTTGGCTTTCAAAGGAATGAAGGAGAAGGAAGAAGAGGCTCAAGTGCGAGAGTATTGAGCTGGTGCCGCGAGTCCTGAACGTCCCGAGAGGCGGGTATTAGGCTATGATATATAAGGGAAAGATGTCCCTTGGCTGACAACAGGCGATTTCTGGAATTGTGGAAAATGTGGTGAAAAGGCCGGAACCCAATGAAGCGTGAGAAATGCTGCACTGAGGAACATCGCTGCCCATGAGAGTCCGGGTTTTAGGTGCACATGGCTCGGATCTGCTAGTAAGAGGGCCGACGGGCCCGACGGTCTGCCGGAGCGTTGGGTTTCTGGTCAATGACGAAGTAATGGTTGATGCTGGTACGTTAGCATCAGGCCTTACTCTGGAAGAGCAAAAGTGCGTCAAACACATTCTTCTTTCCCATCTCCATCTGGATCACATCAAAGGGATTCCCCCGCTGGTGGATAATCTTTCAGGGCTCGTTGAGCACCAGGTGGTTGTTGCCAGTCTGCATTCGGTCGTCAAGGGGCTACAACAATATGTCTTCAACGACATGGTCTTTCCCAATTTCTTTCAACTCCAAGGGCCTCGTCATTCGGTCTTGCGGTCGCAAGGGCTCGAGGCGCATAAGGAAATATCCATATCGGGTGGCCTCAGTATCACGCCGATACCGGTGAATCATACGGTCGAAACCACAGGATATGTCATTCGGGACGACTCGGCCGCGTGGATCTACAGTGGCGATACCTATGTGACCAACGAGCTGTGGCAAGTGGCAGCCCGGACGCCTAACCTCAAGGGTGTCTTCATGGAGGTTTCCTTTCCCGATTCCATGTTAGATATTGCTATTCAAAGTAAGCATCTTACGCCAAGGTTATTGCGACAGGAATATCGAAAAATTGGCAAACCTGAAATCCCTCTTTATGTCTACCATATGAAACCTACTGTTCGCGATCAGATTGCTGATGAAATCTTTCGATTAGAGATACCACATGTCATGATCTTGTGCGAAGGTATGGAGCTAACCCTGTAGTTTCCAAATGAGAACTTGCCAAAAAAAATCTTAGGTTGGGTGAATCCACAAATTCCGTGTTTGGTACAGGGGGGAACCCGGCTGCTACTCACGGTTCGTGCTTCTTCTCAGGGGCATTTTTCAGATAGCAAATGTTACCTCGTTCTGGGTGTCTGACGTTACGATGATAACTAGTCGTAGGTCGTATTGAACTCCTGCCACAAAATTATATCAAATCTCATACATTTGCTGTGGTGTTCTCCTGCATTCTCAGGGAAGATATCATGTGAAAGCTGTTGGATTATTAACTAAGACCACAGATAGAGAAAAGCAATATGACGCGTTCTCCACTTGTGCATTTTATCTTAATCTCAATTGTAGTTTTCGGAGCTATTTTTGGGTTGCGAACATTGCGCTTATTGGAAGCGATGGAGTTGAGAGCTTATGACTTTACTTTAAAAATACTTCCTCATCAAAGACGGGTTAAGCCTCCCATCACGATTGTCGAAATCACAGACCAAGACATTCGAGAGGTAGGGCATTGGCCATTGACAGACGCAGATTTGGCGAAAAGTCTGAGTAGACTAACAGCGTTTCGCCCGAGGGTCATAGGCGTAGATATCTACCGCGATTTGTCTGTGCCACCTGGGCAGCATGCGTTTGAAGAGCTTCTTCGAAGGCATCCCGAAATTGTTATGGTCATGAAATTTGGAAAAATTGAGGATGGAGGCATACCAGCTCCACGAACCTTACAAGAAACTAATCAGGTAGGGTTCAGTGATGTGCTGGTCGATCCAGGAGGAATTGTTCGTCGAGGATTATTATTTATGGATGATGGGGAAACTTTTTTTGTATCTTTTCCTCTGTTGCTAGCAATGAAATACTTAGAAGAGGAAGATATTCGTCCAGCACCAGCGTTGTCGAATCCTGAATGGTTGAAGCTAGGACAAATGGTTTATCAACCCTTGAATACGACGGATGGTGCTTACCAAGAAAATGATGCTCGGGGGTACCAGTTTTTGCTCAACCTAGATCGTGGGAACTTTGTGTTTGACACTGTTTCTCTAAGCAACGTGTTCAAGGGAAATGTGCCGGCCGAGTTAATAAGTGACAAAATTGTTCTAGTTGGCGTTAAAGCGCAGGGAGTGAAGGATTACTTTTTTTCTTCTCAATGTGGGTTGCTGATTACGTGCCCCTCCCTAGCAGGTATTGAACTTCATGGTCTTGTGATCGACCAACTGTTGCGCTCAGCACACGGAGAGACTATTCCGATTGTGGGGGTTCCAGAACTCTTTGAACAAGGCTGGATAGCCTTATGGGTTATTGCCGGTGGAATTGTAGGGGGATGGCTTCACGGCGCCTGGCGTTTCCCTTTCATGGTGATTATAGGAGTAATTCTCATCCTTGCGGTTGCTGTCGCAGGGATAGCCTATGGCTACTGGATTCCTCTAATTCCACCGGCTTTGGGGTGGATCGCCACTTCAACGATTACCATGGCCTATGTGACGAGAAAAGAGAAAAATGAGCGTAGGTTCTTAATGTCGATTTTTTCTCGACATGTCTCATCGGCGGTTGCCGAAAATCTTTGGCAAAATCGAGAACAATTCGTGGAAAATGGTCGATTGCGTCCACAAAGTCTAAAAGTCACGACCCTATTCAGTGATCTCGAGGGATTTACCACTGTCGGAGAAAAATTGGAACCTAACATTCTATTAGATTGGCTTAATACTTATATGGAAGCGATGGTTAAAACGGTATTCCGGCATCATGGAGTTGTTGATGATTATCATGGAGATATGATCAAAGCTGATTTTGGGGTGCCTCAGGCCAGACAACGCCACGAGGAAATCCAACGGGATGCAGAGAATGCGGTCCGATGTGCCCTTGCAATGCGAGACCATATGAGGAACTTGAATAAGGAATGGCAGGAACAGGGCCTACCTATGATACGGCTCCGGGTCGGTATTAACACGGGATTTGTCGTTGCGGGGAGTTTAGGAGGTCAACAGCGGTTGAAGTTTACGACGATTGGTGATTCGGTTAACATTGCGGCGCGTCTCGAAAGTTATGATAAGGAGGACTGGGGGTTGTGGGAGAAAGATGAGGTTTGTCGAATCCTGATTGGTGAGGGCACAAGACACTATATTGGAGATCAGTGGAATCTGAAAGAAGTAGGCTTCCTTTCTTTAAAAGGAAAACAGAAGCAAATTGCAGTTTTTCAGGTCGTGCTATCGTAATCATCCAGAAAAACTAAGGTTGACAGGTTTTTTAACACAAACACTTCAGTGTCGACAGTCGAATAGGCAACCTCGCATCTTTCTTGTCTTTATTTTTGTGAAAATTACAAACATACGGTAGCGGTTGTCTGGGAGCGAACAGGAAGAGCCAATGGGTATCGAGTGGTCAAAAGATTTTTTGCGGCAAATCAATGAAGAAGAGGAGCTGACCACTGTCGTACACCTTATTGTTCAGGAAGTCAAACGGTTGTTGGAAGCTGATGGCGCTGCTGTATTCTTTTTTCATCAAGCTCGTTGTGAATTATGGTCGCCTGTCAAGGTCGCAGGCCAGGTGTTGCGCCTCGATGCCCGGTTGGGTGTTGCCGGAGCCTGTGTAGCGGGTCGACAGGCAATCAATGTGGATAGTGCACAACATGACCAACGGTTCTATTCTGGGATCGATTCTCTCACCAAACGTAAAACCCGCACGATCTTAGCAGTACCTCTAACCAAGCCTGATGGCGAACTTGTTGGAGTGTTAGAGGCGGTGAATAAGCGAAAGGGTGTCTTTACGGCAAGAGATGAACAACTTGCCAGTGCAATTGCAGCGAAAGTTGCCGATCCACTGGGAAGATTTCAAGTCATCGAGCAACTACGATTTCAGCAGCAACGATTGCAGGAGGAAAATGACAAGCTTTGGGCTGAAGTCGACTGTCGGTTCTCTACACAGAATCTGATTGGTGCGAGCTCACAAATGCAGCAAGTTGTTCGGATAATAGACCAGATCCGTGAAAGTTCGGTTGATGTGCTGATCACAGGCGAAAATGGTACGGGCAAAGAATTAGTGGCGAAAGCCATTCACTACAATAGTCCACGAGGACGCAGGCCATTGATTGCCCTTAATTGTGCGGCCCTTCCGGATACACTGGTGGAAAGTGAGTTGTTTGGGATCAAGAAAGGGGTTGCCACAGATGTCGAAGCGAGAACTGGGAAGTTTGAAGCGGCGCATGGAGGATCGATTTTTTTGGATGAAATTGGGGACTTGACTTTAGGGTCCCAAGCAAAGATTCTTCGTGTACTGCAGGAGCGAGCAGTAGAACGTGTGGGAGAGCACAAACCGGTGCCCATTGATGTGCGAGTGTTAGCCGCCACCAATGCTAATCTCGAACAGGCGATTAAGAAGGGAACGTTTCGAGAAGACTTATTCTTTCGTCTGAATGTCTTGCGAATTCGGACTCCAGCTTTGCGGGATATCCCAGACGATATTCCTCTCTTTGCCAATTACTTTCTAGAAAAGTATTGTCGAGAATTCAAGAAGGAACCCAAGCGGTTCTCCTCTGCCGCCATCGATTGTTGTCGAACATATGCATGGCCAGGTAATGTTCGGGAGTTAGAAAATGAAGTGAAGCGTATGGTAGTAGTACTCCGGCGCACGACAATTCGAGCAGAGGATCTTGAAGAGAAGATCCGTGTCGATGAACCAACGAAGGAAGGTGACTTACTTTCGGGGTATGCGACACTTCCCCAAGCCGTCGAAGCGCTGGAGCGTCGAATGATTCAAGATGCCTATGCGAAGTGTCGGTACAACCAAGTGCAGACTGCCAAATATCTCGGATTAAGCCGCCAAGGCCTTATCAAGAAAATGAAGCGGTATCAAATTGGGGTTTAGTCAATTCAGGAAAAGTGGGTGATAGTTCCTAAACACCAGTCCTGGATACTCCCAATTTGTGGAGACTCTTTGCTCTGTTAAGAAAAGCCAGCAGGCACAGTTAATTAGGGAAACGACCTTAACTAACCTCTCTTGTGCGATTAAAAATGATATCTAAATGGATACAAATCGTATCTAAAAAGATACGAAGGCAACGGGAAACAATCCTGACATGATTCTTGTGATATAAGATGTTGATTGTAAAGCACAATTTTTGGGTTTCCTGGAAGTCCTACAGAAAAATGTAACAAGGCCTTTATGCCTCTATCTCAACTAGGCGATAAAGGGAAAACTAGAAAAGTCAAAAACACAAAGAAATCAACGAGTTGAAAAATCTAAAAATGGGCAGTAAAAGAGGTACAGGATTTGAATGAAAAAACAGCAAAATCCAGAAAGATAGGTATGCGTAAGACAGTAGCCTTTTGCTGAGGTTTTTGGTTTGACCACGAGATTTTGTTTAGGAGGATAGATAAATAACTGGGCATGAGGGTAATCCAAGGCTGTCACATCTTCTGGCATGTGGAGTGTTTGTTTTGGCCAAAATCGCCAACTGGGTTTTGGAGTGGCACGAACTAAGAAGGGTGAGGAGCATGCCAGACTTAAGAGTATTCGGCGAACAATAATAATAACGGGTTGCTGTTTAGGGAACCAAAACAGAAAGGAAAATGAAAATGATGATGAGATTTTTTAGGGGAGTGATGCTTTGGTCTTTTGTATTTTTCGCATTTCCAACCGGTGCTTGGGCATTCTCGCTGAATTTTGACTCACAGATAGCGAGCGATCCATGTATAACAGGTGTTAGTGGTACAGGAAGCTTTGCGTGTGCAATTGATATTGCTGGAACTTACATTGTAGGAGGGGAGGCTGTCGTCATTATCGATAATCCCCTCAGCACAGGTGATGCTAGGATTGAGGTGAGTCGTTCTGGGAGTTCAGACACCATTGCTCTATTAGATGCGCTGATATACAACTATGCGGTGACTGACATTGAACTCTCCTACTCGAATTTTTTCCAGGATACGTTCGACGGAAATTACTTGGCTATTCATTCCTCGGGTGGATTCATACAAGAGCGCACTGGTCTTCCATTTAATACGATCACAGCACAAGCGACCGCTTCCTATAATTTTTGCGATCTAGGTGCAGGCTCTTGTCCGACAACTATGGATTTTGCACCGCCCTTGACGGATGGAAAGAATAATTTGCAATCTTTCGATCTCATTGCAACATTGACCGATAACGAAGACTTAGGATTCCCTGGGTTACTAGACGAAGAACGACCTGCCCTAGGAGGCACGATTCACCTTTCGGGAATGGGATTAGGTGATGTGGCGTTAGTGAATCAGGTGATCGTTGGCGGTGTGGGAGGCCCACCGATTGAAGGCGAATGTACTGATGATGCACTGAACGATTTGAGGTGTATTGATACCAATGATAATGGGATGGACGATGCCCTTATTTCCGGCGCTATTTTAGATCTCCAAGCCGAACTAATGGAAGATGAATTAATTGATGTTCCAAATCCTCTAGATCCCGGTCCTACAGTTCCTGTACCCTCGGCCGGGCTGCTCTTTGGGTCGGCTTTAGGTTTATTATGGGGGGTGCGGCGATTTTCATCCTCATCTAGAAGCAAAAGAGATTAGAGTTTAGTTCTGAAGAGCAAGGGAAGTATTTTGGGGAAAGTTAGGAAGATGAAGTCCTAATTGTGATCTTAACAACATGCCAGGGACGATCCGGTTTGGTAAAAATGGAGCGAAACGATATTGGATTATCAAGCAAGTAGACGGGTCTTCAGTGTAGTAATAGGGGCCATACTGTATCTTCTAAGTACGCCTGGAATCTCTTTAGGGGATCAGATTGATTTTGAAACAGTGGTAGACTCTGAAATCGTGACCACACAATTTCTGTCTTCTGGAGTGCAGTTTTCTAACACGATTGCATTGGCGGCAGGAATTTCATTGAATGAACTAGAATTCCCCCCTCATTCCGGAGACATTGTTGGGACCAATGAAGATGGGGGGATGGCAGTGATCATTGACTTTCTGACCCCTGTCAAGGCAGTCGGAGGATTTTTCACCTATGATAATAATTCGTTTCTAGGTGGCTCCGACATGCAGATCACTTTTTCTGCGTTTGACGAAAATGGCAGTCTTGTGGATACGGCGTTTTCTACTTCTCCATTTTTTTCGAATCGAGATGCCACGATGACGGCGTTCCCAGATGATTGCGATTTTATTACGAATTGCATGCCAAACGAATTTCTTGAAGTGAGTGGAGGAGCGTCGATTGTTCGTGTGGAAATCAATCCCAATGGTGCACTCTTTACGCTTGATGATTTAACTTTTACCCCAGTGCCGGAGCCATCTACGGTCTGGTTGATGGCCACAGGGCTGGGACTGCTTTTGGGATGGAGTTGGCGGCAGAAATGTTGCCTATGTAGATCTGTAGAGCCTTAAAGGGTGCCGGAGAAGTTAGATATGTGAAATTGGAAGAGAGTAGGCAGGGGCTTGCGAGGATAAAAGGAAGGGTGAAAACAGAGGCGTCCTGGAACGTTTTGTTCAGCAGAGTGAGCACAGTTGGAAGACTAAAAGCCCAGAAAACATTCATATGCAATACAAGTAATAATTATAGGCCCTGTATCATTTTACTAAGTGGTTGAAAATAGTATGTAGAAGGTTTGTTCCTCCTTCATACGTGTATGTGTTAACGACTGGGCATTCTAAAAGCCTCTCTGCTAAGTGAGATTCTAGTTGATCTCCTTTGCAGGCTACAAAGCGTTCTGCTGCAGCCCTTGGCAGGTGTCTCTTTCCTTCTTTGCTGCCCTTCCTTTTGATCCTTCCTAGAAAGCAGCGTCATGTGGTGACATGACGTACGAAAAACTTTTGGATTCTAGAGTCGTGGGTGATCATACTCAGTAGACTGAAACCTTCAATTTTGCTGAATGAGTGGCTTCAACTATGTCATTTCAAAACTTCTTGGCTCGTGAGGAAGAGCGTTGTTTGAAGGAAAGTATCCTCCTCCCTGTTTTGTCCTGCCAGAATAGGATGAAGGTATGCAGTACTACAAAGGGGGAGGGGCTAGTCGAAGAAGGGAGTTGAGTCGGAGCAGGCCTTCTGTTCGTAGAAAAGGAGAACCAAGCATGAGACGACATCAACGAATCTGCATGTGGAGCCTGGGCTTTGTCTTCAGTCTGAGTGTGGCCAGTGGGTTAGTGACGATAGCGGCCGCCCACACGATTGATGCAGTGACCGTGACCCCGGCGGTGGTGGTGCTGGAGGAGGGGGCCGCGGTGACCGTGACCGCGGAGATCGCAGACAAGGATGTCTTCTCGCGCAGTGTACATGTGCAACAGCAGGGGACGGATGGGCAGTGGCGCATCGCGGGGCTGATGGAGAAAACCGACAAAACGAGGTGGACGTACACGCAGACGGTGAGCACGACCGATGTCCTTCGGCTACGGGTGGGGGCGATCTTTCGGCAGCCGTGGGAAGTGGTGGTGTCCTCGGCCCACCTGGTGCGAGTGGGGCAAGTAGTGGAGCCGGCCGAGGAGACCATTGTGAGTGGCCCGGAGGGGGTGCAGTTGCGGGTGCTGCCAGGGGCGTTAAATGTGCCGGCGGTGCTGACGGTGGCGCCGGTGCCGACCGAGGAGGTGGCCGCGCCGCTCGGCAGTCGACCGGTGGTGGCGGCGGTGGATGTGGTGGTGGAGCCGGTGGAGGACCTGCCGGGGCTGATCTATCTGGTGGATCAGCCGTTTGAACTGTCGCTGCCGTTGCCGGAGGGGTTGAGTGCGACGGATCAGTTTTATGTGGCAGTACAAGGCCTGGCGGACGTGGTGGACGAGGGGCAAGAAGGGATTGCGCCACGGCTGATTGTGGTGGACACGGGGGTCGTGGAAGACGGGCGCATTGTGAGCCAGGCCACGGATCTGGCGGGGATCTTTAGTAGTGGGCGGTATGTGGTGCAACAGGAGATTGGCAGTGGCTTTGTGGAGGGGGTGGTGCGAGATGATGAGGGCAATCCGCGCGGAGGCGTCTTTGTGCAAGTCTCTAGTGATATCGATTCGGGGACGGGTGAAGTGTTTGACAATCAAGAAGTCTTTTATACAGACGCAGAGGGGCGGTACAAATTGGTGATCAATGGGGATACGTTCGATGTCACAGCGGAAGATGTGTTTGGGTGCTCTCAAAGTACGGTATCCGGAACATTGCCCGGGTCTGGTGCGACCGTCTCAGAGGATATTTCCCTTTTCCATCGATTGAGCAATCTTCGCTCACGTGCTGGAGTCATCAATGGGGGATTCGAAGTCAATAACAACGAAAACTGTTTTAATCTTGGGAATCTCCAGCCCCTTCCTTTCCCACAAAGTCTTCAGGGAGGAACCTTCCGTGATCTTTCAGGCTCCCTAATCGACCCCGTGGAAGGAGCCCGCATGATGGGCGTATCGAATGTACCGAGCTCTATTCCTTCTTCTACGGGCAGTACCAATCTTTATAACTTCACAGTTCCAGCAGGTATAGAAGGCAGTAGTCAACCCTTATATTTTCATGTGAACCTCGGGTGTGGCACTGGTTGCCCCACTGGTGTCGCAGGGGCTGGAGACCCTCGTTTGAATGATGAGCTAACAGTCATCCTGATCGAGTTAAGTGGAACAGGCATCATGAGTCAAATGAGCATTCCAGCAACGAGCCTCTCTGGTGGATGGGTGGAGTTTTCCATTCTACCACCAGGTGGTGCGTGGTTCCAAAGACAGAATATTCGGTTTTTGTATAGCCAAGGATCTGAAAATGGGTTTCCGACGTTTTTTTTGGTCGACAACCTCCGCTTCAACACGATTTGGCTGGATGTCAAGATCGTGAATGGGTCGGGTGCCGATGAAGCCCGGGTGCGGCAAAACGTGCGAGATACCAATGAGATTCTGGCGCAGACGGGGCTGAATGTGCGCATTCGCAATATCCAAACGATTGCTGATCCCGGGGATCTGTTGGATACCGATGTCAGTCTGATTCCGAGTGGCCCGCACTTTCTCCCCACGACCGAAGAACAAGCGCTATTGGGGCTAGCGCGGAGTACGACAGAGACGGACATCAATGTCTATTACGTGCGGTCCTTGGAGGGGTTGAGCAGTGAAGCCTGGGGCATCGCGATCGGCCCGGATGACTATGTGTTAGGCGATGCGCTGGCGGAACGCGGAATCATCTTGGCGGATTTAATGGCTAGTGGCTCGTTATCACCACTCAATCAACGGGACTTGGACCGGGAACTGTTGGCGCATGAGCTCGGGCATCTGTTGATCCCCATAGCGGTAGCTGCCGGCTCCTTGGAGCATGGGGTGGAAGTGGACGATCCCGACACGGGCCTCCCAGTCGCGGACACGACGAATATTATGCAATCGACCCGATGTAAGGCGCCCGAGGTCATTGACTTGGACGATCCGACACAACCTTGTTATGCCCGCACCTTTTTCAACACGGAGCAAACCGAGTTTATCCAAATGCCAAGTCTGGACACCGACTTTATTGACCCGACGAATCCGTAAGGAGGTCGTCGAAGAACGGTGGTTAGTCGGAGCAGGCCTTCTGTTCGTAGAAAAGGAGAACTAAGCATGAGACGACATCAACGAATCTGCATGTGGAGTCTGGGCTTTGTCTTCAGTCTGAGTGTGGCCAGTGGGTTAGTAACGATAGCGGCCGCCCACACGATTGATGCAGTGACCGTGACCCCGGCGGTGGTGGTGCTGGAGGAGGGGGCCGCGGTGACCGTGACCGCCGAGATCGCGGACAAGGATGTGTTTCAGCGCAGTGTACATGTGCAACAGCAGGGGACGGATGGGCAGTGGCGCATCGCGGGGCTGATGGAGAAAACCGACAAAACGAGGTGGACGTACACGCAGGGGGTCAGCACGACTGATGTCCTTCGGCTACGGGTGGGGGCGATCTTTCGGCAGCCGTGGGAAGTGGTGGTGTCCTCGGCCCACCTGGTGCGAGTGGGGCAAGTAGTGGAGCCGGCCGAGGAGACCATTGTGAGTGGCCCGGAGGGGGTGCAGTTGCGGGTGCTGCCAGGGGCGTTAAATGTGCCGGCGGTGCTGACGGTGGCGCCGGTGCCGACCGAGGAGGTGGCCGCGCCGCTCGGCAGTCGACCGGTGGTGGCGGCGGTGGATGTGGTGGTGGAGCCGGTGGAGGACCTGCCGGGGCTGATCTATCTGGTGGATCAGCCGTTTGAACTGTCGCTGCCGTTGCCGGAGGGGTTGAGTGCGACGGATCAGTTTTATGTGGCAGTACAAGGCCTGGCGGACGTGGTGGACGAAGGGCAAGAAGGGATTGCGCCACGGCTGATTGTGGTGGATACAGGCGTGGTCGAAGACGACCGGATTGTGAGCCAAGCCACGGACCTGGCGGGGATCTTTAGTAGTGGGCGGTATGTGGTGCAGCAGAAGATCGGCAGTGGGTTTGTGGAGGGGGTGGTGCGTGATGATGAGGGCAATCCCCGTGGCGGGGTGTTTGTCCATGTCACGAGTGATGTGGATTCAGCGAATCCTGATGTGGAAATACCCAATCCCGAGGTCTTTTATACGGACGCCGAGGGGCGCTATAAGCTCGTGATCAATGGGGATACCTTCGAAGTCACGGCCGAAGATGTGTTGGGATGTACAAGAGGTAAGGCCAATGGCACGCTCCCGGTTGCTGATGCCACCGTCACCGCCGATATTAATGTCCTTGGCCTTTTTCTTCCTCCACTTCCACGGCCAGGAGTACGGAATGGGGGGATGGAGGTAGGTAACCGTACTTGTGTGCGAGCAGACGCAGACGCGCCTTTTGCGGGTCCAATTACGGGTGTTCCCTTGATAGGTGTTGAAGGGGTGGGGAATTTTGTGGATTTTTCTGGGACACCGATTAACGTCCTGGAAGGGAGTCAGATGATGGCTGCTGAACCTGTTGAGACAGACTTAACATATGTCACCGGCGGGACAGGAGGCGGAGCAACATTCCAATACTCATTTACTATTCCACCGGGATTTTCCCTGGCGGACACCCTTTTCCTAAATGTGAATTATGGTTGCCTAGCTGATGATTGCCCACCTTCTCTTGGCCCAGGAGATCCTCGGTTAGATGATATATTCCATATTAACCTATTAGATTCCACCGATACTCTCCTGAGTGGCTTAGATGTTTCTGCATCCGATGTGCTTGGTTCCTGGAGTGAGGATCTAGAAATTCCCATTGGGCAATTTATTGGCCAAAATCCTGGAAAGTTTACCTTACAATTTACACATGACATTAATCTGCCTAATCAAGCTCCGACGTTTTTTCTCCTCGACAACCTCCGCTTCAACACGATTTGGCTGGATGTGAAGATTGTGGAAGGGTCTAGGGGGGACGCCGCGCGGGTCCGGCAGAACGTGCGGGATGCCAATGAAATTCTCTCGCAGACTGGCTTGAATGTGCGAATCCGGAACATTCAATTCATTGCGGATCCGGGTGACCTCGTGGATCTAGATGTCACCCTGATCGATCATCCTGTTCAGACTCAAAAAGACGAAGTGACCGAAGAAACCGCCGAGCTCTTGGGCTTAGCTCGGAGCGCAACCAACACGGACATTAATGTCTACTATGTGCGGTCCTTAACGGGCTTGGGGAGTACGGCATGGGGCATCGCGATCGGCCCGGATGACTATGTGTTGGCCAACCCCCTCGCTGAGCGGGGGATCATCCTTGCAGATTTGGTGTCGACTGCGACGGATCCGGCTGCCCCACTGTCGCCGCTTAATGCGCAGGACCTGGACCGAGAACTGTTGGCGCATGAGTTGGGGCATCTGTTGATTCCTTTTGCCGTGGCCGACGGTGATCGCGAGCATAACGTCGAAGTCACGAATCCCGACACCGGGCTGCCGGAGCCGGACACGACGAATATTATGCAATCGACCCGATGTAAGGCGCCCGAGGTCATTGACTTGGACGATCCGACACAACCTTGTTATGCCCGCACCTTTTTCAACACGGAGCAAACCGAGTTTATCCAAATGCCAAGTCTGGACACCGACTTTATTGACCCGACGAATCCGTAAGGAGGTCGTCGAAGAACGGTGGTTAGTCGGAGCAGGCCTTCTGTTCGTAGAAAAGGAGAACTAAGCATGAGACGACATCAACGAATCTGCATGTGGAGTCTGGGCTTTGTCTTCAGTCTGAGTGTGGCCAGTGGGTTAGTAACGATAGCGGCCGCCCACACGATTGATGCAGTGACCGTGACCCCGGCGGTGGTGGTGCTGGAGGAGGGGGCCGCGGTGACCGTGACCGCCGAGATCGCGGACAAGGATGTGTTTCAGCGCAGTGTACATGTGCAACAGCAGGGGACGGATGGGCAGTGGCGCATCGCGGGGCTGATGGAGAAAACCGACAAAACGAGGTGGACGTACACGCAGGGGGTCAGCACGACTGATGTCCTTCGGCTACGGGTGGGGGCGATCTTTCGGCAGCCGTGGGAAGTGGTGGTGTCCTCGGCCCACCTGGTGCGAGTGGGGCAAGTAGTGGAGCCGGCCGAGGAGACCATTGTGAGTGGCCCGGAGGGGGTGCAGTTGCGGGTGCTGCCAGGGGCGTTAAATGTGCCGGCGGTGCTGACGGTGGCGCCGGTGCCGACCGAGGAGGTGGCCGCGCCGCTCGGCAGTCGACCGGTGGTGGCGGCGGTGGATGTGGTGGTGGAGCCGGTGGAGGACCTGCCGGGGCTGATCTATCTGGTGGATCAGCCGTTTGAACTGTCGCTGCCGTTGCCGGAGGGGTTGAGTGCGACGGATCAGTTTTATGTGGCAGTACAAGGCCTGGCGGACGTGGTGGACGAAGGGCAAGAAGGGATTGCGCCGCGGCTGATTGTGGTGGATACAGGCGTGGTCGAAGACGACCGGATTGTGAGCCAAGCCACGGACCTGGCGGGGATCTTTAGTAGTGGGCGGTATGTGGTGCAGCAGAAGATTGGCAGTGGGTTTGTGGAGGGGGTAGTGAAAGATCTGTTTGGCATACCTCGTGGAGGCGTCTTGGTCCAGGTCACGAGTGATGTGGATTCGACCACAGGGACGGTGTACGACAATCAGGAGGTGTTTTATACGGATGCGGATGGACGGTACAAAGTCGTGATCAATGGGGATACCTTTGAAATTGAGGCAAATGATGTCTTTACCTGTGACCAGAGGACTGCCATGGGCACCCTGTCGAGCGAGGGCGCGACGGCCTCGGTTGATATGACACTAATTCGCGGCCTTGCTTCCTTTAGCCCGCGAGTTGGCGTACAAAATGGGGGATTCGAACGAGTAAATTCTGGCGAGATGTGTTTTAGTAATTTGACCTCAGGCGCAGGACTGGTTTCCGGGACAAGTATTGCCGGTGGTACTCTCCATGACTTAACTGGCGACCTTATCGAACGAGCCTTGGAAGGTGATCGTATGATGTCCCTTCCGCCTTTGGTTGACGGTATTTCGGGAGAGGAACTGCCATATCGTTCCTCCCTTTCTGTCCCGGTTGGCATAGTCGGCAGTAGTCTACCCTTGTATTTTCATGTGAACCACGGGTGTGGGACTGGTTGCCCAGCTGGGGTGGCTGGGATGGGTGATCCCCGCCTCGATGATAAGCTGACAATGAGCTTGATAGATTTAAGTGGCAATGAAATGCCAACGGAAACTACCATTCAGGCAACGGACCTACTTGATGGGTGGAAGGCATATGTCATCACGCCACCGGGAGGTACTTGGACTCCTAGCTATGGGGTACGTTTCACCTATAGGAACGGTGATTCGAATGGATTCCAAACCTCCTTTCTCGTCGACAACCTTCGTTTCAATACCATCTGGCTAGATGTGAAGATTGTGAATGGGTCCGGAGCCGATGAAGCGCGCGTGCGGCAAAACGTGCGGGATGCCAATGAGATCCTGGCGCAGACGGGGCTGAATGTGCGGATCCGTGAGCCTATTCAAATGATTGCGGATCCCGGGGATCTACTGGATCTAGAAGTCACCTTGGGGGAAAAGGTTAATAATAAGTATCTTCCCACGACCGAAGAGCAGACGCTCTTGGACATAGCTCGCAGTGCCACCAACACGGATATCAATGTCTACTACGTGCGGTCCTTGACGGGCTTAGGCAGTGACGCGTGGGGGATTGCGATTGGGCCGGATGATTATGTGCTCACGGATGCGAAAGAGGAGCGCGGCATTATTCTGGCGGATTTGCAGCAGAGTCTATGTCCGCCGGGGGCTGATCCAATTCAAGACAAGTGCCTCACAGCCCTCAATATTCGTGACCTGGACCGGGAATTGTTAGCACACGAACTAGGGCATATGCTGATTCCCGTGGCGTCGGCTGGTGGGGACCTCGAGCATAAGGTAGAAGTTACTGATCTGGACACGGGGCTGCCGGTCGCGGATACGACGAACATCATGCAGTCGACGCGGTGCAAAGCGCCCGACAACATTATGACCACGCAACCGTGCTTTGCGCGAACGTTTTTCAACACAGAGCAAACTGAGTTTATTCAACTGCGGAGTGCGGATCCGAATTTGCCGAATATCGAGCGGGACTTTATTGACCCGGCGAATCCGTAAGAGGACCTGATGCCGAACACCGCCCGCATGGGCCTTTATCGTATCTACAGGAGCAATCATCATGAAACAACATAGCTTCTTGTTCTGGTGCCTTGGGTATGTAGCGTGGAGCAGTCTGCTCAGCGGCCCCGTGGGTGCCGCGGAGACGGCCCACACGATTGATGCAGTGACCGTGACCCCCGCGGTGGTGGTGCTGGAGGAGGGGGCCGCGGTGACCGTGACCGCCGAGATCGCGGACAAGGATGTGTTTCAGCGCAGTGTGCATGTGCAACAGCAGGGGACGGATGGGCAGTGGCGCATCGCGGGGCTGATGGAGAAAACCGACAAAACGAGGTGGACGTACACGCAGACGGTGAGCACGACAGCTGTCTTACGGCTGCGGGTAGGGGCGATCTTTCGGCAGCCGTGGGAAGTGGTGGTGTCCTCGGCCCACCTGGTGCGAGTGGGGCAGGTGGTGGAGCCGGCCGAGGAGACCATTGTGAGTGGCCCGGAGGGGGTGCAGTTGCGGGTGCTGCCAGGGGCGTTAAATGTGCCGGCGGTGCTGACGGTGGCGCCGGTGCCGACCGAGGAGGTGGCCGCGCCGCTCGGCAGTCGACCGGTGGTGGCGGCGGTGGATGTGGTGGTGGAGCCGGTGGAGGACCTGCCGGGGCTGATCTATCTGGTGGATCAGCCGTTTGAACTGTCGCTGCCGTTGCCGGAGGGGTTGAGTGCGACGGATCAGTTTTATGTGGCAGTACAAGGCCTGGCGGACGTGGTGGACGAGGGGCAAGAAGGGATTGCGCCGCGGTTGATCGTGGTGGACACGGGGGTCGTGGAAGACGGGCGCATTGTGAGCCAGGCCACGGACCTGGCGGGCATCTTTAGTAGTGGGCGGTATGTGGTGCAGCAGAAGATTGGCAGTGGGTTTGTGGAAGGGGTGGTGACTGCCTTCAACTCACCCCGTGGTTCTGGTATCTCCCCGCAAGGAGGAGTCCTGGTCCGAGTAGACAAGGACATGAATTCTGTCACCGGAGAAATTTTTGATAATCAAGAAGTGTTCTATACCGATGCGGATGGGCGCTATAAGCTCGCGATAAATGGGGATACATTCGAGATCCATGCCGAAGATCTCTTTAGCTGTGCAGCCACCAGAGTGGCTGGGACTTTGCCGTTTCCGGATGCCACTGTGACGAGTGATATTGAACTGGGCATTCGGTTTAATCCTACCGAATCTCGCCCAGGCCTGCACAACGGTGGCTTTGAATTATCAGATAATTCCTGTTTTCGAACTCCTGCGGAACTTCTCGATCCCAGTCCAACTCCTATAGGTGGGAATTCTCCGATCCCCAGAAATGACATTGCTCTGGGAGGCCTTTCTGACAGTTTAGGCCCATGGACTGACCTAAGAGGGGAGTCTCTGGCTCCCTTGGAAGGTGTCCAGATGCTAGCAATCCCAGGATCAGGACGGGTTTTTCCTGGGAATTTCGTGAGCTATTCATTTAGGTTACCTATGGGCATTGATGCCGAGTCCGAGATCCTATATGTCCATGGGAACGTTGGATGTCGTTCAGACTTTTTTGATTGTGGGGCACCCGCAGTGGCGGGTGATCCGAGATTGGATGACATATTAACCCTTAGCCTCGAAAGTGACACGAATAATGTGGAGCTGGCTGTTCCTGCTACAGAATTCTTGGATGGCTGGAAAGATCTGGAAATCCCGTTCAGTGGGCTTGGGGTAGCGGGAGGTGATTTAATAACACTTTCCTTTAGCTATGATGAAGGCGGGACTTCTGATATTGCAGACTTTTTGGTGGACAATCTCCGCTTCAACACGATTTGGCTGGACGTCAAGATCGTGAATGGGTCGGGTGCCGATGAAGCCCGGGTGCGGCGAAATGTGCGGGATGCCAATGAAATCCTGGCGCAAACGGGGCTGAACGTGCGGATCCGCAATATTCAGACGATTGCTGATCCCGGGGGGTTGCTGGACACCGATGTCAGTTTGATCCCGAGTGGCCCGCACTTTCTCCCCACGACGGAAGAGCAAGCGCTATTGGGGCTAGCGCGGAGTACGACAGAGACGGACATCAATGTCTATTACGTGCGGTCCTTGGAGGGGTTGAGCAGTGAAGCCTGGGGCATTGCCATCGGCCCGGATGACTATGTGTTAGGAGATGCCAAAGCAGAGCGGGGCATTATTCTGGCTGACCTGGCGTTTAGTGGATCCTTATCTGTTCTGAATCAAGGTGATTTGGATCGAGAACTCTTAGCACATGAACTGGGGCATCTGTTGATTCCTTTTGGCACGGCCAGCGGCTCACTCGAACATGGGGTGGAAGTGGACGATCCCGACACGGGCCTCCCAGTCGCGGACACGACGAATATTATGCAATCGACCCGATGTAAGGCGCCCGAGGTCATTGACTTGGACGATCCGACACAACCTTGTTATGCCCGCACCTTTTTCAATACAGAGCAAACGGAGTTTATCCAAATGCCAAGTCTGGACACCGACTTTATTGACCCGACGAATCCGTAAGGAGGTCGTCGAAGAACGGTGGTTAGTCGGAGCAGGCCTTCTGTTCGTAGAAAAGGAGAACCAAGTATGAGACGACATCAACGAATCTGCATGTGGAGTCTGGGCTTTGTCTTCAGTCTGAGTGTGGCCAGTGGGTTAGTAACGATAGCGGCCGCCCACACGATTGATGCAGTGACCGTGACCCCCGCGGTGGTGGTGCTGGAGGAGGGGGCCGCGGTGACCGTGACCGCCGAGATCGCGGACAAGGATGTGTTTCAGCGCAGTGTGCATGTGCAACAGCAGGGGACGGATGGGCAGTGGCGCATCGCGGGGCTGATGGAGAAAACCGACAAAACGAGGTGGACGTACACGCAGACGGTGAGCACGACAGCTGTCTTACGGCTGCGGGTAGGGGCGATCTTTCGGCAGCCGTGGGAAGTGGTGGTGTCCTCGGCCCACCTGGTGCGAGTGGGGCAGGTGGTGGAGCCGGCCGAGGAGACCATTGTGAGTGGCCCCGAGGGGGTGCAGTTGCGGGTGCTGCCAGGGGCGTTAAATGTGCCGGCGGTGCTGACGGTGGCGCCGGTGCCGACCGAGGAGGTGGCCGCGCCGCTCGGCAGTCGACCGGTGGTGGCGGCGGTGGATGTGGTGGTGGAGCCGGTGGAGGACCTGCCGGGGCTGATCTATCTGGTGGATCAGCCGTTTGAACTGTCGCTGCCGTTGCCGGAGGGGTTGAGTGCGACGGATCAGTTTTATGTGGCAGTACAAGGCCTGGCGGACGTGGTGGACGAAGGGCAAGAAGGGATTGCGCCGCGGTTGATCGTGGTGGACACGGGGGTCGTGGAAGACGGGCGCATTGTGAGCCAGGCCACGGACCTGGCGGGCATCTTTAGTAGTGGGCGGTATGTGGTGCAGCAGAAGATTGGCAGTGGGTTTGTGGAGGGGGTGGTGACTGACCCTTTGGGCAATCCCCGAGCTGGAGTGGCTGTACGTGTATTTAGTGATATGAATTCGACCACTGGTGAGGAATTTGAAAATCAAGACGTGTTTTATACGGATGCGGATGGACGGTACAAACTCGTCATTAACGGAGATTCTTTTGTAGTGGTTGCGGCTGATGTTCTGGGGTGTTCGGGGGGGAATGCAAGTGGAAACTTACCTGGAAACGACGCGACGGTCTCGGCCGATATTACGGTTGTCCCCATAACCAGTCATTTCATTGCCACAAGGAGTTCCCGACATGGTATTCGCAATGGAGGTTTCGAGGTTCTGGACAGCTTCTCCTGTTTAACCAAGACTATTTTGGACGTGACGTCTTTTCTTCCATCAATAAAGCAGGCGGGAGAACTCCGTGATCTCGCCGGTTTGCTGATTACTCCAATGGAAGGGTCGCGCATGATGGCTCTCGCACCCATCCAACTTCCCTCTGTCTCCCGCGGCACTCATATTTTTAAACTTCCCTTACCCGAGGATGAAGGTAATCCTCCAAATAATCCTCCAAAGATATATTTCGATGTGAATCACGGTTGTGAAGGGGATTGTCCCGTGGGGCCAGTTCCTTTCAGCCGTGAGCGACTTATGGTGAGTTTGACTGACAATAATGATCTATCGCTCCCACTCAAAGAAATTCATTCCTCAGATCTTGTCGGAGGGTGGACCCAATTTTCGTTCGACCTACCTCCAGAATTAGATCCGAGCCGGCTCTTTCTTGTATTCACGGCCTCTCAAGAGCAAGTGGTTGGGAATGGCGATACTGGGTCAGGGAGTGAATTTGTCTCATGGTTTCTTGTCGACAACCTTCGGTTCAACACGATTTGGGTGGATGTGAAAATTGTGGCGGGCTCAGGGGCGACTGAAGCCCGAGTCCGGCAAAACGTGCGGGATACCAATGAGATTCTGGCCCAGACGGGGCTGAATGTGCGGATCCGGAATATTCAAACGATTGCGGATCCCGGGGGGCTCTTGGATACGGATGTGAGCCTGATCCCTAGTGGTCCGAAATTTCTCCCGACGACAGAAGAGCAAGCGCTATTGGGGCTAGCGCGGAGTACGACAGATACGGACATCAATGTCTACTATGTGCGGTCCTTGACAGGGCTTGGCAGTGAGGCTTGGGGGATTGCGATTGGGCCGGATGACTATGTGCTCACCGATGCGAAAAAGGAACGCGGCATCATCCTAGCGGATTTGACGGCTAGTGGCTCTCTCTCTGAACTCAATCAGCGTGACCTGGATCGGGAATTGTTAGCGCATGAACTAGGGCATATGCTGATTCCTGCGGCGTCGGCTGGTGGCGACCGCGAGCATGGGGTGGAAGTGGACGATCCGGACACGGGGCTGCCGGTCGCGGATACGACGAACATCATGCAATCAACCCGGTGTAAAACGCCGGACAATATCATGACCACGCAACCGTGCTTTGCCCGCACCTTTTTCAACACAGACCAAACGGAGTTTATTCAACTGCGGAATCTTGACCCGGACAATCCTGACCTTCCGCACCCGACCCTTCCGAACATCGATCGGGACTTTATCGATCCGGCGAATCCGTAAGCAGGGCGCGACAGGCCCAGGAAACGGAACTTTGAGGTACAGGGTAACCTGCTTGGAGAGAGGAGGTGCAGTAATGGGGGGGCAACGCACGGTACTTGTCATCGGGCTATTTCTGGGTTTCAGTGGGCTATGCGGGATAGCCATGGCAGTGCGGGTGATGCCAACGATTGATGCGGTTGAGGTCACGCCGTCGCTGGTGGTGCTAGGAGCTCCTACACAAGTGACCGTGACGGCCGAGATTACCAGTCCCAATGTCCTCTCACGGACCGTGAATGTGCAGCGACGGGGAAGTGATGGACAGTGGGTAGTGCTGGGCCCCATGCAGAAAACGGGCGCGACGATCTGGGCTTTTACCCAAGCGATTAATGAGCCGACGATGGACATGTTGCGGCTGCGTGTCTCGGCGGCGTTTCGCGGGCACTTGCGGCGCGTGGTGTCGTCGACACTTCGAATCGGAGTCGGCGAAAAAGTGGTGGTTGGCGAAGAGAAACAGATAAACGGGCCAGCTGGGATTCAAGTGGTGGTGGGGGCGACTGCTCTCACGACAGATGCACTGGTTGCCATTGAGAGCATTGCACCGGAAGAAGTGGATGCCAATCCAGGGTCTTTGCCGGTAGTGATGGCCTTTGATCTGATGATGGAACCCCTTGCGTCGTTTATTGGGAGTCTCCAACTTCTTCGAGAGCCTCTGCAGTTGTCCGTGCCCGCCCCAGTTGGCACATTGAGTGATGCGAAGTTCTATGTGGCTTTGCAGGTCCGTGCTGAAACGGAAAGCCCGGACGAGTCTTTATCGCCACAATTGTTAGCAGTGGATACTGCAGCGGTAGAGGGGGATCGAATTGTCTCGCAAGGGACCGCACTGGCGGGATTTGCGGGGACAGGCCGTTTCGTTCTGATACAAGAGATTGGGAGTGGTTTTGTGGAAGGCCGAGTCATGGCTCGCGGAGCATCACGCCCAGGAGCCTATGTCTCCAATGACACGAATTCGTTGATGTTTTTAACAAGTGAAGTCGGGGAGTATAAGCTACCCATTTCTGGAACTGACTTTACCTTGACTATTTTTGATCCGGCAACTTGTGGGCTGGGGTTGGATGCGGCCTCACTTCCTGGTCCCGATGCGACTTTAACATTGCCAGACCTTGAGTTGCAGATTGTGCAAACGGATCCGGTGTACAATCCCCTGACCCGTTATGGGTTGTTCAACGGGAGCTTTGAACGAGCAGGCAACACCGATTGTTGGTTGCGGCTTCCATTTGGTGGGGAAAACAGGGACAAAATCATGACGCTGGAGCCAGGCGGTACTCCGGATCTGGTGACGTTTAATCCACCGTTTCCCTTCACGGAAGACGCGTTGGGACGAGGCGAAATTCGTCCAGTGGATGGAGAGCAATCAACGATGTTTGTAATGGCTGTAGGTCCGTGTCCCTCTGGCGAATCGTGTAGTCAAGAGGATACCCATGTTGATGTCACGTTGTGGGTTCCTCCGGGTTCTACACATCTCCGGTTAGATTGGAACCATGGCTGCTTTTGTGAGGTGCCCGCCAATACACCCACTCCAGATTTTGGCCAATACAATGATCAAATGGAAATACAAATAACGTCTACTCCAGACGGTAGTCCTGTTGACACAACGACTTACACCTTCTCCCCTCTGACTACCGAAGGAGACGACGGCAACTGGCGACTGGAAGAAATTCCGATTGCGGCTTATGTTGGCCAGCAAGTCGTACTGCATTTTTCAGGTATGAATCAATCAGACAATACGGTGCCCACCGGTTTTGCGATTGATAATGTGCATTTTGACACTGTGTGGCTGGACGTCAAGATTGTCCGCAGTCCCGATGGGACGCAGGGCTCGACGATGACACCGGCGCAAGTGCGGGCCAATGTGCACGAAGCCAATGACGTTCTGACGCAAGCCGGCATTTCGCTGCGGGTGCGGTCGATCCAGACGGTCGAGACGACCGACCCGGCCTGGCTCGATCCGGTGGTGGCCGCGAATGTGCCGTCTGCCGGAAAAAGCTATCTGTGCGATGATGGCTCACCGGCGGTGTCGGCCCATCAGGCGGCGGTCTTGACCGCCACCGGGTTTGCGCTGGAACTGGAGGCCTGTCCCTCGGCCTTGGAGACTGTGGTGGAGCAGGCCCGCAGCAGCCTGCCAACGGACGTCAATGTCTACTATGTGGGCAATCTACAAGAGCGAATCTTAGGGGGCGCACCCCACCCGATCTTTGGCGTGGCCATCGGTAATGATGACTATCATGTGGCTAGTGCGTTAGGGGATCGGGGCATTCTTATCGGTAATGTGGTGGGGGAACCGGCCATCTTTCGGGAAATCTTAGCGCATGAGTTAGGGCATCTTCTGCTCCCATTTCGGATCGCAGGCTCGTCGGTGGAGCATGGGGTCTCGCCTGATAAGGAAACGCTCAACATCATGCGCCCGCGGGAATGTATTACATCAGAGGTCGGGGGCTCAGCGCCACCCTGTTTCTCCCGGGTGTACTTCAATGAGCAACAGATTGAAGAAATTCGCGTGGGTCCGCCCGGCGCCAATTACGACAATCTGGGATTGAACTTTCGGGACCCAGCAACACCGTGAGCGTGCTCACCCGTTGTCCCACGAACAGAGTGAGCCCCTGGGAAGGATCGCAAGCTGGCTTACGTATGCAGTAATAGTTATGGTGCTTGTGTTTGGGCGTGGGGGGGCAGTCCTCCCCCTGCAGCGCAAGTGGTACCTGTCCACGATTGATTACGTGGCGGTGACGCCGAGGATGGTGCGGTTAGGCAGGGTCACCTCTCTACCATCATAAATAAAAGGAGCGGGAAGCATGCAAACAGATCGATCTCACAGGATATGGCTTGGCCTAGCGCTCGTTTTCAGTCTAATCAACGTGGGCGAGGGAGTGGCCCACACGATTGATGCAGTGACCGTGACCCCGGCGGTGGTGGTGCTGGAGGAGGGGGCCGCGGTGACCGTGACCGCGGAGATCGCGGACAAGGATGTCTTCTCGCGCAGTGTACATGTGCAACAGCAAGGGACGGATGGGCAGTGGCGCATCGCGGGGCTGATGGAGAAAACCGACAAAACGAGGTGGACGTACACGCAGACGGTGAGCACGACAGCTGTCTTACGGCTGCGGGTAGGGGCGATCTTTCGGCAGCCGTGGGAAGTGGTGGTGTCCTCGGCCCACCTGGTGCGAGTGGGGCAAGTGGTGGAGCCGGAAATGGAGACGATCGTCAGTGGCCCGGAGGGGGTGCAGTTGCGGGTGTTACCGGGAGCGTTGAATGTGCCGGCGGTGCTGACGGTGGCGCCGGTGCCGGAAGAGGAGATTGCGGCGCCGCTCGGCAGTCGGCCGGTGGTGGCGGCGGTGGATGTGGTGGTGGAGCCGGTGGAGGAGCTGCCGGGCCTGATCTATCTGGTGGATCAACCGTTTGAACTGTCGTTGCCGTTGCCGGCGGGGTTGAGTGCGACGGATCAGTTCTACATGGCGGTGCAAGGGCTGGCGGACGTGGTGGAGGAAGGGCAAGAGGGGATTGCCCCGCGGTTGATTGTGGTGGACACGGGAATCGTGGAAGATGGCCGCATTGTCAGTCAGGCCACGGACTTGGCGGGGATTTTCAGTAGTGGGCGGTATGTCATCCAACAAAAGATTGGCAGTGGGTTTGTGGAGGGGGTGGTAAGGGATGAGCAGGGCAATCCCCGTGGCGGGGTGTTTGTGCAGGTCTCTAGTGATATCGATTCGGGGACTGGGGAGATATTTGACAATCAGGAAGTGTTTTACACGGACGCGGATGGACGGTACAAGGTCGTGATCAATGGGGATACCTTTGAGGTCACGGCAGTAGATGTATTTGATTGCATCAGAGGAAGTGTCAGGAGTGCCCTCCCTGGGCCAGATTCCACTGCCACGGCTGATATTTCGGTGGATACATCTGTTAGAAGCTCAAATTCCCGCTCTGGGGTCATTAGGGGAGGATTTGAGGCGACCCAGCTAGATGCTTGTTTACGAGCCACCGAGGATCCGCGTGTTTCTTTTGTAAATAGTGAGGGTGGAGGAATACGTGATTTATCTGGATCAGTTATTAATCCCGTGGAAGGCTCTTTTATGGCAGTATGTTGTTCCCTAGATAATCCCATTTCTGACTTTTCTTTTAACTTTACCGATGAATTTACTGCTCCTGTAGGCATCGATGCTGGAAGTGATAGCTTGTACTTCCATGTGAACTATTGGTGTGGCACTTGTTTCGAGGGACCCGTGGTCGCGGGGGATCCCAGCCTTAATGATGTGCTGACTGTGACCCTAGCAGACTCTAGTGGAGCGGGAACAGTGGTTCACAGGGTCATTCGAGCGACTGATCTGTTAGAAGGGTGGACGGAATTTTCCATTCCTACTCCGGTGGGAACTGAATCTCGCGAACATACCTTATCTTTCTCTGTTAGTAATACTGCCGATAACTTAAGACTCAGTTCCTTTGTTCTTGACAATATTCGCTTCAACACCATTTGGCTGGATGTGAAAATCATGGAAGGCTCGGGGGCGGACGAGGCTCGGGTGCGGCAAAACGCGCGGGATGCCAATGAAATTCTGGCGCAGACAGGGCTGAATATCCGCATTCGGAACATTCAAACCATAGCTGATCCCGGGGGGCTCTTGGATACGGATGTGAGCCTGATTCCTAGTGGGCCGCAATTTCTCCCGACGACGGAAGAGCAGGCGCTGTTGAGTCTGGCCCGCAGCGATACGGACACGGATATCAATGTCTACTACGTGCGGTCGCTCGAGGGGTTAAGTGCAGACGCGTGGGGCATTGCGATCGGCCCCGATGATTATGTGCTGGATGATGCCAAAGCGGAGCGCGGCCTTATTTTGGCGGATTTGCAACAGAGCCTGTGTCCTCCTGGTGCTGATCCGATTGCGGATGATTGCCTGAGTGCCCTCAATATTCGTGATCTGGATCGGGAACTCTTGGCTCATGAGTTGGGGCATTTGTTGATTCCGTTGGCCACGGCCCGTGGGTCATTCGAACATGGGGTGGAAGTGGATGATCCCGAGACGGGGCTGCCGGTAGCAGATACGACGAACATCATGCAGTCAACGCGGTGCAAAGCCCCGGATATGATTACCACAACGCGCCCGTGTTATGCGCGCACGTTTTTCAACGCCGAGCAAACTGAGTTTATCCAACGGCCGAGTCTGGACACGGACTTTATTGATCCAGAGAATCCGTAATGAAGGTGTCTGTTTGGTAAATCAAGCTATAATCTGAGGTGTGGACACGCAATAGATTGCCACGCGCTCTGTCCGTGGGACTTACGTAATCGCTCTGCGGGGCCCTCGGCCATGGGCTTTGGTCTTCTGCAACTTTGATCAAGCACTGAGGGTTTTTGCCTTTTAATTATCAGGTTTTATAGTCTTTGTGATTCGGTTCCACACTGAGATAGTCCGACTAAGTTTTGATTTGACGCAGGGTATAGAAAATCCCTATGTTACTAGGACTATGAGGTGACACTTATGAATGCATTGTACAATTTTAGTCCCGTACGTGGTTTCTGTCTTTCTCTGGTTTTAAGCCTCTATCCGTTCGTAGTAGGGGATTCTCTCGTTTCTGGTCAGGTTTTGACCAATATTTCACCCGATAGTTCGCTTGGAACCGTTGTAACAGCGAGTGGGCCCATACATGATGTTACAGGGGGTACGCGGCCTGGTGGGGGGGCTAATCTTTTTCATAGTTTTGATCAATTTACGGTGGGATTCGGTGAGACAGCAAACTTCTTTAATGAATCTGCCATACAGACAAATAATATTTTAAGTCGGGTTACCGGCGGGAATCCGTCAAATATCTTTGGCACCATCCAAACAACGGGTTTTGGGCAAGCTAATTTATTTTTACTCAATCCCGCTGGAGTCGTTTTTGGTCCCTTGGCTTCTCTTGATGTGGGGGGATCCTTTTTCGTCAGTTCCGCAGACTTTCTCCGCCTTGAGGACAATGAAGAGTTCTATACGGACTTAAGTCAGAATAGCATTCTTACTATATCTCCGCCGGAAGCCTTTGGATTCTTAAGTGCTACCCCTGGCTTGATTGAAGTTCAACCCGGATTCCTTCCTCTTACTGTTCCACCTGATCAAACTCTTTCGCTAGTCGGTGGGCCTGTATTGGTAACAAACCGTTCTCTGGTTTCAAGAGGTGGTGAGATACGTATTTCCAGTATCGCACAGGGAGCAATTGGCGCAGAAGTATCTGTGGCAACGGGGGATCCTACTTCAGGTTCGCAACTAGGGGCAATCACCCTTCAGGGTGAAACGACCCTTCTTGACACTTCTGCCCTTCCTGGAACGGAAGATGTGATTATTCCGTTACCTCCGCCTCTCCCCCCCATAATCATTCCGGGTTCCCCCGGTATTCCGGCGGATGGGAGAGGAGGCGCGGTCATTATACGGGGAGGCCAACTCGTAGTAGACGCTGCGCAGGTTAATACTCAGACCGTTTCCTTCTTTGATGGGGACATGAGAGGGATCGATTTTGCGGTGGATAGCCTGGATCTTTTAAACGGCGCACAACTTTTGAGCTCTACCTCGCCGGCGTCTACAGGAAGTGGTTCACCTATAGAAATTATCGCGGGGCAAAGTATTTTATTAACTGGGGAGAATTCTCTAGGGTTGACGAGTAGCATTTCGACTAGTTCCTCAGGCAGCGGGGCTACTGGTTCGATTACTCTCACCTCACCAGAAATTACGATTGATCGGGGAACTGTTGGGACAGACGCTGTGTCTCTAGGTCTTGGGGCACCCATCGTATTGAATACCAATCGCCTTGATATCAAGAATGGTGGAGAAGTTCGAACTCAGACCAGTACCGGTTCAGAGGCCGGAAGCATTTCAATTCGAGGCATGAATGGGATAGATAGCTTTACTAACGAGGTGTTTGTTGAGGGCGAAGGAATTGTAGGAGGGTCTACCCGGCGAAGTGGCATTCGAAGTCGTAGCACCGGAGGGGTGGGAAAGCTGGGTGATATCAGTATTTCTGGGAATATTGGGAGAATTACTGATGGAGCTCGGATTGGTGGAGAAACATTGAACGCCGGGCAAGCCGGCACTATAACTGTTGTACTGAATGAATCACTAGATATTCTGGGAAAGGATGCTGCAGGAAATCCTAGTGGGATTTTTTCTTTTAGTACAAGTGGGGTCCAATCTGGAGATATCATCGTTTCTACGGGGACCCTGACCCTGGCTGATGAAGGGATCATTAGAAGTCAAAGTACTGGCGATGGCCAGGGAGGAAACCTTATTGTCTCGGCTACAAACTCCATGAACCTTTCGGAAGAAGCAGAAATTTCTAGTGTTGCCTTTAACAAGAATATTGGAGATGTTCAGATCACTACACCTCAATTAAACATAGATAGCAGCATTGTTTCGACTGCAACTGAGGGAGCTGGTGATGCTGGAGATCTTACGATCATGAGTAACGTTTTGAATCTTACAAACGGTGCAGAGATTACCAGTAACACTTCTGACTCCGGGAAAGGTGGTGATCTCGTTCTTGCATCACAAGAGAGCATTTCCCTTTTTTCGAATTCGAGTATCTCGGCATCAAGTAGTGGAACGGACTCGACTGCGGGAAATTCTGGTAATATCAGTCTCTCTACTGAAGGAACTTTTACCAATGATGCCAGTTCTGTGAGTACGTCTGCCCAACAGGCAGAAGGAGGTGATATTACGATTGTAGCTGGTGAGAATGTGGATTTGCTTAACCAATCGTTGATTTCGGCGGAAACGAAGGGGAGCAATAATGCCGGGGATATTCAATTAGAATCTGGGGATTCCATTTTGATGAATGACAGTCGGATTACGACGGTGGCTGAACAAGCCGATGGGGGCAATATTAAGTTAACCGCACCTGAGCTTATTCACCTCATTGATAGCCAAATTACGAGTTCAGTGGGCGGAGGAGCTTCAACAGTAGGTGGCAATATTAATTTGGATCCTGAATTTATCATTTTGCAAAATAGTCAGATTTTGGCGAATGCATTTGAAGGGCTTGGAGGCAATATTACCTTAACAGGTAATGTTATCTTGATTGATTCGTTGAGCCGGTTAGATGCTTCGTCGGCATTGGGCATCAATGGATCGGTGAACATCCAAGCTCCTATTCAGAATCTGAGTGGCACGATTGCACCTCTCCAGCATGCACCGGTGAACGTTGCCAATCTGTATTCTTCTCGATGTGTGGCAAGCAAGACTGGAAAATTTAGTTCATTTGTTGATTCGAAAACCGGCCTTCTCTCTGACCCACCAGGAGGGTTTTTGGAAAGTCCTTTAATTTTCTCTGGTCCGGTACACAACGAGACGATTACCAACGAAGACATACATTATCTTTACAAGTCACGAGCTAAAAACCAAGGTCCAGATAGAGTCGCGCTTGTGACCCATTCTGTCATTGAAGAACCCTTCATTCATTGCCCGTAAGCCATAGAAACACTCTAGTTGGCGAACGGTTGCTCTGTCACATAGATAGATGAGGTTTTTCGGTCTCGCCTGCTTATTATCCAGGCTTCCTTTGTTCAAGGTTTAGCCCTCTCTTCACCCTTCTTTAATGATATTGTTCTAAACACAACGGCCCGAGGAGATCGGCAAAGGACTACTCGCAAGGGCAAACAGTATAAAAGGAAAGACCTTCACGGATTACAACCAATTATTGATCAATAGAAATGGTGACCAATAGCCCGGGTGTCGAAAGACTGGATGTTTCAACAATTTTAACTGTGCGTGACGAAGTGATTGGGCCTTGGTCGATGCTGATTCTTTTAATAAAGAATAAAAATTGTTGATAAGGGCAGAGGAAGACTGGTCATTAACGAACCACAAAGTTGCCAATGCGCTACGAGCTCCAGCTTTCACGGCAACCCCTGCTAACCCTAACGCGGCCCGATCATCTCCCGCCGCCGTTTCACATGCACTCATGGTTAAGAGGTCAAGAGGGGTTTTTCTGAACTGAAACATGCCAATCATGTCCCCTAACTGGTCCATAGTCAATTTTTTGTCATAGGCCAGGACATACGAACTTTTCACGTCTGACTCAAATTTTCCATGTGAGGCAATGTGCACGACCGTAAAGTCTTTTTCCTTCATTTCTTTTTCTACCGTAGGCACAAGGAACTCCTTATTTAACAAAGTCGTACCTGGAAACAGCTCACGAATTTTTGAGATTTCTTTCTCGACGTTAGGGAGAGGAGCATATCCTTGTACCCCTTCTGTCAAGCCAAGCGATAAGAGCTGAACTTTTTCACGATCTAAGGAATGCGCGTCGGTTAGAGTCAGTCCGGGGGTGACGGCCACAGCGTATTTCTGGATAAGGAATTGCTTCCCGTCATGTAGGGCACCCATCGGAATCGTTCGCAATGAGCCATCAGGTACAAAGACCAGCGTCTGTGTAGAAAATTCCTGAAGAGCAGGCTCCAACGGACGGATGAGCATATCGTAAAGACGCCGTGCGTGAGGTAAGTATTGGTGAGTCGTCCGTTTTTCCAGCAATGTTCGAAATTGGTGTATCGTGCTGGAGAGATCATCTTCCGGAATTGGGAGAGACACTTTCCGAATGGTTCCTCCAAGCGTAATGAGCATGTCGGTTCGATCGGGGAAGAGGATCGGGTAAATGATTGCGGTGGTTTGGGAAATCTTATCAATGGCTTCGATGCGAGCTTTGTTTACTTCCACGCAATCATCTTTGAAGTAATCCTGTAATTCCGCGGCTTTGAATGATTCAATCGTATCGCGGGTCTGGAAAAGGAGATGTGTTCGCCGTTGGGCGTTATTAGCCTGGTCGGCTTGCTCGATGAGCAGATCGGCCATTTCAAAAAACAAAGCACCAATCGATTCCCTGAATGAGGTGGCTTGACTAGGGAACCCGACCACGAGCTCTTGTCGAATGGGTTGAAGGGTGTCAACGGCCCGTTGATACGCCAGAATAGCTTCGTCATTTTGACCAATGTGCCGAAGGTTGCGACCCGTTTTCCACTCCCAACGATAGTGAGCTTCGGGTGCTTCGCCTTGTTGACTCGCTCGAACCGCGAAACGATTGAGTTTGAGTGCCTCCTCGTGACGACCCTCCTCCTCATACATTTCCGCTAAAAATCCCCAGGCATACGACTCATTTTTCCAATCCTCAGTTTGCCGAGCAGTTTGCGTCGCCTCATGCAAAGCCTGGGCAGCTCGCTTCCATACTTCAGGGGCCACTTCTGGACGTTGACGATGGAGTGTCCGCATTCCCATTCCAACTGACAAAAGGTTGCGAGTCTTTTCATGTGATGGCGATAAGTCACGAGTTTGTACCCAAGCCTGGTCAAAATGCCCTTGAGCATTTTCGAACGCACCTTCCAGACTTTCCGCTAAGCCTGCATTGATTATTGCCCGAATAGCGAGAGAGGTGTTATTTGCTGAATTGGCCAGAATGCTTGATTCCGTATAGGCTGCGATGGCCTCCGGGCGCTCCTGGCGGAAGGCATACACGTTTCCCAGATCATTTAGAATCGTCGCAATAAGCTGCCGGTCATCAAGTTGACGAGACAGTTGTAACCCTTTCCGGAGAATTCGAAGGGCCGAATCTGAATTGCCTGCACTCAGATGTAATGTCCCTAGATGGTTTAAAGCTTGGACTCGCAAGGGAGGTTGATCAGTCTTTTCAAGAATATCAAGTAGAATAATTTGTGCACGTTGAAGTTGTCCTAACTCCACCAGGGCTCGAGCAAGAAAAATACGGGATTGGGTATGGTGAAAATGATCCTCTGCGATTTCGAACTGCTGGGCAGCGGTTGTCCACAAACTAATCGCTTGTTGAAACTGCCCCTGTTGATACCTACCGAGACCTTCCTTCAGCAATTCTTGTGAAGCATGAACATAGGATGGGCCAAGGGTACTAACGAGAAGAAAACATGCAACTCCACCAATAGATAATAGTTCTGTAGTGCAGCGAGCAAGGAGTTGAGAGATGAACGAGCTTCGTTTCATAGTGCTGTCCCCCTAGTTAACAATATCCGGTAATGCTATTGTAGGAAGAGCGAACAAAAAGGTCAAAGATGCAAGCAAGTTCAACTCAACCTCTACTAAAGGAACCCGTGCACTGTTATGAAGAGGTGAAGGCATTCTTTTTTGAGAAATTTATGACTAACAGAAAGAATTGGAGTGGATTTGCTAGTTCACGAAGACACCAGCGATCACAAGGTTGTCTACAAAGACGACATTCTGTTAACGAAGTTGCCCACCAAGGGCTTTCATCGACGAGTGATGAGTGTCGGATTGAGAGGTGAAAACTTACCACAAAACAAAGGGTTGAGTGCTGAAAGTGGTCCGATCCAAAATTCTGGAACGCGCCTTGCTTTTTCTCAGATTCATGGACAAATCTTGATAAATATTAGGGGAATTTCGCACTAATTAGAGGGAGGGCATACCATGAAGGCTAAGTCAATAATCAAATGGGTAACGATTGCAAGTGTCATCTTGGGATTTGGTGCGACCGCTGTTGCAGGAAAGGGACAGGGGAATCAGTCTAGTCACGATACGTCGGCGGCATCCTTGAAGCGCCATTTCTCGATTGAAAGAAAGGTCATTCGTGTTTCCGAGAAATCTGCTCCAAAGTCTCCGCATCAACAGGTTATTTACCGGCCGCCTCCGCTAGGTGCGCCTTCTAGTGGCAATCGAGTTGGAGGGGCCACGAGGGCGCCGTCTTCGGATCTACCAACGATCTTTGGGTTAGTTCCTGATAGTCATATGGGTATGACGGTCCGAGAACAACCAACGTTTGCTTGGTATATTTCAGACCTTACGACGTTACCGTTGTATTTTACGTTGATCGATGCAGAGGGAGTAGCGCCAATCATTGAAGAAAGTCTGTCCTTGCCTACTCAACCAGGAATACAACTTACTGAGCTAGGTGCCTTCGGGAAGAAACTGGAAAAAGGAAAAGTCTATCAATGGACAGTATCCTTAATGGTTGACGAGAATCGCAGGTCTAAGGATATCGTCGGTGGGGGATTGATCCAACTAGCAGAGCAGGCCCCGGCGATGCAGTCTGCGCTTTTAGCAAGCGATGAACCAACGGCGGTCAGTAGGGTATTCGCTGAGTCTGGGCTCTGGTACGATGCGCTTGGGACGATTTCACAAAGCATTCGAGATAACCCTTCAAATTCAGCGCTCCGTAATCTTCGGGCCGACCTCCTCGAGCAGGTCGATCTAGGTTTCGTGGCAGAAGGAGATCGTCAAACAGGTCTCTAGCTTAGTGGTAGACAGGCTTTATCAAACCCGGCCCTGTTCTTACTTATGAAGTGTAAGGATAGGGCCGAGTCCTGTGATCCGAAAAACCGCAATTGATTCTCTTCTATACTGGGCCCGTTGTGCACCAATGTGTTTGGTGGATAAACGTCTTTCCGTGCACCCATGAGGGGAACTCTGTTCGGGCGTGGCGCATGCCCCGTTCTTCTGTAATAACAAATCTATACCAGAATGTATAATCATGATGGTTTCTACGTTTATTCTAACCGGGCTGTGTTATCGCCAGAAGCTTACTCTCATTTTAGATTTTTGTTCGAAATCCGATATGAACATTAAGCCAGAGCCGATTCTGTTGGTTTTACTAATCCAAACTTGGGGATTCCCCATATTCAAGAACTTCGACTGTCCCTACGATGGCTCTCCTATTTCTATCAGTGTTGTCGGGACTTATACTGGGGTGGCCATCACTATGCAACGATATCATGACTTCGTTTAGTGGTATTGAGCTGACTAAAGAGCAAGAGAAAAGTGATAGCGACTATATGTTAGGAAATAAAGTGACAGAGTTAGATATGGTGTTTCCGGTCTATTACCGCGAGAAAAAGGAACTGAGTATAGGTGGTAGCCTTCCGCTCACGAAACAGAGATACCGCAATCCTGTGCTGGCAGATTTATATTTTGATGAGAACCGCCTCATGATTAAAGGACGGATGCAAGAGGCGCTCTACCATATTGTGAGGCTTCTTCAGAGGGAGGTGCAATGGAAGTTGCGAATTGAAGGTTACTGTGATTCGCACGGGTCATCTGCTTACAATATGGCTCGGGCCAACTTTCACCTCAGACATCTTTCTTCATATTTGCGTGCGATAGGTCTGGCATCTGATCGCATTGATCTGATGAATATTGGGCAAACCCCCTTTCCTTGTTGGAGTGATAGTGAACAGTGCCAAGAGGATAATCTGCGTGCCGAACACATTTTTCCTATTTTTTCTGTCGAATATGTCCCTCGAGGATGTCTTGCTCGATTACGTGTCGTGGCAGGAAAAGATTGGGACCGGGCTGTTCGACTCCTCAAGCAGCCTCCATTCTTGCAGCGAATTCATGTAGCATCTCCCTCCTTTTGATCTGTTCTTCCGCGTACCCAGTCTGCTCTGATTTTGTCTTAAAGGATATTGAGAATGAACTGTACGTGAAGTCCGTGGTCTTGAAGGTTCCCACCTGGCGGAGGGTCTGAGACATGATTGAGTTGTTGACCCCAATAAACGTTGGCATAGGCACGCTGAAAGAAAGACAAACGCACGCCCGCCCCGATGCTGGCTAACGTTTTTGGTGATGGGTTTGGGAATTTCGTGTTCCAGGACCGACCTACATCCACAAAAGGCGCAAAGTGCACGGTGAAATTTGGCCCTAGCGTGGTTGGTAGAATTGGCACGCGGGTTTCAAAAGAGAATACCCACGCATTATCTCGTACTAATTGATTTTCACGATATCCGCGCACGCTATAACGGCCCCCAAGGGCAAACTGTTCTAGAGGGAATAAACTGTCATTTGCAAGCTGGACGACAAAGTTACTGAGCAACTGAATGCCCAAAGAATCGACGCGTCGAGCCCATTGCGCTTGTCCTAGCCATGAAAAGAAATGAAGGTCAGGGTCATCTTTCCCCAGCCGATTGTTGGTGGCATTGAGCACATCAAGTCCCCAACTCAGGCGTGAACGGAAGGCCAACACTTGTTCGGCTTGCCGATTAATCCATTCTTGGACAAATCGCAAGGCGGACACAATCGATTCTCCGTTTGAGGTCGTTCCGGGGGTGAAGGAGAACCCCGTACCTCCAATGAAATTTTTATTCCTCAGATGTTCTCCGATGAGAGAAACAGCAACTTCATTTGACAGGGTTCGATAAATTGGCTGGCGCAGGGCAATCTTAAAGATTTGCGACCGGCTTTCAATATTCAGTGATTTAAACGCAGAAGACACGACATCAAAGTCATTTTGTCTATAGTGGAGTAGAAGCGTGGTATCCCATGGTGTGAAGGGTATGGAATAACTGGTATCCAGTAGCGGATCAACACCTTTAGATCGGCCATAGGTAAATTGAAACAGATCTCCCAATCCAAAAGGATTGTCGACAGCCAATGTACCCAGGCCGCGCTCGGCCCCAACGGTTGGTGATTGAAAATTATTAAACTCCACCCAGGCGTGGAAGGGCGAAGCTTCTTCAACGCGCACACCGAGGATACCTTCTCCTGGATGCAGGCCAGGTTTCAACTCCGTATTGAGTCGATTGACTCGGGGATCTTGTAAGAGAATCTGGAGTCGTTCTTTAAGCGGTCTAATATTGAGTGGAGGTCCTGCGTCACGAGCAATCCGTTGTTCGAAATAGGATGGGAGAAAATACTTCGTTCCTTCGATTTGGATCTCCGTCAGCTTTCCCTCAATGATCTGATAGCGCAGTATGCCATCCTGAAGGGTCTGATCAGGAATAATGGCTCCAGAATTGACGTATCCATTATTGACATACAACAACGTTAACTCTCGTCTGAGTTTTTCTAGGTCCTCGGTTGCCAATTCTCGATGTTGGTATGGAGCCGTGACTTTTGCTATTTCTTCCTTTGAAAAGACGGTACTACCTTCGACCTGGATAGCCTCAATCATCACCCGCAGACTTGGCGTGACTTGTTGCGAATCCTCTGGAAATTGGTCCACTGGCGGCAGTATAGGTTCTGGGAATTCTTTCTGGGGCAAGGGGCGTGTTTTCTCGATATCCGGAGGCTCACCCGATCGGCCCGTAGGGTCCAAGACAGGGGGAACTTGCGCGAATACTGAATCGCTATAGCCTGGATGAAGCGAGATGATCAGCCCAAACAGACACACAGCGGACAGGGCTGTTGTCACGTGAGCATGAAATAAGCGAACGGTTAGCGTTGACACGAGTGCCGGGGGAAGTCTACGAATGTTCACTAGAAGCCTCTTGGAATAGTGAAAAAATTAAAGACGGGATTGCTAGCTCAAAAGTTCTTGAAAGAGGCCATCATTAATAAAACGTCGAAAGAAGTCAAGGCTATTAGAAATAAAATCCAATGGTATCACTTCGAGATTGGTTGGGACGCCTTTTGGTAGCCCCTTGCCCCCTGGCGAAAGAGGCTGGGTTCCGATGAGAAACTCGGGATGAAGGAGACGACGTCTCTAGGATGAAATACGGCCTAGTGTGAAATAGTTATCGCAGGAAGTACCTGTTGACCATTGCGGGGCGGAGAGGGGAGAACTCTGATCCCGGGGATGTCCCCATTGAATGGACATCCCCGGGGTCATTGGCATTAAGCAGCATGACTCTCGATGTGCTTCGCTGCATGACTTTCCACAAAGCCCACTGAGACATTAGGCGGCAGGCCTAATTTCAGGCCGACTTCAATGCCCGTGAACGGGATACCTTCAACCCGTTTGCGAACACCCGTGGCCATCTTCAAAGCCTTCAGGACTGTTGTCAGTGTCTTATTCTCCTGATGTTGCTCGACCATGGCATCAAGTTTGTGCTCTTGGACATCTTCAAGGTTACCAACCAGTTTAGCGTGAATTTCTGGCACAATACCCATGCCCATTTTGAAATCCTTGAGTGAAAGTCCTAATCCTTCCATGATAGGTAACGCCGCATTAAACTCTGCCAACATGTGATCGACTTTTTCCTTGGCTTTGCCAAAGAGCTCTTGCATTTTCGTTTTGACGGTTTCAAGGGTTTCTTGCATGCTTGCCATTGTCATGATCCTTCCTCCTTAATGGAAATGGTTATAGTTGATGATTCGTGAATCATTTTTCGCTCTTACCTTTAAGGTTAAAGCAATCCTGGTGCCACCATTCCCTTTTCTTTGCACAAGGTCTTAGCTCATCCTATGAAGGGGGTTTGTACATCTCCCAAATTGTTTCATGAAGAGCTTCCCTACTAGACCAGAGGAGCCTAGGGAAAAGCCTATGGGGCCCTCTGTTCGATGACTTTGATCGTAATGAAAGGGTGTGACTTCTCTTAGCAGGTTCATTAGATCTGTCTACTTCGTAGACATATCGTGTTGATATTGCCTTAAAAGTAGACACAGTTACATAAAATGGTTCCCTCGTCGGATGAGACCCTTGTGATAGCCAACTGGAATAGGTATAGCGGTTTAACTTTCAACTGAAGGGTTTTGTTTCGAAGAGAAACAAAGGTTAGGACGAGGAGTGAAAACCCGCCTGTAAGTTAAAACACTATAATGATCCTAGTTTGTGAGGAGTGCAGGGGAGTTTGCCGTGACTGGTTTGGGAGAAAAGGCCGAGCTTAGGTGAAAGGCAAGCCGGGCGACTGTTGATTGAGAAAAGGCCGAGTCTTTTGGGGCGGCAGGCCGGTTGTTAAACGTCTAAGAAGCGCAATCCGTCCAGTGGGTCAAGTAGGTGGGGAGAGTCTCTTGAGCAAGAATCCTAAGGATCGACTCCGTCTGATCTGACGTATTCCTTGGAAGAGCTCGAGAATCTGTCTGAGACTTTGAGGACGAGTCGGAAGCATGAGAATGGAGAAGTGGACTCGTGAGGAACCCGCCCGGCATGGCCGGGAGGCTGCCGGCCACCGGACGTTCGACAAAGGTGCTGTATTGTCCGTCTGTGTTTGCCACACACCGTGAGCCGTACAGCGTTGAAATATTCGTGGGGGTGTGTTTCAGGGGGGCGATGGTCCCGCTGAGATTTTGAATGGGGGCCTGAATGTTCACGGATCCGTTAATACCCAAGGCCGAGGAAGCATCAATTAGACTGAAGGGATCAATAAGAATTGCCACATCGGCGTCGAGCGTAATACTGCCCCCTTGTCCTCCAAAGGCATTTGCCAAAATCTGACTATTCTGCAGAATGATAAATTCAGGATCCAAACTTATATTGCCACCGACCGTCGTTGGGCCACCCCCCACCGAACTGGTAATTTGACTGTCAACTAACTGAATAATTTCTGGTGCCTGTAACTTAATATTGCCGCCATCCGCCTGTTCTGCAATAGTCTTAATAGTACTATGATCTAAAAAAACAGATGCGCCCGCTTCTAGAGTAATGTCGCCCGCATTTTCCAATCCGACAGTTTGGGTAGAGACCAATGAGTCGTTGATTACGGAAATGTTTCGTCCAGCAAAGATCGTAAGGTCTCCGCCCGTTCCCTGTTCTGCTGTAGCAAGGACCCTGCTGTTATTGCTACTAAAAGTATCATCAATTGTGATAGACAAAGCTCCGGAATTGCCTCCGCCTAAGTTCCTAGTGGATAATACGGCGTCATTTCTCAGCTCGAGTTGTTTGCTGTTTATTGTAAGAAAGCCCCCATTTGAGTCCTTCCCATCGGCGGCAACCGAAACAATGCCGTTGTCTGCCTGAAAAAGCTCTATGGCAGAAATAGATATACTTCCTGCATCACCAACGTCATTCAAAACATTAGGATGGGAGGACGGCTCGGCTACGGTCCTTATGCGACCATCGCCTCTAACGACAAGTCTGTTTGTAGAAATATTAACTTGTCCGCCATCACCTTTACTTGTGGTTCCAGAATTTAACTCCCCTTTTTCTGCCACCTCAACCTGTTGAGCGGTAATTTGAATATCCCCCGCTTTTCCATTAGCTTGTTCTCCTAAGCGCAAAGATTCTGTAGAAGCCGCGACAGTCGAATGCCCGGCGAAAGGATTTCCTAATATGTTTCCTTTTTCTACGCTCTCTCCTGAAATGATAAGACTTTCGGCTACAATCTCTATATTCCCAGCATTTCCAGCTCCGAGTGTTCTCGATTCTATTTTAGCACCTTCTAATACGCTGATATTATCCGCTTGGATATAAATATTCCCAGCATTAGGCTCCAAAGTCTGGGCCTGAACGGCAATAGTCGAGGTTTGCAAAATAGGCTCACCATTGGGATTGAGGTTGGTGGGATCGATTATGTTTACACCAGAAAGTGTCACATCTTTGGCTTTGACTATGATATCTCCACCATTAGCATTGCCCCTTGCCAATGATAAGATATTTCCGCCGTTTAGCAAACTCAAGTCTCCTCGCAAAATTAATTCGATTTCGCCTGGTATTCCGACTCCGGCAGAGGAAGCGTCAATTTGGGCGTTATCTTGAATCTGTACATTGTCGGCGGCTAAGAACAGACTTCCGCCCTTTCCAGTGATTGTTCCTACCGTCAGTCCCGTAAAATCGGTGGAAAAGTAGTTAACAGAATCTTCCAAGCCATCCAGTACTACATTGCCTGCAGAGATCGTGAGATCAGCCGCATCGCCCACACCAAAGAATGCATTGGTAGAAATAAAGGAAGCATCAAGCAACTCCAAATTCTGATTTACGGAAATAGTTGCTCCCCCAGAAGGACCACCACTCTGCCCAATGGTTCCAGCCTGTAAACTGGCCCTATCATTCATCGTGAGATTATTGGCTGCCAGGCTCAGGTGCCCGCCCATACCTGTACCAAAGGTGTTCGTAAAAATACCGGTAAAAGCCCCATCCATTCCATTGATTATGACATCACCTTCTGCAGTGATCTGAATATCGCCTCCCTGCGCTCCAGTGAACGTTGGGGTTGAGATTTCCGCAGCATCTTCTATTTCTAAGCGGTGGGTTGTGATCTGGATATCTCCCACCTTTCCGGTCCCATCCGGTTGTCCCGTCGCCCTGAATGAACTATTATTAATTCCTGTCAGCGACCCGCTTGAATTCGTTGCAGAAAGAACAACGTTTTGTGAGTTAACGGTTACTTTCCCACCGTTTCCGGACCCAATCGCCGCATCAGCAAACACCAGACCCCCATCTCGAATCTCCAGGTCATCTACATTGAGTGTAATGTTACTCCCATCACCAGAGCCGAGCGTACGAGATTGAATGAAGCCTCCATTTCGCACCTGCAAGTTGTTTGCTTCAATTTGAATCTCTCCTCCATCCCCGGTGTCACCAAAGAAGGTGATCGAGCGAATACGGCCTTCAGTATTCAGATCTACCTGGCTAGCTTGGACTTGAATATCGCCCCCATGTCCTGCAGCATCCGATGAAACATCAGCCAAAATACGCGCTCCGGTGTTAATCACGACATCATCTGTTACCTCCACGTCCACCGCTGTCGGCAGCCCATTGAAGGCCCCCTGAGTCGTGGCAAAGATCAGCGAATTATTGGTCATGGTCAGACGTCCACCACGAATTACCACCGTTCCTCCGGCTAACCCGGCCACGTCGATATGGCCGCCTTGAGAAAACTCAATGTTCCCCAATTGACCAAAATTCTCGAGTTGGAGAGTATGTTCGCCTCTATTGAGTGCGACAACTCCAGGGGATGCTGTGCTGGCAACATACAATGCCCCAGCAGGAACAGCTACATTTGGAGTGGCTGGGCTCAAGATGGCGGAATCTCCAATGATGCTGATATCTCCACCGACTAAAGCGACCTCCTCGAGTACTGGAGCCAGTAACACACTTTGATCAATAGTAATAGGCGCGGGGATTGATTGTGTAAATTCGTACGTAAGGAAACCAAACGACTCAGGAGGGGGGAGTTGTAAAATGCTGTCACTTTGGGCATCGAGTACAGGGTCTGCAAAAAAGGCCCCACCGTCTTGAAATTTGATTGAATCTGCGGTGCTGACGAAAAAAGAGCCTTGGACATCAAGCTGAGCACTTGGCCCAAAGACGATACCTCGAGGGTTTAAAAAGAACAGATTGGCAGTCGAAGAAGATTGGAGTGTTCCAAATATGTTGGATTGGTCTGATCCAGTGACTCGAGAAAGGATGTTTGTGACACCAATCTGTCCAACAAAATTAGCAGTGTCTCCCGATCCCACATGAAAGGTTTCGAAACTATGGAGTAAGTTTTGCCCAACTTGTGTTCCCTGAGTAATGTTAAAAAGGGAGTCTAGCTGGGTGACAGCGCTAGCACTAGGAAGCGTACTGTCAGGGGTAAGGGTGGTGGTCACTTGCGCATATACCAACCCCACGCTTCCCTCCAGCAACAATGCCAGAAACAGAAAGCCCCAAGACACTACCCATCTTTTGAAAGAAAACATTACCCTCTCGAGCCTGCTGACAACATGGTGGAAACGAATTTATCGAAAACAGCTCTTAGACAGTTTTCTTTTTCTGACTATCTGCCAGCTCATTAAACTCACAAATCCCGTTCCAAATAGAATCAGTGTAGAGGGTTCAGGGATTGGTGGGTTTTCAGAAATCCCGATTCCAAGACGATTCTCGATTCCATTAAAGAGGATACTAGTTTGAGCAAATAAGTTTGATCCAATAATTCCATCTGCTACTCCCCCAAAAACTGCTGTTGGATTGACAAAAACGGGAGCATTTTGCACCGTATAGGTTCCTCCTAATCCTGAAAAAGTAATAGAGTCCAGGAAAAACCCAGGGAGTTGTTCACCTCCAACCAGTCCGGAAAAGTCTGGAGTATTTAAATTCAGTCCCAACTCCTGCGCCATTGTATTGCCAAGAACTGTAACATTGCTTCCGGTATCATAGAGCAACCGATTAACCTGCCCACTAGAAACTCCAGTAGGCTCGGAAAATAGGACGTCCCTTAAATAATAGCGCTCTCCAATATTAACCCCACTCGCATTGGTACCAATTCTTCCAAATCTTTCTAGTTCGAGGTCAACTTGGGTAGTAGGTAAAGTGGTATTAGGTCCGTGGAGAAAGGTGAGATCTGGTGCACGAGCGATCATCGGAGGAGGGAGAAAAGAGTAAGGCCCTCTTTCAACTATTGTCGTGTAGTCAATAATTGCTGTCATATTGTTAGCGACCGGAGCTCCCACGAGGATTGGATCAAGGTTACTAGGAGCACTAACCGTTATATTGGTGACTTCCGCTTGAGGAGTACCTGTTCCTGAGCCAATGGGAGCCAATAAAGTGTTAGGATCTATAGCATTAAAACCATTCAAACGAATATCGGTGGTAGTCGGGCTGTTAATGCCCAAGACAGGTTGACCTGAGGTGCCGATTGCAACCTGATCCGATCCTGTATCAAACAGTGAAAAAACATAAAAATCAGTTTGGCCAGTTGGATAAATGTCTTGAGTATTGGGATCTGCAAAGGCACTAATCATAAATGCCAAACTTCCGAATCTGTTGGCAGTTCCATCCACTGAAAAAGAATCTGCCTTTCCCATTTCGGGAATACCTAACAACCATACTAGGCAGGATAGGAAGCAAAGCAGCCATCTGTAGAAAAAGTTTTCGGAAAATGTTTTCATCTCAATGCCTCTCCTCATGATGTTAGGAACATTTCTAAAACACTAAGATTAAGAAGATCTAGAGCTACTAATCGTCATGGGATTTTGATCCTCCTGAATCTGTTGAAAAAAGCAATGAAAATGACCCTAAAACGGTTCCATCTGTTCCCTTTTCTTCATCAACTGGCCGATGTTGCAAAAAATATTAAATAAAGTCAAGAAACCAAATTACATTTTGGCACCTCTAAAAACTCCAATTTTAAAAATTCATGTTCAATGTTATCAACACGTTGTGAGATCAAGCTTTAAGAAAGCTTAGGTTTTTAGAGGTGCCCTTTGCTTGTACGCATTAACTGAGACTTTGAAAACCTAGGATGAACATGCTTGCCCAGGCATCATCAGCAACTGATGCGCTTTGTCGAAATTCAACCACTGCTTCGTCTCTGTTTCATCTTTTGCAGAGAACGTCTGGATCTTCGGTCGAGTATTGGTAGAACTTGGTCCTGAGTCAAGAGTGAAAAACAGAGGACTGGCAAGAAAACTTCCTGGTGGGGCCGGGAGGCCGCCAGCCACTGGACGTTCCACGAAACTGCTGAATAGTCCATCTTGGGTTGCCACACAACGCGAGCCGTACAGCGTTGAAATATTCGTTGGGGTGTGTTTCAGGGGGGCGATGGTTCCGCTGAGATTTTGAATGGGTGCTTGAATGTTGACGGATCCGTTAATGCCCAAGGCAGACGAGGCATTAATCAGGCTGAAGGGGTCACGCAGGATCGCCACATCGGCCTCAAGTGTAATATTGCCACCTTGTCCCCCAAAGGCATTGGCTAAGATCTGACTATTGTGCAGAATGATAAATTCGGGGTCTAGACTAATATTCCCACCAACCGTGGCGGCGCCTCCGCCCACCGAACTGGTAATTCGGCTGTCAATCAGATGAATAAGATCTGGAGCCTGTAACTTAATGTTGCCGCCATCGGCTTGTTCAGCCACCGTATTAACTACACTATCCTCTATAAGAATGGAATTTCCAGCTTCCAGCGTTACGGTCCCTGCGTTTCCTGATCCCGAAGTTTCGGCGGAGACGGATGAGTCATTGGTTAAGGAAATATCCTGGCCAGCCAAAATGGTCAGGTCACCTCCCGTCCCTTGTTCTGCTGTAGCAAGAACTCTGCTCTTATTGCTACTAAAAGTATCTTCTACGGCGATAATTAAACTACCGGAATCACCTCCACCTACATTTCCTGCCAACACACCCGAGTCGTTGCTCAATTGAACTTCTCCACTACGAATCGTGAGAGAACCAGCATTTGAGTCATTTCCATTCGTTGCGACAGAAACAATACCGTCGTCAGCCTGAAACAGTTCTCTGGCAAAAATAGAAATGTTTCCTGCATCGCCAACGTCTTTCAAAACATTAGGATGAGAGGAAGGTTCAGCGACGGTCCGTATGCGACCATCGTTTCTTACGAAAAGTCTGTTTGTCGTAATACCTACTTTTCCACCATCGCCTTTGCCCTTGCTCGAAGATTGCAACTCTCCTTTTTCCGTAACTTCAACCTGCTGAGCGGTAATTCGAATATCTCCCGCATGTCCGTTAGCCTGCTCGCCTAAGTGAAAAGACTCTGTTGATGCTGTCACTGTCGAATGCCCTGCGAAAGGATTTCCTATTAGATCCCCCGCTTCAGCATTTTCACCTGAAATGACGAGGCTGTTGGCTACAATCTCGATGTTCCCGGCCCTTCCGGCTCCTAGCGTTCTCGATTTGATGCTGGCACCTTCTAATACCTGAATGTTATGACCTTCGATGAAAATATTTCCTGCATTTGGCTCCAAGGACTGAGTCTGAGTAGCAATAGTCGTAGCATTCAAAGAGGGCTCATCATTAGGATCGAGTATGTCTGGATCAATTATGTTGACACCGGAAAGTGTAATATCATGGGCCTTGATCATGATATCTCCACCATCACCTGTGCCGGTTGCTATTGATAAAATTTCTCCGCCGTTCAAGAGGTTTAAATCTCCTCGCAGATTGAGTTTGATCTGTCCCCCCGCCCCTGATCCGTGCGTACTCGCATCGATCTGCGCATTATCCAAAATCTGTACAGTGTCTGCAGTTAAGAAAAGGTTGCCACCTTTTCCATTTCTGGTTCTCACCGTGAGACCAGTAAAATCAGTGGAAAAATAATTAACAGAATCGCCAATGCCATTAAGTATGACATTTTTCGCTGATATGGTAAGGTCGGCTGCGTCTCCAGTGCCAAAAAACGCATTGGTGGAAATAAAGGAGGCATCATGTAATTCCAAATTATTGTTGAGAGTCAGAGTCGCTCCCCCTGAAGGGCCACCATTCTGGCCAAAGGTGCTAGCTTGTAAGCTTGCCCTATTCATAATGATGTTTTTGGCTGTTACACTCAGATGCCCTCCCATGCCCGTCCCAAAGGTGTTGGTGAAAATCCCTGTATCAAAGGAACGGGCATTCTCACCGCCAGAGATCGCAACATTTTCACGAATATTTAGATCGACATTTCCAGCCTTTCCAGCTCCACGTGTAATGCTGAAAATCTGGACAAATCCGTCACCGAACATATCCAGGGTCTCGGCTGTGACTTCCACATTCCCTGCGGTACCTGTTGCTTCTGATCCTGTCGAACTAGATATAGGGGTGAAAGGCCCGCCGGGGTCGGTATTAAAAAGAGACACTTTATTTGCATCCACGGCGATGTTTCCGGCATTGCCTGGCCCAGCAGTCGTAAAGGTTTGAATGTATCCCCCATTCTGAAGACTCACCTTCGGGGACTTAATGACTATTGTCCCACCATTTCCGGTTCCGCCGAATACGTTAGCAAACACACCGCCTCCATCACGAAGTTCCACATCTTGAGAATTCAGAGTGAGATTCCCGCCGTTCGCAAATCCTCCAGTTGCGGTTTGGATAAATCCGTCATCACGTATTAGGATCTTATCGGCCTCAACCCGTATATCACCGCTTTTATCCCCAGTGCTATCCAATAAAACAGACGATTGAATAACGGAATCAACGCCGAGCTCAAAATTGGTTGCTCTAACTCTCACGCCCCCTGCCCCAATTCCTTCTGTCACATTTTGAAATACGTTCGTTATTATTTGGGCCTCATTGTCAATCAAAACCCTATCGGTGACCTGGATATCAACTCCTTTACCGGCCTCAATAGCCAGCGGCTCATTCACAAGTGGTCCCATTAAACTCGCAAAAATCCCTGAGTTATCAACGGTGAGACGACCTCCACGGATAATCACTGACCCACTTAGATCTCCTGAAGCTGTGACTGAGGTATTGTTACTCAACATGACATTTCCAAAATGCTGAACTGTTTTCGGCGAATTCAGTTCCTTAGGGACTAAATGTATATCACCTGGTCCATCGACACTAATCAGATTGACTGTTCCGCTGGCAGCTCCAACGGTTCCCCCGCTTATGGAGATATCCCCTCCGACGAAAGAGTTCGTCGCCTTCAAGGGAACTTCCAAAGTACTCTTGCTGATGGTAATGCCAACTGGATTCTCGTTCAAGAACCCAAAAGCTCCCGGAGACGCGATACTTAAGACACTGTCTTTGGCAAGATCGGCCTGAAAGACTTCTTGCTCGCCGAACTGAAGATAATCAGCGGTCGTGACATGAAACGACCCACCTATATCGAGAGAAGCGGTGGGGCCAAAGATCACCCCGGCAGGGTTCATGAGGTACAGACTAGCCTGACCAAAATCTGTTGTTTGAATGGTCCCATAGATTTGGGAGGGATCCCCGCCGGTCACGCGACTCAGTATATTGTTGGTGGGAAGTCCAGAATCATTCAGGAAATTGGCGGTATTGCCAGAGCCCACAGAAAATTGCCCAAAACTATGAAACAGATTAGGGCCGTCGTCCGGCCGAGTCCCACCGGTAATGTCGTGCTGAGTCCCATTTACCTGCATATTTGTGCCTAGCGATCCATCGGGCGTGATAGCCGTCGTGACTTGGGCAAAGGATTCGTTCTGACTCCATCCAAGAAACATTGCCCATGGGAGTACGGAATAACCCATGACGAGACAGAGGAAAGGGAGCATAGTAGACCGGAGGAAACTCCAGGAGTGGGGAAGGTAACGTATGCCGTTGCACAGAAGAGAACAAAAAGAGCAGGACCGCCTCTTGCGGCATATAGTCGGGAATTGGTTGGACAACATGAGTCACACCCCCCAACGCACAACAATACCATGTTTGACGCTTATCAATTGTTCAGGCTTAAGCACCAAGCGAATCCTATACTGTATTGTGAAAACCTTCAATGTCCACTATATGACAAGGTGTCTATGCTTGAGGCCTCTTTTGGTTTGATTTGTTGATCTGGTCGTTCAATTTGATACGTCGGGGTTGCCATCAACGACGCAGAGCAAAACTGTAAAACCTTGTATTTCAGTTGACAGACAGTGTTAGATCCATTGAGATCTGACATGTTGAAGGATTCTTCTCTTGTCATGCTCTCAGTACCACGCGGCATCCAGTTCTCGTGCAGTCAACCTAGATTCCCGCCTTCGCGGGAATGACATGGTTCCGAAAATTCCGACGGCTCCTGTCGTAGACTTCATCGGACAGTGTCTGAGAGATAGAATCTAATTTTCTACATATTTCAATCACCGTATTCTACGTATTTTTTCATCTTGTGACTCTGTCGCTCACGGCAACCACTCAAAACAATCGGGGCAGAGATCTTGGGCTGTCACCATCGAGTGATCTGCGGTTTCTTCAACATCGTTGCTTTGTGTGCCTTCATCACAAGGCGCTGAGATGTGAGCCTGCGCTGGCGCTTTCTTACGATCTCCCCACATCCCAGTATGATAGTTAAGCCAATATTGTCCATCAGGAATAGGCCCACAGTGGAGTTGTTCCATGAATTGAATTTCCGCAGCGGTCAGCTGGAATCCGTTCACCGTGACTTGCCGTTCTTCCTGTGTCATCCCCATTAGACTGAAGCTCATCACGATTGCCCCGAGTGAAAGCATGTGTTTCGTATTCATGATCCCTCCTCCTTTTGAAGACACTTGAACCAACATTCAATTGCTCCGCTTGTGTTCTTTATCTGGGTTAAGAGTGCAACTCATGTTCCATTTGCCGTTCGCCTCTCCACATTTGGCAGAAAGCGGGAAGACAACTGTCTCAATCGAACGTTTGTGCGAGACCTTCATTGGGGACACATCTCCAAGAAATTAAAAAAACAGACGGGATATGTACACGTCGTTGTTAGGTGTGCCTACGGTGATCACAGGCTCAACCCACATGCCTGCTTCATTCCAGAACCGCATTTCTCAAACATCGATCATGAAAAGAAGGATTTTTCTTGTTTTTCCGCTCACAACAACTTCACAGCGCCATTCTGACAAACTGGCATGGCCTTTGAATCATGTAAACATAATAAATGGGTTAAAAAGGAAACACAGCACACACAGATGACTCGTCGTTCAACGCGTAACATGGAGGAGGCCTACCATGAAAAGATCTACAAAAAGACTTCTCAGGCTGGCACACGTGGAGGGATTATCTTAGTGAACACACACGTATTGGAATTTCTATCGAACTGAGGAAAGCGAGATCATTGGCTCAACATGACAAGCGAAAATAAGGAGTCATCATTATGAAACGATTCACCTTCTTAATCACGGCTTTACTGAGCATGAATATGGGATTCGCCATTCCAGGAGTTCACGGCACAGATGTTGGAAGCCTCTACGATCACTCAACCTTGACATATTGGCAATCACGAACTCCAACTGATCTTCTCCGCTATTACTACAAACGAGTCTTACCCGCAATCAACCAGACGCCGGGTTTAAGCCTCAGAGGCATGAAAAGGGTAGAGGCCGTGGACATTCGATTTCCCTTGCAGCTTTCGGAACAAGAGCCGTGGGGATACCAGTCGAATCCTTCCAATTCCACGCCGTTTATTAACATGTCCGTGCATTCCATAAGGTTCCTTGGAGACCTGTTACTCGCCACCGCGTGGCTTCAATACCACGGCACATCTCAAGAACCTGTCGCAGCCTATGTATCCATGTTGAAATACCAAGATCGTCAAGACTTTTCTGACCGCCAGTTTCCCCAGCCTCTTAACGCCTTGAACATTCCAAACCACGCTCGGGAGAACCCACAGATCGACAATTTGTACATGGACATGTATCACACCGCATTGGTGTTCATTTTAGGACATGAACTGGGTCACGTGTATTGGGGGCATGAATCATACGGCGATGATGCGCTTCAATCTCAAAAAGAAGAGCTTCAAGCCGATCTGTTTGCTCTCAACATTATGGATACCTTAGATCTCCCACACATTGGCATGGTGTTGTATTTCATGTATGCAGCTCACTGGACCCACAATCAGTTTGACTTCGAGAGCCGGGAAGCCTATGAATCTTACCTTCGCCAAGTTACTCACCCACTGACCTCAGCACGCCTTCGTGTGCTCGCCGATTACGCAAGAGAATCTCAACGAGAAATCCGATCGCTGGCCAACTTCTTGGACGATCTAGACATTCAAGAAGGCATTGCCTATTTCGGCAGGCGTGCCACAGTGGCCTCGTTAGCGAGACGGTGAAACATGAACGGATTCATTAAGGACGAAGAGAAATGAACCAACTTGAACAGCTGCTTGAGACAGACAAAACCATCACCCCTCTATCAAAAGCCCCGGGTGACCAAGACGGGGAGGGGCATCGTTCCTCTCTGTCTTTCACGGCTCCCAATGATGCAGCAACCATCGACCAAGAAAATTCTTGGCAAGCCCGCTTGCTCCCCTTCATGCTGGGAACCATTTTTGTGTTTAGTGCATTCTTCTTTATCGCCACGGCCTCTCAAATGTGGAGTCTCTATGACCATATGATCCCAACACCAGGTTCCACGCAGAACCATGAACTCGCCCGGGGAGAGCAGCAATTCCTTTCTGCCACTCCTCAGAACGTTCAACTGTTGGAATACTTTCGGTGGAAGGCTTCTTATCTTCTGGAGCAACAGATTATTCAGGAGCGGTATCGACAAGCCAATCTCACACTCCTCAGTCGCTTATGGATTAAATACGCAGGGTTTGTGACGGGGATGATCCTGGCTATCGTGGGATCGGTATTTATCGTAGGGAAATTACACGAGCCACAATCCACTTTAGCAGGGAACAGCTCTGGTTGGGGGCTGTCCTTCAAGACAGCATCCCCAGGGTTAGTGCTCTGCGTGTTGGGAACTAGCCTTATGATCGTGACCCATGTCGTTCATCAAGCCATCGAGACTTATGATGTCGCTGTGTATGCCAATTCCGGACCTCTCACACGTACACCCGAATTTGAATGGAACACACAGGACCAGGGAATGCAAAAACAAGCAGACATTCATGACGACATTCGTGCATTCCTGACTGATAAGGAGCTTGAACCTCGTCATGCCCAAGCTATCCAAAAAGCTTTGAAGAAAGCTGAAGGTGCTCGAACTATCCAAAACTCGCTCGTGCAATAAGAGATACATCCGTATCCTATTAGGAGGATCTTGCCATGCAATCACATTCTCAACAGGTCACGATAATGAAAAACATTGCTAGCGTTATAGTCTTCCTGTCGATTGTGGCACAAGGAAATACCTTTGCCGGGTTAAGAGAAGAACTCAAATTAGTAGGGGAAACCTGCACGTCGCCCTACCCTGCATTAGCAGAGCGTGGCAGAGCCCTCCTGCAAAATCTTTACGAAATACACGGGGCAAAATCGCAAATCCGTTCGATGATTAGACGCTGTGGCATAACAGAACTTACGCCTCCAAGGCAGCGCACTCCGAATATGACAGCTCGTCCGCAAGAACCAGGAGGAGTCCGTGGCATGGAACCTCAATTGCCCAAGGAGTAGATGCACCCACAATCACCAATATGTGTGATGAATTAAACTGCGTCAATGAAAGTCCTGTGGAATCCTAGGGCGACATCTCACCAGGACGTCGCTCAACAGAAGGGGGCTCTGCCATACAGAACTTAGGGCAATGATTTATTGTCCGTTGTAGGGACGTGTCGGTAACACGGCTTCTGTCTTTTCACGGAGTTCACCAACGTTCCAATTGCTTGATTGAAGCCACCTACAGCAAAGGAGGTCCATGATGAAATGGCACAGACGATGGATTGTGATGGCATGCTTGGGAATACTGTTTTGGGGAGATTCAGTCTTCGCCGAACGACGAGTGTATGTCAATGGTCAACGACTCACCTATCCTCAAATCGCCTACTTGGAACAATTGCACTGTGGGCCAATCCCCAATGGCAGGTATTGGCTGAATGGACAGACAGGAATTTGGGGCTACGCTGGTGACCCACGTCCGCAAGGACACATCTCTAATAATTGCTATCAAAGGCAAAAGGAACGTCGTCCGAGCCTCTCTGAGAGAGGTCTCCTGTTTGGCCCTTCAGACTATCTCAGGTAGCGAGAAAGCTTTACATCTAAGGGAGACACAAGTAGGAACTGGGCGAGGAACGCAGAATGAGTACTCAAAAGGAACAGCGCTCGTGGCTAGGAACAGATTGGGGTCTTTAACTTTTCCGACATAGCTTGTTTGCCTTTCACTTTTTAAGCTCCTTTTTCACAGAACCACGATTGTTTATTCCTCCTCGCCCGTTTTCCGGTTGTCCCGCGTTCTATAAACGTCTAAGAAGCGCAATCCGTCCAGTGGGTCAAGTAGGTGGGGAGAGTCTCTTGAGCAAGAATCCTAAGTATCGACTCCGTCTGATCTGACGTATTCCTTGGAAGAGCTCGAGAATCTGTCTGAGACTTTGAGGACGAGTCGGAAGCATGAGAATGGAGAAGTGGGCTCGTCAGGAACCCGCCCGGCATTGCCGGAAGGCTGCCAGCCACGGGGCGTTCCACAAAGGTGCTGTATTGCCCTTCTGTGTTTGCCACACACCGTGAGCCGTACAGCGTTGAAATATTCGTGGGGGTGTGTTTCAGGGGGGCGATGGTCCCGCTGAGATTTTGAATAGGGGCCTGAATGTTCACGGATCCGTTAATACCCAAGGCCGAGGAAGCATCAATTAGACTGAAGGGATCAATAAGAATTGCCACATCGGCCTCCAGCGTAATATTGCCCCCTTGTCCTCCAAAGGCATTCGCCAAAATCTGACTATTTTGCAGAATGATAAATTCGGGATCCAAACTAATATTGCCCCCTACCGTCGATGGGCCTCCGTCCACCGAACTGGTAATTTGGCTGTCAACTAACTGAATAATTTCTGGTGCCTGTAGCTTAATGTTTCCCCCATCCGCCTGTGTAGCTTCCGCGTTAATGGCACTATTGATCAACCGAATGCTCTCACCGGCCTCTATAAGAATTTCCCCAGCGTTTTCTGGTCCACTCGTCTTCGCATTCACACGGGCATTGTTGGTGAAGGACACGTCATCACCTGCCTGAATGATGACATTGCCACCTGCCGCCAGATTGGCCTCAGAGGTCACAAGACTATTACTTATCGAGAAATCATTATCGGTATTCAACGTAATGGTCCCTGCAGCACCGGATCCTGAACTTGCGGCAGAAATGGTCGCACCGGCATCCAGGGTCGTTTGCCCAGCCTGCACACTGATACGGCCGCCTGTTCCATTTGCCTGGGCATTAGTGAAGAGGCCGCTGTTGGTGCCTGAGAGAGCAACGATGCCGGTCGCGTTCACATTTATTGTCCCTCCCTGACCCGACCCGCGCGTCGTCGCAGAGAGAAGCCCCCCATTTTGAAGGGTGACCATATCAGCGTTGATCGTAATGTTTCCCCCGGTTCCAGTGACATCCCCAGCACCCTGGACGGTCGCGGAAGGTCCTGCATCAATCATCAAGGGAACGCGGAGAGTGCCGTTGTCGGGAATAGGGATTGATCCAGCAGTTCCTTGGAATTCCTGATCGCCAATCCTGAGCGTCCAGCCCTCCAAGGTGCCTACGTTGTTTGTGTTTCGATCACGGATATTCAGGGTCCAGGTCCCAGAAGTATCCTCTCCAAATAACTGACCAAGCGGTTCTCGTGGTCGAAACCTTCCGGTGAATGGGGACGTTCCGGAAGTGATATTTTTCGAGGCCCGGTCATCCAAGTTCGTGTCAGTGAAATTGTCGCCGCTCCCGCCGACCTGAGAGAACAGGGCCACACGAGTCCCCGAAGGACTGTCAAGTTGGACGGTAAGATCACTATCTTTTGGGTGTAGAATGTCAAGAGCCACTACCAAATCAGCGAAAGGTGGGATAGTCTCGGCTGTAATACTGGATCCAATCCCATCTAGCAAGATACGACTGGCCTGCACGTTAATGGTTCCGCCTCGACCTGAACCACTAGTGCTCGTACTCACGGTACCACCACTCTGCAATACCACGGAATTCTGGGCGTTGAGACGAATGTCTCCAGCACGACCTTTGCCACCCGTTTTAGCCGAGACGGAAGCATCATCACGCACAAAAATGTCTCTGGCGGTAACCAGAATATTGCCTCCTTTGCCATTGCCTCTTGAGGCATCTGAAGTCAAGCGCGAGTTTGCTCCAGCAAGCGACACTGTTTCGGTCGTATGGATATCCACCACACCACCGTCCCCTCCGCTGGTCGTACTGCTATCAATCTGTGCCCCGGCCAAAACTGTGAGGTTGTGTGCCGTGATCACGATAGCCCCAGCGTTACCAGCAACACTTCCGCCAGTGCCACCACCACTGCCTCCTCCCGATCCGCTTCCTCCGCCATCTGAACCACCACCTCCTCCGCTGCCACTGCCGCCACCACTGCTGTTTCCTCCACCCAGACCGCCCCCGCCGCTGGTTTGGGTTTTTGCAAAGATGCCGCTACGGGTCTGCCCGTCTGGGCTCAAACCAGAAACCGTCACATCCCCTGTGGACGTCACAGTGATGCTCCCAGCATCACCAACTCCTCTGGTGCTGGCTTCAATTCGGCCACCTTCCGTCAATTCAAGTGGGCCACTCACCACAGTAATGTTGCCCGCTGCCCGCGTGCCTGTCGTTGCGGCTTGAATACTCCCTCCGGCCATCTGTATGGTCTCCGCGGTCAGAGCAATGTCCCCTTGGCCAGTATTAGAGTCCACTCCCTCAGGAACATTAATCACCGATGCCGAAATTTCGGTATTGGTCAGTTCAAGTTGTGTGGCATCTATCGTAATGCTTCCACCGGCACCTTCGTTAGCTTCAGTCGTCACTGCACTATTGCCTATACGAATGATATCGCTGGCAGTAAGGTCAATCTTTCCTGCATTACCCCGAAATGTACTTTCTCCGGAAATGAGGGCTTCATCTTTCAGAGTAATATTTTCGGAAGAGATTTCAATATTGCCCGCCCGTCCAGGACTCGTTGATGTAACACTGATGGTTCCCAGATCTCGAAGTGTGATGTCTCTTGTTTCGATGAAAATATCGCCCCCGGGACCACCCGCGAAACTTTCAAAGCCTGTTATTTGTCGAGTCGAGGAAAAGATACCAGCACTAGTCCCCTCAAACGAATTGTCCCCCTGATCAACTCCCGCAATCAGCAGTTCATCGCTCATGATATGAATTGCTCCTCCAGCACCGTTCCCAAGTGTGGAGGTCTGAATCTTGGCCCCATCCAGAATATTCAATTCCTCTGTGTCAAGCATAATATTTCCTCCACCAAGGGCTTGTACGCTTGACCGGGCCTCAATTCCTGTTCCGCGAACTTCGGGTAATCCTGGGCCTTGCAAAACGACTCGACTTGCTTTGATATCGATATTCCCCGCGACACCAATACCGACATTACTTGATACAATTAAGCCAGCCTGCGATACACTAAGATCACGCGTTGTAATGTTCATGTTCCCGGCATCACCAAAGCTACTTGAGAATGACCCAATTTCTGCTCCATTGGCCACTTCTATCGTGTCGCTGTTCAGGTCGATGTCACCGGCTCGTCCACTAGCAGGAAAAGGCAGCACAGCAGTAATGGCTGCAGGTTGCCCCAGCATATCGAGTCCCGATAGATGTAAAGAATTAGCGTTCAGATCAATCGTGCCTCCTATGCCTTCTCCATAGACGCTGGTCACGATTTGGGCACCATCTAAAATTTGAATTCGATCTCCTGCAATATGAATGTTTCCTTCGGTGGGCGAACTTGCTTGACTAGGAAATCCTACTTGCGTCTCGATCCCGGCTAAAGTGGCTCCTCCTCCCTGTAACAGAATGTCAGGCACCTCGATGTGTAATTGTCCGCTTGCCCCTGTATCAAAAGCCTTCGCAGAAATTTGCGCAGACCCTTCTATGCCAGAAATGTTCAAACGATCCGCAGTGATGTTGATGTCTCCACCTTTGCTATTCCCGGAAGTCTCAGTTTTGACAAATGCTCCATCTCGCAATTGCAATGTCCCTGTGCGAATGTCAATCGATCCTCCAGCTCCTTCGCTGGCAGTCAATCCTCGAGCATTGGACTCAATGGTCGCATCAAATCCACTCGTACTGTCCCCATTAAGTGAAATACCCTCTCCGGCAGTAATGTGAATGCTACCTCCGTGGCCTGAATCGATGCTCCCTGTCTGAATGATGGCATGTCCACCATTTGTTGCCGACAGAACCACTTCGTCTGTGATCACAATGTCAATGGCATGACCGGAGTGATTGGACTCTCCTTGTGTGTGCGCCAGAATCGCTGTACCTGATTCTTCGCCTCCGCCTTCAACCGTAAGACTCCCCCCTCGAATGACAACAGTCCCACCTGGATTGCCAGAAACATCCAGGAGCGCCCCCTGTGAAAGATTGATAGGCCCCATTTCCATAATTGATTCGCCATTGGCCGCAACAGAATTTTCGAAAGTGTCCGTTATCACTTCCCCAGGAGATGATACACTAACCAGGCCGATCTCCCCATTTGCTACCTTGAGGGATCCAGAAATCTCGAGAATTCCCCCAACAAGAGCAAAAGTTTGGTGCTCCTCAACTGATAACGTACTTCCTCCCACAGTAATGCCGGCAGGTTTTTCCTTTAAAAAACCAAAGGCTTGGGGAGGGGCAACGGTCAATACACTATCTCTTGCCAAGTCAGCATAAAAGACTTCTTGTGCGCCAAACTTGAGATAGTCGGCGGTCGTCACATGAAACGATCCTCCGACATTGAGGGAAGCGGTTGGCCCAAAGACTACACCAGCAGGATTCATCAGATATAGACTGGCTTGACCAAAATCTGTTGTCTGAATGGTGCCAAAAATTTCCGAAGGATTACCACCGGTGACTCGACTCAGAATATTATTGGTGGGAAGGCCTGAATCATTGAGAAAATTCGCGGTATCACCTGATCCAACTGAAAAGTTCCCAAAACTGTGGAAGAGGTTAGGCCCACCACCAGGCCGGGCTCCACCGGTAATATCGTGCACGGCCCCATTGGCAGTTACGGTCGTGCCTAGGGAACCATCGGAGGTAATCTCCGTGGCCACTTGAGCCAGAGCAACGTTCGTTGGGGCTGCACCCATCCATCCCCAGAATAGGACGAAGAAAAGTACGGAAACCATTCTCATGTGAGTGTGGGAGCTGTCGAAAGCTTGAATGAAAAGCTGAACTAAAGGAATGTGAGGCCTGTGAAAAGAGCCGGTAGGCTGACCTCTCCACGACGTAAAAAAAGACGCGAGTCGATTCGGCTGCATGTTCCACATCCCTCAGGTAGGTTGCTGCCGTACTTTGAATTCTGTACCGCAGGTCCACAGCCAGAACAGAAAGCAGAACCCTACACCACACATCCAATAACTTCAACTCACCGAAGGTATCGCAGAATACAAATGCTGTAAGGCGTTTTAGCCACCCAAATACGCCTTTCACCCTCACTCTACCTTGGTTCCTCTTCGGACCCAAGCCCCAAGGGCGAGAGACCTCAGACATGTCTTAGTGGAAAATTAAAACTCTCTCGCAGAATTTCTGATTGTCTGAGCACCCGCTCAGCTGGGAGCAAGGGCGTTAGGTATCGAGGGGAAGTTCTTGCAGCCCCAGTTCCTTGGCTGCTCGGCGGAGGGCATAGAGATGCGGGCCAATCCACGCCAACACGAGTGTGCGTTCACACGTGGGGACATTGTCCATATTTGTCATGACATCTTCCAACATCTTTCTGGATAATTCGACATAATCGAGATCCGTGGAGGCTGCGCCCAACAAAGGAAACATGATCGACCGAATATCTGCATGCTCTTGGGCCAAATGTTCAAATTGATTAAAGACATTCCGAATACAATCATCGAGCGACTGATCGAGAGTATGATACCCATCACCCACCGAACCTTGCATAGCCGCAACATGAAAGACATATTTGATTCCGACGGCTGATAATTGATTCGTTGGGGTCGCAACCACAGACCCTGTGGCAAAGGGCGGGGTCATTCCGGATGCCTCAATTTCTTTTTGAAGTTGCATGTGAAGGGTATCCTGAAGAATCCCACCCCCAGGCGTTTTTTCGGCATCAAGGTAACGCAAGGTCCCAGAAAGCCACGGATCGTAATATCGGGCCAACTGCAAATTGGTCGACTCCAAACTCACAATGACATCCGCTCCCAGGTCACAGATGTTCTTCATATCACCCGTGACAATCGTAATCGTTCTCTGCGGGTCTGAGGGTAACGCATAACAACTATCCCGCCCAATGGCTAACGGTTCTGGACGAGCATCCACAATAAACCGTTGTAACATTTTTTCATAGCCCAATTGTGGCGCATAACCATAGCGTTGAAAGAGACCTTGCGCATCCCATCCTTCTTCATGAAGGCTCCGAAGCTGCTCGAATACCGCATCGGAATACACCCCTCGAATCAGATCCCTGACCGGTTGAAACTGGTACGATACGGAACGAATATCCCGCACATCAAAGGGAAGCGATTGTCCACTTTCAATCAGAATAATGACGGGGCGGGCCGCGGCCTGGGCCACCGCCAACTCATAAAACACGTTCGGGTTGTGATCAGTCAAAACGGCGATACATAAATCAGCATGGAGAATCTCCTCAAACATTTGTGAGGTAATCGCCCCCATTTGATCAATCTGATCCGCACGAACAGCTTCGATTTCAATCGAAAACTGCTTTTGAAATTTCTCCAGGGCCTTTTTGATCACGAACTCAAAAACATCATCAGCATGATGACGAACCGTGGACCCTTCTTCGCCAATCGGACTAATCACAAAACATCGTTTCTTGGGCATTTCGTCTTGCCTTACTAGTGGTTAACGGCAGATGGCTTTTTCATCATTTTCTCTGCACAAACTTAATCGAACAGGATGGATATCCTCTATGCATCATTATATCTATTGTTGTTCCAATTCACTTGCAAATGCCACCTTCTGTCGAGCAATCCGACTTTGCCTGCTTCACCCCGAGCTTCTCTCCGAAACTCAGTCCTATTCTTGACGGGGAATATGATGGCGATGTGAGTCGAAAGCTAAAATACTCTATCATTGGATAGGGTATTCGATTACTGTTACGTCAAGAACTGATTGCTTCGTGGTCAATGTAATGAGAAGTTTCATGTTGTCCGAATCCCTTGTTCGCTAAATTATCTCTGTAGGTTGTGGGGGAAATTTAAGAGTTTTTGCACAATTATCCCCCAGGGTATTTGCGGAGGGAGGACATAAGAAAATAGAGGTGGTACTTGATTCACCCAGATGTACCCGACGGAGATAAAGGAAGCTTGATATCGAAGATTGTTCCTTTGCCAATTTCACTCTTTACAGAAATTTTCCCTTGATGGGCATCAACAACGTCTTTCACTATTTTTGTGCCGAGTCCGGTGCCACCCTTCTTTCGGCTAACAGTACTTGTGGAAAACAAGCTGTCCAGAATTTCAGCCGGCATGCCTCGGCCCGTGTCTTCTACGGCGATATGAACCGACTGGTCGGCATCATCTTTGATGCTGCCGCGTATGGTGATGGATCCACCAGGCGGCACTTCCGTGACGGCGTTGTTGACGAGATTGTAAAAGGCGTTGAAGAGCCGTCCCTCGTCAGCTTCGATGGGAGGCAGATCTTGAACGCCTTCGTGGTGAAGGGAGATGCCTTTTTCCTGGGCAAAGAGTTTTAACGTGTCAAACACTGAAGCGACTACGTGAGAGATCTTGCATGTTGAGAATTTCGGTGGGGTGCTCAACCCTTTCACACAGTCGGCAATTTCCTTCACCCGGTCCTGAATGCGCCGTGCATTACTGCCGAGCATCTCAATCACTTCGTTACAGATTTCCTGACTTTTCTTCGCCTTTCCTGGAGATGAAGCCTTCATGTCGGCAAACATTTCATCCAATTCATCTTGGAGCAACGAGGCGCCGCAGAGGACCGGCATCAGCAGGTTCTTGACATCGTGCCCGATATCTCCAAGAATGCGAGCAACTTCAGCCAATTTCGCTTCCTGAAAGAGCCGGGCCTGTTCAATAGATAGTGCAGTGAATGAGGCAATAATGGTCAAGATAGCCACATCATCCTGATCTAACTCCCCATCAGCCTTATTCATGACTTCCAGAACGCCTATGGGATGCCCCTCCCATCGTTTCAGAGGGAGCGCAATCATGTCTTGCGTGGTAAACCCGGTATTCTGGTCAATCTGTTCAAAATGCCGCTGATCGTCTTGAACATTTTGAATGACCATAGGCTGCCCTTTGGCAAAGACATTCCCGGCGATGCCTCGCGTCCATGGAAAAGCCGTGCCGGCAGCCGGAGCTTTGTCGCCAATGGCATGATAAAACACCAATTCTTTCGTTTCTGGTTTGGCAAGTAGCACACAGCCGGCCTGTCCATTCACGACTTCCAGCGCAATCTTCAGCCCCTGTTCAACTAGCTCTTCCACACTCAAATGCTGAAAGAGCGCTTCGCTAATGCGCCGAGCGGCTTCCAGCTCACGTTGTCGTCGATCATGGCTGGCTGAAGGCGTCATGGCAGGTGCCTGAGAAAGGAGGGCCTCATAAGCCATGGGAGTAGCTGGAGCATGCAATCAAGGTCTTAGGTCGTAAACTGATCTTTAAACAACACATGGTTATCCGCGGCTTTCTTCACAGCCTCTACCAGCTTTTCAGATTCAATTGGTTTGGTTAAATATTCCGTGATCCCTTGCTTGAAAAGTTCGTTGGCATCTTTAAAATCGGGATTGCCCGTTAAGACAATGACGGGGACGGAGGGAAACTGTTGCCGAAAATAGGCGATTGCCCCCATACCGTTGACATTGGGCATCTGCATGTCGCAAATAATGGTATCGACCGCAATGGGATTGTCTCCGGACCGAATAGCATCGATCCCCGCTTGTCCGTCTTCTGCTTCGACGACATCGAACCCGGCCTTGTTTAAGGTGAGTCGTACAGTTCGGCGTACATCTGCTTCATCGTCAACAATTAATACTCTCCCTTCGGCCATGGTGTCCTCCTTACAATACAATGAAATGAACCTAGTAGTAGCCTTCGTGAACCAAGCTAATGGCGATACGCGGGACATGACTCGGGCGGTTTCTTTTCATGGCGCTCGCTATTTTCAGGAAGCTGACCTCCAACGAGACTTACGGCAAGCAGGCGTAACTGGAGGCGAACTGAACAACAGCCTTCAAGAAGGTTATTTCAAAGCGGCATAGGTCCTCTTGCCTACTTGAGGAACTATCGGCCGTCTAACAAACTCCGTTCGAAGATAAGCTATCGTGAATTGTTACCGGAAAAAAAGAAATAAGTCAATCAAGCGAATGCTGGCCACGGAATCAGAAATGAGACACCTGACACAGTGGCGGCAGATAGATGTCATGGCTTTGCTGCTGATGCAGGTAGGCATACTGGTCCAGGCATGGTGGGGAGTCTGGCAAGCGGATCGTATTGACCAGGAGATTTACACATCGCCATAATACGTAGCACCTTTTAGGTTGTAGTTTGTAGAGGAATCGGGTTGCTCACGAATCATGCGAAGTGGTGCAAAAAAAAAGGCACAGCTGTCAGGCGGAAAACGTTCTCCAACCGCATTTCTCTTGAGCCTCAATCAGGCAATGACGTGCCATGAATTTTTCAAACTGATCCGGGACGAAGCCCGTCGGCGCTTAGAGACGGAAATGGCCAGCGTCTTTCTTCTCGATTGGGAGCGAAAAGAATTATGGTTTCCATTGCCGGAGGATGGGCGATTGTTGCGGTTAGACGCTCGGTTGGGGATTGCGGGACATTGTGTTTCGACCGGCGAAACGCTCAACATTCGTGATGCGCAATCCGATGATCGGTTTTTCTCGGGGATTGATTTGCATACCAAACGCCGCACCCGCACGCTGCTGGCCGTCCCTCTGCGGACTAAAGCCGGTGAAACCTTTGGGGTGTTCGAAGCGGTGAATAAAAAGGGCCGATCTTTCTCGGTGAAGGACGAACGGATTGCCCAAGCGTTTGTAGATGAAATTATCGTTCCCCTGCAGAAAAAACATCAGATGAAACAATTGGAGGAGGAGCGGGGACGCTTGGAAGTGGAAAATGCTCAATTGTGGAAAGAGGTCGAAGGGCGGTTCTCCACACAAAACCTCATTGGCCATAGCTTGCCGATGCAGCGGTTGGTGCGGGTGATAGATCAAATACGGGATAGTTCCGTGGATGTGCTAATCACGGGCGAAAATGGGACAGGCAAAGAACTAGTGGCCAAAGCCATTCACTTTTCGAGCCCACGGGCGCGATACCCGTTCGTGGCTATCAACTGTGCGGCGTTGCCCGAGAATTTGATTGAAAGTGAGCTCTTTGGCATCGGCCGAGGCACGGCGACTGGAGTAGAGGCACGGATAGGGAAATTTGAGCAGGCACAACGCGGCACGCTCTTTCTGGATGAAATCGGAGACCTAGGGCTTAAAGCCCAAGCTAAAGTCTTGCGGGTGTTGCAAGAGCGAGTGGTAGAGCGGGTGGGGGAGCGGACACTGACCCCAATCGATATTCGAGTGGTGGCGGCGACCAATACTGATTTAGAAGAGGCGATAACACGCGGAGACTTTCGCGAAGACCTCTACTATCGCTTAAAGGTCGTGCATATTCACACACCGGCCCTACACGAAATTCCTGCTGATATTCCCTTGCTTGCCAATTACTTTCTAGATCAGCACTGTCAAGAAATTGGGAAACCTCGGAAAAAACTGGCTTCTGCTGCGATGAGGCGACTCGGGGAATATCCGTGGCCAGGGAATACTCGTCAACTCAGCAATGAAATGAAGCGTCTGGCGGTGATGGTCCGTGGTAACACTATTGTTGAAGAAGCACTGGATCTGCCTGGCAAACGCCGAACGCAACAGGCCCCGATGACTCAAAACAACATGCGCCCACGCAAAAGCCTACCAGAGATTTTGGGTGAGCTCGAAGAACAAATCATTAAAGAAGCACTTGTGGCGTGCCAATTCAACCAAGTCCGCACTGCTGAACAGCTCGGCATTAGTCGTCAGGGCCTCATTAAGAAAATCAATCGTTATCATATTCGCGTCAAAGACATGCGCGACGAACTCTACCAATCCCACTAAATACTCTTCTTATTCCGCAACCATATCTTTCCAAATCTCACAGCCCTGCTTAAAAAGCCAAGGCTGAGCCAATGGACTTTGGGGTAGGGCTTAGCCTAGCAAGGCGGGACGGGATTTTGGAATGTCTAAGCAGCGGGTAGGCCTTCCAACTGATTGGAAAATCTTGGTCTGGGCAGATGGGTTAGCACTTGGTGTCAAGCTATGGGATAGACAGGACTGTCTTAGTTGAACGGAGTTGACTATTTTTCTCTATGATCCAGAAAGACATACCAAACGATGACAAGCCCGATAAGACATGATAGGGCAACTCCAAGAAAAATATATTGATAGATGTCATGAAGAGCCATGTTGAACATCAGGCATTCCAGTACTTGCAGCGAAAGAAGATGCGATGACTGCTTATGTTATTGCTGAGAGCAAATCCAATGCCCTAAGCTTGAAAAATTGTCAATAGTTCAGAATCCTTTAAATTCAAGAACATATGATCCGTCTGTTACAGTAGGCGAGCTGACTGAAGATGGTTAGCTTCTCAGGTATGTATACGTTTGTTGGCATCCTATATGTGAACGCAGTAACGCAAAGATTTTGCTAGGCATTGTGGGAGTGTTGAATAATGAAGATAGCAAGGGCCATATTTCGCCAGGAAGTCCTTGGCGATCGACAGCGTCGGGGCTGTTCAAAAAAGTCCGTCCAGCAAGGCCACTTACTGCCTGGCTCGTCTCGAAGAGCGACTCCACTGTTTTGCGCGTGGAGCGTACTGGTATTACGTGAGCGCTCACGGCGCGATGAGCGCCAAGCCTGTGAGCCCGAAGGTCCGGAAAAATGGCGAGAACGCCGCCAGGTGGCGTTTCTCAATAGCCTTCTATTGTGACACCGCCTGTATACAATCGTAGACTATTTGGCCATACCTGTTGGAGTGAGGTGACTTTATGGGGAGCTAAAATGCTTGAAATGTAGAGAAATTTAGGTTCTCCTATTCCCTTTTTTTGTGGAACAGGATTTGCGGGAAGAGGAGATATGATCTTTAATTATTTCGGCCTAAGACAATAAACGATTGTGCAGTTTTTGTAAGTGTGCTTTCTTACAATCAAGCAATGCGAAAATCAGATAGTCTATGACGGGTGGAGGATTGTGAGAGGGGCATTTCTTTGGATAGAAGGTCAAGGCATTGAATGCTAAACCAATTTGTTTGGCAAATGAGTAAGACTGCGGCTTTGGAGAACGGGGAGAGCGAGTCTATTTCTGTTCTCAGGGCTCTGTCTGAGGGTCGTGGGAGGTGGAGGCCGGGATGATAGTCCCGTCCGTGACACGTGTTTCAATTCCAGACGTAGCAACTGGGATTGAAGGGAAAGGATTCCTCTCCCCCCTTCTTTTTTAACCCGCAGTTACCGAGGCTGCCTCCTTAAAGATAAAGGGGGCAGCCTTTTTTTATCGTAGCCTATGCGACTTTTCGCGGGATCCGGAGTTAGGAAAAATAGAACTTGATCCTACAGAAAGCATCGGCAGGTCCTAATGACTTTCTTTGACAAGATTTTTATTCCATTCGGGGACCTCAATAATGAGATCTTTTTCACCGTTAGGAACGCATTGGCAGGCCAGGCGGGACTTGAGGCTTAACCCGGGTGCCTCATCGAGTTGGTCATTCTCGTCATCGGTGGGTTCGTTACAAGTATCCAGGCCTTCCCGGACAATAATATGGCAGGTCGAGCAAGCGCAGACCCCGCCACAAGCATGTTCCACATCAATGTCATGACCTAGGGCGATATCTAACACGCTTCCCATTAACCCAGTTTCCCCAAACGGCAGCTTGGCGGGATCAACCTGGATTTCGATGGGTTCATCAGGTGTAATAAAAGTGACCTTAAAGGGTTTTTGTGCGACAGCGGTTTCACCCTGTTCAATATATGGATTACTGCCTCCCATTATTTTCTCCTTTTAATACAATATGTTACAGTAAATTATTTGTATATGATTGGACTTGCACTTGATTGTTGCGCTCAATAATCCGACTAATTATATCTCCGACCATTTTAGTCTTGACTCAGCAGAGAGGTCAATGCTACATTAAACCCGATCAGATAAGTCGCAATTAGGGATTTCCCACTCGTCAACCATTGTTTCGATCATGTTGAAACTTTCCAAAAAAGCGGATTATGCCTTAATGGCCCTGCAGTATATGGCCACAGTGCAATATGGAGAAAACGCTTTTTCGACCAATCGGATCGTCAACACCAAGGAGATTGCAGAGGAACATCACATTCCGTTAGAGCTCTTGGCAAAAGTGCTTCAGGCACTGGCTAAGCATGAGATGGTGGAAAGTCAAAACGGTCCGAAGGGGGGATATCTCTTGGCGCGTGAACCGCGTGACATTTCCATTGCGCAAGTGTTGGAAGCCATCGAGGGACCATTAGGGATCGCTGATTGTTACCATGAACGAGACGATCAGACGGCCTGCGACCAGATGGAGCATTGTAATATTCGCACCCCTCTTCTCAAAGTTCAAGAAAGTATCGTGCATCTACTCAGTAGCATGTCTATTGAAGATATGATGGAAGATCCTCCCTTAATTATCGTGGAATCTCGAAAGAAAGAAGGAGTTCAATTATGAAGTTGCCCATATATTTGGATAATCATTCCACCACCCCCTGTGATCCCAGAGTTTTAGAGGCCATGCTTCCTTATTTCACAGAAAAGTTTGGCAATGCGGCCAGCCGGAACCACAGTTTCGGATGGGAAGTGGAAGAGGGCGTAGAACAGGCTCGAAAACACATTGCTCGGTTAATAGGAGCAGATGCCAAAGAGATTATTTTTACGAGCGGTGCGACGGAATCGGACAATCTGGCGCTGCAAGGCATTGTGGCCATGTATAAGGAGAAGGGCGACCATATTATTACCAGTGCCACGGAACATCGGGCAGTGATTGATACAGCGAAGTATCTAGAAAAGAAGGGCGTGACCGTGACGTTTCTTCCAGTGGATAAAGAGGGGATGGTCAACCCGGATGATGTGCGTCACGCTATTACGGAGAAAACTATCTTAATCTCGGTGATGTTAGCCAATAATGAAATCGGGACGATTAATCCCATTGCCGAGATTGGAAAAGTCGCCAAAGACAAGGGCATTATCTTCCACTGTGATGCCACGCAAGGAGTTGGAAAAATTCCGGTGAATGTCCAAGATATGGGCATTGATCTCATGTCATTCTCTGCCCACAAGATTTATGGTCCTAAGGGTGTTGGAGCGCTGTACGTTCGACGGCGAGCGCCACGTGTCCGTCTGGAACCCCTGATCTATGGCGGGGGCCATGAACGCGGCATGCGCTCGGGGACCTTGCCGGTTCCGCTAATTGTTGGGTTTGGGAAAGCCTGTGAACTGTGTGAACAGGAAATGGCAACAGATGCGGCGCGGTTGACAAAAATGCGAGATCGCCTCCAAGCTGGCATCATGGGAGCCATGGATGAAGTGTATCTCAATGGCCATCCAACCGAACGCCTACCCGGCAACTTGAATATCAGTTTTGCCTATGTCGAAGGTGAGGCTTTGTTGATGGGGGTGAAAGAAATTGCCCTGTCTTCCGGTTCGGCTTGTACCTCGGCGACACTTGAGCCTTCGTATGTGTTGCGGGCCTTAGGAGTGGGGTCTGATTTAGCCCATTCGTCAATTAGGTTTGGGTTGGGACGGTTTAACACGGATGAAGAAATTGAATATACGATTGATCGCATGATTAAGGCCGTCAACCATCTTCGAGAAATGTCTCCGCTCTATGAGATGGCCAAAGAAGGTGTGGATTTGAAAAGCGTGCAATGGGCTGCGCATTAACTAATACGGGAAATTACAGTATTTTAAATAATTAGAAGGAGGAATGAGCCATGGCCTATAGTGAAAAAGTGATTGATCACTACAACAATCCCCGAAATGTTGGGTCATTCAAAAAGGAAGAAGATGGGGTAGGAACGGGGATTGTCGGTGCTCCGGAATGCGGCGACGTCATGAAACTGCAAATTAAAGTCGAACAGGACACCATTGTAGATGCCAAATTTAAGACCTTTGGGTGCGGCTCAGCGATTGCTAGCTCGAGCTTGGCCACGGAATGGTTGAAGGGGAAATCTGTTGAAGAAGCGCAGAAAATTAAGAATACTGATATTGTGGAAGAGTTAAATCTTCCTCCTGTAAAGATTCACTGCTCGGTGTTGGCAGAAGATGCCATAAAAGCAGCGTTGGGTGATTATCAGAAGAAAGCTGATGAGAAAAAGCCGAAACAAGAAGCTGCGGCATCGTCGTCATGAATGAAGGAAGGTTAAGGGGGAACGGACAATGGAAACACAAGAAGCTGATAACACGGCAATTGTCACGATGACCGATGCTGCCTTAAAAGAGGTGCAGCGGTTGTTAGACCTTCAAGGTATCACTGAAGGTGGGTTGAGACTGGGTGTGAAAGGCGGAGGATGTTCAGGATTAAGCTATACCGTCAATTTCGATGAAAAAATTGGCGAATTTGATACGGTGACTGAGGTCAATGGGGTGAAAGTTATTGTGGATGCGAAAAGCGCAATCTATCTACAGGGGATGACGCTAGATTATCAAAAAGATATGGTGAGCGGCGCCTTCAAGTTTATCAATCCCAACGCCTCCAAAACCTGCGGATGTGGGGAGTCATTCTCAGCCTAGGTTATATTGTCCTCACATTCAGGAAACCGCTGATGTAATTGATCAGGCATGGCGTAGTTAGTCATGCCTGACTTGTCAGAGAGCCTTTCGTACCATGGAACATACCCATTCGACCTCGACCAATCCACGTGAATTGCCGATGGCACGGAGCATGTGCTGGCACTGTCAGTCTGAAGTGACCGGAGAATATTTGTGCGGGCAATGCGTGAAGGTCCAACCCCTTTCTAAAGACCTAGATTATTTCGCCTGTTTTAAATTGTCTCGGTTGCTCAATATCGATGAGGAAGAATTAGAGCGAACCTATTATGAGTTAAGCCGGACATTCCACCCTGACTTTTATTCCACCAAAGATGAATCGGAAAAGACGATTAGCTTAGGCAATTCCGCTTTTCTTAATGCAGCCTATCGGACTTTGAAGGATCCCATTCAACGTGTCGAATATCTCATTCGTTTAGAAGCCGGGGCCGTGAAGGATATTCGGTCCAATCCTCCAGCTGATCTCTTTGAAGAAATTTTAGAGCTCCAAGAGGATATGGAGTCCTTCCGAAATCTTTCGTCAGAAGAAGATTCGACAGAACGTATTGAACTTCGCCAGAAACTCCAGATTGCACGAGAGCATCTTGAAAAGCGTCAAGCGGAACAGGAAAAAGCCTTACGTGAGAAGTATCAGGAATGGGATCAATTGCAACAGACTCATTCCGAGCCAGGTGATGCTCGAGATGAGAAAAATGCCGTGTTACGCCACATGCAAGAAATTCTTTCCAATCGTACATACATTTGCAATATGGTAAGTGAATTACTCGAAACGACAGGATAACAAGGCTTCATATTGTATCGTTACAAAAGGGATAGATTGTGAGTCGAATCGTTGGTATTGATTTAGGGACAACCAATTCGTTGATTGCCTATATGGATGATGGGACGCCACGTGTGATCCCGGGTCCTGAGGGGCAAGCGAAGGTCCCGTCCATTGTGGGGATGACAGATAATGGGTTGATTGTCGGTGACCCGGCGAAAGCTCATCTCACACGAGATCCTTCCCGTACTATTTATTCTGTCAAGCGGTTTATGGGGAAAGGATTAGAAGACGTTGCCGATGAGCAGAAGTATTTTCCCTATTCGTTACAAGAGAAAAACGGCGTCATTCGTATCGCAGTAGGAGAGAAGGCTTATTCGCCTCCTCAGGTTTCTGCCATGATTTTAAAGGAATTAAAGCGACGGGCAGAAGAGTTTTTAAAAGAAGATATATCCAAGGCCGTGATTACGGTACCGGCCTATTTCAATGATAGCCAGCGGCAAGCGACGAAAGATGCTGGAATGATTGCCGGCTTAGAGGTCTTGCGTATCATCAATGAGCCTACTGCGGCTTCTTTAGCCTATGGGCTTCAGAAAAAGACGCAAGGTCTCATTGCCATCTACGATCTAGGCGGCGGGACATTTGATATCTCGATTCTCAAGTTAAAAGATGGCATTTTTGAAGTGCTGGCCACGAATGGCGATACGCATCTGGGGGGCGATGATTTTGATCAACGGTTTATTGATGGCTTGGTTAAAGAAATAGACGAACAGCATGGGATTCAATGCCATGAGCATCCCGATCTGATGCAAGTGGTACGTTTGGAAGCCGAACAGGCCAAAGTGCAGTTGTCTGATGCCATGGAAACCAAGGTTGTTGTTGAGACACCCAAGGGAACATATGAAAAGACGGTGACGCGTGAGACAATGGAATCGCTGGTTATGGACCTCGTAGATCGGACGCTGGCTCCGTGCCGGTCAGCGTTAAAAGATGCAGGGTTAACAGCTACTCAAATTGACGAAGTGGTGTTAGTTGGTGGCAGTACGCGTATGCCCTTGGTCAGGCAGAAAGTTGAAGAGTTATTCGGCAAACAACCCCACAGTGAATTGAACCCAGACGAAGTGGTCGCCCTTGGAGCAGCCGTACAAGCGGATATTCTCGGTGGGCATAACAAAGAAATTCTTCTCTTAGATGTGACACCGTTGTCCTTAGGTATTGAGACAATGGGTGGGGTCATGAGCGCCTTGATCCGGCGCAATACCACCATTCCCACAAGCTCGAAGGAAATGTTTACGACCTATGTGGATGGACAAACATCAGTGGATATTCATATCCTTCAGGGCGAACGTGAATTAGTGAAAGACAATCGTAGCTTGGCCAGATTTCAATTGAAAATGCCGCCGTTACCTGCCGGTGTGCCTCGTGTGGAAGTCACCTTTCTTATTGATGCGAATGGCATTTTACATGTGACGGCTAGAGATATTCGGACAAACGAAGCCCAAACAGTACAAGTGAAACCTTCGCACGGACTCACGGATGACGAAGTAGAAGGCATGATTCGAGAGTCCTTCCAATTTGCCGAGGAAGATATTAAAGCCCGGCAAGTGATTGAAGCCCGCACGGAAGCTAATGCGATTATTGTGGCAACGGAAAAGGCTCTGTCACGTGCCACTGATTTGATTGGTAACAAAGAGAAAGCCGAGATTCAACGTGTAATTCAACAACTCGGTGAAATGCAAAAAGGTGATGACCATCGTGCGATTCGTGCAGGGATTTCTGAGGTGGAAAAAGAGACCCATCATTTGGCAGAAGTGTTGATGGATGCCACTCTGAAGGAAGCGCTAGAGAGTAAGAAGGTTTCAGAATTCGTCAAATAATCACGAGAGTTTCAGTGTATAACTTTGGCGAAATGAAGCTGAAGCAAATATTGAGGAATTCCCCTCCTTTGTAAGGAGGGGGTAGGGGAGGTAGAGGCTTTGGAATATGATTGGCTTTCGGATTCTCGCAATGTTTCATTAGTTTCCTTGTCTGATATGTCACACTTCCCCGCCTGCTTTAACCCTCTTTGGGTTTAAGCCCCTTACAAATGGGAGGAAACAGATTGAAGGCAGGGAGCAATCAAGCTAAGAGGAAATCATGGCGCACGATCTGATGTGGACAGATGCAGAAGATATTGGGATTCGGTTACAAGAAGAATATCCTGAGACTGATCCGCTAACTGTACGGTTCACCGATCTTCATGCTTGGATTGTGGCATTACCTGAGTTTAAGGATGATCCGCAAGCTTCCAATGAGAAAAAACTGGAAGCGATTCAAATGGCCTGGTATGAAGAATATCAAGATGCCAAAGGATAGCCGAGTAACCTGCCCATAAAGGAAGGCCGGAACCCTTCTATTTGTCTGTCATTTCCGTGAAAAAGGAAATCCAGGTTTCAGTCTGATCTTTTCTGGATACCCGCCTGCGCGGTTATGACAAAACTCATGGGTATGACAGACTTAAAACGAAGAGAGTTGACTGGAAGAGCCAGAATTCATTCGGTCAAGCTCAAAGAAATCCATTGGATTAGCTTTTTGAGGTGCCGCTTTGCCTGGCTCGGTGCCCTTGCGAAATACTTCTGTGCTCACATGCCGACTGGATCGGGTCGGGAGGTCGCCGGTCGTGGTATCCACCTGGGCGAACTGGATTCCTTCCGGAATCATAAAGGTCATCACAGGAAGATGGCTGAGGGCTTGACCCATAAATTGGGTCCAGATTGGCAAGGCCGCACGTGCTCCGGATTCCAATCGACCTAGCGTACGCACCGAATCAAACCCTATCCAGACCCCGGTTGCTAAGTTCGGCGCATAGCCCACAAACCAGGCATCGTTATAGCCATTGGTCGTTCCAGTTTTTCCTGCCAACGGGCGCCCAATTTTCTTGGCTCGACGTCCCGTTCCACTCTGGATGACATCCATTAACATATTCGTTGTGAGGTACGCGTTTTCTGGGGTCATGGCTTGCCGTGGTTCGAATAAGTGTTGTTGCAGAATTTCTCCATTCACGTCTTTCACGAGTGTGATCTGATAAGGGTGTAGCCACATGCCCTGATTGGCAAAGACGCCATAGGCCGACGTAATTTCCTGTAAAGTGACGCTTGATGAGCCGAGAGCCAATGAAAGGTCCTGGCTGAGTGGGCTTTGAATGCCAAGATTGCTAGCCACATGTACGACTTCAGGGACACCGATTTGTTCCAGGAGCCGTACGGTGGCGGCATTGCGGGAATGGCGAAGCGCTTCCCGAAGCGAGATGGTGCCGTAAAAGCGTTTCTCGTAATTCTCGGGTTTCCAGATGCGGTCCAGTTCTTCATCTTGGTAGACCACCGGTGCATCTAAGATTAAGGTGGCGGGCGTCAGGCCTTGTTGTAAAGCCGCGGCATAGATAAGGGGTTTAAAGGCGGAGCCTGGTTGTCGCCGGGCTGCGATGGCCCGATTGAATTGGCTTCGGGAAAAACTATAGCCTCCGACCATGGCCTGCACCGCCCCTGTCCGTGGATCAAGGGCTAACAAGGAGCCTTCCACAACAGGAGTTTGCTCGAGGACAAACTTGCCGGATTCCAGTTTTCCATTTTTGGGCCAGACTTCAATGAGATCCCCAATCTTCAAGAGGTGGCGTGGCGTGGCGTTCTCTCGTTTCTCAGCAGAGCCAACATCAGTAACATCCTTCAGGCGCCGTCGAGCCCATTCCATGTCTTTGAGAGCAATAGTTCCTTTATGCGTATTGCCAATTAGAATATGCGCAGACTTCTTGGTGACTTTGGTGACGAGCGCGTGATAAAGTCCGTCAACCAGAGCGGCACGTGGGTTCTGTAACTCAGGATGCTCTTCGGGTGGCACAAAGTCTTTGCCGAAGTCCACATGTCCAACGGGCCCACGCCATCCTTGGCGTTTATCCAGCTGTCGTAAGCCTTCCTGTAGACTTTCCTGTGCGAGTTTTTGCATGGCGATATTGAGCGTTGTATGAACCTGCAGTCCCCCCTTATACACGAGGGATTCGCCATACCGTTCCACGAGGTGTTGACGAATATCTTCCACGAAATAAGAGGCAATTGGTTCGATGGATTGCCGATGGTAGGTCAATGCAGTGTCGATCGCTGTTTGCTCTTCTTCCTCTGTAATAAATCCAGCCTGGACCATACGGTGTAAGACTAATTCTTTTCGGGATTTGGCCAGATCTGGATTGCGGTACGGGGAGTAGGTATTAGGGGCTTTGGGAAGTCCAGCGAGAAATGCCGCCTCGGGGAGACTAAGTTCATTCACGCCCTTATCGAAGTAGGTAAGCGTCGCGGCGGCAATCCCATAGGCCCCGTGACCAAAGTAAATTTGATTCAGATACATCTCTAAGATCTGATCCTTTGTGAGGACCCACTCCATCTTGATCGCCAAGACCAGTTCCTTGATTTTTCGCGTATACGTTCGTTCAGGAGAGAGGAACAGCGCGCGCGCCAATTGTTGTGTGATGGTGCTCGCGCCCTGAAAGCGCCCGCCTTTCTTAAGGTTGGTCCAAGCTGCTCGGGCGATACCGACAATATCGAGCCCGGGGTGTTCTAGAAATCTCGTGTCCTCTACTGCAATCACAGCCTGCGTGAGGGCTTGGGGGATTTGATCAAAAGGCGTATACAAACGACGTTCAATAAAAAACTGTCCGATAAGTTCTCCGTTATCGGCATACACTCTCGAGACCAAGCTGGGCTGATAATCTTGAAAGGAATCGAAGGTGGGTAGGTCACGAGTGACTTGCCAGAGCACACCAAGGACTGTACCCGTTCCGATGCACAAGAGGAGCAGAGAAGTGACGAGAAAGATACGAAGCCAAGACCAATCTTTCAGTCCTGACAGGAACGACTGAACGTGATTCATTTAGGGAGCGGAAGTACCATCCTTTGTATCGAGAGCAGAGAGAAGCAATCTATTTATCGTCTTCATTTCACGATACCCTGAGATGAAGCCAAACACAAGGGAATAGAGGGAGCCGTATGCACCTGCAATCCTGGGAGCCTGACCACTAACTGACCCGAATTTCTCTAGGTATGACAGGCCCTATCGCCGAAAACAGGGGCCTATTATGCTCATTGACAAACTTTTTCACCCCGTGGTACCACCAGAAATTGTTCGGGTTGTGATGGTATACCTTATCAACAAGGAGGAGATAGAACATGGCGGATGTTGCAGCAGAAATTAAAGTGGGAGATGAAGCTCCCGATTTCACATTGAAAGATCAAGATCAAAACGATGTGAAGCTCAGTGATTTTCGCGGGAAGAAGAACGTGGTCTTGGCATTTTATCCCTTAGACTGGAGTCCGGTCTGTCAGGGAGAAAATAAATGTCTCACCGACGATTTCCCAAGTTTTGAATCGGCCAATGCTGAGATTTTGGGCGTGAGCTGTGATAGCTTCTTTTCTCACAAAGCCTGGGCAGATTCGCTGGAACTCAAACACAAACTCTTGGCGGATATGCACCGCACCGTGTCGAAGGCTTACGGCCTGTATTTTGAACCCTTGAATTGCTCGAAACGGGCGACGGTGATAGTTGATAAGAATGGCAAAGTAGCCTACGCAAAGGTACAAGAAATTAAAGTCGCTCGCGACGACAAAGAGATCCTCGCGGCCTTAAGCAAACTCAACTAATTTGTATTCACATAAGAAAACCCTAAGCGGAACGCATTGTGGTTCCCTTAGGGTTCTTTGTTATCTGACTGTCTGGGTTAAGTAGGGCGGTGCCGCCGAGTTTTCCTAGTTCTCCTCTCCTTTGTAAGGAGGGGCCAGGGGAGGTAGAAGCCCAGTCAACCATTTTCTATGAATGAGAAAGTATGATGTCAGGAACCGTAGAAAACGTCAATGACGAAAACTACGAAGACTTCACGCAAGCCCCAGCGGCGGTTGTCGCCTATGGCATTGCCACCTGTGAACCCTGCAAGGCCTATGACCCCATCCTGGAAGCCTCAGCAAAAGATCATGCGACTATTCGATTCGGCAAAGCTAAGATGCATGTCCCCGGCAAGTGCCGAGCTATCAAAAAACAACACAACTTTGAAACCTATCCCACCACGCACTTCTTCTCCAACGGAAATATCTTAGAGACTAAGGAAGGCAAACTGGAAGCCGACGAATTAGCCGCCTTGATCGCGCATCATTTCCTTCTCCCTGGTTAACTGTATTTTCAGTTTTGATGTTGCGACATCAAGTGATGGTATTCTATCCACTTTCTGTTCGGTTGTGGGTTCGGGAAAAGTAGGCTGCGACTCGCCGGTCGCGGTGCAATGCTCGATGACGACGCTAGAGGTGTCTGAATCAGTTTTGAGAGCAAAGGCCTCCGGATTGAGATGCGGGCTTTCCCATGGTTTGGTGGTATCGGATTTGGCTCCAGCCTGAACCGAATCTATGGTGCAACTGTTGAGGTGAATATTTCTTGAGCCGTTTGAGATATGCAGGCCGTACCCGTTCCCTTGATCTGAGGTAACAGACTTCACCTCGCAACGAGTGAGATTGGCATGTTCACAGGCTGATAAGCGAATTCCATAGGCATCCGATCCCGTATATCCCACTAGTTTGTTGCCCTGTCCTTCGTGGCCACCATCCGAAGCGTTCCGATAGTGACCTCCATGTAGTGAACCGTCCGGTCCACGGTTCGTAATGCCGGTGGCCGAGCAGCTCTGCATGAGAAGTCCTGAAATTCCATCAAACCGAAACGCAACCGTGCCCTTGTGAACATGGTGCATAGAATCGCCGTTACATCGGAGATGAACCGAATAGCCCATGTACCGACCGGTGGAATCTTGCAACTCAAGCACTCCACCTGTGGATTGGAGCGCATGGACCAGTTTGTAAGGGGGAGTCGCTTGGGGAAAAGGGTTAGGAAATTGCGGGTCGTGGCTGGCTAAGGCCCAGGTGACGATTTCATCTTCAATAGATAGGGTGCCAAAGAATTTTCCCAAATCTTTATCTTCCTGAATGAACAAAGCCTTAGCTTGAGCCAAACGAATCTGCATATCACTTAAAACCGTCCCTTGATACCTCCCATCAACCCCGAGACAACCCGGTTGGTCATCCAGTCCAAAGAGTTGAAAGACAGCGCCAGCGATATCGACTTGATTGCCCTTTTTATCACCCCCAGAGATGGAAATAATTTCACGTGGGCCGATAATGATGTTGTCCATCGAGACATCTTGGAGGTAATAGTCTCTGGCATCGAGGGCAGAGGAGTCGGATCGAGGTTCCATGAAGGGACCAACTGCCACACCACGGGGGCTACAAAGAATGCCATAAGATGGGCCATCGGTGAGTTGGAGGGGGTTTCTAAAGAGCGGATTTGATGGGGTGGCTTGTCCTTGAAAAATTACTTCATTAAAAACCGTGTCGATACTTGTGCTCAACTTTTCGAGAGCAGTAAGAAAGCCGGTTTTGATGTGTTGATCGAATGCTTGAAATGTGGGAGATGTCTTGGGATTGCGTACAATATTCTGAGCAGTCTTTTGCGCAAACCGTGCGGCGGAGAACGTTCCCAATACAGGAACCCCTCCCAGAGGTGAACCCTGGGGTTCGCTTGAAGGCTGACGAGAGCCGAGAGACTGACAATTCACTATGGCCACACGTTGAGCGCCATTCAACGAAATCGCGGCCACTTCATGATCGCGAAAGGTCACATGCTCAATCAACACATCGTGACAGTTATTGCCATGAATCCCATGGTGGCTAGATAGGCCCAACACACCATTTTTTATCGTTACCTGATGCGCCGGTCGCAAATCCTTGCCAAATCCTCCATCAGAGGCAGGACCTTCGCCGGGGATAAACGGCTGATCGCCCAATTCGATAATGGCAAAAAACCGTTGCATGAGTGCATGCATGGGATGCTGCCGCAAAGTGAATCCATTCAAATCAATAATGACGCCATCCGTCTCCACCGCAATAGCCGCAAAAAATCCCAGTTGATAAGCACGGGGGGTATCATCTTTAAAGTACTGGATCATATTGTCACCCCAGCTAGGGACGGTCGTGCCATCCGGAAGGGCGTGATCTTTTACATAGTGGGGGTTGGGAAACCAATCGCTTCTACGCTTGGGGTCAATGCCTTTGGCTTCCGAGAAATACGCACTATCCCATGCCGCTTGGATGGGCTGTCCCTCGTGATTCAACCAGGTGCGTGGGGCATTCGGGTTAAATTGGATATTTTCGGTCAACCGCAATAGACAAGGTTGAGTAATCCGTAACGTTCCAAACGCAAAATCATGTTGATCGACCTCCACGGATTTTTCTTTGTGGTCGATAGGATTGTTAGCGAAGGTCGCCCAATCAATCACGCCATTGGTCTTGTAGCCTTGTTCTCTGTCTGAAGAGTTCAACTGAAGGTTAGTGTAGAGAATGTGTAATGGATGGGTATGTGTCATAGTTTAGGAGTCTTTCTTTATTCTGGTTTCACCTCTCTCGAATCAATAAAAAATCTGGTGGTGAAAATTCGCGGAATACAGTTAAGGTCGCGGTTCCCTATCAGAAGGGTTTCCGCGTTCCGTCATGGTGTTGGACCACATAAGAAATTGATAGAGTTCAAAAGGCGACTCTTCCATGGTCCAGGGATTCCACATACTCCGAGTCGTGGAGAAAAGATTAGCCCCATACACGTGAAGAGCTTTTGAGGGTGTGGATAGGGGATTCGAAACTGCATGAATCGTATCGGGTTCCAATAACACAACATCTCCCGTGGTCAATTTTTTTCTATCTTTTTCTTCAAGACTTCCATTTTTCTTTGTGTAAAAAATATTGTCCTCTTGCCCTTCGTAGACTCCCACGACTGTCCAGGTTCCGTGGTTATGAGGTGGACTTCCAAGATTGGGAAGAGGTAAGAATAGAAAACTAATAGACGCTCTGAACGATATAAAAATGCATTATTGGGATGATGTTGGAGCCTCAAAGGTTCTAAGCACTCTCTCATAGCCGCTGTATCGCTCATTAATATAGACAGGAATTGAAAGCTCAACACCTTGGAATTCTCACTTTCGCTAAGTTTTGACATTTTTCAAGAAAGGAAGAAATCTTCATTATTGACTCCGGTTTTTTTAAAATCTTAATATTTGACTACTTGCGGGCCGGTGACCCTCAACTAGCCAGGTCACCGGCAAAATGAACCCCAGATTGGAGATAGTTATAAAAAAACAAAAGGGTATCTAACTATTAATTTCTTATTTCTTGGATGATGCTTTTTCTCGTAAGGCCATTATTGTTCTCCACAATTTTGAAAGCAAAGAAAATCATTTAATTGCCGATAGCGCGGATGTTTTTGCCAATATATTTTTACAGAAAATTAGGCAGGGATAGATTCGCCTTCAAAGTAACAAACCTTATTGCAGGCGATATGAACGTACCCCAGGGCCTTGACGTCGCTTTCAACGTAGTAAAAAGAAATATCTTCCTTGGTCACATCATCACTATCGTTTGATTGGATACCAGGACTGGAAACAATATCACTATTTTCACTGGCCTTGGCATAGACTATCCAGCGACCTTTGGGGGAACCGGCTTTGGTTAACTGAACGAGAACCAGTCCTATCGTCTCCCCTTTTGGAGCCCCTTCTGACTTTGCATGCTGATAAATCTCATTCCATACCTCCTCATTCGTTGGATCGCATTTTATGGCTGCTACCTCATGAGGAATAGGTTTACCCCCTGGGTCTTTTTCTAACTTACCATTTGCTCCCCGTTTGTAGCCTCGACGTTCATGTTCTTTTTTAATATGTTTCAGTTTCATACAGTTATCTCCTTAAATGTTCAGTGAATAGGTCTTAAAAAGACGGGTATATACGCAACAAATTTTCCGAAACCTACGCAATGCAATACGGGTAAGCTGGTTTTTAAAGCAGCCTTGTCATTGACGTACCACAGAAACAATAGATTCCCACGCTTTTTTAAAAAAACGTGGGAATGTCAATTTCAACCTTCGCTTTTCTTATGACTTCGAATCAGTGGCACCGGACCAAGTTCTTCCCCCCAGTTTCCTAGGGAAATATATCTTACCCAGTTCAATCATCCTTGAGAATGCTACTAACAGAAATTATTAACAGGGAATACAAATCTTATTATTGCCGATAATTATATATTCCGTCTCTGGCCCACCTGTGTTGATTATGGTGATATTTTCCACATGCAAATCATCGGTTTTTTTTGAAACAATTCCGGGAATTACCTCCACGTCTTTTTCCACTTTTCCTTCAGTATTTTCAATTGGGCGAGCATAGACAATCCACCGTCCTCTTTTGGCACCAGGCGTCTTGATCTGTACGAGTACACTACCAATCTCTTCACCAACATCTTCATCACACTTCAGGGAAGCGTGTTCATGGATTCCTGCCCATGACTCTTCCAAGTGTGTATGGCAAGAAACTGCAACAGTGACTGCTGAATCTACTTCAGGCTTTCCATTCAATAATTTTAAATCTCCTTTTTCATCCCTTTTAAGCCGGAACCTTTCTTGAATTTTATCAATAGCTTTTGTGTTCTTCATGCCTGTGGTTGACATATTTTCTCCTCCTTGGTTTCACCATTAATTATCATTAAGACGATCTTTATTCTAATTATCTTCTTCGTAAGTTTTTCCGGAAGAAGCCGGGGCAATTTACGATACCGCCGCTATGCCACAAGCGTAAGCTTGTGGATGAAGTTATTTCGCCAAAGGCGAACAACTGGAGGTTGAAGTTATAGCAAAGATACTACGGGCGTAAGCCCGTAGAAGTTCATTATACCTTGCCTTAAGTATATTTTGGCTCAACCCCTTGTCTAGAAGGTTCATTAAATCCAAAGAAAATATATTGCTCCAGGAGGCAACCGTAGAGCTCAATATTAGCTAAATAATTATGTACTTGGGGGGGCACGAATTTGCATAGTCTAACTTTCTAAAAGTCTTTAGTATGGTGTAAAGATAAAACCTTCCTCATTGTGGAAGGGCAGAAATACGGATCTTAGAAGATCAACCTTTATTCTAGGAATTCTTGACCGGGCCTCCTGCTTGTCCCCTTCGCCCTTCGCCACAGCCATCGGGTTGACTGATCATCCTCAAACCTAGAATTTTTAGTGTTCGTAGTCATGAAACAATCGCCTGACGTAGTAGACTTATTTCTGTTTTAGTTAATTAAGTGCTATCGTAATTTTAAAGACACCGGAAAGATCCGGAATAAATCGTTGATTTCCGACTTCAGGGCGAAGAACATTAGGATCCTGGAAATTAAACTGTTGATCCGTTAGATTTCGTATTTCCCCAGTTACGATTCCCAGTCGTTTGGGGAGCCGAAACCCTACGATAAAGTCAAGTAGAAAGACGCCTTCGTGTTTATCTCGGAAGGTTGCCGTCGAGGGAAGTTCGAGGTCTTGCCGAAGGAAAGTCCCCCGTAGCCCTGTAAAAAATCCTGAAGGATGGAAGTAGCGAATCATAAGAGGAACGATAAGGGTATCGAGTTGGGTAAAGCGACCATCGCCATCAGGTCCATCAGCAACGTTGGCCGGTCGATAAATTTTCTCCCATTCTATATCCGTACTAAGGGCCCAATTAGCAAGAATGCCCCAATAGGCATAAATACGATAGAGGTCTGATCGATAATCGAACTGCCGTGTTCCTTGCCCGGGTGCAAAGGCGAGTTCGGAGTATTCTCGATGTGAAATTTCACCACCTCCATAAAGAAAGTGGTTGAATTTCATGTCTATGCCGCCACCATAAAATGTTGATCGGGTGCCATTGGAGTCAATGAATAACTGATTGAATCCCGCAATTTGAGTCGGCTCAATTGTCTGCTCAATAATTCCGGTCGACGTCACAGTTTGAAAATACGCAAGGCGTACGCGAGCCCATTCTGTCACATTCCATATTGCCCCCGCTTTGGGAAGGAGTCTTCGAACATTGACATTGAAAAGATCTAATTTTTCCCGAGCGTAAGCTAACCCACCTATCCAGGTCACATTTTCAGGGAATTGGCCATTGATATAGACATAGCCACTTTCATGTGTAATATCTGTTGACGAAACTTCTATGGAGGGGGGAAATGGGAGCCCAATGAGCTGGAGCTCCGTTCGAAGTTTTCCATCCAACCGACGTACCCTTCCCCCAGCGGAAGCATTAAAGAGCCGGTTCCGCCAAACAACCAAACCTTCGCCCTGATAGGCAGTGGTCGTATCTTGACCGCTAAAGCGTACTCCATTTACAAGCTCAACCAACGATCGACGGTGAGCATAGATTCCCGACAACAATAGATCGATGTGAGATCTTGGGGAAAATTTTCCTCCAACCCTTGCTGACTCTTCTTGGGTCGTTGATTTGAAATTTTCATCAAAATCAGATGAGTCAAAGTTCCTTCGCAAGTCTCCTTGTTTGGTGTAACGGTTACGGTATTCCGCTTGGAGGTGAACTTCTGGGGTTACCTCCCCCTGGAGAAAGACATTGTACAAATCAACCGTGTTATCATTATTGGACCGAAAGCCATCGGTAGAATAATGAAATTGGCCCAGGCTAAGAGACATCGGGTCCGCGAGCATTCCTGAAATGACTGCGTCGTCAGCTATGGTATTGAAACTTCCGACGGCTAAATTGCCTAGGACAGCAAGACGGTCACGGAAAAACATTGGGTTAAATTCATTAAATCCTGCAGAAGATGGCCCTGTCCCCTCCAGAATTTGCAGGCTGGTCTCGGATAATTGGGGTTGAAAATTGTTGATATTAATTGGCTGAAAAAGTTGAGACTGTAAAAGCTCGCTTGCTCTTGCGAACTCTCGTCGCGGGTCTCCCACATAAGAATCGGCCAGGAGCCTATGGGACGAATGGCTCGTGGGATCGGAATATAGTGAGTACCAACCCTCCACTCTTGCACGTTGGGCAAAACCCAGGTCTTGATAAATTCTTCCTACACTGGCACTGCGCGCGGCTTTATCTTCAACCAAAAGAAATCTTGATCGATAGATAGCCCGGCTGTCGTTCAAGTCAATCGATTTTTGTAAGTCTGATAAGGCTTCTACCGGGCGGTTTAAGGTTTGTTTTCGGATGGCATCATAAAAGTACGGAGTCGGATCTTTGGGGTCGAGTTCCTTAGCCATGTCCAACTGAGCTGCCACGATGGAATTCTTTTGATCTGCTATATATTTGGAGAAATCCATGGGATAAGAAAGACCAGGATCCCGACGTTCCTCATGATAGGCCTTCCCTAAATAACTTCGGATGAGGGCGTTGCTAGGATCTAAGCTGGCGGCAATTTCCAAATCTTGTCGGCCTTCCGCCAATTCGCTCTTTTGTATCTTGGTTAACCCCAGGCCTAGGCGTGGGAGCGGGTCTGCCTGATCGAGTGCAATGGCTTGTTCAAAGGTTTTTCGGGCTTCGGCAATCTTGGCTTCGGTCAACAGGGCAAACCCTAAAATGGTTTGTGTCCGTGCCAGACGAGGATTGAGTTCAACGGCCTGTTGGGCGGCCTGGCGTGCTTTGCTCAGATTTCCTAAAGACAGGCGGAGTTCGGCTACTCGCGCCCAGGCCAGGGCATCGTCTGGCGAATGGGCCGTCGCCTGTTCGGCACTGTCCAGGGCGGCTTGGATGTCAAAATGGCTTTGTTGGGCGTACGATCGCGCGATATACCCAACAGAGGATTGTGGAGCGCTTTCGACGGACTGATTCGCCAATTGCAGAGCTTCTTCCTTGTTATTGTTGACCAAGGAGACGACGGATTGCAGGGCCAAGGCTGTTTCCTGGTTGGGATCGCTACGTAGGGCTTCTTCAATATCCAAGGTGGCTTTATCTATCTGTCCCACCGATAAGAGCAGTCCGGCCCGAATACCAAAAAATTGAGAGTCTCGCTGTTCGTTGGGAATGGTACTCAGTTGATCAAGGGCGCTACGAATATCGCCGCTTTGGTACTGTACAATCGCACCTTGGAGGATCTGTTGATTCGGCCCTGTGACAGTGTTGGTACTGACATCCAGCAGGGGAGGGTAATAGAGCGCCCATTGCACGGCATCGCGTGGTTGAATATCCAACCGTCGTTGTGGGCCTTCTCCTGCACGAGTGACTGCTGCCTCTCCGCCTTTTAAGAACAATTTTCCTAATGTGTTTTCTACCCGGACGGCTCCTTCTAAGACCCAGACATTGGTTTCGTTCGCATCCACACGAATGACGAATTCGGTACCTTCGACTGTCGCGTTGACAAACGGCGTGGTGATGGTCAGGGTCTGGGGCACGCGGCTGAGAAAATGCACGATCCCTTCGAGCAATTCCAGCCAGGACGACTCTTTGTTTTCAATTTCGGTAAACGTGATGGTGGTGCCTTGGTCCAATCGGATAATGGTGTCGTTGGCCAGGACAATGGCAGCTCGCCAGGATTCCACGCGGAGTTTGTCTCCGGGGCAGAAGGTGGCTCCCACATTGGTGGGTTGCCAGGTGGTGGTACTGACGCGGCGGGCTTCTACAAGGCCTTCAGCCGAGACGACTTTGCCCACCCATGCGGAGCAGCGCTCTTGGTCTCGGGCGGCGGCCGTGAGCGGGAAGTTGAGTGTAAAGCTAAGACCTAGGGCATACCATGCGAGCAGGTAGAAGCTTCGGAGATAGGTGTGCGTAAAAATCCATGCCATGAATAAAACCTTTCATGAGCGCTCCTGCGCCGGCCGTGGCGGGAAGTACCTATGTGGGGCCACCCTCTTGCAGGATAAGAGATGAAATATAATATTTGGGTATTACGATAGAGTTTTTTATTGAAGCAATAGGCGCGCATGTGTTCTTTGAGATGGTCTTTCCCGTGCAAACGGGAATCTAGGTTATCCTGAGTTTCTCTGGATACCCGCCTTCGCGAGTATGACCATGGGATGAGGTCTAACGATGACATTTGGTTGCTTGTCTCCAGATATTCAAGCTCCTTACATAAGGAGGGAGATTTTAGATTCATGCTTGTCGCCTATGGTCATGGGTCATTTTTTTTGCAGGGTGATCGTGCCTTCCCAGGAATGATGGGGGGGCGAAAATTTGAATCGTTCACACGTTTCCATGTAGTAGGTGCTGGGGCCATCGTGGCCGTATGCTTTGAGACAGGCCCGGAATGACATGAGGGCCTGGTCCCACTGCCGTTGATGAAAGGCATGGAGTCCTTCTGCAAAAAGATGGACGGCGTCGTGGCGCATCGTATCGGCGTCGCTTTCCCGGCAAACTAACTCGTAAAGGTTAATGGGCCGACTTTTGCCGACTAATTGAAATCGACCTAAGTTTCTGGTGAGGAACCCATCGATATTTTCCATTATTTGTTGTGATCCCAAAATGCGTGTGCCCAGTTGCTTGTTCACGCCCTCAATTCGTGTGGCGGTATTGACGATGTCTCCAATAGCTCGATACTCATAATGATCAACGCCGCCCACGTTGCCGAGCAGCATGGCCCCTCCATGGACCCCAATCCGGGTCGGCAGCGGGGTGTCTGGGTGAGCAGCATTAAACCGGGCTACGCATTGGATGATGTCTAGAGCTGTGTCACAGACCTGGCATTTCATCTCCTGAGTCAGCGTGGGGGCTGCCCAGATGGCGAGTACGGCATCTCCCACGACGTCAGAGACAATGCCGTTCCTTTTGCGTACGGGCTCAAATACGGTTTGAAAATATTCGTTCATAAATGCGCGCAGTTTCTGGAGATCTAAAGACTCGGCAAGAGCGGTGTAATGTTCCGCATCGGTCGACAGGCAGATACCTTCGACTAATTCGCTGGTTGTGGCCACGGTTTCAATACTGGTGGTCAGTTGCTCGGCCACTGGTCCTGGTACATAGTATTCCAATGCGCGTCGAATGTTTTGCCGTTCATAATGCGTTTCCCGATATCGCCAAAAGACCGTGCCAATCAGGGCCAAGGGTAATTGGATAAGCAACGGAACGATGAGAGGGATCCATATGGCCTGGTACGCAAAGAGGCCATACGCCATTCCCAGAAACAAGGCTGCGCCGGCCAATGTGGTGGCAGCGTACCCCAATGCGATTTCGGCACTCGTCCGGATATTTATGTGCTCGGACACAATGCGAAAGGCCAGGCCTAGCACGAGTCCCCAGGCTACCACGACACAGAGGTGCGCCCAGAAAGGGATCGGAGCGATATGTCGGTCTTCCAGCAGATTGGCGAAGGCAGTGGCGGCAATTTCCACTCCACTCAAATAGAGCCCATCGGGAGAGGTGAAGACGGTGTGAAACCGGTCCTTTTGTTCGGATTTCACCTGTTCCGACAAGCCGACAAAGACTGCTTTTCCCGAAAAATCGATGGGGGCCCGATCTTCAGGAGGGCAGGCCTTGATCACGCACGAAAAGGGAATTGTCGCGATCGTTCGCGGGGGGCCATAAAAATCGAGATATTGGCTATCACCGCGTTCTATGGCATTCAGGAGGTTGGTAAAAGCACTGGTTTTGATTGAAGGATGGTTCTTTTCTGAGAGGTTCAATGCTTCTCGTATGGGCTTCATGATCTCCGGGTTTGTGCGCATGATTGTCCGGAGAGTCGCCGCCCGGGTTTGTTCTTCTCCCAAGTTTGTCGCCGCGGCTGGTTCGGCCAGAATGTCTGGTCCGAAATCTTGGACGAGTTTCCGGACGGTGCTGTTCGGCCGAAATTCATGCATAAGCGCAGCAATGACCGGCAGGGTTGCCACATGTTCCTGGCTGGGTTCGAACAACCAAAACTGGTTGACGCGAAAGGGTACCGCCGGGAGTGGATTGGGGGCTAAAGACTGCGCGGCTTGCCGTAACTGCGCGGTGGGAGACATACGAAGAATGACTCCCGAGGAAACGTGTAAGTTCTCCAACGTGGTCATTTTTTCAATTAAGACGACATTCTTCGAGTCATGCATGGCAGTGGCGAAGGCTGCATCATTCTTAGCCGAGCCAGCCTCTTTGAAAAAGAGATCAAAGGCAATCACGGAGGCTCCACGGTTGCTAAGTTCGTCGACGAGTTGTGCGTGAAGGGTTCGAGGCCATTTCCACACTTCCTGCGGCACGCCCAGATCGAATGCAGATTTTCGATCCGCTGTCACAACGACGACATCTTGGGGAGCGGGACGTACTCCTCTCAATGTGAATAACCAAAGGAGCCCTCTCTCTTCTTCCAGTTGTGCTCCCCAAGGGGTGAGGCCTGCGAGGACACCGACGAGAGCGATGCTGACTCCCATCATCAACGCCTTCTTGCGCCTTGTTTGAGTGTGGTTGCGAGCAGACATAGGCATCACAGTTATTTCGCGATGTACAGACCGGGTTTTTGGGATGTGTGCATCGATTATCGTATTGGTTTTCTAATTGACCAGCTGAGCTACCTTTCTATGGTTACTCCCTTAAGGCTCATCGTACGACGACGGGTATTGTGAGAGAACCTTGTCTAACAAATTTTTGGAATAAATGAAACTGCCGGGGTAGGATTTACCTAGAGATTATTACGCGATTAGGTAAGAAAGATTGATGTAGTGGCCCGAAACGATGACTGTTTAGTAGTTTGAATTTCAAGGACGGTATGTCCAGTGCCCTGCTCCCTTTGAGAACGTGCTTCGACGCGAGGGCCCAAGTGAGGTAGTTATGGCACGTCAGGATACCATTGTTGCTGTGTCTGGCTTTTCATGTACCGTGACTTGGGCCAATGTGCTGTGTTGTGGAAGTCGGCCGAGAAGTTCTTGGTAGATGGTTTGGGCTAGGTAGGCTTCGGTTGGTGGGGATTGTTGGAATGCGGGATCCCGACTCAGGTTGTGTTCATGGAATCGACTGAGAATATTATTTTGCACGAGGTCATCGAGAGCCTGCAGGTTTACGACCTGGCCTGTTTCAGAAGCAATGGGACCAGCTACCGTGACTTCCAAAAGATAATTGTGGCCCGTAATGTGCTTGGCAGGGCTGTCGATTGCCGAGGAGAAATTGTAGCAGCGGGTCATAGTGGCGCAGGGTAGTTCTTGCGACGATGATGGTGTTTGAGAAAACGATGCAGCAGTGACATCTGCATACAGCGTCTCGTCTTCATACAACCGGATGTGGTCCAATTTCGGAAGTTGCGGATGTTTACTTAAAACTTCCCACAAAGTTCTGGCCAAGTTTTCAGTAGTGGGAATTCGATTATCAAAGTAAGGGGTATCCATGTTGAGATTTTTATGGTCGAATTCAATCAATACTTCCCATAAATACTGTTTGAGATCATAGAGATTGATGATCATCCCTGTCACCGAGTCAATTTCGCCGCTGAGCGTCACTTCTAGTAGATAATTATGGCCGTGTGTATTGGGGTTGTTGCAGGGGCCGAAGATCTCGCGATTTTTTTCGTCATCCCATTTGGGGTTGTGATAGCGATGGGATGAGCAGAATTCGAGGCGTTTGGTTAATGTGGCTTTAGACATGAGGCTATTCTCTACAAGGTCACAAAAAAGAAGGGTTGAACTTTGGTACGATTTGTACGGCAAGTCCAACCCTTCTTGTGGTCAGGTTCTTATAAAACGAGCAGCTTAGGTTGAGAAAGAACTGCCGCAGCCGCAAGTAGATTTGGCTTGTGGGTTCTTGATGGAGAACCCAGACCCTTGCAAACTGTCCACATAATCTACTTCTGCGCCGCTGAGCATCGGGGCGCTTTGTGAATCTACGATCACCTTGACATCACCTTTTTCCACGATGGTGTCATCGTCACTTGTTTTGTCTTCGAACGACATGCCATATTGATAGCCGCTGCATCCTCCGCCTTTGACATAAATGCGAAGTCCCACCGCGCTCTCTTCTTCCTTTATGAGTTCCTTAATCTTTTCTTCGGCAATTGAAGTAATGGTAACCATGTGTCTTCCTCCTTATATGAACGTCACGGAAAATTGAAAATTCTTCTTTCCTTTCAATCGGTTGAAAGGGTCTCACTATTGAGTTTTTATCTTAAAGCACATCTTTTCAGGTTGTCAATTTTGAGGGATTGTTCTGGTCTGATGCTGTGTAACGTCGGGAAGTGACACTATTGTAAATCTTGAATCCATTCTTCTTTCATTTCTTGTGGTATTAGGGCTTTGGTTTGATAGTTAGGATGTTCGATAGTCAAAAAGACCGATGTTTCTGATTGGGTCAAGTAGTCCCTGAAGCTTGGAGTTGTCAAAAAGCGCACAAAATGGACGGCGCTGATTTTATCTTTTTTGCTATGGCCAGATTCAAAGTTGGCAAAAATCTTATCTCTATCTGTACAGATAGCCACGATTTGTGAATTATCAATACCTTGGAAAGAATCCAAGAGTTCATGGATTTTGTCTTCTTCAGTGATTTCAATAAAGAGAGTTGCGCTGAGTTCGTCTGTCTCGGGCAAGAGGGTGTTATAGACGTCACATTCTTCTTGGATTTTCTCTGGTGAAAAGATCCGTTCGGTTCTCACCATTTCTTGTATTTGAAATGCTATCGTCTCGCGATTTTCGAACACCAAGGTAATATATTCACCTACTGTAATTCGCCGCCGTTTCTTCAGCGCAATAATGCGTTGCCGAATGTCTATGCGTTGTTCTTCATACTCTGCTGCGGATAGCAGTTCCTGTGGTGTGATGGGTTTCATGACAGTAACCCATAGGCGTTGCGGACCACTTGAATGGGGTGCAGTGCGGGTCGTGTCGATGGAGCATCACGAGCCTGGTCGAGTTGTAAGGCGGACAGTGGGCAATCGGATGCCACCACATCAACATCTTCGTCCTTGATTTCCCTCACGGCTTTTTTTGCAATTTTTATCGACATGTCAAAAAATTCTTTCTTGGCGCTCCAGGCTCCATCATGCCCTGAGCATTTTTCAATCAGATGGACCTTGGCCCCTGTGAGCTCCATCAGGTCTTTAGATTTGAAGCCAATGTTTTGGTCTCGGAGGTGACAGGGAATTTGATAAGCCACTCGACCGGGATTCTGTGGAAAATCTAGGGAGAGAGTCTTGTCTTTTTTTAAGCGCATTAGATATTCACAGACGTCAAAGGTGTGTTCTGCAACGCGCGTCATTTCGGGAGAAGGTTTCAGATAGGGATATTCCCGCTTGAACATCAAGCTGCAACTGGGAGCGGGTATAACGATGTCAAAACCTTGCTCGACGTAAGGCATGAACTGTTGGCATTGTTCGTCAGCGATCCTTTGCATGCTCTCAGTATCGCCCAGGTCGAAGCGTGGCATCCCGCAACATTGTTGATTGGGTGGGACGACGACCTCAATCCCGTTCTTTTCAAGAACCTGTATGGTGGCCTTCCCGACATCGGTGACTTGGAAATTCACTAAGCAACTGGGGAAAAAGGCAACCTTGCCTTTTGGTGTGGACGGTTTCGCTATCGACTTTCGTTTGTCCCACCATTGTGCAAAGGTTTCCGCTTGAAAGGGTAAAACTTTTCGCGAGTGATGAACGCCTGCAACGGTTTCCACAAGACCGCGTACCCAAGGAGTTTGTAACGCCCAATTGGTGAGTGGTGCGGTGAGGTTCCCAATTTTGCCAATAAGATCGGTTTGAATGAGAAGTTTATCGCGCCAGGTGGTTCCACCTTCAGCCGCCCGTTGTTTTTTCCACGCAGCCATTAACCTGGGGAAATGTAAATCATACTCGTGTGGTGGCGAATAAGGGCAATGATTAAAGCAGAGTTTGCAGTAGTAGCATTCTTGTTCAATCTGCGTGAAATCTTTTGGTGTGAGTTTTGAGATATCACTTTCATGATCATCAATGCGGTCCAGCATTGTTGTAAATGACGGACAAAGATTAAAACAGCGCCGACACCCGTCACAGATATCAAATACCCGCAGTGTTTCTGTTTCAAGGTCGGATCGTTTCCAACCCGGGGTAATCAAATCAAATTTCGGCATCGTTGCATATGTTGGAAAAGAAGGTCATGAATTCCCCGTCCTTTGTAAGGACGGGCTAGGGGAGGTAGAGACATCGACTAGCAATAAGAACTTCATATTTAAAAATGAACATCATGAGCTCGACGCCAGGACTCTACCCCACCTGCTTGGGCCCTCTTCGGGCCCAAGCCCCTTAGAAAGGGGAGGATAGGAGGGCCTGCAATTATTTGGAACTTGTCAGTGTTATCCTTCTTTCAGTGACTCAAGGCCTTTGGTGAAACGGTTGGCATGTGAGCGCTCAGCTTTGGCGAGGGTTTCAAACCACTCAGCTAATTCCTCGAAGCCTTCCTCGCGAGCGGTTTTGGCCATGCCGGGATACATCTGTGTGTATTCATAGGTTTCACCTTCAATGGCCGCTTTTAAGTTGGCGTCAGTGTTTCCAATTGGTACACCGGTGGCTGGGTCACCGACTTCTTTGAGGAAATCTAGATGTCCAAAGGCATGCCCGGTTTCGGCTTCTGATGTATCGCGAAACAGGCCGCCAATATCGGTGTATCCTTCAATATCCGCCCGTTTCGCGAAATACAGGTAGCGGCGGTTGGCCTGTGACTCGCCCGCAAAAGCGGCTTTCAAATTTTCGTGACTTTTGGTGCCTTTTAAACTGTTGCCCATAACATCCTCCTTTAAAGTGTAACGGGGTTTCGACCCGATGGTGATGCCTTCTTCTTTGTTCGAGATCGGCGGCAGGGGCCGCAATATCCTCTGAAGGCTACTTGATGATTAGTGATCTCAAAATCTTTGGGAATTCCCGACGGTGAGGTTAAGCGGTTCAATCGCGAATCCATGACATCGTAAATGGTCTGGCAGCCCAGGCAAATCACATGATGGTGGGGAGTGAGGTTTGCATCAAAACGGGCTCGCTCATGGCCAATATTCACTTCTTGAATGAGGCCGGCAGTGCGTAAGATGTCTAAGGTGTAATAGACCGTATTCATAGACAACATGGGTAACGTGGGTGACACCTGCGTAAAAAGATCCTCTGCGGTCGGGTGGGCAGTACTCTGTACTAAGGCTTGATAAATAGCCGTCCGTTGTGGCGTGGACTTTAGCCCACAGTCACGAAACTTTTGTTGGATGTCATCAAGAGAAAGATTCATCGAGACTCTTAATATGATTCCTTCTTAGGAATGATTCCTAATTAGCAAATGACAAGTGCGTTGGTCAACGTATCATTTACATTATAATGGGGTCAGACTTGATTTGTAGGATGTCAGGCTTCAGCTTCCGGCATAATAAATTTCCAAAAATCAAAGACACAGTGATTATGATGTTGTGAAATAGCTATAAAAACGAGTCTGCCGCCCTAAGGGCAGGCTAGAATTACGATGGTGTCTATGGTAGAACAGCGTTCGGTAAGCCTACGGTGCAATGGTTCTAGAACAAGGAGGTTGCCATGGCAGCAAAAGCGTATATTTTGATGAAGGTTAAAGCCGGAAAGGCCCAAGATGTGTTGGCTACGTTGAAAGCGTTGTCTGAAGTTGAACAGGCGCACGCGTGTTTTGGTCATCCGGATATCTTTGGGTTGGTCAATGCGCCTGACGACCGGGCCTTAGCCAATCTTATTATGACCAAAATTCATCCGATTCCCGGTGTGGAAGAAACCGATACCCACATCGTGGTCCAGGAGTAATCTGCGGGGGATTCTTACGGAAGGCCGGTCAATTGACTGTAACCAGGAGAGCGATTTTTTCTTAGGCCTCTTCGTTCAATTGTTGCCTGAAACGTATTCATCATCACTTTTTGTCGTTACGACTCTGAAATTCTTGCCGGCATAAAGGATCCCCATCATGACATCATCACAAGCGTTGCTGACTCCGTTTCAATTAGGTGACTTAAAACTAGAAAATCGTGTTGTGCTCTCGCCCATGACTCGTGCCCGGGCTGGGACGGAACGGATGGCCAATACCCTTATGGCTGAATATTATGCCCAGCGATCCAATGCTGGACTGTTGGTCACGGAGGCCACCTTTATTTCCGAACAAGGGATAGGCTGGATCAATGCTCCGGGCGTCTACACTGACGAACAAGGGGCGGCCTGGAAAATTGTGACAGATGTGGTGCATGCCAAAGGATCAAAAATTTTTCTGCAATTGTGGCATTGCGGCAGGGCCTCGCACAGTGATTTTCATGGCGGCGCCTTGCCAGTGGCACCGTCTGCGGTGAAATCGAATGGAGAATATATACATACCCCACAAGGCAAAAAGTCTTATGAAACCCCTCGAGCTCTGGAAACCAGCGAAATTCCTGGAATCGTTGAAGCCTACAAACAAGGGGCGAAACGAGCTAAAGACGCCGGGTTTGATGGCGTGGAAATCCATAGCGCCAATGGCTATCTGATAGACCAATTTCTGCAATCCAGAACTAACAACCGCACTGATCAGTATGGCGGAAGTTTAGAGAATCGTTTTCGTTTTCTTCAGGAAATTGTGACGGCTGTTACTGATGTGTGGCCAGCCCATCGAGTGGCGGCTCGTCTCAGCCCGAATGGCAACTATAATGACATGGGTTCCGAAGATTTTCGGGAAACCTTTATGTATGCTGCTAGCCAGCTTGAAAAGGTGGGTCTTGCTTATCTCCATGTGGTCGACGGGTTGGCCTTTGGTTTCCACGAATTGGGTGAACCCATGAAACTGAGTGAATTCCGACAAGTGTTTTCTGGGCCAATCATGAGCAACTGTGGGTATACGCAAAAGACCGCAGAGGCGGCCATTCAAGCCAAGCATGCAGATCTTGTGGCGTTTGGTCGACCGTATATCAGCAATCCGGATCTCGTTGATCGATTTCGGAATGGTTGGCCTTTGGCTCCCTCAGAAGATATGAATACCTGGTTTTCGTTTGAAAAAGAAGGCTATACCGACTATCCGGTTTATGATCCATCAGTGCCGTCTTAAATTCATTGCAGAGAGTAAATATAAGGATAAGTCCTTTCCGGAATGTCTTAGGAGAATGGTGAAAGTAAAAAAGGCCGGCTCACTTGAGCCGGCCTTTTCTATTGCTAAAGGGGGTTGGTTGTTAGTTGTCTGTTTAGAACAGGCCTGAGGCATGGCCGGAAGAGGCCATGAAGAAGAGCATGGGGATGGAGAGCATGGTATTGGTGCGTGACGCTAATAGGGCTGTCCGTGCCGCCGCGGCTTTTTCTTCCGGCGTAGCTTCTTTCATGCCTAACACTTTTTTCTGATTGGGCCAAATGATGCCCCAGACGTTCAGTAACATGATTGTGCCGAGCCAAGCACCCATGCCGATGACAGCATCTTGGCCTTGTAATAAAAAGGCCTCGCCGATTCGACCTTGATTGCCCAACAACATGAACCCAAACACCCACGTGGCGAGCGCTCCCCATCGAAACCACCATAAGGCGTTGGGGACTAAATGCTTAAAGGCTTCAGCTTTGGTTTCGGGTGTGACGACTTTGAGAAAAGGCACTTGGATAAAATTGAAATAATAGAGAATGCCGATCCAGGTAATCCCCGCGAGGAAATGTCCCCAGGCTAGTATACTTTCCATGTTGTGTCCTTATCTTTGTGAGATGAATAAAAAATCAATATTGGCCGGCGAGATCACACCAGCATTTTGACTAAGCCATACAGCACGATTGTTAGGACAAACCCTGCGGTAATAGTCCCATTAATGGTATCGAGCGGATTGCCCATAGTTTGGTCTCCTTTATTGTTCGTGGAAAAAGAAGCGATCTGTCATATGTCGCATACGGGACGTAGCCAACATATTTCTGACAGCTTAGGGTAACGTAGACGGCCGTACTTGTTCAAGATATCAGAGAAAAGGATTCAATCGCACTCATGTTAGTTTGGATCGACGTCTCTTTGGGGGAGAAGGAGTAGAGAGACAGAATCGCCACGGTTTCTTAGCCCATTCTCCAGCATAGTCCACGCCGATGCGGGGGAGAGCTTGAATGTGTTTTCGTGAAACGACTAGGCCATGATCTTCGACCCAGATCGTCGTGCCTTGTGTCGTGTCGAGGCTGTTGTGTGTGCTGTCTAGGGCTAAGAAACGGCCCACCCGACCTGGCCCGTCAATGCGGGTTTGGCGTGCTGGGGCGGCGTCTTTTCCCACAGATTCCAGGCCTCGAATTAAAATGGCAGCGGGATATTCTTCTCGTTCAGTGACGATATTTAGCAAGTGATACATTCCATAGATAAGATACACATAGGTAAATCCAGCTGGGCCAAACATGACTTCGGTACGTTTCGTCCGACCTTTGGAAGCATGACAAGCCTTATCCTTCGGGCCAACATAGGCTTCCACATCGACAATTGTTGTATATGTTTTTCCTGATGCTGTTTCTCGAACGAGAATTTTTCCTAACAGATCTTTTGCTACCTTCAATGTGGCCCTATCATAAAACTCACGCGGCAGAGGACTAGAATGGTCGAGCGGATTCCTCTCCTTTGTAAACAACGGTCGCGCCCTACGGGATGCACCAGGCAAGTTAGGGGAGGTAGAGTCTTCAAGCAATCGCCGAGTAAGATCTTCCAAAATCCCATCAAGATTATTAAGGACTTCATCGTTTGTGTACCGTACAACTTGTAGCCCTAAAGACCTGAGATACTCTTCGCGTGTGTGATCTTTTGTTTGTTGAGCTTCGGTAGCATGGGTATCACCATCAATTTCGATAACCAAACGTTTTTCGGGACAAAAGAAATCCACAATATATGGGCCAATTCCATGTTGCCGACGAAGTTTTAGCCCCTGGATTTGATTTTGTCGGAGTTTTGTCCAGAGCTTTTGTTCAGCTGTTGTTTGGTTTGAGCGAAGCTGTCTTTTAAGAGAAAGAAGTTTTGGGTTACCTTTTTTTGTGGGCATGTGGGAAATCGTTAATTGAGATTTTCCCCTCCTTTGCAAGGAGGGGATTAAGGGGAGGTAGAAATATCAGGAAACCTTGGTCTCATGTCCTAATTGTTTTCGCTACATTAACACGTCTGAAGAAACTCTACCTTACCTGCTTGAACCCTCTTCGGGTTCAAGCCCCTTACAAAGGGGAGGAAAAGAGAAGAAAATTTCGAGAGCTAGTAGGGATCGGTGGAAAACAGTCATTTGTAGTGGTCAAGTATTTGTAGACACTGCGTTAGCTTGCCAACGTTGCTCTTGCGCTGCTGGCGTCAGATGATGGTTATAGCTATGTGGCCGTTCCTGATTGTAGTAGTCCATTAGATAGTCCGTGAGATCCTGCTGCCCTTCCTGGAAGGTTGGGTAGCCATGAGGCGGCACCCACTCCGTCTTCAGACTTCGGAAGACCCGTTCCATCGGGGCGTTGTCCCAACAATTTCCTTTGCGACTCATGCTTTGCTGAATCTGCCACTGCCGTAATTGGTGGCGGTACGTCACACTGCGATACTGCACACCTTGATCTGAATGGAAAAGAAGGCCTGGCTTCGGCTGTCGTGACTCGACTGCTCGCCGTAGCGCTTGAGCCACCAAGGCGGTGTCCGGCGTGGTCGAGAGACTCCACCCAACCACCCGACGAGCATAAAGATCTAAGACGACGGCGAGATAGGCCCATTGTCCAGTCATTCGTATATACGTGATATCGCCACACCAGACCCGATTGGGCGCCGTTGGGGAGAACGCTCGATTGAGTCGATTCGGGACGACGGAGGACTCTCCCGGAGCCAACCGATATTTCGGCTTGCCTGGTTGCTTACTGACTAACTGACAGGCCCGCATGAGCTGCCGAGCTCGGTACCGACTCACGCCCAAGGCAGTCGCCATCGTTCGAGTCCCTGCGGCTCCTCGACTGCGTCGATGGACCTGTCGTGCTTGATCCTGTACGTGCTCCGCATACTTTTGCCGGGGACGTTTCCGCCAGGCATAGTAGCCACTTCGACCGAGGCTCAAGGCCTGACAAATCACGGTAAGGGGATAGTCTTGCTGTAATTGCTTCATCAACGCATACCGAACGGCACGGGGTCGGCGAAGAGCGTGGCCGCTTTTTTTAAATTGGCTTTCTCCATCTCCAGCCGCTTCACCTGGGCTTCCAATGTCTGGATGCGTTGCTGTTCTGAAGTCAAGGCCTTCCCTGGTGGGGTGCCTCCCGCGATTTCGACATCCATCTGGGCCAGCCACCGTCGCAGAGCCGTATCCCCAATATTGAGGGCCTGACATGCTTGTGGTACGGAATAACCTTGTTGCCGCACAAGAGCGACTGCTCCTCGCTTGAACTCGCTCGTAAAACTTCGTCGTGTTCGTCCCATTGTTCACCTCGTTTGGGCTGTAGTGTATCACCTAAACGAGTGTCCACGGTTATTAGACCACTTCACCCTTTGATTCTCGGCTCTTTTACCTTAGATGCTCATAGGGGGGGAGAGTGATGAGGCGGGTGTCCTCCACGGGGCCGCCTACGGTGAAGTGGTAGAGGGATTGCCATTTAGTACTAGGGTAAAAGCCAAGGACTCGATGTATGGGATCGTCAAAGAAACAACCAATGCCAGTGGCTCGTATGCCAGCGGCTTCCGCTTCCAGGTAGAGCACTTGGCCAATGAGTCCCGTTTCCCAGAACACACGTTTGTAAAACCAGGCTCCATACGTTTCCAGGCTTTCGTTAAATTCCGCAACCATCCCCAGGGCAAAGGCACTATCTCTGGCAATTTCTTGTCCGCAACTGAGCTGCATGGCCAGGTTTTTGGCATCACCTTCTTCTAACAGATATAGGGATAATTGAGAGGGACAATTTTTAGGAATTGTCCACACGAATTGTTCATGCATGGCCGACCGAAAATCCATCACCTTTCGTTTATAGGGATTACGATTGAGCCAATACATTCCTGGTTCAAGTCCATCGATTCGATGGACAAACAAGGCCAGGTGAACGGTTGGGTTCCAGGGCAGTGCATCCCAGGGCATAGGCCGATCAGAAACTGGCAATTGGTTTTGTGGCAGGGTACGCAGCAACATCGTGTAAAACCGATCAATCGAAAGGCTAGTGTGTCCATCAAATGACATAGCGCTTCGCCGTTGATGGATGATTTGGCTTGCCAGCGGTTTGCTTCCTTTCTCATGAGTTGGAGGCTGAGCTATAAAATGTGATGAGAACGATACGGTTTTGGATTCCTGTTTGGATTTCCAGGATGCTTCAGAGACCTCATCAATAATTTCCCAGTGAACAGGGTCGTCTTTGCTCAGACGATTAGCTGTTCCTTGCCATTCACCAGATAACAAGAGCTCATCAGATGGTTTCTCAAAAACCAAGCATACTTCTGTATAGGCTTGGGTGGTTTGTGGCCATACGGCGGCCAACAGTTCGGGATATTCCGCTTCAGATTTCTGGAAATCTTGTTTGCGATGTAATCCTAAAAGGTGTGTAATCGTGTCATCAGATGTGCCAGAGAGGACGACCATGTTCCAACCTAAAGTGGCAGCGGCGATGCGCAATGTGCCAATGGCATGGCCGATATCATGTTGGCAGTAGCGAAAAGCCCGTTCACCATATTTCCAAGCTTCGCGCCAATGAATGGATGACAGTCCAACTAAAAAGCTTTTTGTTGGAAGGTGTTGAAGAATAGATTGAGCCATCTCTGAAGAAATCCGCCATCGATGCTCTAGTCCATGTTCTTTGGGAGCGTAGTGATACAGTCCCGGTTCTAAAGAAAGGTCTGGAAGGTTACTAATAAACAGATAGCCTTCTGTCGGATGTAGGTTTCCGCTTGAAGGATTACTTCGTAAGGCCCAACGCGTGCCGTTGTATTCTTTCCAGGCAGTTAAGGAAAGCGCATATTCAAAGAATCGAGATAAGGTATGATGTGTGACTGGTTGGGAAGGAGTTGTAGACTTCTGAAACAACGCTTCATATAAGGGCGAAAACGGTTCTTCATCAAGATTGAGTAGGGGCAAAGAAATAAGCGGTGCACCGTGAAAGCGACGAAACGGATCAGGTTGGTTTGCCCAATCCAAACAACCCAATGATTTCGCGAAGCGATTAAACTCATGCTTAGTTTGCTGATGATAACGTTTAACGCAATCGAGTGCACGGCTTTCCTTCGAAGACATGTTCCTAGAATCCATGGTGTACAGCGTAGCATGTAATTGGCCTGAATCGTTACAAGAAACAAGTAAAAGCAAGGAAGATCTTCTAATCTTTGTGTTACGGATCAATCCAGCTTAAGATATGACAAATTCTAAAATAGACTGATGCTCAAGACCAAACACCTCAAAATCAAAGGATTTGAAACTGTTGTTGTCGGGAAAGATCCGTCCACCAATTTCCATGCGATTATTGTGGTGCATTCCACTCGCCTGGGCCCCTCCTTGGGCGGAATCCGTATGTGGACCTATAACAATGAGGAAGAGGCGCTACACGATGTGCTTCGCTTAGCCGAAGCCATGAGTAAGAAAGCCGCAATCTCCGGGTTAGAGATTGGAGGCGGGAAGGCCGTCATCATTGGGAATCCCGAAACGGATAAGACACACTCCTTGCTACTCTCAATGGGAAAGCTCATTGATTCACTGAAGGGCCAATATATTGCCGCGAAAGACTCAGGGATTTTGCCAGAAGATTTAGATGTGGTTGCGGAACAGACGTCCCATGTGACGGGAACCACAGGGCGCAGCGGAGATCCCTCGCTGTCCACCGCCAAGGGCGTGTTAGCCGGCATGCAGGCTGCCTGTCAATTCGTCTATGGGACGCAAGACTTGCGAGGCCGCGTTGTGGCCATACAGGGGGTTGGGCACGTAGGATGGAATCTAGGCAAGCTTCTGTATAAGCATGGCGCGAAGCTGATTGTGGCGGACTTGCAACCCAAACGGGTGTCCCGTGCCCAGCGATCCTTGAAAGCCTCCGTTGTCCCGTTATCGCAAATTCATAGTGTTCCGGCTGCCATCTTTTCCCCATGCGCTCTCGGCGGTATCCTGAATGCCAGGACCATTCCGCAACTTGGAGCCAAAATTATTGCCGGAGGCGCTAATAATCAATTTGCTGATGAAGAGCGTGATCCGTATCGGTTAATGAAGCGAAATATTGTGCATGTCCCCGATTACGTCTTGAACGCCGGAGGATTAATCCAACTAGTGGTGCGGGAACTACTGCAGCAGCGACAGGTGGCACCTTGGATTGCAAAAATTCATCAAACCGTACATCAGGTCTTAACGATCGCCTTACAAGATCACATCCCACCCTTAATTGTCGCCAACCGCCTGGCCCTGGGAAGAATCAGGCGTAACAAGCCTGGGATTGTTGAATAATTCAACAGTCCCAGTATGTAAAAGTGGGTATTCGACACTGAAGTCTGCTCGCCTGCAGAAGTGTCAATCAAAGGTCGCTAAGGCAACTAACGTTGGAACGCTTGACCGGTTTATTCTAGGGCAATACTATTTCTGTATGAAGAATGAGGAGCGCTACGCACGTTGAGAGCCTGAGGGGTTGGGCTGTTGGGATCGGATCTGTTCCTGAAGGGTGCCCACAAAGGCGTCGAATTTCTTGCTGTCCATGGCTCGTTTGGCGATAGACAGAAGAATCTGACCGTGGTGATTGGCAAAGTGCACGAACGAAATTTTTCTTCCAAAAAAGAGAAATCCTGCACCTAATATGCCTAATGCCAGAAATCGCATATGAAGGCTCAGGATAAATTCAGAATCCAGAGAAGCCATGATAAACAACAGTACGCCGAGTATCAGGCAATAGAAAAAATACAGGCTGTACTGGCGCGTGGTAGAGTACTCCGGACGAAGGTCACTCAGATTCACTACCGTATCAAATTCCATCCCCATGGGATTTTTCCCCATACAATGCACCCTATCGGGAAATAGCGTATAGCGAACCTTTCGTCCTCCCGCTGACTCTTGATATGTCGCAATACTCTCCATTGCATTGACTTTCTTCGCGTCTATCTTGCACCGCATGACTCAAAAAAAGTAACAGCCTTGGGGGTTAGGCTTGTAAAGGTATATCGGAAGACAGCGAATTTCTATTAATTGAAGAATCTATTCCCCATTCCGGTGTGTTATTGCAACCAACATCAATGAACCATAATTTAGGGAAATCTGAAAAACTGAGACTTTAAAGGGTGTTGGATAAGTCCTTTGTTCGTTCAGAACAGACATAGTCTTAGAGTCTTGACGCGAAGCCTAGATAGTACCGTCAATATTTAGGATGAAAAGAAGATGCGAGTTGGATGTGGTTATTTTCCTTGCCGTCTCACGTTTGATGTTTTCGTTTTCACACATCCAAATTCTCCACTGATCCGGCGTTGGCCATCAGAAATTCATAGCGGGCTTCGGTGCGTTTGCCCATTAAGTCATGGAAGGTGCGGTCGGTGTTGAGTTCGTCGAGAAGTTCGACTTTGAGGAGACGTCGGGTCGCGCGGCTGAGCGTGGTCTCTTTGAGTTGTTGCGGGAACATTTCTCCCAGCCCTTTGAATCGACTAATGATCGGTTTAGCGTTGGCACGGGCGTTGGCCACAATTCGATCTTTTTCTTCATCGGTGCCAGCCCATTGGATTTCCTTCCCAATTTCAATCCGATAGAGAGGGGGTTGGGCGATGAAGACATGGGCGTTTCGAATAAGTCCTGGCATGTGGCGAAAGAAAAAGGTTAACAGCAATGTGCTGATGTGATAGCCATCGATATCCGCATCCATTAATAAAATGATTTTATGGTACCGCAGTTTATTGATGGCGAAATCTTTTCCGATTCCACAGCCTAAGACTTTTACCAAATCGGCGAGTTCTTTATTCTCCACCACTTTGGCGAGTGTGAGTTCTTCGGTATTTAAGACTTTTCCTCGGATCGGCAAGATGGCTTGGGTTTTGAGATCTCTCCCTTGCTTGGCTGTTCCGCCGGCTGAGTCCCCTTCGACGATGAACAGTTCGCTGATGGTGGGATCCGTGCTTTGGCAGTCAGCCAATTTGCCTGGAAGATTGAGACGATGACTGACCGCCGATTTTCGCATCACGGCTTTTGAGGCTTCTCGGGAGGCTTCCCGCGCGCGCGCCGCCAGTACCATCCGTCCCACAAGTGTTTCGGCAATCGTCTTATTTTCATTCAGGTAGGTTTCCAAGGCGGGTCGGACAAGGGTGTCGACCTGTGCTTGAACTTCCGTGTTGTTCAACCGCTCTTTGGTTTGCCCCTGAAACTGTGGGTGTAACACAAGAACGCTCAACACAGCCGCCATACCCTCACGAATATCTTCTGCTTGAAGAGACAGGCCTTTTGGTGCGAGATTATGTGTTTCAATGTAATTACGGACGGCTTTCACGAGTCCGCCCCGTAAGCCCATTTCATGAGTGCCGCCATTGGGTGTGGAGACGCCGTTCACGTAGCTTTTGACAAACTCGGCCGGTTCATCGGTCCATTGAAGGGCTAGCTCAAGGCCAATGTTTGGCGTGTTCCCATTTGAGCCCGATTCGCCATTCCCAAGTTGGCGTTCCAGGTAAAACACAAAGTCTACCGTGGGTTTTTTCCCTCGATCTCCTACCAATTCTTGTAGGTATTCCTTCAGACCGTTCTCGTGATGGTAGTGATGCGTCTGCCCGGTCGTTCCATCCTTCAAGGTCAATTTTAAGCCTTTATGCAGATAGGCTTTGGCATCCAACGTATCTTGTAAGAGTGCGGGATCGAATTGAATTGTTTTCCCAAAAATTTTAGGGTCTGGGCGAAAGTACACTGATGTTCCTGTGCCTCTCATTCCCCCTTTCCCCTTGCCTTTTACCGGACCTTGCGGGATTCCTGCTTGGTAGGTTTGTTCCCATTCCTTTCCATCTCGCTTGACTTGTACTTCGAGATGACGAGAGAGCGCATTGACCACTGAGGCTCCGACCCCATGCAAGCCACCAGAATGGATATAGCTTCCGGTTTCAAATTTTCCTCCAGCATGCAAGGTTGTCATGATAATTTCTAATGCAGATTTTTTGTGTTTGGGATGTTTATCAATGGGAATGCCACGGCCATTATCGGTAATGCGAATGCCTTCTCGAGATTTATCCAATTCCACAATGATTTGCGAGGCATAGCCATTCATGACTTCATCAATGGCATTATCCAGAATTTCCCAGACTAGGTGATGCAGGCCGGTCTTATCCGTACCACCAATATACATAGCTGGTCGACGCCGAACCGGCTCAATGCCCTCCAGGACAACAATGTCACTCGCATCATAAGCTTTAGCCATATGAGAGTCCTTTACGATCTCAAAGAATTATTCAGATATTCTGAGATATTCATTCCGATTGAAAAACCGGCATGCTTACTTCAGCTGGTTCCATTCCGCTGAAGCGACCTCGTTTAATGAGCGCATGCCCTTTGCCTCCGCGTCCCACTACTTGGTACTTGCGAAGAGTTATTGGAAGAGTGCCGCCACTTTCTTTGAGGAGGACCAAACGATCTTCTCTTGAGCACAGAAGTTTAAAGCCGACTAGAGTATCTTTGGGATCTAACTTGAGAACAATGACGCCCCGGCCGGGCCCGGCCAATTGGGCCACGTCCTCAGCTTTACACAAGAGCGCCCGCCCTTTAATGGACGCCACAGCTACGACGCTCTGTTTGAGTGGGCTGGTAATGACTTCCAGACTCACGACTTCTTCCCCGTCTTTGAGCTTGCAAAACTTTCGACCCAATCGAGTTGAAGGCTCTTGAAACGAACTGAGAGCAATGCGAAGTCCCATCCCGCTGGTGGTGAGGGCGATCGCTTCTAGAGATGCTGGCCCTTGAGCTTTGCCCTTTTTGTCGAAAAGAGCCAGCTGACCGCCGTTTGAGGTGGAGGAGGAAGTCGGTTTGCTGGTAAGCGGTCGCATCCGAGGATCAAAACTCCAGGCGCCAATGATGCGTTCTCCATCCTTAAATTTAAAGAGTTTTTGCACGGGGTCTCCATAGCCACTTCTGGCGGGAGGAATATCTCCGATTCGTATCGTGTAAGCGCTGCCGCAATTTGAAAAGATGACAAGCGCGTCGAGAGTGCTTCCTCCAAGAATCGTCATCAGGCTGTCGCCTTCTCGAACGCGAGCCTTTGACAGATCCTTAATAATGCCGACTCGCCGGATCCAGCCGTCGGTGGAGATGGTGACGACGGCATCCTCTTTGACTCTGAAAGCATCTGGGTCGAATTCGACTTCGTCTGTTTGGCGGCGGCCAATTTTGGTTCGACGTTTGTCAGCAAAGGTCTTGGCGACTTCTTCTAATTCTTTTTTGACTACGCCCCATAAACGTTTTTTTGAAGCCAAAAGGGCTTTAAGGTCTTGGGCTTGACGCCGTTTGTCCTTGAGTTCTTCCAACATCTTCCTAATTTCGGTTCTGGATAACTTATAGATAGGAGTTTCAAGAATGGTGTCCGTCTGGACTAGGTCCAGGCCAAATCGTTGTTGAAGCTTGGTGGCGGAATCCGACTTTCCCTCACTTTGCCTGATGATTTTTAAGACCTGATCGAGCGCATCAAAAATTTTCTTGAAGCCATGTAAAATATGAATACGACGTTCCAAGACCTGAAGGTCATAGGTGAAACGGCGTGTGACTGTTGTGAACCGAAAGTCGATGAACTGCTCCAGCATTTGTTTGAGGTTGAGGCAGTCGGGCCGCGACACAGATGAGCCGGGAATCGGCACTAAGCAGGTCATGTTCACGGAAAAATTATTTTGAAGCGGCGTATGTTTGAATAAATAGGCCATCGCCAAATGGGGATCGGCATCTTTGTGACATTCCAACGCAATGCGCACGTCTGTGGTGGATTCGTCACGCACGTCAACCAACTGCGGAATTTTTTTAGTGAGGATCAGCTCCCCAATGCGTTCGACAATTGTGGCTTTATCAACCGCAAAGGGAATGGAGGTGATGAGGATTTCTGATTTCCCTGGGCTCACTGTGTTGACCGTATATTCTCCGCGTAAACGGATAGATCCTTGGCCCGTTTCATAGATTTCCCGAAGTTCAGTTCGGTTATTCAAGATCTCGCCTCCGGTTGGGAAGTCAGGCCCTTTCAATGATTTCATTAAGTCAGAAATTGAAACCTCTCGCTTGCCAATGAGCGCAATGGCTGCATCAATGACTTCCCCAAGATTGTGGGGAGGCATATTGGTGGCCATCCCTACTGCAATGCCCGTTGAACCGTTGACCAATAAATTGGGAAACCGCGAGGGAAGGACTAGCGGTTCTTCGGCTTTGCCATCGTAGTTTGGTTGGAAATCGACCGTGTTTTTGTTGAGTTCGTTCAGGAGTTCAAGCGCAAGTGGCGTGAGTCGGGCTTCCGTATACCTGTAAGCCGCAGGAGGATCACCGTCCTGACTTCCGAAATTGCCATGCCCATCAACTAAGGTCGCACGGAGGGACCAGGGCTGGGCCATACGTGCCATGGCATCGTAGACGGCCACGTCTCCATGTGGGTGCCATTCACCAATAACCGATCCAACAACTTTCGCACTCTTAATGGGTGGTCGGTCTGGTGTCAGGCGTTGATTGTGATACATGGAAAATAAAATGCGTCGTTGCACCGGCTTCAATCCGTCGCGAATGTCGGGTAGGGCTCGAGAGGTAATGACCGATAAGGCGTAGTTCAAATAACGTTCCCGCGTGGTTTCGTCTAAGGGAACAGGAATCACTGTCGTACTGGTCGCCGCCTTGGATGGCGAAGGAGTCTTGGGGCGCTTAGCCATAGATCAAAGCTTTGCGGAGATTAAAAATGTTTGTAATGAGAAAAAAAGGCAGACAGAAAAATGAAGGAGTGTGATTCTTCCACTTCTCGCCTTACCCCTCACGTTTTTCTAACTTAGGGTACTGGTGGAGGCTTGGGGCCAAGTTCTTCCCCAGATGATTCTGATTCAGGCTCACCCTCGGATGCTTTAATAAGAGAAGGCAGGCCAAGTTTGTCTTTAATGCGTGTCTTCACCCAGAAAGGGTCCCACCATTCTGTGGGGTTCACTTGTTCCCCATGTAAAATTAAGCTGAAATGTAAATGGTCGCCTCCCGCCAAACCGGTGGTGCCTGACTTGCCGAGCGTTTGTCCAGTGGAAACGGTTGCTCCAACTTTGACGGCAATGGAAGATAGATGTGCGTAGAGTGAAAGGAGTCCATACCCGTGATCTACGATGACGGTATTCCCATAGATTCCCAAGTATCCCGAAAAGAGCACGATCCCATTGTTGGCGGCTTCAACGGGGTAGTGTCTCGTGACCGCCAGGTCAAATCCTAAATGATCTTGTGTGTCGACAACTTTCCCGTTATAGAGATATTCGCGATGATCAGCAAATGACGCTTGCACTTGTGAGCCGGACAACTGTCGGAAAGCCCCTTTCCATAGCAGTTTTGGTTGAGACTGTTTGGCCAGATCAGCGATCGTTTTGTTATTCATCATTCTGAGAATGCCATTGACTTGTAGGAAGTCTTGTAGTGGGTCTTGTTTGCTCGTCAGTTCCGGCGTTTGGGCGAGGATCGCCGGGACGGTCTTTTGTATAAACGAATCGGAAATTTTGATGGGCCGGGTGCGCCAGAACCGTGGTTTCACCCGGAAGTCCACATCTAACAGAGCGCTGTTGCCGAATCCGTCATCGGCAAGAACTTGGATTGGTGTCGTTGGCTTCGCATTGTACGGAAATGCGACAAAGGCAAACATTCCAGCCTTGTCTGGGGCTGGAAATCCAGGAAAGAACGCATCTCCGATCTTCACGCCGTGCTTTGAGACTTCTGGAACAACTCGATATCGAACAATTGCTGAGCCACCTTGCACAATTGTCGTGGGAAGTGAGAGGAGCTCGAGTCGTGGTGGCTGAAACTGAGGAGTGAAGTCATGTACAAGGCGTTGCCCATTTCCTTCGAACAGGTTACGCCAAGAATAATCTCGGGCTGTTATGATCAGTTGCGCCTGGCCCGGCTTCCGTGGAAGCTCCTGGCCGCTATACGGAACAGTATCGAATTTGAAAGTTCGCTCAGTCCCACCCGCTCGCGAAAGTACTCCTTCAGATGGAAAGGTTTTCTCCAGTAATACAAAAGTTTCGCGGTTATGAATAATTCTGGCAGAGATATCCCGCAACCCGGTTTCTTCATCTTGTAGCTGAACAATCAAGGGAGTCGTTGGGCCAACTACTTCAAATGGCTGTTCAAGGGAAATTGTTGGTGGGGTTACATCTCCCCACCGGGAACTGCCAACCAACCCAACATAGATGCCAAAGACGGCCGTGATACCGACCGTGGTCAGCAGGATTTTTTTCGACACGACAGCAGCGACTCTTTTCCCAATGGGAACACAATGCAAAGACGAGTGATGGCTATACTATACTTTGTACTTATACCATACAGGGGCTTGAGGGCAAGGGTCCCGCAATTCTGATCAAAGCAAGGTCAGCAATATGAGTAGAAGATGGGTGAAAGCGCCAATCCCCGAGTATTCCTAGTTCTGGCCTTGACTCTTGACATGAGCACGATGATCGCCTAGCCTGTGGCCGGCCTGTCTATTGCTACTATGTATCGCATTTCCTACCTTGGAGAGCCCTAGATATCTTTTTAAGGAGTCTTAACTTCTGGGGGTATTCCATAAGAATGTAGATTCATGGATGATCCTATGGTTTCTGAGTCCCGTTCAAGTTTTGAACTTTTTTCAGTTATTCCTTTATTTCTGCAATCCGTTTCCCGATATATGTCGATAGTAGTCCGCGCACGGACAGATGAACAGCCGTTTGTGATTCAACATTTTCGGATAATGGGGGCCTCATGCCAGGCTTAAGTGACGTTCTTGGGTGGTTTTCCAGTGATTTGGCTATTGATTTAGGGACAGCCACCACATTGGTCTATGTGAGGGGCAAGGGTATTACCTTAAGTGAGCCGTCTGTTGTGGCTCTTGAGAAACAATCTAATTCTGTGTTGGCGGTGGGGGTTGAGGCGAAACGCATGGTTGGTCGGACGCCAGGGAATATTGTGGCGATCCGTCCCATCAAAGAAGGGGTGATAGCGGACTTTGCCATGACTGAACGGATGTTGGAGTACTTTATTACGAAGTCTCATAACCGTCGAGCGTTTGTGCGGCCGCGTTGCATTATTGGTGTTCCCTCGCGAATAACCGAAGTTGAGCAACGAGCAGTCAGAGAATCTGCGAGTCAAGCAGGGGCTCGGGAGGTTTACCTTATTGAGGAGCCAGTTGCTGCCGCTATTGGCGCTGGACTGCCGATCACCGAACCCTCAGGAAACATGGTGGTGGATATTGGAGGAGGGACGACGGACATTGCCGTGATTTCTCTTGGGGGGATTGTGTGTAGCGAATCGGTCAAAGTCGCTGGTGATTCAATGGATGATGCGATCATGAGCTACATCAAACGACGGTATAATCTGCTGATAGGCGATCATATGGCCGAGCGGGTGAAAATCGAGGTCGGGTCAGCCTACCCCTTGGAGCAGGCCAAGACCATGATGGTAAAAGGGCGTGACATGATTTCGGGCATTCCCCGGACTGTTGTGGTGAATGACTCAGAGATTCGAGAAGCCTTGGAGGATCCCATTCATTCCATTGTCAATGCTTTGCGTACCTCGCTCGAAAATACGCCACCGGAACTGGCTGGTGATATCATCGATAAGGGCGTGGTGATTACCGGCGGTGGCTCGATGTTGCCGGGTTTAGCAACGCGCTTTCAGGAAGAAACGAATCTACCTATTATTACGGTTGAAGATCCTCTGACTTCGGTCGTCTATGGTGTTGGAAAAGTCTTAGACGAAATTGAGTTATTCCGCAAGGTCGAGAAATTTTGATTAGCCATTCGTTGAGGCCGTCTGCTGAGATATGTTCTTTGGCTGCACAGTCTCAGGTTTTTTGACGATCCGGAGAATTTCTCCGCCGTATCCCACGACATACATCTCTCCAGCCTGATCTTCACCAAAAGAAGCGATCTGTAAGTTGGTTGACCGGAGGATTTGGGCCTTGTCGTTACGATAGCCCCAGATTTCGCCCGAGCAAAAATCACCAAAAATATATGTCCCTACCAAGTCAGGAATCTTTGTACCGCGGTACACATAGCCACCAGTGACCGAGCACCGCCCCTGTTCGTGAGCATATTCGGTTACTGGATCGACTAAACTTGGAAGTTGCCGACATTGCATCTTAGGGTTGAAGCAGTGACGGCCCTCCAGTAAACGCCATCCGTAGTTTTTCCCTTTCTGAACCACATCAATTTCTTCCCAGGTGTTTTGGCCGACATCGCCAGCCCAGAGTTCGCCAGTTTCTCGATCAAAGGAAAATCTCCAAGGATTGCGAAATCCCCATGCAAAAATTTCCGGCCGTCCCTGCCCCTTGGCGAACGGGTTGTCTGAAGGAATGCCATAGGGGGACCCTTGGTCCACATCAATACGAAGAAACTTTCCGAGCAATTCGTTTCGATTCTGCCCATAGTTTTTCGGGTCACCACCGGACCCGCCATCTCCTGTGCCGACGTAGAGAAATTGATCGGGTCCAAAGGCTAGCATTCCGCCATTATGGTTTCCGTAGGGTTGGGGTATAATCAGTAGAATAGATTCCTTTTGAAATGCCTGATTCGCTTTGGGAACTGCTCGAAATTCTGCAAGGACTGTAGCCCGGTCTTCGCGCCGGGTGTAATTCACGAAAAATCGCCCGTTCAAAGAAAACTTAGGATGGAACGCCAAACCTAACAGACCCCGTTCACCTCCAGTGGAGAGTTTGTCGTGGATATCCAGAAATGGCGTTGTGAGAACTTTCCCGTCTTGGACAATAAGTACTTTTCCATTTTGCTCCACCACAAAGAGGTGGCTAGTCTCATCAGGGCTGGCAGTCAAAAAGATTGGCTTGGAAAACTGGTAGGTTGTAACCGCTTGGAGGTGTATCAGGCTTGGCGGTGGTTCGGGGGCTCCGGCGAGTCCGAATGTGACTGAGGGGATGACGATCAGAAGACTGGTGAAGCTAAAACACCTAAACATGCGCCACATTAATTTGTAGGAGAATTCGGTCAACCAATTTCTTGTAGACAGTTTTAGCGTTGAAGGAAGGGATTGCATGCGAAATCCAAGCCTTGCTATAAACTCAACGAGTCAAGCGTTTGTTGGATGGAGTGCAGAGTGATCCTCAAATTTGAATCAGATGTGTTAGATGATGAGCATGCACGGGGAAAGTTCTATCATGTCTGCCAGGGGCGGGTCCAGGACATACCCTTGACCGTCCCCCCACCGGATCAACCGATTGAATGTTCTGTCTGCGGGATTGATTTAGAGCAAGAAGACTTTTTTTTAGCTCAGCAACGTGGATGGTCGTAGTCGGCGGTTCCTAATCGTCGTGTGGCGAGCACGAGGTTCGAGTCATGACATTGGGAAGTTCAGGAAGAAAAACTGTTTCGGTGATGCGCGGTCTCATGATGTTGTGTCCAGTGTGCTATGAATCGGTCCATGAAGAGCAGCTGGTGGATAAGAAGAATTACGTCGAGGACTATGAGGCCTTCTTTGATATAATCTGTCCCGGTTGCGAAGATCTTAATCGCCCGCTCATAGACGATATGCTCGGCAGTTCGGAATAAGTGTGCCAAAACTGGCTGTTGGTGTGAAGCTCTAAAGACCAGCACTGGTAGCCATATGATTCCTGCATATCCCCTCTACCGATGCCAGCTGTGGCGTCGTCGGTGTTATTACACATCCGTGTGATCCCAAGATCATCCTTGAGAGAAGAGAATGGACTCTCTGAATCACCCACTTTCCTAAAGGAGGCCAAGTCTTATGATCAATGTTGAACAACTCACGCAAACTGCCACAGAACTCTTAATGAGTTATGGCCCGAAACTCATTTTGGCTGTCCTGACCCTTATCATTGGCTTTTGGATTATTAGACGTGTGATGGGAATGTTCGACGGTATGCTTGAACGAAGCCAGGTTGAAATCACACTCAGAAAATTTTTGGTCAACTTATTCGCGATCTTGTTGAAAGCTCTGGTGATTATCAGTGTGGCCTCGATGGTGGGTGTCGAAACAACTTCGTTTATTGCCATGCTGGGTGCCGCAGGTCTGGCCGTGGGGTTGGCTCTTCAAGGCAGTCTGGCGAATTTCGCCGGGGGGGTACTCATCCTGTTCTTTAAACCGTTTAAGGCTGGGGACCTTATAGAGGCCCAAGGCTATTTGGGAGTCGTCAAGGAAATTCAGATTTTTGTCACGATTTTAACCACACTGGACAACCGAAGGATCATAATTCCCAATGGGCTTCTGTCAAACGGGTGTCTTACAAACCTCAACGCCGAACCGCATCGCCGAGTGGATATGACCTTCGGCATAAGCTATGGAGACGACGTTCTGAAGGCCAAACGAGTTTTGCAAGACGTGATTGTCTCTGACTCCCGTGTGTTAAAGGAGCCTGCTTCTGAGGTCTATGTCAAGGAGCATGCCGACAGTTCGATCAACATGCTGGTCCGCGTGTGGGTCAAGCCAGAAAATTACTGGGCCGTGTTTTTCAATATTCATGAGCAAGTAAAACTTGCGTTTGATCGAGAGAGCATTACTATTCCGTTCCCACAACGGGATGTGCATATGATCCCACCTGCCAAATCTGCATAAGACTGTAAATATGACCCAGAAGCCCTGGGGCAAATGCTTCAGGGTTTCTGGAGTCATTTATGGCATCTTTTTCCCACTAATCTACTTGAACCGTGAACAACTCGCCAAGTCTGATACCTTGGTATTGGCAGGGGAATCCCACCTGCTCGACCGACACAATAAAGTTTTAAGCTAAGACGCCGACAAGAAAGAGTAGGAGTCAAAGCAAGCTTGGAGAATCCCAACAAGGAGGTGCCTTATGGGAGGCTTCAGAGACGGGCCACTCTTTCAAGTTATCTGTTGGACTATCCCCCTCCTGTTTTTTCTTTTCCCTTTGTCCGCCTGGTCCTGTGAATCAAATTTGAATCCCTTGGCTTTCCAGGCTCAAACCTTTACTCAAAACACCTTGCTGCCCAATGGCATGATGGCCATTCGGTATCCCGGAACTAAACAGGAAACTGTTCCTCATGTCAGTGTGCACCGGGTCATCATGACTGTTCCAGGGTTGCAAAATGCACTTCCAGAAGCCACTGATGAGCATTATCGGATCGTAGAAGTGGATGGTACGGTTGGCTGGGTGACCTACCTACTGGCAGCCCATGCGTTATTTTATGGCATGGGACAGGATGGCTTGGGATTTCCAGAGAAGATGTGGGTGGATCCGAAAGAAGATGGACTAAACGGGAATGAACATTTGAATGGAAGAGCAGATTGATAAGATGATAGAGAACGCGGCTAGAAATCTTTCTGCAGCCGGGTGACGTCAAATATCATTCTTCCTCCCTCGAAGATATTTAATTCATCGAGCAGGCTCCAGGACCTCTCGGGTCCCCGCAGGTACCGCAGCTACCTGGCCCTTCTGAAAAATCCATTCCTTCATTGGTGCCGCTGACGGCAAACCCGGTCAGTTGCTTTTCTAACTGTTTTCCTCGACATTCTGGGCAAGCTGGGACCGTGGACGGATGAACCAACAGATCGAACTCATGCGAACACCCTTGGCATTTATACGCAAAAATCGGCATGGTCTCTCTAGACCTCCTTTGAGATGAATTGGTAAGCCTATTATAAGGTACAATTCTAGACCAGAACAACGAACAATCTCCCTAAAACCGGGGCAGGCATTTAGAGAGGAGACAGATACAATGTATCATGAAGAGCATTCGTTTAATTTGCGGTTTTCTCTGGAAGCGACGTTCCCCGACGAGTATGATGGTGAAAATGATGAATTGGTGTGGCTTGAACAGTGGGAAAGCCAAGTGAAACCGGAAATCGTGAAAAATGTGTTTCAGACATTAAAGCGATATCCAGATTGGGTTGCACGGTTTCGCAATCGAGGAGTGGCTGCGACTGATGAAATCGAGATCGTGTTGGAAAAGTCCTATTCAGATTCTTTGAGTAACTAACCTGGTCATGCTTTTAGCGAAATTCTCTAGGACGTGCGTTGTTGTGGGCATGATATGGATTTGGGTCGTGGGTTCCCCGCTCAACGTTCAAGCCCAGAATCTGACCTTTACCCCTACGCCCAGCAATCCGGTAGGGCGGGCACCGCAAGCGATTACGACGGGAGATTTCAATGGAGATGGCCATGGTGATTTAGCGACTGTGAATGGTACATCGGATGATGTTTCCGTGTTATTGGGAAACGGGAACGGGACGTTTCGTTCGGCCGTATCATTTGGCGTCGGTAAAATACCCTTGGCATTGGTCAGTCAAGATATGGACAAGGATGGCATTCAAGATTTGGTCTTAGCCACGAGTGGTTCCGATCAAGTTGTCGTATTCAAAGGGGATGGCAAGGGCTCGTTTCAAAAGCAGATGAGTCAGTCTGCGGGTAAGGGAACGACTTTTTTAATTGCGCAGGATCTTAATGGAGATGGGTGGAGTGATATTGTCGCGGTAAACAGCGGTCGCTTTGGCTACTATCCCCCCTTCAATATTAGCGTTCTTTTGAATGATGAAAAGGGCGGTTTGCTGGAACCCACGACTTATGAAAAAGAGGGGAGAGAAGGGATGTTTCCCACCGGTGTCTTCATCGGAAACCTCACAGGCGACGGCTTATCAGATTTGGCTGTGACGTGGAGTCAACCAAGTTGGCGTTCGCCGAATGGACTCGTCTCAATTTTGAAGAATGCAGGTGCTGGTACCTTTGAACTCTATAGGGAACTGAAACCTGGATTCACCTTAAGCGCGATTCAAGGAGCGGATATCGATCACAATGATCTCGTGGATTTAGTAGTTACCAGTCTGTATGCCGATACCGTGCGTATACTTCTTCAGCAGAGTCCCGGTAAATTTCTCATGATGGACCCGATTAAAGTTGGGTTTGCCCCGGTTGGGGTGGCGGTCAAGGATATTAATGAAGATCATGAATTCGATCTTGTCGTAGCCAATCGAGATTCCGATAGCTTGTCCCTTTTCCTGGGGAACGGCCGTGGTTCGTTTACCTCGGTCGGACATTTTGGTGTGGGTGGGACACCTGCCGGAGTGGTTGTTCAAGATTTCGATCAAGATTCTTTTCCAGATTTGGCGACGGCCAGTACGAATGTGGATGGCGTCTCTGTGCTTTTGAGCGGTGGAGGGGCTATTCCTTTACCGAGTATGAGCACGGATGCGCTCGTGTTTGAACGAAAGGAGTCTTCCTCGCTCGCACGCAGCAAGACTTCTCAACAGATACGGGTGTCCAATATTGGCTTAGGTCTGCTTCGAGTCGCTCAGACTCAAATTTCAGGAACAGGTGCTAAGGCGTTTACGATGCTGGCCGATACTTGTCAGGGGATGACACTCCATACTGGAGAGTCTTGTACTCTACAAGTGGGACTTACGGGACAGCAGTCTGGAACCCATCATGCCACATTGACAATTCAAGATAACGCTAGTGGCAGCCCTCGCCGCGTGGCCCTCAAAGGGATCATCAAAGGCTGACTCACCTAAAAATTCTACCCGTTTCTCTTCAATCATTCCTGGTGAATGCTGTATTCTGCCAGGCATCGCCTCGTCTATGGAAAATATGAAAGACTGAAATGGGTATTGTGGAACAGGATCAGAAAAATTTCTGGGTTGGGATTGATATAGGGGGAACCTTTACGGACTTTGTGGTGGCTTCCCCAGATCACCCTCTCAAACGATACAAGGTGTTGTCCACACCAGCAGATCCGGCCGAAGCCGTGCTCCATGGCTTATCACAACTTTCTCAGACAAGCCATCGCCATATCGTACATGGTTCGACGGTCGCCACGAACGCTATCTTGGAACGAAAAGGTGCTCGCACTGCGTTGATTACGACGAAGGGTTTTCGGGACGTCTTGTTGATCGGACGACAGAACCGCCCGGAACTGTACGACTTATTTCCGTCAATTCCTCCACCTCTCGTTCCACGTGAATGGTGTTTTGAAATGACGGAACGGATGGACTTTGAGGGAAACGTAGTGAAGGCGTTGCGGGAAAATGAGCTTGAGCCCATTATCGAAACCTTACGGCGTGAGGAGATTCATTCGGTGGCGGTGTCATTCTTGTTCGCTTTCGTGAATCCGATGCATGAGCAATGTGTGACAAAACGTTTGCGCGCTGAAGGGTTTTTTGTAACCGCTTCATCTGAGATCCTCCCAGAGTTCCGGGAATACGAACGAACCAGTACGACTGTCGTGAACGCATATGTCTCGCCCGTGTTGGATGCCTATCTAGGAAGACTGGAACGAGAAATGAAACCGACAGAGTTTCATATCATGCAATCCAATGGTGGTCGGATCTCTGTTCCACAGGCACGTGGGCATGGTGTGCGCTCGATTCTTTCTGGTCCAGCCGGTGGGGTTGTGGGAGCCAAATACCTGGCAGGGTTGGCTGGGTTCAATCGTATTCTGACGTTCGATATGGGGGGCACCTCCACGGATGTGTCGCTCGTACACGAAGATATACAGGTAACGAATGAGTCAGAGGTTGGCGGATGTCCCATTCGTGTTCCGATCATTGACATTCATACAGTAGGTGCCGGGGGAGGCTCGTTGGCGACAGTAGATGCTGGAGGCAATTTGCGTGTCGGACCTCAGAGTGCAGGAGCCAATCCAGGCCCGGTCTGCTATGGCAAGGGCGGAAAAATACTCACGGTCACCGACGCGAATGTCATACTGGGTCGATTACCGTCTGATGGATTTTTAGGTGGAAAGATGCACTTAGAGACGAAGGCAACTCAGCAAGCCTTCGATGAGCTCAGTCAAGAAATTACGGTAACTCCACGCGAGGGGTTAGATACGCGGCAGACTGTGGCGTTAGGCATGGTTCAAATCGCCAATGCTCATATGGAACGGGCATTAAGGGTTATTTCCGTGGAACGGGGTGAAGATCCCAGGGAAACAGCCCTTGTTTCTTTTGGTGGGGCAGGTGGTTTACATGCCTCCGAGCTAGCTAGGGCGTTAAACGTTCCGTATGTGCTGATCTCCCCGATGGCAGCGACCTTGTCCGCGCTGGGAATGCTAGCGGCGGATGCCCAGTTAGATTATGTGCGCACGGTCATGCTTCCAAATGAAACGCCGTTTGAGCTGCTGGAAGAACGAACAAACGAATTGGCCCAACAGGGGATAGAAGACTTGCGACGAGAAGGCATTACTCCTCAACAGGTGATGATCGTTCGAACAGTCGATGTGCGCTATGTGGGACAATCCTTCGAGTTGGAAATCCCGCTCTCTTCAACGTTTCGTCAAGCGTTTGATCGTCTTCATCAAGAACGATATGGGTATTGTCGACCGGAATCGCTCATCGAAATCGTGAACGTACGAGTTCGAGCGATTGGCCGAGTTACTCCACCGTCTATTCCAAAAAGTCAGTTAACCGCAACCGATTCCTCGTCTGCCAAGTGGGAGGAACGTCCAGTTGTGTTGAGCCATGCCAGACGATCGATCCCGCATTTTTGGGGAGACCGGCTTCGGCCAGGACATGAACTAATCGGCCCTGCAATTATTGTCATGGAGGATACGACAATCTATCTAGGAGCTGCTGATTGGGCAAAAGTTGATGCCTTTTCCAATCTGGTGATTAGGATAAATGCCAACGATGAATGATCCGATTCAAACCGAAATCATGAAACACCGGTTTATCTCCGTCGCAGAGGAAATGGGGGCACGCCTGCAACGAGCGGCCTTTTCCCCGAATATTAAAGAACGTCGCGATTTTTCTTGTGCAGTGTTTGATGCAAAGGGAGATTTGGTAGCACAGGCGGCACATATCCCGGTGCATTTAGGAGCCATGCCCTTATCGGTTCAGGCTTGCCTCGAGACATTGGAGTTTGAGCCGGGTGACGTAGGGATCGTCAATGATCCCTACCGAGGTGGGACGCATTTGCCTGATATTACCCTCGTTAACCCGATTTTTATTGAGGAAAGCAACGAGTCGACCCTTTTGGGGTTTGTCGCCAATCGGGCGCACCATGCCGATATCGGCGGTATGTCGGCTGGGTCAATGCCCCTCTCTCAGGAAATTTATCAAGAAGGGGTCATCATCCCTCCGGTGAAGTTGATGGTAAGGGGAAAGAAAAACGAAGACATTTGGAAGCTGCTTCTAGCCAATGTTCGCACACCAGACGAACGAATGGGCGACTTGCAAGCCCAATTAGCCGCCAATCGCATCGGAATCGAGCGGATGCAGGCTTTCGCCAGACGGTTTGGGCGACAAAATCTGTTGAACGATATGGCAGCGCTCCTTCAATACAGTGAACGGATGACACGACAATTATTCGGCGATCTTCCCAATGGTTCGTATCGTTTTGAAGATGTCTTAGATAGTGATGGGACCACTCAAGAGCCGGTGGTTATTCGAGTAAAGATCACGAAGAACTTAGAAGAAGTCACTGCGGATTTTTCGGGAACTGATTCTCAAAGACCAGGCAGTATCAATGCAGCCTTTCCCGTGACGTTGTCTGCCGTAGCCTATGTGTTTCGGTGTGTGTTGGGCCTGGATATCCCGGCGAATAGCGGTTGTCTTCGACCGATCAAGGTGATCGCACCTGAGGGGACGGTGGTGAATGCTCGGCGCCCAGCAGCTGTTGCCGCAGGGAATGTAGAAACGTCTCAACGGATTGTGGATGTTTTACTGGGTGCATTAGCACAAGCCTGTCCTGAGCGGATACCAGCCGCCAGCCAAGGCACGATGAACAACTTGACTATTGGAGGGTGGGATAAACGCAAGGCCCGACCCTTTGCGTATTACGAGACGATCGGAGGTGGCCTAGGTGCTGGTCCTCAGCATGATGGTGCGAGTGGCCGTCATTCACACATGACCAATACCTTGAACACGCCGGTGGAAGCCTTAGAGTTTGCGTATCCGTTTCGGATCTCTCACTATGCCTTGCGTAAAGAATCTGGCGGCGCCGGAAAGTATCGAGGGGGAGAGGGCCTTGTCCGGGCGTACGAGTTTCTTCAAGCAGCTGAAGTCAACCTCTTAACGGATCGTCGCACGAATCGACCTTATGGCTTGGAAGGCGGACGGCCTGGACAAGTTGGGAGCAACCGTGTCAGAAAAAATGAGGAAGAGAAACAAGTCTCAGGAAAATGTTCGTTTTCGGTACAAGCAGGAGAAGAGCTCATCATCGAAACCCCAGGAGGCGGCGGATACGAACAGCAGCATAATCAGTCAAGCTAGATCCGGCTCATGTAGCATATGTCAGCTCCAATCTCATGAATCAGTCACCTCCGAATGACCTGATGCAATGGTTAGAAGTCCTGGCAGTGATTGCGACAGGTATCTTGTATCTCATCTTCCAAGGTCTCGGGGCGAAGGGTCTGTTTATTGCTTTAGCTAGTGTCAGTTGGATGAGTTATATCGTGTGGCGGGTTCGGCAGGACTCTAGCTGGTGGGTGGAGTGGGGTTTTCAGACGGCGAATCTTTTATCTGCGTTCCTCTGGCCTACCGTCATTTTTGTAGTGGGGGTGAGTCTGATGGCGTGGTATGGCATGGCCCAGAATCGTGTGCTCTGGCAAGAGCACATCCTGGTGTTGCTGCTGCTGTATCCTTTGTGGGGCATCCTTCAGCAGTTTCTTGTGCAGGGATTAGGGGTGGCCAATCTGCTAAAGATTTTTCCCACGAAGGGGTGGATGGTGGCGCTGCCTGTTGGAGTTGTTCTCTTCTCGATGGTGCATTATCCGGATGGCTGGTTGTTGATGGTAGCAACCGGGATCATGGCCTGTTTCTTCATCCCCTGCTATCTTCGCGATCGTAATTTGTGGCCACTGGGTTTGTATCATGGATGGCTAGGCACCTTTTTTTACTTGTGGGTTATGGGGAAGGATCCGTGGCTCGAGGTGTTTGGCAATTAGCTTGGGTTGCCCCCTTGACCGCATGATGAAAGTCAGGGTAGAAACCCCACAACTGTACTAGATGTTTGGAAAGAGAGTAAACAAAATGGAAAACAATCCACTGGTGATTTCTGATGAAGAACGACAAGCCTTGCTCTACGAACGGTTTCGAGATGTATGTTTGGTCGAAAAAGAAGTATGGACCGAGATTTACATGCCTCGACAAGTCGAAAAAGGTATGGTCCTGACGAATCAGCATGAATGTTATAAGGTGATTATCGATGACCCCGAAATTGAAGACACGTTAGAAGCTAATATTCCGTTAGGACCTCAAGCCTTAGGCGCAGCAATCGCCGAATATAAAGACCATATTTCGTTTCGGAAGAAGTGAAATGAGTCTTTGGTTTTCTTTAAGAATGAATCAGGTGAGTTGAAAAATGGCGAATAGTTGGCGTGCAGATTGACGGCCTGTGTTTCTACCTCCCCTAGGCCCTCCTTACAAAGTAGGGAAAAATTTCCTTTTCTATTGACGTTCCGTAGGCTGAGGATTGCAGAGGTCGCGGATTGTTTCCCAGTCTTGGTCAAGTGAGAATTTTTGGTAGGGCCCGGTTTGTGAGGAAGCCAGGTGTTGCAAATGATCTCGGCGTTCAGTTGTCGGAGGATGAGTCGACAAATAACGCAATGGTGATGTGTCTCCTTCGTGTTCACTGAGTTTGTCAAAAAACGCAATCATGCCTTCTGGATTAACAGCAGCTTGTTGTAGTAAGCGTAATCCTTGCTCGTCAGCTTGATTCTCTGCCTCACGACCATATGATAAGGTTTGTAACGTTTGTGCTGCTTGTAAACCGTACGAAATCATACCACTGGCATCGCCGCTGAGTGCTGCAATGACAAAGGCCATAGAGACATGTTGGACGATGAGATGCATACTGTGCCGTAACAACACATGTTGTATTTCATGAGCTAAGACTCCGGCTAATTCTTCAGGGGTATCGGTGTCTTGCAGGAGTCCTCGAAATACGATCAAGTAACCACCCGGTGCAGCCATCGCATTGACGAGTGGATCATCCACGACCGTGACATGAAACTGGTATGGGAGATTGTCTATAGGCCCAATGAGGCTAGCCATCATCGAATCGAGTGTTTCGGTAAGTTTGGGGTTTTCGCACACATGTTCCTCATCGGTGAATTCTTGTTGGACAAATTGCCCTAATTGATTCTCCCACGAAACGGGGATAGCTGCGGTGATCGGTTTAGCTAAAGCCGGAATACCCCATGTAAAAATGCCATAGATTATGGGAAGCGCAGCAAGGGCTGCGGCAACTGTCCAGTAGACTCGCCTCAAGCGAGTACCTGGATGATGAAAGTGCCGGGCTTGCTCACCTCCTAAATGGTGAATTGCGACTAGGATATTTGCATTCGGGATGACCAGAGCTTCGGATAAGCCGGTTCCCCTCTCGAGGCGTGCTTCTTCTCCGGAGTAACGGCCCTGCGTTTGTCGAAGTTCTGCATATGGCCAAAACTGGGTTTTGTCAGAGGTAATGTATAAGGTTAGACCAGTCGACCCTACCGTAATGGAAGCGTTTTGGGGTACCAGTGATCGTCCATCATAATAAGAACCTTTCCAATGTGTTTGGGGTACCATTGAAGAAATTCCGATAGGCCAAGCCTATCTGAGAATGAAAACGAGTGGCGTGTAAAAAACTCGTGTGAGCGTTGCGGCCGTTCAACTACCCTAGATCAAACCCAGCGTCAAAGTAACTTGCCAATTCTTCCCCAGTCGGAGAAGCATCCAACGCTTCTTGCTCGACTTGATAAATGTCGATCGGACCTTGGAGCCCCAGGTAATAATACAGGAACTGGAGATTGCGAACCTGAATCCATGGCCAGGCTAGGCCGAAAGTGAGCACCAGCATCAAAAAGTTGGTTAAGCGTAATTCGATCAGGTTCCATGTCGAGGCGGCAAATTGAAAGGGTGCCTTACCAAAGGTGGAATGATTCCAAAAATAGCGTTGCTTGGACACTTGAAGGTAAAACCAGGGAACAATCAAGGCGAAGATGCCTCCAAGCAGAATAATGAGAAGCCAGCGGTTTTCCTGGTGTTCCTTAAGCCAGGACATGAAATGGGTAATCACTTCGGCGTCAAGAGGAATGCCTGTCAATTTCACGAGACCTGCCACGACTCCAAGAACGATGAGCAAGACGATGCTGAGGGATTTGACATAAATGGCTAGTACCCCCGTTCCGCCCCCGTTGTAAGTGAAATGCCGATTGCCGAGATATGTATGCGAGACGAGAAATTCCCGTCTGGTATTTTCGAAAAATGGATAGTAGAGACCCGCGGTCAACACAGTCAGAAAGGTCCCGGTGAACCAGATTCTCATATAATCTTTGACCCGTCCGCGAAACGAAAAGCGAATACTCCCAAATGCTGTCCGACTGAGGCGATACCGATGCGATCCGACCACCGCGATGGGAATAAAGCCCAAGAGCATGATGGCCGCCAACGTTTCAGGAATCCAAGATGGAATCTGTCCCCAAATGATTGGTACAAAACTAAGAAAAGCATACGGCACACCAAAGACCAAAAATGCTTTAGACCAGCCCTTCAGGAGTTCCATCCCTGTGCCATGGTAGGAAAAACGAATTCTCGCGAGGCTGGTTTGGCTGCTCAAGAATTGGCGGATTCGGACCCGTCCCCAAAAAGAATACACACCCAGAGTGAGTAATGTCAGGAACGTATTGACGATGAAAATACCAAACAGGGTCTTCCCTTGCCCCCAGAATATGGGATGGTAGACCTGGGGCGGCCATGAACTGGTCGATGCCTCAGGTGATGACGAATAGATTGTGCCGTCTCCCGAAACTGCAGGTGCTGCCGACTCTTTCGGCGCTGCTGCTGTCGGCTCATAGGTTTCTCGATCAAGAGGAGAAAACTGCGTTCCGCAATTCTGACAGATGTCACTGCCATCGCCTATTGCGTGGCACTGCTGACATGTCAATGTGGGTGTTGCTGGTTTCAATGACAAGATTTTTCCTTCAGAATGGCGCGCTTTCGAGGGAATGGCAAACATCTCTCCTTCCCCTTTCGGTTGGGTCTGGTACAATCATAAGGTCTCAAGAAAGTTAGAGAGGTCGCTATCGTGACGAGGGAAATAGGTCGATGGGTGCTATGTTGTAGTGTCCTGATGGTAATAGGGTGTACGAAACTCTCTTATGAAATTCATCCGGATCAGCACGGTCTGGATAAGCCTGCTCATGTTCCTCAAGCGATCGGTGAACTGGCAGGACCCTGGGAATATGAGGATAAGACAGGGTCGCATACGCTTACATTAAATGCCGAAGGATACGGGCTGTATGATTGGGAGGATGGGCGTTTCGAAACACGCTCTTTGGAGAACGGAATCTGGACCGGAGTGTGGATTCAGGAAGGCAACGATCGGGAGGGGGGATTTGAACTTCAATTTTCCGATGATGCCTCAGGTGCACAAGGCGAATGGTGGTATACGCGTATTGGTACAGATAACGATCCCCTCGAGCCGGGCGGACGCTTCAAAATGACCCGTCCTTCGGTAGTTCGGACTGCGCAGTAATAGGTTGGGAAGATGATCGACTAGTCCAGCTTAATGCATGACAGGATTTTTGGCTTGGGTGATGGGCTGCGGATTTGGGATTGTCTTATTGCCGCTGTTTTTGGGTACTGGCTGCGTGAGCCCCGCCTCGAGGGCTTCTTCGATCGTTTCCACAAACACGATAGTCAATTCCTCTCGCACCGTTTCTGGCACATCCCGAAGATCTTTCTGATTAGCTTTTGGCAACATAATGCGGCGTAGGCCCGTTCGATGAGCCGCTAGCAGTTTTTCCTTAATGCCACCCACCGGCAGTACCAAGCCACTCAAGCTAATTTCTCCAGTCATCGCGGTATCTTTTCGAACAGCAATGCGCAACAACAACGACGCAATAGCTGTGGCCATCGTCACACCTGCCGATGGTCCATCTTTGGGAATGGCGCCTTCGGGCACATGAATGTGCAGACCACTGCGTTTAAAAATCGCCACATTCAATCCAAAACTTTCGGCCCGTGACCAAAGGTAGCTTCGCGCTGCTTGAGCCGATTCTTGCATCACTTCCCCAAGCTGGCCTGTGATCGTCAGATCGCTTCCCCCGGGAAGCAAGCTGGTTTCGACATACAGCACGTCACCTCCGGCTTCCGTCCAGGCTAACCCAGTCGCAACCCCCAAAGGTAAAGTCTGTCGAGCTTCTTCAGGCATAAACTTTTCGACTCCCAACCAATCAGACAGATCCGCTTGTTGAATGGTTACAGCCGCATCTGGTGTTTCCGGAGAAGCATCAGCGAGGCGAAGAGCGACTTTGCGTGTCAGTTTGCCAAGCATCTGTTCTAGCTGACGCACGCCCGCTTCACGTGTGTAGCGTTTAATAATGTGGGGGATGACGGTCTCGTCTAGAGTCAACGGTTTGTCCTGGAGACCAGCTTCCTCAAGTCGCCGAGGCCAGAGATACGTCTTGGCAATCTCTAGTTTTTCCTGGTGACTATAGCCGGCGAGCCGAATGATCTCCATGCGGTCCATCAGCGGACGTGAGATGGTCTCCAAAGAGTTGGCCGTGGTGATAAACATGACTTTGGACAGATCAAACGGCAAATCTAAATAATTGTCCCGGAAGGTATGGTTTTGTTCGGGGTCCAGAATTTCCAATAGAGCGGATGCCGGATCTCCACGGAAATCTTGGCCAACTTTGTCCACTTCGTCCAGCATTAATATTGGATTCTTCGCTCCGGCTCGACGAAGGGCTTGGATCAGACGACCTGGCATCGACCCGACATAGGTACGTCGATGGCCGCGCAATTCCGCCTCATCATGGAGTCCGCCTAGGCTTAGGCGCTCAAATTTTCGTCCCAAGGCACGTGCGATGGATTGTCCCAAGCTGGTTTTGCCAACGCCAGGAGGCCCGATCAAACAGAGTATCGGGGCTTTCGCCGATGGATTAAGTTTCAAGACAGCTAAGTGTTCCAGGATACGTTCCTTCACGTCTTGAATCCCATAATGGTCTTCATCCAACACCGTCCGCACGTGGGCGAGATCGAGATGATCCTCCGTGACGGTGTTCCAGGGCAGCTCCAACACCAATTCCAGATAACTCCGAATAACTTGATGATCAGGAGCGGCAGGGGGTAGTTTCACGAGACGTTTTAGTTCGCGGGTCGCCTCTTTCAAGACAATTTCAGGCAGCTCCGCTTCCTCGATACGTTTTTTGAGGTCTCCCACATCGCCATCCAAGGCTTCACTTTCTAACTCACCCAATTCTTGTTGAATTTCTTTCAATTGTTGGCGCAAAAAATATTCTCGCTGCGATTTGCCAATTTCTGCTTGTGCTTGACTGGCGATTTCATGCCGAAGTTTGAGGATGTGCAGCTCGTGAGCCAAAGCCCCATAGACTTTCCGCAACACTTCCTTAGGGTCAGATAGCTCTAGCAATGCCTGTAGCCGGTCGACATTCAGATTGAGGAGGGAAACCAGACGATAGGCGACCAGTAAAGGATCTTTTTCCGCTCGCAGCACTGACACCAATTCTGCCACGCCTTGAGTTGTTAAGAGCTCTGGCAACTGTCCGATTAAGTTAAGGAGCTCGCGATGCAATGCTTCCAACTCGGGGTCAGCCTCGGATGTCATCTCTAACCGGCGTGCCCTGACCACCATATGAGGTTCCGCTTGTTCCATTTTTAGCAGCACCATCCGCTCGATGCCTTGTGCCAAAACTTGGAGATGGCCTTCTTGCGTTTTCCCCATTTGTTTAATGACGGCCTTGGTCCCGATCAAAAAGAGTTCATCGAAGTTCGGTTCCTCTTTCTCTGAATCACGCTGCGTGACCATCAAGAGCTCTTTTTCTTCCGTATTCATGGCCGCTTCCACTGCGGCCATCGAGCGGGTTCTTCCGATGGTGAAGGGGACCAAGGTTTCGGGAAACAGTACCGTCCGTTTTACCGGTACAAGCGGTAAAGAGACGATTAATTCGGTGTCAGTTGTTGGCGTGGTCATAAGGTAACAATGTTGTGTGTATCGTGATTCCGATTTTATCGAGCTATTCTAATAAGATAGCCATGATTCGTCTTGAGTCAACTCAGCGGCTTGGTAGACCGTCCTGCAGCTTGACGGGCCTCGATGTAGCTTCTACAATAATAAGTAAATACTTACTTATATGAAAAAGCCTTCGTCAAAACAATCCAATTCCCGCATTCCTGCGGCCGACCGAAAATCCAGCATTATTCAGTCGGCGGCAGCCATATTCAGCGAACATGGCTTTAGTGGCACCAAGACGCGGGAAGTCGCAGCACGAGCCGGAGTCAGTGAAGCCTTGATCTTTCAACATTTTCCAAGCAAAGAAGATCTCTATACTGCAATCTTGACTGAGCAATCTCCTGTTCCCGAGTTGTTGGATCGACTCAAAACTCTGGCGAAAGAGCGCAATGATGTCGCCATCTTTACCAGCATTGCTGAAATCGTCGTCGGGGGAGCCCCGGATTCCAATCTTATGCGCCTGATTCTTTTCAGCGCCCTGGAGAACCATGAACTGTCGGATCTGTTCTTCCAGAATCATATTCAGCGTTTCTATGATGTGTTGGCCGCTTATATCGCGCAACGCATTCAGGATGGTGTCTTTCGGCCGGTTCCCCCATTAGTCGCCGCTCGCGCGTTTATGGGAATGTTGATCTATCACCGTTTGTTAACTGTGTTGTTCAGAGCACCATTGGATCAAGAGCCTAAGGACATCGTTCAGACGTTTGTCACGGTGTTCATGAACGGTCTTCTTGCGAATCCTGGCTCATCTAAAAAGATACGATCGCACAAACGAACATCATCCAAATCAAAACAGAAACGCAGGGTATGAATTTCGTCGCTTTGAAAATGCTATTCGGAGACCGAGCCAAGTATCTTATGCTCTTGGCGGGTTTGACTTTCTCTACGATGTTGATCGTACAGCAAGGTTCAATTTTCTGGGGGCTCATGACCTGGTCACAGTCGGGAATTACGAATATTAATGCGCCAGTGTGGGTTGCCGATCCCAACATCAATCAAGTCGAAGAAATTAAACCGCTCGCTGACACAGCTGTGAATGTGGTCCGAAGCGTTCCCGGTGTTGAATGGGCTGTGCCGCTGTATAAAGGCGTGCAACGCGCGCGACTCCGAAGTGGCAATTATGAACAGATTGCGCTTGTGGGATTAGAGTCCGGCACCTTAATCGGTCGACCACCTACAGTGGTCGAAGGCAACATTGAAGATCTGAGATCACCAGATGCCGTCGCAATCGATCAACTCGCCGTTGAGCGCCTGGGCGAAGGCAAACCTATTCCTCTCGGAACGACATTCGAAATCAACGATCATCTTGTACGGATTGTGGCGATCGTTCAAGCGCAGAAAAGCTTTCAAGGTTTTCCATTTGTCTATACGACCTATGAACGCGCGTTAGAAGTCACGCCACCGGAGCGGCGGAAATTGTCCTATGTTCTAGCTAGCCCAGTTGCTGGCCTCAGCCCGGAGGCATTGGCCACTCGAATACATACACACACAGGATTAGGAGCCTTCACTGGGGATCAATTCGGTTGGAAAACGGTACGATGGATTTTAAAAAATACGGGCATTGGTGTGAATTTCGGGACCACGGTCCTCCTAGGGTTTATCGTGGGCATGGCCATCGCGGGGCAAACCTTCTACTTGTTTACAATTGAAAATCTTCGCCAGTTTGGCGCATTGAAAGCCATAGGCGCCAGCACCGCCATGTTAGCCAAAATGATCCTGCTGCAGAGTTTTACAGTAGGCCTCATCGGATATGGTGTGGGAGTTGGCCTAGCGACATTGTTTGGGGTCACGGCAGGTCGCGGCGGGCGCTTGCCATTTGTCGAAACATGGCCGTTGCTCGCGGGTGTGGGTATCGCCCTTTTGTTGATTTGTAGCTTGTCCAGTGCCATCAGCATCAGGAAATTAGCCAAACTCGAACCCGCAGTGGTGTTCCGTGGATAGTATCCAACGCAAGAATGTGGAAGCCTATGAGCAAGATCTCTCAGATTGGCTGGTCCGCGCACGCGGCATCACGAAATCTTTTGGAGAAGGACATACTAGGATTCCCGTGCTCAACGGGGTAGATTTAGATGTGGCCAGCGGGGAGGTGCTCTTGCTCGTCGGGCCATCTGGTAGTGGAAAGACTACCTTACTATCGGTCATTGCGGGTATCTTGGAAAGTGATGAAGGCGAAATCCGGGTTCTTGGAGAATCTGTGCAAGAATTATCTGCCGCACAAAAAACCACATTTCGGCGAGATCATCTGGGATTTATTTTCCAGCAATACAATTTATTGCCCACACTGACGGCTGTCGAGAATGCAGCCGTCCCGCTGTTTGTTAAAGGCTTGGCACGGTCCGAGGCCGTTGCCCGTGCCCAAGATGTGCTTCGGACCATGGGCATGGGAGATCGCTTGACCGCTCTACCGACAAAATTGTCCGGAGGTGAGCAACAACGCGTGGCAATCGCACGAGCATTGGTAGCGGAACCACAATTGCTGCTTTGCGATGAACCCACAGCCAGCTTAGACGGTGAAACCGGCCATCAAGTCGTCGAACAATTATGTGCGGTGGGGAAACATCCAGATCGGGCCGTGATCATCGTGACGCATGATTCGCGGATCTTCGAGTTTGGCGATCGCATCATACACATGGAAGATGGGCGTGTCGGGCAGATTCAGGAACGGGACGGAGACATCATCTAATGGTCGCTCGACGATTCAGTGTATGGCTCGCCGTCGCAGGGGTACTCCTAACAATCGCGACGCTGTGGGGCGCCCGAGAACAACCCGTTCCTCCTCCGCCCCTCGAACCCCCTCCCAACAATCCCTATGAGGCGACAGTGGCTGCCGCTGGCATTATTGAAGCGGTCAATGAAAATGTCAGAATTGCACCGCCCCTGTCAGGCTTGGTGACGAAGGTTCATGTGGAGGTGGCCGATCACGTAAACACCGGGGATCCATTGTTTCAATTGGATGACCGTGAACTACGGGCACAACTTCGGACGAGAATCGATTCACTGCCATCAGCCTCGGCACGGATCGCTGAGCAAGAAATTCGCCTTCGGGATGTACAGGATCAACTTGCGCGGCTGCAGTCAGTAAAAGATCCTCGAGCCGTGAGCCGGGACGATGTTCAACGCAAATGGCATGAAGTGGAAGCGGCCAAACGCGGGCTGATTCGCGCTCGGGCGGACCTACGATTAGCGCAAACCCAGCGCGATGAAGTCCAGGCGGTATTGGAACGTTTGACAGTTCGAGCTCCACGGGCAGGAACCATTCTGCAAGTTAATATTCGCGCGGGCGAATTTGCGACGGTGAATACCAGTGAGCCGTTGATCTTGTTAGGGGATACCGAAACGCTGCAGGTCCGTGCCGACATTGATGAAGTCAATGCTCCTATGGTCATGCCGGGAAGCCCAGCGGTTGCTTATCTCAAAGGCCGTACCCAGGAAGCCATTCCACTCACCTTCAAGCGGATCGAACCTTACATCGTCCCTAAACGATCGCTCACCGGCGACAATCGAGAACGAGTCGACACACGAGTCTTGCAAGTCATTTATCAGTTTCAGAAGCCGAACTTTCCGGTGTACGTCGGCCAGCAAGTGGACGTGTTCATTGAACGTGAGAAAGGCGGTGCCGATTCATCATGACTCGCTGCAGAAGCTGGAACATATTTCAGATGCTTCGGTGTGGTCCTGGTGTGTTCCTTATCCTATCCATGTTGATCTTGTCGGCCTGCACGATGGGACTGGACTATCAGCAACCCGACACACATCCTCCACAAAGTTGGGAGGCTATGACGCTCACTGGCAAGACGACCCAGTTACCCGTGTCGGTGGGCACCCTGCCAGAAGTATCTTGGTGGCACCTCTTTGAGAATGAGGAGTTAAATAATCTCGTCAACCGTGCGCTGGAACGGAATCATGATTTGCGGCAAGCTGCCTTTCGCGTATTGGAAGCCCGAGCCGTGGCCCAAGGCACTGGCGCGGGCCTCTATCCTAGTCTTTCGCTGGATGGACGCTACACTAGAGTTCGACGGTCTGAAACCATCCTCGTCGCACCAACCGGCGGAGCTCCACAGGGGTTTGCCCCACCGGGTGCCAATTTTAACATTTGGGATGCCGCACTGGATTTGCGTTGGGAAATCGACCTCTGGGGCCGCATTCGTCGCAGCCAAGAAGCTTCATGGGCCGAGGCTGTCTCTAGCGAAATGGACCGGCGTGGGATTGCGTTGGCCCTCGTCAGCGATATTGTCCAGGGGTACTTTCGCCTGCGAGAATTAGACGAACAGCTCGAAATCGCCAACCGTAATCTGACGCTGCAACACGATTCACTGGCCATCATTCAGACCAAGGCCGAGGCAGGACTGGTCTCAGATTTGGATGTAAAGCGGGCAGAAATTCTCGTCTCCGAAACCGCCGCACAAATACCCGAATTGCGGCGGCTACGGGCCGTTCAACAACATCAGCTCGAATTGCTGACGGGGCTTGCCCCCAATACGTTAGTGCTGGCTTCTAGGCCTTTACGGACTGTCTTGGTTCAGCCCAGAATTCCCATCGGGTTGCCGAGTGACTTGCTGCAGCGGCGTCCGGATATTCTAGAAGTCGAGCAAACCCTCATGGCCGCCAACGCCCGCATTGGCGAAGCCCGTGCGTATTTTTTCCCCACGATTGCCATTACGGGAACTGGTGGCTTTCAAACCAGTGAATTCGATCAATGGTTCAATTGGGCCAGCCGTAATCTAAGTGTGGGGCCCTCCGTCTCACTGCCCATCTTTGAAGGCTATACCAATATCGCACGGTTAGAAGTGGCGGAAGCTCGATATGAGCAAATGCTGGAACATTATCAACAAACGATTCTTGACGCCTTTCGCGAAGTGGCCGATATTTTTAGCGGACTCGAAACAAGACGGGAACAATTGGCCCATCAACGTCAGCAAGTGGAAGCCGCGCAGGACGCGCGAGAATTAGCGGAGATTCGATACCGCCAAGGACTCGTGACTTATTTGGATGTTCTAGATGCTCAACGAAGCGTACTCTCGGCTGAACTCGCACTGGTACAAACCCAACGGGCTCGTCTGATCGATTTTGTCGCTCTCTGCAAAGCCGTCGGCGGCGGCTGGGGGCAAGATCTCTCGGACTCAGTTGCGCAGACGCCCGCCAGTTGATACAGGCAGAATACACATTCCTATCGAACATTGCTCTCTTGGCTGGTATTAAGCCAATCTTGGTTTCATCGCTTTTTAATTCAAACAGCCACGAGGTGTGACTGTCACACCACTGTCTGGATTGCGAAACTTCTGTAGCCAACACGTCTGCTGGGATGCTGCCGTATGCTAGGACAAAAGGGAATTCTCCTTGCTATGAGATTCCTAATCTCATTGACGACTCCCCCCTCTAGATTCATTTTTCTAGCCGCGTTAGACTGCACCTCATTAGGCGGTATTTTCAAGAGAACGGTTCCGAGTAAGCTGCGGATGCTCAAAGGCAGGAACGATCGATGAAAACCTGGATAGTGTCGCTTTTAGTTGTCGGCGTGATTGGTTTGGGATTTTTCCCCTCGATTGTCTTTGGCCAAATTGACCTACAGTATCAGCGTCGGGGCGATCGTTATGAAGGTATCAAGCCGAAACCGGTTTCCGGGTACGATATTGAATTGATCTCGGCGTTGGTGGATTATCAAGAACCAACTAAAACGGAAGAGTTTCCTAGTCAAGTGAAGCTGCGTTTCTATTTACCACAACACGATCAATCTGCCCACCTCACGGTTCGGGAGTTAGATTATCGAGCCTACTACTGGTTAGATAACGTGGATCCACCCGAACCATGGAAGCCAGGGTTTCAAAATGTGTTTGCTTGGCCAGCAGGACCCGTTTTAAAGCAGCTGACACCGGCGTTGGATCTGTATGAATTAGGCGCGTTGATTCGTCTGGATACTGCGACTAGCTCGACGGTTGAACAGGTGGCACCAGTGGTGCTGTATCACACAAATCCGCCCTCTCAGATCAACGGGTATCGGTTTACCTTAAAAACTGGAGAGGACACGCGATTGCTCGCCAAGATTGTGCAGCAGGCGACTGGCCACAACATGACTGTCCAAAAGTTCCGGCGGAAACGGGCTGGGCGACCATTTACGATTCAATGGGATGCAGTAGATGCTCCATCAGGCCCCTATGCACTCAAGATCACAGGATTTTCCCTGTCCACGAATCAGTCTATCACCAAAGAAATCCACTTTTTCCACCAGCCCGTCCTGAATCCCTAAGGGAATCATCAGTCGTCTTATGACAGACGTCTTTGTCAGCTATGCCAGTGAAGATCGCGCTAGTGCCCAGCGGTTGGCCCTGGGTTTAGCCGACGCTGGTCTTTCCGTTTGGTGGGATCGAGATATCCAAGTTGGGAGTGAATGGGATAAGACGATCGAAGAGGCGTTGGGGACCGCGAAATGCGTGGTAATCCTCTGGACTGCCCATGCGAAACAGTCGAGGTGGGTTCGCGCGGAAGCGCGTGCAGCTCTGAAGCAAGAAAAGATCGTGCCGATCATGCTGGAATCGAATGCCATTCCCCTTGCATTTACTGGAATCCAAGCCCTGCGGTTTTTAGGGTGGAATGGCCAAACTGTTTCCAAAGAATTCGACATCCTTCTCAAGGTTATCAAATCAAAGTTAGCTGGACATACCGTTGCGCTCCCAGCGGGAGAATCAACGAAGGCATCGGTAGTGGGCAAAGTGGTGTCGATGATAGGAGTGAAGACCATCGCAGTAGTCGTGTTGACGATTCTGCTCGTCGCCAGTTCGTTTTGGCCCGTCGATGCTGATTTGGCTATACAGGTGCAGACTGGCCGCATCGAATTTGTCGTGAATCCCGGGTCTGCTCACAAACGACTCACTGATCAGGTTTTGTTTAACACACTCTCCCTGCAGCATGTTGCGCAGCTGTCTCTCAGCCCAGATCGGTTGTTAGTGGCCAATCCGGAAGAGCTGGATTGGGAAACTGACACTTATCCGCCCAAGGCCTGGCTGGAATTGTCGAGTCACGAGAAGACTTGGAAATTTCAAGCGGAGTCATCCACTATTGGTCCGATAGTAACCCTTGAGTCGCTTGAACCACAAGAAACCCCGACGGGGAAACTCGATGCAGTGATTTTGTCCCAACCAGCCACAGTGACGTTGGAAATCACTCTGAACGGAGCCATTATGCTTTCGATTAGAGCAGATCACAGCCCACAACGCGTGGTCCTTTCAGGGATCAATAACGTGGAACTCGTGGAAGAGGGCTTACGAGTAGCACCAATGAATCCTCTACCATTTTCTCAGGATCAGGAGCTCACCTATCAAGCATTTTTCGATCGCTCACCTGGAATGATGATTGTGGAAGGGATTCCAAAGAATTTTGTTGCCGTCATCGATCTTGCCCGCTCCACAGACCAGATGCTGTTTTCTCAAACAGTGTTGCCGTTAGACTCTGTTGACGTGTCCTGGCAAGATCCCCAGACCGGAGAACGAACGATCTCTCAGAATTTTGAGGGGAAGGTGCGTTACCCCAATCTTCCAGATTTACCAGAGGTGAAATTGCAAGCGCCCATGTCCTTAACAATTGAAGATCTTGAGGGGTTCGAAATCACGGGCATTGGCGTGAAGCCTAACACTCACACCTTTCTAGTAGACATGCAGGGCAAGGCTGGCTATATCAAGGCAGGCACACGGAATAACCCACAAGACCTTCGACCAACGATGTTTGATGTCATTCGATATCACCCTGTCCTCAAGCCGCTTCGCAATTTGTTAGGGTTGTAACGGAGGCCTATCTGATGTTTTTTCAGAAACTCATATCAACGATGTGTTCTTTGTCACATGATTCGCGATGCCCGCCAAAGCGAGCATCCAGGCCAGCAAGAGGAATCCCAGATACCCGTGTGCACGGAGATGACCGCGATGGGGGACATGAGGTCTCTAATTGGCAAGCTGACAGACAGGGTGATCCGGCGAGTACATTCCTTTTATGCTTTGTCGTTCTTATCGGCATGTTTGTATTCGCATCTCGCGCATTCACACAAAGCCTTGATGCAACAAAAGCTGGCGTAGTGAAAATCACGACCGCAACTGGCCAAACCGGGACAGGCTTCATCGTTCGAGTTGAGTCGGAAGTAGTGTACATCATCACTGCCGCTCATGTGATTGCAGGGGATAACCAGCCGAAGGTTGAGTTTTTCACGAAACGAAATGTGCCAATCAAAGGCACAGTCTTGCCAGGGGCTGAGGTGAATGATGATATTCGAGGACTGGCCCTCGTTGTGGTGCGAGGAAAGGACCATATCCCAGAAAATGTCACTACCTTGTCATTTCAAACATCGCTTGCCTTGGTGTCAGGGGGAGAGAAGGTGTTGGTGATTGGCCATCCAGGAGGCGGAGGAGATTGGGCTGTGGTGAACCGCGATGTTTCTAACCGAATGGGTCGGGATCTCACCTTGGACCCTGGATTGGCTTCTCGATTTTCCGGTGCACCAATTATTGTGGGCGACGAGGTGGTAGGTATGGTGATGTCCAATCGCGGAGAGTTCGGGTTAGGTCTCACACATAAAAGTGTACTGAATTATATCGAAGGATTTGGCGTAGTTCCTACCACTTCCCTTATCGTCGACCAAAGTGAATCTGATTCATCCGTAAAGCCATTGTTGCCGACAGTACAACTAGAACAGTCTTCCTCCGATCCTAGGCAAGCATTGCCTCAAACCAAAACAGGGAGAGATGGGGCACCGATGGTACTGGTACCTGCGGGAGAATTTCTCATGGGTTCAATTGGATCTATTGGAAAAAACAGGCGGCCGGCAAATGAACAGCCGGCGCATTATGTTGACCTCGATTCTTTCTATATAGATCAATATGAGGTGACGGTGGAGCGGTATCAACGGTTTAAGAAACAGGCGCGTCATCGAGAACCTAAGTATTGGGAACAAGTGAACACGAATCGTGATGGGCAGAAGCCGGTGGTGGGGGTTGATTGGCATGATGCCACGGCCTATTGCGCCTGGGCTGAGAAACGACTGCCAACTGAAGCGGAATGGGAGAAGGCGGCCCGGGGAACAGACAAACGAATCTATCCGTGGGGAACCACTGAGCTCAATTCCAACACTGCCAATTTTGCAAAAAGTCTTGATCTAGAGAAAGTCTATGAACAAAAACTTAAGGAAGTAGGCCGCTATGAACATGGAAAAAGTCCCTATGGGGCCTACGACATGGCCGGAAATGTGTGGGAATGGGTTGCCGATTGGTATGACAAGGAATACTACCGCATAAGTCCACGAAAGAATCCTCAGGGGCCATCAAGTGGTGAAAAGAAAGTCTTGCGGGGTGGCTCCTGGGCCGAAGAAGCTCCGACCTATCTAAGATCAGCGCTCCGGCTCATGGACACTCCAACAGAAGGGATAGCACACCTCGGCTTTCGTTGTGCCCAAGACGCCCGATAATCCTGACGTATTCCCCTCCTTTGTAAGGAGGGACATCTCTCGAAGAGAGAGATGTCGGGGAGGTAGAGAGGTGGAGTTCAATCTCAATAATTCCATTCTCAAAAGGGTACTGCTTGACCGATTCTACCCCACCTTGTTCCTCCCCTTACAAAAGGGGAGGATTTTCTTCATTTTGTTATTTGTCATCATTTTCCCTTTTCATGTCTCAGCCCATGATATCGAAGGGATGAAGCATGGAGTCGTCAAAATTACCGCGCATGTGAATGGGCAGTCGAAGTTAGGGACCGGGATTGTGATTCGGCAGGAGGCTGATGCCCTGTTTATTGCGACGGCCTCGCATGTCATTGAGGGCGATCCCCATCCTCTCGTACAATTCTTTTCTCAACCTACACGACCTGTTCAAGCGGCTGTTGTCGGGATGGAAGGGGGTGATCCCCGAGGCCTGGCCTTGCTTGTGGTGCGAGAAGACCTCCCCAACACGGTTCGGGTGTTGTCGTTAAATTCTCAGACCAATGTCGAATCAGGTGAATCCGTGTCTGTCATTGGTTTCCCACGGCATGCTGGCGCGCCCTGGGCGGTGACGCAGGGTGAGTTAGTCGGACGAAAAGGTCGGGACCTCGTATTTTCTGGTGCAATTGACGAAGGCAATTCAGGTGGGCCTTTGTTGAAAGACCACCAAGTTGTCGGCATTGTGACTGAAGCCAGTCCACCTTTTGCCTATGCTGCTCCAGCTGTGTTAGCGCAATACGATCTCGAAAGTTGGAGTATTTCGTTTGGTGTTCAGTTGCGCGCGAAACCAGCGACAATATCGTTGGTGTATTTAAAAGATCTGATTCGACAAAAAGGCTTTCATCATCCGTTTGATGGGAGTGAAGAGGGATTGCCCGGCGGATGGATGGGCACATTTCGACATTCGTATGAAGCCCACATTCTTCAAGATTTTCCTGTTGTCGTGGATCATGCGACCGAGTTGATGTGGGAACGTGGTGGGTCAGCTGAACTGATTGCATTTGGACCTGAAGAACAGGGGGCTGATGACTACATACGCCAAATGAATCATCGGCGGGCCGGTGGGTTTTCAAACTGGCGGTTGCCCACTGTGGAAGAACTCGGGTCATTGTTAGAGCCAATTGGGAGAAACGACGGCCTCTTCATCGATCCGGTCTTTGATGCTACACAATGGGAATGTGGGACGTCAGATCGGCTTATTAAGCAAGCCAATGTAGGCGCGGCTTTTGTTGTTGGACCCTGGGAAGTGTTCGTGGATTTCGACAGTGGCCGTATTCACCATCGGCGGTTTCAAGAGGGGAAAGTACATAAAGCGTTCGTTCGGGCTGTACGAACAATGGTCAATGAGGAGTAAACAGCATGCGATGACATGAGGTATTGCATGCTTGGTTTTTGTCGACTGATGTGCCAAGATTCTGCATCACGATTGGAACGACTCTGAACCTGAGGCGTAAATGATGTGTATTCTGAAATTCCTGATTCTATCACTATTCCTGATGAGCACGGTCTTGTCCACATCTTTAGCTTACGCTGAGCTCGACATGGGTAGTCTCAAAAAAGGGGTCGTCAAAGTCGCCACGCAGTTTTCGACTGCACGAAAAATTGGGACTGGGTTTATTGCTGCGCAAGGCAAAACGCATGTGTTTATCGTGACGGCCTCTCATGTGGTGGAGGGAGAGTCCGAAGTGCCTCAGGGCATTCACGTGACGTTTTATACTCACCAAGAAGAAACCTTTCCCGCCAAGGTTGTGAAAAAGGAGGGAGGCGATCCGAGGGGATTAGCGCTGTTAAAGGTCAGGGGCGATTTCCCAGATGATATAGAGGTCCTACCATGGGATGTGACGACTCAAGTTGGTGGAGGAGAAGAAATTCACTTGGTTGGGTTTCCTCGTCTTGCAGGGAGTGCCTGGGCAGTGACAAGAGGCACATTGTCCGGCTTTGATGGTCCAGTGTTGAAGTTTTCTGGTGCCGTGGCTGAAGGCAATTCAGGTGGGCCAGTGTTGTATCACGGAAAGGTTATTGGAGTGGTGATGGAAGTGACAGGACAGTTTGGTAATGCCAAACCGGCACAGATTGCCAAATTTACTGTCGAAAATTGGCCAGGGTTTCCACTGCCGAGCCGTCACATGGGTCAAAGCCAGGATTCGGGGAGATCAACGCCAATCACGTCGTTTCCATCCGATCCTCACCAACTCAGAATGGGCACATTGGTCATTGAAACGACCCCACAAGACGCACAAGTGTTTGTAGATGATGAATTGATGGGAAATACATTTGATGGTCAAATGATTGTAGGCGATTTAGAACCTGATGAGTATGATGTGATGATCACGAAGAATGGCTTTCTGACATGGGAACGTACTATCGATCTTCAATCAGGCGAGAAGAAAACGATACGCGCAAGGTTGCAAGAGGGTCAGGATCTATCCGTGACCGGCGTTTGGAGGAACCCTTCCCAACCGACGATTTCCTACGTGTTTCAACAACAGGGTCGGCAAGTGACGATGAGTGAAATGACGACCAACCTGCTGGGAACTGCAATCACGGCCCAAGGTGAGGGACAATTGCAAGGGAATCAATTGGAAATTACCTATCAAACTGCTCTGGGAACGATGGGACGGTCGATCGCCACCTTGTCAGACGACGGCACTCAATTAATCGGCACCTACCAAGATTTCTCGAATATGATCCCCGTGGCACTGGCACTTGTCCGTACAGGCGATCTTCCTGCTGCCTTTTCTGCCACTGGATCGACCGATTTCAATACCATCCAAAATTTTGGTGAGTAATCTTTCTTGGATAGCTTACCGTCAAACCACATTGCCCTATAAATCAATAGCCCTTAATACCAAAGGTACAACCTTCTTTTCGATATTCACGGGTCAAGAAAATCATGGTGTGTTGGCCAAGAAGGCGACCTGAGCATATGGATAACTTACGCGGTCCCAGAACTGGCTTCTTCAGCTTGGGTAAGAATTTTCGAAAAGCGACCACCGACCAACGTGGTCACTTTACCCATGATATCCGTCAGTTCTTTCCATTCCTCAGGTTTTAGCTCTTCTCGTAAACTTGGGTGCAGCCCCCATTTCGCGCTGACCTGCTTGCCATCACGTTGAATGACGACATGCAGGATTTCGGTCTCCGGCGACTGTGCTGATGCCTGCGATGAGGAAGCTGTCTCGCCTGAACTACTCTGTGCCATATCCTTCTCCTTGTTCAAACCGTCATCGTGCAGTTGGATTGTACTGCATTACGCTCATCCCTGTAACCTGTTGATTCTCAGAAGGACCAGGTGGCTCAGAGCTTGTGTGACTTTGAGCAGTCGGGTACATTCTGTACAAGTTCATGATGTATCAACCTATTGCGTGGGGGTAGCGAGATATGGAATTTCGACGGCCAAAGTTTTGGGAAATCATGAATATGAATGAATTGGCTCGGAATTTTTTTGAAGGCCTCTTAATTCTTGTACCCGTGGTCACAACGTTGTACGTCGCATGGCTTGTGTTGCAAACTGTCGATGGCTGGCTACCGATTCCCATCCCAGGCGTGGGTCTTCTCGTCACTATCGGATTAATTACCTTAACCGGCCGGTATGCTTCCACCGTCTTCGTACAAAAGGTATTGGATCTGATGGAGCGTATCCTGATCAAAGCGCCCTTTGTGAAACTGTTGTATACCTCCATTAAAGACCTGATCGCGGCCTTCATGGGCGAAAAGCGCCGGTTTGATCAGCCCGTCTTAGTCGCGCTGGCGCCAGGAGCTTCCGGAGAGGCCGTTGGCTTCGTGACCCGGACAGATTTGGAGTTTTTGGGGTTACTGAATTCCGTAGCGGTGTATTTTCCGCAGTCCTACAATTTTGCCGGACATCTGCTCGTGTTTCCAAAAGAACAAGTGCGACCTCTGGACGTCGAAAGTTCCGAGGTAATGGCATTTATTGTGTCGGGTGGGGTCTCGGGCGGGCCACAAGATCCGAAAGCCTTAGCCAGTTAGTGTTGGTAGAACCTTATATTCAAGGTTTCCGATTAGCTCAGCAGACTGTGCGGTACCTCCTGTGTCAGCGCTATTGTCATAATTCTCAGTTCTTTTTACCCTCCTCAGGCTCGTTGTTATTCAGTGTTAATCTCCCTACGGTTTCTCCCACTCTGAGGTCATTGGCATAGCCTCAAGAGCGTTCTTTTCCAGGCCTTTCCAAAATCCACTCTCATTACTAGAGGCGATTGTGACCACCGAGATTCTATAATGAATTGATGTTCACCTTGTTGAATACGTATTCATGATTTAGAATATATATTCGCCCCTGCACATGGCACTCCAATTTTGAGGTAGGGCATGGACCAACGATCGCAGCGGAAACAGCGCGAATATGAGGCTCGGCGGGAAGAAATCTTACTCGCGGCGGAGCAGATGTTTTCGCAGCATGGATTCTTCAAGACCAGTATGGCAGAAATTGCCGAGTCGGCCCAGTTTGCGATGGGGACTGTCTATCGGTTTTTTAAAAGCAAAGAAGAAATCTATATCTCACTCGTCGAGGCCAAAGTCGATGAACTGCTAACGCAGCTCAAAGATGCCACGAAACACGGACCTTCGGCTCCGGAGAAACTCCGAGAGGTGGTGCGTGTTAAATTGAGCTTTGCCGATCAGAACCGCAATTTTTTTCGTATTTACGTCTCTGAGTGGAGCGGGTTTGAATGGACAGTCAAGAGCGCATTTGGCGATCGCGTATGGAAAAAATATTTGGCGCAAATTGACCTGGTGGCTAATCTTATCAAGGACGGCATCAAAGCAGGAGAATTCCGCAAGGTCAATGCCAAAGACACCTCATTGGCTTTCCACGGTATGTTGAATTCTACGATTTATGTCTGGATCTTACAGGCCGGTCCCAAGGAGTCCCTCGTCGAAAAAGGCGAATGGTTGAGTGCGTTATTTCTTGGTGGCATTGGCGCGCCACCCTCAAAAAGATAGTCAAGAAAATGACCAGGCTTACACACAACTGCTGGATACTTGTCATGACATCTGTCTTGGCTTTGGGCCTACAAGGCTGCGGAGAACAGCAGGCGGCGCAGCCACCGAAAGGTCCGCCATCCACCCCTGTTCGCGTGGCAAAAGTCGTGAATCAAACCGTTCAGAAAACAGTTCAGTTAGTCGGAACGGTTGAACCCTGGCGGCGCAGCGTTGTTGCAGGTGAACTGTCAGCATTGGTGGAAAAATTTCCGGTAGAAGAAGGTATGCTCGTCAAGAAAGGCCAGGTACTGGCACAGCTACGCACGGACACCTTAACCATTCAGTTGAACGCCGCAGAGGCCTCGCATCGTGAGGCTGAGACCCGTTATCAGCAGGCTAAGAAGGACCTGGAACGGATTAAAACCTTGTTTGCCAAACAATTAGTCACGCAAAAAGAATATGATGATGCCGTGACCCAAGAAGCTGCGCTGTCACAACGGTTGGCTCTTTTGCAATCCGAGCTTTTGCAGGTCCGTGATCAGTTACAGAAAACACGTGTGGTCGCACCCTTTGACGGCTGGGTGACGAAGGAATTCACAGAAGTCGGGCAATGGATCCAGGCAGGCGGCCCGATCGTAGAATTGGTTGATCTGTCCCGAGTGCAAGTCGAAGTGCCACTGCCCGAACGCTATGTCGGTGCGATCAAAGTTGGTGCGGGGGTGACCGCGACTTTTGATGGCCTGCCGAACTTTCAAGCCACCGGAAAAGTTTTTTCGGTCGTGGCGCAAGCCGATCGTACTTCTCGAACCTTTCCCATTAAAGTAGAATTGCCCAATCCTGATCTGACGATCAAGAGTGGGCTAGTGTCTCGCGTCATTTTGCAAGTTGGCGAGCCATATCAAGCGCTGGTCGTTCCAAAAGATGCACTCGTGCTGCGCAGCGGAGCCGAATTTGTGTTTGTCATGGAAGATGGTACGGTCTTACAGGTGCCTGTTGTTTCGGTCAGTCACGTCAATAATGATGTCGAAGTAAGTGGACAATTGGAATCAGGAATGGTCGTCGTTGTAGAAGGAAACGAACGGTTGTTCCCCGGACAGCCTGTACGCATCTTGGAGGAGGCTCCTCCAGCATGAACGTGATTCAATCCGCCATACGCTATCCTGTCACGACTGCAGTGGGTGTCTTATTTGTGGTGCTCTTTGGAGTGGTCTCTCTGCTTCGCTTGCCCATTCAACTCACGCCGGATGTCACTAAAGAAGAAATTACCGTTGATACGCGATGGCATGGGGCCAGCTCTCACGAGATCGAACGGGAGATCATCGACGAGCAAGAAGAACAGTTGAAAGGCGTGCAGGGACTTGAGCGCATGTTCTCTGAAAGCTCGTTTGGGAGCGGAAAAATTATTCTGCGGTTTCCTGCCGGCACCGACCTGGATGCCTCATTGCTTTTAGTCTCCAATCGCTTGAATCAAGTAAAGGAGTATCCGGAGGAAACTGACGAACCCGTTCTGAGTAGTGCAGATACCGCGGGGTCGGCTATTGGCTGGTTTATCTTTGAAGCCTTGGAGAATAATCCCGTCCCCATCGATACGATGTACGACTTTGCTGAAGATGTGATCAAAGCCCGATTTGAACGTGTCGCTGGGGTTGCCGCTTCGAATGTGTATGGTGGACGCGAACGAGAAATGCAGGTGTTGGTCGACCCGGCCAAACTTGCAGCTCGGTCACTGACCTGGCTTGATCTAGCCCGAGCGTTAGATCAGGAAAACCGGGACTTCAGCGGCGGCGACTTCGATGAAGGCAAGCGCTCTTACGTTGTGCGGACGGTGGGCGAATACAAAACGCCGAGCGACATCGAATCTGTGATTATTGCGCGCAGGAACGGGGCACCAGTTTATGTACGCGATGTGGCTTCGGTCAAACTGGATTACAAGGACCCCACAACTGTAGTCCGACAAAGTGGTCGCCCCTGCATCGCGGTGAACGCGGTGCGGCAACCGGGCGCGAATGTATTGGATATCATGCATGGCCTGCGCGAGGCGGTGAAAGAACTCAATGAGGCACGGTTGAATCCTCGCGGTTTCAAACTTTATCAAGTCTATGATGAGACGGATTACATCTATAGTTCTCTCTCGTTGGTTCAACAAAACCTTTTGGTTGGCAGTCTGCTCGCCATCTTTGTGTTGTATATGTTTTTGCGGACCGGCAGTACGACCTTGGTGATTGGGCTGGCAATTCCCATCAGCATCATGGGGACATTTATCGCATTGTGGCTGTTGGAACGTAACCTGAATGTAATCAGTCTCGCCGGAATGACTTTTGCCGCTGGCATGCTGGTGGACAATTCTATTGTTGTACTGGAAAACATCTACCGGCATCGAGAAACAGGCAAATCGCTCGTGCAAGCCGCCTACGACGGCACGACAGAAGTCTGGGGGGCAGTCCTAGCAAGCACTCTTACCACCATTGCCGTTTTCATTCCAATCGTGTTCATCGAACAACAGTCAGGGCAACTATTTCGAGATATCGCCATTGCCATTAGCGCGGGCGTCGGGCTCAGCTTACTAGTTTCCATCACGGTGATCCCCAGCCTCTCTGCGCGAATCTTGACGACTCGAAGTGAGCAGAATGATCGTTCTAGCAGCACTCGAGAATGGAGTGATCCTGATGACGAAGAACCTGCGTTCCCGAATGGCGAGAGTTTACTGCATCCACGTTCTCTTGCTGATCGAGTGAGCACAATCGTTTCGAACATTTGTATCAGTCCTGTTCGGCGTCTGATCACGATTGTCGGCGTGATTGGATTATCGTGTGGCCTTGCATGGGCTCTACTCCCTCAAGCTGAATATCTGCCAACAGGCAATCGCAATTTGGTCATTGGGATCTTGTTGCCACCACCTGGCTACAACATGGAAACCTTTGTGAAAATGGGGCGAAAAATAGAATCAGTTTTGAGTCCCTACTGGTCGGCTAAGCCCGGAACGCCGGAAGAAGCCGAACTGGATGGACCCAGCATCAGGAATTTTTTCTATGTTGCACGTGGACGGATGGTCTTCATGGGTGCTCGAACGAACGACGACGGACGAGCCAAAGAACTCATTCCTCTGATGCGCCAAGCGACAGCCGATCTGCCTGGTGTCATCAGTATCATTACTCAACGTAGTTTGTTTCAGCGCGGATTAGGCGAAGGGCGAAACATCGATATCGAGATTACCGGACCAGACCTGAATGTGTTGGTGGGGCTAGGCGGAAGAATTTTTCAACAGGTTCGTGGCATTATGCCGGGCGCTCAGGTTCGTCCGAAGCCAAGCCTGGATCTTGGGACGCCAGAGCTACATGTGGCTCTGCGACGTGATCGTGCGGCTGATTTGCAGCTCACTAACCAACAGCTTGGCTTCACAATCGATGCGTTAGTCGATGGCGCAAAGGCCAGTGATTTCCAACATGAAGGCGATGAGATTGATTTGACCGTTCGTGGTGAAGATCGGTATTCAACCCGAACCCAAGACATTGAAAAGATCCCGATCCATACGCCGGGAGGACGGCTGACGACAGTTGGAGCCATTGCTCATGTCAGTTTAGTTCCCGGGCCAGAGCAGATTAATCACATCGAACGAGAGCGGGCGATCGTCGTCCAGGTGATCCCTCCCGCCGACATGCCGATTGAGCGGGCCATGGCTGTGTTACAGCAGACGATCATCACGCCACTAGAAAATGAAGGATCGTTAGGACAGTTGTATAATATCCGTTTGTCGGGAACAGCCGATGATTTGACGCAGACCTACGATGCTCTCAAATGGAATCTGTTGCTGGCGCTGTTGATCACATACTTGTTGATTGCTGCCCTGTTTGAAAGTTTTTTGTACCCTTTGGTTATTATCACCAGCGTGCCGCTCGCCGGCGCAGGTGGATTGATTGGCTTGGCGCTGGTCAATCAATTTGTGGCGTATCAACCCATGGATGTCTTAACCATGTTGGGATTCATTATTCTGCTGGGCGTTGTGGTCAACAATGCCATTCTAGTCGTCCATCAGGCGTTAAACTTCTTGGACCCAACACGGCAGCAACCTGAAGATACGGCATCTTCAGCTCGGAGTACCTGGTCGACAAACGATCCTATCCAGGCCATTACCGAATCGGTCCGCACACGATTTCGTCCAATCATGATGAGTATGCTCACTACGACCTTTGGGTTGTTTCCGTTGGTCATCTCGTCGGGAGCTGGATCAGAACTCTATCGTGGCATCGGTGGCATTGTCCTCGGTGGTCTGATTACATCCACGATTTTTACCTTAGTCCTAGTCCCGGCTCTCTTTAGTTTCTTCATGGATATGAAAAAGGCTGGAAGAAATCTCATGATGTCGAAGCCAGCAATACCCGCTGGTATGAGGGAAGTCTAACCCAATGGCACGTATTAGCCTTACTAACGTTACCACCAACGGTAGCATCCCCTTCAAAATTCTTCGACGAATACTGATTGTTGGCCTTGTGGCTCTGTTATTCGGATCAGCAGTCTCAGCCTCCGAGTCATCAACTACTGCTGAATCGATGCCTCCGATTTTGAGATTAAGTTTGCGAGAGGCAATGGCCGCCTCCGTAGATCAGAATCCCACAGTCCGGTTGTTAAAAGAGCGAATTACCCAAGCTCAAGATATTGCCGATACGCAATTAGGAGCCCTTCTTCCAAACCTGTCGGCCAGAATGAGTGCCGCGCGCCGAAGACTTTTTTTTGGATCTTTTGGAGGAAGTCCATCTGTGTCGGATCCAATCAAGTTTTATGACGCCCGTGCGGCTTTGACACAGAATGTTTTTAGCCTCAGTCTGATTCAGAAGTGGCGAGCGGCGAAAACCGGTGTCGATGTGGCGTCCTTGGATGCCGAAGTGACAAAGCGGGATACGATGGCCACGGTAGGGCTTGTGTATCTTGAGACATTACGGGCCAAGGCGGCGGTGGACGCACGGAAAGCTGATGTCACGTTGAATCAAGAGTTATTACGCCTGGCAACTGAACGAAAGGCGGCAGGGATGGCCACCAGTTTAGATGTCACGCGAGCCAAGGTGCAATTGGAAAATGAACGGCAACGATTATTAGTGGCAGAAAATGAACGTGATCGGGCCAAGCTCAACTTGATACGAGCCATTGGTCTATCGTTTGATGTGCAGCTAGTGCTCACGGATGACATGGGTATGATTCCTCTCCCAGATCAATCGATCCAGGAGGCTTTACAGGTAGCTCGGGCGCATCGTTCTGAGCTGAAGCGTCAAAAGCAAAAGGAACGCTTAGCTTCTCTCACGCTCAGCTCCGTCCAAAGTGAGCGCATTCCTTCCATTCAAGCTTCTGGCGATGTGGGATTAATCGGCAATGAAATTTCTAATATGCTCACAAATGATAATGTCCAAGTCTTACTGTCGGTCCCTATTTTTGATGGGGGCCAAAGGGAAGGTCGTATTGCTGAGAGTAAAAGCTTGGTCCGGCAAGAGGAAATTAATACACAAGATATTCGTTACCAAATCACATTAGAAGTCCGAGATGCTCTTCTGACGTTGAATTCTGCGAAAAAACAAGTGGCCGTAGCTGAAGAGGGGTTGAAGCTTGCACTGACTGAACTAGAACTCGCGCGGGAACGATTTGCTGTAGGCGTGGCTACGAATATTGAAGTGACGAACGCTCAGACTTCGGTGGCCCAAGCTCGAGACAACGTCATTGAGGCACTCTTTAATTTCAATGCGGCTCGCATTAATCTCGCTCGTTCGCAGGGACGCTTGCAAGATCTTTAGCTGATAATTCTTTTTCCCAAACATCATGACGACATCTCTACAAATTCAGCAGGAAATTCGTGCGGCAGCCAGCAAACGGCGCACGTTTGCCATCATTAGTCATCCCGATGCTGGCAAGACCACGCTAACTGAAAAGCTTTTATTGTATTCCGGTATGCTTCGGACTGCTGGTATGGTTGGCGCGCGGAAAAATGCGAAATCGGCAACATCTGATTGGATGGAAATGGAACAAGAACGTGGGATTTCCATCACGGCGTCTGCCATGCAATTTCCCTATAAAGAAGCAGTCATTAATGTTCTCGATACACCGGGTCACCAAGATTTTTGTGAGGATACTTACCGGACGTTGACGGCAGCAGACAGCGCGATCATGGTCATTGATGCGGCCAAAGGGGTGGAAACGCAAACCCGAAAACTGTTTGAAGTCTGTCGGCTTCGTCAAATTCCTGTACTAACGTTCATTAATAAAATGGATCTTCCTGGCAGACCGCCGTTAGACCTCATGGCAGAAGTGGAAGAAATTTTGGGGATTCATGCCAGTCCGATCAACTGGCCTATCGGATCTGGGCGCGAGTTTATGGGAGTGGTCAATCGCCAAACACGTCAGGTGTTGTTGTATGCCAAGACGGCCTCGGCTGGTGCCGCAAAACCTGAATTAACCGAACTGTCTTTGGATGATCCATCGGTCAAGGGCCGTATGCCGGAGTATGTGTGGAAAGAGTTAGAACATGACCTTGAGTTATTAGATATTGCCGGAAACCCTTTTTCTGTGGACGAATTTCAGAATGGAAAAGTGACACCGGTATTTTTTGGATCGGCGCTCACCAATTTTGGCGTGGAAACCTTTTTTGACGCGTTTGTCGATATGGCCCCTCATCCCCATGCCCGACTCGCCGATACACCAGATGGCCAGGAGCAGGCAATTGATCCGGCTGAGGTGCCGTTTAGTGCTTACGTGTTTAAGCTGCAAGCTAACATGAACCCTCGTCATCGTGATAGTACAGCGTTCATGCGTGTCTGCTCAGGCAAGTTTGATCGAGATATGGTCGTGAAACATCATCGAACGAAAAGCGAGGTGCGATTATCCCGTCCGCATAGCATGGTCGCCAAGGAGCGGAATACGGTAGATGTGGCCTATCCTGGTGATGTCATTGGCGTGATTAATACTGGATCGTTTCAGATAGGCGACACCATTTCTCTAACAGAAGGATTTAACTATAAACCGCTGCCCCAATTTCAACCGGAAGTCTTCGCGCGTGTACGGCCGACCGATACGACCATGCGAAAATCCTTTGATAAGGGCATTGAGCAACTGGCGAAAGAAGGGACGATTCAAATACTGCGTAGTTTGGATGGCTTGGAATTTTTTGTGGCAGCAGTGGGACGTCTCCAGTTTGATGTTTTGGAATTTCGCTTGCAGAACGAATATCGGGTCAAGACGATTGTGGATATGTTGCCGTATGAATCGAGTGCTTGGTTGGTTGGGGAGGTGGAAACCTTCAAGGCACCATCGGATGCTTTAGTCGTCAAGGACAGCCAGGGCCGAGCCGTCGTCCTCTTCCGCAGCGCCTGGTCAAAAAATTTTGCTCGCGAACGCAATCCCCAGCATGATTTCAGCGATATGGGATAGAGTGTTGAATTCACAAAAAATGGGCCCGGACTTGAATTAATTGCAGAGCTTTCATTAATGCAGAAATCTTGAAATTCTAATTCGTGTCTGACCCCTTTATATCGATTGGGTATGGACAATCCAGCAATGTCCTCTAAACTCCGCTTACGGCCAAATGCAGTCTTTTCAGATGACTAACAGAGCAAAAGTGTAACCGGCAATCCCATTTAGGTACATGGCCTTCTTAAATGCGGCATTGAGGCAGTAAGTAGTTACTTGGCGGCAGCTCGATGATTATTTTTTCACTGGGAATGATTTGTTCGGGAGGTTCTCAAGCATGCCTCGTGACAAAAATGCGCGAGACCGCATAAACCACAACAAAGGGGATAGTATATGGAGCACTTCCGACAAAAGAAAGAGAGAACAGCAGCATTGTGTCATTCGCGCTCTGAGCGAATTGAAGAATGATATCCGGAATCAGGGATTTTGAGACCCAAGTCACCCCATACATTGTGATATATCCTGTAACGATACCGACCATACCAAACAACCACTTCTTTTGAATCTTTTCCTTTTGGGTTATCAATAATATCGTAGCTATGAGAATGGGCCACAAGGCTGAGACCCAAGAATTAAGTAGCCGCAATAATTTTCCATTCGCCGAAAAGCGATTGAGATCGGGTTGACCACCTCGTTCAATTTCTGCGATCCACCGATCGATACGTCCGTTATTCCCTTCCCAAAAAGCCTTAATGTCTTTCAAATATCGTAAGACTTCATTGCGTTGCCCAAGCTTTAGTAACAGATTCGCAAGATCCAATTCTGGGCCAAACGAGTTCAGTTGGGGGGATCCTGTACTTCTTCCAGCCTTGAGAAGATATTCTGTGGCTTCATCAATTTTTCCGTTTTTAATACTCATCAAACCGAGAATTCTATTTGCGTCATGAATGGCATTGCCATAGTTCCAGTTACATCTATAGACATCCGCTAATTCGAGATATTCTGTTATTAAGGCCTTCGCAGAATCATGATTGTCGCTTGAATAGTCTTCCAGTATGAGGTCTTCTAGCGCATAAAACCGCTGCAATCTCTGGGTCCCGAACGTATCGGGTGGATTCCATGAGTATTCGGAAGGCTTTGAAGATTTATCTCACGTCACCTCTTTTTCGTATCCGAAAAGGGGGTTTACCGTGAAGAGTATAATACCCACAATTACCGGCAACATTGGTTTTTCACCTGGTACTTTTTTAGAAATAGACGGCCCAAAGCTATGAGCTCTTTCAAAATGAATTGCCCCCTGATTCAGAAAAGAAAGGGAATAATGTAGATTATCGGAGCCGAGTGAGGGGAAGTTGAAAACAGTAGCAGGTTGGGGCACAACAGGGAACCGAGTAGCGGCTGCACGGTCAGTTACAGTCAACGAAATGTCCACTTTGGGTCGCTTTGCGACCATCACGCTGTGGAAACTGTTCCATGCTTCTGAGCGGACGCTTGCCGGTCAAGAGCAGACTATGGCATTACGACCTTTATTAGTCAGATATTGACCCAATAGCATGAACGTAGAAGGTTAGCACCTCCAATAGGTAAATTTTATGTTTTTCGTTTCCTTCGTACCTTTGCGCGGCCCCCATTTTTCGGCTTGGGAATCGGGGAGTGTCTGTCTTGAAGTATTTTAGCGCGTGTCATAAATAGTCTAGGGCTTGGTCCGGAAAGCCACTTACTTAGAAATATACTATCTACAAAGGACGCTATCGCACCCGCAATTGGCTCAATCCCAGTAATTCCGGTAGTGGTGGCATAACGCAATACCTTGCTGACCACGTTATCTATCCCGCCTGGATCTTCGATTATCTCGACGTATTTGCGAATTATGTCCTTCGCGTTTTCATGCGGACAACCTTTTTCGAACCAAGTCCGCATCTCCACGCATTCTTTGGATTCACGGATATCAACTAGTTGACCTGGAGTTATCAAGCCTTTCCCAAAAGCTTCACCGAGATCCGGGATGTCATGAATCTGTTGCATCTGAACAAATGCGCTCGTACCTTCGAGGGCGTGACCGAACCTCTGTCCCTTTGCCTTTAAGAGACTGGAAGAAGCTGTATCTCCGACAATATCACCAACTTTCAAATAACCTCCAATCCCCAACAAGAAGTTATCAAATGTGACATTTAGAATCGATCTGATTTCTAAAACCTCATTGCTACTCGCCATATGCGGGTTGAATGTCACTATGCTGTTTGATTTGATCCCCTTGAGTGCATTTAACGATCTTCCTGCATTTCGTAGTTGAAAAATCCTTTTCAGGTACGGGCTGTTTAATATGTCCCGATAAGTTTCCTCTTTCGCCTGCCCAAGCAATTGGGTTGTGGGCAAACTAACCACGTTGTCGAGCAGAAGATTTGTTAGCTCAGATTTACGCGAAGCAGTAGAGGTTGGCAGAGTTCCCGTGAGTATAGTATCGATTGCTACGTCTAACGGTTCAAAATGAGCAGTCGCAAAATTCATCCCACTGCCCTCAGGACCCGACACTTGGAGTATGAGCACCCCTGACCCGTTTCCGCCATACCCGATCCAATGGTCAAATCTAACAAATACGATAACTTTTGATCTGATCAACTCGTCTAGTACATCCTCACCGAGTATAAGGCGCAAAACCGGCAGCACTTGAAGGTTGCCAGTGGGAATTGCTATCTGGTCGTAAAGAAAGAGGTAGTTTGCCAATTGAGCGCGGTGATACTGTGACGCGAGCATACGATCAGAGAGCGCCATTACGTTTTCATTTGCCGGCCAAATACCGAAATCAGATGCTAGTAATATACGCATAATGGGTTCGATTTACCTTGACTGAGATTAAAATAAAACGCTTAGTCAGAAAATCTGTTCCGTCTTTAGACCCCACCGATTCTTGGTCTCGATATTCATGCGATTCTGGTCGCCTCGGTATACATATTCCCGCCTTTCGTATTTTGAGAAGGTCCACTTTGTGTCGTAAGGGGTCTTTTCAAAACATCGCAAAGAGGTCTGGGTTCTACAATTCTCTTCTTCTCTATTGGATCGAAAAAATTTGAGAGTGAACTGCCGGACAGATAAAAGAACCTACCAGTTGTCCGAAATGAGGTTTTGGCTCAAATCTCATTATCCTTTTCTTCCCCTGTTTTGTTGAATGGATTCATCAGAACAAAATCTATCAATAACTTCAAGACTTCTCTGTAATCTTCGGCTATACCGTCTTGTGAAATAGGTCTGTAACAAGGAGCGAACAAGAAAGACTAATCAGGAGGGTGAGAGCGTAGGCATAGTCTCTTGTTTGTCCGAAGGGATTTCAGAAATTCAAGAGCGAAACTTGAGGATGGGAAAGACGGTTATGAAAATTTTAGTGAGTTTCATTCTTTTTGGAATAATTGGGTGTGTCTTGTCTTTTGCTACATTGAGTTTTGCTAAAAATGATTTGGCGCCTGAAATTACCAGTCCTGCTTGGATTAACTCAGAACCACTCAAAATGGAAGAGCTACGTGGAAAGGTGGTGATGGTAGAATTTTGGACATTCGGATGTTGGAATTGCCGAAATATTGAGCCCTACGTCAAGGCCTGGCACAAGAAATATGAGAAGGATGGGCTCGTGGTGATTGCCGTCCATTCACCAGAGTTTAGTCATGAAAAGGAAATTGCTCGGGTGAAAGATTACGTGAAGGACAACAATATTACTTATGCTGTTCCCATCGATAATGAATTTCGCAACTGGCGTCGGTATCACAACCGCTATTGGCCAACGCTCTATGTTATCGATAAAAAAGGGACGATCCAATACACGAGAATTGGTGAAGGGGCCTATGAGCAAACTGAAGCAGCTATCCAACGCTTATTGGCTGAACCTGCATAATACAAAGCGTCTCCACTCTGTTGGAGATACTTCAGAGGGAATACCGCTGGCCTACGTTTCACGGTATTTTTTCCTGTGTTTAGATCATTTATCCTTTTTTCGGATCATTCAGAATTGATGGTTAGAACCCTACCGTTTCGTCATTCTGGATTGTCAGGCTGAGCTGTGCGAAGCATCTGGCTAAGCCCCTTCGACCGCGCTCAGCAGGTATGGCCAGGTTGGGTTGGCCCCAGACCCTTCAACTTCGCCAGGCTCCGCTCAGGATGACAGCTGGGGCGCTCTAATTGATCCAATGTTCAACTGGATGGGACACAAACTCTTCCACTGCAATTCCATCTCCGCCAACCAAAAGTGGTCGGGAACGTGGAAATGTTGAGAGAAATGAATCGATGCCAGGTAGGTTTTCTCGTTTTGGCCCACTTTTCACTTCGATGGCGGTAACTGTTTTGCGAACCCGAACCACAAAATCCACTTCCCGGTTTCGGTTACGCCAGTAGAAGACTTCACAATGGCCTGTAGCTGCTGCGTTCGCCAAGTGAGCTCCGATCGCGGATTCCACGATTCTCCCCCAAAAAGCTCGGTCCTTTTTTGCTACAGACAAAGTCATCCCCGACTGAGCACCCATTAATGCTGTGTTCAACACTTGGAGCTTAGGACTTGAGCCCCGTTGGCGGATCGTGTTTCCAGAAAATTTTTGCAATCCTACAATCATGCCTGCTCCAGCCAATAAGTTAAGATAATGTGCAAGGGTCGTGGTATTACCCGCATCCTGCAATTGTCCGAGTATTTTTTGATAAGAGACAATTTGCCCGGAATAGGCGCAGCCCATTTCGAACATACGGCGTAATAAGGCCGGTTTATCAACACGGGTGAGCAACAAGACGTCACGAGAAATAGTCGTTTCAATCAAGGAATCCTTGATATAACGTGTCCACCGAACCGGGTCTTTCACCAACGGGGCGGCCCCAGGATAACTGCCATAAAACAGATATTGCTCGAGGGTCCACCCAAATGCGTCTTGCATTTCTCTGTACGTCCAGTGAGGTAAATGAATCACTTCAAACCGACCAGCCAAGCTTTCGGTCAGGCCTCGTTGAATCAAGAGGGGGGCTGATCCCAAAAGAACAACTTTGAGTGGAAGTTTCGTAGCAGAGTCCCTATCCCATAGACCTTTAATAGTCTTTGACCAATCAGGTACTTTTTGAATTTCATCTAAGATAAGCACTGCTCCGTGTCGTCCTGCTTCCTTGGTCTCTATCCGTGCTACTTCCCACTGTTGAGCAATCCATTCCACGTCGCGGAGGGTTGGTTCATCGGCGCTCGCAAACCGCACTGGTAATCTGAGGCTGTTGGCGACTTGCTGGGCTAGCGTGGTTTTCCCAACTTGTCGGGGACCCGTCAAGACTTGGATAAAACGGCGTGGCTCGTTGAGGCGATCAGTTAAGGTTTGGTGTTGAGGACGTCTAAACATTCGAAACAATTTACTCAGTATACTGAGCAAATTTACTCAATGCTTTGAGTAAAGTCAAATCCATATTTGAAACAGATGTGTCGAATAGAAAGAGCGTGTTGAATAAGGAAGATGTCAAAGCCATGTTTAGCCAGGAAGCCTCTGGGGATCAGTAGCGTCGAGTCAGTCCAAAACAGTCTGTTCGTCTGCGCGAAGCCAGGGAAGACTGCTGGCGGATTTTTTCAACGGACCTTCAATGAGGAATTCATCTCGCCGCTGCTAGTTTTTTTGTCGAAGGGAAACATGTATGCAGGGGAGTGGAGACAGAGTGGTTGGAGAAGGACTCATGATGCGCGTGCTTCTCTCATCACTTTTTGCATCTCCTCGTGAATATGACCATTGCTGGCGATGAGGGTGCTGCCGTAAATGGAAAACGGCTCTCCTGCGTATGTGGTGATCTTTCCGCCAGCTTCTTCCACGATGACTTTTCCCGCGGCCGTGTCCCAAGGTTTGAGCTGGAGTTCCCAAAATCCATCGAGGCGGCCGCACGCGATGTAGCAAAGGTCAATGGCTGCCGTGCCTGTGCGGCGCATACCTCCTGCGCGTACGGTGAAGGCGCAGAATTCTTTCAGGTTGTTGTCCGTTGCTGTATGGACATCATAAGCAAAACCTGTGACGAGTAAGGCTTGGTCGAGTGTGGGTGCTTGGGAAACGTGAATCGGGCTGTCATTGAGCGTAGCGCCACGGCTCTGTTGTCCCAGAAACAGTTCATCGCGGTTTGGATCGTACGTCACCCCAATCACACAGGTCCCTTTGTATTCAATTCCGATTGAGACATTGTACATGGGAAAGCCATGCGCGAAATTCACCGTCCCATCGAGCGGGTCAATGATCCATTTGATGGCATGTGGAGAGCCTTCCTGTGCGCCTTCTTCTTCGCTGAGGATCTGGTGATCGGGGAATGCTTGACGAATTGTCTGAATGATGGCTGTTTCTGATGCTAAGTCGGCTTCAGTGACCAGGTTGATAACCTCGCCTTTAGAATGAACGGTAAAACCTTTTTGGGCATAGTCTTGCAGAATGGCGCCACCTTGCCGGGCAGCCTGAATCGCTGTCTGCGTGAGATGATCGATTTCATTCGAGGAGAGTGTCATGGTTGTATTGAGGCGCAGAAGGAAGCATGCCCGGGGCTACGAGCATTTCATGTCTATTGAGAACTTGGGGAATTGAAAAGAAAGTTGAGGTGAGTACGCAATGTTGAAGATATAAAAACACGCCGGGAGCAGGTGGCCCTACCCCCGGCGGTACTCCTGGCGGGAACTACGCTTACTTCTTCTTAGCTTTTGCTTTGGGTTTAGCAGAGGCCGCCTTTTTCTTGGGAACGGCTTTCCTTTTTGTTACTGCCAAGTCACTCACCTCCTTTCAAGCAGAAGGGAACTCTTGGACCTATTCTCATTAGACGACTTTTGTCAGATGCGTATCCTTGTTGACTTCAAATGTATTGGGTCCGACTTTTCGAAACCGTGGATCTCGTTTTAAGGATGTGGCAATGGAGGTCACTGGAGTTTTTCCTCTGATGGGCATCCCGCCGTCTTTGAGGCGCTGATAGAGCTCTTTGGCATGTAATGGACGCCCTACCTCTTGCAAAACCATGTACACCGCATCCGGGACGCTTCGTCCGACATACTTGCTCCGCCCCAGGAGAATCTCGCGTGATTTGGCCGCAACGTCGATGTCAGGTGATGGCACGTCCCCCTTTTCATGTGACGCAATCTGGATCGAGAGGTTGGCAAGCTTCGCCTTATCCGCTTCGACTCGGTACAAGGTTTTTGCCAACTCCAAGTATTTCTCAACCGTTGCGATTTCATCTTTTAATTGCTCCCGCTTCTTTTGAAGATCCTTGCGTTTGCGTTCGTAGACGCTAATTCGTTGTTCTAAGCCACCGAGGATATCTTCGAGTTCATCATCTTGATTCTCCATTTTCGTAACCATACCATATGTTGATGAGAATTCTATTCGCGTTTTAAAGCAATGTCAATAAGCAAGCTTTTATTTAAAATTTTATGTTCGGCTTCTCCACAAAATTTAAATTATGATTTATAGATTTGATGATTACGATGAGTCCACCTGTTGATATCAGAACAGCGACAAGCAAAGAGATGTCGTCTAACGCTAGTAGGTGTGTACAGATCAATTCCCAGGATTTAGTGGTGTATGAGATATTTGCATAAAGGGCTCTTGCTTTCGTGGCTTAAGCTGGTAGATCTGAAAAGAAGATTCGCGTGAGCGATGTTTTAGGATCGTCAGAACTGACTTTGGGATTGATACTGAATGACATGCAAAAAACACAAGAAAACTGTTAGCCATTGAGAAAAGTAATTTCTATATCTAGTTGCGTACAAGAACCTAAAATAAATGCCGTAGAAAAGGAGATCTGGTATGATCATCAATGGTCTCATTGAATGGTATGACGACTAAACTTAAAAATGAAATACGTGGTTCTTAGATGAATCTCTTAGCGCTCAATGGTTCGGAAATGAAGGTGCTGGTGGAAGAATTTGGTTGGCCTCAGTATCGAGCCCGACAAATCTTACAATGGCTCTATCAGCATCGGGTGTTGGATATTGAGGAAATGACGAACTTGTCAAAAGTGCACCGGTCTCATTTGAAACGGGTCACAAGTCTTCACCGGCCGTCTCTCATTGCTTGCCAAGTAGCCGAAGATGGTACCCAAAAATATTCTTGGCGTTTGGAAGACGATCTGGCGGTGGAGTCCGTGGTTATCCCGGAAGGGCGTCGACGGACCTTATGCGTGTCATCGCAGGTGGGTTGCACCTTAGACTGCGGATTTTGTTTGACTGCCCAGATGGGAATTAAGCGAAACCTCCGAGCCCATGAAATAGTTGCGCAAGTGCTTAATGTCCAGGATGCCCTTCCGCAAGACGAAGAACTGACGTCCCTAGTGTTCATGGGCATGGGTGAGCCGTTGATGAATTTCGATGCGGTGGCCGACGCCATTCAGCGTTTGACGAATGCTGAATGGGGAGTTGGACTGTCTCCACGGCGGATAACAGTATCAACTGCGGGATGGGTTTCGAAGTTTCCTGATATTCGGCGGCTGGGAGTAAACCTTGCGATTTCTTTGAATGCTACAACCAATGCACAACGTGAACAGTTAATGCCCATGGCCAATAAACGCTATCATTTTGAGGCATTACTCTGTGCGTGCCGCGAATATATGACACATAGTGAGCGGCCGCTGACCTTTGAGTATGTATTGCTGGCTGGTGTGAATGATACTCCAGCTGATGCTCATCGCTTAGCGACGTTGCTGCGTGGAATTCGCTCTAAAGTCAATTTGATCCCCTTCAATGAATTTCCTGGGAGTTCTTTCCGACGCCCTGCGATAGACGTCATTGCGACTTTTCAGCAGATTATCCGCAGCCGCGGCCTGGATGTGTTTTTGCGTAAAAGTCGCGGCGATGGAGTATTGGGTGCGTGCGGTCAATTGGGCAGATCGATACCGCACCGATTAGGTGTTTTACCAAGTACTCGCCAAACAACCCTTCCGATTTATGCAGAGTCTTGAACCTTTCTTGCAGGACAAATACCGGAATTTGCAGCTGGTCTTCAGAGACCTCGGGTCAGTCATTGTCGCGTTTTCTGGTGGGATTGATAGTAGTCTGGTGCTCAAGGTTGCGATTGATACGCTTGGAAATTCTGCGCAAGCGGTCATTGCGAGGTCACCAACTCTGCCAGCACGAGAGTTAGAAGACGCGCAGGGGCTCTGCGAAGGCTTTCGTGTTCCCCTACATATTGTGGACACTGACCAACTACAAATAGACGCATTCGTGCAGAATGACGCCATGCGATGTTTTCATTGCAAAACGGATCTCTATCAGCTGTTATCTGGCGTTCAGAAGGAGATAGGTATGGCAGCCATTGTCGATGGGACAAATGTGGATGATATGGGTGAAGACCGCCCGGGCATTCAAGCAAGCCGAGAGTTAGGTGTACGAAGTCCTCTATTAGAGACCGGTTTTCATAAGTCTGATATTCGTCATTTGGCGCAAGCTTTGAGATTGCCCAACTGGAATAAACCCGCCGCGGCCTGCTTGTCCTCTCGCGTTGTCCGAGGCATACCCATTACAAAAATCTCTTTGTCACGTGTCGAGCAAGCTGAAGCTTTTTTACGGGACGAAGGGTTGACTCAAGTGCGTGTGCGATTGCATGGAGAGGTGGCTCGGATTGAAGTCGAGCCATCAGAAATAGCCATGTTGACTGAAGAGCCTCGACGCACGAAAGTGCTTGAGATCTTTCAACAGATTGGGTTCAAGATCGTAACCGTCGACTTACAAGGGTATCGGGCGGGTGGGGGGAACTAGAGAGCGGATTTTTGGGTAACGGACGGATAAAAAAAGAGGGAAGCCTGGCTTCCCTCTTTAGAGTAAAGAGTTTGTTTGGTGCAAGACCAACCGCAGAAGACTTTCACAACAGTGAAAATCTCAAAAGACTAGTTTTTCGAATGTGCGGCGACTTCCGCCAACGCTTCTTGTGCAAAACGGCGGTGGTCATCATCTGATAAACTTCGCCCGATGACTTTCTCGGCCACTAAGACAGCCAGGTCAGCCGTTTGGTCTTTAATGTCTTGTAGAGCTTTTCGGCGTTCCCGTTCAATGTCTTGCATGGCCTCTTCTTTGATCCGATCCGAGTCGGCACGAAGCCGTTGCTGGTTTTCATCTAACAACCGCTGAGCCTTTTGTTTGGCTTCGATGAGGATGGTTTCGGCTTCCTTTGCCGCCCCTTGGAGCTTGGCTTCATATTCCTTGAGCCGTTGCTCAGCCGTTGAGCGATTCCGTTCTGCCTGATCGAGACTTTCCCGGATTTTTCGCTCACGAGTTTCTAAGGTTTCCAGGATCGGGGGTAGGGCAAATTTGTAGAGTACCCACAACAAGATACCAAACGAGATCAGTTCCCAGAAAATCAACGACGAAAAAAAATGCGAGTCAAATTGTGGCATGAGTTTCGACGTCCTTTAGCCTTTGCCCATGATAATAAAGGCAATGACTAAGCCATACAGTGCGATAGCTTCAACTAACGCAAATCCGATCCACATATACTTTCCGACTCGGCCTTCCGCCTCTGGTTGACGGGCAACGGCTTCGATCATCTTGCCGAAAATATACCCGATGCCAATACCGGCACCTGCAAAACCCGCGGCCGCGAGGCCCATTCCCAAAAGTGCTGCTGCTGCAGAATCCATCGTAGTGTGATCCTCCCAGTTTAAAAGGGGCTAATAGTATTCACTGACGTTCGTGGTTCGCGCGATTAGTGTAAGTGAATCGCGTCACCAATATAGACACAGGTTAGAACCGTAAAGATATAGGCTTGAATAAAGGCGATTCCGACCTCTAAGCCGTACAAGACGACGGTAAATGAAAACGGCAGCCAGCCAATGAGAACGCCTCCAGCAATTGTTAATCCGAATAGGACGCCAAGAATCACATGGCCCGCTGTCATGTTTGCGAATAACCGGACGGCTAGCGAAATGGGTCGAGCTAACTGACTAATCAATTCAATAGGGATCATCAGTGGAAGGAGCCATCCGGGAGTCCCCGGTGGGACCAGAATGCCCAAAAATTTTGCTCCATGTAACTGAAAGCCGATGATGAGACTGAGTCCGTAGACAATGATGGCAAAAACACCTGTCACCACGATCTGACTGGTGACGGTATAAGATCCTGGGATTAGGCCCAAGAGATTGCAAAAAAGAATAAACAAAAAGAGGCTGCTGATCAGTGGGAAATATTTCATGCCGGTCGGCCCCATGGTATCTTGAATGATGCCGCGAATAAAATCGACCAGCAGTTCAGCCAAGCTTTGAATTCTGGATGGGACTAAAGATTTGGCTGCCCCGGCCTTTAAGAGGAACAGGCAGGCCAGGCCTACGACAATCCACATCACAAGGACGGCCTTGTTAATGGAAATGTCAAGGCCGAATAAGGAAAGTGGAATGAAATTATGGAGTTCGAACGGGTGTAAAGGATCTTCCAATGCGTTGCCTAATTCAGTGAGGTGATGACGTTATGGGTTCCAACGTTGTGCGGCACGGTAGGCGTTACGAATGCCAGTGATTAATCCTAAAACCAACCCGATCGCCACACCCCAGGGGGTGGTCTCCAACACATATGAATCAACTAACCATCCGAGGAATCCACCGACGATTAGGGCGGCAAGTAGGTCCGTCCCCACTCGCATTGCCTGACCTAACCCAGAGAACAATGGATCCTGAGAAGGTGCCATTATGGTAGACGGCAAAGCGAGTCGTTGGAAGGGTCTTCATTCAACCAAAAATCCTAAATCTTGTCAAGCAAAGCCGTCCCACAAGCTACAATAATATGATACAGTATGTCTAATCCTAAGTCTCATGATTTTATGTATCAGGCTGAGGCCATGGTTCATCATTGTTCTCAATGTTTTGAAAAAGTTGTCCTGAGCATAGGAACCTATTGGGTGCCGGCGCTGTTGTTGGGCATGATTGGTAGTGGATCGGTTGTGTTTGCGAATCCACCAGTTGATGAGCTTCCGGACTTGACGGAAGGTGTGGTCCCGGTCGTGCAGTACAAAAATTCAGAACCTCTGTCTGGCACAGGGCTCACATCTGTGAGTGAGGTGGAATTCCTCGTGAGGGTGAAGAATCAAACCGGTGATCCTTTGGTCGCGGATTCCTTAATCTTAATCGTGGACACGGTGCAAGAAATATCAGGAGATGAAATTTCTGATCGTGTCGAGATTCAAAGTCCAGATGGTCGAATGGCCAATGGAAAGCCATTTTTCCGCATTCCCAGCACTGATGAGGAGTTGCCCCCGTATAGCGAGAGCGACGCGGTGACTATTCGCGTGAGTAATCCCGATTACCTTCGTTTTTTCCCCCCGACTATTCGTGTGCGGGGTTTGCGTCGTTCGCCCGGCGAAGCTGTCAAAGGGCTGTTAGAGTCGCTGGTGCAGAAAGGTATTCTCGCTCCTGAAGAAGCCGCGAATGCCTTACGATCGACTTCTCCTCCGGAACCAGCAGAAACCCAGTAAGATCTTGTCCGTTCTTCCTACCTGGGATCGCAGCGGAGACGAGGCAAATCCCTCATCCGCTTCCTCATTTCCTCTCGTCCGCCAATGTTCGGTCACATTCCGTGACCCCTTCGAACTCTACAGGCGGATCACTGGATGCAGTCCACATTCGTTTTTCATCGAGCATGACTTTTATCAACCCGACGGCGCCCACCGTTTTTCTTATTTAGGGTCCGATCCCTATCGAGTGATGAAAGGGAAAGGCCATCAAGTTCAGATCTATCATGACAACGTCTGGGAAGAGCATTGGGAAGATCCATTTTCATGGGTAGAGCGACAACTCGTTCAGTCGACCTCATTTTCGGGGCCAACCTTTTTACCTTTTTTGGGTGGAGCAGTAGGATACCTAAGTTATGATTTGGCTCGGACTTTTGAAGTGTTGCCCGAGATTTCCGATGATGACCTGCTCTTTCCTGATGTCTATCTTCTGTTCCTCGAAACCTTTGTGGCCATCGACCACCAAACGTCTCTAGTTTGGCTGGTCTTTTCACCATCACCCGAACGATTGGCAAATTTACATGAGGAAGAGTTGACTCACGAGGGGCACATGCGTCTATCGCAGTTAGCTTCTCGGTTGCAATCGCAGGATCCAGAATGGAACAGCGATTCTTCTCTGTTTTCACTTAGTATTCGTGAAGGCCAATCAGCCTCGGAGTATCAGGATCGTGTGCGGGAATGCCAACGGTATATTGCCGCCGGCGATCTCTATCAAGCCAATCTCTCCCAACGATTTCAGGTTGAGGGCTTGCATGATCGATGTTCCTCACCAGCGGAGGCCGGTGGCGAACTCTATCGTCAATTGCGGCAACTGAATCCCTCTCCTTATTCTGCGTTTCTGGTACTGGAATCTGATGTCATCATCTGTAATTCACCGGAACGATTAGTGCGCCTCTCCCATGGCTATGCTGACATGCGTCCTATTGCGGGTACGCGTCCGCGAGGGGCTGATACGTCCGAAGATCGTCGCCTCGCCGAAGAGTTGCTTTCGAGCCCCAAGGAACGAGCGGAACATCTGATGCTGGTCGATTTAGCGCGCAACGATCTGGGACGTGTCTGCAAGTATGGATCAATTCAAGTAGACGAGCTCATGGTCGTGGAACGATATTCCCATGTCATGCATTTAGTTTCTCATGTTTTTGGGCAACTACGCGAAGGCCACAACGGTTTTGATGTGATCCGAGCAGTCTTCCCAGGTGGCACTATCACTGGAGTTCCCAAAATCCATTGCATGGAAATTATTGAGCAACTGGAACCCGTCCGACGCGGGCTGTACACCGGATCCATTGGCTTTATTGGATGGCATGGCAATATGGATTTGAACATCGTCATTCGTACGCTGCTATTGACAAAAAGTTGTGGTTATCTGCAGGTGGGTGCGGGCATTGTGGCTGATTCAGACCCGAAACGAGAATATGAAGAGACTCTGCACAAGGCTCAAGCTTTTTTTCACGTTCTGAAGAACAGCTCAGTGGCTTAGGCGAATGATCCATGTGGCTATTTCTGAATGATTGTTTTGTCGAAAAGGAGCAAGCCTTGGTTTCGGTCTTTGACCATGGGTTTCTCTACGGGGATGGCGTCTATGAGACTTTACGTGTTTATCAGGGGCGGATCTTGTTGCTAGATCGGCATATTGCACGGCTTCGTGAATCTTGTCGACGTATGGACCTTGAGTTGCCAATAGCGGACGACGCCTGGCAGGGCATTATAGGTGAGCTGCTTATTCGCAATAGACTTCAAGATGCTGGACTACGCCTCACCGTATCCCGTGGTACAGGGGAATTGGGCATTGATCCTGGTTTATGTCCACAACCGACGGTGGTCATCATGGGCAAGCCAGTGAAGACATACACAGACCTCCAACGCGAACGAGGCTTCAGTCTTCATCTGGCCTCGGTTCGGCGAAATCCTGAATGCGCACAGCCACCACAGATCAAATCGGTGAGCTTTCTGAACAACATTTTGGCCAAACAAGAAGCCGTTCGAATTGGTGCCGATGATGCACTGATGTTGAATACTGATGGTCATGTGGCCGAATGTACCACGAGTAATGTCTTTTTCGTGACCAATCAACGAATACGCACACCGGCAGTGGATTGTGGAATCTTGAGGGGGATCACACGCGACCTTGTTTTGGAGTTAGCAATCGAGCAACACATCGCTGTTGAAGAAGGACAATACCGAGCAGAAGATCTATTCCAAGCCGATGAATGTTTTATTACCAACACCGGAATAGAAATCATGCCCGTTACAACAATCGGAACCCGCAAGATTGGCCATGGGAGGCAGGGACCGCTAACCACGCATCTTTGGAAAACTTTTTGCGAGAATATTGAACGGTTTGTAGGTCCGTGCTTGGTGAATTTGAAGGGCTAGGTTAACGCCCAAATCAAGCAATATTCTTGGTTCTTTTGATATGAAGACGGGGAGTTGCCATTGAGCCTTTTTGTTGGCACCGGCTATGTTTTTTCCAATCGAGTCCTTTAAAAAATGGAACGTCTTCCCGGTAGTGAGCTCCTACACTATTCGTCCGCCACAACGCTGCTTCCGTAACACATTGTCCTACCTGAAGCATATTTTGAGTTTCTAAACCTGTTCGGCTCAAAGGTGGCACTTTCAACTTGTGGGACCAATGTTGAATCTGTTCTAGGGCTTTCTTGAGTGAATCCGCTGTTCGTATCAGTCCAACGTTTGTCCACATTAAGCGCCGCAAGGAATTTCGAAGCTTTTCAACGTTCTGTTCGGACATAGCCCGCCCAGCATGCCTCCGCCATCCGACGAGTTTTTGGTCTATTCGAGGCATGCATGTATTGGCATAGGCTGAGGCTGCTTGTGCAGCTTGCAATCCAAAGACAAGCCCTTCGAGCAATGAATTACTGCCCAGACGATTGGCGCCGTGAACTCCAGAACAGGCTGCTTCGCCAGCGACGAACAGTCCAGGGATGTTTGATGCCCCATCAAGATTGGTTTTCACCCCTCCCATAAAATAATGTGCGCTGGGTGAAACTGGGATCCATTCTTCGGTGATATCGATGTCATAGCGTAGGCAGGTGGAATAGATGGTGGGAAAGCGTTTCTTTAAAAACGCAGCATTGAGATGTGTGATATCCAGGTACACGTGGCGAGCTTTGGTTCGTTGCATTTCGGCCCAGATCGCTCGTGAGACGATATCTCGTGGTGCCAATTCTAGGTTTTTATCATAATTTTTCATGAACCGTTCGCATCTATTGTTGCGAAGAATTGCCCCTTCACCTCGCAAAGCTTCAGACAAGAGAAATGGTGGGCTCGAGGGCAGATAAAGAGAGGTCGGATGGAATTGTACGAACTCCATGTCCTCAAGAATCGCTCCTGCCCGAAAGGCCATGGCAATACCGTCGCCCGTGGCACTTGGTGGATTGGTTGTCCGAGCATAAATCTGTCCTGCCCCGCCAGTGACCAACAGAACGGCTGATGCCAACAGGGTTTTACATGTTCCTTTAATTTCATCCAAAACAATGGCCCCACAACACTGACCATCTTGAACGAGCAGTTCTACCCCGAAGTGGTTCCCTAACCATTTTAAAGCCGTCAAATTCTTAGCTTTCCGACTCAGGGCACGGACCATTTCACTTCCTGTTGCGTCGCCACCGGCTCGCAAAACCCGATGCCGGCTATGTGCACCCTCCTTGGTGAACGCCAGCTTTCCGTCAATCGTGTCAAATTTAGCACCCCAATCGATCAACTCTTGGATGCGGGACGGCCCTTCTTCGACTAAGACTTTGGTTGCAGGACGCGAGCAAAGTTGATGTCCTGCCTTGATGGTATCGGTGAAGTGTACGTCAACATCATCCTCGTCACTCAGCGCTACAGCCACTCCTCCTTGGGCATAGAACGAGTTATTATCTTGAGGCCCTCCCTTCGCGACCATCGTGACTTGGCCGTACTGACAAAGTTCTATGGCCGCCCGCAGTCCAGCGACACCGGCACCGATGATGAGAAAATCGGTTGATAGGGTTTGTGTCTTCCGTGGTGAATTTCGAGAAGGGCTAGCCATCGGAGTAAGGTGGAGACGAGAGTTGGACGGGCAACGAGGAAGACTTATAGAGAAATATTGAAACGGGAATTAATCCCAAATGGGACATCGCCTTCTACGCCCCGAAGCAGAATGACGTTTTCCCCACTCCAGAGCAGGACGCCATGGCCTCTAGCTATGTCGCTCAAATTTTGTTCGGATGATGAACGTTGCCAGCGTCCCTCCCAGGAAATAAAAGCAGAAATGTGGTTGCCATCGATAATGATACGGTCAACCGTCAAATCAAGCTGAATGTTCGAAAATATGGCAAAGTCCTCTCGGGTCCATGTTTCCAATTTTTCGAGTGGCTCTAGTGGCAACAGGAGTTCATGAAAGCCTGAAATGTCTTGGCTGACATACGTCGTTTCGAGTGTACGAATAGCCTGAACGACTCGTTGGAATCGAGCATGATCTTCGGGATATTTCGGTGCTTTTTTTGAACACCCATTTGTTGCCACACAACTTATGCCAACGAGGGAAATGACGGTCAGAAGCCATAGAGAGTGGCGAAACTTCCTTGGGCGCATCATCATGACGTTGTATAATGAAGAACACCCCTAGAAAGGGTCAAGCAGGTTGACCTCGAACAATGGGTTCTTGGGACCGTTGAATCAAATTCAAGTCACAAGAATGGCTGGAAAACAGTTGTAACTTCACTGCGAGGGGAATGTTCAAAAAAGTCCGTCCAGCAAGGCCGCAGCCCTTTTTGCGCGGGGAGCGTACATCCAGTACGTGAGCCCGGAAAAAGGGCGAGAACGCCGATGGCAGTTTTTTTCAACATTGCCGTTCTTGCAAATCCTCGCAGGTATGATATCGTGATTTCTTGACACCTTTCTCGGCCCTGTGATAGGTAAGCCGACTGGCTTTTTGAACGGTGATGATAGGAAATCGAGGTTTGATGAGGGTTCGGTCGTCTATTATCATCACAATTTCTTAACGTTAGGAAAAAGACTGCTATGTCGAGTGTGGTCAAGAAGCGGAGGAAGAAGATGCGAAAGCATAAACATAAGAAACTTCGTCGCCGCATGAAATTTGCCAAACGTCGCAACTAATTTAAGGCAAAGTCACAATGGGAGGTACGCCAACCCAAGGAAAAAAAACTCGTATTCGGGTACGTTCCTCCTTGGCAACGTATGTCGGCGAGATATTGATCCCTCCGATGCGGAATCGAATTTCAGATGTCTTAAATGACGAATCCGTTCTTTTTATTAATCTCACGGATGTGTTGATTAACAATGAGCAACATTCAAATTTTGTGGCTTTAAACAAAATGCAAATCGAGTCAGTCATTCAACTTGAATGATTGTCACGACGTGTTCTTGCTCTTCCTACCGTAACGATCATTTCCACCTCGGTCATTCTGTTCAACGTCGTAATCTAGTCTCGAGGAACTCCTGCTCGTGAATCAGTTTGCCCGCTTCTGGCCGTTCCTCCGACCGCAATTGCCGTTAATGGCATCTGCAGGCATTGCCGTCATGAGTGTGGCCATCTGCAATTTAGTCCTAATCCGGTTGGCTGGGTCATTGTGGGATGTCATCACGGTACAGCAAGATCTTCAGCGGCTAACGACCATGGTGTGGATGTTTATCGGGATTGTGGTCGGGCAGGGTCTCGTATCCATGGTGCACAGTTACCTCACCGCGCTGGTTTCTCAGCGTGTGATGGCAGATTTTCGTACCCATGTTTTCTCTCACCTTCATCGCTTATCTCTGAGGTTCTTTGCAAAACGTCGTACGGGGGAACTCATTTCTCGTCTGATGAATGATGTTGGTGTCATCCAAAACCTGTTGACGGAAACGCCGATGGATGCCCTTAAACATCTGGTCACCATTATTGGAGGGGTGGGCTTTCTTTTGGTGATGAATTGGCGGTTGTGCCTGCTGATTCTTATTCTTCTGCCATTGCTGGCCTTGGTGGCCAGAGTCTTCGGCAGACGTCTGAAAGCGTTGTCGACCAAAATTCAAGACCAAACAGCTCATGTCACCACGCTCATCGAAGAAGTGGTGTCTGGTATTCGAGAGGTGAAATCATTTGTGCAGGGCCATCGGGAAGAATCCAGGTTTCGATCCGCTGTCGAAAGTCTGCTAGCCACAACGATGCAGCGAACAGCTGTCTTAGCGGTCTTTGTGCCGGTGATTACGTTTTTCACGTTTGTGATGGCGGTTGGGGTGTTATGGTATGGCGGTAAGCAGGTGATTGAAGGGCATCTGTCTCCTGGGGAATTATTCGCTTTTGTCCTCTTTGCTGGAATTTTGATTGGACCATTCGGGTCAGCTGCGAGGATCTTTTCTCAAGTCAAAGAAGTACAAGGAGCGATGAGTCGCGTTCTAGAGTTGCTGGATACGCCATTGGAGATCCGAGATATTCCCCACGCCAAGCCGGTCAGTCCAATTCGGGGCTATGTGCAGTTTGAGGATGTGCATTTTGCGTATGAGGGTCGACCCCCTGTATTGCTGGGGGTTTCCTTTTCCGTGACCGCAGGGGAGTGCGTGGCACTTGTGGGCCCCACTGGAGTTGGGAAGACGACAATCACGAATCTTCTCCATCGTTTTTATGACCCCACCCAAGGCCGAATACTCATTGATGGACATGAGATTCAGTCGATCCAATTACAAAGTTTATATTCTCAACTGGGCTTAGTTCCGCAAGAAACACGTTTGTTTGGTGGAACCATTTTGGACAATATTCGGTATGGTCACGCTGAGGCGTCAGAGGAAGAGATTATTGTCGCTAGTCAGCGGGCCAATGCACATGAATTTATTCAAGGCCTTCCATTAGGCTACGATACAATTGTCGGAGAAAAGGGTGTGAATCTTTCTGGTGGACAACGACAGCGAGTGGCTATTGCTCGGGCGTTGTTAAAAAATCCCAGGATTCTTATCCTGGATGAAGCCACCTCGGCCTTAGACAGTCAAGCAGAGGCTCTGGTGCAGGAGGCGCTTGTGGAACTGATGAAGGGGCGCACCACGTTCATGATTGCCCACCGTTTTTCCTCAATACAGCGGGCCGATCGGATACTCGTGCTTCATGGGGGAAGAATCGTCGAAGATGGACGGCATGATGATTTGTTAGACCAAGGTGGGCTTTACCATCATCTGTATACGCTACGGCAGTTGGAAGATGTGAGTGGCGTGTCCTCGACGTAAACAGGGACAACACATCCCCTGGTCTTAGTTAGTGGATCTTAGAAAAATCAGCAGGGATATTAATGAGTGTCCCATCTGGATAAAACACCGCGAGTGTCCCAGGTGTTTGAGGATCGAAGTCAGCATAGGCAAACCGGGCGGTAAATCGAGAACGGTAGCTCGGTGTTGGCCCAGGATTCTTTCGCCCACGTTCGGCGGGCCCTACATCAACTGGCCGTACCATCTGATTACCCTGCTGCAGGGCGATTTCGGCCCCTTCCGCAAAGAATTCCTCTTGTCCACACAACCGTACTTCGACTTCCAGGTATGGCATATCTAATATTTCTTGTATTTTTGCCTCGGGCATACGTACTTCCTGTTTTTTTCGTTTCGACTCTGCAGCCTCGCGCCGGCCAAAATATTCCAACCAATACCGTCGGGTTCGCAAGATTGCATGGGCACCGCATGGGTCTGCTTCAGGATCGGCCCCGACACGAATCACTTTTTCTGAGGCTTTCATGACGGTCGCGACATCTTCGACCGATTCCGCACTTTCCATCGACTGGCGACCGGCTGCGAGGGCCTCCTGCGCTTGTTCCATGTTGATAGACAAATCAATGGCATAGGAAGCTGTCGGCCATGCGATTGTTCCCACACATAAGAAAATGAAGAACTGGCGAATGAAAGAACATGAGCCACTGCCCATTGCATTTCTCCTTCGGTCCGGATGGCATATGAAAGATTACACCTTTTCGAGATTGTAGATTAGCAACTAAAGCTTTGCAAATTTTTCATGAATGACAGGAATGAAATGAGACGACCAGAGAGCAATATTTTGTCAGTCTTACTGCATCAGTCTTGTTCAGGTAAACTAGAAGAAAGGACGCAAAATCAGAGAGTTGTACAGAAAAAGAGTTGACTCCCCGTGTAGACTTCGGTAGATTATGTTTCCGTTAGCTAAAGTTTAGGTGGGCCGTCCCCTGTACGGCACCGAACATTTGGGATTCCCGCCGCACGTGTCTAATTCCCCAGTTAACAGTATTCATGTCGAGTAGTCATCTCCTTTGAAGGCGTGTGCAAGTGACCAAACACCGCCAGGGAGGATCTATGGATCTTAAGAAAGTAGAACGGGTCTACAGTAAGTATGCCTCGATGTATGATCATACATTTGGCAAAGTCTTTCAGCAGTCCAGAGAGTCTGCGGTACGAAGCCTGCCAGTTCAGCCAGGACATCGAGTGCTTGAGGTTGGCATTGGAACCGGCGAAGCCCTCCCATTGTACCCGCACCATTGTGAAATCTTAGGCATAGATCTTTCAGAAGGCATGTTAGAACATGCTCGGAGAAGAGTGGATGAATACCAGCTTCAGCATGTGACCCTGCAGCGCATGGATGCTGGAAATATGGATCTTCCTGATGACCACTTCGATATCGTGATGGCGGCGTATGTCGTCACGGCCGTTCCAGACTATCGTAAAGTCGTGAATGAGATGATTCGCGTTTGCAAGCCGGGTGGCCGAATCATCATGCTGAATCATTTCAGCAATGGCAATAAAGTCATCGCAGCTGTGGAAAAGTTTATTTCTCCGTTCTGCAAACATATAGGATTTCGAACCGATTTAGCGTTAAATACCGTGCTTGAAGGCACCAGCCTGATTGTAGCGAGCAAGAAAAAAGTGAATCCTCTTCGATTTTGGCACCTGGTGGAATGTGTGAATGAAAAAAACGGACGTCATGCACCGGCCTTTACCAATGGCTATGCCATTCACACCTAACCACTGCTCGCGTCCGTCGTGTTGCCAGAAACGATAATCTCTCTTTCCCATGTATCCCTTCAGAAATCGCTAAGTTATCGCCCAACAGCTCTGAGCCGTTGTTGCGGTATCGCCTCCTTCTTACCATGAAGATTGCGTGGTGTCTCCAACAAGTCCCGTTCGAGGGCCCTGGTGTTTTTCGGGCAAGCCTGGAACGTCGGGGATACCAAGTCAAACATACTATTGTTCGTGATCAGGGTCTTCCTGATGGGCCCATAGATTTTCTTTTGATCATGGGTGGACCGATGTCTGTCAACGATCCAGATCCATGGATCACACAAGAACTCGCGTTCGTTACCAAAGTTCTTGCAGAGAGCATCCCAGTAATAGGCATTTGTTTTGGAGCTCAATTGTTAGCCAAGGCCCTAGGAGGGTCCGTGAAGGCAGGCCCTACCTTTGAGATCGGTATGGTGCCGGTATCTTTAACGGAGGCTGGAAAACAGGATCCTGTATTTCAGACCCTCCCACAGACGTTTCCGGTGTTTGAATGGCATGGGGAAGGCATCACACTAAGCGCGCGTGGTGTTCCTCTGGTGGCTTCCCCAGATTTTCCAGTGCAAGCTTTTCAGTTCGAAGAGAAGGCCTATGGACTGCTGTTCCATCCAGAAATTCAGCCTGGAAACATTTCGGCAATGTGTCAAGAGTGCCCACAGGATGTCCAGCGCGGCGGCATTCCACAGGAAACATTAGAACAAGTAGCCATCGAACATTTCCCATTCCTCCACGCCCTCGCCGATCGTGTCGTTCATCATTTGACTTGTCCCTCCGGATGACGACCGGCTCCAGCTGACATTCTTAGCAGGAACGTGCTCGACAAAACGCAAAAACTTGGGTACCGCTAATCGTTTGAAATTTGGTACGGTATTGCCTCATCTTTTTAGCCGTTTTATGAAAGGAGTTTGACGTTATGGCAGGGTTCCCAATTCAGTATGCGGAGCGCATCCGTACATTGCCTCCATATTTGTTCGCCGCGATCGATGAGATGAAACGACAAGCCATTGAACGGGGTATGGATATTATTAACTTGGGAGTTGGCGATCCAGATTTGCCCACACCCAAACCCATTATCGAATGTTTACGCCAAGCAGCCGGAAACCCCAAGCATCACCAGTATCCGTCATACGACGGCATGCTATCGTTCCGAACCGCGGTGGCAGAATGGTATCGACGCCGATTTTCCGTCAACCTCGATCCCCAAACGGAAATCGTTACACTCATAGGATCAAAAGAAGGCATTGGTCATATTCCCATGGCCTTTATCGATACAGGAGATGTTGTGCTGGTGCCCAGTCCGGGTTATCCCGTGTATCCAGTCGCAACCAGTTTTGCCGGCGGAACGGTTCATGTGATGCCCTTGACCAAGGATAATGGATTTCTCCCGGATTTGGCTGCCATCCCCGCTGGTATTGCCAACAAAGCCAAGATGATGTTCCTCAATTCGCCTAATAATCCCACTTCCGTCGTGGCGAGCAAGGCTTTTTTTGAACAGGCCATTGATTTTGCCCGAGAACATCAAGTCATCATTTGCCATGACGCGGCTTATTCCGAAATTTATTACGACGGGAAACGCCCCTGTAGTTTTTTGGAAGCTCCGGGTGCTATGGATGTTGGTGTGGAGTTTCATTCGCTCTCCAAAACGTACAATATGACCGGATGGCGGATCGGCTGGGCGGCCGGACGTGAAGAAGTGATCGCCGGATTAGGAAAGGTCAAAACCAACATCGATTCGGGTGTTTTTCAGGCCATCCAAGAAGCCGGGATCACAGCCTTACAACTGGATGATGCTGTGACGAATGATTTGAGGGCGATTTATCAGGAACGGCGGGATGTGCTGGTTGCAGGATTGAAAAAACTCGGATTAGCTCTTGAAACGCCGGAAGCCGCGTTTTACGTCTGGATTGAAGTACCCAAAGGTTTTACTTCAGCTTCGTTCACCGCGCATCTTATTGAAAAGGCCGGTATTGTGACCACCCCCGGCAATGGCTTTGGCGACCCGGGAGAAGGCTACATCCGTATGACTGTGACGACAACAAAAGAACGCTTAGCTGAAGCCGTTGAACGAATGCACAAGATTGGCTGGTAGCACGACGAGTTTTGGCCTCCATGCACCAATCAATACGCGCTGGCCACGTTGGAAGCTACGTCCGCCTATTCGCAGTCATCTGGGTGCTGTGTTGGCACCCATTTAATACGCTAGGGGCACAGACTCCACCTGGTGAACAGGAGAAGGTTCTGTTCGACACGGAAAGGTTGTGGAAGGCTGGTTCTCCTATTCAAGCTCTCGATCGGGTTCGTCACGGAATTCTTCAGTTCCCCGAATCGTGGGAACTTTATTTTCTGCAGGGATCGATTCTAACAACGATTCGACAACCCGAGAATGCTGTCCGGAGTTTTGATGGAGCCCTTGAAGCTGCACCGAACGTCTTGGCTCCCCGCTGGGCGAAATGGAGTCTTCGCACCCGCCAAGGAAAACCAGAGCTGGCGATTCAAGAACTTCGCGGGCTTGCCCAACATGATCCATCCAATCCCCTCATTCATTTGCGGCTGGCGAAAGATCTTCAGGAAAGAGACCATTTGGAAGAAGCCGTGGATGCATATCAACGTGCGATTCAGTTGGTTCCAGCATTGCCAGGTTGGCGACTCGCCCGCGCGCGAGTCCTGTATGATCTCTTGGATTATCAGGCCGCCCGACACGAAGTGCAGAGCGTCTTGGCCCGCCCATCTCTTGGGTCGAATCTTCAACGAGCTGCGCATAATCTACTCTTAGTCATCAATGGCGCGACGACCGACAAAGGTCGTCGAAGTCAACCGTTTCCCCATGCCCAACCGGCGTCTGCTAATGGCAAGCGCTGGGCGTTGTCTCGTGAAGCGGCTTGGCGTCTCATGAAAGCGGGACAATATGGTGATGCCGAACCCATCTTGCGCGAGGTGCTGAAGTTGCGGCCGACCGACCATCGCGCTGCCTATGATCTGGGAAAGACGTTGATGGCCTTAGATCGCTACAATGAGGCAATAAATTTTTTCCAGAAAGGCATCACATTAAGTCCTTCAGGAGACATCTATCCCGACTCCATCTTTCGTATTGGGCAATGTCTGGCAAAATTCGACCGTTGGACGGAAGCCTTAACCTATTTTGAACGGCTCCAAGCCGTTGCCTCCTGGAGACAGGAAGCCGAATATTCCATGACGTTCCCGTCAGAAGCAGACGTAGTCAGTTGGGCCAATCGCGCTCGGGAACAGGTTGCCAGCCATCAAGATTCCCCACGAGAAAATATACAACTCCCTCTTGTCGGTTCTGATATTGTCCAAACCCTCGCGCCCTCAGAAGGACCGATGTCAGCTCCCATAAACTTTAACCCTATTGAACTTCCTGGACGTGTCGCGTTAATGGGACGAGATACCCAATCCAGTTGGTTTCAATTTGTCATTCCAGCGGGCGCAGTCATGCGCGATGATTTGCAAGCCGGCAACCATGAATTTATTCCAATTCGACCTCGCGATACATTTAGGTCAATGCAAGAGGAGATTTATTTGGTCTTTGGATTGACGACAGCCTCATATGATGACATTGTGCTTACGGCTGAGGGAAGGTTAGAGACCACTGATACCGGATCCGATGAGACTCCGATTGCGAGGGACCAAGTTGTGGTCACGGCAAATGAACAATCGGGGTTCTTTGTCTTGTCAGCCCCAGAGTCCGGGTGGACGGCAGGACTATACCGAGTAGATTTATTCGTGGGAGAGATGGTGTCAGCTTATACTCAAGCTGACGAAGTCCGATTTCGTATTATCGACGCCTCATCGAGCGGGAGTCGTTGACCTGATTCGTTCCTGTTCAAGAGCCTGGATAGTCTGATCTTTGTCCAGCAAGAGCTGTTCAAACGTCTTCCCAGCACCTTCCACGGTTCCGTTTCGCCCCATCTTTTCCAGGGTATAACTCGATTCAGCTAATAACGTCGCACCCATCGATCGACAACACCCCTTACAGGCATGAGCCACTTTCGTGAGTGTAGTCGTATCTTGTTCATCGATGGCCTGTTTGATTCCATCCAAATGGCGTGGCAGGTCGGCAAGAAATTGATCCACAACACTCAAAAAGAATTCGGGGTCTTCGTCTCCACCGAGATCTTTGAGATTCTGAATGGTTGATTCATCAAGACAAGGCGGCATGGTACGTGAGTCCTTTCTGGCAGGTTTTGCTGTCAGCAGTTTCCCTCCCTCAGTGGTGCTGACTTTGATGACCCATTTTGTGATCATGGCAGACAGCTCTTCTAACCGGACGGGTTTAGACAAAAAATCATCCATGCCCGCCCGAAGACAGGCTTCTCGATCGCTCGATACGGCATTGGCCGTCAGTGCAATAATCGGAATACGGTGAGGTGTAAGGAGTGAGGAGTCAGGCGCGTTCGCAAGTTCTGATTCTTGCCCCTCACTCCTTACGCCTAACGTCTTACGGTTCTTGCTTTCTGCTTCTCGAATCTTTCTGGTGGTTTCTAAGCCATCCATTTCCGGCATCTGGCAATCCATAAACACCAGATTGTAGACGGTGCGCTCAAGGGCCTCGACCGCAGCTTTGCCATTGTCGACGACATCAACGCGATAGCCCAATTTCTGAATCATCCGGACGGCGACTTTCTGATTCACGACGTTATCCTCGGCAAGCAGGATGTGGCATTGGGTAGGAGCCTGGGCTTCGTCGATCGTATGTCTGGTGATGAGTGGCGGCGATGAGCATTCGCTGGAGGCAGTCGCTGGCTCACTCAAGATCATGGTGAGGCAGTCGTGTAATTGCTGATGCCGTATGGGTTTGGTGAGGTATCCATTAAAGCCGGCCTCTTGAGCCATTTTCCCCTCGCCTCGTTTCCCTAACGCGGTGAGTAAGATGAGGGGAATGTCGGACAAGTGAGGATCCTGGCGAATGCGCGTGGCTAAAGAAAATCCATCTTCGTGACTAGTGTCAGACAGTGAATGATCCAGAAGGGCCACATCAAATGACTTGCCTTCCCTGGCCTTCTCTTGCAGTAACGCTAAACCATCCGTTCCGTTTCTGGCGACTTCAGGTTGCATTCCCCATGATTGTGCATAATGGTTTAAGAGAAAGCGGATAGTGTCATTCGATTCAATGATGCAGACACGACGGTTCGCCAGAGATGTGTAGGAAGTACTGGGTAAAGATGTTGAAGCTCTGTGAGCCAGCGGGATGATAAACCAAAAGATGCTGCCTTGTTCCTCTTGACTGGTTACACCAATTTCTCCGTGCATTAAGGTGACCAGTTGTTTACAGATGGCCAAGCCCAATCCGGTTCCCCCAAATTTGCGAGTCGTGGAGCTATCGGCCTGTGTGAATGATTGAAAGAGTCCTTCCTGCGCCGCCGAAGGAATACCAATTCCGGTGTCGGTGACAGAAAATTTTAGTACTGGACCTTCGGCTTGTTCATCAACCAGTTCAACGCGAACAACAATTTCTCCTTGCTCGGTGAACTTAATGGCGTTCCCAATGAGATTAAAGAGAATTTGTCGGATTCTCCCAGGATCGCCCCGTAGCTGCTTGGGTATATTGGCATGCACCACACCAATAAGTTCTATATTTTTCTGATTGGCTTTTCCTGCCAGGATGTCGATCACTTCATCCAGTGCCAGTCGAATGTCAAAATCAATGACTTCCAAATCTAACTTGCCGGCTTCAATCTTTGAAAAATCGAGAATATCGTTAATGGTCTTGAGAAGAAATTCTCCTGAATTTTTAACCGTTTGAACCATCTCCTGCTGATCAATGTCGAGTGCCGTGTCCATGATTAAATCTGTCATCCCAATAACCCCATTTAATGGTGTTCGGATTTCATGGCTCATCGTGGACAGAAATGCTGATTTTGTTTTGACTGCCGCAAGGGCTTGGTCTCTCGCGACCACAAGTTCCTTGTTTTTCTGTTCAAGCGCTTCAGCGTTTTTCTGGAGTTGTTCCTCCGTGGCTTTTCGTTCAGTGATATCCACAATTGAGGCTAAGATAAAGAGCCCTTCCTGTGTTTCAATGGGGTTCAGCCCGACCTCAATAGAAATTTCATGGCCATCTTTGTGCAGCCCACACAGTTCGCGGCCTTTTCCCATGATTCGACTTTTTGTCTGTTGAGCAAAATACGTTGCTCGATAATGGGGGTGTTCTTTTCTGAAAGGCAGTGGGACTAATATTTCAATTTGTTGTCCAAGTAGTTCTGCGCGTGAATACCCAAATAACGATTCGATGAGCTGATTGACCAGGACGATCTTGCCCGATGTATCAACCATAATCATGCCATTGGGAGTGGTTTCTACTACTAACCGAAAGCGCTCTTCCTCTAACTTCCTTGCGGTAATATCGATGACTGATGCCAACACAAAGCTCCCATCCTCTGTCTTGAAAGGATTCAGGCCGATTTCAACGGGAACTTCTGTGCCGTTCTTGTGTAATCCAAAAAGGTCCCGCCCCGCTCCCATTTTCCGTGGGTGAGGATTCGCGAAGAATTGGGATCGTTGTGCGGGGTGCTTGGATCTGAAACGATGGGGCACGAGTTGTTCAATCGAAGTCCCGATCAATTCGTCTGGGGAGTATCCAAATAATTGTGAAATAGCCTTGTTCGTTAGGATAATGCGACCCTGTGAATCAATCATGATCATGCCACTTGGGGCACTTTCTACCGCCTGTCGAAATCGTTCTTCCGCTCGTTTCCGTTCGGTCGTATCTCGACAGGTGCACACCAGACCATCCGAGGAATTGTCCAGATTCATGAGTAAGGACAACGACATTTCCACAGGTACATTTGTTCCATCTTTTCGAAGGCCCAGAAGTTCTCCCTGCCACTGTCCGGAACTGCGGAGCTTGGGGAGGCAGATCTCTTCAATAAGCCGTAGCTGTTTCTTCGAATAGAGCATTTTCCATGAATGCCCGAGTAGTTCTTCTGCGGTGTATCCGTACATGGCGGCGTGAGCCCGATTGATATAGGTATAGCGCCCTTCTTGATCAAGCAGGGCCAACCCCTCAACTCCCTGGTCAATTGCCTGTTGCAATTGGGTTTGAGCATTCTCCATCTGTTTTCGCTCAAGGATTTCTTCTTGGGCCTGTTTCCGGAGTCGTTGGGATTCCATGGCTTGGCGGTGAAGGTCCGAGATGTCCTGAATGATGATTAAGGCACGCCATTCTTGTGTTGTTTCATGCCAGATGGCCTTGGCTGTCGTCTGTTGGACTCGGGGTTGCCCATTAGGAAGAGTGCACGGTAGGAATTGCGGATGAAATTGTGAAGCGAAGGTAGCGGGAGGACCTCCCTGAAAGAGTGGTTCAAAGCGCGAGGTGTATTTTGGTGTACCTAAGTGGGGGAAATGCGTTGCTACTGGAATGCCCTCAATCTCCGATTTTGGAATGTTTGTCCAGTCTTCCAGACAATGATTCCAAAAGGCGACAGTCTCATTCGGTCGAAGAATGAAAATGCCCTGGGGCAGGTGGTCGAGGATAACTAAGTTAAGAAGTGGATCCTGTTGCGGCATGTTGAGGTGTTGGTATGTGCGAAAGTTCGCTCACGGCGTTGAGGAGAAGTCCAAGATCAGGTATGCCGAACATGAGCATAATATCTCCCGTCAGGTCGTAATCTGCAATCGTAAATTGGGTATGTGCCCAGAGAACCATTTCCGACGAATCGGAGGGTGAAGGTTGTAGTAATCCCTTTAACGATGTTTCTTGGTAAAACGGAACGGTGTAGGTGATCTGATTTTGTAAAATATTTGCCAATGAGCCCATGACACCGTTGAGCACAATATTCCCGATTTCTGTCAGTGTGGCCTCTCGGAGAGAATCCATCGTGTCTGTATCTTCAGCCTCTCCGGTGAGAGCGGTCACTAAGGCTGAGGCGCTGTCCGTGGGAAAAAGCAGGCAGGCCGATCCTTGAAATGTTCCTTTAAAGGGTAACTGCACAGAGGATAATGTCGTTTCCTGTATTTTTTGAATTTCCTGAGCAACCTCATCTGGTTTTCCTAATCGAATGAAAGGCACATGTAGTCGGATGGGTTTCTCCAACATCTGGTTAAGAGACCCAGCTGCTCGTCCCACCCCGATATTGAGCAGTTCTTGTAAGGCATCGAGATGGTCGGGACTTATGTGCACGGCGCCTCCGTAGGTTGTGACGTAGCTAGGATGTCTTGTAGGGCCCGTTGCAATTGCTCTTGCTTGACGGGTTTGTTCAAGAACATGGTGGCTCCCAATTCCAGGCATCGATCCTTCAACCATTCCTGCACATCGGCAGTCAGGACGATGATGGGCAGTTTCACACCACGAGATTGCAAGGTTTCTATGACTTGGACACCATCCATGATGGGCATGAGCATGTCTAAAAGTAGGCAGTCGGGCTTGTTGGCCTGAATTTTTTCAACGGCTTCTTGGCCATTACAGGCGGTGTCGACCTCATGGCCCATGTCCGCTACGATTGCTGAAAGGGTTTTGCGTTGGAGTAAGGAATCATCGGTAATTAAGATACGGCTCATGGGGCTCGCTCTCCTCATGGGTTGAAAGGGGTATTACCAGCTAGTCACGGTCGAGGAACAGAGTTCGCTCTGAGAGGTGCTAGATAGTCGATTGATCATTTTTTCGGGTGTCTTTCAGAGAATCTTAATGAAAAAGGCAATGTGGAGTAGAAAGGGAGCTGTTAGTCAAAAGGTGAAAAAAGGAAGAGCAGAGTCACTGAAGGGATGAAATGATTGAACCGAATAGGTTTTCCGGGACAACCTCCAGGTTTTTTAAGAGAAAGGGGTGATTTCGGAGGAAGCATATTCAGGCGCATTGGGGGTCTAAAAATTTATTCAGAGTTGTCAGGAGAAGTCCCAGGTCTGGGATGGCAAGCATGAGCATAATGTCCTCGGTGATATCATCAACTTCAATCGTGAATTGAGTTTGAGCGAAAAGGATGGGGTTTTCAGAATCTGATGAGGCTGTCTGGAATAATTCTGGATCGGAGGTTGTTTGATAACACGGGACTTCATATGTGATCTTTTCTTGGAGAACGTTGGCAAAGGACCCCATAACCCCATTCAGGACAATATTGCCAATTTCCGTCAACGTGGCTTCCCGGAGACTGTCCATGGTGTCGAGGTCTTGGGCCTCTCCAATGACTAAGGAGATCAAGCTTGCGGCACTGTCCCGAGGAAAGAGAAGGGAGGCTGAACCAGAAAACCTTCCGTGAAAAGGCAGTTCCACCGATGAATACGCTGCTGGATTTAGGCTGAGAGGATCCTGGATGAAATCTTGGGCTGTTCCTAAGCGAATGCTGGGGATACTTACTCGGACAGGCTTGTCAAACAGTTGGTTCAATGAGCCAGATGCTCGTCCTACTCCGATATTCATGAGCTCTTGCAATGCGTCGAGTTGTGCAGGGGTTAGGTACATGGAGTCTCCGTGGTCTGTGGCGAAGAGAGAATCGACTCTAAGGCATCCTGTAGTTTCTCTTTTTTGATCGGCTTATTCATGAATGTTGTTACCCCGAACTCTAGGCATTGTTCCTTGAGACCGTCCTGGACATCAGCGGTGAGTATGATGATCGGGATTTTGATCCCTTCGGTTTCTAAGGCTTCAAGTAGTCCAATCCCATCCATGATGGGCATGAGCAGATCTAAAAGTAAGCAATCAGGTGGGTTAGCTTGTATTTTTTCTAGAGCTTCTTTGCCGTTGGTCGCGGTTTCGACTTCGTGCCCCATTTTCTCAGCGATGCCAGTGACGATAATTCGTTGGGCTGATGAATCGTCTGTAATAAGAATTCGACTCATAAGATTTACTACTCCTTTGTTGACGGAATCTGCTAATAATTAAAGTGTTGAGATATTAGCCCTTACGTAGGTAGGCAGGCAGGAGGAAAAAACCCTTTTTTATCAACCTGCGACTGCAATGCGTACTTATGGGTTATTTCGGTGATTCTTTATAGAACCTTTAAGCAGCTGACAATATAAAAGAGGACGTTTCTACTAATGTTGCAGTAGCTCTTTTCTAATCCAACTAGCAGATATACGAGAATTGAGGGGTTGGAGTTAGCTGGGAGAAGAAGGCTGCTGAGATGATGTGACGCGGGCTTGAGTCGATTGGAGGATAGTCTGCAGTGATGTAAAGCCCAGGCCGAGGTTTCGGCAGACGAGGAATTGCCGGTCGAATCTATTCGTCGTGCGCATGATTTGCCGAAGGGTCGAAAATGGTGTAAGACCCCACATGGGGAGGTGAAACACTGAGAGCGGATAATCGGTACCAAAAATCAGGCGGTCGAATACTTCTGGATGATGCCGAAGTTTCAATAACATCCCGAGACGATTGGGGAGTGTCAGTGCGGAGATATCGGCGTAAAAATTCGGGTATTTGTTCACGAACTGTAACAGGGTGGAATAAAACTTTTCGTAGACCATTAAGCCATAACTGCACGCGTGAGCCGCTATCACCGTCGCTCCCTCATCTAGAGCCGTGCGTAGCCTGTTCGGATCGCCAACCGATTGATCTTTCCCGATAAGGCTGAACTCGTATCCCACGTGGCTCAGCAATGGGAGACCTAACTTCGCCAACTCACGGTAGAATTTTTGATAACGGTAATGTCCGGGATCAAATTGTTGTGAATTGGGCAGCACCTTCACGAGGACGGCACCGGCCTCGGCGCAGCGATGCAACTCTTCGATGGCGTCGAGACGTTGTGGGTTGATCGAGACACCAGCCAAGAATGCTTTTGGATGGTCTTTGGCTTGCTGCAACACATAGTCGTTGCTGATCAGAAATTCCGTGGCATGGAGATCAATCCGCCCCTCATTGGTGTAGACGCCATCCATTCCGAGCAAAACGGCTTGTTGCACATGTTGTGAGGCTTGTAATTCGGCCAACAGATCCTGAATATACTTCCGATTGGCGGCAGCGGGATCGTTTGGCGACAATTTGTGCTTCCAGAGTAGGAATCGAAACAAGGGACTCTTCAACATCTTTGAAGAAATAAAACATCCATTGTTATTCTCCGGCAATGCCGCGAGGTGCACATGGCAGTCAATCAACGATTCGTTTGGTGGTTTCAGTGGAGGCATGCTGTACAACTCAACCTGTCAGCAGTATTGCAACAGGTATCTAAGACGAGAATTGCGGTTTCGATATCTTCTCCAGAGCCAAGCGTTTGAGGCCTCGTAAGTCCAACTTCCCTGTTCCTAAGACAGGCAGTTGTTCAACTTTGATGAAATTATCACGACGGGGAATAAATAGATTTGGAAGGCCGCTGGCTGCCACTTTGTCCAACAGTTCAGGGATTTCTGTTTCCTCTAGCGTATGTAGGACTACGAGTTGTTCACCTTTCCGTTCATCCGGTACTGCGGTAACCGCTAACATCACACCCTCCGCCTGAACAGCTTGATGCAGCGCTTCTTCGACGCGTCCATGCGGGACCATTTCCCCACCAATTTTTGAGAATCGTGACAAGCGATCGGTGATCGTCAAAAACCCGTCTTCATCCAGCTTGGCGATGTCCCCGGTCACGTACCACCCATCGTGCATCGCTTTGGCTGAGAGGTCTTCGCGCCCCAGATATCCCGCCATCACATTCGGACCTTTTACCAACAACATTCCTGGTGTCCCAACGGGCAGTCGTTCATAGGTGTCGGGATCAACAATGCGGACCGAGACACCGGGAAGAGGTTGGCCGACCGTACCTCGACGCGACGCAGGTTGGAAAAATCCGGCTGCGCGGTAATCAGGGCAATTGACAGCAATCACCGGGGAACATTCCGTGACGCCATAGCCTTCAATTGGACGAATCCCAAAGCGTTCCTCAAAAGCCATCAAAAGCCGATCGGACAGTTTTTCCGCTCCCGTCAGAACGATACGGAGCGAGCCAAATTGGTCCGGCGTGCATCGACGGACGTATAGTTGAAGAAACGTAGGTGTAGCCAATAACACTGTAGCCTGATGTCGATGAATGAGATCGCCGATACCGGCAGCATCTAATGGCGAGGGGTGAAAAATCACGCCAGCTCCATGAATCGCAGGAAACCACAGGGTTGCGAGATATCCGAAGGAATGAAAAAAGGGCAAGATTCCTAACACACGGTCATGCTTGTCAATGTGTAAAACCTGCGCGACAGCCTCCACATTTGAGTCCAGGTTAAAATGGCTTAGCATCACTCCTTTGGGCTCGCCCGTGCTTCCGCTACTGAAGATAATCGTGGCCAAATCCTGATTCGTAGGATGCGTAATCGCGCCACAGCTTCGTTCCAGAGCCTGTATCGGTGCAAAGATTGCTAGAAATGTCGCGATGCAACGATCGTATGTTGTGATGGTCTGTGGAATATCGTCAATCCATATCGCTGTGCAATTGCTAGGCAGTTCTAATTTGGCTTTCTCAAGAAACAGACGGCTGGTCACAATCGTGGCCAATCCGGCCTGTTTGCATGCTGACTCCATTCCAGCAACTCCCGCCGTGTAATTGATGTTCACGGTGGTGCGACCGGATAATGTCGCTGCGATATTCACGAGAGCTCCCCCTACACTCGGTGGCAATAAAATTCCAACCGTATGCTGGCCGTTCCACGCTTCTCGAAGCGTTCGTGCTAGAACAATCGTACCAATCAAGGCTTCCAGACAATTCACACGAGGCCGCTGGCTATCGCCAAACACAAATCGGAAGGGATGTGTTCGCATGGACCTGACCAAACCCTGATGAATCGGACGACGGTCTTCCTTACGGGCCTGCCAAGCCGTTTCCCCCAGTTCCTGTATAGCCTGGCGCAGATCTTCTGCTGAGCTGGTCGACGGAAGAGGCTCGCCGATCGACAACGTGATCGGATAAGGAATGCGAGATGGCCACTTCGTGATGAATTTCCCCCTAATAAAGCTAAAGACACTTCCCCACACTCGATCCAAATGAATCGGGATGATGGGGATGTTGCGGCCTTTCATGATTCGCGTAAATCCAGCCCGAAATGGCAAGAGATTGCCCGTGCGGGTAATCTGTCCCTCGGGAAAGATACATACCAACTCCCCTTCGTCGAGTCGTCGTCCAGCCTCACGCAGCGCATGCAAAATTTCCCTAGGGGAGCCATTCGACGAAATAGGAATGGCTCCCATAATCTTGGCGAATGGGTTGAGAATATGGTGGTCGTAGTAGACTTGATCAACTAGGAATCTGATAGGGCGATCGGTGGTGGCTAAGAGTAAGAAACCATCGATAAATGAAACATGGTTGGGAACCAACAAGGCACCGCCTTCCTGTGGGAGTTGATCTCTTCCGAGGACCTTTAGGCGATAGATGGTATGAGTCAGTAGAACGAGCACTAATCGGACAAAGGTTTCCGGGAGCTGATAGAGAGCCCACGCTGTCAGAATGGCACTCCCAACTCCTGAGATCACCAGAATGGTGCTAGCATTAAACCCAAGATTGGCTAAGATTCCGGACCCTATAGATCCCAATAGTACTCCGCCGAACACTAATGTATTGGAAAACGCGATGACGGCTCCACGGCGATCAGCGGGTGCCCGCCATTGGATGAGAGCGTTTAGGGGAACAACCACGAATCCACTGGATAGGCCAAGGCATATCATGCCGAACAAGGTTCCGGCTAATCCGGGGGTGAGTTGGCCGAGGGTTACCAAGCTGAAAGTGATGCCAATGCCACCTAGTGGGAGATATCCGAGTTCGACCTTTGTGGCGGAAAGTTTTCCAGCAAGCAACGACCCGATTCCGACTCCAATTCCAAATGCAGCAAGGGGAAGGCCTGAATAGGTGTCAGATAGCTGTAAGACAGCTTTGGCATAGATCAGCACATCCTGCCCAACTAGGCTGGCCAATGTCCAAAATGCTACGGCCCCTAGGATTCCCAAGGCGAGGACTCGGTCGGATCGAAAGGCTTCTAGAGCACCTTGCCAGGTTTCACGAACACCTCCATCAGGTCGGGCTCGTGGCACTGATGGAATCAGCAATGAGGCCCACAGCCCACATGCCGAAAAAATGATCAACACAAAGCCCGCGACCCATGGGGTTGGACCTGAGAGATCAAGAAGTGGTCCGGCTAATGCGGTTCCACCAATAATGGCCGCAAAGGTCCATAGTTCCAGTTGGCCGTTTCCCCAGGATAAACGTTGATGCGTGAGTAGTTCAGGAAGAATACCGTATTTTGATGGACTGAAGATTGCGCTTTGGGCACCCATAGCTGCGAGTACCAACAACGGCAAGGTACCGCCCTGAGGGTTGAAGAAGAGGGCGGCGGTGCCCGCGACCATCAACAAGACTTCCAGTGCCTTCATCGTCACAATAACCGTTCGTTTGCTGAAACGATCTGAAAATACTCCAGCGAAAGCTGAGACAACCATTAGAGGCAGTGTAAAGATGACAAATGCCTGAGTGGTTTGCGTCTGGGAGGCAACTTCGAAAGTAGACTGAGCTAATTCATGAGTTGATGCGATCTGTTTGATCGCTAGGAGAGCAACCATGAGTTTCCAGGCATTGTCATTGAAAGCCCCGAAAAATTGGGCAATCAGGAGACCTCTTAAGGAGCCCAGAGACGAATCAGGATCGGCCGGAGAGGGTGAGGGAGGAGCTGGCATAGATATTCAGGCTGGCGACACTAATTGAGGGTTGCTCAATCTTTTCCAGTATCTTGTCGTTTTCTGTGTATCTCGAATAGTGGTAACAAACGATGAAAGATGATGTTGGGTAATTCCGAAAAGGCCAGAAGACTCGATAGGAAGGGAAATCATCACAGAGATATGGCCAAATACTACCATGTTTTTAAACTATTCAGAAGTTTTCTGACGAAATCCACGTAAAGTTCTTCTTCAAATATCCGATTTATTCCGTAGTAGACTTACAATCTTACTATTAGCGCAACATGCAGTAGATGTATTGGAACGAAATGCGTTTTCGAGCAAAGCGAGGGAAAGCGTAGATTTGAAACTCAGAGAATTTCAGATGCAATCATTCTGGCCTGTTGTTAGTGATCTTGCCTATGGTGACGACCGCTCCTGATCCTGGCCATAACAAGAATGCTGCCCCAATCAAGGAGTGCTATTTACACTCGATCTACCAGTTATCTATACGGAGGAACCATTGTAATGGACATGGAACAAGCCAACCGCCGCATCTTGGTTATTGATGATAACGTCGCGATCCACGATGATTTCCGGAAGATTCTGGAACGTTCATTGGACACGTCCTTGCTACAGGAAGTTCGAGCTGAGCTTTTCGATGATGTCGAGGAACAAAAGGTGGTTGAAAAGTTCGAGGTGGATTGTGCCGACCAGGGGCAAATGGGCTATCGCATGGTCCAAGAGGCGGTAAAGGCTGAGCGCCCGTATGCTGTTGCTTTTGTAGACATGCGAATGCCACCGGGTTGGGACGGAGTAGAAACCGTCGAGCATTTGTGGCAAGAAGACCCGGATTTACAGGTTGTGATCTGCACGGCCTTTTCCGACCATGCCTGGGAAGATGTGATTCAACGTCTTAACAAGAATGATAAGCTACTTATTCTCAGAAAACCGTTTGATAACATTGAGGTATGGCAGCTGGCCAACTCTTTAACAAAACGGTGGGCTGAGGCACGTCAGGCCAAATCCCAATTAGATCTCCTTGCGAAGTGGGCCGAGGAACGAGCGGAAGAAACCGTCAAAGCCACGTAAGGGTTTTCTGATATTACGACGTTCGTGGTGGTCCTTAGGGTCATACAAAAAATATCAGGGGTTGGGATAAGAACTGATTGCTATCTTCTTACCCCTCGTGACTGTTTGGTAAGTAAGAAGTGAGATTCTTTCCTGCTCTTTACATCCTGCTGCAAAACCTCTGATGGCATCTTCTAATTATCCAACCCCTGCCGCAATGCAATCTGTTGATATCTGGATGGTTGGATTCGAAAAAGACACCTTTTCTCCATCTTGCTGTTCTGTGCTCACATCTGTTGAATCGTTCGCCTCAGTTAACTGGGTAGGCACAGTTGATGAGGTCACAAGTCGAGATAACGCGTATGATGTCGTTGTCATGGATTGTCGCACAGATTCCAGTACGTGGGGTCGTGCGCATCAATTGAAGCGTAATCGAGAGAGCATGATGATTCTTGGCATTACGGATGGTTCCACGGCAGAGGCAGGTTTAGTCAGGCCTGTGGACGATCCCACCGGAATTCTTGTCAGCGAGGGGCTGGCGCCAGTGGTAATGCAATTAACCTTTCAACAGGCACAGGAACGGAATCAGCTCATCGCGGAACGGACAGATCTTCATCATCGGCTCAGTGATGCAGCCTACAAGACCGAAATGGCGCAAATAGCGTCCACAGTATTACACAATGTGGGGAATGTTCTCACGAGTGTGACCGTTGCTGCGAATTTGATGGAGTCGACGATTGGGCAATCTGCAGTGACGTTAGTAAATCGCATGGCCAAACTCATGAAAGAACATGACAAGGACTTGGGGACCTTTTTAACGCAGGACCCCAAGGGGCAACGGATTCCTCAATCTTTAGAAAAACTCGGCAACCATCTCATTGAAGAACAACAAACGATTCTCAGAGAGATAGAAGGGCTCGTTCGCAATCTCCACCATATGAAGCAAGTGATTGTATCCCATCAGATGATGGGCAAGTCTGCTGGACAGGTAGAACCGCTTTCTATTACTGATGCCTTATCACATGCCATTGAGTTGAGTTTTCAACCTGGTGATGAAAAGTGGATGACGGTTTATCGAGATGTTCGACCAGTTGCACAAGTTTTGGCGGATCGCCATCAATTGCTACAGGTCCTTGTAAATATTCTTCGCAATGCAAAACAGGCCATGCGGCAACAGCCTGCGAAGCATCATGAGCTTCATCTGAGTGTGACCGATCAAGATCTAAATGAGACATTTGTGATAATGACCATCCGTGATAGTGGAATAGGTATTGCTCCTGAACATCTATCAAACATGTTTACCCGTGGCTTTACGACAAAGGAAGATGGAAATGGCATTGGGCTTCACAGTTCACTTGACGCCATTCAAAACATGGGTGGATCTCTCGAAGTCCACAGTGATGGTATTGGAAAAGGAGCCACATTTTCTTTGAAACTTCCGGTGGCACGATAGCATGTGCATTGTTCATTCTGCACATGATTGAATGACGGTGAGAAGAGGAATCGTCGAGATGAATAAAAGGTCCTCGTGGTTGGCACCCACAATAGACTTTTCTTGAACGGCGCCTGGAGGTCAACGTCACTGTATGCGGCTTGAAGCAGCAAAATCGAATCAGCTGGAAGTTGAATCGCCATTGTCTCAAAGAATTCGTGAACTGGAAGCACGGAACCGAGAACTCACGGCCGTTCGTGATCAGGCCATCGCGGAACTCCAAGAACGAGCTCGAGTTGAAAAAACTTTGCGTGAGCAAACACAAGATCTTACGAGATCCAATCAAGATTTAGAGCAATTTGTTTCTGTCGCCGCGCATGATTTGCAGCAACCGCTGCATTCGATACAGATCTTGCTAGACCGGTTGCGGACAAAGTATGGGGCATCGTTAGATGGACAGGGCCAGAACTATCTGAACCGTGTCGTCAAGGCCGCTGGCCGAATGCAACAGCTAATTGAGGGCTTATACATCTATTCTCGTATTGATGGCCAGAAGTTGGCGGCAAGTTCTGTTTCGTTGACGGAGGTTGTAGAGCAAGTTCTCGCTGATCTTCGGGCGGAGATTGAACAGCAACAGGCGGAAATCCAAATTCAAGATTTGCCTGTCATTTATGGAGATTCTGTGTCAATCCGGCAACTTCTTCAGAATCTGATTAGCAATGCGCTCAAGTTTCACAAACCGGGCATCGCGCCGGTTGTTCAAGTTTCAGGCACTATCATTCACGATCGCCGCCATACTGGACTGGGAAAACCACGACAACTCTGTCAAATCAATATTCGAGATCAAGGCATAGGCATTCCCAATCACGCCATAGACAAAATTTTTGGGTTGTTCCGGCGATTGCATAGAGAAGATGCATACGACGGAACGGGGATAGGGTTGGCTATCTGCCAGCGTATTGTTGAGCAATGTGGAGGAGCTATAGCTGTGCGCTCCACTGTGGGTGAGGGATCGACGTTTACGGTCACGTTGCCGGCAGGAAACTAGATAGGGAAAGATTTGGCGAAAGGTCTTTCATGTATGGACAATAACGAGGATTTACAACAAGGCTCCTTGACTTCTGCGCAGGACGCCTTAGCAACCTCACGAATCTATGTGGATGATGTGATACGTTCTATGGCCGATTCCCTTTTGGTTATTGATGCCTCCATGACGATTGGATCGGTCAATCCGTCTTTGCTCGCGCTGTTGGGCTATGATGAAGTCGAACTAATCGGGGAATCACCGAGTTTGATTTTTGGCGAGGAGTTTGCGCAAGGCTCCATAATTGAAAGTTTGCTGTTAGAGGGAGCGGTCAGTGGCATTGAGTCGAGTTTTCTGACACGTGAAGGACGGGTCATTCCGATCTCGGTATCGGGTTCAATGATGCAAGATGACCAGGGACAATTTCAGGGATTGGTGTGTGTCGCGCAAGATATCACGGAACGCAAACGCATGGAAGAAGAACGAGTGCGACTACATGAACAACTCTTGGATACGTCTCGACGATTAGGGATGGCTGAGGTGGCATCGGATGTGTTGCACAATGTCGGAAACGTCTTGAACAGTATCAATGTCTCGATTGGCGTCATTGCCGATCTTCTGAAAAATTCGATGGTTGGAGATGTCAAACGAATCTCACAACTCTTTCACAAATACGGTGACGACCTTGGGGCATACCTTTCCGATAACCCAAAGGGGAAACAAGTCCCCTCATATTTGGAACAATTGGCAGGTCAGTTGTTGGAGGAACATCGAACAGCGACAGCCGAAGTCGATCGCTTACGGAAAAATATCCAACATGCCCAGCATTGTGTTGCGGCACAACAAGACTTAGCAAAGCCAAGCGACATGAAGGAACCACATTCCGTGGTCCAGTTACTTGAGGAAGCACTGGCTATCAATAACGAACTCATAGAGGCCTATGAGATTACCGTATTGCGGGAATTTCAAGAGATTCCACTGCTCATTGTCGATAAGCATCAGGTTCGCGATGTTGTGGATTGTGTGATCCGGAACGCTTGTGAAGCAATGGGTTCAGTCCCAGAAAAGTTCCTGACCGTGAGAGCAACCCTCATTCCGGGCCCGCCAGATTCTGTTAGTCTCGAGGTGCAAGATTCCGGCGTGGGTATTGTGTCTGAGAACCTGACGAAGATCTTTGGGCAGGGTTATAGCACTAAAGAGGCTGGGCATGGTGGCAGTCTTCATGCCGCAGCACTTACTGCAAAAAACCTTGGTGGTGTTCTACGGGTCTCGAGTCAGGGGACTGGGCACGGGGCCACATTTTCATTAGAACTACCAGGTAACTTTCATTTCCCAGATCTGTAAAACTGTAGTTGTTCAGTCTCGGTCGGTCTACCATCCTCCTTACGACGGGCGTTGTTCTGTCCATCTTTGTTTATTTTTACCCAGTTAATGAGTGTTGATCCTTGATCGCGTGTCTTTCGGTAAAGAGGCTAGCGATACGAACCGAGGAGGAAGTGATCTTGTATGTGATCTTCCTTGGGGTGAATACCCGCCGACCTTGTGGCCGCATTGTCGCTGATAGAGCCGGGTCGACACATGGAAGATGGATTCGCCGTCAACTATTTTATAGATGTTTCTGGGCTAGAAAAAATGTGATGAGTAGTTGGGGTAATGAAAATTTAGCAGACGCCGATCAGAGTTTGCTGCCAATCGACGAACTCGAGCAATATCTTCGCATACTCACGTCGCAAGTTGGGCCCATTCCGCCTCAACTGGAAAGTACAATGAACATCGCGGTGGAAGTGTTCACGCTTACCGAAGGATTTGAGATTCCACCAACAGCTCTTTCCATATTATGGCGGCATAGTGTGCGTACGGCGTACATTGCAGCTCAGATTACCCTTAGCCAGAAACCTGGTCGCTTTCTGGTATGGCAGGCATTTGTGGGAGGACTCTTGCACGACATAGGTTGCCTGATTTTCCTGACGCAGCAACCTCAGGTTTTCATGGCGGTTCTTGACCTCGCTCAGAATCAGAATCAAAAGCTCGAGATGGTTGAGCACAATCTTCTTGGGATCACACATGCAGAATGCGGGAACACCTTCTTAGCCCGATGGGGTGTTCCTGATGAAATCCTTAACATCGTAAAGTTTCATGATCGCCCCATTCTGTTTCCTCATAATATGGATTTTGGTCCCCTCACAGCCGTCTATATTGCAAATATATTGGAAGGCGGAGGTTTCCCACAGGATAGCGATGGTGTGGTAGATTGGGAAGGTGAAACCTACTTGCGGCAATTAGGTTTGTGGGACTCTCTCCCATTCTGGCAACGCTGGATGCGTGACCTTGATCATCTGCATCTGACCCGTTAGGTATGTCTGCCCTCTGTGGCAAGTTCAATTGAAGATTTTCTGAATTTCCAGAACTCATCCCTGAACCGTGGGCTTCGTGCTTACGTGAAAATCTGACAGAATTGTGTGACTGGTTTTCTCAAGGAGAAAATTATATTAGCATCAACAAGATGCCCAAGGGTTTCCAATGTCCGAAATAGGAACACGTCTGAATACATTAAAAAGGGAATGGCGTCTGTCTGTGTTGTTGATAGCGTGGTTGTTGATCTTGCTCTCTCCCACGGTATTATCCTCATCACCTCGGGCTCTATGTCAGAGTCCAGAGAGCTGTTCTGAGACGTTTCTTGATACACTCCATGGGACATCATCCAAGAATTTACGCGATGTTGATAAGTTATTTGAGTGGATCGAAGCCACCTATGGTCAACATGCTTTGGCCAAACATGCCAGACTTCAATATGGATATGTGCTTCGAACCCTTGATCCTCAGAAAGCCACGCCATTGTTACAGCAATCATTATCTGAGTTTCCCGTCCTTGCTGATTATCTCTATTTTTGGTTGCTTGAAGCCCATGTGAACGCCGAACAATGGCAAGAGGCTGCTGACGTTGTGCAGAAACTTATTGAGACTGTTCCTGACTCTCTCGTCCGTGTTGAGGCGTTGTTTGAAGGAGGACAGGCCCTGTCCAGAGTCGGGAATTGTCAAAAGGCTCGGTCTGTATTAGCCGAAGCGCTTGTCGCGAGTCCGCGCCACCCCAAAGCGCCTAATGCCTTGTTTCAGATGGGAATGTGCGCAGGACAACTGGGGAACAAGGCGCAACTGATTAAGGACTTTCGAGAGTTATGGTGGAAGTTTCCGTTGACGTCAGAAAGTGCTCAGGCAGAAGAATGGCTAACAGAGGAAGCTGGCTCCCCTTTCCTGCCTAGTATGGGGGAGCGCTATCAGCGGGCAATGAGTTTGTATCACATCGGCGCCTTGGCTGAAGCCATTGAAGATTTCCAAGAGATCGCCAGCCGTCGTCCGAAGACACCACAGCATTTCCAAGCTCAATATCAATTAGCCAAAGCCCAGTTTCGGCTCAAGCACTATGAACAAGCTGAAAAGATTTTTCAGATGCTTTCTCGGTCGTCATCTTCTCGACGGGAGGACGCGTTAGTTTCGTTGGGTCGGACGTATTTGCGGCAAGGCAAAGGGGGATTACTCGAAAAACTTGTGGAAGGCATGCCTGTTGATCGTCTTACGGGAAACCAACAGGCTCAATTGTACACGTTCTATGGGATCTGGTTAAACGATCATGAGCGGTGGCCTGAAGCGGTTGTGGCCTATCGTAAGGCCGGTGAGGTGGCATTGAAGGCTTCCCAGCGGTTAGATGCTTTTTGGAACGAGGGATGGATTCAATATCGCCGTCATCAATTTCTCGATGCTATCAATGTGTTTCAACGCATTATTCGAAAAACGAACGATCCACAATCGACATCTTTTATGCATGCGAATGCCCGAGCTCGGTATTGGCTTGCCCGCGCACAGGAATATCATGGGCAGGCGGAGCTCGCGCGTCAAACTCTGCAGCAGTTAAGTCAAGCGTATCCCTTTACCTACTATGGACTGCTTGCTCAAGCGCGGGGTGGGCTAGGAAAGCTCAAGGCAAGATTGCCAATGCCACGAGGAGCAAGTCACGTGAGGGGTGGTAATCTTCCCGCCAAGCTTACACAAGATGTTCATTATCAAAAGCTCCAAGCTCTGCATCGAGCTAAATTGTCGAAAGAAACCGCTAGAGAATTAAGATATGTGTATGATGTCCATGGCTCTGATGCTCAGTTGTTCGCCCATTTAGCTTCGCTAGCGACGGAAATTGGGGGCTATGATATTGGGGTACGATTGGCCATTCGTCATTTTGGGCAAGCTCTCCGAACAGGACAGTTGCCTCCTGACTCTAGCGCATGGGCGGCAGCGTTTCCGACGGGATACCAGGCAATAATTCAGGCTTATACACCTTCTCACCTGGACCCATTTCTAGTATCAGGGTTGATTCGTGAGGAAAGTTTATATCGTGCTCGGGCCATTTCCGCTGTTGGAGCCGTTGGTCTGATGCAACTGATGCCAGCGACGGCCAGACGTGTCGCCCATCGGCTGAAACTTTCAGATCCTGCTTATACGTATCAGCAATTATTTCAACCTTCGTACAATATTCAATTGGGTGTCAATTATTTGGGACAATTGCTCACTGAATTTCAAGGAAATATTGTTTATGCAGTGGCTGCCTACAATGCAGGCCCTCGAGCCGTCCGACGGTGGATGATGAAAAATGGAGATCGTCCAACTGATGAATTTGTAGAATCAATTGGATACCGGGAAACACGTCGATATGTAAAACGTGTAATTGGAAGCTATCGAATCTATCGACAGTTGTTTGGACATGCATGCCCTCACGCTTCTCTTGACAGGTTTTGCTGAACGCACTATAGTCCGGCTCGTTTAAGCTTGTGAGGAAGGAGGGAGTCATGAGCGTAGAAAAAATGGAAAAATTAGAAGTGCGGGTCAGGAAATTACTCGATCTGGTGGTAGAACTACGCGAGGATAAATCCAATCTTGAACAAGAACTGGACGCGACGCGGGAGCGGTTGGCGAAACACCAGGAAATGTCCGATGGTTGGGAAGATGAACGGGGTGCGATTCGTTCCAAGATCGAAAAAGTGTTGGATGAGTTGGAGTTTTTAGATCGTTCAGGTGAGTAACCAGGGAATGGAGTGATGACAAAGACCTTGGAGGTTGAAGTCTTTGGTCACCGGTTTTCGCTGCAGGGCGAAGGAGATGACGCCTATGTTCAAGAACTCGCTCAATATGTCGACGATCAAATGCGAACCCTTGCCAAGCAAACTCGAACCAGTACTCCTGCCAAACTGGCAATTCTTGCTGCCATCAATATTACGGATCAACTCTTCCAACAGCAGAGGCAGGGCGACTCCGGAGAAGTCGAAATGGAACGACGTGCTCAGTTGTTGTTAGAGACCATCGATCAGCATTTAGAAACTCATCCGGGCTAAGCAGTCGCGTTCTATTTCCTTCCTTTTTGTCTCTAGTAGAATATTTCCTTTCAAAACAATTGGTTGCATGCGTATGCTTCCTGTTCGGAAGATTCATGCTACTATGTGTGAGATGCATCTTGGATATTCATTATTGAAATGCAATCATATTTTCTGATAGTTTATTGCTCGTAAGTCGTTGAATTTCAAAGAAAGAAAGGAATATTCCCCGATTTGGGGGAAAGAAATTGGAGATCCACCATGACGGCATTGTTACTGGTCATGGTGAGTTGGTTGAGAACTGGAATCGAACGATGTCGCAAACGATTATCTCAGGGGGCATGGTGTTCCTGGAATGCAAAGTTGATTATCACTAAAGAGGCTTGGTCCGTTGGGAATAACTTGGTGGATTGTCTGAAACGGTGGCTAAACCAATGGTTAATACGCCCATTACCATTTCTCAAGAACGAACGCCAAGATTGCTTCACCATGCAATATGTACCAATTACTATTTTGACCCCTTCTGAATTTCGGAATATGCGGCGCGTCTTCCTTCCGTTTTGTTCCGGTCGGCGCTTACCCTTCTCTGGGTAAGTAGCTTTTCTCCTGTTCTCCCCGTTTCTTTTCCTCACAATTGTGAAGAGTCGACCGTAGTTTGGACAACCCAAGAGGCTGTCTGAGGTGTCATAGCTTGTGTGGACGCTCATCAATAGAGGCGAAAGGAAACACATAGGAGTCTAACGATGGAAATGCTCATTCCTATATTGACAGGTCTAGGTGGGTTGGTCGTGGGCTTTGTCTTATTCAAAATTTTTCAACAACAGATGGATGCCAAACGGCGTTCAGAGGTTGAAGATCAATTGCAACAACTGACGCAGAACGCACAACGGGAAGCCGAAAATGTGGTGAAGGAAGCCAAAATTGAAGCAAAAGATCTTGTCTTTCAAGCCAAATCTGAACTTGAGGCCAAGCAGAAGGAAAGACGGAATGAAATGCAAGCGGCAGACCGGAAGCTCTCACAGCGTGAGGAAACTCTTGAGCGCAAGGTAAGCCAATTTGATAAACGCGACGAAGAGTTACGACGTAAAGAGCAAATCCTCAAGGGGCAAGAAAATGACCTGGCCAAGCAGGCAGCAGCGTGTGAGCAAGCGATCCGGGAGCATCGATTGGCATTAGAACAGGTGGCTGGAATCACGGCCGATGAAGCCAAAAAACAATTGCTCAGTGAAATCGAGACGGAAGCTCGGCTGGATGCGGCACTGCTGACTAAGCGTATTCTCGATGAAGCAAAAGAGGCAGCTGATCGAGATGCACGGGAAATCGTAACGCGCTCGATCCAACGCATCACGCGGGATTATGTCAATGAGGCGACGATCTCCGTTGTTCCGCTTGCGAATGATAGCATGAAAGGTCGGATCATTGGGCGGGAGGGGAGAAACATTCGGGCCTTGGAGGCGGCAACGGGCGTTGACCTCATTATTGACGAAACACCAGAAGCAGTGATTGTGTCTGGCTTTGATCCGTTGCGTCGCGAAGTCGCGAAAATTTCATTAGAACGGCTGATGCAGGATGGTCGTATTCATCCCACGAGAATTGAAGAGGTTGTCGAGAAGGTGAAGGGCGACTTGGATAAACTGATGCGCGATGAGGCAGAAAAGGTGATTTTCGAAGTTGGCCTTTCGGATTTTCACCCCGAAATTGTCAAATTGTTAGGACGCCTAAAATATCGTACGAGCTATGGACAAAATAACCTCTATCATGCCCGGGAGGCCTCCTATATCTGCGGAATTATGGCTTCTGAGCTGGGTTTAGATGTGAAGCTGGCCAAACGTGGAGCGTTGCTACATGACATTGGAAAAGTGGTCAGCCATGAAGAAGAAGGGACTCATGCCATGTTAGGCGCGGAGATGGCAAAGAAGTATGGCGAGTCAGAGCTCATTGTGAATGCGATCGCCGCACACCATGAGCAAGTGGAGCCACTGTGTCCCGAATCTGTGTTAGTGGCTGCCGCTGAGGCCCTTTCAGCCGCTCGCCCTGGTGCAAGGCGTGAAACCCTCGAAGCGTATGTGAAACGATTGGAAAAACTGGAATCGTTAGCGACCGGTTTCTCTGGTGTTGATAAAGCCTATGCGATCCAAGCCGGACGGGAAGTCCGGGTCATTATACGCCAAGGAGAATTGAGCGACAGTGAGGGATTTGCCCTGTCCCGCGATCTAGCCAAAAAAATTGAACAAGAGCTCACGTATCCGGGTCAAATTAAAGTTACGGTCATCAGAGAAAATCGATTTATCGAGTTTGCCAGGTAACGGTGCGCAGAGTGATGAAGAATTCTCATTCCTGAGATGATGAAGATCTTATTCATCGGGGATATCATGGGTGAACCAGGCCGACGGGTACTGTTGAAACATCTTTCGAAGGCCATTCAGGACAATCATATCGATATTGCGATCGGGAATGGGGAGAATGCTGCTGGTGGATTTGGCATCACGTCTGATATTGCCCAAGAGCTCTTTGACCTGGGCCTCTCGGCCATTACCTTAGGCAATCATGCATGGGATAAGCGTGAGGTTATGCCCTACTTGGACAAAGAGCCTCATATCATTCGTCCGGCTAACTATCCCGATGGTGCTCCTGGAAAGGGAAGTTGCGTGGTGGAAACGGTTCATGGGAAACGGCTTGGAATCTTGCAGCTGATGGGGCGAGTCTTTATGCCCATGGTGGACTGTCCTTTTCGGATTGCTGAACGAGAATTGGCTCAGTTAGCTGACCAAACCGATTATGTTCTGGTAGATATGCATGCCGAAACGACATCAGAAAAAATGGCCATGGGTTATTTTCTCGACGGCAAAGTGGCTGCGGTTGTTGGGACCCATACCCATGTTCAAACCGCCGATGAGCAAATTCTTCCAGCTGGCACAGGCTATCTCACAGATGTGGGGATGACTGGGCCGGTCCAATCCGTGATTGGGATGAAGCCCAGTTTGGTTATTCAAAAATTTTTGACACAACTTCCTCGTCGGTTTGAAGTGGCGCCGGGTCCATCTGTGCTAAGTGCGGCCATCATCGAAGTAGATCAAGCAACTGGAAAAACTCACAACATTTCTCGTCTTCGCCTGTTTGAATAACTGTGGTGACAGGCTTCTTCCCGCCCTTACTGACTGTTTCGGAACTCACACGACAGATTCGGTCGAATTTAGAACAACAATTTCCCTCGGTGTGGGTTCACGGGGAAATCTCTAATCTTCGCCGTCCTGCTTCAGGGCATCAATATCTCACGTTGAAAGATCAAGGGAGTCAGATCCGTGCAGTGCTGTTTCGTAGTCAAGCGCAACGCTTAAAGTTTGCCCTTCAGGATGGGTTAGAGGTCATCGTTCAAGCGCGGTTGACGGTCTATGAACCGCGGGGAGACTATCAATTGTTGGTTGAAGCCGTCGAGCCGAAAGGCATCGGCGAGTTACAACTGGCGTTTAAACAGCTCAAAGAAAAATTAGAGGCTGAGGGTCTTTTCGTCAAGTCACGCAAGCGGGCATTGCCGGCTTTTCCTGAACGGATTGGAATCGCCACATCGCCCGTGGGAGCAGCCATTCAAGACCTCTTAAGTATCACGCATCGTCGATGGCCGTCTGCACAAATTCTGCTTGTTCCCGTCGCAGTGCAAGGCGAAGCGGCTGTGAGCGAGATCGTGTCTGCTATTCAGACCTTGAATCATTTGGATCCTCAGTGGGGGCAAGTAGACGTGATCATTATTGGACGCGGCGGCGGTTCTCTCGAAGATCTTTGGGCATTTAATGAGGAACCTGTGGTCAGGGCAATTGCAGATTCTCGCATTCCAATTGTGTCTGCCGTCGGCCATGAAACCGATGTGACCCTGGCCGATCTGGCTGCTGATTGTCGTGCACCGACTCCCTCTGCGGCCGCTGAACTGGTGGCTCCCGATTGCACCACAGTCAAGGAACAGGTTCATCAGCATCGGCGACGATTGCGACAGTCGTTCAAGAACGTGGTATCGAGGTGGACGGTTCAAGTGCAAACGCTGGCCCGCCGTTTACCAGAACCTCGTCTCATTATTGGACATTTTGTTCAACGGGTAGATGACTTAGAACATCAATTGTACCAACATGCCAAACAATGTTGCCGAAACATTCAACTCTTTTTGTTAGACCGGCAGTCAGCGATGTGGGAAGTTAATCCGCTTGTGAAGATTCATCGGGAGCAGGAAGCCCTAGACGCGTTGAAGAATCAAATTGCTCAGATAATCCAAAAGATTGTCCTGGAAAAGCGCCATCGAGTCACGGTCCGCATCTCTCAACTGCAACAATTGAGTCCCCTTGGAGTTCTTGCCCGAGGATACGCCATCGTCAAGGATGCACAAGAAGAAAAAGTCCTGAAAAAATCAACAGATACATCTGTGGGGGCGGAAATTCACGCGATATTATCTGAAGGGGAATTGGTCTGCAGGGTCGAAGACATCCGCACAGTACCGTGAAGTCAAGCTGTTGATTCGGAGACAAGGGTAGCTATAATGCTTGGAGCGTTGCACGAATACGAGGGGAGTCATGGCCGCAATAAAATTTGAAAAGGCGTTGTCCCGTCTAGAAACGATTGTCACCGAACTAGAGGGAGGCGAACTCTCCTTGGATGAATCTCTCAAGATATTCGAAGAAGGCGTTAAGCTTTCCAAGACCTGCCTCAAAATGCTAGATGACGCTGAACGTCGTGTCGAGATTCTTGTCAAGGATAAAGATGGGCGAAAACGAATTCAGGCGTTTTCGTTGGAGGAATCCAATTCGACCGATTCCTAATAGTCTTCCGCCAGCTCTCCTTGTCCTGTAGAGGTCGTGGATGTAATCCCTATGCTATGTCGCCGGTCCAATCCCAATCTCCTATGAAGAAATCATTGACGCAGCGTTTAGATGCGCTGTTGGTCCTTCATGGGCTGGTTCCCAGTCGGGAACGAGCCTGTCGTCTTGTGTTAGCAGGGCGAGTCAAAGTTGATGGGGTGGTCATCGATAAGCCTGGAAAGTTGGTAAGGGCGCAGGCGGCTATCGAGATCCTCCAGCCTGAATGTCAATATGTCAGTCGGGGAGGAGAAAAATTAGCCTCTGCGTTTGAAGCATCTGGGCTTTCATGTTCCGGATTGGTGGTCATGGATGTGGGAGCATCAACAGGTGGTTTTACGGACTGTGTATTACAACGAGGTGCTCAACGGGTCTATGCCATTGATGTCGGCTATGGCCAGTTGGATTGGCGTTTGAGGTCAGATCCTCGAGTAGTGGTCATGGATCGGATAAATATTCGTTATCTACGACCTGAAGATCTTCCAGAATTCATAGATTTAGCCGTGGTCGATGTTTCATTTATCTCTCTGAAGAAGGTTTGGCCCGCCGTTCTTCCGATCCTGAAATCTCTAGGTTATCTTGTCTCCTTAATCAAGCCGCAGTTTGAAGTAGGGAAAAAACAAGTTGGAAGAGGTGGAATTGTAAGAGATGAAACTTTGCGGCAGGTTGTGAAGGATCAGTTCTTGGAATATAGCAAATCCCTGTCCTTGGATCTTTTAAGGATGACTGACTCCCCAGTTTTGGGGAAAAAGGGGAATAAAGAAATTCTCATGGTGGCCAGAAAAAGATGATGAGTGATCAATGGTTCGTAAGATTTTGGGCTTCTGAAGCAGACACGCAGGTTCGCCTGTGAAGAAAGGTCTTAGGCTACGATGGGATTGAAAATATTGGTGACAGGAGGAGCGGGGTTTATTGGATCGCATGTCGTTGATCGACTGATCCAAGAAGGCAACCAGGTGGTGGTGGTTGATGATCTTTCAACGGGGAAACGTAAACAAGTCAATAAAAAGGCTGTCTTTTATAAGATGGATATTCGAAATAAACGAATCGAACGAATCTTTCGAAAAGAACGGCCACTGATTGTTATTCATCTCGCGGCACAGATGAATGTACGGTTTTCCACCGAAGATCCTAGCTTCGATGCTGAGGTCAACATTTTAGGCACCTTAAATCTGTTGGAGCATGCGGTAAAGAATGGAGTCAGAAAAATATCATTCGCTTCCTCTGGAGGGGCTGTCTATGGAGAACAAGAGGTTTTTCCGGCTGCTGAGACTCACCGGACCGAGCCCGTTTCTCCATATGGCATCAGTAAGTTAGCGGGAGAAAAATATTTGGCCTATTATCATAATGCCACAGGTCTGCGCTCGGTGGTGTTGCGGTTTGCGAATGTCTACGGCCCCCGACAAGAACCGGAGGGAGAGGCTGGAGTCATCGCAATTTTTTCAAAACGCTTGCTAGAAGGCGGACAGCCTATGATCAATGGGACAGGGAAACAAACACGCGACTTCGTCTATGTCGATGATGTCGTGGAATCGATTATGGTGACCCTCGGAGAGGATATTCAGGGGATCTATAATGTTGGGACAGGACAAGAAGCGACGGTGAATGAATGTTATAGCCTTCTCAAGGAATTGACCGGCAATTCCTGCAAAGATCTCTATGGTGCGGCAAAAAAAGGGGAGCAGTTCAGAAGTGTTTTGGATGTGATGAAACTACGAGAAAAATTCGGTTGGGATCCGCAAGTCGCTTTACCCGAGGGGCTCAAATTGACGGTCGATTTTTTCCGAGGCCAGCGATAACAACCAGAGAAAAGACAGGCTGATGGAGAGTTTGGACTCTTACCATCATTTAGTACCGTGGAACAGAGTTATCTATCTCGATTGACCACGATTCAATGCCACCAATCAGATTCTTCACGTTAGAAAATCCTTGTTGTAACAAGAAGCCGACAGCATCGGCACTGCGCATGCCCTTATGGCAATAGGCCACAATTTCCTTATTTTTATCCAATTTATCCAGTGAATTAGGTAGCTCCCCCAATGGAATGAGCACAGACCCTTCTAGTTTGGCCATTGAATATTCATGGGGTTCTCGGACATCCAATAAAAAAAATTCCTCTCCATTATCTTGCCGAGTTTTTAATTCTCGAACGGTGATAGTGTAACTCATATATGCATAGCCTCCTTCAATTTCTAAGGAACTCGTTGGTAGACAGCTCATCATAGCCACTGAATTTTCTGGGTGTCAATTTATTCTTTATCAAGGAGTTAAGGAGATAATTCATGACCCAGCAACCTGTAGTGTCCATTGGGCAGATTGCTCAGTACGAAGGTCAGGACATAACGATTAAGGGTTGGTTGCGACTTCGTCGGTCGAGTGGAAAGCTAAGTTTTCTGACCATTCGGGATGGGACGGGTGATATGCAGGCGATCGTCAGTAAGGGGACGGTGGGAGAAGAGCAGTTTGCCTTATGTGGCCAAGTGACACAGGAGTCTTCCGTCATTTTGACGGGGCAACCCAGGAAAGATGCGCGGGCGCCTGGTGGTTTTGAGTTAGATGTGGCCAGTTTTCAAATCGTTCAGCTTGCGGACCCCTTTCCCATTCAACCGAAAGAGCATGGCGTAGGGTTTTTGATGGAGCATCGGCATTTATGGCTGCGGTCGAGACGGCAACATGCCATTTTACGTGTGCGCCATGAAATCATCCGAACCTGCCGGAACTTTTTTGATGAACGAGATTTTACGCTCATTGATACACCGATTTTTACACCAAATGCCTGTGAAGGAACCACCACGCTATTTCAGACGCAATATTTCGATCAAACTGCCTATCTTGCGCAAAGCGGGCAGCTCTATGGAGAAGCGGCGGCGGCAGCGTTTGGGAAAATCTATTGTTTTGGTCCGACCTTTCGCGCCGAGAAGTCGAAAACACGTCGCCATCTTATGGAATTCTGGATGGTCGAACCTGAAATCGCCTTTGCGGAATTGTCCGATGTGATGCAATTGGCCGAAGAATTGGTGTCTGTCGTGATTCAACAGGTTCTGGAACATCGTCGAGCAGAACTAGAAATTCTCGAACGGGATATCGCAGCGTTGGAAGCGATGGTGCCACCTTTTCCGCAAATTACGTATGAAGAAGCGATTGCTCGGCTCAAAGAAAAAGATGTGGACATTCAATTTGGAGATGACTTTGGCAGTGAGCAAGAAACGCTCCTCGCACAATCCTTTGACCACCCCGTTATCGTGCATCGCTATCCGGCTGCCGCCAAGGCTTTTTATATGGCGAGAGATCCCGAACGTGAGGACCTTGCTCTATGTATGGATATGTTAGCCCCGGAAGGGTATGGAGAGATTATTGGCGGCGGACAACGCATTCATGATCTAGAGGTCCTCCGTCAGCAAATTCAAGCCCATGACCTGCCGGAAGAGGCGTTTAAATGGTATATCGATTTGCGGCGCTATGGGAGTGTGCCACATGCAGGGTTTGGAATGGGGATTGAGCGAGTCGTCGCATGGATTTGTGGATTAGAGCATGTTCGTGAAACCATTCCGTTCCCCAGAATGTTGTACACCCTCTATCCTTAAACTTTTTCCCTCTAGCCTTCAATGGGAAATCTTTGAGTTTACCCGAGCTCGTTTGAATTTCCCCTCCTTTGTAAGGATGGGGTATTTTTCCGAAGAGGGAAAATTCGGGAGGTAGAGACGCTAAAGAGGAGCAAGTTAGTTTCGCATTTCAAATTCGCACCATTTCTAGAACTTAATATTTCCCATGTTCTGTGATTGAGTTAAACTTGAAAGTAGTGCATGGAGTAAGTTGAAAAGACGCGGCGTCTCGGGTTGAAATGGGTGTTGCGAGACATCCACCACAACCATAAAAGGAGAGACGCCACGATGCAGGAATGTACCAAACCAAAACAGGAAGATCGAGGAGGCACGGATTTACTGACGAACTTAATTCGGACCGGTGCTCAACAGCTCATTGCCCAGGCGCTCAAGGCCGAGGTGGCGGAACTGTTGGCCACCTACGCGAACCAACGGGACGAGCAGGGGCATGCGCGGGTTGTGCTAAGTGGCTATCATCCAAAGCGCAACATTCAGACAGGCATTGGGCCGGTGACGGTACAGGTACCCAAAGTCCGGAGTCGCCATGGCGAACCGGTGGCCTTTCGTTCGGCCCTGGTGCCGCCCTATGTGCGCAAGGCGGCTAGCCTGGAAGCGGCGATCCCATGGTTATACTTGAAAGGGATCTCGACGGGAGAAATGCAGCCAGCCCTGGAAACCCTTGTGGGTCCCCAGGCCAAGGGATTATCCGCCAGTACCGTGGCGCGACTCAAACAGATCTGGCGGGAGGAGTATCGCCAGTGGCGGCAAGGCCGTCTCGATACTGATCAGTGGGTCTATATCTGGGTCGACGGCATTTACAGTGGGATCCGAGCGGAGCAACAACGGTTGTGTGCCTTAGTTGTGATCGGGATGAATGTCCATGGGGAGAAACGGCTGTTGGCGATGGAAGATGGCATACGCGAGTCGACTCAGAGTTGGCGTGAAGTCCTGTTGCATTTGAAAGCCCGAGGGCTCAAGGCCCCGGTTTTGGGAATTGGAGATGGTGCCCTGGGATTCTGGGCGGCCCTGGAGGAAATCTTTCCGAGCACTCGCCACCAGCGGTGTTGGTGCCATAAAACACGGAATGTCTTGAATGCGCTGCCGAGAAGTGTGCAACCCAAAGCCAAAGAGGCCTTACAGGAAATCTGGCGGTCTGAGACGAAAGAAGATGCAGAGCAGGCCTTCGAGGAGTTTCTGAAAACCTATGACGGAAAATATCCCAAAGCCACGGCCTGTCTGCAGAAAGATCGGGAGGAGTTGCTCATGTTCTATGCCTTTCCTGCCGCCCATTGGCCGAGTCTGCGTACGACCAATCCCATCGAATCAACCTTTGGGACGATTCGGCATCGGACGGCCCGCACGAAGGGCTGTCTGACACGAGATGGTATCCTGCACATGATGTTCAAGTTGGGGCAGTGTGCGGAAAAAACATGGCGGCGCTTGCGAGGATTCAGAGAGTTGTCCAAAGTCATCGCGGGCATTCAATTTATCGATGGCATCGAAGAAACAATCACGGACCCAGTCGCCGCGTGAGCAACAGCTCAGACACTACATTTGACAATAATTCTCTGTGATTCGGGGTTTCGTCCCGGCGACCGAGTTACTTTCGTTTCGGCGAAAGTAACCAAAGCCATTGACGCCCCGTCTGGTCTCATTGGATTGAGCGGACGCAGGTTATAGGTGAGGGCGGACCAACTCGCTGCGCTCAAACAGAGCCCGCCAATTTTTTTATGCGTCTGCCCAGGGGCCAGACGGCAGGCGTCGGTCAAGGAAATCTTGGAATTGAGAATAATTTGGTTGAAAAAACGTAGCCGAATACAGTGTTCTGTTATTTGGTACTCTCAAACGTAGTTGGGTAGTGAAACAAGGAACAGCTTTTACTCCTAAGTTCCGTATTTATGGCGAGTTTGGCGTGCATCCGGTAAGATTGGAAGCAGCCGTTAATCATTCCAAGAACAACCTATACGCCACGTATTGGAAATCTGACAAACCGACTGATTTGCAAGAAGATAGGTAAGTACTGCGGATTGGGCGGTCAGGCGTTGGTAAATTCCTTGTGACGAGTGGCGCTCTTCGCCAACGAGCGGGAGTTCACTCGGTTATTAGCACATCTTTTCCGATATGGACGGTTACATCTTGTCCAGTGGCGCCTTCGGCATTTCGTTTGATCCGGTAGTCGCCAGGTGCCAGTTCTACCACTTGGCGTTCCCCCCGGCGTAAGTGCTTCGTGGACTCGACCTGCTTATACTCGCCGTATTGATCGGCCTGCAACACATACCAAAAATTCGACGTCGGGCCCTCCCATTGGAACGTCACTGTGCCGTACATCGGCTGGATCGCCACGTCTTTCCCGACCTCGACGCGGATATCCTGCGCCTTGAAGCCCCGGTTCCAGTGCATGGCGACCCGGTAGTCGCCAGGTGCCAGTTCTACCACTTGGCGTTCCCCCCGGCGTAAGTGCTTCGTGGACTCGACCTGCTTATACTCGCCGTATTGATCGGCCTGCAACACATACCAAAAATTCGACGTCGGGCCCTCCCATTGGAACGTCACTGTGCCGTACATCGGCTGGATCGCCACGTCTTTCCCGACCTCGACGCGGATATCCTGCGCCTTGAAGCCCCGGTTCCAGTGCATGGCGACCCGGTAGTCGCCAGGTGCCAGTTCTACCACTTGGCGTTCCCCCCGGCGTAAGTGCTTCGTGGACTCGACCTGCTTATACTCGCCGTATTGATCGGCCTGCAACACATACCAAAAATTCGACGTCGGGCCCTCCCATATAAACGATATTGTACCGTTCACTCCCTCCGTTCCGTGCGAATCTGTCTTTACAGGAGGGCTTGTGTTTCTGTCAGCTTGATCCGCTACGATACTGTTGGGAAGACTCGCATTTCCGTCGGACTTATTCGCAGCCTGACTCGCGACGATGTTGCTGATCTGTTGGCCAAACGATGTAGAAGCTTTGTCGGCATTTTCCAAAGTTTTACTAAATTCCTTCACCGCACGTGTATAGGCTTCTGTTTCATTGGAGCGTTGCAGCTTCGCGATTTCCTCGACCTTTTTTACCCCCAAATCAATGGCTGACTCATAGTTTTGCGCTGCGGTCCGACATTGAAGAAACTGTTCCGCGTCGAGTTTGCCTTCATCCAACACGATACAGCAGGTTTTCAGATTGAGTGCCGTGACCTGCGCAGCTTGGGGCAAGATTTGAAGCTGCTTCTTCCCAATATGGATCTCCCCCTTCGCCTGGAGAAATTCGACCTTGGTGCCCAACCTCGTCGCAGTCTGTTCGTAGATGGTCTCGCAGGGCGACACGACGTCTTTCATCAAATCATACCCGAAATACCCCAGTACGATCAGCACAGCCATTCCAGTCAGGCTGACTACAGTACGTTTCGTCAGGTGGCCGAAACTTCTCAGCTTGTTCCCCAACCACTGATACCAATGGCCTTGTCTCTGTGAGTTATTTTGAACACCATCTGGTTCGTCTAAGGCGCGGATAACTTCTTTAATGCCCCTGTCGTAGTCGCGCTCGAGATCAAGCCAGTTCATCGTGTGCAAGGGAAATGGCGGTTCACAGCGTCGCAGCATCACGGGAACAATGGGGACACCAACCTTTTTCGCGTAGGTCCACTCATCCCGGACGATGTTGGAGGAGATCGACGATGGACTCATGAGCAAGACGAAGTGCGAACAGCTATCGATCGCCGTTTGAATCGCTTCTATCCAATCGTCTCCACCGCGCTGGCTCTTTTGATCAAGCCAGACACTCACGTTCTGCCGCTGCAAGTCAGAAACGAATTGCAGGGCCGCCTCGGAGTCTTCACGCGAGTAGCTGACAAAGACGTGCATGATTGAGTCCTTTCAAATCGACAAAGCACGCAAGAGGGCAATGCGGCTAAGCTGTCGGATGGCGATGGTACCGCACAGAGCCCTTGTCCACAAGGTTTAAGTGTGCAGTACGATGCGGGACATGAGCGACTCATAAAGAACAACCTAAGTACCTTAGCTCTTGCGGTTGTCCGTGTCATACATTAGAAAAGCATGGCCGCGAATTTCTAAATCTTGGCCAAATGAACTTGGTCACCGCGTATGATTTTCACAGGCTGACCGACCGGTTGAACTCACAGGTGAAAGCAGTCATTCAAATATAGTCTGGATGAGCAAATGAATTCCTTTGACGAATGATGCCTATTGACCAAGGCTGTGTTAAAGCGCCGCAGTCATCTGACGGTAGAAGCCGACTTCAAATGTTGCGTGGCATGCTATTGATTAGCCTCGGAGGGGATAATGCTCTATCGGTAGTATGGCCTCATCGGAAAAACTGATAGGCTGAGAGACGGTTTGAGAAGATCAGTTTTAGAGGTTTTCACACAACCTGAGCCGATAGCGGACACAATTTGGAATCGTTAAAAGGCAGGCTAATCTGTACATGCAGCGGGGCTCTAAAGCTGTATTTAGTGTTGATAGGATTCATGATGTCTATAAACCGATTGTCCAATTCTGTCAGGCAATTTTTTTGAATTCTTGTGCATGTAGGGGCGGTGGTTATTTGCAAAAGTAGTGTCAAGGTTTTCTTGTTATTTGAAGATATACTACTAATAGTATCTCCTTCCGTTTTTTCTGCTGATTTCCACAAGCTCCCGTAGGTACTTGACATCATACGCGAGAGTTGTATACTGCGGTTTGTGGGAAAAAGTGGGAGAAAAAGATCACAAGTATGTCAAAAATGTAACATAATGCATGAATGATGTGCATGTTCCTGTTCTTGTTGAAGAAATTTGCCAATGGCTTAGCCCAAAACCAGGTGGAATTTATGTTGATTGTACTTTGGGTGTGGGAGGAACGTCATTAAAAATCCTCGAAAGCTCAGGAAATAATGCTTATATTCTTGGTTTGGATCGTGATTCTGAAGCCTTGGCTCTTGCGAAAAAAAACTTAGCATTCTATGGATCTCAGGTAAGACTTTTTAATGGGAATTACTCCCACCTCATGGAATTTGTTCAGCAAGCTGGGTTCGAAAAGGTTGATGGCGTGGTGTTTGACCTAGGGGTGTCCTCACTACAGTTAGATACGCCGGAGCGCGGATTTAGTTTTGCGTCGGACGGCCCTTTGGATATGCGCATGAACCAAACGCAGGGTCCAACAGCCGCTGATCTGATCAAAGTGATTCCTGAGAAGGAATTGGCTGATGTGTTGTTTGAATATGGGGAAGAGCGTTTCTCTCGCCGCATTGCTCGGGCAATTGTTGAATCCAGAAAAACATTCCCGATGGAGACGACTCAAGCGCTTGTGGCGGTGATTAAGAGTGCCGTTCCTTCTGCGTATAGAAAGGGACGGATTCATTGTGCGACACGGACCTTTCAGGCTCTCCGGATTCGCGTGAATCAAGAATTAGAATTCTTGCGACCAGCCATAGAAGATGCCGTGAGTCTCTTAAAGGAAGGTGGGCGATTGTGTGTAGTGGCGTTTCACTCTCTGGAGGATCGTGTCGTGAAGCACACATTTCGAGCGTTGGCCCAAGGGAAGCCTCCGAAAATTTCCGTCTTGACCAAAAAGCCAGTGACAGCTTCCCAAGAAGAAATTCAACGAAATCCTCGGTCGAGAAGTGCCAAATTGCGTGTGGTTGAGCGTCGAGCAGGGGAAGCTGCGTCATGAGGAAAAATGTTCTTCTTGGGGTCATGGTTGTTTTGGGGGTGTGGTGTCTTCTGTATGTTGGCATCAAGATCGATATGTGGCGGCTTGGCTATGAAATGGACGACCTGGAGAGCCGACGAACGGTTCTTCGAAAAGAACAAGAACAGTTACAAGTGAGATTGTCAGCGCTGACTGATCCACAACGGATTTCTAAGAATGCCCGGGACCAGTTAGGGCTGGTGATCCCACAGGAGGGCCAAATCGTCATGGTATCTTTTGAGGCCGACCCTTCCTCCGAAATGGAAAATCGTTCGCCTGTACGTCTGGTGAAAGAATTCTCAGACGCTCTCCTGGGGCTTCGATAACTGTGACAAATCCAGACATTCATCCGATTTGCAAAATACGTAGTGGTGTGGTCTGTCTTTGTCTCCTTGCGGGCTTTGTTCTTATTGGATGTCGACTATTTTATTTGCAGGTGTTGCAATCTGATGTGGGGGCCTACCAGGTCCAACAGCAACATCAAAAGTCTGTGATGGTTCAACCGGACCGAGGAGTGATTGTCGATCGCCAAGGGCATCCGCTAGCGCTGAACGTGGATGTGGCCTCGGTCTATGTGAATCCTAGTGTACTCGAAAATCTTGAACAAACAGCCAAGGCTCTTGCCAAGGTGTTAAAGATGTCAGTAGGGCAACTACGCGAGCTTCTTCAACAGCCACAACCCTATGTGTGGATCAAGCGACATATACCTGAGGCGATGGCAACAAAGTTAGAGGCCACACCGCTTCCAGGTGTGGTGGTGACACGAGAGCCCCACCGTTTTTATCCCAAAGGCGAATTGGTTTCGCATGTCCTGGGGTTTGCCGGGATTGATAGCCAAGGGCTAGAAGGCATTGAATTTCAGTACGAGCCCTATCTGCGAGGAGAGAAAAACTTAGTACGCTATCAAAGAGATGCGTTAGGCCGAACCATCGCCCCTGTACGTGAGTCACGTGCCCAGCACGCTCCAACGGGATTTCATGTGAGTCTAACGATTGATGAGGTCATTCAGTTTATCGCGCAAGAGGAACTCGCAAAAGCTATTCAGGACAGTCGCGCTAAATCAGGCAGTGTCCTCATCATGGACCCCACAACTGGGGGAATCTTGGCATGGGCGCTCTTGCCATCGTTTGACCCTAATCATTTTGTGAAATTCTCTGCAGAAGATTGGCGAAATCGTGCGGTGACCGACCCCTATGAGCCGGGATCAACCCTGAAAGTGGTGGTGGCAGCCGCAGCATTAGAAGAGCAGATTATGGAACCCGATACGTTGGTGTATGGCGGGGAGGGCCAAATGCCTGTGGCGGGCACGATTGTTCATGATCCGGCGAAGTCGAGTTGGATGACCTTTTCGGAGGCCATCGCGCAATCTAGCAATGTGGGAGCGATTAAAGTGGCGGTCGAATTAGGACCATCACGGCTGTTTCAATATCTGAGAGCTTTTGGATTTGGAGAAAAAACAGGGATAGATCTTCCTGGAGAATCATCAGGGATTTTGCGAGAGCCCAACCGCTGGAGTGGGCGAAGTCTTTCTTCGTTAGCGATGGGACAGGAGATTGCCGTGACGCCAATTCAAATGGTGACAGCCATTGCCGCTGTCGCCAACGGTGGATGGTTGATGACTCCACATGTGGTCTCTTCTGTTCTAGGCGCCCAGGGGCAAGCAGTGCTGGCGAGGAAGCCTCAGCCGAAACGCAGTCCGATTTCTGCGCATACGGCCAACCGTCTTGGGCACATCCTGGAATCTGCGGTGGCCGCTGGAACGGGACGGCGGGCCCAATTGCTAGGGTACCGGGTGGCGGGAAAGACGGGTACGTCTCAGAAAATTGATCCTGAAACGAGAGCCTATTCGTCATCAAAGGTGATTGCATCTTTTGTTGGCTTCGTGCCGGTAGAAAAGCCCAGTTTAGCGATGTTGGTGGTGATCGACGAACCGGAAGTTGGAAAGTGGGGTGGGAAAATAGCGGCTCCTGTCTTTGCCAATATCGCGAAGCGGGTATTGCCGCATCTAGGGATTCTCCCGGGCGGAGCCCAGCTGATTCGGACAGCTTCGGTGAGTCCTGAACAGTCTTCTCTATACTCTCTTGTGCAGTAAGTTGTGACGCTTCAAGAATTAGTGAGCCCAGTAGAGGATGTGGTAACAATCCAAGGAGATCTTCACTCTGAAGTTGCATTCATCACTGAAGATTCTCGGCTCGTCCGATCAGATTCGGTGTTTGTAGCAATTAAGGGGGTGCAGCAAGATGGACACAAATTTGTGAGCCAGGCCGTGACTCAGGGAGCCGTCGGCGTTGTTGTGGAAGACTCCTGCTTTCAGTCTACTGCTGTGGGTTCAGGAGTGGTTCCTGCGATGATTCGCGTCCAGAATTCAAGGCGAGCCTTAGGGGTGATGGCTTCTTACCTCTATGGGACTCCATCTAGACATTTGAAAATGGTAGGGGTGACGGGGACAAATGGAAAAACGACGGTGACTCACTTAGCGAAGTCGCTGCTGGAGAGTCATGGGCGTCGGGTTGGATTACTTGGGACAGTGGGGTACGTATTCGGAGACATGCGTCAGGTGGCGTCACATACCACGCCGGCACCCGTGCAACTTCAGGAAATGTTGGGCGAAATGGTACGTGCAGAAACGGAGGTGTGTGTTCTAGAGGTGTCCTCACATGCCCTAGCGTTGGATCGGGTCGCTGGGTGTGAATTCGACATTGTGGTCTTTACGAATCTGACGCAGGACCATTTGGATTTCCACCGCACCATGGAAAACTATTTCGAGGCCAAGCTTCGTTTATTCACCGACTATGTTGAGGGCCGGCAAAAGGCTGGTCCCAAGAGAGCCTTAGTGAATGCTGATGACCCTCGGGCATCGTCGCTTCTCGATCGCTGCTCTATTCCTGTCTGGACATTTGGTATTCATCATCAGGCAGATATTCGGGCTGAAGGTGTCGAGCTTGGGATGGAGGGAAGTCGATTTACGGTGATGAGTCCTTTGGGATCTATGTGTATCGTCAGTCAGTTAGTAGGGGAACATAATGTTTCCAATATGTTAGCGGCTATTGGTATCGGTCTAGAGATGGGATTGTCTCCGTCGGAGGTGGAGGCGTCTTTGCGATCGGTGGAAAATGTTCCCGGACGTTTTGAACGCATTCAGGAAGGACAATCTTTTGGTGTGGTCGTGGACTATGCCCATACCGACGATGCCCTGCAACGATTGCTGGAAGCCGCACAGACCGTCAAGCAGGGACGGTTGATTACGGTGTTTGGGTGTGGAGGAGATCGTGATCCTGGAAAGCGCCCAAAGATGGGTCAAGTGGCGGTTCGCCATAGTGATCACGTGATTGTCACTTCGGACAATCCTCGCACGGAGGATCCGCAAGTCATCCTTGCCGACATCGAAGCAGGTATTGAGGCAGTACCATCCGAGGCGCGGAGTGCATATCGTACTATTGTTGATCGAGCCGAAGCGATCCAAGCTGCGATCCAAGATGCCAATCCTGGTGATTTAGTGTTGATTGCTGGCAAGGGCCATGAAGATTATCAAATCCTTGGGACAGAGAAAGTGCATTTTGATGATCGGGAAGAGGCGCGCAACGCCATTCGTCGGCGCTTGAATTCGGAATAGCTTGGATCTCGGCGTTCATGGCGACCTTTGAGGCTGATGAAGTGTTGACGGCAACTGGTGGAACATTAACAGCGCAAGGAAACTCCAAGAGGAAATTCCGTCGGGTGCAGACTGATTCTCGCGCCGTAAAGTCCGGTGATCTTTTTATTGCCCTACGAGGCGAGCGGTTTGACGGCCATAATTTTGTTCAGCAAGCGTGGGATCATGGAGCAACGGGCGTGGTTGTGGACCACACTGATATCGGTGTCGCGCTCTCACATTCGGAAAGGAAGCGGCGTCATCCTCTCGCCGTTGTACAGGTCAATGATACGTTGCAAGCCTACCAAGACCTGGCGAAATTTCACCGCGCACGTTTTTCGATACCTGTAGTGGCTATCACGGGTAGTAATGGGAAAACCACGACAAAGGAAATGGTGAGTCGAGTATTAGCGACTCGCTATCGTGTTCTTCAGACCCAAGCCAATTTTAACAATGCCATTGGCGTTCCAAAGACATTGCTGGATCTACAGCCGAGGCATGAAGCGGCAGTTATTGAAATGGGGGTGGATCAAGTCGGGCAAACGACTCGGCTTTGCGACATTACGAAGCCGACGTTGGGCGTCATCACGAACGTTGGGCCTGACCATCTAGAGTTTTATGGGACTCTGGCGCGTTCGGCTTCGTCAAAAGCCGAGTTGCTTCCGTGGCTTCCGAACGATGGGGCTGCCATCTTGAACGCCGATGATCGGTATTTTCAACAGTTCTCGAAAAAAGCCAGATGCCCGGTTGCATCTTTTGGGTTTTCTGGTCGGGCACAAGTGCGGGCAGCAAAGCCGGTCTGGGATGGGCGACACACGGCTTTCCTATTACGGCTACCAAAGCGGAAAACCGGCATGCCAGCGTTTGTGAAGACTATGGGCTTGCATAACATTTCTAATGCATTGGCTGGTGCCGCCGTTGGTCATGTCATAGGCCTGACGGCTGCAGATATTGTCACTGGATTGGCGAACTTTCGTCCTGCTCCCCTGCGATCAGAAGTCCGTCGCCACTGTGGTGTGATCTATCTGAATGATTGCTACAACGCCAATCCCGCGTCGGTGAAGGCGGCGCTTGATTTGCTGGTCGAATTGGATCCAGTGCGAAGGACCATAGCTGTGCTTGGCGATATGCTGGAACTGGGCGCCAAAGAAGTCCAATTCCATCGACAAATAGGACGATATGCCGCACAGAAGCATGTCAGTCATGTTATTGCTTGTGGGGCATTTGGTTCCACGGTGGCGGCCGGAGTCAGAGCCGCACGAAAAGATGTGCCGGTGACGGTCGTCAAGGATGCCATCGAAGCTGGCGCATTTTTGCAAACACTGGTTCGGCGTGGCGACATTGTCTTGATTAAAGCCTCGCGTGGGGCTCAACTAGAACGTGTGTTCGATACAGTCCGTTCTGACCTGAAGGCGTGAGAGATCTACTCGTATGCTCTATCTGTGGCTGTATCCCCTTCACACTGACTATGCCATCTTTAATGTTTTTCGTTATCTCAGCTTTCGGATGATCTATGCGGCGATCACGGCTTTCTTGATTGTCTTTTTTTTAGCACCGCCTGTGATTAAGAAACTACAGATGTTGGGGTTAGGTCAAAAGATTCGGACCGATGGTCCTCAATCCCATCTTGGCAAATCGGGAACGCCAACGATGGGCGGCATGTTGATTTTATTTTCCGTGCTGATGGCGACATTGTTGTGGGCCGATGTGTCGAATTTCTATGTTTGGTTGGTCATGTTGTCGTTGGTCGGTTTCGGCCTCATTGGGTTTGTGGACGATTACATCAAAATTCTCAGGGGGCAATCTAAAGGGCTCACCCCTACGCAGAAGTTTATTGGACAGCTAGGAGTGGCCTTGGGGATTGGCTTGTTTTTCTACCTGTCGCCGGCCTATTCCACAGAACTCAGTGTTCCGTTTTTTAAGAATTTCAGCCCTGATCTTGGCGTATTTTATATTCCCTTCGCGATTTTGGTCATCGTGGGTTGTTCCAATGCGGTGAACCTGACCGATGGACTAGATGGCTTGGCGGTTGGCCCGGTAATTATCGCTGCGATGGCTTATACCGTTGTGGCATGGGCGGTGGGAAATCGTTTGGTATCGGAGTATCTCTTGATTCCTCATATCGACGGGGCTGGCGAGTTGGCCGTTTTGACGGCATCAATCATTGGCTCCGGTCTTGGTTTTCTTTGGTTTAATACGTATCCGGCTTCCGTGTTTATGGGCGATGTTGGGTCATTGCCTCTAGGTGCGGCCTTGGGGACTGTAGCGGTCGTCTGCAAGCATGAACTCCTGCTTGTCCTCGTCGGGGGGGTGTTTGTGATGGAAGCCGTATCCGTGATTTTTCAAGTACTCTCGTTTAAGTCACGGGGGAAACGAATTTTTCTCATGGCACCTCTCCACCATCATTTTGAAATGAAGGGTTGGGAGGAACCCAAGGTGGTTGTTCGTCTTTGGATTATTGCGATTATTCTTGGGCTGCTCAGTATCAGTACGTTGAAATTACGGTGATGGTAGGTCTCCGGTGAACATTTCAGGAGTCAAGGAACAGGTGCCCGCATCAATGAAGCTTCCTATCAGCAATTGGAAAGATGTGAATGTGACCATCTTAGGAATGGGGCGCAGTGGTTTGGCTGCTGCAGATCTTCTTTTGGATGTTGGCGCGAGAGTCGTGCTGGTTGAAGAGCATCCTCAATCTAATCTTGAGGCCACCAAAGCCGACTATGAACAACGGGGAGCACAGGTACAGTTAGGAGATGATCTTCTAGCAACGGTTCATCGCACAGATCTTCTTGTAGTAAGCCCTGGTGTGCCTAAGGACCATGCTGGCGTTCGACATGTGCATCAGCAGAATATTCCGGTGATTGGGGAAATTGAATTGGCTGCGTGGTTTTTGCGTGTTCCTATTATTGCCGTCACTGGAACGAATGGAAAAAGCACGACGGTTCGACTAATCGGAGCAATCTTACAAGCCAGCGGCAAGCAGGTCTTTGTTGGAGGCAACCTGGGGCTTCCTCTGTGCGAAGCCGTGCCACGATCTACGGATCCGCCTGGGCGAGTGGATTACGATTACATTGTTGCCGAAGTCTCGAGCTTTCAGCTTGAAACGATTACATACTTTAGGCCTTGGATTGCCGTGCTGTTGAATGTGACCCCTGATCATCTTGATCGGCATGCGAATCAAGAAGAATATCAGTTCGCGAAGCAACGTATTTTCGAAAATCAGACTCCTCAAGATTGGATGGTGATTAATGCTGATGACCCTACTGTGAAAAGTTTGGCTGACAACAGGATGGCTCAGGAGTGGGATTTCAGTCTTCGTCATGAAGTGGCACAAGGTGTCTATCTCGACGGCTCCGTTCTCCGTTCGCGAATTTCGGGGAGCCGTGAAATGGCTTTTAGTCGTGAGTCGATCCCGATACGAGGGGATCACAATGTGGCAAATGTCATGGCTGCGATGAGTGTCGGACTCTTATGCAAGTGTTCGAAAGAAGAAGTTGAGAGGGCACTTCGGAATATTCCCATATTTGAGCATGCGTTGGAATCTGTTGGCAGTTGGGAAGGTGTCACGTTCATCAATGATTCCAAAGGGACAAACGTGGATGCCACACTGAAGGCGTTGGAAAGTTTTCAGGAACCCGTTGTGCTGATCCTTGGGGGAAAAGATAAAGGAGGCGACTTTACCCGTCTGCGAGCTGTGATTCAACGGAGTGTGAAGCATGTCGTCGTCATCGGAGAAGCTGCACCTCGGATTCAGGCCGCCTTAGAAGGCAGTGTGCCGCTCTACCCTGCGTCGAGTCTTGGGGAAGCGGTAGCCAAAGCAACTTCATTCGCTTCAAGCGGGGATATTGTCCTATTTTCTCCGGCCTGTGCGAGTTTCGACATGTTTTCTAATTATCATGAACGAGGCCTGGCGTTTAAACGACTTGTCAAGGAGCGACGGTAGGTGTACGCGATGGGGCTTGGACGGAAAAATGCGCATCGTGACTCGCGTGCCTGGGCAGATCTCTTTCAAAGCCATCTGGTCTTGGGTCGACGCCGAATTGATCCTTTGATTTTAGGGATCACGGTGGCGCTGTCCTTGGGCGGACTGGTCATGGTGTTTAGTGCGAGCGGCGTCGTAGCCGAAATGAAATACGCCGATGCTACGTATTATCTTCAACGTCAGATTGTCTGGATGGCAGCAGGGTTTGCGGTGTTATTTGCGGGATCGTTGATTGATTATCATCAATGGAAGCCATGGGTGCCATGGATTGTCCTTAGCTGCATCGGAGGGCTCTTGTTGGTGTTGGTCTTTGGACCGTATATCAATGGGGCTCGGCGGTGGCTGACGTTTGGATTTTTTTCCATTCAGCCTACTGAGATGGCTAAGTTAGCGGTGGTGTTGTATCTCGCAGCTTTTCTCGCCAACCCTGACCGTCGGGTTACCGATTGGCGACGGGGATTTCTCCCTCCTGTCGTCCTCGTGACTGGTCTCTGCATTCTTATCGTTGTTGAGCCGGACTTGGGAAGCATTGTCGTGATTGGTCTCGTGTTCGTGAGCATGATGTATCTAGCTGGTGCCAGACTTCAACATTTGGCGGTCTTAGCGTTGCCCATGATTGTGGGGTTTCTTTCCCTCATTATGATGAGTCCAGAACGATGGGAACGATTCACCACATTTTTGAATCCCTTTCAAGATCGCGAAGGTGCCGGCTACCAACTGGTTCAATCGCTTCTAGCCCTCGAAAATGGCGGCATTTTTGGCGTAGGGCTTGGACAAGGCAAACAAAAGCTTTTGTACCTCCCTGAAGGTCATACGGATTTTGTGCTGGCATTGGTCGGGGAAGAGCTTGGGTTGATTGGCACATTGGGGTTACTTGGCTTGTTTGTCATTCTGGTCCTAAAGGGATTCCGAGTCGCGGCGTTAGCCCCAGATGTGTTTGGACGTTTCTTAGCCTTAGGTATCACTCTCCTCTTATCCGTGCAAGCCATGATTAATGCTGGGGTGGTGACCGGAATTCTTCCGACGAAGGGATTGACTCTTCCTCTCGTGAGTTACGGAGGGTCCTCGCTGCTGACGACAATGTTGGCAATCGGAATTTTGCTGAGTGTTGCTCGCCAAGGGAGAGCGAGTCCCTAGTACGGGACTGACATGCGAGTCGTGATTGCTGCAGGTGGAACCGGAGGGCATATGTATCCTGCTATTGCCTATGCGAGAGCCTTTCAACAACATGACCCCAAAGGAGACGTATTGTTTGTGGGACCTGGCAAAGTCATCGAGCAAACGATTCTCCGACAAGAAGGATTTCCGGTAGAAGCGATTCATGTAGAAGGTTTTGTGGGGCGAAACACAACTGCCATGTTGCGGGCGTTATGTCTTCTTCCTCGATCGGTCTGGCGAGCCCTCCAGATCCTTCGAGCATACAAGGCGGATCTCGTAATAGGAACCGGCGGATATTTCAGTCCTCCGGTCATCGTTGCGGCTTGGTTGCTTCGGATCCCTAGAGTGTTACTAGAACCCAACGCGTTTCCTGGATTGGCGAATCGGTTGGTTGGCCCATTGGCTAATCGTATTTTTCTGGCCTTTGAAAGTGCGAAACAGTTTTTCTCAGCAAAGAACGTGCAGACGATAGGAACCCCAATTCGAGAGGCCTTCATATTAGAACATCCACCCGCTCCCCCTGAACGGGTGTCGCATATCCTGATATTTGGAGGCAGTCAGGGTGCGCAAGCTATTAATGCCGCAGTGTTAGATGCGATAGAGCAATCAGAGATGCTCCGAGCCTCCGGCACATTCACCCATCAGACTGGACACGAAGATTACGAACGAGTGCGGACTGCATATGAGCAACTCGGGGTTAGCGCCAGTGTTCAGCCATTCCTATTTGATATGCCGAAAGAATTGGCCAAAGCCGATCTGGTGATTTGTCGTGCTGGGGCTAGTACGTTGGCTGAGCTTGCTGCCTACGGTAAGGGAAGCATTTTGATTCCGTTTCCCCATGCGACGCACAACCATCAAGAGAAAAATGCTAAGGCAGCCGAAGAATGTGGGGCAGCACGGGTGTTGAAACAGTCCGACTTAACTGGAGTACGGCTTGCAAAAGAAATCGAACGACTGATGAATGATATTCCGGCGTTACAGTCGATGGCTCAATGCAGTTGGCAGGCTAGAAAAACTCGTGCCACTGAACATATGGTGAGGGAATGTTGGTCTCTGGTTCACGGGAAGACGGACCATATCGTTGCACAATGAGTGAAGGGTTCCTGAGTTCGAATATGAAACCATGTAACAAATGTCCATCTTTAATGGGGAGGGACTCATTCAGAGTATGAAGGAGGTTTGTCGACAGAGGACAGTATTAGTTGCCTATAAAGATTATGTTCGTTGTCGACGCCGTGTAAGCAGCCAAGTAAGTGCATCCAACTCGTGCCAACACAATCATGAGACGATCACTCCCATATACAAGATCCTCTCGGATGGTCACAAACTGGTGCAGATAGTGATGCCGCTTCCTTTTCATTGCTCTGAGAGTCAAAGAGACTATGTTCCGAAAAATTCAGCACATTCATCTTATTGGCATTGGTGGGACTGGTATGAGTGGCATTGCGGAAGTCCTGCTCACGTTGGGATACAAGGTAACCGGTTCTGATACGACGTATTCTGACAGTATTCGCAGGTTGGAGGAAATGGGTGGGACAGTGCATATCGGTCATCATGAGTCCCATGTTGAAGGAGCACAAGTTGTTGTGATGTCGTCAGCTATTGCCAGCTCTAATCCTGAAATTCGTGCTGCACGAGGTAAGGTGATTCCGGTAATTCCCCGCGCGGAAATGTTGGCCGAATTGATGCGCTTGAAATTCGGAATTGCCATTGCTGGCGCACATGGCAAAACAACCACAACTTCCATGGTGGCATCGATCCTGGCCGAAGCCGGACTTGATCCCACTTTTGTGGTGGGTGGAAAAGTCAACGCGATGGGGACTCATGCGCGGTTGGGGAGGAGTGATTTGCTTATTGCTGAGGCTGACGAAAGTGATGGGTCATTTCTGCGTCTCTCTCCGTCTCTTGTGGTTGTGACGAATATGGATCGAGAGCATCTTGAGCATTATGGAAGTATGGATCGACTTCAAGAGGCATTTTTGGAATTCATTAACAAAGTCCCGTTTTATGGAGCCGCAATTGTGTGTGCTGATGACCCTTGGATTCGAGGATTATTGCCTGGGGTCGTCAAGCGGTACCAAACCTATGGCATGAGTGATTTTTCTGGTGTTCTGACTCCCGACTTGTTTGCCACTGATCTTGAACCAAAAGCGCTAGGAGTTGACTTTCGCGCTCATTATCAAGGGCAAAAACTTGGGCCCTTTCGCATACGGATTCCTGGCGTGCATAACGTATCCAACGCGTTGGCTGCTATCGGTGTGGCACTGGAACTTGACGTGCCGGTGGATCTTATTCGATCTGGTCTGGCGGCGTTTTCTGGTGTCGAACGACGATTTCAAATTCGCGGAGAACATCAGGGTATCGTGGTGGTTGACGACTATGGCCATCACCCCACGGAAGTACGTGCAACGTTAGCCGCCGCACGAGTCACGTGGACGCGACGGTTAGTCGTGATCTTTCAACCCCACCGGTATTCGAGAACACGAGATTTAGCTGATGACTTTGCAAAGGCCTTTGAGCAAGCAGATGTGGTGTACGTGCTGGATATTTATCCCGCCGGAGAAGAGCCCATTTCGGGAGTGAGTGGTAAGACGCTGGTCGAAAAAATCAGCAGTTCGGGTCATTCTGCTGTCCACTGGGTGAACAGTGATCCTGGATTTGTGCAACGGCTGCGAGATGAACTGCAGGAAGGTGATGTTGTATTGACACTGGGGGCAGGAGATGTCTGGAAGATTGGTCAAGAACTCTTGACGACAGGTTAGCGGTGGAGAGGAGATGATTTCGTGTTCAGGACGACATGCTGATGGGCACACGTGCTCCATTTGCTCTTTCTGTGCTTCGAAAGGCTGTGTGCGAGGTACGGGGAGCCATCCGGTGGAATGAGCCCCTTGCCCCATACACTTCGCTGCAGGTTGGGGGCCTGGCCGATGTCTTCGTGGTGCCAGCTGATATAGAAGACTTGATCGGTGTTGTACGGGGTGCATATCTAGGAAAGGTCCCGCTGGTTGTTTTGGGTGGGACAAATGTGATCGTTCGGGATAAGGGCATACGTGGCATTGTGATCCACTGTACGAAACTCACTAAAGTTCGTGAGGAGACTGATCACGTAGTCTATGCACAAGCCGGTGTGCGATTGCCGAAGTTAATGCAGTTTGCATTGAGTCGGAGCTTATCGGGTATGGAATGGGCCGCCGGGATTCCGGGAACCGTAGGTGGTGCGGTCGTGATGAACGCGGGCACGCGTTTAGGGGAAATGCAGGATGTCCTAAAGGCGGTGGATTTCTTGACCATTCGTGGGAAACGCAAGCGACTGGAGGCGTCGACACTTTTATTTACCTATCGAAAGACTCAGTTGCCCCGGGGTCTTGTCATTGGCGCCTGGATGCAACTGACCTCGGCTGCGCGTGTGGTCATTGAATCTGTCACAAAAGACTATTTGCACTATCGAAAGAGCAGCCAGCCGCTAAATCTGCCAAATGCGGGATCAGTCTTTAAGAATCCCCCTGGAGATTCGGCTGGGCGGTTAATCGAGGCCGCGGGTCTCAAAGGGTTTCGGATCGGCGATGCCGAAGTCTCTCCGAAACATGCCAACTTTATCGTCAATAGAGGAGCGGCCAGGGCGGAACAGGTTCTCCGTCTTGTGCGAAATGTTCAACGTCGAGTTGTGCGACAGTTCGGCATCCGGTTGCAACTAGAATGGAAGATACTTGGTGAACGATGAACGTATGCGGTAACGAAGACCGTGAATCCGGGAGAACTGGGGATAAGGCATAAACGACAAGAGCTGGCAATGCGGATGAAGATTCTTGAATTCTTTTCACGTGCGTGTCGACATCGTGCAACATGAAACGGGCAGGGTTACGCGTTGGCGTTTTGATGGGAGGGGCATCTGCTGAACGGGCCATTTCCCTTAAGACAGGATGGTCAATTTGTGAGGCGCTGCGTCGTCGCGGATACCGCGCGGTTCCAATCGATGTGGATGCCACGTTGCCTCAGCAGCTTAGGGCGAAAAAAATTTCCGTGGCGTTTGTCGCGCTCCATGGACGGGGCGGTGAAGATGGCACGGTACAGGGGTTACTGGAGGTAATGAATATTCCTTATACCGGTTCCGGAGTGGCATCCAGTGCAGTGTGTATGGACAAAGGATTGACACGAGTAGTCCTTCAGGCTGCAGGAATTCCTGTTCCTGCTGGCTGCACGTTGCAGGCTCCGAAGATTCCCGATCGTCCGCCGGGTAATTTGGGGTGGCCTGTGGTTGTGAAGCCGAGTATGGAGGGGTCGACGATTGGTGTCACGATTGTGGAGCGTCTTTCAGGATGGAAGAAAGCCGTGAAAAAGGCGTTCCGTCATGGCCAACAGGCCGTGGTTGAAAAATATATTCCAGGACGAGAAGTTGCTATTGGAGTTCTCGGGCGGGTGATTTTCCCCGGAGTCGAAGTTATTGCACCTGGGGGATTTTACGATTTCCGTGCGAAATATGGTAAAGCCGCGACTCGCTACATGTGCCCGGCCCCTTTGTCTCTGCGATTACAGCGGCTTCTTCGAGATCACAGTTCTCTGGCTTACGAGGTGTTGGGATGCCGGGGAGCCGCCCGTGTTGATTTTCGCATTCATCCCAATGGGCGTCCTTATGTCCTCGAGTTGAACACGATTCCTGGAATGACAGAACGAAGCCTGCTGCCGATGGCTGCTGCGGAACATGGCATGGAATACGATGATTTAGTCGAAGCCATGCTTGAGGTAACGTTACCAAAACCTATGAGGCCGAAGGTTGGAACCAAGCCTATGACTGAAAGGCGACATTCATGGGTTTAAGAAAAGTTTTGTCCTCCGATCAGCCTCGAAAGAATCGGACGCTGAAACGAGGAGAGTCTTCTGTTCGGAAAAAAGAAAAACAATCTAGGTCCCCGCTTCGACGAGTCATAGTAGGGAGCGTCCTGGCTTGTGTGATGGTCATCACTGTGATTGGTGGGCGGTCGGTTGTGCGATGGGTGAACGAGCAGACTCATATTCAACAATTTACGGTCTTAGGGTTGGAACGGCTTTCCCGACAAGAGATTCTCAAGGAATTGAATTTGCCTTCGGATTCCAGCTTATGGTCGATCAAGCCAGAGCAGATGTCAGAGCAACTGACGGCTCATCCATGGATTCGTTCGGTGACGTTTGATCGCGTGTTCCCCCACTCCTTGGTGATTCAAGTTCAGGAGCGGCGTCCCGCTGCGATATTAGGATCCTCTAAGAATGACTATTTTCTTGATGTTGAGGGGTACTTACTACCCGGAGAAATTACGGAGTCGAATGAGACATTACCGGTGGTTGAAGGCCTTACACCAAAAACCTTTGTGCAGCAGCAAGATGAAAGTCATCGTCGTGCCCGCGAAGGAATTCATCTCGCGAGCTTGCTGTCTGAACGATTCACAGGACGGCCTCGCATCAATGTAGCTCGTGAACATACGACCGTTGTGGATCTTCCTCGTTTACGAGTTCAATTTGGACAAGAGGCGGAACGACAATGGCAACGGTTCTTGGTGTTGTACCCCACGCTCAAGGAACAGGTTAAACGGCAAGTGCAAGAGGTAGATTTGAGGTTTTCCCAAAAAGTGATTCTTCGTAAGAGGATGCTCTAAATCATGACAACAAAAGAACATATTGTCGTAGGGTTGGACATCGGGACCACAAAGATCTGTGCCGTCGTTGGCGAAATACTCTCGGATCGTTCCATCAATGTGATCGGAATAGGATCCCATCGTTCGACGGGGCTACGTAAAGGCATGGTCGTGAATATGGATAGTACGGTCGAGTCTATTAAACGGGCGGTGGAAGAAGCCGAATTGATGGCGGCTGTGCAAATTAACTCGGTGTACACAGGGATTGCCGGAAGCCACATTGGCAGCGAGAGTGCTCAGGGGGTCGTGGCGTTAAAAAAGCACGAAGTCACCAAGAATGATATCCGTCGGGCTGTCGAGACTGCTCGGGGCTGCGCTGTGCCGCCACCGGACCGCCAAATTCTGCATGTCCTGCCGCGAGAGTTCATTGTCGATAATCAAGAAGGTATTCGAGATCCGTTGGGAATTGCGGGGTCACGTTTGGAAGTCGATGTGCATATTGTGACGGGAGCAGTCACATCGGCTCAGAATCTTGTACGGTGTGTCAGTCGTGCTGGATTAGATGTGGTCGATATTGTCTTGCAGCCCTTGGCGTCGAGTGCCGCGGTGCTCTCCCCCGAAGAAAAAGAGTTAGGGGTTGTGATGGTTGATATTGGGGGGGGCACAACGGACGTGGCGATTTGGGTGGAAGGGTGTATTCGGCATTCCGCGGTCATTCCGATTGGAGGGCATCATTTGACTTCAGACTTGGCCATCGGGTTGCGAACGGCGCCAGAAGATGCTGAAAAGATTAAATTGCAATATGGCGTAGCGAGTAGTGAGTTCTTGAACGAGGATGAACAAATCGAAGTGCCGAGTGTGGGAGGACGCCCCTCACGGATGATGCCTCGAAACATTGTGGCTCAAATCCTTTCCCCGCGTGTGGAAGAAATGTTTGACATGGTTCGTCGTGAGATACGACGAGCCGGATATGATGGGATGTTAGTAGCGGGTGGCGTGTTAACTGGAGGGACGTCGCTGCTTTCGGGCATGCCCGACGTCGCCGAGCAGGTTTTGAATCTTTCGGTGCGATTGGGGCGTCCCCTTGGTGTCGGCGGATTACGGGACATTGTCCAAAATCCCATGTATTCCACGGCAGTGGGTTTGATTGTCCACTCAGTCAGCCAGGAAAACGAATTCGAAATCGTGGGGCCAGGAAGCGGGAGATCCAAGAAATCCTCCCGTTGGGTGGGAGGAATGGTCTTCAAGATGAAGAACTGGGTGATGAACTTTTTTTAATCCATGGATGGAAAGGAGAAGAGGGAATCCATGCCCCCGGTCAGAGTGAAACGAAAGTATCATGTACATGTAACCACATTCTGCCAGATTGATGGCGGAAAGGAGGAATCCTAATGTTTTCAATTTCTGACGATGAACCTTCTGCGATTCACATCAAGGTTGTCGGTGTTGGCGGAGCTGGCTGCAATGCGGTCAATACCATGATTGAAGCCGGTTTGAGCCGTGTTGAATTTGTTGTGGCGAATACCGATTTGCAGGCTTTAGGACGGTCGATGGCGTCCTATAAGATTCAGCTTGGCCCCGAGCGTGCGCGAGGATTGGGAGCAGGAGCTCGCCCCGAAGTGGGTAAAGAATCGGCGATCGAGAGCGAAACGCAAATTCGTGATGCACTCGAGGGGTCGGATATGGTGTTTGTGACAGCAGGAATGGGCGGGGGTACGGGGACGGGTGGCGCTCCGGTCGCTGCCAAGATTGCCCGCGAGCTGGGGATTCTCACGGTGGGCGTCGTGACGAAACCGTTTCAATATGAAGGCAATCGACGCACCAGTTTTGCAGAAGAGGGGATTCGAGAGCTGAAGAAGCATGTCGATTCACTGTTGATCATTCCCAATCAAAAGCTCTTGGGACTGGTAGACAAGAATACGCCGTTGTTGGAAGCGTTCAAAATTGCAGATGATGTGTTGCGTCAGGCTATTCAAGGTATTTCCGATGTGATTACGACGCCGGGTTTGGTAAATGTCGATTTCGCGGATGTTCGAACAGTCATGGGCTATTCAGGCCGGGCTGTAATGGGCATGGGGACTGGTCGAGGTCCGACGCGGGCCGAAGAAGCAGCGAAACAAGCCATCGCTAGTCCGCTGTTAGAAGATGGGAGTGTGGAAGGCGCGCGGGGTCTCTTGCTCAATATCACGGGTGGTCCCAGTATGACGTTACATGAGGTGAATGAGGCCTCAAATATCGCGCGAGAAGCGGCAGATCCGCAGGCGAATATCATCGTGGGCCAGGTGATTAATCCGGACATGGGTGAGGAATTGACTGTGACGGTTATCGCCACGGGATTTGAACAAGGAGAGTCTGTGTTGCGTTTCCCCGGTGTTCACCAGCCTACACTGGTGGTTGAACCGGTCAATGCACCCACGTTGGTTCCTGTGGGTGCAGAACAGAGCCGCGAACAGGGTGCTGATGATCTGGATCGTCCAGCCTACTTACGACGTCAGGTCGCACGGAAGCCCGCAGAGAATGGCAATGGAAATTTGTTGGTGGACGATGATTGGGATGTTCCGACATTTTTACGAAAAAAATCAGATAGCTAAATGGAGCAAGACCCAATCTTTGTAAAGGCTAACATGTGTGAACCCTGAGTTGTCGGACTACGGATTCACCAGTACCGAGATTTCCGTCCCCCATTTTTTTGGAACGCGGGGATTGCCGAACGGCATGGAAAACTATATTCAATTAGGGGAAGTGACGAGCGGGCCACCATCATTTCCCCTTGTTGCAACACTAAACCAAACTCATAGCAACGACATCACAGTATTCGATTGCCCAGTGGAGCAAGGGGTGTTGCATCCGAATGAAGGGGATGCGTTAGTCACGAATCAACCCGATGTGTTGTTAGTGGTTCGAACGGCGGATTGTGTCCCTGTATTGCTGGTGGACCATGATGCCAAGGTGATCGGTGCCATTCATGCAGGGTGGCGAGGGGCGGTTGGTGGTATCGTCACCAGGACGATACAGACATGTGTTAAAAGACTTGGAGCGAATCTCCGGCATATGCATGTGGTGATTGGGCCATCGATTGGACCTTGCTGTTATGAAGTTGATGCCCAAGTGATAGAGCCCTTGCATAGGCAGTACCCAGATTGGCAGGGTGTCTTACAGGAAACCAAGGCGGGAAAGGGAATGCTAGATCTCAAGCGCTTGCTTTGGCACCAAATCCTGGCCAGCGGTGTCCTAGAATATCAGGTAGATCGACTAGAGCACTGCACCCGGTGCTGTGACGACCTGTTTTTTTCCTATCGGAGGGAAGGGAGGGTCAATGGTACAATGAAGAGTGGGATTATGTTGCGGTCTTGAGACTGCTGACCCTCCTCACGATATTGGGTTCGACCAGGCCGTTCTTATGACTTAAGCGCCAGTCCCCTTTACAATATTCTGTGTCATCTGCATCGTGTCTTCTGATCCATCCCAGTTGTCAGCCGAGATTGCTGAAAATGTCCTTGAGATACAGGAGACAGTTCGGCAAGCGGCTGTTCGGGTGGGACGAGATCCCTCAGCAGTTCAGGTGATCGCGGCCAGTAAGACTGCTTCGGCTCACAGCGTGGTCCAAGCGTATTTGGCGGGAGTAAGGATTTTTGGGGAAAATCGGCTGCAAGAAGCCCAACAGAAGATTCCAGCCGTGGGTCTACGGGAGGGGTTGGCCTGGCATTTCATTGGGCGTATGCAACGGCGAAAATTGAGAGATATTGTCGGAAATTTTTCTCTGATTCATTCCGTAGAGACTATCGAACAAGCCCAACGTATCCACTCCCTTGCCGAACAATCAGGCATTCATCAAGATATTCTGTTAGAGGTCAACGTGGCAGGGGAAGTTTCTAAGGGAGGATTTGTCACTCAGGAAGTCAGGCATGTGGTCAAACAGCTTGAGCGTTTTCCGCACGTGGCAATAAAGGGGTTGATGACACTTCCACCTTTTAGCGACAATCCAGAAGATACTCGGCCGTATTTCAGCGAACTTCGTCGGTTACGTGACGCGCTTGAACGGGAAGGTCTCGGGAAAAATGCTGTGAAGGAACTGTCGATGGGGATGTCGAATGATTACCCTGTTGCGATTGAGGAAGGGGCAACGATGGTTCGTATTGGGACCGCTATTTTTGGAAAAAGACAATAGAGCAGGAGGAACGGCAAATATTGCCTAGTAACAAAGGAGCAACATGTTTATTGCCGGAAATGTGCTAGAAGGCATCGCTTCGATTTTAGATACGGTCCTATGGCTGTATATGTGGGTCATTATCATTCGGGCCTTGATTTCCTGGGTGAATCCTGACCCATGGAATCCAATCGTGCAATTCTTGCAAAGAGTCACCGACCCTGTGTTGTATCAAATCCGCAAGCGACTGGGGATGGGAAGTATGGGATTTGATTTTTCACCGATCATTGCTATCCTAATAATAATGTTTTTGCAAATAGCTGTCGTGGGTTCGTTGAGAGATTTAGCCATGAGAATGCACTAGTAGGTGCAGAGAAAGGGTATCATCATGCGAATTACGCCGTTAGACATTCAACATAAAGTGCTCGACACCCAATGGCGTGGTTATCATAAGCCTCAAGTGGATCAGTTTTTAGAAGAAATTGCGGAGTCGGTAGAAGAACTCACTAAAGAAAATTTGGTGCTCAAGGAAAAGTTGACGGCAAAAGATGAAGAGCTGAATCAATTAAAACGAGCAGAGTCGACGTTGACGAGCACATTGATTTCCACCCAATCATTCGTTGACCAACTCAAGCGAGGGGCGCAGCGGGATGCCGATCTTATTGTGAAAGAAGCTGAATTGAAGGCGGAAGAAGTTCTCTCGCAAAGCCGCGCGGAACTGGTTGAGATGCGGCGGACAATTTCTGGCCTTCGGCAGCAACGAGCATTGGTGTTGGATCGTTTGCGCTCGACGTTGAGTTCCTTCCACCGGTTGGTTGAGGAGGAAGAGCAGCCAGATCCTTCCGTAGATGGTTCATTAGAAGACCTGGAAGATTCTCAACCCGAGGTCGCACAACTACATCCAGAGCCAACGCCGCATCGCGAAGCAGGCTAACCCTTCTCGCGCGTTCCATGATATTGTGGATCAAATCGATCCGATTTCCACTGTTCTTCATGAAGGAGTCCAGACTCACGTATTCCCAGGGGCTGTGCTCTTTGTTCGGCACAAAGGGCAGGTTCGTCTGCATGAAGCTGTCGGCATAACCTCTTTACTGCCAAATTCTTCTCCTGTTCAAACGGCGACGATTTACGACCTGGCTTCCCTTACGAAGCCATTAGCGACTGTTTCGGCCATTCTGCTGTTAGTGCAGAGGGGGAAGCTAAAACTTGAACAACCCCTAGCCACCGTCTTGAAAGAAACCACAGACGTGCTCGTGGGACAGGTATCCTTACAAGACCTGCTTGCTCACCAAAGTGGGTTACCTGCCTTCCGTCCTTATTACCAGGCATTCTCTCCTGTATTCCCAACTGACTCATCTTTGCAACAACGGCATCAAACAATCTTGGACATGATTCTTCAAGAACCGCTTTCGACCCAATCTTCATGTCCCGTCAGTATCTACAGTGATCTAGGATATATGGTGCTGGGTTTCGTTGTTGAACGGGTCGCGGGGCAATTACTGGCTGATTTCTGCCGCGCGCAGATCTTTGGTCCATTACAGGCAGATCCACTAGCCTTTGGTATTTCTTTAATGGATGGAGCAGACGTTGCTCCTACAGAAGAAGACCCCTGGCGAGGTCGTTTGCTACAAGGTGAAGTGCATGATGAAAATGCAGCGGCCCTTGGAGGGATAGCCGGCCATGCAGGTTTATTCGGAACGGCTCAAGCTGCTGGGCAAGTCACCAAAGCGTGGTTAGACAGCTATCTAGGAAGACCCAGTATCTTTCAACAAGAGTACGTCAGACGATTTGTGACAGCACAACCTCGTACAAGCTGGGCAATGGGCTGGGATACCCCTTCTCAACCTTCATCATCCGGGCAATTTTTTTCGGCAGCGTCGTTTGGCCATTTAGGGTTTACGGGGACGTCGATTTGGATTGATCCTATCAGGGAATTGGAGGTCATCTTTCTGTCCAACCGTGTCCATCCCACCCGCGAGAATCAAGCTATTAAGATGTTTCGCCCAAGACTACACGACGCAATTATTCAAGAGTTGTTCATGTGATATGCGACCGCTAGCGATGCGATCGCCGAGTTGTATTAAGCTCATTTTTCTGCTTAAATTTCGATGGTTGTCTGGATGAATTGATCTGATATGGTGCGTTTAGTTGTCGGTTGTTTGTAATGACGACCTCACAATTTTCAAGGAGGGAAATTGATGGACAAGCACCGCTATAGGAGCTGGGCCTATGAAGGGCTTGTGGTCTTGGTTTTTGTCTTATGTGTCCCAAACGTGCTTCAGGCCATGAACTTTTCGTTTACAGGAACGTTCGGCGGAGATGATGATGTCGAGTTGTTTAGTTTTTCGATCGGAACGACTTCCACAGTGACAATGGTAACGAGGTCTTATGCTGGGGGAATTTTAGCGGATGGGACAATTATCCAAGCAGGTGGGTTTGATCCAATTTTGAGCCTGTTTGACTCGACGGGAGATTTTGTTGATGAAAGTGATGATGGCGAGTCTCCTGATGTTGGCGTCGATCCAGATACGGAAGAGCAATTCGACGCTTTTCTTCAGGTAGCTCTTGCTCCTGGTGATTATACGCTCGCGCTTACTCAATTTGACAACTTTGCTCGTGGGTTTCATCTTTCTGATGGATTTGAGTTAACAGGAGATCCTTTCTTTACGGCTATCGATGGATGTTCCAACGGACAGTTTTGCGATGGTGAGTTTAATCGAACAAACCGATGGGCTCTTGATATCCTTAATGTTGAGGTGGCTAGAATGCCTGGAGGATCTTCTGTGATTCCCGAACCTTCGACACTGCTCTTACTAGGAACTGGGCTTATTGGTTTAGCTGGGTGGCGGCTATGTAGGAGAAAGTAAAACAGAATCTCAACCTTCATCATCCGGGCAGTTTTTTCGGCAGCGTCGTTTGGCCATTTAGGGTTTACGGAGACGTCGATTTGGATTGATCCTGTCAAAGAACTCGAAGTGATTTTTCTCTCTAACCGTGTCCATCCCACCCGCGAGAATCAAGCTATCAAAACCTTTCGGCCGAAAATCCACAATGCAGTTATACGGAATCTCTGAATATTATCGACTACAACAGAAAACCTATCTCCTCGGTCCAGGATGCCTCGACAATAAGTCAGGGGGCTGTTGAAAAAAGCCGTCAGCGGCGTTCTCACCATTTTTCTGGACCTTCGGGCTCACAACAACGGTGCCGCCTCTGAGGGCGGACCAAGCAAGAGCGCTCTTCGCGCCGGGAGCGCTCACGTACTACCCGTACGCTCCGCGCACAGAACCATGGAGTCGCCCTTCGAGACGAGCCAGGCAGTAAGCGGCCTTGCTGAACGAACTTTTTTGAACTGCCCCTCGGGTCTAGTGACAGAGGGCGTATTGGGGAAATATGGCGTTTGATATCTTCATTATTCAACAGTCCCGTTCCCTGTTCCTACTCACTTCTTCCTACGCCTGCGATGTGAGGAGATCGCCAGAATGGTAAGACAAAGAATAATTGGGGGTAATGTTACAAGAATCCTTATGGAAGAAAAAAACGGTTCTTTCGAATTTGGCTGTGGGCCTTTTAGGAAATTCTCTGGAAAAGGACGTGGTGGTACCGGAACCACTTGCCAGTCACTGCGGTTTGCGGGGACACGATCTTGATAGTCATCGAACGTGAGCACCGGATACGTCCCAAATGCTCGACTTGAAGGAATCTGGGGTATGTGGATAAACACTATAGCTTCGACATCATCCTGTAGAAGGCGTTCAAATCGAGTCAGGGGACGGTCAGTGGATTCAGCTTTTCCCTGTACAATTTCTAAAAGATCCTGTCCTGCCGTTTCAAATGCCATGCGCGGAAACAGCCGAGTTTGTTCTTGCGTCAGGTAGTCATAAATCTTTTCTCCAGCATCTAAACTTTGTTCAACAGCTGATACATAATAGAACGCTCCGATGCCTTTGAGATAACTGGTTGCCCCTTTTTGTGGGATTGCCCAGCCTAAGTCTCTGAGAATATCGATGCTGAGTCCTGTGCAGTTGGCTTTGGCATGGTGATAGAGAAAATCGTGGCGATAAAATTCTCTAAACAGGTTGCTCGCTGAAGCCTGAATGAAGTTGGCCGCACGATCTTGTCGAAGAATGGCGATCAAGAGATAACTGGGTCGATAGTAAGATTGGCCGCTGTTGAGATCCATCAAGTAATGATCGAGCGGCAGCATGCTTGGGATGATGCCCTTTTCACTTTCTATATCTAAATCGTAAAAATTATTCATCATCCAATTGGCCATTTCGCCTGTTGACCCCATCTGGCCCGTCACAAGGCCGAAATGTCCTCCGTGGGCTTCATCGTCATCTCCCTGGGCGCCATTCAGCATGAGTCCGAATATCGGCCGATGAGCCCAATTCTGTGGGGAGGCTGGGTTGCGCTCCCACAACACTTCTGTCACAAATGGCGCGGATGCGCCTCCGTGTTGGTCTTCGATGAGTCTCGTGAGGGATGTTTGGGTTCTAGATGGATCTGATGGATTTCTTATGAGGTCGAGGCGGAAATCTTCAGGCCAGATCATTTTCGCGACAAACATTGTGGTTTCACCATTTCTTTTGAAGTCGCCGCGAAGCCGAAGTGATCGACGCTGAAAATATTGTAAAGTTGTGTGGTTATAGAACGATCGATTCGAAGGAAGTTTTGGTGTGAGTTGTAGCGGTATTTTGGTGCCATTCGGCATTATAAAATGTGAACCTGACTTGTCCAGCTGACCATGCTGTAGTACTTCTGACGACCCAAGCCATACGAGGAAGGGTAGTGATGTTGAGGAAGAACTGGCCGTTTCGGGTTTAGGTATGCCGATGATTTCGTCTTGGAAATACCACAAGGCTTGTGGAGGAGTGCGGCAATCTTGGCAACTTCCAGTGGTCAGTTCAAACTGAGAACTATGAAATAACCCGATCGGTTCACGATAGAGGGATTTGTTCATAGAGCTGTGGGGCATGCTTGGGGCTTCCGTGGCATGAAGAAGGGTGGGAGGGCTTATGTTAGCCCAGGTCAAACAGATTCCTAGTATCCCTATCGCACCTGATCGCAAATGATTCCTAGGCAAAGGGTCAGTCACAATGAATGAAGCCCTTCGTTGGTTGGCTTATTTACGTTGAAGAAGGGATCGCTGTTGTAAAATTAAGAAATGGGAATTAGGCGTCTGAATATTCGATCCAGGATTCTTTTTCGGCAAGGTATTTTTGCCCTTTGAAATTCAGGCGGGTGCGCATTTTTGTGAACCCGAGTTTGCGGAGTTGCTCGACAATATCTCGCGTGGTTTCTTGGACGGTTCGATGAGTCTCTGAGTCGATCGTTAAAGCTTCGTACATGACGGAGCCGGTATAGCCCCCTTCCACTCGTTTGATCGGAATCAGCCGGTTGAAATATCGGTCGCTCGGGTCAGTCCCTTCTAACTGGTGTTTTTCGATCACCGCATTTTTGACTCGAAATGATAATGGTAGTGATGTCATATACGTTGGCTCCTCAGCATTTTTTTACACGGCATTCGGTCCATCTGCTTTATTGTTAGGGGCGTTGTGTTCGAACAGGAGCCGAGTATTTCGGTGGGGTAGACTCAGAAAGGAAGGGCCAAGCTCCAACTATGGAAGAACCATACAGTTTCATGGTTACGATCTCCTTACCCCCTTCAGACAAAAGACAGGAACTTTCCGCGGATGTAAGAAGAGATTATAGGCTGCCTATGAATGTCGAGCAAGTCTGGTTGACTTCACTGAGAAACCGCACGTACGCTTGATTACGTCTCAAAGTGAGGGTTAACACATCCTCGAGTCCGAAAGGCCGTGTGGATGATATGGGCCACAACTCATCGGTTGGTCACATTCCTATCAATCTCCCGAATAGTCTGACCGTTCTCCGCATCTTGCTTGTCCCTGTTTTTGTTGGTTTTTTGCTGTATAACCGTCATGATGCTGCGCTGGTGACGCTGCTCATTGCGGCGTTGACTGATACGCTCGACGGCATGATAGCGCGCATTACAGATCAACGCACTCGTCTTGGGGAATACCTGGACCCGCTGGCTGACAAGCTTTTGTTAATGTCTGCCATCATTACGTTATCCGTTTTACATTTTATTCCTGTATGGGCGGTTATTGTCGTTGTCAGCCGCGATGCGATCCTCCTTGCGGGTACTCTCATTGCCAATTTGACCGAGACGAATATTGATATCGCTCCTACAACATTGGGCAAGGCCACTACCTTCGCTCAAATTTGTTATGTCATTGCGGTCATGCTCCATGCGACGGGACGTATTCCCACAACATTGGTCGAACCGTTGTTATTAACCATGGTGGCACTGACAGTCGGATCGGGTGTGCATTATTTGTTGCGTGGGATTCGACATTTAAATGGGACGACTAGTGACAAAACACGTGAGGGAATAGGACTGTGAGTTTGGAACGCGTTGGTCACCGCCTAGTAGAGGCAAAAGTGATTTCCTCAGAAGATCTGGATCGGGCATTGGCTGTTCAACAAACAGAGGGTGGACGTCTCGGTAGCATCTTAGTTCGTATGGGGGTTCTGTCAGAGTCGACGCTTTTAGAATTTTTGAGTCAACACTACGGCGTCTCGACTGTCGAACTTTCTACTTGTTCGATTAATACCGAAATGTGTTCAGTTCTTCCCCTCGAACTGATTCAACAACATCTGGTGTTGCCAGTCCGGAAAACTTCTTCGCGGTTAACCTTGGCCATGGTTGATCCTACGAATGCGTCCTTGCTTGATGAACTGCGGTTTCGTACCGGTCTTCACATCACACCGATGATTGCAACTGAATCGGATCTTCGTAGGACGATTCATCAGCTTTCCAAGCGTTCTGACAGTTGTCGGTCGTCAGACTCTACGCGATCTTACGATACGCTAACTCCGAACCTAAAAAAGAACGGTGCTGGTGATGGAGCAGCACGGGATCGGCCAGGGATGTCCAAGAGTTCAGGTTTTGTCCCAACGGCTCAATCCTCATCGACATTGACTCAAAGAATTGCCCAGGATTCTTCAGTAGTGGATGTCGTCAATACCTTGATTCAACAGGCTATTGAAATGGATGCCAGCGATATTCATATCGAACCACTGGAAAAATTTGTCCGTATCCGTTTCCGGTTAGATGGTGTCCTGCGACCTGTACATAATCTTCCTGGAGATTTACATCAGCCGTTAATCGCACGTCTAAAAATTTTGTCCAATCTCGATATCGCTGAACGACGAATACCACAGGATGGCCGAATGAATGTCGTGGCGTTCCCTCATGTGGATATTCGTGTTGCGGTGTTGCCCTGTTTATTCGGTGAAAAAGCTGTCCTGCGTTTGCTCAATCAATCCGGCTTAGCGCTGCACCTCACGAATTTGGGACTCGATCAGCCTGACTTAGATCGTGTAACCACAGCTCTCGAGAATCCTTATGGCATGATTCTCGTGACTGGTCCTACCGGGAGTGGAAAAACGACGACGCTTTATAGCGCGTTGCAGTATCTGAATACGCCTCAAATGAACATTGTGACCGTCGAAGATCCGGTCGAGTTCCAGATTCAAGGGATCAACCAACTGCAGATTCACGAAGAAATCGGCATGAGTTTCTCGATGGGTCTACGATCCTTTTTACGACAAGATCCAGATGTCATGATGGTTGGGGAAATTCGTGATCGGGAGACTGCACAGATTGCAATCCAGGCTGCATTGACTGGTCACCGGGTTCTATCCACACTCCACACCATGAATGGACCCGGGGCAATTACACGACTTATTGACATGGGGATCGAGCCGTTCCTGGTTTCTTCAGCCATTTCTCTGGTTATCGGGCAACGATTGGTTCGAAAAATTTGTGAGCATTGCGCAGAGCCCGATGGCGTCACGCCCACCTATTTGCGAGGCTTGGGATTTGCCGAAGATCAGAGCAAAGTGGTGCAGGCAATGAAAGGAGGTGGTTGTGATCGATGTCATATGACGGGCTATAAAGGTCGAATGGCCTTATTTGAGATCCTGCCAATCGCGGAACGGTTACATGCAAAAATTTTATCCCGTGTATCGACGAGTGAGTTATGCGAATGTGCGAGAGAAGATGGGTTTCGCACATTGCGTCAAGCTGGATTGTTGGCGATTCAACGCGGCCAGACCACCGTGAGTGAAATTTTAACAGAAACCAGCGGGGACCCATCCATTTCAATCGATGCGAAGACTGTAGTTACGTAGATGGAACTGATTGAGCTGCTAAAAGAACTGCGTCAACACGGTGCCTCGGACCTGCATTTGGTGGCCGGGACTGTTCCGCGCATGCGTATTGATGGTCAGTTGAAACCCATGAAGGCACCAGTCCTGACAAGCCAGGACCTAAGCCGATTTTCCGACAATCTGCTTACTGAAGACCAGCAGCAAGATCTATCCAAGAGAGGAGAATGGGACGGTGCTCAGTCGTTTCCCGACTTAGGCCGGTTTCGGATCCATTTGTACAGACAGCGAGGTTCGTTAGCGATCGCTGTTCGTGCCGTTTCTACTACGATACCGTCTCTTGACCAATTAGGGTTGCCCTCTGTTGTCAAAACCTTGGTGCAAAAATCTCAGGGGCTCATCTTGGTCACAGGAGCTACGGGGAGTGGGAAAACGACTACCCTTGCTGCTTTGTTAGATCAGATTAACCAAGAACGTCCAGCTCATATTGTATCCCTTGAAGATCCCATTGAAGTACTGCACTCCCACAAGACGAGCCTTGTTTCCCAACTTGAAGTGGGCTCCGATGTTCAAAAATTCCAGATGGCTCTCAAGGGCATTTTACGGCAAGATCCAGACGTCGTCTTTTTGGGTGAATTGCGAGATCAGGAAACAATCCAGGCGGCGCTGACGATGGCTGAGACAGGACATTTGACCATCGCGACCCTACATACGAATTCCGCCATTCAATCTTTGAGTCGACTGGTATCGGTCTTTCCTGTGCACCAACAACCGGAAATTCGTGTTCAGCTGTCAATGGTTTTGGAGGGGATTCTTTCTCAACGATTGGTCCCTCGTTTGGCAGGGGCCGGTCGAGTCTTAGCTCTAGAAATCCTGATTCTTTCCCCAGCCGTTCGGAATCTTATTCGTGAAGATAAGCTCCACCAAGTGTATTCGATGATGCAAACGGGTCAGGCACAGTACGGTATGCAGACGATGAATCAGGCTCTAGCTGATTTATACCAGCAGAAAGAAATTGCACCAACGACGGCGCTGGACATCACGATGTTTCCCGACGAGCTCACGAAATTATTGGAACGGGCTGGGCATGTTCGTTCTCAAGCAAGGTCCTTAGCACGGTTACGTCCAAGAGCGTAGGGGTTCGTCATAAAAGACGACGTGAGGTTGGTACGAGAACGCAAAGGTCAATCCAATCGATGGCAGTCTTTGAATATATAGGGAAGAGTCGGGAAGGAAAAACCCTCGAGGGAGAGGTGACAGCACCGACTTCCCAAGAAGCCTTACATCGTCTTAGGAGTCAGGATCTATTGATAATGCATCTGCAAGAAAAACGAGTTGAGCCAGTACGGCCCCAGCGAAGGAGATTTTCCTGGAATACTCATCGAGTTACGAATAAAGAAGTAGTTATTCTGACTCACCAGTTTGCCACATTACTTCGGGCCGGTGTGCCTCTGTTAGAATGTTTAGAGATACTTGGAACGGAGGTTGAGAATCCTGCCTGGCATCCCATTCTGACGGACATACGTGCAGATATCGAACATGGTATACCATTGGCTGAGGCCTTGGGGAAGTTTCCGACCATCTTTCAACGATTTTATCGAAGTATGGTGGAAGTCGGTGAAGCCACGGGGCGTTTGGATGAAAGTTTGTCTCAATTAGCGGTTTATCTTGATAAACAAGTCCAATTGCGGGCGAAAATTCTCTCGGCCCTTGCCTATCCTGGCTTGTTAATGTCGGTGGCCTCGATGGTGTTCGTATTTCTACTCGTTTGGGTCGTGCCCTTGTTTTCTGGGTTGTTTCAAGAATTTGGCGAGTCCCTACCCTGGCTGACGAAGGTTGTCATTTCCTTGGCTGGTGGAATTCGGGAACACGTCCTTATACTGATCGGGCTGGTCTTGAGCGTGATGCTAGGAAGCTATTTCTTACTAACCCATATGAAAAGCCGGCAAGTGATCGATGGCCTCCTTCTGCGTCTACCGTTGTTGGGTGCCCTTTTTCGAAAAGCGGCGATTGTGCGATTTGCTCGAACATTAGGGTTCTTAATTCGCCGAGGAGTTCCTTTGTTGACGGCATTGTCAGTTGCGGGGACGGTGACGGGAAACAGCATCATTGAGCGGCACCTTCAAGAAGTTGCGACTGACGTAGAGGATGGAAGGCCCCTTTCAGATACGCTTAGGGCTACCGGCATGTTTCCTGCGATGGTTACGCAAATGGTCAAGGTTGGGGAATCAACAGGGTCGTTGGATCTGATGCTAGAGAAAATTGCGGATTTATTCGAACAGGAGGTAGACCGAGTGATTGCTACGGTCACCTCGGTCCTAGAACCGTGCGTGCTCGTTGTGGTAGGCAGTGGGATTGCTCTCGTTGTTGTGGCCATGTATCTTCCTATCTTTTCTATTGGGTCAGTCATAGGGTGATGGGAGAAATGATATGGATGAAGGTATGATCTTGTCGGACGCCATTACTGTGCAGGCTCCGGCCAAGGTAAATTTGTTAATTCGAGTTCTAGGCCGTGAGTCTAATGGCTATCATGCCTTGTGGTCTCTGATGCATACAGTCGGTCTGTTCGATCAGCTTCATATTCGCCTCAATTCGAGCCACAATCAGATTCGACTTTCCTGTGACGACGCAGCGTTGCCAACTGATCGTGGGAATTTGGTCTATCGTGCAGCAGAAGCCGTACTCCGGAGGGCAGGCCGGTCAGTTGGTGTGGAGATTGATATCCAGAAGGCCATTCCGTTGGCGGCAGGCTTAGGTGGTGGCAGCAGTGACGCTGCGGCGGCGTTCTATGGCCTTGTGCAATTGCTGAAATTAAACTGGGAAGTGTCTACCTTTTGTGAGGTCGGTTCTGAATTGGGGAGCGATATTCCGTTCTTTTTTCATGCGCCCTGTGCGATTGTCCGGGGATGGGGGCAAGAGGTTACCGCTTGTACTGTACAGGGTATTCGCTGGCTTGTGTTGGTTAATCCAGGGTTTCCGATTCAGACAAAATGGGCTTATGGGCGACTCGCAGAGGGTCGTTCCGAGATTCCCCCACTGTGTTCATGGACTGAAACCGTTGAACGTCAAGGATCAGTCCATTGGGATGATCTCATTGGCCACATGGAGAATGATTTCGAATCGCCGTTATTTTCATTGTACCCAGTTCTCCGGTTTATGAAAGACAAGCTTCAAGCTCTGGGAGCCCAAGCGGCCTTGTTGTCGGGAAGCGGAGCGACGGTGTTTGGTGTGTTTGATACACTACATGGTGCCTCGGTAGCAGCCTCGACACTACGACAGGAAACTCAATGGTATGTCTTCGATGTCTCGATGGAAAACTCCTCCATGTTTTCTCACCCTAGGTCTTTTAAGACCTCTTCTCCAGTCTCGTCGGCCTGAGTCTTGGAACGTGAGTTGACAAGTCGAAGATTTTCGCATTAACTTTGGCCTGTCTTTCATGAGGGGCAAGCCTTCCTCACTTTCTCTTTTCTGGATGATATCAGTATCGTATGCCACGTGACCTGAAATTGTTTTCGGGTAATTCTAATCCGACTCTGGCTCAGGAAATTGCCGCGTATGTGGGTCAAGAGTTGAGCCAGGTGACGGTCACGACGTTTAGTGATGGGGAAACGCGGGTCCGAATTGATGAAAATGTTCGCGGAGGTGATGTCTTTCTCATACAGTCTTGCTGCCATCCGGTGAATAATTCAATTATGGAATTATTGCTTCTGATTGATGCGGTCAAGCGGTCATCGGCTTCGCGGATAACCGCTGTAATTCCCTATTATGGTTATGGGCGGCAAGATCGAAAAGACCAGCCACGCGTACCAATTAGTGCCAAAGTGATTGCAGATTTGCTGACTGTCTCGGGTGCGAATCGAATTCTGACTATGGATTTGCATGCAGGTCCGATACAAGGGTTTTTTGATATTCCTGTGGACCATCTCTATGCCATGCCCGTTCTTCTCGACTATATTAAAAAGCAACAGATCTCTGATATAGTAGTGGTTTCACCTGATGCGGGGGGGGTCGAGAGAGCTCGAGCATTTGCTAAGCGGCTGAATTCCTCGCTTGCCATCATCGATAAGCGACGAGAGTCGCCTAACCAGGCTGAGGTGATGAATATCATCGGCGACGTCAAAGATATGCATGCCCTGTTATTTGATGATATGATTGATACTGCAGGTACAATCGTCCAGACGGCTCAAACCTGTCTCGACAACGGGGCGCTTTCTGTTTGGGCTGGGTGCACCCATCCTGTGTTGTCAGGGCCAGCTCTCGAGCGTTTAGGAGAATCGAACTTGCGAGAAGTGGTCGTCACTAATACGATTCCATTGAACGGAAAAGAGAAAACCTGTACTAAGCTCAAGGCGCTATCAGTTGCCCCCTTGCTGGGAGAAGCAATCTTAAGGATTCATCGAGAGGAATCCGTAACTTCCTTGTTTGTATAGGTTGTCGCAAGCCTGGGGTCGAAGTGAGGAAAACTATTCTAAAAAAGAGGACTGAGTGATGAAATACGAACTAGAAGTTGAGAAGCGAGATGAAGCAGGAAAAGGAATTGCCCGGCAGTTACGTCGTCAAGGGAAAATTCCTGGAGTGATCTATGGAGGAGGAAAATCAGAGTTTTTTGCGTTAGAACACAATGTTGCGAGGAAGCTGGTCCTCTCACAAGTTGGTCACACTGGTCTGTTGACCGTGAAGGTTGATGGGAAGAAGGACCGAGTGGCCATCTTACAGGATCATCAACTAGACCCTATTACAGGTGCCATTCTTCATATTGATTTATTCGAAGTGTCGATGGCGAAGCCCATTCGCGTCAAGGTGCCGGTTTCAGTAGTGGGTGCTGTACCGATTGGAGTTAAAGAAGGCGGTATCTTGCAACAACCACTACGAGAATTACATATTGAATGTTTGCCTGCTCAGATTCCCGACCATATAGAGGTGACGGCTACGGATTTGGGTATTGGGCAAGGGGTCCATGTTAAAAACATTGAATTGCCGACCGGTATCAAAGTGTTAGATGATACGGATTTAATGGTCGTTCATGTTGCTACGAAGATGTCTGAGGCCAAGTTAGAATCTCTCCTGGCCCGCGAAGCTGGAGAAGCCGCACCTGCACCTGTTGAGGAAAAAGACAAGGTCGAGACCGCTCCCACTTCTGAACCCAAGGCCAAAGAAAGCAAGAAATAACTCTTGTTTGTGATTGTCGGGCTTGGGAATCCCGGACTAGTCTATCAGAAAACCCGTCATAACCTCGGCTGGATGGTACTCAAACATGCAGCTGCACGTTGGAACGTGTCGCTAACCGAACGTGAACAGGCGTTTCAGGGCCAGGGAGAGGTTGACGGGCATCGGGTGGTAGTCGCCCTGCCCTTGATATGGATGAACCAGACGGGGCAGGTCATTGCCTCTCTTCTTGAAGAACATCGTCTTGCTCCTTCGGATCTAATCTTGGTGTATGATGATCTGGATATCCCTCTTGGTCGATTGAAGATTAAAACTCGTGGTGGTGCCGGAGGGCATAATGGGGTACGTTCGGTTCTCGTGTGTCTTGATACTGAAAAATTTTGTCGTCTGAAAGTAGGGATAGGACGTCCAATGGAGGAGCAGGATTTGGCACAGTATGTGTTGTCGCCCTTCCTTGATGATGAGCAACAGCAGGTAGAAGAGATCATACCCCAGGCGGTTGACGCATTAGAATGTGTGGTAACGGAAGGTGCCTCGACGGCCATGAATCGGTTTCATACCCAATTCTGAGCCAGCAATGTTTTTTCGTTAACCGTGACAAGACGAAATGAAGGAATCAGCCAATCTTTCAGTTCACGAAAGCGGGAATAGACTGCCTCTTTTGCATCGGACGGGCTACTTTCTCTTTATTGTGTAGGTGTTTGACAGTAGATTTGACCCTGTGGTAGCCTCGTTTCCCTTTTCTGCTATACGGCGTGTGGTGTGTCTGAAAATGAATAGATTACTCAGCAAGGAAGGCGGTATATGAAACTTTATGAGTCTGTGTGTATTTTACGCCCTGTTCAGGCAGAAACGGATAATGATCGTGTGGTTGACAAGATAAAAGAAATTTTAACCGAGTCAGGTGCGAGTATTTTACACGTTGATAATAGCGGTAAGAAAAAACTTGCCTATGAGATTCGTCATGAACGAAAAGGTACGTTTCTCACTGTCCGCTTTGAAGGGCCACCAGCTGTTGTGGCTGAGCTAGAACGATTTCAACGCATGGACGACCAAGTCATGAAATTCATGACTGTTCGTCTGAACCCGTCTGATTTGGTCCCTGTTGCACAGTCTGAGGGAGAGGAATCTACCGATGGTGGGATTCAATAAAGTTATTTTGATCGGCAATCTCACCAGGAATCCTGAGTTGCGATATACACCAAGCGGGACGCCTGTTGTCAATTTTCCTTTGGCCGTGAATCGACGGTATCGACAGGCCGATGACCAGAGAGAAGAAGTATGTTATGTTGACATCGTGGTATTCGGTAGACAAGCTGAACATTGCGGCCAGTATCTCAATAAGGGTGACGGGGCAATTGTTGATGGCCGTCTTCAGCAGCGTCGCTGGGAAACAGAAGATGGGCAGAAGCGAAGTAAACACGAGGTCGTGGCGCAAACTGTGACCTTTTTGCCAAAGAAGGCATCATCAGGAAGTTCTGGATCCTCGGCGGCTGAGGACCCAGCATACGAGTCATCTGAAGATTATTATCCTGATCCCATGCCATAACACTTATCAGAGGAGAAGGTCGCGTGGAAAAAGGGCGATTATTTCAGCGTCGGAGAGTATGTCGATTTTGTGTGGATAAAACGCCATTAGATTATAAGGATGCAAATCTCTTGAGAAACTTTCTTACGGAACGTGGAAGAATTATTCCACGCCGAACTTCAGGGAATTGTCTCAGGCATCAACGGCGTCTCACTCAGGCTGTCAAAAGGGCAAGACATATTGCTATTCTTTCGTTTTCGGAGGAACAACGCTGAAATGGAGTCTGGCGAGAATAGGCAGCTCCTCGGTAGCTGTTAATCTTCCTGGTTCACACATGTTGTGTAGGAAACCATGTCTTTCACCATTCATTTAAGTGATATTCCTGCAGACGGACTCACAATCTCACAGGAAATTCTGCCTTTTGATATTGGCTTGCCGAGTGATGATGGAGATATCCTCGGCTCGATTCGTTGTACAGGGCAGATTGTTTTCTCCGACAAGCAAGCAGTGCATTGTCAAGGTCACATGGCAGGGCGGATTGCGCGTGAATGTATTCGATGTTTAACCAGTTTCGAAGAAGACCTCTCGGTACCGTTTGCTGCCGACTTTTGCAAAATGGCCACCTCCAGCACAGATTCTACGGCTCCTATTTCCAAGAGTCGCAGGCGCAGAGGGATGCTGGCGTTAGATCAAGTCGATGATGACGCAGTTGATACTGAGGCATATCCGATTACTGCCAATCAAATTGACCTCGTTCCCGCTCTGCGTGAGCACTTGATTCTGGCGGCGCCATTACAGCCGTTATGTCGAGAGGATTGCCAAGGTCTCTGTCAAACATGCGGAGTAAATTTCAATGAAGGCCAATGTGGCTGTCATGTATCGGAAGCACCTTCGTCACTATTGGATTTAGATAATCACTTATCGTTGCATCGAAAAACTACAAGATGTTCAATGTTAGCTGTTCCAAAAATGGCGTGATTACCATCCTTAAGTAATAAGTGGGAAAGTTATGGCAAACCCTAAACACAAGATTTCGCGTGCTCGTCGTGATAAACGTCGGTCGCATCATAAACTAACGCCTCCGAATTTGTCGGTCTGTCCGCAATGCCATGAGTTGAAACAACCTCATGTGACCTGCCTGAACTGTGGCACCTATAAAGGGAAAGCAATTATTGCGGTTGAAGAAGGATAGTTCCTGCCCTTTTCCTACTGATCCATTTCTCAAACAATCTCATGAAAATAGCCGTGGATGCGATGGGGGGAGATCACGGTTTAACTCCTATCGTTGAAGGGTCGCTGCAGGCAACTAGGGAAGCTGGGCTTTCGGTCATTCTTGTTGGCGACCAACAGACTATTCAGGCTCAGCTGGATAAATTAGGTGGCAACAAACCACAAATTGAAATTTTTCATGCCTCCCAAGTGGTGGGGATGCACGAGTCGCCCGCCTTGGCAGCTAGAAAAAAACGCGATTCCTCAATTTGGAAAGCCACCGAACTAGTTAAGTCGGGTCAGGCCCATGCTCTCGTAAGCGCCGGGAATACCGGAGCCACGATGGTCTCAGCGTTTTTTTTATTAGGTTCGATTGAAGGGGTTGATCGTCCTGCCATCGCCGCAACTCTTCCGACACGACAGGGTAAAGCCATCATGCTGGATGTTGGAGCGACAGTTGATTGTACGGCTCGGCAACTGTATCAGTTTGGCATTATGGGGCATGAATATGGAAAACACCTATTGAAGGTTGATCGACCACGCATCGGTCTTTTGAGTATCGGAGAAGAAGATATCAAAGGCAATGAAGTCACAAAAGAAGCATTTAAGTTGTTAAAGGAAAGTCACATAGAGTTCATCGGGAATATCGAAGGGCGTGATGTATACAGTGGAAATGCTGATGTCATTGTGACCGATGGATTTATTGGCAATGTGGCCTTGAAGATTTCAGAAGGATTGGCTGATGCGATCAAAAAAATGCTCATGAAAGAAATCGCCCAGTCTGCGCTCGGGCGCATGTCGTATCTTTTTGTAGCCGGTCCTCTGCTTCGTTTACGTCGGAAGACCGATTACGCTGAATTTGGTGGAGCCCCGCTGTTGGGTGTGGAGGGGATCAGTATGATTTGTCACGGACGTTCATCTTCAAAAGCGATCAAGAACGCGATCTTGCAGGCGCAAGCGTTGGCCGAAGGTGGCCTAATTGAGGCGATTCGAGACGATATTGCCCAGGGCGTCCTCTCCTCAGCCGTTGAATCTTGAACGGGGTCCTCAGGCAACATGAATAGTGCTATTCTGGGAACAGGCAGCTATGTACCCGATCGAGTCTTGACCAATGCTGACCTTGAACGCATGGTGGACACGTCTGATACGTGGATTGTCGAACGAACGGGTATTCGAGAACGTCGATTAGTCCAAACGGGACAAGCCTGTTCGGATTTGGCATTGGAAGCAGCTCAAGGTGCCCTTAATGCGGCCAATGTGAGTGCGAGTGATATTGATCTGATACTTGTAGCCACATGCACAGGAGATATGCCGCTTCCCTCGACCGCCTGCCTTCTCCAATATCGACTAGGAGCGACAAAGGCAGCCGCCTGTGATATTGCCGCAGCTTGCTGTGGGTTTGTCTACGCGTTGTCGGTTGCTGATGCTTACATCAAGAGCGGGATGCGGTATGTGCTTGTCATCGGTGCGGAGGTGATGTCGGCAATTGTCGATTGGAGCGACCGAAACACCTGTGTGTTATTTGGAGATGGCGCCGGAGCGGTCGTGCTTGGCTCAGGGCCTTCGCAATATGGAGTCTTGTCGACCCATTTGCATGCAAATGGCCGTCTTTCTGATATGATTCATGTTCCTGGTGGCGGCTCCACAGATCCAGCCTCAAAGGATGTGTTGGAGAAGAAACGTTGTTTTGTCAAAATGAAAGGCAATGAAACCTTTAAAATTGCCGTGAAATCTATGGAGGAAGCGGCTAGAGAAGCCGTACAGGCTAATGGAGTTGCTCTGGAAGATATCGATCTCTTTGTTCCGCACCAAGCGAACATTCGGATTTTAAACGCGGTGAACCAGCGTTTGGGGTTCGCTCGCGAAAAGTTGATGATTAATCTTGACCGATTTGGTAATACTTCTGCTGCATCAATTCCATTAGCATTAGATGAGGCTGTTCTTCATAAAAGAATTCAGCCAGGTCACATGGTCCTGTTAGCTGCATTCGGGGCTGGCCTGACCTGGGCTTCGGCATTGATACGGTGGTAACCCTCTGGGGCAGGTGATGCGGGACGAGAGAAGAAGCTTCGTCTACTAGTGGGGTAATCACACAGAATCAAAGACGTGCCTAGAGAGGGAAGACAAAAGGGGATTGTTATGTCAGACATGATGTGGGGAGAAGGAGATTGGGCTCTGATTCTTGGAGCTTCAAGCGGGTTTGGTGAAGCAGCGGCTATAGAATTGGCTAGACTGGGGCTAAATATTCTTGGTGTCCATTTAGATCGGAAGTCAACTTTGCCAAATGCAGAACGGATCGCCGGACAAATTCGCGAGATAGGGCGGGAAGTCTTACTTTTTAATGCCAATGCGGCTGATCCGGACAAGCGAGCAGATGTTCTCGGGGCGATGAAGCAGCGAGGAGACAAATCGGGAAAACCCGTGAATGTTCGAGTGTTCCTCCATTCACTCGCATTTGGTACCTTGAAACCCTATATCGCGGACTCCGCCGCGGAAGCAATTAGTAAATCCCAAATGGACATGACGTTGGATGTGATGGCAAATAGCCTGGTGTACTGGACGCAAGATCTTGTGGCTCAGAACTTCTTACGTTCAGGCAGTCGAATTTTTTCGATGACCAGTGCCGGAGGAGCTCGTGTCTGGAGAACCTATGGGGCGGTTTCAGCTGCCAAGTCAGCCTTGGAATCCCATACTCGGCAACTGGCGCTGGAACTGGCACCATTGGGAATTACCGTCAATTCTCTGATGGCGGGAGTTACTGATACGCCGGCCTTGAGAAAAATTCCTGGGTCAGAGGAAATGATTGCCATGGCTAAACGAAAGAATCCCTCGAACCGACTCACCACGACACAGGATGTGGCCGATGCGTTGGGCTTGTTAAGTCATCCTAAAGCCCACTGGATTACTGGAAATGTAATCTGTGTCGATGGAGGAGAGTTTATTGTTGATTAAACACTCTTCGTCTACAGTACGAGGTCTTTAACTGTGGCCATTGGATTTCTTTTCCCTGGTCAAGGGTCGCAGTCCGTTGGAATGGGGAAAGTGCTCTATGAGAAAAACGCTGAGATTCCCAGTTTATACCAAGAGGCAGAAACCATTCTGGGATATGATGTCAAGACACTCTGTTTTGAGGGACCAGAAGAGAAATTGAACTTGACAGAATTTACGCAACCCGCACTACTGGTCACAAGCGTGGCGGCGTTGAAAATGGTACAGAGCGGTCCGATGACTCCTGCGGCGGTAGCGGGGCATAGTTTAGGCGAATACACCGCTTTGGTGGGAGCAGGTGCGATGGAATTTGGCGATGCGTTGCGCCTGGTCCAAAAACGTGGGACCTACATGTCAGAAGCTGTGAGTCCCGGAGCGGGATTAGTCGCGGCAGTCTTGGGTCTTTCAGAGGCGGTGGTGTGTGAGGTGTGTCAAGAAGCAGAAGCCTTAGGTATCGTCGCACCGGCTAATCTCAATTCTCCTGGGCAAACTGTGATTGCTGGGGAAAATGCCGCGGTAGAGCGAGCGTTGGAGTTAGCCAAGGCGCGTGGGGCAAAACGGGTGAAGGTCTTGCCGGTGAGCGTGCCAGTTCATACCCCCCTGATGCAGACAGCAGCGGACCGATTGAAAAAAGATATTGATTCTATGGAGTGGTCTGATTTACAGGTCCCGTTGATCAATAATGTGGAAGCCATGGCTTTACGAGCGGCGGATGATGTGAGGCGGTCCTTAGTTCGGCAATTGCCGTCACCGGTACGATGGCAAGAAACAATCCAGGCGATGTGGGCGATGGGCATTACGAATTTTGTCGAAATCGGTCCAGGAAAAGTCTTAACCGGCTTAGTCAAACGCATTGTCCCAGAGGCGAAAACCTGGAATATCTTCGACCAAGACTCGTATGAATATGTCTTGGCTCACGTGGTATAACGTCTACGCTTTCCACATTTCTGAGAGAGGTTTGGCGATGTCATTGTCTGGGAAAGTTGCTGTAGTCACGGGGAGCGCACAAGGGATCGGTCAAGCCATTGCGGTTGCATTAGCTCGCGATGGTGCTGATATCGTTGTCGCCGATCTTAATGTCAATCAATGTCGAGAAACTGTTAATCAAGTTGAGCAGTTAGGTAGAAAGGTGATGGCGGTTTCAGTCAATGTTGGTGATTGGGATCAAGTCAAGAGGATGATAGAGCATGTGCTCAAGGAATGGGAACGGATCGACATTCTCGTCAATAATGCGGGAATTACTCGAGATAGCTTATTGTTGCGTATGAAGGATGGAGACTGGAATGCTGTCTTGCAAGTTAATCTAACAGGGACGTTTTTCTGCGTGAAGGCGGTGGTGCCTACAATGAGTCGGCAGCGAAGTGGCCGGATTGTGAATATTGCGTCCATTGTGGGGGCGATCGGAAACATTGGTCAAGCCAACTATTCAGCTTCAAAGGCAGCAGTGATCGGCCTGACCAAAACCGTTGCGCGGGAATATGCCAGTCGAAGTATCACGGTGAATGCGGTCGCGCCGGGATTTATTGACACCGCGATGACTCAAGGACTTGCGGCGGATACGAGAGAGGCTCTGTTGGGGCAGATCCCTTTAAAACGGCTTGGGCAACCGAATGATGTCGCGAATGCGGTGTGTTTTTTGGCGTCGGAGAACGCGGCGTATATCACAGGCCATGTTCTACATGTGAATGGAGGGATGCATATGGCCTAATCGGAAGAGCGAGAGGGTGTTTACTGAATTTCTTTTGGAAGGAGGTGCCAACAATGGCTGTTGAAGAACGCATTAAGAAAATTATCGCTGAACAACTAGGAGTGGAAGAGGATGATGTCGTACCTGATGCCAAGTTTGTGGAGGACCTCGGGGCTGATTCCTTAGATACTGTGGAATTAGTCATGGCGTTAGAAGAAGAATTTGAAATTGAGATTCCTGATGAAGATGCTGAGAAAATACAAACGGTCTCGGCTGCTGTAGATTTCATCAAGGAAAAAGTCTGATAGGCTTATCCAAGACAGTGATTCGGATGACGCAATGACTGAATGGTCACCACGTCGAGTTGTTGTGACCGGGATGGGGTTAGTGACGCCCCTTGGTATCGGGGTCCACGAGACTTGGGCGAAGTTGTGTCAAGGCCAGTCAGGGATCGGCCCCATTACCCGATTCGATGCCAGCCAGTATTCCGTACGCATAGCAGGAGAGGTCAAAGATTTTGATCCTGTGGCGTATATAGAAAAAAAAGAAGTCAAGAAAATGGATCGGTTCATCCATTTTGCCGTCGCTGCAAGCCAGGAAGCGATGGATGACGCTAAATTCGTCGTCGAGACAGCTAAGGCAGAGCGTGTCGGAGTCTATATTGGTGCGGGAATTGGAGGCCTTCCTGCGATCGAACAGTATCACAAGGTTGTATTAGAGCGGGGCCCAGATCGCGTATCCCCGTTTTTTATTCCGATGGTTATTATTAATTTGGCATCGGGACAGGTGGCGATCCGGTTTGGAGCTAAGGGGCCGAATGCATGCACTGTGACGGCTTGTGCCACAGGCAATCATTGCATTGGCGATGGGTTCAGGCTTATTCAGCGCGGTGAAGCCGACGTGATGATTGTTGGAGGGGCAGAGTCGACCATTTGTCCGACGGCAGTTGCAGGATTCGCTGCAGCCAAGGCGCTGTCCAGACGAAATGATGCGCCGGAAAAAGCCAGTCGGCCATTCGATCGCGATCGTGATGGATTTATCATTGGGGAAGGTGCCGGTGTCTTAATCTTAGAAGAGTTGGAGCATGCTCGTGCTCGCGGAGCTCGTATTTATTCCGAACTGATTGGCTATGCCATGAATAGTGATGCCTTTCACATCACGGCGCCTCCCGACGATGGAGCGGGTGCCATTGTGTGTATGGAGCAGGCTCTTCATGATGCGAAGATCTCAAAGACTTCAGTCGGCTATATTAATGCTCATGCGACGTCAACGTTTGCAGATCGAGTGGAAACTCAAGTCATTAAGAAGGTCTTTGGTGAACAGGCGTACTCCATTCCCGTGAGTTCCACAAAGTCCATGACCGGGCATTTGTTGGGGGCGGCGGGTGGAATTGAAGCCGTATTCTCTATATTAGCCATGCACTACGGGACTCTCCCACCTACAATCAATTTGGATAACCCAGACCCTGAATGTGATCTGGACTATGTTCCGAACCAGGCGCGGTCAAGTTCCTTCGATGTGGCCATATCCAATGCATTTGGGTTTGGTGGAGTTAATGCCTGTCTCGTCTTCCGTGGGTGGACAGAAGCCTAACGGGCAAGAGGCATGTTCCCTCGAATCCTACCAGATAGACACGCTCGACTAGAGGTTCTCGATCTCGCCATCAATACGAAGTGATTATGGTACAATGAACAGATTTGAGTAAAGCCGTTGGGGGATTCCGCAATGGGGGACCCTGTAACGGTCCGAAGGATGAATGGCCGTGTTTGATGTTGACGAAATTCAGGAAACCCTAGGACTTGTTTTTCAACAGGATCGTTTATTATATGAAGCCCTGACGCACCGTTCATTCACTCAAAGACAAGGGTCGAAGTCGATGCCGCATAACGAGCGGTTAGAATTTTTAGGAGATGCCGTGCTGGGCTTAGTGATGAGCGAATGTGTGACCGAAATGTTCCCCGCGTTTTCCGAAGGAGCACTCTCCAAGGCTAAAGCAAGTTTGATTAGTCGTCAGACTCTCGCCAAAGTGGCTGAACGGTTAGGCTTTGGGCAATGGTTACGTCTGGGTCGGGGTGAAGAAATCAATTCAGGGCGAGAAAAACATTCTCTTTTGGCCAATGCCCTTGAAGCTTTGATTGGGGCTGTGTATCTTGATAAAGGATTAGAGTCAGCTCGTCAATTCATTCACCGGGTGTTGATGGAAGAGTTGTCTGATCTACGAGACACACCTGGCCTCGTGATCGGAAGAGATTGGAAAAGTCAGTTGCAAGAATGGGTGCACAAATACCAAGGGACAAGTCCACGATATCGGTTGATTCGGGAATCAGGCCCCGACCATCAGAAGCTGTTTGCAGTCGCTGTCGAAGTGTCTGGAAAGGTGATGGGACGGGGAGAAGGACATACAAAAAAGGAAGCTGAACAGCGTGCAGCCGAAGAAGCCTTGGCCTTTGTCACTGGGCAAGTTGCTACGAACAACTAAGGATTCACTTGAGTAGGAATGGAGGAAGAATGATGAGTGTTGTCACAGCAGATGTACGGACAATGTTGAAACGAAGCCTGTTGGCCTTGGGCGTGATATCTCTTTTGAGTGGGGTCTTCGTCTCGTTGGCTCTTGCCGATGACTCCACGAAGGCTCAGCAAGCGCCACATGTGCTCTTGAAAACTAAATTTGGTGAAATGGAAATTGTTTTGTTCTCTGACTTGGCTCCCAAACATGTCGAAAGTTTTCTCAAGCTGGCCAAATCTGGTTTTTATAATGGCACGATTTTTCATCGAATTATTCCGGGATTCATGATTCAAGGCGGCGACCCCTTGACCAAAGACCCGGCGAATCGGAATAAATTTGGAACAGGTGGGCCAGGCTATACCCTTCCGGCTGAATTCAACAAAGTGGTTCATGAAAAAGGGATTTTATCGGCTGCACGAACAGCAGATCCGAATAGCGCAGGGTCTCAGTTCTTCATCATGGTTGACAAGGCTCCACATTTAGATGGGAAGTACACCGTGTTTGGGGAAGTACTAAAAGGTGTCGAGGTCGCCGAGACCATTGTTAGCCAACCTCGAGACTTGCGGGACAATCCGGTCGAACGAATAGAAATGACCATAGAGGTGTTGGAGTAAACGCTTACGGCTGTAGGAAGTAACAAAAGCGGCAGGACAATCTACGACGAAGCACCTTCGGACTGATAGTCGAACCCACTGGGAATGACGATACGACCACCCGCTCCTGTTTGCCGAGCGAGCTGTTCGGCAACATCGGGGTGACGGTCTCGGACATAACCCAACAAACCATGCAAAAATCGATGGGAGCGAAGGTCTGGACCTGAAAACTCTTGGATGAAAGTCTGGGCTCGATCCAAGACTTCTGTAACCATGGTTGGCTCCAATGGTTGACGCTCTCCAAACACTTTAAATTCCTTTCGTAACTCTTCTCCAAAGGCTGGTATGCCGGCTTCAGGAATCTGAATCATGCTGAAGCTACGGCGGAGACTTTGTAGCCCTTCTAAGACCTCGCTATCTTGGGCATCCCGGCGATCCTGGAAATAGCGAAAGGTTAATGCTTCAAACACATAGAATATTTCCGTTGCTTGTTCGCCACTAAAATCCAGGAGTTCGCGATAAAAGGCTCGTCGGTCAACTTCGAAACGTTCGCTGGCACGTTTTTGTTGGTAGTCATCGTTGCTTTCTAAAAATACACAGGAGGCTGGGCAAGTCAGGGTGGTGATGCGATGTTCGCCGCAACATTGGCTACAGATCGCGCCACTCAGCGCAGGGCACGACCGTTTCCCTTTCCGCTGGTGGCAATAGTCGCATTTACTCATCTGGCTTGTCTTTCTTGAACCAATCCATCCCGTAGTCAGCCAGCGTGCGTTTCTTTTTCTTGGGCTTGTCGTTGGAGGGCCGTTCCAGTCCATTAATTTCAGCGCCTTTCGCGTAGAGATAAGGCACCAGGATGAGATGATTGACGCGATCAATGCCGATCCCAGAGGGCGATAGCAAAAATTCAGCAATGGCTTCTTTTTTCAAGTTGGCCCGGATGCGCCATACTTTTCCTGCAGTCATGTCTGACACATACATGGTTCCATAGCGATCAAAATCGATCCCATCGAGGTTGTAAAACCCGCCAGTAAAGAATGAGTTGACGAACAACTCTTTTAACACCCCGTTTTCATCGATCTCAAACACCTTTCCATCGTCCCAGCCCACACCCACAAGATGTCCATTGCGTGGATGAATGGCTAATCCATGAGGATGAGACAATTTATCATTTTGTATCAATTGGCTGATGCGATGGTCTTGCGCGGTATCGATTTGGAAAATGGTGTTAGTGTCGGCATCCGAGACATATAAAGTTCCGTTGGTATCGGCTGCCAAGCCTGTGAGGGACACCGCATGAAATTGATTGAATGGAATGGTGACAAGAGAATGGCCGGTCAGCTTATCAAAGCCACGTACTGTGTCTAGATCAGCGACGTAAAGCGTGGAGCCAACTATGGCCATTTCCTTGGGGGAATGCAATGTGACCGATCCTTTGCCACCGTGGATAAAGTGAAGATCGGTGATCTGTCCCTCTTGGTTGGCTTTACTGATAAACCCTTGATTGGCCCGTGTGCCTGGATCGCCATTAGCATTCGCGATATAGTAAACGTTCCCCTGGTCGGCGATGATGTTTTGTGGAAATTGGAGGTTGGCGATTTCATTCGCGTGGACACTCAGCACTATCATGGGGACCAGGCATACCGCGACGAGACATCGAACGAGAGAAACATGATAGGCCAGAGTCATGGATGTAGGTCGATGAAAAATGGAATGTACAATGCGATAGTTGCTGGTGAACGGTGATATACCTGAATCATGTCGGTCATGGTATGTGAGGGTTTTGGAGGGTGTCAAGAAATGCCGGTGCTAGGGGTGTGTTGACGACGTTTTGAGTGACTGATATCGTTTCATACGTCACTCAAAGGTGTCTCAACTTTTTAGGGTGCATTCAATTCAGTCTTGTAAGGAGAAACAGGTGGCTGCACAAATTATTGATGGAAAAGCGTTAGCACTGAATCTTCGAGAAGGCATTGGCCAAGAAGTCGCGATACTTGAAAAAAACACTGGGATTAAACCTGGTTTAGCAGCAGTGTTGGTCGGAGATGATCCAGCCTCAGCAGTCTATGTGAGAAATAAGAAGCGAGCTTGCGAAAAAGCCGGTCTGTACCCGCAAGAGCATCTCTTGCCGGCTTCGACCACGCAGGAGGAGTTGCTGAAACTGATTCAGTCGTTGAATGCCGATCCAAAAATCCATGGCATTTTAGTGCAATTGCCGCTGCCGCCTCATATCGAAAGTAAAGCTATTTTACAAGCTGTCTCGCCTGACAAAGATGCTGATGGTTTTCATCCAGTGAATGTGGGTCGATTGGTGGAAGGGGATCCGGTTTTTGTTCCCTGTACGCCGAAGGGCGTCATTCGTATGATTGATTCTACAGGCGTGGACATTTCCGGAAAACGAGTAGTGGTCATTGGCCGTAGTAATATCGTGGGGAAGCCCGTAGCTATGCTGTTGTTACATCGTCATGCGACCGTGACGATCTGTCATTCTCGAACCAAAGATCTTGCCGACGTGGTTCATGAGGCTGATATTGTCATTGCGGCTATTGGCAAACCTCTGTTTGTCACGCCTGATATGGTGAAAGACGGGGCGGTGGTCATTGATGTAGGCATTAACCGTTTGTCCGATGGCAAGCTCGTGGGAGATGTAGATTTTGACCGAGTCAAAGAGCAAGCCAGTTGGATTACGCCGGTGCCTGGTGGAGTTGGCCCCATGACGATTGCGATGTTGCTTCAGAACACCTTGGAGTCGGCCAGACGTTTCGCGAACCAGAATTCCTAACATCAGAGAATGGGACTCCATGAGCCATCTCACAATTCCTGAATTTCAGCAGTATAAGAAAGACGGAAAAAAGATCACAGTGATCACCGCCTATGATGCATTGTTTACGCACATTATCGAGCAGGCCGGGTTGAACGTGATTTTGGTGGGAGATTCTCTAGGGATGGTAGTCCAGGGAAAGCCGAATACCATATCCGTCACGATGGAGGATATGCTCTACCATACTCGAATGGTCGCAGGGACAGCTCAACGAGCCTTGGTCATTGGGGACATGCCATTTTTGTCCTATCAAGTGAATGTCGAGGAAGCCGTGCGAAATGCCGGACGCTTTCTCCAAGCCGGTGCAGCGGCGGTTAAACTTGAGGGGGGGCTGTCGGTTGTGGACCGTGTTGAAGCCATGACACGCTTTGGAATTCCAGTCATGGGTCATGTCGGCATGACACCTCAATCAGTTAATCAATCTGGGGGATACAAGGTTCAAGGAAAAGAGCAGGCGGTTGCCGATCAGATTATACGAGAAGCCAAAGCTCTTGAAGAAGCAGGAGCGTTTGCGGTGGTGCTGGAATGTGTGCCGAGTGCCTTAGCGAACACGATCACTCAAGAACTCGCAATTCCCACGATTGGTATTGGGGCAGGGCAAGGGTGTGATGGCCAAGTGCTCGTCCTCTATGATCTGCTAGGCTTGTTTGATGATTTCGTCCCAAAATTTGTGAAGCCCTATGCTCATTTAAAAGCAGAGACCTTGCAAGCGCTCACGCGCTATAAGGAGGAAGTGGAATGTGGCAAGTTTCCTTCTGACGCAGAAAGCTACCACTAGGGAATGTTGAAAAAATCCACCATCGGCGTTCTCGACATTTTGTCGAGCTCACGTACTGAAAGTATGCTCCGCGCGTCAAAAAGGCTGCGGTCTTGCTGGATGAATTTTTTGAACATTCCCGTTAGCTACTGACATTGAATTTTTTTGGCCCTTATACCTTGCTTTTTACTCCTCACGACTCACTTCTTTCACAGTTTTTCTAGAATTTCCTTTCGTTTTTGTTGATATTCTTTCTCACTTAGCAAATTTTCCTGCCGAAGTTCCTCTAGTCTCTGGAGCCGTGCCTTTATGGAACTGTCGGAGGATCCGGACGAACTGGAAGTTTGCGTTTGTGGTTCAGTTGTAGTCCTGCGCGCAGCAGAGAATTCGCTAAGTGGAAAGATAAAATGAGGAGTCTGTGGGGACCAAAGTTCAGAAGCCAGGCTGTGAGTCATCTGTTGGGCAGGCTTGATGGCCGTCAGGGAATGCAGGGGTTGGTCCAATGGGAGGAGCGGATCTTCTCTGATGTGATGTGGGGGATGTTGTCTCGTAACAGTCTGACGGAAATTAGGAAGAACAAGATGCAGGTTGTGATCTTGAAAGTAAAGACCTCCAGATGTGAGTTCCCAAATGCCGTTGCCCCGAGGGGTTGCCCAATAAAACGTGACCGTTTCCAAGGACGTGGCTCGTTTTAGTGCTTGTGAGAGATGATTCGAAAAGAACCGTCGTTGCTCTTCTGAAAAAGCCGTTTGTGTTGTTGAAGAGCCTCCCACCATGCGGTCAAGTAGAGATGAGGGCTGCACTTCAACATGTTGCAAAATTTTGTCGAGTATTTCCGGAGGCAAATGAGCCGGATGGGAGTATTCAGGCGAGCCTTCCCGATACGTGATTTCCATCCCTACAGTTTTGTCGGGCTGCTCCACCAAAAACCGTGTCGTTGGCGTATATGACATGCAACTGCATATAGCCAATCCAAGCAAGATGGTACATCCGTAGTCCTGTGCTTTTGAGATAATCGCAGTGTAAGGCATTCAGGAAATCTCTTTAGCCAAGCAGCATGACATAAGAGAGAAATAATGTAACATGTATGAAAAAAAAGAGATAGAACACCGTCTGCACTGCGAAAAAGTGGTGCATCCACCTTATTAATTTTTTGTTCTTCCCTCCCGTGAAGAAGGATAGAACTATGATCTCTCGCATGCGTTTACTCTGGCTCAGACCGGATATCATGTTGGCTTTGGGGCTTGTGCTTTTTGTGACTTCCTTTCCTGGCTGGGTTTCAGAGGCCGAGGCTCTGCCCGCGTTTGCCAGGAAGTATAAAGTCAATTGCAATGTCTGCCACACGCGACAGCCACGGTTGAATAAATTTGGGGAGCAATTTTTAGAAAATGGCTATCAAATGCCTGGGACGGATGATGGCGGCATTGTCGGTAAACTCAAATATGGAGACCTGACCTTAGATCAAGTCTCCAATTATTTCAGCGTCCTGTTCGTGACAAGCGGCCTAGATCATTACGAGCTCAAACGGGAGATCGAAGGATCTGGTGACCAGACGGAACTCGGTACACCCACTATTCTCCGTCTCTTTACGGCCGGGACCATTACGAATAACGTTGGGTTCTTTGTGGATATGACCACAATTTTTGGCCGATCAAGTGATCTGGAGCTTGGCCGCGCGTATGTCACCTTGAATAATCTAGGTGGGATGAATTGGGGGCACCTTCGGGTGGGCCGACTGGATCCTTCCGCATTTTTCTCGATGGCGCGTGGACGTCCACAATTTCCTCCGATAGGCCCCAAGCTGGCACCGCCGTTTGGGGCATTCAATACACCCACGGTCAATCGATGGGCGCTGATGCAGAGCGCCTATGCCTCAAAGTTTTATGGGTTGTTTGATCGAAACCGAAATGCCATTCAACCCTTTGACTCCACGTTGTATCACTCGCCTGAAGAGGTGGGCATTGATATCCATGGCCGGCCATTTGGGGATTGGTTTCTGTATCAAGCTGGTATCTTAAACGGTGGTAATGAGCGGGCAGGGGATTCGAATAATTCCAAAGATTGGTATGTCATGACACGATTTGATTATGCCTGGTCAGACTATTTCTCAGCCAATCTGTCTGGCTTTGCCTATTTCGGGAACCATAATGCCAAAGTCGCCGGTAATGCCGACGTGAGCCGGAGTCGATATGGGGTCGGGGCACGTGTCCGTTACAAGTGGCTGGATGTCTACGGGGCCTATACCATTGATCGAGTGACGGATTTACCTAGCGGCATGGGGGCAACGTTTGATTCTACCGCGTCGGGTGTGACGGTCGAAGCCCATGCGCTTGTGACTGATCGGTTGTTGTTAGGAACGCGGTATGACCATATGGACGCCGGGGGACTTCTGGCGACCCGCACAAGTGCGACATTTGTGGGGCTCTTAGCGAAGTATTATTTGCGGCCGAATATGGCTATTTCTGTACGTGATGATTTTAATGTTCGTGATGCTGAAGGGGGTACCAGTGCCGCTCGCAATCTTCGCAACAGATTCGCAGTGGATCTGGCTATTGTCTTTTAAAGGAGAACGTATTCATGAGGATCTCTCTACGATATCTCAATCTGACAATTGTAGTGTTCTTATCAGCTCAACCGGTATTGGGAGAGATGGAAAAGAATTCACCGAATGTTCTCCAAGACGGGCGTATCATCTATGAACAGTCGTGTCTTGTGTGTCATGGTGAGGCCGGCTTGGGAGACGGTCCAGCTGCCTTTTACAATTCGGCCTATTCGGCCTCGCGTCCGAGGAATTTAACCGTGGGCAATTATAAATTTCGCTCAACCGAATCAGGGAGCCTCCCGCTAGATCAAGATCTGTTCCGCACGATTACCAATGGTATTCCCGGCACAATGCCTTCGTTTAGTGGCTTATCTCCTGAGCAACGCTGGCAAGTCGTTGCCTATATCAAGGCATTCTATCCTGGATTTCAGGAAGAGATGCCTGAATTGGTCAGAATTCCTGAACCTCCGATTGCGCCTTCTGCTGGTAGTGTGCAACGTGGAAAAGCTCTGTATAGGGAAATGGATTGTCATAGCTGCCATGGGGAGCAGGGCCAGGGTGAGGGAGCAGTGGTCTTAGCAGGAGAGCTGAAAGATAGTACGAGATTGCCCATCTCACCGAATGATCTGACGAATCGCACAGGCTGGAAAAATGGGGCAAAGGCTCGCGATGTGGTCAGAACGCTCTTTACGGGGTTGGATGGGACGCCTATGCCTTCTTATGCGAGTCAATTTGCTGGTCAGGAGGACGATGCCTGGCATCTCGCCAATTATATTCTGTCCTTGTCGGGACAACCTTGAGGCAAAACGTCTTAGTTCTTGTTCCAGTCATTTCTGCAGCTGTGCGAATCCAGGTTCTCAAATCACAAAAGAAGATAGATACATGCTAAAAACCAGTGGGTATGACATCGTGGGTACTGTTGATTGCTATTTCTCCCTCTCGCACATATGAAATTCAAGCCAATGTCTTGTCCCTTTATCATACATGGCCGTTGGTTCCTTCTAATTAGTGGATTGTTGATGCCGAGTTTTTGGGGAGCTCAAGGCCTAAGCTTGATCGGAGTTGCGTATGCCGGAACTATAGAAGGAACCGTTCATTACCAAGGTGTCGTTCCTGAACCACAATTGAAAGCTGTGACAAAAGATCAAGAGCACTGCGGGGTTGAAGTGAGTGTGCAGACCATCAATGTTCATGATACCCATGGGGCGTTGAGCGGAGCCGTTGTCAGCATAGAAGGGATGAAAAAAGAAGATTACGTGGCTAGCAAGAAGGATCGTATGGTTCTCAATATGCAATGTGCCTTTAGACCACGAATCGGCGTGGCCAGGCAAGGGGAAGAGATTGAGGTACGCAACCAGGACCCTATCCTTCACAATACGCATATTAAATTAGGCAAACGGACCTTTCTGAATGTGGCGCAAGTGCCTGGAGGGAAACCTATCGTGAAGCGGTTAAAGCGTCATGGGCTACATAAGATTCGGTGTGATAAACACATATTTATGGAATCCTATCTGTATGTCTTCAGCCATCCCTATTATGACCGGACTGACAAAAAGGGAGCATTCCGGATTTCCGATATTCCACCCGGAAAGCACGCTATCCAGGTATGGCACGAAACTCTCGGCATTCTGGAAAACATGGTGAATGTTCCCACAAAAGGCACTGTCCGCGTTGATTTTTCCTACCCGTAGCTTCGTGTTGTCCTACCTTGTGATTCTTTAGTATCTCTCCCTAGATACCGAAAATCTTCTTGTACGTGTGGGTTAAACTCTGCCCTTGGGCGTTCAGGTCACGTGTGTGCCCACATCAAGAAGGGATCTTGGAGGCGATAAACAGATTGATTTTCGAGCCCCACCATGTCTAACGGCCAGACTCCTAACCATTTTTTGATTGGCTGGTTGCATCAGAAGTGGATGGGGAGCGTGGTCTTCCGCATCTCCACCAGTTTGACCCTCTGTTTTGGCTTCTTGGTTGTAGCTGGGGCGATTCTGATCGGCTATAACCAACGTCAATTACTCGAACAATCATTTCGTGAGCGAGGCCTTGCCGTCGCTCGCACGTTTTCCACACTCGGGGCTCCGGCCATCATGAATAACTTATATCGCATCCAAGAAATGATGCCGGATTATGCGCAACAGGGGAATCTCCAGATCTTGGAGATTCTTGATCAAGATAGCATGGTGGTGGCTGCTATGGAGCCGGCCAGAATTGGAATGACGGTCCAGGATCCGTTCTTGAGTCGAGCTCAAGAGACAGGCAATGAACTAGAAGAGTTTGTAGAGACGTCAAGCGGTGTGATGTATGTCGTGATCGAGCCATTGCTGGAGCATGACGAGATTGCGGCCTGGGTTCGGGTGAGTTTTTCCATGCAACGCATTCAGGAGCAAGAGCATGAAATGTGGCTTATCCTGGCACTGCTGGCAGGCCTGTTGGTCGGATTGGCCATCTTTGGCGTGCGAAAGGGGCTGTCTCAGATTGTCTCAATTCTCCAAGACATGATTGATAAACTTCAGGCTGTGGCTCAAGCAACAGCAGGAGCTATTCCACACGGTGAGCCTGCGGCGAGGTCCAGTGGTCTTACGACGAGCGAAACAAAGCCCACGGGTGGTGAAGTTGAACAATTAGCGTTTGTGGCGAACCAGACAGCCAGTTTATTAGAAGATCACACAACTGAGCTTCGTCAGCTTATGAGGGTCCAGGAGAACAAGAACCGGGAATTGGCACGGTTGGCGACATTTCCGGAACTTAATCCGAATCCTGTCATCGAAATGGATTTGCAACGTCAGGTTACGTACACCAATCCTCGAGCACAGGCGCTCTTTCCCGACTTGAGGCAATTGGGAGATTCGCATCCTCTCTTCAAGGGATTTACCGACTTGTTGAACTACGTAATCGAAGCCAAACAAGTACCTGTCAGACAAGAAGTCTCCCTGACTGGACGGGTATTCGAAGCACAGATTACGTTTCTCGAGTCCAGCCAGGTTATCCGGTTGTATCTGCATGACATCACGCAAAGAAAAGTGGCGGATGAAAAGGTTAAGCAAGTCGCTCACGAGCTGGAGGTCAAAAACCAACAATTGGCGCAGTCTAGGGATGCGGCGCTTGAGGCCGCAAGAACGAAATCTGAATTTCTGGCCACCATGAGTCATGAAATTCGGACACCCATGAATGGCGTGATTGGGATGACCAGCCTCCTTCTGGATACGGAACTGGATGATGAACAGCGGAAGATGACTGAGACCGTGAAAACGTCGGGTGAGGCCTTGTTGGCCATCATCAATGATATTTTAGATTTTTCAAAGATTGAATCTGGCAAATTCGAGTTAGAAGTGATTCCATTCGATCTGGAAGCTTGTGTGGAAGACGTATTAGATTTGTTGGCAGAACGAGCGACTAGCAAAAGCTTGGAATTAACGAGTTGTATCTTTCGGCCTGTGCCGACGCCCTTACTTGGTGATCCCGGCCGGTTTCGACAGATTCTGATGAACTTAGTGGGTAACGCCATTAAGTTTACCGAATCCGGAGAAGTAGCGGTTCATGTCTTATTGGAGGAGCAGACGGAAGACACAGCTGTTGTCCGAATGCAAGTCATCGATACGGGGATTGGCTTGATGCCGGAACAGCAAGCCAAACTCTTTCAGCCATTTACGCAAGCCGATGGTTCAACAACGCGAAAGTATGGCGGTACGGGGTTAGGACTGGCGATTTGCAAACAGTTGGCTGAAGCTATGCATGGCACGATCCAAGTGGCGAGCGAGTTTGGTCATGGAAGTTGTTTTTCCGTGCGGCTCTGCCTTCAACGTTACCAAGATGTGACATTGAATTCGGAAACCAGAGGTTCATTACAAGGCCTGAAAGTTTGCTGTGTGGATGATCATCCGACCAATCGCATGGTACTAGAATACTATACTCATGCCTGGGGCGTGGAATCTGTGTTGGCTGAGAGTGGTAGACAAGCTCTGACAGTGCTGAGGGAATGTTGCCGGCAAGGCAAACCCTGTGACGTGGTGGTCGTCGATATGAATATGCCTGAGATGAATGGGGTGCAATTTGCTCAGGCCGTCAAGACCGACCCGGAGTTACAATCGTTGAAACTAGTCCTATTGACCTCAAGTGGCCTAAGGGGCGACAACGCTCGAGCTCGAGAAGTCGGGTTTGATGCCTATGTGAGTAAGCCGATTCGTCGAGCAGATCTTCGCGCTTGTTTGGAAATGGTTCTGGTGAAGCCGGGTTCACAGGCTATAGGGAACGCGTCGGTGGCGAATGGTCGAGCGGAGAGCAAATTTTCCTCACTATCGGCTGTTTCTGGACATATTTTGGTGGTGGATGATCATGTGGTGAACCAACAGTTAGCTCAGATGATGTTGGAGCGGTTGGGGCATCGTGTTGATGTTGTGGGGAATGGTTTAGAGGCAATGGAAGTCTTGAGTCGAATTCCATACGATCTGGTTTTGATGGATTGTCAGATGCCAGAGATGGACGGCTATGAGGCCACACGACTGATCAGAAAGGCGGAAAGTGAAGCCTTAGCAGTACAAAGTCAGGAGTTAGGCGTAAAGAGTGAGGGGCCGGATAAGAACGTTTCCGCCCCCTCCAACTCCTTGTCCTTCTCTTCACACGCCGGCCGTATTCCAATTGTAGCCATGACTGCTAATGCCATGAAGGGAGATCGGGAAAAATGTTTAGCTGCCGGCATGGATGACTACATCTGTAAGCCGGTCACGCCTGAAGAACTCGTCGAGATGCTGAGTAAATGGCTGTCTGCGAACCAGCAGCTGGCGGGCTGTCAGGATGACAAAGACAGTGCGATAGCTAGTGGTGGGGAGGACGCTCACTTGAAAGTTCAACCGGTCTCTGTGGAGGATGCCAATTCAGCTCGTCCCAAGTATGGAGAATCAGTTGAGTCGGTGCTGCCGCTGCAATTGCTCGAAGAATGGCGGGAAGCTGGTGGGAATGATTTCGTGACATCGCTCGTGACGCGCTTTGTTCAGGACGCTGCGACCATTGTCGATAAGATTCAAACTGCGTTGGATTCCCAAGACGCTGCGGAGCTTCGGGAACTGGCTCATGGGCTCAAAGGGATAGCCGCGAATATGGGACTCACTGGGTTGTCCACTGTGGCCCATCAACTTGAAATGTTGGGGCGTGACGAGAACATTGGGGGTGGAGCTGTTGTGTTCGAGACGGTCCAAAAGGAATTTGCCAGAGTCCAAGTAGGTCTTCAACACACCTTGGATCAAGAATAATCTCTTTTCCGGCCATCCTACTTTCTCCTTTATAGTTTCTTTGGTTCTTTTTCCTTCGTATGCTACCTAACTTTATGGGGCGGGAAATACAATCGTTAGAATAGAATTGTTTTTTTGAGGAATCGAGACTGACTGTTGAATGGTTCCCAAGGTTTCGTGCCAAATCGAGAGCGTATGAGTACCGGAAGGCAGGTCGGGAATTATAAAGTGTCCTTGAGCATCGGTGATGGCATGGTAGGGATGATCAAACACTTGAATATGCCCTTTCATGAAGGGATGTTTGTTGCAAGTAATCGTCAAGAGTCCGCTCTTTCTAATCATCTTCTTGATGCCCTTAGATTGCGGCAGCAAGACTACGTTCATAAATGCGCGAGTCGTTGTACGGATATGCGTGTTGTGTAAAATCGTATCGAGATTTTGAATCTCCAGAGGTTGTTTAACGGATGCGACAGCCAGATCGGGTGTGAACTCGCAATCACGGTTCTTGACGACCAATGGGCCAGTGGAGGGGAGATTGGCCCCCTGAAGACTATTCACACTTACCACGACCTGTTGAAGTCCGCCATCTTGACCCATGCGAATGGGTATGATCTGACGGCTCTCGCCACAGGTTTCGGCGTCCCGTTCAACGATGTGCGTTTCCGACGAAGGAATCGGTCCGTGATAGACGACTTGTCCCTGAAGTGATGCGGCGTTGAGAGTTGTAACCTGTGTCAGGTGCAGTAGAATCATACCTACTAACAGTCCGGTGTGTACGCACCACAGAGTACGAAACAACTGATGTGTCTGATTCTTCACGAAAATCATCTCTAGACGCATCCAGACTGGACAGGACGTGGTCATTTTTCGATTATCACCCTACTCGTGGTATCGGTTGACTTGAACGGAAAACAGAGGACGAATCCTGGCAGATATCATCGGATCGTTGGAGCCAACTCTCAAGCTACTGCGGTGCTGACAATGATAATAGGTAATTGACCAGGTGCCAGATATCTTCGGGATGGAGAGATAGGGCTTCCCGGTAGGCTGCCATGGGTGTGCCATCCAATCCGGTCATGATGCTGAGAGCGATATCCCGGGGGTGGTGACCGTTCTTAAATGACGACGGTTGGTGTAGGTCACGTGGAAGAACGTCCAACTCTCGTCGATCCCGCAATTCTCCCTGGTCGTACAAGCCGCCGGGCTCCATGACTTCTGAGCCGTGGCATTTTACACAATCCAACAACTCATAGAGTTCCTGTCCGCGCTGGATGCTCTTGGCTGTGAGTGGGAGTGGGCCTGGTGGGAGGTCTATGGGCTGATTGGCTGTCTCCGAGAACGTTGGCGAGAATTGTTTCAGGTAAGCGACGATATCCCAACGTTCAGATTCCGACAAACTCTCAAAGGACGGCATATATCCAGGGATACCTTGAGTAATCGTTTCAAACAGATCGTAATCGATTGGGAGGTCTCCGGAAGGCGTTGAGCGGAATTTGAACTCTCCTCCAGTAAAGGCTCGAGGACGTGGAGACGAATATGCGCCAAGATAAAAGGCATCAGGTCCATCGCCTTCGCCGACTTTGCCATGGCAAAGCAGGCAAGCTTGGTCATAGAGCTGTTGTCCTCGAGTGAGTGAAACAGAAGCTTCACTATTGAGCTCAACGGCCCAAGAAGGCGTCAAGCCGATCATGATTCCTACGATGATTCCTATGAGAGAAAGCGATAGCATGTTTCTTTCGACCTACTAAAAGGCAATATCAGCGCCTACAAAAAACCCATTCCTAAAGTTCCGTGCTGCGGTGCGGCCCTTTTGGGCTCGTCGAAGATTCAGATCGTCACGCACAAAGATTGCGATATTGGACCGGAAATAGTATTTAGCCATCAACGCCAATAGTGAGTGACTAGTTCGTTCGCTTCGAAGGCCGCCAGCGTCTAGGTGATCATACCGGAGGCCAAACAAGAGCCGATCGGTCGCCAACACGTTGGCCTCGAGCGTAATGCCCGTGGCTGAGTTATCGAACTGGCTGTCCACTGATCCTGGTAGTCCAGTTAGGCGGTCCACGACCACAGCCCCATAGAGGTCTACCATGTAATATCGAACATTCGCTAAGAATCCATACTGGCTCCAATTTACGTTGGCCGTAGAGGCTACCTTGGCGTTGTTCCGGCCAAAATAGGCAAAGCCAGAAACGTTGGCTGAAAAATAGGTGGATTGGGCGAAATCAAATCGTGTGAGGACATACCAGTCTTTGGATTTGTTGGAATCTCCAGAAGGTTCATTCGCGCCATTGAGAATGCCGACTTGGTACAAGAACCAATTACCGAAAGGACGTCCATGAATATCCACACCCATCTCGGCCACGGCGTGAAACAATGATGGAGCGGTGGGGAGAATGGTTGTTCCGCTACGGTCAAAAATGCCATAAAATTTATTCGCAAACGCTGCCGGAACCAACCCCAGACGATTGATCGTTGGGGAGGTGAATGAGCCATTGTCCACAGAATCATCCCCGATGAGTTCGAACTGCTGCCGCAGTGTGGCGTAAGACGAATAGGCTGATGGATCAATTTTCCCCAGTCGTAGATGTGCCCAATCATGCCTGCCAAGATTGTTGAGCGTGATGAAGGCGCGTTCGATACCGGTTTCATCCTCTTCCAAGTTAGATTCCAGCTCGACGAAAAAGCCGACGTTGTTTGTGACGGTGCCAGCTGTAAAGAGGCTGAAGACTTCTGGAAATCCTAATTCTGTTCGATCTTGAGGATTGCCGTCGATATCCGGACCCGTAGCTTTCCGTGAATATTCGAACATTCTCAAGATGTTGCCACGGAGTCGAAACCCCAAATAATTAGTGACATTATCGAGCGTTAGGTCGCCAAACAGCGACTTCTTGATGGTGTTGCCATCTTCAGTGCCAGGGAGCTGATAACCATTTTCCAGAAACCGTTCGCCCGTTCGGTTTAATCGGGGAACGCGGGTGTGACAGACTGTACAATTGACGTCATATTTCCTGGCAAACGCTGGAATGGCATGGGCATTTGGTAGGACGAAACAAGAGCTATAGACGATGCCAAAGAAAAGAACGAGTGTTGGAATCACTCCGCAATTGGGCTTGTTCATAAATAAGTTGTTGGATATGGCTTCGAGAGGGGATTACACCTAAAAAATCATGTGTGATGTTTAGTCTTATGTCAAGAAAACAAAAGGAACATTTTCGTCCTGAAGTTGGTGGAGACCATTCGGCACCATCTGTGGTGGTGGGGATATTCGTTCTAGATGAATGTCGCGAGGCGCGTGCTGGCGTCCACGGAAAAATCTTGTAGGACCGAGACGTGGCTGAGCCTTCAAAAATGATGCCTTTGCTTGCCAGAGCTAGCTATTCCTAGTATGCTCGTGGCTATAAAAATTCTTAGCTCGTGGCCTCGCAAGAATGGGTTGACGTAATGGAACTTCCAGAAGATATCCAAGGGTGTCGGGAAGGGATTGATCGGATTGACGATCAAATTCTTCAACTCCTGAATGAGCGTTCGCAGTACGTAATTCAGGTTGGGCATATTAAGAAAAAGCAAGATGCCTCGGCCCATCTGCATACGCAAGGGCGGGAAGTGGCGATTGTCGAGCGCTTGATGACTCAGAATCCAGGACCGTTTCCCAGCGAAGCGCTGCGTCCGGTCTACCGTGAAATTATGTCGGCCTCTCTGTCCTTGGAAGGTACACAGACCGTTGCGTATCTCGGGCCTCCGGCAACGTTTACGCATCTCGCGGCTATGCGCAAATTTGGGGAATCGGCGGATTATCAACCCGTCAATAGCATTAAAGATGTGTTTGACGACGTCGAGCGTGGGCGCATGCGATTTGGCGTCGTCCCGATTGAAAATTCCACAGAAGGTGTTGTGAACCATACGTTAGATCTATTCGTAGATTCAGCACTGTCGATCTATGGCGAAGTGATGATGGAAATATCCCATCACTTTCTGTCCAAGGCCAAAACATTAGAGGAGATCAAAACGATTTATTCCCATCCGCATGCGATTGCACAATGTCGAAATTGGTTAGAAATGCATCTACCCTCGGTCTCCATCGCAGAAGAACCGAGTACGGCACGAGCCGCGGAACGATGTGTGAACGATCCTACGGCAGGGGCCATTGCTTCGGAACTGGCGGCGCAATTGTATGGATTGGCAATTTTACGGTCCCGTATTGAAGACAATACCAACAATTTCACCAGGTTCTTGATTTTATCGCTGCGGGGGGCAGAACGGACGGGTCGTGATAAGACGTCGTTTATTGTGTCAGCCAAAGACCGGGTTGGAGCCTTATATGATTTGATTCGTCCCTTTTCGTCCTATGGCATTAATATGACCAAAATCGAGTCGAGGCCTACCCGCCGACGGGTCTGGGAATATTTATTTTTTATGGATCTGGAAGGACATCAGGATGATGACCGTGTGAAAAAAGCGCTGGATGAAGTCAAGTCGCGGTGCTTATTCCTCAAAGTGTTGGGTTCTTACCCCATTCATCAATAATTCCTCACTCGAACCCAGAGTTGCCTGATATGGCCGTGCATGTACATCCCACAATTGCTTCACTGAAACCCTATTCCCCTGGGAAGCCGCTTTCGGAGCTTCAGCGGGAGCTGGGGATTGGCGAGGCCATTAAATTAGCATCCAATGAAAATCCATGGGGCCCGTCGCCAAAAGCGCGTCAGGTTATTGAGCAGGTGGCGGCCGATCTGCATCGATATCCGGATGGGGGCGCCCATGAACTACGCCTGGCCATCGCGAACAAATGGAATGTGCCACATGATCAAGTGCTAGTAGGTAATGGGTCCGATGAAGTCATTAGCTTGTTGATCAAGACCTTTCTGGCTCCTGGCGATGAAGCGGTAATGGCTGATCTGACCTTTGTCATGTATCGCTTGTCAGTCTTAGGAGGGCATGGTGTGCCGGTAGAAGTGCCTTTGAAAAATTGGACGCATGACTTACCCGCCATGGTTGATGCCGTGACAGATCGTACCCGACTCCTGTTTATCTGCAATCCCAATAATCCGACCGGAACGATGCTATCGGCGAGGCAGATCGATGCCGCATTGAACAAGGTTCCTGACCATGTCGTGGTGGTCTTTGATGAAGCGTACTATGAATATGTTCGAGATGCTGACTATCCCGATAGTCTGAACTATGTGCGAGAAGGCCGGCCCGTCGTCGTCCTGCGGACCTTTTCTAAAATTTATGGACTGGCGGGCCTGCGCGTGGGCTATGGGATCACGACGTCAGAGATCGTTGGCTATGTGAACCGGGTCAGGCCTCCGTTTAATGTGAACAGCGTGGCTCAAAAGGCGGCTCAGGCTGCATTGTTAGATGACGAACATGTCGCAAAAAGTCGAGCCATGAACGAAGCAGAAATGGCTTTCTTGGAAGAGGGTCTGACGGCCTTGGGATTTCACACAGTTCCTTCGCAGGCCAATTTCCTCTACTTCGATGCGGGGATCGATGGGATGGCAATGTATGATGCGTTACTTCGAGAGGGTGTGATTGTGCGCCATATTCGTGGGGCCATGCTTCGGGTGACAATTGGTCAACCTACAGAAAATCGCCGCTTCTTGCAGGCATTGAAGCAGGTCTTGCCGCGATTGTCACAACCAACCTGAGTGACCTCTACCCATGATTATCGTGTTAAAGCCTGAAGCCACCGAACAAGACATTGAACATTTAGTGGATCGTCTTCGTTCTCTCGGCCTGAAATCGCAAATCACGAAAGGCGAAGAGCGGACCATAGTTGGTGTCATCGGTGATGAGCGGATCTTGGAAGGCCAGCCGCTATCGGTATTTCCAGGCGTGGAAAGTGTGACCCCCATTCTGGCTCCGTGGAAGTTAGTGAGTCGTGAATTCCAACCACATGATTCTGTGGTTGATGTGGGTGGAGTCAAAGTCGGCGGGCAAAAGATTGCGGTAATGGCTGGCCCCTGTGCGGTAGAAAAATTAGAAATTACAGTCGGCATTGCGAAAGAAGTCGCCAGCGCCGGGGCATCTATCCTGCGAGGGGGTGCCTATAAGCCCCGAACATCACCCTATTCGTTTCAAGGTTTGGGGCAGGAGGGTCTGGGGTTTCTGGCTGAAGCACGCAAGCAGACAGGGCTACCCGTGGTGAGTGAGATTTTGGATGCTCGTGATTTGGGTTATTTTTTGGAGCATGCGGATATTATTCAGATTGGTGCGCGGAATATGCAGAACTTCGAATTGCTGAAGGAAGTCGGAGCGTACGACAAACCGGTGTTGTTAAAGCGCGGCCTGTCAGCCACGATTAAAGAATTCCTGTTATCGGCAGAATATATCATGTCGCGCGGCAATCGGAACGTGATGTTATGTGAGCGTGGCATTCGAACATTTGAGTCGCAGTACCGGAATACGCTTGATCTGGCTGCGGTCCCCACCTTGAAAGAAATGACACATTTGCCAGTTATTGTGGACCCCAGCCATGCCACGGGAAACTGGAAACTTGTGGCCCCAATGGCCAAGGCTGCGATCGCAGCCGGTGCCGATGGGTTATTGATCGAAGTTCATTCGAATCCAGAATGTGCGCTTTGTGATGGCGAAGAATCCATTAAGCCAAGTCGATTTCAATCGTTGATGCAGGATCTCAATAAAGTGGCGCAAGCCGTTGGCCGCGAGGTCTGACCCTTTCTTCCCACCAGTCACAACCGTCTCGTCTTTTGCGCATGGCTCGTTCTTCTTCAGACTATCAGTTTCAACAAGTGATGATTGTGGGTGTGGGCTTACTTGGTGGCTCACTTGGTCTGGTGCTGAAGCAACAGGGCTTAGCCAAGAATGTCGTCGGAATTGGCCGCCGTCGGGCAAATCTGGAATTGGCTGTGCAGGTTGGCGCCATTGATCGATTCGCGGCCGAACCACGTGATGTCGTCCGGGATTCCGATCTGATCGTATTGGCGACACCGGTTGATACCTACGTTTCTCATATTCAACAGTGGGGAGCAGATGTCCAAGACGGCGCAATTGTAACGGATGTCGGGAGTGTGAAGGGGCAGTTGGTTTTTGATGCCGAGGCAGCACTTCCCGAGAGGGCCTTCTTTGTCGGAGCCCATCCGATCGCTGGAAAAGAAAAATCTGGGGTTGCCCATTCAACAGCGATGCTCTTTCGCGGAGCGCGGTGCATTGTCACACCGACTTCTCAAACTAATGCTGAGGCCTGTCAAACAGTTTGCCGATTGTGGGAAGCCACGGGATCTGAAGTTCTCTCCATGGATCCGATGGTCCACGATTGGGTGTTGGGAGCTGTTAGCCATCTTCCACATATAGCGGCTTTCTCACTCATGCATGCTCTTAGAGACTTGCAAGACACCACGCCAGAAGGTTTGAGCCTGTTAGATTTTTCCGGAGGTGGTTTGCGCGATACCACGCGTATTGCGGCAAGTTCTCCAGAAATGTGGCGAGATATTTGTTTGGCCAATCGCGAAAATTTGTTGAAGATGGTGGATCATTATATCCAACAGCTTCAGGAATTTAGGCAATTAATGGCAACCAGAGACTCTGCGGGCCTCATTCACAATATCGAAGAAGCCAAGGCTTTACGGGAGCGTTTGTCATGAGCCGTTTGTCGATAGAAGCTGCCAAGGGCCCTCTTCGTGGCACGCTCACTGTTCCAGGCGATAAGTCAATCACACATCGGGCGTTCATCCTCGGAGCCTTAGCACAGGGCCGAACACGTATTACTGGCTATTCGCACGGTGAAGATTGTTTGAATACGCTCGGTGTGATCCAGGCGCTGGGTATTGAGGTGCAAGAAATCTCTGATGGGCTAGAAGTGCGAGGTCAGGGACTCTGGGGGTTAAGGGAACCATCACAGGTGCTGGATTGCGGAAATTCCGGGACCGGCTTACGGCTGTTAGCTGGAGTTCTTGCTGGCCAACCGTTTTTTTCGGTGCTGACGGGAGATGATTCTCTGAGAAGCCGACCGATGGGACGCGTTGCCAAACCATTGAGGCAGATGGGGGCTGTGATCTCCGGGAGGCAAGAGGGGAACCTGGCGCCACTTGGCATTCAGGGAGGGGAGCTCAAAGCCATAGAGTACGACTCGCCGGTTGCGAGTGCCCAGATAAAATCCTCTGTGTTATTGGCGGGGTTATTCGCTAATGGCCACACCCGTGTTTCCGAACCCATGAAATCTCGGGATCACACAGAGCGATTACTGAGTTATTTTGATCTTCCTGTTACTGTAGATGGTTGTACGACTGCTCTAGAAGGGCGGTGTTCTTTTCAGGGCAAACCCATTGCTGTACCGGGAGATATTTCTGCTGCCGCTTTTTTTATCGTGGCGGCATCGATTGTCCCGGATTCGGAAATCTTATTGACCGGAATCGGGTTAAACCCTGAGCGAATTGGCATTGTCGAAATTTTGCTAGCAATGGGGGCGGATATTACCGTTTTGGACCAACGAGACGAATCCGGTGAACTTGTCGGTGATTTGCGTGTTCGAGCCAGCCCGCTCAGGGGGGTCGCTATCGGCCCGGGGCTGATTCCCAAAACGATTGATGAACTGCCAATTTTGTGTGTGGCCGCGGCGGTAGCTGAGGGAGTGACTCGGATTACCGGTGCTCAAGAACTGCGGGTCAAGGAAACGGATCGTATACATGCGATGGCGGTCGAGCTAGCCAATATTGGGGTTCAAGTCGAAGAGCAACCTGATGGCTTGATCATTTATGGAGGCGGGCCATTTCACGGAGCGACCTGTCGGAGTTATGGTGATCATCGAGTGGTGATGTCCTTGGCCATTGCTGGTTTGCTGGCTGATACACCTGTCGTGATTGATGATGTGCAATGCGTTGATACCTCATTCCCAGGCTTTCATGATAAACTATTGGAATTATTGACAAATTCCAGGCGAAGTTTATAATATCCCCAGTAATAAACCAAGAAGGAGTAGGGTAGGTCGTTTCCCCACGTCGTTTAGTAATTACCATTGATGGCCCAGCTGGGGTGGGGAAAAGTACAGTCTCCAGATGCTTAGCCGCGCGGTTATCCTATTGCGTCCTTGATACTGGGGCGTTGTATAGAGCCATCGCGTGGAAGGTTCACCGACAACAAGTAGCTCCCAGTAATCTGGCAAACATCGGATCCCTTCTTTCAAATACGAACCTACGAGTGGTTCCTGGCCTAGAGAGTTGTTCCATCTGGTTAGATGGGCAGCCGGTTAAACAAGAAGATCTTCGAACTCCGGCGATCAGTCAGCTTGCTTCGTCAATTGCAGTGTTGCCAGTCGTTCGGCAATGGTTGCTCCCGGTCCAGCAGGAGGTGGCACAGACTGGTGGGGTCGTGGCCGAGGGACGGGATATGGGGACCCGCGTATTTCCTCACGCCGACGTGAAATTTTTTCTGGATGCGGATGTAGCTGTCCGGGCACGTCGTCGGCAACAAGAGTTGACTGAACGAGGCCATACCATTCCTTTGGATCAAGTGCGAGAGGATATGATTGCCAGAGATGATCGTGACCGGCATAGAAAAACAGATCCCTTACATCCAGCTCAGGATGCGGTCATGGTGGAGACATCTGAACAACCGGTCGAACATGTGGTTGAGCAGATGATGGGTATCATTTCGGATCGTTTGTGAGCGGAGCGATCTATTGGGGCTTTTGGCTCGTCTTTAATGCGATCGCACGGGTCATTTTTGGGTTTCGAATCCATGGGAGGGAATCCTTCCCAAAGACCGGCGGGGTTATCGTTGCAGCGAATCATGCAAGCTATTTGGATATTCCGATACTGGGATGTGCGATACGGCGGCGTGTGTTCTTTCTGGGACGAGCCAATTTATTTCCTAATCCCTACCTGAGTTGGGTGCTGCAGCGGCTGGGATGGATTCCCCTAAAGACCCATCGTCTGGATAGAAAGGCCTTTGAGATTGCTCTCGGGCACTTGAGGGCAGGAACCCCTGTCGTGATTTTCCCTGAAGGGAGTCGGAGTGAGGAGGGGCAGTTGCAAGAGGGCCGGCCTGGGATCGGGTATTTAGTGAAGGAGTCGCAATGTCAGGTGATTCCTGTGTACATTTCTGGTACCTTTAGGGTTCTGCCCGTAGGCGCCTGCTGGCCGCGGCTATTTCCGATGTCGGTATCTTTTGGAAAGGTGATGGATGTTTCCATCACCGGGAAGGTATTAAAGAAGCAGGATTATGAACAGATTGGTCAGACAGTGATGCATCATATTGCAGAAGTGGGTGGCGTTGCACCACCTTAAAAATATGATGAGCCCTGGGGCCGTGATCTAATAATACTGAAGTGTTTTTTTACTCACCCTTTCACCTGTTTGCTGTGTCGTCTGGAGGAATTAAAGTTTGATGAATACGCTTTCCACACAACCTGAAAAAATGGATCGAGAAACACTAGCCGCGTTGTACGATGAAACATTTAAGAATATTGAAGAGGGTACGATTACTGAGGGCCGTGTGATAGATATCCAACGGGATCGAGTCGTCGTTGATATTGGATATAAATCAGAGGGAATGATTCCAGTTGATCAGTTTTCCTCAGAAGAGCTAGAAGCCCTGGCGGTTAGTGATCCGGTGCAGGTGTATATCGAGCAGTGTGAAGATGCTGACGGGAATTTGCTGCTGTCAAAAGAGAAAGCCGACAAGATGAAAGTGTGGGAAGACTTAGAGGTAGCCCACAAAGACGAAAAACAAGTGCAGGGGAAGGTAATTTCGCGAATCAAGGGTGGGATGATTGTGGATATTGGGGTCAAAGCTTTCCTTCCTGGTTCACAGATCGACTTAACTCCTGTGCGGGATCTAGATGGGTTGGTAGGGAAAGTCTTTAATTTTAAGATTATTAAGATTAATCATCGCCGGGGCAATGTCGTGGTGTCACGACGTGCGCTCTTAGAGGAAACCCGAGACAAACGACGGCAGACGACGCTATCCACGCTATCAGAAGGGCAGTTGATCGAAGGGACAGTCAAGAACATTACTGACTATGGAGCATTTTTGGATCTGGGTGGGATCGACGGATTGCTGCATATCACTGATATTTCATGGGGTCGAGTTGGGCACCCCTCGGATATGTTCTCGATAGGTGACAAGGTTGAGGTGTTGGTCCTGAAATATGACCGAGAAACAGGTCGAATTTCGCTGGGGGTCAAACAAAAGTCTGCGGATCCTTGGACAAAGGTCGAAGAAAAATACCCGGAACGGAGTCGGGTCACGGGCAAAGTCGTGAGTCTTACGGATTACGGGGCGTTCGTTGAACTGGAACCGGGGGTTGAAGGCCTGGTCCATGTGTCAGAAATGTCTTGGACTCACGAGGTTCGCCATCCGTCCAAGGTGGTTGCTGTTGGTGATGAGATTGAGGCGCAAGTGCTCCACGTCGATCAAAATAGTCGGAAAATTTCATTAGGGATGAAACAGACGGCTCCTAATCCGTGGGATATCATCGAAGAAAAGTATCCCGAGGGCACGCAGATTGAGGGCAAAGTCAAGAGCGTGACGGATTTTGGAGCTTTTGTCGGATTGGATGAGGGCGTAGATGGACTAATCCATATCTCTGATATGTCTTGGATTAAACATATCAAACACCCTTCGGAGTTGTTCAAGAAAGGTCAGTCGGTGAATGCGGTCATCTTAAAGATTGATAAAGACAAGGAACGTCTTTCTTTGGGTTACAAGCAACTGACTTCTGATCCATGGGTGAGTGAGATTCCTCAGCGCTATCATGTTGGCGAAGATGCGACAGGCCAGGTCTCGAAAGTTGCCGACTTTGGTGTCTTTGTGGAATTGGAGGGTGGCGTCGAGGGGTTGATTCATGTGAGTGAAATTGGTCCAGATACACAAGAAACCTTGGAAGCGAAGTTTGCTGTTGGGCAGGAAGTGGTCGCGAAGATTGTCAAAGTGGATTGCGAAGATCGAAAGATTGCCCTCAGCCTTTGGGAGCATCTCAAAGATTTAGAGCAAAACGAAGTCGATGAGTTTAATAGTAGCCAGGGAGAAGTTGATCAGAGCGTGGGGCGTGTGGCGCAAACTTCTGAGGAAGCAGGCGGAGAGGACCCAGAATCCGATGGTTAATAAATGTTGGTCTGGTAGCGTAAATCAGAGGTGAGATGTGACAACACGTGATGGCTATCCTCGGTGGAAGCGAGTGTTTTGGATGCTTGTAGCTGGTCTGGTGCTGTTCACAATTGGAAAGGCACTCCTACCGGAATTACTGCTAGCGGGGAAAGATGGTGTGGCGATAGTCCGGGTCGAAGGGCCCATTCTCGACTCTCATCAGACTGTCCAGGAATTAGAGGCCTTTGGTGATGATCCATTGGTGAAAGCCATCGTCGTAAGAATTGATAGCCCAGGTGGCGGTGTGGCACCTTCTCAGGAAATTTATAATGCCGTGAAGCGAGTCAGGCAAGAGCAGAATAAAACCGTTGTGGCTTCGATGGGGACAGTGGCAGCTTCTGGAGGGTACTACATTGCTGTGGCTACAGACCGTATTTTGGCAAATCCTGGGACCTTAACAGGGAGCATTGGCGTGATCATGCAGATGGCCAATTTTCAGGAGTTATTAGAAAAAATTGGCGTCAAGAGTGTCGTGGTGAAGACCGGAAAATTTAAAGACCTGGGTTCCCCCTTCCGACCGATGGATGAGGGAGATCGTCAGGTATTGGAATCTGTAATGAACGATACCTTGAGCCAATTCATCGAAGCCGTGGCCGATGGACGCTCGTTAGAGTCAACTGAGGTCAAGCAATTAGCAGATGGTCGAGTCTTTACGGGCCGGCAGGCTAAGTCGGTGCTCCTCATCGATGAAATCGGAGATCTTCACGATGCGATAAAACTTGCAGGAGAGTTGGGTGGAATCAAAGGAATTCCACGGGTTGTGGAAACAACAAAACCGTTTTCGTTTCGGGAATTTTTAGAGAGTACGTTTTTGGGTGATGTGCGTGGGTTGGCGCCGTCTAGATTTTCTTCCCCATTACTCTATCTTTGGGTTGCGTAGTTGAGACGAAGGAGGATTTGGATGACAAAAGCGGATCTCATCGAGAAGTTGGCGGAAAAAGCTCCTCAATTAAGTCGACGACAAGCCGAACAAGTTGTCAACACGGTCTTTGATTCGATTAGAGATGCTTTGAAACGAGGGGAAAAAACGGAAATTCGTGGTTTCGGAAGTTTCCGTCTGCGTCATCGACAGACCAAAGAAGGGCGCAATCCCAAGACTGGAGAATCTGTGTCTGTACCCGAAAAACGCATGCCATTTTTTAAAGCAGGAAAAGAAATCAAGGAATTACTCAATCCTGAGCAACAACCCACTACGTCTTAATTGATGGCTACCCCTGATCCCATGTCGACGATCGAAGAAATCTCCTGGACCGATGACGCCTTGTCTCGGCTAGAGCGTGCGCCGAGTTTTTTGCGTGGAATGGTGCGTCGGTTAGCGGATAAAAAAGCCAAAGAACTTGGCTACAGTGAGATTACCGTCGAGATTTTAGATCAATTTAAGCAACAGATGATGGGCCAAATGGGTGGGGAAGCTGGGATGTCCCAGGCCGCGCAAGAGATGGCCGCAGGCAAACTACCGTGGACCGCCGAAGCCAAAAAACGGTTAGAGACGATACCGGAGTTCATGCGAGGGATGATCGCCAATATTGCTGAAGATGTGGCCAAAGAGCGAGGACATATGGAGGTGAATGTTGAGTTGTTTGAGAAGGTTGAAGCCTTGGGAGACCTCCAAGAACAAATCGGCACTCCGCTGGAATGGACTGATGATGCGGTGGCTCTGTTGCACAAGAAGATAGAACAGTCTCCACCGATGGCGAAGGAATTTGTGGCAGATATGTTAAAACACGATGCCGAGGATCTGGCGCGTGACCAAGGTGTAACTCATATTAATGCTGAAGCGTTAACTCGTCTGTGGGAAGCACCGCAATCCCAAGTAGCATGGAGTGACGAAGCCTGGAAACGGTTGCAGACCTCGCCAGATTTTGTTCGGAGTGGGATACGGAAAGCGGCAGAGCGGCGAGCTCGGAAAATGGGGCTTCAAGAAATCGATTCCGCGCATTTGACTGTGTTTCGGAACGAGGCCATGATGAAGGCGGTCAAGCGTATCCGTGCATTTGGCTATAACGAGCTCACTTTTGATGCGTTCGATGATGCATTGGGTAAAGTCAAACGTTTAAAAGGCAACGAACAGGCGGAACATCGTTTGGAAGAAATACGGGACTATATGAAAACCAAGCCTGATGTGGGAGTGCTTGGTGAGGAACTCATGGGACGGTTCCGACGCTATCTCAAAGGGGAAGGTAAGCTATAAATGGTCAACTCCGCATAAAACTTTCATTGCCGATCGACCACCTTATTGTGTTTCTTTCCTATTCTTCAGAGCGGCTTCTTTAGCGAGTTGATCCACCGTCTCATTTTCCGGATTTCCTGAATGGGCTTTGACTTTGACCCAACGAATGGTGATTCCTGAGTCCTTGACCATTTGGGCATACATCTGAGTAAATGGCAGTTTGGTTCGCCAGGTGCCAATTGCCCAGCTTTCTAACCCCTGGTAATCGTAGTAGAGCGTGGCTCTGGTGATCCCTTTTGATTGACACCATTCTAGCGCTTTCAGAATTCCCATTATCTCTCCAGCCACGTTACGGTGTTCTCGGGCTTCAGGGGGAATGTCGTTGCCAGAAGCACGGTACACCTCTTGACCGTCCTGTTTAATGAGCAGACCCCATCCAATTCGCAAGGAACCATCAACTTGAGGGAAACAGGATCCATCCACCCAAATAGCCCATGAAGGATGCGCTGATACCCCAGCCACGTCTGCAGTGTGGTCATGAGGTGCCTGCTGAGGCGACACATAGGCTGAGGCCTCTGCTCTCGTAGGAAATGCTTTGTACTCAGCACCTGGGAATTTATAGACTTGCTTGCGACAGGCTTCCCAACTGTCAAACACTCCGGTCGTCCGACCCTGACGCACACCATAAAATTTCATAGGGAATCACATTTCTGCAACGACCGACCTCTAACCCTCTGTTCAGTTTATCGCTGTTGTAAAGCCTTGATTTTGGCTTTTGCGAGAGACACTCTCGCAGTTTCGTCGGGATTGTCCTCAGCCAGTATCACAAACGTTTCATATTCTTGTATCGCACGTTTTGGATTAATCGATTCAAACACACTGGCTAAATTAAACCGAGCCTGAGAGTACGCTGGGCGAAGAGCTAAGGCTTGTTCATAGGCCCGGATGCCAGCTGGAACTTCCTTCAGTTGGACAAGCACGGTGCCATAGCTGTTTAAGATGTTAGGGGCATGGGGCTGCTTCTCCAAGGCATGCATGATAGAAGTTTTCGCTTCCTCATATTTTCCAAGTTGACTCAAAGCGAGTCCCAGACGATGGTGAGCTTCCGCGAGTTGCTTGGTGTCGGTGAGCCCATGGCGAATGGCTTGCTGGTACGCGTCCCGAGCGATTTCAGGGTGTTTGGTACCGCAAGACGCAAATAATGCAATTTCGCCCCTGGCAAACTGTTGCAACCCTAGAAAGTCTTTACTCGCTGGCGATGGTTCCAGGAAAGGCGACCAGGGAGGTTCCCGGTTTGACTGAGCAGCGTCAAGGTACGAGAGGAATCTTGTCTGGCTGCTATTCAGCAAGGACTCATAGGGGTCCAAGACGAATACCGCCATAATCAGTTGATCGTCCTGGCCGGATCGATGTCGGAGATAATATTGATGAGTCGTCGTCTTTTCTCCTGTGCGGTATAGGGTCGCTGAATCTGGAACCTCACCTTCCAGAAGGGCTGAGGAAGTCAGATAAAACTCACGGGCTGGGGTCAGTTGCGACAGCGTCTCTCGCAAGGTGGGATAGTTATCCAGAGCAAGTCCATCAGGAAAAACCGTCACGATTCCTACGAGGAGTTCATCCTCATTGAACACAATCCACTGACCGTGTTTGGCTGGTAACAGAATTTCTTGGAAATGTTCACTTCCGTTTCCCCATCGGCGATCTTGGCCCGTGCCTTGTCGCCAATGGTCTTGTGCCACCGTTTTGCTTTGACAGAGGGAATGTTGGCCTAAGAGATGAAGGTCGCTGGCTGAAGGAGGTAAAGATGAGGGAGGAGGGCTACTGGTGCAATGACTCAGAAAAAGACACGAACACAGCCCAGCAATGATCGCCCAGCCGTGGTATGGTGCCAATTGTTGGAGAGGGCTGTTGAAAAAAGCCGTCAGCGGCGTTCTCGCCATTTTTCGGTGCTCACGTATTCTCCATACGCTCCGCGCAGAAAAATGGCTGCGGCCTTGCTGAACGAACTTTTTTGAACCGCCCCTCGGGTCTGGTGACGGAGGGCGTATTGGGGAAATATGGTGGTTGATATCTTCATTATTCAACAGTTCCTTGAGAGGCCTGAGACGGGCAACAATCACCGTGAAATCTCTCCCGAATGCTAGACCATGGAGCAAAAACAATCAGGGACTGGAAGGCTATGCATGGTGGGCGATACTGGGATCGAACCAGTGACCTCTGCCGTGTGAAGGCAGCGCTCTCCCACTGAGCTAATCGCCCAAAGGCAGCAAATGTATCACATTGTTAGAAGGGGAGCAATTGACAGCTGTGGCGAGAGCGTCCTTGAATCTTGACGCTCTAGGAAATGGTGGAGTAGGCTGAAACGAAGTTTGTGTTATTGCATTAAAAGGGGGTGGATGATGGACAAACAAGACAAAAAGCATGAGTCCAAGAAACCCAGTGCTCCTCAAGAATCAGAAGAGGTTCAAGCCAATCCCCAGGTGGCCGAAACTGGGAAGCGATTACAGGAAGAAATGGACGATCTAGTCGACGAAATCGATAAAGTCCTCGAAGAGAATGCTGCCGAATTTGTGAAAAACTATGTACAAAAAGGCGGGGAGTAGCTGAGTAGCTGTTAGTCTCTGAAAGAAAAAAACCTACTGATTTATTAGGGTCAGACTCGATAAATTGTCGCTCTTGTCTGCACCTCGGTGCGCCATCCATTTAAGACAAGCTGCAGCAGACCCCATATCGAGGGTGATTTTCAACAATTGTTCTTGTTTTTTGTTATGATTTTTGGCATGAGGGAGGTTGTAAATTTTGCTATGTGGCGGACTCGATGAGTGTAGTCCATATCACGGATATTGACCAGATTGTGGTGCAGGTGTTGGCTTACCACCCTGAAGCCGATGCCCGTCTGATTCAGCGAGCCTATGATTATTCGGTCAAGGCGCATGAAGGGCAAACCCGTCAGGCAGGCGGACCGTATGTACAACATCCGCTGGCTGTGGCAGGAATCTTGACCTTTCTGAAGCTTGACGCCACGGCCATTGCAGCGGGTCTTCTTCACGATACATTGGAAGATACCGTGGCCACACAAGAAGAATTAGAACACGAATTCGGGAGAGATGTGGCCCGCTTGGTGGAAGGTGTCACGAAAATTGGGCAAATTCCTTTTAAAAGTTATGAAGAGAAACAAGCGGAAAATTTTCGAAAAATGGTCTTGTCGATGGCTGATGATATTCGGGTGGTCTTCATCAAGTTGGCCGATCGACTCCATAATATGCAGACCCTAGGCGCTCTATCCGAGCCCAAGCAAAAAAAAATCGCGCAAGAAACGATGGAGATCTATGCGCCGCTGGCCAACCGTCTTGGCATGAGTTGGTTAAAGCAAGAACTGGAAGACCTTTGCTTTCAATATCTTCAACCTGAAGCCTATTCCCTCCTCAAGGTCAGGGTCGCGAAAAAGGACGACGAACGGCAAGACTATATTCAGTCGTTGATTCAGATTGCCGAGCGAGCCTTGGCCGAAGCTGGCCTTCCCGGATCGATTGATGGACGTCCCAAACATCTCTTTAGCATTTACCAGAAAATGGAGCGTCGCTCGGTCGCGTTTGATGAAATCTACGATCTGACAGCAATCCGCATAGTGACCGATTCTAAAATGAATTGCTATGCCATTTTAGGGCTGATTCATTCCATTTGGCCCCCGGTACCCGGGCGATTTAAGGACTATGTCGCGACCCCTCGCTCGAATCTTTATCAATCTCTCCATACCACTGTTGGGGGGCCGCAAGGCGAATATGTCGAATTTCAAATTCGGACAGCCGAGATGCATCGGATTAACGAATATGGTGTGGCGGCCCATTGGTTGTACAAGGAGCCTGGAAAAACACGAGATAGTGACGAAGAGGTTTTTAGTTGGTTGCGTCAGTTTGTGGAGTGGCATAAAGACCTTTCGGATAATCGTCAATTCATGGATTCCGTGAAGCTGGATCTGTTTCACGATGTCGTCTTTGTGTTTACCCCAAAAGGAGAGGTACGAGAAGTACCCGTTGGGTCCACACCACTAGATCTGGCCTACGCTATTCATACTGAAATTGGGGACCATTGTGTGGGTGCGAAGATTAACGGGAAACTCGTTCCGCTTCGATACCAATTACACAGTGGAGATATGGTGGAGATTCTTACGTCTCCCTCTCAGGTTCCACATCGTGGATGGCTCAAGTTTGTTCGAACATCAAAAGCGAAAACCAAAATAAAACATTGGTTTAAAATTGAAGAACAAAAACAGGCCCTTGAGCTGGGCACACGTTTGTTAGAACAAGAATTTCGACGACAGCATCTTCCGGTCGCACAGTCGTTAAAATCCGATAAATTGCTGTCAATGGCAAAGGGTAAAGGGTGTGAGGCTATTGACGAGTTAATTCGGATGGTGGGGTTTGGGCGTCTTGCGCCTGATCAAGTTGTTGGACCGTTTAGGGCAGAGACTGAGCAACTATCCACGACGTCAGTTGAGCCCGCGGTGTCTGTACCGCTTCGCAAGGTCGCGGGGCTGCTCCAAGATGGCGTTGTGAAATTCGGACGGACCAAAGATGTTCTTATGCAACTTTCCAAATGTTGCCGACCTGTTCCGGGCGAAAGGATTCGTGGCTATATTACAAGGGGGAGAGGGTTGACGATTCATGCGGCCGATTGTCCAAACCTTCAGTCATTAGAATGGGATCACAATCGACTCGTAGAAGTTGAATGGGAGGCCGATATTATTGGCTCCCATTCCGTCGATGTGTCCGTTCTGACTTTGGATCGTCCTGGGGTTTTAGCGAAAGTCTCTTCTGGTATATCGGCTTGTCAGGCCAATATCACCAAAGCCGAAATTTCCACAAGAGAAGATCAGAAAGCGGTCTTGGATTTTGCGATTGAAGTCAAAAATACTTCGCATTTAGAACTGATCCTTCGAGAAATTCAACGGGTCGAAGGGATTCTTTCCGCTAAACGGGTGAGGGGATGGTGATATCAATAGGCCAAGTGCTGTTGTGGAAGGTCAGCCTAATAAGGGAAACTCATGGGGGGGAGATCGATCTTCAATTGCTGACCGACGGTCAAGTCGAATTTTTCTGCCATACCAGCGTTGAGTTCTAAGACCTGTAGAGACTTTGATGGTGCTCGATATCTTGGGCAACCATCATCTTTCCGAGTACAAATTGGGACCTTCGATTCTATGTGAATAATTATTCCGGTCTCGTCTACCCACAAAATATCTAATGAAATCAACGTATTTTTCATCCAGAACGCGGGTTCACTGGGCTTAGGGAATAGGAACAGCATGCCATGGTCGGGTGCCATCGACTGACGAAACATTAAGCCTTTGGCGCGGGTATGTGGTGAATCAGCAATTTCTGCAAATATGGTGATCCCATCAGAGGTCGAAACCGTTGCGAGTCCGTTTCCCGAAAATGGGGAAGGTTGAGCGGAGGCTAAACCAGAAGTGAGGGGAAATCCGCACCAGACCAGGCTCAGGCCTAGCGTTATGGCGGTTATCGATACAGCCGTCTGGCTACGACTTCTAATTTTAATGAGGTGACGAACCGCTGTAAAAAAGATAGCAATAAATGTAGGGCGAGTCATATCCACTTGTAATGTGTCGTGGCAAATAGCAATTTGTCAAATGCTGAGAAGGTTGAACGAAAAAGAAAATGGAATGCCTGTGGCCTTGACCTAGCCATCTGGCAAAATTATAATGCTCTGTTTACAGGTAGGGTAAGTTTATTCCGCTCCTGTACTTAAGAACAAACCTTTAAGTTGTGTTGGTTGTTGATAAGGGATGATCAGGAGAGGATGGTTGCCTTGCCTCACGTCACACAGATCTTCATCTAGTTTCCATGATGTAACTCAAAGACGGTTTACGTAGAAACGGCCCTACTTGGTCAAATGGGCAGGTACCCAAGTGGTCAACGGGGGCAGACTGTAAATCTGCTGCCATCGGCTTCCAAGGTTCGAACCCTTGCCTGCCCACCATGTACAGCAGGTTGAAAGAAAAAGGTTAGACGATAAGCATGATGGTGTTTTTGAAAGTATTCTGCGAAATTTCTGCGGGCGTAGCTCAGTGGTAGAGTTCCAGCCTTCCAAGCTGGCTGTCGTGGGTTCAAATCCCATCGCCCGCTCCATTTTGGCTGTTGTGGGTCGTTTTGTTTGGGCGGGCTAGTGTGTGTAACGTACCTATGATTGATGGTGGAATCGTGGGTAGAGCCCATGTAGCTCAGTTGGTAGAGCACGTCCTTGGTAAGGACGAGGTCACGCGTTCGATCCGCGTCGTGGGCTCCACTTGAATAATAATTTTAATGATGATTTTTGATCATGATGTTTCATATGTAGTGCTCGCATAAGGAGATCGAGGATGGCGAAGGCGAAATTTGAGCGGAAGAAGCCGCACCTGAACGTGGGAACAATTGGGCATGTAGACCATGGCAAGACGACGTTAACGTCCGCCTTGACGAAAGTCATGGGGGACCTGGGAAAAGCGACATTTGTGCCCTATGACGATGTAGCTAAGGCCAGTGAAAGCCAAGGGCGGCGGGACCCGACCAAGATTCTAACGATCGCCATCTCGCATGTGGAGTATGAGACCGAGAATCGGCACTACGCGCATGTCGACTGTCCCGGCCATGCGGACTATGTCAAAAACATGATCACCGGGGCCGCGCAAATGGATGGGGCGATCTTAGTGGTCAGTGCCGCCGATGGGCCCATGCCGCAAACGCGGGAACATATTCTCTTAGCGCGGCAAGTGGGCGTCCCCTACATTGTAGTGTTCTTGAATAAAGCAGATAAAGTCGAAGATAAGGAGCTGCTGGAGTTGGTAGAGCTGGAGGTGCGGGAGTTACTGAGTAAGTATGGGTTCCCGGGCGATGATGTGCCGGTGGTGATTGGCTCAGCGATCAAGGCCATTGAAGGGGATCAAAGTGAGATTGGAGTGGCCTCCATCACCAAGCTCTTAGAGGCGGTGGATACGTACATTCCGACGCCAGAGCGGGCCATTGATAAACCCTTTCTCATGCCCATCGAGGATGTCTTCACCATAAGCGGGCGGGGCACGGTGGTGACGGGCCGCGTGGAGCGGGGGCAAGTGAAGGTGGGGGATGAAATTGAGATTGTGGGCTTGAAGGCCACGCAAACGACGACTGTGACGGGAGTGGAGATGTTTCGCAAAGTGCTGGATGAAGGGCAGGCCGGCGATAACATTGGGGCCTTGTTGCGAGGGACGAAGAAAGAAGAAGTGGAGCGTGGGATGGTGTTAGCCAAGCCCAAGTCGATTACCCCGCATACGAAGTTCAAGGCGGAGGTGTATGTGTTGACGAAAGAAGAGGGGGGCCGGCATACGCCGTTTTTCAATGGATATCGCCCGCAGTTTTACTTCCGGACGACGGACGTGACGGGGGTGGTGCAGTTGAATGAAGGGGTGGAGATGGTGATGCCGGGGGACAATGTGTCGTTTGCGGGGGAGTTGATTGCGCCGATTGCGATGGAGCAGGGGGTGCGGTTTGCGGTGCGCGAGGGTGGTCGGACCGTAGGCGCCGGTGTGGTCACCGAAATTGTGGAATAAGAATACAGAGGTGTAGCGATGCGAGTCATTATTTCTTTAGCTTGCGGAGAATGTAAGCGACGAAATTATTCAACGATGAAGAATAAAAAGAACGATCCTGATCGTTTGGAAATCAAGAAATATTGCCGATTTTGTCGGAAACATGCCCCGCATAAAGAGGTAAAGTAAGCAAGGGAAGTCTTTGAACTGCATGTCATGGATTGAAGGGGCATAGTGTCAATGGCTAGCACGTCGGTCTCCAAAACCGAAAGTCCGGGTTCGAATCCTGGTGCCCCTGCCATCAAGTTTTCTAAGGAATGTGGGGGAGTTTCGTGCTTCGTGTTGAACGACTAACAAAGGTCAATGGTGTTTAAAAAAGCTTGGGCTGCGATTACAGAGTTCTTGTCTGATGTTCGCAGCGAACTCAAAAAGATTTCCTATCCGACGAGAGCTGAGACGATTGGTTCGACCACAGTCGTCTTATTATTTTGTGTCATTATGTCTATCTATCTATCCATAGTTGATTCGTTTTTGGTCTGGTTGATCAGCAGGATTGTCTAACGGAACACTAAGGAGGTTCATGGCAAGCCATTGGTATGTCATACACACGTATGCCGGATTCGAAGGCCGGGTGCGAACGGGTATCGTGGAGCGGGCGAATCAATTAGGTATGTCTGAGGTGGTGTCCCAAGTTCTTGTGCCGACGGAAGACGTTGTAGAATTCAAAGAAGGAAAGCGCCGGGCCTCAAAAAGAAAGTTTTTCCCTGGATATGTCTTGTTAGAGGCCAATGGGCCGCTTAGCGACGAGGCTGTGACGATGATCAAGGAGACTCCTAAAGTGACCGGGTTTGTTGGGGGAGGGGTTCGACCGATTCCGTTAGACCCGGAGGAAGTGTCAACTCTGTTGAAGCAACTGGAGTCAGGTGTGTCAGCTCCACGGGAGCTAGCGAGTTTTTCAAAAGGCGATAATGTGCGGATCGTTGATGGGCCTTTTCTCGGATTTAATGGCATGGTGGATGAAGTGGATCAAGATCACGGTCGGGTGAAAGCGTTGGTGAGTATTTTCGGGAGATCGACGCCAGTAGAATTGGCCTTTTCTCAAGTCGAGCGTGGATAGTCAATTGGAATAACTGGGCTTCTGTGGATTTCTCGTGAGGCGCAAAAGGTGGTTTGACGGCGTATGAGTTCTGTGTCCCAGTAACGTAAGGTAGGTGGATGTATGGCGAAAGAAGTGACGAGTCAAATTAAGTTGCAAATTCCTGCGGGAAAAGCCAATCCTGCTCCCCCGGTGGGTCCATCGTTGGGGCAGCATGGTGTGAATATTATGGACTTCTGTAAGCAGTTTAACGCAAAGACGCAGAAGCAAGAAGGTAGTATTATTCCTGTGGTGATTTCTGTCTACAAGGATCGGAGCTTTAGTTTTATCACGAAGACGCCCCCTGCTTCTGATCTCTTAAAAAAAGCTGCTGGAATCATCAAGGGGTCAGGTGTGCCGCATAAGAATAAAGTTGGAACAATCACGCAGGCGCAGTTAGAAGAGATTGCGAAATTGAAAGTCGAAGATCTGAATGCCAGTGATGTTCCAGCAGCGATGAATGTCATTGCCGGAACAGCTCGTAGTATGGGTATAAAGGTAGAAAAGTAACATTTTGAGGATGTTTTATTGCTTAGAGGGTGAGGATTGTGGGGAAGAAATTTCAAGAAGCCTTAACTAAAGTGTCGAAACCGCTGTATTCCTTGGAAGAAGCAAGTGAATTGGTTAAGACAACGGCATTTGCAAAATTCGACGAGACCGTCGAAATCTCTCTATCGTTGGGTGTTGATCCTAAGAGGGCTGATCAAATGGTTCGAGGCACAACTGTGCTTCCGCATGGAACCGGGAAAAAGATTCGAATCGTCGTCATTGCCAAAGGTGAAAAAGAACAAGAGGCCAAAGGGGCAGGCGCTGATTTTGTTGGAAGTGATGACTTATTGCAGAAAATCCAGGATGGGTGGTTGGATTTTGATTCAATGATCGCCACACCTGACATGATGGGGGCAGTCGGAAAAATGGGAAAAGTGCTTGGCCCTCGTGGATTAATGCCAAATCCCAAAACTGGCACAGTGACGTTTGAGGTGGGGAAGGCGATCCAAGAAATTCGAAAAGGTCGAGTGGAATATAAGGTAGACAAGGCAGGGAATGTTCATGTGCCCATTGGGAAGGTTTCGTTTCAGGTTCAGCAAATTAGCGACAATGCACGAACGATCTTTGATTCCATCATGAAGGCCAAGCCGTCGTCCAGTAAGGGAAAGTATGTGAAGAGTGCGACGTTATCGAGCACAATGGGTCCGGGAATTCGTTTAGATAGCGTTGAGCTCGCGAAGCGAGTCAGGTGAACCTTTAATGTTGTTAGGTGATTGTGGGTAACGGATTATGAAAAAAGCTGCCAAGACAGAAGTTGTGTCCAATTTGCACGAACGATTCGGTCGTGCGCGTATTGCGATTTTGACTGAATGTGCGGGCATGCCAGTCAATCAGGTTAATGATTTGCGGAAGAAGCTTCGTCAAGCACAAGCGCATATGCATGTCGTCAAAAATACTTTGGCGATTCGAGCGATCGGCGAGACTCCGTTGAGTCCTTTAGAGTCATTGTTCAAGGGGCAATCGGCACTAGTGGTTGGTTATGACGATCCAGTGTTGCCGACCAAGGTCATTCGGGATTTCATTAAAGCAGAAAAATGCGAAAAGAACCTACAGGTCAAAGGGGCAATCCTTGACGGAGAGGCATTAGATCCTTCGCGGCTTTCTTTTGTCGCCGATCTGCCCTCAAAGCCTGAATTGCTTGCGATGTTGTTGTCGGCATTCCAGGGCCCCATTCGTGGATTTGTGGGTGTATTGGGTCAGGTAGTGAGGAGTATTGTGGCGGTCTTGGCTGCCATACAAGAAAATAAATCGCAGAAAGGAGAGGGTGAGATGAGTGCAACCGAAACCAAAATGTCGAAAGAGGATTTTATTAAGGCCATAGAGGGTCTGAGTGTGCTGGAGTTATCTGATCTCGTGAAGGGACTGGAAGAGCGGTTTGGTGTAACAGCCGCCGCGCCGGTTGGAGTTGTGGCGGCAGCAGCTGGAGGGGGTGCTGCGGCTCCTGCGGCAGAAGAAAAGACGGAGTTTGATGTCGTTCTTTCAGCCGCGCCGGCAGATAAAAAGATACAGGTCATTAAGGTTGTTCGTGAAATCACGGGGTTAGGGTTAAAGGAGGCGAAGGATTTGGTGGAAGGGGTGCCGAAGCCTGTGAAGGAGGGAGCTTCCAAGGATGAAGCTGAGGCGATTCAGAAAAAACTACAAGAAGTGGGTGCAACAGTAGAAATGAAATAGAATTGTGCAGGGAAAAGTTTGAGTCGTCACCCGAGGTGAGTGGGTAGTTTTGTTAATCCATAGAGGAGATTTGAATGGGACAACCAGCCTTTGAAGGCAGTGTGCAGCGACATAGTTTTTCGAAAATTCGTACGCATATCGTTATCCCAGATTTAGTTGAAGTGCAACGTCGCTCCTACGAGGAGTTTTTGCAAGCAGAGACTTTGCCAGATCGTCGTGAGGATAAGGGGTTGCACGCTGCATTTAAGAGCGTTTTTCCAATCATGGATTACAACAACTCGGCCATATTGGAATTTACCAGCTATTCATTAGGAACTCCCAAATACGATATCCGAGAATGTATCGAGCAGGGAATGACCTTTGCGGCGCCACTGAAATTGCGAGTGCGATTGGTGGTGTTTGACCAACAGGACAAGACTGTCAAGAATCGTGTTCTGGATGTACGGGAGCAGGAGGTGTATGTTGGTGAGTTGCCCTTAATGACCGATCGAGGCACGTTTATCGTAAACGGGACTGAGCGGGTGGCCGTCAGTCAATTACATCGTTCTCCGGGTCCGTCGTTTGGGCATGATAAGGGGCGCACTCATTCAAGTGGGAAGGTGTTGTTTTCAGGGAGAATCATCCCCTACCGCGGTTCATGGTTGGATTTTGAATATGACGCTCGGGATATCCTGTATGTCCGTATCGATCGTCGACGGAAAATGCCTGCCACAATTCTGCTGAAGGGGTTTGGGTTCAGCACGGATGATCTGTTGAAGATGTATTATCCGGTCGAAGAAGTTCGAGTGAAAGATCAAGTGTTACTTCGGAAGCTCGACCCTGCGATTCATACGGGCTTGCGTGCTCCTGCCGACCTTGTTGATAAAAGTTCTGGTGAGGTGTTGGCTAAGGAAGGGTTGAAGCTTAATAAGACGCTCATGAGCCGGGTGCGAGCCGCCGGGATCAAAGAGATTCCTATAAAGACCGAAGATCTGGTTGGTCGGGCTGTGTTGACGGAACTGATTGATCCAGAAAGCAATGAAGTTTTGGTGGAGAAAAATCAGCGGCTAACTGCTCCCGTGTTAGAGAAGATTCTAGAGGGTGGAGTTGAGAGCTTTAAGGTCATCTATTTAGATAGTCCGACCACAAGTGCGGTGATTTTGGATACGCTGGAAGCCGAACGGACGAGTTCAAAAGAAGAGGCCTGGGTTGAAATCTACAAGCGGTTGCGTCCGGGGGAAATGCCGTCGATAGAGTCGGCCAAGTTGTTATTTGAGAACTTGTTTTTGAATCCAAAGCGATATGATCTTTCGCCTGTAGGGCGTTTGAAGATGAATAAGCGGTTTAATCTGGATCTTTCGTTAGAGCAGCGGACGTTGTCTGCGCAGGATATTGTCGAAGTCGTTCGATGTCTTGTGGATTTGAAGGCTGGTAAGGGGGAAGTGGATGATATTGATCATTTAGGTAATCGTCGCGTTCGATCAGTTGGGGAGCTTTTGGAGAATCAAATTCGCATTGGTCTCGCGCGAATGGAGCGGAGTATCAAAGAGCGAATGAATCTTCTGGATATGGACACGGTTCTGCCCCATGATCTCATCAATGCGAAGCCTATTGTTGCAGCAATCAAGGAATTCTTTGCAGGAAGCCAGTTGTCTCAATTTATGGATCAAACGAATCCGTTGGCTGAAATTACGCATAAGCGGAGATTGTCGGCTTTGGGGCCTGGCGGGTTGACGCGTGAGCGAGCTGGGTTTGAGGTGCGAGATGTTCATCCGTCACATTACAGCCGGATCTGTCCGATTGAGACCCCGGAAGGTCCGAATATCGGTCTCATTACTTCACTCGCAACCTATGCGCGTATCAATGAGTTTGGGTTTATTGAAGCTCCGTTCCGTAAGGTGCGAAAAGGTCGTGTAACCGATGATGTAGAATTTCTGTCGCCGTTGGATGGTGATCAGGCGGTTATTGCCCAAGCTAATTCGCCAATGAATAAGGATGGATCACTGACATCGGAAACTATTACCGCTCGAGAGGCGGGAGAATTTGTGACGACCACTCCTGATACGGTTGACTACTTAGATGTTTCGCCGAAGCAGGTGGTGAGTGTCGCAACGGCGCTTATTCCCTTTCTAGAGCATGATGATGCGAATCGCGCCTTGATGGGTTCAAACATGCAGCGGCAAGCAGTTCCCACGGTGAAGAGTGAGGCGCCGTTGGTTGGGACGGGAATGGAAGCGGTGGTGGCACGAGATTCGGGATATTTGGCTATTACTCAACGGGATGGAGTCGTAGAATCGGTGGATGCTCGCAGAATTGTGGTCCGGGCTGGTAGTAAGGAGAAAGATGAAAAGAAAAGGGGTTCACGAATCTTAGATGCGTATGATTTGGTGAAGTTTCAGCGAACGAACCAGAATACTTGCATTATTCAGACTCCGATTGTGCGTGTCGGACAGCCAGTAAAAAAGGGGCAAGTATTGGCCGATGGGCCATCCATGGATCATGGGGAGTTGGCTTTAGGGAAGAATGTGTTGGTCGCCTTTATGCCATGGGGTGGGTACAACTACGAAGATGCCATTCTGTTGAGTGAAAAGCTAGTTCGAGAAGATACGTTCACTTCAATCCATATCGAGGAGTTTGAAGTTGAAGCGCGAGATACCAAGCTAGGAAAGGAAGAAATCACGAGAGATATTCCGAATCTCGGAGAAGAAGCGCTTCGTAACCTCGATGAGAGCGGGATTGTAAGAATAGGGGCAGAGGTCAAGCCTGGAGATATTTTAGTTGGGAAAGTAACTCCGAAAGGTGAGACGCAGTTGACGCCTGAAGAAAAGCTTCTGAGGGCGATCTTTGGAGAAAAGGCTGGTGATGTAAAGGATACCTCCCTACAAGTACCTCCTGGCATTGAGGGCATTGTGGTCGATGTCAAAATCTTTTCTCGCAAAGGCGTCGATAAGGATGAGCGTTCTCGGACCATCGAAACTGATGATCGAGTCAAAGTTGAGAGAGACTATCAAGAAGAGCTACGCATCATTGAAGAAGAGCGAAATCGTAAAATTCGCAAATTGCTGCTAGGGCAGTTTGTTGGCCGGGATCTTATGGATCCTGACTCTGGCGAGGTTATTCTGAAGAAAAAGGGGCGGATCACAGCGGATGTCCTTCGTAAGCTGACTGATGACGACGCCCGTCGGGTTATTTTGGCCGACGCCGAAGAGCAGAAAAAGCTTGATGAGCTCGAGCGTGAAGCCAAGGATCAAATTGAAATTTTGCAGACCGAATATGACGAAAAGGTTGGTCGTCTGCGGCGTGGAGATGAATTGCCGCCTGGCGTGATTAAGCTGGTGAAGGTCTACCTGGCTATTAAACGGAAAATAGCTGTCGGCGATAAGATGGCCGGACGCCATGGGAATAAAGGGGTGGTATCTCGTGTGATGCCTGAAGAAGATATGCCGTATCTTCCAGATGGGACTCCCATTGAAATTGTTTTGAATCCGCTTGGCGTGCCTTCTCGAATGAACGTCGGACAAATCTTGGAGACGCATTTGGGGTGGGCTGCAAAAGTCTTAGGTATCAAGGTTGAAACTCCGGTTTTTGATGGGGCATCAGAAAAAGAAATTAAGGATTTGTTGGCCAAAGCTAAATTACCAGAATCTGGGCAGTCTGTGGTCTATGATGGCCGGACGGGTGAGCCCTTTAAAAGCCCTGTGACGGTTGGATACATGTATATGTTGAAGCTGCATCATCTTGTCGACGATAAAATCCATGCTCGATCTATTGGTCCTTACTCGCTTGTCACACAGCAACCTCTTGGTGGTAAAGCGCAGTTTGGTGGGCAGCGTCTTGGCGAGATGGAGGTCTGGGCTTTGCAGGCTTATGGGGCAGCCTCGACGCTACAAGAGTTCTTGACCGTGAAATCGGATGACGTTCCGGGGCGTTCTCGGATGTACGAGGCGATCGTAAAAGGAGAAAACTTCCTTGAGCCTGGATTGCCTGAGTCATTTAATGTGCTGGTAAAAGAATTACAAAGTTTAGGATTGGATGTAGAGCTGATTAAGTCTGCTGAATAGCTGGTCACGTCTTGACGTTTCTTCATTCAATATAACTGGAGGACTCCACTTGGAAAGTATCTACACACTCTTTGAAAAGCCGAGAGATGCTGTTTCATTTGATGCGATGCGGATACGAATTGCTTCCCCGGAAAAGATTCGGTCGTGGTCGTATGGGGAAGTCAAGAAGCCTGAGACGATTAATTATCGGTCGTTCAAGCCTGAGCGCGACGGACTTTTTTGTGCCAAGATTTTTGGGCCGACGAAAGACTGGGAATGTAATTGTGGCAAGTATAAGAGAATGAAGCACCGAGGCATTGTGTGCGACAAATGTGGTGTTGAAGTGATTCAATCCAAGGTGCGTCGCGAGCGTATGGGACACATCGAGTTGGCTGCACCAGTTGCGCATATTTGGTTCTTGAAAGGCGTGCCGAGTCGTATCGGGATTCTGTTGGATATGAGTTTGAAGCAGCTGGAAAAGATTCTCTATTTCGAAGCGTATGTGGTTCTGGATACTGGCAACACGAGTTTGAAGGAACGAGAATTGTTGACAGAAGAGCGCTATCGCGAATGTGTCGATGAATTTGGAGCCACCTCCTTTAAGGTGGGGATTGGGGCAGAAGCCATTCGTGAACTTTTAGGCACAGTTGATATTCAAGCCTTATGGGATGAGCGCCACGATAAAATTCAAAGTACGACTTCCGTGGCTGTGGGGAAAAAGTTGACCAAGCGACTAAAGGTAATCGAGGCGTTTTATAAGTCTGGGAACAATCCGGAATGGATGATCATGGATGCTATTCCAGTGCTTCCCCCTGAGTTACGCCCGCTGGTGCCTCTGGATGGGGGTCGCTTTGCGACATCAGATCTAAATGATCTCTATCGGAGGGTGATCAATCGGAACAACCGCCTGAAGCGGTTGGTGGAGCTAAAGGCTCCCGGTGTGATTATCCGCAATGAAATGCGCATGCTTCAGGAGGCTGTCGATGCGCTGTTTGATAACGGCCGTCGTGGGCGAGTGATTCGTGGGGCGAATAAACGGCCTTTGAAATCATTGAGTGATATGTTGAAGGGTAAGCAAGGACGCTTTCGCCAGAATCTTTTGGGTAAACGTGTTGATTACTCTGGTCGATCCGTCATTGTCGTTGGTCCCGAGTTGCGTCTTAATCAATGCGGTCTACCTAAAAAAATGGCGCTTGAACTGTTTAAGCCGTTCATCTTTCAGAAGTTAGAAGAGCGGGGTGCGGCCACCACAATCAAGAGCGCGAAGCGCTTGGTAGAAAAGGAACGTCCGGAAGTCTGGGATGTGCTGGACGAGGTGATACGCGAGCATCCGGTCATGCTCAATCGTGCCCCTACGTTGCACCGATTGGGAATTCAGGCTTTTGATCCTATTCTAGTCGAAGGAAAGGCGATTCGTTTGCATCCCTTAGTATGTGCGGCGTTTAACGCTGACTTTGACGGGGATCAAATGGCTGTCCACGTTCCACTTTCTGTGGAGGCGCAAATTGAAGCTCGTGTGTTGATGATGGCCGCTAATAATATATTGTCTCCTGCTAATGGGCGTCCGCTGTCGATTCCATCTCAGGATATGGTCTTGGGCTGTTATTGGTTGACGAATGATCGCGATGGGGCTCGTGGAGAAGGGAAGGTGTTTTCGTCCCCAGAAGAAGTTCGCATAGCTTACGATGCAAACGAAATCGAGGAGCAGGCGCGTATTAAAGTGCGCATCGATGACGAGTTGGTTGAGACTACGGTGGGGCGAGTTATTTTATTTGAGATCCTACCGAAAGATGTGGCTTTTTCGTATGCAAATCAGTTGATGACGAAGAAGGAGCTGACTAAGTTAGTCGACCGCGTGTATCGGCTGGCTGGGCTTCATGAAGTCGTGGTCATGCTAGACCGGCTGAAAGATTTAGGGTTTTCGTATGCGACCAAGGCTGGCGTATCAATCTGCATCGACAATATGCACATTCCTTCCCGTAAAACAACCTTAATCAGCCAAGCGCAAACCGAAGTCAATCAGGTCCAAAATCAATATGGAGAAGGCCTTATCACCAACGGTGAACGGTACAATAAGGTTATTGATATCTGGGCTCATGTGAGTGAGCAGGTTGCGATTGAAATGATGAAGGAAATCAGCCAAGGGGGTGGGCGGGCTGAAACGGAAGGGCTAAACCCAATTTACATGATGGCTGATTCAGGGGCTCGAGGTAGCTCTCAGCAAATTAGGCAGCTGGGCGGAATGCGTGGTTTGATGGCGAAGCCATCTGGGGAAATTATTGAAACTCCGATTACGGCAAATTTTCGTGAGGGATTGACGGTTTTGCAATACTTTATTTCGACGCATGGAGCTCGAAAGGGTTTGGCAGATACTGCGTTAAAAACTGCCAATTCCGGATATTTAACTCGGCGCTTGGTTGATGCTGCACAAGACGTCATTATTAGTGAATTCGATTGTCTCACAACCAATGGCATTATTGTTTCAGCGCTGGTCGAGGGCGGTGAAGTGATTCAATCATTGGATGAGCGAATTTTGGGGCGGCTGACTGCTGAAGACGTCCATGATCCTCTCACGCAGGAAGTTATCGTGAAAGCTAATGAGGAATGTGATGAGGAATTGTGTAAGGCGATAGTTGAAGCGGGAATTGATCAGTTGAAAATACGGTCAGTGTTGACGTGTCAGTCACGTTGGGGGGTTTGTGCAAAATGTTATGGCCGAGATTTAGCCCGCGGGCGGCTTGTGGAGATCGGGGAGCCGGTTGGTGTCATTGCAGCGCAATCGATCGGGGAGCCTGGAACGCAGCTGACAATGAGAACGTTCCATATTGGTGGAACCGCGAGTAAGGTGGTCGAGCAGACTGTTCTTGAATCGAAACACGAGGGAGTCATTAAATATTTGAGTTTTGATGCAAAAAAGAATGCTGATGTTCATAATCCCAATATGGCTGTGAAAACCCAACAAGGGGATTGGGTTGTCATGGTTCGAAACGCCAAGATTGCTGTCTACGATCAGACGGGTCGTGAGCGAGAAAAGTATCCGTTGGTCTACGGCGCGAAAGTTAAGGTGAAGGACGGAGGGAAGGTAGAAGTTGGTCAAAAGTTTGTGGAGTGGGATCCCTATTCGCTCACAATCCTAACGGAGGTTGGAGGGAAGGTTGCCTTGGGTGATATCGCAGAAGGTGTCACGATTAAGGATGAAGTCGATGAAATTACTGGATTGTCTCGTCGGGTTGTGATTGAGCAGGCGGGAACCAATCTTCGGCCGCGTCTCTCCGTTAAAGATGAATCTGGGAAGACGGCAAAATTGAGTTCAGGTTCCCCAGCTCGCTACCTTCTTCCGGTCGGTGCTCATATCTTTGTTGAAAAGGGTTCTACGGTCTATCCGGGAGATGTGCTGGCAAAAATTCCAAGAGAAACAACTAAAACCAAAGATATTACTGGTGGGTTGCCTCGTGTGGCCGAGCTATTCGAAGCAAGAAAACCTAAAATGCACGCTGTTGTTAGTGAGATCGATGGTGAAGTCTCCTTTGGAGGGTTCGTGAAGGGGTTGAGGAAGGTCACGGTAGATAACAAGATTGGAGACATTAAGGAATATCTCATTCCTCGTGGTCGCCATGTGAATGTGCATGAAGGTGATTGGGTGCGAGCTGGTGAGCCGTTGATGGATGGTTCAGCGAATCCGCATGATATTCTGAGCGTTTTGGGCCCAAGAGAGTTGCAAAAGTATCTGGTGAATGAAGTCCAAGAGGTCTATCGCTTGCAGGGCGTGGTGATCAATGACAAGCATATTGAGGTGATCACAAGACAGATGTTGAAAAAAATTCGGATCGAGGAGCCTGGGGATACGTCATTTCTGCCGGGCACTCAAGTCAACAAATTTATGTTTGAAGATGAAAACGAACAAGTCTTGGCTGATGGAGGAAAGCCTGCGCTCGGTAAGCCGGTTTTATTGGGGATTACGAAGGCTTCACTCAGTACCGACAGTTTCATCTCTGGCGCATCTTTCCAAGAGACAACCAGAGTCTTGACTGAAGCGGCTATAAACGGGAGAACAGATGAGTTACGAGGTTTGAAGGAAAATGTTATTGTCGGGCGGCTCATTCCGGCTGGAACTGGCTGGGGCGAGTATCGAGAGACATTCGTTCCTACTCAAGATGAACCTGAATTGGTTGAAGGGGAAGATGGCATAGAGTCTGAATCGCCCCAACTAACCACGGGCTGATCGTTATGGGAATTGTGTAATTTTTATGGATTCTGATCTTGACAGTAAACGAGCATATCTATACCCTAGGCCGGTTACCCCCAAAGGCGCTTATTTTTGTACATTGATTAAGTAAACAAATTATGCCAACTGTAAATCAGCTAGTTCGTGTAGGACGTAAGGCGATTAAGGCGAAAAGTAAAAGTTCAGCCTTAAATCGTTGTCCGCAAAGGCGGGGAGTGTGTCTTCGTGTCTATACGACAACGCCAAAGAAGCCAAACTCAGCGCTCAGAAAAGTTGCCCGTGTGCGTTTAACAACAGGGGTTGAAGTGACGGCGTATATTCCAGGCATGGGGCATAATCTGCAGGAGCATTCTATCGTTCTGGTCCGTGGTGGTCGAGTCAAAGATCTTCCCGGCGTTCGCTATCACATGGTTCGTGGAGCCTTGGATGCAGTAGGTGTGGCGAACCGAAAGCAGGGGCGTTCCAAGTATGGAGCCAAGCGACCAAAATAGTCCCTTCTTTTTCGTCTAATTAGGAAATTCAATTCATCGTACGATAGGACGGTAAGAGAGAGCATCTATGCCACGAAGGCCACTTGTTCTTCGCCAAAAAGTAATTCAAGATTCTAGATATCGTGATCCAATTGTTGGAAGATTCTTGAATATTCTCTTGCGAGATGGGAAAAAGAGTACCGCTGAACGTGTGTGCTATGGCGCGTTCGATATTGTTCATGCCAAAACGGGTGATGAACCGCTTAAGGTCTTTCATTCAGCTCTGGGTAACGTGAAGCCTATGGTGGAGGTGAAGTCTAGACGGGTTGGCGGTGCATCGTATCAAGTGCCTGTGGAAATTCGTCCTGTCAGGCAGATTGCCCTGGCATTACGCTGGATAAAGCAGAGTGCCATATCGAGAAGCGGGAAAAGTATGCAGGAGAAATTGGCGGCTGAATTAATGGATGCTGCCAATAATAACGGATCCGCAGTGAAAAAGAGGGATGAAACCCATCGGATGGCAGAAGCCAACAGGGCTTTTGCGCATTATCGGTGGTGAGTGTGTCCGAGGGTGCTGCAGGGGGCTTGTTTCGCGTCGGGGGTTCGGTGGTTGATCTTCCCTGAAGCGAGCAAAGGCTGTTGCAGCATTGTTGTGTGAGGGTTGTGTGGTGGCTGAACTTCCTTTAAGTCGAACGAGAAATATTGGCATCATGGCTCATATTGATGCGGGTAAGACTACCACTACAGAGCGGGTTCTGTACTATACCGGGGTGTCGTACAAGATTGGCGAAGTGCATGAGGGTGCGGCGACAATGGACTGGATGGAGCAGGAGCGTGAGCGTGGTATTACTATTACGTCTGCGGCGACAACCTGTTCCTGGAAGGATCATCGAATTAACATCATTGACACTCCTGGTCACGTTGATTTCACGATTGAGGTGGAACGATCGCTTCGCGTGTTAGATGGGGCTGTCGCGGTCTTCGATTCTGTTCAAGGTGTTGAGCCGCAGTCTGAAACCGTATGGAGGCAGGCTGATAAGTATCAGGTTCCCCGTATCGCGTTTATGAATAAGATGGACCGTGTTGGGGCCGATTTTTTTGCAAGTGTTCAAACTGTGATAGATCGTCTTGGAGCTAATCCAGTCCCGTTGCAGTTGCCCCTTGGAAAAGAAGATGGTTTTAGGGGGGTAATTGATTTGCTCTCGATGAAGGCGTTGGTGTTTGACGATGAAACGCTGGGTGCCGCGTATGTGACGCAGGAGATTCCTGGCGAGTATCTTGAGCAGGCAAATGTGTATCGAGAAAAAATGTTAGATGCGGTTGTTGAATTTGATGACGTGGTCATGGAGCGATACTTGGGGGGTGAGAATCTTGAGATTGAGGAGATTAAGCGAGCAGTCCGGTCGGGAACGATCGACTTAAAGATTACTCCTGTGTTCTGTGGTTCGGCATTCAAGAATAAGGGTGTCCAGCCATTGCTCGATGCTGTGGTTGATTATCTGCCCTCTCCTGTTGACCTTCCCCCCGTGATTGGCGTTGATCCTGCTACTGAAGGGGAGCTGACTCGAAAGGCAGATGAAGGTGAGCCGTTTGCTGCCCTCGCGTTTAAGATTATGTCTGATCCTTTTTCTGGGCAGTTGACCTATTTTCGGGTGTATTCGGGGAAACTCAGCGCGGGGTCCTATGTGTACAACATTGGGAAAGGGAAGAAGGAGCGTATTGGCCGGCTGCTGAAAATGCATGCGAATAAACGGGAAGAAATTGATGAAGTGTCCGCCGGTGATATTGCAGCTGCTGTGGGGTTAAAGGATACGCGGACGGGGGATACGTTATGTGATGAAAAAAGGCCAATCCTCCTTGAGGTCATCAAGTTTCCAGAACCAGTGATTTCATTAGCCGTTGAGCCAAAGACGAAGCAGGATATGGATAAGTTAGGGTATTCTCTGGAAAAGCTTGCACAGGAAGACCCATCGTTTCAGGTGCAGTCTGACGAAGAGACTGGTCAGACAATTATCTCCGGCATGGGTGAATTGCATTTAGAGATTATCGTGGACCGGCTTCTGCGTGAGTTTAAGGTTCAGGCCAACGTCGGAAAACCTCAGGTCGCGTATCGTGAAACTATTCGAGGTACGGCAGAGGCCGAAGGAAAGTATGTGAAGCAAACAGGTGGCCGCGGCCAGTATGGGCATGTCTGGCTTCGGGTAGAGTCGGCTGAATCTGGGACCGGTCTGGAATTTATTAATAAGATTGTTGGGGGGGCGGTCCCGCGGGAATATATCGCTCCTGTCGAAAAGGGTATCAGGGAGCGGATGGAAAGTGGTATCTTAGCGGGTTATCCGATACGAGACATTCGTGTGACCTTATTTGATGGTTCCTTTCATGAGGTCGACTCTAGTGAGATGGCGTTTAAGATCGCAGGGTCGATGGCTTTGGTGAGTGCCTGTCAAAAAGCTGATTTGGTTTTGCTGGAGCCTGTTATGAAGGTGGAGGTCCTGGTTCCTCAGGAATTTATGGGAGATATTATTGGTGATTTGAATGGAAGGCGCGGCAAGATTCATGGAATGAATGCCAGGGGTGGATCTCAGGTGGTTAATGCTGCTGTTCCTTTAAGTGAAATGTTTGGATACTCAACGGATTTGCGATCAAAGACTCAGGGGCGGGCGACTTATAGTATGGAGTTTGAATCGTATGAAGTTGTTCCCCGGCAAATGGCACAGCAAATCATTAAAAAGAATCAAGGAGAGTGAGACCTCTCTTTCATGAACTATTCTTTTTATAAAAGAGTGACTTGAGGAGGATCGAGGATGGCGAAGGCGAAATTTGAGCGGAAGAAGCCGCACCTGAACGTGGGAACAATTGGGCATGTAGACCATGGCAAGACGACGTTAACGTCCGCCTTGACGAAAGTCATGGGGGACCTGGGAAAAGCGACATTTGTGCCCTATGACGATGTAGCTAAGGCCAGTGAAAGCCAAGGGCGGCGGGACCCGACCAAGATTCTAACGATCGCCATCTCGCATGTGGAGTATGAGACCGAGAATCGGCACTACGCGCATGTCGACTGTCCCGGCCATGCGGACTATGTCAAAAACATGATCACCGGGGCCGCGCAAATGGATGGGGCGATCTTAGTGGTCAGTGCCGCCGATGGGCCCATGCCGCAAACGCGGGAACATATTCTCTTAGCGCGGCAAGTGGGCGTCCCCTACATTGTAGTGTTCTTGAATAAAGCAGATAAAGTCGAAGATAAGGAGCTGCTGGAGTTGGTAGAGCTGGAGGTGCGGGAGTTACTGAGTAAGTATGGGTTCCCGGGCGATGATGTGCCGGTGGTGATTGGCTCAGCGATCAAGGCCATTGAAGGGGATCAAAGTGAGATTGGAGTGGCCTCCATCACCAAGCTCTTAGAGGCGGTGGATACGTACATTCCGACGCCAGAGCGGGCCATTGATAAACCCTTTCTCATGCCCATCGAGGATGTCTTCACCATAAGCGGGCGGGGCACGGTGGTGACGGGCCGCGTGGAGCGGGGGCAAGTGAAGGTGGGGGATGAAATTGAGATTGTGGGCTTGAAGGCCACGCAAACGACGACTGTGACGGGAGTGGAGATGTTTCGCAAAGTGCTGGATGAAGGGCAGGCCGGCGATAACATTGGGGCCTTGTTGCGAGGGACGAAGAAAGAAGAAGTGGAGCGTGGGATGGTGTTAGCCAAGCCCAAGTCGATTACCCCGCATACGAAGTTCAAGGCGGAGGTGTATGTGTTGACGAAAGAAGAGGGGGGCCGGCATACGCCGTTTTTCAATGGATATCGCCCGCAGTTTTACTTCCGGACGACGGACGTGACGGGGGTGGTGCAGTTGAATGAAGGGGTGGAGATGGTGATGCCGGGGGACAATGTGTCGTTTGCGGGGGAGTTGATTGCGCCGATTGCGATGGAGCAGGGGGTGCGGTTTGCGGTGCGGGAAGGGGGCCGGACGGTCGGGGCTGGGGTTGTCACGGAAATTGTCGAGTAGGGAGTAGTTGAGAGCAGAAGGGTAGGTTTTTGTGGATCGAGATCGCAGAATTCGTATACGGTTGAAAGGCTTTGACTATCGGGTCTTGGATCAATCTGTTCGAGAGATAGTAGATACAGTCCGCCGGAGTGGGGCTCTCATTGCTGGGCCCGTCCCATTACCCACTCGAATCGAAAAATATACAGTTCAGCGTTCTACGCATGTTGATAAGAAGTCTCGGGAACAATTTGAAATTCGTACCCATAAGCGTTTGTTGGACATTATGGAGCCAACTCCCGAGACAATGGATGCATTAATGAAGTTGAATCTTGCGGCGGGCGTTGATGTGGAAATTAAGTTGTAGCATGGATAGATTGTCGTGTTGCGGGAAAGTGTAGGGCTCAAGGTATTGTCATGATTGATGGCTTGTTAGGTAGAAAGCTCGGCATGCTTCAAGTATTTGATCAGGCACGATGTCTTGTTCCAGTGACCGCGATTGAGGCAGGTCCTTGTGGCATTGTTCAAATCAAAGAAAAAGCCCGCGACGGGTATGATGCTGTTCAGGTTGGTTTTGAGGAAGTGTCGGAACGGAAGCTGAGTAAGGCGCAACTGGGACACCTGGGCAAAAGCGTCAATGGTCGAAAGTGGCGGCATCTCCGAGAATTTCGTGGTGAAGTGAAGAAAGAAGTAGGAGAATCTCTCACAATTGAGCTATTTTCCGAGGGTGATGCGGTCAGTGTTCAGGGTGTATCTAAGGGAAAGGGCTTTCAGGGTGTAATGAAGCGGCATCACTATGGAGGTGGCCCCGCTTCGCATGGGTCTATGTTTCATCGAGCACCTGGTTCAGTTGGGCAAAGTTCATTCCCTTCACGGGTGTTCAAGAATAAGGCGTTGCCGGGTCAAATGGGTAATAAGCGTATTACGGTAAAGGGGCTCAAGATTGTTGGTGTCAGGTCGGAGAAAAATGTCCTCTTAGTTTCCGGTTCGGTCCCTGGTCCTGTTGGTGGCATGGTGATTATTCGAAAGGTTGGTTAGGGATCGCCGATGAGCTCTCTTCCTGTACATGGCCCCAGTGGTGCGAAGGTAGATTCTGTTGAGGTGGGCGGTGTATTTTCTTCTCCGGTCAATGTGCCCCTCGTTCATAAAGCTGTGGTGATGCAAAGAGCGTCAGAGCGGCAGGGGACCGCTTCTACAAAGGGGCGAGGTGAAGTCCGTGGATCTGGGAAAAAGCCATGGAAGCAAAAACATACAGGGCGAGCGAGGGCTGGTTCTGTGCGTTCACCTATATGGAGGCATGGCGGGACGGTCTTTGGTCCAAGGCCGAGATCTTATGGTTCGTCTCTGCCAAAAAAAATGTATCGAGCTGCTCTAAGATCTGCGTTGTCATCTAAGGTCGAAGCGAGTGATCTTGTTGTTGTGGATCTGTCTCTCTCTGAAATGAAAACTCGTGAATTGGTGAAGTTGCTTTCTCAGCTAGGGGTGAATGGTAAGAGCATATTGGTTGTTGATGATGGTTTAGCTGACGTTGTGCGAATTGGGAAAAACGTGCGTGACTTGCGTGTCTTGTTTCCTAAAGATTTGAATGTCTATGACGTCCTGTGGTGTGAAAAGCTTGTTGTGGTTCGAGGGGCTTTGTCGGCAATGCAGGAGCTTTGGGCCTCATGATGAGTCCACATGACGTCCTTATTCGACCTCTGCTTACCGAAAAAATCACAGGGATTCGTGAGCTGAAAAATTGTGTGGCTTTTGCGGTTGATCGGCGCGCAACGCGAATCGATGTTCGCCGGGCTGTCGAAAGGGTATTCAGTGTGAAAGTGTCTTCGGTTAATGTTCTCAATGTTCGAGGGAAGAAAAAACGTCAGGGGAGATATGTGGGGAAGCGAGCCGACTGGCGGAAGGCACTGGTGACATTGAAGGAAGGCGAAAAAATTGAATTGTATGAAAGCGCCTAAGTTGGTGAGGCGTTTTAAGTACGTCTGTTGTTGGAAGACTATCGATTATGTCTATTAAGGATTATAACCCTACATCGCCTGGCCGTCGTGGGATGTCAGCCATAGTGAATGATGGGTTGTCTCGAAAAAAACCTGAAAAAAGCCTTCTTCAGGCTTTTTCATCTTCAGGTGGGAGAAATAATGCTGGTCGGATTACAGTTCGGTTTAGAGGTGGAGGGCATAAGCGTCGCTATCGAAAAATCGACTTTAAGCGTGATAAGCATGGGGTCCCTGCGAGAGTGGCGAGCATAGAGTATGATCCTAATCGATCATCTCGAATTGCGCTATTGCATTTTGTTGATGGAGAAAAACGCTATATCTTAGCCCCACACGGGTTGACGGTTGGTGATGTTATTCATGCGGGGCCTGGCAGTAGTGTTCGAGTTGGAAATGCCTTGCCGCTGATTGAGATGCCGTTGGGTGTGGTCATTCACAACATCGAACTAAAGCCTGGAAAGGGTGGGCAGCTCGCAAGAAGTGCAGGGGTTTCAGCTCAAGTGATGGGGAGAGACCAAGGGTACGTGCAAATTCGGCTGGCGTCTGGAGAGATGCGCAAGATCTTGGGAAGCTGTATGGCGACTATCGGTCAAGTCGGCAACCTTGATCATAGTAATGTGACTGTGGGTAAAGCTGGGCGGTCTCGTTGGCTTGGGGAAAAACCGCATGTGCGTGGTGTTGTGATGAATCCCGTTGATCATCCTCATGGGGGGGGTGAGGGTAAGGCTGGCCAAGGAAATCCGCACCCGGTTTCTCCATGGGGGCAACCTACAAAAGGGTTTAAGACTCGTAAGCCAAGGAATCAAAGTTCAAGATATATTATTGCAAATAGGAAGAAAAAGACTCGGTAGGGTAAGGGGGAGCGATGCCAAGGTCAGTTCATAAGGGACCATTTGTTGATGAGCACCTTCTCAGAAAGGTTGAGAGGGCAAGAGATTCACGAGAATCGAAAGTTATCAAGACCTGGTCGCGTCGCTCGACGGTGACTCCGGAAATGATTGGCCTAACGTTTGCTGTTCATAATGGGAAGAAGTTTATTCCTGTGTTTATCACGGACAACATGGTGGGTCATAAATTGGGCGAATTTGCTCCAACGCGTTTATTTAAAGGGCACGGTGCAGCAAAGAGTGAGAAGGGCGTGGCACTCAAGTAAGTTTTTAGTGTGTGCGGTGTTTTGTTGGAATTTTTGAGTAGATAGAGGAATCGATGGTTGAAGCAAAAGCGGTGTTGCGTCATGTTAGAGTTGCCCCTCGCAAGGCTCGGTTGATTGTTGACATGGTCAGGGGACGTAATGCAGCCGAAGCCTTAGCGTTGCTGAAGTTTACGCCACGTTCTTCGGCTCGAGTGGTTGAGCAATTGCTCTCATCTGCGGTGGCCAATGCCGGGCAAAAAGATTTGGGGGATCCCGAGAGTCTGAAAGTTTCTAAGGCGTATGTCGATAGTGGGCCGGTCTTAAAAAGGATTCAGCCACGGTCTATGGGGCGAGCCAACCCCATAAAAAAGCGTACGAGTCATATCACAATTTTTGTAAGTCCAGTAGATCGATGAGTGATACGGTTATCGTTCAATAAGCTAATGAAGTAAGGGAGAACGTTCATGGGGCAAAAAACGCACCCATTTGGGTTTCGCTTGGGATATACCCGTACATGGCGGTCCCGATGGTACGCCAAAAAAGATTATGCGACTCTTCTCCATCAGGACCTCGAGATTCGCAAGCTCGTGAAAAAACGCTTGTATCATGCCGGTATTTCCAGTGTGGAGATTGAGCGATCTGGCAATCAATTGAAGTTGATCATTCAAACCGCTCGTCCTGGAATTATTATCGGGCGAAAAGGCGCGGAGGTCGATAAACTCAAGGCGCTTTTAGAGCAGGAATACGGCAATGAGGTTTTTGTGACAGTCAAAGAAATTAAGAAGCCTGAGATCGATGCTCAATTAGTTGCGGAAAATATTGCCACTCAATTGGAGAAGCGTGTGTCGTTTCGGAGAGCCCTAAAGCGAAGCGTGGCTTCCGCGTTGCGGCTCGGTGCGTTAGGAATCAAGGTCTATTGCGCGGGCCGACTTGGCGGGCACGAAATCGCGAGAACGGAATGGTATCGAGAAGGACGGGTGCCACTTCATACGCTGAGGGCCGATGTGGAATATGGGTTTGCCGAAGCAAAGACCGCGATGGGCCAAATTGGTGTTAAGGCATGGATTTTTAAAGGAGACGCCCAGATTCCGTCGGAAGAGAATGCAGAGCCGTCTCTTGGGTTCTTGTGAGATTACTAGTTGGCAGGTTGGAGAATTTGAGCCATGTTAGCGCCCAAACGCATTAAGTTTCGCAAGGTTCAAAAGGGTCGTATGCGTGGAAAGGCCTACCGCGGAGGTGAGGTGTCCTTTGGTCAATTTGGGCTTAAAGCGTTAGAGCCTGGGCGTATTACGGCGCGGCAGATTGAAGCTGCTCGTATCGCGATGACTCGTCATGTCAAGCGGGGCGGGCGAATTTGGACGCGTATCTTCCCTGACAAGCCAATTACCAAGAAGCCAGCCGAAGTGAGGATGGGGAAGGGGAAGGGCAATCCCGAATATTGGGTCGCTCTGATAAAGTCAGGGAGAATCCTGTTTGAAATGGATGATGTGAATCGTGATGTGGCCGAAGAAGCTTTGAGGTTAGCAGGACATAAGCTTCCTGTTTCAACCAAATTTGTCGTACGAGGAGAAATTCCGATTCTCTAGTCGAGGTCGTCATTATTATGGATGTGCAGCAACTACAAGATCTTGAGCAATCGGAATTGGTGGAAAAGATTGGGCAACTGAAGCAGGAGCTGTTTCATTTTCGAAGTCAGTTGGCTTTGGGTCGTATTGAAAATCCGATGCGAATTCGCCAGACCAAGCGTGATATTGCCAGGGTCCATACTATTCTCAGGCAAAAACAATGATTTCACTTTCATGATAGTTTGGGGAATGTATCTATGACGCAATCACGGACGACCTCGCGTGCCTTAGTTGGGAAAGTGGTGAGTAATAAGATGCAAAAGACCGTGTTGGTCGAGGTGGTTCGTATTGAACAGCATTCCTTGTATGGAAAAGTGATCAGGCGAAAAACTAAAATGAAAGCGCATGATGAGCGAAATCAATGTAATGTTGGGGATCAAGTGAAGATTGTGTATTCGCGGCCTCTGAGTAAAGAAAAGCACTGGAGGGTAGCAGAGATTAGTAGAAAAGGATCTGCCGTCTCATAGGTGCGAAATTCTACGTGTTCTAGTGGTTGAGTGGCGAAAGCGATGATTCAAAATTATACATATCTTGATGTAGCCGATAATTCCGGGGCCAAAAGTGTTCGATGTTTTCATGTGTTGGGAGGGACCCGGCGAAGATATGGATCGTTAGGGGATCTGATTGTGGTCTCCGTTCGTGATGCTATTCCTCGAGCTTCGGTCAAAAAGGGTGATGTGATGAAGGCCGTTATTGTCAGGACAAAAAAAGGTTCTCGGCGTGATGATGGTTCTCATATTAAGTTCGATCGAAATGCCTGTGTATTAGTTAATGCTCAAGGGGATCCAGTTGGGACCAGAATTTTTGGCCCAGTCGCTCGTGAGTTGCGCAAGAAAAAATATATGAAAATTATCTCATTGGCCCCTGAAGTTATTTAGAGTTTGTGATGGCAGGAAAGTGTCGAATCAAGAAGGGTGATATGGTGATGGTCATTGCCGGGAAAGAGCGTGGCAAGACTGGGAAGGTATTGCAAGTTCAGGGCAATGGCCGTCGTGTAACCGTCGAAAAGCTTAATTTAATAAAGCGGCACACGAAGCCCAATGCGAAGAATAAGCAGGGGGGCATCTTAGAGCGGGAAGGCGGGATTGCCATTTCTAATGTGATGGTCTATTGCGAATCTGCCCAGAAACCTTCTCGCATCCGGATAAAGCAATTTGATGATGGGCGAAAAGTGCGAGTCTATCAGAAGGCTCCTTCTGAGGTATTAGATAAAAGCTAATGAAAGCCCAGTCCTCTTCAACAAGGTCCGTCGCTGCTAAGGGAAAGAAGGCCCAAGCGGCACCTCTCAAGCCTGATGGCTATGTGCCTCGTCTCAAGGCACTTTTTCACGAGAAGGTTCTGCCTGCCATGATGAAAGAATTTGGCTATAGAAATCCTATGGAAGTTCCTCGTATCGAGAGAATCGTATTGAATGTGGGTATGGGGGAAGCTGTACAAAACGTGAAGTTGTTGGAAAGCGCAGCCAGCGAACTCGAGCAAATTACAGGGCAAAAATCGGTTCTCACTCGGGCAAAAAAATCGATCGCAGGATTTAAATTGCGCGAAGGAGTCCCTATAGGAGTCAAGGTGACCTTGAGAGGCTCCCGAATGCATGAATTTATGGATCGCTTAGTTACGGTGGCATTGCCCCGCATCCGTGATTTTCGTGGCATCTCTCCAAAGGCCTTTGATGGGCGAGGCAACTACACCTTAGGTTTGAAAGAGCAGCTCACGTTTCCTGAAATCAAGTATGACGATATTGCTTCTATTCATGGAATGGATATTACTTTTGTGACAACGGCAAAGCGGAATGATGAAGCTAAGGCCTTATTGGCCCATTTAGGAATGCCGTTTCGCACGTCTTAAAGGAGTGGAGGGAGCGTAAGTGTCAAGGCTAGCACTGAAGAACAAAGCCAAGCGAGAGCCAAAGTTTCCCTGTCGCAAGTATAATCGGTGTCCAGTCTGTGGTCGTGTGCGGGGATTTTTGCGGCGGTTCCGTATGTGTCGAATTTGCTTTCGGTTTTTGAGCTTGCGTGGAGATATTCCAGGTGTCACAAAATCAAGTTGGTAGCTCAAGCAATTGGTATGAGAAGTTTGTTGCATTGATTATGAGGGCTTCATAGATGTCGATGACCGATCCTATTGCTGATTTGTTTATACGTCTTGAAAACGCTGGGCGTCGTGGGCATGATTTGGTTCAGATTCCTGCTTCGCGGGTCAAGCGTGAAATACTGAGGATTTTTAAACAAGAAGGATTTATTCGTGACTATGAGGCACTTGGTGGCGATGGTCATCCAATGTTACAAGTCGCGTTGCGGTATGCTCCAGGCCGTCAAAAAAAATCATTTATTACGAAAATTAAACGTATCAGCAAGCCAGGCTGTCGGGTTTATGCCGGGCAAGATGATATCCCTAGGGTGATGAGGGGGCTTGGTGTGGCTATTCTTACCACCGACAGGGGATTGCTTACCGACGAACAATGTCGGGAGATGAAGGTAGGGGGAGAAGTGGTTTGCCACGTTTGGTGAGGGGTAACGAGTGGGTGTAAAAAAGGTGTAATCTTCCAAAGGCGATGTGATTGCGATGTCAAGAATTGGGAAAAAGCCAATAACAATACCCTCTGGCGTAGAAGTAAAAATTGAAGATTCTCGAGTGATGGTGAAGGGCCCTTTGGGCCAATTGCAGTGGACATTGTCACCAGGAATCCAGGCTGAAGTGCAAAATGATGCGTTGTCGCTGACGCGCTCGGGAAATTCTGTGAAGTTGCGAGCCCTTCATGGATTGAGTCGGGCAGAAATAGCAAACCAGATTATCGGGGTCAAAGAGGGATACCAAAAAAATCTCGAAGTCATGGGGGTCGGGTATCGTGCACAAGTTCAGGGTAATGCGTTAAGTTTTACGGTGGGATATGCTCATCCTATTTCGCTGAATCTGCCCGATGGAGTTGAAGCGTCTGTTGATAAGCAAGCTGTGATTGCACTTAAAGGTATTGATAAGCGAGTGGTGTCCCAGGTAGCGGCGCAGATTCGTGAGTTAAAGGTTCCTGATGTGTATAAGCACAAGGGGATTAAGTATGTCGGAGAAATTTTGAGGAAGAAAGCTGGTAAGGCTGGCAAGAAATAGAGGGTCTTAGTGAATACGTTAGAAAAACGAAAAAAACTCGATAAGCGTAGTCGACGAGTACGCCTCAGAATTGTCGGATTGTCTTCAAGGCCCCGGCTGAGTGTTTTTCGTAGTAATTCACATATCTATGCCCAAATTATTGATGATGTGGCGGGGCGCACCTTGGTGGCGGCCTCGTCTTGTGAAGCAGATGTGAAAAGGGCGGTGAAGTCTGGTGCGAATATTGAGGCAGCAAAAGCCGTAGGAGAAGCCATTGCACAACGGGCAAAAGCGGTTCCGATTGAGACGGTTGTGTTTGATCGTGGTGGAAGACTGTATCACGGTCGAGTTAAGGCCTTGGCAGATGCAGCACGCTCAGCGGGGCTGAAGTTTTAAACGATGGCGATGGCCAAGCTTGACGAACGGAAGGATTGGAGCCTGTGAGGGTAAACGTTGACGAACTTAATTTAAAAGATAAGCCTGTCGCGATTAATCGCGTGGCAAAAGTCGTGAAGGGCGGAAAAAGGTTTTCATTCTCAGCTCTGGTTGTTGTCGGTGACGGTGAAGGCTGGGTCGGCGTTGGTAAGGGTAAGGCCGCAGAAGTTCCTTCGGCTATTGCGAAGGCTGTAGAGCATGCGAAAAAAAATCTTATTCAAATTCCATTGAAGTCGAATTCCATCCCTCATGAGGTTCATGGCTATTTTGGTGGAGAGCATATCATGTTGAAGCCTGCTAAGCAGGGGACAGGGATTATTGCTGGGGGTGCTGTGAGATCACTCCTAGAGGTGGCTGGAACGCAGAATATTGTGGCGAAAACGTTAGGTCGAGGAAATCCATTTAACGCGGTGAGAGCAACAATCCAAGGGTTGCGCCAACTCCGAGATCCTCATGATGTACGGACTATGAGGCAAGCTCCTATTGACCCAGATGAATAGATCCAACATTTAGGTGAAGAGGATATAGGGTATTTAAAGATATATGAATGCGTCATCGGAACTGTCTATCACATTGAGGCGAAGTGCCATCGGGCATCCAAAGAAGATTCGCCGTTTTCTACTAGGGCTCGGTCTCCGGAAAATCGGGCAAACCGTCTCTAGGCCTGATACGCCACAAGTAAGGGGTTTAGTAGGTAAGGTCAGACATTTAGTTGAGGTTTCAAATTCGTGAAGTTACATGATTTACATCCTGCTCCTGGCTCAAAAACAAAAAGGAAACGTCTCGGGCGGGGACCTGGCTCTGGGTTAGGCAAGACTTCTGGGAAGGGTCATAAAGGGCTCTTGGCCCGATCTGGTCTGGCGAACCAGATTGGGTTCGAAGGTGGTCAAATGCCCTTGGCTAGACGTTTGCCGAAACGTGGTTTCACAAACACGTTTCGCATTCACTATGCTGTTATCAACCTTAAGGATCTTGGTGCGCGAGAAAATACCTCAGAATTCAATCCATCTATTTTCAAGGAACTTGGTCTTGTGAAGGGGAGACGATCACCGATCAAGATTCTTGGTGAAGGTGAAGTCAATCGTCCGCTTGTTGTGGAAGCCCATAAATTTAGTGAATCTGCCAAACAGAAAATTGAACAAGCTGGTGGACAAGCCAAGGTGATTGGCCGTGCTTGAACGGCTCGTAACGAGCCTTCAAAATATTTTTAAAATTCCTGAGTTGCGTAGCAGGGTATTATTTACTCTGGCAATGCTCGCGGTCTATCGGGTTGGAGCTCATATTCCAACGCCTGGTATTAATAATGAAGAATTATTCAAATTTCTTACAGAAACAGGTGGAGCCCTCATGGGGTTCCTCGACATTTTTTCGGGTGGGGCCTTGTCGAGACTCACAATTTTTGCTCTCGGCATCATGCCCTATATCAGTGCCTCAATTATCTTGCAGTTGCTTACGGTTGTTGTTCCGCATCTGTCAAAACTAGCAAAGGAGGGAGAGCGAGGCAGAAAAACAATTATTCAATATACCCGATACGGCACGATTCTCATCGCCTTCATACAAGGGTTTGGCATCGCTCTTGGCCTGGAAGGTATGCAAGATGGCGCCTTTGTCCTCGAACCCGGTTGGGCATTTCGGTTTATGACGGTCATTACGCTTGTTGCCGGGACTGCATTTCTGATGTGGCTGGGTGAACAGATTACCGAAAGAGGGGTCGGCAATGGGATATCGTTGATCATATTTTCTGGGATTGTGGCTAGCCTGCCCAGTGCAATTGTCCAAACGTTTGAATTGTATCGGATTGGACAAATTAGTTTGCCGCTCCTGATCATTCTTGGGATTGTGATGTTAGCCGTGATGGGCGCGATTGTTTTTCTGGAAAGCGGGAGACGAAAAATTGCGGTGCAATACGCAAAGCGTGTCGTAGGTCGCCGAGTCTATGGAGGGCAGAATACACATATTCCATTGAAGATCAACACGGCAGGGGTGATTCCTCCAATTTTTGCGTCATCGATCATCGCGTTTCCAGCCACCATTACGAGCTTTATTCAAGTTCCATGGGTGCAGTCGATTGGAGCACAATTGGCTCCTGGTTCTTTGCTGTATACGATGCTATATGTTGGTCTGATTATTTTCTTTTGCTTTTTTTATACAGCAGTGGTCTTAAATCCCGTAGATATGGCTGACAATATGAAGAAATATGGTGGATTTATTCCTGGGATTCGGCCCGGACAGAAAACGGCTGATTTCATTTATAAGGTGCTGACCCGTATCACGTTTGCTGGCGCTATCTATCTGGCGATTGTTTGTGTGATCCCTGAATTGTTGATTTATAAACTTAATATGCCATTTTATTTTGGTGGGACCTCGTTATTGATCGTGATTGGGGTAGGACTCGATACGGCACAACAGATTGAAAATCATATGCTCATGCGGAACTATGACGGGTTTTTGGGGAAGGGGCCTTTAAAAGGAAGAAGTGGTTGAGTTGAAATGAGAGTGATCTTTCTTGGTCCACCTGGGGTTGGTAAAGGGACACAGGCTGACTTTATCGCGAAAAAATATGAGATCCCGAAGTTATCAACCGGGGATTTGCTGCGTGAGAGTGTTACAAGGGAAACTTCGCTTGGTAAAGAAGCCAAGGAGTATATGAATCGTGGGGAACTGGTTCCCGATGCCGTCGTTATTGGATTGATCGAGGAAAAGCTGGGATCTCGTGAATGCCAGAAGGGATTTTTGCTCGATGGATTTCCTAGGACCGTGGCTCAGGCGGACAAGCTCTCCACTTATCTTGTTTCTTCTGGGAGTGCACTAGACCGGGTGATTTATTTTTCGGTGTCAAATGAAGAGATCGTGCGGCGAATTAGCGGCAGGCGAAGCTGTCCAGGTTGCAAAGCTGTTTATCATTTAGAATCTGTCCCTCCAAAACAAGAGGGTATTTGCGATAACTGTGGGAAATCTCTTGTTCAGCGAAATGATGATAAGCCTGAAACGATCAAATCCCGATTGTCGGTTTACCAAGAACAGACGGCACCTTTGAAAGCGTATTATCAAGTGAGAAATCTTCTTGACGAGTTAGATGGGGCAGGCGCAGTGTCTGACGTGCAAAGTAGGCTTACGGCTCTTTTGGCTCAGCCAAGAGGCGAATGATTATTCTGAAGACGGCTGAAGAGATAGAGCAGATTGCTCGGGCTAGCCAAATCGTTGCTGAATGTCACAAAGTACTACATCAAGAACTGAAGCCCGGAATGACGACTCTCGATCTGGATGATTTAACTGAAACATGTATTCGTGATCTAGGAGGAATTCCGGCGTTCAAAGGGTATAGGAACTATCCCAAGAGTCTCTGTGCATCAATTAATGACGAGGTTGTTCATGGAATCCCCTCCAAGCGAGTTCTTAAGGATGGCGATATTGTGGGACTTGATGTGGGAGCGATCGTCGAAGGCTTTTATGGAGATGGAGCGGTGACGGTCCCCGTGGGAGAGGTAAAAGCATCGGTTCGAAAGTTGATCGACGTGACTCGAGATGCTTTGTCGAAAGGACTAGAGCAGGCAGTTGTGGGAAAACGATTGTCGGATATTTCCGCAGCCATCCAAGCCCATGTTGAAGCACATGGATATTCCGTTGTTCGAGACTTTGTGGGACATGGGATTGGTCGACAGCTACATGAAGAGCCACAAGTCCCCAATTATGGGAAGCCGGGACAAGGGCCACGATTGAAGCCTGGGATGGCACTAGCGATTGAGCCGATGGTCAATATGGGTGGTGTTGGGGTAAAGGTGTTAGACGATGGCTGGACAGCGGTTACGAGAGATGGTTCGCTTTCTGCTCATTTTGAACATACAATTACTATCCAGCCAGGTGGACCTCCTCGGGTGTTAACTGGCTCCGTCGACGTCTGAGTATTTGGGTATTTTCCAATGGGGAAAGAAGATGTTATCGAAGTTCAAGGAGCCGTGACGGAAACATTGCCAAATGCGATGTTTCGAGTGCAGTTAGAGAATGGCCATAAGATTCTGGCGCATATTTCAGGAAAAATGCGCATGCATTTTATCCGAATTCTTCCAGGGGATAAAGTGACCGTAGAACTATCTCCTTATGATCTGACGCGTGGAAGAATCACGTATCGGTTTAAATAGAAGGTGTTATTGTGAAAGTAAAGTCATCCGTCAAGCCTATTTGTGCAAAGTGTAAAGTGATCCGCCGTAAAGGTGTGGTTCGAGTCTTATGTGAAAACCCTCGACACAAGCAACGGCAGGGTTGAAAGATCGTGTGTAAGAAGAACCTGTTGCTAACCAAGGAATAGACCTTATGGCTAGAATCGCTGGTGTAGAGCTGCCTGTTGGAAAACGTGTTGATGTCGGGTTGACCTATATTTATGGTATAGGACCCTACCGTGCTCGAGATATTTTGCAAAAAGCCGGAGTGGCCCGTGAGACACGCATTAAAGATCTTCAGGAAGATGAAGTGGTGAAATTACGGGAGACCATTGATCAGGATTATGATGTCGAAGGGGATCTCCGTAAAGAAGTGACAATGAGTGTAAAACGATTAATGGATATTGGAACCTATCGAGGACTTCGACATCGAAAAGGCCTTCCGGCGAGAGGACAGCGGACCAAAACAAATGCCAGAACTCGGAAGGGCCGGCGAGGAACGATCGGCGGAAAATCCAAGCGATAAAACTGGCGAAAGGGACGGTTGATGAGTGTCAAGAAGGGAAAGAAAAAGGAACGAAAGGTTGTACAGGTTGGAATTGTCCATATTCAGGCGTCTTTTAACAATACGCTAGTAACTATTACTGACATGTCTGGAGGAGCGATTTCCTGGGCCAGTGCGGGAAGTCAAGGGTTTAAAGGTTCAAGAAAAAGTACCCCCTTTGCTGCTACGCGGGCGGGAGAGGTCGCAGCAAAAAAGGCGATGGAATTTGGACTTCGTCAGGTTGATGTGTATGTCAATGGGCCTGGTTCAGGACGCGAGGCTGCTGTTCGGGCACTACAATCTGTTGGTTTGCGCGTGAATCTCATACGTGATGTTACTCCGATTCCACATAATGGATGTCGGCCTCCCAAACGTCGTCGTGTCTAGCTATGTTTATGAGGAGGCGAGAAATCTATGTTTGAGGTATTGAACAAGAGGGAGAGTCACTATGGCCAAATATAGTGGGCCTGTCTGTCGATTGTGCCGACGCGAAGGTGTAAAGCTATTTCTCAAGGGTACGCGGTGTATGTCTGAGAAATGTGCGATTGAGCGACGAAGCTATCCGCCTGGACAACATGGGCAATCTCGTCGAACTCGAGCTACTGAGTATGGGGCACAGTTGCGAGAGAAGCAGAAGTTGCGACGGGTATATGGAATGCAAGAACGCCAATTTCTGAAGACCTATCATTTAGCTGTTCGTCGCAAAGGAATCACCGGTGAGCATTTACTAAGCCTCCTCGAGCGACGTCTTGACAATGTTGTGTATCGTCTCGGTTTTGCCGCCTCACGTGGACAGGCGAGGCAATTGGTGAACCATGGCCATCTACTGGTGAATGGACGAAGGGCCACAATCCCGTCGATGACAATGAATGTCGGAGATTCAGTTGAAGTCAGAGAGAAGAGTCGACAACTTGTTCCTGTTCAGGCAGCTCTTGAAGTTGCCGAAGGTCGAGGTATACCGAACTGGTTAGAGATGGAACGGAATCTATTAAAGGGCACAGTTCAGGCACTTCCTACCAAAGAAGATATTGATGTCCTGGTTAACGAACAAGTCGTAGTGGAATTGTACTCACGGTAAACAGATCGCATGATGGCTCAGGTAAAGGGTAAACGGTTATCAAGGTGGTATTACACAATCTTATGTTCCTGACATGTGATCAAGAAAAGGAGAGACGCTCCTTATGATTAAAAGCATGAGGGATTTTCAACTGCCCACGAAGCTGGAATTGGAAAAGGACACGGCCACATCCTCTTATGGAAAATTCATTGCCGAACCCTTCGAGCGAGGGTTTGGGACTACAATGGGAAATGCACTTCGTCGAGTGCTTTTGTCATCGCTTCCTGGAGCTGCTGTGACGTCTGTCAAGATTGAGGGTGTATTTCATGAATTTTCGACGATCCCAGGTGTGACAGAAGATGTGACGATCTTGATTCTGAATGTGAAAGCGCTACGTTTGCGGCTGCATTCTGAGAAAGCCAAGGCGATTCATTTGAAGAAGAAAGGGCCTGGCGAAGTGAAGGCAGGGGATCTAGCAGTGGATTCCGATGTTGCAATTTTAAACCCCAATCTTCATATTGCCACGCTTGACAAAGATGCAGTACTGGATATTGAGCTGATCGTGAAACCTGGTAGAGGGTATGTACCGGCTGAACGGAATAAAGAAGAAGGGTTGCCCATTGGAGTCATTCCAGTTGATTCTGTATTTTCGCCGATCAAACGCGTGAATTTTAGCGTTGAAAGTGCCAGGGTCGGTCGTATTACTGACTACGACAAGTTGATTCTGGAAGTGTGGACAGACGATAGTCTGACACCGCAAGAGGCTGTCACAATGGCCGGAAGCATCTTACGAGATCATATCGATATTTGTTTGCCTTCCGACGATGCCAGTGAACCAGTATCAGACGAGGGCAGTGATGAGGCGAGTCTGCAAGTTAATCAACACCTATTTCGAAGTGTCAATGAGCTCGAGTTATCAGTTCGGGCAGCTAACTGTTTGAAAAATGCGAATATTAAGAGTATTGGTGAATTGGTCCAGCGGAGTGAAAACGAGATGTTGAAGACAAAGAACTTTGGCAAGAAGTCTTTGAACGAAATAAAAGAAGTGCTGGCTGAAATGGGTTTAGAATTAGGGACAAGAGTCAATGAAATTATGGAACCCCATTCTTGAGCTTGTAAGAAGGGCGGTGTTGTAATGCGTCATCGTAAACGGGGTAGACAGCTGGGGCGTAATACCAAGCATCGGTTGGCGTTGTTTCGCAATCTGGCAACAGCCTTAGTTGAACACGAACGAATCGAAACGACCGAAGCCAAAGCGAAGGAACTTCGTGGCATTACTGATAAATTGGTGACTCTGGGCAAGCAAGATACGTTGCATGCTAGGCGTGGTGTCTTGCGAGTGTTACGGACGAAAGTAGCCGTTTCGAAACTCTTTGATGATATCTCCAAGCGGTTTCCTGACCGTCAGGGGGGTTACACTCGAATCATTAAAACGAGACAGCGCCCTGGAGATGCTGCGAAACTTGTAGCGATAGAATTAGTTGAAGGTAGTTCCGAACCACAGATTGTGTCTTCCGCAAGAGACTCTTCCAGCGAGGAAACATAAGAGCCTCCCTTTTGGAGATTCCCCCTAATCGCGGGTATTCTCCTGTTCCTTTCTCCTTCCCTGCAGTGTTCAGGCCAGAGAGTTTCATTTACTTGCTATAGGGCCTGTGCTATGATTTTTATTGGGGTTTTTTGCTGTAATTGCCCTCGATAAAATATCCTCTACCATGAAGACTTACCTCATCAGGAGCCTGTTGACGGTAGTCATTGTGGTCTTGGCGGTGTTTGTTGGGCAGCGAGTCCTCACTCATATGGATTTACGCCAGCAGGCCACAACCTCAGTGTCCTTAGAGGATCAGCAAGGAGCCGATGCGTGGATCCAAGGGTTCACCTACCATCAGACGCATTCAGGAGCGACGAAGTGGGTGGTGACGGCCAGTCAGGCCAAGGTTTTTGAGGAAAAACATTTGGCGAAATTACAAGCCGTAAAGGTTCAACTATTTGATAAGGAGTTTCAAAAGGAGCAAGTCGTCATTACATCAGAAGAAGGGTTGATGAACACGACAAGTCATGATTTTGATCTTGTGAGCCAAGATGAGAAAACGGTCATGACATTTGAGTCTGGTTATCAGGTGTTCGCTGACCGATTAAAATGGAAGGAAGAGGCGCGACAGATTCGTACAGAAGATTCTGTTGTCATTCGTGGTGAGGGTCTCACGATCACAGGGAATGGGTTAATCGGAGATGTCGATCGCAATGAATTTCAGCTGTTGAACAATGTACGTGCTGAGATGTCGTCCCCATAATCTATATGCTGCAGGCCTTCAGTTGGTGGATGCTCATCTTGTCATGGATTATCCTCGTCCCGGTCCAGGTATGGGGATCTAATCAGAAAACCACAACCGTTATTACATCAAGCTCGTTGGTCGCTAGTAGTGAGGACAACCAGGCAACGTTTCGAGGAAATGTCAAAATGGTTCAGGAAGAGTTAGTGGTTCATTCCGATCTTATGATTGTCCACTTCAAAGAAAAGAATGCGGCATCAGCGACAGATAGGCCATCACAAGCCTCTGAATCCGGCAAAGAGATCCGGTTTATCGAAGCAAAGGGAAACGTCAAAATAGCAAAAGGAGAGAGCCGGGCGAAATGCGAGCGCGCGATCTATGATAAACAAAAGGAAATTGTGATTCTGCGGGGTTCACCTGTCGCATGGCAAGGCGGAACAAGAATCAGTGGACCCAAGATGACGATGTTTCTTAATGAAAATCGGAGTGTTGTCGAGGGAGGCACCCGTGTGACCATTCAGCAATTCGACGACACTCAATAATTTTTTTAGTCTGTGGGTTTAATAGGGTTGAATGTAGATGAATGCGACGGACTTGGAATTGAAGAAGCATGACACAAGTCTATGAATAGGACTAGGCCTGTTGCATATGATGAAGATTTTTTAGCATGGGTATGATTAAGAGATGGCGAACTACCTGGCGGTTTAAGCAGGGTACCCTTTTCCTAGGGCTCATGTAGCCCATGGTTACTAAGCAGTTGTCGCCCACGTATAAGATTTCAGCTAGAAATCTGGAGAAAAGTTTTAAAGGGAGGCAAGTAGTCCGTGATGTCAATGTGGAGCTACTGGGCGGTGAAGTTGTTGGGCTTCTGGGTCCCAATGGGGCGGGAAAGACAACCATCTTTGATATGGTGGTGGGCTTATGTCGACCCGATCGAGGGGCCATTTTTCTTAACCAGGATGACATCACGTCCCTTCCGATGTATAAACGTGCCAGGCGTGGAGTGGGTTACTTGCCACAAGAAGCATCGATTTTTCGTCGGTTGTCAGTCGAAGATAATGTCCTCGCCGTTTTAGAAACCTTGAAGCTGTCGTCTACACAGCGAAAAATGAAACTTGATGCTCTGTTAGAAGAGCTGAATCTTACCAGACTTCGCACCCATGCATCCTATACATTGTCGGGAGGGGAGCGTCGTCGATTAGAAATCACCCGAGCGTTGGCGACCAATCCCAAGTTTTTGTTACTTGATGAGCCTTTCGCTGGAATCGACCCAATTGCGGTGGGGGATATTCAAGATATTCTCACGAATCTGAAACAAAAGAATATCGGTATTTTGATTACCGATCACAATGTACAGGACACACTTTCCATTACAGACCGAGCCTATATAATTAGTGATGGGGCGATATTAGAGAGTGGCCCCCCAGAGGTTATTGTCAACAGCCCCCGAGCCCGGGCTGTGTATCTGGGGGAACGATTTAAAATGTCACAGTAATCACGTACGCTGAACGAGTACCCATGGACCTTCGTTTAGACCTTCGTCTTTCTCAGAAGCTGGTGATGACCCCCCAGCTTCAACAAGCGATTAAGCTGCTGCAACTGTCGCGCTTGGAGCTACAGCAAACCTTATCGCAACATTTGGTTGAAAATCCTCTGCTAGAAGACTTGGCTCTTGAAACTCAAGAAGAGGAGAGCGTGCAGCCGGAAGAAGCAAACGAGCCAGTGAAAGAAACAGAGTCAAGAACTGAAGAGGCAGGGGATGATGACGAAGTTCAGCCAACCATCAAAGAAAGTGAACCGCTCACGTCTGAAGAGTGGGACAGTATTTACGAGAGTGATTGGCGTCCGGCACAACGGGATCAAGCTGCTGCTCATGATGACGAATTCCCCTCTTACGAACAGACGTTAGCAAAGCCCACTTCTCTTGAAGAACATTTGGAGTGGCAGCTGCGGCTTTCTTCATTGGAGGGAACAGACCGAGAAATTGGGCGTTTGATCATCGGAAATTTGGATGAAGATGGGTATTTGCGGGTACCACTGGCCGAGTTGCAGGAAGATGCACAATGTGCTCTTCAGCAACTTCAAGACGTTCTTCAACACGTTCAGACCTTCGATCCACCAGGTGTTGCTGCGCAAGATCTCGCTGGCTGTTTGTTAGCTCAATTAAAGTTCCTCCGGCAGGATGATTCAGGTATCGAGAAAAGCTTTCCGTCGGCTTTTTCCATGGAAGTCGTCTCTTCAATCATTAAACATCATCTCGTCGATCTTCAGAAAAAACGTTATCAAGTGGTCGCTAAAGCTTTGGATATTACATTAGACGAAGTGTACGAAGCGGTCCACGTCATTGAGGGTTTAGAGCCGAAACCTGGCCGCCCCTTTTCCACTGACAGTAACTCCATCATTATTCCTGATGTGTATGTCGTCAAACATGAAGGTGAATGGGTCGTGCTATTGAACGAAGATGGTCTTCCGCGGTTGAGGATTAGTCCGTACTATCGGCGGCTACTGTCGAATTCTGGGGAGGAAGCGGGGACAACCAAGACCTATCTGGAAGATAAGCTCAAAGGAGCACAATGGATTATCCGAAGCATTGATCAGCGGAACAAAACTATTGTGAAGGTCGTGACAAGTCTTATCAAGTTTCAAGAGGCATTTTTGGAAAAAGGAATTCAATATCTCCGTCCTCTGGTCCTGAAACAGGTCGCGGATGATGTTGGGATGCATGAGTCGACGATCAGTCGTGTCACCACCAATAAGTATGTTCATTGCCCTCAGGGAATCTTGGAGCTGAAATTCTTTTTTAACGCAGGAATTCAACGGGCTGATAATCGTGGAGAGGATATGTCCTCGATTACCGTGAGAGAAATGATTCGAGAAATGGTGGCTCAGGAAGAAGCCGCGAGCCCATTAAAAGATCAAGAAATTGTCGCGAAGCTGAAACAAAAAAATATCCTCATTGCCCGCCGAACTGTTGCAAAATATCGAGCAGAACTGCATATTGCCTCTGCCAGCCAACGAAAACGTATTCCCATTTAGAGTCTGTGGGGCGCGAGGATCGTAGCTGGTACTTTGAAGATATTCCAGAGTATAGGTAGTGATTTCAGAGTTTTGTTAGGCTTTAAGATATGTTGTCTATCATCGTGCTAGATAGAAAATCGAGACGTCATCGATGATCTCCCAACAGCCGTCACAATCCTCGACGAGTTCGGCAGTACCATTACGACTAATGATGGTCACTGGAATGTCCGGATCCGGAAAGACCCAGGCACTCAAATGTTTAGAGGACCTGGGATTTTTTTGTGTTGATAATCTTCCACCAGCCCTTTTTCAAAAGTTTACTGAATTATGCATGCAACCTGACAAAGATGTAAAAAAAGTCGCGATGGGCATCGATATTCGTGAACGCGTATTTTTTGATGATTTACTGAGTAATCTCGAATCGTTGCAGGCTAATGGCAGCCACATTGAGCTTCTGTTTTTAGAAGCGCAAGACGATATTTTGGTTCGACGGTTCTCTGAGTCTCGTAGGCCGCATCCTCTGCTGCCCCAACGGCCGGTGATTGAAGGAATTCAGCTCGAGCGAGAGCGCTTACAGAGTTTGCGAAACCAGGCTCATCGAGTTATTGACACTTCAGCATTTTCTGTTCATGACTTGAAGGCTTGGATAATCAAGTATTATCGAGAATCAGATGACATACAAGGACTAAAAATTAGTCTCTTCAGTTTTGGCTATAAATTTGGAATTCCCGTCGATGCTGACATGGTGTTTGATGTTCGTTTCCTCCGTAATCCATATTTTGTCGAGGATCTACAGCCTCTCACTGGCGAGTATGAAGAGATTCAACGGTTTGTGATTGAGAACAAAGAGGGTAAAGATTTTGTACAACACCTCAAAGAACTGTTTGTGTTCTTGCTTCCACTCTATGAACGTGAACAACGCAGTTACCTGACTATTGCCTTTGGATGCACCGGCGGGCGTCATCGCTCAGTTGCCATGGCTCTCCGCATGAGAGATATTCTAAAAACTTTGGGATATGAAGTGACTCTCCGACACAGAGAAATTCAAAGTAAACCCGTAGAGACGACATAGCGCATCAGAGGCGCGACGAGAAAGAGTTTGTTTTGAAGTCAATGAATCTCTCCTCCTAAAATATAACTCCATCTTCATCAACCACCTTCTTGTTCCCCTGCGGGGACAGTTGTCTCTCGTTTATTCTTATTTCGTGTGGTTGCTGCACTGAACGTCTTCGTTCCCAGCCTTAGCAGTTTAGGTATTCGACTCTCGTTATATTGACTGATAGCTGGAACCCTGGCCGCCCAGCTACAACTATACAAGTAGGAGTAGCTATGAACGTCTGGGAAGGCACTATTCTTAATTCAGCTATTCGAAAAGTAAGGCATTTTTGGAGACGTAGGCGTGGGGCAGTGGGTATCGATAAGGGGACAGCTCTGATCAAGATGGTTGTGCTAGAGAAGGACGATGAATTGACGATTAAGGACTTCTCGCTACAACCCACAGACAAAGTATTAGCCACGTCCAAAATGAACACTCAGACACATCAGTCGGGGCTCATGGAGCTTGCTGAAAAGCAGTTAACCGGTACTCTCATTCCGATAGGACTTGCGGTTTCCGGATCCTCCGTTTTAATCAAATCGCTGTCGCTTCCAGTCATGACAGAAGAAGATCTTCGTGACCATTTGTCGTTGGAGCTAGATCGATATATAGCCTTTAAGGCTGATGATGTTTTTTGGGATATTCATACTCCACGGCTTCAATATGGCAGACAAGAAGATCAACGGCAACATGTTTTAGTGGTCGCAAAAAAAGAATATGTTGAGGCACAAGTCCGAGTGTTCAATCAATGCGGGCTGACCGTTCAGTTTGTGGATGTTGATGCTCTTGCCCTCACGAATTTGGTGGTCCACAACTATGGAAATGAAGGAAGCTGGTTGTTAGTGCACCTAGGGCCAACCGGAGTGTTGTTGGTCATGATCTGTAATGGAGAACTTGCAAACATTCGCAGGGTGTCCTACGGAGTCGAGTGGTATGGAGATTTTTTCGAACAGATTCTTGCACCCCAGGGCTCTCTGGAGTTGAATCAAGAGTTTGGGCCTTCTGAAGCTCTTCTCCTGGAACAGTTTTACGACGAAGTCTGTGGCTACATTAGTGAAATGGTACTATCGTGTTCGGAACAGTCGACTGGGACCATTGATCGTGGAGTCTTACTATCCGGCGGATATGCTACACTTACAGAGCTATCATCAAAAATCTCGTCGTTTCTCAGGTTGTCGGTCAATATGCTGGACCCGTTTCAGACCCTAAGAGTCCCTGAAGTGATTCAAGAAGATCAGAAGTTCCAAACCGCCGCTCCTCTTATGGGTGTTGCCGTAGGCGTGGCTCTGAGAGGAATTAACGCTGATGATTGAAGTTAATCTTGTTCGACAGATTCAATCGAAGACGGACAATTTTGGGTCATCAACTTGGGGCCAGGGATTGATTGGGGTGCTCCTCGTGCTCATGATCGGGATTGCAAGTTGGTGGTGGACAGATCGTCAGCAACAAGAACTTCATACGTTGCTCAATGAAAAAGATGTCCAAAGTCAATCGTTTATGAAGATTCAAGCCCGTTTGAGGCGCCTTGAGCAGTATCATGAAGAAAAACAAACTCTGACTACAGCCCTAGAAAAACTTCATGCTCAACAAATCGGAAAGACGCAACCAGTTCTTTTGTTAGATGGCGTCAGTCAGAGTATCGACGGACTGGATATTTGGCTAGACAGTCTTCAACTCATCGATCAGAGGGTTGAACTCAAAGGGCAAACCTACTCTCTTCAAGATATTGGAACTTATATTAATACTCTGGAGCATGAACGAGTCGTTATCTCATTGCCGACTGTAGAAATTTTTGACCAAGAGGATCGAGGGGGAGAAAAAGTGTTCTCCTTTGTGATTCGCTTTGATGTGGGAGAACTTGTACCGGCATGAAGACTTGGTGGATTCAGACGCCAACGTGGCAGCGATATATGCTCATCGGGTTGGCAATGGCTGTGTTCGTGACGCTCCTCTACGTTTGGGTGTGGAATCCATTACAGGTGTCGATAGCCAATGCGCACCACGAAATAGCAGAAGTGACGAAAAAGACCCAAGTGTCTCTCAAGGACATCGCTGCCCTCAGGGATACAGAACAGGATGTCGCAATTTTACGCGAGAAATGGGACCCGCTTGTTCAACAGGTACCTACTGATACGGATCCCACATTGGTACGTAGGGAAGTTGTGAATGTTGCAAAACGCGCAGGAGTTGTGGTTCGTCTCTGGAAGCCTCAACATTCTTCTGTGAACATGAATCCTGAGGGTTCTGTAGGGTTGCCTGATATTATTGTAAAAGTCGAAGGCAGTTTTCAGAACACAACGGAATTTTTGCACGAATTGCTGGAATTGTCGTGGATTCACACCATTAATCCGTTAGTCATAGAGAGACAACACAGCACGGGACTCACTACGATTGTTGCGACAGACTTGACGATTCGTGCTTCTGTGAACACAGGGCTCGAGTTGATCGCTCAGCAGACGCAGAGTACCTAAGATATAGTAGTTGAAATTAGGTGTGCCTTTCGAAGGAATACGCCATGTTCCATTGGATTAGGAATCGTCGAATGCTATCCAGACTTCTTGGCATCTTCACCCTCTGTGTGGCGACAGCGCCCGTTGTCGGAGGGAAAGCTCAACTTATCAATCAGGAAGGCAAGGCATTTGTTGGTGAGCCTGTTCTGCGAAAGGAGATACGTGCCACATTAGCGAAACGACGTGATCCTTTTAAGCCAATCATACGGCGTCGGTCCATTTCTGCGGCGCCCAAGAAATCCCGTCCAACACCGAAGCCGGGGCCCCTCGTTGTAGAAGTAAAGGATCCACAATGGAAGTTACTGGGAGTTGTCCATGGTCGATATGGGCGTCAGGCTGTGATCCAAGATGTCTCAGGAAAGCGAATATTCGTGCGGCCAGGCCTTGAACCGTTGCAATCCGGATGGATCATTAAGACCATTCGACGTGGGGAGATACTTTTGGAATCTCGCCAGAAGTCATTGTCAGGAAGTGGCGTGAAAAAGCCTAAATCCTTTGTCCTTTCTTTCCCGAGTCTCAGCGAATCTCGCTAAAAATTCTGGTTGAGAAAGCCCTACAAAACCTTCATAATCTAGTCCTTGGGTTTGGGCCATGTTCCGCTAAAGCTGCATCGGGCAGAGTTGTACAACTTACTGAAGGATCATCATATGTTGCGATATTTGAATGCCGGTGAATCCCATGGGCGAGGTCTAATGGCAGTGATCGAGGGAGTACCTTCTGGGCTTCCGGTCACTGCCGAAGCGATCAATGCTGACCTCATGCGTCGGCAGGGGGGATATGGTCGAGGCGGGCGCATGCGAATTGAGAAGGATCAGGTCGAATTTATCTGTGGGGTCCGGAAAGGCAAAACGTTGGGCAATCCACTAGGTCTATTGATCTGGAACAAGGACTGGGAGAACTGGAAGGAGATTATGGCCTCAGAGCCTGGCCCACCGTCAACCGAACGAGTGGTAACTCGGCCAAGACCCGGTCATGCCGATCTGGTCGGAGCTATTAAATATGGCCATCGAGATATTCGAAACGTGTTAGAGAAAGCAAGTGCGCGCGAAACAGCGATACGAGTTGCAATTGGCGGGGTGGCCAAGACACTCCTGGCGCAATTTGATATGCAGGTCGTCAGCTATACTATGGATATTGGTGGGGTTGCGGCCAGTCGTCCCACTGATCCCATCGAAGCCTATCAGGAAGCAGAGCAATCTGAAGTGCGATGCCATGATGCCGAAGCCGCAACAAAAATGATTGAACATATTCGAGGCGCCAAGCACAAGGGAGACTCGTTAGGAGGTGTGTTCGAGGTCGTCGTCACGAATCCACCTATTGGATTGGGAACCTATGCACAATGGGACAGGAGACTTAGCGCTCGTTTAGCCATGGCGGCAATGAGCATTCAGGCCATGAAAGGGGTGGAAATCGGGATGGGCTTTGAGTCGGCGCGCCGATACGGTTCAGAAGTGCACGATGATATTTATTTCGATTCCACGTCTGGACAATTCGTTCGGAAGACCAACAACGCGGGAGGTCTAGAGGGTGGGATTACGAATGGACAACCCATTATTGTGCGAGTGGCGATGAAGCCTATTGCCACGCTCTATAGTCCAAAGGACAGTGTAGATATCGAGACAAAAGAATCGTTTGAAGCCACAGTGGAACGATCGGATATTTGTACGGTTCCAGCCGCTGGTGTTGTGGGCGAAGCCGTGATTGCCTATGAGATGGCCAATGCCCTCATCGAAAAATTTGGCGGAGATACTGTAGAAGAATTGAAACGAAATTACACCACGTATCAAGACTATGTGCGTGCATTCTAATTCTCTCCCAATTTCAAATAGGGTCGTGTCCTAATCCACTTGCCTTCCTGGACATCAGTCTCACGGGTCGTGTGTCTATCATGAAGCCTAAGTCTAGCTCAAACCGAGTGCATGTTGCCTTGAACGAACGGGCCTATGACATTGTGATTCAGCCCGGTGGGTTGAGCCAAATTGGGCAAGTTCTTCAGAACGCTGGGTATGCCGGTCGCGTGGGAATCGTAACCAATCCTGTCGTGAGTGATTTATATGGAAACCAAGTTCGTCAGGTTCTACGACGAGCGGGATTCTCGCCGTTTATTATTATTGTTCCAGACGGCGAACAGGCAAAGACTCTCAAGTGGCTAACCAAGATTCTGGATGCGCTGGTCGCGCAACGGGTCGAACGGCGAAATGTGCTCTTGGCGCTAGGTGGGGGCGTGACGGGTGATGTGGCGGGTTTCGCCGCATCCAGCTATCTGCGAGGGATTCCGTTTATTCAGGTGCCGACAACACTAGTGGCTCAAGTTGATTCGAGTGTTGGAGGAAAAACGGGTGTGAATCATCCGACGGGAAAGAATTTGATTGGAGCCTTCTATCAACCTCAGATGGTGATCATTGATCCGGATGTCCTGAAAACTCTCCCGCAGCGGCAATGGGTTGCTGGACTTGCTGAGGTGATTAAGTATGGCATGATTGCCGATCGACAATTTTTCGAATACTTAGAAGATCATGCTGAGGGACTTCGAACGCTCTCTCCTGAAGTGATTCCCTATATGTTACGGCGGTGCTGTCAAATTAAAGCCGAGATGGTGGGCAACGACGAGCGAGAATCAGGCCTCAGAAGAATCTTGAACTATGGCCATACCATCGGTCATGCCTTAGAGGCATTGGGTCGGTATCGCACATGGGTACATGGAGAAGCGGTTGGGTTGGGCATGGTGCAAGAAGCGTCGATGGCGCACTATTTGGGTTTATGCTCTAAAGAGGTCGTTGAACGGCAGGACTTCCTGATTCAGGAAGTTGGCTTGCCGACTGTCATGCCTGCGATCACGTTTCGAGATCTGTGGGAGGCGATGAAACATGATAAGAAAGTCGAGGGGGGTACTATTCATTGCGTATTACCCGAGCAGATCGGCCAGGTCAAAGTTGTTCCGCTTGTTCGGCAGTCCATACGAAAATGGTTCTTGGTTCAACATACTTCTTCGAATGGCCCAACCAGAGTTCTAGAATTCCCATCTTCTCGTAGACTTGCGAAAAAGAAATAACATGGCTCGTGCTAAACCAGTCATGGTTGATTTATTGAAACAGCAGGTGCGGGAACGTACTCGCGAGGTGCAGATCCTCCACCGTATCAGCGAGTCCGTGAATAGCTCGTTGGAGCTGGGAACTGTTCTAAAGCAAATCGTCGAAGTGGTGGTCGAGGTGACAAAGGCAGATGCATGTCTCCTGTATCTCATTTCCGAAAGTAAAGACGAACTGATCTTACGAGCCTCCAAAAATCCCCACCCACGATTGATTGGCCGCATCTCTTTGGGTCTAGGGGAAGGGATTACAGGATGGGTCGCTCAGGAGAAAGTGCCGGTGGTGGTTCCGAGAAATGCCAGTGACGACGCTCGGTTCAAATTTTTTCATCGTCTGCCAGAAGATCGGTATCAAGCCTTCGTGTCCCTTCCCATCATCAGCAAAAGTGAAGTTATCGGGGTCATCAATGTTCAGCACAAACGGTCGAAACGCTATACGGATCAAACGCTGGCGTTATTGTCCACTATTGCCAATCAAGTGGGCGGAGCGATCGCCAATGCTCGGCTTTATGATGATATGCGAGAAAAAGCCCGTCGGTTAGAAACCTTGTCTCAAGTGTCCGAAACAGTAACCTCGAATCGTCTTATTGAAGATGTCTTACAACTGATTGTCACGATGACCGCTCAGTTGATGAGTTCGAAAATTTGTTCCATCATGCTGGTTGATCAGGATTCTGGAGAACTTCGGATTGCCGCAACTCAGAGTTTGAGCGATGCCTATCGGCGAAAGCCGCCTCTCAAGCTAGCCCAGAGTATGAGCGGCCAGGCTGTCCAAGAACAACGGCCGGTGTACGTGCCGGATGTGACCGTAGAGGGCGGATATTTTTATCGCGATTTGGCCAAGCAAGAAGGTCTGCACTCCCTTTTATCCGTTCCGATGTTGATGAAGAATAATGTGGTGGGAGTGATCAATGTCTATACCTCGATTCATCATGCCTTTTCGAATGAAGAAACGAAGACGCTTCAGGCGATCGCGAATCAATCAGCAGTCGCGATCGAGCATACGCGACTGCTAGAAAAATCTTTTGAGATGCAAGAAGCCCTGGAAGTTCGCAAGTTAGTCGAACGTGCAAAAGGATTCCTCATGGCGTCAAAAGGACTGTCGGAGCCTGAAGCGTTCCGCCTGATGCAGCGACAAAGTATGAATTTGCGAAAATCGATGCGCGAAATTGCAGATGCCATCATTCTTGCCGAAGAGCTGCAACAAGCCACACAATCATAGGGATGGGTAGATGATCATCCTACGGGGGTTGGGTGAGTAAGGTGCATTTCAATATTCTGATCACTGTACTGGACTTAATGGCGATGAGAAGCATGACGGGAGTGTTGAATAATGAAAATATCAAGGGGCCTATTTCGCCAGGATACCGTTGACGAAGAGAGGCCTCGGGTCGGTTCAAAAAAGCCCGTTCAGCAAGGCCACAACCCTTTTGTGCGCGGAGCGTATATCCAGTACGTGAGCACGGAAAAAGGGCGAGAACGCCGCTGTCGGCTTTTTTCAACAGACCCATGACTGTAACGACGGTGAAGGCCTCTGAATAGGTAGAAGTGTCTGTTTCGGCCAGCGTAGAGAAGTCTTGTATCATGAAACTACGGCTCGCAATGGTTCAAATGAATGCAGTGGTCGGGGATCTTGAGGGAAATACTCGCGCGATCTGTCGATGGATCCGCGAAGCGAAAAAAGCATCGGCCAATGTCGTCGTATTTCCTGAATTGGCAGTTCCCGGGTACCCTCCAGAAGATCTTCTTCTGGTACCAGAGTTCCTCCGTGATGTTCATCATAGGCAAAAACACATCGCCAAGGTTTCTCGAAGTCTCATCGCCATTGTCGGGAGCGTGACGGGCTCTCGCTATTTCACATTTCTCAACCATTCTGCATCGACGGATCGTGAGCAATCCGACATGCAAAAACCATTGAATGTGGCATGGGTTTTCACAGATGGCCGATTAGTAGCAACCTACGCGAAACACAAGCTTCCCAACTACGGTGTATTCGATGAACAACGCTACTTTCAACGAGGAACAGGCAATCCGATTCTCTGCATAGGGCCGATTCGGATAGGAATGAGTATCTGTGAAGATATCTGGTATGCCGATGGTCCGATTCAATCTCAGGTCAAGTTTGGTGGAGCGCATGTGATATTGAATCTCAATGCTTCGCCGTACCATGTTGGAAAAACACGGACTCGACGACGTCTGCTAGTTAATCGGGCAAAAGAACGTGATGTATTCGTCGGCTATACCAACATGGTAGGGGGGCAAGATGAATTGGTCTTTGACGGAAACAGCCTGGTGGTCGATCCAAAGGGAAACATTCTGAATCAGGCCAAGGCCTTTCAAGAAGACCTTTTACTCACAGATCTTGAGATTCCTCGTGCCAGTGGAAAATTTCGTAAAAATGTTCCACATGGCTCTCGTCACACCGGAAAACGTGGGGTCGCCTTCATACGTATTCCATGGAAATGCTCACAAGTGAAAGCTCCAGTGCTACCTCCGCGAAGCCTCTCGACCACTATGGCCGGAGCGGAGGAAATCTACCGGGCGTTAGTCTTGGGTGTGAAGGATTACGTGTCCAAAAACGGATTTGCAAAAGTGGTGATCGGAATCAGTGGGGGAATCGATTCGGCTCTAACAGCGATGATAGCACGAGACGCTTTGGGTTCTTCACAAGTTGTCGGTGTAATGATGCCATCGGCCTATACGTCTGGAATCAGCCGGCAAGATGCAAGAACCTTCGCGCAACGGTTAGGAATCGAGCTTGAAGATCTTCCCATACAGAAACTGTTTCAGGCATATCTTCGCCAGCTTCGTCCATTGTTTCATGGGCGATCTACTGATACTACCGAGGAAAACTTGCAGGCCCGTATTCGTGGGACGCTCTTGATGGCCCTTTCTAATAAATTTGGATATTTAGTGCTCACAACTGGGAACAAAAGTGAAATGAGTGTGGGGTATGCCACTCTGTATGGCGATATGGCTGGTGGATTTGCCGTGATTAAAGATCTGCCCAAGATGCGGGTCTACCAATTGGCCCGGTGGCGCAGTGATTATCAAGGCCAAGATTTTGATCACGTGAAGATTCCTGAGCGAATTTACTCACGTGCACCGTCGGCTGAACTGAAGGCGAATCAAACCGATCAAGACTCTCTGCTGCCATATCCGGAATTAGATGCAATTCTACAAGCCTATGTTGAAAACAATCGCTCGCAACGTCAGATCGTGAGATCCGGGTACTCGGTACGTGCTGTCCAAAAGGTGATCAGGCTCGTCGATAGGAGTGAATACAAGCGTCGGCAGGCCCCGATCGGAATAAAAATTACAGCTAGAGCATTAGGCAAAGATCGACGAATGCCAATTACCAATCGATATGTTCCGAAGTCGTAAACATTCACCAGCATCGATATTTCTCCTGTCAGGCCAGTGCAGACTATGACGATGGGTCCTTCTGTATCTTCTCAAAGTTCATCGGCTGGAGTCAGTGCGCAGAGTTTGCACGAGTTTCGAGAAGATTTGCACGAACGGTTGCGGAATGGAGCGACGGGTGCTGAAATTCATCAGACATTTTCTGATTTTCTCGACGAATTGTTGATAGCCCAATTCCGTGAAGCGATTCAACGAGGCAATGCTGAGATCAGAACAAGTTGGCAGCAGTGTTGTTTAGTTGCTACGGGAGGATATGGGCGTCGGGAGTTGGCACCGTATTCCGATATTGATGTCATGGTGCTCACACGCGGGACACAAATCAACGTCTCCGAGATAGTGTCGAGAAGCGTGTTTCGTGGGTTATGGGATTTGGGGTTTCAGGTTGGTCATAGCGTTCGTTCGATTACTGAATGCCTGATGATAGCCGAAACAGATCTTCCAGTATGTACTTCTCTTCTCGAGGCCAGGTTTTTAGTGGGCAATGCTGAAGTGTTCCAGGAATTTGAAAAAAAATTCAGTCGGCGAATTCTTAAACGCCAGTCGAGGCGTTTTATCCGGGACAAAATCCAAGAACGCAAACAAGAGTATGCCAAGTTTGGGGAGACAGTCTTTCTACTCGAACCCAATATCAAAAAAAGTAAGGGGGGGCTACGAGATTTACATGTCATGCAGTGGGTTGGCCATGCCCGTTTCGGTGTGGGGACGATTCAGGAACTAGCTAACAAAGGAATCGTAGCCGTTTCTGACTATCTTGTGTTGCAAGATGCGCAAGAATTTTTGTGGCGTGTGAGGAGCTTTTTGCATTTTGAGGCCAAACGAGCACAGGACCTTTTGACCTTTGATGATCAGGTTCGACTTGCGGAGATTTATGGACTATCGGATCAGCCAAACTTGTTAGCCGTTGAACAGTTTATGCAACAGTACTTTCGACATACCATGGGCTTACACGATCAGTGTGCGCGATTTGTGGAACAGGCCCAAGAGCAGTCTTGGTTTGAGCGAGTCAGACGGTGGTGGCCTCGTTCGCTTATTGAAAGTAATTTTCGAGTCGAAGACAATCGTGTGACTATTCCACCCGAAAAGTTGGTCGGTGTCTTGGAGAGTCCTGTGTGGCTATTGCGCTTGTTCGAACTGTCTCATGATCAAGCGTTGCCAATTGATTCCAAGATTTTGAATGAGTTATCACAACATTTGGCGTCAGTTCCGAACGAACAGTTTCATACTGAGGAAGTGAGTAGCCTTTTCCGAGGAATTTTGAGTCGTCCCGGTCGAATTGGGAAGACGCTAGAAGCGATGCATCAAGCTAGCTTATTGGAGAAACTGATTCCAGCGTTTGCGCGTGTTCGAGGACTTATGCAATTCAATCAATATCATAAATATACCGTCGACGAGCATAGTTTGTTGGCAGTAAAAGAAGCCGAACGATTGAGGGAAGATCAAGGGCTCATCGGGGAAGTGTATAGGAAAATTCCAGACAAGGACATCTTGCACTTAGCGTTATTGTTACATGATTTAGGAAAAGGGCGGCCAGGTGACCATAGTGAAATCGGACAAGACATAGCCCATAAAACAGCGGACCGGTTAGGGCTATCCCAGCAGGAGCGGGAAGAATTGGCATTTTTGGTCTTGCATCATCTGGTGATGTCCCACACAGCCTTTCGTCGTGATCTCAATGATCCAAAGATCATTCTGACCTTTGCACGGAAAATGAAAACTGTGGATATTCTAAAAAAAATGTTCATTCTGACCATTGCCGATATCTCTGCCGTGGGCCCAGAAGTCATGACGAAGTGGAAAGAGTCTCTGTTGTCGGAACTGTACTCCAGAACTGCCGAAAGCATGATCGAAGGACAGCGGACCAAGACTGCCAGAGAGCAAGCAGTCCTTCAGCCTGCAGCTCGAAAGACACTTCTTGAATCCATGGCTGCAAGAGGTGGAGGGATGGCTGGTAAGGATTTTGACTGGGCTTCGTGGGTAGATACACAATTGACTCAACTCCCAGATTGGTACATTACGTCCACACCCATCGAACAATTAGCCCGACATCTTCTCGCCATAAGAAATCTGTCGGAACAACCTACCTATGTTGAAGGGCGATTCAATCGTGATTTTGGCGTATCGGAATATGTTCTCATCACACGGGAACAGGCTAAGCCCGGTCTCTTCATGAACGTGACGGGCGTTCTTGCCGCGTTAGGGCTAGAGGTGTTAAACGCCCAAATCATGACATTGGACGATGGGACGGTGTTAGATCTGTTTTCAGTCAATGATGCTGATAGTGAAGGGCCGCCGTCGGACTATCGATTACATGAGGTCTCTCAAGAAATTCGGTCGGTTGTGCAAGAAGAGTATTCTGTCGATCAAGTGTTTGATCGCCATCGCCGTCTGCTCTTTGGTCCACAATTTCCGACCGGGCGCCATCCGACTGAAGTTCTGATTCACAATGATATTTCTGACTCCTATACCGTCATTGATGTGTTCGCCGATGACAAGCCGGGCCTCTTGTATATCTTGGCGAAAACGCTCGCGCACATGAATCTGTCAATTCATCAAGCTCGAATTGGGACCCGTCTAGACCAAGTCGTGGATGTGTTCTATGCCACGAATGCCCAGACAGAAAAAATTCCGATTGGAGATCGTGGTGAACAAATTCAACATGCTCTTTGCACAGCCGTGGACAGTTTTTTGGACGGGGAAGAGATTTCCTCGTGAGACTGTCGGTGTGGCTGGAAATGAGATTATGATAGTGTATTTAACCTAAATCTGGCAGTCGGGAAGTGTTCAATTTTTGAAACACGTATGATGCGCGTTGATTCGGATGATCGGAGACTCAAACCACGTTGGTGACCACATAAGAAACAGTTCATGCTAAGCCTGTCAAAAGGTTGTCCAGGGCCCGTCGAAGTATGAATGGTTTCTTTGCCTAGGGAACTTCTGAATTTAAGTGAAAGGGTTGGGGGAAGAGGGGCTTAGCCAACATTCAACCTGTGATGATATGACTAGTACTATTACGAAAAACAACTCACCGGCTCCGCCATTCCTTGCAGGCAGAACCGGTGGGTATGTGAGTAGGGTTAGGACATAGCCAAGACGATAGAGATCGTCGTTAACCCCATTATGCCTATTTCTTGGCTGTCTTCCGCGTTATTGACAAATTCGCTTATTTCCACAGAGCTTTATGCGTTTTTGATCAACCCGCGTCGTTTTGCCAAGCTAATCAATCCCGCTAATCCAGTGCCAAAGAGAATGGCCACGGGCGGAATGGGAATGGCCGGCGCACTGGTAAACTCGATGGCCTTGACCTTAATGGCATCCTCGATAATGAGGCCCAATGATCCATTCACATCAATCGTTTCTGCCAGGTCCCCTGCACGAGCACCGATTAGCAACCAATCGACGGGAGACGCCAAAGCTGAAAAATCGACTGTTTCCGCAAAGCCATTGCCGTTTCTGAGGGCCAGGTCTCGATTCACACGGTTGGTGAGATTATTCAGGCCATTAGAGAAATCCGGGCCGCCTAACCCCGACCAATAGGTAATATCCCGGTCAGCGTCATCAACCCCATCTGTAGACCAATAGGTCAGTGTTCCCGCTTCTAACATGACCTGAGAATCAAACTGAAGAAGCACAAAGTCGATTCTTGATCCTGCTTGGTCACCTACATTGTTGTCTGTAGCATGTTCTCCAAAGCTTGTTGGACAACCTGTTCCTTCTCCTTGATTACAGACGCCCAAGCCAGACCCAAACCTTCGCAATTGCGAGGTGGACCAGGCGCCGTCGAATGACCATGCCGAAGCTGTCACCGTAGTGGTGCCATCACTCGCTAAAGTATCAAGCGAATTTCCGAAACCTCCACCGATTTGGGTACCCATTAAACTCACGCTGGCGCCAAAAGCCTGACTGCTGAGGAATAGCAATGTGCAAGTCCCAATCATGCTCGATATCTTCATTTTTCTCCTCATGTCCATACCTCCTTTACTGCAAATATACGTTTTAATAAATTCTGACTCCCTGAATGAATATTCATTTTTTTCGCCGAACATCCCTGTTCATGCACGATCATCTTTTGAGAACTGGCCACTCTTCTTAGGTAATTCGACCTTGTCATGCTGTGCTGTGGTGTTACGATAGGCTTCACTATCATCATCCTTCGACACCTTACCGTTCTCCAGACAAACAGAGGACGATTTGCCCATGAGTGGCTTGCAATGAGCTTAGGAAACCGAGAATTCAGCGATTGAGTAAATTGAGTAAAATGAACGAGGAGGTACAGAGATGGAGGGGCGACACTTTTTTCGGAGAAACATAATTAATTATGCCGTTTACTCTCGCCCTAAATCTTACTTTACTCGTAATACCCAAACAACCTTTTTCCCAACGTTTTGGTCTTTTTCCCCCTCCTTTCGTTTGGTTTTCTTGATTGTACAAACAAGCCAATTTAACTTAAGATAATATACCTATGTTAATAAGAGCAGAAGAAATTGGAGAAAAATCTACTCTCAGTTGATACTAAATGTCAAGGATTGCGATCAGAACATTTCTATTAAGAGGCATGTGCGTTTGGTTCTTCGGTAAATGATCCTGAGATGCCTCCTTTTTACGAGAAATCGCCTTTGAGTGCCCCGCCTGGCAGGGCGGGGTTCTTTACTCCCTTTGCGACGGATTTTTCTCGGTTGTTGCGGATCATATTGAGGAGGCTTCATGAACTATTCGCTGGTCATTCCTGCGCAGGCAGGAAGCCATCTGCCGCGCGGTGTTTCTTAAATGCCTGCTTCCTACTGCGGGCATGACCAGAGAGGAGGTGTCTCAAGAAGGCAGCGCGTGACGAGATTTGACGAGATCTGTCACCTGAAAGACAAGTTTTTACACCTTCATCCATTGAGAGCAAAGAACACGGAGCACATGTCTGTCCATCTTCTCGCCATGGGGAATTTTTCTGCCAAGCCAATTTGTGGGAACCTCTAAAAACTCGAAATTCGAAAATTCAAATACAATGTTTTCAAGAGATTCGGGAACCAGATTCAAGAAAAACATGGGTTTTTAGAGGTACCCCCATGATGGAGTTAGTAATCTTTGTGGCCCTTCGCGTATGAGTTTCTGGAAAGTGTTTGCCCGCAGGGTGAGTGGGGATCTGAGAGCCTCTTGTTGGTTTTCGCTTGCTTGTAGCTGTCTCTCTTAGGCCCCTTGAGCCTTCTCTGGAGCCTCATGAGGATCAGGGACCGCTGGAAGTTATACGCCTAGTTTTTTAGCCCAATCTTCGTGCGAACCTGTAGGATGCCAATCTTGCGAATTAGCTTGCCGCCCATCGCAGTCATCTGATGACCAAAGACATGCTCAACCCGGGCGCGAATACGCAAGTGGCCTCGGTTGTGAGTCTTTTGTTGAGCAGTCAGGGCCTTGTTGCGATACCCTTTGTGATGAATCTTGGAGTGGAGATGTCTGGTCTTCAATTTCCTCCGATCGATAGACGGAATCAGCCTACACATCGCGGCCTGCCTCGACGGGTTGAAGGACGGCTTCGAGAACTTGACTGTTATGCACCGCCGCATCCATGACGGCATACTGCCGAATTCGCTGGGGTTTTTAGAGATGGTCTTATGTCAGGGGTGGGCGATTCGAAGGGGAATTGAGTGTGCCGGAATATGTCTGGATCACACGAGCTTGAGCCAAGCCCGGTCTCTTCATGCCGGTGACCGGAATCTTTGCCGTCTTGGGCTTGGAAGTGCTGAATGCCAAGATAATCACTCTGGCCGACGGCACGGTATTGGATATATTTTCCGTGAATGATGCTAGTGCTTAATTGCTAAAGAAGTCTATATATTGTAGCCTGGGTCTGTTGCGACTCCTCTGATGAGGATATTCTGTGAGAACCAGGTTTGTTCAACGGGTGAACGAAACGGCTCGTGGAACGGGTGCTGTCGGCGGCATTGACGGAACTCTCTGGGTATGTCTTTCATGCGCGTAAACCAGCACCAACCAAGAACACCCGCAATGGCACGACGCCGAAAACCATGTAGATGGAGCACGGGCTGGAGGCCTTAAGTGTTCGTCGCGACCGAGCCGGACCCTTTGAACCGACCGTCGTTCAAAAGCGTCTGCGGCGGTAATAAGGGTTTGAACACAACGTCCTGGCCTTGTATGCCCATAGGCCTATGGAGCGGAACATCAATAGTCACCTTGAAAAGCTAATTTGGGACCAAGATCTCCCCGACCCTCATCTCGACCATTACGGATGGATGTCCTTCCCGGGTAGAGTCCGCCACTCGAGACGATCTATCTAATTCTGTACTTTGATTGTCTGTCTGTAAAGTCTTGCTATGCAGGAGCCGTAAAGATCACAGCAGTCTATGTGGCACTTGGTGTGACCTTGGCTGACGAACAAGAATTGTGAGGCCTTTGGGTCCGTGAGACCAAAGGGGCGAAGTTTTGGCTGGCCGTCTGTGCCGAGCTTCGGCGCCTAGGTATTCAGGATTGCTTTGTGGCTTGCGTGGATGGGCGGTGGGCCATATGGTTTAATTTACCCTCCATTTGCAAAGTGATTGATACGACCAGTGCTATTGAATCGCTCGATTATTCGTTCTTAGAGTGGTGTATCTGGGGATGCAGCGGATTGTCAGGAAATGGACCGTGCCCAGTCCCGAGTGGAAGCGGGCGTTGAATCAGTTTGCGATTCTGTTAGGAGACCGTGTGCCGACAAGAGCGGCATTGATTACATCGAAATCTGTTGTCCTCAGCAACGTCGCCATTCCAACCTTAGCTATCTTACTTCAGCCGAGCGTTGGCATTGGGCTATCGCGACTTACCGAGATGCCCACTGTTCCCTGGGAAGTTCAGGTTATACATGACGCTCGACAATAACAGAAAAATACTTTTTATAGGACCGTACCCTCCACCCTATTCTGGACCTGAATTAAGCATGCAGCTATTTCTTTCTTCTGGCCTAAAAGACTGTTACCAAATCAAGTTTCTGAAAACGAATCCTCGGAAAAGCAACAAAAACAAAGGACGCCTGGATCTACAAATGTCCTGGGCCTTCTTGTGGTTTTTTTCGCGTCTGATCTTTACGCTACTCTTCAATAAGTACGAACTGGTGTACTATCCGATAACCGTAACGCAGATTGGGTGGGTGGGGAGAGATGCCTGGTGTCTGTTTCTTTGCAAATTGCGTGGAGTTAGAACGGTCATTCATTTGAGGGGGTCGCATTTCAGATTAAACTATAGATCATTTCACCCTTTACTGAAGAAGTTGGTTAAGAGAGCACTAGCAAAGGTGGATAGAGTGATAGTTCAAGCGGAGCAGCTACGTGATCAGTTCGATGGCCTGATAACTCAGGATAAAGTAAGAGTTTTGTACCAGGCGATAAACGTTGACGAATATAGCAATCCGAATATCGACGAATACGGCGAATATAATGTTTTATTCCTTGGGCATATGACCAAGGCAAAGGGTTATTGCGATTTAATGCGGGCCTTGCCACTTGTTGCAATGCATTACCCGGAAGTGCAATTTCAGATAGCAGGAACACTTAGGCGTGGGGAAAGGAATATATTTTTCAACCAATTGACGGGAGAAAAGCTTCTCTATGAAGATCCCACCGTATTGCATAAACAGGCGTTAAGAAGTGCGTTTAAAAAAAACTATCAATATTTGGGTGTGCTGAAAGATCAGGAGAAGCTTCGCGTTCTAGAGAAAGCAGCAATCTTTGTTCTTCCATCATATTCGGAAGGTTTTTCTCGGGCTCTGCTTGAGGCGATGTGCATGGGCAAAGCGGTGGTGTGCACACCCGTAGGCGCGCATGGAGAGATTGTGAAAGATGGAGTAAATGGAATCATTGTGAAGCCAGGGGATCACGAACAATTGGCCAAAGAAATCATCTCGCTTTTAGCGGACAAGGGCAAGCGGGATAAAATTGGTTGTGTGAATTACCAATACGTGAGAGATGCATTCGGAATTGATATTATTGCCAATCGTTTGGATAGCATCTTTTTAGAAGCTCTAGGCCCTGCTTAGCTTCAATCTGATTCTCGCTCATGACATCGGATTTGGGGTTAAACTGCTTTCTCGAATCACCTAGGCAGCCGATGTTCTATAGCAACATATAACTTGCCAGTGTAATTGTTGCAGAAGGGGCTTTTTCGCTCATACAGAATATATGGTTGGAGACAGAGGTGTCATGGAGGGAGGGGTATCGCCAACCGGAACCCACGAGCCAGGTTCATCTGTTACCGCCGAAATCCCGATTCTAGGGCGTCCCACCGGGAGGCCTGTACGCGGGGGAACCAGCGTTCCATCAGTTAGCTCGAAGTTCGTTTCTCATACGGTGGCCTCATTCGTTGTGGGGACGTGACGGTGACATGTCCTCGTTGCTGTGCTGACCGACATGGACAACCCCTCTTCCCACGTTGATTGACCGTGTTTCTATTGGTGGCCGATGGCCACCTAACCATAGAGTTTTTGACTGGCCATGTCCAGGACTTCATAATGGAGCTCAAGCCTGTTGTCCCACCGAATAATGGCAAAGGGTCAGAAGAGGCCTCTCAAACCATACATTTTGTATGAGCCAGGTTTTTTCTGGAGCAATTCTTGTCTGATAAATCAGACTTCATTTCTGGATGCTTTGCACCTTTATACATGAAGTCTAGGCAGTATATTTCCTTTTGAAAGACGTGCTGCTCACGCGAGCAAACTCTTAGCCCGTTCCTTGAACACTAACCAGGCGAATAAAGGTAAGGCTAGTTGACGTCTCAATCGGGTGGGCTCTACTAGGAGGCGATACAACCATTCCAGGTTTAATTTAATAAAAAAGGCCGGGGCTCGATTGACATGGCCGGTTAGCACGTCAAATGTACCGCCAACCCCTTGTATCACTTTGACCGTGGTAAGGTGATTCACATATTTTCTTATCCACTCCTCTTGTGTTGGACTTCCTAATGCAACAAACAGAATCTGCACATCTAAGGCGTTGATCTTATCAATGAGCGCGGGTTGTTCGGATTGGCTAATAAACCCATGACAGCGGCCAACGATATTAATGCCGTTCATATTATCTATTAATGTGGCTTCAATCTGTTCATTCACCTCTGGCCGGCCACCATACAGGAAAACTTTATATCTCTTTTCAGTGGCCAATCGACATAGTTCTTGCATGAACTCGCACCCTGGAACTCTGGTGATATTTTTTATTCTGGCTAGCCGCGCTGCTAGTACGATCCCATACCCATCAGGTAGAACTAATGCTGCCTGGCTAATCAGAGTTCGCAATTGATCATTTTTGCCTGCTGCAATCACTTTTTCTGGATTCATAGCAATAATCGGGCACGGCCGACGGCTTTCCCGTACACATTGGTCTGCATATTGAATAGCCGTCTGCATATCGACACAATCGACTGGCAACCCCAAGATATGAATTCTCCGTATCTTTGGCATCATTGTTAATCCGGCCGCTGTTTTAGAGTGCATTGCTCATTCTCAAATCATTGTTTTATATGCTTAGGTTCTAACTCCAAGTGCAACACTGCCAGCTACAATTGAGTTAAGGTGTTGCTATGAACAAGAAAACGTATTTGAGCCTGGGGCTCGCCCAAGGCCAGTCTTTACGTGCCCTCTCCACTGTCTTGGGGCGATCGCCGAGTGCGCTGAGTTGGGAATACGCCCACAATGCGCTATCAGCGATTCCGTATCGAGCCTGTACAGCCTAAGCTTTCGCGAGTAAGTGTAGGCAGCCAGCTCGACGCCCTCGAAAACTCCTCACGCCATGGCTGTGGCGCTATCTGTAAACCCATCTGCGTTAGAGCCATTCGCCCGATTCATATAGCTGGACGACTCCGACGGGAATATCCTCTCGACATGAGCAAACAACTCTCGACGGAAACCATCTATGCCGGCTGATGTGCCCTCGAGCCGGGCCACGATGACCATTTGTGCAACTGACTTTGTAGTTCCTTTAAACTTTCCTCGTAACATTGTGCATCTAAAAAATCTGCTGACTGAAAAGAAAATAGAGTGCTTACGCCCTCTTTACTTATGCCACAGCCTTCAATATTTAAAGTATAGGCAGGAACCTTCTGTCCATAGGTTCGCGAATGCCATCCGTTTGGGGGAGAGGTTTCACCATAGTAAAGAACGGGGGTCTGAACCGATCGTATATAACACCTCACACCCGGTCCATTCTGTACCACACAGACATCCTTCCTAAGGTAGCATTCACCAGCTAAATGCCAATGGATGGTGCTTGCCGGCTCAGTTGGCCGAGAGCTGGTGGGTTCGAGGAAATCCCAGACCATCATACCTTCGGTTGGCCTATAGACAATTCCCCTCCAGTGCCTAAACCCGTGTTGCTCATACCCATTATGCCAAGCAAGAAATACATGTGATCCATCATCAGACATTCGATGAAAGGCTAGCTCAGCGCGATAATGTGCGGACCATCGAAAAGCTGAGACCATCTTGGCCTGGCTTGTTCCAACAAGGCCTACGGTATTATGGGCCTCGGTGCTCCTGAAATATCGACGCCAGGCTAGGTTGCCAGTATAAGTAAACGTCCCAGAGTCTCGTAGAATTTCTTTCCCATTCACAATAAGCCAGATGGACAGGGCGTCAGCGTGACCATGTCCGAACGATGGCGCCATGCCCAACGGTCCATGATCAAAGATTAATATGTGGTTGCCGTTTTGAAGGCGTGAATAGCCCGAATCTGGAAAGATGTGAATTGGATCGTCTGTATTTCTGTCTTGCCAAGATATTTTCATTAGCGGAGTTAAGGCATAGCCCGAATCATTGTCGCCGATATTTGGTATATCATGGTGTCCTGTCGAAAACAAAGAAATAAAATTCTTGGCCCGAGATAAAGCCTCGGAAATCAGGGGAGAGTTCAGCCCGTGACGGTGTAAGAGGTTATTCACCAAACCAGCTAGATCAGTAATAAACAGGTGATACCAGAACGCTTGTTCGAGGCCGCCGCCATCTGCCAAAATTTGGCGATCGAGTTCAGATTCAAAAACCGACAGACCCTGTGTAACCCATTTCTTGGCTGTAGAATGCTCAGGGAATAGTAGACCTGCATATATCAACCCTGCGCACTCCGCAAGGGTATGGTTGCCTGCAGAAGAAAAAAGAGATAACCGTTGTTCGATTAAAGAGGCATGACCGAGTGTTATGCCAGTTACTGAGTCCCAAAACGCTCGATCATTCACAAAACTTTCACGTGCTAATTCTGCCGCATGACATACTGCCATCAATCGTAAGCCACATTCCATCGCAGAAACATAATGAACTCCTTCTAAATAGGGATTAGCCTTGACCCACGACATAAGCTGGTTTTTCAACATTAAACAAGCGACGGTCTTCTCGTCATGGTCTGACCCATATTTAATGAGAAGTGCATAGGCTACCAACTGTTGCAATCGTGCGGGCTCCCATATGACGCGCACGTCACCATAGGGATTACCCTCTCGGTAAGGAATCGAAGCAAAAAACTGTTTAGGCCAAAGGTTATTGGTGTCTGGTGCTAAAAACCAGCTGGTGTCACTTTCCCACTTCCATAAGTACCCAAGTGCAGTCCAGCTTCCCTCAAGAAATCTCGAGTGGAGTTCTTCGAATACAGAAAGGTCCCACTGGGGCTCAGGCAGCCAGCCAGCGTCATAGCGAAATTGAAATTGATCGATTTCGTAAACGGTCTTGAGACGAAAGATTGGGTGTTTATATCGGAGCCTTAAAACTGATACGTACAAAAGATCCTTCAGGCGATGGAGGATTTCCCGCCATCCCATGACTTGGAGACGTTGAAAGTACCATCTGACGTTCATGGAAAAGAGAATACGACACGGCGCTGATTGGGCATAAACGTAGGGTAAATCTCAATCATCCTTCTAGTATTGTGCCCTAATTTGATTGGATACTATCAAGTGTTGCGCGGGCACGATTTACTTTTTCCAAAATTTCTTCAGCGAAGTTTGTCAGGACAAATGGTTGTGGGTTTATATTGTGTTGATCCATACACCCAAATAATCGCGTGCTCCAGTGCAGCGACCGAAGTTAACACCCTTCTTTTCAGTCGCTTCTCTGTGAGCATACCCCAGAATCGCTCCACCCATTGAGCCATGATGAACTGGTCGGGGTGCAATGGAGCGCGACATGTGTATGCCGTTTCAACCAAGTTCTGTACTTTTTCATGCTTATAGGTGGAATAATTATCAACGACCATATGTGGGGCTTCCTCGCCGTCCGTGCGATCTTCAACCATCTTGATGAATTTGAGAGACTCTTTATCGTGTATGTTTCTGGTAACACGCACCGGTCATGCTGCCTGTGGCAATATCGAGTGCGGCAAACACGGTCTTGGTCCTGTTTCGTTCATAATCATGCTTTATGGTGCTACAGTGTCCTTTCTCTAGCGGTAGACCAGGTTGGTTGCCATCTAGCGCCTTGATGGATGTCTTTTCAGCAATGCAAAAGCCCATTGCATTGTTTGGTAGGTTCAAATATAAACCTACGATGTCATTCAAGATGTGGATCATTGCTGACCTGAACGAGTCTTGTCTAAATGTGGCTTTAAACCAACCGATTGCCATACAGGACGAACAAAAGCCGTGCGTCGTATGTGGTGTTAGTCAGTGTCCATGTGGACCAATGCGTCGCGTTGCTTGGTTTTGCCTGCATCGTCGTTTCAATGATCTTTTTCCGTAGTCTGGCCTGTTTTTTTGTGTCGTACCTTCCATGATTGTCCCCTCTGGGTTTATCTTTACCGATTGTTGTCAGGCCACCCTCGAAAAATCTGTTTCCCCCCTTGCCAACTTTGTTGGGGGGGGTGAGACTTTGGGCGATCACTCTGTTCTCCGGGCCCGTTGCCGATAACAGGACTATGTGGGAGCGCTCGGACAAGCGGACAGAGACGGATGGGCTTCTGGTATTTTTCGCCAAGGTCTTCGTGTTGGCATGGGATATTGTGCCGGTTGTGACGGTGTGCATGACGCCCTACTCCTGCTGTTTAAAGATAGCGGAAAGATCATATGAACGCGATAGACAATATAAATTCGGTTTAGGACACTACACAAGGTTGTACGGAATTCCGTTTCTCATGCTTTCCATTGCGTAGATAGTAGCCAATGTCACACCTTTGATAGAAGCAAAAGTTGGTTGGGCTCTATCCCCAGCTTGAATGGCCTGGAAAAAAGCCTCCATTTCCTTTTTGAAACCCTTGTCTCGTTTTTTTGTCTTAAAAGTTTCCATGCGTCCATTGCTGTAAAATTCGGTTCGCATAAAATCGTGCATCAAAACACTTTTCCCATCTCCGATGGCTTCAAAATATTCCTTTTCCAAAGCCTTATCACCGTCACCGCTATAGACAACCGTTCCGATGGAACCATCTTTGAATGTCAGGGTGACGATGGCCTTATCCTCAACTATTCCTGAATTATGTTCCCCGACCGAACGGGCAAAAACAGAAGTCACGTCGGCATCGATCACAGAACGCATAAAATCAATGAAATGGCAACCTTCACCAATCATGCGTCCTCCACCAATGGCTTTGTCCTGAATCCAATGGTCTGCTGGAATATATCCAGCGTTCACCCGATAAATCATGGTCAGTGGGTTATTGGCTAGATGAAAAAAACGTCTAATTTTCTGAGCGTGGTCAGAATAACTTCGGTTAAATCCCACTTGAAGGATAAGTCCCTTGGTTTCAGCAGTCTGTTCATAAGTTTCTTCGATTCGCTCTACTTCATCTTCAGTTAGACCCAATGGTTTCTCAAGGAACACATGCTTGCCATGTTTCAGCGCCTCAATCACTAGCGAGGCATGGGACTCGTGCCGTGTTCCAATAAGGACGGCATTGATAGTGGGATCTGTCAAGAGCTCTCGGTAGTCAGATGTACAATACTCAGCTGACTCTTTCTGGGCTACAGCTTTTGCGTGAATGCCGGTTGTTGTGCAGACCGCCCGCACATTCACACCCTTTGTAGAGCGTATGTGGGGTAGGAGCATATCTTTGACATGATTGCCGGCGCCAATGATGCCTAGCTCGACTTGCTGGGACCTCGTGACGGTTTTCAACGCAACCCGTGCACTCGACTTTTTCTCTTGAGAAGACGGGTAATTGAGGACAATCCCTAAATATGGTTCTGATTGTGCGGTGATCATTTTATAGGCCGCTTCGGCTTCAGCAATAGGAATATTGTGGGTGGTTAAGGGTTTGAGGTTCACTTTTCCTTCTGCCACGAACCCTAAAAATGCGCTCATGTTGCGCCCTTCAGTCCATCTGACATAACCATAGGGATAGTCAATGCCTTTTTCTTCGTAATTAGGGTCATACCGTCCGGGTCCATAGGAAGTGGAAATGCGCAGTTCCAGTTCCTTCGCATAAAAGGGCTCTCGGGGAATATCCATGCCGACTGCACCTACCACAACCACTCGCCCTTTGTGCCGGCATACTTCGCTTGCCGTTGTAACAGGTTCATTACTTTTTGTACTGGCAGTGATAATGACAGAATCAACCCCATGCTCTTGTGTTATACTCGATGACATATTCGAGAAATCTGTTGATACCACCGACATGTCTGCTCCCAATTCTTTGGCTAATGCGACTTTCTTTTCATCAATGTCACTTGCAAGAACCTTACAACCAGCAGCCTTTAAGAGTTGGACGGTCAGTTGGCCGAGCAAGCCTAGGCCAATGACTCCCACAATATTGCCAATGCGAGGATCGGCTTGCCGGACGCCTTGCAAGGCAATGGAACCAAGGGCGATATAGCAGGCATCGTGAAAATCCACACCTTCAGGAATTTTGACGCAAAGGTTTATCGGCACGCTCACCACTTCGGCATGCGAGGCATAATTCTGCCCCGCACAGGCTACCCGATCACCTATGGTAAATCCGCTGACGTCATGTCCAACCTCTGTCACGATGCCGGCACTGCTATAGCCCAGTGCCACTCGATTATCCAATCGTCCGAGTACCATCTTTGTCGTGGTAAATAGGCCTTCTTTTTTGACCTGGTTGATCACTTTTTTTACCAGATCCGGTCGAGCTGCTGCTTTGCCAACTAGACTTTTTTGAGCCATATCAATCGTGCTTTTTTCAGTTCCCCCACTAATTAGCGAACATTGGTTTTTAACTAAAAGTCCATTGATTAATGTAGTAGGGGAGGGGACTTCATCGACTTTCAATTCTCCCGTTTTGAAATTCTGAACCACTTGTTTCATTGTTGATCCTGTCTTGTTTGTAGAATTATGTCGTGTAAGGGAGCCAAACTCTAGATAAGAAAGTGATTACGATAATTCAGTTGCTAGGTCTAACCGTTTAATCGAAGAATTCAAGATAATGTAAAGGGAAAACGGTGGAATAACGAAACCATGTAGCGGTCTGATTACTAGGAATTTACGAGAATTAACAAAAATCTTCTAAAAACAACATATAGTTTTTGTGTGAAATCAGTTTGGATTAACCTTCCCTTCGTGTAGGACTTCGTATTGTACCTTTCGTTTCTTTCTGATTGTTAGTGTGATATGTCTTATTTTACCTCATTGAGATTTTTAGCGCTCTCTAGAACTATTGGCAAGGCTATAGAGCCTTGTGTAGTAATAAACAAGCAGCGGAGCCTTATCTCTACCATTTGTTACTCAAATTGAGCGTAAGCCTTCTTGTGGATCGTACAGAATATGGCATTGTTAAGTATGTAGGGTGGGCGTCCCGACGGGACGCCCCTACGCGGCGGGACCACCATTCCGTCATTCGGCCGGAGTTTCGTTCCCGCATGCGGTGGTACGTCCTCTTTGCGGTCCCGACCGACGGTAGGATCCCTGATATAACATTCGTTGCTAGCTGGCAATACCTGGTACTCAATCACGGAGCTTGAGCCTCATGCTACCAATTCGGCAAAGGATCGGGAAAACCCCCTCAAACCATGAATACCGTATGACCCCCTCTTGTCTCTTAGAACTCTGTTGACAAAGAGTGAATGGTTCTGGCTATTCAACAATTGTCACGGCGGACGGTGGCAAAGGGGCTTCGGTGTCTGAGAGATGGCAATATGTCCCGATGTCCCATTTATCCCCATCTTGCTCGATCTTTTGTACGGCAGAGGGCCAAGAGGATAATGCCTGAAGACAGCCACGAAATTCTTGGCCCAATGTTTTCCCTGCCCCGACTGCAGGCGAATTTGTTGCAATCATAAGATTTTCATCAAGCATAGGATCAAGAGTGATACTCGTGTCCTTGTCAGGCTCTGAAAGTACCGATAGATTCTTCCAATCTGCAAAGCTGATGTCTGCGTGGGCGTATGCGAAACGGCCATTTGATAGGGGTGAGTACAAATTATGTTCAAAATTGACGATTTTTTCGTTTGGGTGAGATCCTATGAACACAAAATACCCTCCAGGCTTTGGATTCGTGATGATATTATTGATGAAGTCAAAGCCAAGGCTTCCTTCCGGGGACACATTTCTTGTATACAATCCATAAAAGCAATCACTTACGGTATTATTTTGGATTACCAGTACTTTCCCGTAACTTCCAGATTTAATTCTAAACGCGCCGCCATAGCCATAGCTCCCCTCTGGGTAACCCCTTGGGCAGTTCTTGATGTTATTATAGGCGATCAGCCCCCCTTCCATGCGACTACTGAATGCGATTGAGCTTGACCCGTTAGTCAGAATTGCTGAGGTATACTGTTCGTCCTCACCGATCAGATTTTCAATCCGGTTATACGTAATCTGAAAACGTTTCATCGTGGAGGTTTCCGAACCTCCTGGTAGATAGAGATTAATCCCCATCCCAACCCAGTCGTGTATGTAGTTTTCGCTGATGATAAGGTCATCCCCAGCCATCGTGCCCAAAGCATGATGATCTGCAATATTGTGGTGCAAAATTCGGAACGCAGCATTACGTTCCCCGCTGAACAACTCATTGCGCATGAACACCATGTTATTTGACTGAGGATCGTCGTTGATGTTGAAGACTGGGTAGACGCCACTGGGTAGATCATGAAAGACATTATCCAGCACATGTAGGTGATGACTCCCGACTCCACTCCGTACACCCGTATACCCTCCAAAGGCAATGTCGGCATATTGGATCGTCACATGCTCGGCGGCCGTGTCGCCGTTATCTCCATTGGCCACAGATACTGTGCCTCGATTGCAACATCGTCCTCCACGAATCTTAAACCGGTTCGTCGGTGAGCCGGTAATCGTGACATAATCGTTGCCCTTCAGGGCAATCGCGGAGTTGCCCCAGTAGGCCATCACCTTTTTCACGGCCCCGATCGGATTGTAGTAGAGCCGTTTATTCGGTGCGTCATACCAAATTGATCCTTCCGTAGTCATATTGCTGGCATGATCCTCTACTGGAATCAAGAGTGTTTCCATCCCGGGCTCCCCGGATGCTCCTGTCCTCACGCCACTTTTATTCAGCGGTGCCCAATAGGTCCCATCGCCATTACTCGTCCACACGGCAGGGGGGAGGTATTCTGTAGCCCAGATCGTGCCCACATCGTTGGGGCAATCTCCGTTAATCACGATTCGATTATTGTCGCTGGTGCCACTAGCTCCAACTTTCAGGCCACCCCACTCATAATGTGTCCCGCAGACAAACAACGTATCGCCTGCTTGCACCCCTCCTTCACCCCATTTCACCGAACTGAGCCCCCTCCAAGCATTTTCGTATGTATTGCCGTCCCCATTTTGAGAAAGTTCTCCGAGTGGACGAACAAACCACTCGGATGCCCATGCGGGAATTGATAGGCTAACCAATAGTGGAATGAGGAGTAACTGAAAGCTAGGATAAAATTTTTTCATGACCTTACATCCTCCTTCATAGTTTCATAGTTCTGTGAAACCAAAATATGCCAGTTTCGATGTCGTTTCCCCAAAATACCCCGAAAATTTCCAGTCAATAGTTTGAACGCCCTCTCTCTTGTGTTGAGACCCTATCGTTCCTTTCTAAATTCCTGAACCAAATTGTCAGAACCGGGTGTTAGCAGGTGTCTAAGGAGATGCCCTCTCTACCTAACTATAGCCATTTTGTGGCAAATTAGATCAACTATCGACTTCTGATTTCAAAAAGTGACTATGGAACCTGAAGCTCTCTTTTCGGCAGTTTTCACTTTTCCTTAATATCCCGCCCTAAAAGAAAAAACACCATTGTTATTATTGACTTTTTTGAATCATAGGCAATAAATCGTAATATTGTTTTGACCGTTCTCAGAAGTGGCCTCACAAATACGGAAACTCGGCCAATGAGAGGTAGCATGGGGGATCCTCATGTCGGGCGGGACCGCAAAGAGGACGTATCACCGACATGTCTCTACAGGAAATGGGGCACCCGCATACCGGAGTGGACCGAGGGCGGAATGACAGAATGGCACTCTCTCTGCGTAGGGGCGTCCCGCCGGGAAGCCCGAGACTCAGGGGGAGGGCAACAGATAGTATCTGGCTCGTGGGTTCCGGTGGGTGCTGCCTACTCTACCTGTATGTCTACAACCATGTATTCTGTATGATCGAGAACCCCCCTTTCTTGCGGGAATGGTTCGGGAAATTTCCTGACCCGGGTCTGTAAGACTAAATGTGTCACTGGTACATCATCAATATTCTATTTGCTAAAGGAGGAGTGATGAGCACATCAGACACTAAAGGTCGATGCCCTACTTGATGAGTTATTACAGGACGGTGATCAGCCAGAAAAGATTCTTGGGGAACATGGCCTGTTAACAGGGTTAACCAAACGTCTGGTAGAACGAGCCTCGCCGGTGGAATTGATGAACGCTTTCGGCTATGTCCTCCGTACGCGTATACCGGCAGCATGAGAGATTGGGTTCTTCCCCTGATCGAGTGGGTGCGTTACTGTATGAGGCATGAGAGATAAAGATTTATACAAGCAGATTCTGGGGTCAGGCACCGTGGGAAGTGACCAAAGTGGAGCTCTCGGTGGCCACCGGCTAAGTCAGGGTTCATGTCGAACACGACCCCGACGTGCGATCAGTGTGTTCGCAGTGCGAGACACATTGCCCAGGCTATGACCACCGCTCCCGAACCTGGCGGCATTTGGATACCTGTCAGTTGAAAACGCTCATCGTGGCGAAGGTGCTGCGCGTGACCTGTCCTACCCATGGAGTGGTGACAGTGCAGGTGCCTTGGGCGGAATCCGGGACAGGCTTCACCGCCCTGTATGAAGCACTTGTCCTAGACTGGCTTAAGGATGCATCGATTCAAGCCGTGGCGCAGCAATGCTTGTTAAGTTGGAATGCCATCGAGGGCATCCTATGGCGAGTGGTCAGGCGGGGCTTGGCGCGCCGCACTCAAGAACGCCCGACCTGCATTGGGGTTGATGAGACCTCCTGATGCAAAGGGCATGACTATGCCACAGTGGTGACGGATCAAAAGGAGGGACATGTGCTGCATGTGGCGGAAGAACGTATAACCAGTAGCTTGACCAGTTATGACGACACCTTGACAGACGGACAGAAAACAGGGATCAAGAGCGTGGCAATGGATATGTGGCCCGCCTACATCGGCGTCACGCTGGACCAGATTCCTGAGGCCAAGCACAAAATCGCGTTTGATAAATTTCATGCGGCCAAGTACTTGGGTGAGGCTGTTGACCAAGTACGGAAGCAGGAGCATAAAGCCTTTATGGGAGCAGGTTGCGATGATCTCCAAGACACCAAATATGATTGGTTAACCAAGCTGAGAAACCTCTCGCGCCCTCGGCAGTGTACGTTCAGGGTGCTGCGAACCAGTACTTTGAAAACCGTATGAGTCTGGGCGATCAAGACGCTGGGTATGTAGCTCTGGCATTATGTCAGGCGCATCTGGGCGGAGAAGGGCTGTAAGCACTGGTATGCCTGGGCTATCCGCAGTCGCCTGGCTCCGATCAAAAAGGTGGCCCGAACAATCAAGAAGCATCTGTGGGGCATACTCAATCATTTTGGAGGACTCTGGCTCTCTATCCAGAAGAGGTCTGTCGATAGGATTGACCCACTCAATTTATGAAGCCACGGAGATTTAAGGCCACCTGGAAGAGTTCTATGGGACGGACGTCTCGCCGACGCTCGTTTTGACGATCACCGATGCTGGCTTAGAGGATATGCGCCTCTGACAAAGGCGCCCCTAGGAAACGGTCTTTCCGATTCTCTATTTCGATAGGTTATTTGTGAAGCCGTGGGGTGAGGGCGCTGCCAAGATCAAAGTGATTTATGTGGCACCCGGTGTGAATCTGTTCGGCGAGGGGTAAAGTTGTGGTTAGCGGTCTGTGCCGAGCTCCGACAACGAAGTATCCGGGATTGTCGTTTTGTCTGTGTGGATGGGTTGGTTGGCCGGCCAGAGGTACTGGAAACCGTATTCCCAAAGACGCAGGTACAAGTGGGTCGGCTAGCGGTACCTCGTGTGGAAAGAGCGGTGGCCCATCGCCCGAGATCTACGGGTGATCTATGGAGCGGCAACACTGGAAGAACCCGAAGAGGCCTTGGAGCAATTTGCCCACACCCGGGATGTGCTCGATCTAACGATGAATACGAATCGGCGACTAGACTGAGAGTGACTAACCATGTTTTTTGACTATCTCCTCAAAGTCCAAAGAGTGATCTATGCTACCGCATGCTATTGAATCATTGAACTACTCGTCACGGAAAGTGCTAAAAAACGGGGGTATTTCTGACGGATGAAGCCATTTGAAAGTGCCGAATCTTGGAATGCAACAGATTGCCAAGAAACGGACCGTGCCCATTTTGGACTGGAAACGTGTGCTCAACCAATTTGTCATCTTCTTGTTCTTGGGAGATCGAGTGCCGACAACGGTTCACTCGACAAGCTGTTTTGTGACCATGGTGTTTGTGGGAACGAAGCCGAGGGGATAATAGGCCCCAACTCCTCGCCGGAGTCTCAGCAATTCATGTTCTCAGTAAGCCCTACCGACAGAAGAAAAGGTGGTCAATTGCCTTGACAGAAATTTTCACTACTATAGACTTCTTAGCCACAACGAGATTTTAAATTGATTTCCTTCCATTCTATCTTCTTCTTACAAATTTGGCCAGCAATTTAAAATGACTCACCGTCAACGCAACCTGGTGTTTTCTTCAGGGCTTGCTTTGGGAGGCTTGGTCGTAGCCTTCTTGCTCGCAGAAGTGATCACTCGCTTGTTTTTGCCGGAACCCATTTTGCCGCGTTTTGTCGTAGACCCTGGATATGGCGTGCGTGGAAATGAACCAAATGTCGTCACTCGACATTTTTTCCCAAATGATTATGATGTCACCATTTCAACAAACAGCGTCGGCATGCGAGGGCTACGGGAATATTCATTAGACAAACCTTCAGATACCTATCGCATTGCCGTTATTGGAGATTCGTTCATCTTTGGACATGGTGTGAATGACAATGAAGTGGTTAGTGCTGTACTAGAAGATCGTTTAAACTCCGACCTTGCTCACGAAAGGACGCGCTACGAAGTGATCAACTTCAGTGTGTCAGGCTTTGGGCAAGCTGAACAGCTTGTGACCTATAAACACCGTGAACGTCATTACAAGCCTGATCTTGTCGTCCTGTTTTATTTTTCAAATGACATTGGAAATAATGCCATTTCCAAGCTGTACCAATTGAATCAAGAAGGACAATTAGAGAGAACTGGCAAGAGTCATTTGCCAGGAGTGGCACTTCGAGAAATACTGTACAAGTTTGCACCCACACGGTGGCTGTTCACTCATTCACAATTTTGGAATTTTATTCGAAACCGACTTTCAGGGATCATTCAGCGTTCTCTACTCAAAGATCAGGGGCTCAAAAGAAGCACTGACATGAAACCAGAAGCCGTGGCACTCACCCGGGCCTTACTACAACAATTCATCACTAGTATTAAAGATGACGGGGCACGACCGATAATTTTTCTCATTCCACAACGGAACAACAAGGAGAATCGCTTAGAAACGAACTTTCCCATGGAGAAAATAGAATTAGTATCTAATGGGGCCACGTTGATTGATGGCCGAGACCTTCTCTCGACCGAAGACTACTATGAAACTGATGGACATTGGCGCCCCTCCGGTCATAACAAAGCTGCCAAAGTTTTAGCTGCTGGCATTCATGCAAACAACTGAACCTGCAATAAAATGGCTTATCCCAAAGCGAAAAATTCCTTCTTACCCCGAACGCCACCCTTCTCGTGGGAGATCTTTTCTAGAGAACATTTACATATAGATGCCTGGTACTTTCCTCCTGTACTGGATAAGGAGGTAAAACAATGACCCGTTGCAAGAGCTGCCATGGAAGCGAAACCATCAAGAATGGGCGCGTACGGAATAAGCAGCGCTATCATTGTAAAGAGTGCGGCTATAACTTTGTCCGTGGGGATGGCCGAATACACGTGGAGACTGCGGTGAAACGAGCATTTGCGGTTCTCCTTTATGCGTTGGGGAAATCCTCCTACGGGTTTATTGGGAAGCTCTTTGGCGTGACGTCGCCGGCCGTGCAAAAGTGGATACAACATCGGGCCGATCGGCTTGATGAACAGGAGATTTCTGGCACCATTCGAGAAATGGAATTTGATGAGATGCGGCATTTCATTGGAGCTAAAGAAATAAAAAGTGGATCATCAAAGCCCTGGATCGTACTTGAGAGGGAACCGTGGCCTGGGTTGTCGGCAGTGGTGATGCTACAATCTTTCGGCGGCTCTATGAGAAAGTCAAATACCTGAAAGACTGAAGCTACTAAACGGATTACTGGGATGTCTTTATGAAAGGTTTACCCAAAGAACGGCATATTATTGGCAAAACTCACATGGTGGATTGAGTGTGATTACCAAACCCGTGCCACCGCCTAGGACCCATGACCTGCCGGACCAAGATCGTCTCGAAAAAAGACAAAATGGCCGATAATGCCTTCAAGCTTTGGTGCGCCCTGCCCCGACTGGAAATCTTCCATAACCATCAAAAAATGGCATTATCTATCTTAAGGTAAATATTTCCCTTTTCTTTTCCCTTCACAAGGGAACAAAATGCTCGACGTAGGCCCCAATCCAATGCCCCCCCCCCTTTTTTTCAGTAATTGCCAGAAACCGACAGGTGCCTGCCTAACTAACCCACGCGATCTCGCACAAGCTGAACAAACCCCGCAAGATGCGAGTAAAAACGTGGGGTCATTCGTTACTCAAGGTCAAAGGGAATGGGGGTGCAAAAACATGGGTCCCCTACCCTGCGAAAAAATCGATACATGAGAGATAAACCCATTAAGACCAAAATTTTTTAGATGGAAGAACAAAAATTAAATATATTATTTGTGACGGGCGCGACCCATTTGTCCTACATGAAAAATATGAACCATTTTCAACGAGTGTATTTTTTGAGCAGGAAGTGCCATCTTTCTATCCTGGCAAAAAAGAATTCAAGGTTTGATCGATCCGCTTCTCCGAATACCACGATACTGAAAGCCCCATTAAGAGGCAAAATCGGCTATGTCCTTTTTGGCCTATATTGGGCCGCCTTTAAGAGTAAACGTAGACAGTTTGACATCATCCTCAGTGAGCCCTCTGTTATGGGGTTACTCGGCGCTTTTGTGAAGTTTCGAACAAAAGCGAAGTGGGTTGTAGATATTTGGGATATTCCCATACGAAATCAAACTGGTGGAAGTTTTCAGAATTATCGCACTCTAGCGTTAAGAAAATTGGCCTCCAATTTCTATCGTTATGCAGATTTCTTTATCCTTTCCATCCTGCCAAACTTTGAACTGACAAAATTTGGCATACCCGATGAGAAAATGCATCTTGAGAAAAATGCGATCTTTCCGATTAAGGAACGGTTTACGACGCCTGATCCTGTAGAAAAAAACTTTTCGATTCTCTGCATGAAAAGCAAATTCTCCTCTTTCTCAGGGCTCGATACCTTGTCCCAGGCCTTCCTAAAGCTGGTCAGGATTCACACCGATATCACGTTATACATCGTGGGGCATATCCCAAGTGCTATCTCGCATCACATCTTGGCGCTTCAAAATAGACCAGATGTCATCTTGATTGATTTTGAAGAACATTCTCAATTATTGGAAAGAATTTCTACTGCGGATCTTTGCGTTGTCCCATATAGAAGTACCCCGGACCTCAACCAAATTTATCCTATCAAAGTCATTGAATATCTCAGCCTAGGCATACCCGTTGTTTCCTCAAACCTTGCTGGAATTCGGGGATTAATAAAAGACGGTAAGACTGGGCTCTTTTTTGAAGCGGGCGATGCAGTTGAACTGGCAGAAAAGATGGAATTGTTAATTAGGGATCGTTCACTTAGGCAAACAATGTCTGAAAATGCTAAAAAAGAAGCCGAAGGGTTTGGATGCGAGGAAAAAAATGATCGAATCTTTCATGTTCTTCAATGGCTTGTCAAAGAGGAACAGTAACCATTCATGGAAAGCAATGAACAGAACGGACGGCATTCGTTGAAGCTGGTTGTAATCCAGAACTATCTTTCGCCTTACCGCATCCGACTGTTTGAAATGTTAAGTCATGATGCTGCAATTGACTTTACCTTATTGGTTGTATGGTCGCAAAAACCTGAGTACCCTCAATGGAAAAAGTATTTGGACCAGATCACCTGTTCTGTGCAGGTGTTGCAGGAAGGAGAGCCGGGGCCAGGATCTATTCGACGGTTGCTCGCCAATCTAAAGGTTTTCAAGCCACTAGCTCTTTTGCAGCCAGATATTGTTGTATGCAGCGGATTTGCCTTGTCAACAATCCTTGTAGGCATACGGAATATTTTTTCGAAAACGAAATTAGTCGTGTGGATGGAAGGAAATGAGGTCAGCGAGAGTAAGCGAAAAATGCGTTGGTTTCGGAGAGGTATTAGAAAAGTGTTGTCTTACACTGTAGATGGATATATAGATGCCGGCATTCGTTCAAACGAATATCTCCATAGGCTCCTGGGCAGACGTGCAGCTCAAGTACCATTTCGACGTGCCTATAACGCCATTGATGGCAAAGCGTTTGCGAGAAAATGTGAAGAATTCCGCTCATCAGGGGAGGAGTTTTACCGGTTTAGAGGAAATTTTCCGGATAAGCTACTCCTGTTTGCTGGTCGGTTAATCGAGCTCAAAGGCATTCGATCGTTGATTCATATTTATAAATCCATCCTATCTCGTGGCCATACCAATGTAGGGCTTATCATACTTGGGCAGGGTGAATTGCAGGAATTCTTGGTGAAAGAAAAGAGCCAATTTGGCTTGAATAATCTCTTTCTCGAAGGCTTTCAAGAACAAGACTATCACAAGTATTTTTCGATAGCTGATGGATTTATTTTACTGAGCGACTATGACTGCAACCCACTAGTCGTAATCGAAGCGCTTTATGCCGGATTGCCAATAATTTGCACAAAAGAAGTTGGGAATGTGGCGGACTTTGTTAAAGAAGGTGAAACGGGCTGTATTGTTGACTCGTCGGACATCAAAACTGCCACCAGAAAAATTGTCGATATTCTTTTCCATCATAATCTGGAAGACATTCGTAGAAAGTCCCGAGAAGTTATCCAAGCAGTAACCTATGAAAATTCGTCGAAAGCATTCCTGGAAGTTGCTGAGCTAGTCATGCATAAGAAATAAACGGCATTTTTCAATACGTTAGAATGTGACTATCTATCTCAAATTAACAATGCCAAATAAACTAGCTCAGTCTAAACCGAGAAAAGTACAATGGAGTAGTTCGTTGAACTTGAACTTCCCTCAACCAGTGTTAAATTAACCTCTAGCGATTGAATCTCTTGATGTGAAAAGGGGAAATGATTGTTGACTTTTTGCGCCCAAACGGCAACGTAAGCTTGAGGCAACTCGCATATCTTGAACGAGACCATAGCAAAATGAACTGGAGTTGTGAGTGTTAAAACGCATAAAAAGATTAATTGAGGACCCATCGAGACTCAAACGAGCCATTCAAAGAAGAATGAGGGGAGTAATCTCATCAGGATCAAGGGCGGTAACTCGCAAGGTTCACTTTAACGGACTAGACGTATTCCGAAAAGACTATACAGCTACTGCAGACGCTAAGGCATGCTTTCAAAATGAGCTGGCAGCCAGAAAGATATTCGCGGGTAAGCCTTGGATTATCCCTATTCACAAACAGGGTGATAATTGGATGCAGTTGCCCCTGCTTCCGGAGAACGCCAGGCTGGATATTGCGGTCAAAAGCATGGACAAAGAGACCCGTCGTAAAGCAATAGGACAAGCTCTGTCCATACTGTTGGATATTCATTGTGCAGGCTATTTGCATGGTGATTTCCATGCCAGGAATATATTTTGGCTTGAAGGGCAAGTGCTGGTCGGCGATTTCGAAAAGCTTACTCAATACCCTGACGGGCGTATACCTCCTTTCATGCAATCCTACGATTTAACCGGTCGTGCTGACAATGTTAATTTAACCGGCCGTGCAGATGCGCCTCCGATGTATTATTCAGCGACCGACTTTGAGTTCTCATTGGAACGAGTATCTCACATTCCATTAAAAGAGGGGCTTACTATACTCAACGAATGCATTAAGGATGAATTGCGAAATGTGACTCTTGAATTCCAGACAGTGAACCATCGCCACAGAATACGATCCGAGCGAATCTACAGTAGCTTTTCGTTGCCCCATTTAAAGGTTTTGCCCGACGAAGCGCAACGCGATTCTGCAAAACGGCTAGCTAGGTTTGGCGTCAATGAGCTCAACATGTCAGGCGCCAGCGTCCTGGACCTAGGATGTAACACCGGGGGAAATATTTTCGAAAGTCAGAAATTCCTTCCTGCTAGATGCCGCGGTGTTGAATTTGACATGGAGAAAGTTACAACAGCTACAAGAATTGCCGTTTTGAATGGATTAGATAACGTTGTGTTTACACAAGGCAATGTTGATTATCTTAGCCTCAACGATGTCAATGGGCCCTATGACATTGTATTTTGTCTGGCTTTGATTGGCCATGTGAAATACCCCGAACGTCTTTATGAATTACTAGGGAAAGTGACGAGCAAGACGCTGTATTTTGAAGGGAATCTCATGAATATCGACTGGAAAAATACCGAAAAAAATCTCATAAAAGCTGGATTTTTTGAAGTAGAATATCTTGGAGTCTGTGACGATGATTGCCTGGAAGATAACAATAAGCGACCAGTATTCATCGCCAAAAAATAAGATTCGTATGTAAAGTCGTTTAAGAGGCAACTTGCTTGAGAGGAAGACGAAAATCGAGGATTCTAGTTTTTTAGCTCACATGGACAGCCATGGCGTCAATAGATTTACGAAGCTACGTTGTTAGGTTTTTTAGGCTTAGTAATCCGACTGGGGATTTGTGCACATCGGCGCGCGCAGAGGAAAGTGATTGGATTAGGTAGATATTTTTGGGTACACCCCCACACGAATTGTTTGTGCATTTGGTAAAAACGTGAGCCGAATAGGAGGGGTTTCGCTTCAATGCAGAGGCAGCTAGAGAGCGATTCATGTAGGTGTTAGGTGAAATGCTGGATTTTTTCGGTTACAAACTAGTTTTTCATGCGATGTGCTCAACGGTGATATGATCATCCTAAGCGATGGCCTTACTCTTTTCACTTCTGCCAACTCATGGATGGCGTCGTGCAAAAAGTTCTGCGCGATATTTCATGCGAGTGAGTGGTGCCGGAGCTGGAATAAAAGCTACGAGATTCTTCCCTGAATTTCAACCCAACTTCGTCATGCCTGCAATCCCTACCGATCAGACCGCCATGAATTGGCTAGCGCTTATACTGCTTTTACGAATAAATCAGACTTGAGATGGCAAGAAAAAACTACGGCAGAACATACCGTAGAAATGGTAGGCCGATGAATGAATAGAATCACCGAATCCTTTCAAAGGACAAAAAAGGCCGTATCTCACAATACGCCTCTGCTTCAAATCCCCTGGTAACAATGGCTCTAGCCTGTAAATATGGCCTGAATCGATCGTTAAGTTCGTAAGGGAACATATGTTTAGAGATGTTTGCCTTAGATTATTGCTCACCCTCCCTCTGCGGTTCAAAGGCTTAATTACAATTCCGTTTTTAACAGGGATTTACTCTCAGGAGGTGTATGGCGCCTGGCTTCAAGGGATCGTGCTTAGGGATGGTTTACTATTAATGCTAACTCTAAAGTTGGATTCCGCGTTAATACGCTACATGTCTCTAGGGAAAAACAGCAAACTAATAATGAAAGGCATATATACAATAACGATGTTTGTCGCATGCTCTTGCTTGGTCCTCGTATACTTTAGTCGTGAACAACTCTCAAACATAATATTTGGGGTTGAAAATTTCCAATTACTACTCGTACTTTTTGCCGCATGGTCAATTACTCAAGCCTATTTGCAAATAGCGATGGCCGTCCTTCGTGTAGAGAATCGTATCGGAAAGGTTTCAATTCGTGAACTGATTTCTGCGGGCTGGTTAGTTGGTGCTGTTTTTTTTGCATCTAAATTTCATTGGTCCATCGAACAGTTGGTTGTGTTTTGCATAATTGGCGATGGATTGATTTGTATATGGATAATGATTGAAACAAACATCTTTTGTCCATTTACTTTTCGAAAAGAGGCCTACGCAGACATTAAGAAGTATGTCACCTATTCAGGTCCACTCATCGTGACTGGGATCTTGGTGTGGTTCACTCTCTCAATCGATCGCATATACTTAGCAAACCTCCTGGACCTGGAGACAGTTAGCAAATATGGCGTCACTCTCCTAATCGCGAGCATGATGGCCATCGCATTAAATCCTATTAATTTTGTTCTATATCCTAGGCTAACAAAAAGTTGGAATTCATCAAAGCATGTGGGAGTTAAGGATTGGTTCTCCCAATCACTTTATCTGACGGTCCTCCTGGGAGCTCCCTCCTTTGTTGGAATATATATCATTTCTGATACCGTCATAGGGCTCATAGCTGGTGACAATTACAAGACAGACAAAATTCTTATGCTGTACCTTCTTTTTTCAATATTTTTCCGTACTATTTACTCAAGCTTTATCAATCTTGTCCTTCTTCTTGAGAATACCGCGATCCTCCCATTTTTACATATTTTTAGTGTAGCCAGTACAGCAGGTCTCGGATATTTCCTAATTCTTCAATACGGTATTGAAGGGGCAGGTATGGCAAGATTCATTGTTTTTAGTACTCTTGCCATATTCGTTTGCTATTGGGCTCACTCAATAGTTCAATTCAATATATCATGGTGGTTGATAGCAAGAATTATATTGGCGGCGATGATTATGGGAGTGACTCTTCATAGCCTACCGCAAAATAACTGGTTTCAACTGGGATTGATCGTAGGCACAGGGTTAGTGATATATGTATTCTGTCTTCTTCTACTGCGGGTCATTTCAAAAAAGAACATAATGGAATTTGATTTTAAAGGCGTGTCTTAATGGAAAACATTCTTTTTCCTTCCGATTAGTTAGTGAAGAAACTTTGATACAGCCCTCGCCGTCGTCCACAGAAGGAGGATTCATTTAAAGTGCGAAATATGATGAGATGTATTCGAGTCTCCATGGATCCTGACAGAGCAGTCGCCCCCAATAGTTAGACAAAAACTCTTAGATGCTAAGTAAGATTTTCTGCGAGGTATCTTCTTTCAACGAAAGGAACAGAGGATTCGATGGCCGTGGATCAGCCACCAGTGATGATGATTGAGGATGGCATGAGCCAGAAGAATCAAATGGCCGCTAACCCAAAAACTGAGGCATCTCATGGCCAGTCTGTATCTGCAATGATTGCTTATTGACTGTGTCCGAGGTCTCGACAGACTAGGGGGGACAATTGGAATGGCATCGACCGACTAAAATCGCTTCTGAGGAGTTGTGAAAGTAGAAAACATTCCAGTGTCTTGTGTCCATGAAAGAGATTTGTTCAACAACCGAAAACTTAGGAACCTCTTTGTTCTGCTACTACGCTGGCTTTATGCTTAACATCAGATCTTCCCAGATTAAATTCTTCTTTGATGAACCTAAGTTGGTTCTGGACTATATAGGCCTGTGCTAATACTCTCAACATTCTCGGCTGTGGCTGTGCTTATTGCCTTCCTCATAAACGTGCGCGTGGGAGTCTTAACCATAATTATCGTTAAGCCAATCTTAGATGCATCTTGGAATTATTCCATATTTGGGATTAACCTTCTACAAATTATTGGAACACTTATCCCATTGTTTGTATTTGTGTATGCGTTGCAGACCCCAAATCGTCGAGAGGTTCCACATAAAAGTCTGTGGTTGTTATACGTCATATATTTTTCCTTTGTGTCGATGTTCGGAATGCTGGAGTTTGGCATGTTCAGAGGTTTTGAATCAGCCCTGAAGGTTACAAATGGGTTTTGTGGTTACCTGATGCTTCAACTGTTTTTCAGAAATAAAGAAGATCTTAAGCCCATTCTTTTCTCATTCATTTTAGCTGGAATTTTTCCGATTGCCATTGGATTATTTCAGGTTGCGACCGGAGTGGTTTGGCAAGAGCGAACAACGGTTGGACTAACGCGAAATGTTGGCCTTTATCATGATGCATTTTCTTTTCGACATTATGGATTTCAAACTCTGGCAGGGATACTGCTTTATTGGAGTTATTTTGCAAATAAATCACGAATCAAGCAATTCATGCTTTTGATTTTATCGGCGTCGGCAAGTGTAGTAATTTTTAAGGCTTATTCGAAAGCTTCATACATCATAGCCGGATCGTGGTTGATAATTTGGATGGTATGTACGAGAAAATTTGGTGCCATGGCTCTTGCATTGACCGTAATAGTCGGAGCAGGTGTTGTCATTGGTGTGCAGCAGGCCGATGAGGTTGCAACACTTTTTTCTAAAGAGATGGTGCTGTTAGAGGAAAATGTATCAGAGCTTGATCAAAAACGTACCCTAGGGGGGAGGTGGTTTATTTGGGACAGGATCCTTTCCAATTTCCTTGAACAATCCACGTTTCGCATTTTTTTTGGGACCGGAAAATCGGGAGGGGGATCGCACAACGACTTTCTTCGAGCCCTTCTAGGTGGGGGCGTATTTGGTCTAACTCTCTATTTAGCACTACTCGGGGCCATGGGTATACGAACTTGGCAAACGTTCAGGGAATTCAAAACGCCCCTTAGCATAACCGCACTCATGTTGTATGCGATGTGGCTTATCGATTCCATGGGGCTGACCCCCGGCCTTTATCCAGGGTATCAGTGGTTTGTATGGGGTCTGATTGGCTTGGCTGTCGGAGGGATGCAAAAGCCATTGGATAATAATGCCGAGACAATAAAACCTTCTTCTTTGCAGTCCACATCGAGTCATGGCCAGTTAAGGAGGTATTATAGCCGTTCCAATTAATTTCCAAATGCTCGTGTCTCTCAAGCAGCTGATTTCGCCCCCCTCACCCTTCTCTCTCCCCTAAGGGGGCGAGGAGATGCTCGTCAAGAGGCTGAAGACGGTCTCGCTGGAACTTATTTGGAATAACTATAAAGACGATAATCTCCTGTCATGACAGTCATGATGTAGTGGTCAAGTATTTGTAGACACTGCGTTAGCTTGCCAACGTTGCTCTTGCGCTGCTGGCGTCAGATGATGGTTATAGCTATGTGGCCGTTCCTGATTGTAGTAGTCCATTAGATAGTCCGTGAGATCCTGCTGCCCTTCCTGGAAGGTTGGGTAGCCATGAGGCGGCACCCACTCCGTCTTCAGACTTCGGAAGACCCGTTCCATCGGGGCGTTGTCCCAACAATTTCCTTTGCGACTCATGCTTTGCTGAATCTGCCACTGCCGTAATTGGTGGCGGTACGTCACACTGCGATACTGCACACCTTGATCTGAATGGAAAAGAAGGCCTGGCTTCGGCTGTCGTGACTCGACTGCTCGCCGTAGCGCTTGAGCCACCAAGGCGGTGTCCGGCGTGGTCGAGAGACTCCACCCAACCACCCGACGAGCATAAAGATCTAAGACGACGGCGAGATAGGCCCATTGTCCAGCCATTCGTATATACGTGATATCGCCACACCAGACCCGATTGGGCGCCGTTGGGGAGAACGCTCGATTGAGTCGATTCGGGACGACGGAGGACTCTCCCGGAGCCAACCGATATTTCGGCTTGCCTGGTTGCTTACTGACTAACTGACAGGCCCGCATGAGCTGCCGAGCTCGGTACCGACTCACGCCCAAGGCAGTCGCCATCGTTCGAGTCCCTGCGGCTCCTCGACTGCGTCGATGGACCTGTCGTGCTTGATCCTGTACGTGCTCCGCATACTTTTGCCGGGGACGTTTCCGCCAGGCATAGTAGCCACTTCGACCGAGGCTCAAGGCCTGACAAATCACGGTAAGGGGATAGTCTTGCTGTAATTGCTTCATCAACGCATACCGAACGGCACGGGGTCGGCGAAGAGCGTGGCCGCTTTTTTTAAATTGGCTTTCTCCATCTCCAGCCGCTTCACCTGGGCTTCCAATGTCTGGATGCGTTGCTGTTCTGAAGTCAAGGCCTTCCCTGGTGGGGTGCCTCCCGCGATTTCGACATCCATCTGGGCCAGCCACCGTCGCAGAGCCGTATCCCCAATATTGAGGGCCTGACATGCTTGTGGTACGGAATAACCTTGTTGCCGCACAAGAGCGACTGCTCCTCGCTTGAACTCGCTCGTAAAACTTCGTCGTGTTCGTCCCATCTCTCACCTCGTTTGGGCTGTAGTGTATCACCTAAACGAGTGTCCACGGTTATTAGACCACTTCACTAAGCAGGCGCATAAGAGCCATATAAGACGTAATTTGGGGACAGTCTAAGTCCTACAATTGAAGATTTCGAAATAAAATAGTTCATTAATACTTTTCCGCCATTTTTCAGTCTATTATTTACCTCATACGACCAATATGTTGGTTTGACGTCGACTTGCATACCTTGAATCCTCATGATGTTCGCCAGTTCATAAGGGTTCATTAGCCGCTCAGCCCAATTCCCAGTATGGGGGTCGCATGTATTCGTAGGGTGTTTGGGATCACCCGGAACAACACCTGATTCAGCATATTGACAGACTACCCTTCGTATATCTTGATCGCGCATACCTCGGGTTTTTTTTGCTAACATCTTAACCTGATCGTCATTCAGCCGAGGTGACTCATCAAGGATGATTTTTTCCCTGATTGAAAAATAAGATTGTAGAGAATCCCTTTCTTTATGCCCCCATTTCTTTTCTCTATTGTTATGTTCTGCTTCAACTGCCACTTTAGACAGAGCCTTTTTTGTTCTATGACGCAAGGGGTTTGCACCCGTGCTTAACCAAAAATGAAGAGTAGAAGTTGGTATTCTTACCAAATTATTTAGAAAACCTTCGATGTCGTAGATATGCTCCAAGCAATTATGAGATACAAGCAAGTCGCAGACTATTTTGTTGCTATCGAGGTAGTCAATGCCCGTTTCCAATTCACCGCAAATATAGTGTTCTGCTTCTAGTTCAAGTAATTTCGCCAAAATAGCAGCGTCTTTGCAGGACGTATCGTAAATATCACTATAGACGACCATTCCAATTCCCAATGACTTGGCTAGTAAACAAATAGATCCAGCTCCAGCTCCATAGTCAAATAAAGTGAGCTTTTCTCTTGGTGCACTGTTGTTGCTTAACAAAAAAGCTAACATTTGTACATTTATTCCCCATCGTGCAAGCTTTGTATAGGTGCTGCCAATGTAGCGTTGATTGTATGCGCTCATGCCAGAATTTTCTAAGTTTAACCGATTGAGCTTCAAAACTATACGTTCTGCAGCTTGAATAACTTCTCTTAACAAGATTTCATCTGTATTCCAAATGTTACTAGGAAGGAATGTTTGAATCGCCATAATTTCCACTCTCCCTTCGTCCCTATTTGTGATTCGTTTCGGAATACACGGACTTTCAATTCCAAGAAGTAACCTTGATGTTTTTAAGTTTTGGCAGAAGAGCAGAAGATAAGTACAACGGGTAGGGGCTATAGAAATTTAAAGGGGATTTTTGAGCAAGCAGAAAGGTACCAAAGCCGCCATGGGGTGTCAACGACGCTAATCGTCAGTCTCAACATGAGGGGGGGGAGTCTGCCAGAAGGACATTGCCAGCCCTTGCACCAAGGATATCTTCAAGGATTGCAACACATTAGGATACCTTTTCGAGGAGATGATTCGAAAGTCTATGCAAGTGGATATTGCCTCCGAGTTCTGGTAGAGGGAGCCAAATCATCTTCCCCTCAAAACGTGGATACCAGGTTCTTGTGAAAAATTCGTCCTTCATATTTCCCCTGTATGGCACGTTCGCTCTTTGGTCCATACCTCGGTATGCCCTTCTAGGGCTAGCTGAGAGCCCTCTGCAGATGGCTGCTGGCTCTGCCACTGGCGTTCAAATTTGGCGGGGCTCTGATAGGCCAATGCCGAATGCCGCCGTTCCGTATTGTGTTACCCGAAATACGCAATCAAATCCACCTTCGCTTGAGCCCGCGTGGGATACTGTTGTTGCGTATAGGCGCGTTTGTTTTTCAACGCCCCATTCGCCGATTCCATGGGGGCGTTATTGTAACAACTGCCTTTGCAACTCATCGATAACGTGATGCCTCGCTCTTCCGAAACCGTGCGATAATCCGCGGCGGCATACTGGACCCCGCGATCGGAATGATGTACCAATGTGACCTCCGGCTGTCTCCGGCCCGGCGCCATGTGCAACGCCGCGAGCATTAACCGCGTATCGACAAATGCCTCCAACGCTCACCCGATGAATTTTCGAGAATACAGATCCATCACCAGAGTGCCATACAGCCAGCCTTTGTCCGTGGCCACATACCTGATGTCGGTGACCCACACCCGATTGGGGGCCGTCGTCGTAAACGGCCGGGCCAACCGATTCGGAACTACGGGATGCAAACGCTTCGATTGAGTCGTATAGCGTCGTTGACAGCGGCCCCGAGCGTGGAGTCCAGCCTGTAGCATTAATCAGGCAATTCGTTTGCGGTTCACCCGCCAACCCCACGGCTTGCAGATCCGCCGTCATCCGTGGACTCCCATAGCACTGCCGATGTCGACGATGTCGGGTTTCGAGCTCCACGAGTAACGGAACATCCTCCTTTCACAATGCCATCCTTGACGCACTCACTAGCTTCATATTTGGGGCAAGTCAGCATCGGCTAGCCTCCTTTTTGTTGTAAAGAGGCTGAGTGTACGCTATCTAAAATAACTATACCGAAATTTGAATGTGTGTATTTGCATGAGTTCGAAAACGGTGCATAGGTCGCCAGCAGATCAGTGTCTGTCCATGAATACGTATAAAAGCTGAATGTTAAATCATTCAAAAAAAACAACAGTCTGGTAGCCACTGGTTATATACTTACGCGTCAATCCAAGGAATCGCTAATTTTATTAGATAATGTCGTCACGAGATTGGAGCCGTACTAATAGATAGCTGTCCCAGATGTGCTAAGGGGTCGATGCCCTGTTCTTGCCTCTCAATGGGGGGCTGGGGATTGCACCCAGTATGCCAAAAAGGCGTCATCCTGAAGTGGTCTAATAACCGTGGACACTCGTTTAGGTGATACACTACAGCCCAAACGAGGTGAGAGATGGGACGAACACGACGAAGTTTTACGAGCGAGTTCAAGCGAGGAGCAGTCGCTCTTGTGCGGCAACAAGGTTATTCCGTACCACAAGCATGTCAGGCCCTCAATATTGGGGATACGGCTCTGCGACGGTGGCTGGCCCAGATGGATGTCGAAATCGCGGGAGGCACCCCACCAGGGAAGGCCTTGACTTCAGAACAGCAACGCATCCAGACATTGGAAGCCCAGGTGAAGCGGCTGGAGATGGAGAAAGCCAATTTAAAAAAAGCGGCCACGCTCTTCGCCGACCCCGTGCCGTTCGGTATGCGTTGATGAAGCAATTACAGCAAGACTATCCCCTTACCGTGATTTGTCAGGCCTTGAGCCTCGGTCGAAGTGGCTACTATGCCTGGCGGAAACGTCCCCGGCAAAAGTATGCGGAGCACGTACAGGATCAAGCACGACAGGTCCATCGACGCAGTCGAGGAGCCGCAGGGACTCGAACGATGGCGACTGCCTTGGGCGTGAGTCGGTACCGAGCTCGGCAGCTCATGCGGGCCTGTCAGTTAGTCAGTAAGCAACCAGGCAAGCCGAAATATCGGTTGGCTCCGGGAGAGTCCTCCGTCGTCCCGAATCGACTCAATCGAGCGTTCTCCCCAACGGCGCCCAATCGGGTCTGGTGTGGCGATATCACGTATATACGAATGGCTGGACAATGGGCCTATCTCGCCGTCGTCTTAGATCTTTATGCTCGTCGGGTGGTTGGGTGGAGTCTCTCGACCACGCCGGACACCGCCTTGGTGGCTCAAGCGCTACGGCGAGCAGTCGAGTCACGACAGCCGAAGCCAGGCCTTCTTTTCCATTCAGATCAAGGTGTGCAGTATCGCAGTGTGACGTACCGCCACCAATTACGGCAGTGGCAGATTCAGCAAAGCATGAGTCGCAAAGGAAATTGTTGGGACAACGCCCCGATGGAACGGGTCTTCCGAAGTCTGAAGACGGAGTGGGTGCCGCCTCATGGCTACCCAACCTTCCAGGAAGGGCAGCAGGATCTCACGGACTATCTAATGGACTACTACAATCAGGAACGGCCACATAGCTATAACCATCATCTGACGCCAGCAGCGCAAGAGCAACGTTGGCAAGCTAACGCAGTGTCTACAAATACTTGACCACTACATCCTTTTTGGTATTTGTGCGCGTCCGGTGTATTTGGCTTTTTCACCAAATCTTATGACGACATTATCTAAGATATGCTATATCTTAACTATGGGTACAAATATTGCTTTGTAAATTTATTTTGTTTCAGTATTATTTTTTTGGTGTATTTTTCCATTTCATAACTTTGCTTGGATTCAACTTGCTAGGAGCAACTCTCTTTAAAAGACGATAAGATCATTTTTTTCAATGGCTTAGGTTGTTTTGATAAATAGTAGGAAGAGAATAAGTGGGTGGGGAAAGGCTGTTTGCGACTTAGCTATGGAATTCTCCATGAAAAACCATGAAATTCTTATTCCACTTTGACTTTACACCTTGAATCCAAGACATCTAAATAAGGGGGGGGGGCTGACTAATGAAGGTACACTATTGGAGTATACAACTATTTATCTGTTTGGTATTGATGAGCGCATCATTGCCTACTTGGGCCGCAAATTGGTACGTCCGTCCAGCTGGGGAAACGACAGGAGCCAAGGATGGGACATCCTATGCCGATGCCTGGGAAAAGTTGGCCTCTGTCCAGTGGGGTCCAGGAGGGGTGCAAGCAGGCGATACGTTGTTTGTCTGCGGGACACATTATGAGTGGGGTGGCCTGAAAGTTGGAGCTAGTGGCACCAGCGACAATAATCGAATCGTGATTAACGGAGATTGCCCCAACGATGTGGGCACGATCTGGGCCACAGAATACCTCCCCCCTGCCGTGTGGACGAGTAATGGCGATGGGACCTATTGGGCACCACTGAATAAAAGTGGCGTAAGGACAGGAGCATCCGGGGAGCCTGGGCTGGAAACGCTCCTGATTCCCGTGGACGATCAAGCCACCGTTATTACGACGGACGGGTCCATTTGGTTTGATACATCGACTCGTCGGCTCTACTACAATCCGATCGGGGCCGTGAAAAAGGTGATGGCCTACTGGGGCAACTCTGCGATTTTTCTGAAAGGCAACGATTATGTCACGATTACCGGCTCATCGACGCACCGGTTTAAGATTCGTGGAGGACGATGTTGCAATCGAGGCACAATATCCGTAGCCAATGGCGATCAAGGGGACACGGCCGCCGAGCATGTGACGATCCAATATGCCGACATTGCCTTTGGGGGGTATACTGGCGTGCGGAACTCCGTCGGGAGTCATCACCTACATGTGCTGGATAATGTCTTTCATGATCTACCCACAGGCGTCTATGTAGTCCTGAATGTAAATGATGATCCTCAATCTGATCATTTGGTTATTAAGCGGAACGAAATATATAGCGGGGTCCGTAATGTGGCCCATAATATCCTGACTTTTGACTATTCTGACCACCACGCATTTGGCTCGATGGGTGGGGATGATATGGAGATTAGCGAAAATTATATCCATGACTGGAGGGGAATGGGCATCAATCTCTATATGGGGTCAAATGACCAGTTTACAATGAAGCGATTTAAAATTACCCATAATAGATTTGAAAACTTAATTGGTGAAGGTACCGAGTATCCAACGGGTATTTCAATTGGAGGCACTTCTTCTTCTAATTTTTCCAGTCGGATGGCAGGTAGCATCATTTCATATAACACGATCAAGAATTGCCCCAAAGGCCTTGGGGATTGGGGGCATGGAGCAGGCATTAGAATAAAGTCAGGAACTCAAGGGCCACTGCTGAAGGTCCACAACAATACAATTAGTGACTGTTACTATGGATTGTATTCAAGAAATGTGTCCCCGGAAGGGACCGTGGGTTTCGAATTTATAAATAATATTATCACCAACCCAAAACCTGGGGGATATTTTGTTTTTGTTGAACAACACCCTATTGAGAGAATAGTAGATATGCGTCATAACTTGTATTATCCCTTGTCCGCAGGGCGTTTTTTCTATGGTCATGAAGATGTCAGCTTTTCCGATTGGAAGGAAATTGCTGCCATTTCAAATCCTGACCAGGTAGGGACTTTAACCATAGATCCGCTGCTGAATCCCAATTTCACGCTTGCCAGCACTTCACCCGCAATAGGAGCCGGATCAGCGTTAGAAACGCAATTCGAAGGGTGTCTTGATCCAACGACGGCTTGGCCGTCTAACGTGAAAAAGATCAATCAGCTTCTCTGGGATATCGGAGCTTATTGCGGACAAGCTGACCCCCCTCCACCTGCGAGTACCCTTCTCGAGGAAGATTTTTCCACAGGGAGTCTCTCAGGATGGTCTGTAGTCGATGAAGGCACGAGAGCAGCCCCCTCGGCCTGGTCCGCGACCACGGGGAGTCTTGTTCAAAGTTCCAACATTCATGGGGGGTCAGGTAGTAGGAATGGGTTACCTAAGCCTGGGACATTCCTTTACTATGCCAATGGGCTAGGATGGACGGATTATCAGGCTACTTTCACGCTTCGGTCGACGGATAATGATGCCCTTGGCGCGATGTTCCGGTATCAGGACCCCAATAATTACTATCGGTTCTCGTGGGATCGGGAACGTGGGTATCGTCGATTGGTGAAGGTAGAGAATGGCACGACGACCCTATTAGCCGAAGATTCAGTCCCCTACGTGACTGGACAAACGTATCAAGTCGATATCCGGGCAGAAGGAAATCAAATAGAGGTACGCATAGGTAACTCCCTAATACTCACAGCCATTGATTCTTCGTTTAGCAGTGGCTCGTTTGCATTTTATAGCTGGGGGAATTTGTCGAGTGTCTTCGATGATCTCTTGGTGCAAACGCTGGGAGGTTCCCCACCACCGTTCCTCCAGGAAGATTTTTCCACAGGGAGTCTCTCAGGATGGTCTGTAGTCGATGAAGGCACGATATCAGCCCCCTCGGCCTGGTCCGCGACCACGGGGAGTCTTGTTCAAAGTTCCAACATTCATGGGGGGTCAGGTAGTAGGAATGGGTTACCTAAGCCTGGGACATTCCTTTACTATGCCAATGGGCTAGGATGGACGGATTATCAGGCTACTTTCACGCTTCGGTCGACGGATAATGATGCCCTTGGCGCGATGTTCCGGTATCAGGACCCCAATAATTACTATCGGTTCTCGTGGGATCGGGAACGTGGGTATCGTCGATTGGTGAAGGTAGAGAATGGCACGACGACCCTATTAGCCGAAGATTCAGTCCCCTACGTGACTGGACAAACGTATCAAGTCGATATCCGGGCAGAAGGAAATCAAATAGAGGTACGCATAGGTAACTCCCTAATACTCACAGCCATTGATTCTTCGTTTAGCAGTGGCTCGTTTGCATTTTATAGCTGGGGGAATTTGTCGAGTGTCTTCGATGATCTCTTGGTGCAGCAGGTCGGCAATTAACCACCACTAGGCATTAGGGGCTAGGATAGATATAGATATTTGAACAACACTTTCGAGCCGTGCTGCCAAGGCCTTACCTGTTCGAGTGCATCTAACCAGGCAGCGGTGTCCTAGATGTTCGACACCTTCTGCGGTAAGACGTACCGGCTACATCAATCCATGGCCGCGACCAGAAAAAGAAAGCCATGGGCCATCGGCAATCCGTCGTCTCGGTGTCCCACACCAGTTGGGTCGATCAATGACTAGATCTCGGAACAAATACGGGTAGACCGTGTGCTGCGAACGGCTCGTTGGGGGTATGCCGACGAGGCCCACCTGCCTCAAGCTGGTGCATGCGTTTCCAATTCACCTCGTACATTTAGGTACACTGTGATCTGACGACTCTAAGGGTGCGCGGGTATATTGCAGATCAGTATGTCGGATGAGCCCCAGCGTCTCCGCGCCCGAGGCTATCGGTCACACTGGCGTCGAATAGGGAAAGACGGGTCCCATGACACGACCCACTCACGTTTCCTTTCAACGGAGTGCGGCAGTTTTTTATCCAGTCTTGCTCAATTTTCAAGCGCCTCACTTCTTCGTACAGCTTGGCTAGCACCGTCTCTGTCGTATTAGGGAAGAGTAAAGCGGTGTGTGTCCTCTTCAAGTACGTGAGCATACTGACTCTCTGTGTCCTTTTTGACCCTAAGGACATGTCCTGCCCTTTACAATTGGGTCAACTACGTTGATAATTGACAGAGGGAACCTTCAAAAGCTGGTTTGTGTGCTACGGACAAACTTTTTCAGTAACTTTCATGAGTTATATGTGTTCTAACTTTCAACTGATCGGTGCAAAAACCCCCTCGCCCTTCCGAGGCTTCATTTCTACGGGACTGAAGGGTTGAAGGAGATTCAAAACTCCTATCAACCGTTTAAACACGCTAGACCGACCGATTTGTAGATCGGGGCGAGCTTTCTGCAACGCGGAGATTGAAAAACAATATGCTACTCCCAATCCTGTGGTGGACTCGACTTGTGATGATTGCCTTACTCTTGGTTGGATGTGGGAGCGCGGAAGAGCGCAAAGCCTCCTATATGTCCAAGGCACAGGCGTTTTTCACTGAGGGAAACTTTCCGAAGGCTCGTGTCGCGCTTCGAAATGTGATCAAAATTGATCCCAAAGACACCGAAGCCTATTACCTGTTAGCCCAAGTGGCTGAAAAAGAAGAAAATTGGCGCAAAGCTTTCGGGTTGTACATGAAGATTGCCGATATCGATGCGACGCATCGTGGTGCCCAGACTCGGCTGGCGCGGTTTTACTTGGCGGCTAAACAAAAAGACAACGTCGCGGAACTTGCGGATGAAATGTTGGCTCATGATCCGAATGACATCTTAGGCGAAACGCTCAAGGCCTCCGTTTTGTATTTGGATGGGGAGAAAGAGAAATCGTTAGCCATGGCTGAGTCGCTTGCGGCTCGAAACACCACGGACCCCGATACGTCGATCCTCCTCGCAGCTGTATTCTCTGCGAATTCACAGTTTGAACAGGCGACCGTGGTCTTGAATAGAGGTTTGGATGCTCAACCAAAGAATGTGGACTTGCTCAAGAATCTCGCGACAACCTATCTCCGAATGGGAAAAGTACTAAAGGCTGAGGAGACGTATGCTCATGTGTTGGCTCTTGAACCCACAGTGTTTGCGCATCGGGAAAGACTCGCCCGGCTCTATCTGCAGCTTCAGAAACCCGAGAAGGCGCTCGCGCTTTTACGAGATGCGGTTGAGCTTGAGCCAGACAATGAAGACCGATGGATAAGTTTAGTCCAATATTCAGAGCCTGTTGATCGTGAACAGGTATTGCTCGAAGGGACTGATGCGTTGCCGTATTCGACGCGCCTCCGTTTCCTTTTAGGCCAGTATTATGAAGGCCAACAAGATTTTCAAAAAGCGCGTGAGATTTATGAAGCCTTAGCCGCTGAGGAAGATACCACTGATGAAGCGTTGAAAGCGGAAGTCCAGCTGGCCCGTTTGGATTTAACCGACAAGAAGCGAGAATTGGCCAACTCTCGTCTGGAGAAGGTGCTTCAAGAAAGTCCGCGTCAGCCTGATGCGCTTCTCCTAAAAGGGAAAATGGCGTTAGCGGAAAAGGAAGGACAAACAGCCGTGCAAGCCTTTCGGACGGTATTGAAAGATCAGCCGAACCAAAGCACGGTGCAAAGCCTTCTTGGACAAGGGCATTTCTTGTCAGGAGAGTTTGATCTTGCAGAAGAAAGTTTCCAGAAGGCGATTGAGTTGAACTCTCGACAGTTTGATGCCTATTTGGCTTTAGCACGGTTGTCATTCAAAAGACGTGATTTCAGTAAGGCGCAGGGTCATCTTGAAACGATTCTCAAATCTTCGCCTAAACATCTTGAAAGTCTGGGTTTATTATTCAAATTACAGTTAGCGCAAAAACAGTGGGCAGAGGCAGAAGAAACTCTCATTCGTCTGCGTGAGGGTGGAGGATTCGCCTATTCAGTTGATCTGGCTGAGGGGTTTCTGGCCCAGTCACGTCAGCAATGGGATCGGGCTCTTCAAGCATTTGGTCGAGCCCAGAAGGCAAAGCCCAATGCGCTGGCTCCTCTTTCAGCTATAGTGAAGGTTGAGTTGCATCAAAAACGGGCGAACCACATGGAGCAATATCTGGAGACGATCCTTTCGGAACAACCTGACCATCCTTTTGCCTCCGGCTTACTGGGCGCAGTACATTTACATAAACAAGACCGTGCTGCTGCAGTCACTGCCTTCCAACGGCAAACACAGATCAATCCAACTTGGGTTGGTCCATGGAAAGATTGGGCCAGGTTAACGTGGGCGGAAGGCCGCAAGACCGAAGCCATTGAAATTTTGAAAAGGGGAGTCAGCCAGAATCCCAATGCTCTAACACTCTCGACTTCGTTAGCATCGCTGTATGAAATGGATGGTGAAATTGATCTCGCCATTCACCAATATAAAACCATTCTCGAGAAGAATCCCAATGTCGTGGCTGTGGCTAACAATTTGGCCTATTTGTACGCTGAAAAAAAAGGTGATCCGCACAGTTTAAAAGAAGCCCTAGCGCTTGCGAAGGATTTCGAGACCCAAAACCCGAATCCGCTCCTCCTAGATACTTTGGCCTGGGTCAATTACAAAATGGGCTTGAATAACGAGGCTCTGGGTCTTCTACGTCAAGCAGTCAAGAGGGCGCCCAATCATCCGTTGCTTCACTATCACTATGGAGTGGTAGCGCTGAAAGCAGGAGATCATTCTACGGCCAAAAAGCATATTGAAATCGCGGTTCAAAGTGGTTCAGCATTTGCAAATTTGAAAGAAGCGAGGCAACTTTTGGCTCGTCTTAATAGTCCCTCATAACTGAAGGTGTGATCATGAAACACGGTGATGAGATTCGTTTGTTATTCCAACCCTGGCCCCTGCAGTGTCTGTGTACGTGGCTAATGATGTTCTGTCTTTCGGTATCTGGTTCTCTTGCCCTAGCTCAGGAAAGTGATGCTCAACCCAATCCCTCTCTTGATGCAGACAGTGGTTCTGAATCGGTGGAGTCGACCTACCGCATTGGTCCGCAAGACGTGTTGCAAATTTCTGTCTGGAAGGATGAGATTTTGTCTCGTGAAGTTGTTGTGCGGCCAGATGGATTTATTTCCTTTCCCCTGATCGGAGAAGTGTTAGCTGAGAATCGGCCGGTTGGCGAACTGGCAAAAGAGATGGATAAACGGCTCACGCAATTTGTGGCAGATCCTCGTATCTCGATCGTGGTGGCTCAGGTCAACAGTTTTAAGATTTATGTTATTGGGAAGGTGAACAGGCCTGGGGAATTTCAACTAGGTCAATATACCGATGTTATGCAAGCCTTAAGTCTAGCCGGTGGCTTGACGCCTTTTGCCCGTGAGGGGTCGATTAAGGTCTTGCGGCGTGTCAATGGGGTACAAACGACGTCTGCTTTTGATTACAGTGACGTGTTGAAAGGTGACAGCCTTGAGCAGAATATCATCTTACAACGAGGCGATATAGTTATGGTGCCGTAGGATCTAAAGGTGAGATCAATAATCACCGAATGAAATAATAGTGTGAGATCTTACCTAGAGGTTATGGATTCCAACAGTATTCATGCAAACGTTGTTCAGATTGTGTCACATGCCCAGCTTGCTCGGCATGTGGGTTGTCCTGTTTGTTTGCCATGTTAGTGCCTTCGCTGCTGAATGGTCTCTTATCCCGGGGTTTGAAACAAGAGGGCAGTATAACGACAATATCACCCTAACGACTAATCCACATTCGGCGGTGTGGGGACTATGGTTGAATCCTAGCCTGCAGATGCGGTATGCCACGGAGATCATTTCCCTTCAAATCCTTCCTGAATTCGAGTATGTCCGGTACTTTAGCGATGATGAGAATGACAATACCTTCGTGAATTTTTTCCTTCCGTTCACCGGATCATACCTGACTGAAACCGATCGTTTTGGCTTGGCTGCGGCCGTGAATCGAGACAACGCCTTGATCAGCGAATTGGAGGAAACGGGGGTTGTGACTGACTTTCTGCAACGAGATACGTATACAGCTCGAGGAAATTGGGATCGTCTTCTGACCGAACGTCTAACCTTGCTAACAAGCTATCAGTTTTACAATGTGAACTATGAGAAGGATCGACAATCGCCTTTGTTGGACTTTCAATCACATACAGGAACGTTCGGGCCGGCTTATGAATGGACAGAGAAGACCCGTCTTCACAGCACCTTCTTGTATTCGTTTTCCCGGTTTCATGATATTGCGTTTCGGACTCATTCGGCTGGCGTGGAAATCGGCTTGTCGCACGGGCTTTTTGAAACATTGACGGTTGCTGGGAGCGGAGGGGGACGGCATGTCGTAACGACAACGCGGGTCGATGGTCGTAGCCAGCAAGATACCAATCTTGTCTGGTTGTTTTCCTTTTCTCTTGACCAACAATGGGAACGTTCTAATGTTGTGATGGGATATAGCCGCACTCTTAACCCAAATGGTAACGGAGTGTTGCTCCAAACCGACCGCGTCAATCTTCATTTCGGACATGAATACACTGAAACCATCACCTTTGCTCTTGATGGGAGGCTGAACCTGAATGACACGATTGGTTCGTCGTCTGGTTCAAGGAGAAATGTCAAGTCACGCTATTGGCAAGTTTCTCCGAGCATCTCCTGGCGATTCACCGAAGACTGGAGGTTCCGGCTTTCATATCGGTATGCCAAACGAGAGATCCAGCGTTCCTCAGGTGGCACCGTGACGTCCAATTCGGTCAATATTGGGTTAACCTATACATGGCCAAAGTGGTCCGTTTCTCGATGAGGTGAGAGTCTCGTGGCAGAGTCTTTTCAATCGTTTGAACAGTATCTGCATATGTTTCATCGTCGTCGCGGTCTTATTGCGTTGGTTGGTGGAAGTCTGTTCCTGGTCGCAGTGGCAGTGGCTTTCTTATGGCCTCCTACTTATCGGTCAATGGCCACCATCTTGATTATTGAACAGGAAGTGCCAGCTGATTTGGTTCGTTCGACGGTTACAGGCTATGCGGATCAGCAGATTGAGCGGATTAAGGCGCAAGTGATGACTCGCTCTCGCTTATTGCCGATTATCGAAGAGTACAATCTTTACAAGGACCTGCGGGAGAGAAATACTTCGGCACAGGCACTCCAGCAGTTTGTTAAGGATATTGCCATTGAAGTGATGAGTGCAGACGTCGTGGATCGCCGAACGGGTCGAGCTACCCAGGCCACAATCGCCTTTACGCTTGCGTACGAGGGACGTATGCCAGTAATAACCCAGAAAATTGCCAATGAGCTGACGACCTTGTTTTTGAATGAGAATCTTAAGAATCGGGAAGAGCAAGTGCAAGAAACCACGGCCTTCCTCATGCAAGAAACTGAGAAATTGGCGGGTGGATTGGCTGAGTTGGAAGGACAGATCGCGAAGTTCAAGAAACAAGCTAAAGGCGCCTTGCCTGAGTTGTTTCAAATGAATATGCAGTTTCTGAGCCAGCTAGAACGCGAGCTTATCGAGAAGAATCAACAAGCGCAGGTGCAGGAAGAACGCATCGGGTATCTGGAAGGAGAACTAGCGCGGTATGAGCAGGAGAGGCCCCTAGCAGAGAGTTTGCCAAGTTTGCGTGAGCAACTCAAGACGCTTCGCTATCAATACGCTAGCATGGCGTCGCATCTATCGCCGGCCCATCCCGATATTATTAAACTGAAGGGGGAAATCGAGGCTTTGGAAGGACAGCTGGATGGGCCCATTAGGAAAGACGAACTGTCGGAGACACTGAAAGAAGAAGAGATGAAGCTGGCTTCGCTCCTGGAGAGGTATGGACCAGAACATCCTGATGTAGTTCGAGCTCGTTCGACTGTGGCATTGTTAAAAAAAGATGTCGAAGCAGGGGATCCCTCGTCATCTATTTCCGAGGAAGAGGCCTCGTATGATTTGTCTTATCTGACGCTTAAGACTCAGCTCGCTTCCGCGAAAACCACCTTGGCTCATTTACGGAGAAACCAGGAAAAATTATCCCGACAAGCCCATGACTATGCTATGCGCATTGAGCGGACTCCTGAACTCGAACCACGATACCACACCCTTGTCCGTAGTAGAGAAAGTGCTGCCCAAAAACTCCAAGAATACCGGTCTCGCCTCTTGGAAGCGCAGGTGGCGGAGGGTCTCGAGTTAGAACGCAAGGGCGAACGTTTTTCTTTAGTCGATCCTCCGAGTCTCCCAGAGGCTCCTGTACGCCCCAACCGTGTGGCGCTTCTGGTACTGGGACTGGTCTTGGCCTTAGCTGGTGGGGTTGGCGGTGGAGCAGTGGCGGAAGCCGTAGATGGATCGATATACACGGTGGAGCGATTAGCTGCCGTGATCGGAATGGCGCCGTTGAGCGCTATCCCGTTTGTTGTTACGCCTCAGCAAGAACGGGCTCGGACGAGGCGTCGAGTGATGATTATTATCGGAGTGATCGCGTTGATGACGATGGCTCTATTCGTGATCCATGTGTTTTGGTGGCCCCTTGACGTAGCTTGGTATGTGATGCTGCGAAAGCTACAGTTGGAATAACTCAGTGCGGAGTTAGGGAATAAGAATGAATAGAATTCAGACCGCTCTTGAGCACTATAAACGATCTCAAGTGGGACAGGGCCAAGCTGTTGGGCCTGTTTCTTCAGACATATCGCCACCGACCGGCCAATTCGTCTACACACATACGAAGAAGAACAGTCCGTCACCATCTGCTCTTGTTGCGCACCGTGTTTTGACAGGGATGGCTGAAGGGGCCTATCTGGAAGCGTATAAAATTTTGCGCACTCAAATTCTGCATCGTTTGAGGGAGCGTAACTGGCAGGTAATCGGTGTGACTAGTCCTGGAGCAGGTGAAGGAAAAACGTTGGTGTCTGTGAATCTCTCTATTAGCATTGCGATGGAGCAAAATCATACAGCTTTGCTTATTGACGGCAATCTGCGAAACCCTCAAGTTCATCAGGTTTTCGGGTTTGAAAATCGTGGCCTGGCGGACTATCTCATGGAACAGATTCCTTTCTCGGACTTACTCGTTCATCCCCAAATTGATCGGCTCGTAGTGTTGCCTGCCGGTGGACCCATAAAAAATTCAGTCGAAATGTTAACGCTTCCCAAGATGACGGCGCTTATTGATGAAGTGAGAACTCGGTACCCAACCCGAGTGATAATCGTTGATCTTCCCGCGCTCCTCGATACGGCTGATGTCCTGGGATTGGGTCCTAGACTGGATGCAGTGTTACTAGTTGTCGAAGAGGGACGAACGACTGAAAAAGATGTGGAGAAGTCTCTGTTGAGGCTCGATGGGACACTCCCTCTCTTGGGAACGGTACTCAATAAAGCCGGGAGAGGGTCCCAGTAATCCATCAACATCGCCCGCAGAGCGTTGTATGTATCTATCGCTGTACGGCTTTCGAGAAAAACCGTTTTCCCTGTTTCCTGATCATCGATTCCTATTTTTGAATCGACGCTACAAGCTTGCCTTGAGCCTTCTTGAATTTGGGATACTCAATCAAAATGGAATGATCTTGTTAACGGGAGATCCCGGGACTGGCAAGACCACGCTGCTCCAAAAAATTCTATCTACTGCAGAGGATACCCTGACTATCGGGAAATTGACCTTTACCCACGACAAGAGCGAGAGCCTTTTGCCGTGGATTCTTCAAGCTTACGGGTTGTCATGCCCAGGTACCCATTCCGCCGATAGGTTTCAAGCCATCGCGGAGTTTTTTGCTCGAACGTATCAAGAAGGAAAAGGTATTTTGCTGGTCGTGGACGAGGCTCAAAACCTCGAAGCTGAAAAGCTAGAGGAATTAAGGCTTGTGTTTAATCTCAATGACCGTGAAGGGCCAGTCTTTCAAGTTCTTCTTGCTGGGCATACGCAACTCCGAGAACAACTCAAAGATCCTCGTTTAAATGCGTTTACTCAACGAATTGGTACAGACTTTAATCTCGAAACTTTTGATTCTCATGACACCAGAGCCTATATCCATCATCGACTGGAGGCTGTTGGAGGTTCCCCCGCATTGTATTCGGATCAGGCCTGCGAGATGGTCTATCGGTGTACAGGAGGGAATCCTCGGCTCATTAATCAGTTATGTGAGATGAGTTTGGTGTATGGATTTTCGGAACAAGCCTCGTCGATTACTAAAAGCTTGATTATAGAAGCTGCGAAAGATCGGGAGGATAGTGGGCTGTTTACTCTTCCTCCAGATGAGATGCTTCCATCCCGGGTCGAAGAAGGAGAAGAGCTGGCGCTCCTCAGAAATGAAGTTAAGACTGTACCTGATCTGACGAAGTCACAGACGCAGGATTCTGTGAAGGTGACTTCTGATCCACAAGGCCACTGGGATCAAGCACACCATTTCAAGCAAGAGGGGTGGTATCTCGAGGCGATTCAACACTTTAAATATGCAGTCTCGCACCCTACCTACTATGGTCCGGGATGGTTTCAGGTTGGACTCTGCTATGCGGCGCTTAATCGCCACAAAACGGCGCTTGAGGCTTTCCGCGTTGCATTGGCAAGTCCGGGCATTTCAGATACTGAACGGATTTCGGTACAACAGGCGACGGGCCAAGTTTTAGAACAAATGGGGGAGACTGATCAAGCCAATCGGTATTACGACATGGTTCGGGCGAGTGACTCCAGCCTTGACCCCCGTAGTTACAATGTGTTTTCTAGTCAAGATGGCCGAGAGCAGCGCGGTGTCGCGATTCCGGAAGTGAACAACTCATCATGGATCACTAGACTGTTTCGTCGTTGGTGGCCTCAGTCTAAGGAAAATTCTTAATACCAGTATTCCTTTACCAGTAACCTATCTTCCATACGGCTCTTGTTTCTGCGCGGTTATTGTCTCTCTCTAGTACCAGCAGAAAGTTACCAGGGCCAACCCCCGAGAACCTACCAGAATGTGTGGGTGCCGATTCCTGCTAATATAGTGGCTGAGAGATAGCCCCAATAGTGCGATTTTGGGGAGTAGGCTTGCAGTAAGACTTCAGAGGAAAAGAACAAGATAATGAGTTTTGCGGCCAATGACCCCAAATCGATGCCGCTGACGATGACTTCCGGGAGAAACGGAATGATCAGGGCCAAGAACAGTAGTAAGTAGTCCATGGGATTGGTCTGAAACCATTTTTCTTCATCCAAATGAATCGAGAGTAGAAGTAATATGATCAACAAGACAAAAAAGCCTTGGAATGCCAATTGAATGTTCCACGATAGTTCATGGACGAAATTCTGGGCTAAATACAGCACGATAGTCACGCCAAGATACAAGCCCATTCTGGCCATGAAGAGTTGGGCTTGAGTTCTCAGGATGAGGCCTAATACTAAGACTGCGGCGATTCCGAGGGAGGCTAAAGCAATGTCTGAGGAGATGTTGAGTGGAAGAATGAGACCAAGGAGCAGGAATCCGCTGATGGCAAGACCTAGGGTACAGATGCAAAATTTTGACACTCGGGGAACGGACTGGATCCATGAGCGCCAATAGAGCGTGCTGTGACTGGCAGTCTTAACGAGGTCGATTGGAAGCCGGACTGAAGACACGAAAAAGAAAAAACAGCCAACAATCAGTAAAATTCCAAGGTACAGTCCTACTAGGACGATATCAGATGACCAACGAAGGAAGTACGCCAGAGCGATCATGCTGAATTGCATGGAGTACATGACCAACACTACTTGATGATGAGAGAACCCGATTTCCAACAGTTTGTGATGAAGATGTTGTTTGTCAGCTTGGAATGGCGAAGTCCCGGTCACAAGTCGGCGTGTTGTGACGATGAGAAGGTCGAGAAGGGGCATGCCGACCAAAAAAAGTATGAGCAGTGGGCTAAACGGCGACCGTTCGGAGTCCGTCAAAAGAAGTACGGAAATCGCCAATAAGAACCCGAGAAACTGACTGCCTCCGTCTCCCATGAACACCCGAGCGGGAAACGTATTAAAGCGTAAGAATCCTAAGAGTCCTCCCAATATAGGAAGTGTGAGATGCAGGATGATTGTGTCGTCCATTTGGTAGGCGAGATAGGCAACCATCCCAAAGCTTAAAAACGACAATCCGCCGGCTAACCCGTCCAAACCATCAGAAAAATTAATAGCATTCGTCATCATCACGAGAATGAATATGATTATGGGAATTACTACCCACTGAGAAAGTTCATACTGGGCGAGATTGGAAAGTGGTTGCCAAGAGAGCTGGGCGTAGGTGGCAGTCGCTCCTGCGGCCACTGTTTGACCAAGAAATTTCAGCTTTGCCCGTAGGTCAAGATAATCGTCAAGGCTTCCCAGCACTACAATGATGATGGACCCTATGATCACTCCAAAGATGATGGTATGGTGAAGACTCCAAATGCTGATGGAGAGTAATGCGCCAATGGCAAACGCGAGTCCCCCTGCCCGTGCCACTGGTTCTTTGTGGATCTTTCTGTAACCTGGGTTGTCGATCATACCGACCTTCATCGCAGCCGCGATGAAGAAGGGTGTGAGTATAGTTCCAATTATGAGGGATAGAAAAAATGCATAAAAAAGAGAACTTTTCATAGATGTGTTGCGAGTAAACCTGATGGTATTTATGTCTTAGGAAAAAATGTTATGAGCCTGGTAAGTATAAGGGGTTGTTGCATAGTACTTATAAAGGGCGTTTTTGAGGAATAGAATTTCTTAAAAATAAATGACCCCCGCCGCAAGTTGCGGAATATCCAATAGAGCAAGAATTTGCTGCTCTCATAAGGAAATCCCGTGGCAAACCATGGGGGAGGGGAAGTTATTCAGCTGTCCCTCAAGGCTTATAGACTGAAGGGGTAATCGAGACCGAAGAATTTTATGAGCCCAGAACGTTATGTCGAACGGGGAACGTAGGGCGGTCTGGCGGAGATTTCTTCTGTGTGATTTGGATATCGTCTGTGGAGTCATAAATAAGATTACTCGGGTATATACGGCCTTAAGTTCAAAAGAGCTAGTTGGGCAAACTCGGATAATCGATTTTTCGCCTTGGTTAGATCCCCTCTAGGTTCAATGGACGTTGTAAGACGAACCAAAGCGCCGTCCGTCCGTTGTTGTGTCAAAGTGTCCCATAGCAGATACCATTTAACAAGATATTCATTAGTCAAATTCCTCCCACGTTGTTGGAACCAATAAAACACCAGTTGCTGCACATTTTCCTTTTTGATAGTGACTGCATTGACCATCAAAGGGGTAGAGGAGTCAGATATGTGAATGGGGATGGTGGTTGTAGAATCAATGAGCCATCCACCGCCAGGAATGCAGCTTTTTGGTGAATGAATAGATTGTCCTGCTCGCTGTGATTGATAGTATGCGACGTAGAAATTGACCGGAGCGTCCTGTATATCTTCTGGTTTTTGGTAATTGGCCAAGAAGTAGTCATCAAAGCGAAGAGCATCGATATAGATCTGCTCAAGTGTGAGGGCTGTGCCCTCCCATGATCCTAGGGTTAAGGGAAAGTCCAAAAAGGTTCGACGCGGGAGAATGTGTTCTTCTCGCGCTTCTAAATGGTTCGAAAAAGAGCCTAAGACCAATAGGATAGCTAAGCTAGATACAAACTTCCATGGAATGCGGCTAGGCACTCTGTGATGAGTCTTATCAACTAGGGATGATATGCCGTCAGAGGACAAGGGTTGGTCCTGCTGCTTGAGTGGCCAGAGTCGCGTCATTAACCACATCTCGCCGACTAGAAGAGCTAACCCCAAGAGAAACACCACCCAGCCTTCGAATAAATGCAGGAACCCATAAGCGGCACCTCTCCCCCATATTTCCACTAACATGCCGATGACACCAATCCGGAACCCATTGAGGAAAATAGCAATCGGTATACTTGAGAGAAACAAGAAGATTCGTTTCCATAGTTGTTCCTTCAGAAAGTAGGCGCATAGGAGAGCGAGCGTCATAAGGGGGAAGAGAAATCGTAATCCACTACAGGCTTCGACCACCTGTAACTGAATGGGGCCAAGATCAATGACATTGCCGTTCTGGAATGCTGTGATGCCGACTATTTGGAGGCAGCCTACGCCAAGTGTTGAAGAGATGAGCCGCAAATTGGTCGTCAGGCCTTGAAAAAGAAATGTTGGTAGGGGAATAATTACGAACAGCAACCCAAGAGGAAACGCCATGATTTTCGTCCCGGCAATTCCAAGAACGGTCAACGCTAATCCGACGATGGTGATCCAAAGAGAAATATGTTGAATCACAAAGAGCGTAGAGAGTTGCCCGACCATATAGAGGCCTATTCCCAGGAGAACCACGATAAGACCGAGCCATGATCCATGACCATAATAGTCTCGCAAACGATCCTTCTTTAACCACATGATATAGAGTGCGATGAAGGGTACAAAGAGCCCATGGCCATAATTTTCGTTGTTTAGCCACTTATTGGCCATAAAAGCTAAGCTCTCGTGGTAGACGAAAAAAATGATACAAATTGCCGTGACGAGGCTGAATACGAACCAACTTATAGCGAACGAACGTTGAGAACCGTTTGCAGAAGCTATAGTTGATGAATTAGGCACTGTTATCCTCCTTATCTTACTGGGAATAGGGGGGGAACTCATCGACCTTGCGTAGTCGAATGTATATAAGCAACGAGTGTGTCCTCTTCAGCATAGTCTGCTCCTTTATGGTTTTCAAGGGGAAGGCTTGACTTTATGACTTTTCGGAAAGTCGCTTCGATATATAGACTTAGACAACAGTTTTTGGTTTGAGTCGACGGCCCCGACTAATCATACTGATCTTGAATACTCGATGGTTCCGCGAGCTCTTTATTCCGCCGAGGTTAGGCTATGATCCTAAAATGTCTCCCAGATAAATTTTTCGATCGCGAAGGTGCCTCATTTGGTCCAAGAGGTATACCGTTGCGTGTTGAGTCCCTGTACCGGTCCTCCGACTGACTCGGATATGGATGATTGGGAGGGTATTGGAACTGATATTTCCTCGACTATGGTCTGGGAGCCCAAGTTATACTCGAAAGTAGTGTTTGAGATGAGCTGAAAAGACGCGGCGTCTCGGATTGAAATGGGTGTTGCCAAATATCGCGGATTCATACAATGAGTGCAATTTCACCACTTCTTCCTTCGGGTACAGATGTGGTGGCAACATCGTATATTTCACCAGGGAGGGCCCTCGAAACACTACTACCACATTAGCCATGAAGAGTGATTTTACTGGCTCAGCTGTTGGGAAGGCTTCTCGCTCGTGCAATCGACAGCAGACACGCATGGCGTGGAACGGAATAACGCGCGACAACGTCATTGGTTTGCTCGGTTTCACCGGAAAACACTGGTCGTCTAGAAATCAAAGCAGATGATGGAGCCGACCATGGCAATGTTTTCGGCGTTTCATGTGAATAAGACGATACCCATTATGTCATTCATTTGTTAATACTCTCTTTAAAGTTTTTATCCGCATTTTTCAGTACGTTAGAATGTGACTATTTATCTCAAATTAACAATGCTCATGGTAAAACCTCATGTCATAAGATGAATCTTCTTGTGGAAAAGCCGTTTTCTATTTCTCCACCGCTGCATGGTTCCCCACCAGAACCCCTAGACATTTCTTGTGTTGGGGAGGAGGTAGGGGAACAGAAGGATTCCCCTGCCTCGATTAAGAGGGACCGATGGTGTCTGCCTTAATGAACTTCAAAAACACGAAAATTCGATTCATTGGCAACATGGAAGAATCCCCTGTGTGTGGGTGTGAACCGCTCAGGGGCTCTGGACGAGGGCAGTCTGGGGCCGACAGCCTAGTCGTCGGCTTCTGGCATCATGAAGGCAGCTTTCTGCCACCACATTTCATACATGGGGATAACAAACATAGTGAGAAAGCCGACGGTCATGAGAAAGTCCCCGGTTAGCATAGTGAGTACGAAAAGCGGGGAAACATAGGTAATAAGCCATGGTGAAATAAGATCTAATGTAACACCCACAAAAGAGACCCAGGTGGTGATAACTTTGAGTAAAGGGCTTGCCATCGTCAAATAGAGGACATGCACCATGATCATGAACACGACGGGCATCGTAAACAGATGAAAGTGGGTGGTTTCGGATAATTGTCCAAAAGACATGGGTTCGCCAAAGTTGGCATCGGAGCCTCGATAATGCGCGGCTAAGCCTTTGGGGGTGAGTTGGGTCATGTCATGTGCCCAGATAAAGGTAAAAATGAACCCGGCGAGCATCAAGAGTAAAAACCAGGTATAGACGAGACGGATATGGCGGTCGGTGTCCCGAAGCCGAAATCGAGCATTAAAGTTTCGCATTCATACAAACGCCTCATTCAAAACCCAAGAAGCGATTCCAAAAATCCTTTTTCTGTACTTCCGGCGACTAGCGTGCTTGTGCCGAGGCCAAGTGGTTTGAGATAAAACTCATTCACGAGCACGAGCACGCGTTTCACGCCGGCACTGGCTGAACGAACTGACATAGTGGCACCTGAAATATTGATGATGTCTCGGTTGATCCGAATAGGATCCCGAACGTCTTTGCCTTGATACTGGTAATTAAATCGTTTCGTCGCGATTTCGTTGCCGCGGGCCTCACGATAGACTAAGACCTCGAAGTTGGTGACCTCACCTTCAGCATCGACGCCAACCATGTACGTGATGGGTCGATGTTTGCCAATAGTATTTTGCACAATGGCATAACCATCGACCTTTCCTTTGGTTTCTCCGATGTAGATCGTGAAGGAGGTTTCAGGAAACTTCCATCCAATCCGCTGCTCGACAAACATCTTTTGTTCGGCTGTCAGGGTAAGTGTTTCCTGTCGAATAGACTCCGAATCCGGAAACATGACCTTCGCAGCATCCTCTTCGGTAAAATAGATTTCCAAATGTCCCAGCTCTTCGGGTGTGAGCCACCGGTTGAGCTCGTGGTCCCAAATTTTTTCAGGATGAGGCTCTGCGGCTAACGATAAGGAGAAAGTGCTTACCGTTGAAAAAATGATGATGGCCGCAGAAAAAAACAATCTTGACAGAAAGGATGAATGAATGCGCATTAACATGCCTGCCTCTTTAATTGGTTTTGAATGCGTGTTGCGAGTTGTTGCTCCTGCTCTTCATGTGGCGGGATCTGTCGCCAGGCTCGAGATTGCACGCCTTGGGGCGACCAAAATTCTCGAATTTGTTTGACGGCGATCTGGCTGCCATCTTGTTGCGGAGTAATATTCAAGATAAATCTCGCCCGTTCTTCATTCATGCTGCGCCGAAAGAGCCCGCTTGTGACCGTCTGGGGATTGTGAACAGCAATCCATTCGGTCTCAATCACACCATCCGCTTTGTCAATTCGGCGAAGTTCAAATTCTTGGAGACTCGCGAGCGCGACACCCCATGTCTTTTCCATTGAACAGACAGTGGTCACGCGAGGTGCGCTCATCCAACTCGCGCACCCCACTGCAACAAACACAAAGCTGAACACGAGGACAGTCAATCGATTCATGGTTTAGAAGTAGGTTGACATATTGAACTGCCAGCCATTTCGTGAGTCAGGCATATCTTTGTGATCATTCCATGTATAAGCAAACTTAATCACCGAGTCTTCCACGGGTCGGAAATTGATCCCGACTGTCAATCGTTGAATATCGTTCACATTTCGTTTTCGTTGGGTGTTGGTATCCACATCGCCCCAACGCACGACAGCGGTAAATGTGGACGAATCGCTGAAAAACGTGGGGGCCGATTGTTTCAAAAAATCCGGCATAAAATGGAAATTGCCCTGGACGTAGTAGCCGGCCATGCGTTTGGGTGGCTTTCCGTTATTAGTTTGAGGATTCTTAGCGCCGCCGCCGATTCTGGTCCAAGCTGCTTCTCCTAGTAGTTCGAAGGGCCCGCGTTGAATTAAACCATCCACCGCCCAGATGGTCATGTAGTGATCAGCTTCATTGTCCCACTTGCCATGATGAACACTTCCGGCGACCTCAATGCCCAGCAGAGGACTCACCGAAATCCGGCTGACGATGGCTTTATTTTCGTTGTTATCTGTTTGAAAGCTGCCACGTCGTCCTCGATAACCACCTTCACCGAAGGTGGCGCCGCCAGAAGCGCTGCTGCCTCCAGTAAACCCTTGTGTGACATAAAATTCGTAGTCGACTTTCGCCAGTTGGGTGGGGTAAACGGTCCCGAAAAATCCAATGCCCGATTCAGCAAAGGTTGATGGAATGATAAGTCGGCTCACCATTGGACGCAGGGGCAGATCATTCAATGGCGAGTCATGAATCAGATTGAACCGCCCTAAAGGAATCAAAATGATTCCTCCGCGAAGGTTGAACCAGTCGGTGAATCGATAGTCCATCGTCGCGAATTCGATCTTGACAGCTCCATCGCCTTGGTTGCCTTGAGGTCCGCCATGCTCGATTTCTACTTCGGCTGCGACGCTCAGGCGGTCGGTGACTTGAGAATAAAAGAAGGGCACAAACCGTTCCTGATCAAACTCCAATCCTTCACGACAGTCTCGAGAGTTCGCGTTGTTACAATCCGAAATAGTGAAGTCGATATAACCACCAATAATGGTTTTGGGAGCACGGACAAAGGGTTTAGCGTAAATTGTTCGCCCACCTTCAAGGACACTGCCGCCCGTGACCCAATCGCCCACACCCTGTTGAATGCGCTGTTGAGACTGGCGGGTTTGCCCCAGGCCTGGAGGTTGGGAAAAGTCAGTGGGTGGCGCCTCTTGGGGTTTGCGCCGGAGGATATCTTCTAAGCGCTGGTCGACAATCCGTTCAATCTCTTCCTTGGAGACGGTGTTGATCCCAAATGGTGTGGTGTTTGGCTCTGCTGCGTGACCAGCAGGATTCCAGCTTAGGGCGCTACAAATCATAGTGGGGATCAAGAACCTTTTCACTTGATTGATCATCTACTTCATGCTCCCGTGCGGTTCGGGACTCCAGGGTCCTCTGAGGTAAATGAAAAAATGGAGCTCAGAGGCCCTCAGGCTGACTGTTGTACAAGCAGGTCAAATGGCTAAGGAGAAGCCCCAGGCGAGACTGGAGTGGTGCAGAGTTGCAGTGTGACTTCTGAGCGGGAAAGAGTAGAAAAAGGTATAGAAACCAAGCGTTTACAACGCTTACATTTGAGTTCAACACTCTCAACTCCTAGCTTCGCCACAAGCTGACCACATTCGCACCGGGCTTCCATTGAGCCAGAAATCTCCTTAGTATGAGTAGTTTGATGCCTGCTTACGTTCATGAACTCATGACAACTTTATATCTAAATTTGAGAATGATTATGAATTTTATATTATTTGAAATTGATAACCATTATTATTAATGAAACCATGGATAGTTTGTCAATCCCTTTGTAGGGTTTGTCTTGGCTGACTAGCCATGTGATTTTCTTATTTTAAGTATTTCTATGTATTGCTGCTGTTCACAGGCCAATTGTTTCGGCGGTTACGGGCAATATCTTGCTTGGTCGAGAATATGAGACAATTTCTTGTGCATTCTCGGGCAAAGCTATATATAGGTGTGTTGAGGGCAGGTGGTTTTTTTCGACGGGGTTAGTTCAATACAATGTTGAGATGGGTGATCTGTATAGGGTTATTGAGCAACGTGCTCTTGTCCGGATGCGCGGCACATACAGCAGGCCATAAAGCCAAGCCACAAGTTTTCACTCCCACCGTGCTTGGTGTGATCAAGGTCGAATCATCTGGCCCCTATTTTCGTCAGTTTCAAACCGCAGCCGAAGTTCGATTCTTTGATGTTCGGCATCGCCAAACTGGAGAACGAACTCGAGTAAATCTCGATGGGACAAGCCAGGTGTTTGCGGTACCACTCGCGCCGGGTCCTTATGAAATATTTAGGGTGCAGATCGGGGAAGGTCCGTTCCAATCCGAAGCGCAAGTTGAATTTTACTTTGATGTGGATACAGAACAGTCTGTCTACCTAGGCATTTGGCATCTACAAGTTGACTCCCCCCAGACTGTGCGGATGCTTCACTGGGATATCTTGGATGACAGATTCGATTTAAACCTCATCGCATCGTTGTATCCTGATCTGAAGGATCAATCGATAATGGTATCGCTTCCTCAACCTCAAAATAGCCATGTTCGCTTATTTGCTGTCGCTCCGGCTCAGCCGCGAGCCAAATATTTTTATCGCAGATGATGGGGGCATAAGGTTCAAGAGGCTTTTCCACGAGTTCACACTTTGTTTGATTATTGAAGGGAAAGAAAATGGTGTGTGTAGATAGAAGAGCACTCATTTCATACAGCACAGGATTTCTGTGTCTATTCATGTTGGCGTTGTTGTTTTCTAACATTAGCCAGGTTTTTGCAAAAGACGTTCTCGTTAAGCGCAGTCAATATCTCATGGGGACATTGGTCTTTGTGACTGGAGTGGCTCCCCAGGAAGAGGTAGCCAAGAGTGCTGTGGCAGAGGGGCTGGCTGAAATACGGCGCATTGAACAATTGATGAGTACGTGGATTCCTGACAGTGAACTCTCCCAGGTGAATGCGGCAGCAGGGAAGTACCCTATGTCAGTGGGTCCAGAAAATATGGAAGTGTTGAAGGCCTCCCTTGGCATGGCCAAGTTAACCGATGGCGGTTTTAATATTGCTGTCGGGCCTGCGGTGGCTGCGTGGAATGTTAGTCAGGAAGGGAGAATTCCTTCGCCAGAAGAACTGATGGCAGTTCGTCCGTTGACCCTCCTGGAAAATGTGGTCCTTGATGAACAGGCAAGTACGGTCCTTCTTAAACGAAAAGGTATGCAAATCGATGTGGGAGGAATAGGCAAAGGTTATACAGCCGATCTAGTAGTAGACGTGATGCAGAAGGCTGGAGCAACGGCGGGAGTGGTGGCGCTGTCAGGCGATATTAAAACGTTTGGCCAGATGTCAGACAAAGAGAGGTTTGTCTTTGGTATTCAGCATCCGCGTAAGGAACAGGGAGAAATTTTTGGACGGATCGAATTAGAAAATGAAGCTGTTTCGACAGCGGGAGATTATCAACGTTTTATCATGAAAGATGGAGTGCGGTATCACCATATTCTGGATCCGGCGACGCTTCAACCGGCTCGAGGCTGTCAAAGTGTGACGATTATTGCCAAAGACGGTGTCATGGCTGATGGGTTAGACACGGGCATTTTCGTCATGGGCCCTAAAAAAGGGATGGCCCTCGTAGAATCATTACCCGATGTGGAAGGAGTGATTGTCGATGAACAGGGGAAAGTACATATCTCTTCAGGGCTCAAATCTCGCTTGAGATTAGAGCCCTAGGTGTATGAGCCCAAAACTAATCTGACTGACAGTGTTGGATGAGACCGTGACCTAATTCCGAAGACAGACGTCTAACCAGCCCTAATCTATCACTCTCAAACAGTCAGAAATCGGCCAGAAGCGGTCATTTAACAATCGAACTTTTCTGGACCATTTTTATTGACTCAATTTTAAATCAAAAGAGCACTGCCCTTTGATAGTTGGGGTAATAAGATATAGGGATAATCAGCATGTCCATATTTTATTGAAGCTACTATGCTAATCCCACATTTTCCTGATACGAGATTAATGTTGGTCCGCCCCTTCCAGGTTTTGGTGTTGTCTGGTCTCTCGGGTAGCGCACCTAGGTAGTTCATTCCACCTACTTCGAGATTTTCAAATTCACTGTGATCTGATGCCCAAACATCGAACTGAAAATAGCTTGGACCATCAGGCGTAGTGACAAATTGAATATTTGTGGGCGGCCCCTTGTAATTTCCAAGTGTTTGTTCGGACCAATCTGGTTGATTCGACATTGGAGCCTCATGAGGTAGTACTAATCTCTTCGGAAGCACTTCTAGTACATCGTAATTTGGCAAGATCAGTGAAAACCATGCAAACATACACCCCTCTTCCTCATGCGATTTTTGTTTTAACCCCCTTGGCCCTTCTTGACCTGCATCAAAGGTAGCAACATGAGTGGACCAACTTCCATCCTCTTTCCTAGGATCTAGAGTCACGTGACTCACATGAACATGTTTATTATTTTCTTCTTCACCACCATTTCCGATAGGTAGTATCAACGTTTCAAAACCTGGACAGAAAAGCATTCGACCACCAGCCGTATAGACAAAACTACCTAGCATACGTGGAACACCTTCTAAATCATTTGTGTAGATGTACTGCCAGGTTCCTGGTGGACTTCCTGATTTGAGAGCTCTCCGAATTGGTGTGGCCCACGGATGATCTAGGTGAATCGTTTTTTTCCCACCTGTTCCAGAAGAAATAGATATTGAAAGGACTAGTGGAGTTTTCTTTTTATTATTCATGAAATATTTTAAACTTTGTCCGCTTGGGGTAGTTTGCAATCAGTCTACACACGAGCCTGCGCGTGTCTGCACTAGGAAAATCTGACTGGCCAGATCTGGATTCGCATACATAGACCGAACTCAATGGTCATAGTTATCTCTCAGTTACCATAGGTATTACTGAATAAGTGACCGTGGACCCCAAAGAATTAATCCTGCTCCAACTAGACAGATTCCTGCCCCAAGAATATCCCATCGATCAGGAATAATGTGCTCAACTGCAAAGAGCCATACTAAAGAAGCGGCAATATACACCCCACCGTAGGCTGCGTAAGCGCGTCCTGCAAATGCGACCTCGGAGCGGGTCAGTAGGAGGCCAAATATAATGAGGCTCAAGGTCCCAATTAGTCCCCATATTGGCGCCCGTTCCAACCGTAGCCAATTCCAAAATGCAAAACATCCGCCAATCTCTGCGATGGCCGCCGCAATATAGATAGCAACAGTGCTCATAAGAAGATCTCCAATAAAAAAAGACGCAAGGCTGAAAAGAGCCCTCTGTTAATGGGTTCAAAGAAGTCCCGTCAGAAAAAGAGATAAAAAAAGGGGGCTATGAAGCCCCCTTTTTCGTTTGGGATTCAATCCTTCAAGGAATGAGCGTTAGCTTTTCTGTTCTTTGCCATGGTGTTTGTACCCACCAGGATGACCTTTTGAACCCATTCCTGATCCGCCGTAGGCATTGATGCGATCATGCACAGCTTTCATCCGCGACCGCTGCTCATCAGTGAGCACAGCCTTGGCATCTCTGGTCGCTTTGACTGAGGCCAGATACATGTCTGCTCGTTTATCATACAGCTGTTTCAGGGTGGCTTCGACTTCATTGAGCGAGCCTTTATCGTCCCTCAACAGGTTATGCAAATCCACGCTAGTGAGCTGAATCTCGGCCTTCATTTTTATTTTTGTCTTTTCAAAATCTGTCTTAATCGTCTGCAGTCTGGAGACTTGATCTTCGGTAATGGCCATGCCGTCTTTGAATTTCAAAATGTGATCGACAAACTTCGATGCGCTTTGGTGTGGGCCATGGCTACCAATTCCGTGTTTGGAGCCCTTCATACCATAGCCGCTACTCGAGTGCCCGCTTCCATGATGGCCTTTCCCATGCCCCATTGTGCTTGAGGCATGGTGGGGGGAAGTTTTCCCCGTCCCATGATGCCCACTACCATGGCTGTAGCCACTAGCCAGTGCCAGTAGGGGAAATCCCAGGATTACAGCTACTACGCCTGCCCAGATGGGAATGAGTTGTCTTCGATGTGTGCAGTGCTTGAATGTCATGTCACAGCCTCCTTTCACGCGATGAGTCAGTCGGTTGTTGGAAGAGAATGGTTTTCGATGTGTTCATATGGATCGTCACGGGTGCATCTATATTATACACGGGAATGGGTGACATAGAGCAGTGAAGCAGTTGGCCCGACTTGAGACGAATGGTATAGCGGGTTTCCGAACCCTGAAACTGCCGGCTTTCAATGCGTCCCTGACCTGTGTCAGATTCGGTAAACTGAACATCGTTCGGGCGAATCATCACCTGGACTGGTCGGTGAGACTGAAACTCCCCCTGATGGGGAAATGTGCCAATTTCCGTTTGAACCTGCCCATTTTTTATCATACCAGGAATGATATTGGCTTGGCCGATGAATTCTGCCACAAATGAACAGGAAGGCTGTTGATAAATGGTTTCAGGGCTATCGCATTGAACTAATTCGCCATTCTGCATCACGGCTACCTGATCGGCCATCGCAAAGGCCTCTTCATGGTCGTGTGTGACCAGTATCGTGGTGGTCTTGGTTTTTCGGAGAATGCGGAACAGCTCCTTCCGCATCTTGATCGTCATGTCTGGATCCAAATTACTAAAGGGTTCATCCAGTAACAGCACCAGAGGGTTGGGTGCTAGCGCACGTGCGAGAGCTACCCGTTGTTGCTGCCCTCCGGACAATTCATGAGGAAATCGGTGTTGAAGGCCCTTGAGATCCACGAGATCTAACAATTCTTGGATTCGTGCTGCGCGGTCCGTGCTCTGCCAACGATAGAGCCCAAACGCGATGTTTTCGTTAACAGACATGTGAGGAAACAGGGCATATTCTTGGAAAACCATGCCGACTCGCCGTTGCTCAGGTGGAAGGTGAGATGAGTACGAGGCGATCGTCGTTCCGTCAAGGCGTATTTCCCCAGCAGAAATTCTTTCAAAGCCGGCGATGGCCCGCAGAGTTGTGGTTTTGCCGCAACCAGAAGGCCCTAAAACGCAAAGGATCTGGCCGGGAGGAAGGCAGAGGGACAGATCATGTACCGCTGGGGCACCAGGTTGATACCCGCAGGTGATCTTTACTAACTCTAGCATTGGTGGCCGAACGTTAGAAGGCGTTACAGTCATGTGGTCAGTGATGCTACAGGGGTGGCCTCAACTTCCTCGAAACATCGAAGATTTGAAAACGTTTCAGGTGCTATTGTACTGAGGCTTAGGTTGCCTGCCAATTCTTTTTCGATAATAAGAAGACGGCAGGTATTGTCAGCAGGACGATCAGTAGGGCTGGTGGAGCGGCCAGTTGATACAGTTCTTCACTGGCTTCCAACCAAATCCTGACCGCTAAGGTGTCAAACCCGATTGGACGCAAAAGAAGGGTTGCCGGCAATTCTTTCATGCAGAGCAGAAACATGAGTAACCAGGCCCCGACAAAGCCTTTGCGAACCAGAGGAAATGTGACCTGCCGAAACGTTCGGAAGCCTCTTGCTCCCAGATTAAGTGCGGCTTCTTCGATATTAGGATTGACTTGTTGGAGTGCGGACTCCATGGCTTGAAGGCCGGCTGGAAGGTAATGAACCAGATAGGCCAGGATCAGGACAAACATTGTGCCGTATAAAATTGGAATGATGTCGGTAAACAACATGAGGAGCGCCAGTGCGGCCACTGGGCCTGGGAGCACATAGCCAACATAGGCTCCTTGTAGACAGGCGAGATGAAGTGTGGACGGAAGACGAGACGCCAAGTAGGCCAACGGCGTGCCTACACAGAGGGCGAGTGTTGCTGCGGCAGCGGAAAGAAAAAGACTGTTGCCGATATATGTTCCAAAAGACGTGCCGACTTCACCATTGGACCAAGCCGCAGCGGTCCATTGAATGAGCAAGAGTACCGGAAGGCCAAAGGCCGCTAAAAAAATGGCGAGAAAAGACAAGTTGATGGCCAGGTTGTGGAGGTACGAACAGCGTTTTGGGGTAGCAGTACGGACTCGGCCGGCTGTCTGGTAGAACCGACTTTGTTTGCGGAACCAACGCTCGGCAAGAAGAAAGACGAGTGCAAAGCTAACCAACAGCAGGCTCAAGAGTGCGGCTGCTTGATAATCAAAGCGTCCGGTTATTTGTTGATAAATCGCGTAGGTAAATGTTTGAAATCGGAGAAGTGATACGGCTCCGAAATCGGAGACGACGTAGAGAACGACCAGAAACATGCTCGCCACCAACGCAGGACGAATCAAAGGCATTGACACTCGCCAAAAGACTTCCCGCCGTGTAGCCCCTGTCGCTTGCGCCGCCTCTTCAAATGATATATTGAAATTTTGAAAAGCTGCGCGAGCGAGTAGATAGACATAGGGAAACGTATTTAACGTCAGAACGACGAGGGCTCCCATGAAGCTGTAGGGAGAAGGAATGTGAGTCTCGGAGGCTGTGAGCCATTGCCACGCCTGTTCAACGGGGCCAGCTGTGTCTAACAAGTACGTGTACACATAGGCCAGGACGAAGGAAGGAATGGCGAGAGGCAGGATGAACCCCCAGTCCCAAAAGGCACGTCCCCAAAACTGGTAACGGGTCACGATCCAGGCGGTGGAAATTCCTAGGGTCAGGGTGGTCAGTGAAACACCCAATGCCAAGGAAAACGTATTGATCAATAATTCTGGAACGCGTGTCGTCCAGAGATTGCCAGCCTGCGACAGATCACCAGAAAAAGCCGCGTAGGTCACGTACAAGAGGGGGAACATGAGAAGGATGGCTACGCACACTGCCACGAGAGATAGCGGCGTGACCCGGGTCTGCTGAATCATCAGAGAACAACAAATCGATTAGCGGAGGCCCAAGCGTTGGATCTCTTGAATGATCGGTTCACGGAGCTCAGCCAATTGTGTCAGAGGAATCGTCGACGCGCGAAAGGAGGAAGCCGGAGGAAGCGCGGGGTCGATTTTTACCTGGGGATTAACCGGATATTCTTTATTGATCCGAGAAAACATTTCTTGTCCGGTTGGAGATATCAAAAATGTAATTAATCGTTGAGCAGCAGAAACATGTTTGGCATGGGCAGTCAGGCCAATGCCTGCCATGTTCATGATACTGCCCATTTCCTTTGGCCTTTGGTCTGTAATTAACGGAGCAATCGGAGCCTTTGGGTCCTTCGCTAAATGACGGAAAATATAATAGTGATTGACGATCCCAACAGCGACTTTACCCTTGGCGACTGCATCGACAATCTGCCGATTCTTCCCGTAGACTTCATTTTCGGCATTGTCACGAATTCCCTTCAAAAACTCTTCGGCCGTAGGCTTCCCTTTAGCAGCTAAGACCATTGATGCACCGGCCTGTAGATATTCACTATTGGCGCTAGGAATGGCCAACTTCCCCTTCCAGATCGGCTTGGCCAAGTCCAACAATGAATGAATTGTGGAGGGATCTACGAGATTGGTGTTGTAGACGGTTACCCACATGCGTCCGGAGAGACCAATCCAGCTGTTATCAGGAGCGCGAAATGGCTCTGGCACCGCCGATTCGACCTCTGGTAGGGCAATAGGCTGAAGTAACTGTAATGTCCGTGCTAATTCTAACGCTCCAGCTTCGTTGGTAATAAACACGTCGGCGGGAGTTCGTGATTGTTCGGCGCGGAGCCGGTTGACCAATTCTGTGCTACCTGCAGTTAGAAGTTGTACAGTGATGCCCGTCGTTGTTTCGAAATGATCTAACACGGGCTTAATCAATCGTTCCGCTCGTCCGGAATAGACCACAACCGTGTCGCCAGCATAGAGCTTGGTTATGCCTTCGGGCCCCACATTTGCCAGAAGCGCAACCGCGAATATTGTCAACAATGGGAGATTTCGACATCGCCTAACGATTTGAATAATCATTTTCATAATTGACACTGTACTATGTCTCTCGTCGAGAGGGCAAGATTGAGACGTGTGTCATGGTACCCGGAGCAAGTAGGAATCGTTAGGCCGCTTGGCAGGTCGCGCAGAGGCCGTACAATTCTAGTTTGTGGGTTTCAATGGTGAAACCATTCTTCCGGGCGACGGCTTCTTGAAGGTCTTCGATTTGACAATTGTTAAATTCTACGATTTTCCCGCATCTGGTACAGATAAGATGGTCATGATGGCCTTTGTGAGCCACATTGTCGAATTGGGTTTGGGTGCCGAAATGGCGTTCTTGGGCAAGGCCGGTGTCGCAAAAGAGTTTCAATGTCCGATAGATAGTGGCTAGACCGATATGAGGGTCTTTCTTGGCGAGAATGTGATATAACTGCTCCGCAGTGACATGCTCCATTTTCAGGAATGTCGTCAGGATCAGTTCGCGCTGTCGCGTTAACTTGAGACTGTTTTGTGAGAGATGATTTTTAAGGATTTCGAGTTCTTTGACTGGCTTAGGCATCGGGTGCTGTTCCCTTAAAGAGCGAAGGGGTATTAAACCCCAAGATACAAAAATGGTCAAGAATTTTTTTCGATTCTTTTTAAGGAATTTTGGGAGATTATGCGAAAACCAGTAGAGGTCACGAGTGATCGAGCGTTGCTCATTTATACCTTACGCCTCACCGAATCGATGGGCTTGATGAGTGATGTGAAGCTTCAGCAGCTATTGTTTCTGGCAGAGCTGCAAATGTTGGGGAATGGGTACAAGGGATTGCATTGGGAGTTCGTTCGGTTTCCCTACGGGGCATTCAGTAAGGATGTGGATAATGATTTACTGTTTTTGCGCCGAAAGGAACGACTTCAAAATTTTGATGTGACAGATGAAGCGGAACACGTGTTCGAATTAGTTGATCGTGTAGTTGAGAGTCATGAAGCCAACCAACAGATCATGGATACGATTCGAACTATTGTGGAGACCTATGGCTCACAGGACACGAGTGCGATTATGAGTTCGGTGGAAGCAGTGGAACTGAGTCCGGCGGATAGTCCTGAGCAAAAGCTTGCAATTCGGGATATTTCGTTCCACACGATCCTGCTGGTGCCGTCACGTGTGGAGACCACTGCTTCATTCACGCTGTCATCGGCACAGGTGAAAAGTTTAAATGCCGCTATGGGATATTAGATCAACCGCCCTTGTGTAGAATATTCGACAACCGTGGAACCAGGATACGGTCCGTTTTCCTTTCGTTTACGAAAAGGAAAACGGACCAAGCAATCGATGTTATTTCATCGATGTTTTCTTATGACCTTTCTTTCCTGGCCCTACGGTAAAGACTTCGTTCAGGGCTTCTAGGCGTACTTTCCCCACCCCACTCACCGCTTCCAGTTGCGTCATCGAGGTAAATTTCCCATGTTCTTCTTTGTAGGCCAAGATTTTCATCGCCGTATCATGGCCGATTCCTTTGACGGCTTCTAGTTGTTCGACAGTGGCGGAATTAATGTCCGTCTTCGAGGCAGCGAGCACTGAGGTGGTTGGGAACAAAGTCACCAGCGAAAAGCAAAAAGCTAAGAGTAAGGTGGAGTACGAGAGATTTCGATTCATAAGTTGCCCCCTAGTTATAGAAAATGAAGCAGAGGCTCATGGATGGCAAGGATTCTCAAGGAGGTGCCCCTGAGCCTTATGATTAATTTCTGAAGGGTAGGGGTGGCGTGCTGCCACAACAAGCTGTCGGATGCTTTGGCGGACGGGAAGGGGAAAATCCTTTAGTATTCACGAGTCAGGAATTATTTGAAGATGAGAAACTTGTCGGAAATTGATACAGGTTGCTGAACTTTTCTTCAAGATCTTGGATGAATGGCTCGGAGGTCAGGGTTTGTCCAGTGATTTGTCGGAGTAAATCCTTCGCCGAGAACTGTCGTCCCCATCGATGAACGCGATTGTTGAGCCAAGTTTTCAAGGGCAGCAAATTACCCTGGCTGATCTGTTGCTCAAGATCCGCCATCTCTTTCTGTGCTTGTTCAAACAGCATAGCGGCGTAGAGGTTGCCAAGCGTGTAAGTCGGGAAATAGCCAAATGCGCCGAACGACCAGTGGACATCCTGCAGCACTCCCTGTGCATCATCTGGAGGTACGACTCCTAAGTAGTCTTGCATTTTCGTGTTCCAGACTTCTGGGAGGTCTTCAACGTGTATTCGACCTTCGATCACATCTAATTCAATCTCAAATCGCACCATGATATGTAAATTATACGTCAACTCATCGGCTTCCACGCGGATGAACGACGGCGCGACACGATTGATGGCCAAGTAAAACTCCTCTTGGCTGACCGCTTGAAGCTGATCTGGGAAAAGCTCTTGTAGCTGAGGGTAAAAGTATGTCCAAAAAGACTGGGAGCGGCCCACACAATTTTCCCAAAGGCGTGATTGGCTTTCATGAATGCCTAATGAAATAGGCTCGCTTAAGGGCGTGCCATAGTGTTGAGGCGCTAGCCCTTGTTCGTATAAGCCATGGCCCCCCTCATGAATGCAACTAAACAGGCATGAGGGCATATCGGTCTCAAAGACACGTGTGGTGACTCGTGTGTCGGTTGGGTGAAATGACGTGGTAAAGGGGTGGGCGGACAGATCGAGACGTCCCCGCTGAAAATCATAGCCCATTTGTTTGAGCACGAGACGGCCGAACTCCATTTGCTTTGTAGTGTCAAACGATTGCGAGAGGAGGGTGGTGTTGGGTTGAACCGGAGAGTTTCGAACCTGATCGAGCAAGCGAATGAGGTGTGTGCGCAATTCGGCAAAGAGGGGGCGGAGTTCGGCGACGGTCGACCCAGGTTCAAATGTATCCAGTAAGGCATTATAGGGCGTGTCGGTAAACCCTAAATAATCGGCCTCTTGTCGTTTGAATCCCACAAGCCGTTCTAAGTTCGGAAGAAACCGCTGAAAGTCATTGGTCTTCCGTGCTTCCGCCCAGACCTGCTGCGCGAGAGAACATTCGCGTTCTAGGTCATTCACGAACGCGGATGGCAATTTTTTTGCGCGAGAAAAATCTCGCCAGGTTTCTCGTAGGAGAGCTTGCGAGGCGTCATCTAGGGAGTTGTGGTGTGTGGGCAGAAGGGCCCCGGTTTCTATGTCAACAAAGAAGCCCAGCAAAGACTCAGTTTCGGGGGCCACAAACTGATTGTGGGCCAGGGTCTGAACGGTGGCAAGTTGCTCGGCCCGAATTGTCCCACTTCCCGAAGGCATGTATGTTTCTTGGTCCCATGACAGGACAGCAGCGGCGTCTTTCAGATGCTGGATTTCTCGCAATCGTGTTTTCAGGCCCTCAAGAGTAACCGAAGTCGTCATCGTGCTGTTCCTTTGTGGGTATGGTCTAGACAGTCCTGTGCAACAAGACACTCTACGTCAGCCTCAGCAAGATTGACAAACATTTTTTGAGAGAGGTCAGGTTCAAATGGACTGACACGAGTCCGGTTGCTGAAATCATACTAATCTAGGGTTGTGTCGTCGTGAGGCTACAGGACAGAAGGCTGAAAAGGCTTTCTGAACAATCTTGTAGAAGGGGGGTGTGTCATGAAGGCATTGGTTATGCCGGAAGTTGAAGCCTACGCGGAGGCTCATTCGGTTGCCGAGTCAGACATCTGCCGGCGCCTTCGGGAAGAAACATATCGAACGATGGAGTTGCCTCAGATGGTCGTCGGGCCACTGGAGGGGGCGTTTTTAAAGGTCATGGCACTAACTGTTGGAGCCAAACGCATACTAGAAATAGGGACATTCACGGGCTACAGCGCGTTGTGTTTTGCTGAAAGCATTCCCAAAGAAGGAATGGTAATTACCTGTGACATCGATCCCGATTCTACAGCGCTCGCGAAGCGTTATTGGGCGGAAAGCCCGCATGGCTCAAAAATTCAACTTCAGTTAGGACCTGCACTGGAAACTCTTGCGGACTTGACTGGTTCGTTCGATCTCATCTTCATCGATGCGGATAAAGCCAATTATGTGAACTATTTTCAACGAGCGTTGGACTTGATCGCTCCAACAGGGGTGATCCTGATCGACAATGTCTTATGGAGTGGCGATGTGTTGACCATGCCTCCACCCGATACGAATACAGCGGCGATTCAAGAACTCAATCGCGTCGTCCATGCCGAACCACGAGTCACCGCAGTGCTGCTCACAATTCGTGATGGGATCTTAATGATCACACCTAAAGCACTTCCAACATAATCCGACCTAAATTGGGTATTCATGTATTTGAGAATGGGGACAGTGAGTGGATTTGTTTCGCTCGGGCTCTTTGTGGGGGCACGGTTGGCGTCTAGTAGGCCTGTCGTATTATTTGCCCTCTGCCTGTCGATTTGATGTATCGATGTTTTAACTCATTGATTCGGGCGAGATAGCGCCGTACATCATGATCGCCGCATTGTTGGTTTGGTATTAATTGAAAGTTTCGCATGGCATAAGCCTGACCGATTGAAAACCCGCACAAATGAATCACAGCAGCTAGATTGTGTTTCTGATCTAGAGAGGAAGAGTGCTTTGGATGTACGCGTAGAGTTTGGGTGACCTGACGATCAAGCAATGCGGCGGTCATCTCGATGGCATGGCTGGGTACGATACGTATGTAGAGACTGTTGAACCAGCAGGAGTGCCAGTCATGCCAAGGACCATCTTCCACGACCTCGTGATCGTGAATGCAATAATGTTTGGCCTCTTCGAAGGTGCCATTGGTAATCTGAAACATGCCCACCGCGCTCGACGCTGGCCGATACCACGCTAGAGGATTCCAAGTGAGTTGCCAGCGCCAATAGGTACGAGCTATCGGATTTCCCCCACCTTCGACTTGTGCCAGCGCGGCTAAAAACTCTGGAGTTATCACCGCAGTGGCATGTTCGCGGAAGAGCGACTCATATTCCTGCCAGGTGTCGACGGGGTGCTTGCTGAAAGAACGATCCAAAAGAAAGAGTATTTCACTCGGCTTCTGGAATGTCTGAAAAGCCCAATTCGTGCCGAACCACAAAAGAACAAGAAGGAAGGGGATTATCGTTAAACGAACGAGCGGGGGTGAGGCCCACACGACTGCCAAGAATGCCCGAAGCATAGACCAACATTCACGAATCACATCCCAGAATATGGTGAAGGTTGTTTGAAGCGTATGCCTCTTCCCTCGGCTAGGGCGTCTAGAAGATCGTCGTATTGGTTTCACGCCCATAGGAATATTATATCTCAAAAAAAAGGGCGAGAGGGTGGGTGTTCGTGGTTGAGGTCTTACCCTCACTATTTTCGGAATGGAACCTCTGTCTTAGTTAGGGAAAAGAAAAGGTTAATGTGAAGAATGTGAAATGACAGGTAGGTTGATGTGAGAAGGCTGTGTGGCTGTGTGCCAGATTTTCCAAGTTGGCGAAGGGTTTTCTAGCAATTGAAAGTGATCCACATCAGCACCGGCCAGTGCGATCCTGATTCGGTGGCCTTGTTGAAATTCATATGAGGTTGGGAGCAAGCTTATCGTGAGCGAGACAATTTCGCCTGGCTTCAGCAACGCGGCATCAGATCGTGTGAAGCTGTGTTGTGGTAGTGGGCATGGATTCGATCCCTCCTTGCAGTCTACATTTGGTTGAGCAAGCTTCCGGTGCAATGCCCGTAGTTGGCCTTCTGTGACATAGTGCACTTCTCCTTGAGGTGTTACATCTTCTAAGTAGACGAATACGGTGGTATCAGGAGCTGTGGACGACAGATAGATGGTGATGACGGGATGGCCGGTCACTTCTATCGCCTGTTGCAGAGGATCAGATGTATAGACCACCAGATCTTCATCGCGTGTCTTCCGATCTGGATAGGGACGCTCCAATGGGATACCCACCAATGTATTCCATCGTGTGTGCGGACCTGTACCGGTCTTGGGATCGACAGGATACTGATCGGGGGGGGATTGGTGTGGTGGCGGTTCCTGCGAGAGGTGTTGGTTGGCTGCAAGGTAGAAGGTTGTGGGCGTTGCCGGTGGAGGCCAATGTGTTGCGGTGTTCCAACGCTCCGCCCCCATGGTGTAGTACTTAATCGGGTGTTGTTCGAACTCTCCTTGGGGGAGGGTCTTTAGGAAATGGCGATCAAAGAACATCAAGAGTTCGGCAATGTGATCAAATTGAGCAGGGCCAAGCGAGTAGGGGCTGATACGGCGGCGTCCGCCATGATCCCATGGTCCAAGAATCAACCGGTGTTTGGGATTGTTGTGTTGTCGGTAGCGTTGAATCGCGGCTAGTGCATATCCTCCATCGAACCATCCACTGTAGCTGTAGATCGCCGCGCCTGATTGCCCGATATGATCGGCATAGGTTTTGGTGCTCAAGGCATCGATCGTCGAAGCTTGCCGCGATGGCGGCGGGTCATCTCGAAAGGTCATGCCCGAAGCTTCACGAAACGGAGACCAATTGCCTTCATGTTCTTTCACAGCTCGATCGAGTAACTCGCTGTCGCTATCTACCGGCCGCACTCCTTGGACAAACAGATCGGCCATCCAACCGGCAAATGGCAGAGTATTATTGTCTAAGTGGTTATTAATCGCAGTCCAGGTTTTGGTGAACCAGGACAAGTGGATGCCACCGGGAAAGGCGATCTCAGAATAGAGGTCAAACCCAGAAAACATCGGAGCCACCGCCTTCACCGCAGGATGTTGATTGACCAACAGCATTTCGGCGGTTCCGCCACTATAGGAAATCCCCATGGCGCCCACCTTGCCGTTGGACCATGGCTGCCGAATGATCCAGTCGACGATTTCCGCGCCGTCCTGAACTTCGGCCGGTGAGTATGCGACTGGGCGGGTGCCGAATGAGGCGCCGGATCCTCGGACATCCACATCCACCCAGGCGTAGCCATGTTCCAGAAAACGCTGGGCATATTGTCCAATCGTTCCACGGGGTCGATCGTCCTTAAAAAGTGCAATCAACCAGCGATATTCAATAGCCCGCCAGTAACGGGTTTGATGCAGCATTGCCGGAAGCTTCTGCCCCAGTTTCAGATTATCGGGCAGGTACAGGTCAACAGCGATCTTGACCCCATCCCGCATCGTGAGATACTGCGAGGTACGATGAAAGGAAGAAAATGTTGAGGACTTAAGGCTGGAGAATGAGTTTTGAGCACTCGAGGATGATGGGTCAACGGGAGTTGGAGAACAGGCAGAACCGAAACTTAAAGCCACCCCAAGAATGAATGCTGAGACCAACGCAAAGACCCTAGGCACTCGTTGACTATTATCTCGGGCAGATGTTTTCTGAAAGCAATGTCTGTTTTTGCGAACGTTCGGACGTGTTAGGAGGAGCACGTTTTCTATGGCCTCGATCTTCGGGCATGCCGCTGTCGCCTATGCTTTTGGACAATCCGTGCATTCCATAATTCGTTCACGGCGATTTTGGGTGCTGACATTTCTGTGTTCATGGTTGCCGGATGCCGATGTTCTCGGATTTGCGTTCGGCATTCCGTACGAACATATGCTGGGACACAGAGGCCTGACGCATTCTATCGCCTTTGCCCTACTCGTCGGAATAGCTGCGTCAATGTTTTTGCAGCCGGAGCTTTCCTCTCGCAGTCCGCTGTCTTGGGGCCTGGTTGTCTATTTTTCTCTTGTGACGCTGTCCCACGGTGTATTGGATGCCGCGACCGACGGGGGATTAGGTGTCGCCTTCTTTGCGCCGTTTCACGATACGCGCTACTTCTTCCCTTGGCGACCAATTGCCGTCTCCCCGATCGGATTGACCGCGTTCTTTTCGTCTTGGGGGATTGGCGTACTGCTGAGTGAACTGGTCTGGATTGGGATACCTGTGCTCTTATGGCTGCTAGGCCAACAGATTCTCAAAAAGTGGAAGTACTAATAGGCCCAGGTTAGAATCAAGGTCCAAGCGTTTTTGGTGTAGTCATAAAGCGGAATACGTGATTGGTTGCGGATCCCTTGATACTGGGCTGTAAGGGAAAAATTATGTGGCAAGGGTTTGGTGAGTTGGACCAAGTGAGTTTGTTGAATGTCGTCCCGTTTGGAAAGGCGTCCTTCGCGGTCCGTAAAAAACAAAGTGGTTTGATGATTTTTGTAATTCCGCCAATGGACGTCATAGTCATATCGTAGAGTCATCTTGCCCCACGGCAGTTGGAGTTGGCCTCCGGTGAGCAGGCGATTGCCCCTGTACGAAAAGGCGGTGCCCTCTGTGCTTTCGTTATCGTATTGATAGCCAATCCGTAACAACAGCTTGTCGCTGGCGAGACGGAATGCATGGATGACCCCAAAGGTGTTGTTATATCCGTCGCGAAGGTCCCCAGCGAATCGGATATCACGATTTCCCACCTCACGGAAAAATGTCTGCACTTGGTAGCGATAGAGGGCAGTGGTCAGGTTCCCAACGGTGCCAATTACCGGGAGAGTAAATGTCGGTCCTATTACCGTGGCACTGAGAGTTGGCGTGTGACGGGATAAAAAGCCGTCCATGTCCAGGAATAGGTAGTCATAGGCATATTGGAGGCCAATTTGAAACGGAAGGCCTGCTGCCACTCCTCGATAAAACGCGGAAAGTCCGACCAAATGGTCTTGTATGTTAAATTCGTCAAACCCCTCGCCATGAATAGTTTGGAAAAATGAATATGTCGCGGTGGCCTCGAAAGGCCCTTCTCGTAAGAAGGAATAGTCGGCTCGTGCCGAAGTGAGAAAGCCCCAAGCTGTCGTGTCGCGTTTGCGAAGATTCGCAATGGTAAAATTGGGGTCATTTGGGGGATTCAGGATGGGGATGGTGCCAACAGGGTCTGGATTGATTTTCACGTTGTCATCATAAAATCCACCAACGCTAATTTGAAAACGAAAGCGCTTTTGTGCCCCGTAAATCTGCCCAGAGGAAAGGGCTTCGCGAATGCGAATCGAGGCTTGTGTGAGCGGCGAGATGGTTTGCGTCCGCTGGACTTGTTCCAATTCGCTCAAAGCTTCGGTGGGCAGTCCCAGCACTCCAAGGGCTAATCCCCGATAAAATCCATTCAGTTGTTGAATGTCGGCATTGGGGGTCTGATTACGATCAAAGGCTTCGACAGCATTTCCATATTGTTTGTCTCGGTATCGCAAGAATCCTACGTAATACCCTATGTTTTCGGTATCCGGGTTATGTTCATACACTGCCTCTAACAACGGTTGGGCTTTGTCATATTCTCCCGCAGCGAAGTACGCCACACCTAAGTGGTGTTGAACGTCGAGATCATCCTGGCGTAGTTGATGAACGGCTTCCAAAGGACCTATCGCCTTTTCTGGTTGCTCTTGGGCGAGATAGACCAATCCTTGATAAAACAGACTTCGTTCATGTTGTGGTTCTAGCGCAAGAGCTTTGTTGACCAGTGATAAAGCTTCTTCATATTTCTTGTCGTCATAAGCAATTGCAGCGTTGGTAGCCAAGACGTTGGCATTGGCTCGTTGAGCCCATGCCGGTTCCCCACCGATGATAAATGTCAGGAGAGCCATGCATAGCGAACAAAATAGACCGCCAATGGTGAAAAGACGAGAATCTGGCATGCCTAATCCTTTTCAAAAAAAATACCGTAAGAAAGCATCGTGTTTCCTCTGTTATTGTCGCGCAACGTCGATTGACTCCCTGCTGAAATTTACATCAGGTTAGAAGGAGCCCTACAATCAGAGCAAGGGTTTACAAAGAATAGAGGATATTTGTCAATTTTCAGCCAGACCGTCGTACCTTGAAAAATAGTGGATTGCTGTGGATAAGCTAAGATGGGTGTGCATGACGCTAATATAGCTTACTTGTTAATCCCTAAGCGAATTGGGAATCCAGAACGAAAAGGAGTGTCATCGTGATGATGTTGAAACAAGCAAGGCAAGGAACCCAGGTTGCTCAGGAAAGAAATCTGAAATTCCAGAGTGTTTTTTGTGTCAGCTGGACCTTTTCCCTCTTCTTGTTGATGTGCCCCTCCTCCCTGGCCGAATCCTCTGTGATGAAGGAGCCAATTACTGAACATTTGGAGTTTTTAGGTTACCAGTGCGATCAAGTTGAAGCTGGAATACGAGCCAAGCATGCGTCAAAAATTCATCTCTATATAACTTTTGCATTTGGGGGCATTCGCATGCAGACTGGGTTTCCGGGGAACCCCCCGTATTCAGATGTCAGCTCGCGTTATAAGGTGACCAATGCGTTGAGCAAGCAGCTCTCGGTGATGCAGGTGTACTGGTCAAAAGACGGGCACCTGTTTGCCACTGCTTGGATGCCTGGCATGTACGAAAAATCCCGTTTTGCTGTGTTTATGGAAGCTTGGGAGCGTGATACGGAAGTGCTGCGTCAAACCTACGGCCAGTTACAACCATTTCTTAAGGAGCAAAGCAAATCTTCCAAAACAGGGGCAGATTAGATGGGTGTTCACGGTGTAAAGAATATGGATGTTACTCTTGCGGATGAAAGTGGCCTAATGCCGCGTGATGGAGTTCGTGACCACATACTTCATAGTTCCATTTTGGACAGTAGAGCGTATCCGTGGAAAAATCATAGAATCCTCGAACTGTCTTGACCGAAGCCAGCCCCCCTCGAAGCCACGGTTGAAATTGTATGCCGGGCTGTCCGGATTTCGATTCCCACAACTCTTGTAAACTTTGATCATCCACAAAGACGACTTTCAAGTTTGAAATCTCATGGGTTTCGACATACCGGGCCGGTTGAGCGCAGCCAATCAGATGGAAGCCCAGGAGCCAAAGACTCCCGGCAATCAGCAGGCGTTTCAACCTGTTTAGGGAGACCTGTCTCGTGTTTCGTGGTGAAGGCTTAGCGATGGTTGGCGTTCTGAAAAGTGGGAATGAATTGGTCATGCCTAATTGTTTCGGCTGCAAAGAGAAAAGCATGAGTGACGTTAAGGAGACCGTTAGGAAAATTCAGTACGGCTGATGGCAAGGTTATTCAATGAACTGAATTCCCCACGGACATTACAGATTCTCTCCCACTTTCGTGTAATAGACAGGAAGTTTGTAAATTTGATAGAAACCCTTAAAGGCTTTTCTGAATACTCGATAAAAAATGTAAACTACATGTTCCTAAAAAGGACATACATGACTCAACCTGCGAGGCATACACAGATGAAGATACTTCCTCTGATTCTTTTCGCTATCTGGATTGTTGGACAGATTTTTGGGGCGTCTTGGCCTATGGTCGTACCAACGGCAGAGTCGTTTGCTCAAACCTCTCCTCCACCTCAGGCCTTGATTGCAGGAATTCGGGGGGTCGTCACGGTCATTCCGGGCACTGGGAACCGGCTTGGATATGCTCCACAATATCGCACGTCCTTAGCTGTGGGAGATGTGATCGCCACCGAGGAAGAATCCGTTGCTGAACTATTGTTGCCAGAAAATCAGGGGGTTGTCGCAATTCAAGAATTTTCTGAAATGATGCTTGAAGAAGGTCAAGGAGGGCATTCTCAACTTCAATTGCGGGTGGGGGCTGCAGAATGGTCCCATCCGATTAGTGAACCTCTACAAACGGGGCTCAATTTTTCGACACCAAATATTCGGGCAACGACTACCGGTGGGCTGATTACGGCTGAGGTGCTGCCGACTTTAGCGGAAACTGCGGGTAAGTCCCGACCTCGATCATCGTATGTGGTTCGCACTAGTCTTCGGGCTCAATCGAGCCTATCAGACCAGGTTGGCCTTTTAGAGACCTTCTGTGCCAAGGAGGGCACCTTGCAGTTAGAGTATCCGGGAAGCCAACCCGGAACATGGGATGAAAAACAGCTTGAGCCTGGGCAATGTCTTGGATTTTTCAATGGCGCGCTACGAGCCATTGGAGATGAATATGAGATAACAGATTGGCGGGCAATCTGCGCGGTTGGGAAACATTGTGATATCCCGGATTCGACAAAAAAACTCATTAAGAAAAAACAAATGGCTCAGGCGTTAGCGCTGGAACGAGCATTGGTCGGCTCCGATCCAGTCGATGGAGAAGTTGATGAGCAAATTGTCCTGGCTACGACGGGGCAGTCGTTGGGGGCGTCTACTCAAGGACCAAACCCTGATAATCCGGCGACGGGTGGAGTGGTTCTGCCCTGTACCGGTAACTCTCAATTGTGTGCGGCGCCGGATCCTAACGTTGGCGGAACGCCACCCCCCACTGGCGGTGGCGGCGGTGGTCAGCCGAGTCCTGGAAATATTCAAGTGAGCGGTGCTCTTGTTCCCGCCGGTGGTGTTGCCGGTGGGTTGGGGCTGTTAACGTTCTTGGATAGCGATTTTCGGGCAGAAAAAGAATTGCTCTTTGCAGATGGTGGCATCAAAGTCAATGCTCCTCACGTTGGGAAAGCTCCAGAAAATAGCCTGGTTATTAGTACCCTTGCCCCAACGGGTGCGGGAAGCGTCTCCAACGAAACGATCCCTTTGCAATTTTCGAGTTTTAATCAACCCCTTTCTTCAAACGTCCAGATTGGAACCGAAAGCAATGATCGTATGCGGCAAGCTGAGCAACTTGCACAGTTTGCCAGATCTAATGGCATCGACCCTGACAATATCCTGGACTCAGTCCCCGAAGCAGGGGCAGCTGAACCCTGCCAGACGCTTCTGGATTGTTTTGAAATCATTCTGGCCCAGGGGAAACAGGGGACGTTTGATAGTCCGGACCCTGATGGGGGAATTGACGGATCCGTTCAAGTAAGAAGTTCGTCGGCCTTTGATCCAGGATTAGGGATTCCTGGTGCAACTAGAGAAGTGACTCTTAAAGGCGGAGTGGTCTTAGTGAATTCTCAGGTTGCTGTGGGACCTCAGGAACAAACAACTGCAATGTTCAGTGGAACAGGTGCTATTCTTGGACAAGAAATTCAGGGAGCTGTCGTGTCGCTGTTGGGCAAGGCCAACGAACCAGCATTGGTGACTCTGGAAGACCGGGCCTTGGCGGTTCTGGACGGAAGTTCGATCCAGCCAATGGATCCTGCTATACCGACCGCTCTCTTGGCCGTCTTAGATTCGCAGTTAACAGGCCCTTCTGTTCCTCCGGTGATTGGTCAAGATGCTGGTGGCAATGACATTCTCCGTCAAGATGTGCCTGCATTCATTGAAGTGATCGATGGGACCGTTAGCGTTGACACGGCTGTGCTCGTGGGCTCAACTGATCTGGTTGCGAATACGGTGGATCTAGATCAGGCGTTGCTAAATGCCTCCTCTCCGCTGTTAGCGATGATTAATGGCAATCTGACAACGACTTCAGATTTCGGACGGGTGGCCGGACAAAATGCGAAGTTTGAAGGTAATCTGGTGGCTGGAGATGCATTGATTCGATTGGATGGGACGAGTCGGTTAACCGTGAATGGGAATCTATTTCATGTGAGCGGAGGGGCTCAATTTACACTCGCTAATGGAAGCCTTTTGTCTGTTCAGGGGGATAGTCTTGTGGACATCAATGGTGGGGTGCTCGCGGCAGTAGGAGCAGGATCAACATTTTCCCTGAGTGGTGGGGCATTGGTTGATTTTGGAACCGGAACCAATGTCGTCAATATTTCCAATACATTATGTGCCAGTACAAGCTGTTTTGCGCCCTTTAGCAATCCCAACTGGTTGGTCTCAGGGAGTGACCAAAACTTCTCGGCTCCAACCGATTTCCAACCATTTTTAGATGTAGGAACGTTTCAGGACGGGAGTGTCAATACCGTCAATGTGGCCCCTGGCTCGGCGATTTTAAGTGTGGATTCTCAAGGAAATATTTCTTTGCAAAACTAATTTTATATTTAGCCTGAGATTTAGATGCTTTTGCGCTATTGTTGTATAGGTAGCAGCTTATGACACCAAGATGAAAAACTGCAAAATTTGACTGGAAAATGTGCAAAAATGTTGACTAAATACACGGGTTCGCACTAACGTACCTGAGACATGTATAAAATCGTCAATTTTGAAGATTTGAAGGGGAAAGTAGGAATGGGGCTTGTAGTTGCGGCCATTTTGTTCTCGTTTGTGTTTCCGGAAGTGAGCTTGGCCCTTACTATTACCAGAGACCATTCAGCTCCCCAACAGGCCTTATCGCTTGAGAATCTGGACATTACTGGTGCTGACATGGGCGGTTTGTCAGTCACAGCTTTTCTCGCTGATTCGGGCAATACACAGGAAACACAGATTTGGGATTCTCAGGGTAACCCTAATATTCTGGGAACTGGCTGGGCATTGGCTCAAGCTGGTGATACTAAAAATAATCAATGGACCCTTTTTAACAATAGTGGGGTGGGCATAAGTGCTCTTGCGTTAGATGGCGTACCAGGTAACATCGTTTTTGATGTCATCGCAAACGATAAGGGAAGTACTCAAAATGACCCCTCGGGATTCGGTACTCCCTTTAGAATTGTTAGTGGGGGTGTCCCTAATATAGAAGTTACCTACATGAACCCGGTGGGCCTGGATGGTCTAGACACATTCTCAGATCTCCACGACCTCTATGCGGGGGTGAAAATTTCCTTTTCTGAGCCCCTTACGGCTCCACTCTTTTCTTTCCTGATCGATACCGATCTTGTGACTTTCCCAGTTGTTCCACCTCCGCCAGATGGTGGGGATGGGCAAATGGGTGGTGGTATGGAGCCTGACGGTGGTGGACCAGGGGGGCAACCCGTGCCTGGTGCTACTCCTGTCCCTGAACCGCAATCCCTGATTTTGCTGGGGAGCGGGCTTCTTGGACTCTTGGCATTCCGAAGGGTACATCGCTAAAAGCGTATTTCCAACCTGCTTAGACCCACGCTATAAATAGATCTCGCGCATTTATATCTGATCCGTGATAAGTTGGCTTTTGGGGCAGGAATCTTTGGGGTACCCCCTAACCAGAGAAGCCAAGAAACCCCTCCTCAAGCCAAGTCTCCCACCACTTCGGATCTTATCGCCGCAAGATGTAAGTTAGGAGGGTTGCCCAATAATCTTTCCAAGCTCTAATTGGGGATCTAATTTCAGGCTAGGGTCTAATTGTTTAGCCCGTTCAAAAATGCTTCGAGCTTGCTCGCGAGATCCTTGTTGGGCAAGCCGTTTTCCTTCATTCACAAATGAGGGGTGTAGAGGTAGGTTCGGGCAAGTTCGTTCGTAGGGAATATTCATACCAACCATCGCCGTCCAGTCTCCATATGACAGATTTTCACTTGCCGTATCACAGACTGTTCGGGCCAGTTGTACGGTGCTTGACCACAACTTCACGTTTTTGCCACTGCCCCCGACCGCAATTGTTTGTCCATCAGGACTCATGGCTATTGCTGCCAACGGGCCCTCGTGATCAGGGAAATGAATCGGGGGTTGTGCGGGATCCTGCCAATTCCAAATCCGTAAAGACTTGTCAGAACTGACTGCAGCGATAAACGACCCGTCAATGCTGAATTGAATCTGAGTGATTCTTCCCGATGAGCCGGCTAAAAAGGTTGGGACAACGACGGATTGCCGCATATCCCATAACCCGATTTTTTGATCGCGGCTACCGGTAGCGACTAACCAGCCGGATGGATGAATGGTCACAGTGGAAATACTTTGCTGGTGTCCCCGAAGGATTCTGGGAGTGCTGTTAGGCCGCTGTAGGTCCCACACTCGCAACGTGAGATCATCACCGGCAGAGGATAGCGTCTTACCATCCGGAGCATAGGTAACAGCATTGACTCGTCTATCATGGGTGCCCAATATCAACGATGTTGGTTGAATGCTCGTCAGGTCCCATAATCGAATTGTCTGGTCTTGACTTCCTGAAGCCAGTTGCTTCCCATCAGGTTTGAACGCTAGGCTGGTGACGCCCTTCCTATGGCCTGAAAATGTTCTGGGACTGCCGTTGGACTGTGAAAGGTTCCAGAGTCGAACGGTAGAATCCATACTACCTGAGGCGAGATAATGGCCGTTCGGACTCACATGAATGGATAGCACGGCGGCTGAATGGCCCTTGAAGGTTCGAGGATTCTGTAAAGGACTTTTTATCGACCAGACATGTATCTGCCCGTCGCTTGTCCCGGCGATGACCTGGTCACCCGCTGGATCGAAGGCAAGCGTCAGAATTTTTCCGGAATATCCCTTTAATTGGGTAGGAGATGCGTGCAGGGCTTTGCGGAGTGAGTGGTCAATCGGGGCCCATTCATTTCCGCCACTTCGCTCGCTGAATAGGAAAGCCTGGCGAGCCCAAAGGAGTCGTACAGAAACAGGCATCGTGTTGTTTGAAGTACGAGTGATGGCTGTGGTGATGAGCGGTAAGATGCGCGTAATTTCAGAATCGGACGCTTCCTTACGTTTCATTTTTTCTGTCGATGCGGGTGGAGAAACGCGTTTGAGCGCCATCTGAAGGTTGGTTAGCTCTTGTTGGGTTGACGCGAGTTTGGTACTCAGCGCGGCCTTTTCAGTTTGACTTTCGTTGAGTGCCTGAGTGAGAGCGGTTGTCTCTCCACCCTTTTGTTCGAGTCTGGCTATACGCAGTTTGGCTTCTGACAATGCGGCGCCAGTGTCATGCAACTGTGTTTCTAAATCCGTGTTTGTGTGGACAAGTGCAGCAAGCTGATCTTTTAGATCACCACTTGGTTCCGAAGAAGCCGCGTAAATGTCCTGAAATGCCGCTTGCCTGTTTGTGAGTTCTTGCTTTGCTGATGTTAGCTCAGTAGAAAGTGTTGTCATACGATTCGTTGCGGTCTCGAGGTCGTCCAAGGCTTGAGTGAGCTGGTGTGATAGATTATCGCGCTCTTGCTGTAGGGCCTGTCTCCGAGATTTAGCGGTGGCCTTGTACGTACTCAGGTCGGATTCAAGTTGAGCCACACGATCCTGCATCTGGTCTTGGATTTGTTGAGATCCTTGAAGTTGGACAGTCAGGGTCGTTTGATTCTCGAGGGCTTTCTCAAGCTCTGATCGAGAGGCCGCGCTCTCAGTTTCGAGTGCTGATAGCTGCTGTTGCGTCTCGACAAGAACATGCTGTTTTTCGGCAAGTTGTTGCTGTAGCTCAGCTCGAGATTCGCGCAATCGAGCTAATTCCTGTTGAGCTAATGTTTGTTGGGCTTGTGAATGCTCTTCAGTCTTTTTCAAAGATTCTTTTGTCTGCCGGTATTCGGTTTGCAATGTATTGAGTTGGGTCTGTAGCTGAGCCTGAGCACTCTCAAATCGGCCCTGCTCGGCCTTCGCGCGCTGTTCATGGGTAACAAGGGCTGCGGTGGCGTCTCGAGTTTCGGCCTGAGCCTTCTCGAGTTGCTGATTGACCGTGGTCAATTTCGCTTCCAATTGATCGCGGTCTGCCACTATTTGTGCAATCTCAGACGGAGACAATGATGATTGTTTGAGGAGTGCAGTTTGAAGCTTGTCGACCTGTTCTCTGGCTGAATCCCGCTCGTTGGTTACCGTGGTCAAGGTCCCTTTGAATTCTGCGCGTTCAGCATCAAAGTCCGAAAGTGCTTGTTGAAAGGTGGTCTGTTGGTCAATCGCGGTGTCTTGTAGCGTGGCGATTTCTTCATGCAGATCTGAAAGCGTGGCATTCTGGGACGCCAGTCGATCTTCTAGCTCATTGCGTTGTTCTTGTAATCGTTGTACTTCGTTGGTTGAAAGCTGCTGATACTGAGCGAGCGTCTGTTCGAGTTCACGAATCTTCTCTTGGGCATGTGCTAAGGCTTCTGTGTGTTCTGGAGTTGCCGACGTCGGGGTTGGAGTTGCGGGAGTTGGAGAAGTTGTGAGTGGGGTTGGCAACGATTGCTCCGTTGTCATAGCCGGAGGGTTTGAAACTGGTTCACGCATGGCCCAGAGAAGAACTCCGATGCCGATGAGGAGCAAGCTTGCGGCAATGGCATAAGAAACCAGGGGCGTTCCGGGAGGCACAGTCGTGACCGGCTGCATAGCTGGCTGGGGGTGAAGATGATATTTGGCCCAGGATAATGGGAATGCTTCCTGGTAGAGGCGATTACGGAGAACTATCTCACTGGCGTTCTCACGTAGTACTCCCACTAGCTGTAATTGCTCTACTGATGCCGGATCGGCTTTAACTGTGTCTGTCCTGCCTTCAAGGATCTCGATATAGGGCTTGATGAGTGAGATGTCATTAGCTAGGGGTTCCGTTAACGCTGTACGAATCAATTGAAAATGAGGCTCTCGACGACCTTGCGGACTCCTAATGAAATGCTCAAGACACTCGTCGACATCTGTTTCGGACCATTCAGTGCGATGTTGCTCTTCCAAATATCGGCAGAGCATTTGAGTGAGATAGGGATGCCCGTTCGTCCATCCATAAATCCATTTCACGGTCTCCTGAGCGGCCTCGGTTGGTAGGCTTAGCCCTTCGGCCAAAGGTAGTGCTTCTTGCAGCGTAAAATCTGAGAGGACTACGCGGTGGCTCCACTGGAATAGAGGGGGAACATCGTTCGGAATTAACTGGGAAGGGGTTGCGACGCCGCAAATCACAAACGACAGGCGATATAAATGAGAATTAGTTGACCGAGACTCATAGAGCGTCGCCAGGCATTCGAAAATCTGCTGACGGAAGGGCAGTGAGATCGTTCGTTCAATTTCATCAATAAATAAGACAAGGGGTTTCGTTGTTTCCGGTAAGATAACGTCGGTGATCAACTGTATGAGGCGTGTCGGAAGAGAAAGACTCTGGTGGTTCTCCCACCAACTGATAATATCCGTATCAAGGTCGAGACCGGTATCGAGAACGTCGACAATTTTATCAAACCATGCTCCCTCTTGTGGGGGTAGAGGAAATTGGCTGAGATCGATCAGAATGGCATGGTGAGTGGTGGCATTGAGTTCTTCCGCGGTATGGGTAATCAGGCTGGATTTCCCCATCTGGGGTGGATGAAGGATGTACGCGGGGCGTCCATTTCGGCAATGATCCAGCAGCTCGGCATCTGCGGTTCGCTCAATATATTGGAGATCTTGTGCTCGGACGGTCCGACCGCTGGAAAATCCGGGATGTTGCTTAGGTGCCATAGTGTACTAAGGGCCTGTGGGCGTATCTGTCAATTCGACCTGCAATGGACTAGTATGCCATAAGTCAGAACACCACCGGTTGGCCGTATTTGTCAAGAAGGGCCGGTTGAAAAAAGCCGCCAGCAGCGTTCTCGCCATTTTTGCGTGCCCACGTAGTGCCAGTACGCTCCGCGCGCAAAACAATGGAGTCGCTCTACGAGCTGAGCCGAGCAGTAAGTGGCCTTGCTGGACAGACTTTTTTGAACCAACCCCGGCGTTGTTGATCGCCAAGGGCTTCATGGCGACATATGGCTTTTGATTATTCAACACTCTCAAGAAGGCTGGCGAGGTAACAGGAGAAAAGACTGGGGTTCGCACATGTTTCCGGCTAAGCATTCGGATGATGGAGCAGGATGTCCCGAGTCTAGATGGCATGTGCCATGCTTCTGGCATTGAAGCATGGAAGGGCCAACGGCTGGCTCGGAGACGAAGCTCAAAGTCAAGAGTTTTTCGTACTCCCAGTTCTGCACCATCCGGGAATTGAAGGGCTTCTTCATTTGCGGATAGAGCCATTCGTCTGAACTGGATGTGAATTTGTCGCAAACGCCGAGTGACGTTAGAATCGACAAGCATAACTCAAGCTGTGTTTCGTCGAGGAATAAGGGCGGCGTCAGGGATCGACACAGATAATTAGATTTAACAAATATAGCGAAGGGCTACATGTAGTGTCAATTGAGTTTGGGGTGTCGAGGTATTGTGGGGTTCGCATGTTTTAATAAGTTCATCACTCGATAAATTTCTTGGTGCGTATAAAGTGTGGGTGTCGAAAAGTCTTTCTTTGTCCCCGAGCCTTCAATCGAATAAACTCTTCATCATCCATCCTGCAGTGAACCACATGAGTATCGCTATCAGAGTTTTTCAGTCAATAGCCAATGATAATTAAATCGAAGGACGTATTGGTTACGAGGTAGGTGTCTATGGCGTCGGGATCAAAAAAAGTCATCTATGCTGCGCTCATCGGGAATGCCTTGATTGCCGTGACTAAATTTGCGGCTTCTGTGGTGACAGGGAGTTCTGCGATGTTAGCCGAAGGCATACATTCTTTGGTCGATACGGGGAATCAAGGCTTATTATTGTATGGGCTGCACAAAGGCAAGAAGCCTCCGGATGAGAAATTTCCTTTTGGCCATGGCAAAGAAGTGTATTTTTGGAGTTTTGTCGTGGCGATTCTGATCTTTGCTTTAGGATCAGGGATTTCTCTTTATGAGGGCGTGGTGCATATTTTCCACCCAGTGCCGGTGGATAATCCCATCGTGAATTATATCGTGCTTGGCCTGGCCCTCATCTTTGAAGGGGGAGCATGGTACTTCGCCTTCAAAGAATTTTCACAGGCTAAAGGCAAGTGGTCCTATGTGCAGGCCGTCCAACGCGGAAAAGATCCGACCATCTTCATGGTGTTATTTGAAGATTCGGCTGCGCTTTTAGGGCTCATTGTGGCTTTCCTGGGTATCTGGTTAGGCCAAGTGACAGGAATTGTCTATATGGACGGTATTGCGACCGTGATTATCGGATTAATCTTGGGTGGAACGGCTGTGTGGTTAGCCTATGAAACCAAGGGTTTATTAATCGGAGAAAGCGCCAATCGGGAAGTGGTGCGCAGTATCCGCGAGATGGCTCTGCAACTGCAGGGCGTGACGCATATCAATGAAGTGCTGACGATGCATATGGGGCCGGAATTTATCTTGGTCAATATCAGTGTGAAATTCCAGGATGGCCTGACCTCGGAAGAAGTCGAACGTAATGTTGCGCAACTGGATCGAAATATTAAATCTCAGCACCCTCTTGTGAAGCGGGTGTTTGTAGAAGCGGAAGCCCGTTCGATTCATGCAGCAAAGGCGAGTACAGGATTGCCTCAATCATGAGGGGGTTAGAATTGTCGGTCAATGGGTGAGACTCGGGTCGACCTTCTACATCTATTGGAAGATTTACGAGATGCCTACCCAGGTATGCTCGAAGAAACTATCCTCACGGAAATCGTCGCTAACTCCTTAGATTCCGGATCCAGCCGGATTGTGATCCAGACTGAACCATCGGAAGGAACGCTGATGGTGCTGGACAATGGCTCCGGAATGCCGCGAAAAATCTTGGCCCGCTATCACGATATTGCTTCCAGCACGAAGCGGCGTGGGCAAGGGATAGGCTTCGCCGGGGTAGGCATCAAGCTTGGCCTGTTGGTGTGTGAAGAGGTGCGGACAGAGACCAGGCGTGGACAGACGCATGTTTCTACGGTCTGGCATTTGTCCTCACGGCATCGGGCGCCATGGAAATGGGTGCCGCCGATGGGAATGGTCAGTCAACAAGGTACCGCTGTGCGATTAAAGTTGCAGAATGTGTTGTCTCCCTTGTTAGATCAAGGGTTTGTGGGTTCGATCCTCTCTCGGCATTTTCAGCCTCTCCTCGACTCGACGTTTGCCAACATCTTACATGCGCAATATCCCCAGGGAGTGAAATTTGAAATCAATGGTAGCGAGCTGATCCCTCCTCCTGTCGATAGGGCTGTCTCGGCTCCGCTAGAAATTCGCCTCTTGCGAAAACGAAAGCCGTCTGCCATCGGCTACTTGACCCGAACGAGCAGTCCCTTACCGGAAGATCTTCAAGGGGTGGCGATCAGCACATTTGGTAAAGTGATCAAATCCGGATGGGATTGGCTGGGGATTTCGCCGCAAGCGCGTGATCAAATTGCTGGGCTGATCGAAGTGCCGGCGCTGGCCGAAAGTCTCACGCTGAACAAAGGAGATTTCATTCGTGTTGGCACGCGAGGCGCGACCTATTTGGCCTATCGGAAAGCGATTCAAGAGGCCGTGCAGCGACAATTGGCGGAATGGGGAGATGCCGAGAATCCGGTCGAGGAGGCTCCTCCTCGCCAAATTCGTCCGTTGGAGCGTGATATGGAACGGGTATTAGAGGATCTCTCGAGCCTCTTTCCCCTCTTAGGATCATTAGTCGAACATCGAAAGGGTGGGCAGAAACGGTTGCCCTTAGGGATGCCGGGCTCTGATGAGACCATGCGAGCGGTCGTCGTTCCTGGGGGAATGCCTCACGTGCAAGAACCTGAAAGCACGCTGGTTGTCCCACCACCTTCCAATGGGCCATCTAGCGAAGCCAATGCGATCACTCGTGACACGGAAGATACCTCAATAGTGTCTGATTTTTTGTTGCCAGATCGTGGAAGTCCCAAACGTCCGGCGAGGTTCGGGTTGGGAATCCAATTCGAAGACCGGGAGCGGGACCAGGAAATCGGGCGATTAGTTGAATCGACGGTGTGGGTTAATCGTGCCCATCCGGCCTACCAGCGAGCGGTGGCCACGCGGTCAGTGGGTTATCATATTGCCTTGGCGGTGGGGTTGGCATTAGCGCCGCTGGCAGTAGAGCCAGCTGAGGAGCATGCATTCTTGACGACCTTCCTTTCCTGTTGGGGAGAAGGCGACTTGCCAAAAAAACGCCCCAAACGCAAGCGTTGAGCCTTGGGTCATACAGGTCAGCTGCAACGCTAACCATCAATCCTGATCCTGATTGCTAATTTCCAGAACGATGGGACAATGGTCTGATAAACGATGGTAGGCCAGAGGGTAGTCGCCTTTGATGCGTTTGCAGCCGGATACAGCGCAGTATCCCGTACTGTGAACAGATTCGACGGAAATTTCTTCCATCCCGTGGGCTACCAGGACATGATCTAACTGCCCGCCGCGTCCCCGAAAATACTGGGAGCATTGTGGACGGACTGGAAGGTCTGTAAATCCGGGCTTTTCTTTGCGAACAAACCGGCGAAGGTATTTCAGCTCGGATTTTTGTGAATGCCAGTCCCCCGCACCCATCGTGTTAAAGTCTCCAAGAATGACGATATCTTGATCTCGTGTTAGTAGCGGTGCAACGGCCTTATCGATGCGGTTTAAGGCTTTCTGCCGTACTTCCACGCCAAAAACAGTCGGCCCGGATTTCAAATGAACCGAGATGAGGTGAAAATCTACGCCATCTTTCTGCCGGGATTGAACAAAGGCATATTGGCCAGGCCGAAGCCCTGAGGTGCACGGATTTCTGTGAGACGAGGCTTTGGCATTCAATTGCCACAGGCTCTGAAAGTTCGAGAGAGACACGCGAGCATCATTCCACAATAATCCGATATGATGATCGTCCGTCCGGCCGCATGGCTGCCGATGCCAGCGCCATGGTGCACCTGTTTCACTGGATAACTGGCGGGTGAGCTTTTTCCATGCGTTCATCGCTTCAGTGGTGGCCAAGCTTTCTTGGATCGCCAGAATATCGATTGACATCCAGCGAATGGCACAAACCAACCACTCCAGGTCTGTTGGTTCTGCAGATTGCTGAGGCTGTTCAGGAGGATGGCCAATCGGAAACCAGCGAAGGTTCCAGGTTGCCACGCGTAATGTAGAAGCCGAAATGGTTGCCATGCGAAAGCCTTCTTGAAGTGCCGCCTGACATTCTTGTTGTCCAGACCAGACAGCGGTATCACCTCCCACTCTTTTCATTGACTCACCCGAGGGCATGGCAGGACTTGGCTCTTGCTGAGTAACCGAAGGTGAGGAAGAAGTATCGGACCGGATATATTTCCTGTGCACCCAGTACGTTTCTCCGGAAGAGACCTCAATGAAGAGCCAGGGAGTCTTATTAGCACGGTCTCGAATGATGCCAGTCGTTCCTTCGGGGAGATGTTTTAGATAACTTGGAGAAGGTTCGCGGTGTACGGGGACTCCGACGGATTTTTTTGCCTGCAGGACAATCGGTTGACCAATCGTTAAGTCCTGCGGCCACGCGACATTGATGTGCCCCGCCAGTATACAAATGAGACTCACGTACGCGAAAAAATATCGCATGGGTTCTTCTTAGCAGAATTGGGGACGCAACACCAAGAATGTTGATAAAAATTTGTGATGAACTCACCCGAAATATCTTGGTATGATCCAAACGGCTCTGCGGTTTATACCATGAGTTCGTCAATTAACCTTGACATCGCGAATCAAGCACGGCTGCAGCCCATTACCCAGATTGCTCAAGGTAGACTGGGGCTCGGTGCCAACCAGATCGAACTATATGGCCGATACAAAGCCAAAATTCCGCTCTCAGTTGAACCGACACTCCAACGCAACCCCGATGGCAAACTGATTCTGGTCACAGCCATGACACCGACGAAAGCCGGAGAAGGCAAAACCACAACTTCTATCGGGCTGGCCGATGGTTTGAATCACATTGGAGCCAATGCCATTGTGGCCATTCGCGAGCCAAGTCTAGGACCCTGTTTTGGGATGAAGGGAGGAGCTTGTGGCGGGGGCCATGCACAAGTGGCTCCGATGACCGACATTAATCTGCATTTCACCGGTGATTTTCATGCTATTACAGCTGCCCATAACTTGCTCGCGTCCATGGTCTCCAATCATCTTCATTGGGGGCATCAGCCACCGGTTGATCCGCGGAGAGTGACCTGGGGTCGTGTATTGGATGTGAATGACCGGTCTCTCCGCAACATTGTCACCGGATTGGGTGGCAAAGCAAATGGATACGCGCGTGAAGGCCGATTCGACATTACGGCTGCGTCCGAAATCATGGCCATTCTCTGTCTGGCCTCGGACCTGAAAGATTTAAAACGGCGATTAGGAAGTATCAAAGTAGGACGAACAGCTGACAAAAATATGGTGTTTGCGCGGGATATCAAAGCCGAAGGAGCCATGACTGCTTTACTCAAAGATGCCTTTAATCCGAACCTGGTGCAGACATTGGAGCATAATCCAGCATTAGTACATGGCGGGCCATTTGGGAATATTGCGCACGGCTGTAACTCCATCGTGGGGACGAAACTGGCGATGAAGTTGGCCGACTACGTCGTGACAGAAGCGGGGTTTGGGGCTGACCTTGGGGCGGAAAAGTTCTTTGATATCAAATGCAAAGAAGCGGGCTTGAAACCGGCATGCGCCATGGTGGTTGCGACGATCAAAGCCCTCAAACTACATGGAGGGGCGAAGGAAGCAACTCTGGGACATGAAGACCTGGTGGCGCTCAAAGCGGGTTTGCCCAACTTATTACAGCATTTAGAAAATATCCAAAAGTTTGGAGTGCCAGCCATTGTGGCCATCAACCAATTCACGCATGATACCCAGGCCGAATTGGATTTGGTGAAGCAGTCATGTCAGAGCTTGGGTGTGCAAATGGTGGTCTCTACCCATTGGGCAAACGGCGGGAAGGGTGCTGCTGCGTTGGCCGAAGCGGTGAAAGAGTTGGCCAACAGTGGTCAGTCGCAATTCACACCGCTATATCCCGATACGATGCCTTTGGCCGAAAAAATGCGCACAGTAGCTCGAGAAATCTATCGTGCCGACGATATCGAAATCCCCAACACCGTTCAGGCTCGTCTCACCGAATTGGAAAAGAACGGATATGGCCACTTTCCCGTCTGCATGGCCAAAACCCAATATAGTTTTTCGACCGATCCCGCCAAGAAAGGCGCTCCCACAGGTTTTACGATCCCGGTCCGTGAAGTGCGGCTGGCCATGGGCGCGGAATTCGTCGTGGCCATTACCGGCGACATCATGACGATGCCAGGTCTGCCACGAGTTCCTGCGGCCGAATCTATCGGCATTGATGACAAAGGCCAGATAACTGGGCTGTTCTGAAAGGCAGGCCAAAATTAAGGTGTCAGACACCTATTGTAAGCCTATTTTCTTGCTCTGAGCTCTAATTTATATGTGGCCGATTGCCTTACTTCGTAGTGACTCTAGAGTGCAGTTATCGCGTGAAGACAGACCTAACAGGGCACAGAAGCCACATTGTTGTGAATGCGAAATTGGTTTCTTTGTTGTCCGGATGGTCTCAAATCTACCATGCCTCTCTGGTCGCTCCTATGGTACATTCCTGGTAATAAAAAATGAGTATCTTTTCTCTCCAATCCGACTACGTGCCCAAGGGTGATCAAGGAAAGGCTATTGCAGCACTCACGGCAGGTGTCCAGGAAGGTCTGAAGCATCAAGTCCTGTTAGGTGTGACGGGTTCTGGGAAGACCTTTACCATGGCCAATGTGATCGCCAAGGTACAGAAGCCGACGTTGGTTGTGGTACATAATAAGACTCTGGCGGCCCAGCTGTATCAGGAGTTTAAGTCTTTCTTTCCTGAGAATGCCGTAGAATATTTTGTGAGCTACTACGACTATTATCAGCCGGAAGCCTACATCCCGACGACGGATACCTATATTGCCAAAGATGCGTCCATTAACGACACCATCGATCAGATGCGTCATGCAGCTACCACGGCGTTGCTGCAGCGAAACGACATCATTATCGTGGCATCGGTGTCGTGCATTTATGGTTTAGGCTCGCCGGAAGTGTATCACGATATGCTGCTCTTTCTTGAGCCAGGCATGGAGATTGGCCGAGAGAAAATTTTAGCGAAACTGGTGGACATTCAATATTCCCGCAACGATGTGGAATTGCAGCGGGGGATGTTCCGCGCGCGCGGGGATGTGATTGAAATATTTCCGGCTTCGTCAGATTCCAATACTGTGCGAATCGAGCTCTTCGGTGATGAAGTGGAAGCCATTTATGAGATTGACCCGTTAACCGGCACATCGCTCCGCAAGCTTCCCAAAATTGCCATCTACCCCAAGAGCCATTATGTGATCGCGCCGGATCGGTATGAACAAGCGATTACGGGAATCGAAGAAGAACTCGAAGAACGCGTGGCCTATTTTCGTCAGACCAATCAGTTGCTGGAAGCGCAGCGGCTGGAGCAGCGAACCAAGTTTGATCTGGAAATGATCCGGACGATGGGCTATTGCCATGGTATTGAGAACTATTCGCGGCATCTTAGCGGGCGTCAGCCAGGGGAGCCACCACCCACGTTGCTGGATTATTTTCCCAAGGATTATGTAATGATCGTGGATGAGTCGCATGCCACGGTGCCACAGTTTGGGGGCATGTATGAAGGCGATCATTCGCGCAAAAAGACGCTGGTTGACTACGGTTTTCGTCTCCCTTCAGCCATGGATAACCGGCCGTTGAAATTTCCCGAATTTGAACGATTCATGAATCAGGTGGTGTATGTTTCGGCGACGCCGGGGCCGTATGAATTGAAGCATGCTGTGGTGGCGCCAGTAGAACAAATCATCCGGCCCACGGGCTTGATCGATCCCGTCATGGAAGTGAAGCCGGCCAAAGGACAAGTGGAGCATTTGCTCGGACAAATTCGTGAACGCGTGGCCAAAAGCCAGCGGGTGCTCGTGACAACCTTGACGAAACGAATGGCGGAAGACCTCACGGAGTATTACTACGAGCAAGGGCTAAAAGTGCGCTATCTGCATTCGGATATTAAGACCTTGGAACGGGCCGACATTATCCGGGATTTGCGGCGAGGGGTGTTCGATGTGTTGGTCGGTATCAACTTATTGCGAGAAGGATTAGATCTCCCTGAAGTGAGCTTAGTTGCGGTCCTGGATGCGGATAAGGAAGGATTTTTGCGTGGCTATCGGGCGCTGGTCCAGACAGCCGGGCGAGCGGCGAGAAATAGCCATGGTACGGTCATTCTGTATGGCGATACGATCACGAATTCCATGCAGATGACACTGGAAGAAACCGGTCGCCGACGCAACATTCAATTGGCCTATAATCAGGAACACGGAATTACGCCAGAAACGGTGCAAAAACGCATTCATGATCTGGAATATCACATAGCCGAATCTGATTATCTTGACCTGTCTGTCGCGGCTGAGGCGGAGGAGGTGTATGAATCCGACGGCGACCTCGATAAACGCATTCTGGTACTGGAGAAAGAGATGAAGGGTGCGGCCAAGGCGCTTGAGTTTGAGCGCGCAGCGAAACTGCGAGATGCGATTCGTCTGTTACGTCAGAAACTCCTCCAAGTGGGTATTTGATGGAATGTTCAAGGTGCAGACGACGAGGCGAGATTGGGCGTGGTTACAAAAGTAGCAAATCATGCCTTGACCCCAAATTTTGACCCCAAATTCAATTACAAGATCACAAGTTTGTATGGTTGTCACGGCGTCGTTTTTACAAACATCAGCAAGAGAGAATTCCCTTTCAACTCCACCCTAGAGAGCTTGTACAAAACGACCCAGCTTGGCTTTTTTCCCTACAGCCACTAATTTGGTGTCATCCGTGATGAACCTGATAGACTCACGTTCGGCCAAAGCCAGATACAAACAGTCATACACGGGATGATTAAATTGAACCGCAAGGTCAAAGGCTCTTTGAGCTAATTCTATGGTAGGAACAATATGGTCAATGACCGCCGGCACATTAGTGACAATGGCTTGACCTTGTTCTGCAGTAATTTCCTGAACCTTGAATTTTTTCCACACCACATTGCAGATCTCTGAAATAAAAATGTCCGGCACGATGAATGCGCTGCCCTTTTCAAGAATTTTCCTTGCAGCCATTGAGCGTGGCTCCTCGATGAACCACTTCAGGCCGACATTCGCATCGATGACAAAGATCACCGATCACGGTCCTCTCGCAAAAGCATGGTGGAGTCAGTTTGATGCGTGGAAGGAGTCAGGGCTCGAATGCGATCAACCAAGATTCGTCGTTCTTCAAGAGAGGGCTTAGCCGCTTCCGCGAGAATTCCCCTGAGTTCTTGCTCGAGGGAATGCCCACGCATTTCGGCTTTGGTTTTTAATGCGGCGATGATGTGATCATCAAGGTTTCGGACAATAACTTGGCCCATCGCTCCACTCCTTTCTTGTTATCAAAAATGATATCACTTTTCAGCTATTGCGGCAAGGTCTTCTGTGTGCACTCCCAGATCCCTTCCCACGTTCCTGCTTGTTCAGAGTGCCACTTTTCATTCCAGGAGTGTTGAATAATGAAGATATCAAGGGGCACATTTTGCCAGAATACCGTTGACGATGAGAGGCCTCGGGTCGGTTCAAAAAGTCCGTTCAGCAAGGCTGCTTGCTGCCTGGCTCGTCTCGAAGAGCGACCCCGTTGTTTTGCGTGCGGAGCGTACTGGTCCTACGTGAGCGCTCACGGCGCGAAGAGCACTCTTGTTTAGTCCGTCCTCATAGGCGGGACCATTGCTGTGAGCCCGTAAGGTCCGGCTAATGGCGAGAACGCCGCCTTGCCTGTTCCATCCTGAAAGGTGGGCCATTTGTTTTCAACAGACCCATAAAACGAGCTTAGAGAGACCTGACAAGATCGCTGATTAATGGAGGAAGGATCATGCAATACGGCGGCTCATGGCATCTGTTAGGGGTCTATTTGATCGACTTACCCAAAGACCACTTCTTAGAACAATATATAGTAAATCATGACATGACCCCAAACTCCCCAAACTCCAAACTCGGCCGTGCCCGTGTTCGTGAACGTCTCGCCATAGGGAGAATAGACCAGGTCTTCTTCCGAGTTCCCATTCCCATCCGTCAGCACACGGGTGGAGCCGAAAGCCCCCTGGGTTCCAGCTCAACCGTGGGCCCTTGGGCCAGATGAGGAATTGAGGACATGGCTGGTCTGTGGTAGGCTGAAACAATGAAAATTCGAGCCATAGTCCATAAAGCCGATGAGGGGGGATTCTGGGCAGAGGTACCGGCACTGCCCGGCTGTGTCACCCAAGGGGAAACGATGGATGAAATCCGAAACAATCTCATGGAGGCCATCGAGCTCTGGCTGGAAGCCGGAGATGCCTCCGACCTGCTCAGTGACCAAGACCAAGTTTTAGAGCTGGCCATTTGAAGCAAGTCACCGGCAAACAACTTGCGAACGCTATCAAGCGCAAGGGCTGGCAGCTGGCTCGTGTCAAAGGGAGTCACCACATTTTCACGAAAGACGGCAGCTGCGAGCGCATCGTTATTCCCATTCACGGTTCTCACCCGTTGAAACGAGGACTCCTTCATTCTCTCCTGAAAATTGCTGCGCTTAAAGAAAGCGACATGTAGGTCCAACCAAGGCGTCGAGACCATCAGATCAATCGTGGTAGTCTCGCTGATGCTCGCAGTCCTCAATGCCCCAAAGTCTCACGCGTCATGTTTCTTGAGGCCGCTGATGGGAAAAATGAAAAATGGGTTTTATGGTCACATTGGGGTAGCCAAAAAGATAGTAAATCACTACTTGACCCCCAATCTAAATCACTACTTGACCCCCAATCCATGTGGCCCAAAATCTTAGCCGGAGGAATCTATTTGACGGTATGAAGATCTTTCTGTTGTTTTCGATCCAGAAACGCTAACCAGACACAAGTGCTGGCAAGAAAAAAAAGAATGCCGGCGATATCCCATGGAGAAATGAAATGCCAACTTGGGGCAAACTGGTATAACAGGGTAAGGAGAACTCCAAGAGTAGCCACGAAGAAGAAATAAATTTTCTTGTGTCGAGGATAGAGGGCTCGGTTTAAAAGAAACTCAGGCGTTTCGGTTACCGAATTGACTGACCGTCCTACGACGATTGAGGACCATATAAGGAATACTCCCATCAACAAAAACACAGCTCCTGCCACTCCTTTCATTACCTCATAGCCCCAAAACACCAACCCATAGAGCGTTAATCCTAAAAAGGCTGAAAATAGATTTAGGTTAGTCAAGCTCCTTTTCTCCTGATCACTAATATTTTCAAGACCAGGAGTTTCCAGAAGAGCCCCTTTCTTTGTCAGGGTCTTTCTGAAGAGAAATCCTAAATAGGCACTGAGGCCGCCAGTTAAGCACAAGACAAAAACCATTCCAACACTAAGTCCCTCATCAATCACTATCCACAGTGCACCCAAGCTTAGAGCTAAAGATACTAAAAATGGAACTAAAATTAATAAAGATAAGAAAGGGTTCATCGATCGTTTATCAGGGCTGAGAATGAGTCAAATCAAAAGTTAAATCACCAAAATAAGTTCCTGCTCGAGGGTAAATTGTAAGTATACCCGAACCAATCATATGACCTCCCCCAGCGGCAAGAAATACCCCACCTGCTCCATTAATGACTATAGCACCTCGAAGGGCCAGATTAGTTCCCAAGGGCATTGATCCGCCTAATAATCTCACTATTTCTAAATGAGCAGCTCCTGCCCCGTATCGTATAGACGTGCGAATGATGGCGGCCCCGTCAATAATCGAATTAGCGCCACTGACAGCTGTTCCAATATCAAGTTTACTCGAATTCCCTGAAGACTCACCAAGCGATACTCGTTCCGATACGAGACCTCGTGTTGCTGCTCTGTTAGCAATGAACCCTCTACTCGATGCGGCCATGACTTCAACGCGACCATCATCGGTAAAAGACAACAGGTATGTTAAAGGATTCACTCCCTGAGAGGCTAACTCTATGGCCGTCACACCTAGTAGTGCCGCACTTCTTGCTAAACCTATAAGAGCTCCTGCGCCCGGGTCTTCTCCTCTGATGGCAGCGGAGACTGCTCCTACGACCGGGCCGCTGACAATATTACCAGCAATCATCCCTGCTTTGATTCCTCCGATACCTCCCCAAGCATTTAACCCTAAAATTCCACCGGTTACTTGGAAGCCTGTTCCGACTACTCCTCCTGCGACGCCTGCTGCTAAACTAAAACCCTCATTCCCATTCCCCCATCCTCCGGCTGGCCCGAGAAGACCTTGAAGCCCATAACCCACCAGACCGGTGTGAATACCGGTGGCGAGGGTTGCCGCGACAAGAGAGCCAGTCGCGGAGGAAACATTGCTAAACACAAGCCCAGCGCCAAACCCGCCTCCACCTGCTGCTGCTCCTCCAACAAAACCGACAAAGGCACCTTTGAAAATAGCGCCGGCGTCCCAATCACTTTGAAAACCTGCAGCGACACCTCCAATCACGGCAAAGCCGACCGCAAAACAAATTGGGCAATGGCCAGAGGGGTCGTTATAAAGAACTGGGTTGTTGGCCGCATAGGTATAGCGGTTGAGGGATTGAGGATCGAGCGGATCCGGCACGATCGTATCCGCCGAAATAAACCGGCCCAGGGCGGCATCGTAGTAGCGGGCTTCGTAGAAATAAAGGCCGGTGGAGCCGTCCCGCTCCTTGCCGGTATATTTATACGCTACATCGGCGGTGCCGGTATTGGTAAACGTCTCGCCATAGGGATAGTAGACCAGATCTTCCTCCGAATTCCCGTTCCCATCCGTGAGCACACTGGTCGACCCTAAATGATCGGCATGAAAATAACTGATGGAGCCCGTGCCCACTTGCTGCATCGCCACACGTTGCCCTCCCGCAAAGATCATCCGCGCGCAGGAGGTGCCTTCACACACATACAGCTTGCCGATGTAGATCGTGGTGGTGCTGGTACTGCCATCATTGACGGTCTTGCTCACCCGCCCGCCATCGCCATCATAGGTGAACGTAGTGGTTAGGCTGCCGCCGCCACTCCCCCCGCCTGATCCTCCAGAGGTCGCGTTTGTGACAAAAGAGGTCCCGTCAACGGTGAATTCGCCCGCATTCGCCCCGCCGTTCCACCAATTTGGCGTAAACGTCAGGTCGCCACTGGCATACCCTTTGGCAATGCCCTGTTCCACACTATCGACACCTTGTAACCCCGTGATCGTATCATTACTAAAATCCACTGCCGCCAGTAAGACATCGCTTGCTTGTGGGGTAAAGGCATAGAGCCCATTGTTGTTATCATATCGCCACACGCCCCCGGAAAACTGGACGGCAATCACATGATCACTATTGGTGACATAAGGCGGATTGGCGGAAAAACGACTATGCACAGATTCTTGGCTATACAGAATGAATCCACTGCCGGTGGCGCCATCCCTGGCTGCCACGCCATCATTGATCGCTCCCAGACTGACCGTCTCGCCCCCGCCTGATGAGCCACCGCCGCCGCTCGCCGCGCCATTCTTGACAAACGATGTCCCATTGACGGTGAATTCTCCCGCATTCGTCATCCCCGCCCACCAGTTGGCGAGAAACGTCAGATCGCCACTGGCATAGCCTTTCGCAATGCCCTGCTCAACCTCATCCACGTCTTCTAGGCTCTGGACGGTGTCCGTGCTGAAATCCACGGCCGCCAGTAAGACATCACTCGCCTCGGGGGTAAAGGCATACAAGCCATTGTTATTATCATATCGCCACACGCCACCGGAAAACTGGACGGCAATAACATGATCACTATTGGTGACATAAGGTGGATTCGCTGCAAACCGGGTAGACACCGCTTCCGCACTGTACAGGAGAAAGCCCGTGCCGGTGGCGCCATCCCGGGCTGCCACGCCATCATTGATCGCTCCCAGACTGACCGTCTCGCCCCCGCCTGATGAGCCACCGCCGCCGCTCGCCGCGCCATTCTTGACAAACGATGTCCCATTGACGGTGAATTCTCCCGCATTCGTCATCCCCGCCCACCAGTTGGCGAGAAACGTCAGATCGCCACTGGCATAGCCTTTCGCAATGCCCTGCTCAACCTCATCCACGTCTTCTAGGCTCTGGACGGTGTCCGTGCTGAAATCCACGGCCGCCAGTAAGACATCACTCGCCTCGGGGGTAAAGGCATACAAGCCATTGTTATTATCATATCGCCACACGCCACCGGAAAACTGGACGGCAATAACATGATCACTATTGGTGACATAAGGTGGATTCGCTGCAAACCGGGTAGACACCGCTTCCGCACTGTACAGGAGAAAGCCCGTGCCGGTGGCGCCATCCCGGGCTGCCACGCCATCATTGATCGCTCCCAAACTGACCGTCTCGCCCCCACTGCTACCTGAACCCCCGCCACCGCCGGACCCTCCCCCACTTCCAGTGGTGGTGATACTCGTGGGGCGATTTTCATAGTCATAGCTGATGGTGCGCCCGGCGCCGCTGATCATGTTGCCATTGGCATCATAGGTGTAGGTGTGTGCCCCCGCGGTCGTGGCGGCATGGGGGCGGATACTGCTGGAGCCACTAGCTGGGTAGGTGTAGGTGCCCACACGGGAGTTGTCAGTCATGTTGCCAATCTGGTCGTAGCTATAGGTCAGGCTGCCATAGGGCCCGGCAGCACTCGTGAGCCGGTCCAGCCCATCGTAATTGAAGGTTTGGTGGCCATGGACCGGGTCGGTCAACGTGGTCACGTTGCCCCCGTCATCAAAGGTATAGGTGAGATCTTGCAGAGTCAGCGACCCCTTGACGGTCTTGAGCGTCTTGAGGCGGTAGTTATTGGGATCGTACGTATAGTCGGTGGTGACCCCATTGCCCAGCGTGAGGCGGCTGGGTTGGCCTTGGGCATTGAAGCCGCTATAGGCGGCATAGATGGTGCTGCCTTCTTTGACCTCTTTGAGTTGTGGGCCGTTGTACGTGTGCGTGACCGTGCTGGCGTCCGGATAAGTGAGCGTGAGCACGCGCCCGAGGGTGTCGTAGGTCGTTTGGGTGGTATAGGTGGTGCCACTGACGGCTTTGTCGGTCCGCGTCACCTGGCCCATATTGTCGTAATAGAAGGTGGTAATGCCGGAGCCATCCAAGACCTTCTGCAGGCGGCCTTTGCGGAAGTCGGTGCTGCCGTCATACACATAATTCACATTGCCTGCCCCGAGTGGTTGCTGCGTACCATAGTCTTTCTGGACGCGCCGGTTGAGGGCATCGTACTGGAAGTGGATTTGTTGCCCTTTGGCGTCGGTCTGGCGGGTGAGATTGCCCGCCGCGTCGTAGACATAGCTCCAATTCCCCATGTCGGGGTCATGCATAGCGGTCTTGCGCGAGAGCGTGTCGTAGGTCATGGTGCTGACATTGCCCTTGGTGTCGGTGAGCGTCTTGAGGTTGCCCAAGACATCGTACGCATAGGTGGTGGTGCTATAGGGAGAGCCCACGCTGGTGGTACAGGTGGTGTACGTGCCAGTGTATTCTTGTACGGTGACGACGCGCCCATAGGCATCCCGGACAGTCCGGTGGCGATGGTGGTTGGCATCGATGGCGACCGTGACCCAGTCGTCATAGCAGGCCAGCCCCCGCGAGCCATCCGGATTGGTGGTTTTGATCGTCCGGCCCAGGGGATCGTATTCGGAAGTCGTCCATTGGTTGGGACTAGCCGGTTCAAAGACGGGGAGGCTCTGTTGGGTCACGGCTCCCCGGTTGTCATACTGAATAGATGCCGTCACAATTTTGCTATCAGTCCCCGTGGATCGGGTCTTGGTGGTGCGGCCCAGCCCGTCGAAGTAGGTCCAGGTGGAGAGGCCCGCTTGGGAGTCGGTACGGACATGCTGACTGCCGACCGTGCCGAAACTGTTGTAGCTGGTCGTCGTCCAGAAGCCATTGGGTTGGGTGACTGTCGTCCGCCGCCCAAACACATCGTACTCCGTCGTCGTGGTCGACCCATTGGGGTCGGTCACGCTTTTGACCTGGCCATAGAGCCCCGTGGTCTGGCCCACGCCATTGACCCCATAGTAGCTGGTACTCGTCACGTGGCCGAGGGCATTGGTGACGACCGTGGCAAAGGTCTTGGAGGCATCGTAACTCATCGTGGTCATGTTCCCGCGGGCATCACGCGTACAGATGACATTGCCATAGGCATCGTAGGTCATGCCTGTTTCCGGGTCGGTGCCACCCGTGAGCGATTGCTTCACGCGCGTGAGGGTGCCTTGCGTCGGCTGCGCACTGCCGCCCGGGGCACTGCAGGAACCGGTGCCATCGTAGTAGAAGTCGGTGCGGGCCATTTGGGTCGACGTCCCGAGCCCCTGATAGATGGTTTCCGACGTGGGCAAGCCCAGGATCCAGGCGCTGGTATTGGGCGCAAACGTGCGCGTGACCGTACGGTCATCGGTCGGGAGGCCCACGTCGCCCCAATGCTCTTCACGCGTGACGTTGCCGTAAGGGTCGTAGGTGAAGTCGGTGCGGATCTGTTTGCCGCAACTGTTGCCGTCACAAATGTCCGTGACCGTCGAGGCGGGTGGCGCAAAGAAGGGGGCTTGCGTGGTGCTCGTCGGCGCCTGATAGGTCGTCGTGGTCTTGGAGTAGAGCTGGTTGGCCCCGTCGCGCACTTCCACCTGATAGGGTGCGCCTTTCAAGTAGCCATCATCGACGTTGGGGTTATTCACGCCCACATCCGTGTCGTTGCCCTGATGAAACCAGGTCGTTGTAACGGTCCGCTCATTATTGGGCCCTAGAGGACCGGTGACTGTCACCTGATGGAAGCCCCGAAAATCGCGCTCGGGGAGATAGTAGAAGCCATCACTGTAGTCATAGGTGGTGGTCGCGGTGTGGTTGTTGCCGTCGGTGGTGACGATCGACTCCACGATTCGCCAGGGAAACGGAATCTGGGTGGTCGCGTTGAGTGTCGTAAAATTGATCGTGCTGGAACCCCCATACCCATTGTCAAAGGTCAAGGTGTTTGCTCCAGTCTGCGTAGATAAACCGACAGAGACCGTAATGCCATATCCTGAGTCGTAGAAACTAATTCCGTCAGCCCTGCCGTCGCCATTGCCATCGCGGAGTATGGACACGCCCCCAAAACCCCAGTTCTGGGCCGCACTGAAAGCGTTCCCCGTCGACGAATACACTAAATCTCCTATGGTTGTGTTGACGACCAAATCCGCTCTCCCGTCACCATTGACATCGCCAACGGCAACATTCGTCCCTGCAATTTCGGCCCAACTTGTTTCGAGTAAGAAGCCTGTCCCTGTTGACAGCGCCACGAAGGCGTCGATGCCATATCCTGAATCGTAGATATTAATTCGGTCGGCCTTGCCGTCGCCATTGACATCGGCAAGTATGTTGCCACCGTATCCCCAGTTTTGGGGGGAACTAAAAGCACTCCCGGTTGATAGGTAGACCTGATTTCCGGAAACGACGTCTGCCTTCCCATCCCCATTGACATCGCCGACGGCGCTATTCTGTTGAGCAATTGCGGCCCAACTTGTTTCGAGTAAGAAGCCTGTCCCTGTTGACAGCGCCACGAAGGCGTCGATGCCATATCCTGAATCGTAGATATTAATTCGGTCGGCCTTGCCGTCGCCATTGACATCGGCAAGTATGTTGCCACCGTATCCCCAGTTTTGGGGGGAACTAAAAGCACTCCCGGTTGATAGGTAGACCTGACTTCCGGAAACGACGTCTGCCTTCCCATCCCCGTTGACATCGCCGACAGCGCTATTCAGTTGAGCAATTTCTGCCCATTGATTTGGTGTAGAAAAAAACGCGGTTCCGCCTGTTGGGTAATTCACCGTAAAAGCTGGCAGTGAAGTCCCGCCGGTAATCGTTCCTGTGCCATCTAACGCGGCATCGTTTCCATAACGTTTCACGCTGGAAATCGTGGAGGTATTGGAGGGTTCATAATCAATCTTATATGCTGCGACACGAGTGCCGTTGGCGGTGATTTCGATGGTTTTGAGGCGTTTGGCGGTTGTCATCAAGAAGTTGGGTACATACATGGGCGGCGCATCGGGCCGATCTTCCAGATAAAACTTGACTTGGTTCGTCGGGGTTAGAGCCCCATTTCCTGTGTAATCAATCTGTCTGAGATAGGCTTGCCCTTGATCGGGCGTATAGGACAACGTCATATAATTGCCATGCACATCTTCGACCCGCTCTAAACACCAGCGGAAGATGCTATTGGCGTTGTTGGGATCGGCCACACGCGTGGCGGCCACTTTGCCAAAGATAAATTTCTTGCCGGTTTTGTCCGTGGCTTCGAAATACGGCTTCCCATCGGGAGCTGTGAGCTTTTTGATGCGCGTAAAGCCGCCTTCCACTTTGGCGCGGTATTCATTGTTGCCAATGTTGACCATTTCCACATTGATGCCCGAGAGGCGAAACACATAGTCATCGCCACTATAGTCCACCCCAAACTTTGTTTGTCGGTCGATGACGCCTTTTTCCAGCTTCCAGCCCATGCCCAGCCACCCGTTGCCATTGGCAGAGCCATAGACCAAGGCTAGGTCAGGCTGTATCCCACTGCGGCCTGGTGGCACCTCGATGGGGATGCTGGTGGTGGCGGTGCCGGTGAACGGATCCGCATGCACCGCGCCGCCCACGGCGCCGACAGGGGCCTCCTGGTCGGTTTCGGTCGCCCATGTCGTCAGTGGAAGACTCAGGACGACGCTGAGTCCGAGTGTTCCGATGACGGACCAACCCAACGTGAGGATTGTGCGTGGCATAGCGGGACTCCTTTGTGGATGAGGCCAAGTCATGAATGAGTTACTCGCACGAGAACATTTCGGAATTGTGAGGTCATTGGCTCCCTTGTTCTTGCCTTGTCACGGCTATGGTGTGGAATCCTTCCAAGGGCATTTCTGCCATAGCACTGTGGTAGGTACCAAGAACGTTGAATAAAAGCAATTGTCGTGATGTCTGGTGGGGTTGACTTATTTCGACAACTATGCCTTGCAAGTTCAATAAAATATATTAGGGGTCTGACACCTTATAATTATATGTTATTGAAAGGTACCTGATTCCTTTATTTGTTATGACATTAGAGATGTTTGTAGAGGTAGGCGCCGAGGAGCATGCCTAGAACGCTGAGTAGGTTAATCTTGAGGAGGAAGCCCAACGTGAATTGCAGCAAGACTAGATTGACAGTCACCGGTGGATCCAGGCCTAGACTTAAGGCTTCGCCGAAGATGTTGCGTACTATCCCTTCCGGAGAGACGATCTGAAGAATTTCTCCTAAGATGCTCCCGAGCAGGCCACCGATAAAAATGAACAGCAGCAGATAGCCACCGCTTTTCTTTAGCATAGGCGAGTCCGTACGTTGAGGGAGCTTGAGTCACCAATCATGGTTCGTTATGACAGAGCTTTTTGGTTGGAGTTGCAGATTTGACCCGTCGATGCATTAGGGTAATTTCCTAAATACATTACGGTAAACATAGGATCTCGTCAAGCCCGCCAAGATAGCGAGAATGTATCTTATTCCGAAGACATCGCAGGAGTTGATTCTGGTCGCGAGACGCTGTTCTCGTGACGAATGACAAAGCGCATCGTTCCCATTTTATTCATGGTGCTCACCATATATCCCACATAGACATCCACTCGATATTGGCCTGGGAGCCAGGTGCCCTCCGGAGGGAAAAATTTCAAGTAGCCGCTTTCGTCTTCCAAAGCTAAATCTGCCCGGTCTTCATCAATCCAGGTCGATGGGTCGAGGTTCGGAACCTGCTCGGGAAACAGGCGGCCAATGACTTGATAGGGGGCGAGGTGCGTGTGCACGGTAAAGACGAGATGGACGGCTCGGGTGGCAGGCGAAAATGTTTCGGTCGCATTGACCGGAACAAGAATATGTCCTCGTCGAATCGTTCGATCTTCTTCCACGCTTTCAGCAAAGGCTAAGCTTTCGAAGAGTCCTCTGGGCTTGTGGTCCATGGTGGGAAGCTCTGGAGAATCCGAGTAGGTGTCATAGGGCGCTGAGGTTTCAGTGGGAGCGTCATCGTCAAAAAAATCTGGCGGGGAGTCAAACTGTGCAAATCCATGTTGGATTTCGTTTGGTTGAACAACAGGTTCTTTGCCTGAGCGGGGCAGGTCCTCTGCATAACTTAAGGACGCCATGAGCAAAATCAACAGGACGGCACTGTGTCTCAACCTCCAAGCGCGCTGCCAGAAAGGTTCTTCAGCGTAGAGAATCTGGCGTTTTATTTTTCCCATGGCTCTTCTAACCGGCAAGTAGTTCTCTTATGAACGTCCACTCATCGGATATGAGTGATCTCGAGCGATCTTGAGACGACCCTGTCTTTGATCTACCTTTCCGCCGTTGGCCGGGTCAACCCTGGTTGGCCTTGCCTTGCGGCCACAAAATTGGCTTTGTTAATATTTTTCGCGGTTTTATGCAGGTTGAGCATTGCCGCCGCAAACCGTATTTATCCATTTTTTATAAAAGAAACGTAGGTCCTTCAATATGACGACCCAAACCACATCAGATCCCGATGCCTTGCCCCAATTGGTTGGAGACTTTCAACCTGTCGATATCTGGCAAGCTCATATCAATCGGCTTTTCTACGGGCTGCTCGGTAGTCGTGTACGCGAGTTCTATCAAACCTTTGCTGCAGCGGACTATCGGTTGGGTTATGCGCTGGCGGAAGATTACTGGCGGCAATGTCAAGCTCGTGCGAAAGCCAAGAATCAAGAGACACCGACAGGCCCTCTTATCGTCATGGAATGGGGCGCAGGAAATGGGAATCTGGCAGCCTGCTTCTTAGACCGGCTACAAGCACTCGATCAAGAAGAACGGCTTCTTCCGAGAATCACGTATATCTGTGTTGAACAGGAGCCAGGGCTGGTCGCGCAAGCCAAGCAGAATGTGGATTTAGCCAAACACCGTGACCGTGTATTGTTTGAATGCAGAGCCGTGGAAGATCTGGCCTCCTTCGATGATGGCTCTGTGGATCGTATTATCTGCAATGAACTCTGGAGCGAGCTTCCCACGAAGTTGGTCTTGCGAAAAGAGGGAGAAATTAAAGAAGAGCAACTGCGGCCCAATCTCAATGAAAAGCGGTTGGCGGAATTTCCCGATTGGCCAAAATTTGTAGAAGCCTTTGATAAAGGTGATTGTGAGACGCTGCAAACCTTTCCGCAGTTTTTGGGTGATTTGGTCTGGGAGCGGGAATATCAACCGGTCGATGCCAAAGCCCTACCATTTCGGCGAACGGTTGTAGAGTTTCTCAAAGGGATTGATGAAGAAGTATTGGTTCCGTACAACGTCGGCGCCTGTCAAAGTCTCAAGGAAGCGCTAAGGTTGCTGGCTCCAGACGCCATTGGATTTAGTAGTTTTGACGCAGGCACCGCTGACCCTCGTGTGCTGAACGATCCCGAAAAGCCGTGCTATACCGTTCAAGGTGGGCAATTCAGTTTCATGGTGAATTTTCCATTGTTGCAAAGTATTGCCATGCGCTTGGGCATTCATACGGGCATTATCGAATCGCAGCGGGATTTTGTGTCCAGAAGTCTTGGGGCCCATGTGATTAGCGTGATGGATCTCTTGGCGTCGCACCCTTATCCGCCGGAAGGTGAGCCATGGCAGATAGATGCGTTTGTGCTGCGGACGCTGCATGCCCTCAACCAAACCTATCGCGCGCCCTATCCGCGTACCATTGAATATCCCATCACGGATCAGGCCCCATCGAAGGAACAAACTGAAATGCAAGCCCTGCTAGAAGGGTTTCCCACGCATGGCGTTCCCGATACGATTGCCTATTTGACCGAAGCGGAAATTCGCGCGGCGATGCCAGAGTTGGAAAAATTAGGCTATGACCTTGAGGGTATCAAGGCCATGATGCAATTTCCCCCGCAACCGGTTGACTACACGCACTTTTCATTCAGTGGGCTATCATGACGAAAGCAGGCGGGTGTGGTTGCCTGAGAACTGGTCGGACTGTGACCCGACGAGGCCTTGGTATACGGAGAAGATGTCCTCCTACTACAAAGGTTAGATTTGAGTCGTGGATCGCCATTCATCCGCAGTGGAGATTGTCCCAAAGAAAAGGTAGATTTTTCAGGGTAGGTTATGTATACTGCGCCGACTTTTTCTAGCAAGGTATCACGGTCTTAGCAAAGTGAGGTCGATCGGTGTTCGGATCCTTCGGCTGGATGGAGCTGATGCTCATCCTGATAATAGTCCTGATCATTTTCGGTGCAGGGAAAATTCCGCAATTAGGCGAGGGATTAGGCAAAGCCATTAAAGGGTTCAAAAAATCCGTCGCGGAAGCCGATGCCCTGGATGTCACCCCCAATGACGAACAGGATGGGGCTCAGTCGCCATCGCCACAGCAAGTTGCAAGCCAGCAGCAAGCCACACAGGTCCCGTCGTCAGAAGCTGCGGTCCAACAGCCTGTGGAATCCACACAACCCAAACAAGGATAATCTCCGGACAGAAGGCTGCCACGGTGAACCTGGCTTGGCATTGGGAACAACGACGGAAGACAGTAGAAAATCCATTCAACACAGTTCAGGCGTTTGGCCAAAGAGTGGCGAGAAGACGAAAGGTCACAGGCAATGTTCGGCTTAGGAGCCATGGAAATCTTGATCATTCTGGTCATTGCCTTCATGCTCTTCGGCCCGAAAGAACTGCCAGAAATTGGCAAACAAGTGGGCAAGGCCGTCAAGGGCTTTAAAGAAACAACGGATGACCTTCGGCAGTCGGTCGAACCGGAAATTAATATGATTACTCAAGAGTTGAAAGCGGTTGAGCAGGACCTGGAATCATCAATGAAAGAAGCGGAAGAGCAAATTAAAGGGGCGACAGAACAAGCCACAGAGCCTAGCGGAGGCTCGCGGCCAGTCTAAAAAGGGGAGGGTGGCGCTGAAGAGGGAATTCTGATCCTGGTGTCTCGGTTTTATCTGGCTTCTCATATGATCGCATCTTACAGAAGAATTCCCTCAGAACAAGTGTTCAACGGTTTCCGCAACAACCGTCACGGTTCAATCATGAATTAGCGGTGTGACGTTTTTACAACCATCGTAGCATTCAAGCGATAATTTTAAGCCATTTACTAGAGGCTGTAGAATGGAAATTACGTTATTTTTTAATAACTTAGCGAAATTTCTATAAACTGGCATCTATTTAGCACAATAGCCCGTTACGGCAGAGTCCCAGAATTTGCAATGGGTCAGCCGGTAAGGGGAGCGTAAAAAACAATGTGCGGTCGACAGGCCGGCACAGATTATTCAAAAAAGGAAGGGGGCGCGAGAAAGCCATCAGGGTTGTACGGTGTCATGCTTCGGTACTGTGTTGATTTGAATAATGATGGAGCTCGAGTCCACAAAGGTTTTCACTAACAGGAGGAGTGCAATGAGGACTTTTTACCGAACCTTTACAAGGTTGACCGCAGCGGCCCTACTGGTGGCCATGTCTGCAGCGCCAGGGTTGGCTGCCAAGACCACCCCGGCCACAGACAAAAACACAAACGTGCCCGCCGTGCCCAGGGCCATTCCCGACCTGGTGCCCTATCACAAATTTGACCCACCCGCCGCGGCAGTGTATGACCCAACGAAGCTAACCATTTCTGGGGATATGCGGGTTCGGCCAGAATTCCGAACCAATAGTGGCTTTGGCCTCGAGCAAGGTTCCCAGAGCTTGGGGCACCTTGACTTTGACGGAGCTCCAGACGACGAAGCCTTGTTTACTCAGCAGCTCATCCGATTGGGCTTTCATTACGCCCTTTCTCCAGATGTCGTATTCTTCCTGCAGCCACAGGTTTCAAATAATTGGGGAACCTCAGGACCTAATGGGACTGGCAGTGATCTTTTCCTCCGTCAGGGCTTCATGTTGATTCGGAATTTTCTGATGCCGAATTTGACATTGAAGGCTGGGCGCCAATTAGTGGTTTGGGGCAACCATCGGATTTTTGGACATTTTGACTGGAACAACGTGGGCTTTGCCTTTGATGGTGTCACTGTCCGGTATAACCATGGAAAGGTTCCAGTAGAAGCTGGTTGGTTACGTGTTGCCGAAGGAAATTGTTCTGATAGTGCTGGGGGTTGTGGTGTTGGGAAGGCCCATCAAGGCGACGCGGACATCCTGTTTGCCCGTTTGCCCATGAAATTTGGGGCCGTGGCAGTCGAACCTGCCTGGATCTATGAAAGCGGTGGAACTGGTAGTCCCACAAGCCCAGATCCTCCAGGGGGACAACCCATGAACCAAGAACGTCATACGGTTGGTGCTCGAGTGGCTGGGAAAGCTGGTATTGTGGATGCCACGTTTGAAGGCTATTGGCAGTTTGGGGAAATGGGGTCACCTGGTACGGCCAGCAATACCCGCATCAATGCCCTAGCGGGGCATTTTGATGCTGGCGTGACGTTGCCGGTTCCGATGCAGCCGCGAATCGGTGGTGAGATCAACTATGCGACAGGTGATTCCAATTGTCGAAGTTCGTCTGGTTGTGGGCATACCTTTAGCCAGTTGTTCCCGACCAACCACATTCACTTTGGGTATATGGACCGGATGTCCTGGCAAAATATGTTAACCTTCGGCGGAAATTTGCAGTTACGTCCGACGGCCAATAGCCATTTTGAAATTGCTGGTCATTACATGCGGCTGGCTAACAAGCGAGACCATTGGTATGGGGCGAATCAACGAGTCTTCAAGTTTTCCCCAGCTGGGAATGATGAAAAATCCCTAGGCGGTGAAATTGACGTGGTCTACACCTTGTTCTTCCAAAACAATAAGGTGGGATGGCAAGTGGGCTATGGCCACTTCTTCCGTGGCGATTTCATCAAGAAAAATGCGGATGGCGGAACCGGAAGCGACCAGAACTGGGGCTATACCCAACTTTGGATCAACTTCTAATTCGATTTAGTCATTCCTGCAAAAGCAGGAATCTATTTTTCCCTTCCCCTCCTTTGTAAGGAGGGGAAGGGGAGGTAGTAGAAACACAAATATCCGTAGTACGTCAATTTAGAGCCCGTATCCACGTCATATACACAAATCAATAAGGGGGTTAATCTCCCCGTTATCCTCGCAAACCGCCTCTGTTGGGATCCCCAACAGAGGCGGTTTGCTTTATAGACGTCTCACCGAGACATCTCTACCAGATGGGCTACACGGTTAGCGTTAGAAATGCCAGTTGTTTTCTAAAATTGGTGGAGATGTTCCTGTGGAACGTCTTTCGTGATCTAGACCAATTCCACAAGGTCAGAATAGGGTTGCAGTGTGGCATCAGCAGTCAGGAGCCGGAGGGGTTCGTACATGGCCTGCGCAATTAATAATCGGTCAAACGGATCCCGGTGGTACAGGGGAAGCTCTGCCACGAGAGCTGATTGTTTTGCTGTGATTGGCAATTCGAGGAATCCACTCATGGTAATGCCTTGAATGAGATCTTCTATCGAAACTGTCAAACGATCGAGGCCGACCTTGATGGCGGATTCCCAGATTGATGCAGCACTGACGAATACTTCCTCTGCTTCATCAATCTGAATTCGAGCTTTCTTTGAGAGCTTCGGCGAATTGGCCAAGAACCACAAATAGAGTTGTGTATCAAGGAGGGTTCTCATGAAGATTGAGTCGAATTTTCAAAATCATTCAACCAATCTTGCGGAAGGGGAGCGTCAAAGTCTGCAGCAATTCTAATTTTCCCTTTCAGAAACCCTGGTGTTCGTTTTGGTTTCACTGTTTTCAGTGGTACTAATTTTACGAGAGGTCTCCCGGCTTTGGCCAAAATTAATTCTTGTCCTTTGCAGACTTCATCCACGAGTCGTGATAGATGGGTTTTGGCTTCGTGGATATTAATTGTCGCTATTTTCATCGGATGCCTTGCCTGTATTAGTTTAGCTTAGTTTAGTCTATTGTAAGCCTTTTGTCAAATGACGCGTGCGGATCTGGGAATTCTCCAACGAAAAGCGAGAGAGTTACCGAGGAGTGCGAGGTTGGAGCTCCGCGCGAATCGTATGGGTCCCAGGAGGAAGGCCTTCTGACAGAATGATGCCAATCACGAGTTCACCGCTCGATTTGGTTCTGATTTGACCTAATCGTCCACGAATCTCGGCTGTTCGCTTTTCTCCAGCTTTGAAAACTCCAAGAGGGACAGGGAGGGGGGCTACACGTTTGAAGGCCTCAATCAGTAACGGCGTTCCTCGTAGCTCTACATAGGCGGAGGCAATATCTCTGTGACTCACGTTGGTGGTTTCAATGAGTAAGACAACCGCTTCTCCGCTCTCCAAAATTAAATTTCTGTTTGCATCGATCAATTTGGTGCGGAACTCCACGGCCGGGCTACTGACGGACGGGACTGTGGCCTGTGGAGCCTGCCTGATTCCTGCCATGTTCGATGATGGACCAGTATCGCCAGGAATTTTCTGCAGTTCTCCTGAATTCGTGTTGACCTGAGTCGACTGGCGTAGTCGCGGCATGACGCTAGCCATCTCTTTGGCCAAGGTTTCTGCGGCTTCTTCCACCGCTCCATCTATTTGCGTGGTCGAACAGGAGGTGGATTGGCTGGTCAATGCAGGGGTCCACAAGCTGATTGTTTTGTGATAAGCCAAGGGTGTTTGGGCGAGTGCCGTGCCTTGACTGTCTTCGTAGACTGCGAGTAAATCCAACCCAATCATGGCATGGTACCGTTCTTCTGCCCCACTTTGTGAGATTGGCTCGAACTGAAACTGCTGGAGGCCCACAGTCACCCGGTAGCCATCGAGTGTGGCCCCTTGGGCTTGTCCGACTGGTGGTTCGGCACGGACTCCATTGAACCGGTCTTGACCGACGCGGAGAAACGTGTTGGTAATGATGTCGCCTACTGGAATTGTATAGCCAAGGTCACAGGCGTTGACCGTTTGGCTATGGTTCACGAGTTCAGGGGAAAAAGCATAGGTGACCGTGACCAGGAGGCGCGGTTCGGGCTTTTCTTCAAATCCCAGTCGGGGAATCGAAATCTTGTCACAGGCGGTGAGGGTGAGTACCAGCAGGATAAGAACACAACTGATGAATCTCTGTCTCAGGTTTAGGCACACAGCTCTACCCTACCCGATGGCTGAGTGAGTTGCAAGTCGATCCTTTCCCAGTGCTGCCATAGACACGTTTTGTACTTTTAATGACTATCATGAGCTACCTTGCAGACCATTTGAGAGTTGAGCTGGGATCGATAGCCGCTGGTTGCAAATGTGGAGGAAGGTATTCGATCTGTGGCTGATCGGGTGTGAAGATTCGCACACGATGAGGATTTTGAGTATAGAGTACTTTTGCCAATTTATGTGGGAAAAAATACCAGTTTTGGATTTGCAAGACTGGTTTCGCAAAGCGCTGGAGGAAATCACTAACGGCAACTGTACAGAGCGCAGGCCACGTCAATGATGAAAAACGGCCTGCGGGATGTGAATCGTCTGTTCCTTCTCGTAAAATAGTTGCAAAGTGGTTGGCGAGGGCAGGCGAGATGTCCCATTCGAATACTTCCACAGAAGTGTCGTCTAGTTCCCAACGAAACTTGATATAGATTTCGAGATCGGGTGGCTGGTGGCTGATCAGGTCCCTTATTCTTCGGGGTGTCGTCTCATGCCAGAACACGTTGTCAGCATCGAATCTTGCGTAGTCACCCGCAGGATCCCACAACAAGACAGCATGACCTGGTTGAACCAACCGTAATGCTGTGTGACTCGAAGACAGCCCGCTATACATAATCAGGATTTGTAGGCGAGGTGTGTCGAGACGTTGAGAGACTGGTTGGATGCTTGCCGTGTGTTGTTTCCATGTCGCGGGAAGAAACGGTGTCGGTCCGATGACGCACCCTGCCAAGACGATAGCCAGTGAAACGATGCTGAAATTATGGAGAGATTGTACGAAGAATTGATTTCGAACGTTCATCTTTTTTTATCGTCATCCTTGACCTTCTAGGAGCTTAGGGGAGAAAATTTATCATGGCTGACCACGCATCTCGATTGTACCTTAATCTAGGGAGGTGTCACGATGAGGCGTTACATTCTCATGGTCGTCGGATGGCTGGTTGTGTTTTCGGGTGCTGCCTGTTCCTTTGACAATACGCCGAAGCGATTATCGAGCTATCTCGCTCCGCTTTCTTCGGCAGGAGCCCCCGAGCGGTCTCTGGCCGTGGCGCCCGTTGAACCGGTTACGGCAGCGCTGTTGGTCATTAACGATTACGGATTCGAAAAATCGGCTCCAGCATTAGAACCCGAGACATTGCACCATCTGGGGGCCTATCTCCAAGCCGAAATTCAGCAGCAGTTGCCTATTCATCTGTCTTCCATTGTGTATCCCGAAAGATGGCAACCCACAGGATCTGCGGAACGCTTTGTCCGGGTGGCTCATGAACAGGGTGTACCTTATTTGCTGATGGCAATCTTGTCCAGCTCTGAATGGGAAGTGCCCGATCGTCTTCCGCTAAACGGATTTCAGCAGCCAACGGGTTTACGCAGCGGAGGCTTGTTGGGATATCGAGCAGAAAACTATGCCCGTCTGGAGTTGGCGCTGTTGGATGGGCAAACCGGGCAGCCAGTCCTGACAACAGACGGGCAGGCGTGGGCCGTGCTTGAGCGGTTAGCGGTTCCGTTGGAGTCGAATGTCTATCCTGTTGTACGACGAGATCTGACGCAGCCGCCTATCTTTCCCAATACCGAAGGGGATGCCTTCGAAACGCTACGTTGGGCTTCTGGCCAAGATGCGATTGCCCAAGCCGTCATGCATCTCGAAGAGGTATGGAAAATGGTGAAAGCATCATGAGGGGTCTGTGATGCTTGTCAGGATTTGTGTCTTGATGTTCCTCCTACTCTTCGTTGGCTGTGCAGGCGGCCCACACCTTCGGCTGAATGCCCTTGTGGGGTATCAGGCTTATCAAGAACTTCCGCCGGGTTCAAGCTGGCCTCAGGTTAAGCAAGTCGGGCTGTTGGTTCACTCCGATACGACTGGGCCAGGCGCGGCCCCGGCAATTGTGCAAAATTTTCTCGAGACCTTAGGGCGGCGTACGCAAAACGTATTGACAACACGTTGCGGGGTGTCAGCTGTCGTGCCGATTGCATTCCAGCCAGTAAGCCAGAAGGATTCAATCCAACAAACTCTGCAAGCGAAAGGGAAGGACAATCACCTGTCCCATGTTGTCCTGGTGGTGTTATCCAGCCGGGAACATGCCGCACCGGCCACGTTAGGAGAGGAACGGATGATGACGCAAATGAGTGGAACGGTTATCGAGAATACGGCCTTGGCGGAAGTCGCTGCCCTACGTCTCGCTGATTTTCGAGTGTTGTTCGCGATTCCAGCAAGCGCGACTGAAACGTTGGAGCTATTGGATGCACCTCTTGGGACTCAGCCACTCAGTCGGGAGGAATCCTTGTCCATTCTGCGTGCGCAAGCTGCACAGCAAGCGTTGGATAAATCGTTGAATGTGTTTGGCGAGTGGTGTGAGCGGACTTCGGCCACTCCCTAAGTGTAGGCAGCCAGCTATTCTCCTACGCTATCGATAATTTTCATACTGCAAATCCAGGCCAAAGTCTTGATCTTTCAAGTGTTTCATGACCGCCTGAAGTTCGTCTTTGCTCTTGCTTTGCACGCGAACCTGCTCACCTTGGATTTGCCCTTGTGCCTTGAATCTGGCGTCTTTAATGGACTTCGTGATGGCTTTGGCTTTTTCAGTCGGCAGCCCACTTTGAATCGTAATTGTTTGCCGAACGGTTCCGCCTAAGGCTTCTTCCACTTTGCCATAGGTTAGGGCCTTGAGTGACACGTTCCGCTTCACGCATTTGCCTTTTAGAATATCTAGGACGGCATTGAGTTTATAGTCGTCGTCTGAAATCACTACTAATTCCTTTTCTTTTTCCTTGAGTGTCAGCTCGCTTTTCGATCCTTTGAAATCATATCGCTGCCCTATCTCTTTTAAGGTTTGATCGACGACGTTTTTCATTTCCTGCATGTCGACTTGTGAAACGACATCGAATGAGAAGTTATCTGCCATGGGATTCCCCTTTTGTTAGTGTAGGAGTAACAATATTAACAACATGGACCCGCAGGAATGTTGATGCCCTCCCCCTCAAAGACCTCGGTACTATTGAGAGGGTGTTTCTGAACAAGATAGCCATACCATTTCCGAACACTATCGATCAGGACGACCAGGGCTAAGAAGGCGACTAAGCCAACCAGAGTAGCGTTGATTCCCATGATGACGGACTGTTCACCGGCCATTGCACGCCCCAGAAAAATGAAGAACAGCTCATAACATCCGGTCAGCGTAATGATGCCGACAAAGATCATCGGTACAATTGTGACCCAGAGATACGCGGTTTTTTTCATTTTAATCAGGACCGTCGTGGCGATGCAGAGGGCCAGCATTCCCAACAATTGATTCGCGGCGCCGAACATAGGCCAGATAGTGGCAATTGTTCCGGTACCAATGAGGTATCCCCAGGCTCCGACTACGACGAAGCTTGTCCCCAACACCCCTGGCCACCAGTTGATCTGTTTTAACGGCACATAGGCTCGTCCCCCAAGTTCTTGCACCAGATACCGCGCTACGCGAGTCCCCGCGTCGATTGTGGTTAAGATAAATAAGGCTTCAAACAACAGCGCAAATTGGTACCAATAGGCCATAAGGCCTGACATACCCGGCAATCCTGAGAAAATGGAGGCCATTCCAACGGCTAACGAGACTGCTCCGCCAGGCCGTCCTGATACATCGACTTCGACCAGTTTGGACAGTTTTTCGATATGTGCTGTGGGAAACCCCATGGTCTCTAAGGTCTCGATGGATAGATGCGTGTTGATTGCGAAGTAGTCGCCGGGCACCAGGAGACAAGCTGCAATTAAGGCAATCACTCCGACAAAACTTTCCAGGAGCATCGCTCCATATCCCACAATGGCTTGAGATTCTTGACTGATCAGTTTTGGTGTGGTGCCAGACGATACAAGGGAATGAAACCCGGAGATCGCGCCACAGGCGACTGTAATAAAGAGAAAGGGGAACAACGTTCCGGGAATGATGGGGCCGTTCCCGCTGATGAATTCTGTGGTTCTTGGCATTTCGACAGTGGGTGCAAGGAGGATGACGCCTAGCCCGAGTAAGGCAATGACTCCCAGCTTCATGAACGTTGAGAGGTAATCGCGAGGAACCAGGAGAATCCACACTGGAACGACTGACGCCACAAAACCATAACTTGCCAGGGCCCAGGTGAGGGTCGTGCGATCCAACAAGAACCATTCAGCCCATTCCGATTGCGCGACGGTTCGTCCGACGATGATGGCGATGATTAGCAACAATAAACCAATCAGTGTCATTTCTCCGACCTGTCCTGGGCGAAACTTTTCTAAATACAGGCCCATGACCACTGCAATAGGAATCGTCATCGCAATTGTGAAGGTGCCCCAGGCATTGTCATAGAGTGCGTTGACGACTGCTAGTCCTAATCCCGCAAGGGCGACGATTACAATAAAGAGCACCGCAATTGCAGTCGCAATACCAGTGATGGGGCCTAATTCAGCATGGGCAATTTCGGGCAGTGAACGCCCATTGCGTCGCATAGAGGCGACGAGAATCACGAAATCTTGGACTGCTCCGGCTAGGACAGCGCCAATAACAATCCAGAGAAATCCCGGCAGAAAGCCAAATTGTGCAGCGAGCACGGGACCGAGCAAAGGCCCAGCTCCGGCTATGGCTGCGAAATGGTGGCCGAAAAGAATATATTTATTGGCTGGGTAGAAATTCGTGCCGTCTTCTAAACGATACGCAGGGGTACGTCGGCGGTCATCGAGATTCATCACTCGTCGCGCTAGGAACCGCCCATAAAAGCGATAGGCCAACACATAGAAACAGGAGGCGGCGACGACTAACCAAAGTCCATTCACTTTTTCCTGAGGGTTGACCAATCCAACAACATGACCGAAAGCGATGGCGCAGAGGCAGGCGACTCCGACCCATCCGGCTGTATGAAGCATGGTCATAGGAAGCGATCCTATCAATGGATTGCCGAGGAGTAAACTCTTGAACCCCTGGCTCTGCCTTGAGAGTGGTGGGCGAAGAATCTCCGGGTTTACTCAAAGATAAAGGGCGGTTTCCCCGCTTTTTCCCTGAAAGCGTTGATGGCCTTTAGGATCTTCGGATGCTGAATCAGTTTGCGTTCCAGACGATGTTTGCCCGGGAAATCGATAAAGAGAATGCCCAACAACATCGTGAGCAAGCCCTGCCCTGGCAAGAATAACATGGCGATGCCTGCGAAGAGGAAAATGAGACCCACGAGGTTCTTGGCCAAGAGGCCAAGAGTTCGAACGATGGGATGGTGATTGGCAAACCATGGTTGGTGATGGTGATTCTGAAAATAATCGGCGGGCAAACGAACCAAAATAGCTGGGATGGCTATCAATGTTCCCACAAATGCGATGACGGAAAAGGTGATCAACCCAACCCACATTTCTTTGGAAACCCATGTTTCCGTGAATGCAATGAATTGATCGATCATGATAATTGCTATGAGGTTATCAGCCTCAACCCCGTTGTTTCGAGTTTGGTTGGACCAAAGATATGGATTGTCTTCCCTAGGCGTCGCATCCTATAATCCTCCATCCTCTTCATGAGTGTTTCCCGGCTGTCATTTTCATCACCTTCTTCGTTCTGTGGGTTCGTTGTATGCCACAATATTGGTTGTTCAAATCAGAGCCCACAAGCTTTTCTATTTCTGATCTCGCGCAATCCCCTCGGCAAACAACCTGTTGGGAAGGAGTTCGGAATTACCAAGCGCGAAACTTTTTAAAGGTGATGAGCGTTGGAGACCTGGGGTTTTTCTATCATAGCAACGCGGATCCGCCAGCTATCGTTGGTACTGTCAAAGTCATCAAGTCTGCTTATCCGGACCCTTATGCCTTTGATCGGAAGAGTCGCTATTTTGACCCCAAAAGCCGACCGAATGCGCCGCGCTGGTTCCTGGTTGATGTTCAGTTGCTGAAGATTTTTCCCGTTTCCTTTCCGTTGGAGTATCTACGAGGGATTAAAGAACTGGACAAGATGGAGCTGTTGAGAAAGGGTTCTCGTCTCTCCGTGCAACCTGTTCGGCCTGAAGAATGGAAAACCATCTGCTCGTTAGTGACTCCAACGAGACCGGCCCGAGCTTCGAAAAAATAACAACACGGAGACCATACGGGCTCTTCGGCTTACGTGTGTGACTCGGGTTCAGCTGGAAAGACTTGCTTGAAGGGATGAATGGCAAGTTCTTCAAACACCCCATTGACCATGTACGGATCCCCGTGGGCAAAGGCTTGCGCGTCTTCCAGCGAGTCGGCCTCTACGACGATGAGACTTCCGGTTTTGTCTGTCAGGGGTCCGGCCAAAATGACTTTGCCTTGTTGTACCCACTCCTCTAAACGTTTTAGATGAGCGTTCCGATAAATAGGGCGTTTTGTGACTGCCTCCGGACCATCTTTTCCCAAAATCACGAATTTCATGAAGGCCATTCCTGGGGCAGGTCCTGCGTCCCTATGGAAGAGAACACGTTATTTGCGTCAACGAAGATGAAGGCGCCTGGATGGTTAACCTAGACGCTGATCTACTATGAGAAGTCGGAAACAATTTATGCTTGGGAGTCATTTATGGGTTGCCGATTGGCATAGCCACTATCAAGTTCATGCCACCAGCGAACTTGGTCTTCTCCGGATTTCCAGCATAAAAATACAAGTTTGCCATTCAGCATGAACGGAAAATCACAAAGGCCAATTTCGGCGTCCTTGACTACTACGCCCAATTCTTGAATAGCATGCAGGCTTCCATTGATACTCTGTAATCCCTGAATATACTTCACGCCGTCGACAGTTCCCCCTCCTAAGGCAGCCTGGGCGCTGGCTTTTTTGACTTCCTCTCTGGTGTCAATGAGCGTTTGGCGCCCGTGTTTGATCGCGGTCCAATGTTGCTCAAGCTCTGGAATCAGGGCATTGGCTTCAGAAAGAGTGAAGATGCGCTCGCTAGAAAAAGGAAATCCGGCTTCGGACATACTGGACGACGTCCTCCTGGGTCTTTCAATTACCGTGAGGATGGTTTACCATAATGAAGAGAGGGGTGCCAACTCTTTCGTGGGATCATCAAACCTTTGACAGGTATCCAAGGTTTAAGTTTTTTCAGCTTATTCCGATAACAAAACTATTGACAAGCAATTCGGGTGTGAGATACATAGTTAGTAAGACCTGCCAATATATTGTAAACGCTATATCCGCCAAATTAACTTCCCGGACTTATTGGTTTTAACTCAAATCGTAGATAGGACAACACGGCTGTCGTCAACACGCGTGGTTCCCCAGCTTTTCTGAGCATTTTTTAAAGTAAACAGGTCTGGGCTAAAAAATATGATGAACGTCTTAATGAAGGGGACGTGCCTTTCTGTGTTGCAAACATGATGTCATGGACTATGTGTCTTGTGTTTTAACAGGACTATCTTGCCAACCCATTTACCAAATCACCTCTGAATGAGGTAATCCTTCCGGTCACTGAATGGAGTAAATTTATGCATCTTGCCGAACTCAAGCAGAAGTCGATAGGAGAGTTGAATGACTTAGCCCGGGGGCTCAAGATTGATGGGGCCCCAAATTTGCGAAAGCAGGAGCTTATCTTCTCCATTCTTCAAGGACAAAGCGAAAAAAATGGCGTGATCTTTGGCGAAGGAGTCTTAGAGACCTTGTCTGATGGATTTGGATTTCTTCGAGCGCCAGATTCCAATTATCTCCCCGGTCCAGATGACATTTACATCTCCCCGTCTCAAATACGTCGGTTTAATCTGAGAACAGGCGATATTGTGTCTGGCCAGATCCGTCCACCAAAAGATGGGGAGCGTTATTTTGCGCTCTTGAAGGTTGAGAAGATCAATTATGATGAGCCAGAAGTTCAACGCGATAAGATTCTGTTCGATAATTTGACTCCGCTCTATGCCGAAGAACGGATCAATCTAGAATTCGACCAAGAGGAATATTGCACCCGAGTGATGGAGCTCACCACCCCGATTGGGAAGGGACAGCGTGGCCTCATCGTGGCTGCTCCACGCACTGGAAAAACGATGTTGCTGCAGGCGGTGGCGCGGTCCATCATTGCGAATCATCCTGAAATTGTCTTGATTGTGCTACTCATTGACGAGCGTCCTGAAGAAGTAACCGACTGGCAGCGCCAAGTGAAGGCTGCTGAGGTCATTAGTTCTACCTTTGACGAACCGGCCCAGCGGCATGCTCAGGTTGCTGAGATCGTCATGGAAAAAGCGAAGCGTCTGGTCGAGCACAAACGAGATGTGGTGATTTTATTGGACAGCATTACCCGGCTAGCCAGAGCGTATAACACAATCTCTCCCCCGAGTGGCAAGGTGTTGTCAGGGGGGTTAGATTCTAATGCTCTGCAGCGTCCGAAGCGGTTTTTCGGTGCGGCTCGTAATATTGAACATGGCGGGAGCCTGACCATTCTCGCCACAGCCCTTGTCGATACCGGGAGCCGTATGGATGATGTCATTTTCGAAGAATTCAAGGGCACGGGCAATATGGAGGTCCACCTCGACCGTCGTTTGGCTGACAAACGCCTCTTCCCGGCGATTGACATCAGTCAATCGGGTACCCGGAAAGAGGAATTGCTGGTGGATCGCGATCGGCTGAATAAAATGTGGATTCTTCGAAAGGTGCTCAGCCCACTGGGGACCATGGAAGCGATGGAATTTCTCATGGATAAAATCGGTGGGACGAAAAATAATAACGAATTCTTGCAATCTATGAATCGATAATTCACAATATGCTATACGGTCATATCGCCCTTTTGCGGTGATCGGGCAAGGCCGTTTGGCGAAGGAGAGACCATGAAAAAAGGCATTCATCCAACATACGAGTTTGCGACTGTGAGTTGCGCCTGTGGAATGTCCTATCAAACGCGAACCACGGTGGGAGACTTGAAAGTCGATATTTGCTCGAGTTGTCACCCGTTTTTTACTGGCACCCAGAAAATTGTTGATGCTGAGGGTCGGGTGGAACGCTTCAATAAGAAATATGCCAAAACGGCGAAGACGAAGACGAAAGCAAAGGCTTGATTAGGCCTACTCCCTTTCCGTTCTCCTACCTCCTGATTTCTGAGAGTCGTGTGCCTCATTGTTGTGTCAAGGATAGCTTCGACGCTCACGCCCAAAACCTGTTATAGCTATTCAGCCTGTCTTTTCGTGTGGCTCGTCAGTGTGACGTCATGGCCCCGTGTGGCTACTGACATATCATCTTGTTAAGTTTTTTAATTGTTTATGGCTAACGTGACCAAAGCAGAGTTGCGAGACGAAGGACTCCTAACGCGATGGGAGGCAGTCGTGAATAAATTTGAAACGCTTACTGATCAATTGATGGATCCTGATGTCTTGGCCCAGCCGACTCTCTTAGTGGCATTGAACAAGGAACGGTCGGAGTTAGAACCCATGGCCCGTATGTTTACCGAGTACCGTCAGGTCCTTGAGGAAATCGCTCAGACGCGACAAATGGTGGAAGATGAACAATTAGAGTCCGACATGAGGCGAATGGCATCTGAAGAATTAGCAAGTCTGGAGACTCGTCGAGAAACCTTGGAGACAGAGGTCATCGATCTGTTATCGCCGGAAGATGAAGGGAATAACAAGAATTCTTTCATAGAAATACGTGCAGGAACCGGAGGGAGTGAAGCCGCCTTGTTCGCGGGTGATCTGTTACGTATGTATACCAAATTTTCGGAAGCGAAGGGTTTGCATGTTGAATTGATCGAGGCCCACGAAACCGGCATCGGAGGAATCAAAGAGGCGGTCTTACTGGTCGAGGGTAAGGGTGCCTATGGGTTGTTTAAATTCGAAAGTGGGGTGCATCGTGTTCAACGTGTTCCAACCACTGAGGCTAATGGGCGTATTCATACGTCTACGGCAACTGTTGCTGTGATGCCTGAGGTTGAAGAAATCGATGTGCATATTGATCCGAAAGATCTTCGTATCGATACCTATTGTTCCTCAGGAGCTGGAGGCCAAAGCGTGAACACCACGTATTCAGCTGTCCGGATTACTCATATCCCAACCGGTGTCGTCGTGACCTGCCAAGATGAGCGATCGCAACTCAAGAACCGCACGAAGGCCATGCGCACGCTCCGAACGCGTATTGGCGATGCTGAGCGTGAAAAGCAGGAAGCGTCCATTGCGCAGCAACGGCGGTCACAAGTCGGCACTGGGGAACGAAGCGAAAAAATCCGCACGTACAATTTTCCTCAAAATCGCGTCACGGATCATCGTATTGGCCTGACATTGCATAAGTTGGATCGCGTGATGGAGGGCGATCTCGATGATTTGGTCGAGGCGTTGAAAGCCCAGTAAATCTGACTGCTAGCCATTACGATTGGCAATTCGGTTTGCCATGAGTGCGAGTGGCGCACTACCGTGACAGTGGAAGCCAGTATGTCTTTGGCTTTTTCTATTTCTCAACTTTATGAAGAAGCGGCACAAAGGCTTGCTGTGGCCGGTATTCGCAATGCGAAACAAGAAGCGCTCTGGCTTTTGGAGGAAGCCCTAGGGGTGAATCGCTTGCAGTTACACATTGGCCGCGAGGATCAGGTTCTTCCGGAAGAGCGTCGGCGAGCATTTGCCTTGGTCGACCGCCGAGTTGCTGGCGAACCATTACAATATGTTCTGGGGAGCCAGGAATTTTGTGGGTTAGAGATGGAGGTGAATCCTCATGTGCTCATTCCGAGGCCAGAGTCCGAATTGTTAGTACAAGGAGCCGTTGAATTATTGAAGTCCCATCCGCAGCCGACGATCTTGGATGTAGGCACCGGTTCTGGATGTTTGGCTATTAGTGTGGCGGTGGCTCTTGAACAGGCAGTAGTGATAGCGTCAGATCGGTCGGTTGAGGCCGTGCATGTTGCCAAGGTGAATGCCCGACGACATGGTATGGAATCCAGGGTTTTCTGGGTGGTAGGGGATGTTCTCGCCCCCTTGTTATCGAGCGGGTTAGCAGGTAAAGTGACGGCCATTATCGCCAATCTTCCGTATATTGCTCGTACAGAATGGGACTCCCTGTCTGCTGATGTCAAAGATTTTGAGCCCAATCTGGCGTTGGATGGAGGTCAGGACGGGTTGGAGGTCTATCGACGTTTGTTGAAAGATGCCCCTTGCCTCTTAGCGCCTGACGGACGGATGCTGATAGAAATTGGGTATGGTCAGGCCGAAGCGTTGCGTCGAGAAGTTGCGGCGTCAGGACGATTCAAGGTCGTCAAGATTCAACCAGATTTTCAAGATATCCCTCGGGTTGTACATCTCCAGCTCCAACAGAGTATTGGAGGCGATGCACTTCTGTAAGCGACGGGACCTTGTATGGATCAAATTCGGATTATTGGTCAAACACCCTTACATGGCCTCGTGAATGTCGGTGGCGCGAAGAACGCCGTACTTCCGATTTTAGCAGCCTCTTTGTTGGGCAAAGGCGAATGTGTCATTGAGAATGTCCCACAAGTCCGGGATGTCATGACGATGGTTAAACTCCTGGCTTTATTAGGAGTGAAAGTAGAGACTGAGGGACGGCGGGTTACGATGAACGCAGATCAGATTCAGTCTGTCGAAGCGCCTTATGATCTCGTAAAAACCATGCGGGCCTCTATTCTATCTTTAGGGCCGTTGTTGACGAGATTAGGAGAAGCCAAAGTGTCGTTACCTGGCGGATGTGCGATCGGAACCCGTCCTGTTAATCTTCATTTAAAAGGACTGGCAATGATGGGCGCAGAAATTCAAATGGAACATGGATATATTCACGCGAAAGCGTCACGGCTGAAAGGGGCAAGAATTGATCTAGATTTTCCAACTGTGACTGGAACAGAGAATCTCATCATGGCAGCTTGTCTAGCAGAAGGAACGACGAGCTTACACAATGCCGCGCGTGAGCCAGAAATTGGGGATTTATGTGCCTTTTTAACCAGACGAGGGGCAAAAATTCTTGGCGCAGGAACTGACACGATCACGATCGAAGGGGTTCATGAGCTTCATGGGGCTCGGCATCAAGTGATGTCTGACCGCGTCGAAGCGGGGACTTTTCTCATGGCCGGAGCTATTACCGGAGGGGATGTGACGGTACAAGATTGTATGACTGAACATTTAGGAAATGTCTTGACCAAGATACAGGAAATGGGTGTGGATGTGACTGAAACGCCAGATGGCGTTCGGGTTCGGCGATCAACATCGCTGACGTCTGCAGAAGTCAAAACGTTGCCCTACCCAGGGTTTCCCACGGATTTGCAGGCTCAAATGATGGCCCTGATGTCCGTCGCGCAGGGTACGAGTGTCATGACTGAGACAATTTTCGAAGGGCGCTATCTGCATGTTCCAGAACTCCATCGTATGGGAGCATCCATTGAAGTGGACGGCCCCCATGCGGTTGTGAAAGGCGTCTCAACATTGACCGGGGCGCCCGTTATGGCCTCTGATCTTCGGGCGAGTGCTGGACTGGTGTTAGCAGGTTTAGCCGCAGAGGGAGAAACCGTGGTGTCACGGGTGTATCATTTAGATCGAGGATATGAGCGATTAGATGAAAAACTTCAAACATTGGGAGCTCAAGTGCGACGAGTGCAAGAAGTCACGTGAGTGAAGGTATGACGATCGCCCTATCGAAGGGCAAACTCCTTTCTCCGACGCTTGCCTTGTTTCGGCAAGCCGGGTATTCCGCCTATCATGGTCAGGATGATGATCGCCGCTTGATCTGGGACTATCCCAACCATAATCACCGTGTCCTGATTGTTCGTCCGAGCGATGTCCCTGTGTATGTTGAGTATGGCGCGGCTGATTTAGGGGTGGTTGGGAAAGACGTGTTGTTAGAGCAGAGCCCGGATGTCTATGAACCGGTGGACCTTGGCTTAGGTGTGTGTAAATTGGTTGTGGCCAAGCCTAATGGGCATGAACCCGTACAGCGATTGTCATCGAAGCTTCGAGTGGCCACAAAATATCCACATATCACGGAACGGTATTTTAACCAACAAGGCTTGCCGGTTGAGTTGATCAAGCTCTACGGGTCAATTGAATTAGCTCCACTGGTGGGCTTAGCCGATCGAATCGTCGACTTAGTCGAAACGGGTAAAACGCTCAAGGCCAACAATCTTGCGGAGGAAGAAGTTATTGCGTGGTCTTCGGCTCGGTTGATCGTGAATCGCGCAAGCTTGAAAATGAAACATGCTCTGGTGACCGAGGTGATTGCGAAGATCAAAAAACAGGTCGCGAAGGAACAAGCGCCTAGTAGGGTAAGGAAGAGAATTCGTCGATCATGAAAATTCTCTCCTGGAAGGATCGCGGGTTTCCCGATGCCGTGGAAACGGCTTGCCGGCGAGCAACCCAACAGAATGTCAAAGTGGAGCAATCCGTGCGATCGATTTTGGATGCGGTGCGTCGAGAAGGGGACCAGGCGATCCAACGCTATACCTGGCGATTTGATCGCGTTCGTGTTCGACCCGACCATTTACGAATTAGTCAAAACGAAATTCAACAGGCGTATACGACATTGCCCAAGGCCGATACGACCGCGCTCAAATATGCCGCTCGGAGGATTCGAGCCTTTCATCGACGACAGCGACGTTCAACTTGGACCTATCGCAAGGAGGGCGTACGGCTTGGACAATTGGTCACGCCGCTCGATGCCGTGGGCATGTACGTTCCAGGTGGGAAAGCGGTCTATCCCTCGTCGGTGTTGATGAATGCTATTCCCGCAAGCGTTGCGGGAGTTGAGCGAATTGTGATGTGTACGCCAACACCTTTAGGGTCGATTCATCCGGCGTTGTTGGTTGCTGCGGATCTCGCCGGAGTCGATGAAATCTATCGGATTGGGGGTGTGCAAGCAATTGGAGCATTGGCGTTTGGTACCTCGACGATTCACCCCGTGGATAAAATTGTGGGTCCTGGAAATATTTTTGTGGCGACGGCGAAGCGTCTTGTCTATGGTTATGTGGATATTGATATGATTGCGGGGCCAAGTGAGTTATTGGTTCTGGCTGACTCTACGAGCAATCCCAGGCATGTCGCTGCGGATTTGCTTTGTGAGGCCGAGCATGATGAAGACGCCTGTGTATATCTGGTGACAACGTCGCTTGCGGTAGCGAAGAAAACGGTGAAAGAAATTGCTCGTCAACTGACAAGGTTAGGCCGCCGGAATATTGCCTCATGTTCGATTGGTACCCATGCGATCGCGTTTGTTGTCCGGACGGTCAATGAGGCATTGGTCCTTGCCAATCGTATCGCGCCAGAACATCTGTCACTGAATATGAAACGGGCAGCCGACTATCTTCCTCGGATCCGTCATGCTGGTGCTATCTTTGTAGGACGGTATACGCCGCCCGCTGTTGCTGATTATGTCGCTGGTCCCAACCATGTGTTGCCGACAGGAGGGAGCGCGCGTTTTTTTTCTAGTTTGGGCGTGGATGAGTATGTGAAAAGGAGTAATGTGGTGGCGTATTCTGACACTGCTTTACAAAAGGCGAAACCGTCTGTTGTGCGGCTGTCAGCATTAGAGGGGTTGGACGCGCACGGGCGATGTATGGAGAGTCGATCACTATGAGCCAAGAGCCGGTTCCCAGATCTGCGACACAAGAACGAACGACGGCCGAAACCGCGATTCGCGTACAGTGGGTTCTTGATGGGGAAGGGAAGAACCAGATTCAGACCTCGATCCCTTTTCTAGACCATATGTTGAACTTGTTAGGGAAGCACGGATTTTTTGACCTGATGGTTGAAGCCAAAGGGGATATCGAAATTGATGATCATCACACGATTGAAGACATCGGTATAGTGATGGGGCAAGTGCTGAATCAAGCGCTGGGTACAAAGGAGGGGATCGTCCGATTTGGTTTTGCGTCGGTTCCACTGGACGAAACCCTAGCCCAGGTCACGGTGGATTTGAGTGGCCGGCCGTATTTGGTCTACAACGTGGCGCTGCCCACTCGCTACATCAAGTCATTTGATTTGGGCCTCTTCGAAGATTTTTTTCAGGCATTGGTGAGTCAGGGAGGCCTAAATCTGCATGTGAATGTGTTATATGGGCGGAATCCGCACCATATTATGGAAGCGGTTTTTAAAGCCTTAGCCAAGGCTTTGGATCAAGCCGTCAGTCGGGAAAAGAGGATTTCAGGTGTGTTATCCACCAAAGGGGCGTTATAAGTTGCGGTTACTGGGCCCGAATAGGCCTGATGCAGTGTAGAATGCCATGATTGCCATCATCGACTACGGCATGGGGAACCTTCGCAGTGTCCAGAAAGCATTCGAACGGGTGGGGCATAACGCGCTGATTACGCGGGATCCGATGGCAATCGATGACGCGAGTCACGTGGTCTTGCCAGGGGTTGGAGCCTTTGGCGACTGTATGGCTAATGTGACCCGCTATGGGCTTGTGGAGCCGATTCATCGTGCGATTCAAGCCGGGAAACCGTTTTTAGGAATCTGTGTTGGGTTTCAGCTCCTGTTTGTTGAAAGCGAGGAATTCGGATACCACAAGGGATTGGGTCTGTTGCGAGGGATGGTCAAAGCCATCCCGCCATCCACCAATGGTGATTCAGCCCACAAAATTCCTCACATGGGATGGAACACAATTCGTGTGGAGAAACCGGCTCCACCTCTAAAGGGAATTGATTCTGATTCGTATGTCTATTTTGTTCATTCGTATTATGTTGAACCAGCGGATCATGCGTTGGTGAGCACTCAAACGGATTATGGAATGTCCTTTGCGAGCAGTGTCTGGAAGGATAATATTTTTGCCACACAATTCCATCCCGAGAAAAGTCAGGCGATTGGGTTACACCTCTTAAAGAACTTTGGAGACTGGGAATGAGAGCGGTCTTGTGTGTTATGCAGCATCGGGTTAGCAATAGGTCCATTCTTTCAGTCATCATCATCGCAATGGTTGTATCGTATTGGGCGGTTGGATGTGTGCCGTCTAAAGTCCAAGTTCAGTCTGCTCGACAATTTGATCCTTCTGTAATTTCTAGTCTGGCCATTATGCCTTTTCGAGTGCTTCAAGCCCCGCAATGGGGGTCTGGACATGTGCAAGAAAATATCAGAGATTCTGAAGAAATCAGGATGCAGTTTCGATTGCCGGGCGCAGATCAGGTTCAACGGTCCAATTCCCAGGACTCGCTTTATTCTGTCTCTGAAACAGCTGCGCAATTCATTGCCACCCGGGTCGAATCGATTCTCAGAACTCGACCGGCTTTGCGGATCGTGGGCCCGACTACCGTTGGATCTTCTCTGGACGAGGATGCCGCACCTTCAGATGGGTCACTACGCACGATGGCTAAAGATCTTGGGGATCAACTAAAAGTGGATGGCGTATTAATGGGATTGGTCAGGACCTATCGTGAACGGGAGGGAACTCGAATGGGGGCGAAACCTGCGGCTGTGGGATTTGAAATGTTCTTGGTGCAGCCAGGAGATGGGACAGTCTTGTGGAAAGGGGAGTTTTTTGAGGAACAAAAGCCGCTCACCCAGGATTTTGTGGGGTTTTTCGAAAAGAGTGGGGGATTTGTGACAGCGAGAGAACTTTCAGAGCTTGGAGTCGAGAAAGTTCTGAAGGCCTTTCCAGTAGGTCAGTAAGTCGGGCCTCTTGAGGTTCTATGAGACTGGTCTAGACAAGAAGTCGTCATTATCTATGTTATTGATACCCGCTATCGATTTGAAAGATGGAAAATGCGTCCGATTACGACAGGGCGAAATGAGCCAGGTTACAAAGTATTCGGATGATCCTGTCGGTATGGCAGAACAATGGCAAAGTCTTGGTGCGCGGTACTTGCATATCGTGGATTTAGATGGAGCTGTTGAAGGAAAGCCACAACACCTTTCACACATTGAAGCTATCGCGAAAAAACTAGCTATTCCGATACAGGTGGGTGGTGGGATCCGTCATGCTTCCACAGTTCGTGACTATCGATCGAGTGGCGTCGACCGCGTGGTGGTTGGAACAGCGGCGCTCCAAGATGCACAATTTTTAGCCTCCATTGCACAGGAGTTTCCACAAAAAATTCTTGTGGGTATTGATGTCAAGCAGGGCCTGGTTGCTGTTCATGGCTGGACCACAGTTTCTTCGCTGACTCCTAGGCAAGTGTTTGAGTCTGTGAAAGATCTTCCATTAGGGGGGATTGTCTATACGGATATTTCTCGAGACGGCATGTTGACTGGCCCTAATATTGCCGCGTTGCGGGATGCAGCACAGCTTTCTCCAGTTCCGGTGATAGCGTCTGGAGGTGTGACGGCCTTGGAAGATATCCGCGCGATTCAGGATTTGGGTCCGAATATTTCTGGTGTGATTATTGGAAAAGCCTTATATGAAGGAGCGTTAGACTTGAAGGCAGCTTTAGCTGTTGTTTCCCCACCGACGGGAGCACAAGCCACATGTTAACTAAACGCATTATCCCGTGCTTGGATGTCAAGGACGGTCGCGTTGTCAAAGGGGTATCTTTTGTGAACCTTCGCGATGCCGGAGACCCGGTTGATGTGGCGCAGTGCTACGATCGAGAAGGGGCCGATGAACTCTGTTTCCTCGATATCACGGCCTCACATGAGAAACGAGATACGATTCTAGATGTCGTCGTGCGGACGGCCGAGCAAGTCTTTATGCCCTTGACTGTGGGAGGTGGAATTCGAACGTTAGAAGATATTCGGAGGTTGTTAGAAGCTGGAGCAGATAAAGTGAGTGTGAATACGGCTGCAGTTGAACAGCCGGAATTTGTCAAGGCTGCGGCGAACCGGTTTGGTTCTCAATGTATCGTCGTTGCCATCGATGCCAAACGTGCCGCCATCTGTGATGGCGACAACCAAGAATGGGAAGTTTATACGCATGGCGGGAGGAAGACGACAGGACTTGATGCGGTACCATGGGCCCGGCGTATGATGGAGTATGGCGCCGGAGAGATTCTGCTGACCAGTATGGATCAAGATGGCACGAAGGATGGCTACGATTTGGCTCTCACGTCTACAATTTCCGAAGCGGTCACTATTCCAGTTATTGCCTCAGGAGGTGCTGGCACGCTACAACATTTGTATGAGGCCCTTGTCCTTGGAAAAGCCGATGCGGTACTAGCTGCGTCAATCTTTCATTTTCAAACATACTCTATTGGGCAAGCCAAATCTTTTTTGGCACAACAGGGCGTCCCAATGCGTCCCGGCACAGTTCCAGTTTCAATTGGATAGTCTGGACATGGCCGAAGAACTCCAAGATATGTTGCCACGGTTTGATGCTGACGGGCTGTTGCCGTGTATTGTGCAAGATTGGCTGGATGGGACGGTTTTGATGGTGGGCTTCATGAATCAAGACGCTTGGGAGGCGACACAACGATCGCAACGGGTTCATTTTTGGAGCCGATCGCGACAGCAACTGTGGAAAAAGGGCGAAACCTCAGGGCATGAACTGATCGTCAAGGAAATTTTTCTGGATTGTGATCAAGATACCGTGTTAGTGAAGGCTGAGCCGCTTGGTCCCATCTGTCATACCGGAAATCCGTCCTGTTTTTTTGCGCCGTGTTCTATCGGGACAGATACAGGCAGGCCAATTCCTACCAATACCGCCTGGGGAGGGGTTGTCCAGCGACTTTATGAGACCGTCTCAGACCGCAAAAGACATCCCACTCCTGACTCATATGTGTCAAAGCTTATGCATGGTGGCATTGATCGTATTCTGAAGAAAGTGGTTGAGGAAGCTGGCGAAGTGGTGCTGGCCGGCAAAAATGCAAGCCGTGAAGAAATTGTTTATGAAATGGCAGACCTCTGGTTTCATTCTTTGATTGTGCTTGGCTATTGCGAGATCTCGCCCAAAGAGGTCTATGAAGAACTCGGAAAACGATTTGGGAAATCAGGACTGAGAAAATCTGATCACGAGGCCTCCCATGGATGATTGTATTTTTTGTCGAGTTGTAAAGGGAACGATTCCGTCGCAGAAGCATTACGAAGATGACGACGTCATCGCCTTTGATGATATCAATCCTCAGGCGCAGGTTCATGTTTTGGTGATTCCCAAACGACATATTATTTCTTTGGATGATACTCACGAGTCAGATTCATCCTTACTCGGAAAATTGATGGTGGTCTGTGCCACAGTGGCAAGAGAACGAAATATTGTGGGAAGTGGCTATCGAGTCGTTGCCAACACCGGACGGGCGGCCGGACAGACCGTCTTTCATCTCCATTTTCATGTGTTAGGTGGTCGGTCTTTTGAGTGGCCACCTGGGTGATTCTTCGATCGGCTAGACGGACAAGTCTGTCGGTTCAGTGAATACATTGCAGGTGTTCTTATGACCAGTGCAAGGCGAGGTGTGTCTTCGGAAACCATTCAACAAATTCGTGAGCGGGTTGATATCGTTGATGTCATTTCGAGTTATGTGAGTCTTTCCAAAGCTGGTCAAAATTTTAAAGGCCTGTGCCCATTTCATTCTGAAAAGACCCCGTCTTTTTCCGTCAATCCCGCCAGTCAATATTTCCATTGTTTTGGCTGCCAGACCGGCGGAGATGTCTATACTTTTCTTATGAAACAGGAAAACATGGATTTCGGGGAAGCGCTCCGAGAGTTGGCGCAGCGAGCGGGGATTGCCTTGCCCGAACGGCGACGGACGATTTCCTCAGGGTCGAGCTTATCCCGTGAGCGCTATCTTCATCTTTATCGCCTGGCTGCGTCTTGGTATCACAAGAATCTCCAGGAAGCACCGGAAGCGGAGGAAGCCCGAACATACTTGGATCAACGGAACATTTCACGGCAGTCATGGATCGAGTTTCAGTTGGGGTATGCTCCAGGTGGATGGAATGGACTCTCTCATTGGTTAGCCCGACAATCAGTGACGTCGGAAGAAATGATACAGGCTGGCCTGATTGTTCGAAAAGAACAAGAAGGAAGACAAGGATTTTCTACTTACGATCGGTTCCGTCATCGAGTGATGTTTCCAATTGCTGATATCAGAGGCCAGGTGACAGGTTTTGGCGGGCGAGTCTTGGCAGATGAAGCGGTTCCCAAGTATCTCAACTCGTCGGAAACAGCTCTCTTTATTAAGGGACGGGCGTTATATGGTTTAGACAAAGCCAGGCAATCGGCTGTTTCCGAAAAAAAGTTCTATGTAGTGGAAGGCTATCTCGATGTCATTGCTCTTCACGAACACGGACTCTCTCATGTCGTAGCGCCATTAGGGACGGCACTGACAATTGAACATGTACAGGTACTCCGGAGATTTGTGTCTACAGTCGTGTTGGTATTCGATGGAGATACGGCTGGAGTGAATGCCACATTGCGAACTCTCGATCTGTTTTTGAACTCTGGGATTGATGTCCGCGTGTTGTCACTACCAGCGGGGGAGGACCCCGATTCGTTTGTCAGGAAGTATGGCATTGACCGATTCCTTGAGTTAGATGCTGCTTCGATTACGCTACTAGACTGCGTGGTGACCTCTATTCTGGATAACGCCAAGAAGGAGTCGATTCAAGATCGAGTGAAGTGTGCAGATGAGGTATTATCGATTCTTCAAAAGACCCGAAACCCCCTTGAGAAAGATGAATATCTGAAGGTTGTTGGGGACCGATTGAGTTTACGACAAGACTTACTACGGAAACGATTACCCACCTTACGACTGCAGGTCAGGGAAGGTAACCCTGCTTCAAAACCCGTTCAGGCCCGCGAGGGGATTTCCTTGCCTGTGGGTAGACCAGAGGAACGGGATTTGATCATTCTTTTGCTACAGGGCCGTCTGAATTCGAGGTATCTTCTCCAATTAACCGGAGAAGCCTTTTCTGTCCCGGTGTATCGCCATATTGTGAATCAAGCTGTGGAATATCGCGATGATGGGGGTCAGGTAGATCTTAAGATGTTGCGCAATGCCTTGAGTGAGGACCCAAGTTACGAAGGCGTAGTAGCACAGTTGGGGGTGTGGGACCTTTATCTTGAGGATTCTGAGGCTCATATTGAGGGATGCTTGCGTATTCTAGAGGATCGACGGCTTCAGCGTTTGTTGGACGAACTGATCGGGCGACTCAAACTTGCCGAACGACAAGGCCAATCTGATGAAGTCGATGCTCTCAATCTTCAGATTCACGAGCTTCGAAATCAGAAAGCTGGATTTGCGGTTTCCTGAACGTTTTTTTGCATTCACGAAAGAAAAATCGAAAAGGTATTTTTCCTATGGCCATTCTTATGGTAAAAGATAGGGTACGCGATTGTGGGAGTGGGCCCATAGCTCAGTTGGTTAGAGCGGCTGACTCATAATCAGTTGGTCCCAGGTTCAAGTCCTGGTGGGCCCACCAAAGCTGGGCCAAGGCTTGGACCCTCACTTGCGGATAGGTCTTGTCAACATTGAGGGCTTTGTGAATTCGCAGCTGCAATATCTTATTGAACTTCAAAAGTTTGATCGGCGAATTTTTCAGATTCAAGATGAACAACGGAAGGCTCCAGAACTCCTCAGAGCTGCTGAAACGCCTCTTCAAGAAATACTTTCCCGTCTTCAATCTTTAAAAAATACTGGCGAGGCTCTTATCAAGCAACGACGTAGCGCTGAACGAGAGCTGGCCACTCAAGAAGAATCGCTTCAAAAGATCCGCAGCCGGCTCTCAGAATTAAAAACCAATAAAGAATATCAGGCCCATTTGTTTGAAATTGAGCAATCCAGAAAAAAGAAGGATTCAATTGAAGAATCCGTGCTAGAGGTCATGGAACGCATTGAAGAAAATGAACAGATGGTAAAAGAACTCGAAGAACAAGCCGAGGCGGCACAGAAGACGTTTGAAACGGAAAAGGCACGTTTGGAAGATCGGTTTGGGGCCTTGCAGTCTGAATTAACGGATTTGAGTACCCAACAAACGATGGTGGCCGAGATAGTGGAAAAGCCGTTGTTAGCACGTTATAACCGTTTGAAAACTATGCGAAAGGGATATGCCGTCGCCGAGGTTCGAGACGGGGCTTGTGGTGGTTGTCGGCTTCAGCTTCCTCCTCAACTGGTTGCAGAAGTGAGGAGAGGAGATGAGTTATTAGACTGCTCCTATTGCCATCGTATTCTCTTCATGTCTCACCATCTCGAAGTTGAAACTCTAGATTAGCCAGTCTGTTCCTGTACTCTCCCTTGCATTCATGCGGGTCTAGGTCTACTATGTGAGGTGGTGGTTTAAGTGGGCCGGGTGGCCGCTCGCAGGTTGTGTGAGAGGAAAGTCCGGACTCCATAGGGCAAGGTGCTGGGTAACGCCCAGGCGGAGTAATCCGACACCAGCGCCACAGAAAATATACCGCCGATGGCTGAGCTTCTGAATCAGCCAGGCAAGGGTGAAAAGGTGGGGTAAGAGCCCACCGCGCTTGTGGTGACACAAGTGGCACGGTAAGCGTCACCTGGAGCAAAACCAAATAGGGGAACGGATCTCTATTAAGCGGGGAAAATCTTTCTCGTTTGAGAGAGGGAGAGGCTGGCCCGGCCAATGTTCTCGGGTAGGTTGCTTGAAGCCTGAGGTAACTCAGGTTCTAGAGAAATGGTCACCGCCAAGTGAGAAATTCTCAACTGGTACAGAATCCGGCTTACAGGCCCACTCCTCCACCATTTGTATCGTCATGATCCGTGCTAGAGGTGTTGCTATTTCTAGATATGCCGAACCGGTCGATCCTTTTTGATGGCAATTCATGTTTCCAACGAACGGCGTTAATCCTAACCTCTTGGTTTGACTAGAGTTTTTTCCATTGTTAGAATCCTCAGCTCGAAAGATGTAACTTCAGCATTCTTGGCCCGCGTTTTCTCGAAGGAATCGTACGATACGTCCCCATCGTCTAGCCTGGCCTAGGACGCCGCCCTTTCAAGGCGGCAACGCGGGTTCAAATCCCGCTGGGGACGCCACCGCTTGAGCCGCTGAAACATGCTTCAGCGGCTTTTGTATTTTCTCAACAGAGTTCATCTAGGAAATAAAAGCGGTTTTTTTTCTTCCAAGTAGAGGTAGTCATTCGATATGGTGAAAAGACAGGAGAATTCCTTTCGTTCATGATTAGAGATGTGAGGGCCTTATGAATTCAAAAGTCATGTGTGTTGTGGGTATTTTTATCGTTGCTCTAGGATGCTCGAGTCTGGCGGCAGCGGAAGAAGAATGGAAATATTCAGAGTCAGGGGAGGTCGACGCAGGCGCCGTCGATGGCCCTCCTGGTTCGATGGTAGAAATCCCTGAGGGCGAATTCTTGATGGGTGACAATGAAGGGTCTCGTAATGAGAGGCCAGAACATACGGTTTGGCTAGATGCCTATCTAATCGATCGGTATGAAGTCACCATGGCTGAATATCAACAAATCTTAGACCATGATTACAGTATTGAACCGCCACCGCTCTGGGATGATGGTGCCGCCACAGGAAAAGTTGGCGATCGTCCTGCTGTGGGAATTACTTGGATTGACGCTCAACGATATTGCGAATGGGTTGGCAAGCGCTTACCAACAGAAGCCGAATGGGAAAAAGCTTCGCGTGGAACAGATGGCCGACGTTATCCCTGGGGACACATGCAACCGTTTGTGGATATTGCCAACTACAACCAAGGGACCACGGGCTGGGTGAGCTATCCCATTACTCTTTCGCCTGTGACGAGTGGAACGAAGGGGATGAGTATCCGACATGGACTCAAACAGGGAGGAAAAAGTGCTTTTGGGCTCTATCATATGGCTGGGAATGCCGCAGAATGGGTTAGCGATTGGTATGATCGATATTATTATGAAGATAGTCCGAAGAAGAATCCCAAAGGTCCTGCCAAAGGGGACTTTAAAGTGTTGCGAGGAGGGTCGTGGGAAGATCAGCCTGTTAATTTACGAGTTACCGCGCGGTCCAAAGCTGAAGTAGATTTCCAGGACCTGACGACTGGATTCCGATGTGCGAAGGATAAGATCCACAAAACAGAAGACGGACAACATTGATGATGATTCTTCTTCAGAACGGCGCGCTGCTGACTTTTTTCTTTTGATTTTGACGTCATGACATGGCCTGTGCCATAACTCGAGGGCTCTTTAGCGTTTCGGGCTTGGTTATGAGCTCTCGCCGTTGTCCATAAAGCCAGCGTGCGGTTTTCCTTCCGATGTTTCGTATTTTGTGGGTCATACCCAATGGAATACGAACTTCTTCTCCTATCGCCGGGTGAATCGTCTGCCCGTTGATTTCGAGTTCTATCTGTCCAGAGAGGGTTAGAAACAATTCATCGGATTGTTGGGGATGCCATGACCATTCTCGCCCTGCATGGTCAATCCACATTCCACAAGTAAACCCTCGAGCCTGCCAGTCCTTGGCAATTTTTGCGCGGTCCATTCCAACTGAGTTTGACACCGATACGCTCCTTTTATTTTATGAACATCCGTTTGTGGCTCCACAATGATCGCACTTGAGGCACATCCCATTACGAACCATCTTAAACTGCTTACATTCCACGCATGGGTCCCCTTCGTACCCTTTTTGTCGGGCCTCTTGAACCTCGGTAATCGTAAGTGTTTCACGCTGCCGTTCTACTTTTCTGGTGACTTTTGCCTTTCCCCCGTTTTTGCCCACACCGTTTCCTGATGATCGACGAGATGGAAAGACTTCAGGGCTGATTGAGGTAGAGCTAAGCGAACGGGGATCTACCAAGTCTTCGCCATCTTCGTCTTCAGTATCGGTTTGTTTTTTGAGCGCATCGACACGAAGATCTTCTGGAGCGACTTGTTCCAAGTCATGTCGTCCGAGATACGTAATGGCCATTTCTCGAAAAATATAGTCAATAATGGACGTGGACATTTTAATATGATTATTCAGCTTCACTGGACCATTTGGCTCAAAACGGGTAAACAAAAAGGCGTCCACGAATTCTTCGAGGGGAACGCCATGTTGCAATCCCAGTGAAATGGCAATGGCAAAACAATTCATCAGACTCCGGAATGCGGCGCCCTCTTTATGCATGTCGAGGAAAATTTCTCCAAGCGTTCCGTCTTCATATTCACCTGTGCGCAAATAAATTTTATGTCCACCGACGATGGCTTTTTGTGTATAACCGCCGCGGCGAGTCGGAAGGGGACGACGTTTGGCTAAATAGCGAACCAGCACACGAGAGGCCGCCTGCTTGGCCATCGATTGCACTTGCTCGGTTTGAGAATCCGTGAGATCCCAATCACTGGTGGTATTCAAGGGTTGGCTGAGTTTAGAGCCATCCCGATAGAGGGCCACGGCTTTGAGCATGGAAGTCCACGATGTTAAATAGGCGTCTTTGACCGAATCGACTGTGGCATCAGCTGGCATATTGATGGTTTTACTAATTGCACCACTGATAAAGGGTTGAGCCGCCGCCATCATCCGGATATGCGCGGAGGGAGAAATAAAGCGTTGGCCCAACCGACCACATCGGTTGGCACAGTCGAAAATCGGCAGATGTTCTGGCTGGAGATGAGGAGCGCCTTCCACGGTCATCGTTCCGCAGCAGAAATCTGTGGCAGCCAGAATTTCCTCTTGTGTGAAGCCGAGGGATTGGAGGATGTTTAGCTGGGGGTGTTGGAGTTGGGAGTCGCTGAGCGCTAAAGTCTCCCGACAGAATTCTTCTCCCAATGTCCATTTATTAAACGCAAAATGAATATCAAAAGCTTCATCAAGCTTCGATTCGACTTTCTCGAGAATTGTTCGACTGAACCCTTTCTCCTTCAACGTTTCATGATTGATGAACGGGGCATGTTTGAGAGTCCGGGTTCCCGTTGCATAGGTCACGATATCTTGAATTTGTGAAGGGCTGTACCCTAAGTGCCGTAAGGCCGGAGGCAAGCTTTGATTAATGATTTTAAAATATCCCCCCCCGGCTAACTTTTTGAATTTAACCAATGCAAAATCTGGTTCAATACCAGTCGTGTCACAGTCCATGATCAGGCCAATTGTGCCAGTTGGCGCAATGACGGTAGCTTGGGCATTGCGATAACCATACTGCTCACCAAGTTCTAAGGCGCGATCCCATGCTTGTTGAGCAGCTTTGAGTAAGTCTTGCGGGCATTGATCGGGTTGAATGCTCTTCGGGATAATCGTGAGCCCTTCATAGTCCTCCTGTTGGGGGCTGTGAGTCGCACGTTGATGATTGCGCATGACGCGCAACATGGCTTCGGCATTCCGAGGATAGGCATTGAATGGCCCGAGTTCTTTCGCCATTTCTGCTGAGGTTGCATAAGATTCACCTGTCATCAGTGCGGTAATGGCCCCACACCAGGCGAGGGCTTGCGGAGAATCATAGGGAATCCCCAATTTCATGAGGATGGAGCCGAGGTTCGCATAGCCTAATCCAAGCGTTCGGAACGCAAAACTTTTTTCGGCGATAGCCCGGCTTGGGAATCCCGCCATCAGAACGCTGATCTCCAGCACAATGGTCCACAAACGCACGCCATGTCGAAATCCATCAATGTCAAATTGACCGTCAGCAGTAAGAAAACGACCTAAATTGAGTGATGCGAGATTGCAGGCCGTATCGTCTAAAAACATGTATTCACTGCAAGGGTTCGAGGCATTGATTCGGCCATCATGGGGACAGGTATGCCATTCATTAATGGTTGTGTCATACTGAATACCGGGGTCGGCACAGATCCACGCGGCCCAAGCGATACGATTCCACAGATCTTTAGCAGGAATTTTCTTGCTCACTTCGCCATCAGTTCGACGGGTTAACGTCCAGTCATCATCAGCATCGAGTGCTTCAAAAAACTCATTAGGAACTCGAATGCTGTTATTAGAGTTTTGCCCGGAAACGGTCTGGTAGGCCTTACTATCCCAGTTGGTGTCGTATTCATAAAAGACAAAATGCGTGAAGCCTTCTTGCGCATAGGCAAACATGCGTTGAATATAAGCTTCCGGAACGGCGGCAGCCCGAGCGACTTGAATGGCTTCCCTGAGGGTCGTGTTTTCTCGTGGATTGGTTTGGAGGTGGGTACTACCGTCGGCCTTGGAAACGTGGCACGCTTGTAAAATATGATTGAGATGTTGGGCACAGACTTTTGAACCCGTCACCATCGCGGCAACTTTTTGCTCTTCGATGACCTTCCAATCGATGAATTCTTCGATATCAGGATGATCTAAGTCTAAGCAGACCATTTTGGCTGCTCGTCTGGTCGTACCCCCAGACTTAATCGCACCAGCAGCGCGATCACCAATTTTAAGAAAAGACATCAGTCCGGATGATCGCCCACCCCCAGATAGAGCTTCACCATCACCACGTAGTTTGGAAAAATTCGTGCCGGTTCCCGAGCCATACTTGAAAAGGCGAGCTTCGCGGACCCACAGGTCCATAATCCCACCTTCATTGACTAAATCATCAGCAATAGATTGTATGAAACAGGCATGAACCTGAGGACGTTCATAAGCATTCCGGGCTTGCTTGACGCGATGGGTATTGGGGTCGACATAGTAATGACCTTGTGAAGGTCCAGATAGGCCATAGGCGAAATGGAGGCCGGTATTAAACCATTGTGGGGAATTTGGTGCTGCCATTTGCCAAGCGAGCATGTAACTCAGTTCATCCTGAAATGCTTGCGCATCTTCGGGGGTGTCAAAATATTGGTGAGTGTTTCCCCATTGCGTCCAACATCCGGTGAGTCGATGAAAGACTTGCCGGGCATCTCGTTCTCCACCCAACAGCGGGCCTCCTTTTTCGTTCAGCAATGGATTGCCTGTATCATCAAACTGTGGCACTCCAGCTTTACGAAAATATTTTTGGGCTAAGATATCAACAGCCAATTGTGACCAATGTTCTGGAGCTTGGATGCTGTCTTGATGAAAGACCGTCGAGCCGTCAGGATTTTTGATTTCTGATGAACGAGGAGAAAAGGGTATCGTCTGATAAGGGCTTTCCCCAGCCTTAGTAAAGCGGCGCACTATTTTCATGAAAAGTCTCCTTTTGAAGACACAAATACACGGTGAGGCATTTCTTCGATCCTTACTTTACGTGCTCTGCTTCGCTGATTCAGTTTAGAGAGCGGCTCACATGATATGGTTGGAATGAGCCTTTCCTCTTTCCTAGGTGAGGCTTGACTACCCTATTTTTCTGAAAAAATGGAAAATAAGGCCTTTAACGTTAGTCATTCACCTTCTAAACACTGAATCCGCCACAAACCCAGAGAACACGAAAAATGAGATCAGAAGAAATAATTGGTTAAAACCAATGACCCACAATCTATAGAGGATCATGAAAATTGTCAATACTAAATATTGTAAAAATGCAAATAGACCTGGGGATTTCTGTGTAAAACTTGTGGGGAAAAAAACCTGAATATTCATGCAAGGTTGAGCAGAAAAATTGTGAGTTATCAACAGGAAGACTGACTGTCTAGTCAAGTTATTCACACCCATAGTTTCAAGTGAGTAAATTTTCCATCGTGGAAACCTCTCGGCCCTCAATCTCTTGCACCAAAGTTTTGGAGTAGCCTAGGCATGGAGACTGGTTCAGCACAAGCACCAGTACAAGCATGGAGTGCGACTGGGGAATACTTGGGGAGGGGTTCTATATTTGCTATAACGTCTCGTCATTTCAAGATCAGGTGGGAGACAACCATCCCAAGGTATTGAGCAGTTTTTCAGGGGCTACATCCAAAACTTCTGACGAGGGAGTCATAATTATGTATGTGTGGAGCAAGCAGCTGGTGATATGCCTGCTAGTAGCATTCGTCATACTCGAGGGAATATTTATTGTGATGACCCAGGTAGGGGGCAGTAGCCAATTGCCAGTTCGAACTACCCAATGGATTATCGTGAACTATCTTCTGCTCATTATATGGGTGTTTGTTTGGATGATTGATCAGGCCAGAGTCCGTGGTAAAAACGTTTGGGTGTGGCTACTCCCCTATGTGCTTTGTCCGTTACCAACTTTAGTGGTGTTTATCCTCATGCTGCAACGTCGGATAGCCTAATTTCGTTATCCGATAACCACTCGAGATTGGGCATAACGGTAGGGCTTATGAACAGAAGTCTTAACCGCAAACAATCCTATCATCAAGGGTCCGAAGCGGCCCAAGAGCATCGAAATCATAATCATAATTTTTCCAAAGTCGGTCAGAAGGGCCGAAAGACTTCGGCTGCCACCGTCTCCTAGCGACATGCCCACGATACCCATTGCTGACGTCACTTCAAACATCAGAGACAGGAATGGCTGGGATTCCGTTGACGTCAAGAGCAAGGTCATGCCAGTAATGAGTGCCAGGGCCATAATAGTCAAACAGAGTGCGCGTGTAATAAGGTCTGGAGCAAGGCGTCGATGAAACACCTCTACATCGCTGTCGCGTCGTAGTAGACTCCAAATAGTCAGAAAAACTATCGCAACCGTGGTGGTCTTAATCCCTCCAGACATACTGCCAGGGGATCCGCCAATTGCCATCAGTAGCAAAAGAAAATACAGGGTCGGCTCCCGCATTTCCCCTAAGTTGAGGGTCGTAAACCCAGCGGTCCGTGAGACGGCATGAAAATACGAGCTCATGAAGGTGTCTGCAATCGAAAGAGACTTGAGGGTGGCCGGATTGTTCCATTCTAGCATTACAATACCCAACGTCCCTACCACGATCAGCAAACCGGTCGTAATCACCACAAGTTTGGTATGTGTGCGGAAACGAAATCGGAGTCTTCGATAATTGTCCAACACGTCTTCGAAGACCAGAAAGCCAATACTGCCCAAGATGACAAGACTGGTCACGATCACATTGATCGTCCAATCAGTTTGAAAAGAAATAAGGCTGTCAGAAAACAATGCGAATCCCGCATTGTTAAAGGCTGAAATAGCGTGAAACATGCCGTAATAGGCGGCCGTAGCCCAGGGATAGTCTACTGCAAAGCGCAGAGTGAGCAAGACAGCTCCAATAGCTTCCAGTCCGAACGTGATGAACATCACGAGTTTTGCAAACCGTACGAGCCCCTGCATATCCATGGTGCTCATGGTCTCAGACAGCATCATGCGGTCGCGCAAGCCTAATCGACGACCAAGAATTAGGAGAATGAGTGTCGCCATCAAGGCATAGCCTAACCCTCCGATTTGAATCAGGACTAACAGAACCCCCTGACCAAAAGCCGTGAAGTCGTGCGGTGTATCCGTGACGATTAGGCCCGTCACGCATACGGCAGAAGTCGCCGTAAAGAGGGCATCGATCACTCCCAGATGGACATCTGGAGGGGTCGAAAAAGGTAGGAGTAGGAGACAGGCGCCAAGGATGATGAGTCCGACAGCGGCCAGGGCGACAACTTGCCCTGGAAGGAGTCGAAAGCCCATAAACCGTGAGATCCACAGTTTTGCGAAATCAGCATTCATCGCGCGATGTCATCCGGGATGGTTTGTTGCCGTGATAGGCTAAGACTAAAGGGTAAGGACCAAGTATACGGAAGGGCATGGACAGCAAGAAAAACAGTAAGAACTGAGCGAAAAAGGCGATTGCGATCAACGGCGTTCTGCAAGGACTTTGAAGGAGATGTGACGATTCCCAGTATCTGAAGGAAATTTCAAAAATACTAGCATGTTCCCGAAGGAATGGGAACATGTTGGTGTGGCCATTGTTGTCCGAACAGCGCTTCTTTATAATCGTCACGTTATGGCTACGACAGGCATTTCAGGGCCAAGAGTTGCCTTCTCAACGATTGGGTGTCGTCTGAATCAAGCCGAAACGGCGCTCCTGAAGGACAGCTTTCGACGTCGCGGTTTTCACCCTGTCGACTATGGGCAAGAAATAGATGTTCTCGTCCTGAATTCTTGTACAGTGACTGATGGTGCCGAGGCAGATTGCCGTCGCGTGGTTCGGCAGACTCTCCGTCAGTCGCCTCGGGCATTTATTGCGGTTACCGGGTGTTATGCGCAGACAGGTTTAACGGTGCTTCGTCAAATTGAAGGCATTGATCTTATTGTTGGCAATCAATTCAAGATGCAGCTTCCCGACTTGGTCTCGGAAGGGACACTGACTAAGAAATCGACGATGCCGTCGGTTCATCATGATCGAATAGATCCAGAGAACTTTGTACTCGAAGGAGTCGGTGACTATTCGACTGCCCGGGCAAATTTAAAGATTCAGGATGGGTGCCAATTCATGTGCGCATTTTGCTTGATTCCCTTTGCCAGAGGACGAGAGCGTAGTCGTCTACTAGATGATGCTATCCGTGAAGCTGAAGGCCTGGTACAGAAAGGACATCGTGAGGTAGTGCTCACCGGAGTCAATATTGGGCAATATCAGGATCACGGCAACGATCTTGTGGATCTGCTTCGTCACCTTGAGGCATTAGAGGGTCTTGACCGAATGAGAATTTCGTCGATCGAGCCAACGACAATCCCCGAAGAGCTTCTGGAGTATATGGCAACTTCTCGCAAATTATGCCGGTTCCTCCACGTACCGTTGCAAAGTGGAGATGACGCGGTGTTACAGGCCATGAATCGGCGGTATTCGGTTCGAGGCTATCATAAGGCGATGGAACGGGCTGTCGATCGAATTCCTGATGTGTGTTTTGGCACTGACGTGATGGTGGGATTTCCTGGAGAGACTGACCAGGCATTTGCCAATACCTACGCCGTTCTTCAGGATTGGCCTCTGGCATATTTTCATGTTTTCAGTTATTCAGCACGGCCTGGTACGGCGTCGACAAAATTCGCGAATCAGGTGGTTCCTGCGACGATCAAATCCCGAAGTCGAGCACTCCGTGAGCTGTCCCATCAAAAACAGCAAATATTTCAGCAGCGTTTTTGGGGACGAGAGGTATCGGTGTTGTTTGAAGAACAATCGAGTGGATTCTGGACTGGCTTAACCGACCATTACGTTCGTGTTCGCGTGCAGTCGGCTTTGCCATTGAGAAATACAATTGAACCCGTGATGGTTACTGGGTTGCTGTCTGATGGTTTGGTTGGACTCTTGAGGTCGGAGGCTGCAGATTCTACCACGTGTAGGGTTTCAGAAGTTCTGGCGATGGGGAGTGCCCACCTATGAGTTCTACGCCACTGTTGCTTCCTCAGAGTCTCAAGGCGACGCCATCGCTACATGAGACAGGACCATATCAAGTCTACATAGAAACATTTGGATGTCAGATGAATGAATATGACACCGAATTGGTTCGTTCTATTATGAAGGCGAAGGGATTTCAATTTACAGCGAATGATGAGGAGGCGGACGTCATTTTGTTTAATACCTGTGCGATTCGGGAAAATGCCCATAATCGGTTGTACGGCCATCTGTCACGCTATAAAACTAGGAAGCAGAAACAGGGGCTGGTGATTGGAGTATTAGGTTGTATGGCACAGAACCTCAAGCAAGAACTGGTTGCCGAACGCTCTTGGATTGATGTTCTTGCTGGCCCCGACTCCTATCGGCGGTTGCCTGAATTGTTGACCAATGCTTTGGAGGATCACCGGCAAGGTATGGCCGTGGATTTGTCCGAGTATGAAACCTATGCTCGAATTGTTCCTGACCGCACCGGAGGGGTCAATGGCTGGATTGCGGTGATGCGGGGCTGTGACAATTTTTGTTCATTTTGCGTGGTACCGTACACCCGAGGGCGGGAACGGTCGCGTGTGCCAGAGAGTATTCTTGAAGAGGTCATGCTATTGGCGAGTCATGGGGTGCGACAAATCACAGTGCTAGGACAAAATGTCAATTCCTATCGATCTGGGTCATGGGATTTCGCTCGGCTGTTGGTAGCGGTAGCTGACATCCAAGGAATCCGGCGTGTTCGGTTCACGTCTCCACATCCAAAGGATTTTCCGCCTGCATTACTGGATGCCGTGGCTCAGCATCCGATTATTTGCAATCAAATACATTTGCCGGTGCAGTCAGGGAACGATCGCATCTTAGAACGTATGGGTCGCTGCTATACACGGCGAGAATATCTGGATTTGGTCGAGACCATACGTCGTAAGGGCCCTATCGCGATTTCGACGGATTTGATCTGTGGATTTAGTGGTGAAGCAGATCGCGAATTTCAGGATACGTGCAATCTTATGAAAGAGGTCGAGTATCATTCAGCGTTTGTCTTTAAATATTCAGAACGGAAACATACCATTGCCGCCAGAAAATATCCCGACGATGTTCCAGAGCAGATTAAAGGGCATCGGACGAACCAACTCATTGAATTGCAAAAATCGATCTCTCTACGCAAAAACCAAATGTTGGTAGGGACGGATGTCGACGTTCTGATCGAGGGAAAAGCCAAGAAATCTGATCAGCAATGGATGGGGCATACTGAACACAACGTGACGGTTGTGTGGCCGAAGGGTGATGAGAGCGTTGGCCCTGGTGATATTGCCTCGATCCGTATTCTCGACGCATCCCCATCAACACTCTATGGTACGGCCCATTGCGGAGCACTGTCTTCTCCTCTCTGAAGCGAGTCATAGCGAATAAGTGAGGATGCCGCTGCGTTTCTTGAATTCATCAAATAGTCGGGTGCGGAGCCTTTCGATACCTGCACTAAAATTTCCTGATTCTTCTACACGTCTCGCACTAACAGCAAAGAACTGAGCACAACCGTCGGCTTCTGACTCAAGTCCGCCCTTGAAACTCCGATACAATCCATACGTCTTGTGATGTGGAGGTTTGCCTAGTCGGAACGTCTTCCAACGAGGTACAGGAATATCCATCAGGTTCAGATGGGCGAGCGAGAGTACTGATGAGAAGGTGTTAGTCAATGGATCCCCAAATACTCCAACGTATCAAAAATTGTAAAACGCTCCCAGCTATTCCGGCGTTGCCATTACAGGTCCTGCAAATGTGCCGGGACGAAAATGCCAATGCCAACAAAGTCGGTGAAGTGATCAGTAAAGATCCTTCGTTTGTGGCGAAACTGCTGAATGTCGCCAATTCTGGCTTCTATGGCGGGAGTCGACATAAGGTAACGACGGTGACACAGGCGGTGACGCTGCTAGGTATGAACTCGATCGCAACCCTCGCCTTTTGTTTTTCCCTCTATCGCGACCTACGAAAAAAAGGTGGCGGGGCATTTGATCATACGCATTTTTGGCATCGATGCATTTTGGCTAGTTTGGCGGCCAAGCTATTAGCTAAACATGTTCGTGCGTTCAACGAAGAAGAAATTTTTCTGGCTGGCTTGCTACAGGACTTGGGCGTACTGGTGATGAGTGAGGCTCTTGGCGCCGAGTATGGAACGCTCTACCAAAAAGCCAATCAGGATCATCAGGTGTTGGCCGAATTAGAACAAGACCGTTGGAAAACCGATCATTGCGAAATCGGGGCTTGGCTGGCAGAAACATGGGAATTGCCTGAAGTGTTACGAGAAGCCGTGCGGGGAAGCCATGATCCAACTGTGGCGTCTTACGAAGACGAAGCGGCTCGAATGACCATCATGTGTGTGGCGTTATCAGGTCGGTTGGCCGATATGTGGTGTCACCCTCAGTCGAAAGTGGCAATCCAATGTGCGTTCCAACAAGGGTACGACCTGTTGCAAATCGATTCGGCTGGAGTGTTCGAATTAGCCAAGAGCATTGCGGACGGCATCCCCGATATGTCGGCGTTCTTTCAAGTCAACTTAGGCCGTCCCGAAGAAATCCAAAAAGTTATCGATCTGATTGAAGGCGCCGTCCAAGAGCTCTCCTCAGCCAACGTCTCAGAACCAGTTCCTGCCTCGTAAGCTCATCTACTCAATACCAGTGTGGAAGGTGTCGTTGTTAACCGTCGATGTTGCAATGATGTCGCTCTGAGTTGACGGTCAAAGCTGCGCCCCTGTATAAAGAGCCACGCTATCAGGTTTTCCCCAAGACTATTTCTGCAACTCCTACTCGCGCCCGTAGCTCAATGGATAGAGCACCTGACTACGGATCAGGAGGTTACAGGTTCGACTCCTGTCGGGCGCGCCAACAGTTTTCGTCTCCTTTACCCGCGGGCTGTACAGATGATTGATGTCGGTTACGCTATCGGGCCTTTTGGCGGTGGCCGTAGAGAAGTGTGACGTTGATACGGCGGCTCTCGTAGGTGTCCAGGAAATCTATGGAGTCGGTTTCATGAAACAGGTTGGAGTTGAAGATGATTGCTCGGTTTTGTCTGTGGGGAATCGTGATGGGTTGTGCCCCGCTCTCTTTGAGATATTCCTGGATCTTTTCTCGATTCTTCTCGTCGTTGTACTCTGCAAAATCCCAATGGTCTGGGGCTTCTTTGTCCCAGACTACTAGGCCGCCAGACTCTGGATTCCGATTGCCCTCATTCGGCGTAATCCAGAAATTGACATTCACTGCTGCAGCGTCCGCATGCATGTTTAGGCCTCGCATAGCGCTATCGTGTTTAAACGCCCAAGCCTGTTGAAGCTGATGTTGCCGGAAAATTCGCGGAAATCGGGTCCGAAGTTCTTCAGCGATCTGCAGGAGTAGGGGACAAGCAAATCCGTTCGCCAAGAACGTTCCGATATAGCCGTTTTGATAGTCGCGTTTCCAGATTGTCGATTCCAAACAAAAGTTTCGAATTCCTGACAGGGCCAATTCAGTGAGTAAGGCGTCCACGTACATCGCTTCGGGAGTTGTGGAAAAGTATTGCTGTTCAATCGCATCTTGGTCTAACGAGGGATTTACGGCCGGGCCTTCGATTCTTTCGGTTGGTCGAATATGGATGAACCGGTTGAAGGCCGGCGCCAGGTGGTATTGTTCCTGAGGGTTAAGCTTAAGAAAAATTGAGTCCGAGGATGACTGATCGATTCGTTGGCGTAGAGTCGTCAATGTTTGATGATACTCAACTGGGATTGATAGGTCGGTGACATATTGGGCGAGATACTGCCATTGTTCATAATCATGCTTGATACGGGCCTTGGTCACAAAGGCAGGTGCCGTTCCTGTTCCATGGTTGTAGGTCAGATCTGCCGATCGCGAGAAACACCTGAGGGCTGCTTCTTCGTGGCCTTGCCACAGTTCAACTAACCCGAGATGATAATGAGCATGAGCGTATCGGGGTTTGCTGGCTAAGGCCCGTTGAAATGCTTCTTTGGCTTCCTGCAATTTGCCTTGCTCTTGGAGCACAATGCCCAGATTATTGAGAGATTCAGCATGGTCTGGGGCAATACAGAGTGCTTGCTGGTAGTGGGTTTTCGCATTCTCGAGGTCGCCGTGCTCCTTATAGGTTACGCCGAGATGGTTATGGAGATCTGCCGATTGTGGCTGACGTTCTAGGGCTTGTTGAAGAGTCGAGATCGCTTCCGGCCATTGGCGGTGATGTCGGTAAAGATTTGCCAAATTTGCGTAAGTTTCGACATAGCTGGGATTTAACTCCAAGGCCTGTCGGTACGCGTGAATTCCCTCTTTCCACCGGTCTTGCTTTTCCAGCACCAGAGCGAGGTTATAAAAATAAAGGGCCTTGGTCGGATCCACGTCGATGGCGCGTTGAATGGATTCAAAAGCCAGCTCATAATGTCCTAACTGATAGGCCAGCAGCCCACGTAGGTGGAGAGAGTCCGCATGCTTGGGAAATTGCCGAAGAATTTGGTCGTAGCCGGCTTGAGCCTGCTGGAAGCGTTTAGCCTGATGGTGGCTCACAGTTTCTTGAAACAAATGAACGGCTTCCGGGGGCAGATGAGTCGCGCCCCGAACATATGAAGTTTTGGTGGCTTGTCGCCGCGCGGCCCGATTCATAGGACGATGTCTCGTATGGCCAGGAAAAATGTGGTAGCTGTGACGCACAGCCTATGCCGGAGTGGTAAGAAAAGTAAAGCGACAAATAACTGGGAATGGCGAGAGGAAATAAGGCCGAAGATCCAACGGAGATGGTCGACGTCTTCGACTAGTCCAGAGGTTTTTCACATGGGCATCTCTAAAAACCGTCCTTTTCCGCGATGGCGGCGTCAGCCGCGTGCTCAAATCCTCATGTATTCGCCCATACACTGCGGTTTTCCGCGCGTGGCTTCCTTGCCCTCACACAAAAATCCTGATTTTTAGAGGTGCCCACATGTCACTCTCCCGTATGGGCATCGGGGTTGAGTTGCCACAGACTCCAATTTAAGGCTTCCCGCAGCGCCTTAAAATCCATACCGGTGGTGGGATTCGTCCAGGCCTGAAGATTCAGTGTCTCGAGGGGAGCCAGGGCCCGCTGATCTCCTAATTTTCCGAGGCCTCGAACCGCCACGGTTTGTAGGCGAGGCTCATTTGATTGTAGCTGTCCCAGGAATTGGTCATAGAGGGCGGGATGCTTGCTGTGGGTGGCGATTTCTCCGAGGGATTGGAGCGCCGCGAGGCGATGTTCCGTATTCTTTGACGTCTTCAAGAAGTCGGATAACATCGGGATTGCTACTTCGCCTTGGTAACCAAGGGCATGAATTGCAGCCAAAGTGACTGGGGGGTCCTGTAGGGCATCTTTGAGAGTGGAAAAGGCGATGGGGGAGGTGTGTGTGCCGAGTAATTCCAAGATGAGCCGACGATGATGGGGGTCGTCCGCTTGTTGTTGAAACAAGTGGGCTAGACGTTCAGTCTGCTTCCATTCCGCGGCCAGGTACAAGGGAAATTCATCCAGGGTCAGTTGAGACTGCAAGGCTTGTAAGGCATACAGTCCCGCATCAGGGGCACCAGCGTCTTTCGCGGCTTTCCGAGAGTCTTCAAAGGGGGTTCGTACCTGCCGGCTCCATTGAGCTGCCTTGCCCTGATAGCGGTATGAAATAAGGCAGCTTGGCCCTTTCCAGAGGCGAGACGTTGTCGTTGCCGAATGACCACTTTGGCGATGTCTACTGGGTCCGTTCCAGGTGGTGTGTTCTTCGCATTTGACTCGTACCGTGATATCGTGGGGTTGCTGTTGTTCGTATACTGGAGTAAAGCCTGCCGCAGCCAAGCGTTGCCCAACGAGAGTCGGAAGCGAGGGAAATTTTTGCGATCCTTTTTCGGTCAGCGCCAAGGTCTCGATATAGACATTTTGGACTTGGTCGAGCGGAACGTCTTGATGGGGTGAAAGCTCCGATCCTGCCAACGAAGCAGGTAGCGGCGATACGACATGAAGGATGACCGCCAAACCGACCGTGATCGATGCCATTGACGCTGAAATTCGAAAACTCCTGAACGGCATAGCTTTGCTCCTAGACATGATAGCCACACGACATCATACGCATAACCTAAGAATACTTGGAATAGATTACAAGAACTGATGATCGCAAGAAGTATTAACCCGAATGAAAATATAGAGGAGGATTCATGCCGGGGCTGACATCCATTGTAGCATTGGTCACAAATGGTTGGCTGGGAGGCATAGTCTTAGTAGGAGCGCTCTTAGTCAGCCAACCGTCCAGCCTTAACCATACAAATTTCGACAATGGTGAGCAAGGGCCTTGGGGCGTTTTTAGGACTCCCAATGGCACTGTTGGCGGTTCTGGGATGCCCACTGTGGACGAATTCGAAACCGTTGACCCTGAACAGCTTTCGAACAGCCTCAAATTCAAAGTTGGACAAGTCCAATACGATCCAACGAGCGATCCTGAGCAGGGGGGAGGGTTGGTGCTCCAGATAACTACATCATCGGGCATCTTGAGTTTGTCTGCTCACATTGCAGTGACTTATGATTCGCTCAACGACCGACGAAATCTGGCTGGAGGTCGATTTCAGTGGCTCGTGGACGGTTCGGTGGTCTCTGATCATGATATGGGCCCGATAGCGAATGGAGCTATTCGCCGGAAGCATCTGAATGGGAATCATCAGGTGCCTGCCGGTACGCATACGATCCGTCTACAAATTACCAGACCCTTTACTAGCCATCCTGGACAGCATGCCCCTTTCCAATACGTCGATGATCTGCGTATTGGGTTCTCACCCAGCCCCTAAATCTAAAAATTGTTGCTACCTCGGAATTGTCGGGAGCGCGTTGTCGCATTAAGAGTTCTGTTCTCAAGGCCGATAAACAGGGAGAGTTTGATAAGAAACGAGGGAGGATCGTATGGCCGTGTCTGAACGTAGTCTGAGTGAGCATACAGTGGTCGAAACCTTTGTGGGGCGGTTTGATCAGCATGCCCGGCAAGATTTTAAGTGGCGGATTGATCACGCCATTAATCAGGGCTATCGGTTTGTGGTCCTGAATATGGTGGCGGTGTCGTTTATCGATAGTGCCGCGTTGGGATGGCTCGTGCTGGCGCAGCGACGCTTTCAACGAATTGGCGGCAAGCTTGGGATTATCGCGCCCATGGGGTTCGTCCGCGACATTTTAGAGTTGACAGAAATTACTGAATGGATTCCGATTTTCAATAGTGAAGACGAGGCCTGGAAAACTTTTCAACCTTTGGAGGCTCCTGCATCGGAGCAGTAACTGTGGCACAAGCGACTATTGCCAACATCGATTCCCGCCGGCTGGTTCCCGTCAGTCACAAAGACCGCCGAACCGTTCGGCGTATGTCTGTTCAATCGCAGCAGGTCTTGCCGGTAGCCATTCGATGCGGACAGGGCACGGTCTGCAAAGGCCGAGTACTTAATCTCAGTTCGCAGGGCATGCTCGTGGAATTTTCCCGGGACCAAGTGCCGCCGGTGCCGGTAGATGCCAAAGTGGACGTCAAGCTTCATTATCTTGGCGATAGTATTTGGCTGCCTGGCGTGGTTCGCCATCGTCTCGGCCGCAAAATAGGGTTCCATTTTCCAGCACTCACCAATCAACCCAAACGCAACGTCAAACATCCCCTCACCGTGGTGCTGCAATCCCTCTCCCGCGCTGTCATGTCCTCCCAATAACTTCGCTTTACCTATTGGGTCTGTTGAAAAAAGCCACCAGCGGCGTTCTCACCATTTTTCCGTGCTCACGTACTGCCATGTACGCTCCGCGCGTAAAAATGGCTCTGGCCTTGCTGGATGGACTTTTTTGAACCGACCCGAAGCTCCTGGGATCTAAAGTAACCCTGGGAAAATTTGCCTCTGGAGTTCAGTATTATTCAACACTCCCCTATTAGTGTTCAGAGTTGATCAACACGTATCAATTCCTGCTCGATTTTCCAGCTAATTTCATTCGAATCTGACCAGTTGTAGTATTTGGAATTTAGTCGAGGCGGGTTGTTGGAACAGAGCTGAGACTACGGCGTGTGTTTTTAGGAAGAGCGTGTTTCTTAAGAACCAGTGCGCATTCCATGCGTGGGCGAGTGGGATCTGATTCTTTGTGCAGGTGAATTTCAGTGATGCGATTGTCGTTCAAGGCGATGGCTTGGCAAATAGCATCTTGTGCGATTTTAAGACCGCCGTCTAAATCTCGTCGCAAAGCCGTTTTGAAATAGAAGTGAATTGAGAGGCTGAGAGCTCGGGTGGCCAGCCCTTCGAAGAACTCGGCCCGATGTGGGGATTGGTGTAGGATGGCTTGCAGGTGCTTTCCAACTGCGTGTTTGTAGTGGCGGCCCGTGGATGATAACACCCGGCGCCCGTTTACGGTGGCGTATTGATGATTGATGCTGGGCGGTAACGGCAAGACGATGAAGAGCTTTTTTGGTGTCAGCGTATCGCCGCCCAGATTGCTCCAATCTTGGTTGTTGGCTCGCGTTTTGGCCCCCTGCGGTTGGCGTGAGAGGAGGACTAAGCCGCCTTTTCCTCTGGTTTGTTTGAGCTGGGGCAAAGAACGGATTCGAATGGGTCTCACTATGCACCTCGGGACAATACACAAGCGAAGCTGAACAGAGAAGGCGGAGGAAGGTGTCTGGTCTGGCTTAGAGGATGCCCTGAATTTTGCCTAAATTTTGTTCGTAGGCTTCTTCATTCTTGCGCGCGAAGAGCCGCCATTCCGAAGGGTTCCAGACTTCCAATCGATGGAACATACCCACGATGACCACTTCTTGATCGTCATCCACAGGGATAAGCTTTCGTAAACGGCTGGGAATGAGGATACGGCCGGCGCGGTCCATTTCGGAAGGCGTGGCTTCTGAGACCATGTGATACATGAAGAGTCGCCGTTGGTCTTCGTCCAGTCTGTCTTTGGCTTCTTGAAGCCGGTTTTCCCATTCCGGTTTTGTATATGCCAATACGGGGAGGTCTTGGCTTTTTAGGAACATGAGGCTGTTGCCGTTGGCTTCGATATCTTCTCGTATAGGGCTAGGCACGACGAATCGGCCTTTTTCATCGATCTTGCAGGTGTAGTGGCCAGCAAATATACTCATGGAGGGTTCCTGCTGTTGGAATTGAAAAAAGTTGAATGTAGCTTACCGAATGATAGGGAAAAGTCAAGTAGTTTGCCTAGGGTGTTCCCCTGGCAAACCCTACTGTCTGTAGTGGTGTATACCGGTCTAACAACCTGAGAGTTGGCTACTCCATGTCGGGGATGCTCATACTGTCTTCCTCTAAGCCACTACCTTCCATTGATTCCATGGCTTCGTCAAAGTCTTCTCCCATGTCCTCGCCCATCTCTTTGCCCATTTTTTTCATGAAGCGGGCCATGCTTTTGGGATCATTTTCGTCCACGTCGCCAAAATTGCTGGGGTCAGCCAAGGCTTCCATGCGGGCTTCTTCGGATTTAGGTGCGGCAAAGCGGGACATGATGCGTTCTAACTGTGTGCCTTTGCAATGTTTACACGACTGTGGCGAGGCGTGGCCTGGAAGAATTAAATAGGTATTGCGTTTTCCACAATCTTCACAACGGTATTCGTAGATTGGCATATAGTTAAGCCCTCCGACGCTCAAGCTTCTGCCTGTATATAGCGCAAAACGGCTGACATTGAAAAGGGGATAGTCTTACAGCATCCGTGCGAGGGTGAGGCCATACACCGGTCCGGATCCGGCTTTTCGCAGGGCTTTGGCGCATTCATGTAGAGTGGTGCCGGTCGTGAACACGTCGTCAATAAGAAGAATGGTCTTGTCTTTGACGCGGGAGACCTTATTCACGGCAAATGCTTGGCGTAGGTTTGTCAACCGCTGCTTTCTAGACAGTGATGTTTGAGGTACGGTGGACTTGGTTCGAAGAAGACAAGATAGGAGCAAGGGAATCTTCAGATGTCGGCTCAGGCCATAGGCCAGTAACAGGGATTGGTTGTATTCACGTTCTCGCAGGCGGTCTGGATGTAGGGGAACGGCCATCAGATAATCCACATTTGGCAAGGCTGGCAGGACTGTGAGCATTGCCTGAACAACATGTGGAGTCAGCGAACGCATACCGCGATATTTTAACGAGACAATAGCCTCCTTGAGAGGAGATTGGTAGGGGAAGAGACTCCAGATTTGTGTATACGCCGGCTGGCGAAGGCGGCAGTTCCCGCAAATGTGAGTGGGACTTTGTTGTAATGCAATCGGGGAAGTGAAAGGGTCGCCACATTGTGGACAGCAGGGACTGGAAATAGGGAGGAGTGATGACCAACATGTTCGGCAAATACTAGGTGGATCATCCCACAGAGGGTTGTTACAGCTTTCGCAGGCGGCAGGGAAGAGTACCTGAAGACACTTGCGAATAAATACTGGAAAGAACGAGTGGCATGTGAGGAAGCTCATGGGGCTACCAAGGTAGGAAAGGTCCATTTGCTAGGCCCGTGTATTCCCTCCTTGGTGGACGAGGCTTGAGTATGATATACGAGTAAAGATCGATCTGTCTTGTGGCTCTGAGGTTATTAGCCTGCCCACAGTTTCTCACGATGATTCACTTGCAGCATGTCTGGAAAGAGTACCGGCGTGGTACAAGACCTGTGGTGGCTTTACGCGATGTGAGTGTAGACATTCCGACCGGCGAATTTTGTGCCTTGATGGGGCCAAGTGGTAGCGGCAAAAGTACGTTATTACATATCGTAGCCGGGCTAGATGCCGTGACGTCTGGAGAAGTGACGCTGGATGGGCGGTCTTGTTCTACATTTGGCGACGAGGAATGGACGCAATGGCGTCGAGAATCCATGGGAATGGTGTTTCAAGCGTTCCATCTCATTCCTGGTTTGACGATCGAAGAGAATGTGGCGTTGCCGCTACGACTCCGTGGAGAGTCGTCTCCATCCGTGGATCGACAGGCACGAGAGATGTTAGACCGGGTAGGTATGGAGCACCGACGTGGGCATCGTTCGCACGAGCTCTCGGGTGGTGAACAACAACGTGTGGCAATTGCTCGGGCATTTATTCATCGCCCCCGTGTAGTTCTTGCGGATGAACCTACTGGGAATTTGGACGGACCGACCGGAAAGGATATTGTCTCGTTACTTTGGCAATGCGCTCATGAGTCGGGTCAAACAGTATTGTTAGCCACGCATGCGCAAGATGCGGCGTGTGTTGCGGATCGTGTCTTAACCATTCGCGATGGACAGTTGGAGGTCATCTGATGGATCTTTCGACGACGATTGCCGGTGTACCGTTTCATGTTGGGCTGATGAACGCGTCAGGGGCGCTTTGTGTGACTCAGGCTGAACTTGAGGCATTGGGAAGTTCAGATGCTGGTGCGATCGTCACCAAGTCAATGACGCCGTTGGCGCGTGACGGCAATCCCAAGCCACGTTATGTGGCCATTCAAGGAGGTTCGATTAATTCCATGGGCCTGCCTAATCTTGGGTATCCAGCCTATGTGAAACTGATTCCCGAGCTGAAGCGTTTTAAGAAACCCGTGATTGCTAGCTTAGCAGGCCTTCATCCCGATGATTTTCTGGCAGGAGCGAAGGCGCTTGATTCTGCTGGCCCTGATCTCGTAGAAGTGAATTTGTCTTGTCCGAACATTCCTGGGAAACCGCAGATTGGTTATGACTTCGATGAATCCGAACGTCTTTTGCGGGCAATGAGAGATGTTTTGAAGATTCCCTTTGGTGTCAAACTGCCCCCCTACTTTGATCCGGTTCATCATCAGAAAATTGCAGAAGTGCTGCAGCGAGTTGGCGTGGCGTTTGTGACCGTCATCAATTCTGTGGGGAATACCTTAGTAGTAGATCCGGAGCAGGAGCAGGTCGTGATTAGACCGAAGGGCGGTTTTGGTGGCCTGGGAGGGCGCATCATTAAGCCTGTGGCTTTGGCCAATGTCCGAGCGTTGTGGAAGATCTTCAAAGAGGAGATTCCCATTATCGGAACCGGTGGAGTTGAAACAGGCACGGATATTTTCGAACATGTTTTATGTGGAGCGGCGGCTGTTCAAATCGGGACGGTGTTGGTCGAAGAGGGGCTTGGGGTTTTCGGGCGGCTTACACAGGAAGTGAGAACTTGCCTCGAGCAGAAAGGCTATTCCTCTTTGTTGGCCTGCCGAGGCCAACTACAGGAACTGGCCTAATAGGTCATGCTGTTGATCAGAGGCGCTCAGATCGTAGGCACTGGGGGACCCTTGGGAATAATCTTGAGCGCAATGGCTTGACGGAGGAGCTGGGCCACATTCCGGACGCGTAGCCTCCGCATTAAATTGAAGCGATGCACTTCTACGGTTCGCACGCTAATCCCCAGTCGTTGGCCGATTTCTCGGTTCGTGCAACCCTGCGCGACTAAACGGAGAATTTCCTTTTGCCTGGTGGTTAAGGCTTGTGTTTGTGAGCTGTTCTCGGGCGCGGCCTCGGTCGCGCTGTGTTCCTCAAGGTTGTCGTTGGGCATCTTGGTTTTTCACCCCACGCATTTTTGTGTAGTTGTTTTATCATAGGCTCATCTTCCGGGACAACCTCGCGCATGCTCAGGATTTTCCTGCTTCTGGTTATTGAACATGTCCGCCATCGGCCTGTCCGTGCCTTTCTGACAGTGGCTGGTGTGGCTATCGGGGTGTCAGCCTGGCTAGCTATTCGGGCAGTGAATGGAGAGGTGTATCAGTCGTTTGAGCAATCGGTTGCATCAGTTGTGGGTGACGCGTCGATTACGGTTTTTGGCACAATGTCTGAAAAATTGGAAGGTATTGATGAGCAGATCTTGAGGTCGATTCTCAAACATTCGAGTGTTCAGCGGGCCACTCCGGTTCTCAAGATCGAAGGCGAGCTTGACAAGAGCTCTTCGAGGGGACAATCAGTCGTTATTTGGGGAATCGACCTTATTGAAGCTCAAAAAGATTGGGAGGTCGAAAGTTCGCAAAATGCTTTTTCGCAAGAGGGTTGGGAACAGTTGTTCTCGCCTACCACAGTTTTTGTAGAAGAAAACTTCGCCAAAGAACTGGGTGTGGTTCAGGGACAGAGACTATCGGTAAACGTGAGGGGGGTCGTTCATGATCTCATCGTGGGAAAGGTGGTGCCCTCATTGGGGTTGGGACAGGCGGATCAGGGACAGTTGGTGATGGATATTGCTGCGGCTCAGTGGTTGTTTGGTTGGCTAGGGCGACTTCACCATGTGGCCATCGTGCCAGAATCTCGTGTAGCGATCCCTAACTTGATTCAAGAACTAGACGCAGTCCTGCCAGAGCAGCTTCAGGTGAGACAATCGTCACGACGGAATCAACGGGTAGAGTCCATGCTACGAGCGTTTCAGATGAACCTCACGATGCTCAGTGGAATCAGTCTTCTGGTGGGGATCTTTTTAGTCTATAACACCACGGCGTTTTCCGTCGCCCACCATCGCCGGGAAATCGGTATTCTCCGATCGCTTGGCATGGAACGCCAGTCGATCACGAGGCTGTTTCTTCTGGAAGCGGGCATATTGGGTGTTATCGGTGGTTTGTTAGGCTGTTGGCTTGGAATGCTGCTGGCCCGGTGGTTGACCACGCTGATCGGACAGAACGTTGGGGAGCTCTACGGCCTTACGAATCTCTTGGCCGTGCCCATTCCTTTCCACATGTTGCTAGAAAGCATAGCGCTAGGCATCGGTGTTTCGTTGTTCGGGGCATTTCGACCTGCTCAGGAAGCCAACACGATCGCGCCAGTTCAGGCCTTGGCTATTGGTCAATCACTAACAGAAGAACAGGATTCTCTCGGTCAATCAGGATGGGTTGTCTTGGGTGCATTGGTCGGAGCAGGCCTATTCAGCCAAATGCCCTCGGTCAATGGTATTCCGGTTGGAGGATATGCTGCGGCGTTCGGGCTACTCTTGGCAGGAGCGGCATCTGGACCGGTCTTATCGCGATGGTTTAGCCAGTGGAGCCAAAGAATATCTGTGAACAGGAGGAGTGTCTTACCCACACTAGCCGCGGAACAAATTGGGCGTAATCCTCAGAGGGCCCATGTGACAATGGCTGCCGTCATCGTCGGTCTAGCAATTCTCGTGGGTGTGGGCATCATGATTCAGAGTTTTCGACAGACAGTGGAGCTATGGATTGACCAGACGTTGATGGCCGATATCATTATTGCACCAGCTTCATGGTTGGGAGAACCAGATTCTTCTGAGCAGGAAGATGGGTTGCCCCGAAAGCTCGTAAAAAAAGTGCTAGAGATACCCGGAGTTGAGGCGGTGGATCCCTATCTGGAAACCAGCGGAGAAACCTCAAAGGAAACCGTGACGCTCGTTTCCAGAGATGTTCGCCTCCATGCTCAACGTAGTCAGTACCTTTTTCGGCAGGGACAGTCGTCTGAGGTCTTGTCCCGGGTCGTAGATAATCGAGGCGTGATTCTTTCAGAAGTCTTAGCTGAACGGTTGGGTCTTTGGGAGGGCGATGAGTTGTCACTCAATGCAACGACGGGCACCGCACGATTTCCGATCCAAGGCGTGTTTTTTGATTATGCGACTGATGGGGGAAAAGTAGTCATGGATTATAGCCTCTTCGTCGAGACATGGGGAGAACAGGATGCCACGGTCTTTGCCGTCTATCTAGAAGATGGGCATAGGCTGTCGACCGTGCGACGAGCCATCGAAGAAAGGTTAGGAAACCACAAGTCTGTCATCTCGATCAGCAACGGTGAACTCAAGCAAGAGATCTTGGATATTTTCGATCGCACGTTCCATGTGACTTATGTCCTAGAGCTCATAGCCTTGAGCGTCGCTGTCTTGGGCATCACGAATACGCTTATGACCGCAATTTTGGAACGACGACGTGAACTAGCCACGCTGCGTGCGCTGGGGGCCAGCAGTCGGCAGGTTCAAGGGCTGATTGCGTGGGAGTCCCTCTATTTGGCGGGGATGGGGGCCGTAGTCGGGATCGTCGTGGGTATGGCCCTGTCGATTGTGTTGATCAAAGTGATCAATAAACAATCTTTCGGTTGGACAATTCAGTTTTCCTTAGCTTGGGAGACAATCGGAATGGCTTTGCTCGTGGCTCTGGCTGCAGCGTTGACCGGTGCATGGGCTCCGGCCCGATGGGCCTCCCGCCAGTCCATCGCAGAAGACTTGCGGTATGAATGAAAAAATAGGTGTGGAAGTCAAACCGAAGAAGTAGTTTTTTCATTGGAATCGCTAATGAACCTAATTCCCCGTTTGCTTACTGCGGGGTTACCTTATTGAGAGCTGTAAACTATTGATCCGTTGAATGCCCCGTCCGCTTGCGGTGGGGATCATTTATTACGAAGAAATTCTCCCACCAGACAAGTTGGTCCTGACCTGTGTGAAGGGATTTAAAGCCTGGCAAGGGACGGTGCTCACGCATGAGATCCAGGAAAAGGACAATCAAGTATTTCTGACACACATTCACAGTAATATTGACCCACAGGATGTCGAGACACTCACGTATTTCAACACCAAGTGGACGATCTACCTCTGAAGCCTGAAAAGTTATTTAGAGGAAGGCAAGGGTACTCCATCATCTACCGAAATCAAGGTGTATCATGGGGATTAGGGCTCTTTGAAAAGTCTTGAAATCATTCTGCCACTTTTCTCTTGTAAAAATTCGAGTCTGACCCCTATTGACAGGGGATAGGTTTGCTTATGTCCTCGAGGCGTCATTTGGGATAACACTTGTAGGCCTCAGCTGTGGCTCCCGTCTCTGTGAACGTATCGGGGGAAGACAGGTAGACATAGGCATTTCCACCGATAACACCCACTTTATTACGAAGGGTCGCGATGAGATTGTCTTCACTGTCAGATCCGGTAAACGCTTGGACCTGACGAAGATATTTGCAATTTTCTGCCTCATCGGGTTCAATTTCTTTCACTAATTCTCCTTCACGGGTGAGGTCAACTACCTCATGCGTACATCCGGACATCAGTAAGATCATACTCGGTAGGACAAAAGAAATAAGTGTACCCCTCATTTTTCCCCTTCCTCGAATTTCTACAAGAACTGTAGGGAATGATATTCCCTCATCATTGTACAAGGTTGTGACGAGCCCGTTTGCCCCCTTCCTATTGATGCTACCAGAGACAGGTTGGAGGCGCCACCAATGCTCAAGGCGCGGCACTGCCGAAGCGGCGATCGAGTTGTTCGGGAGAAGTGAAAAAGAGTCGCCCTGTATTATTAACCCCTCATTGAAAAAATCGAGTCTGACCCCTAATTTATTTTTGACAAGACGGGCACAAAAACTAATAGATTCATTTCGCATTCCATACTTTTCCAAGCAGTATGGTCATGCCTGCAAACAAAGTCCATTCCTGTGAGGCTCCGTTCAGCCCAAAAGCGGCACCTAGGTCCCCCACATGCCTGGGAGAAAAAAAGTAACTGGTTGAAGTCAGAACTTGTGTGAAGGGTTTCACATTCTTTCTCATCGTACCAGCCAGTTCGCTGGCCACCGACCATTTGTCTGTTAGGCCGTAGGCCATGCTTGCAGCCCAAAACAATTGATCCTTTCCCCCTTCCGACAAAGTTACCCGGGAAGTTTCCCCAAAACGGGTGTAGCCCAAATTGAGATCGATGCCTAGTGGTCCGATGACCCCGCTGTAAATCCCGGTGACCAGATAATCAGTCTGACCACTCCCAACTGTTTCAGGGGCAGTGGGTAGCTTGGCTCCTATTTCCATTCCTACCGCTGAAGAAAGTTGCGTCGGTAGGGGTACATTGATTTTGAGTAAAGGGGTCAAATCCCCAAACCCAGCTATGGTAGGAGATTGTTCGGAATCATTGATGATAACAGCTTCCCCACCGATCAAAATTCCAATACGATCCGAAAAAGCCAGTTTGAATAGATAGGGAACATTGTGTCGATAATCATCAGCCGCTTTATCTTTCAGGCTTTGCCAACCCATTTCCATTTCCACATACCCTGGAGCAGGTAGTTGGGCGGGATTAGAGAGGGTGGGTCGATACGGGGTAGCGTGGGGTTCCCGGCCTTCAGAAGAGCTTGGAAGCAGTGCTCCTCTCAGAAGGACGAGGGAAAAGATCAAGAATAAGGCGAGAAAACTTGGATTGGGGTTACCTTCACCTTGTAGTGGTCAAGTATTTGTAGACACTGCGTTAGCTTGCCAACGTTGCTCTTGCGCTGCTGGCGTCAGATGATGGTTATAGCTATGTGGCCGTTCCTGATTGTAGTAGTCCATTAGATAGTCCGTGAGATCCTGCTGCCCTTCCTGGAAGGTTGGGTAGCCATGAGGCGGCACCCACTCCGTCTTCAGACTTCGGAAGACCCGTTCCATCGGGGCGTTGTCCCAACAATTTCCTTTGCGACTCATGCTTTGCTGAATCTGCCACTGCCGTAATTGGTGGCGGTACGTCACACTGCGATACTGCACACCTTGATCTGAATGGAAAAGAAGGCCTGGCTTCGGCTGTCGTGACTCGACTGCTCGCCGTAGCGCTTGAGCCACCAAGGCGGTGTCCGGCGTGGTCGAGAGACTCCACCCAACCACCCGACGAGCATAAAGATCTAAGACGACGGCGAGATAGGCCCATTGTCCAGCCATTCGTATATACGTGATATCGCCACACCAGACCCGATTGGGCGCCGTTGGGGAGAACGCTCGATTGAGTCGATTCGGGACGACGGAGGACTCTCCCGGAGCCAACCGATATTTCGGCTTGCCTGGTTGCTTACTGACTAACTGACAGGCCCGCATGAGCTGCCGAGCTCGGTACCGACTCACGCCCAAGGCAGTCGCCATCGTTCGAGTCCCTGCGGCTCCTCGACTGCGTCGATGGACCTGTCGTGCTTGATCCTGTACGTGCTCCGCATACTTTTGCCGGGGACGTTTCCGCCAGGCATAGTAGCCACTTCGACCGAGGCTCAAGGCCTGACAAATCACGGTAAGGGGATAGTCTTGCTGTAATTGCTTCATCAACGCATACCGAACGGCACGGGGTCGGCGAAGAGCGTGGCCGCTTTTTTTAAATTGGCTTTCTCCATCTCCAGCCGCTTCACCTGGGCTTCCAATGTCTGGATGCGTTGCTGTTCTGAAGTCAAGGCCTTCCCTGGTGGGGTGCCTCCCGCGATTTCGACATCCATCTGGGCCAGCCACCGTCGCAGAGCCGTATCCCCAATATTGAGGGCCTGACATGCTTGTGGTACGGAATAACCTTGTTGCCGCACAAGAGCGACTGCTCCTCGCTTGAACTCGCTCGTAAAACTTCGTCGTGTTCGTCCCATCTCTCACCTCGTTTGGGCTGTAGTGTATCACCTAAACGAGTGTCCACGGTTATTAGACCACTTCACCTATTCTTTTACGATCATTTGGCATTGGTGATACAAGGGGTATTACAAAAATCGTGATTTTGATATCAAAAGATAGACATTTTCGGAAGCCTCTCGCCGTGATGATGGGAGGCTTTCTTTTTGTGCGAATGCTACCCAAATGAGCCTTCAATCTAGCATCACTTCGATGCCTTAACCAGCATCCACTTGAAGATTTTCTCATGTCGGCCTTCGGCTAAAGTCGGACGTTTCAAGGCGTCCACAAACTCGGCTGAAGCCACTGCGGGGGCACAGAGAGTGTTCCCGCACAGGGGGTCGTCGGTTCGCCCAAACCTTGTGACTGCCATGCCCATTTCCATTCAGCCGGTAGGGGATATGGCGGTTCAACCAAAGACTCTGGGACAAACCCGAAGCGCTCATAAAAAGCCGGGTCACCCAAGACAAATACCCGGTTCACACCTGTGTTCTTCAGCCGGCGTAATCCCGCACGCACGATCGCACTGCCGATCCCCTGTCGTTGCCACGCCGGTGCGACTGCGAGTGGCGCGAGTAAAGCAGCCTTGATACTTTGTCCCACCACGCCACATGTGGTGAAGATCACGTGTCCGACAATCTGCATGTCAATCGTCCCGACGAGCGAGATGGTAACGGTCGTATCGTTCAATAGGGCTTGCACAAGAGGAAGCAGATTCTCGTCCGGAAACGCTTCGGAATAGAGGGACTCAATCGCAGCCCAATCGTCTCGCCTGCACTCCCGAATGTCGAGCCTATCCAACATGGCGGTATTTGAATTCAATCTAATCGGAGGCAGCATGTCGGAGTCTCCGTACCGCCGCTTCGGCTTCCCGCACGATGGCAGCCGGATCGACATTGAGGAGTTCTCCCTTGGCTTTCAAGGGCTTTCCATCCACGAAGACCCATTCGACATTCCGGGGTTGGCCGTTGAAGACGATTTGGCTGAGCCACTCGACCCGTGGGGCAAAATTGACGGTACCTGGATCCAGGATGATCACATCGGCTTTCTTCCCAGGCGTCAAGCTGCCAATTTGCGTATCGAGATCCAAGACCTCCGCGCCTCCGATCGTGGCCATCCGGAGAACATCAGGAACCGTGGGGAACACATCGGGCCGGAGCGTGGTCGCCCGCTGCAATCCGATGGCGACGCGCATCGCGTTAAACATGTCACTAGTGTCATTCGTCCCGCCATCCAACCCGAGCCCCACTTTAATGCCGGCGGCGTGCAATTGGGGAAGCGGCATGATCCCGGAGGCCAATCGCATGTTACTGAGGGGATTATGAGCCGCGCGCACATCGTGCTTGGCCAGGGTCGCCATGTCTTGATCGGTCAGGTGAATCGCATGGGCGGCCAGGAGTGTTCCCCCAAAGGCTTTCGCCTGTGTAAGCGCCTGCATGGGTTGCTCCTGGCGTTGCTTGATATTCTCCAGCAGATGGACGTGCAGCGCCACATCCAGCTCCCGCGCCAACATCGACATAGCCGTCAGCTCTGGAAGCCACCGCTTATCCATACTGGGGTGCGAGCCAACCTGCAGGGAGGCACGGGGATTCGGTTCGATCATCTCGCGATGGATCCGTCGGATGTGTTCAGGGTCTTGGCGAGTCGTTAACCCGACATACGCAAAGACAAATCGGAGGCCGGACTCCTCGAGCGCACGAAGATTCCCTCGCACAAACGCTTGGCTCGAGGCCGGTGACCAATCCGCGACGGTGGTGACGCCGGTCGTGATGAGATCCAACGTGCTTAACCGGACACCGGCGGCAATGTCGGCTTCGGTATAGGGCAGGCGTTTAAACGCAAAGGTGCACTCCTTTAGCCAATCAAGCAGATCGAGATCGGTACCACACCCGCGAATGAGTGTTTGCCAGAGGTGATTATGCACATCCACAAAACCCGGCAGCACGATTTTCCCTGTTGCATCGATCGTCTCGCCGCGAGTCTGAAGATTGGGGTCAATCGCTTTGCCAACCGCTTTGATAGTGTTGCCGATAAGAAGCAGATCACTGTCTTTCAGGAGCCCCAAGGGACCTTCCCCCACAGAGGGATCCATAGTAATAATTAGGGCGGCGTTCCGAATCAGGACTGGCGTAGGTTCCCCCCAAGCCGATTGGTGAAGAGAACTCACCGAAGTAAGAAGGAATACGAGAGAAAAGATGCCAAGAACAGTTCTCATGAGTCTCAAATGCCAAGTGCGGCCATTCAATGAATAGTTACCTCACCTTGTGCAGTGAGGCCCTACGTTACCAAATACGGTTGGTCTTGACGACAGCGGGTAAGAATCGTGAAGCAACATTGAGTGAAAGGGAGGTGTCAAAAGGTTTGATGGGATGAAGCGGAAACGGAATTCATTCGAGCGCGAATGCCGTTAGAAAAATTCGAGTCTGACTTTTAATTTAAAGGGTCATGACTAGTTAAGAAGGGAGAAATGGCGATAATCTCCAGTCATGACGAGGAAAAATCGGTACGCCAACCGTGCACGAATTTCCACGTGGCAGTTGCGGCAACTCGTGCGATACTTTGTCTTGGATTTAACGGCCTCACAAATGGCCCTCCTGACTGGGTTGAACCGCAACACGATCAACCGTTATGTGCGAGCTCTTCGCGAGCGTATTGCCGAGGTCTGTGAAGCCCAATCGCCGTTCGGTGGCGAGGTCGAAGTTGATGAATCGTACTTCGGGGCGCGCCGCATTAAAGGGAAACGAGGACGAGGGGCATACGGCAAAACCATTGTCTTTGGCATTTTCCAACGCAATGGGCAAGTCTACACCGAACTCGTCCCAGATTGCCGGAAACCCACGCTGCAAGCGATTATTCGTGGGAAGGTCGCCTTGGATAGCGTCATCTATTCCGATGGATGGCGAGGCTATAATGGCTTGGTCGATGTGGGTTATGGTAAGCATCTCCGGGTTGATCATGGCAGGGATGAGTTTGTCCGAGGTCGAGTCCATGTAAACGGGATTGAGGGCTTCTGGGGGTTCGCCAAAGCCCGGCTGCTCCGATTCCGCGGGATACATCAAAGCACCTTTTACTTACATCTGAAGGAATGTGAATTTCGATTCAATCATCGAGGACAAAACCTTTACCACTTATTACTCAAGGTCCTTCGAAAATACCCGCTTAACTAGTCATGACCCTAAAATAAATCTATCTCTATTTTTGTATGCTGGGCCTTCCGGGCTATTCAATGGGTCTTTTGGCAGAGGCAAAAGTCTAGAGGTATAGCAGAGGCAAAAGTCTAGAGGTATAATAGAGAAATTCTCAACCTTTTTATTGGAACAGAACAGTATTTCCTCTTGTCTTTTGGAGGTGCTCATGTATCCAATCCACACAAAGAAAGTATTCATTACTTTAAAATCCAAATGTGATAAGGCCCGAATACGCCAATTAATTCGGAACGAAAAAAAATATAAGTTTGCAGTTAAAAGGCTAACTTCAAAATTTTCTACCAAATCTTGGACTCGCTATGCTTTAAATCTAGAAATTCCCCAAAACGTTGATGTCCATAAACTACGTCATATTTTTCATGCTAATTTTGACATAGTAATTGAAGAAGTCCATGAAATTGGACAAGTTTTTTCTTTAAACCTTAATACCAAGGCATTATGGAAAACCCATGTTGATTCCAGAATTGAACCTTTAATTCAAAATATTCTTACCGATGCCTATGGTGAAATTTTAGTAAATCCGGGATTTTCGATTGATTCCCTACGGGATCTTTTGCTGGATATTGGAAAAGTCGTCGAATTCTTCCCAGATTGTATTAATGAATGTACAAGAAGGGCTCCTGAATCTTTGGATTTTCTTACTGCCAAGGCAATTGAAGAGGACCTAAATAATATTGAAAGGAAGTCAAGGATTCGAGCTTCTCGCCTTTTTATTAGTTGGGCGAATGTCCACGATATTTCACGGGCAGATATTCAAAACCATCATTCCTCATTCAATACAAATTTAATGAATAATTTATTATGGTATCAGGTGAAATCTGAATCTCTGATAAAAGGAATTAGCTCGTTACTCCTTGGCCTGGAATCCCCCACAAACATGTTAGCCCAAAGGACTATTCCATTTTTCAGGAGCTTCTACCAGACGAACAATTTAAAAAACTCTGGAAGGGCTCTTCAATGGTTAATTGACCACTCCAGTCGGGTGATCCCAGGCTCGGTTTGTTCACTGGAAAGTAGGCAAATCCTTTCAAAGCTTTTAAGAAATCGTGGGCAGCTAGAAGGAGCTATTGATTCTGCCATTGAAATCCTTTTAATTTACAATCGTTCACTAAAGTCAGCCCTTGCCAAATACAAATTGGTTCAATGAATGATTTCAGTAACTTGCCTCAATATAATGCCGATTGTCTTTCTCCAGCGAGGCAGAAAATAAATCTTCTCGGGTAATGGTCTTAGTTTTCCTGGCTTCTCTTTTTTAGGGCTCTGCCTTGGGGTTTATGGTGGTGCGCCGCAATTAGAACGCATTTCCTCCGCGTTGCCTTTCATTGGTAGAACGTAAAGGTATGATTTGCAAAGGCTCTAGACTAGGAGATTCACTCTGTTAGTCTAGAGCCTAATTTTTTTATAAGCTTTTTCGCCGCCCTCGGCCCGACAAGACGCGCAGGCCAAAGGATAAGCGGCAGGCTTTGTTTGAGCGTAGCGAGTTAGGCTGCCGCCCGGAGGCCGAGCGTCATGTATAAAGTCGGGCCGGGCGAAATGGTTTTGTCCACTTTTGCCTCCACAACAAAGGTAGCGCCTTCGGGACGCATCAGGCAATACCTCGGCTGTCGGGCCGAAACCCGGCTACTCGTGTACCTTAAAAAATTTTCCTAATAACTGGAAGGCTGGTAGCGTCGGTTCGAAATATAATTGCTCTCAAGAAAGGATCAGGCTGAGCAGGTTTCGGTTGAAGCTTTTTGACTTCCCTGATAATTCACTTCCACCGTAAAGCCCAGATCTTCGATCATATTCCAGACTTCTTCGTAGGCGAGGCCTGGTGTGGTGAGGTAGCCGTCGACGAAGAGTGAAACGACCACGTAGAGCGCTAGAGGTTAAGGAACGAAGATTTCTTCGTGTCCCCCAGAGGCCAAAAATTTCGTTTAATTAGTGAGATTGTTGCTTTCCGTCCATAAGGTCGGCAAGGAGCTATTGTCAAATGTAGTGTCTGAGTAAATTGTTCACGCGGCGACGGGGTCCGTGATTGTGGCTTCGATTCCATCAGTAAATTGTCTGCCTGCAATGACCTTGGGCAATTCCTTGAATCCTCGTAACCGTCTCCACCGCTTCTCGGCACACTGACCTAACTTAAACATCATGTGCAACATGCCGTCTCGCGTGAGACAGCCTTTCGTGCGAGTGGTCCGATGGCGAATCGTCCCAAACGTCGATTCGATGGGATTGGTGGTGCGAAGACTGGGCCAATGCGCAGCAGGAAAGGCATAGAACATGAGGAGTTCCTCTCGATCTTTCTGTAAACAGGCCGTCGCCTTGGGATATTTCAGTCCGTAGGTGTCGAGGAACACGTCCACGGCTTTTTCCGCATCCGTTTTCGTGGCTGACTGCCAAATTTCGTGTAACGCCTGCTTGGCTTTCGGGTGAACACTTTTCGGCAACGCATTTAAGACATTCTGGGTCTTGTGACACCAACAGCGTTGATGCCGTGTCTCGGGAAAAATTTCTTCCAAAGCAGCCCAGAAGCCGAGGGCGCCATCCCCAATCGCCAACGCGGGCGCCTGCAGCCCTCTAGCTTTCAGGTGCAAGAGGACTTCCCGCCAACTCTGGGTCGACTCGCGAATCCCATCTTCCATCGCTAACAACTGCTTCTCCCCATCGACATTCATCCCGATCACCACCAAGGCACACAACCGTTGTTGCTCGGCTCGGAGCCCACTGTAGATACCATCCACCCAGATATACACCCACGGGTTCGTCTCAAGACGCTGACTTCTCCAAGTCTCATACTCCTCCTTCCAGACCTGCTTGAGCCGGGCCACGGTACTCGCCGACAGGCCCTTGGCTTCAGGCCCCACGAGCGCTTCCAGGGCGGGTTGCATCTCGCCGGTCGAAATGCCTTTCAAGTAGAGCCATGGGATCGCCGCTTCCAAGCTGGCCGTTTTGCGCACATACGGCGGGACCAGCGCGGAATGAAACGTGACCGGGGCACCCTGACGACTGCGGACTTTCGGCACCTGCACCGTCACGGGCCCAATCCCCGTTTGAATGTCGCGAGTCGGCTGATGCCCGCTGAGCACTACCCGCGCCCGCCCCTGCTCATCTCGTTGGTCCGCATAGGTGGCCAAGAGTTCCGCGACTTCCACTTTCAGGGCCTGAGCGATGAGTTGTTGAGCCCCTGTCCGAATCAAGCCCGTGAGCGAATCCTGCCGGTCTCGATCTTCTTCCTCTGGTTTGTTAGGCTTCTGCATCGTGGCGTCTCTCCTGTGTGGTTGAAGGTGGATGTTTCGTCACAACCATTTCAACCCGAGACGCCGCGTCTTTTCAACTCACCTCATGCACTACTTTCAAATATAACTCGTCGGCAAGGCTTCGAAGAGCCTGATTCACAGCTTCTGTGTTGGGAAATCGCTCGGCTACATCCGGTGCTAACACAACCACGTTTGAACCTTGATGGTAAGCTTTGGCATATTTTCCCCTTACTCCTTGGGAAAAATCATATTCCTCTCTCATGTCATCACTTTCAGATTCCTTGTTCATAGCATTCCATTTCCTGTTTTGTGATAAGTTGAGTGACTTTTTCCGAAGGGTTTTTAATAATTAGGCGATAATTTTTTACCATGGTTTGGTTCTTATTGTATTGCACACTTTCAATTTTCAATTACAGACACTTTCCCTTTCCGGGTGATTTTAGCGATAAAGGGTTTTTGATATTTTTTTATCGTTTTGGAAATGGCTGGAAGCGCATTGACGAAAATCTCAGCCATTTCACTTCCTTTCAGATCTGCCGAAGTAAGTATAAATGCTGCCACACCTGCACTCATGAGTGCTGTCTTCTCGAGTAGACGATACCGGATTCTTGAATCTTTGGTTAGAACAATCCACTCTTTTTCTCCTGCAATTTTGAGCCAATTGGTATCTTGCTCGTCGGGAGCGAAATGATCGTCATGAACTACTACATTGGCCCCGGCATTCCGAAGTGCCTCCGCAATTTGTTTCTTGCCTAGAGATCGGTCAAGAAAAAAGATGAGTTCCTTAGGCAGCTTCGATTGTAAGTTCCGACCGGATGGCTTCTTGGATTTGGAGCGGTTTGAGACCATAGTCATCGGCGAGATCTTCGATAGACTCCCCGGCTTTGTAACGTTCGGCAATAATTGAGGTAGGAATGCCAGTGCCCACGATGCTTGGACGTCCAAAGGAGATACGCGGATCAATCACGATGGATGTTGGTTCACTTTCCCCTGGACGGAACGCTCGTTTGCGAGTGAATGGATACAATTTTTGTGGAATACCCTGGGCATCTCTTTCAACTCTCTTTAAATGGGCTTGCATAAAATCCCTGATTTCCAATTGCCCTTCTCGGGTGATATCAATCAGTTTTCCATATTTCTCAATAAACAGATTGATGCCGTTGGTTTCAAATTGGTGATCTGCCAGGGGGTGTTGGGAGGGGAATTGCTTTTGAAGGAAACTGATAGCTTTTCTTACTTTTTCAAGTGAGATGTTATGTTGACGTCGAATGGCATCGAGAACATGAATTTCTACTAGGTTAATAAAGGACAGTAGCCGTGGTTCAGAAGCTGTTACTTGAACAACGGGCTTGGTTTGTTTGGTCTGTCCATTTTGCTTCACAGATCTCCCATTGACCCAATCCCGAACAGTTGTTCGGGGAATTCGAAGGTACTGGGCGGCCTCACTAATCCCGTACGTAGGGATTGTTCTTGGATCAATACCCTGTTTGAAAGTATTTCCCTTTTTCTTTTTCATACCTGAAACTTTAAGGCTGAAGGACATAATGGTCAAGCCCAATAGGCTGATGGAATTTTTCTTCTATCTTTTTAAAGTAAATTTACCATACAGCTTCTACCCCACTGGATTACTTGTGCCCTCTTCGGGCCCAAGCCCCTTACAAAAGGGAGGAATCAGTTTATTTCTCCCTCCCGAATTTTCCCTCTTCGGAAAAATTCCCCGTCCTTACAAGGAAAGGAACTCTCCCTCCCGAATTTTCCCTCTTCGGAAAAATTCCCCATCCTTACAAGGAAAGGAACTCTACCTCCCCCAGCCCCTCCTTACAAAAGAGGGGAGGGCAAGAAAGGTTAGGCTGAGCAGGTTTCGGTTTGAGGCTTTTTAGATCCCTGATAATCCACTTCCACCGTAAAACCTAGATCTTCGATCATGTTCCAGACTTCCTCGTGGGCGAGGCCTGGGGTGGTGAGGTAGCCGTCGACGAAGAGCGAATCGGCCACGTACAGGGCCAAGGGTTGGAGGGAACGCAGGTTTTTTTCTCGTCCGCCGGCTGCGCGGATTTCCGTTTGCGGGTGCAGGAAGCGGAACAGGCACAGGATTTTTAAGCAACGGGCTGGCGTCAGGTCATTCTTTTCTCCAAAAGGTGTGCCTTCCACCGGATAGAGCATGTTCAACGGAATCGAATCGGGTTGCACGTCTTTGAGCGCGATCGCCAAGTCCACCAAATCTTCATCCCGCTCTCCCATCCCCACAATCCCACCGGAACAGAGTTCCAAGCCTGCGGCACGTGCGTTCTTTAAGGTCTCCACGCGATCTCGATACGTGTGGGTCGTGCAAATTTCTGAGTGATAGGCTTCGCTGGTGTTCAGATTGTGATTAATCCGATCCACGCCTGCCGCTTTGAGTTCTTGAGCTTGTTCTCCGTTCAACAGGCCGAGTGAACAGCAGATTTGAATCGGAATTTCATTCTTGATCTGTTTGACGGCTGTGGAAATTTGATTGATCTCGGATTGCAGCGGGGAACGGCCGCTGATCACGATGCAATACCGTTGCGCTTTGGCATCGGCGGCTTTGCGTGCGCCTTCCATCATTTTTTCCGGTGACAACAAGGCATAGCGATCGATCGGCGCCGTTGAGATAGAAGATTGAGAACAATAATGGCAGTCCTCCTGGCAAGCACCGCTTTTGGCATTCAGGAGCATTTGCAAACGAACGGTGTTGCCAAAATACCGTGATCGGATCTTATAGGCCGCATTGACCAAATCCAGGAGCCCGTCTTGGGGTGTGTCCAGAATGGCTAAGGCTTCGGCTCGTGTTGGGGCTGTGCCGTTCAGGGCTCGGTCGGCCAGGTCGTGATAACTATTCATGGGGTCTCCTTAGAAAGGCTATGCTATCCGTTCACCATGCGGCGCGGTGTGGATAAGGGCTGCTCAGGTTCTGGAACAGTGATCGTCGGTGCATCGGCCCACATTTTTTCCAGTGCATAATACTGTCGGATGTCTGCCCGAAAGATATGGACGATCACATCCCCATAGTCCAGCAAGATCCAATTGGCCGTTTCTTTCCCCTCAACCACAGGGTGAACCTTATAGCGCACCGCCATCATTTTTTCGATAAATGTCGTAATCCCGCGCACTTGCCGTTCCGATTCAGCCGAGCCGAACACGAAATAGTCGGCGATGGAGGTGAGATGACCCACTTCTAACACCAACACGTCCTGGGCTTTTTTGTCTTTGGCCGCTTGGGCGATGAAGATGGCTTGTTCTTGTGAACGGGAGACTGTGGGTGAGGTTACAGAGGTCATTGATATAACTGATGCTGAATTATATAGGACTCCACAATAGGCGGCAACCAACCCTCTATCGGTTGTTTTTGGGCGATGTTTTCACGAATTTGCGAGGCTGAGACCTCACAGGGCGGGACAGACAGGAGGATGATCCTCGTGCCAGACGGCAAAGCCACATCCAGGCGAGAATTTTCTTGCTGACTGAGGTTCTCGAGACTCGCTAGGGGAGTAGAGGGAAAAAAGGGTAGCGACTTGAGTTGGGTAAAGGAGACTCCCGGTCGAGAGCAGACGATAAAATGGCACAATTCCAATAAACGGGGTGCCTGTTTCCAACTCGGAAACTCTAAAAAGGCATCCAATCCAATGATAAAACCCAATTCTGTCTCACTCGGGAATTCTTTCTTGAGTTGGGTGATCGTGTCGATCGTATAGGACACGTTGGGTGATCGTGCTTCTCGGTCGTCCACAGTAAAGGCTTCGTAGGATTCCGTTGCCAGTTTGACCATTTCCAGGCGGTGATGGGCGGCGACCAGTGAACCCGCCGTTTTATGGGGGGGATCGCCCGTTGGAATGAAGACGATACGGTCGAGCGAGAGCATCTCATACACATGCTTCGCGATATGCACATGTCCGTTATGGACAGGGTTAAAACTGCCGCCAAGAACTCCAATAGACATACTGTTATCGTTCTTTACCAAAGAGGGTAGCTATCTTTGCTTAGAAGAGGGTAGCTCGCCATGGCCAGTTTCAGAAAGAGATTGATACATGAGATGTGAGGTGTCTTTCATTCTGGGGTTACCCTGAGCCGCTTCGGCGAATTTTGAAAAAAATCTAGCGGAATTGACAAGGATTTTTCGCTCGTTTTGCAGTCGTCGCAACTGCGCCTGCAGCCGAAGGTTCTCTCTTTGACAGTCCAATAACCTATCATTTGGCAACCGCTGCGCTGGGGAGGAATCATCCTTTTTATGGCTATCCAATCGACCAAAGAGATTCCAGAGGTGTTTTTTGCGGGGCGCGACAGTTCGTTTTGCTAACGAATCAGATGTCATTGGCAACTCTTTAAGGGTAGTTTTAATGAATTCTACCATTCTCTTTTCAGGCACAAGCTGATAGAACACGATTCCCAAAATGTTTACCTTTCGGTTTTTCAGCTGTTTGGCGGCAGCTACAATTTCTTCGCGATAAGTTATTCCCGGACGAATCGTGTAGTGGTCAAGTATTTGTAGACACTGCGTTAGCTTGCCAACGTTGCTCTTGCGCTGCTGGCGTCAGATGATGGTTATAGCTATGTGGCCGTTCCTGATTGTAGTAGTCCATTAGATAGTCCGTGAGATCCTGCTGCCCTTCCTGGAAGGTTGGGTAGCCATGAGGCGGCACCCACTCCGTCTTCAGACTTCGGAAGACCCGTTCCATCGGGGCGTTGTCCCAACAATTTCCTTTGCGACTCATGCTTTGCTGAATCTGCCACTGCCGTAATTGGTGGCGGTACGTCACACTGCGATACTGCACACCTTGATCTGAATGGAAAAGAAGGCCTGGCTTCGGCTGTCGTGACTCGACTGCTCGCCGTAGCGCTTGAGCCACCAAGGCGGTGTCCGGCGTGGTCGAGAGACTCCACCCAACCACCCGACGAGCATAAAGATCTAAGACGACGGCGAGATAGGCCCATTGTCCAGCCATTCGTATATACGTGATATCGCCACACCAGACCCGATTGGGCGCCGTTGGGGAGAACGCTCGATTGAGTCGATTCGGGACGACGGAGGACTCTCCCGGAGCCAACCGATATTTCGGCTTGCCTGGTTGCTTACTGACTAACTGACAGGCCCGCATGAGCTGCCGAGCTCGGTACCGACTCACGCCCAAGGCAGTCGCCATCGTTCGAGTCCCTGCGGCTCCTCGACTGCGTCGATGGACCTGTCGTGCTTGATCCTGTACGTGCTCCGCATACTTTTGCCGGGGACGTTTCCGCCAGGCATAGTAGCCACTTCGACCGAGGCTCAAGGCCTGACAAATCACGGTAAGGGGATAGTCTTGCTGTAATTGCTTCATCAACGCATACCGAACGGCACGGGGTCGGCGAAGAGCGTGGCCGCTTTTTTTAAATTGGCTTTCTCCATCTCCAGCCGCTTCACCTGGGCTTCCAATGTCTGGATGCGTTGCTGTTCTGAAGTCAAGGCCTTCCCTGGTGGGGTGCCTCCCGCGATTTCGACATCCATCTGGGCCAGCCACCGTCGCAGAGCCGTATCCCCAATATTGAGGGCCTGACATGCTTGTGGTACGGAATAACCTTGTTGCCGCACAAGAGCGACTGCTCCTCGCTTGAACTCGCTCGTAAAACTTCGTCGTGTTCGTCCCATCTCTCACCTCGTTTGGGCTGTAGTGTATCACCTAAACGAGTGTCCACGGTTATTAGACCACTTCACATTGCATGTTTTCGATAATTTGGTGGATAAGTTTATTGCTTAGATTCGAATCTTTGGGCTGCTTAAAAGATGAAGCTTCGACTTCTTGAGCTTGGGATTTGATAGCCGGTAACCGTCCTAAGAACTTTAATCGAGGTTTGAAATGGTTGAGGTCCTCTGGATTGCGGATACAGCGTTTTTTGGCTTTTCCAGTTGTGAAGAAGGGCTAACCCACCTCCCACAATAAGTCCAATGAGTCCGGCCCAGGATAGCGTTTCTAACGGATATTGAGAAATCGGGTCTTGCGGGGGGCTAGCCGATCTAAACAGCGTGACTCGCTGGGTTGGCTTTGCTAAAGCCTCTTGTATCGTTTGTAATTTTTCGAACTGGTCCGTATCTATGTTTTCTAACTGTCCGACCATTTGGATTGAGCGATCATGTCTTGCGATCTCTTTATCTGAGTCAATCGATGTCGGTTTAGACTCTCTTGACTCCAGATGAGCGGCTTGTTCCCTTTCTTTAACCTGTTGCCCTGAGGTGTGGATGGCATCGATATACAAGGTCGCGATAATGTTTGCAGTGATGGCAGCGAATGCGGGATGTTCCGCCGATACGGAAATCTTTAAGATGGGCTGATATTTTATTCTTTCGACTTGGACATGCTCTTTGAGCCACGTGAACAGGTGATCAGGTGAGGGAATTTTCGAGTTCCTCGAGGATGGAGAATGACGAAGTGTTGCCTCTGCTTGGGCTACGACTTCTGGAATCCAACTCGGAATGAACGGCGCTATTACTTTCTTCCAATGATCAATATGTTTCTGCCAAGAATCTGGTATAACAAGCGTCCTCTGGTCATGAGAAATAGTCGATTCAAATCCCTGAGGAGCAAGAACCGTTATTTGACGTGCGACGTTCTGTAGGTGTTGATCGCTTTTCAACGCATGAATGTGAGTGGCTAAGCTGGAGGTTGGCAGGTTCGCAATCTGACCAGGGCGAATCTTTTGCTGTGAGGTCAAAGGGGTATCAATCTCAAACGCTAGATGGGCTGAGGCCTGATAGATAGGTGTTTGAAGCATCAACCACAGAAAAACTCCGCCGACTGAGAGCAATGTCGTGCTCAGAATCAACCAACGGTACCGGAGACAGGTACTGAGCAGCCATCTCAAAGGATTGGATGGTGTAGAACCGGGAGGTAAGGAATGTGTTCTGTTTTTCCACTTCATAACAACCGACCTCCACCGAATCAATTCTCTTGTGAGAGTATCGATTCCCCAGAATCAGGGAACACTACAGACACTAGCATCCGAACAAAGGATTTTCGGAACTATTAACGATAACGAGGGGATAAATTCTATAAAGTAGATCTATCAGCGAATGTCTTCAACCCCTCTTTGTGGGGGTTGGTGGTCTGGTGAATGTTGGAAGAAGGCTAGCTTAAGGGAACCTCTAAAAACTCGAAATTCGAAAATTCAAATACAATGTTTTCAAGAGGTTTGGGAACCAGATTCAAGAAAAACATAGGTTTTTAGAGGTGCCCTTAAGAGTAAATGGTTGGGAGTGTTGAATAATGAGGAGACCGAGGGCCATATGTTGCCAGGAAGCCGGTGGAGGTCGGTGACTTCGGGTCGGTTCAAAGAAGTCTGTTCATCCAGCAAGGCCGCAGCCAATTTCGGGCGCGGAGCGTACGGGCAGTACGTGAGTACCAAAAATTGGCGAGAACGCCGCCTTGCTTGTCCCATCCTGAAAGGTGGCCCAGTTGTTTTCAACAGACACTGGTTCGATGATTAGTTGGGAGGAGTGAGGGGTCAGGGAGTTAGAGCCAGGTTATCTCGATGAATGACTTCTTCATATTCCAGTGTCCCCAAGAGCGCTCGAATTTCTGAAGTCTGTTTGCCTTTGATGCGTTGGAGGGTTTCGGCAGAATAGTTGCTGAGTCCTTGTGCGAAGACGATGCCTTCCTGGGTAGTGCAACTGACCGGATCGCCGGTCGAGAAAGTGCCCTTGACGTCCAGAATGCCGGAAGCTAGGAGACTTTTTCCGCGAAGGACGAGTGCGGAGACGGCGCCTTCATCCAACATGATCTCGCCCTTGGGCCTGAGCGTGAAGGCAATCCATTGTTTGCGTGTCGTCAACGAAGATTCTTTCGAGGCAAAGAAGGTCCCACTGGAATTTCCCTCCAAGGCCTGTGTTAAGGCGTTCGGTGTTTCTCCGTTTAACAAGAGTGTGGGGACGCCGAATCGTCCGGCTTGTTTGGCGGCTTGAATTTTCGTCACCATCCCGCCACGGCTGGCTTGTGTCCGAGAGGTTCCGGCTAAATTTTCGATTTGTTTGGTAATGGTTTCGACCAGGGGAATGAGTTTCGCCGAGGGATTCAGATGAGGGTCTTCCTCATAGAGCCCGTTCACGTCCGAAAGAATCACGAGCAGATCCGCATCCACCAGATGGGCAATCTGTCCGGCTAGAGAATCGTTATCACCAAATCGAATTTCTTCTACGGCCACCGTGTCGTTTTCGTTGATGATCGGAATGACCCCGAGTCTGAGTAGGGCGGTCAGCGTGTGCCGGGCATTCAAAAACCGTCGTCGGTCTGCCAAATCTTGATGGGTAAGGAGAATTTGAGCGATTTTATGTCCCGACTCCTCGAAGGCTGTTTCATAGGCTTGCATGAGACGGGATTGTCCGACCGCGGCGGCGGCTTGTTGGAGCGGTACTTCATGGGGATAGGTTTTTAACGTTAAATGGGATATGCCGGCTACGATCGCCCCGGATGAGACGATGACCAGCTGTCGGTTGTGCGTTTGCAATCTGCCGAATTCTTTGACGAGTTCTCCGATGCGATCGAAGCGCAGGCCTCCCTTGGGAGACGCCACGAGGCTACTCCCGATTTTTACGACGATGCGTTTGCAGACGGTCAGCACTTGCTCGTGCATGATGACGTCTTATTCTCCTGGACGGCTTGGCCCAAGTAATTCACGAGTTCGGGAAGTCCCTCTCTGGTGACGGCTGAAATCGGAAAACAAGGATACTGATGGTTGAGACAGTATCTTTGAAGGGCTTGCAGGTTCTGCCCTTGGCCTTGAGAATCGATTTTTGTGGCGGCGACGGCAAAGGGTCGTTCGAGAAGCGTGGGATCGAAGGCTTCGAGTTCGCTACGCAAGGTTTCAAAGATCACGGTCGGCTCTTGTTCGATCCATTCCGTGATATCGATCAGGTATAACAGTAAGGCCGTTCGTTGAATATGTTTGAGGAATTGAATGCCGAGCCCTTTTCCTGTATGCGCTCCCTCGATTAATCCGGGAATATCGGCCACCACAAACGACGAATCTTCTGCCCATTCAACGACCCCCAGGTGAGGGCGTAGCGTCGTAAACGGATAACTTGCGACTTCTGGGTGGGCAGACGAAATCGTCGAGATTAACGTAGACTTGCCGGCATTTGGGAATCCGACCAGGCCCACATCGGCAAGAAGCTTCAGTTCTAAATTCAGCCATCGTTGTTCTCCAGGGATTCCTGGTTCGAATTGGCGAGGTGCTCGATTTGTTGATGAAGCAAATCGGGCGTTGCCTTTACCGCCTTTTCCACCTTGGGCAATGACCGCGGTTTGTCCATTCGTAACAAGGTCAGCCAGCAGTTCGCCCGTTTCCTCGGCTTTGATAAGGGTTCCGAGAGGCACCGGAATGACCACATCTGCCCCGGTGGCCCCATGCCGATTAGATTTCTGGCCACGTTCGCCCGATGGGGCTTCATAATGCCGCTGATACTTGAGATCAAGTAGCGTCGTGACTCGGTTGGATGCCATAAAGACCACATGGCCTCCATGACCTCCATCGCCGCCGTTAGGACCTCCGCGTGGGACAAATTTTTCCCTGCGGAAACTACAATGTCCGGACCCGCCATTGCCGGCTTTGACAAAAATGCGTGCATGATCGACGAACATGAAAAATCATCTTACCTGCCGGTGCGAATAAAACTGAAGTGAAGGCTGTGAAAACGGAGAGAAAAGATGAGAAGGGTTAGGCTGCTGGATACACACTGACCTTACGCCGGGCAGTGCCTCCTTCAAACTTCACGGTCCCAGCCACCTTAGCAAATAAGGTGTAATCTTTGCCTAATCCTACGTTCATCCCTGGGAAAAACTTGGTGCCACGCTGACGAACCAAAATGCTCCCACCTTTCACACTTTCGCCTGCATAAGCCTTAATCCCAAGGTATTGTGGGTTACTATCGCGGCCATTTCGAGAAGACCCGCCACCTTTTTTATGTGCCATGAATTCTATCTCCGGAAATTACGGTGTCACAATTTCAGTGATGCGAACTTGCGTGAATCCCTGTCGGTGTCCTCTGGTTCGACGATATCCCTTGCGGCGTTTCTTTTTGAAAACCGTAATGGATCGAGTTCGCGCATGTCGAATGATTTCGCCTTTTACCGAAGCCTCAGGGATGGTAGGGGTGCCCACGATGGGGGCTTGCTCGGTCTGAATAAAACGGACTGATTCAAACTCAATCGTGCTTCCTACGTCTCCATCTATGGATTCAACTTGCAGAACTCCCTGAGGTTCTGCTCGATACTGTTTGCCACCTGTTTCGATAATTGCGTACATCTTCGCCTGACTCCTTAAACGAAACGCTTATTTTGCCAGCATATTTACATTTAAGTCAAGATTTTAGTATATCAGGTCGATGCTCAATGTGGACGACAAAACTGTGCTACAATTCTTGTACTTTGTCTTCGCTAAAAAGCCTCTTTGGGATTGTCGCAATAACCTTGTCGGTAGGTGAAATGGTCACGCCTTCAAAAAAAATATGGATGGATGGAAAATTTGTGGATTGGGATGAGGCCTCGGTCCATGTGTTGACTCATTCTTTGCATTATGGGCTGGCGGCATTTGAGGGTATTCGATGCTATGAAGGGCATCAAGGGTCCGCGATTTTTCGATTGCGGGAACATGTTGATCGCTTGTTTGAATCAGCGCACATTACCATGTTGCCAATGCCGTTTAATAAAAAAGAAGTGACCGAGGCAATTCTTGAAACGGTTCGTGTGAATCAACTAGCGTCCTGTTATATTCGTCCCATCGCCTATGTCGGATTTGGGGCCATGGGTGTCTATCCAGGTGATAATCCCACTTGTCTGTCGATTGCGGCTTGGCCATGGGGATCATACTTAGGTGACGAAGCGCTGGCCAAAGGTATCCGGGCCAAAATCTCTTCCTTTACCCGACATCATGTGAATGTCTCGATGACTCGGGCTAAAGTCTCAGGGTATTACGTCAATTCGATTCTGGCCAAATGGGAAGCCAAAAATTCTGGTTACGAAGAATGCATCTTGCTGGATCCAGATGGCTATGTCGCGGAAGGAACGGGTGAAAATGTTTTTCTGGTAAGGAAAGGCGTCTTGCACACCACTCCGTTAACCTCAATCTTGGATGGTATTACGCGCAATTCGATTCTCGAATTGGCTCGTGCCAGAAAAATTCCTGTGGTTGAAGAACGGTTTACAAGAGATGCCATGTATGTGGCCGATGAAATTTTCTTTACCGGAACAGCAGCAGAGGTGACGCCGGTCCGTGAAGTTGATGATCGAATGATTGGCGAGGGCAAGCCCGGACCGATTACCCAAGCTCTTCAGGGAGACTTTTTCAAAATTGTGCGTGGCGAAGATCCTACTTACGCGAATTGGCTGACTCCTGTCTAGAATGTCAGACTGTCCAACACAGAAAAATAGGGTCAAGTATTGAATTAATATAAATTTTGAAGTGACAATATGAGGTCCCTGGTATCTGCAAGCCAGGTCATTACGATGCGTGCGGAGCTAAAGGTAGGAAACGGTCGGTCTGGACATCCTGCTATGATTGGGAACTGTTTGTAGCCATTCTAGTACGACATCATTTTTTTCGCCCGCTAACCAAATTATAATCTGTCCATCTGTTCCCGGATTTTGTTCATGATCTCGTCAAAACTTGGTGGCGGCTTGTAATAGAGAGTTTTCGTAGTCTGAAAGGCTGCTTCGTATTCCCTACGGACGGATGGATTGTGTAAAAGAAAGGCTTCATTGTCTGTCATCACAGGATTGTCTCCCGCGCGAAAACGTTTTTCTTTATGCGCCTGATATTCCGGCGTTCCAATGAAGGCTTGGACCTCCGGTTCATCAAGCAAACAGTACACATCATAATAATGCCGCATGAAGTTAATGGGGAATGTCCCGCTTTTTTGCTGGGCTCGGTATTTGGTGGAGATGGTTTGCAATTTTTCCACCAACGTATAACCAGGATGATAGCAGGGAATGCCTTTGGCGCGGTTATCTTTCACAGCCACTTTTTCGTCCGCATAGTCATAGGCCCACGAGCTGATGTCTTTGGCGATATTTGGAGTGACGTCATCGAATCCGACTTCGAGCAAGATACCGTCTTTCAAACCGGTCTATGGCCCAACTACATTGTGGTACATCAGGCGGATTCCACCACTACGGTATTTTGCATCATCAAAGGCCTTATCGCGTGACACGGTTTCGATGCCGTCAATGGTGATGGTCTCTGCTAGCCAGTCATAAAATTGTTTCCGGCTTTCACAATGAGCTGGTTTGTCTTGATGGCGACCAGTTTTAACCTCCCTATCCGCAGGTGGGTCAATACGAAGGTCAAGGTCCTCTGAAAACCGGTTGACGATCCCAAAACCTTTGGAAAGAGAGGTGCCGCCTTTGAGTTCAAAGGTCAGGTTCATCTTCTGCAATCCGTACAAGCAATGCATCACCCAGTAGTCTTTTTCGACAAGAGCCGGACCAAGAGATTGCTCCTGCCCGACAAGACGGATGAGGTCAGAGAAATCAGGATGATGATGATGAAGATAATCAAGGGGCATATGGCAAGGTAGGATCGGCCAAGGTTTCCGCAAAGAATTTCCTGGCCCGCACACCGCCATACTCACGCACGGCTTTGGACAATTCCCGTTGGTCTGCGGATACCGCTTTATCCTTGACGTGCTCTAGCACCGTCTCCTGGTTTTCCGCTAATCGGTCCAGGTTATTGACCAAGTCGACGAGCAGGAATTCCTGGCTCAGCGACTTCGGGAAATGCGGCTTCAGCCGGAAGTCAAACACGCGCTCACCGAGCGTAAAACGGCCATGCCGTTTGTGGTTATAGACCACCGTTTCATTATACAGTTGGGTGGTTCCCACACCCAATGCGTTATAGGCGTTGGGCGAGGTCAACAAAAAACGGTGATCTTTCAGAAACGCTTCAACCAGTTTTTTATCCTCTGCCGGGGCTTCACCAAAGGCGGTCTTCTTCGGACAGTAATAGAGCCCGCCGGAAAGCTTGGTGAGGGCTCCGTCTTCGTACAACTGCTTCACATGCCGGTCCACGGCATTCGACCACTGAGCTATCTGGGCTCTCCGGTAAACCTGTCCCGGACGCAAATGTCTTTTGACTTCATCTAATTTTGCCATGGCCATTTACCTCACTTTCTCAAGTATAAAAGAAATCGAAATAAAATGCAAGTATTTTAAATAAAAATTCATGCACAAAAGATCTAACATCCCTGAACTTTGGCTACTAGGAGTTGCGGATATAAATGCGTAAAGCGCTAGACCAACACTTCCTTTTTCAGAAAATGGAGAAATAGTAATAGGAAATAGGGGCAAGCATTGAAAGCCTATGAATTGTGAAGCAACTGAAAGGGCAAGAGATCTTGGGAGGTTCAGCCTGTGTGACCCCTTTTAGGGTAAAGGTGAAGAGCAGAGATCAAACTCTTGCAACCCAGTAGAATATTCATCAATGATTCATTACTCGTGAAATTTTTCCATCTATTTGACCATTTCTGATTTTAAGAATGGTTATTCCCAATTCTGAGTCAACATAATTGACTTCAAATGTTCCGATGCAAAACGGTTTGGTAATATTTTTTTCAAAGGTGATATGTGTTCGAGGGGCCCTAGCTCTATTTTCCCAATTGGGCTCATCCCAAACGCGAAGGATTTCGCCCTCATAGGATTTCCTGATTAATACCGATCGGGCCTCATCGTTTTTAAACCAATTCACTGCTTCTTCTTTCACGTTTTGGTTGGCCGCATTATGCCCTGTTTTTGTCCAAAACGACCCCACAATATTTTGTGTGCAATTATTTCCCTCAAAGAATATGTATTCGTCATCTTTGGATCGATAGGCGTCTTTATCTAAGCTGCCAAAAATTCTGTCCAATTCCTTTACTCCTTTGGCAACTGTTGAGCCGACTTTCCCAATCACTTCGATCGTCTCAAATATGAATGCATGAGAGTTCCAAGAAAATGCCAATAGTAAAATAAAAACTGTCGATAATGCGCTTAGTCGAATTTGGCTCATCGTTTCCTCCTTGAAATGATTTGAGTTGTTAACTTTTTAAGAGTTTCTCAGAACTCGGGACTTTGCTGTTGGACGGGTCGAATTTTCAACCATCGTCCAAACGGGGTTGGGCTGGCAGTGATCACTTTCAAGATTGTGAACGCACACCAAGAGCGCTACATTGTTGTGGAAGGGAATATTTCGCTCAAGGCTGCCACACGCGAATGGAATGCCAATCAGCATTTCCCATTGCACGATTATCATTCTCTCCAGACATGCCTCCTAGGTTGAGGTCGCCAAATTGGAATCTAGTAAATGTGAAGGGATTTTGCCCATTCCCCTCATCAATCAGCTGGCCATCCATGAAGAGTTTGTATGTGTTATCGACCGGATTCAAGTCTAAGTTGTAACGGTGACGTCCTCGGGGGTTAAAAGGAAGCTGAGGTTTAGGACCCGCCCCGTTTGGTGCATTGAACACTAGTACCCCATCCAAGAATTGATCCTTTTTTCCAAAGGGATCAGATGGTCCGGAGACAAGATCAGGGTCGGTGAGTTCCAAGCAAATTGAGAAATTCCCGATGTTAAAATAAATGCCACACCAAAATGGCCCGTCAATCTTATGGGCTGTGACATCCACTTCGACCTTGACTAGGCGGGTGGTATCAACGGCAAGGCTCCGTTTATAAAACCCGCCCATCCCAAAGGGATTAAGAGGTGGTTCTTGTCCGAAGGCTTCAATGGAACGTTGGCGAAGCAATCCACCCGAGACGGAGTAAATATCACTCTCCTGTACTCCATTTGGTAGGACAATTCCAAAGGGTTCTTCTAGGGGATCCAGTGGATTCGAGGGGAATCGCCCATCGTTGAAATCGAGATCAATGAGAAATTCTCTTACATTCACGACCCATTCATGCAGGTCCCAACATTCGCCTAGACGAAAGGCACAAAGTTTCAACTGATAACTGAATCTCGGGAGATTGGGATCGTTCAAATCAAAACCAAGTTGCGTCAGTTGTTCCTGAGGATTCACCCTCGCAGAAAATTGTAGGGGTTCGTCCTTTGCTGGAACCTCAACTTTTGAGATCGTAACTGGTTCTAACACTTTTTCATCGATTGTCCCCAATTTTAAATAGAGGATGGTTTCGTCCTTTGCTGCTGGGGCATTGTCTGTAGTTTGTTGTGGACGGGTCCCAAAATGATGGGTCCCGCCAAAATACGTTATGTTTTCGGCGGTGGAGAGAAGCGGCATGGGGTCAATAAACCGATCACGAAATTTCACTTCAAAATGCAAATGAGGATCAAGTGAAGTAGCCGGCGCATCGCATTCACTTCTCCTTTCTTGGCTTGTACCGCTTAGACCAATAACTTGGCCAGCCGAAACAAGTTGTGGCGGACCAATTTCCTCCACCTTACATGACTGTAAATGGGCATACCAGGTTTCAAAATTCGAAAAGTTATTTCGATGCAGAAGTCGTATCTGATTTCCATATCCCCCGCTTCCTCTCGCAAACATCACCAATCCTTCGGCTGCTGCCATGACATTTAAGCCTACGGTTGGATTGTCAGAATCATCAAGTGTCCCCAGGTCTACACCCGTATGTTTCCTCTGTGACGAAACCCTCCACTTTTGCATATGACTAGTTACAACTATTCTACTTAGTGGCAATACTGGAAGGGAGAAGGGCTTAAACTTGAAAGTTCCTAAAAGATCAATATCTCCAAATGGATCTTCGATAGGTCCCAAAGTTTCCGGAGTAAAATCAAATAATTCATTGGCTCCCTCCGAACGTAGCTTCGAAATCAGTACAACGATGACCTCTTGATCATCGGTGGAATCAAGGAGATTATTGGCACTGAGTTGAGGGGCGCTGAGGGTAGTGGCAAGCTCCCCAGAGCTAAGGGAATTAAGCCCGCCAAATCGGGCAGGAATCAGAGTGACGCATACAGTCTCAAAATTACGACAAAGCGACCCACCAATGGTGGCGAGAACATTAATGCCTTCTCCTTCTACCCCTCCCTGTAGGCCAACACTCGCTACTGCTACCTCATTTTCAAGAGGAATATGACTTTGAAGATCAGGTAGGCTTATCTCCAGTTGTACAGGTTCGGTAAAGGGAGCACTGGTCCTAATTCGTACAGGAGGAGCTGGGAGCAAGGTGGCTCCGGGCGAAAGAGTATCATCGGCTATTTGCGGAAGGGACGGTAGATCGACAAGGCTGATCTCCACAGTGGTATTTTCTACGCTGCCTGCTGGAATGCCTAATGCGGCTTTTCCCGGGATACTGACCAACCCCCCTTCGTTAGTGACCTCTGCCACCACCTTGTTCCCGCTACTCGTATCCAAAGCCACTTGGATTGTGCTCTCTCTGGCATTGCCTGCTAGGTCAGTTGCGCTCGCCATGATCTTCGGAAAGAGATCTAGTCCATCAAAGGTCACCTCACAAGAGAAGGTGGACCCCACCACAGAAGCTGCACTGCCATTACACAGCACTTGTTCAACCCCGGAACCTGAATCATTCGCGGTCCCTTCGACATTCACCGTTAATGCGGTGACCGTCCCTTGATCAACCGGTTGAGTGATAGTCACAAGAGGCGCGGTTTTATCCAGGTTAATGGTGACACTGGTCGAGGCCATGTTCCCAGCCAAGTCGGTTGCGGTGCCACCAACCACTTGGCCTGCCCCATCGGTGGTGACATGCACCGGAGTCGGACAACTGGCGATCCCACTGGTGGCATCTTGGCAGGTAAAAGTCACGGTGACATCGGTGTTGTGCCATCCCGCCGCATTGGGTGAGGGACTCACGTGAGCTTGAATCGTGGGAAGGTCTTCATCAGTACCCAACACTTGCACGACAACCGTGCCACCGGGTTTGCCCCGCAATTCAATCCCTAAGCTGTTCTGGGATAAGAGCGAAACAGGTTTTTCAATGAGCGAAACCGTTTGGCTAAACTCCTGAGGACCCAAGATTTCCATGCCATTGAGGGAGAAGATCGAACTGGACACCGGCTCCAGTGCCCCATCATCTAATCCTCCATTGTGCACCTGAATAAAATAGGGCACGTTGGGATTGCGCACCGAGAAGTCGGATGGGACGGTGACGGGCATCCCGTCTTCTCGGACATATTCTTGTGGACCAAAGACTACAAAGGTGCCGGCATTAATTGTAGAGGTCCAAAGTACAATTACAAATACACAAAGTAACCCTGGAAAAGTCTGAATGTTTCTCATATTTCTTCCCATGATCTGCTCCCGATTATTGTGCCGTCGTACCGTTTGATTTGGTGTGTATTGGCACTGACAACCAAGAGATCATTGGCGGCGGCAAGTGAAGGAACCCACCCAGAACTAACCAAAAGGATTATTGTGATGAGGCGTGTCATAGCGTTGGTACTCCTTTGTAAACATGAAGCCAGCAATGGGTATAGGGTACTGATGGGAAAGAAAAACCACCATGGCAGGTTTGTGGTACAGGGAACTACCTAAAATGCCATCTGGTATTCTCTTCAGGCGCTCAGCTCAGAACACTTGGAAAATTGTCAGCAACGTTGGCGAGGCTAAAAGGTACGTTTGTTTCCAGGAGGGTAGACTTTTTTCCATACATCTTGAATACTTAGGGCATGGAGCGGGTATCTTCCCAACATCTTCGACAGGTGGTGAAGTATTTACAGGATCATTATGTCTGGCGGAATGAAGACGCCTATCTTTCCTATCTCCTGGAATCGTTGCCTGGGCTCCTTCACATGGATGTTTGCTCGTTTAATGAGATCGATTATCAAAAGAAATCAAATGAGTATTATTATGCTCCAGCCTCTTTCCCGGTTCTGCCCGATGCTCAGGAGCGCTACATTCATGGCATGCAAGATCCTTTCATTGCTCCGTTTTTGCAGCAAGTTTTACAACTCAATCTTGCTGAACCTCGAAGGTTGTCGGATCTGATACGTCAATCTGTTTGGAAAAACACTATCTATTATCAGGAATTTTATTATCCGCACCGTATTCCCTTTACGCTGTTCGCCACGATTCAATCGGATCGGACTATTCGATTGAACATCGGGTTGCATCGATCCAGCCGTGATTTCACCGATCAGGAACAGACGATGTTTTCCTTGGTGGTACCGCATATCATCCAAGGCTTTCAACATGCCCGTCGGGTCAATGAATTAGAGGTCTCTCGGTCCTCGTCGGGGAGTTCCCCCTCCCACCGACTGGTTGCCAAGATCACGATCAATGCAGCAGGGAACATTCGTGAGATGGAAGCGTTGGCTGTTACCATGTTGCGTCACTTTGGCACCGAGCGCCATTGGGTTGGCGCCAGTCTCCCTGCCCCTTTCAAGGAGTGGGTGCACCATCACATACGAGACCGTGGGGATTATCGCCGTTTCCGATGGACTCCACAGCCTCTTCTTCTCTCAAAAGGCCCCGACAGGCTTACATGTTCCCTGACCAGAGAAAGAGAACATTGGGTGCTCCTCCTCGTTCAGGAAACGGCCGATACTCCACAATGGCAGATCCTCCGATCCTTCGACATCACTCAACGGGAATATGAGATCTTGACCTGGCTCGTCCAAGGCAAAACCAATGAGGAAATGAGTCAGATTCTCGGAGCGAAACCGGGCACGATCCAAAAACATCTGGGTAGTTTGTACAAAAAGGTTGGGGTGGAAAATCGGACGGCTCTGGTGGCCCAGGTGTTGGAGTTGTTGTGGAAAAACCCGGGTTCAGGTGATGAAGCCAATTCTGGAGGGGAAGTCCGGTGAGGCATGTTCCGGATTGTGGCGCACGATTTCATGATTCAGTCCCATTAGGGCAATCGTATTTCAATTCCCCCAAAGACACTGAATCCCGGAGACGAGAAAAAAGCTCGCGTGTTGGTGGAGGACGCATTATTTAATCCTCCGGCAAGAACCGACCCGGCGTAATTTTGGTCTGTCAAGTTCCGCCCTTCCACATACCGGTGAATATGCGGGTTCACTTGGTAGCCGCCCTTCAGGTTGAGCACAAAAAACGGCGGATTTTCCAGAGTATTTTGAAAGTCCACCACATATCCGACCGGCGACCAGATAACGTTGGGTGCCAGCCACCACCCGAGGGGATGCTCATACCGAAGTTCTCCGGTGATCCAATGTTCGGGCACCCCAGGAATGGTGTTCCCTGCCTTGGCATCCCGAACCCTTCTCCCCCCGCTGGTCTTGAAGACATCATCCAGAAATCGGTAATGCGCCCAGGTATAGGAGGTGCGCAAGGTCAGTTGATCCCTTTGCTTACCAAAGTCCGTGGTCAAAAGATGGCGGCCGATGACCCACGCTCCGGCAGCTTCCACGCCTATGTGACGTGTTTTGCCGGCATTGGTAAAGGTGGGGACTTCTCCTACCCCTCCAATCGTGAGTTCGGTGACCAGAATTTCATTGCGAAGCTCGAGGTCGAAGGCCGTGATATCCCAAGCCAAGTCACCTTCCCAGGCTTGACCCCGAAACCCTAGTTCAAACTGCCATCCCCGTTGCGCATCCAAGTGGATCAATCCTTGGTCTGGCGGAAGCGCATTCACATCCACAAGTTGCAGGAGTTGGATATTAATGGGCGGTTCATAGACCCGACTGATGTTTCCAAACACTTGCATCGTCGGGGCCAACCGATAAATGACCCCGCCTTTGGGACTGATGGCAGAGAACACTCGGTCATCCTTGAGATCGTCCAGGGCAATCCCAGGGGGAAAGAAATTGTTGACATGACCTTCTCGTCTGGAATACACGACATGGCTGCCTGCCACTACTGTCCATTGCGGCAAAATGTCTATCTGGCCCTCCCAGTAAGCTCCCAAGTTGATCGTTTGCGTGAACCGCTTTTGAAGGCGTCCGCCACGATTCCCTTGATCGTTGATATAGACCGTGGTTTGCGATTCTCCAAATTTGGGAGACAATCCCAAGACCATCTGTATAGGAAAATTCAGGATAGATCCTTGGTGTTCGTACCGCAGTTCAGCCCCAAAGTCTTGATTGGTTACGACAATTTTTTGGCCTCGTGACACATCGTGGAACCAGTGTTGATAAAACGGGGAGACGGTCAGATGTTGTTGCGGCCAGCCGTCGTGGGAGAACGCGATACCCACATAGTGTAATTGCGTATAATCAGCAAGGCGGCAGGGTTCGGCATCCGCACAGACCAGGGGATTGACCACGACATCCGGCTCGGCACCGGCTTGTTGAGGATCGTCTTCAAATTGCTCTTTGGTGAGTACCCCCGGCAGATCCGAGGCGATGTTGGTGTTGGCCACGAATAGTTGCACATGTTGGTGAGTGCCCAGTTCTAAGCCGATATTGGTGAGCAGTCGCAGGGCATCGTGTTGGTTGTTCGTGCGGTATCCATGCTGGCCATTGGCGGTGACGCTTATGGCATATTCTCCGTCGAGATTTCTCCCACCGAGAGAAAAGGGGGTCAGGCGATCTCCTGTGGCTACATTGATGTTGTACCACCCATAACTCCCTCCCTGCCCTTTGAAGCGCAAGCGATTAGCCTGAGAACCATTCCTGAGGATTAAATTGACAGCCCCGCCAATCGTATTGCCACCATGCCGAAAGGCCGCGGCGCCTTTATACACCTCGATCTGCTCTACCGCTTGTAGGTCGATCGCTTCGAGATTGGCGAATCCGTCGGCCGTGCCCATGGGGACCCCATTGACCAGAAGCGTGACTCCCCAATGGTTAAAGTTCGAAGAAAGGTTGGTTCCCCGAATAGATAATTTCCCATCGTTTGCCCCACCGCGAGATTGGAAGATGACTCCTGGGACTTGTTGAAACACATCCTCAAGGTTATAGGCGCGGGACTCCTGGATATCCTCGGTGGGGACTAAGTGGATCGAGGACGCCTCGCGATCTTCGAGTTCTGCCCACTTGGATTGTCCAGATACCACGATGGGCTCTAATCGTTGTACAAGCGGACTGTCTTTACCTTGCACGGGAGTCGTTATGCATAGATTACTGAGCACCGATAACACCGCGAGGGATAGATTGCACAAAGAAAACTGGGATCCAGGAATGATCACGTTGACCTAGGCGGAATCTGTGAGTAGCGAGAGGCCTCGTTGGAAGAAGTCTGTTGACCATTACGAGCAGGGTCCAGCAGTCATAGACTAGATATTACGGTGACCATAGGCCCTTCACGCGATAGCAAGCGCTTAATTTAGGTCACTTGAGAAAAGAAATCAAAAGAGCCTGGCTATCTAGTCAGGCCACAGAACTTTGAGTGTACCCTGGAACTCTGAAAAATGCCTGGGCTACTAAGTTTGAGAGCTGGTCTAACTGTTCTAAGATCTGCGCCAAAAATTCGGACAGGCCAGTTGAATAGACTTCTTCCAAGCTTCCAAATTCCAGATCGGCGGCCAAGGCCCCGGATAAGCGAATAGCTTGCCTGGTCTCAGCTCGCCGAGTGGTACCAGCCAATTGTTCAACCAGTAGACTCGCTTGTGTTGTCGTAAAACGAACAGACCGGGGGAATCTGTTATGAAAGAGCAGAAAGCGCACGATTTTTTTAGGAGCCAATTGTGCGGAATAAAACTTTCGATAGGCTTCAAAGGCGCTGGCTGACTTTAAGGCTGCCAGACATTGATGATATTCCGAAATTCTTCTGGGTTCGGTTGTCGGATCGCTCAGCACTGGGATATCAAGAAGCCGGGCTGTTCGGCTGCCTCGTTCAATATTCTTTCCCAAACGATAAAAATTCCACCCTTCATCACGCACCATGGTTCCACCCATGACCCCATCTAAGGTGTAACAGGTATTTCGCACATGTCTGAGTAAATCATGGGTGTCGGCCCACAAATCCATTTCTGTTTTCCCTTTCAGGCTGAAATAAAAATCATTCATGAAATGCCAGACTTCACTGGATAACTGATCTTGAATCCCACGAGCGTTGTTCCGTGCTGCCGCAATAAGATTAGTAAGTGAATCTGGATTGTCTCGGCAGAGGGTAACAAACTCGATAACTGTTTTGGTCGAGACTTCTTTATACAGAGTTTGATAGGTTTCAAGTTCACCCGTATCTTCGAGATAGCGGCTCCAAATATTGGCTTGATCTTCTCCCGTGCCGATTTCGGTTAACAAATGATAATGCACATTCACGAATCGGGCAGTATACTCCGCCCGTTCGATGTAGCGACCAATCCAAAAAAAAGATTCTGCTGTTCGACTTAACATGAGTTATTCATCGCTATAGAGCACCCACGTGTCTTTGCTGCCGCCACCCTGAGAGGAGTTCACGACCAAGGAACCTTCCTTTAACGCGACACGAGTTAAGCCTCCGAGAGAAAGGGTAATCTCTTCTCCCCACAGGACGAAGGGACGAAGATCAATATGTCGCCCCATTAAGTTGAGCGTGTCGTTGCCATCAATGACGCATGGATGGTGGGATAATGTCACAACTGGTTGGGCAATATAACTGCGAGGGTTGGCCAGAATTTTTTTTCGAAATTCATCTTGTTGTGATTTGGTAGAACTGGGGCCCATCAGCATGCCGTATCCGCCAGATTCTGCGACGGCTTTAACCACGAGATCCTTAAGGTGTTCTAACACATACTGCCGGTCTTCTGGAATTTCACATAAATACGTCGGCACATTCTGTAATATCGGTTGTTCACCCAAATAATAGTCGATCATTTTTGGGACAAAGGTATACACGGCTTTATCGTCTGCGATGCCATTTCCAATCCCATTTGCCAAGGCCACGTTGCCCGCATGATAGGCGCGGACAAGGCCGGGGACACCGAGGACAGAATCTTTGTGAAAAATTTCTGGGTCTAGAAAGGCATCGTCTACACGCCGATAAATGACATCGACTTGATCAAGTCCCTGCGTGGTTTTCATATAAACCTTGTCGGATTCCACAATCAGGTCACGGCCTTCTACCATTTGGATGCCCATTTGTAAGGATAAAAAGCTATGTTCAAAGTAAGCCGAGTTGAACACGCCTGGAGTCAAGAGCACAACAGTGGGGTTTTCTTTGCTGAGCGGGGCCAAGCCTTTCAGGTTTTCAAGCAGCTGGGTGGGGTAGTGATCCACGGGACGGACCTGCATGTCGGCGAAGAGATTCGGAAACAATTGTTTCATGACCAGACGGTTTTCCAGAACATAAGAAATGCCTGAGGGTGTCCGAAGGTTATCTTCGAGGACGAAATACTGCCCTTCATGGTTTCGTACTAAATCGATGCCCGAGACGTGGATGAATACCTCGTTAGGAGGACAGAATCCTACCAAATCTTTTTGGAACTGATCGGAGCTTTCAATGAGTTCTCGAGGGACAATCTTATCTTGAAGAATCCGTTGTTCTCCATACAGGTCAACAAGAAACATGTTTAAGGCGCGAACCCGCTGTTGGATACCTTTCTCGATGATTTGCCATTCAGAATTCGGAATGATCCGGGGAAGTAGATCAAACGGAAAAATTTTCTCCGTTTGCTGAGGATCACCATACACGGTAAAAGTAATACCCTGTCGCAGGAAAGCTTGATCAGCCTGTTTCCGTTTTAATGCCAGGTCTTTTAGTGGAAAATTTCCTAATCGTTCGACAAGACGGCGGTAATGTGGGCGGGGAATGCCAGAGGATTCAAAGATCTCATCGAATCCGGATTTCATTTGATAGCGGTCAAATAGGGATTTCACCAGTGTATCCTTTGAAATCTGGAAAGCCGTGGATGCTTCTCAGTGAAGAATATGTGTCACTACAAAAGGCAAATAATATAGCATAGCGATCTTCCAAGGTGACAAGTTTGATAGATGTGAAATGATGAATCCTCTTGTCCAGACTAGAGTTTCTGTGCTTTCAACGCAACCACATTAGCAAAGACATTGAGGGAATGCTATGATTGGCTGACCGAATCGTATAGCTTTGCTCAATTCGCGATTGTCCTCCTCCCTTTAATCATCGAGACTGATTGTTATGGCGCTCCACGTCGCACTGAACCATCAAACGCATTATCGTTATGACCGTCTGGTACAGATGGCTCCCCATGTCATTCGTCTACGGCCGGCTCCCCATAGTCGCACGCCCATTCTGAGCTATGCTCTCAGGATTGAGCCCACAGGGTACTTTCTTAATTGGCAACAAGATCCTCATGGTAATTATCTGGCACGGGTTGTCTTTCCTGAAAAGGTTCGGGAATTTCATGTTGAGGTGGATTTAGTGGCTGACATGGTCATTTATAATCCTTTTGATTTTTTTCTGGAGCCGGAAGCCGAAACGCTACCCTTTGAATACGACCGATCGGTCAAGCAGGATCTTCTTCCTTATTTAGAAGTGGAGCAGGCTGGGCCTCGCCTACGGGAATGGTTGAACAACTTCAAAGCTCCCAACAATGATCCCACGATTCCGTTCTTGATGAATCTAAACGGACAATTGCAACAACAAATCGAATATGTGGTTCGAATGGAGCCCGGAGTCCATACTCCTGAAGAAACGTTGGAGCTTGGCCGTGGATCTTGCCGCGATACTGGATGGCTCCTTGTTCAGATCTTACGGCACTTGGGTATTGCCAGCCGTTTTGTTTCTGGTTATTTGATTCAATTGGTCGCTGATGTGAAATCGCTAGATGGACCTACGGGAACTGATCGAGACTTTACGGATTTGCATGCTTGGGTAGAGGCGTATCTTCCAGGAGCCGGATGGGTGGGCTTTGATCCGACCTCCGGGTTATTGGCCGGAGAAGGTCATATTCCGTTGGCTTGTACGCCGCATCCGTTAACAGCAGCACCAATTAGCGGTGTTATCGATGAATGTGAAACGGAATTTTCACATGACATGTCCGTGACCCGGATTGCAGAATCGCCACGGGTGACGAAACCGTATACTGAAGAACAGTGGCAGGCTATTGATCAATTTGGTCATCGCCTGGATGCTGAGTTGTCGGCCAATGATGTTCGAGTGACGATTGGCGGTGAGCCAACCTTTGTCTCGCTTGATTATCCAGATTCTCCTGAATGGAACACTGAAGCCGTGGGTCCGACCAAACAACAATTTGCCGCCAAGCTCATCAAGCGGCTACGTGATCGTTTTGCGCCTGGAGCCCTTCTGCACTTTGGGCAAGGGAAGTGGTACCCCGGCGAGCAATTGCCTCGATGGGCCTTTGGCATATATTGGCGGGAAGGTGGAGTGGCTATATGGGAGCACGATCATCTGGTTCCTGAAGATACTCCAAAGGTGGAAGCGTCGCATGAACAGGCTCAACGATTTATTGAGAGTATTGCGCGGCGTGTAGACGTGGGCTGTGAGACGATTTATCCGGTGTATGAAGATCCCTGGCATTTTATTGGGCAAGAACGCAAGTTGCCAGAGCAGCTTGATCCGGCCACAAATAATCTGGATGATCCCATGGCGCGAGCTCGATTAGCGAAAGCGTTTGAGAAAGGGTTGGGGACTCCTGCAGGTTTTGTATTGCCTTTGCAGCGATGGAATGCTCGTGATGGTAGTCGCCGATGGATGAGTGAGCCATGGTCGACCCGCACCAAACACTTGTTTCTGGTGCCTGGCGATTCTCCGGTTGGATTTCGATTGCCCCTGCCTTCTCTTCCTGTGTTAGCACCTGGGGAATACCCGTATATTATTCCCACTGATCCTTTTGAGGAACGCGGTCCTCTCCCTGATCCTGATCCCAGCCGGCAGCCATTTCTTCGAAGACAAGCAGGGCGGGAGCACCAAGAGGATCAGCCTCAACTGATCCATGGACAAGTCACAGGGTCTGGCACGAAACGAGCGGTCCGCGCTGCCCTGGCTGTTGAATCTCGACACGGGCACCTGTGGGTGTTCATGCCGCCGGTGGAATCGGTCGAAGATTATCTTGACCTGGTCGCCGCCATTCAAGATACAGCCGCTGAGTTAAACCAGCCGATTCACCTAGAAGGCTACACCCCGCCATATGACCCACGTATCAATGTCTTGAGGGTGACGCCTGACCCGGGAGTGTTGGAAGTGAATATCCATCCGGCTTCCAATTGGATCGACATGGTAGCGATCACGACGGGCATCTATGAGGAAGCCAGACTCTGTCGGTTGGGTACGGAAAAGTTCATGTTGGATGGACGGCACACCGGAACCGGAGGCGGAAACCATATGGTCGTCGGCGGGAAAACGCCTGCCGATAGTCCGTTTTTGCGACGCCCAGATCTCTTGCAGAGCTTAATTGCGTATTGGCAACGACACCCGTCTCTGTCATATGTTTTTTCTGGTCTTTTTATTGGCCCGACTAGTCAGGCTCCAAGAATCGATGAAGCTCGGCATGATTCTCTGTATGAATTAGAGCTGGGATTTTCTCAGGTCCCTGCTCCCAACGCAGAACACCCTCCGCCGCCATGGCTAGTGGATCGGATTTTTCGAAACTTGCTTATCGATGTGAGTGGTAACACTCATCGCACGGAAATTTGTATCGATAAACTTTATTCGCCTGATGGCCCAACGGGCCGCCTGGGTCTAGTGGAATTCCGGGCCTTTGAAATGCCCCCGCATGAACGGATGAGTTTGGTGCAACAAGTGCTTCTTCTCGCATTTATCGCACGATTCTGGAACAAGCCAGATCCCGGCACTCTGGTTCGATGGGGAACACAACTACACGATCGCTTTATGCTGCCTCACTTTTTGGAACAGGATCTTCATGATGTGATTCAAGACATGAATCAGGCAGGCTACGAAGTTAAAAAGGAGTGGTTCGCCCCCCATTTAGAGTTTCGTTTTCCGCTCTACGGGACTATTCATCACAACAGCTTGGTAATGGAAGTGCGTCAAGCGTTAGAACCTTGGCATGTGATGGGAGAGGAAGGAGCTCCTGGCGGGACAGTTCGCTATGTCGATTCGTCTGTGGAGCGGCTGCAAGTGAAGCTTTTTGGCTTGACCGATACCCGGTATGTGGTAGCCTGCAATGGAAAACGTGTGCCATTGATTCCAACAGGACGGCAGGGAGAGGCCGCAGGCGGAGTACGCTACCGTGCCTGGCAGCCTCCCAATAGTTTGCATCCGAACATTGGTGTGGATGCTCCGCTGACCTTTGATATTTACGACCGATGGTCGGAACGGGCAGTCGCGGGGTGTACCTATCATGTCGCGCACCAAGGCGGACGGCATTTTGAACAGTTCCCAGTTAACTCGTATGAAGCAGAAAGCCGTCGGTTGGCCCGGTTTACACCGTTTGGACACACCGCTGGGCCGTATGTAAAACCTGCAGAAACTGCTCGTCCAGAATTCCCCTGTACCCTTGATTTGCGGTGGCCCGTCTAATCCCTATACATTGTTTTACCTAATAGCTTCTCTATGGTGCCCAACTCAGTCCTTTTTTGAGAAACATCGTTATTGGAATCTTAATAATGTCATTCCCATCTCCTGAAACTCCTGATTCCTTTTCAAGTTCTCCATTACTCTATCCCCCACAAGCCGACACATTTGATGAGTTGATTGCTCAAGATGGCTCAGTCCGTGCCCATTGGGAAGATTTCTTGAAAGGGTTTTCGAGTCTGAATCCTGCAGAAAAACAAGTGGCTCAAGAAACGGCTCAACGAATGTTGAAAGCTGGTGGCGTGACCCACAGAGTCGGTCAGGATGGTCGACAATCGGATAGACCCTGGCAGTTGGACTTATTCCCATTGCTTATTAGTCAGGAAGAATGGCAACAGCTCGAGGCTGGGCTTATTCAACGTGCGCGACTGTTGAACCATATTTTGAGTGATTTATATGGTCCGCAACAGTTACTGAAAAATGGGACTTTGCCTCCGGCGGTGGTATTTGGCAATCCACAATTTCTTCAGCCTTGTCATGAGATTCCGGTTCAGAACGGGACCTATTTGCATTTTTTGGCGTTTGATGTCGCTCGTGCGCCTGATGGGCAATGGTGGGTTCTCAGGGATCGTACTGAGGCACCGACAGGTGCGGGGTTTGCGTTAGAAAATCGTATTATCGTGTCGCGGGCGTTACCCGACCTCTTTGACGAAACACATGTGCAACGGCTTACGTCATTTTTCCAAACCTTCAGCCAAAACTTTTTGCAATGCTCACAACGGGAGGATCCATTAGCTGTGGTCCTCTCCCCTGGGCCTCAAAATGTGGCCTATTTTGAACATGCCTATTTATCCCGGTATTTGGGTTATCCCGTCGTTGAGGGGTCGGATATGACCGTTCGAGACGACCGGCTTTTTTTGAAAACCGTCGATGGCTTGAAACCTGTAGATTTGGTCTTACGACGAATTTATTCGGACCTGTGCGATCCTCTTGAATTGTCCACCGAGTCGGCTCTGGGGATTCCTGGTTTATTACAATCCATTCGAGCAGGACATGTGACGATGGGGAACGCTCTGGGAAGCGGGCTTGTGGACAGCGAGGTGTTGTTAAGTTTTCTGCCATCGCTCTGTCAGTTCTTTTTTAGCGAAGGCCTCAAAATTCCTAGTGTGGCTACTTGGTGGTGCGGGCAATCGAATGAACGGGCATACGTGTTGGAGAATATGCAGCAGCTGATGATTCGTCGTGTGCTCACGCCCAAGCGAGAGCAGAGCCATAGTCGTCTTTCTTCTTTTGGCCCTGATCTCAGTCAACAAGGACAGGCGACTCTTACTCAGGCAATTATCCGGCGTGGCCATGAGTACGTTGGGCGGGAAATTGTTTCCCCCTCGACCACTCCTTTTTGGAGTGCAGATAACCAACTGAAACCAGTTCCGATGACACTTCGTCTCTATCTCACCGCCACGAAGGATGGCTATTCGGTCATGCCGGGAGGACTTGCTCGCGTATCCGTCCAATCTGATCCTCGTGGGCATTGGCACGAACCTGGTGATTTCAGCAAGGACACGTGGGTGAAGGGAGATAATGTGTTTGATACCCATGTCGCAGTCACTCCAACCCAGCATACAGTCCTTCTTCGGCGAGGTGGGCGAGATCTACCCAGTCGGACCGCGGATAACCTGTTTTGGCTCGGTAGGTATATCGAACGTGCGGAAGGAGCCATTCGTCTTTTACGCAGTCTTTTTTCCCGTACAAGTGGGGAGGCTGGGCTAAGTGATGAACCCGACACACTCTCGCGCTTGGTGGCCTTGCTGGTGATGCAAAAGCATTTGTCCCCCCGTCGTGCCAAACGTGCAGTGGAAGGCGGAGCTGATATGGTGGAAGCAGAGCTCCGCAGCATTCTTTTTGATCCGGATTCCCCAGATGGGTTGTCGGTGATCCTGCAAAATGTTCGGCGTACGGCAGAATTGGTGCGGCATCGTTTGTCCCAGGACACATGGAATATTTTGGTTGAGCTCACAGGGGTGCCGAAAGAATGGACTCGGACCAAAGGACAAAGCATGGATGATGCCATTCGACTGCTTAGCCGAATGATCCAACATTTAGCGGCGGTCAATGGGATGGTGATGGAGAACATGACACGTAGTTATGCATGGCGCTTCTTAGAAATGGGCCGCCGCTTGGAACGTGTTCGACACCTTTCAAAGCTCATTCGGCATCTTGCGATTCGGGGAAATCCTGAAGAAACTGGAAGCCTCAATTTGCTTCTTGAATTAGCAGATAGTTCTCTGACCTATCGTACACGCTATAAGTCGGAAGCCAAACTGGCTGCCGTACTTGATTTACTCTTGGCCGACGAGACTAATCCGCGCTCAGTCATTTTCCAAGTACTCATCTTTGATGACCACATAAGTGCGTTACCGCATGAGGAGACTTCCGCCTCGCTCAATCCAACCCAAAAGATCACCACTCGCATTTGTACGGATATTCGTTTGACGGACATGATCCAGGTTGCGGAATTAACAAAGAAAACCAAGGTGAGGGCCAACCTGGTCCGGTTGCTGAAACAATTGGATCAAGGCGTTCATCAATTATCTGACCTGGTTGCACATACCTATTTTAGTCATTCGTTGGCACAACGAATTTCCGGCCCTCAATGGTTGGAGGGTCTTCCATGATGTATCAGGTATCGCATCAGACCACGTTTACCTATACCCAGCCTGTCGCCATTTCGAATCATGTTCTTCGATTAACGCCGCGATCTCATCCGCGCCAACATTGTTTGCGGTCGGCTATCAGCATTGATCCTATGCCATCTGTGCGTTCGAATGGAAAGGATTATTTTGGTAATCCCCTTACGCATTTGACGATTCAAACGCCTCATTCTGCCCTCATTGTGGAAGCACAAACATTGGTTGATGTCGTAAAACCTGAACTGGTACAAGTAGATCAAAGTCTTCCATGGGATCAGGTCACTCAGCGGCTGCAGGGATCCACAGATGCAGAGATGTTGGAGGCGCAGCAGTTTTTGTATGATTCTCCTTATGTCACCATTGACGATGCCACTTATGATTTTGTGCGCGAATGCTTCCCGCCAGGGCGCCCTCTTTTGGCTGGAGTGATGGACTTGACGAGTCGGATTTTTCAAGACTTCACCTATGAAGGCGGGGTGACTGATGTTTCCACGCCGGTTCAAGACGTGTTGACCTCACAGAAAGGCGTCTGCCAGGACTTTGCGCATTTGGAAATCGCCGCATTGCGCAGTCTTGGTTTACCAGCACGCTATATCAGTGGTTATCTCTTAACCCATCCTCCAGAAGGTCAGGAAAAACTCGTGGGCGCGGATGCTTCACATGCCTGGATTTCGATGTGGTGTCCTGAAGTCGGATGGGTTGATTTTGACCCTACCAACAATTGTATGCCCAGCGATGAACATATCACGTTGGCCTGGGGACGTGATTATGGGGATGTCAGTCCCATCAATGGTTTTATGGTGGGCGGTGGACATCATACACCTACCGTGTCGGTTGATGTATTACCAGTAAGTCTTCCTTCCATTGTCTAGCTGTCTTGATGTAACCCAAATAATAACTAGTCGTCCCTCTATCTATTCATCATGCTGGGACATTACTTGGAAGCCGTGTGTCGAATGAGTGGACATGAAGGTCTCTTTGTGGAAAGGGAATTTCGACGTGATGGTTTCGGAATTTCTTGACGATTGTGCAATGAATATCTGATTGAATGCGGCGGCGGTCTTGAGGAGAGTCTACCCAGGCCCAGAGGCGCATGTTCCAGGATGAATCGCCAAATCCCAAATAATAAACTTCTGGCGAGGGATGCTGTAGTACTTCGGGATGTTCGCTGGCTGCTTCTTTCAGACATTCAATGACGGTTTCTAAATCGGAATTGTAGGAGACACCCACATCAATCTCCATTCGTGTTTTTGGGTCTCCATGTGACCAATCGATAACTGTGGAGGAGATAAATTCAGAATTGGGAACCACAATCGCAATGTTGTTGAGGGAGTGAATCGTGGTTGAACGGATATTGATTTCGGTGACATCCCCTTCGGTGTCTCCCACCGTGATACGGTCTCCAACTTGAATATGTTGTTCGAACAACAGCATGAGTCCGGCGATAAGATTTGATGTTAAGTTCTGAAGTCCAACCCCAATGCCGACTGATAAGAACCCAAAGATGACCGTGAGACCGCTTAGATCAATGCCAATGACCTGAAAGGCAATGATGGTTCCGATAAACAGGATCGTATTGCGTGTTAGGCCGTGATAAGGAAAATCGCAGCGGGCTCTTTATTAGGATCGAGACGGATAATGTATTCATTGCCCACGACCTCGTGGCGATAGTCTTGTATGAGTTCGTGCATCTGATAGGTGGTGGTTTTCGCTATGTTCATATCTTCTAGAGGAATGGTGAGATGGGCTTCTTGTGTGTGATAAGGATCCATATTTACGGCGCATAAAAGGATGTTGGTTTTGTCCGGATTCGTTTTTCCGTAGAAGAGAACATGCTCATTGTTGCATTCGTAAAATTTTAAATTCGTAAAGGACTGTAAGGCTGGATTGTCTCGCCGGATCTGGTTGATGCGCGTGATATAGTCTCGAATGTTTCCGTGGCGGTCCCAGTCCCAATGACGGATTTCATATTTTTCGGAATCCTGATATTCCTCAGTTCCCGGAATAGCGCCGTTTTCACAGAGTTCATAGCTATTATACATGCCATAGGCGGGCGACAAGGTAGCCGCGAGAAAGAAGCGGAACTTGAATGCTGGACGTCCGGCTTCCTGGAGGACTGGTGGGAGAATGTCAGGTGTATTGGGGAAGAAATTTGGACGAAAGTATTCTTTCATCTCACTCTGTGTGAGTTCGGTAAGATACTCAGTCATTTCCTCTTTCGTGTTGCGCCATGTGAAATAGGTATAGGATTGCGTGAAGCCGGCTTTGGCTAGAACTTGCATCATTTTGGGTTTGGTAAAGGCTTCTGCGAGAAAGATGATGTCAGGATGATCCTGTTGAATTTCTCCAATGAGCCACTCCCAAAAAATAACCGGTTTCGTGTGAGGGTTGTCCACTCGAAAAATTTTGACGTCATGTTGAATCCAAAATAGAAACACGCGTTTCATTTCGTGCCAGATCTCTTGCCAGGCCTTTGAATAAAAATCAAAGCCATAAATATCTTCATATTTTTTGGGAGGATTTTCGGCATATTTGATGGTGCCGTCGGGACGTTGTTTGAACCACTCAGGATGTTGTGTGACGTAGGGATGATCAGGTGTCGCATTAATGGCAAAATCCAGGGCGATTTCCATTCCATGCTGGTGAACGGCTCTACTCAATCGGTCGAAATCCTCAAGAGTGCCTAAGGCAGGTTCGATGGCATCATGTCCTCCATGGCGATTGCCAATGGCCCAGGGGCTTCCGGGTTCACCTGGTTGAGCTGTGAGACTGTTATTCCGACCTTTCCGATTGGTCTCGCCGATAGGATGAATAGGGGTGAGATAGAGGACGTCGAAACCCATGTCCCGAATAGCGGGAAGGCGTGCTTCACAGTCTTTAAATGTGCCTCCTTGGCCTTCAACCGTTCCTTCCGATCGTGGAAAAATCTCATACCAGGCCCCGTAGCGAGCCCGTTCTCGATCGACAACGACGACTAATTCCCGTGGGTAGGTTGACCACGCTGCTCGTTGTTCATGCAGATCCATGAGCGTAAGGAGTTCGGTATCAAGTGCGATAGCAATTTGCGCGTCTTGGTTTGAGGCACCTTTCCATTTTTCTAACCAGCCTTTGAGTGCGACCTTATCGCTCCCTTTCGTATGACGAATGGCGTCAGTGAGTTGTGCTTGGCCTTCTAATAATTCGCTAGAGAGGTCCGAGATGACTCCATGTTTTTTGGTGAGTTCGGCTCTCCAGGTTTCAAAATTTTTAATATAGGCTCCGACGGTATAGAGGTAGCGTGTATTTTCTGAAAGAAGGAAGGATCCAGTCCAGCGATCATTGTCGACATGATACATGAGCGTTTCCTGCCATTGTTTAGTGCCCTGAATCTTATAGCGAAGAATACCTGCGATCGTATCATGGCCTTCTTTGAATATATCGGCGGTGACTTCCATGGTTTCCCCGACAATGCGTTTAATGGGGTAACGTCCGCCATCGAGTTCAGGTTCGACATGTTCAATAATGATCGTTTGTAAGGTTTTGGGGAGTTTAGACATGATTGACTCCGTGGTAACTCAGTGAGAATAAACGGCCCGTGAGTGGAACACGTTCGATCTTATACCGTTGATTGGATTAGGTTGCTTCTAAAATCTGAAGTATGCCCTCCAAGGGAATTGGCACCCAATCAGGACGGTTATTCAATTCATAACTCAATTCATACAAGGCTTTTTGTAAGATATAGCCATCGAGTAAGAGCTGAATATCTTCCATCGAAGGTGGCAGGATAATCCCGATTTCCTGAATAGATAGATAGGCCTTGAGGAAGCTGACACTGACCCAGATCTGCCAAAAGCGAGACCATGGGGCAAGAAGGATCGCATCTTCCGGACGGACACCGGCAACGAGTCCGATCGATGAGGCTTGGGCGGCATAATGAAATGAGCGCAGCATGCCAGCCACATCCCTTAATGGCGAGTCCTTGAGTTTTCGAACATTTAATGGTCTGGCCGGCTCGCCTTCAAAATCGATAATGATAAAATCTTTTCCAGTATACAGCACTTGTCCCAGATGGTAGTCCCCATGGCAGCGGATTCGTGCGCCTTTCAGCTTATGATCGCGAATAGTCAACAGGCGTTTTCGGAGCTGGCCTTCTCCGGCTAGGACTTGTTTGGCTAAAGCGTGAGTAGGCTCAGGTAAATTTTTTAAATGGTTGCGCAAGAGCGGGAGAGTCAGAGTCGCCGTTCCTAGCATACTTTGGTAGAGCCCTCGACGATAAAAATCAGTAAATGGTTCGGGAGCAAATGCGTGTTCTTCTTGCGAAGCAGAAGCTAATGCCGCATGGAGTTCCCCTGTCCTTAACCCTAACAACCGTGCTTCTTCCAGATACGGCCCAATTCGGTCATGAGCTTCTGCCGGGAGGTCTTCATTTACCAGCGATAGCAACGGTTTGTTGGGGATGGATGACGTTTCGAGAGCATGCGGGTGGGTGAGCGCCTCTTCACAATACCGGCTCATTTCATCCAAGGTATATTGCCAGGTATCACCTTCGTTTTGTACAAATTGCTGTAAGATTCCTACAGTCAGTAGCTCTCCATTGTCTCTTTGATATTCGATCGCGCCAGCCAATGGCGCTGTATGGGGGAACGGCTTCTGACTTAAAAAGCGACCAATTTCTAAATCGGGATTCACTCCGACTTCTACCCGTCGATATAGCTTTAACAAAAATTGATCGCCAAATAGGATAGAGGTATTACTTTGTTCTCCTCGCATTAAGGTTGGAGTGAGTTGAGTGCCCTCTGTTTGGAGATGCCGACGAAAGGCTTTCTGAGTTTGCATGACGAGATCTCCGCGAGGTCCGTTTATGCGTCGACTTCGGGATAAACCCTTCAAGAGTGTCTGTTGAAATTCTTGTTCCCATGTGGCATCGATGAGTAATCCTTCGTGTTCCACGTCTTTCTGTTTAATTCGAATTTGAGCAATGGTTGCAGGGGAATCCCATAGGTTTGCGCATTGTTCAACGGGAATATATTGCAAGGGTAAGAGATAGCTTTCCGGCTCACCCTCTGCGTAATCCACGTGAATGAGGGCTAAGATCGCCTGGGGATCTTCCGGAGGAATGGGAATGACTTCAGTGACTTCTGCGGTGTGTATCCTCCGAGCCTTTCCACCGAACCACCGTTGGCTTTGTAGGTGGCGGGGCAAAATTTTTTCGAGTTTGGCTTTTTCTCGTTTATGAATGAGATGGTCCCAATCCTTTGAAATGGTGATGGAGGGAAGGGCAGATTCAGGTTGAACTGTGGGGAGAGCAACTTCAGCCGGGGATGATTCTAAAGAAAACCAATAGAATGTATGGCCTCCAAGCGTGAGTAAGTATGGAAGATCTCCAATAGGAGGGAATTTACTTTGTCCAAACAGTGTGAGGGGTTGTCGGCCCTTGAATTCTGAGAGATCCAGTTCAACCCATTGGGCATGACGCGATAAATTTGCAGCAACCAAAATTATTTCGTCTTGAAACCGACGAAGAAAAACAAGGACTTTACGGTTGTCGGGATGGAGAAATTCAATAGTTCCCCGGCCAAATACTTTATACGATTTACGTAATGAGATAATACGCTTCATCCACCAAAGCAATGACTGGGCATTGTTTTGCTGAAGGTCTACATTGACAGCTTCGTAGTGATATTCCGGGTCAATCACGATGGGAAGGTAGAGTTTCTGAGGGTTGCCGTAGGAAAATCCAGCATTGCGATCCGCGCTCCATTGCATGGGAGTCCGGACACCATTGCGATCACCTAAATAAAAATTGTCTCCCATGCCTATTTCCTCGCCATAATAAATGACGGGGGTGCCGGGCATAGAAAAGAGCAGGCTGTAGATGAGTTCAATTTTCTTTCGGTCATTACCTAAGAGTGGGGCGAGGCGACGACGAATTCCTAAGTTGATACGGGCTTGGTGGTCATGTGCGAAGACGCGGTACATGTAGTCACGTTCTTCATCGGTGACCATTTCTAACGTCAGTTCGTCGTGATTTCGTAAGAATAGGCCCCATTGGCAGGTATCCGGAATGTCTGGAGTCTGGTCGAGAATATCGATGATGGGGAAACGATCTTCCATTTGTATGGACATAAACATGCGCGGCATGAGGGGAAAATGAAAATTCATGTGACATTCGTCACCATCACCAAAATAAGCTGCCGCATCTTCGGGCCATTGGTTGGCTTCAGCTAAAAACATGCGATGATCAAAATGCTTCTCGACATGGGTGCGAAGAGTTTTTAGGAAGGCATGAGTCTCAGGAAGATTTTCGCAGTTCGTTCCCTCACGTTCATACAGATAGGGCACGGCATCTAACCTTAACCCATCAACACCGATCTCCAGCCAAAAGTCTAAGACGTTAAAGAGAGCTTTTTGAACATCGGGGTTGTCAAAATTCAGATCTGGCTGATGGGAGAAAAAGCGATGCCAATAATACGCTTTTGCGATTGGATCCCAGGACCAGTTAGAGGTTTCGGTATCTTTGAAAATGATGCGAGTATCGGCATAGTCCTCGGCGGTGTCGCTCCAGACATACCAATTTCGCCATTTGCTGCCTGGCGAGGCTTTTCGTGCGCGTTGAAACCAAGGGTGTTGGTCAGAGGTGTGATTGACGACTAGCTCGGTAATGACGCGTAACCCGCGGCGATGTGCTTCACGTACGAAGGCTTGAAAGTCACGGCGGGTGCCATAGTTTGGATGAATGTTGGTGTAATCTGAAATGTCATACCCATCGTCTCGGAGGGGTGAAGAGCAAAAGGGAAGGAGCCAAATCGCGGTAATGCCTAAATCCTGTAAGTAATCTAATTTTTTCGTGAGACCTTTGAAATCGCCAATGCCGTCTGCATTACTGTCGAAAAACGCACGTACGTGGAGTTCGTAGATAATAGCGTCTTTATACCAAGCGGGATCCGATTCTATAAGTTCCAATGTAGTGTCACCTCACTCCTCATTAATTTCTTGGGTGTTGTTCCTTCGAATAGCAACTAACGAAAAGCATGCATATCTGCAGTGATTATGAGTGATAGGTTGCCTGCCGCTAGACCAAGACGCATATGGGTCTCAAAAAAAACCGCCAGCGGCGTTCTCGCCATTTTCAGGACTTTCGGGCTCACAGCGACGGTCCCGCCTATGAGGACAGGCCAAACGAGAGCTCTCTTTGGGCCGTGAGCGCTCACGGCTTGGATGTATGCTTGGCGCGCAGAACAATGGCGTCGCTCTTCGAGACGAGCTAGGCAGCAGGCGGCCTTGCTGAATGGATTTTTTTAACCGACCCGACGCTGTCGATGCCAAGGGCTTCCTGGCGAAATATGGCCCTTGCGATCTTCATTATTCAATGCTCTCTGTATTTTTAGGACTACCATAGAGTTTCCCCATTTTCTTAACTAGTGCTTTGAGTTTAGCAGCACTCGTAGTTAGGGAAGAGGCTCTATCTTTTCCAAAGGCTCTAAGTTCTTCGCTTTGTGCCAATCAGCAATAAGCTCCTTCTGGTGAAGAGTTGCCCATTCCATAACAAGCGCTTGAGCACGAACGGGCAACCGGCCTGAAAACACGGCTAACGTGTTCACATCAATTAGAGCTTCGACCCGAGTACTCAGCGTGAAAATGAGGAGGATTGTGGTCATCAAAAAACATTTTGATGACAATCCCATAAAAACGGCAGATTTCAGGCATTCACGCCTGTCTTTAGGGCAGGAAATATTTCCTCAGGTGTTTTTTTCGTTAATCTCAAGTAGAGAGAGTCCGGACACAAATCTATCTCGTCACTCCACTTGACTTCTCCATGAAGCCCAATTCGGACTTCTCGAAAAAAATCTTGTTGATCCCACGCCTTAAAAACACCCCTCCCTGCGAGGTCAGATAAATCGACTTCACCTGATATCTCATCATCATAGCGAAGCCATAGGCGAAAGTTTGGAAGTGGCTTGACTTCTACAGGTTTTGGCATGTCAATCTCTTCTCTCTGTCTATCATAACACCCAGTCCAGGGGAGACCAAGAGTTCCCGTGAATGTTGAATGCTAGGCCTGTTGAGGAAAGGCCGCCAGCGGCGTCCTCGCCAATTTTTGGCGCCCACGGCTCTGCACCCATAATTGGCTGCGACGTTCCCTTCGAGAAGCCTCGGGATAGGACTGAACAGACTGTTTTGAACATTCCCCTCGGAGTGAAGTCGTAACGGCTTTGAAGCTATTTCTGTGACTTGAAATTGAATTATTCAACAGTCTCAAACGGAGAACCCAATAGTGACGATCGCACGAAAACACACGTGTAATGACTTGTAATGAGTAGTAAGTTGCGAAGAAGCGCCAAATTTAGGTCACAGTCTTCTCCCTGTCAATATCCACTCCGCTAGACAAGTAAGAAAGTTATGGCGTGGTTGGTTCTGGCGTAGTTGATTCTGTTGAGGGTTCTGACGAGGCCTCTGGTACTGTGGAAGATGTGTCTGACTCAGTAGGTGGGGTAACGGTCTTCTTGCCATCAGAAGACGATTCTTCATGGTGAGTAGGAGTATGAAGATCGATGACCGTCGAAGAGGTATTAGCTTGTCTGGATAGCATTGCCAAGCTCAATGAGGTGAGCATGAAGACAATAGCCGCTCCCACTGTCACTTTACTTAAAAAGGTTCCTGGCCCTCGACTCCCAAAAACGGTTTGGGAAGACCCTCCAAACGACGCGCCGATTTCAGCGCCTTTTCCCGCCTGGAGCAAAATGGCAGCGATCATGAGAAAACACACAATGAGATGAATACTCACAGCTAATGTATACATGTATTCTTAGAATCCTCGGACAGTTCGTTTTTAATCTGAAGCGGCAATCATAGCTATCTTAACAAAGGATTCTGAATTCAAACAAGCTTTGCCGATTAAGGCACCATGAATCTCCGGAGAGTCAAAAAGAGCTTGGGCATTTTCGGCTGTGACGCTGCCTCCATACAACACCCTTGTTTCTTCAGTATTGACCTTCCACTGTGAAGCTAAGAATGATCGAATATGCGCATGAACTTCGCTTGCTTGTGCCACGGTGGCAGCGTGACCGGTTCCAATAGCCCAGACTGGTTCATAGGCAATAATGACATGGCTCAATGCCGTGGTCTCCACACTCGAAAGCCCAATTTCAAGTTGATGTTGGACAACCGCTTGGGTGTGACCAGCCTCTCGTTCTTCTAAGCGTTCTCCAACGCAAAAAATTGGTCGAAGGCCATGCCTCAGGGCTGCATGCACTTTTTCATTCACAACCTGATCCGTTTCTCCAAACAGATGACGTCGTTCAGAATGTCCAAGAATGACATACGTGCAGCCAAGATCTTTGATCATGACGGGCGAAACTTCACCGGTAAAGGCTCCCTCGTCTTTTGCGCAAACATTTTGGGCCGCTACCTGGATCGGTGTGTTGTGCAGAAGGCGCGAAGCTGCAGGGAGAGACACATAGGGCGGCGCTACGACCAGCTCAACGGCTGGGTGCGGTTGATACGTGTTCAGAATTTCTAGAAGTAAAGCTTCGGCCTGGGGAATGGTTTTGTGCATTTTCCAATTCCCGACGATGAATCGTTTCATGAAACCCTCATTAATCTGCATGCGAACTGTTGTGGAAAATGAGAAAAACTAGTAGGGGCGATCAGGTAAGGCAGCAAGTCCCGGCATGTGGTTCCCTTCTAATAACTGAAGCGCTGCACCACCACCGGTTGAGATAAAGGTCATGCTTTCGGATTCGCCGGCGCGGTGGACGGCGAGGGCTGTGTCGCCTCCACCAACGATGGTCTTGGCATACGCGTTGGCAACGGAATGGGCGAGTGCGAAGGTCCCGCGGGAAAAAGCATCTCGTTCAAAGACCCCCATCGGACCGTTCCACAAGATGGTCTTGGCATTTTGGACTGCTTCGCCGAATAAGCGAACGGAAGCCGGGCCAATATCCATTCCATACCAACCCGGAGGAATTTCTTGAACGGGTACGATCATCGTTTCAGCTTCCGGTTCCAAGCTCGCGGCCACGACACAGTCAACGGGTAGATAGAATTTAATCTTTTGAGCCATGGCTTGTTCAAGGATTTGTTTGGCAAGATCCAGCATATCTTCTTCCAACAAGGACCGCCCAATTTCGAAGCCGAGGGCTTTGATAAATGTAAAGGCCATACCCCCACCGATAATCACTTTATCCACTTTGCCGCCGAGATTTTTGATCACGCCGATTTTTCCAGAAACCTTTGCCCCTCCTAAGATGGCCACAAAAGGCCGGACGGGATTCTCAACGGTACCTTCTAATGCTTCCACCTCGCGTTTCATCAAAAACCCAGCCGCCGATACATCGATGTATTTGGTGATGCCCACGGTTGAGGCATGAGACCGATGAGCGGTTCCAAATGCTTCATTGATATAGACATCAGCCAAAGCGGCTAGTTGAGCAGAGAATTGATCGTCATTTTTTTCTTCGCCAGGATGGAATCGCAAATTTTCAAGAAGAACGACGTCACCAGGTTGAGCATCTTTCACAACAGCTTCTACGGCTGGACCGATGCAATCCTCCGCAAAGATGACATCCTTATTGAGTAGCCGGGTGAGTCGTTTAGCGACTGGAGCCAGACTCAATGTAGGGTCCGCTGTCCCTTTGGGACGGCCTAAATGGGAACACAGAATCACGACGGCATTTTCATCGATGGCACGGTTGATGGTTGGAAGAGCCGCGCGGATTCGCGAGTCGTCGGTGATTTCCCCTGTGTCATCGAATGGGACGTTGAAATCGACTCGGATCAGTACCCGTTTGTCACGAAGATCAACCTGATCAATGGTTTGTTTGGTGAGATTCATGACTCCCTCAGCCTTCCGTGAGAGATGGAGTATGGACAGGTCCTTGATACTAGGGCCTGAGAGCGGGGGGTTAGTTCTCCTGCCTGTGAACTATCTTCACCAGGTCGCGCAAGCGACAGGAATATCCCCATTCGTTGTCATACCACGCAAATACTTTCACCAGACGTTTGTCCATCACCGAGGTGAGTGGGGCGTCTAGCGTTGCTGAATAGGAGCACCCATTTAAATCTGACGAGACGATCGGAGCGTCGGAAACCTGCAGCACCCCTTTTAAGGGGCCTTGGGCCGCTTGTTGGAACGCTTTGTTGACCACGTCGGCATCGCAATCTCGTTCGACTTCGACCGACAAATCGATAAGTGAAACATTGGGAGTGGGCACTCGAATTGCTACACCATCCAATTTACCCTTTAGTGCTGGAATCACGAGATGAAGGGCTTTTGCAGCACCAGTGGACGTGGGAATCATTGATAAGCACGCCGCACGGGCACGTCGCAAATCTTTATGGGGAAGGTCAAGAAGCTGTTGGTCATTCGTATACGAATGCACCGTGGTCATGAAGCCATGCTTAAAACCGAATGATTCCAACAAGACTTTAGAGACTGGAGCCAAACAGTTCGTGGTGCATGATGCATTGGAAATAATCTTATGTTGTTGGGGGTCAAACGTTGAATCATTAACGCCCAGGACGATGGTGTTATCTGGATCCTTGGCCGGAGCGGAGATAATGACTCGAGAGGCTCCAGCTGCGATATGCTGACTTGCGGTGTGGCGCTCGGTGAAGCGCCCAGTCGATTCGACAACACAGTCAATATTGAGATCGTTCCACGGCAGAGTTTTCGGATCTTTCTTGTCAAAGATACGGATCGTGTGACCATTAACCACCAGAGAATCAGTTCCGTAGCGTACTTCACCCGAAAACTGACCATGTACAGAATCATAGGTCAGCAGATGTGCCAATGTTTGCGGGTCCGTCAAATCATTCAACGCCACGATTTCAATGTCCGGATCGTTGTAGCTCGTCCGAAAAAAATTTCGTCCGATACGTCCAAACCCGTTGATGGCAACGCGAATATTCATAGAAGTCTTAGGGTTTCAAAATAGGAGTGATAAACAGACTCTCGAACCCTCTTGATAGTAGCGGGGGGTCTAAAGACTGTCAAGAAATGTCTCCAAAAGGGAGTTAGATCTTCATTGCGTTTCGTACGTCGACCATGGTCTGTTTGGCGACTGTCGCCGCACGGGTACGGCCTTCTTCAACAACCTCCTGTATGTGTTGAGGGTTGGCTGAAAACTGTTCACGGGTATCCCACATGGGGGCACAGCGTGTGACCATGGCATCACCTACCTGGCGTTTGCAATCGATACATCCAATAGCCGCGCTTCTGCAATCCGTATCGATTTGGGCAACCACGGCCGGTGTCGAGAAAATCTTATGAAAATCATAAACTGGACAGACTTCAGGATTACCCTTATCGGTGCGACGTACTCTGGCAGGGTCGGTCACCATAGTTTTGAGTTTTTGCCGGACCGTGGTTTCGGTATCTGACAGATTAATGGTGTTGTGGTAACTCTTACTCATCTTTCGTCCGTCCGTCCCAAGGACTTTTGGAAATTGTGTCAAATATTCTTTGGGTTCTGGGAAGACAGGTTTATATAAACTATTGAATCGCCGTCCTAATTCTCGAGTGAGTTCTAAATGAGGAAGTTGATCTTTTCCAACAGGGACCAGATCGGGTTTATACAGTAAGATATCGGCAGCCTGAAGCACGGGATACCCCAAGAAACCATAGGTGGAAAGATCCTTTTCCGTAATCTCTTCTTGCTTTTCCTTGTAGGTTGGATTGCGTTCCAACCAGGGAATCGGAATGATCATTGACAACAAGAGATGGAGGATCGCATGTTCAGGAACTTCGGATTGAATAAAGACGGTGGCTCGATTGGGGTCGATTCCAGCGGCAAGCCAATCGATGAGCAATTCCTGGGTAAATTCTTTAAGACGACTGGTGTCCGCATAGTTGGTGGATAACGCGTGCCAATCTGCCACAAAGAAGAAACAATCATGTTGAGCTTGTAGGCTCTTCCAATTTTCAAGGGCGCCCAGTAGATTGCCAAGGTGCATAAGCCCGCTGGGTTGCATGCCGCTGAGTACGCGTGTGGTCATGGGCGAAAGGCTCCTCGGGTGTTCTATTACTTATGCCGGTAAGAACGGCTGGCCGATGAGACGAAACATGAACATGATAAATGAGCTCACGATTGGTATCCGTGAATCGAGCATGAGCAATCCAAGGACGATAAGCATGCCATACGGCTCCAGTCGGCTCAAGGTCATGGCCGGATTGGGAGGTAAGATGCTGCGTAACACTCGGCTGCCATCCAGAGGAGGGAAGGGTAGGAGGTTGAAGGACAGTAGAACAATATTCACGAGGATAGAGGACAAAGCCATAGCAGCAAGTGGTACTAGTATCATGCCGGAAAGATCACTTCGCGGCTGTACACCGGGTTGAGGTGGCCAGTTCTCTTGGATGGTCGGGTCTAGGTACACAAGGAGAAGCAATACGAGGCCGCTCAAGATCGCCAGAAATAAATTCATGAGTGGACCAGCAATGGCGACCAGTGCCATATCTCGACGTGGCTTATACAAGTTAGAGGGATTAATGGGGACCGGTTTGGCCCAGCCAAAAATCACTCCTCCCGGGACAAGCGACAACATGAAGGGGACCAAAATGCTTCCCCAAAGATCGATGTGAGGGAGCGGGTTAATCGTCAACCTTCCTAACGATTTAGCCGTTTGATCGCCAAAGAAGTTGGCCACCCACCCATGAGCATATTCATGCAACACCACAGCGGCTAAAAGAGGCACCAAAATATAGGACAGAGTGTGGATAAAAGAGATGATGGAATCCATCGTTTTAATTCAGTTGAGTAAACGTCCGGTTGTTCACCTCTAGGAGATACAGTCGCCGATTTAAGATACCTGCGGAACTGAACGACGCAAAGCCACTCAATGCCGGGAGGTCCGATCGTCGGACGAGTTGGTCCCAGACATCCTGTCCTGATCGTGCCCCCTTGCGCAATGTTTCTAAAGTCATTGTAGCGGCATCATAGGCTTGTACGGCAAAGAGTGAGGGGTCTTTCTGAAACCGGCTGCGGTATTGTTGAATAAATCGTTGGACATCTGGGTCTGGGCTATTCAGGAAAAATCCGTCCACGAAAATGCTGCCATTCAGATCTTGCTTCGCCCAGCGAAACAGTTCGTGGTTATGCCAGCTATTGCCGCCTAATAATGGTACATTCATATCGAAAAATGCTAATTGAGCGGCAATCATAGCCAGATGAACCGGCTGTCCGGGAAGAAATACGGCGTCGAAGCCGGGTGTATATACGAGGCGTTCTTCACCGGTTCGTGTTTCTTCTGGCTCTTCCAATCCATAGCGAGCGAGGTCTTTGGCTTTGATCCGCCGTAACTGATCCCCGATGTCTGTTTGATCTTCGGTATAGCCCTCAACAGCAATGATCTCTCCCCCGGAATGTAGGACTTCCTTGCCAAACATGTCGGCGATTTCACGGCCATAGGCGGTTTTGGGATAGATAATACAGAATCGATGATAGTCCAACTTCATCATCGCATATTCCACAAGACGTTTCGCTTGGACCGAAGAGGTCATTGTCGTGCTAAACCAAAATGATCCATACTGGCGAACGTTGAGGAGCGTAGAAGAGGGTGTAATAAAGGGCGTGGCATAGTCATCCGGGAGGTGTGCTAAGTCACGCATTTCTTTCGACAACAAGGGCCCGATGACGGCTCGCGGTTGGAACTCATTAAGAAGTTGGAGCATTTCGACTCGTAGAGGGGAACTCAGGGCCGCGGTATCTTTGACGACCAATCCGACTGACGATAGTCCCCATTGTTCTTTGGCAATGTCTATAGCCAGCCGAATACCGTTAAGTAAGTCAGTCCCATACAGTTTCATCGGGCCGGAAAACGGCAAGGCGACGGCCAGAATGTGGTCATGCACTTTGATCTTGCTAATAAAGGATTGGAGCAATGCCATGGCGGTTTGTGCATAGGGATGATTCGGAAAACGCCGGAGAAAGGCTCGAATATCGCGTTCGGCTAGTACTTCGTCGCCATGTGCCGTATGGAGTTCAATAAGGCGGATCGTGGCAATGTCGCCTGGATAGCGGGTGGCATAGTCTTCCAGAAGTTCCTGTAGGGCCTCTTCATCCAATCGTTGGAGGATCACGGATTGGATTGATTGCTCAAGGTTGAGTCGTTCGGATGGCTCAGTGATCGTGAGCTCATTGAGCATAGCCTTGATGGCGCCGATTGGGTTGGCATTCTCGAGTTCGGCTGTTCGAATGAGTTGGAGAATGTGACGTCGGAACACAGGATCTGTGGCATAATCCAAGGCAAGATACAATTGAGTCAATGCTTGAGTGTAGTCCTTGACCTCAATGGAGAGTTCAGCGAATAACACACGGGCGGAGTTTGTGACTGGCGAGTAGGGAAATTCTTCGAGTAACTGTTCTAAGACATTGAGAGCGTCGGAGGTTTGGCGCTTTTGGCGCAAGGCGGTGGCTTGTGCGAGATAAGCTTCTTGCAGAATAGCGGGAGGCGGTAGCGAATCAATGAGCTCTTCAAGGATTGCGATCGCTTTTGTTGATTTTCCAGATTTGACCAGCGCCTGAGCCTTTTTCAATTTGCTGCTGTGAGAAGTGTCGGCGGCTTCAGCGAGCGCGGCGCTGGCCATGAGACCCAACATCCCTAGAGAGAGCATGATGACAGCAGTACAAACCCATCTCGAAGCGTTACTACGGAAGGACAAAATCATGCCGGTTTGGATAGAACGTGGGATTGTAGGGGACAACAGCAGTAGTTTACGTTAGTTGATCGCAGGGGGTGTGCTGATTGACATTTCATGTCATTATATCAGGAAGTGAGCTTACCTAAATAGGAGAACACAGTGAATTCTGTCAAAACGTCTGCTGCCGTTGATCACGTGATGATTACGGCTAGTTCGGTACATCACGAATGTGCGACATATTTAGAATAGGGTCGTCAGGCTAATGGAATCAGCGTTGAAACAGACAAAGCTACGACATGTGATTGAGGAGTATCTGACCATGTTGCAAGTTGAAAGTGGGTGTGCCGTGAATACGTTGGCAGCGTATCGACGGGACTTGCAGAAACTTCTGGACTTCTTTCAACAAGAAGGGCTCAATGAGCTTCAGGCTTTGACAAAACCGTTGTGGGTCGAATTTTTACGGAGTCTTCACTTGGCCGGATTGTCCTCGTCGTCGATCGCCCGTTGCCTTGCGGCTGTTCGAGGACTGTATAGGTATGTTGAAGCGGGACAAGGGCATTCCACATTTTCGAGTATTTTAAAGGGAACGCCAAAGCAATGGCTTCAGCTGCCGAAGCTCCTGTCGGAAACTGAAGTGACTCGTTTGCTTAATCTGCCTGCGACCAATGAACGGGTTGATGGACGCGATGCTGCGATGGTGGAACTCCTGTATGCCACGGGGTTGCGTGTGTCAGAACTGGTGACGTTGGAAGTGGCTGATCTGAATATGGATGTCGGGTTTTTGCGAGCCACGGGCAAGCGAGAGAAACAACGAATTGTGCCCATTGGAGAAAAGGCCCGAGAGCTCGTGAATCATTATATTCAAACCATTCGTCCGCAATATCTCAAAAACCGTACATCATCGGCACTGTTCCTTACGCGCCTAGGGCGAGGTATGACCCGACAATGTTTTTGGAAAATTCTCAAGTCGCGCGCTGTGCGAGCAGGTATCACGAAACCTCTTTCGCCGCATATGCTCCGGCATTCTTTTGCCACGCATCTGCTAGATCACGGAGCCGACCTCCGATCAGTACAAATGCTGTTGGGCCATGCCAGCATCGCCACGACTCAAATCTATACCCACGTCGAGCATACCCGCCTCAAAACCGTCCACGACACCTATTTCCCGCGTCAGAAAAGGGATTCGGTGACTTAGATTAATTCTGGATGGGAGTGTGGAATAATGCAAATATCAAAGGCCATATTTCGCCATGAAGCCCGTGGCGTTCAGCGGCGTTGGGTCAGTTCAAAAAAGTTCGTCCAGCAAGGCCACAGCCCTTTTTACGCGCAGAGCGTACATTCAGTACGGGAGCATGGAAAAATGGCGAGAACGCTGCTGACGGCTTTTATCAACAGACCCTGGATAGAAAATTTCTTGGGAACGACTCAAAAGTTGCAATCCTCAAAAGCCCTGTGGCAGGCTAGCCATTGGAATTTATTCTATTTTTAGAGGGGGTTGGTGAGATGAAGTATAAGAAACAAGTGCATTATGTGAAAGGGGTCTTTGCCTGCCCGAAATGCCATCAACATTTTGTGCAAGAAAAATGGCTGGAGGAATGGCGTGTGAGATGCCATAAATGTGACCATCGGGGGGCTTTGACTCATGTGTCGGTTGAGGAGCAAATTGATGAGGAAATTGAGCGTCGATAGTGCCTCGTTATGCAGCAGTTTTTAGTATATCAAGCCTTAAGCCAACAGTCTGTCAGAGTCTTCCTATCTTCCTTCTCTCCTAAAGGTTGATGATGGTTCAACCTACTGTGCGTCTCCTTCTGGGGATTCTCTTCCTTTGTGCCGGCTGTTCACAGGTTGCCGCACAGATCCAATCTCAGTCAGAAACCATTCAAGTTCTCGTCGTGTATCATTCTTTATCCGGCAATACGGAAATTATGGCACGCAGTGTTGTGGCGGGGGCCCAGGCTGTTCCTGATACCCGTGTATTACTGCATAGGGTAGGGGAGGTCACGGCCGATCTCCTGTTTGGGAGTGATGCGGTTATTGTAGGGTCCCCAGTGTATTGGTCTAACATGGCAGGGGACGTGAAATCTTTTTTTGACCGGTGGCAATTCGAATTTGGAGTCTTTCCCGAATTTAAGATGCGCAATAAAGTGGGAGCAGCCTTTGCTACCGGGGGACAGGTTTCCAGCGGGAAAGAAGTGACGATGTTGACCATATTGGCTGCGATGCTCGGTAATCAAATGATCGTGGTCAGCGATGGTGGGGCCTTTGGGGCTTCAGCCACGACTGAAGGGAAGAGTCCAGGTATTGATGATGATGAAAAGGCTGCGGCCTGGGCGTTGGGCAAGCGGGTGGCCGAAGTCACCTGGACGCTCAACCACGGTCAACAAACATCTGTCCCTTAATGAACACAGAACGATATGAACGAGCTTCCAGGCGGTACCGATAGCAAATGGGTTCTCTATTGGGAACGAGAATATTCTACGGCATTTGCCCCCGAACGTCTCAAGCTCGATTTTCGTCCTCATCGTCCCCTGATGACGGGTATGGCACTGCCAGAACAACGGGAACTAGCAGCCAGTGGGTATAAAGTCATTCCTGATGATTGTGGCCCTGTCCGGTTTGTCGGGCAATATGGCTGGCTGATTCGCTCACCGGCCGATTGCCGGATTCGTCGAAAGGGCAAGGGGTTTGAATGGCAATCGCCGCCTATTCTACCCGAAGAACGCTTGTTGGGTTACAAGTCCTTTTCGGGTATGTATGTGGATAGCATTTTAAATAGTGGCTATCCGAAACTCTGCTGTGGCCTGCGATTTTACTATCCTAAGCAGCTGGGGATGATGATGAAGGACATTCCCAACCATTTTTATCATGTCCCAAAGCGACCCTATTCCATCTGGGAGGGCATTAAGACTCAAGAATATAAGACCACACCCAACCTCTACGATTTTCTGCCAGACTACGACGCCTTTGTCACCAATTTCTTGCTGCAATTGGAAATCACATCACAAGACCCCATTACCATTTCCCGAGGCGATCCCATCGGTATTATTTTCCCCGTTCTCCTGCCCAAACACATCACCGTAGAAGAACTCAAACGTCCGTCCGAATAACGAGATTGTCGTTCGACAGGGGCAGGGTGATAAGAGGCGGACTTGAACTTACAAATTTGAGTCCGATCTAGAGTTCCTTCAATTGCCGGGTGTGGTAAGCGTGGTCAAAGGAGTTGACGGACCATGGGCAGGAGCTGGCGGTAGAGGTCATGTTGTGGAGCATGTCCGGTAGAGTCGGCTCGCAGAATGAAATCTTTGTCGACCAGTTGGAATCCAGGAATCATGTTTGCGGTGGAACGTCCCTGAAAGGCTCGAGGCGCGGCTAGGACTAAATAGTTGCTGGATCGCCGCATCCGAAATTGTTCCGTCCAGTCTGTGACATCGCGTGCGGTAGGTGTTCCCATGTTCATGTCATAAAACAGGATTTGAATAAATTGAATGTTGGAGTTTTTGAGCGACAATCCATCAGTATATTGCGGAAATAGTTCTTCGATAGATGGTAAACCCTTCTGTGGGTTGATACCTCCTAATGCACCATACTTGTGTGCACCTGAAAAGGCTTGGCAGGCGGCACAGGTCATGCCAACGGGTTCAATCAGGAGAACCGACCCTTTAAACGAGGACAGCTTTACGGGGTTTCCCTCGTAGTGAATGAAGGTACCATCGGGGTAGGGTTTTCCAACTTCAGGCGGCCAATCGACTCCTGATGCCGCGAGCTGCACTGCGGGCGGCCACGGAACGAGGCATTCATCACCAGAGCATAAAAGGCCTTCCTTGCTCCATCCGTATTCGTGGAGTCCAATGCCCATTATGGAGATCAGGAAACCTATTCCGACCCCTAAAACGGTGGCTTGTGGAGACTTCATACAATGGTTGCTCGGTTGAAAGTTTCTTCATCTTAAGGGGTAGAGATAGTGGATGGGATCCGGTGAAAAAGAAAGACGTGGCTACGGTATCAGGCGAGCGACAATTCACCACATGTAAAACCTGTCCTCATTCTTCTTGTTGGTTTCAAACATGTTCTGTCGAAGGTCGTCCTCGAGGCAGCGGTTCCACGCGTCGTTCGAGTTTTTTGGCGATGCGGTCTTTGAATTTCTGAGTGCCCAATACCCAAGCCTTGTTCGTGGCTTCCCGTATGGTATCGAGTGTCTCGCCGCTGAGATGTTGTCGAAAAAGTCCGCGATAGGTCTGTTGGCGCGCAGCATCTGTCAACCCCAATTGTTGGTAAAGAGGGTGGGGATTGACGATCGAATCTGGTTTGCCGATCGCATGATAGCGGTAACTGGACCACCGGTAGTCCCGTGGATGTCTCACCAGTTCAGCTCTGACGGGATTCAGTTCAATATACCGGCAACATGTCAGCAAGTAGGCCTCGCTGTCGATTAAGGTTGCTCGATAGCGTCCCTCCCACAATGTGCCTGTTCGTTCATGGGTGCTGTTGAAATATTGGACGTATCGTCGCCCCAACGACTGGAGGGTTTTCGGTAAACTGTCTGAGTGTGACGGCGTGAGTAGTAGATGCACGTGGTTTGGCATTAGAACATAGCCGTGGATATCACAGCCGTGCCTTTGTGAAGCCTCCTTCAGACAATCTAAATAAAAATTGTAATCTCCAATCTGATTGAAGATTTTGCTGCGATTGTTCCCTCGCTGAATGACATGGAGGGGAGAATCGTAAAGAAAGAATCGAGGTAAGCGTGCCATGGCATTGTTCTCCGTTGTGACTGTTGTTTGGACGGATACATGACCCTAACGAAAATGCAGCAATGAAGTCGAGTCTGACCCCTTTAGCCCTGGCATTTTTCCTTTGCCAGTTTCCGTTACACTATAATTTCAGATCAAACATTCAGTAAGCTTGGGATTAGGTGACCCTCTTAAACTTTCGGAACTTTTTTCAAACTAGAGACTTTCACATTGTGTGACATGGGCTGGCTTGAAGGTGGCTGATTATGAAAAGCCCTTCTTCCGGAAAAATTGATACTGCCTATCGTCAATGGGAAGCTCTTCACAAAACTTGTGGAGACTCAAACAGCCAATCTCGTTTGGAACAGTTAAGTGGTGAGATGGCTCAGTGGCCAAAGAGTCAAGCCGTCTCAGCTCTCGCGGAAATTGAAACGGCATTCTTTTTGGTCAATGCAGGCTTTTCGATTTCGTTTTTAGATTTTTCACACGGACGGACCGCCGATTTGGAATGTTATGACGGGTCTCATCGGTTCTTTGCTGAGATTACGGTTATTCAATCGACACAGGGGGCCAAGAGGAACTCTACGAATAGGATAGATCGAGAGAGTCAGAATGGGATTGACGGCGATGATTTTTTTGAGCAAGCTTTAGTTAGGCGGTTGTTAGCTCGTATGGCGGAGAAGGCCAAGCAATTGGAGGCGTATTGTGCCCCTGTACTGTTGGCCGTGAGCGTACCGGATCTCTTTGATGGATGTGTTCGAACACAAGAGATTTCTCCTTTGGATCTCCAGCGACTAGCCGGGTTGTTAATCGGAGTATTGTCTGATGTGCCACAATTTAGTGCAGTGCTGTTGACGTTATGGAATGCTCCAGCGCAAGCATCGCGAAATGCGATTCGGATCCACCAAGTTTCCTGGGTCACTCGTCCGTCTGGAAATGGCATTCATCCTCGCATACGGCTCCTAGCCAAAAACCCCTTTGCTTGGTATCGGTTAACCACGACTGAACTTCAGATGATAGAAACGGTCATGTAGCTCCGAGGTAGCGAAGAAAACGTTCTATATTTCCTCGATTTAAGAAAGCAGGGATTAGGCGGGAAGAGCATTGCAGAGTTCTTCTAAGTGTTTGATCACGAGCAAGTCCCCATTATCGGTTGCGATGGTGATCCCTTTCGTGCAAATAGATCGGCATTGCTCAAAGTTTTTCTCTTGCTGCAACGATTGGGCGAGGGCAAGGTACGCCGCCGAATAGTCGGGCTTAACCTGGATACATTGTTCCAATGCAAGAATGGCTTCACCCCAATTTTCATCACCCATGTAGGCTTTTCCTAACCCAAACCATAGTGTTTCGTCTTTGGGGTCTATCTTAAGGACTTTCTTAAATTGTTCAATCTTAGGATCAGCCATTGTATTCTACTGCCTTGTTGAATATGAGAAATTACGCGACGGTGCGGTAGCCTATCATGGCATTTGGTGCGTTGTCTAAGCTCTGGTGCTATGCTAGGGTCCGTTGAAAAAATTCGCCAGCGGCGTCCTCGCTATTAGCTGGACCTTCGGGCCCATAGGCGTGGCGCTCTCCGCGCCGTGAGCGCTCACGTACTACCAGTACGCTCCGCGTGTCAAACAAGTGTGGTGCCCTACGGGACACATCAGGCAATTCGTGGCCTTGCTGGACGAACTTTTTTGAATCGACCCCGAGGCCCCTTGGGGGCAGCGGCTTAATGGCTAAATATGGTCTTCGATATCGTCATTATTCAACAGTGCTATGCTAGGATCGTTGACGATTTTCCTTCCCTGATGCCATCAAATTTGAGCCGTGTCCCATTGATCGTATCGCCCATGCAATCGTCTTGTCTTTGTTTTTCAGGCCATTGAGATGAGTCGAGTAGGCTTCGTTTTTGATCCGCGATATTTGGGGCATGAGATGGGGCATGGTCATCCGGAGTCTCCTGAGAGGCTCCGAGCCATTCAAGCCCAACTTCAGTCCTCTGGGACCTGGGCTCGTCTCCAGCATCTTCATCCTCGAAAAGCTGAGCGGCAATGGATTGAACAGATTCATCTCGCCGAATATGTCGATAGCCTTGAACGTTGCTCACCGGCCACGGGCTATGCCTCCTTTGATTCTGATACTTCAATGTGTCCAGGTACTGTGGATGCCGCATATCTGGCGACCGGTGGGGCGTTATCCGCTGCCGATGCTATCATGCATGAAGACATTGATCAGGCATTTTGCGCGGTTCGCCCACCGGGACACCATGCTGAAGCTGACCGGGCAATGGGATTTTGTTTTTTTAATTCTGTAGCGATTGTTGCCCGGTATCTTCAGCGTCGTCATGGAGTCGAGCGAGTCTTGATTGTGGATTGGGATGTCCATCACGGGAATGGCACCCAGCATGCCTTTTACAACGATGACACCGTATTGTTTTTTAGCACCCATCAGTTTCCCTATTACCCTGGAACTGGAAATGCGATGGAATTAGGTGACGGTCGAGGAGAGGGCACGACCATTAACGTTCCACTTCCAGGAGGTCAAGGCGATGAGGCCTATCAGGAGATCTTTCAAAAAGTCCTGATCCCCGCAGCCGAAACCTTTCAGCCTGAGTTTGTCGTGATTTCTGCTGGCTTCGACGCGCATAGTGACGATCCACTTGCTGGCATGAACCTGACGGAAGAAGGCTATGCGGAACTCACAGGCATCGTGTTATCAATAGCCGAGAACTTTTCAAGCGGACGAGTCCTGTCGTGTTTGGAGGGTGGCTATCATCTTCAGGCCCTTTCCAAATCCGTTGAACGGCATCTCAAGGTTTTTCTGGACAGCTAATGGTATGAAACGACAACGCTCCTGGCGTCTACGCATATGGCTTCTTGTCCTCTTCATGACGTTGATTGGTGTCTATGTGTTTTATACCGAGATTCGTCCGACGGTCATTTTTGGCTTGCGTGACGATTATGCTCACGCGATCCCTTATCAAGACGTACCGGTAGGATTGCAGAGTTTAAAAGCCGAAGAATGTGGACGCTGTCACGACGAAATTTACCAGGAATGGAAGTCTAGCATTCATGCTCAGGCCTTCCATGATCCGTTTTTTCAGGCATATTGGAAAAAAGATAAAAATATTTGGGTCTGTTTAAATTGTCATACGCCCTTGGAAAATCAGCAACCCACGCTGGTTCAGGATATACCACGTGATCGGGTGGAGAAGGCCTTTGAAATTCCAAACTATCGCTTTGATCCCGAGTATCAGCAAGAAGGGGTAACCTGTGCGGCTTGCCATGTGCGAGACGGTGTTATTCTGGGGCCGTATGATGATTCCGTCGCGCCTCATCCAACGAAATTCGATCCTTCATTTCGGACAACACAGGTTTGTTATCGATGTCACAGTGTGGTGTCTGGTCCGACCCAGTTCTATGCTGGTGGGCCATGCGGCACGTTTTCTGAGTACGAAGGGACCTTTTTCATGAAAGAAAAGGGCCTCATCTGCCAAAATTGTCATATGCCAGAAGTCCTGCGGCCTGTGGCTAAAGACAGTCCCATTCGGTTTGGCCGACGGCATCTCTGGCGGGGTGGCCATGACCCCGATATGATTAAACGGGCCGTGGCCGTACGAGTTCAGGCGGATCCTCTAACTCCTGAGCCCGGGGAAAAAGTGAAGTTTACGTTGACACTCATCAATGCTGGCGCGGGACACAAGATTCCAACCGGGGATCCTGATCGCCATTTTACAGTAGAATTTCAGGTACGCAATGCGGAAGGCAAAGTGGTTCGTCAACAAGCCGATACGATGGGCCGTTGGATTCTCTGGCAACCGGTCATTGTGGAACTGTATGATAATCGGCTCTTACCGTTGGCCAGTCGAGATTATACATTTGGATATGATATTCCAAAAGACGAAAAAGGGTGGAGCCTACTCACGAGAATTCGGTATCATATTTTGACGGATGCGCAACATCAAATGTTGAAAGATGACTACAGTTTGACGGGGGATGACCCGTATGTCTTTACGATCTATGAGCGCGAGTTTCCGTTGGGCCCAACGTTAGCTGCGGCCTTAGACCAGCAAGAGATAGCCCCGCGAATCGGTTGTACTGCAGTTTCTGAGGATAGGGTTTCGACGATGTCATCGACACGGATGTCTTCATTTCATTCTTAAAAAGGCCACAAGAGCTATGAATGTCACACATGATTTGTTTATCGATTCTGAAACTTTGTCTCAAAACCTGGGGCGTGAGGGCCTTGTTGTAATTGACGTCCGTGGGCCCGCAGCCTACACGTCCCACATTCCTGGCGCGGTCAATAGTACTTGGCACGAGTATAGTGATCCGTCCTCTGTCTCCAAAGGTGTATTGAACCCGGATCTCTCGAAGTTAGAACAGCGACTCCAGGCGTTAGGGATTAACCAGGACAGTGATATCGTGATTTATTCCAACCCATTTGATAATTGGGGTGACGAGGGACGTATGTATTGGATGCTACGGTATCTGGGACATCCAAGCGTACGTATTTTAGACGGAGGTTGGGTGAAATGGGTTGCGGAACAGCGGCGATTTGACCATGAACCGGTACGCCCATCCATGGGAGATTTTTCGGTGTCCGCCAATTCGGAACTAATGATCAATAAAGATGCCCTCAAGAAGGTCGTCAGGGCTCAACATCCTGACATGGCTATTGTCGATGCGCGAAGTGTTGAAGAATACGCTGGAAAAGAGATTGATGGTTTGCCACGAGCTGGGCATATTCCGTCCGCCATTAATATTTCTTGGAATCAGTTTTTGCAGAAAGATGCAACGGTGAAACCAGCTGAGCAAGTCCGAAAAATTTTCGAGGATCATGGTCTTCGGGATGATCAAGAAATTATCACCTATTGTCTTGGAGGTGTGCGGGCTGCCTGGGTGTACTGTTTGCTTCGGTATGTTGGGTATGCTCGAGTGAAAATCTACCCAGGTTCATGGTGGGAATGGTCTCGGGATTTTGCGGCTCCTGCAGAGAAAGATGTGAAGTTATTACATAAAGTGACGAACCCTGAACAGGTGAAACCATCTTGATCTTCCTGGGGTCGCATGAGAGGATACATTGACGGTGCGTGATTGTTCATCATTATTATGAAGGAGGTCGAGGATGCGTGGTTTAAATGCGATGAGACAAGTGGTGGTATTGGCTGTGTTATCGTTGTTTCTGGGTGGCGCCTGGGGTGCCCTGGCGCTTGCAGGAGGCAATCCGCATGTGGCTGAGGCAATAGCGCATGCTGAAGGGGCCGCTGAGCATGGTGGCATGGGGCATGCTGATGCGCTGGTGAGTCATGCTGAAGAAGCCTTGATGCATGCTCAAGCGGCTCAAAAAGAAGTTAAGAACCCGCATTTGGATGAGGGAGTGCATGAACTCATGGAAGCGATCAAGCATGGGAAACAGGGACATGCTGAGGTTGGGACCAAGCATGCAGGGAGTGCGGTCATGCATATGAAAGAGGTCCATTAATTTTCGGTCCGATACATTTTGGAAAAAGCGGGTAGAGGAAACTCTACCCGCTTTTTTTATCTGAAAGGCCTAACCGAGTACACTGGTGAAAGTCGGATTTTTTCAGTTTGCCCCTCAATTTGGAGAGCTTGCGCGCAATCTGCAGTCCATCCTGGATGCGATCGAGTCCTTTGAGGGAGACCTGCTTGTTTTTCCAGAGCTGGCGCTGTCGGGGTATCAGTTTGTTTCGAAAAACGAGGTTCGAGAACTTGCGATAGAGATTCCGACTGGTACGGTTTTTCAACAACTTGAAGAGGTGATTCGAGAGCACTCAATCTATGCTGTGATTGGGTTGGCAGAGCACGCCTCAAGCGCGTTGTATAATTCAGCGGTCTTGATCGGTCCTAATGGCTATATTGGGACCTACCGTAAAGTCCATCTTTTTTTGGAAGAGACGCTCTGGTTTTCTCCTGGCGACACAGGGTTTCGGGTGTGGGACATTGGACTTGCGAAGCTTGGACTTCTGGTCTGTTTTGATTGGTTTTATCCTGAGGCCGCTAGAACGTTAGCTCTCCAGGGTGCCGATATTCTGTGTCATCCCAGTAATCTGGTGTTGCCCCATTGCCCCGATGCGATGGTCACGCGGTGTCTAGAAAACCGCGTGTTTGCGATTACGGCCAATCGGGTCGGCCAGGAACAGCGTGGAGAAAAGTCAGCATTACAATTTATTGGCCTGAGCGAAATTGTTGCGCCAAATGGCCAAGTTGTTCATCGGGCGTCGAGAGATGACTCCGAACTGTTTACGACGACTATTGATGTGACTCACGCTCGAGACAAACGGGTTAATGCCTATAATGATTTATTCAAAGATCGTCAGCCGCAATGGTACGTACAATCGCCAGAAATAGGCAGTGAAAGGTAAAAAAAAACGAGCTGTTCGGGCACAAGACATTCTTGTTTCCTCGCCTATGAAATTTTCGGTAATTTGTTGGCCTGATGCGGTCTAGTCTATACAATAGATCCTTATCTGGTAGGCTGTTCATATCAATAGAGCATAGAGTAGGACGATTCCGATGGCGAGTCTTATTTTCAGGGATGAGGAGGTCCATATGATACGTTGGAGTCTTACGGTATTACTGCTGCTTGTCGGATTGTCAGGTTGCATGGTTTCGAAGGGAAAGTATGAAGCCGCCGTAGCCGATATGGAATCAGCCAAGGCTGAGTTAGAAAAAGGACGGATGCATCAGGAAGCGCTTGAAGAACAGGTCCGGAACCTGAAAGGGTTGAACGAAAAAATTTCTACCGATCTGGAAGTGATGACATCGGAAGTACAACGGATCAAGGAAGGAAGGAATAACGAACATACGTTGTTGGAAACCCGTGAACGGGAGCTGGATCAAGAAAAGGCGCAGCTAACCAAAAAACTGCGAGTGATTACTGCGCAATACCAGAAAGTCAAATCGCAAAATTCGGCACTCAAAAAGACGGTCCTTCGCTACAAGAATGAGCTGAAGGAAGTTCGTGAGTCAGGCCTTGGAAGAGTCAGTGAATCGGAAAAGTCTGCAATGTCTACAAAATCGAATGTCGTGGCCTCTAAGCCCACATTTTCTGAACCGAATGTCCCTAAGGTTGCGAGACCGTCGAAACCTACCACGCCAAAAGTTTCTTCGCCGGTCGTACCTAAAGTGGCAAGCAGTCTGGTGAATATCAATAAGGCGTCGGTTAGCGATTTGGTGTTGACGTTAGGGTTAAGTCGAGAGGTGGCTGAAGAAGTGGTCTCCAATCGTCCCTATCGATTGCGTGGGGAATTGGTCGCAAAAAATGTGATACCCAAAGCCACATTTGATGAGATTAAAGGCCGCATTACCGCGGTTCCTTAATATTCGCTAAGCTCCATTGAGTTGGGTGTTGATGAGAAGGGGCGTGTATTGCTACACGCCCCTTTTTTTTTAAAAACATCACGGTAAATTGTCTAAGCCATGAAAACGCTGGTGTCAGCTGTGAAGTCCAACTTTCTATTCGTCGTCTATCATGGTGTTGACAGGCTCATCATCCTTGGACGCATGCGAAACAGCCGAGAAGCGATGGTCTTTAAGTATTTGTCCATCTTGTAGGTGAATCAAGCGATCTGTCTGGCGTGATAATTTTTCATTGTGAGTCACAATGATAAAGGCGGTCCCGTGCCGTTGATTTAATCCTTGCAACAGTTCAAACAATTCTTCTCCTGTTTGGGTATCTAGGTTCCCTGTCGGTTCGTCGGCAAGGACTAAGTCCGGTTGCCGTATCAACGCCCGTGCGACAGCCACGCGTTGTTGCTCGCCTCCAGAAAGTTCACCAGGTTTATGGTGCAGGCGATGAGAGAGTCCTACTTCTGCTAATAACGCTTTCGCGGTCTCTATGACGACTGGTTTTGGTTCTCTCTGGATCAGGCACGGGAGAACGGTGTTTTCAAGCGCGGTAAATTCGGGAAGCAAATGATGAAATTGAAAGACAAAGCCTAGACGGCGATTTCGAAAATTCGCTAATTCAGCCTCACTGGCTGCAAACATGTTATGTCCATCAAAGAGGACGAGTCCTTTGGTTGGGCGATCCAATGTGCCCATGATTTGCAATAATGTGCTTTTTCCGGCTCCTGATGCGCCGATGATAGCAACCATTTCTCCGCGTTGGATAGTCATGGTGATGCCGTTGAGCACATGCACGGTCTGCTTGCCCATGACAAATGAGCGTTGAAGATCTTCGACGAGGACTAACGGCGTCGACGATGCAGTATGAGTCGGTTCCGGGTTACTCATAACGAAGGGCGCTGACTGGGTCTAACTTGGCGGCTTGCCATGAAGGATAAAATGTCGCGGCAAAACTGATAAGAATCGCAGAGGTAGCAACCATGACGACATCTAAGGGAAGGATATGTACCGGGATGCGAGAAATGTAGTAGACCGACGCATCAAAGGTCCAATAGTTCTCGATCAACCATAAGAATGAATAACCCAGGGGCACGCCAATACAGGTTCCCACTAAGCCAATGACCAAGCCATTGATCATGAAAATTCGCATGATCGATTGTGGAGTGGCGCCCATGGCTTTCAGAATTGCGATCTCCCGCTGTTTTTCGTTTACGATCATCGTGAGCGTTCCCACAATATTGAAGGAAGCCACGAGCGTGATTAAAACAAGCAGCAAGAACATCATGGTTTTTTCTAATTTCAAGGCCGAAAAGAGATTGCGATGCATGTCCATCCAATCCCGCGCCATGAAGCCCGGGCCGAGGGTGGCTTCCATGCGTTGCCCGATAGTTTTAGCCAGGAAGACATCATTGACTTTGACTTGAATCCCAGTGGCGGTATCCCCGAGGCTAAAGAATTTTTGCGCTTCGGTTAAACTAATATACGCGAGCGAGGAGTCATATTCGAACATGCCTGATTCAAAAATACCAACTACTGTAAATGGACGGATTTTGGGGGTCATCGTAAAGGATTGAACCGGTCCCACGGGTGATACAACGTTGATTGAATCGCCTAGAAATACGCCTAACCGCATCGATAATTCTTTTCCCACGATAATGCCGGGCCGTGTGGAGACCGAGGTGGTTGGCTGCTTGGCGTGAGGGGATTCACTCTTCGGTGTTACAAGTTGTGGGTTGTTCAAGCCCGCGATATCGCCAAATTTCAGGTTCGACTGCAAATCTGTCACGTGGATTTCCTGTTCTGCCCGGATGCCTCGTAGCACGACGCCCTGGACGCTGCTTGGTGAAGTCAGCAAGACCTGTTTCAGGATAAAGGGCGCGGCACCTATCACGTCGGGTATGTCTTCAATCTTTTGAACCGCCTGGTCATAGTCCTGCATCTCATTCGTCCCGCGTTCCTGGACAATGACATGGGCTGTTGTGCCCAAGATTTTTGCTTGGAGGTCTTCTTTGAAGCCAGTCATGATACCCAAGGTGCCAATAAGAGCCGCCACGCCAAGTGTAATACCCGCGATGGAGATGAAGGTGTTGAGTGAGATGGTGCGTTGGCGACGCTTGGCCCGCAAGTATCGCAGGCCGACGATCATTTCATAGGGTAGCGTCACGGGCTATGATCCGGGCGCAATTGTGGAAACAGAATGACATCGCGAATCGAGGCTTGGTTGGTCAAGAGCATCACCAAGCGGTCAATCCCGATGCCTTCACCCGCAGTGGGCGGCATCCCATACTCTAAGGCGCGAATGAAATCTTCGTCGAGGTAGTGGGCTTCATCGTCTCCGGCGTCGCGTAATGCGACTTGTGCTTCAAAGCGTTGACGTTGATCGATTGGATCATTCAATTCAGAAAAGCCGTTGGCAAGCTCACGTCCGCCAATGAAGAGTTCAAAGCGGTCGGTGAGGGTGGGGTCAGATTCTTTCTTGCGCGCCAGGGGGGAAATCTCGATCGGAAAATCTGTAATGAAGGTTGGTTGGGTAAGTGCAGGCTCTACGGTTGCTTCAAACAATGCCACCAACACGTCGACGTGACTGGCTGATGGTGGTAGGGCCATGCCCAATTTGGCGGCAGTCTCTACGGCTTTGTTGTGATCCGATAGAACCGCCTTCTCGAGTTTTCCCACTTCAATGATGGAGTCAAAGTAGGAAAGACGAGACCATGGGGGAGTGAGGGTGATCTGTTGGCCTTGGTATTCCAGATCGGTACTTCCACAAATTTCCAGACTTAATCGATGAAAAAGCTCTTCGGTCAGATCCATCAGGTCGTGATAGTTTGCGTAGGCTTGGTAGAATTCCAACATCGTAAACTCGGGATTATGAATCGTGGAGATGCCTTCGTTCCTGAAATTCCGATTAATCTCGAACACCCGTCGAAATCCGCCGACGATCAGGCGTTTGAGATAGAGCTCGGGGGCCACGCGCAAATACAAATCGATATCCAACGTGTTGTGATGCGTCACAAAGGGTTTGGCGGTAGCACCACCCGGGATGGGATGCATCATTGGTGTTTCGACTTCAAGGAAACCACGATCTGTCAAAAAGGATCGTATGCTACTGACGATCTGGCTGCGGGTACGAAAAACCTGATGAGAAGTCGGATTGGCGATTAAGTCCACATACCGTTGACGATACCGGGTTTCGATATCGGTTAATCCATGCCACTTTTCTGGCAGAGGCCGTAGACCTTTTGAGAGAAAAGTGAGAGTCTGAACTTCAACGGTGAGCTCATCGGTTTTGGTCCGGAAGAGTGGTCCTTCTACACCAATCCAGTCTCCTAAATCCAAGGACTGACAAAGTTGGTAACCCTGATCTCCTAGGACATCCTTCTTGAGGTAGACCTGAAGGCGATGGCCTTCTTCCTGAAGAGTGGCGAACGCGGCTTTGCCGAATCGACGAATAGCCATGATGCGTCCGGCCACCGCACAACGAATGGGTTTGGCTTCTAACGTGTCTTTCGGGACGGGATGATAAGCCTCGAGGATGGCCTGAAGCGTATGTGTTGTCGAAAAACTCTGGCCGAAAGGACAATAGCCCCGCTCTTCCAGCCATTGGAGTTTGTCTACGCGTTGTTGTTGTTGTTCGTTGAGTTCATCCATGATCAATTAGGGGTCCGTTGAAAAAAGCCGCCAGCGGCGTTCTCGCCATTTTGTCGTTGCTCATACCAGTACGCTCCGAGCGTCAAACAAGTGTGGTGCCCTACGGGACACATCAGGCAATTCGTGACCTTGCTGGACGGATTTTTTTTACCGGACCGAGGCCTCTGGGAGTCAGCAACTTCATGGTCAAATATGGTCTTTGATATCGTCATTATTCAACAGTTCCATTAGACATGGTTGGCTTAGGTCAGAATGTATTGAGCGTGAATGGCCGCCATCGTTGCGGTTTTACGGGGTCGATGATTGTGCGGGCTTTGCGGCACGCATTGAGAGATAGGCTTCAATAAACGGATCAAGTGCGCCATCCATGACTGCGGCCAGATTGCCAGACTCATGATTGGTACGATGATCTTTGACCATCTGATAGGGTTGAAAGACGTACGATCGGATTTGGCTGCCCCAGGCAATGTCCTTTTTTTCGCCGACGATGTTCTGGAACTCCTCGTCTTTTTTCTGTTGCTCCAATTCATAGAGCTTGGCTTTCATGACCCGCATGGCTCCAAGACGATTCTGGAGCTGTGAGCGTTGGTTTTGACATTGAACGACAATCCCGGTTGGAAGATGTGTCATACGAATGGCCGTCTCTACTTTATTCACATTCTGCCCGCCTGCCCCGCCCGCCCGGAACGTGTCAATTTTCAGGTCTTTTTCTTCAATCTCGACTTCTACGTCATCATCGAGTTCAGGGTAGACGCCCACTGCGACAAAAGATGTATGTCGGCGTTTGTTCGCATCAAATGGAGAAATGCGCACAAGACGATGCACCCCGGCTTCTGATCGCAAGTAGCCATAGGCATGTGGTCCCGCAATACCAAGTGTTACGCTCTTAATGCCAGCTTCATCACCGGGCTGTAAATCAATTGTTCCAACCTTGTAGCCTCGTTCTTCTGCCCAACGTACATACATGCGCATGAGCATCTGCGCCCAATCCTGGGATTCAGTGCCACCAGCCCCAGGGTTAATGGTGAGAATCGCATCACTCTGATCGTGCTCTTCCGATAAGAGTTGTTCGAGTCTCCAAGTCTCCAACGAGGTTTCGATAGCTTGTACGCCTTGTTTCCATTCCGCCTCGAGTTCTGAATCTTCCTGCTGGCCGATCAGATCTACAATGGCAAGCAAATCGTCGCGCTGCTGTTCCATTTGTTGTAGGCGATCCCGCTGGCTTTCGAGCTCAGCTTGCCGTCGCCCCACCTTCGCGGCGCGGCGCGGATCGTTCCAAAACTCTGGTTGCGAAGTTTCTTGCTGAATCTCGTCGAGTTCAATGGTTAGGCGAGGCAGGTCAAAGATACCTCCGGAACTCTAGGATACGGGCATTGATCTTATCCATCCGACTGCGAATGTCTTCCAACATGGGGTCATCCTCTAGTTAGGGTTGTGGCCCAATGGGCGTGGTATCGAGCGATTGACGTGTTCTCCGGCAACGAATCAGTACGAATCCTGTCAGTATAACACAAGCCCAACTAAACACATCGCCATATCTCGTGTAAATTGTGGGCGCTGAATGACGAAGAGGAATGGAGCTAGTGACGGCTTCTTGAGTAAAAACTGGTGTTGCTGCCAATATGCGGCCGTCAGGACCGATAAACCCTGAAATCCCAGTATTGGCCGCTCGAGCAAAAGCCATATGGTTTTCAACAGCCCGGAACACGACCATCGCGAAGTGTTGATAGGGCGCGGCGGAATTTCCAAACCAGGCATCGTTAGTAATGGTGACAAGAAAGTTCGTGCCTTCTTGGGCCATACGGCGGACCAAATCGGGAAAGATTACTTCAAAACAAATGGGCACTGCGAAGGTAGGAGCAGAACCAGAAAATGCAGCGGGAAGTGACATGGTCATGGATCCCTGTCCCGATTGGAAATCTCCAATTCCCACGACGAGTTTGTCTAAGAAGAACAAGAGAGACTTTAATGGAATGTATTCTCCGAACGGCACTAAATGACGTTTGTCGTAACGGTCGGTAATCTGTCCTTCGTTGGTCAAGAGGAACGCGCTGTTAAAGAGATAGGGGCTGCCATCTGGGTGAAAACGAAGAGTTGGGCTCCCAAATAAGAGGGGCGTGTTGGTGGCTTGGACGATTCGGGTAATAGCTTCTTGGTATTTGGGTTCCTGCTCGAAAAAAAACGGGGTGGCGGCTTCTGGCCAGATCAGGAGGTTACGTGTTGTTCCAGCTTGTAGACTCAGTTTTGTGTAGCGATCCAGGGTTTCAGCGGTGTAGGCTTTATCCCATTTTTTGTCTTGCTCAATATTCGCTTGGACTAACCCAATTGATAACCGTTTTGCGGATTGATCTAGAGTGGCTTGCTGCTGTATCTGCCAGTGACCATATATGATAGTGGTGCATAGAACGAGCAAAATAATGATGGTGGGTTGCCAAGGAAACAGAACAGCCGTACGAGTCTTGGTCCATGCCCACGACACAATCGATGTGAGCCAAACGTTTACTAATACGAGTAAGCACGATACGCCATATACACCAGTGATATCCGAGAATTGAATGATCGAAAGCCACTCATACTGTGAATATCCTAAGAGCATCCACGGCAATCCGCTGAATGCGTAGGTGCGCAGGTATTCTAAGGTCACCCAGAGTGCCGGCATTCCGATCCAGAGCCAATGCGAACTGGCTTGTTGAATAATGACGTAGCCCAAGGCATACAGGCCGAAAAAGAGCCCGAGATACGTGGCTAACAAGAGCATCAAGAGGATGCTGACAACAATTGGGACTTGCCCAAACTGATTCATGGCGGTGATTACCCAGGTGATGGTTCCGGCAAAGGCGACCACTCCTGCTAACCATCCGTACCGAAAAGCTTGTCCTGGCGTAGCATGTTCAAGACTGAAATGGAGGGGAACCAGAACGATCCAGGCCAACCAACCCAGATTGAAATTTGGGAAACAGAGTGGATGCAGTAGCCCGGTCAGGCTACAGGCAACAAGCCGGATTAGAGAAGTAGACGGCACAACCAGAAGGTATCATCAGAAGAACAAACGGTAGTGCGTAAAAGGAACCCGACAACTCAGTGGGCTTACCGAGGACCGAGTAGTAGTGGTAAGGTCACGCGACTTTTTTGACCAGTCCGGAGCGCAGGCATCGTGTGCATACGCGGATGCGTTTCGCGGCCCCTTGCACGAGTGCGCGCACCCGTCGAAGATTCGGGCGGAACACGCGTTTCGTTCGATTATTGGCATGACTGACATTATTGCCGACAAGCCGCTTCTTCCCACACACTTCGCAAGCATAGGCCATGATATGCTCCCTCAATTATCTGGTCATAAAGATTCTCAAAAACTGATCTGTATCGTTATCACAAGTGCTATTGTACACACAAGTGCCGTCAAACGCCAAAACTTTCCAAGTGGTGGCGCGGTATCAAAGGCATGTCTCTGTTCCTATGTGGGTAGGAATCGAGTCAAACTCTGCTAGTCCCGCTGTTGGTGCAATAGCGGATTGATTGTATTGTGATGCCACTGCAGTCGCTTGACGATATTGCGATTCAATATGTCAAAGGTGTCGGTCCACGGCGGGCCAGGCTTTTTGAAAAAGTTGGAGTCCGGACTGTCGAAGATGCCTTTTGGTTTCTGCCATGGCGGTATGATGATCGTCTGCAAGTCGTCCCCATTGCCAACTTGGTACCTGGTATGAAGGCCACGATCTGTGGCTCGGTTGAGGCTTGTCGAAGTCATACGACTGCTCGCCAGCATCTTGTGGTGGTGACCGTGCGAATTCGAGATGAAACCGGTGTCATCGACTGTGTGTTTTTTAACCAGCCCTATTTGTCCAGCACGTTTGCGACAGGGGTTGTGGTGTTAGCAACGGGAAATGTGGCTTCTAGCTCTAAGGGTGCCACGGCCTGCATGATGAAGGGGCCAGAGTTTGAGATCCTTGAATCCGATGCGGTGACCACAGAGGGCTGTGGCCGAATTATCCCCATTTATCATGAAACCCACGGGTTGAGCTCAAAACAAATTCGTCGAGTGATGCAGTCCATGTTCCAACAGTATGCCGACCGACTACGAGAAATCTTGCCGGAGAAAGTACGGCAACAACTGGGGCTACCTCTGTTGGCGGAAGCCTTACCGGTTGTGCATCAGCCCAATTGCGATCAATCCGTTGCACTCTTGAACCAACAAGCGACTATTCAGCATCAGCGGTTGGCATTCGAAGAATTGTTGTTGCTTCAGGTAGCGCTGGCAATCAAGCGGCAACGGCAAATGGTGGACACTTCGGGGATCGCCTTTTCCACAGACAACCCACTCGTGAGACAGCTCAAAGAAGTCCTGCCTTTTTCATTGACTTCCGCTCAAGAGCGGGTTGTTCATGAGATTGCGCGAGACATGAGTTATGCAACCTGTATGAATCGGTTGTTGCAGGGTGATGTGGGATGTGGCAAGACTGTTGTCGCGCTTTATGCCATCGTGATGGCTTGTGGGTCAGGATTCCAATCTGTGTTGATGGCTCCGACCGAAGTGTTGAGCGAACAGCATTATCTGTCGTTGCGGCCTTTCTTGGATGCCCTAGGGCTCTCGTGCGTTTTTGTCAAAGGTGGTCTTGCAGATGGAGAACGCAGCAAACTGTTGACGGCTATTCAATCAGGTGATGCACAGGTCGTGATCGGTACTCATGCGTTGTTACAGCCGAATGTCTGCTTTAAGAAACTCGGTTTGATCATTATCGATGAACAACATAAGTTTGGAGTCAAGCAGCGAGCTGTGTTGCGAGAAAAAGCTGAGTTGGCGCCAGATGTGTTAGTGATGACTGCCACACCAATCCCTCGCACGCTGGCGATGACGTGGTATGGCGATTTAGATGTGTCAGTGATCGATGAGTTTCCACCTGGGAAAAAGACCGTGGTGACCAAGGTGTTTGATGATAAACATCACGAACAGGCCTACCAAATTCTTCGTGAGGAATTGCAGCAGGGGCGACAGGCTTATGTCGTCTATCCCCTTGTCGAGCCTTCGGAGAAAGTTGATCTACAGGCTGCTATAGAGGCTGCCGATCGTCTACGGAAGGAATTTGCTCCCTTCAAAATCGGGGTGCTGCATGGACGACTCTCTTCGAGAGAGAAACAAGCAGTGATGTCTGAATTTGAACAGCACCAGATCGATCTGTTGGTAGCCACTACCATCGTCGAAGTTGGGTTGGACGTGCATACCGCAACCGTAATGCTGATAGAGCATGCTGAACGTTTCGGCTTAGCACAGCTTCATCAATTGCGAGGTCGGGTGGGTCGTGGTCATCACCAAGGATTTTGCCTGCTTCTTCATGGTTTAAGACACATTCCCCAGTCAGATCCGCAATTGCGCCTCATGACAAGTATCGCTGGATTGCGGGCTTTACATGAGGATGGCCGATTAGAATCTCATGAGACATCCGCGGTCAATGCGGGACGGCGACTTGCGGTGTTTGCTCAATGCAACGATGGGTTTGTTCTTGCAGAAGAGGACTTGAAGATTCGTGGACCAGGCCAGGTCTTGGGCGTTCGGCAGTGGGGAGAACTTGGATTTCGTGTTGCAGATATGAGGCGGGATATGCCATTTTTTGAACAGGCACGAAAAATCGCAAGAGATATTGTAGATCGTGACCCCCAGTTGGCGTCACCTGAATACCAGAACCTCAAGACAATGCTCTTGCGAAAATGGGGACAGGCATTAGTGCTAGGATCAATTGGGTAGCTGTCCGACGCAGAGAGGTCGTAACTCGACTTAAAGGTTTGAGATGTAAGGTGTGGTTTGACCTCATATCGGGTTCGTGGTAGATAACACGTCAATCCGCTTCTGCTTTTCTTGCAGCCGTTTAGTCGAGTAGCCCGGATGGCGGAACTGGCAGACGCGCCGGACTCAAAATCCGGTTCTCCTTGGAGAGTGGGAGTTCGACCCTCCCTCCGGGCACCAAAATTCCAGTGGCTTTCCCCAGCACGAGTATGTAGAAATAAAGCACTAGGTGTAAATTCTTGTTTTTGGTGATAATCCTTATATGCGTATGTGACTTGACAGGGCTGCAAGCCTTGACTATAGTGTGTGCCCCGATCAAGAAAAAATTTTAGCTAATTAAGTTAGATCGTTTTTTTGATTATTCACTCACACTTCCAAGGAGGAGCCACATGCGGAAGGTAGGGTATTTCGGATTAGCAATTATTCTTGCAAGTTCGGTGAGCGTGGCGTTCGGGCAAGAGCGTGCACCTCAGCACGTTGGGTTTGGCACGGGTGTTGGAGAATCGCAGGGTTCTGGGTCTCGGGCGCGGGTTATGGATCAAGGGGACATGTTACGGTATTTGTCAGCCCCGGAAACAATAATGGGTGAAATCGTCGCTATCGATTATCCAGCCGGGAAGCTGTACATCGACATGGGAGGCAGCTCTCATGATGAACGACAATCTTTAACCGGTTCCTTGAACATGAAAGAATTGTGGTTTGACGACAAGACTAACATGGAAAATCTCAAAGCTGTAGGCAAGGGAGATTATGTATCCATTCAAGCCGTCAATGAAACCAACGCTTCCCAACAATTTGGAACTGGAAAGAAAATGGTTCGTACTGTCTATGTGTTAGAAGGCAGTCAATTACTGGGTGGAGCGGACAATGAAGACTTTGGTGGTGGTTTGGGTCAACGTCCCAACCCTTATAAGTATCGTGGGATTAACACCCGCACTGCCGGTTACACCGGTGTGCCTGAAGGTGGCATTCAAGAAGGTGCAGTGAACTCCGGCATTACAAGTGAAATCGGCGTCGTGACAGGTGCCGCTCCTTGTTGGCAATGTGCTCCTCAACCAGATACCGTCAATGAACGTACCGATAAAACCATTGCGACCGACTATGGTTCTGATCGGAAAAATTTCAACAAAGGTACCGTTCAGTAAGTAAGCATTCTGAGGAACTGTGTTTTTTAAGAGAGCGTGCCAGTTATAAAACTGGCACGCTCTTTTCGCATGGAGCGGTTATTAATTCGTCTACAAATAAATGGGTTAGCGAGAGGTGATAGTCGAAGTGCAGAACAAGAGGCGCGTGTGATGGAGGAGTTAGATCTTCGCGGCGTCATCTGTCCCTATAATTTCGTTAAAACCAAGCTGAAGTTAGAGACGTTAGAGCTCGGTTCTCGGTTGGCCGTCTTGTTAGATGACGGAGACCCAATTCGTAACGTTCCAAGTAGCATTACGAACGAGGGACATCAGGTCTTGTCTCAAGAACAGGTTGGAACCTATTTTCGGGTGGTTATTCAAAAGGAAGACTTGTAGGGTGATCCGATTCAAGAGTCTTGATCGCTTTTCGTCTTCTTTTCGGTAGTCCTTGTATGAGTAGTGTGATTTCTCCTTTGATTGTCCTACCTTGGGTCATTTGAAGAACTTCTTCAGTATTTCCTCGTAATATCTCTTCGTTTAACTTTGTAAGTTCTCGGGTAAGAACTACTTGGCGGTTCCCCAATATCTGTAGAATGGCCTGTAGAGTTTTCACAATGCGGTGTGTTGTTTCAAAGACAATAATCGTCCCAGTCTCGCTGTGAAGTTTTGTGAAAAACTTTTCTCGTGCGCCTGGCTTTTTCGGCACGAATCCTTCGAACCGAAAGTGATCGCTCTCGAGTCCAGAGACGCATAATGCTGCTAATACCGACGAGGGACCAGGAATAGGTACAAGAGGAATATTCAAGGCAATCGCTTGTCGCGTCAAATAGTACCCAGGGTCAGAAATTAATGGAGTTCCCGCATCACAGACCAATGCGACATCATGACCGTCTTTCAAGTGATGTACCAGAACGGCAGTTTTGTCTTCTTTGTTAAAATCATGATAACTCGTAAGAGGCGTCGGAATTTCGTAGTAGTGACAGAGTTTCTGAGTACGACGAGTATCTTCTGCTGCGATGACGGTGACATGTTTGAGAATTCGCACGGCTCGGAATGAAATATCTTCAAGATTTCCGATTGGCGTACTGACTATATACAACGTTCCATTCATCACTGAATTCTGCCAAGTGAACCCATCAGTATGGTCCGAACAAGCAGGGCATGGTACTGGGGAAGTGGCCGATTGTCCAGGACGCTAAGAGATGCAGTAACCCGTTGATTTTCTTGACCTTCCTAATGAGCAGCTCTATACTCGAACCTGGGTGTTTTTACCCGAGTGGATGACTGAGGTTTCTATGTCTGAATCACTATCACTGCTCACCATGGGCTTGTATTTTGGAGGCACACTTCTCTTTTTAGCGTTGTTGCTTCATCGATCGGACGGTTTAGCACAGATTGCCGTTCTTATGGCAGGAGCGGGGTTTCTTGTTCACACCATTGCTCTGGGCATGGAGATTGTTACGACTGGACAAGTGCCAATCATGACGTTTCAGGACGCCATGTCATTTTTCGCATGGGGTCTGGTTTTGGTGTTTTTGATTGTTGGATTGAGACAGGGACTGCAGATTGTGGGGGCGTTTATTTTGCCCCTTGCCTTTCTGTCGTTGGTATCAGCCACATTGGCTCCTGCCGACAACGGGACGATTGCCCCGATGTTTCAGACTGTGTGGGTGCACGTCACATTGAGTGTTTTAGGAACCATTGGATTCGCCGTAGCCTTTGTGGCCGGCCTAATGTATATCATGCAAGAACGCTTGTTGAAATCCAAGCAATTTAACGTCCTATATTTCAAACTTCCACCCTTGGATTTTTTAGATGCGTTGAATCAGCGCTCGATTCTTTTTGGATTTCCACTCTTGACTTTAGGAATCTTGACCGGCGCGGTCTCTGCCCAACTTACCATTGGGTCGTATCTCAGTTGGAATCCCGAGCAGGTGTGGGCCCTTATTACCTGGGTATTCTACTTTGTCGTTCTGACAGGAAGAGTCACTGTTGGTTGGCGTGCAAAACGTGCCGCATACCTGACAATTGTGGGATTCGCGGGGGTAGTGTTGACCTTTATCGGAATACTTTTGAAAAGCCCTCAACCCATTCCTCATTTATGAATATCATCGTACTGGGATTGAATCATCGGACTGCGCCGGTAGAACTCCGGGAATTGTTAGCGATACCAGAGAGCCGGATGGGAGAGGCCTTGGCTCGTTTGCGAGCCTATCCAGGCATTAAGGAAGCCATGTACCTGGGTACCTGTAATCGTGTTGAAGTATATGCCGTCGCCGAAAAAGGAGAATGGGGCTATCGTAAGTTAGAAGACTTTCTCGTCGCGACACATTTCTCATTATCTGCTGAGGAATTGCTGCCGCATTTGTATCGTTATAGTGATGAAGAGGCGATCGCGCATCTCTTTCGAGTCTCGGCAAGTTTGGATTCGATGGTTGTCGGCGAACCGCAGATTCTTGGACAGGTCAAGGAAGCCTATGAATTCGCTCTGACCCATCGTTCGTCTGGGGTCATCCTGAATAAGGTCGTCAAGAAAGCTATCTCGGTTGGCAAGCATGTTCGTACCAATACTCGCATTGGGGAATATGCCGTTTCAGTGAGTTACGCTGCGGTTGAATTAGCCAAGAAAGTGTTTTCCAACCTTCAACAGCGGGTTGTGCTGCTGGTTGGAGCAGGCGAGATGGGGAAGCTCGCGGCGCAGCATTTGGTCAATCAAGGAGTGAAAGAGGTTCTCCTTACGACGAGAAACCAACATCGTGCGTTGGCACTTGCTGAACGTTTCCAAGGACATGCGGTTCCCTATGATCAACTCCGTTCCACCTTAGCACGGGCAGATATCGTCATTTGTGCGACTGGGGCACCGCATTTCGTGATTTCCAAAGATGATGTTGAATCAGCCGTCCACCAACGTATGAACCGACCCATTTTCTTGATTGATATCACGGTTCCGCGCAACATTGATCCGACGGTCAAAGATGTGGATAACGCCTTTGTGTTTGATATCGATGATCTCAAAGCCCATGTCGGGCAAAATCAAGACGAACGTCTCAAAGAAGCAGAAACGGCGGAAAAGTTAGTGAAAGAGGAAGTGGGAAGTATGGTGGCGTGGGTTCGTGGTCTTGAGGCGACTCCGACAATTGTTGCGCTGAAGAAAAAAGCTGAGGAAATCAAGAAGACCGAATTAGATAAAGTGTATCATCGGTTGGGAACCCTCTCTGACAAGGAGCGTGTGGCGATTGAGGGATTAGCGTCGGCAATAGTGAATAAGTTGCTGCATGGTCCATTAGTGACCTTGAAGGCAGAAGCGCAGTCGCAAAATGGGTTTGCGTTCATTGAAGCGGCCAGACGGTTTTTTGAAATACGAGAACGAGACATCCCTTCTCACGACTCACAACAAAAAGGGCTTGATCCTGATCAGCAAGAGTCAGAAAGATCACTCTTTCGGAAAGATGGGCAGTGAGTACAGTCGGTCAGGCGCGGTCAGTGTTAACCATTGGGACCCGAGGGAGCCAACTTGCTCTCTGGCAAGCGGAATGGGTGAAACAGCAGCTGAAGAGTATTTCACCTTATCTGACTATCGAACTTAAGCGTATCCAAACTAGTGGAGATAAGATTCAAGATGTCCCGTTGGCGAAAGTTGGAGGGAAGGGGCTCTTTGTCAAGGAGATTGAAGAGGCACTCTTACGAAGAGATATAGATCTAGCTGTCCATAGCATGAAGGATGTGCCTGCGGTGTTACCGAATGGTCTCGCTATTATTTGTATTCCCCTGCGAGAAGACCCTCGAGATGCCTGGATTGCGCGAGATGGGCAACATTTTGATCAATTCCCCTCTGGGGGGCGAGTAGGAACCAGTAGTTTACGTCGTCAAGCTCAACTCTTCTCTATCCGACCTGATCTTCAAATTGACATGTTACGAGGAAATGTGGATACCCGGCTTCGAAAACTTCGGGAGAACCACTTCGACGCCATTGTGCTTGCTGCTTCGGGACTCAAACGCTTGGGCTGGGAGGACCATATTACTGAATATCTCCCAGTCGATGTCAGTGTTCCAGCGATTGGACAAGGTGCACTGGGCATTGAAGGTCGGGAAGAAGATGATTTTGTACGGGATCTGGTCTCGCGGCTTGAGGATCCGGCAACACGAGTGACGGTGACCGCAGAGCGGGCGCTTCTGAAGCGTTTGGAGGGCGGGTGTCAGGTTCCAATTGCCGGCCATGCTGTACTCAAGGGAACAGACCTCAGTTTAGATGGACTGGTGTCTAGTGTGGATGGCAAACGGTATGTGCGGCATAGCCTACGCGGTTCGGCATCTGAAGCCGAATCGATGGGTGTGCAGTTAGCCGAAGAACTCCTAGCCCGAGGGGCCCAACCGATTCTGCAGGAAATCTATGGTGCCGCGTAGCCTTACCTCGAGTAAAAAAACCGACGGGCATGTTTATTTGGTTGGTGCTGGTCCTGGGGACCCCAAATTACTGACATTGCGCGGAAAAGAATGTTTAGCATCAGCGGATGTTGTTCTGTATGATCACCTGGCGAATCCATATTTATTAACGTATATACGCGCTGGTGCGGAAACGGTGTATGTGGGTCGCAAAGGTCGTGGAGCTTACAGAGACCAACAAGAAATCAACGAGCTTTTGGTCCGCAATGCTCGGCAGGGAAAATGTGTAGTGCGGTTGAAGGGCGGCGATCCGTTTGTTTTTGGTCGTGGCGGTGAAGAAGCTGAAATGCTAGCAGATTCGAATATCCCGTTCACGGTTGTGCCCGGTGTGACCGCGGCTGTGGCCGTTCCGGCCTATGCTGGGATCCCCGTCACTCATCGAACAGCGGCGTCGACGGTGGCATTTATCACAGGCCACGAAGATCCCGAGAAACCGTCGAGTGCGATGGAATGGCCGCGTTTGGCGTCCGCTGAAGGAACGCTTGTTTTCTTAATGGGAACCAAGAAGCTCCCACGGATTGTCGATCGGCTAATTCGAGAAGGCAAATCTCCAGAGACACCCATTGCTGCTATTCGATGGGGAACATATTCTCGACAACGTACCATCGTGGGAATCTTAGCCAATATTGTGGAGAAAGTACGAGAGGCTGGCATCCACCCGCCTACGGTCATAGTGGTCGGCGACGTCGTTCACTTGCGGGACAGTTTGAATTGGTATGAGACCCGACCGTTGTTTGGGAAGGGCGTATTGGTCACACGTCCTCCTGCACAGGCGCCTGCATTGTCTACCTTGTTGGCTGAGCAAGGGGCTGAACCTATCGAATGTCCAACTTTGGAAATTCATCCTCCTGATAGCTGGAATCCTGTTGATCAGGCTATTGAACAGCTTCATAGCTACCAGTGGGTGATCTTCACGAGCGTGAATGGCGTCCAAGCATTTATGGAACGATTATGGTTTCATAAGAAAGATGCGAGAAGTTTTGCGAATGCGAAGATCTGTTGTATTGGACCTCGTACCAAGGAAGAAGTCAATCGTTGGGGACTGATGTCGGACTTGGTGCCCAAGGAATTTCAGGCTGAAGGCATTTTGGAAGCTTTAAGTGGACCTGAGTTGAAAGGTAAGAAAATTTTGATCCCCCGAGCAAAGGTAGCTCGAGAGATTCTCCCTGAGCAATTTCGAGCAATGGGTGCTGAGGTGGAGGTAGTCCATGCATATCAGACCGCAGCCCCGCGGGCATTAGGGGAGCCAATTCAGGATCGTTTCCGTCAACATGATATTCACTATTTGACGTTCACGAGTTCATCCACGGTGAAGAACTTTTGCCAGTTATTCACTGATCGGCAGGAGATGTATCAGCTGATGCGGCAGGCCAGAGTTGCCTGTATTGGGCCGATCACAGCACAGACGGTCCAAGAGGAAGGGTTGCCCGTTGATATTGTGGCTGCCCAGAACACCGTGCCTGCTCTTGTCGACGCCATAGTCGCGCATGCTAATCAGAGTCAGGCCAGCACATGTTAAGGGCAAAACGAGATGGCCAATCAATTAACTACAATCGTATTGTTCACTGATTTGATGGGAGGAATGACACTATGGTTCCAGTAAAGTCGTGTATGGTCCCAATAGAAAAAATTGTCAAGGTTGACCGTGATGTGTTGGTCAAAACGGCTGCTGAAATGATGCGCGATAACGGAATCGGGAGCGTTTTTATTACCAGCGGAGAAGAAATCATCGGGATTCTTACGGATACGGATTTAGTGAGACGAGTCGTTGCCGCAGGTGCTGATCCTCTGTCTACTACCGTGGAACAGATCATGTCGGCGCCAGTCGCGTCGATTGAAGGAAATCGAACGTTATTGGATGCGAATGATTTAATGGCCAAGCAACACATTCGACATTTAGGTATTACGAAGGATGGGCAAATGGTCGGGATGATATCCGTACGGGATCTCGTGGTGTTCTTGACAAATCTTCCTCGAAAATAACAATTCAGAACTGACCTTACGATAGTTGATAGATCCATGGGATTTCCCATACATCGGCTACGACGACTTCGTCGGCATCATTCGCTGAGACGAATGGTGTGTGAGACTCATGTGACCACAAGCGATTTGATTTATCCTTTGTTTGTCACATTCGGAGAGAATAAGCAAGAGCCGATTGCGTCGATGCCAGGGCAGTATCGGTGGTCGGTTGATCGCTTGGTTCTCGAAGCGCGAGAGGCGTGGGACTTAGGAATTCCGGCCGTAATTCTATTTGGTATTCCTGAACATAAGGATGAAGAAGGATCCTCTGCGGTAGATCCCGAGGGTGTGGTCCAGCGAGCCATTCGCGAGTTGAAAGGAAATCTTCCAGACCTAATGGTCATCACCGATGTGTGTATTGACGAATATACTTCCCATGGCCATTGTGGCATTGTCCGAGATGGCCAAATTGTTAATGATGAAACATTAGATTGCCTGAGGGCCATGGCCCTTAGTCATGTAGAGGCCGGGGCTGATATCGTGGCGCCGTCGGATATGATGGATGGTCGGGTACAGGCCATCCGCGATACGTTAGATCACCATGAGTATACCGAGATCCCGATTATGTCGTATTCGGCAAAATATGCCTCCTCGTGCTACGCGCCCTTTCGTGACGCGGCCTTTTCTAGCCCGTCGTTCGGCGACCGGCGGTCATATCAAATGGATGCCGCTAATGCCCGAGAAGCTTTGTTAGAGGTAGAAATGGATCTTCAAGAAGGTGCTGATATCGTGATGGTAAAACCAGCCATGTTCTATCTGGATATTCTCCGGCACGTGCGTGAAAGAGTGTTGATTCCGGTGGCAGCCTACCAAGTGAGTGGTGAATATAGCATGATCAAAGGTGCGGCTCAGAACGGTTGGATTGATGGTCCAGCCGTCATGATGGAGAGCTTGGTTTCAATCAAACGTGCCGGAGCGGACCTGATTTTAACCTATTTCGCAAAGGAAGCTGCCCAGCTTCTGAATCACGATGGTCAATGAATATCACCAGAGGTCTACCATCTGCCCCCTTTATGACGCCACCAGTTCTGACTATTGGCAATTTTGATGGTCCCCATCTTGGGCATTACGCTTTAGTTGAAGCTGTTGTTAAAAAAGCATGCCAGGTGGGTGGCCTTCCGATCGTTCTTTCGTTTGATCCACACCCAGTCCAGGTCTTGCGGCCGAATGTCGCGCATCAATTTTTATCCGACACTCAAGACAAATGCGACTTTTTTGAGCGTTTAGGCGTAGCCGAACTCCTCCTTCTCCCTTTTACGCGAGACTTAGCTGACCTACAACCTGAAGAATTTGTTTGGCAGATATTAAGCCAAAGTTTGGGAGTTCGGCATGTATTGGTCGGGGAAAACTTTGTGTTCGGGAAAAACCGACGTGGCACGATTCAGGATCTGATGCGCTTGGGCGAAACAGCTAATTTTGAAGTCCATCCGGTCCAGGATGTGATGTTGGAAGGCGAGGTCGTGAGCTCAACTCGTATTCGGCGACGTTTAAAAGAAGGGAAAGTTCGGGAAGGTCGACGTTGTTTGGGTCGTCCTTATCGATTGGCGGGCACTGTGATAGAAGGCGAGAAACGTGGCAGTCAGTTAGGGTGGCCGACGGCGAATCTAAAGGTCGCCTCTGGGTGGGTGCTTCCTGCAGACGGAATTTATGCCACTGTTGCTGAAATTGATGGTGACCATCTACCTTCGGTGACCTATATTGGCACACGTCCAACATTTCAGGAACATGAGCGCTTGTTGGAAGTCCATGTATTCGATCAAGTACTGCAACTGTATGGAAAGAATATTTCAGTATTCTTCATTGATCAAGTTCGAGAAGATAGAACGTTTTCTACCGTCGATGGTCTTATTGATCAGATGAATCGAGATGGTCTTCACGCTCGGCAGCTCTTGACAAACTACAGAAATGAAAATCCAGATTTGGTCACGGTGACGAAGGGGACTCGTTAAATGGGATGTCAATCATCCATGCTGAAGATGGAAGAGAAGGTCCACCATGGCCTGAAAACTCGAGCGTTGTTGCATCGGGGCGATCGTATTGTTGTGGCTGTGTCTGGAGGTCCAGACTCTGTGGCCTTGCTAGCTTGTTTGGTGTCCTTATCGTCACGTTGGAATTGGGGTTTGAGCATTGGGCATGTGAATCATGGACTCAGGGGATCTGAAAGCGAAGGTGATGCGGAGTTTGTGAGATGGTTAGGAAAGAAGTTTTCTGTGCCGGTGTGTGTTCATGAGGGCAAGGTAACGAGGTCAGATGCGAAATCAGCGAACTCGTCACTCCAGTCGTATGCAAGGAAGATTCGCTATGACGCTCTGGTAAGCATGTTGTGTGAACAGAATGCCACGAAGATTGTGACCGGACATACGGCTGATGATCAAGCAGAAACTGTGCTGATGTGGATGCTTCGTGGAAGTGGAACAGCGGGGTTGAGTGGAATCCCGCGGAAGAGGGGAGAGTCAGTGATACGCCCGTTCTTGGATATTTCCCGAGGAGAGGTATTGGCCTATCTGGCTAGCCGGAAACTGTCTTATCGCATAGATTCGTCTAATGAGCGGCCAGTCTATTTACGAAATCGTCTGCGAAATGACTTAATGCCCCACCTTAAAAGTTATTCGCCTGGAATTGTCAAAATTTTGTCCCGTCAAGCAGAGATTCTTCATGAAGACCATACATACCTGGATCAGATGGCTGAAGCCGCTTTTCGCCAAGCCTGCTTGTTACGTGATGAACGGCGAATTCAATTAGATAGATTAGCCGTGCTCGCTATGCCTATTGCGATACGGCGTCGAGTTGTTCGTCAGAGTCTTCAGGAAATGCTCGGACAGACCCAGGGTCCGCGATTCGATATCGTGGATATGGTCTTGCGTAGGCTGGAACATGGGCAATCGGGCTGGCGGATTCATGTTGATCATATCGATATCACACAAGAATATGATTGCCTGAACATTTCCATTCGCGAGGAAAGGAACTCAGGTGTTTTACCTGGGAACGATATGCACGAAGTCACTATTACGATTCCTGGTGAAGTGGTGTGGCCTTTAACTGGCCAACGTATTATTCTTTCCACACTTCAAAATAGTGGAGAAAACAGGAATTGTCTGCCATCTGAGGCATCGACAATGGATCTTGATGCGTCGACGTTCACTCCCCAGCTAGTGCTTCGGATTTGGAGGCCAGGTGATGTTTTCTGTCCGAAAGGATTAGGAGGACGCCTGAAAAAACTGCAAGACTTTTTTTCAGATATCAAACTCCCACGTTCACAACGCAGCAATGTACCATTGTTAACGGCTCCCGAAGGGATCCTGTGGGTGGGAGGCTTACGAGGAGATGAACGGTTTCAACGGTCTCCGACCACTACATCGGTAATTAGGGCAATGATGATTTCTTGAATAATTGTAATTTTTTTGAAAATGAGCGTGAACCCTGTCCGTGTTGATACGGTTGAGTCCTGGAGACTTAACCAACTTTGTTACTCCTACACGATCAATATCGAGAGAATTTGAGCCGAAGAGATTACAAGTTGACAATGTAGCGTTCCGAAAACATTGACGGCTTTTAACTTGGGATTTGATCGCACGCTCTATCATATATTCCTGTGTGTCATATTCGACAGCTTTGAAGGACCTAGACCAGACCTGGTGTAGTTGTCAGTTCTCAAAAATCCATGGTAGAATCATTTGATTCTCGTGGTGTTTTGCCCTCAAAAGAGCAATCCGTTATTGATGGTTTTTTAGGAAAGTAGCTCTTCGCATGAATTCTCGCGTAAAAAACTTGTTATTTTGGGTCTTTGTCTGCCTTTTCATGATCCTGCTGTTTAATTTATTTACGGTCCCTCCCCAGGATTCAGAAACTCCCGTCATCTTTAGTGAGTTCATGTCTCATTTAGAACGAGGGGATGTTGAAAAAGTTATCATTAAGCACAACAATATCAGTGCCATCTTGAAAGATGGAAACAAAGTGCAGACATATGCGGTTGAGTATCCCGATCTCGTCAAGGTGTTGAGAGAAAAATCTGTTCAGATCGAAGCGAAGCCACCAGATGATAGCCCCTGGTATATCACGTTTCTTTTGTCCTGGGGCCCATTTATTTTGTTTTTAGGTCTATGGTTTTTCCTGATGCGCCAAATGCAAGTTGGGGGGAACCGAGCATTATCGTTCGGCAAGAGCCGTGCACGGCTGTTAACAGAGGAAAAGAAAAAGGTTACGTTTGCTGATGTGGCTGGTGTTGATGAGGCAAAGGAAGAAGTTGTTGAAATTATAGAATTTTTAAAGGACCCTCAGAAGTTTCAAAAATTGGGTGGCCGTATTCCGAAGGGTGTGTTGATCGTTGGGCCACCTGGGACTGGAAAAACCTTACTCGCAAAAGCCATCGCTGGTGAAGCTGGGGTCCCATTTTTCAGTATCAGCGGCTCGGATTTTGTGGAAATGTTCGTGGGAGTTGGGGCCTCTCGTGTGCGTGATCTCTTTGAACAAGGAAAAAAACATGCCCCATGTATCATTTTTATTGATGAAATTGATGCCGTTGGTCGACTGCGTGGCGCGGGTCTTGGCGGGGGACATGACGAACGCGAGCAAACCCTCAACCAACTTCTGGTTGAGATGGATGGGTTTGACACCACAGAGGGAGTCATTCTTATTGCAGCAACAAATCGCCCTGATGTTTTGGACCCTGCATTATTGCGGCCAGGGCGCTTTGACCGGCAAGTGGTTGTCAATCGACCCGATGTCCGTGGCCGGGCCGAAATCTTGAATGTCCATACTAAGAAAGTGCCCATTTCTCCGGATGTGGATCTAGAGCAAATTGCACGAGGGACGCCAGGTTTCTCTGGGGCTGATTTGGAAAACTTGGTCAATGAAGCTGCATTGTGGGCTGCACGGCTTGACAAAAAGGCTGTTGAGCTGATCGATTTCGAAAATGCGAAAGACAAAGTGTTAATGGGTGTCGAACGTAAAAGTATGGTCCTGAGCGAAGAAGAAAAGCGGACAACCGCATTCCATGAGGCGGGGCATGCGCTGATGGCCAAGTTATTGCCTGGGACAGATCCGGTCCATAAAGTTACGATTATTCCGCGTGGACGTGCGATGGGAATGACCATGCAACTACCCATCGATGATCGCCATAGTTATTCTCGTGATTTTCTCTATAACACCCTTGCGATTTTGCTTGGTGGACGAGTGGCCGAAGAACTTATTTTCAAGTGTGTGACGACTGGCGCCGGGAATGATATTGAACGGGCCACGGACCTCGCAAGGAAAATGGTCTGTGAGTGGGGCATGAGTGAAAAACTCGGTCCATTAACCTTTGGTAAAAAAGATGAGGAAATTTTCCTTGGTCGAGAAATTGCTTCGCGTCGCGACTTTAGTGACCAAGTTGCATTAGAAATTGATAAAGAAGTCAAACGGCTTGTCGTCGAAGCATACGAACGAACCACCCGTATGTTGACAGAACATATTCACACGTTGCGTGCACTAGCAGAAGCATTGTTGGAACGAGAAGTATTAGATGCAATAGAAGTTGATCAAATCGTTCAAGGGTCTTCGTCGCTTGAACATATTGCAGCTGTGTGATGTAGTTCTTCCTTTTTTCAGCGCATCCCCCATTTCGAGCACTCAAGACAATTGCATAGGGCGCGTGTTTTCATGCTAAGTTTCTAGAAGAAGCAGATGGGTTGGGTTCCCTCATAAAGGGCTAGTGCTTGATGTCAGCCGTACAGTTTTCAGAGAAAATTCAGTGTAGGGAAGAAACGCTTTCCTTGAAGTCACGACCACTTGTGATGGGAATTCTCAATGTCACGCCTGATTCGTTTTCAGACGGTGGATCCTTCTTAGACCCTGCCAAGGCCGTTGAACAAGCTCAGAAGATGATCCATGATGGTGTAGATATTCTGGATATTGGTGGAGAATCGACAAGGCCCGGGGCCTCGTATGTTAGTGAAAACGAAGAACTTCAACGAATTCGTCCTATAGTGAATGCCCTAGGGAAACATACGAAAATTCCCTTATCAATCGACACCCGGAAAGCAGCTGTGGCTCAAATGGCTATAGATAGTGGAGCATCAATAGTCAACGATGTCAGTGCGTTACAGGACGATGCGGATATGGCACAAGTTATCAAAGGCTCCGGGGCTGCGGTGGTGCTGATGCATCGTCAAGGGGCTAGCGCTACGATGCAACAGGCACCATTTTATCACGACGTCGTGGCTGAAATACGGGATTTTTTGACTCAACGGGTGGCTTTTGCTCAGGAGAGTGGAATTTCAACCGATCAGATTATTATTGATCCTGGAATCGGATTTGGGAAAACCCGTCACCATAATTTGCAGATTTTGGCTCATCTTGACAGATTCGCACAATTAGGTCAGCCCCTATTGGTAGGGTTGTCCCGGAAGGCGCTGATCGGGGAACTAACGGGGAAGGCGGTCGATGAGCGGGAATTTGGTAATGCAGCGGCAGTTGCGACCACAGTCTGGCAAGGGGCCCATATTCTGAGGGTTCATGATGTGGCGGCAATGATCGATGCCATTCGAGTGGCGTACGCAATTCGAAAATCCCAGGATGTGTCTCCTGTTATCTGATGGGAAGCTAACCAGAGGAAAGATCATGGGAAAATTGTTCGGAACAGACGGAGTCCGGGGTGTGGCAAACTTGGATCCGATGACCAGCGAAATGGCCATGAAGGTTGGTCGGGCGGCGGCGCATGTGTTTCGGACGCGAGAAGGTCGCCATCAGATCATTATCGGAAAAGATACGCGAATTTCTGGATACATGTTGGAGTCGGCTCTAACGGCAGGTCTGTGCTCCATGGGAGTCGATGTGTTGCTCGTGGGACCGTTGCCAACTCCTGCGATTGCATTTTTGACGCGGAGCCTGCGTGCTGATGCTGGGGTGATGATTTCAGCCTCCCATAATCCCTATCAAGATAATGGGATCAAGTTTTTCTCAAACGATGGGATGAAATTGCCAGATGAACTGGAACAACGCATTGAACATCTCATTCTCTCTAACGAAATTGAACATATACGTCCTACGGCTGAAGCTATAGGGAAAGCCTATCGTATTGATGATGCCGAAGGACGTTATATTGAATTCGTCAAGCGGTCACTTCCCCGAGATATGGACTTTCAAAATCTACGAGTGGTATTGGATTGTGCGAATGGAGCTGGTTATCACGTTTTTCCCAAAGTTATTCGAGAACTAGGCGCCAAGGTTTGGGTGATGGGCAATGAGCCGGATGGGGTGAATATTAACGATGGCTGCGGAGCTGTGCACCCAGAGCGTCTGCAACAGATGGTACGAGATCGGAAAGCCGATATCGGAATTGCTCTTGATGGGGATGCCGATCGAGCGATGTTTGTCTGTGAACAAGGCCAGGTAGTCGATGGGGATCACGCTCTGGCCGCATTTGCTCTAGACCTGAAGCGACTTGGTCGCCTGAAGAAAGACACAGTGGTCGGCACTGTTATGAGCAATTTTGGATTCGATGTTTGTATGCGGGAGGCCGGCATTACGCTCGTGCGTACGGCGGTAGGAGATCGATACATCTTGGAGCGTATGGTCGCTGATCACTACAATTTAGGTGGTGAGCAATCTGGGCATATGATTTTTATGGACTATCACACGAGTGGAGATGGGTTAATTACTGGGTTGCAGATGTTGAAACTTATGAAACGTGCGCAGAAACCCTTATCGGAAATTGCGCAATGTATGGGAGCGACACCACAAGTATTATTGAGTGTCAAAGTTCCTCGGAAGCCAGATTTGGAAACGTTACCTGCCCTTCAACAGGCCATTCAGGATAAAGAAACGCAACTCAACGGGGCTGGGCGTATCTTGGTGCGCTATTCGGGAACTGAACCGCTATTGCGTGTCATGGTTGAAGGACAAGATGATTCGATAATTCGAGAGATTGCAGAAGATTTAGTCAATGTGGTGAAATCGTGCATTCATTAACGATGTCGGTCCATCTATGTGATTCCGCTTGCAGTAATCGCCTACCTGGTCGGGCTTTGGCTTGGCCCATTTCTCTCCCAATTTCCCTTGTCATTGCTTGGGGCACTCCTAGCATTTGGCATTTTTCTCAGTTGGCGTGAACAACGTGGCGTCCTTTCCCTATGGGGAGGGACAGTCCTTTTTTTTACGGTGATTGTTGGCCTAGTGCAGGGTCACTGGACAACGATCAAGACATTTGACACACCTTTAGCCTTCCTGGAAACCAATCATCCCATTTTGCTGAATGGGGTGGTTACTGCTCCGGTTCGCCATACACCAGATGGATTGATTTTGCTCCTGGAGGCAAAATCTATTCTCTCAAACGGGAAGTTACAACCTCTTCATGGACAGGTTCGCCTTGTCTGGCGGGATCCTAAGAGCGGAACCCCCGTTCTGTTTAATGATGATGTTTCTGTGATGGCACGTTGGCGGGAACCCTATGGAACCCTGAATCCCGGAGGTTTTCACTATGGCCATTATTTAAAACACAAGGGAATTGATGCTGTTGCAACCGTCTATGGCCCCAACGCGGTAGTCCCAGCCCAGGTTTCCAATGACCACGCACTATGGGCGAGTATGTTCAGGCAGGTAGATCAATGGCGCCAAGCCATTCATGGTGCTGCCGTAGACAGTCTGTCGCCTCCGGCTCTCGGGCTGTTTCTTGGAATGATTGTGGGTGAACAGAGTTATATCGACCAAGATATCCGTGATGCCTTTATGGCTACCGGGACCGTCCATATCCTTTCGATCTCCGGATCACATTTGGGACTGTTAGCATTTGTTGTATTTGGTGGGACTCGGTGGGCCATACGTCAGTTACCGGCCTCATGGTTGGAATACCTATCGATTTATCTTACAGCTACCCAATGTGCAGTTGTATGCATGTTGCCAGTTGTCACGTTCTATATGCTGTTGGCTGGCGCAGAGATGCCAACTGTACGCTCCTGGATTATGATTCTGGTCGGTTGTGCCGGTGTTTGGGTTGCGCGGGAACGAAATGTGTTGACGGCTCTAGCTCTGGCTGCCGTGGTCATGCTCTTACCGCATCCAGAGGCTATTCATAATCTGTCCTTTCAATTGTCGTTTCTTTCTGTAGCTGCGATTGGCGTGGTCGTCCTCGCGAGAAGACAGGACAATTCTCAGCCATCAGAACGGACAGAACAGAAAACTGGAATCCGCGATGCTTCCTGTCCTTGGTGGTCAAGACTGTGGGAAAAATGGCGGTTGGCCTGGATGATCACATTAGCTGTGAGCCTCACGACGCTTCCGTTGGTCGCGTACTATTTTCATCAAATTCCGTGGCTCGGCCTGTTGGCCAATATGTTGATTGTCCCGTTGGTCGGAATCGTCGTGATTCCTTTAGGCTTGTTGACTGCTGTCGGAGTGTTAGTAAGTGGAGTAAACTTTTTGCCTTTAGGCATAGTCAATCAATGGATTCTTGAGGCGTTGGCTCAAATGGTGGTTGGATTGGCTCAAGTGCCAGGTGCGCATTGGCATGTGGCGTCACCAAGCATTGGTTCCATATTGCTATTTTGGAGCGTTTTGGCTGGGGGCTGGCTATTGAAACAGCAACCACGGTTAAGATGGAGCTGTATTATCACTACCATGGCCATACTCGTGTGGTGGGCGTGGTCTCCGCGAACGAACTGGGAACCAGGCCAGCTTCGCATTACTTTTCTGGATGTGGGCCAGGGTGATGCTACCCTTCTTGAGTTGCCGGATGGTCATACTGTATTGATCGATGGTGGTCCTGCCTATCGTCGACTGGATATGGGGAGGGCCGTGATTGGCCCATACTTGTGGAATCAAGGCATACATCGAATCGATCATATGGTCGCGACCCATCCGCAATGGGATCATGTTGGTGGTTTGCCGTGGTTGATCCAAAGTTTCGATGTTGAAACATATTGGAGCAATGGTGTTTCTCGATCCAAGGCGTTTTACAAACAGCTTCAAACAACCGTACAAGAGGCTGAACTTGAGGAACAAATCATTGGCGCTGGCTCTGACATTATTGCATCTGGTCATTGTTCACTGTCTGTTTTGAGTCCTGTAACAATGAAAATCCCAACCACGTTGGTATCAACGCATGAGATTAGTGGCACCGAACTGAATGATCGATCGCTTGTGACAAGGCTGGATTGTGGAGCACATTCGTTGCTATTCACCGCTGATGTGGAACAACAAGCATTAGAACATTTACAGTATCTGCCAGGAGGTCACTCGGCGAATGTGATCAAAGTTCCGCATCATGGCGCGAAGAGTTCACTCCATCAGGGGTGGGTCAATCGGATAGATGCTCAAGCGATGGTAGTCTCGGTTGGATCTCATAATCGCTATGGGCATCCGGCTTCCGAGGTGATGGCAGCTTATGGGGCGCGAGGAATTCCCATGTATCGGACTGATCGGGATGGTGCGATTATCATTGAAGCTTCTCTGGATTCGCCAAATCTTCGTATTACGACTGCGAAACAGCAACAACTTGTCCCGGTTGTACTCAACGAGAATTTTTTGAGAGATGAATGGGCCAATTGGCAACGACTGTGGAATTAATCGCCAAGTTGCGTAACAAGGCATTTACGCTTTTCTCTAAAAGCGCAAACTGTTTGAATCCAAAATAGCGGAATTTTACTGTTGAGGAATCGAGTAAGACATCGTTCGTCTGTCTTAAGGTTGAGAGGGATTTTGAAGAGCTTCAAAAATTGAGCGAGGATGCGGGAGAGGTTTCCATTGCAAGATGGTGAGGGAGTCGTCGACATAGACTGAATGGCGCATGCCATTGAGGACAGTGGTGACGTTGGGTGTGCTGGCCACTGTCCAGAGGGCTTTTCGGGAAAAGGATTCTTTGTGTTTGTCTTCTGGTAATAAGGGATCAATCACTTCTTTAATTTCAGAGAGTTTCTTGGCGCTTTTCTGTGCCGCTTCCATCCGTATGACTTTGAGCAACGCCACGAGTTCCGGCACATATTTATCCCGCCAGGATTGCCAAATTTGTTCTTCTTCTTTTCGTCCGGTGAAATGCTTGGTCAAGAGTTGGAACACTCGATTCACATGCGGTGCGATCGTTTGGGATTCAATTTGATCCCAATGTTCTAGGTTTTGGACTGATGGACGTACGCGTTTGAGTTCTTCCGCCCAATTAAAATAGTCCAGCGGTGAAGCACCGGTTTCGGGCTGCGGGATGTTGGGCCCAAGGACCTGTTTGTAGTCATGCTCAAGCGCTGCGACTTTTGGTTGCTGGGCGTCAAAGTTGGTGTTGGAGGTTTCGGCTTGCGGGTCGGCTAAGCGAATCATGCCGCCGCCTTTTCCCGGTATCGCGTTGAGTGGGCGGTTGACGAGCACGGCAATCTCTTTTTCGCGCGCTAATGCTAAGACTGTCTGGGACTGGTCTTTGCCGGTGTTCGGTGTCAGCAGGGCACCGGCTTCAAAAAGGTTCATCGGGAGTTGCAAGACCCGAAAATGATGTACTGTCTGTCCGGTTTGTTGCGCGGCAGCGTGGGCAGCCTCGAGCATATGTGACAGCGAGGTGGCTTCAGGGTTATCAGGCTTAGCCGTGCAGGTATTGGACGAGACGCCATAGTATTGAATCCGGCCCGCAGCGACTTGTGATTCGAAGTAGACGAAGGCCTGTTCCAGACGACGATAAAATTCTTGCCGTAAGTCTTCTAATTGAATCGCATTGATTGATAGGTTGCGATTCTTGGCATCGGACAGAAAGTATTCAGGATTGTGCAGGAGACACACATCTAAGGTTGCTACTCCCAGTCGGTCCAGTGACATCAGAAGTTGGTCTTCTAAAAACTCCGGATGGAGACAATGCCAAATGCCTTCGCTATATTTGACCATCTCTGGGAATGGCTTGCCGGCTTGTTCTCTGGATTCGGCTCGCGTGAGATTACTGCCTTGCACATACCCAATTTTTGAGACGATGATGATTTGTTCTCGTGAGATGAACCGTTTCGTAATCAGGTCTTTCACGACGGTTCCCACCAATCGTTCGCTTTGGCCATCGGCGTAATTCGTGGAGGTGTCGATCAGATTGCAGCCTTCTTGGAGTGCTTTCTCTAGGGCATTTCGATGGTCATCGACACCTAAGCTAATGCGATAGCCGCCAAAACCAATTCGAGATGTCGTTAAGTCTGTCGAACCTAATGTTGTGTAGCCATGTGAAGATGGACGTTCTGTTCGAGCACTGGCTAAGATATTGGCTACATAGGTTCCAGTACCTTGCGGAGTAGCATGCCCGGGCAGGCCGTCTGCCGTGAGTGCTTGGCGTGCTCCTTCTTTTTCTGGGGTATTCCCCGGTGGGTGTTGTAGCGCAGCGGGAACAGCTTCCGGGTCCGTGATCGGGGCTTGGCAGGTAAAGTTCTTACAGATATACAAGGCAGCGTTGCCATCCAGAGGGGTTTTCCCGCTCAAGAGGGGGTGTGAGGTATCTGTCTCCGAGTCCTGACTGTACGCAATAATACGATAGGGAACAAAACAGGAATTGACCGCCATGCGCAGCTGGTTGGAGCTCCTGTGGTCTCTGCCGCTGACTAGGGCCAATTCTAGAGGACCACGAAGTAATAGGTCGACGACCATCAAGCTTTTGGGAAATCCTCGAGGAACCTGGCCGATTTGTTGGCCGTAGGCTCGAATGGCCTTTGTTGCGGCCGCACGGAAGTCTTCCCGGTTGAAATGAAACGACAAGCGAGCCAGGACCCAGGCGGCGACAGCGTTGCCGCTAGGTGTGGCACCGTCAGCCCCTTCCCGCCCACGAAGGATGAGGGCTTCATGATCCACAGCCGTCGTAAAGAATCCACCATTTTCGCGATCTTCAAAATCCTCAAGGATGCGTTCGGCTAGCGAGACCGCTTCATGAAGAAAGCGTTCGATCCCTGTGGCTTCGTAGACTTCCAACATGGCCTCGGCAGCATAGGCGTAATCTTCGAGACAAGCATTCAAGTGAGCCTTGCCATTGCGGTAGGTACGCCATAAGCGGCTGTCGGGCCTAGAAAGTGTGGTAAGAAGAAAATCTGCAGCTCGAATTGCACCATCAAGGTAGGGTTGATGATTGAGCACGCGGCCTGCTTCAGCCATGGTGCCGATCATCATGCCGTTCCATGCGGTGATGATTTTGTCATCCAGGCCTGGTGGAATACGCTTGAGACGAGCTTGGTAGACCAGAGGGCGACTGCGATCAATCGTATATTGGAGTTCTTCGGCCGAACACTCTAATTCTGTGGCAACCGCCGCTAGTGATTTTTGGGTGCGAGGAATGCTGGTCTTTTCCCAATTCCCTTTCTCGGTAATATCGTAGTAGGCGCAAAACCTCTTGGCATCTTCTTCGTCGGGAACGATTTCTCGAATCTGCTCTGGTGTCCAGACAAAAAACTTTCCTTCCACACCTTCACTATCGGCATCGGTCGCCGAGTAAAATCCGCCGTCGGATGCGGTCATTTCGCAGAGAATATAGTCTAAGGTTTCGGTTGCCACTTGGCGGTAGCGCTCGAAGCCCGTGACCTGAAGCGCTTCGACATAGGTTCGGGTAAGCAGGGCATTGTCATACAACATTTTCTCGAAATGTGGGACCAACCATTCATCATCCGTGGAATAGCGGGCAAAGCCACCTCCGATATGATCGTACATGCCTCCTGCGGCCATGCCGTCCAATGTCTTCGTGATCATCTCGAGGATTTTCTCCTGTCGAGTCCGATGGTATTGGCGCAGCAGAAAAGATAGGCCCGTGGCTGGTGGAAATTTCGGCGCGCGGCCAAACCCTCCATAACGTGCATCGAAATCGTGCGCAAACTGTTTAACGGCGTTTTCTATATCGGCTTCACCCACCGCTAGTGGAGATGACGGTTGCAGCGCTGATCGGAGCCGAGATGTGAACCGCTCGGCTTGTTGCACGATGTTGGCTTGGTCTTTCTGCCAGGCCTCTCCGATGTTCGTCACGATAGATCCGAACCCTGGACGTCCCCATTTATCGGTGGGCGGAAAATAGGTCCCCGCAAAAATCGGTTCTTGATCGGGTGTGAGAAACACGGTCATCGGCCATCCCCCATGGCCTTGGTTCATAGCAGTCGTTGCTTGCATGTAGATTTCATCAATATCGGGCCGTTCTTCTCGGTCAACTTTAATGTTGATGAAGTACCGGTTCATGAGCTGGGCAATCGCGTCATTTTCAAACGATTCCCGTTCCATCACATGGCACCAGTGGCAGGCTGAATAGCCGACGGACAAGAGAATGGGCTTGTTGTTTTCCTTGGCTAGCGTCAGGGCCTCCTCGCCCCATGGGTACCAATCCACGGGATTGTGTGCATGCTGCAACAAATAGGGGCTAGTTTCGTGAATCAACCTGTTGGGTTGGCGGTCTTTGTGTGGTGCCGACATGGTTTCAAAGAAAGAAGTGATTAGATTGCCACACCCGGTTCTGGTTAACGAGATTGGAAATAGTAAGAGAACAATTACTTTTTCTCACCGAGGCTCCGTTCGTAGAGCAACACTTTCCAACCATCAGTTTCCGAGATAAACCCATTTGGTTGCACGACCGGTAACATCCCGGTTCCTGGCACGCGTCCCGTTTGTCCCATGCTCCCGTTTTTCAAGACCCACATCATTTCTCCGGGCGTTCGGTATTTGTTGAATTTCGGATTTGTGAAATTTCGTGGTTGAATGGGTAGGTTGCTGGCGGCAGCTCCGTCGCCTTTTCCTTCTGCGCCATGACAACTGATACAGCCGCCTCGGCCAAGAAAAATTTCTTTACCTTCGGCCAAAATTTCAGGTGTGGTTTCAAAGGGCGGTTTCACCGCTTTGGCGGCCTTCAGTTCATTGGCGGGCACTCGAGAAATCTTGATATTAAACTCACCGCCTGCGCTGCCGTACCCCGCGGGGTTGACGGCTAATGCCGAAACCGTGGGCACTAAGACGAGCAGTCCAGCTAGCAGAGTAGTTTTGTCGGTCATGAGATCCTCCTTATAAATGAAGAAGATATGTTGGAAAGAACGCTGGTGATCTGATGAAGCCTGATTGTTATTGGTCTGATGCGTGATGTCAGTAAAGACAGGCAGGATACCAGGGCCTTGAAATATTGAGCAACGGTTAGTTGCTCTAAAACTTGTGCTGGAACACCTCCAGTTCCTCCACAGGCCGCATGGGTATGATACAATCGTCGTTTTGAGTGAGCCTACCAGGGTTCCGACCAGTGACATGGGGCTGAATAATCACAATCGACGCAAGTTTATCACGGGCATGACTCGACGGATTGCCCAACTGCGCGCGCAGACGGAACAAAGCCTAGATTTTGCGATTGACACCATGTTTCAAGAACGAATGGAAGCCTACTTGCGCGTGGAACAGGGGTTACTGGAAGTTGATCGAATGTTGCTTGTAATCGAGGAAGAGGTTGACTTGGTTCATGAACTGAACGCAGCGCAACGCCTTGAATCTCGTCTCGAGTTTATTGAAGATCGTTTTGAAGAGTTTGAAAGTGAAATCCGGCAACGTCCGCCACGGCGGAGGCGGAAGATTAACCTGTTTAATTTTTTTAAGGCCGCGGCTGGTGGGGGAGGAGACCCAATGGGGCCCGCGGGAGAAGTTCGGTCTGCTATCGAGGCGTTTGAGATTCTCCAGGTTGAATTTGGTTCGTCATTGGCTGCTGTGACTCGAGCCTTCAGAGAGCATGCAAAGCAGTTGCACCCAGATAGTCGACAGGGAGATCGAAGTTCTGAGCCCGAGCTTCGACGAATTATCGAAGCCTACCAATATCTCAAGACCGAGTATTTCGGGACTGGCGGTATGGAATCGTTCCAGCGTCCAGGATCGTGAGCATCGGCCGCATCAGATCCATTCTGATCGTGGTCTGTCTCTTTTGAACCTGCTCGAACGTTTTGGATTAAAGAAGTTGATTCACGGTTTCTGGAGGGCGAGCCAGGATTACTTGATCGTCTTTCTGAACGAGCGGGCGTTGAATGAGATCAGGCTGTTTGATCATGATGTCTAAGAGTTCGTCTTCGGTAAATTGTGATTGAGCTAGATTGAGTCGTTTATAGATATCTTCTTTTTTTCGAATGATCTCGGATGGTCGTAAGCCTGCTTTCTTGAGGAGGCCTTTCAATTTCGATTTTGAGAAGGGCTTCTCGTAATAGTTGATGGCTGTGAACGGTTGCCCACTTTCTTGGACGAGTTTGATGACGTTTCGGCAAGTTGAACAAGTGGGTTTCTGATAAATTGTGATCTCTGACATTATTATCCCTCCTTGGTTTGACGCGGGCGGCTTCTCGCTCTTGACCTCGTTTTTTAGCCCGTGCTACAAGCTGTTCTCGTTTAAATCTGATCGAGTGTCGATGCCAGTATCACGTGAAATAGGACGAACGTACACATGACTGATACTGTCCCGTCTCAAGAATTTTCTTGTGCGACGCAAACCGAACGAACCTTAAAGGATCTTCGTACGAAACGTAAAGGGCAGCCTGTGTATGTTATAGGGCATGAAGATCGGTACAAAGGACAAGAAGGTGTCTTCGAGTTTTTTAATGTTCGGCTAGCCGTTGTAAAATTTCCGAATGAAAAGACCTTAGGGTTTGATCCGATAGATCTCTTGCTGCCTTGTGAAATTAATGAAGATGGTGTGGCGTTCTTCGAAATTCGTTACTGTGAGACATGTGATCAGCTCTTTCCATTGACGTCTGAGGAGTTCCATGTTGCCGAGGAACGGCGGGAATGTCCAGAGTGCGCACCTTAAGATCAATCTTGGTTACAAGCCTAGATAGCCCCATCCCCCCACTTCAGTTTTGAGCGTAGTACCTCAAAATAACTTCTCCCAGGAAAACGAATCAGTTGGGTCTGGTGTTCTGAAGCTCGAATTTCCACGACGTCACCAGGAAAAATTTCTTCACCCTCTTGTCCGTCGACTGTTGCCTTGGCCGGATCCTGACTCGTGAGTTCAATGGCAATTGAGACAGAGCTGGGGGTGAGGAATGGTCGGTGGGATAAGGTATGCGGGCAGATCGGGTTGATCAGCAGGGCTTCTAGTCCAGGATCGAGTATGGGCCCATTAGTTGACAGCGAGTAGGCTGTTGATCCGGTTGGTGTGGCCACAATCAACCCATCACTCTGCATATTCGTCATGAACGCGTTGTTGACTGAGACCGTCGTGGCAATCATTCTAGCCAGGTTCCCTTTACTGACAACGATATCATTTAGGGCGGAGTAAGTTCCGATGATGTCGCCCTTTCGACGGATCTGGACCTTCAGCATTAAGCGGGCATCGAGCCGAAACTCACCTGAAAAAACTTTTTCTAGTGCATGAGGGAGATCGTCAAAGTTAATTTCGGTGAGGAATCCGAGCCCACCCATGTTCACACCCAGAATAGGAATCCCTCGTTGTTCGACTAAGCGCGCGCCACTTAACATGGTGCCGTCGCCACCTAGAACGATGAGGAGGTCAGCTTCTCTGGCAATATGTTGTCGTTCCGGACTATCTGGAGAAGGGGGCATGTCAGTTGAGTCCAGCAGGACGGTCTTGTGATGTGTTTCCAACCATTCCCGCACTTGCTTGATACGTGCCGGCATATCGGGCGCGGATGGTTTTCTCAGGATGCCGATGTGTTGAAAGGTTGTCATGGCTAAAGATGGGTGTGACCTACACAACCGATGGTAGTCTCTTGTGATACTGATAGCAAGGGTCGATAAGCTGAGAATAACTAGGCAAAAATTTCCTCAGTTAAGAGACTTTCCTGGACGTAACTTTGTTGGTACAGTTTGTCTTAACCTACGCGGTGTTTGACCCGTGCTCGCGGGTACATTGCTTGACAGTTTTAGGGAGTCGCGGATAGACTGAAATCATGAATTTTCCTCGTGGTTTTTGCGTGTTCTGAATCCACCTTCGAGCAAGAAGTTTCGCGTATCATCGGCTAGAGGAGGCACAATGTTCGAACGATTTACGGATCGTGGGAGAAAGATTATCATCCTTGCCAGAGAAGAAGCGGAACGGCACCAGAATGATTACTTAGGGACCGAACATTTAGTCCTGGCCATTCTGCGAGAGTCCGACGGCATCGCTCTGATGATCATCAAAAAAATGGGACTGTCCCCTGAACAAATCCGCTTAGAGATTGAACGCAATTTGCCCGGTGGTGGAACTACTGTGACTTTTGGTGAAATTCCTTTTAGTCCCCGTGTGAAGAAGGTTATTGAATATGGTGTCGAAGAAGCCAGGCTCTTAGGCCATAATCATATTGGGAGCGAACATTTGCTTCTGGGGCTGCTTCGTGAAGAAGAAGGCATTGGCGGAAAAGTGTTGCGAAGTTTGGGAGCCAATCTGTTGACTGCCCGTCAATTAACGGTGACGTTTTTACGGAAAACAGGAAACAGAGAACGAGATAAGAAGAGCAGTACGCCGGCGTTAGATGAGTTCGGGAGAGATTTGACGCAGTTGGCGCAAGAAGGGGTCTTGGATCCCGTCATTGGTCGAGCGGATGAAATAGAACGTGTGCTCCAAATTCTGAGTCGTCGAACGAAGAACAATCCTGCACTCATCGGTGAGTCTGGTGTCGGGAAAACCGCAATAGTCGAAGGGTTGGCACAGCGAATTATTGGTCTCGATGTTCCCGATAACTTGTTAAATCGTCGGGTGATTGCGTTGGATCTCGGATCGTTGGTCGCCGGGACCAAATATCGCGGGCAGTTTGAGGAGCGCCTCAAAGTCGTCATGAAAGAAATCTCTCAAGCTGGAAATATCATTTTGTTTATAGATGAACTTCATACGTTGGTGGGTGCCGGTGCGGCCGAAGGATCTATTGATGCTGCCAATATGTTGAAGCCGGCTTTATCTCGAGGAGAGATCCAGTGCATCGGAGCGACGACCTTGGACGAGTATCGGAAACATATTGAGAAAGATGGTGCCTTAAAGCGTCGCTTCCAACCTATTTATGTACAACCGCCTTCTGTCGAGGAGACGATTAGTATCATTCAAGGGCTTCGTGACCGGTATGAAGAACATCATGGGGTTGAGATTACCGACGAAGCGGTTGAGGAAGCGGTAAAGTTAACGGATCGGTATATCACCGACCGATTCTTGCCAGACAAAGCTATTGATTTGATTGATGAGACGGGTTCGCGTGCCAAGTTACTTACTTATGCGCTTCCACCGGAATTGAAGTCGCTTGACCAGGAATTGAAGCGGGTGGCTCGCGAAAAAGAAGTGGCGATTGGTCTGCAGAACTTTGAGGAGGCAGTCAAGTTTCGTGAAGAAGAGGAGAAGTTTAGGAAACTCCTGGATGATGCGAAGCAAGATTGGAAGAAGAAACAAGAAAAAAACCGTCCGGTGATTTCCGGAGAAGATGTGGCCTATGTCGTCTCGAAAATTACTGGAATTCCATTGTTTAGACTCGAAGAGGAAGAATCTGAAAAGCTGCTCCATATGGAAGATTTCCTGCATAAAAGAATTGTTGGGCAGGAAGAAGCCATTTCGGCGATTTGCCGATCGATTCGGCGTTCTCGAGCTGGTTTGAAAGATGCGAGGAAACCCATCGGGTCATTTATTTTCTTAGGGCCAACAGGTGTGGGGAAAACGGAATTGGCTCGGGCATTGGCAGAGTTCTTGTTCAATACCGATGAAGCGTTGATTCGTGTCGACATGTCAGAGTATCAAGAGAAATTCACAAGTTCGCGATTGTTCGGAGCGCCTCCCGGGTATGTTGGGTATGAGGAAGGCGGCCAATTGACAGAAAAGGTTCGCCGGCGTCCGTATTCGGTCGTGTTGTTTGATGAAATTGAAAAGGCCCACCCTGATATTTTCAATGTGTTATTGCAGGTGTTGGATGATGGCGTGCTTACCGACAGTCTGGGGCGCAAGGTGGATTTCAAGAATACGATCTTAGTGATGACGTCGAATCTTGGGACAAAACTCATTCAAAAAGGTGTTTCTCTAGGGTTTCAACGGGATGAGGAATCAGAAAATACCTCTAGAATTCGCAGTGATGTGTTAGCCGAATTGAGACGACATTTTAGTCCAGAATTTTTGAATCGCATTGATGAACTTGTGGTCTTCCATTCACTGACCAAGGAGCACCTCGTGAATATCGTCGATATTCTCATTGGCGAACTGAATGCCCGTTTGGTTGAACGAGGTGTGCATCTTGATGTCAGTGAAGAGGTCAAGCAGTGGCTCATTGATGAAGGGTTTGAATCGCAGTATGGTGCTCGTCCGCTTCGCCGTACAATTCAACGGTGTTTGGGTGATCCGCTCTCTGAGGAATTGATTAAAGGCCGTTTTAAAGATGCTAAGAAAATAAAAGTGATCTTAACCGATCAAACCCCAGATTTTATCGAGGAAGAAGTTTTGGCGAGTGTGTGATTGTATTCAGGATCGTATAAAGATACACAAGGCCCTCAGGACAAGTTGTTCTGGGGGTCTTGTTGTTTCTGGTATTGTGTGCAAGACGAAAAGAGAGCCAACAATGCCATGATATTGGGTATCGAAACATCCTGCGACGAAACCGCTGTAGCTGTGTTGAGTACAGAGGGTGTAATCTTATCGAGTGTGTTGGATTCCCAGACCGATGTGCATGCGCGGTTTGGTGGAGTGGTGCCAGAACTGGCTTCCCGGCGACATATGGAGCGGATCGAGATCTTGACCCGAGAAGCTTTAGACCGTGCAAGGGCCTCTTTGTCAGATATCATCGGTATTGCGGTCACTAATCGACCGGGTTTAGTTGGTGCATTGATCGTGGGAATGAATTTCGCGAAGGCACTCGCCTATACACGACAAATCCCCTATGTTGCCGTAAACCATCTGGAGGGACATCTGGCGTCAGCCTGGTTAGCCAATCCGAAGATGCCGGTGCCAGCCATGATATTAATTGCTTCTGGTGGGCATACTCATCTCGCATGGGTGTCAAGGCGAGGACACTATCAATTTGTGGGTTGGACTCTGGACGATGCCGCAGGAGAAGCATTTGATAAGGGAGCCAAGATGTTGGATTTGCCGTATCCCGGAGGGCCAGCCATCGATCGCTTGGCTACGCAGGGCAATCCTCAAGCTGTGTCATTTCCACGTCCTCAGCTACATAGTGGTGATTTTACGTTTAGTTTTAGTGGGCTCAAGACAGCGCTGCTATATTTTTTAAAAGATCTGGACAAATCGAACACAACCTCATTGACGGCTGCAGATATCGCTGCGAGTTATCAGGAGGCCATTGTTGATGTTCTGGTAGAAAAACTTTGTGGCAGTGCCCGACATCATAAAACGAAAGCCATTGCAGTGGTTGGAGGGGTTGCGGCGAATTCGAGGTTGCGGGAAAAGCTTGCCCGACGTGCGGAGGAATGTGAGTTAGAGTTGACCCTCCCACCAGGTTCGTTATGTACTGATAATGCCGCGATGATCGCAGCAGCAGGCTTGGAAAAATTCCAACGACAGGAATTTGCGTCATGGGAAGAAGATGCTCTATCGACGTTACAGTGCAAGCGTGAGTTTGTTCCTCACGGTGCTGAGCATCATGACCGGCCCTAGCCACTTCAACTAAGGAGAAGTCGTATTCCTACCGTCTTAGGCAACCTTCTGGGGCTCAAGGCTCATCATGTCAACCGTATCGAGCGGTTGTATCGTCGGCGAATCCCTCCAGAAAAAGTGATTGCTGCTGAGGTTGCGCGTGAATGTGCTGACCTCACATTTGAGACCCGGCGTCAGGTGGGATTGCTCATCAATCGGCAAGGCCGGATGGAATCGGTTATTGTTGGCAACGATCATGAATTAGTTATTCCCCATCTATCCAGAACCCGTTCTGGTCTTCGGCTACTGCGAGGTGTGCGCTTGGTTCATACGCATTTAAATAATCAACCCCTTACCCATGATGATCTTACCGACTTGGCCCTTTTGCGTTTGGACCTCATGGTGGCGCTCGGAGTAGGAAAGATGGGTGGATTGAAGGACGTGTTTGTCGCGCATAACTTGCCAAGCTCCTCAAAAGAGCAAGCCTCTGTCCAGCTAGAGCCATGTGCGTTTCAATCGTTTCAGATGAACTGCCAAGATTTTATTCAGTCCTTGGAACAGGATATTCTTAAGAGTTGTCCTGGTTCTCGACAGGGTATTCGCGAAGGACGTGGGCTTCTGGTCAGCGTGGGGACTGGGCAAATAGCCTGTCAACAAGACCGTTTGGATGAACTTCAAGAACTCGTACGTGCGAATGATCTAGAGATCTTAGGGTGTGTGAAACAACGCCCCACGTCGATTCATCCAAAATATGTGGTTGGATCAGGTAAGATGAAAGACCTAGCGATTCAGGCTCTACAATCTGGTGCTGACACGTTGATCTTTGATCAAGATTTGACACCTGCGCAGGTTCGTGGACTTTCCGAGATTACCGATCTTCGAGTGTTAGACCGCTCGCAAGTCATTCTGGACATTTTTGCGAAACGCGCGCATTCCCACATTGGGAATATCCAAGTCGAATTGGCACAATTGCGGTATCAGCTCCCTCGACTAGCTCAATCGGACACGTCCTTTTCTCGCCTAGCGGGTGGTATTGGGACCCGGGGCCCTGGTGAAACCAAGTTGGAATCAGACCGTCGGAGGATTCGAGATCGTATACGACGGTTAGAACGAGAGTTAGCAATCATTGGACAGGGTCGTCAGCAACAACGAAAACGTCGAGTAAAACGGGGATTGCCCGTTGTGTCGATTATCGGTTACACGAATGTTGGCAAATCTACCCTGTTTAATGCCTTAACCATGAGTCAGGTTTCGGTGAAAGACCGTGTGTTTGAAACATTGGATGCCGTCAGTCGTCGATGGATCTTGCCCGATCTTGGGGAAGTGATTCTGACAGATACGGTCGGGTTTATTCGTGATTTGCCGAAGGATCTGGTGGCCGCTTTTGAAACGACGTTACAAGAATTACAAGAAGCCGACGTGTTGGTGCATGTGATTGATGCCCATGCACAAGACTCTGATCAACATATTGTGGCGGTTGAGCAAATCTTGACGAAACTAGGGCTTTCCGAGATTCCATGCCTCCGATTTTTTAATAAGGAGGATCTTGTCGAACCAGAGACCATGCAACGGTTGTGTTATCGGTATCATGGGGTTGGGGGGTCGGCGTTACGAAAAACGTCGCTACAAGAAATTCACAGTGAAATTGTTCGTATGCTTTCGAACCGGCAGGATTTGAAATTTGACCAACCAGAAAGGAGTGCCACAGTAGTCGGCAAAGGTCCTCTATCGACAAGTCCTGTGGGTGGAGAGCTATGGTTGCGCTGAGTCAATCCAGGAGCATAGCGGCAGGTCACAAAAAATCGAATGTTGCGACCAAGAAGCGCTTTCGGAGAATACTCCAAACCTTGCGACGATCGATTCCCGATGCCAAAGTCGCATTGGATTCGTCGAATCCGCTAGAATTATTGGTCGCGACGATTCTTTCGGCTCAATGTACTGATGAACGTGTGAATCAGGTCACGCCAAAACTGTTTGCCCGATATCGTACGGCTGAAGACTTTGCCAATGCTGACCAGGCCGAATTGGAATCTCTCATTCGATCTACCGGGTTTTTTAAGAGTAAAGCTAGGAATCTTATTGGATGCGGCAAGACCTTAGTTGCCCGATTTAAAGGGGGCATTCCCGCGTCGATGGAGGAATTAACCACCCTGCCGGGTGTTGGCCGTAAAACAGCCAATGTGATTTTGGGGAGTTATTTCCAGAAACCGGCGGTGGTGGTTGATACCCATGTCAAGCGTGTGGCCAATCGTCTTGATTTGACGAATAGTCAAGATCCAACAACAATCGAAGAAGATCTTCAGGCCCTGATGCCACCAGCACAATGGACGATAGGGGCGCAACGGCTCTTGTTGCATGGCCGGCATGTATGTCAAGCCAGAACGCCGCAATGCGACCGGTGTTTGCTGTATCTGGATTGCGAATGGGAAGGAAAACGGCAGCCCTAACATGAAAAGTATGACAGGTTTTGGTAAGCGAGAAGCGTTTTCACAGGGGACAATGGTCGGGGCGGAAATTCGATCGGTCAACCATCGTTTTTGTGAGATTATGGTGCGTCTTCCGAAAACATTTTCTAGTTTAGAGCTGGATCTTAAAGAACAAGTAAAACAGACCTGTGAACGAGGACGCATTGAGGTGATGGTGACCGTTAACAGCGGTGGGGGTGCCACAAAGAAAGTCATACAACTGGATAACGATTTAGCACGGCGCTACGTTCGTCGGCTTCGAGAATTGCAACATGATTGTCAGTTAGATGGAACGATTGACGTGAATGTCGTTGCAGGGTTTCGTGAATTATTTGCAGTGAGCGAAGAGGTTCTTCCTGTCAAGGATATCTCTCAAGTCGTGATGCGTTTGACTCGCAACGCCTTGGGCGATTTAGAAAAGATGCGGAAGAAGGAAGGATCGGTATTACAGAAAGACTTGACTAAACGGGTGCAAGCCGTTGCTCGCCGTTTAAGGACTGTTCGACAGCGGATTCCTATTGCCTTACAAGTTTCAGAAACTCGTTTGAAAGACCGTGTGGCAAAGCTATTAAAGGGCCAGGCTATCCCAGCCGATCGCATTGCTCAAGAGATCGCGGTATTGGCGGAACGTTCAGATGTAACGGAAGAGCTGACTCGCCTTGATAGCCATCTCCTGCAATTTCGTGAGGCTCTTCGGGCGAAGGTTCCAGTTGGTAAACGCCTGGATTTTCTCCTCCAGGAAATGGGCCGTGAGGTCAACACCATTGGGTCAAAGTCCAATGACCAAGAGATTTCTTCGCACGTGGTCGAACTGAAAAGTGAGTTAGAGAAAATCCGAGAACAAGTTCAGAATATTGAATAGTATGATCCAGGGACGTATCATGGTTGAGGTCGCATGTCGGTAACGGGTAAGAGGTTGTTGTTTGTTGTCTCTGGTCCGTCAGGAGTAGGAAAATCGACGTTATGTCGGCATATCCTAGAAAATATGTCGGATATTCGGTTATCGGTGTCTTATACCACCCGGCATCCTCGTTCAGGTGAGCAAGATGGTATGGAATATCGATTTATCTCGAAAGATGATTTCCGCACAAAAATTGCTGAGCATGCCTTTGCTGAATGGGCCGAAGTGTATGGCCAGCTTTATGGAACACCGTGGAAAGAATTAGAGCAGGAATCGGGGATTGAGACTGATCTGATATTAGATATTGATGTTCAAGGGGCTCGACAAGTGATGAAAACTTTACAGAAAGCGGTCACGATCTTTATTCTTCCTCCGTCTTTGGAAGTCTTAAGGGCGCGTTTGGCTAAACGTGCGACTGATTCTTCAGAGGAACAAGAACGGCGATTTCAAAAATCACAAGATGAGATGAAGAGCTATACTGAATATCAGTATACCATTCGCAATGAAACGCTGGAGCAAGCCATTCAAGAATTACGGGCTGTCATCGTGGCAGAGCGAGTGCGGACAGTACAGGTTGATCCTGCTCAGGTATTTCGATGAGGAACGCTAGATAAGTTAGGTTGAGGACATGGCCAGTCTCAAATGATCGAATTTTTTACGAAAGGATGAAGGTGAGTCGATGGATGCTTTATCGTTATTGCCACAACATCATCAAAAGGAATTTGATTCTCGGTACCGGATTGTTCTGATCGCCGCCCAGCGAGCCAAGCAACTTGTGCGGGGTGCCGAACCAAATGGGGCGAGTAAATTTTCAAAAGAAACCTCCCTGGCCCTTGAAGAAGTGCTGCAGGGTGATGTGCCATATCTTGTGGGCGACGAGGCCAAACAGGCGATTCGCGAAGCCAAACAAGCGAGTCAGCGGCCGATCGACCCATCCCTTTATGCGCAGCCTGATGAAAATGCCCAGGAAATTAAAAAGGAACTGAGTGTGTATATCGATGATTCGAGTCCAGCACCAGTCAATGAGGGTGAGTCCGATACGGAAGATTAGGAATATCAGTAAGAAAGATGGAGGAGTTCGAGTTGATCGGTAAACGGGTGGTTCTTGCGGTCACGGGGAGTATTGCGGCATACAAGGCGGTGAGCCTTGTGCGTTTGCTGACGCAGCGAGAGGCAAGTGTTCGTGTCGTGATGACGGAATCTGCCACACGTTTCGTCACTCCGCTCACCTTTGAAGTGTTATCCGGTTCACCGGTTACTTTGGATCTGTTTTCAGGGCATGAAGAGATGAAGCATCTGTCGTTGCCTGATCAAGCTGATGTGTTACTTGTTGCTCCATGCACGGCTAATTCGCTTGCCAAACTAGCATTAGGAATTGCTGACAATGTCTTGGGAACAATGGCACTGACGGCCCAATGTCCTCTGATGATTTGTCCAGCTATGGATGGAGAGATGTGGTCTCATCAGACAGTGCAGAAGCACGTTGGGACCTTACGAGCCCGCGGTGCCGTCATTGTCGAACCAGAGGATGGCGAATTAGCTTCTGGGCAATGGGGCCAAGGACGCTTGGCTTCTGAAGAAGCGATCTTGTCGAGACTGCACGCGCTTTTCCATGCTCAACAAGATTGGCATGGGGAACGAGTCTTGATTTCTGCAGGTCCCACATGCGAACCCATCGATCCAGTTCGATTTTTAAGTAATGGGTCATCTGGGAAAATGGGATATGCGTTGGCGGAAGCTTCAGCAGCGCGTGGTGCCGAGGTAATCTTAGTCTCGGGTCCGACTCAACTGGAATGCCCTCATGGGGTAGAGCGAGTTTTGGTGGTGACAGCGGATGAGATGTTGCAAGCGTTAACGGCGCGTTTTGATTGGGCTACGACACTCATCATGGCTGCTGCCGTGGGAGATTTTCGAGTTAAAGATCCGCATTCGTATAAAGTTAAAAAAAATCAATGGAATGGTGAAGCGCTTCTGCTGGAACGGACACCTGATATCTTGTTGGCGTTATCCGCACAGCGGACGCATCAACGCATGGTCGGGTTTGCCGCAGAAACACATGATCTGATTGAACATGGTCAATGCAAATTACATGACAAACAACTTGATATGTTGATTGTGAATCAAGTTGGTGGCAAACGTTCAGCCTTTGGGAACGATTCCAATGAAGTGGTTGTACTCACTCCTCATGGCTCTCCGGATCTCATTCCTCGCATGCCGAAACGTCAATTAGCCGATGCGCTCTTAGATCGGATTCGTATGCTGACAGCCTCTTCTTCAGAAACCGCACCTTCTGCTTCTTTACCTCCCTCATAGTTCCTCTACGTTCTTTGGTGCTAATTTGGAGTTGTTGAGTATCTCTTGTCGGTTCCGACAATGCTGTCGTTAGAAGACGATCAAGCGCAACAAACGAACTAGATCAACGAAATGCGGCCATCGAGACGAAAAGGGACATGTTCGTCATTGTGTTCGGTGTATCGTATTGATCAAAAGAATGAGAAATAACAAGGATGAAAAAGAAAAAACTTAACTTAATGACGTTGTCGACCGATAACTATAGATATGGAAGGTTTCCTTATGAATGTTCTCTTTCTAGGGTGGCTTGGCACGATCATTGTGTTGGCTTTTCGTAAAATTTAGCCTGCCTCATTTCCTCTTGATTGAGAGATCTCCCTCTTAACTTTCCCCGCTTAAGAAAAATTGCTCTCGGCACTGTTTTTGCTCGACTAGGCAATGCCGGGGTGTACCTTTTGTTAGGTTACTCATATAGGTAGGGCCCTCTTTGTCTTCTGCTATGGGGTGTGAGGAAGCTGATTTTGCTGTTGACTAGCTGGCGGAGAGGGTGGGATTCGAACCCACGGTCCCTTTCGGGACAACGGTTTTCGAGACCGTCCGAATCGGCCACTCTCGCACCTCTCCGACAGAAATCTATTAAGATGGAACTGGCTGGACCTCGCGAAGTTCCTGAAAAAATTGTTGTAACAGGTCTCGGCAGTCTTCTGCCAAAATGCCTTCTTGGACGTTGACGCGATGATTGAATCGGGTTTCAGCGGTTAGGTCACAGATTGATCCGCAGGCGCCGGCTTTAGGGTCACGTGTACCAAACACGAGCCGGTTGATCCGAGATTGAATAATCGCTCCGATACACATGGCACAGGGCTCTAACGTCACGTACAGGGTGCAAGGCGAGAGCCTCCACGATCCCAGTTGTGTGGCAGCGGACCGTATCGCCACGATTTCGGCGTGAGCTGTTGGATCTTGCAATTTTTCACGTTGATTAAAGCCGGTTGCGGCAATAGCTCCGTCGTGAATAAGCACGGCGCCGACGGGGACTTCTTTTACTCGGTATGCGGCTTGGGCTTGGGCGAGGGCCAATCGCATATATGCGATGTCTTGATCCTCGGATGACTCAGTGGACGCCATCATTGGCAATATGGGTACCTCTAAAATCTGGTTTAACTGATGGTTGTTAGGTGCGAAAGGCAGAAAAAATGGTAACATAGCCATGTCGTCATGTATAGGCAACCTTTCTGGATATCTCGGTGACTCATCCCCCTTCTGCTTCGTTTTCCGACCTTGTTTCGGTGTCGTATCTCCAGTCCATGTGGCGAGGCCTGTCTAATCGGTTCTTCGAGAGTAAGCTCCCCGCGATTACGATTGAATGGAGCACGCGCTTGACGGCCTCGTCTGGACTCTTTTCGAGTCACATCGGTCCCCGTAGTCTTCAGATGGTTCACCCCTCTCGATACCGTGAAGCGCGCGTGATCCGGCTGTCGGCGCCATTATTACGTGGTCAGCCCGAAGCGGAAGTACGGCGAACGCTCGCGCATGAGATGATCCATCAATGGGAGTTTGATATTCGAAAACGATGGCCTTCGCATGGAGCGCTCTTTCGACAGAAAATGGATCGAATGAATGAAGAGGGGTTGGATGTCGCGATTCGTCATCAGTTACATGAGCAGGTCGAGGCGTGCAACCGATATGTTTGGCGATGTGTTCGCTGTGGCCTGGCGTACCAGCGGCAACGGCGTACGATTGTGCCTTCCCGTCATGTCTGTAGCCGATGTCGAGGAGTGTTGGTTGAGGGGACGCTTGCGAAGCCTGACACGACCATTAGGAAGAAATCTCTCGGTAACGAATCCTTTCAGGTATCACTCCAACCTGAGCAGATGTGTTTTAAATTTTGACCCGTACTGAGTTCAAGGAAGGCGATTTTTTAGCGGCGAAAGGCGTCTTTGCCTTTAATCACGTCAGCTAACAATTTGTCGGCGAGTTTCGCCGCTCGACGATGACGCCACCATTTCTGGACAATGGTATAAATGAAGATTGTGCTGAGAGTCAGAATAAGACCAGTTGCGAGGTTGTCCATACGAGGCAGTTTAGAAGAATAAAATTCCGTATGGCAAGGTCTGGACAAGTCAAGAAATCACGGCCGATAGGTCAAAGTAATGTCCCTATCTATCCATCATAACATGTTGTTAATAATAGGAATTTCTAAGGTTGTTCGTTGTTCAACGCAGAAGTCTTCGCCTGTTTAACCGATGGAACTGATCATACTAATAGGGGCCTTAGTGATTATTCTCCTTGGAGCTGAGGCCTTTACGAACAGTCTTGAGCATTTTGGCGAGCGGTTAGGAATTTCAGAGGGCGTCACCGGGTCCATCTTTGCTGCCGTGGGCACCGCGTTGCCGGAGACTATGGTGCCTCTGTTCGCTATTTTGTTGGGATCCGGGTCTGAAACGGTACGGCACGAAGTGGCGGTTGGCGCGATCTTAGGTGCGCCACTTCTGCTCGCCACGGTCGCGTTTTTTCTAGTGGGTTGGTTTGCCGCTCGGTCACGAGGGTGGCAAGGGGCTTTGCATCCCGAACCGACCGGTTTTGCTCGAGATCTTGTCTGGTTTAATTGGGCGTTTTGTATTGGGGTCCTGGCCACCTTTGTTCCGTCCGACTGGCAAGGTGTGCGGGGACTCATGGCCCTGACTTTAGTCACCATGTATGTGACATATTTGTATGTTACGATTCGGGCTTCGAACGTGTTAGTGGACGATGGCCATGCCACCGAGGCCGATCACCCACTGTATTCAACTAAAATTGGGCTCCCCGATAATTTATTAGTGATTCTGCTGCAGCTAGGGAGTGGGTTAGGGTTAATCATGTTAGGGGCGAAGGGCTTTGTTTATGGTATTGAACATTTGGCGCCTCAATGGGGCATCTCTGCCTTGACGCTGTCGCTTCTCATTGTGCCAGTGGCGACGGAGCTTCCCGAAAAGGTCAATAGTATCTTATGGATTCGTCGAGGTCGGGATACGCTGGCCGTAGGCAATCTTACGGGGGCCATGATGTTTCAAGGGAGTCTGTTGCCGGCCGTTGGAATCTGGCTGACGGCATGGATTCCGCAACATGAAATTCTGATGGGCATGGCGATGACATTAGTTGCTGCGACCTATCTTACCTGGATTGTGCGACATGGTGTGGTAAGGCCAATACATTTGATCGTGAATGGTTTATGTTATCTTGGGTTTGTTCTTTCTGTCTTGTTCTGGTAGTAGCCACGTACCTGTTTGCATGTTGTCTCAACAAGACCAAAATGAGGGATCATGTCGCTTCCCGTCGTAGTGGCTACTTGGCGCCTTCCCGAGGATGTTTCGGACTGTCTCGCAGCTCATGCCCGACTAGTATGTTGGGAGTCGGATGGTCCGGTGGACCGAGATTGGTTAGCAGATCAGCTACCCGTGGTGGAAGGGTTATTGTGTTTGTTAACCGATCAGATTGATCAGAATATTCTTACAGTTGGCAGCCGCTTGCGAGTCGTCAGCACCATGTCCGTCGGGTATGATCACATTCATCTTCCTACCTGTACCACACGCGGGATTCCAATTGGCTACACCCCAGGCATCTTGACAGAAACAACAGCAGACTTAGCTTTTGCCTTGTTAATGGCTGCAGCTCGAAGACTCATGGAAGGAGCGGATTATGTGCGGCAGGGCCAATGGATGGAGTGGAAGCCCAATCTCCTTTTAGGTCGAGATGTGTATGGGGCGACCTTGGGGATTGTGGGTTTTGGCCGAATCGGGCAAGCGTTAGCAAGGCGGGCGCAGGGGTTTCAGATGAAGGTCTTGGTTGTCCGCTCACCTCGGCAGGTGAGCGAAGCGATGGAACTGCCCTCAACGACTTTTGTGGATTTATCAACTGTTCTACAGGAATCAGATTTTCTCAGCTTGCATGTTCCTCTCACATCTGAGACACACCACATGATTGGTCAGGACCAGCTTCAGGCGATGAAACGTTCAAGTATTTTGATTAATACGGCCCGTGGTGCAGTCGTTGACTCTGCTGCATTGTATTCGGCCTTGCAGCAAGGAACCATTGCTGCTGCCGCTTTGGATGTGACGGAACCCGAACCTCTTCCTGCCGATCATCTCTTGCTCACGTTACCGAATTGTCTCGTCATTCCGCATCTAGGAAGCGCATCGGTTGCGACGCGGTTGCGCATGGCTCAGATTGCTGTCAACAATGTGATAGCCGGTTTACGTGGCGATCGCCTTCCTTATTGTGTGAACCCTGCAGTCTATCACTCATCCAGACCGTAACGGGCCTTCACTCCTGTCGTGCGCGGTCATTGATAATGGAAACATTTTTCGCATCCTGTCCTCGAGGGTTGGAAGATGAGTTAGCTCACGAGTGTGAGGCTCTAGGCGTCATGGGCGTGCATGTCGTGCATGGTGGCGTGAGTTGTCACGGACCTTTTTCACTTTGCTATCGCCTGAATTTGGAAAGTCGCCTGGCGAGTCGAATTCTGTGGAAGGTCGGGCATGGCTCGTATCGTCATGAAGACGATCTGTATCGATTAGCGATGCGATTGCCTTGGCCAACCTGGTTTCCGGTGAGTTGTCGGATAAAAGTTCGTGTTATTGCGCAACGGTCTCCGCTTCACAGTCTTGAATTTGCGACTCTTCGGGTGAAAGATGCTATCTGTGACCGTTTCGTTCGCGAAGCAGGGGCGCGTCCAGAAATTGATAAGCGCCATCCTGACATCCAAATCGTGGTGTTTGTCGATGAGGAGCAGGTGATCTGGTATATCGATACGACCGGGCCGTCGCTCTTTAAGCGGGGATGGCGACAGGCAGTCGGGCAAGCTCCGTTGCGTGAAAACTTAGCGGCCGGCGTCTTACGTCTTACAGGGTGGACGAAGAACGATGTGTTGTTGGATCCAATGTGTGGGGCCGGAACATTTCTGATTGAGGCGGCTCTGGTAGGGCATGGGATTCCCCCAGGGCAACGACGGGATTTTGCATTTCGAAATTTGAGCCGTTTTGACCAATCAGCGTGGAACAGGTGTCAGCGTAATAGGGTTCACCCGTTGTCCATGAAGTCACAATTGAAAATTTTCGGCTACGATCAGGATGGCCAGGCGGTGGCCATAGCTAAACGGAACTGTCAGCATGTGGGGATAGCTGATATTCAGTTGAAGCAGGGGGATGTCTTAGAGATATGCCCGCCGGCAGCAAAAGGTGTCATGGTCACCAATCCACCCTATGGTGTTCGTATTAGCAATCAGGCGACATTGGAAGAATGGTATCCCGAGTTTGGCAATGTCTTGAAACAACGGTTTGTTGGTTGGAAGGTCTATATTCTGACAGCAGATTTTCGCTTACCTAAACATATTCGTTTAGCGCCATCACGAAAAATTCCTCTGTTTAACGGAGCTCTAGAGTCTCGTCTCTACGAATTTCTGATCGTTAAAGGGAGCAATCGCAAAAGCGCGCGGCTTGCTAGACACCACAGTGCGCGTTGATGCCTCCTACAAGCGAGGCGTACCTGACATGTTCAAGAGTGTTACCCAGACGTCTTCGATACATCGTAAAACATAAATCCACTCATCACATGTCCGTGGCCGCATGAACAAATGGCAGTTGTCTGGGAAGGTTACATTTTTTGATGCGCTGGGATCTTGATCAGAAAATAATGCGACTGGAATTTCCCGTAGCCGAGGGTCGTCTTGCAGTTCTTGAATGATCTCATGTCCGGACCGATCTGGCAGGTGATTGGATAAGAAAATAAGATCGGGTTGAGGGGCGTCCACATGGGGATATTCTTGGCGCAAGAATGCGAGCGCGTAGTCGGTCTCTTCAGCTTCGAGAATTTCGACACAGATAATTTGAGCAACTAGGAGGGCTTCCTTAAGGGCTTCCGTCTGATTGGGGTCATCCTCAATGGTCAAAATTTTTATGGTGTTTCGTACGGCTCCACGCATTCTCTGTACCCCAATGTTCACGTTGCGGCTTATGAATCGCAACGAGAGCAGAAAAAGGTTCTATAGAAACAGCTCGACGGTAGTCGAGTTTTTGGCTCTTCTCTTTTTTCGGTAGGATCGTGGATAGGGTTAAGAGCAGGCTGGTCCAGTTGATTGAGGTGCAATGAGCTCCAAAAGACTCAAACAGAATTGAACCGAACACAACGAGTATGGAAGGGTACGGAAATTGACCACAATATTAATTGTGGGATGCTTCTGGACTACTGAAAAACATTAATGAGGCAACATCAGACTTCAAAACACATGTTTACTCGTTTGGATCGTTCATATTCATTACCCACTGTTGTATGGTTGCGAGTGCATCGGGATGGGTCGCAATAATTCCATTGACCGATGGTCTGGTTTGGTTGAAGTGGATCTGCATAAGATTCTTGTCAAATACGAGACCTCTTGCCGTTTGCACTAGAATCAAACCTGCGGCAATGTCCCATTCATTCTGTGGCCCCAGATTGATCACAGCGTCGACCTGTCCTGCAGCTACAAGGGCTAAGGAGTAGGCAATTGACCCCATCATTGGAGGACAGCGATATTCTGCACGCCAACTCTTCAATGTGGGTTGAGGTATGTTCCACGAATTCACAAGAACGATCTTGCGAGATGAATGGGCTTTTTGTCGGAGGCGAAGAGGTTGGTTGTTCAGTGTGGCCGATTGGTCATGAACCGCGCAAAAATATTCTTGGGTGGCTGGGTTAAAGATGATCCCCAGGGCAGGTTGCCCTTGGTCGATCAAGGCCAGGGATATCGTATATTGTGGTAAGCCTTTGACAAATGGCTTGGTACCATCGATAGGGTCTAAAATCCACACCCGTGATGCCTGTAACCGATGGAAACTATCAGGGGATTCTTCCGATAACCAAGCATCAGAAGGAAACGTTTCCTGTAATGTTTGTTGGATGATATGGTTGACTTCGATATCGGCATTGGTCACTGGAGAGCCATCAGGCTTGATGTGGATCTTCAAACCCTCGTACAACATCCTGTGGAGCCGCGTTCCTGCATGTTGAAGAGCACCGCGAATGCTCTCTAGCTCCTGATGGTATTGCGACATGGCTGTAACGACAGCAGTGGTGATGATGCGAATAGGTTTTTCAAGTCTGGTACAGTGTGCCATTATCTTACCCGAGAATGCATGCAAAGTGTGACGAGATTGTACAGAGCATAGAATTTTTTCTTCGAGAGTGCTTAGACAGCGATGTCGGAACAGAGCGTGCTCCTTCTGACATGAACCTCCATGCAAACCATCACCGTAGAACTCAACATTTCCCCTGAACGATTTCAGGCTTATTATCAGGGAATAGTAGAGAATGTCGTGGCAACGGCGAGTGATGGCCGTACCGTTCAGTTTCCGGCTCGAGTCCTACGCCCGTTTCTTTCGTATCAAGGTATTCAAGGGACTTTTGCGATTACGATTGATGCCCATCTGAAATTTCAATCTATCCGAAGAATGAGCCAACCTCCTGCCCCCTGAAAACATTGCGATGACGGGAGAAGACTACTCGCTCGTTGGGCTGTTTCTGAGTGCCTTTGTGTCCTCTACAATCTTGCCGGGCAGTTCGGAAGTCGTGTTGGTGACGTTGGCGACACATTCTGACATACCTCATGGGGCTCTCTTGGCTGTGGCGACAGCCGGGAATACATTAGGGGGAATGAGCTCCTGGGTATTGGGGTGGTTGATTGCTTGGCGGTATCCTCTGACTGAGTTGCCAAAGCCAACTCACCAACGGGCGGTCCAGCGAGTCCGGCAGTGGGGAGGTCCTGTTCTGTTGTTGTCCTGGGTCCCGATGATCGGTGACCCATTATGTGTGGCTGCTGGTTGGTTGCGAATATCCTGGATGGTCTCGTTGGTCTTTATTGGACTGGGGAAAGCGCTTCGTTATGGAGTACTCTTGATGTTATTGCCAGTCGCCACTTGACTGTCCTTGGCAATTTTCTATGGTGTTCTGGGTGCGTTGTTGGTATGGTGAGCCTGCTATTCAAGTGGTGTTTTGAAGATTGGTTTTGACTGCTCGTGACATATTTTTCATGATAGGTAAACAGTTTGATGGAGTGCGGCGGTGAAGATTCCACTGCTTGACCTGAAAACCCAATATCTTCGAATTCAACCCGAAATCATGAAAGTGGTTGAGGAAGTATGCGCACAGCAAGGGTTTATTCTTGGCGCAAATGTCGAACGATTAGAGAATATGCTGGCGCAGTTTATTGGGGTGGAGCACGCTATTGGAGTGGCCTCGGGGAGTGATGCGCTCCTGCTTTCCCTGATGGAGCTTGATATTCAACCTGGTGATGAAATCGTCACCGTTCCCTTTACGTTTTTCGCAACGACGGGAGTAATCTCCCGATTGCATGCCCGCCCGGTGTTCGTGGATATTGCTCCTGACACCTTTAATCTTGATCCAAGCCAATTAGCGACGAAGTTGACATCGCGCACCAAGGCCATTCTCCCGGTGCATCTGTTTGGGCAATGCGCGGACATGGAAGCCATCAATAGCCTGGCTGCAGAACATGGAATACCCGTGATCGAAGATGCCTGCCAAGCCATAGGGGCGACGCGAAACGGTGTCAAGGGTGGGGCGTTTGGACGGACAGGGTGTTTTAGTTTTTTCCCGTCGAAAAATCTAGGAGCATTTGGAGATGGCGGATTGATCACGACTAAAGATCCACAGATTGCTGAGCGGTTGCAACTGATGCGAGTTCACGGGAGCCGATCGGAATACCATCATCATCTGATAGGTATGAATAGCCGGTTAGATGCCTTGCAAGCCGCGGTCTTGCAGGTAAAATTTCAATACTTAGCTGACTGGACGGCGAAACGACAGAATAATGCCATCAGATATCAACAACTCTTTCACGAACATGGTTTGGATGATCGTCTGATCCTGCCAGTGGTTGCTGCTGGGAATACCCACGTCTATAACCAATTTACCATCCGTACTCCCAAACGAGACGCATTGAGTCAGTATTTAACCGAAAAGGGCATTGGCAATCGTATCTATTACCCTGTCCCCCTCCATCTTCAGGAATGTTACGAATCGTTAGGATATCACAAAGGTGATTTTCCTGTCGCCGAACAAGCCGCCCATGAGGTCCTCTCCCTCCCCATCTATCCTGAATTAACTGAAAATCAGATTGCCTGTGTAGTGGAAACTATCAAAGACTTTTTCGACCAAAAACAATAGAAGTTATTTGACAGGCCATACTTGAATTATATATTCGAGTCTGACCCCTAATAGCAGACTTGATCTATCTTGAATTAGGGGTATGAGGCTTCGATGGTGCTGCTGAGGCCGCCTCGGGCAGTGAATTCACCTACGATAGTTGCGGAAATGGGTTTGCAGGCTTTGACGACATCAGCCAAAATCTTATTGACGGCATTTTCGTAGAAGATGCCAAGGTTTCGGTACCCATGAATATAGACTTTCAGAGATTTGAGTTCGATGCAGGATTGGTCTGGCTCATAGGTCAGGCGAATGATCCCAAAATCCGGCAACCCAGTCTTGGGGCAAATGGCAGTATATTCAGGAATTTCAATAGTAATCTGGTACTTAGGGTATTGATTTGGCCATGTTTCTAAACGTGGAAGTTTGGCCGCTAAGCCGCTTTTGGCATGTTGTTCGGTATAGGTTGATTTCGATGGGCGTTTTGTGGATTTCATATCTAATTTAGGTAGCAATGGGTCCGGTGATAGTCTTGTGATCATTGGAGTGTTCTACCTCCCGAATTTTCCCTCTTTGGAAAAATTCCCCGTCCTTACAAAGAAGGGGAAGGCTTCCCGATTCTCTCTTCTTGCGAAGACATGACATTTTGATAGGTTGGCTGGAGGATAATGCCTTTTCAGTGCCAGCTGATTATTTAACTGTTTGCCAGTCTACTCTTTTCTCAATTTTTCTCGCAACTGACTCCGTGATGTTTCTTGAGAATGGCGCTATTCCAGGGCTATAATCCCTGCCTTGTTCGGCCCGAGTTTCATCTGCTGGTGCCGGTGTTATTTATCCATCACTCCTGATAGGTAGTTGTAACCTGCAAGATGCTGTCTAGAGCGCCTGGTTTCATGTGGGCGAACGATAGTGTTATGTAGTTGTCTGGATTTTTCACGATGTTAGAAGCGGACGATTTTGTCAAAGGCCTTCAGGGAATTGGTTTTGATTTTTTTACGGGTGTACCAGATACCATTCTTGGAGGGATCATCGCATATTTAACGGAGGAACGGATCTATACGCCTGCGGTTCGTGAAGATGAAGCAGTGGCGATGGCGGCGGGTGCGTATTTCGGCGGGAAAATTCCTGCGGTGCTGATGCAGAATTCGGGATTAGGAAATGCACTCAACGTCTTGGACTCACTGAACCTGATTTATCGAATCCCGTGCCTTCTTCTTATTTCCTGGCGCGGATTTGAAGGGAAGGATGCCCCTGAACATTTGGTGATGGGTGAAACCATGACGAAGGTATTGGATACGATCAAGATTCCATATCGGACGGTTGCGGTTGAGACGATTACCGATGATCTCCAATGGACAGCCCAAACCTTTATGGAGCAACGTATACCGGTGGCCCTGCTTTTAAAAAAAGGCATTGTGAAGACGGTGCAACCGTAGGGGTATATGAGGACGGAAAACGTGAGAAAATTAATATGAGGAATACATCAGTTGGCTATTGTTGGGCTCCTTTTTTTACCTTGTCTTCTTACTTTTCACTTCTCACTTTTCACGAGGCTTCCCGATGATTGGTCCTGAAGAAGGGGTGATGCAGAGTCGCGCGCAAGCGATGGCGGCGATCTTTGAGTTGCTGACCGATCAGCCACTGATCGTTTGTAATGGGTTTCCCTCTCGGGAAGCCTGTAAGTTGCGTGACCGTGATCAGAATTTTTATATGATCGGGTCGATGGGGGCAACGGCCGGTATTGGCTTAGGCCTCGCCTTAGCGCAGCCACAGAAAACAGTAGTCATCTTTGATGGCGACGGCAATGTCTTGATGAGTTTAGGGACGTTGGCCACGATTGGTGCGCTGAAACCAAAAAACTTGATTCATGTGGTGTTCGATAATGAGGTGTATGGAAGTACAGGGAATCAGCCTACCTATTCTCGGATGGTGGGTCTGGATAAAATGGCCAGAGCCGCGGGCTATGTGAATGTGGAACGGGTCTGGGAAAAGGAAGATATTGCGTATGAGTTTAAGACGATGTTGGCTGACTCTGGGCCAAGTTTTCTCTTGATCAAAGTCAATGAACAATTGGAAGAAGCCGATCGCATTGCTCTGTCGCCTTCTGAGATAACTCAGCGGTTTACACAAAGCCTGTCGTAACATCCCAATACATTTGAACGAAAAATTGTCATAAAGGGAGTGTTGAATATTGAAGATATCAAAGGTCATCTTTCGCCAAGAAGCCCTTGGCGATCAACAGCGTCGGGTCGGTTCAAAAAAGTCCGTCCAGCCAGGCCGCAGCCCTTTTTGCGCGCGGAGCGTACTGGCACTACGTGAGCACGGGAAAATGGCGAGAACGCCGCTGGCGGCTTTTTTCAACCGACCTATAAAGGATTTATAAACATGATCCTATTAAACCCTGGTCCGGTGAATGTATCTGACCGCGTGCGACAGGCCTTGCTTCAACCGGATATTTGTCATCGAGAAGTGGAATGTGCGGAGTTGATCGGTGATATTCGCCAAAAGTTGCTGAAGGCATTTGTTCCTGGGGAGGAGGACGAATACACGGCAATTCTTCTCACGGGCTCTGGCACGGCCGCGGTCGAAGCGGCGTTGTTGTCCAGTGTGCCAATGGGAAAACGGGCGATGGTGATTACCAATGGTGTATATGGAGACCGCCTGTCATCCATGATCAAAATGCATCGCTTGGGTGTGCCTGATATGAAATATGATTGGGGTGTGGCACCGAACATCGAGATGATTGAGCGGGCTATGCTTCAACATCCTGAGGTCTATATGGTGGCCATGGTGCATCATGAAACGACGCTGGGCTTTATCAACCCCGTCAAGGACATTGCGGATATGGTAGATAGCAAAAATCGCGTCTTTATGCTGGATTCCGTCAGTGGTCTTGGAGGCGAGGCGGTAGACATCGGTGGCAGTAAGATGTACCTCGTGGCTGGCGCGGCTCAAAAGTGTATTCAGGGGTTTCCTGGGGCATCATTTGTGTTAGTACGGAAAGGGTTCATGGAGCGGGTGATGAAACATCCCAAGCGTTCTTGGTATCTCAATTTGGCCAATTATTATGAGGATCAAGAGCGTGGGATGATTCCCTTTACTCCAGCCGTTCAGGTGTACTATGCCTTTCGGGAAGCTCTTGATGAGTTGTTGGAGGAAGGGGTGGAGAATCGTCTTAAACGATTTAAAGGGTATGCTTCGACCATTCGGACTGGTATGCAGAAAATTGGTGTTCAAGCGGTTTTGCCGCCTGAGGCCCAAGGCAATACGCTAACGGCGTTTTATCTGCCCGATGGAGTTTCTTATGGACCACTCCATGACGGGTTGAAGCAAGCGGGATATGTTATTTATGCTGGGCAAGGTCAGCTGGAGAACAAAATTTTTCGCGTGGCCAATATCGGGGCATTAACCAATCGGAATGTTGAAGGATTTTTGGAGGCTTTTGGGGCAACCATGGAGAATGTTCGAGTATGAAGGCGATTATTTTTGCCGCTGGAGTCGGACAAAGGTTGCAGACGGTTACTCAGGGCAAACCTAAATGTCTGGTAAAAATAGATGGGCAAACATTGTTATCGCGTCACCTGAAATATTTGGCTCATTTCGGCGTGACCCAAATTGTGTTGGTTGTGGGTTTTGCACAGGACCAAATTCGTCAAGCGGTTGAGAAAGAGACTTTGTCAGGTGAAGTACGATGGGTTGTCAATGATCAGTTTGTCCGGGGGAGTGTGACCTCACTATGGGCTGCTCGAGATGAGATGAATGATGATGTGGTGCTGATGGACGCGGATGTCTTATATGCGCGAGAGATTCTTGCTCGTTTGCTGTGCTCTTCCTACCCGTCTGTTCTGTTGATGGATGAGACGGTTCAGCAAGCCTCTGAGGAATGTATGGTGGCTGCCCGACGGGGTCGAGTGGTTTCATTAAGTAAAACGCTTCCCGACGATTATGAGGAGGTTGGTGAAGGGGTTGGCTTTCTGAAGGTCCAACAATGTGCTGTTCCGACCTTGCTTCGTTCTGTTCGGGCGTACATAAAGGCTGGAACACTGGATATGGAATATGAAGACGCCCTTGCGATGTTTTTCCAGGATACGCCTGTTGGGTACGAGAAAATTGGCGGTTTGCCATGGATTGAAATTGACTTCCCAGAAGATATCGAACGGGCAACTTCTCAGATCTTGCCTGCTATACGGACCTTAGAGAATAATATTGGCGCAATGCCCGTGATATCATAGCTAGCCACATTTCTGGTGTGTTTCGTTATGGATGGGATTCTTAAACAAGAAACAACTGATGCCGTGGATACAGCGATTTTGCTGACCTCTACGGGCGTTTTTGCTTCCGGAGATCTGGGTGTGGGGGAGACGATGCCCAGTCCGCTCATGTCGGTCGGGGGCATGACATTGTTTCAGCGGGCCGTCTTCACGCTTCAGCGCGGGGGGATTTCTCAAATCTGGGTCTTAGCTGGAAAAGAAGAGCCAGCATTACGGGAATTGTTGCGGGACGATCGTCGATTGCAGGCTGCAGTCCGGTGGTTGCCGGTTCGTGAATTTCCTCCCCATGATCCCCAAACCTGGGAAACGTTGGCTGAAGAAGTCAATGGGGCTTGTATGGTTGTGGGCTGTTACACGGTGTTTTCGCCGTCATTGGTTCAACGATTACGATATGAGGGCGCTCATGGCAAAGCGGTGGTCGTAGTTGGCCAACCAGGTGAGGGCTACTATAGAGGCAATCCGAGCGTGGTACTACGACAGGAAGACGTGGAGTGTCAAATGGCCTCTGCTGTCATGTTCCGCGATTCTCCTGTATCACCTTTATTGCCATCCACGTCGAAAAACACTAATTCTCAACGATCTCAGTTGCCCATGGTGGGTGACGTGATGGTGTTGCCTAGTCGTCTGCTAGGAGTCTCGGGCGTCCTCCAGGCTCATGGGACCAATCCAATGCGGTTGGCGCTAGAGCAAGCTGCGGTGGAAGGGACAGTTCACACGATTCCGAGTGGGGTACATTGGTTTCGAGACGTTCGAGGTTCGAAGGGGCGAAAATTAGCAGAACAAGCGCTAGTTGGTTCCCTGCAAACCCTCAAGGGAGGGTTGGATGGATTTGTCGATCGCATGGTCAACCGTAGATGTTCTGGTCTGTTTACCCGCCTGTTTTTGAAGCTAGGGTGGACGCCCAATGCCATCACGGGGTTATCCATGTTTGTTGGGCTCATAGCCGCGGGGTTCTTTATGCCTGGCTCATGGGAGATGGCCCTGATCGGTGCTATGCTCTTTCAACTGTCGGTCATTATTGACTGTTGCGACGGGGAGGTAGCTCGGTTGACGTTCTCGGAATCCAAGTTTGGCCAGGAGTTAGATATTTGGGCCGACAATGTGGTGCACATGGCCATCTTTGCTGGTATAGCCTGCGGGGCATATCTGCACGGGCCTTGGGAGCTGACCATTTTGCCACTTCTCCTGGGTGCTTCTGCCATCTTAGCGAATATTGTCTCGTTGGTGTTAGTGAATGCTGCGCGGCATCTGCGTTGTTATCCTCCCGACCGACAACGATTAACAACATGGGAACGGGAACAGGTCGATTTCTTGTTAGGCAATGTGGCGAATCGCGACTTTTCCGTTGTCGTTCTGCTCTGTGCGGGACTAGGGCTTTTGCATTGGTTTCTTGCTCTGGCTGCTGTCGGATCCTGGTTTTTCGTCATGTCTATGGCGTGGCTTCTCCGCCGCTATCTCACCTCTCGTGCTTAAATTGATTTTCCTGATCATCGGGCTGGTTGCCCTGGTCGGGATGGTATTCCACATTGGTCTGGAACCGATCCTTCAAACGGCTTCTCAACTCGGGCCTCTTCCTCTAGGCGTCATATTGTTGCCCATGATTGTCGTCTATGGGCTAGAAGCCTGGGGTTGGCATCTCACTTTAAGGGGGGCTGCTCAGCGAGTCGGATTCTTACGCTTATTCGCGATCCGAATGGCTGGAGAGACGGTGAATGTCACGACCCCAGCTGCCTATGTGGGTGGCGAACCTTTGAAGGCCTACCTGCTCAAACGATATGGGGTCTCGATCGTAAAAGGATTGGCTTCCGTCATTACGGCCAAAACCACGATGACGCTGGCACAAGTGTTGTTCATTTTGGTGGGGTTTGGTTTAGCATTCTGGATCCTTGGCGGTTCCGGTCATCAATGGCTAGTGATGTGTGTTAGCTTGGTGCTCCTGGCGTTTGGTGTGGGCTTGTTGGTAGCTGTTCAACGCTATGGAATCGGTCTGGGTTGTCTAACCATGTTGCGTGTTTGTGGAATTCGATTAGAGTTTCTTGAAAAACGAGAAGCCCAGTTGCGAGAGATGGATGCCACAATTCAACAATTTTATTCACAGAACCGTGGAACGTTCTATGCGGCCTTGGCAACTTTTTTCCTCGCGTGGTGCTGTGAGACGCTGGAAGTGTACGCCATTCTCTATTATTTAGGTGCCGGTGTGGATATATGGACGTCGATTTCGATTGCGGCGCTGACGGTGTTGATCAAGGGGGGGACATTTTTTATTCCTGGCAGCTTAGGAGCTCAGGAAGCGGGGTATACGCTGTTACTCATGAGTTTTGGGTATACCGAAGTCACAGGAATGACCTTTGCTCTCATCCGACGCTTGCGGGAAATTCTTTGGATCCTGATCGGCCTCATCTGTTTACTGTTGCTTAAAGGGAAAGATCTGCCGGTAACAACAGGGCCTCCTTCATCAATCTAGTTCAACATGTGTGAGTGCCCGCAAGTGAGGAATACTGATGTCGCTTGAATTTTCTGATTCTTCTGAGGAATAATCGATACAATTTATTGGGGTAGATATTCTTCGATCTAAGGAGGAGTGAGTCGTGGATATTCAATTAGGGACGAATACCTTACGGAATACCAATGGCATTTTTGTCGCGCATGGTAAAGAACAACTGCGTATCGAGTGGTTGGAAGACGAGCAGAAATTAGCACTGAGTATGGGAGTGTTCATGCCCACAGGGACGGAAGTTGCGACCTTAAAGTACAATGTATGGGAAACCAATCCCAGCGATCGATTCCTGCTCACGAGCACTCCTGAAATGGTTAAAGTCGAAGATACGACGTTGAAAACTACGGTAATGGAAATCCATAAAGCTGAAAATCAAGCGGTGAAAATCCCCACAGCTAAGTTTTACACGTCAAAGGGGGCACTCTCAGAAGTTTCTGCGGAGTGGTGGCGAGTCGGCAACAAAATGGAATTGACCGGCATCGACACAGATCTTGAAGGCGGCGGCATCGAACTTCCTGAATAATCATTTTCCCTCCCTGCGTTAGCTGAGATTGTAGGGATCCATCTTCTCCGTCATTCCCATGAAAATGGGAATCCATCTTACTCGTTGGCCACTCTTTCCAACTGCTGAATAAAGTTAGCTGCCACTGAGTCCCTCTCCAATAAGTCTGTCTCCTCGATCTTTTTGGTTGTTTCCCAATCAAGCCCAATATGAGAGGTTAGTATTCCCTATCTTTCATTGTCTGCTGTGTACCCTCTCTATACTCAGGTCATCCACCGATAAAGAACAAAATTATGAATGCTGGAAAACACTTTTCTCATTGGAGGGGCGCAATGACTTTCAATGTTTACGGGCGTTGTCATTGGTGAGCGGAGGTCTGAGACAAGAAAATGGGGAGTTGTTGCTTTTCTTGCAACTTGGTTGAGAATTATGGTTGATGACGTTGTAGTATATTTCATCGTATCTGATTTTCTTCATTGCCTTTGGCTGAAAAATCTTTCCCCGCAAAAATGAAACTCTTCAGGCATGACATGCAGATATTTTTGTTGGCTGGAGTATTTTTCTTTGTCTTGATTTCAGCAACGTGGGCGGGAAATTCCGCAGCGATAAATGCATATGAGCGTGGGGATTATTCCATGGCTCTAAAGGAGTGGGAGGTTTTAGCCAAGCAAGGGGATCCTAATGCGCAATTCAATCTTGGGTATAACTATGCCAAGGGGATTGGCACACTCAAAGATTTAAAGACAGCCCTCTTTTGGTACAAAAAGGCCGCTGATCAAGGAGACTCAGGTGCAGCTTTTAATATGGGCGTGATTTACGAAAAGGCAAACCTGGTAAACGATCAGGAATTAGCCCTTCAATGGTACCAGGTGGCGGCGCATCGGTGTTCGACCAAGGCGATGGTGAACCTTGGTGCCATGTATAACCAAGGGAAGGGAGTATCAACGGACAAATTGGAAGCCTTGCGATGGAATCAACAGGCAGCCGAGCTAGGAGACATGTATGCTCAATATAAGGTGGGGTTGAGGTTTTGGGATGGTGAGGAGATTCCAAAAGATTATGCGCTGGCCTATATGTGGTTGAGTTTAGCCGGTCAGCAAGACAAGAACCAGGGTTTTGCTTTACGAGACCTCCTTAAGACGCATATGACTAATTTACAGCTGGCCAGTGCGGAGGAGTTACTCAAAGAATGGATTCCGAAAACCTGTAAACCCAAATGAAACTTCCGTTCTTTTTCAATCATGACCTAGTGAATGCAATATGATTTCCATTACTAATCTTTCTTATCAGCTACCCAATAAAAAACAAATTTTACGTGATGTGGATTTCGAACTGTTGAGCTTTTTGGGTTTTATATTTTGGATATTCCACAATCGCCGTCGAAGGTATGTGTCGTTGTAAATACGAACAGGGAGTTTTTGGGATCAAAAAGGAGTCTGGGTTAAGTATAAGCAAGGATTCCAGCGATGTATCGATAAATACCCTGGGTGTCACTGGATGAACACCACCCTCAAGATATTTGGATGTCTGTTGGTTGTCTTTTTAGGGACAGTGAATACTGGCATCTGTTCTTCTCCGATTTCTATTCCTTCGAGTGCTATTTCCGATCCTCCCTTACAAGCCAAGAAAATTAAGACGGGACGAGATGCCTACTACGAGGTAAAAGGTCCCGTTTCCGGTCCCAATGCGCCACAGTTAACAAAAACATCTTACCCAACTGAGTTTGGGGAGAGCCGGGTCGTGATTTGGGTGATGGCCCAACAGCATTTGTATTGGAGCGGGTTTGTGGTAGGAGCGTTGTTTCTGGTGACTATGCTGGAAGTGGTTGGGCTGATGGGCTGGGGATCTGGTCCTCCTCAATCTTATGATCGTTTTGCCACAGAGATTTTCAGGTTTGTGATATTGGCGTTGGGCATGGCCGCGGGTTTAGGAGGGCTTTTACTGATTAGCCTGCTGGTGCTATATCCCGGTCTCATGATGTATTTCACAACAGTCTTTCGCCCCGTGTTCCTGATATATGGGACACTGGTAATCGGCTTTACTCTCTTAACGTACGGATATTACTACTCATGGGACAGGATGCAGGGCGGATTGGTGAAATGGCTGCATGTCAGCTCGGGCCTGATGGTGAATGTGACGGGGATTATATTGACGATGCTGGGGAATGCCTGGAGTAGCTTTATGCTTTCACCAGCCGGGGTGACTGAACATGGTGCCTTTTTGGGGAATATCTGGCATGCGTTACATCCCGCGCTGTGGAATTCATTGAATGTCCATCGGGTAGCCAGCCATATCCTTCTAGGGGCTTGTGTGGTTGCAGTCTATGGCGCATATCGAGCGATGACTGCAAAATCTTTTGAAGAACGGCAGCATAATGATTGGTTGTCGTGTATTGCGTTTTTCTGTGGCGTTGTTGCTCTGATGACGATGCCCTTTGGAGGGTATTGGCTCATGAGAGAGATCTACGCCTATCGTCAACAGATGGGAATCACACTTCTGGGGGGTCTGTTGGCGTGGCTGGGTGTAGTGTTGGTTATGGCGATGGGCCTCTTGTTCTTCGCAGTTAATTATTACCTCTGGCAACGCATAGATGCGGCTGGCGGTTCTTCTTGCTATGACCGTTATGCCAAATATGTCTATGCCATCCTTTCGTTGTGCATGATGGTTTCTATCACACCCCATACCATTGTGATGACACCATTGGAATTTCAACAGTTGGGAGGGCGGCAACATGGTGTCCTCGCAAACTATGGAGTGGAATCGGCTAAATCAACTGCGGCTTGGTTGATGATTCTGGTGACGCTATGGTCGTGGGTTCTGTGGCAGCGATGTCGTGTTCCTGATCAGGCATTTAGTCAAACCAGAAAAGACTGGTGCTTAGTCGCAGCCTTTATCGTCGGGGTGGCCAATCTTCTGGCATTAGGAATCTATGGGTACTTTATCCCAGCGAATGTTCGCATTGGATTACAAATTCCAATGTTAGGCACCGTGTTGTCCCTGTGTGTGCTGGTTTTGATATTTCGTCCCAGGTCATCTGGCACCTCTCACGAGGCGGCTCGGTGGGGAGCGTTGTCTTCACGAGGCTATGCCACCCTCATCTTTTTGGCTTTTGTCGTGACTTGGGTTATGGGGTTAGGCGGCTATCGTCGTTCTTCTGTACGGCTCTACTGGCATATCACTGACGTGATGCGAGATCAATCTCCGTGGGCCTTTACTCATAGTATTGGTTTTGCGACAAACATTATCTCATTGAACGCACTACTGTTTTGGCTTGGGATCGGTCTGATTTTCTGGCTGGCTCAAGTGAAGCGAAAACGATATTATTCGGAAGTTGCCGTCAGTAGAGTAGAAGTTTCCCATAATCGATAAACTGTCAATCGTGGTGTAGCGCTAAAATTCTTGATCCTAGTTTTTCTGGATACAAAAATTGTCAGGAAGGCAAGGCAGAAAAAAGTAACAAAACTGCTTAGCGAATGGCGAGTTGGCTGATGTGGGTTATGGGTGCTGCGGCAGGTGCGGGACAGGCTTGTTTGACCTGGGTAGCCTGTGTTTCCAATTCAAGGGATGCCTGATGAGAAGCCTTTACCAGTTGAATCATGTGCTGAAATTGCTGAGGAGCTTCTTGTTCAAGCTGCTGACATTGGGTCGTTTGGGTTGGGGTTATCATGTTGGTGGAATGACAAAGTAGCAGTGTTTGATAGATTTGGCGGACGCGTTTTTGCGTTTTGTCTTGTTCAAGCTCTAATGGACGAAGTAGGTTTTGAGCTTGCTCCAACTTATCCCGTGCTGTTTGGCAGGTTGGGGCGGTCGTTTCAGCAAGAACACCCAAGGGAGTGAGCCATCCAAAAATCAGAATAATACCTAAGAGGAAATCTATTCGAATCATCAATCGTGTGCTCCAGTTTCTGAAGAATATTGGTGTAATCATTTCACCGTAAAATATGGCGGTTGCCTATTCATCAAAAGAAGGGGAGGCATCGATATTTCTGCACAATACGCGAGAACCTACCATTATCTGTATCTGTGTTATCTACATATGAGTAATTTCTCGGTTTAGCTCCTATCTGACTTTATTTTGCAAGATGATACAGCCAGATGCAGTATCAGTACATTGAAGCTTACGGCTTCAGGCTATGGGCTCGGGCCAGCATACGGCAGAAGGAACAAGTGCCGGCTGTGGTCGGTTGTCTGCAAGCCTCGCAGGGCCGAAGTGTAGTTTGGTCTATATTAGACATGGAGGAATTTGAGCCTGAGGCTGCTTTTTTTTGTTTTTCTAAGAATCCCCAATAAAAGCGTTGTTTGGTGCCTGGCGATTCGGTTTCTAGCCGATTCAGCGCGTCTTTGTAGGCCAACATTTTTGCACCTTTAGCCATAGGACATTCTTCAACCAGGTAATCAATGCCGTTCACCACAGCATAGGCAGCGATTTCGCGTTCGGTCAGGCGATACAGCGGTTTGACCTTCTTAGCAAAACCTTCTACTGAAGCGGGTAAGGTAGGTGCTTGTTTCTGGAGGTACTCTTCTTGCCATTGGAGAACATTGCCCAGAAGTCGAGCGGCTTCATCGTCCAGATTATGACCGGTGGCCATCACATCATAGTGGTGTTCCCAAGCGACTCGGTTGAACTGGTAGCGTTTAATCGTGCCGCAGGTCGAGCAGGTGGGCCGTTTAACGAGATTGGCTAACTGTTTGATGCCCACGCCGGCCTCATCTTGTACGGTATGGATGATCAGCTTCGCTCCACAAGCTTCGGCCACATCATGAGAAAAATGGTCGACTTTCTGGCGAGAACGTTCTGAATAGCCGGGGATGCCAAGGTCGACGTAGAGCGCATCTGCGTGATAACCCAATTTCAGGAGAATTTCCCAAAGGGTCAAGCTATCTTTACCGCCGGAGACAGCCACGAGGATTCGATCGTCTGGCGATAACATGGATTGGGCTTTAATAGCCCGTTGGACTTGGGTGCGAACGAATTCGGTCAAACAGGGCCCGCAAAAGGCCGAATTGTGACGCGGGAGGCCCAAGACGGCTCGATTCGGACATTTTCGGCAACGCATAGCTGGCTATCCCCCGGAAATGACGGGACGGACTTCTATGCGGTCTCCATCCGCTACGATTTCATCTTCAGTCATGAGATCCTTTCCGCGAATGACCAAAAAGGCTTCTGGTATCAATTGCAGTTCCTTCAGAAGGTCAGCGACGCGCTTGGGTCCCTGGAGTTCTACTTGACGTGAGGGGTGGCTCAGATGCACATGCATGGGGTTCAAATCATAATAACCGGGCTACGGTATTGGCAAATATCTGGACGGCAGTGGTAACAGACAATCCAAACGGTAGAGGAACAGATATTTCAATCAAGACTGCGTGTCATTTGACCGAAAGACAGAAAAGGAAAAAATCTATTCATCATATTTTGACAAGAAACAACTTAAATCAGCATGTCCTCGCTCTGGGGAAGACAAGAGGTTAGGAATGGGTAGTGGATTATTTAAGCAACTAAAAAAAGAACCAGAAAAAGAACCGACTGAGGAGCCCGAGACAACTACTGAGGTTCCCAAAGAAAATCCATCGCCTGGGACGACTTCTGTGGGGTCAGGAATATGGATCCCAAATAAAGTTTCAGAGCGATCACAGGCGGCAATGCAGTCCGAACCCTCTTCTGGTGCATCAGAAAATGCTTCTCAGCTGGCTGCCTCAACGTTAATGGGGCGTTCCCGCGATCAATTGTGTATTAATACTATGCGGACCTTGGCCATGGATGCGGTCCAAGCGGCCAATTCGGGACATCCTGGGACGCCGATGGCACTGGCTCCCGTCGCCTATTGGCTCTGGAATCGTATCTTGCGGTTTGATCCGGAGTCTCCGCTGTGGTCTGACCGGGATCGGTTTGTTTTATCCGCGGGACATGCGTCCATGCTGTTGTATTCGTTATTACATTTGTGTGGTGTGAAAGCGGTGAACAGTCAGTATGAAGAGGCAGGCGAGTTGGCCGTGAGCTTGGATGATATCAAGCGGTTTCGACAACTCGAGAGTAAATGCCCTGGGCATCCGGAATATCGCTGGACTTCGGGAATCGAAACGACTACTGGACCGCTTGGTCAAGGAGTGGCCACGAGCGTAGGGATGGCCATGGCCCAGCGATGGATGGCGGGTTACTTCAATCGGCCTGGCTTTTCGATGTTTACCTATAACGTCTATGCCCTATGTGGCGATGGCTGTTTGATGGAAGGTGTTGCCTCGGAAGCTGCCTCATTAGCTGGGCATCAAAAACTTTCGAATCTCTGTTGGATATATGACAACAACAAGATCACGATTGAAGGTAAAACACAGCTCGCGTTTAGTGAAGATGTGGCCACACGGTTTATGGCCTATGGTTGGAATGTGACACGGGTGGCTGATGCCAATGATCTCGAAATGTTGGATCGTGCGTTTCATACGTTTCTCAACGAACATGAGCGTCCGACGTTGCTTATTGTGGACAGTCATATTGGTTACGGAGCTCCGCATAAACAAGATACGCATTCAGCCCATGGCGAGCCTCTCGGAGACGATGAAATTCGTCTTACCAAGCGCAATTACGGGTGGCCTGAGGATGAGACCTTTCTTATCCCACCCGAAGTCCCAGCTCATTTCGGATATGGGATTCGTAAACGAGGGAAAGCGTTACAAGAGGCCTGGGTCACCAGTTTTGGTGACTATCAGGCGCAATATCCGGAGTTGGCGGATCATTTAATCAAAATGCAGTTTCGTCAATTGCCAGAAGCTTGGGAGGCGAATCTTCCAGTTTTCCCACCGGATGTGAAGGGAATGGCTGGGCGAGAAGCATCTGGAAAAGTCCTCAATGCCTTAGCTCAAAATGTCCCCTGGCTGGTGGGTGGCGCAGCGGATTTGGCGCCGTCGACCAAAACACGGTTGACGTTTGATGGCGCCGGTGACTTTTCGAACGAAACGCCTTCAGGCCGGAACCTGCACTTTGGCGTGCGAGAACATGCGATGGGGGCCATCTTGAATGGGCTTTCGGTTTCCAAAGTCCGTCCCTATGGCTCCGGGTTTCTCATTTTTAGCGATTACGCCAAACCGGCCATTCGGCTCAGTGCCTTGATGGAGATTCCGGTGATTCATATTTTTACCCATGATTCGATTGGCGTCGGGGAAGATGGTCCGACCCATCAACCGGTTGAACAGCTGGCGGCGTTGCGCACGATTCCTGGTCTGATTACGTTTCGACCTAGCGATGCGAATGAAATCGTCGAAGCCTGGAAGGTGATCATGCAATTGCAACATGAACCCGTGGCGCTTATCTTGACCCGGCAAGCTGTGCCCACAATTGACCGTCGACACTATGCCTCGGCTACTGGGGTCGCGATGGGTGGTTATGTGCTGGCTGATGCGCCTGATCATCATCCTGACGTCTTGTTAATCGGAACTGGCAGCGAAGTCGCTCTCTGTATTGCTGCTCATGAGGAATTGCAGCGTCAGGGCATCAAGAGTCGGGTTGTGAGCATGCCCTCATGGGAACTCTTTGAACGCCAAGATGATGACTACCGTCTATCTGTCCTTCCTCCGGACGTGACAGCTAGGGTAGGGGTTGAGCAAGCCTCGATTTTTGGGTGGGATCGTTATGTCGGCCCCCAAGGGTATATGATCGGGATGACATCGTTTGGAGCGTCGGCTCCCCTGAAGGAACTTCAGAATAAGTTTGGATTTACGATTGAGCATGTTGTACAGGCGGCAAAGGATCAGCTTCAAAAAAAAAGTCAATTTTCAGGACCTAAACTGACTCCTACGATACCCGAACCCGTTCCGAATCCGGCAACTAGCGAAAGAAGCCTTCCGCTAGACGCTATACAAATATCTGAAGAGATCCCTACCGAAGATGGCGGACAACTGGAAGCGCCACCCATTGTCGATGAACAGGAGCCTTCTACGTCTGAAAACGGTATAATGGAGGGAACAGAGACGGAGGCCTCAGACGAATTAGAGCAAGAAACAGAGGAAAACGAACCTCTTCAAGAAGTCCGCGATCCGGATCTGGTCGCGACCAGATCAATTTTTACGAGGAAAACTACACCATGAATCCACTTGTGCAACTTCGTGATTATGGACAAAGCCCCTGGTATGACTACATACGGCGTGGGTTAATGACGTCTGGCCAGTTGCAAACCTTGATCGAGCAGGATGGGCTGATGGGGATGACGTCCAATCCAGCCATATTCGAAAAAGCTATTGCCGGGAGTGCCGACTATGATGAGGATCTCAAGCAAGCCGCATCGGAATTGATGGGGGTTAAGCAAATTTATGAGCGATTAGCCATACAAGATATCCAAGATGCGGCGGATATCATGAAACCCGTGTATGAGCAGTCGGACGGGCGGGATGGATATGTCAGTCTGGAAGTGTCGCCTGATTTAGCGTTTGACACGCAAGGGACGATTGATGAAGCGGTTCGATTACGCGAAGCAGTGGGACGAAAAAACGTCATGATTAAAGTGCCGGGAACGAGCGAAGGGTTGCCGGCCATCGAAGAGTTATTAGCACGCGGGATTAATATTAATGTGACGCTCCTGTTTAGCGTGGCGATGTACGAGCAGGTGGCATGGCGTTATATCCGAGGCCTGGAACGTTTTGCTGCGAATGGAGGTGATGTTGGACAGGTTGCGTCGGTAGCCAGCTTTTTTGTCAGCCGAATCGACAGTCTGATTGACAAGCAGCTCGAGGCAAAAATCACAACGGTGCCCAATTCTACGCAGCGAGAAAAGATGACAGGCCTTCTCGGAAAAGTCGCGATCGCTAACGCGAAACTCGCGTATCAGAAATTTCAAGAGATCTTTGCCTCGAAAGAGTTTCAATCCATGCAAGCTAAAGGCGCGCGAGTGCAGCGAGTCTTGTGGGCGAGTACGGGAACGAAGAATCCGAAATACCCAGATACGCTGTATGTGGATCAACTCATTGGGCCAGATACCGTCAATACGATGCCTGAAGCTACCTTCGCGGCGTTTCGTGATCATGGCATCGTAAAGAACACGATCGAAGACGATCTCGATGATGCGAAAGCTACCATGGCTCAGTTAGCCAGCGCGGGTATTTCCATTGATGACGCGACTGATGCACTATTGCACGATGGAGCGCAGCTATTCGTGGAGGCATTCGATCAATTGATGGCCGTGATTAGTCGTAAACGAGCAGAGGTGTTGGGCCTGAGACTCGACCGTGTGAGCTATGCGCTTGGAGCAATGCAAAGTCAAGTGGATGCAGCTATGAAGGCGGCTCAAACTGATAATCTCACCCGTCGTATTTGGGCGAAGGATCCTACGGTTTGGCACGACGATCCTAAGCATCAAAACATTATTCGCCATGCACTGGGATGGCTGAACATTACTCGGGAACAGTTAGCACACAGTTCGCGACTTCAAGCCGTAGCCCAAGACGTCAAAGATGCAGGGTTTACGCGTGTCCTCCTTCTAGGTATGGGGGGAAGTAGCCTGTGTCCAGAAGTTCTTCGAATGACCTACGGCGTCATCGATGGATATCCCGAATTACAGGTGTTGGATAGCACGGTTCCTTCTCAAGTCCGGTCTTTCGACCAACGGGGTGATCTATCCACGACGTTGTGTATTGTGGCCAGCAAATCTGGTTCGACGACGGAACCGCTCGTGTTTCAGAAATATTTCTTTGAGCGCATGCGACAGGTTGTCGGCGAGAAGGCCGGTCAACATTTTATTGCTATTACGGATCCAGGGTCATTACTAGAGGGTGTAGCCAAGCAGTTGAATTTTAGACATATCCTGCCTGGTGTTCCTGAAATTGGCGGACGCTATTCAGCGCTTTCCAATTTTGGCATGGTTCCCGCGGGACTCATGGGGTTGAACACCGAGCAATTTCTCCATCAAGCCGAACGGATGCGCCACTCATGTGAGGCTGCGATACCGGCCGCGGAAAATCCTGGTGTGATGTTAGGGACAGTGCTGGGAACCTGTGCCAAAGCTGGACGAGATAAGCTCACCTTCATTACGTCGCCCGTTTTGTGGGATTTGGGTGCGTGGCTTGAGCAGCTGGTGGCGGAAAGCACTGGCAAAGAAGGGAAAGGGATTATCCCCGTGGATGGCGAGACAGTCGGTGCACCTGAGGTCTATGGTCAGGATCGTCTTTTTGCCTACATCCGGTACGAACAGGGCCTGGATTCTGAGCAGGAATTCCGGGTTGCTGCATTGGAGCAAGCTGGTCATCCTGTCATCCGCATCGATATGGTCGATTTACTGAATCTCGGCCAACAATTTTTCTTATGGGAGATGGCCACGGCTGTGGCGGGAGCCACGTTGGGCATTAACGCCTTTGATCAACCTAATGTCCAAGAGAGCAAGGACTACACCAAAACCTATCTGGAGGCGTTTAAGAAAGATGGCAAGTTGCCCGAGTCGCAACCGGTACGAGTTGACGGAGATATTCAGATCTTTGCTGATGAAGCGAACCAAGTAGCTCTGAAGGGAAGTTCCACGTTAGACGAACTCATGGCGAACCATATCTCTCGTGTGCAACCTGGCGACTATTTCGCCATGAATGTCTATGTGGAACGGACCGACGCTGTGCATGCCATCTTTGACCGTATTCGCACCAAAATTCGGGAGACTAAACAGGTCGCCACAACGTTAGGGTATGGGCCGCGTTTTCTCCATTCGACAGGGCAGTTGCATAAAGGGGGCCCCAACTCTGGTGTCTTTATTCAAGTGACCTGTGACGATGCCGATGATTTGGAAATTCCAGATGAACCCTATTCTTTCGGAATCCTCAAAGCCGCACAGGCCCTTGGTGATCTACAAAGTTTGACCAGTCGCCAACGTCGCGTGATTCGTGTCCATGTGGGATCGGATGTGGTGAAGGGCCTCACGCGTTTAGAGCAAGCTATTGAAGCCTGCCTCTGTGTTGGCAAGTCATAATTTTTTCCATGTGGTTGTGCCGGCCTATCTTTGATCGCAGTCAATTCCGTGCTCCAGTAGTACAGGAAAATAAAAAGAGAGGTCTTCATCTGAGGTGTGGTATTTTCGCGTTCAATTGGTGAGAACGACTTCCTCACCCTTTTAAGGGTTTTTTCCGATGAGGAATGAACGGTCGAGATAAGAGTGAGTCTCATTGAACAGTCCTGGCATCGATGACCGTTGCCTGCCTTGACTGTCAGAAGGAGGTGGAGTCGTAGGGTGTTCTTACACTTCCCGCCAGTGGTGGCCCTCGCTTTGAATGAGCCGATCGGCTTCTACAGGCCCCCAGGTTCCTGCTTGATATTCAGGTAGCCATTTGTGGCCATGTGTGGCCCAGCCTTCCAGAATATCTGTCACCCAGGCCCAAGAAGCTTCGACTGCGTCCCGCCGCATGAAGAGTGAGGCATCGCCTGTCATGACATCCAGCAATAGTCGTTCATAGGCTTCAGGTGAAGGGGCCTCAAATGCATCTCCATACTGGAAATTCATTTCTACTGGATGTGTGTTGGCTTTGGTGCCTGGCACTTTTGAAATCACACGCAAGGACAAGCCTTCCTCAGGTTGGATGCGCAATTTCAAGACATTGGGGGCTTGGGGAAGACTGGGATTGGCATTAAACAGAATTTCTGGGATCTCTTTAAACTGGACGGCGATTTCTGAAGCCCGTTTGGTCATAGCCTTGCCGGTTCGGATGAAAAAGGGCACGCCTGCCCATCGCCAATTTTCCACGAAGACTTTTAATGCCACGTAGGTTTCGGTCGTGGAATCGGGTTTCACGCCGTCCTCACGTCGATACCCGGGGACTTCTTGCCCGTTGATTGTGCCATGAGCATATTGGGCGCGGACGGTCATCTCTTCCACATCTTTCCCTCGAATAGGCCGTAGGCCGCGCAGGACGTCCATGCGAGCGTTCCTGACGACATCGGGGTCAAGCGAATAGGGAGGTTCCATGGCGATAAGACACAGGAGTTGGAGAATATGGTTTTGAATCATATCGCGTAAGGCCCCAGCGCCTTCGTAATACGCGGCGCGGCTACCCAGCGTGACGGCCTCACTGACCGTGAGTTGTACGTGGTCGATATATTTATGGTTCCATAAGGGTTCAAAAATGGAGTTGGCAAACCGCATGACCATTATGTTTTGGACGGTCTCTTTCCCCAAATAATGGTCAATGCGATAAATTTGCGATTCGTCGAAGACATTGCCGATAGCCGTATTGATTACTTTGGCTGACGCCAGATCATGCCCAATCGGTTTTTCGACAATCACGCGAGAGTAGGTCTCTGACTGGTCTGCAGGTACGACTAACCCCGCCTGATGCAGTCCTTCACAGGCCGGAGCAAACGATCCAGGAGGAATAGCCAAATAAAAAATGTGACTACTGGGCAGGTGGTACTGGGCTTCGATTGTCTTGAGTCGCTCGCGAATCGTGGCGTAATAATCCGAAGCGCCAATGTCTCCGGCACAGTAAAAGAGACGGTCTTGAAAGGTCTCCCACGTATCGGGTTTCAGTGTCTGGCGAGAAAATTGTTCAATGCCATCCTTCGCAATGGCACGGAAATCGTCGTCTGACAAGGTTTTGCGTCCCAAACCTAATACGGCGAAGTTTTCCGACAATAAACCGTCAACCCTTAAATTATAGAGAGCCGGCAACAACTTTCGACGAGTCAGATCTCCAGATGCTCCAAAGATCACGATGATACAAGACTGGGCGACGCCGACTCGGGGTTGGGAAGCCGACTGAGGAGTGGATCCGGATGGCGTCATACGTACCTCGTAGAGTAGGGTTATCGCTTCACCGCATGCCCGCCAAAGGCATTTCGGAGTGCCGCCAGCATTTTTTCCGAAAAGGACTCTTCTTGACGCGAGCGGAATCGGGTGAAGAGCGCGGTGGATAAGGTTGGGACGGGAACATCTTTGTCTAAGGCATCCATCAACATCCAGCGCCCTTCCCCAGAATCCTGGACATAGCCTTTGAGTTTTTCCAGTTTCGGATCGTCTTTCAAGGCACCTGCCGCCAGTTCGAGTAGCCAAGATCGGATCACGCTGCCTTGCATCCAGAGATCGGCGATCTTTGGGAGATCCAAATTGTATTCTGACTTGGACATTAATTCGAATCCTTCCGCATAACCCTGCATGATACTATACTCAATGCCATTATGGACCATCTTGACATAATGTCCGGCGCCGACGCCGCCCACGTGAGCCCATCCATTGGGGGGAGCCAGCGTGGTGAAAATAGGCGCCAAGCGATTCACCGGCTCGTTCTCGCCGCCGACCATTAAACAAAAGCCCAGTTTTAACCCCCAAACGCCGCCGCTGGTTCCCGCATCGACATATTCAATTGAACGTTTTCGCAGATCCGATGCTCGTCGAACATCGTCATGAAACTTAGAGTTGCCGCCATCAATAACGATATCGTTTTCTTCCAGAATCGACCACAAATGACGGACGGTCTCTTCTGTTGGCCCGCCAGATGGAACCATGACCCACACGGCACGGGGTTTGGGGAGTTTGGAGACAAGGTCTTCGAGTGATGTTGCGCCCGTGGCACCTTGTTGCTCAGCTTGCGTGATGAGGTCGGCAGCACGATCAAACGCCACGACACGATGGCCACCCTGGCAGAGTCGTGTCACCATATTCATGCCCATTTTGCCGAGTCCGATAAATCCAATATCCATCGCATCCCTCCTTGGGTGAGAGTAACCTATTTACTTGTCGGTTCAGGAACAGGAAACAATTAGAGCGATGAACATGAAGCCGGTCGATTTCGGCGAACTACAGTATGGGCGGCACGTTTCGTATTCAGAGCCACATCTAAATTGCATGCCGCAGTGATCAACCCAAAGTGTGTAAAAGCCTGCGGGAAATTCCCCAACTGCTCGCCGGAATGTGAGACCTCTTCAGCATATAAACGGAGATGATTAGCATAGCTTAACATCTTTTCGAAGATGAGTCGCGCCTCGGTCAATCGGCCAGCTTTCGTAAGAGCCTCGACCAACCAAAAGGTACACATGCTGAAAGTGCCCTCTTCGCCGTCGAGTCCATCAGAAGCGGCGGTACTGGTGTCATATCGATAGACCAAACTGCCTAGAGCCAGTTGCTCCAAGGTCCGGTCAATCGTGGAGAGCATCCGGGGATCAGTTGGGGAAACAAAGAACACCAAGGGCATAATCAGATTGGCAGCATCCAAGGCCTCGTTGTCATAGGCTTGGACAAAGGCGCCGACTTTAGGGTTCCAGCCCCGATCCATAATTTCCCGATAAATGCGATCACGCTCGGTCATCCAGCGGGCACGGTTGCCGGGAAACCCGCGTTTGTCGGCCAGCCGAATGCCGCGATCTAACGCCACCCAGCACATGACTTTGGAATAGACAAAATGTTGTCGCCCGCCCCGGACTTCCCAAATGCCTTCATCTGGCTGTTCCCAGTTCTCACAGACGAAATCTAATAATCGACACAGATTGACCCAGAGGTCATAAGAAATTGATGCGCCGTGTTTATTATAGAGATAGACCGCGTCCATCAACGCGCCGTACATATCCATTTGTAATTGCTCGGCGGCGCCATTTCCAATGCGAACGGGACGTGAGCTACGGTGTCCGTCTAAATGCGAGAGTTCTTCTTCTGTTAGATCACGTCGGCCATCGATGCCGTACATGAGTTGAATTGACCCGTCAGGGTTTAATTCATGACAGCGGGCGTTAATCCAATCCATAAATCGTCCAGCTTCAACGGTAAAGCCCAGTCGCAAGAGGCCATACAGCGCGAAGGCCGAATCACGAATCCAGGTATAGCGATAATCCCAGTTACGTGGCCCACCGATATGTTCAGGCAAACTTGTGGTCGGTGCGGCCACGATGGCGCCCGTTGGGGCATAAGTGAGGAGTTTCAGTGTGAGGGCCGAACGATGCACGACTTCTCGCCAACGTCCATCGTATTGACATTGTGAAAGCCAACGTTGCCAAAAGGCCGAGGTATTGCGAAAGGCCTCTTCTCCCGATTCAGGAGTTGAAAGCAAGGGCTGACCATTCTTAGTTTCGACATATTCTAAAAAGAAAGTGCAGCTTTCTCCTTGCTGGAGTGTGAATTCCTGAAAGGCCATCCCTTGGTGCGTCTTGAGGGAAATAGGGCTCACCAATCCGACGGACTGATCTCCAGATTGGAAGATAATACCTTTGGGTTGCACGTCGATTTGATGTTCATCACGTCCAAAGTTAAACGAAGGCGAACATTCCAGTCGAAACGTGACCGTGCCCCGAATCACGGTCAGCATGCGAATGATCTGATGTCGGCGAGGGCGATAACCGGCCTCATCGGATTCCACCGGCATGAAATCCGTGAGTTCGCCCACACCATCATGTTGTAAAAAACGCGTCAGGAGGATGTTGGTTTCCGGCAGATACATCTGGCGAGTATTCCCCGGGTTAATTGGCGCGATCTTAAAAAATCCCCCAATCTTGTGATCCAGGTTGGCGGCAAAAATACTGGGGGAATCGAATCGTGGAAGGCAGCACCAATCAATTGAGCCGTCGATGCCAACTAAGGCGACGGTGTGCAAATCTCCAATGATACCGTAATCACCGATGTTCTTATAACTCATGATGCTCCTAACAGAGGGATAAAATGGAAAGAAAGCGCCAATATACCCAAGATGCCCTTGAAATACTACATGTAGATCTGTTTTTTCTACAACACATCAATATCTAGAGCTCTTCTTTGGAGCATTCTGTAACGGCGTATTTGACCCGATGGGTGATCGTGTCCCAATAGTAGTTCATGTTCTCTATCGGAGGAGAGAATCCTGAGCTGTATGGGAGTGTTGAATAATAATAGGGATATCAAGCGTCATATTTCGCCAGGAAGCCGTTGACTATCGAAGGCTTCGGGGCGGTATAAAAAATTCGTCCGGCAAGGCCGCTTACTGCCTGGCTCGTCTCGAAGAGCGACTCCATTGTTTTGCCCGCGGAGCGTACATCAGTACGTGACCGCTCATGGCCCGAAGAGCGCCAAGCCTGTGAGTCCGAAGGTCCGGCTAATGGCGAGAACGCCGCTGGCGGCTTTTTTCAAGAGACCCTGTAGGGAAAGTTAAACAGAGCAGTGCAAAGTCGAAAATTGTGCACGTAGTGTGCGTGAGAGGGCTCGGGCGATGAAGAAAGAAAGTCGATCAGTATGAACGACAGATCCTTTGATCCTCTAACTTTTGACTTTCCCTGGCCGTGACTAGCAGATGGTTAAGCAGGCAACAATGGGTCAACTTGGCTGCAGTGACCTACACTACACTCGAATATCAATGCGTGACGCAGATCCCTCTAGCCGAGGAGCCTGGCCATCGTTTGATCCTTTGCTTGAAAGTTTCGCCTTCGGCTTGCGCCTTCTGTAATAAGGGCTGTTCGACCCAGCATCACCATCATCCACAGCCGAAGGAGCCCGGATGGGAGCAACCGTTGGTTGTGGCGGAAGATTATTGATTTCCATAGAGCACCTTGGTGTTTGAGGACAGGTGGTGAAAATTCAAGTTTCTCTCTCCTCTTATATATTTTTCGCCATTATTTTGTATTTCTTTAGTGTCAAAACAAGATTTTGAGGAATATCAAATGCATGAATGAAGTATTTTCCTGTAAAATAGTAAATTTAGGGTTATTATCTGTCATCACTAGTGTCTGGTTAACAGTGCCGATTTGCCGTGTAAGTATATGAATCATTTCACCTTTCTCGAAAAAGACCGCAGTGTCGACTTGAACGCCTCACCACGTCCATGCCGGCTTCCCCTGGATTATTTTTGGAGGATGCCATACAGATGTAGGCCAGACCTTGTTTGCTCAATCGATGGATTATTTGCCCTGGACCACCTTTGCTCGCATCGTCACTCGTTACCATGGCGATTACCGGGTGCGGACGTTCCCGTGCACCGAACACTTTCCTATGTTGGCGTTTGCCCAATTGACCTATCGCGACAGCCTTCGCGAGATCGAGGGCTGTCTGGCGGCGCAAGCGGCCAAGTTGTATCACATGGGTCTTCGTACGCTGGTCAAGCGGGGCACACTGGCCGAGGCCAACGAGCCCCGCGACTGGCGCATCTACGCCGACTTTGCCCAACACCTGATCACACAAGCTCGCCCTCTCTACAAGACAGACGACCTCGGCCTGGACTTATCGAACACGATGTATGCCCTCGACGCCACGACCATCGACCTGTGTCTCACGCTATTTTCCTGGGCCTTGTTTCGCCGCACCAAAGCGGCGATCAAACTGCATACCTTGTTGGATCTGCGTGGGGCCATTCCCAGCTTTATCCATATTTCCGACGGAAAACTGCACGATGTCCATGTCCTCGATCTCCTGGTGCCAGAGCCGGGCACCATTTACGTCATGGACCGCGGGTACCTGGATTTCGAATGGCTGTTCACGCTTCATCAGGCCATGGCCTTCTTTGTCACCCGTTCCAAGTCCAATACCAATTTTCGTCGTCTCTATTCGGCTCCCAGTGATCGCACGCAAGGGATTCTGCGCGATCAGACGATTATGTTATAAGGGTTCTCCACGCAACAGAAGTATCCTCTTCATCTAAGCCATATCCGGTTCAACGATCTCGAGTCGGGCAAGACGTTCGTCCAAGAGCACCCAACCTATGGCTATGTCGCCTGTGGGCGCTCTTACGCTATCGAGAGGGGCTCGTGGTCAATCGCAAAGCCGTGTATCGCGTCTTACTGATCAAACAGTGGCTCGTGCATCAACGAACGCGCACACCCCGTCCTCGAGCCCAGCGACTGCGGAGTCGCACCCCTCGAAGTGACCAGCGGTGGGCCATGGATGTGACGCATATTCCCTGCGGCCAAGATGGCTGAGGGCATCTCGCGGCCGTGATTGATTGCCATGATCGAGAAATCATTGGGTATGAATCCGCCTTGCGGGGACGAGCCAAAGAAGCGGAACGAGCCATTGAGACGGCGTGTCTGTCACGATTTGGCACGCTACGTCCTGGGGGCTCCACTCCCGTGCTACGCAGTGACAATGGGTTGATTTTTCAGAGTCGACGGTTCCGACAAGCCTGTCGGGACTATCGACTCCAGCAGGAATTTAACACGCCGTATACGCCGGAGCAGAATGGTCTCATTGAATGGTTCTTTCGGAGCCTGAAGGAGGAGTGTGTCTGGCAAACCGACTTTGCGAGTTTTGAGGACGCGCGACAACAAATTGCCCGATGGATGCGCTGGTATAACGAAGAGTGTCCGCATCAAGCTCTGGGATATAGAAGTCCTCAGCAATATCGGGACAAACAACACGCACAGGTGGCTTGATTTCAGGGGAGCACTACATGGCTTCGTAACCACTTGAATCTCTTTGATTCTTAACCAGACACTGGTGATCTGTCATGATTCTTTGCAGTCATGTGAAACGGCATAAGTCACTAAATTAAATGGTCTTTTATGGGGTGTTAATTTTATGCTAATCAAAGGCACTGTAAGAATTTGTTTACATGCTTAATTTCTTTTGTTTCTGTCTAATTCTATAAATACTATTTATTTTCAATAGCGTATACATTATTTCTTAAAAGGAATGAAATTTGCTTTTAAATTTACTTTTATTTATTGGTGGTTCGGGTGTGGATTGGAAGAAAAAATTAGAATATTTAAAGGCCTATGTTATACAAGTTGACTTCGAGTAAGGTGTAGGAAGTCGAGATCAGAAGTTTTTCTTTGTCTTTGTCCCACCCTCCTCCTCATTAATTCTTTTCGTTTTTTAAAAAGGGGGCATCATTATGCTGATCTTTAGTCGAAAGACCGTTCAACTTCTTCTAGCAGGCTGTTTCCTGCTCGCTTCTGCAGCAAACTCGCAGGCAGCCAGTCTCAATCTATTGGCGCCAGCTCCAGATGGGCAAATTTACCAACAGACAGAAAACTCTCCATGTATCATTGCTGATACCTCTTGTTCTAATCCATCTGGCTGGACCAATACCGTATTTCCCTCTGGAGGCAATCAAACAGAATATGATGAAATGTCTCCGATCTATACGGTGGGCCAAATTGTTGATGCTATTGAAGGCACAAGTTTTCTCGTCGGGATTGATGTGAATCGAACCAATGCCGCGGAGCCGCCGCACCGTTTATTGTCATTTTCAATGGAGATCAATGGGATGGAGATTGATTCTTACGTTGGGCCTGGTGACCTTTCTGTGGTGAATAATGGAAATGGGTTTTCAGATAATTTACTCACAGGCTTTACTGACCTGAGTGGATTTGCTGCTACCGATGAAGTGAAGTTTTTTGCCGCTCTTGATCAGGTCAATGATGGCCGAGAGCAATTCTTCCTGATCAACACCAATGCTCCACCAGTTCCAGTTCCATCCTCTGGTCTTCTTCTGAGTTTTGGGCTAGTGGGTTTAGGTCTCTGGAAGCGGATGGTTGCCAAAAAAGCCTAATAGTTTAAGTATCAAGTCAGTTAGCAAAGAGCGCCTCAGCTTTTAAAAGCTGAGGCGCTCTTCTTTGAACCGCCCTGATCTTATTGCTCAGCCCCTCCACAAAGCCGAGGGAGACCTTTTTCTCAGCTTTGGCATAGGTGGTCGCACTCCCTCCCAGTGCAGCTCGATCATTGCTGCAAAGTCCTCGTAGGGCTTCAGGCGCTGCCACTTCAATGAGGCCTTCCAGTTTTCGAAAAATCGCCGCGCCCAGCCTGCGGTTTGGTACTTCCATCACTGACCAAAGGATTCCTTCAGCAGATAGGCGGTGTGGAGTTGCTTGTTGGCGCCAAGGAGCTTGGAGAGCGCTCTCCGCGCCTCGAGCGTTAAATTGGCTTTTCTGGAAAGCAGGGTATACTTCTGCCCCTTAATAAAGGACCGGGCCTTCTCGGTCAGCCGCTTGTATTCCTGTTTCCGCACCGTATCGAGCGCCCTGCCCAGGTGTCTCATCACATGAAACTTGTCGTACAGGATCGCCGCCTGAGGCGCATGCTTCGTGGTTGAATTCTCGAAGGCCCGCCACATCCATGCCTGCGAGCCTAATGCCGGCTACCTTCCTTTTCTCCAACCACTGGTAGAACAGGTCCATGTTCTGTTCAGAGCTATCGACTCCTCCGAACCAGATCGGCCGCCGCACTAGGTCGCTGACCACGATTCGGTAGATAGCTCCTTTTTTGATAGAAATCTCATCGAGCGGATCACTCAAATTGTGCCACAGTTGGAGAAAATGAATGCGCAGCAGCACCCGCAGCTCGTGGGGTGGACGCCCATCGGTGCACTTATCATGCGGCTGAATGACCTTTTCCAATTGTTGCCATGGTACGATCTGATCCATCTCGTTCAGAAAGCGTTCAATCCGTAATTTCTTGGGTTTCGTTTTGTCCTTCATGGTGGTTTGCATGAGCGGTATTGTACAGGATCCCGTCACTTTTGGAGAGGATTCTATAATCCCACATCAATCAAATGTATAATATTGCCATTAAATATGTCAGGAATTTTTACTTCAAAATATTTTCTATTGTTATCGTATTTTTATAGATATCTGTAAAATCAATTATTTATAGATAAATATATACATGGTATTAAAATTGCTATTGTTTATGCCTAGTTGTCAAAACGTTTTGAAGAGAGACAAATATTAGGTTCAATTGGTATTTTTGAGAGGGTGTTTATGAAAAAAACCTTTCCACTTTTTGCTGTTTCATGCTTGACGGCTACAGTATTTGTAGTGGGTACAGCTGGTTTGACGTATGCTGTGTCTACTAAATGTATAGACGGGCTTGGTTTTGACTGTCGAGTCGACCAAGGTGATATCCTGTTTGGGGGTGTAGATACGAATCCGCCTAATCCTGGTGGCCTGGATAATGAGGAAAATGTTGAAGCTGCTATCCAGAGTGCCAATGGAGGCACTTTTATTGATCTGACCCTTTTAGGTAAAAGTGATGAAGGCTATGGGGATCCAGTTAATGGAGCAAGTGGAACATGGAGCATTCCAGATTTTGCTGCCTTCATTACCGTCAAGGCAGCGAATTCTTTTAACATGTTTGAGATCAATCCAGCATCAACAACAGGAAATTGGGATACTTTAGATCTGCTGAATAATGGTGGCCAACAAGCTGACGTTTCTCACATCAGTTATTGGGGTGCTGATGATGATGGGGGCGTGATTCCAAGCGGCGAGGTGCCTGAGCCCAGTACTGTGTTGCTATTGGGTTCTGGTTTGGTTGGGTTAGGTTTATGGAAATGGAGATTGTTTGCTAAGGTTTAAAGATTAGATTCCACATAGATAGCGGGTTAGCAGGGTTATGCGCGCCTTGGTTTTTGACCAAGGCGCTTTTTTTTTTGTCTGAAACGCCACTTTTTAACCGGAATAGGTCTCTGAGACCATCCAATTGTGCTCTTATTCACTGAAGGCTCAATAATTCACTATGGTTTCACATGTATGGACTTTCATTCAGGTGTTTATACCTATTTATTTTAAGATGTTCAAGATCATTAGTTGAAAATATCGTGAATAGATTTTAAATAACAACGATTTAGAAAAAGAAAATCTAATCCGAACCAAATAGCTGTAACGGCATCTATCCTGCCTGTTCATCATTCGGTCCGACGACATCACATTGGAGAGCCTAGTTCAGAGTGGAACACTCCATAGAGAAACCCCAGGTCAAATGGTCTGGTGTCTCTCATGAAGCTTTCTTGAGGGTGTCTACCCAGGGAGGGGAGATTGTTCATGTTTTCCGCCATGTACTGGGGAATGGGAGGGTGTAGGAGAGATGCATGATTGGCTTCGCGGATTGAAGGGTGTGTTCGTGATTCTGGGCGTGGTGTTTTGTATGGTTGTAGCGGGGATGCCTGATAGCTTGGCGAGTCCGCCAGTGAAATGGGTTAAGGGGCAAATTCTCGTGCAGCCTCGTACGGGGCTTTCGGAGGAGCAGTTGGGCAAAGTCTTACAACAGTCGAATGGTCGCAGTAAGGCACAAATCGGGAACCTGAAGGTACATATCGTAGAGGTGCCTCCTCAGGCTGAGGAAGCGGTAGCTCGGGCGCTTTCTCGCAATCCGCATATTCAATTTGCCGAAGTGGATGCGCTGGTCGAGCCGGTGTTGATTCCCAACGATCCCAGCTATGGTAGTCAATGGCATTTACCAAAAGTTGAGGTCCCAGCGGCGTGGGATCTCTCGCAGGGGGCGGGAGTGACGACAGCCATCTTGGATACCGGGATCAATGTGAATCATCCCGATCTTCAAGGACAACTGGTTTCGGGATGGAATGCGGTGTCGCAAAATTCAGACATTACGGATATTCATGGTCATGGAACTGCAGTGGCGGGTGTAGTTGGGGCAATCACCAATAATGGTACGCTCGTGGCGGGCGTGGCGGGACGAGGCAAGATTAGACCAATCCGTATCTCAAACCGCAGCGATGGCTGGGCTGCGTGGTCAGATGTGGCGCGTGGCTTGAACTGGGCAGCTGATCATGGAGCCGACGTGGCTAATATTAGTTATGTCGTGACCGCTAGCAGCACGGTCACCACAGCCGCCAACTATTTTCGGAATAAGGGCGGTCTTGTCGTGAATGCGGCCGGAAACGGTGGCACGAATCCGGGGTATGGTGAGAATCCGTCCTTGATTACAGTCTCGGCCACGACATCGAGTGATGCTCGATGGAGTTCGTCCAATTACGGAAACTTTGTGGATGTGGCGGCACCTGGCGTGTCCATTCTTACTACAAGTCGCAGCGGGGGCACGCAAGCTTGGTCGGGGACTTCTTTTGCCTCACCGATTACAGCGGGAGTTGTGGCGTTGATTCGGTCAAGAAATTCAAGCTTGTCAATAAGCCAAGTTGAAACGATCCTGGAAAACTCTGCCGATGATATAGGCAGCGCCTTGTATTTTGGCGCGGGCCGTGTGAATGCGGCGGCGGCAGTGCAGATGGCTGGTGGTACGGCAGGGGGTGACGACACGCAACACCCGTCGGTGTCGATCACACGACCTGCTCGTGATGCTGTTGTGAAAGGACTGGTGCCGGTGGATGTGAGTGCAACGGATAATGTGGGTGTGACGCGAGTGGTCTTGTATGCCGGTACACAAAAGATTGGCGAGGATACGAGTGTGCAGTACCAATTTTCTTGGGATTCCACGCGGGAAAGCGATGGGCCGACGACGCTCATTGCCTATGCCTATGATGCGGCCGGTAACGAAGGCAGCTCAGGTTCGCATCCGGTGATCGTTGATAATATCACCGATCCTATAGATACGACTCCTCCCACAGTCAACTTTCAGCAGCCAGCCGCGAATAGCACGGTCAGTGGTACGGTGCAGATCGTGGTGCATGCTGCCGACAATATGCGTCTACAGTCCGTGAAGCTCTATATTGATGGTAGCTTGAAAAATTCTACGAATCTCAGTCCCCTATCCTATTCCTGGAATACCCGGAAAGTAGGGAAAGGGTTTCATACGCTGAGGGCCGAAGCCGTCGACGGCGCAGGCTTATCCAAGACTGCTCAGATTCAAGTAAACGTGGTGTCTTCCAAACGTGGGAAAGGCAAGAATCGCTAACGTTTGGTGATCGTCTCTTAATTTTATAGTCGTTGCTGATGTTTGTACGATGGGCGGTTGTTCTGTTACCAGAACAACCGTCTGTTTTTTTGTGAGCTCAATGTTGTCACAACCGATGTGCTGTCAAAAATAGGGACACCTCTTCCGGGCAGAATGTCTTGAAATAATTAGTTTCTTAAGCAACCAGCTAGCGAGACCAATTTTTCGTAAACTTTCCCGTCTTGTCGCTTACCTCACCTTTTTTTTAGAAAAAATATTTTGTTGCCGAACCTCATTTGTTTTTGAGTTGGCGCCTTCTGGGCATTACTAGATTTATTAGAAATTTTTGCAAACGTCGAATCACAAATAAGCCGAAAGTTATAAGAAAATATATAGACTATTAAGGACAGTGCATAGTTTTGGATATGGCATGGTCCGTGCGTTAGGTCCGATTGAAAGAGTTTTAAATTCTACAAATAAATCTTGATTAGGGAAGTACGGCATTATTCATTACTTCAGAAAGGATAAATTATGAACAGGACAATTGGTGCTTTGAGTCTGTTCTTGGCTTTGGGTCTCAGTACGCAGGTCCAAGCTGAGTCATTTACGTTTTCTGGTAGTGCCAATGGAGGAACTGGATCAGCAACTATGGATGTGACAATTTCTGGTAATCAGGTAACAGCAGTCGTGGAAAACACCTCTCCAATATTGATGGATGATGGGATTTCAGACAACACGCCTGGGATTACTGCTATCGGACTGAACCTTGAGCCGGATACGTTGGTATTAACAAGTTGGACTTTGCATGCTCTGGACAGTACAGGGAGCATTACGCTCATTGCTGATGGGACAGCTGGACAAGATTGGGAAATGCAGATGACGCAAGCGGGAGTCAGCTTAGACTATCTCCCTGGCACAGGCGGCCAAATTGATGGAGCACTTTTTAATCCCGATCTGATGGGTAGCGGTGCCTTACCTGGAGGTCAGAATGATGTATGGTTTACTACAGCTACCTTAGTTCTGAACTTCGATAGTGCTATCAGCGGATTAGGTTCGGAAAACTGCGGAAGTGGTTTAGGAGACTGTAGTACCTTCGTTCGAATGCAGCGAGTGGGAGACGGTGGAAGCTTAAAACTTCCTGGTGAACCATGTGGACCAAATGACCCTAATTGTGGTGGTGGTCCAGGTGGTCATCCGACACCAGAGCCCGGCACGATGTTCTTAATGGGCTCCGGGTTAGCGGGGTTAGGCTTCTGGCGCTGGAAGAAAGGCGCGAAGACACAGGCCTAATTAATCCTTAGGAAAGATAGTAAGCAATACGACTCGAGGGCTGCATCGCGTCAGATGCAACCCTCGTTTTTTTATATAGAGGTCAGCTCAAATTTACGAAATCGAGTCTGCCTCATAAAGTTATTCCGAAAAACTTGGTGACAGGAGGAGAAACCAGTCGTATAATCGGCCAGGATGGTTTCCCAATCTCCTTCTATTTCGCATAATCTTGATTGTGCCAGAGTCGCTTCTACACTCAAACAGTCTCTTCCGTTTTCCAGCACGCTTGACGAACTTGTACCTCTAACCGGTGATGCGTCTAATCGGCACTATTTTCGGCTCACCGTGTCTGGAGCATCGGTGCCCTCGCTCATTCTGATGCAACTGGCCGACCCCGAAGGGTTTAAGGCTTCTGAAGAAGCAGTAAGCGGGGTTGAGTCAGATATTGCCGAACTACCATTTATGAATGTGTTGCGGCATCTTCAAGCGGTTAATATCCCCGTACCGGTTTTATATTGGTATGATGAGTCTGCGGGCCTCTTGTACCTGGAGGACTTTGGTGATGTTACGTTGGCGCAGGCTTGTGTTGGGGTGTCGTCAACGACGGTTCGGCGATTGTACCGTCAGGCTATTGATGTGATGGTTCAACTCCATGTGAAAGCATCTGCGCCGTCGCAGGCTGATTGTCTGGCCTTGTCACGATCTTTTGATGTGTCGCTGTATATGTGGGAATTCGATCACTTTTTAGAATATGGAATTGTGGAGCGCCAGGGTAAACCCATGTGCTCTGAAGACTATCTTGTGATTCGTGAAGAGTTTCAGGGCATTGCTCAATGGCTCGCCGCGCAATCGAGGGTGTTGACGCATCGCGATTACCATTCACGAAACTTAATGGTGGACGGCGCGCGACTAGGTGTGATCGACTTTCAAGATGCACTCATGGGACCTGTGTCCTATGATTTAGCGTCGCTCCTGCGCGATTCCTATATGACTCTCGACGAGGCGTTAATCGATGAATTATTGGACTACTATCGAGAACAAATGCGCGCCGCTCTTCCCCATTCGCGGCATGCGATTTTTTTCTTGAATGATCCGGAGACATTCCGGCGCCTGTTTGACTTCACTAGTATTCAACGAAATCTGAAGGCTGCTGGGCGTTTTGTGTATATTGATCATGTGAAGGGTAATCCCAATTTTCTGTCTTCGATCCCCCGCACGCTTCACAACGTCTATGCTAATTTAACCAAATACCCCCAGTTGCATCGTTTGTTGAACCATCTCTCCCCCTACGTTCCTGAATGGCAGTAAGCATTTGACGATGAAGGCGATGATCTTAGCGGCTGGTCTGGGGACTCGTCTGCGGCCACTGACGGACTCCATACCGAAACCTCTGTTGCGGATAGCCGATACCCCTTTGATCGTTTGGAATTTGTTGATGCTGCGGATAGGTGGCATTCGCGATGTGATCATTAACGTGCATTATCTTGGCACGATGATTGAGGAAGCGTTAGGCGATGGCTCACGTTGGGACATGCAGATCACGTATTCTCGCGAGGCAGAGTTATTAGGAACGGGCGGAGGGCTGAAAGCGGCAGAGTGGTTTTTCGACAATGAACCGGTCCTCGTGTTGAATGGCGATACCTTGATTGATCTGGATCTGAAGGTGTTGCAAGATTATCATGCCTCACACGGTGGTGTGGCCACGCTTGTTCTTCGTGATGATCCTAACGCGCAACGATGGGGGCCGGTAGAATGTGATGCGCAAGATCAGATACTCAGGATCAATGGGCGGGGGGGCAATATGATAGATTGTCCTGAAATCGCTGATACCCGAATGTTTGCAGGCGTACATATTTTGCATCCTGCTGTGCTAGCCGATGCGTCGGCTGGAAAATCGTTTTCGATCATTGATTCCTATACCCGTGCACTTGCTCGAGGTTGGCGATTGTTCGGATTCGTTCATACCGGTTATTGGTCAGATGTTGGAACGATGGAACGATATTCGCAAGCGCAGAGTGATGTGGCAGCAGGGTTGATGAGTCTTCCAGCCTATCAGGAGGGTTGACTTCTTTGACGTTTTACCAAAAGATACGGGTACCTGCTTTCATTATCCACATGTGTATGTGGCGATATTTAGGTCTTGGCTAGATGAGATCTCACGTGTCAAATCTCGACCAACTGCACCAACTCCTTGAACGCTCCTTGCGTGACCTTGATACCGATGCGGGTGCCATCCAAGGTTCAGAAGAGCAACAGCTCAGTCAGGCTCTGGAGCGATTGTCTGGCCGTTTGCATACTATCCTAACGGAATCCAATGATGTCCGTTCAACCCAAGGGTCAACCATTCCAAGTGCTGTTGAGGCCACGACCTCCCACGCTGCTTTCGAGAACGAGGGGTCGGTGCATCTGGTGACGTCGCGTGACGGGGTTATTCTTATGGCCAATGATGCGGCGGTTGATGTCTTAAGCTTGGATATTCGCAACATTGGAACCATGTCGGTTGCTGAGCAGATCCCCTATGACGAATGGCGGTTTATTCGCCAACAATTACAGGCTCGCGATGTCAGCCGCGATCCAATGAAATGGCTTGTGACGTTCTCATTGCCAGACCAGTCTTCGCAGAAGCAGAAGATGCAGTGTTCCGCTACCCCGATGTTCGATCAATCGGGACAAGTTGCGGCATGGCACTGGGAACTATCTCGAAAAGGCCAGTCAGTCACCTTGGATCCATTGTTGCGGTTTGTGCCAGGTCTTGAAGTGATGCTGCTGAACGGACGTGGTGTTGATGACTGTCTAGCGAAAATTTGCAATCAATTGGTGCAGACGTTTGGGTATTCGTTCGTGTGGATTGCCACTGTGCGTAGCGGCCAGAGGGTTCGCCTACGTGCACAAGCGGCGGCTTCTTCGCTCGACTGGCAGACAAAAGGGCCATCGTGGTGGGCGGCCCTCAGTCGACAGGAAAAGATTTTAGCGCAAGCCTGTGTGGCTTCTGAAGGTTCCTTGGTTTCCGGCGATGCTCCGCATACGGGTGAATTTTCGTGGTTTCCCTTGGGGTTTGGTCTTCAAGAGGCGTTTTGTCTACCGTTTGTGGTGGATGGGGATCTTTCAGGCCTATTGGTTGTCTGTTCGTCCACCACCAAGGTATTTGATTCGTCTGTTCAAGAATGGCTGAGGACTCTCGGGTATCATATTGCACAACTTATGGCCCGAGGATTGGAGATAGAGCGACTACGTCTCCAGAGTGCGGTGATGGGGTCAGTGCATGATGCGATGTGTGTGACGGACCCCCAAGGACGTCTCGAGTGGGTGAATGAATCGTACACTCGGTTACTAGGTGGAACGTTGCAGCAAGTGTTAGGCACATCCCTGCGTTCATTTCCACATGCTCAGCTTCAGGAACAATGGTCAACGTCTCATGCCGACGGAGAAGAACGAGGTTGTGTGAAAACGGAGGTGATGGAAAAGGGGAAGAATGGGGAATCTCTCGTTTTGGATCAAGTATTAACACCGCTGGCGAACCCTGAGGGAGCTGTTACCCATTTTGTGGTGACCCTTCATGACGTGACCTCCCGCGCGGTCGCTGAGATGCAGATTAAGCATCAGGCGTATCATGATGCCCTCACAGGGTTGCCGAACCGAGTGATGTTTGAGGACCGTTTGCAGTTGGCGTTAGCGCAGGCTCGTCGAAATGGCCGTTTGCTGGCTTTGCTCTTTCTGGACCTAGACAACTTTAAAGCAATCAATGATCGGCATGGACATCAAATTGGGGATGGATTGCTACGAATCGTCGCAAAACGGCTTGTGAAGTGTGTGCGAACAACCGACACGGTTTCACGATTAAGTGGTGATGAGTTTACTATTATTTTGCAAGGCCTTGATCGTATTCAAGATATTCGGCAGGTGGCATCAAAGATTGTGGAGTGTCTCACGCCCCCGATTCATATACAGAGTCAAGATATTCCAGTACAGATTAGCATTGGTATTGCCGTATACCCAAAGGACTCGACAGATCCCCGTCGTTTATTAACCATTGCCGATCGAGCCATGTACCGTGCAAAAGGCATTGGGGGCCAATGTTGGCATTTCGCGACGGCCGAATGGAATATCGTGTAACGGTAATGTCCCCTCCGTAGGCTTCCAGTGCTTTTGTCGTTATTTCTTCATACTCCCTTTTATTGACATACCCACCAGAGTTGCGTTGGCCAAAAGCCACGATTGTTGAGAAAATGCTGCGTCATCTTTGATGTGCTGATGAATGAGAGGAGATACGGTTGTAGGGTGTTGCCTCCAATTTTTCTCCTTCGCTTAGTGCCGCAAGTCTGTTATCAAGTCCCTCCATTCATTCAACTCTTTCCATAACAATTTTGTAACTCAGCCACACAACGTGTGAATTTCTGCTGAGTTGTGTCTGTCGCATAGGTAGGGAATAGTGAGAATGGTGTCTTTGATGCTTGTTCAAGATTCTTCGAGAAGCGAAGCGAATCCACCAAATTTGACGTGGCCCTGTTTTTGCTTCTATTAAGCAGAGGGTGTTGTCTTGATTCAGCAGTTTGTGAACCACAAAGGAGTTTTGCGTTATGAAGATTTGTCTGCGATCGAGTAGGATATGGGTTTGGGCCCTTGTTCTACTGATGGTCGTCTCAGTCCTGGGCTGTGGAAAACGAGCATCTCACGGGAGCCACCGATATTCGAAAGGTTTGAGTAAAGCTCAGGTGATCGCCCATCAACCGGATGGCAGTCAACGCGACTCTTTCAGTTCCTCATCAGAACCGGTGAAGAGTGGGACTGGGTATTTTTCTGATGGTGCGGGGAGTTTTGGCGATCTCTTGGAGGCGGATGATTATATTCAGGAAGATCCTCAATTTGGGCAAGAGGGCGGTCGAAGTGAGTCCGGTGATTATTGGGTGAATCGGACTCGTGCTGAACGATTCACTGAACAAAGTGGCTTAGAAGATGTTCATTTTGATTTTGACAGTGTCCAGCTCAACGAGCGGGCCAAAATGATCTTGATGGCCAATGCTGAATGGTTGAAGGCCAATCCCGATGCTGATGTGACGATAGAAGGGCATTGTGATGATCGAGGCACGTCGTCCTATAATTATGTTCTTGGAGAAAAACGTGCTCTTCGGACCAAAAATTATTTGGTACGTTTGGGTGTGTCAGCCAACCGGTTACATGTGATGTCATTCGGAAAGGATCATCCTGCCTGTTGGGATCCTACAGAGCCGTGCTATCAGAAAAATCGCCGGGCTCATTTGGTGTTGGGGTTGACGGTGGCAGCAACGGCAATGCGGTAATCCAGGGAATCTGAGCCTGGGGTTTTTGGGGACTAATGACAAGTTTGAAAAAGGTAGAGTGTGTGATATGAGTCTGGCCTACCCACATCAACGATTGTGGATCTTAGGAGTTGTGGGTCTGAGTGTTGTCGTTTTGGCGGTAGGATGTGTTGCCCAGCAGGCCGATGTCGTACGTATCAAACGGGAACTGGATGCGAAGATTCATGAATTAAATAAAAGTAAAACGTCCCTCCAGCAAGCCGTGACCGATGCGAACACTGCCCTAGACAAAGCCAATACGGTCATTGCTGGCCAACGGGCAGAAATCAAGGAGCTACTCCATGCGCGTGCCGAAGTGATGGATCAGGTTGCGACTCTGAAAGACACAGATTTATCACAGGTGCGTGGGGCAATCGAATATAACCAACATCAAGTCAATTCGCTCGATGAAAAACTCGGCGTGCTCCACACACAGATGCAGACGGTTCGTGAGAAAGTCGATCAATCCCAAGCGGTGCTTGAACCGCTTGTGGCCAAACTTCAGGAACAAATGCATGCGGAAGAACAACTTCTCACGGAACAGGGAGGAAAGCTGGGAGAGTTTCGCACGTCCTTATTGGACTACCAGGGTGTGCTGGCGGCACTTCAAAAGAATGTCAGTCAACAGAATCAAGAGGTGGTGGCTCTTCAGCAACATGTGGGTCAAATAACACAAGAATACGCGATTCAACATCAACAAGTCCAAACGGACATACAAGATGTCAGGCAGCATATGCAATCAGTGATTGGTACGATGGAAAAGATTACAACCACCATGAGCGGACGGTTGGATGCGTATGAGCACCAGCGATCATCAGCGGTGCGTCAGGCTGATACGACCAAGGTCGTCCCTGAGCAGACTGCAACGGCATCGTTTATGAACCTTCGTTCTAAAGAAACGATGGCATCTTCGGCTCTTGCTCCCCAGCCAGAGCTAAAGAGCCAGAGGCTTGGGTCGCAATCCAACGCCTCATTGCTGGAGCTTGAGTCCAGCCCAGTTCGAGCATCGCTCCCATCACGACGTTCTACTCCACGGACATCAAGTCAAGCAGTTACAAAAGATGTGCGGGAGGCCTATCAACAAGCATTTAACTTCTTGCGCGCAAGAAAGTATGTCGCGGCAGCCAGAAAATTTTCTGGTTTCCTGCGCACGTTTCCTGAATCACCGCTTGCGGCCAATAGTCAATATTGGCTGGGCGAGTGTTATTATGGGCAACGTCGTTTCCAAGAAGCCATCGATGAATTTGAACGAGTGTTTGCCTTGTACCCCGCGAGTAATAAAGTCCCCGCCTCACTCCTCAAGATTGGGTATTCGCATCTAGAACTACAACAACCTGCTATGGCTCGATCGGTGTTTCAACAAGTCGTCCGAGCGTATCCTCAAAGTCCCGAAGCTATCAAAGCTCACGGTCGCCTCCAAGAAGTCAACGCCCTCCTCCACAATCCTTTCTGACGGTCTATTGGGTCTCTCTTAGAAATGTAAGAATGCAGTTAAAGTGAGTCAGTAATCGCTACGGCTATGCCTAGTGTTATCGTCTACTATTCTTGTTCTGTCTGACTCATGAGATCGTGGGCAGAATAAGTATGATCTACAGGGTAAAACTGAAACAGCTCTTCCCAAGGAGAGAAAAAGCTCTTGTTTGTTAACAGTGGCAGGTGTGTATCAAAAAGTATGTTGAATAGAAGCCGAAAATTGTTTACAGGTGATATGTTAACGGGAATGTTGTCGCGGTATCGATCGGGTATATACAACGCGTGAAGAATAGAAAAAACTTCCTCAGTATCGGTATTTTCAAAGCTCTGCCAGTCCAAATGCATTCGTGAACCATGGTCAGCTTGAATCAAAATGACTGGTTGCCTCTCTGAGTGAATGAGAATTTTTCGAATGGTTTCTTTAAGTTGACTGTTAAGGTATTTGATCTCGCCGATGTAGTTCCTACGATACTCTTCTTGCGTTCCTCCGTTCGCATAAAATTCAGATCCATCACCTATTGCATATTTTCGATCCGGGTCTAGTGGCTGCCCATTAGGTCCAAACACGAACGGAGGGTGTGGTGCTAAGATATGAGCGAATATAAAAGATGGGGTTGGCGTATTGGCATAGTCTGGAAGGTGATCCAGGCTGTATTGAATTCGTTCCCGAAGACTCTGGTAGGGAGAGTGTTGCGTACCTGATAAATCACCAATGATACTAAAAGCTCCTCGAATTGGCGTAAGTGACAGCCACAAGAGAAAAAATTCATCCATAGCCTTACGAGGTGGGGCAAGGATATCGGCTTTGTCCCACCTTGTGAAAGAAAGTCCCGATTGTAAACACACAATTGAATATCCTAACTTCTGCAGGAACTTTACTGCCATGTTGTCTTGAATAAGCCGTTTCAACGGTTGGCGATCTTTTGAATGAAGGGTGGAGTTAGGGAGAAGATTTTGGACGTAATCGAGATTGAGGGCAGATGATAACGCTAACCACGTTTGATTGTAATTGGCCTTAGCTTGGTTGTTCACCTGAAAGCCCTTGTGGGATAAGAAATCAATGAATTCCTGATTAGGGAAATCAAAGTACTTTTGAAGAGCAGGCTGGCCACCATAGGCATCCAGGACGATATAGTAGATGTTAGGTCGATTCTGCGGTTGGTGAGGGAGAGGAATATTTTCGGCAGCTCGTGCTGCTTCTATAGATACCGATATGGGACTGATCCAGGAATTGATTGTGAGGAGCCCGATCGAGGGGCCAAGTAGGCATAGGGCAATCCAGTTTGCTGCATGTGAGAGGTGTTCAATCTTACTGTGACATTGGTTGAGGATATATACACCTGCTGTGCCTATCAGGCTCCAAGTCATCAAAAGTAGCCAATGAGATTGAATGAGCGAGAGGACTTTCCCTAGAGAGTCATAGGTTGCGCCATAAGAAAAAAATAAGATAGCAAGCCAACTTGTGAGTGTAGCTGCTTGATGCACATTACGGTAATACAATTTTAGTGAAAACCATATTGTCAGGGTGATGGAAAGTGTCCATAAAGTTGGATCGAGAATTTGGTCAAGTGACAGGTGAGAAATGTTGTTGGAAAAAATGAAGATGATTGGGAACAAGGAAAAGAGAATCGGATGAATAGGTAAGGTCATGTACTAATTTCGATTAAAATTGTTGAGGCCAATTTCTTCGGAATTCCCAACCCATATTGACCTTGTTTGGTGATGAAACACTGGATGCTGGGTCATTATCCTGGGATATTAATAGATACCGTTCAAGCGAACCGGAACTAGAGCCTATTGATGATGTAATGATTTGTAAAAACTTGCATTTCAGACAGTGTTAGATCCATTGAAATCTGACATGTTGAAGAATTCTTCTCTTGTCATGCCCGCAGTACTAAGCGTGTAGCCAGTGCTCTTTCCATAAACCTAGATTCCCGCCTTCGTGGGAATGACAGGGTTCCCAAAATTCCGACATCTCCTGTCTTAGACTTCATCGGACTTTGTCTGAGAGATAAAATCTAAGTTTCTACAAATGATTGATGTGATTGTTCGGAATATCGCACCGACATCTTGAACGGCCTGAGGGAGGCCTTAGTGTAGCCTGTGTAATCTTTTCGCTCACAGCCCGCGAATAAATCAGGACCTGTTGATGGTTGTTTATGTTCACTGGCTGCTCAGGGGTGTTTTGCCCACCTCCGTTAACATTTTCAGCATATTGCCGACAATACCTTCATGAGGGAGTTTCTCCTTCAAACCTTTGAGGGGGTGAGGCATGGTGTTGTCAAAATTCTTATTAAGTTTCCTGCTGTTTGTAATGGTTTCTGATCCTTCTACCTTGGCATTGGCTTATCTAGACCCTGGAAGTGGGAGTATGCTCTTGCAGCTCATTCTCGGGGGAATTGCCGGTATTACGGTTGTGACTAAGATGTATTGGCAGAAGGTGAAAGATCTTTTTCGCCGAAAGGAAGAATAAGTCATTCCTTTCTCTACTTTGGACGATCTTGTGACTAGTACGATTCAAGCCGTGCCGGGATCCTTTCGCGATCCAAGTGGTCGTGTGTTCTTATTTGACCAAAGAGTTTTACGCACAGTTACGCCCGCATTCACGCCTAAATATGAATTCGTAAAGGCAACCGGACTGTTCGAAGATTTAGAAGCAGGCGGTTTCTTGCTTCCTGCACAGCGGGTATCACAACAAGAGATTGCTGATATGGGATTTCAAGAGGATTATGTTCTTGAGGTTCCCAAGTTGCCGTTTGTGGCGTTTCCCTACGAATGGCCGTTTTCTGCTCTGAAAGACGCCGCGTTACAGCATTTGCAGGTTCATCTCATGGCCTTACGCAAGGGCGTGACCCTGTCAGATGCCTCAGCCTTTAATGTGCAGTTTCACGGCCCCCGGCCTGTATTTATCGACCATTTGTCTTTTCGGCCTTACGTCGAAGGTGAAGTGTGGATTGGGCATCGTCAGTTCTGTGAACAATTTCTCAATCCGCTGTTGCTCAGAGTGCTGTGGGGGATTCCACATAATGGATGGTATCGTGGTACACAAGAGGGTATTCCTAATAGTGAGCTTTGTCGTCTTCTCACTTGGAGACACTATTGTCGTTGGAATATTCTTACCCATGTGGTGTTACAAAATGTCTTTCAACAGTCCGTGCAGAACCATCCTCACACGTTGGACAAAGAGGCGTTGCCGTCCCGCCCCCTTCCACGGCGCTCCTTTCAAGGACTATTGGAAAAACTCCAGGATTGGATTTCGTCTTTTGAGCCTGTGAATACCGGAAAAACCGTATGGGCTGACTATGTTCGAACACACAGCTATTCGACTGAGGAAACGAACCATAAAAAACAATTTGTGAGAGAGTTCGTAGCGCGAACACAACCCAAACTCGTGTGGGATTTAGGATGTAATACTGGGGAGTTTTCCAAGGTGGCTCTGGAAGGCGGGGCCGAATATGTTCTGGGATTCGATGCAGACCAGGGTGCGCTTGAGAAAGGTTATTTCCGAGCTAAGGCCGAAGGCCTTTCACTGCAAGTGTTGTATCTAGATGCAGCAAATCCCTCGCCAAATCAGGGTTGGATGCAACAAGAGCGGCAGGGCTTGAAGGAGCGAACGTCAGCCGATGGAATACTGGTATTGGCTTTTATTCACCATTTAGCAATCGCAAGAAATATCCCGTTGGACCAGTTAGTGAACTGGCTTATAGATCTCGCACCAGCCGGAGTGATTGAATTTGTCCCCAAAGCTGACCCCATGGTCAAGAGGCTTCTTTGTCATCGTGAAGACATTTTCCCCAACTATACAGAAGATGAGTTTGTCAGTTGTATCTCTCAACGAGCGGAAATCATACGCACAAAAGTCGTATCGCAATCTCGTCGATTGTTAATCGAATATAGTCGGCTGAGCCACTCCTAGCTGTCTGTTTGACGGCTTTCCCGAGGACAAGGGCTAAGCCAGTCGAATGTTCTGGTGGGCAGGGATTTCAGGGATGAGGGTGAACGGGTTTTGGACAGACTCCCATGTTTCTCCTCGCTGTTTAATAGCTTTTTCTTGAATAGGCCCCAACCATTGGTCAGCCTTATTTAGATAATAAATACGACTAGGATTGATGCCCATGATGCGGCAGCACGTGGCATCTACCGCAGGCAAGTTTTGTCCCATCACCAGCACTCCCGAATCAATAGGTGTTCCCATGATGGGTCCATCCCCTTCCATTCCCGTAATTCCGTCAACGATTGCAAAATGAGGTTTGAGTGTAGCATTGATATCGAGGATCGACTGAGGAATCCCCTCTTGATGTAAGACGTTTTTTGGCCACCCATAATATATTCCTGGCATAATCCCAAAAAGGTTTTTCATGGATAAGGTAGCACCTACCCAATGATGAGTTTTCATTTTGGCCATAGAAACGATCCAGTCGACTTTTAGAGAGAGTTTGGGAAACATTAAAGTCGATAACTTGGTATAACCTCCAGTATTGGGAATCGGTACACCATCTAATGAATTTAAATCATGAAATGGGATTCGATCTTCGTATAGAACTTCCGCCAACCCTGAATCTTCTAAAACTAGTAACGTGTCATGACGATGACCTGGACCTTCTCCTACCATTACTGCAGCTGCTCCAAATGATAGAAATGCTTCAATTGCTCCTCGTATCACTAGGGGGTGTGTGTTAATGTGCGCACTGAATTTGTGAGGTTCCACCAAATTTGGTTTCAAAAGAATCCGTTTCCCCTTGATCGATTCTTCCGTGATGCCTAATTCTTTGAAACCTGCCTTAATTAGTCCTGCCAGATTTCCCTGATAGTCAGGTGTTTTTCCAATAAATGTTTGAGCTGTCATGGTAGGGGTGCTGAGCCAATTTAACAAGGAGAACCCGGTCAAACCGAGGCTGCTACCAATAAGAGTTGCCTTTAGAATCTCCCGACGGGAGAGAAGGGCCTGCTGGTTCAATTGGGGGGTATCAACCATATTAGGCTCCCTTGGTTTTGGTAGTCTGGAAAATTATCGACGGTCCATGCGTTTCTGCAAATAAGGAAAGAATGCCTTGTGGAGCTTTTGCGGCGCAAATAAGTAACGCTAGAGAACATAGTGGATATGGGCCATAGCGTTTTTGTAGGTCAAGGCTTGCCAAAATTAACTCTTCTGAATTGGAAGGTTTAAAACCCCAAGCTCCCAATCCGAGTATTGCCCAGCCCAGAGAAATTGGTGTGTGAATGCTTGGAAGTGTTTTTAGAAGATAATCCAGACTTCGTTCCACAGTCCGCTCTTCCTCGAAATAGGATAGGGCTTGTAAGGCCACACCTGTGCATTCTGGAAGTGGATGCAATTCCTTTCCGAACACGAACGTGTTCCCATAATTCCATCCACCATGAGGAAGTTGACGGTCTAGGATCATAGATTTTGCGGTTTGTACACGTGCGTGCATTCCTTGTCCCACTAGTTGTAAGGCGGTCATTGCTAATCCTGTGGGAATCACCCAGCTATGGGTATTGGCCACCCATGGCCATCCTTTGAGGCTTGTGTCATGACCAATGGCTTTTGGATCGAGTTTGTCCCAATGGTATCCAGAAAATTCTAAAAGGAATTGTACCGCGCGATCTTGCGCTGATTGATAAAGAGATGACTGGTGCCACCCAAAGATGGCTAAGGGCGTTGGCCAGGACCCCGAGGGATATTGAGGGGAAACGCTAATGTGGCCATCAGGAGCTTGTTGAGTTTTGAGATATTTCTGGCCCTGTTCGCAAAAAGCTGCAGAAGGAATATGAGTAGAAAGGGCCATGACGCCCCAGGCCGTGGCATCCGCACGAGCGGCGTGATTCTGGAAATAGGAAAATGCTCCATTCGGAAGCCGGTGATTCAAGATGGAGGTTATCAGTTTATCGATAAGAATAAGACACCATCATTTTGAAGACACCAGGCAGGACACTTGTGAATGTTTTCGGAATGTCGAAGTCTCAACTTGAAAGTTAATAAAGGGCCAAAGGACTCACTTCTGACTATTTGGTTGGCAAATGAAATAGGAAGTCTTCTTAATTGAGGGGAGAAAACCCCCGACAAGAAGATAGGAATATATGAATTCGAGGGTATGAGGGCAATGAAAGAAGAACCGGTTACGGCGTTAGTGGCTTCACCAGTGGGTAACCTAGTGGAACCATTAGGGATATGGCCAAAAGTCATGATTGGCATGATCTTTTTGGCCATACAAGGGTTCTTTGCTTTCTGGGGACCCACAAATATTCTAGATGGGCAAGTAGCAGGCCCTGATAGCTATATGAGGTTGAATCGAGTTGTACAGTTGCATGAAACGGGTGATTGGCAAGATTCAAGATACAGACGAAGTAATGCTCCCTATGGAGAAAATTTGCATTGGACCAGACCAGTAGATGGCTACTTGCTGGCTGGAGGCTGGATTGGAGAGAGACTGGGGTCCTTTGAGAAAGGATTGCTAATTAGTGGAATACTCATGTCTCCAATTTTTCATGGTGTGGCTTTGATCGGGATTGCATGGATTGGACGAAAAGTTTTTTCCGCCTACGAAGTAGTATTCCTGAGTTGTGTCTTTATGCTTCAACCTGGAGTAACAGCATTCTTTACAGCCGGAACGGTTGATCACCATGGGTTATTGCTCATGTTGTGTATCTGGAGCTTGGGCTGTCTCTTGGCCTTAGTTATGTGGCCGTTCAGTATATGGCTGTCGTTGTGTACTGGATTGGTTTTGGCTGTAAATTTATGGATTAGTTTGGAGGCCCTGCTCCTACTTCTAGTGTATGTACTGATAGGTGCGAGCTGTTGGATCTACCAAAAGAATAGCCATGACCTGCCCAAAAAGTTTCTGGTGGTATTTGCGATTGAATTTGTGGCTCTGTGTGGCGCCTTATTACTGGAACGCCCTTGGTCCCAGGTGTTGATGACAGAGTACGACAAGATATCTTGGGTTCATGCGTTACTTATTGGATTAATTGCCAGCTTTTGGGCGTTAGCTACTAAAACTAAAATGAGTGAGGTTCTGAATTCACCAGGGGCACGGTTTGCAGGATTCCTTGGGTGGGGAGTACTGAGTGCTCTCCTTGTAGCCCTTCTGGCCCCAAAATTTTTTCTGGGACCAATGGGGGACATCGATCCGGAAGTAATGAAGCTCGCGTGGGATCGTATTCTTCAAGTCCAACCATTACTAGGTCAAGGAGAAGTGAAATTCGGACCGGCTATTTTCTGGTTGGGTATTGCTTTGCCGACGATTCCTTATTTGTATTGGCTCATCAAGCATGAGGAAATCCCCATTCGATGCCTCCTATGGTGGTGCTCCCTCGTGGGGATGAGCATGTTTATTCCTTTGACATTCTATCAAATACGCTGGGCGGGATACGCTGAAATATTCTTGTTGTTTCCATACGTGGATCTTCTATGGAGATTTGCTCATGCCTATCATTTAAAGCCTGAAACGGGATTAGCTGACTTTTCAAAGGGGAGCCTGCTGGCTGCAGGAGCCTTGGGTTCATTCCTTCTAGGGTTGGTCGTCATCCAATCCGAGGCTAAAGCTAACACGGAAACTCTCAGATATGCCCTGCAATGTCCTGTCCATGAGCTATCCGTGTTTCTTCAAAATGCTCCCGTACTGCGGCAAGATTCAAAAACTATTGCCACATATTTTATGGCTGGGCCCGAAATACTTTATCGAACTTCACACAAAGTGTTGGGGACACCGTATCATAGAAATCGAGATGGGATTGTCGATGGACATACAGTTTTTGCTTCTTCAGATATCGCGAAGGTCAGGGAGATAGTTGATCGACGGAAGATTGATCTTTTCATTATTTGCTCCAATTCAAAGGAAGAAAGGGAATTCTACAGGAACGGCGACAGCCGGGTGTCCTTGTATCAACTTTTAAATGCGAAAAGTCCCCCACCTTGGGTACGTCAACTTACACTACCTGATCGGCTTTCATCAAAATTTGTCATCTATCAAGTCAAAAAACCTATTGAATTTGCAAGCGGTACTGAAACACCATTATGAAAAATGTGTTTGATGTCATGAAAGTGAGGGTGCGCAACTTCCTAAAAGGAGACCTGAAGTTTGTCGTGTTCAGAAAAGATGAATCGACTGTCGTGGGAGATATGAAAAAGCATGTTCCTTTTTATCCTATTCTATTTATGTTGTGGTACTCAGTGTCTTTGTATGTCTACAACAGAGGTGAAGCTCAATTTGAGGATGTGTGGCGTTCTTTGGTGGTTTCACTGGTAGCGATTTCCATAATTTGGGGATTACTTGTTGCTTGGTTTCGGAATTGGGCCGTAGGAGCTTTTTTTTCTTGGCTTGTCTTGGTTTTTTGTCTGACCTATCGATTGCAGTATGAACTAATTTTCGATTGGTTCCCTCGGGTCACTCACGGGTGGGCAAGCACAATTCCCTTTGTTCTTTTTGGAGCAGCTTGGTATGCCACTTCTTGGTTTACGACTCGCCTGGCTCATGCCACTTTCGTGTTGAATGTGGTAGGAGGAATATTATTATTAGTTCCAATTAGTGAGGTGGCATTTGAGTATTGGGAGTTCGGAATGGATGCGGAAGGAAAAGGCATTCCCGTCGCACAGGAGCTAACAAGGGGCATCCCAGGGAAATCTGGCGATAGAAAAACGCTCCCAAATATTTACTACATAATCTTAGATGGCTATGGAAGAAGCGATGTTTTGAAGGATATGTATGGATTTAATAATCACGAATTTATTGCAGGTCTTCATCAAAGAGGCTTTTTTGTCGCCAGAAACAGTCAAGCCAATTACCCCCAAACGGTGTTATCTCTAGCGTCGTCATTAAATCTGCAGTATCTAACACACTTGCCGAAGCAATATGGTCCTCGGAGTCAGAGTCGAGCGCCATTGATGAAAGAGATCAATGAAAATCTCCTCATGTCTTTTCTTCAGGCTCAAGGCTACCAAACCGTTGCCTTCTCTTCTGGCATCGCCTTTACGGAACTGCGCTCTGCGGAACAATACATCTCAGTACCGGGTGCATGTAACGAATGGGAGTTATTATTTCTAGGGCAAACCCCCTTTCCTTTTTTAATGCAACACCTTTTCGGGCACTCGTTATTTGATGTCCACAAACATCGGCTGAAGTATATGAGTGAAAATGTTGCAGAGGTGATCGTTCCCGATCGACCTAGTTTTGTTTTTGCCCATTTTGTTGCACCGCATCCACCGTTTGTCTTGGGAGAGCAGGCGCCATTTATAGGGAAAGAAAATATGTTTTCTTTTAGAGATGGAAGCCATTATCGCTCTTATTACCAGAAGAGTAGCCAGGAATATCAAAAGAGATACCTTGAGCAATTGAAAGCTCTCAATGGATTAATTGTTGCCATGCTGGATAAGGTCTTATCGCATACATCACGACCTTCCGTAATTGTCCTTCAAGGGGATCATGGACCTGGCGCCTTTGTCGATTGGGAAGATCGTTCTAATACAAATTTACGAGAACGAATGAGTATCCTGAATGCCATTTATATCCCAGAGGGAGATAGCCTTCCCTTATACCATGACATAACGCCCGTCAATACTTTTCGAATGATTCTCCAAGAATACTTTAAGGTATCGTCACCCCTTTTAGAAGATGAAGCCTTCTTTGCCTTGATGCGATATCCCTTTGATTTTTCACCAGTACCAGCATCTCCCTGAGAAGCGATTGAGGGAAGGGAGTCGCCTGATCAACATGTCTCATATCTAAATCTGCAGAACCAGCGCAACAAAAGGGGATGAGTTTTGAGGCAAGAAACTCCTGAACCATGAGATGGGAAGCCGTTGCCAACGTTCATGGTTGCAAGGGGATGGTAGGCTAAAAGAATGTCGAGGATATATGGGTAGGGAGTAATTCAGTCATATGAAAGAGCAACATGCAGATCATCATTCTCTAAAGGAGCCTGGTAGGTTGGAAAGAGAGCCAAGCACAGAGTCCCCTCTTTTTTCGATCATAATTATTTTGGTCATCTTCCTCGTGTTTCCACTCATGCGGGGGTTATTCGGACCAATTGCCGTGGGAGAACTTGAACTAATCGATACCGATAGTTACACACGATTAAATCGTGTTCAATGGGTCTATGAACATGGACATTGGAATCAAGGGATTTTCCCTCGAAGTAATGTACCCTATGGGGAAAGTATTCATTGGACAAAACCCTTAGATTTCCTATTGTTGGCTGGAGCGCTTGTGATGACGCCGTTTGTTCCCTTTTCACAAGGATTACACTGGTGGGCTGTCATTGTCAGTCCTCTTCTCCATTTTCTAGCATTTTTGGGGCTTTTTTCACTGATGCGGAAAGATTTGAATCAAGTGGGACTCATGGTGCTATTAATTGGATTTCTTCTTCAACCGGCGCTTACGGAATACTTTTCTCTGGCTAGACCTGACCACCATAGCTTGATTTTGGCAGTTTTTTGCTGGCTTGTATGCTTGGCGGTGAAAGGGTTGTATGAAGATGAAACCCCAACGTGGAAACTATTTTTCACGGGCGGATTAGCAGCTTTGGGTTTATGGATTAGTGTGGAATTTCTTATTGCCCTTGCTTTTTTGTTAGGAATCTTTTCCTTGAAGTGGGTGCGAGTTGGTGGAGCCGAGAAATATCGAAATGTTTTTCTTACGGTAGGTCTGTTCATGTTCCTGGGTCTCTTTCTTTTTATTGAACGGGTGGGCGAACCACTTTTCGTTATCGAATATGACCGTCTTTCAATCGTTCACATTACGGTGATGGGATGTCTAGCAGGAATGTGGATGATTGTGATTGCTTGCGAAAGGCAATGGAAGCCGTTGACAAATGTGATGGCCAGGTTGGTGATTTTAGGGATCGGAGGCGCAGGGGTCATGATTGGGATGTGGAATCTGTTCCCAGAGTTTTTTAAGGGGCCTTTGGCTGACATGGACCCTGAACTGAAGGCCTTATTGTGGGATCGGGTTGGAGAAACGCAACCGTTAGTCAATTTGCGATCGGTCTCATTCCAATTTCTTGAAGTATTCAGTTGTTTGGGCATTGCCGGTTTAGCTTTGCCTTTTCTGTTCTCTTGGTTTTGGACGAAAAAGCACATGTGGTCGCGAGAGCAGGTGGTGGTATTTCTCGTCGGCGCTGGTATTTTTATTCCTTTGGCCTTGTATGAAAGAAGGTGGACGCCCTATGCAGAGTTGGTATTGTTGGTGCCCTACGTCACTTGCTTAGTGGTAATACTAGAATGGGTAGAAATACGCTGGACTTATTTGGGAAAAGGGACGATTGCGTTACTTCTGGGACTGGGGTTCTTGTTTGGCCCCCGGACCATCGAACATGTTCTTGCCAAAGATCCGAAGCATGAAATGGCAGCTGTAACTGGATCCTGTTCGATCAACAAACTATCCAAATATCTAGCGGAAGACGAGTTCTCCGAAGGGAAGGCATTAAATATCTTGACTCATATTAACTACGGACCAGAGCTGCTCTATCGCACGTCTCATCATGTTGTGGGTACTCCCATGCATCGCAATGCCCAAGGGGTAAAAGACATTGCCGCCACCATGACGGCAACAGATCTTAGGATTGCTGAAAAGATTATTAAGCGTCGCCATGTCGATCTTCTTCTTATTTGTCCGCGTTCCAAGGTAGAAGCCACATATTTTCAGGCAGAGAGCGAGACTTCTACTTTATGGACTCAATTGGTAGACAATGTAATCCCGCCATGGTTGCATCCGATTCCATTGCCTGATGACTTACAGGAATCCTTCAATCTATACCGAGTAATTTATACTGACTCTCGATAAAAGGATCACTCGATTTTCTGAAATCATTTTGCGAGATCTATGGTTGGTAGCGAAAAGCTATGGTGAGGTAACGGATGGAGAAGCCAAATCGTAAGGTAGACCATACCCGCTTCATTAGAGCTGAAGGGTGTTTGGCATAATATGCGCACAAGTTAGGGCGTAAGTCTTTAAGTCGAGACTCAGATTGGGTGAGGATACTCATGGGGTAAAAAGATTGGCGTTGGTGAAGGGACGCCAATTCATGGAGAGGGAATGTACTAGTCAAGCTCCGAAAATCTTTTTCCGTAAAATCATGGAGATGGTATGGGTTAGCGTCAACCGTTGGGGTTGTTGGCACTGAAGCAATTAACGTTCCTCCTGGGCGGAGTAAGGAGAGCAAATGAGCAAGAAATTTTAAAGGATAGGGAAGATGTTCAATAGTTTCTAACGAAATTATTGAGTCAAACAATGTGTCCGACATAAACGTGGTAGCGTCGGACACCATGAAATCCATACCATTTTGCTTATATCGTGATTGGGCATAGCCAATACTTTCTGGCGAGCAGTCGACCCCTAAGGCATAGTGACAATCAGGAATGTGGTTAAATAACAGGTTTGTGCCGTATCCAACTCCGCAAGCAATATCCAAAGCCCGTCCAGGATTGGCATGGGTTGAAGCAAAACGATATCTTTCTAAATGTAGTCGAAGAGCTTCTTGGCCTGTGGCCCCATCCTCTTGAATTTCGTCAGGTACAATACGTTCTAAACTACTGGTAGACACTAGAGCGATCCTTCTTCTTCTGTTTTGTGATGAGGGAGAGCAGGCTGAGAACAAAACTCGAAAAAATGATTTCTACTCCCAATACACATAACGTTGTACCAGGAATAACAAGACGCTGGCTGTCGGGGTACGATAGGGGACCGAAATCTGATTGAACCCATTCCATCGCTTGGAAGCCAATAAGGCTCAGGCCTAACAGGCAGATGATTCCACCAAAGCCTAATCCGAGTTCCAATGAAAACCGTTTCCAAAACCTTTCTGAAAAGGGGTCAGAGGGAAGAAGATGTGTAGAAATCGAAAAACTCTTACAGAATATAGAAAAAGTGACCAAATTAAAGCCAATAAGAGTCGTCATGCTGGCAAGTAATAGAGAGTTGCTCCCTAATGTCACAGAGGATAGTTGGATTGGTTCCAATGTGAGAACGAGAGTACCCAGGAAACCGAGAGCAAATAAGAAGACGCCTGGAAGCAAAAAGAGCCATCGTGGGGAGTACAGGAGCATGAAACGAAGATGACGCCAGCCGTCTCGCCACGTGCGCAAATGGGGTGGGCGATTACGCCCGTCTTTATATAACGTGATGGGCAATTCTGCAATTCTCGCCTGGAGTAGAGTTGCCTTAATGATCATTTCAGACGCGAATTCCATCCCTGTCGATTGCACATCAAGAGTGTGGTAGAAGTCTCGGGAAAGACCCCTTAGTCCACAATGAAAATCTGTAACCCTACTTGCAAAAAAAAGACGGCCGATGGCACTTAAAGTAGGGTTGCCTAGCCAGCGATGTAGCCAAGGCATAGCTCCAGGTTGAATGCTTCCCCCTCCCCGCGGGAGGCGGCAACCCATGACCAAATCATAGCCCTCTCGTAATGCCTCCACAAAGGGAAAGATTTCAGAGAAGTCATAACTGTCATCGCCATCTCCCATGATTACATATTTTCCCAATGCCTGATTGAAACCTTCTTGCAGGGCTGCTCCGTAGCCGCCAATGGACGCATGGACCACTCGGGCGCCAAGTGCCTTGGCAATATCTTGTGAGCCATCCTGGCTACCATTATCAGCTACAATAATCTCTGCTCGGAGGCAGTGACGGGCAATGGCCCTATTGGCTTTTCGGATCACTGATTCTAGTGTCCGGGCCTCGTTTAAACATGGAATGACTATGGAAATTTCAGGATGTTCAGGCTGGGTGATCTGGGCCGGCAAAACAGTGGTTGAAGGAGCTTGAACAAGAGACATGAAAAATTTTCCAGATTTCTAGAATATCCAATATTGCCCAGAACCGTGTGTTACCTACTTATTCGGGAAGTTGTGGAATATTCTTGACGATGAAAAGAATTTTTACATGATCTATAGAGAAAAATTTCAGAGAGATTCGTCAAGGTTTTTTTGCACCTGTCGATAATGGTTCAACTCGAATGTGCCAGACTTCTTTGAAACTGTTGGATCGAAGTACATAGAGTAAACGTGGTGGCAATAGGAGCCTTCGCTCGGAATGGATGGATAAGAAGGGCAAGGCAGACTGGTGGGAGATTTAATCTGTATGAGCTTACGTGCTGGTCGTCGCACCGGAGACGGGCATCTGTCATGGATTTCTCATCATTTACGAATCACTCGTCTCAGCAGAATTGATCGGGTGCCCTTTCCCGACAAAGGCAAACACGTCGCGAGGCGTGGGCGCAAAGCCACGGATCAGAGGTGGTCTCTGATAGCCGGGTTGCCGAAAATTCAATATCCCAAGGGGCAGCGTTCAGTCAGCTAATTTCGGGAAAGCTGTTGGACGTATAGTCAACCACACACAACCCGATAAGGAGATGCACTATGATGAATCATGTTATGAATTTCATTCAAGATGAGGAAGGGGCTACAGCTTTGGAATATGGTCTTTTAGCAGCCCTCATCGCGGCGGTTATTGTGGCCTCCGTTCGGCTTTTAGGCCAAACATTGAATGGCACCTTTACCAATATTGAACAGCAAATTGCTGGTGCGAATGGCGGCGGCGGCAGCGGCAGCTGATCTCTCGGATGAGCTAAGTCATTGGAGTGGGCCCTAATGTTTTCTGTATAGGAAATGTTAGGGCTCATAACCAAATAAGCGAAAAATCCTTTTCTTAAATCCGAGGGGTAGGGTGTAAGGATGTTTCCTATGCCAATATATCAACTGATTAAAGCATTTTGGAATGACGAAGATGGTGCGACAGCGATGGAATACGGACTGCTCGCCGCCCTCATCGCAGCGGTGGTGGTTGGTAGCCAACAGGCCCTCGGGGGTGCTGTTGAAGCAATGTATACGACCGCAATGGGTCTCATTGTTTCGGCTATGAATGGATCGGCGTCGTGACGGATACCAATGCCAAATCGCTCAGGCAATAGTCAGGCTTGGGTAATGGACAATATGAGATGGGTAAGGGAGCTACTTTAATGAAACGATCCCTCATACAATGCTTTGGCCATGAGCAAACACAGCCGGGTTACACCGGGAAGCAAAGAAAACGGATTCTGGGAAATCATCGCGGTGCTGCGGCGTTGGAGTTTGCTCTGTTGCTTCCAGTGTTGGCCACGCTGATTTTTGGCATGATCGATTTTGGGAGAATGTTGTGGTACCAAGAAATTTTGGTGAACGCTACCCGCGATGGAGTGCGCCTAGCGACGTTATTCGATCGAAATACGAGTAAAACGGACATTGAGAATTCCATCTCAGCGGCCCTGACAGGCAGTGGACTGAATCCAAGTAATCTAAATGTCGTGCCCACTGGTCTAGGGGGTGCTACAGGGACAGCTGTAACGGTATATGCGGAGATAGATTGGTCCTATTTGGTTGTTGATAAAATCCTTCCTCATGGGTTGACCAATAATAAGCTAGCTGCCCAGGTCACGATGATGAATGAATAAGGTTGGATAACAGGTTGATGAGAATTTGGAAAAGGAGTGTGGCCATGTTTAATAAAATGCCTTTGGGTGTCTCACGCGACTTATTTAGTCAAGAGGGAGCTTCTGCAATAGTGGTAGCTGTAGTCATGTCTCTGTTTGTTGGTGTCGCGGCACTGACAATAGACATCGGCCATGCCTTAGTGACGAAAAATGAATTGCAGAATGCAGCGGATTCGGCAGCCTTAGCAGCAGGGCGACAATTGGGACTGATGTATGTTGGATGGGATGTTGAACAACAAAAGGACACTACCTATGTCTTGACGGCCGCTGATCAACAACCAATTATTAATGCCGCCAAGAATTTTTCCCAAAACAATAGCGCTGCTGATCTAGCGAGTGTGGCCCTGCTGGGGAACGACATTGAATTTGGCACTTGGAATTTCGATCCGCCTGCTGGCACAAAATCGACGTTTAAGCAATCGCTTGTCCAACCCAACGCTATTCGAGTTACTGCTCGACGGGATAGCACAAACGGTGCACCCAATGGGCCCATTTCGACATTCTTTGCAGGAGTGTTTGGAGTAAGCGAAATGGATGTGCGCGCTGTCTCGGTGGCTGCACTGGCCGATGCAGGAGGAAAAGCACCTCCTGGGGCGGCTGATGCACCATTTGGATTGGATAGAAAAATCTTTGATACTAATTCCTGCGGTGATGTCATCAATTTTTCCCCCACCAAAGATGCCTGTGCTGGTTGGCATACGTTTGACGATCCCGGGGCTAACAAACCAACTTTAGAGGGGCAGATAAATGGGCTGATGGCCGACCCGCCAACCTATACCAGTCCAGAAGTGACTCCACATGTGACGAAGTTCCATTTCACAGGTGGAGAAATCGATAATGTTTTTGATGATTTGCAAAATCTCATGGGGGCTAAACAAGAATGGGATCCTGTTGATTCTCGATATGAATGGAACGTGCATATTCCGGTCTATGATACGGGTACCACTGGTCCGTGCGACAATCCCAATAAACCGACTACTATTGTGGGATTTGCTACAGCCTCTGTGTTTTACGTCGGCACTGGGCATGGTGACAGAGACATTAAGGCTGAAATCCTGTGTGATGTCTTTTTTGATGCCGCTCCAATCCCAAATCCTGGTGGCGGTCCATCTTTGCCGTGGCTGCCAAAGACTCCCTATCCTCGGTTGGTTTCATAAGAACGAGCTTCTCAGTCCGAGGCTGACCAAAAACAGATCGACATTATGAAGGGGCGGGCATAGAGCCTGCCCCTTCGTGTATGTAACAAGCACTTCCATCTATCTTGGCGATTGTCTGCTCGCCAGGTAATCAAAGCCTGGGCTAATTATTCCTACAGTGCGTGTCCTCAGTTGTTGTCCTCTGGCATTCATTCCCTGTGTGACGCCCTCCACATTCTTTTGCATAGCGATGGTCCTGCTCCTTTAGAACGAGACGGCATTTGCCGAAAGTTGCAGTAAGTCGAAACGTACGAAACTCATCATGCTTCTAGTCGATACGGGAGATTTTGAAATGTCTTTGGGTTTCCAGGAAAGCACGCGTTGTTGTGTTGCTGAGCTTGAGCGTTGACGCATGTTTTCAACTATTTTGCTACTAGGCTTATTTGTCGGGCTGGTCATTGCGGCGATTACCGATTTCCAGTCATGCCGCATTCCTAATTGGTTGACGTTTTCTCTCGGAACCTTTGGGCTACTCATGCATACCTGGGCCTCCGGGTTAGATGGGTTGTTGTTCGCCTTGCAAGGGCTCGGGCTGGGGATGGCCTGTTTGATCCTCTTTTATGTCAAAGGCGGTATGGGAGCTGGGGATGTGAAGTTGCTCGGAGGTGTTGGTGCAATTATTGGCCCCTTCCAAGTGTTTGGGGCGTTCCTGATTACGGCGTTTCTCGGAGGTATCTATTCCTTGTGCATGATGGGGGCGATGGGGGGTATGGGGTATATGTGGGATCGCGTGCGAGCGTTTTTGTTGAACCTCAAGCTTGCACGGATGTTGCCCCAACCGATTCAAGTTGGGGCAAACGAGCCCAGGCTTCGCTATGCGTTAGTCATTGGGTTAGGGACGATTCTTGTCCAAATGATGGACTGGTATGACTTGTTGTAAACCTTGGATGATGGTCGTGCTTCATGAAACGGAACTTTGGGGAATTTTTTGTGCAGAGTCTTAAGATTCTTTTTCCTTATCCGATAGTGTTAGGCAAAGACAAGTGTTTGTGGTTAATGAGAGATTGATGATGCCAACCTATCTTGGTGCGAGATATCGAAATAACAGGGAGGAAGCATAATGGGCCAGAAACGTCCACTTGTGTTTTTAGGCGTCGCAGTGCTTTTGGCGCTCGCGACAACGGTGATGGTGTATCAATGGTTACAGGGGCAACGTGGTCAAACCGTTGCGGCTCCTGTCGTCGAAGAGGTGGAAGAAGGTATTAAGGTAGCCGTCGCGATGAATGATATCACCTGGGGGACGCCCTTAGCTTCTGGGGCCATCAAGACGGTGATGTATCCGGAAGGGGCTTTGCCTGTTGGACATTTCACCGAACCAGGCGAGTTAAATGGGCGTGTGGTTCTGGCCAATCTCAAGAAAAATGAGCCGATACTCGAATCGAAACTGGCTCCGCTTGATGTTCGAACGGGTGGTGTGGCGGCAGTCATGGATCCCGGCAAGCGCGCCATGGCGGTCAAAGTCAATCAAATCGTGGGATTGCCCGGCTTCGTTCACCCTGGGGATCGTGTGGATGTCATGGCGACATTTGATAATCCCCGAGGTACCGTTGGCGCAGAACAAATCACCAAAGTCGTGCTCGAAAACACGCTGGTGCTCGCGGCTGGGACTCATATGCAACGAATAAAGGACGAAGACGGGAACGAAAAGCCGACGCCGGTTAAAGTCATCACGTTAGAGGTGACCCTAGAAGAAGCAGAAAAACTCGCGATGGCCGAAAATGGGGGGAGACTGCGGTTAGCCCTGCGGAGTCCGCTGAATCCTGATGTGAAGAAAACCCGAGGTGCCACGATTAACGACTTGAAAGCTTCGTACCAACTCGCACCAAAACGGCGTGCCAAGAAACGTGAAAATCAAGTTGAAGTGATCAACGGGACGGCCCGACGAACCCTCAAATTTTAAGTTGTGGAATTGATGGGAATAAGGAAAGGGATGTTTATGAAACGCAGCCATGGTTTTTTTGTAACTCTCACAATGATACTCATGTCCGTGATACTTCCCAGTTCGACAATTTATGGTGAGGGTCTGACGTATCAAGCCGTGCAGATTGATACCCCTCAAACGCTGACCCTGACCCAGGGCATGTCACGGATACTAGAGACCAGTGAATCATTTAAACGGGCGTCGATGGCCAATCCAAAGATTGCTGATCAGATTGTCTTATCTCCGAAGCAGATCTATTTAACAGGCTTGGCGGTTGGGACGACCACTCTCACCATGTGGGACAAAGCCGGTAAGGTGTCCAGCGTGTTTCAGGTGCAAGTCTCTCCTGATGTTGGGCGTTTAAAACAGCAACTGCATGATTTACTTCCCCAGGAGGCAGACTTGAAGGTGTTGAATAGCCATGATCATATCACGCTCGCGGGAAATGTGTCGAATGCTGAAGCTGTAACCACAGCCTTGGCTCTCGCGGAACCGTACGCGCCAAAGAAAGTCTTGAACCTGCTTCAAGTAGGGGGCGTTCAACAAGTGATGATGGAAGTGAAAATTGCGGAAATGCAACGCGGATTGTTAAAGCGCCTGGGCGTGAACTTTAATCGTCAACAGCTCGGGCACCGAGATTTTTCAATTGGTACGTTGTCAGATCTTACTTCCTTTGAGCCTGATGGTGACACTGGTCTCTTTAATACCGTCGTGGGGTCTCTCACCAATGTTGCCTTGGGCTTTAATATTGGAACCGACGCTTGGTCGGTCGCGTTGGCTATGCTCAAAGAGCATGGGCTTTCTCGAGCTTTAGCCGAACCGACGTTGATTACGGAAAGTGGGCAGGCTGCGCAGTTCTTAGTTGGGGGTGAATTTCCTGTTCCAGTTCCTTCAGGGTTAGCTCAGACCAGTATTCAATTTAAGGAATTTGGAATTCGACTGCAGTTTACGCCAACGGTGTTAAGCAATGAAAAAATATCCGTGGTGATTGCCCCAGAAGTGTCTGAGCTGGATTTTGGGAATGGTCTGATTAGTAACGGGTTTCAGATTCCATCTTTGAAAACTAGAAAAGTGAACACGGTTGTAGAGCTCGGAGATGGGCAGAGTTTCGCGATCGCCGGATTATTAGAAGACAACATCGAAGAGACGATCTCGAAATATCCCTTCCTTGGAGAAATCCCTATCTTGGGGGCATTGTTTCGCAGTACCTCATTTCGGAAATCTGAAACGGAGCTTATTGTGATTGTCACCCCTCATCTCGTCAAACCACTGGATATGGCCAAACAAACATTACCGACAGATTACTATTTGGAACCGAATGATTTCGAATTGTTTTTCTTGGGCAATTTGGAAGGGAAATATTCAGATGGGGCTACTATCCGACCCTCGACTGCCTATCCGGCGAGTCAGGCGCAGATTACCCCTCGGCTTGCCAGGAAACGTGGAAGTTTAGATGGGAGTTTTGGTCATCTTGCCCCGTAAGGGCCAGGAGCATGAAAGGACGTAGGCATATGAGCAGTAAAATAATGCAGATTCGCACTGGAATTATTCTTTTCGTAAGTATCAGCGTGGGTGGATGTGGTGTATGGCCCGTGATGACAGAGGAGAATGGTTGGCGTCCTCAGGCTATGGGAAAGGATGATCAAATCTTCTCTCCCTGGGCTCCGCAACCCATCCATTTGAGTGAACGATACGGGCAATCGTATCGATTTGCCATGGAAACGCAAATCTTTAATCCCGAGGCAACCAAATCGTTAGCCGTCGTAGAAGGGGTTGGGGGAGTGCCTGCTGCTTTGAGTATCACACGCTACCAGGCGCTGTTCCAAAGGCCGCCGTTTTGGACGATTGGGAGGTCTGGAGGTGGCCGATCTTCAGGCAATAGCGGAGGAGGGAATCGATAATGACGGATTCATCATGGAAGCCTAAGCGTGTAGGCAGTGCAACTTCGGATTTCTTGCCGGATTCTCCATTAGTTGAACTATCGGTCAGAACGCCGGAATGTAAGTCTACGTTAGAGGAAATTGTTGGCAGCATTGAAGGAGTCCAGCTTAAAGGTTCTCAGAATGCCAAGCCTCCAGCAGTAATAGTTTTAGAGCTCGAAGAAAATCCCGAACAAACCTATCGTGTCATTCGAGAAATGGCAAAAATGGCTCAAGGCACAGAGGTTTTTCTGACCTCTTCTACTCTAGACTCTGCCGTCTTGCTGGAAGGGATGCGGGCTGGTGCAAAGGAATTCTTGGCTCAACCCATTCAGAAAAAAGAGGTCGAGGACGCTTTTGAACGATTCTTTGAACGCTATAAAGCGGGCAATAGCAAAAGTGACGAACAAAAGAAGGCCGGAAAGATCATGGCGTTCTTTGGAGGCAAAGGTGGCGTAGGGACAACAAGCATTGCTGTGAATCTTGCCGCAACGTTGGTCAATTTACCGACAAAGCCCTCGGTCGTATTAGTTGATGTGAATCAACATGGTGGAGATCTGCCTTTGTATCTCGATCTCCAGCCAAATCATAGCTTTCGAGATATTGCTTCTGATCTTACTCGCCTGGATCATGCGTTCCTTGTCAGAGTTCTCACCAAATATGAGAGCGGTCTTCAGGTCCTAGCTTCGGGGTACGATGACTTGAGTACTGGGCGTCTCAGTCCTGATTGTGTGGAGGCGACACTGCGTCTGCTGGAAACCAGTTTTGACTACATCATTCTTGATTGTGGACATGTTCTCGATCTCACGACAAAAAAAGCCTTGGAGCTATCGACTCTGATATTTGTAACATCAACGTTGATGGTCCCGGTGGTGCACCGCACGAAACGTATCCTTGAGCTCTTGCGTGGATCGGGATTTCCTCCGAGTAAAATTCGTTTGGTGATGAACCGGTATTTATCAGCAGAGCAAGATGTCTTAGCCGAGACTGAAGATATTCTCAAACAAAAGACCCATTGGATGTTCCCAAACGATTATCCATCAATGAGTCAGGCTGTCAATAGCGGAAAACCTGTGATTGATGTGGGGAGTCGAGCATCAATCGCGAAGTCTTATAGAGATTTTGCACAGAGTTTCGTAGAAGGAGCACATTCTCGATCAGGAAAAAGTGGTTTGAGTAGCTGGCTGAGCCCATTTAAGGGGCGTCGTTCGCAATCATCACCGACAGAAGCCTAATCTAATTTTTTGCCCGTAGCGAAATAAAGGAAAGAGTGAGAGTAGCAAGCTATGTATGATTCTAAGTGGGATTCCGTAGGAGCAGGGGCCGATGCTGCCACAATCGATTTAGGTCCATTGAAAGAGCGACTTCATCGTCAGGTGATTGATGCGTTGGATCTTTCGGTTGTCGCAACATTAGACAGCGATCTGTTAAAGGCCGAACTCACCAAACTCGTTCATGAACTGTTAGAAAAAGAGTCCGTTCCGCTGAGTATGAAGGAGCGGGAATCTCTGATCTCTGATATTCAACACGAGGTCATGGGTTTGGGACCACTCGAGCCTCTGGTGCAAGATCAAACGGTGAACGATATCTTAGTCAATCGTGCTGACCAAGTCTTTGTGGAACGAGCCGGAAAATTACAATTGACCGATGTGAAATTTCGTGATGAAAGCCATCTTCGAAAGATCATTGAAAAAATTGTCTCGGCTGTTGGGCGGCGCATTGATGAATCCGCTCCGATGTGTGATGCGCGCTTGCTTGACGGTTCTCGTGTAAATGCCATCATTCCACCATTGGCTCTAGATGGGTCTTCTATTTCGATTCGGAAATTTTCAAAGGATAAATTGCAAATTCAAGATCTTGTTGAAAAGCGATCTCTCACGCCGGAAATTGCGGAACTGCTCCGCGGTATTGTCGAGGCTCGACTCAATGTCTTGATCTCTGGAGGAACGGGTTGTGGAAAGACAACGATCTTAAACATCTTATCGGGGTTTATTCCACATGATGAACGTATCGTGACCATTGAAGATTCTGCGGAATTACAATTGCGTCAGGAGCATGTCGTAAGATTGGAAACTCGTCCTCCCAATGTTGAGGGTCGAGGTGAAGTGACTCAACGTGAGCTGGTAAAAAACTGCTTGCGGATGCGGCCTGATCGCATTGTAATGGGTGAGGTACGAAGCGGGGAATGTTTGGATATGCTTCAGGCTATGAATACTGGTCATGATGGTTCCTTAACAACCATTCATGCCAATACACCTCGGGACTGTTTGACTCGTGTCGAAACACTTGTTGCCATGGCAGGTTTGAATCTCGCCACTAAAGCACTGCGACATTATGTCAGTTCAGCTATTGATGTCGTGTTGCAAATGACTCGATTGTCTGATGGGTCTCGGAAAATGACGAGTCTATCCGAAATTGTTGGCATGGAAGGCGAGACGATCACCATTCAAGAAATCTTCCTTTTTCAACAGACAGGCTTGGATGAACAACGTAAGGTTCATGGTGTCTTTAAGGCCAGCGGGGTGCGGCCCAAATTTGTTGAGCGTTTTAAGGCTCTCGGCATTGATTGCGATCCATCAATCTTTGACCCAGAAAAAATCTATGAAGTGTAATTGGTTATTTAACTTCATCTCCCAGCAAGAGCAAGTCTATTCTCGAGAACTCTACGGACGATTCGTAGACACGCATTAGGATTTTCTTTATGACGATCGCCATTAGTATTGGAATCTTTCTCTCGATGATCCTGTTGGTAGAAGGCGGCTACTATTTTTACCACCAATATTTGAATCCACAGAGTCGAAATCTGAAGCGGCGCCTGCGGGGAGGGGCAAGTAAGCCAGGGGAGAAAGAAAAAGACAATGAAGCTGCAAAAATTCTTCGCCAGCGAAACTTGAGTGACCTTCCTTGGCTTCAGGAGTTGCTGAATTCTCTAAGTAACCTGAATGGGTTGGAGAAGTTATTACAGCAAGCCAACAGTCAAATGCCAGTTAGTGTTTTTTTGTTGCTTTCGGGTGTGATGGGTTTGGGAGGCGCAGCTCTAGCTCTCGTTGCCGACTACGGGTTAGCTGTAGGTATTGGATGTGGGGCTATTGGCTGTATTCTCCCCTTACTGTGGTTTAAGATGAAAAGGAAAAAGCGTTTCAAAGAGTTTGAGCGGCAATTGCCGGAGGCACTGGATCTTATGGCTCGTGCGCTCCGCGCGGGCCATGCGTTTTCTGTTGGCATGAAAATGGTAGGTGACGAATTTCCTGATCCTATAGGTCCGGAATTTAGTCGGACCGTTGAAGAAATTTCCTTTGGTATTGATGTTCCTGAAGCCATGAAGAATCTGAACGAACGAGTGATCAGTACCGATCTGAAATTTTTTATCACGGCGCTCATTGTGCAACGTGAAACTGGGGGGAACCTTGCTGAGATCATTGAAGCCATCGCTACACTAATTCGACAACGTTTTGAATTGTTTGGGCGGGTGAAGGCCATATCCGCCGAGGGGCGACTCTCCGGGATTGTGTTATTCTTGTTGCCGTTTGTAATGGCGGGTGTTCTCTGGACGGTTAACCAGCAATATATGCAATTGCTGTTCACGGATCCAGCTGGACATATGATGATGGCTGTATCAGGTGTGCTCATGGTTATCGGTGCGTTTGTTATGAAGAAACTATGTGATATCAAAGTATAGACTAAAAGGGAAAAAATAATGGATCCGCTTCTCGTAATTAGTCTTTCTGTATTCCTTGCTGTGATAGTTGTGAGTTGGGCTCTTTTTATCTATCTTCGGCACAAACAAGGCCTTAGTGATTGGAGTGTCAGAGCGAAAGGACAATCTCTGTCGCAACAGTCCAGTAAAAAAGATGAAAATTCCAAGAGCTTAAAGCAAAATTTCGTGCAAGTGCTTGAGCGCTTGGGAGAAGTGAATAAACCCAAAGAACAAGCGGAGACATCTCATCTCCGAGCTGGTCTTGTAACTGCTGGATATAGAAGTTCCAGGGCCCCTGTCGTGTTTATGGGTTCGAGGATTTTCTTTGCCGTCGTACTGGGTGTCAGTTTTCTAATCTTTGGGTCTGATATGACGCAAAATATGGGATCCATGGCCTTGCCAGGTTTTCTGATCGGCTCGATGATGGTTGGCTATTATCTTCCTCAAGTTTGGTTAAACATGACCATTGATGCGAGAAAGCAACGAATTGTCGATGGATTTCCAGATGCCTTAGATCTGATGGTGGTGTGTGTTGAAGCTGGGTTGGGTCTGGACCAGGCTCTTGCTCGGGTGGGAGTCGAGGTGAAATCTGGTCATCCTGACCTAGGGGAAGAATTAGGTTTACTAAACTTAGAGTTGCGAGCTGGTCTTTCTCGAGAACAAGGACTACGGAATTTGGTGAGTCGAACGGACCTCGAAGATATTCGCAGTCTTGTGGCGCTCCTCATCCAAACGGATCGATTTGGGACGAGTATCGGACAGGCTCTGCGTGTGCATTCTGACTCTATGCGATTGAAAAGACGCCTGAAAGCCGAAGAAAAAGCTGCACAGTTGCCGGTAAAACTTATGGTTCCTCTTATTTTATTCATCTTTCCGAGTTTGATGGTGGTAATCATTGGGCCCGGTGCTATTAGTTTGATGCGGAACTTGTTGCCAAACCTAGCCGGGGGATAAATGGCAAGCTAGAGAACAAAATGTCAATGCCAATCATAGATGAACGTGGAATTTTACATAAGGGGAGACTGATGAAAGACTATAAGAATGTATATGTTGAATCCGTGCAGGGAGCTTCTGCGGGCTCTTCAGAGGCGACTCTGATATCGAAAAAAAATCTATACGTGAGGTGTGGAATGGGGACTTGGCGACCGTTCATGGTGGTGTTAGTGCTGGCAATTGGCCTTTCCGTTGGCTGCGCCAAAAAGGAACAGCACATGCATACGGTAGAAGATGAGCATTATCAACAGATTCTTGAACGACAGAAAGCTGGTATGGATGTGGAACCCCAGGCTCCAGTCGATTTGTCCAAAGAGATGACCGGGGAGGATTTTGAAAAATTGGGTGATGCCCATCTTCAACAAGGCAATTTTCAAATGGCCAAAGCGCAGTATGAAAAAGTGTTGAATATGTCTCCTGATAATATCCCTACGCGGTACAAGCTCGCTGTAATTTATCTGGAAAAAGGTCAGTCTCAGGAGGCCTATAACCAATTCCATACGATTTTGGACTATGATTTAGACTTTGCTCCAGCCTATGAGGGGATGGGGCGGGCGCTGTTGAAGATGGAGCAAGATGTTGACGCGGAACGGGAGTTTCAAGCTGCCCTGCTCTATGACTCTGAATTATGGACTTCGACCAACTATTTAGGCATTGTGGCTGATCGTCGGCATGCCCATCAAGATGCTATTCGTATGTATCAAATTGCGTTAGAGAAAAAAGCCAATAATCCTGCTGTCCTTAACAACCTGGGTATGGCCTATTACTTGGACCATCAGTACGAAAATGCGGTGCGAACGTTTCAACAGGCTCTTCAGGCCGGAGGCAGTAATGGCAAGATCGCTAACAATCTAGGTTTAGCTCTGACAAAACTCGGTCACTATGACCTAGCGTATGATGCTTACTCTCGAGGTATGGATCCGGCAAAAGCTTACAATAACTTGGGTGTGGCTTTGCTGGACAATAAACAATATGCTCGCGCGTCACGGTGCTTTGAAAAAGCTCTTGAGACACAGCCCACGTTTTATGAGAAGGCCAAAGAAAATTTAGAGCTGAGTAATCGATTACTACAACGGTTGCCGATGGTTCAACAGCAAACTCTGTCTCGGCAAGAGCCGAATTGTCTGTAGGGGGCTGTTGAAAAAAGCCGTCAGCGGCGTTCTCGCCATTTTTCGGTGCTCACGTATTCTCCATACGCTCCGCGCAGAAAAATGGCTGTGGCCTTGCTGAGCGCACTTTTTTTGACCCGCCCCTCGGGTCTGGTGACAGAGGGCGTATTGGGGAAATATGGCGTTTGATATCTTCATTATTCAACAGTCCCTGTAGCTTAGGCGGCAGTGGGCTCTGCTCAGCAGAGAATAATCCCTCATCTTTCGACTAACCCTCACTTGAGTTGTGGAGAACTCAACATACACGGTTGCCGTTTGCGGAAGAGCACAGCGACTCGAGGGTTCTGGCCAGGTCAACTATTTTGTAGGGTTTCACCAAAATATCTTGGAAGCCATAGGCTTGGAAGTCTGACATAATCGGGTCCTCAGAATATCCGCTGGTCACTATAGCCTTAACATCTGGGGCTAATTTGCGGAGATGTTGGATGGTTTCCTTTCCACCCATGCCACCAGGTATGGTGAGGTCAAGTAGAATTACATCAAATGTTTTGCCTTCGGATAATGCCTGCGAGAATAAATCTATAGCGGTTTGTCCATCTTCTGCTAGGGTGACCTCGTAACCAAACTGGCTGAGGGCATCCTTTACCATTCGTCGAATACTCTCTTCATCATCCATCACCAAGATTCGAGCAGATCCTTTCGCAACGGTCTGAGAGGCCTGGTCGTCCATTGCATACGATGATGGAAGGAACACGGTAAACGTCGTTCCTCTTTGGGGTTCAGAACAAACAGCAATGTGTCCGTGGTGGCGTTGGATAATGCTATGGGCTGTGGCGAGTCCCAGACCCGAAGCCCCGGCTTTGGTGCTAAAGTACGGATCAAAAATATTTGGTAAATCCTTCTCCTTAATGCCACTTCCCTGATCTTCAAAAGTGATCTTGAGATAGTTCCCTGGGGTGAGAGTGGGCGATGGTAACATGGCGGCTGTCTCAAGGGCTGCGTTCTCGACCTGAATGGAAAAGTGTCCACCTTCGGGCATGGCTTGTCGAGCGTTCAGGGTAATATTCTGAATAACTTGTCGGAGTTGATTAGAGTCTGCGTCGAGCGGCCATAGCTCATGAGGAATGTCGAAGTGACAACTAATCGATGATCCGGAGAGGGCAAAAATAGCACTTTTTCTCACGAGTTCACCTAGAGCGACCGAGGTCTTAATCGGTGCACCGCCCTTCGCAAATGTGAGGAGTTGTTGCGTGAGTTCTTTGGCCCGGAGGCATGCCTGCTCTGCTTGTTCTAGATTATGCGCAAGAGGGTCTTGCGGGACCAGCCGCAACTTTGCCACGAACACATTTCCCAAGATTGTTGTCAGTAAATTATTGAAATCATGGGAGAGGCCACCGGCTAGGACCCCAAGAGAGTTCAATTTGCTGATACGCTGCTGTTCTTCTTGGGCACGCTGTTGATCAGTAATGTCGTGAAACATGATGACGGTCCCCGTGAGATGGGAGTTGTGATCACGGATAGGAGTTTCCCGCATCGAGATTGTTCGCTGCAGACCGTGCTTTGTGATGAGGAGAACGGGTGAGTGATTGGCCATCGAGGATGGTGGCGTTCCAGAAAATTTCTGACTCCCATCGTCTTCTGACCGGATGGGTTCGTCAGAGAGACGAAAGATCTCCTGAAAAGGACGGGATAAGGCCTCGTCATGGGCCCACTCCGTTATCGTTTCAGCAAGCGGATTCAGGAAGGTCACACGCCCGTCTCGATCCGTGATAATAATGCCCTCCTCGAGGGATTGCAGGGTGGTGACTAAACGCTCTTTCTCGGCAACAAGAGACTGTTCAAGACGTTTTCGCTCTGAAATATCGCGTAAGATAAAACCATAATGTGTGTCTATGCCCACCTTCCAGCTGGTTAAAGAAATTTCTAAGGGGAATCCTTCGCCAGTCTTTCGCAGCCCTGTGAGCTCCACTGGCTGCTGGATCGGGTGAGTTGACACATCACCATAACTGATGTCTTCTAGTCCTTTTTGATAATTGTCTCGATATGATTCTTCGAGGAGCAGGAGGATCGATTTTCCAATGATTTCCTCTCGCTGATAGCCGAACATGGCCTGGGCTGCTGGATTCCAGGAGACAACTGTCCCATGAAGGTCAGCGGAAATTATACCTTCGTGTGCCGAATCCACAAACGACGAATATTGAGACTGTAGCTCTGTTAACGTCTGGCGAATGTGGACGTGATTCGTGATGTCCAAACCGTAACCCCGGACGAGCCCTTTGTCTTGTATCGGAGAGAAGGTCCAATCAAAATGATGGTTGTCAATAATGACGGACACTCCCCGCAAAGGCGTCATGGATTTTAAACATGTGGTGGCGATCTGGGTCAGTGAGGGAGGTAAGACTTCAGGGCTGCCATCTTCTCGGAAGCGAAAGCCGTCTAACAGTGCAATCATGGCGGGATTGGCGTAAGCAAGACGGCCTTGAGCGTCAACCTCGACGATGGGATTGGGACTTTCTTCTGGCATCGAGGCGAGGTGTTGATGTTCTTCATGTTGCTGAAGTTGCTGGCTGAGATCCCGAAAGATCAGCAATGCACCCGAGTTATGCGGGTCCATGAAGGCCGTGCATTGAAATTCAACCCAACGGGTTTCGCCGTTGGGTTGCCGAATCAACAACTTGGGCGTCCATACTGGTTTCCCCGCTTTCAGGACTTGGCGAATTGGGCAGTCTTCTTCGTGAGTGACAGGGTCAAGGTATATGCAATTGGCGTAGTCATGGAAAGCATGTCCTAAACAAGATCGTTCAGTTCGATGGAGGATCCGTGCTCCCTCGAGATTCAGTGACAGGATTTTGCCCTCTGTATCAACCTGACAGATACCAATATGAATAGAGTCCAAGAGAGTGTGCACAAAGGATTGGGCTGAGCGCAGTGCTTGATTCAGACCCGGGAGATCCATCTGATTGAGTTCTTGAAAAGGCTGTTGCATGTTCATCGGTACGGTGTCGAGGAAGTTGTGATTGGGCAGTCTACCACAATGCATCTAAAATCTCGGTCATGTCCCAGTTTTCTTCGTGTGGATCGAGTGTCCCTTCAATGGAACGAGTTGGTCCATTCGTGGTTTGTGAAGATAAGTCGATAATTTCTTGTGTTTCATATGGTTCTCCAGACGCATTTCTCAACAGTTTGATGGTAGGGGTGAGGCGTGAATGGCTGTGGACCCAAACTACCACTGCTTGTTCTCCAGTGTTAAGACGGACCAAAGAGCCAATCGGATAGACACCCAAGAGCTGAATGAGGCGTTGCACCATCATGGTAGGATATTGGCCGGTGATGGCAGCCCGGTACAACTCTGAGAGTGCTCGTGCCGGAGGAACTGGTGGTGTGCTGCAGCGTCCGCTGATTTGTGCATCATACGTGTCCGCAATGCTCAAAATCTGCGTTAACTCAGAAATCTCCCCTTGCGGCAGTCCTTGCGGATATCCTGACCCATCGGCGCGTTCATGATGATTCGTCACCATGGTTTTCGCTTCCTCAGGGAAATCGGATAATTGATTGAGCACGGCCTTGCCCATATCACAATGGGCCTGAATGAGTTTATGGTCTTGAGGCGAGTACGGTTGGACCTTCTGTAAGAGGTTGAGTGGCAATCGAAGCTGTCCAATATCATGGAGTAATGCGGCGAGGCCCAACAATTTGAGATCAGTGGGGTTGCAGCCATACTCTTGTCCGATAGCCATAGCCAACACGCTCGTATCGACTCCATGTGTCGCAAGATTTACATCGAAACGACGCATCTGAATCAATGACACCATGGCAGCCTGATGTCCAAGTAAGCCATCCAGAAGCGTACTGACGACGTTTCGAATCTCTGTCACATGAGGTGACTCGGTGGTTTCAATTTGTCGAAAGAAATTATCCAATGTAGAAATCGCTTCAGCTCGAAGAACTCTGGCGGACTCAATGTCCTCGGGTTTGGGTTCAGCGTCTGGAGTGGATGAAACAAAGGTGTTGTGAGGCTCCTCAGTCATAGCCGGTGGTTCTTGAGTATTCGGATTTGTCAGGACATCTTTGCCTTTTGCCGTATCGATAAACACGTGTTGAATGCCATAACTTCGTAACAAGGCAATTTCATCTTCACGTTTGACTAGCCATTTGTGGCGAAGGAATGGCGTTTGGAACCACGATTGGTCCATTCCCGCGATAAACATACCTGGCCGTACGTCGTGAATAGCAATGCGTTTTTTCATTGCCACAGGAATAGCGAGAGGAGATGAGAACCGCACCAACAACGATTTGAAAAACCTGAGATTATCCGCATCCTTAGGGGGAGGAGACTGCTAGAATCATCCTACGGAAATCCATCCTAAAGAGCAATAGTCCCGAATGGAGAATTCGGTGTCGTACGCGCCGAGGGGAGAGGTGGATCAAAGGGCGTTATCAACTGTTGTTGAGTCAACCAGAAGGGGTGAAGGGTCAGATAGGGTTACCATCAAAACGAAGACTGTTCCAGCTGGGTTAAACGGTTCAAAATTGTCACAGCTTGTTGGGTGTTCCCGGTTTCCATGAGTATGATTTGGTACTGTTTGAGAGTTGGAAGGAGACGGCGATCTGACATTCCCCAAGTTTTTTCTTGAATGGCCAATGCGCGTTTAGCAAGTGGTGCGGCAATGGTAGGCTGGTCCTTCTGCTGATAAAGGGTAGCCAATCTGGCAAGTGGATCAGCCATTTGGACATGTTCGGGTCCGAGCGATTGAGCAATGAGGGGCAGCGCTTTCCAGAAGTACGATTCTGCTTGCTGGTAGTTTCCTTCACGTTGTTCAATATCTCCAAGTTGAATCATGACCTGGGCATGTTGAGCACGAGTTGCTGGCTCCTTCTGTACAGCCGGTAAGATTGCAAGGAGAAGTTGCCTAGCTTCTAACAACTCACCTGCTTGAATATGCCCCTGGATGGTTTCCCGTTGGTGATCCCAATCGGAGCGTTCAGTGCATCCGGGTACCATGGCCAAAATCAGGATAAGGCTATTCAGCCATAAGACCATGAGTCGATTCGATGTGGGGCTCTGGCCGATCCGCTGAATCATGTAACAGATCCGAATGTAGTTAGCACTTGCCGTATGTATAGTATAGGGCTCCGTTGAAAAAAGCCGCCAGCAGCGTTCTCGCCATTTTGCCTTGCTCACGTACTACCAGTACGCTCTGCGCGTCAAAATGGCTGCGGCCTTGCTGGACGAACTTTTTTGAACTGACCCGAAGCCCCTGGAGGGCAGCAGCTTCATGGTCAAAGAAGGTCTTCGATATTGTCATTATTCAACAGTCCCAATAGAGGAGAGTCAGTAAACAGCCGTTCATCTGGACATTTCCTCTAGCTCTTTGTAGTGTAGTATCAAGGGTATGAACAAATCATGATGAAACTTGTCAACCGAATCATTGGGTATTGCCAGCATGATGTGTGGACCGTCAAGGTTCATGACCTCACCGGGTTTCGGCAACTGGGTGTGAAACTCTTACGTCTGGCACTGGTGGCGGCCGCGGAATTTCGAGAAAGCTTTCTGAGTATTCGGGCCACCAGTCTTGTGTATACGACCTTGCTCTCGCTTGTGCCCTTTATAGCGGTAACGTTTTCTGTCCTCAAAGCGTTTGGCGTCCACCAACAGATTGAACCAATCTTAACGCAAGCGCTTGATCCTCTGGGTGACAAAGGACAAAACATTACCGCCAATATTATTCAGTTCGTTGATAATCTGAAAGTTGGCGTTTTAGGGGCAGTGGGTGTGGCCGGCCTATTTTATACAACCTATTCCCTGATTGAGAAAATTGAAGAAGCCTTGAATTCCATCTGGAGGATTGAACGGGGTCGGCCGTTATCGCGAAAAATTACGGATTATTTAAGCATGGTGTTGGTCGGCCCCGTGTTTGTGTTTACCACATTTGCGTTGACGGCATCGGCCCAGAGCCATTGGATTGTTCAAAAGGTCATGGCCGTTCAACCGCTTGGGCATCTTCTGCTCATGCTGACCAACTTACTGCCGTTCTTGTTTATGTGTGGAGCGTTCACGTTTCTGTATAAATTGGTACCAAATACTCCGGTCAATTTTAGCTCCGCGTTGGTTGGAGGTCTGACGGCTGGGGTATTTTGGCAAGTCGCAGGGCTAGCATTTGCCGCATTTGTGGCTAGCTCGAGTAAATACAGCGCGATCTATTCTAGTTTTGCGGTACTTATTCTTTTCTTGATTTGGCTATATGTGGGATGGCTGATTGTGTTAGCTGGAGCGCAGGTGGCCTACTATCATCAACACCCATCCGCATATCTGCTGTATCTTCGTCGGAAACACCAAACCCCGCTCTTTCGTGAATATTTGTCGCTGGCGATACTGGGGCACATTACACGACGATTTGTCAGAGGAAAACCACCACTCAAGGAGGAACATCTCGCGCGTATTCAGAAGGTACCTTTAACGATTGTGGAACCCTTACTGAACGATCTTCTCAAGGCCCGTATTCTTATTCGAACGGATAGGCCTCAAGGGGTGATGTTGGCGAGACCGCCTGAGCAGATTAGAATTGTTGATGTGCTCAATGTTGTCCAACACCAAGCGCATCAGAGTTCTCGAGCTTTTGCAACAGGAAGCGATTCGATCAGTCAACTGCTCCGGAAACGAGATGCGGCCATCGAAGATGCCTTAGGAGCAACAACGCTACGGCATATGATCACAAACCAGCTCGGCGAGAAAGTCATTGAGGAAAAATGGGAAACCCTGGAACAGGCAGAGGAAGATCGGGTTGAACCTGGCGAACCAGCTACTCCGACCGTGATGTTTACAGACTCGCGCTGAGAAGAACTTTCTCCCCCTTGTTTTCCCGTGATGATATCAGCAGTCGAACTCAGTCGTAAATTTCGGTACAATTCAGCGCATGGATCTATGGATGGTTCCAGGCGCGCCCCTCGCAGAGGGTCGAGGATGGGTTATTTGGTGCTCACATAAGGGCGAATCTTCCTTTACTCCGCCCACCGTGACAGTCAAGCGCCAGTCGAAGGGCGTCCCACATCACACAGACTGGAAGTTGTTACCCAAAGTTTCAGGGTTAGGACGGCGAATGGGCCTCCTGACGGTGACGCTTGCGACCCCTGGCCCCCCAGAGGGCGCACGGTATCGCCTTAGGCTTTCGTGCAGGGATCAAAGCCAAGACTGTATGTGGTCTACGATGCCTTATCGGGTGACCGACGATGGGGTGACCTTTCTCTTTGCTTCCTGTTTTTGGCACAACAATGACCGAGATGGCTATTACCGGGCCGGGTTGAAGGATCTGCAGGTGCTAGCCGATCCGCAGTTTAAATTCCTGATTGGGGATCAAGTCTATTTGGATTGGCCAAAGGACTGGGATTTAGGGGACGACGCGATTGAACTGTTCGCCAAACGATATCGGCAATATTGGGGAGATGGGTTCTATCGTGAGGCTCTGCAAACCTGTCCCAACTTTATTACCTGCGATGATCATGAATATTGGAACGACTATCCCGAAAAACAAATCCATTTACCGCAGACCTGGGATGCCGGCAATCGAACAAAATATGGGCGCGGTGCCGACCAGCTCTATGCCCAGTTTCAATCGTGTCTCAATCCAGACCGCATGCGATGGTATACCTTCACGATCGACCCGGTCTCGGTTTTTGTGGCAGATACTCGTTCCGCACGAGAGCCCTGTAACGACAAAGGGACCAGTCATTTTATGTCCAAGGAACAATGGCAGGCCCTTGAGGCATGGCAAGAGGCGTTGCAGGGACCAGGTGTATTAGTGCTTGGTCAACCGCTCTTTCAAAAAGACGGCGATTTTCGCGATCATTCGCTTTCAAATTTCCGACATGACTATGCCCGGCTCTGGCGAGTGCTGGAGAAGAGTGTGGCTGGCAAGAATGCCCACAAGGTCCCACACGATATTTTGACCTTATCGGGTGACATTCACACGGGGCGGTATGCCGAAGCCCATGGACCCTTTCCGGATGCGCCATATGGAATTCCTGAATTTATCGCCTCGCCAGCCGCCATGATCAGTCCGGGCAATGACAAACCTGAAACGCCTCCAGAAAAAATTAAAATCCGTCCCAATGCGGATGGAGGAAAATCCGTCTGGCGAATCCACCCCCAAGCCAATATTGATATCATGACCATTCAAAATAATGTGGGACTCGTCAAGCTATTTCCAGGCAACCAAGTGCGTGGATTGCCTCGCGTGCGCTTCGAATTAGAACTCTGGCGATTACCAGCCAGAGTCATTGAGTTGGATTGGGATGAAGATGCCCCACCACAAGGAACCGGCGGACCGCTCAAACAACTGTTCAAGAAAGAACTTCAGCTACGCTAATAGTGTAATTTACGTTCAAATTCAAAGAGGACGTCTGACGAAAGGTCTTGCTCATGCGTGATTCTCAAACACCCACCAGAAATCCTGATATTAAAGATTGGACCAACAAATATCAGAGACGAACCAATTTGCAGTTTTTTCATGATGCGTTTGCGGCATTACGCAAACAGAACATTGGTCATCGTGGGCAAATGACTGTGGGGTTGATAGGCAGTCGCGATTTGCCGGGGCATACCCTGCGGATGGCACAGGCTATGCTCCGCTGGGATTTGCGCCCAAGTTATTGGTCACATGCATTCGTGGTTGCGGAGCCGGTACTATCCAAAACATCCTTAAGCAACCTTAAGATTCTGGAAATTCCTCTATTCCCTCGCAACGGCCAATTTCCGAAACCTGAACAGAATGGCGTGAACGAAGGCACGCTCGGGCTATATGATGACAAAGCTGTCGACGCCAACGTCGCCCTGGTCGCGGTGACGATGTCTGAAGAAGAAACCAAGAAATTGCTCAAGAGGGCCAAAGCTTGGAACGCTGATCGGGTCCGGTATAATTTTTGGGAAATGCTGGGTGCCTGGCAGAGTTATCTCTGGTCGCAAGGTGCCAGAACTAATCCGTTGCGGGAAGGCGTGCCAATTGCCGCGTCGTCGTATATCGAATGTATTTTTGAACGCTTAGGCTTAGGAGTCACGCCGGGAGCCTCCTCGCGAAACAGTGCTCCTGAACATCTCTGGAACGCCGTCTGCTGGTGGCACAAAGCCTTCAAAGAAGACAACCGGAAAATAGCTGGTATGTTTCTCGCTCGAGATCCAGGCTGCGCCATGCTCCGCCCCGATGAATAACATGATCCCGTCAAATTGATAGGTTCCATCCCTCTCACTATTAGGGAGAGGAAAGGGTAGGACGGAAAGATAAGGTTTCACTATTGATATGAAACTTGCGTTGCTTCAAATGGCCTGTTCGGTTGACTCGGAAGAGAATTTAGAACGGGCTGTGGCCAAAGTAGAGGAAGCTGCCCAAAAGAGCGCCAAAATTATCTGCCTACCCGAACTATTCCGATCACAATATTTTTGTCAGCAAGAAGATGCAGCCCTATTTGACCTGGCGGAGGCTATCCCTGGTCGCACCACCGATACGCTTGCGCAACTTGCGAAGGCCCGAAGTGTGACTCTTTTGGTTTCGCTTTTTGAGCGCCGGATGGCAGGCGTCTATCATAATTCGCTTGTCGTGATCGATGAGCAAGGGGAGATCGCAGGGTTATACAGGAAAATGCATATTCCGGATGACCCGGCCTATTACGAAAAATTTTATTTTACTCCTGGGGATTTAGGATTCCAGGCGATCAAGACCGCGTATGCGACCGTTGGGCCATTGATCTGTTGGGATCAATGGTATCCTGAAGCGGCTCGAATGACCGCGTTACAAGGAGCGGAGATATTATTTTATCCCACGGCGATTGGTTGGCATCCTAAAGAAAAGATTGACGAGGGCCAAGCGCAACGGGATGCCTGGATGACGATTCAACGGAGCCATGCGATTGCGAATGGAGTGTTTGTGGTGGCAGTAAATCGTGTGGGCCATGAAGCTTCTGCTGGTGGCGATGGTTTAGAGTTTTGGGGAAATTCGTTTGTCTGTGATCCGTTTGGAGTCGTATTGGCGCAGGCTTCAGAGGTTCAAGAAGAAACATTGCTGGTTGATATTGATCTGATGCGCATCGAAGAGGTTCGCCGTAATTGGCCGTTTCTTCGGGATCGGCGAATTGATGCCTATGGTGGACTGACCAAACGGTTGTTGGATGATGGAGTATAGTATTTATGGTTTGATCTCTTTTGAAGGTCTTACCCTCACCCTGCCGGTTCCCTTATAAGGGAGAAAGGAATAATTGATTCTTTTACTCTCTTTCTCCGCTATGTCGGTATTTTCAATTGGAAAATGGTGTTGGTTGTTTTAGGTAAATGAATTGCCAATGCTTCCCTCTCCCCATTGTTGGGGAGAGGTTGCGTTCCGAAAAGGAACGAAAAGTGAGGAGAGCAGTGAAGCGAGTTTCACCAAAACTACGATCCTTTGCTCAGCGCCTTCGAGGTGAGCATATCGATGCTGAACAGAAATTGTGGATGCGGCTTCGGGATCGACCAGTCGGAAACTGGAAGTTTCGCAGACAACATCCTATTGGTGGGTATGTTGTGGATTTCTGTTCTTTGGAAGGGATGCTGATTGTTGAAGTAGATGGTGGACAGCATTTGGAGCAAGAAGGTACTGATTCCGAGCGTGCCGAGTATTTACGTAGTAAAGGTTTTCGCGTACTTCGTTTTTGGAATGATGATGTCGTGACGAAGACGGATGATGTGTTGGAGGAGATATTAAGAGTTCTAGAGAGTTCTCAAGCTTTTCACCCTCACCCTAGCCTTGTCCGCTCTTCGAGGCCAAGCCCATCAAGGGAGAGGGAATATGATCATCGAGAGAGAGGTGTGAGGGATAAGGCCCGACTTGATTTAGAAAACGTCGGATGGCGGATGCCAGCGGAGTGGGAGAAGCATGTGGCGACCTGGATTGGGTGGCCGCATAATACAACCGACTGGCCTGGCAAAATGGCAGTCATTCAGTTGGTATATGGGGAGATCGTCCGTAAATTATCAGAAAGTGAACTGGTGCGGATTTTGGTGAATGATAAAACCCATGAACTGAAAGCGCGGCGGATCCTAGATCGAGTAGGTGTCGCATCCGATCGTGTTGAGTTTTTTCGAATTCCGACCAATCGCGGGTGGACTCGTGATTTTGGTCCAATTTTCCTAAGGCAGGATGCAAGCGTGCCCCCAATCGGCATCGGCCGCTTTCAATTCAATGCCTGGGCACGGTATCCCGACTGGCAGAAAGATAATCGTGTTCCAGAACGCATAGCGGCCAAGTTTGAGATTCCACTTATTCCCGTGACTCATCAGGGACGCAATGTGGTGTTGGAAGGAGGCAGCATTGATGTGAATGGCCAGGGGACGCTCTTGACCACCGAGGAATGTTTGTTGGACGAGGCTGTTCAGGTTCGGAACCCCGGTTTCACGCGTCAAAACTACGAAGAAATCTTTCGACAATACTTGGGGGTAGAACAGGTACTGTGGCTGGGGAGAGGCATAGCCGGAGATGATACACATGGCCATGTCGACGATCTGTGCCGCTTTGTGGACCCATACACGGTTGTTTTATCTGAGGAGAAAAATCCGGCAGATGACAATTACCGACCCCTAGCCGAAAACCGCGAGAGATTAGAAGGTATGCGCTGCGAAGATGGTCGAAGAGTCGGGGTTGTTCCCTTGCCCATGCCGGCACCTTTATACTTTAATGGCCATCGTCTCCCAGCCAGCTATGCTAATTTTTACATGAGCAATACGAGTGTTCTTGTGCCCACATTTAACGATTCCAATGATCGCGAAGCATTAGGCATTTTGTCCGAATTGTTTTCTGACCGAGTGGTTATTGGTATCCATGCTGTCGATCTGGTCTGGGGTTTCGGAACCCTCCATTGTCTCACTCAACAACAACCTGTGTAATGATCAGTCAGTTTCTGATTCTGCTTTTCCTGTGATGATTGATTCGCCAGTGCTCCCAGTCGTGCTTCCCTCTCGTGTGCATCTTGGTTGGATTGGTACGGGCGTGATGGGCTTGCCCATTTGTGAACACCTCTTGCGAGCAGGCTATTCGCTATCGGTGTATAGTCGCACAAAAGCGAAGGCCGGGCCTCTGTTGGCGCAAGGAGCGACCTGGCTTGCAACTCCGGCTGAATTGACGGTGGTGGCCGATGTGGTCTTGACCATGGTGGGATTTCCAGCCGATGTGCGCGACGTGTATTTGGGAAAAGATGGCATTTTGTCACGTGCTCGTTCGGGACAAGTCTTTATCGACCTGACGACGTCTGACCCTGCATTAGCGCAAGAGATTGCGCAGCAAGCTTCTGGGATTCAGGCCGTGGCATTAGATGCGCCCGTTTCAGGTGGCGAGGTTGGTGCCCAGCAAGGTGGGTTGTCGGTGATGGTTGGTGGTGATGAGGCCGCCGTCGAAGCCATGAAACCGCTGTTCACCATATTTGGGAAACTATTGATTCACCATGGCGCGGCTGGCTCAGGACAGCATGCCAAGCTCTGTAATCAGATCACGATCGCTGGGACGATGATTGGTGTGTGTGAGGCCTTGTTGTATGCTCATCGGGCTGGGTTAAATGGCAACAAGCTGTTGGACTCCATTCGTCAAGGTGCTGCGGGTTGCTGGACGCTCGATTACCTGGCGCCGAAAATGTTAAAGCGAGATTTTTCGCCAGGATTTTTTGTCGAACATTTCATTAAAGATATGGGTATCGCCTTAGCCGAAGGCAATCGGATGGGTCTCCTGCTACCAGGTCTCTCTGTCGTTCACAAGCTTTATCAAGCGGTGCAAACCTATGGCCATGGGCGCTCAGGAACCCATGCTCTCCTGCTCGCATTAGAATCTCTTTCCCCGACACATCTCTCAGACGCTCGTCCCGTGTCGTTGTCGACTACTCCCGCGCAGTCATGAACACATTGTCTGATCTTCGCCAACGCCTAGGCCAGATAGACGGGCGAGGCTATAAGGCATATAAGTCACTGGTCGGTGAATATGACTGTGCGACGTTCCTGTTGGCTATTGACCATGTTCAAGGGGATCCATTTGCAGAACCATCAAAAGTTCGCCTTCGTATACCCCATACTGTCTCTCGTTTTCCAGATGATCTTTGGAGCAGTCGGGTCCGTGCGATCGCCTTTTGCGACTATGTAGCTCGGGGAGTGTGTGCTGCCATGCGAGTGATTGTCAAAGGTGATCGGGGAATTGGAAAAAGTGGGATGATGTCGATTGATGCTGGCGGGCAAGAAGTGTTGGAACGCGCAGCAGTAGTGTTGGGTGCTGGTTGGGTCGAGGCCCGTCTCGAGATTGGGCTTCCGGCTCGTGGACGAACCATTCTTGGGAAACAGGCTGAGGAAATGCTGTGCCGGGAGATCCCAAACATCGTTCATCAGGCCTTACATTGGGAACGAATTCAACAGGCTGACTGTCGTGCGTTTGTTAACCAGGTTGAAAATTTTTATGCGATCCAATCTCAATTGACGGCCAAAGGCCTTGTGGCGTTTGTGGGTGATGGAGCCAGTTTGCCTCGAGCGAGCGGCAACTCGGATCGTCCTCTGGAGTCTTCTCTTGTGACACGATGCTTTGCGCCCGATTCGCTGTCTGTGTCTTTTACGGTTCCGAATCCAATTTCCACTCCCACGGGACACACGACTGTGGTGAAGGGGTTGGGCATTCCACAGGGGGTCACGCTGATTGTGGGTGGTGGTTACCATGGAAAATCAACTCTACTTCAGGCCTTACAACGTAGTGTCTATCCGCATGTTCCGTTGGATGGTCGAGAATTCGTCGTTACGGCCGCCGATGCTGTGAAGATTCGCGCGGAAGATGGGCGTCGGGTGGAACGGGTCGATATTAGTGGTTTCATTCAACATCTTCCAAAAGGGGGAACGACCACGGACTTTTCGACTGACAACGCCAGTGGGAGCACCAGCCAAGCGGCGAGTATTCTGGAAGCTCTCGAAGTTGGAGCCACCGTCCTGTTACTGGACGAAGATACGAGTGCCACGAATTTTATGGTTCGTGACGCGCGTATGCAGGCGTTGGTTCAGAAAACTCATGAGCCCATTACGCCGTTTCTGGATCGTGTGCGGGAATTGTATGAGACATTTGGGGTGTCGACGATACTGGTGATGGGTGGCTGTGGGGATTACTTTGATGTCGCCGATACAGTGATTATGATGAACGAGTTTACTCCCATTGATGTCACAACAGATGCTCGTGCTGTGGCGTTACGTATTCCCTCAAGCCGTGAAGACGAAGTGAGTGAACCATTGCCTTCTATCAAGCCACGAGTGCCTACAAGAGATTCGGTTAGTGCCGCAAGGGGCCGCTATGAGGTGAAAATATCGACACGATCAACGAATGAACTGACGTTTGGCCATGAGAACATTGATTTAACTGGTGTGGGGCAATTAGTCGATGCCAGTCAAACTCGTGCTATAGGCCAGGCGCTACATATGGCGGCCAAACGTCTGATGAATGGTAAGACAACGGTAAAGGAAGTTATGGAAGGGATGGACGCGATACTTGATAAGGAAGGGCTAGATGCCCTTGCCCCGTACTATTCTCCTGGTCATCACCCCGGAAATTTTGCGCGGCCCAGGATCTTCGAATTAGCCGCTGCGCTCAACCGTTTGCGTACGGTTCGTATGCGCTAGAACGAACGTTCTAGCCCTTCTCTGCCAATATTCCTAAAAATAGCATGGCAAGACCCATTCTTTTTTTCGCTGGGTGTTTCTTTGCTTCCGTTTGGATAGCAAAAGTGGGGCCTTGTTCTTTCACAGTCGGCTTAGGGGGTTGCGTTTGATGAATACGCACAGCATGCGCTGAAGCGTCTAGTTTACTGACCTGATTGGTTGCAACAGAAGGTGAATACGTACGAGCTTGTCCGTCTTCGAGTAAGACGCCTGTCATCAGTGCGAGTCCAATCAAAGCCGCTATACACTTGAATCGTGAAGTGGACGTGTGAGCTGTCTGTGTCATTGAATGGCTTTCTACCTCTGATTTATTGACCGTATAGAATTGTTGGGAGAGCAGCCTATCTTATCGGCACATTTCAGAAATTCTTGTCCCAATACAGCTAGGCTTTGTTTCGGCTTGTCGTTGTCATTTGTTGCGTGTTGCTGTACGAAGCGCCTGTTACTTCGCTGCGGTCTTAGGTGTGGCAAATGCAAGATGGCCTATAACGTAACCCATTCTTCTAAGAGAGCATCAAGCTGAATGCCCACCTCTTCAGGAGGGACAATTTTCACGATCTCTGGGCTGGGACTGTTGATCTCCAAGACTGAAAAGTTGAAGGGAATGGGCTCTGGCAAGGGCTGGTGGGTAGAATCCTGTACGAGCAAGATTGTGGGATGGAGTAAATTTTCTTTGGAGTTACCAGTCACAATGCCCCGTTCACCAGTACTCAGCTCGACACAACTATATGTCGGATAAATACCGACGAGATTAATAAACTTAGAAACCAGCTCAGCCTCTAAGGTACCCTTCTGACCTTGCTGATAAAGATTCTGAAGGGCCTTGCGGGCAGTTTGGGGTTTCCCAGTTTGATGTCCGCTCAGGAGTTCATCATATTCATCAACGAGGCGAAGAATGTGGCTAGCTGATCGGATTGATGTAGGATCAATGTCGGAGGGATATCCTGTTCCGTCCAAGGCCACATGATGCTCCCGAATGAGGGTCTGGATGTTTTCCGAGAGCGGAGATTCTCGCAACAATGTGTCGAGTCCCTGCTGAGGGTGAGATTGATACATTGCTCGTTCAGAATCAGATAGTTTGTTCAGAGGCTTTTGTAGTGTTTGGGGCATCTTGACCAGCCCAGCATCATGTAAGAGTCCAGCGGTTGCGAGATTTTGACATTCCTGTTCTTCTAGGCCGATGGCTCGAGCGAGTAGGACTGACAACGTACTGACAGCTAATGCATGGTCATACAAAGCGGGTGAAAACTCTCTGGTTCGGATCAGCGCGATCGCTGCTTCCTCATGGCCAAGTGTATCTTCCATGATGGATTCCGTAACATGATTGACTTGTTCAACCGCGAGGCCTCCTGTCTTTGACAGAGTTTCTAGGATATCTTTGACGCCCTCCAACATGTGTTGATGAGTGACCTTAATCTGCGTGAGCTCTCCTCCCAGGGATTTCCCTTGGACCTCTGGGGGTAGGTTTTCGATGCGTTCCACTTCCGAAATAATGACGTCTGTCGGTTCGTCAACAGGGGGACTGGGAATTCGTTCGTTGTCGGGTACACATGTTTCGGGAGCAGGCGCCGAAACAACGTCGAGACCGCGCTCAGTATCAATCGTGATTGCGTGGATTCCGCATTGCTGTAATTTTGTGAGGTCCTCTGCAGACCGAATAAGAAACCGATGTCGCAAAAATGGTGTGTCTAACCAGGATTGATCGATCCCGCAGAGGTACATGCCGACAGTGGCCGAGGAAAGTGGAATAGTTTTTTTCGCCATGGCGTGGGATTCTTAAGAGCTTGAGACGATAGTGAATTGTTTTGAAGTGATTCAACTCGCCTGTCTTCTTATCGGACTCGGGATTTGTGCACTTTATGTGGCTTCAATCACCACGGGATCAAAGTACACACAGTCGAGACCGCGTGTCAGACCAGTACTGCTTAGGCAGTTGATCTTAAACAGGAAATTATTTTGTGAATGGAGGAGCCAGGGAGCGAAAAAGAATCTCCTGATACCAGGACTGAATCGCAAAAAATTGCAACAACTCAGAGGAACATTGCCCGCAGCCTTCTGATGCTTAAGTTTCCTTTTTGGGAAACCGAAGGGGAAGCCAACGTCATCGAGGAGGACTGCGATGGTTGGAGTTTCGACATCGTTTGGCAAACCATTCCTTTGGATGTTGGGTCGCCTGACTCGGCTTTCCTGCTACCGCGGTATCCTTTCAGTTCAATCGTTCACGCTTCTTCTGGCCTCCTTTGGTGTTGTTTCTTTAGGGTTCTCATCTACAGCACACGCTGCTCCGGCTCATGACTCGGCCTTGAAGCACGTTGAAACAGTTATTCCCATCCTCGGCACGACGATGAATGACCACTCGGAGCCGATTGGAATTGTAGCCGAAATTCAATTGGAGTTTTTACAACGTCGAGATCATGAAGGATTAGATATACAGTTTCAGACTACGCCGGGAAATTTTTCTCCGTATGCTCAGCAATCGGTTATTCAAGCCCTCTATCGAGTTGTCCAAGCCGCGGGGTTGAATCCAGACTCTTGGACGATTCGATTTCGGCTCCCTTATCCAGGAGTCACCTTATATGGCGAAAGCTTGTCGGCCATGGCTGCACTCAATATTGTTGCCCTTGCCAAAAATGAGCCGGTGGATGAAGAAACCGTTCTCACGGGCACGGTTACTGCTGACGGGCATGTTGGAACCGTGGGTGGGGTGCCATTAAAAATCCTAGCTGCCCATGAACAACATTTCAGGAAAGTCTTGATTCCTGAAGAACCTGATATTGCTGATGATGATTGGGAAACCCCTTTTCTCATGGAGGTTCGACCAGTAGGTTCTATTAGTAAGGCGTATCTTGCGCTGACAAATCGACCTCTTCGAACATCCCAACCTGCCTCCGCCTTGACGGCTGGCCTCACGCCTTGATTTACTCCCACGCTTCGAGAAACCCATGTCCAGAATTTTCCATAGATGGCAGTGAATTACCGACTGTGGGTGTGAAAATAGTTGTATGTCGAGCGAACGTCTAGTCTTTGCTTCCGAGTCCCAGAGGCGGCTATGGTGAGAGGCGTGAAGAGAACACTCACATTGTTCAGAAGGGCGTGGGATTGGAACGATAGATATCGTTGCCAGGTTGTCTGCCCATGAAATCTAGAACACCGCTTTGTTTTGCAGTGGATATTGATAACGTGTTGGCTAAGGCTGAACATGAGGTTCAGCGCCTTTTTGCCGAAATTACCGGCACTCCATGGCCTATCGGTGTATACGGTAGTGCTGGAGGTTTAGACTCGAGTGAACTTGAACGGCCAGTTATCGAAGAAATCTTCACACGGTTTCATGAGGATTCGATCCCATGCCTGCCGATGTTGCCAGGCGCCAGACAGGCCTTGCATCGGATTCACCGGGATTGCCGAATTATTATTGTGACGGCACGCCGTCCCTATTCTCGCCAAAAGACACTGGAGTGGCTATCGGCTCATCGACTTCCCTTTGATGCCCTTTACCATACCGAAGAGAAAACGAAAATTCCGGAAATCATTACTCATGCCATCGACGACCATCCCTACCATCTTGAGAGCTATCAGGCACTTGGAGCAAACGTATTTGTGATGGATCAACCATGGAATCGTCATATTGTGGATGATCGCCTGATTCGGGTAGCCGGATGGGATGCGTTATTGCAATGGCGGCATGTTCGAGCAATCCAAAGTTGGCCGGGTAGAATGGTCGAAACTCCGGACCCACAGCAGTTGTGCAGAGGCCTAGCGGTTCCTGCTTAATAAGGGCTTTCCTAGGTTCGCAAGGCAAGTTTTTCTTGGAAAAACCGACAAGATCATGAGTGTGTCGTTGCGCCTTGGAGCACAATTGTCACCAAGTCGTATATAAAATATTGCTGAAAGAGTCACAACGATAACGGCGTCAATGGTCCATCGTCCCATTCAAACTGTCCTATTGGCTGATGATAACCCAGATGATTGTGAGCTGGTGAAGGAGGCTTGGACTGAATCTCCGGTTGGCACACGATTACGGATTGTGAATGATGGGATGGAGTTGTTGGACTATTTGTATCGTCGAGGAGCCTTTGTGTCTCCGGAGACCTCTCCCCGTCCCAGTGTGATCCTGCTGGATCTAAACATGCCCCTCATGACCGGCGGCGAAGCCTTGAAGGAAATCAAACAAGATTCATTGTTGGCTTCGATTCCTATTGTTGTGTTGACCACGTCAAAGGCCCCGCGAGATATCATGCAAACAGCCGGGTTGAGAGTGAACGGGTATATGCAAAAACCCAATACGTTCTCTGGCTATCTCAAGATCTTCACCAATCTTCAAGAACATTGGGCTGAGATTCTTGATCGGCCTATTTCGAGTGGTGGGGCGGATTGGAGCGGCACCCTGGCTTGGTGTTAGGTCGGGATTCGCTGACTAGGGTCGGTTGTTCTCTTTCTTGTATCTAGACACCAAAACAATAATTGGCTCACGTGCTTTCCTAGATTTTTTCTTCCTCCTTCCGTATAGTCTCTGCCCGAAGTGACTTGGGCAAGATGGTTGCTACTCCCACCGTTTATCACCGTACTGTTAAGAAAAGGACAACCATGAAACACAGTTTCTTTGATTCACAGACTACTGAATATCGACATCAAAATGCTTGTTTGTTGGCTAAGGCATCGGCTTTGGCGTATCAATCGCCAGACGTCATTGCACCTGAAGTTGCCCAATGGGGCTTCCCCAAATTTTCCTTTATTGATCGAAAGGATAACCAAGTGTTTCTCATGGGGAACAAGGATGCGATTATTGTCGCGTTCAGAGGAACGGAACCCACCCAGTTACAAGACTGGATGACCGACCTCAAGATCCGTCGTAAGCGAGGCCCGTATGGAAAAGTTCATCGGGGATTTTTGAAGGGGTTCCGAGCTGTATGGCCTGGTGCTCGTGCGGTCGTTGATGAGTGGCAGACCCATGCCCAATCCCTGTGGTTAACGGGACATAGTTTAGGTGGAGCCTTGGCAACTCTGGCCATGGCCTCACTGGGAGAAGAAGCGCGGCCTGTTTACGGACTTTATACTTTCGGACAGCCGCGTGTTGGTGGAAAAACCTTTGCCAGAAATTTTGATCTTGACTTTAAATCTCGAATGTTCCGGTTTGTGAATAATAATGATGTTGTCACGCGAGTCCCCACTCGACAAATGGGTTACCGTCATGTTGGACAGGTTTTGCTATTTGACGCGTTTGGAAAACTTCAACAGGACTTACATTTCTGGAACCGATTTCTTAGTCGAGTATCCGGACGAATCGCCGATTTAGGGCAACCTGGGACGGATGGGATCAAGGACCATCGTATGCAGCGCTATATCAAGCACCTTGAACGGCAAGAAAATGTGAAAATGCGGGTGTGATCTCAATCTGCCATGTTTTGGGATTTTTCAGTGATAAGGTAATCGCGACCGTCAAATCCAAGAATTTAATGCCTCCTCTACCTCGAGCCACGTCTTGAAACGGACACAGCCTGCCGCCGGATCCTTCTCTCAAGAAGGAATTTTCTTCCTCCACTAAAGTTACTACTCACAATAACCGACAGTATTCTATACAGACTAATGAAAGGTGGTGTTGAGGACGGCTTTCGACCTTGCCTGTGGGTGTCCTCAGCCATTTCGAACAATTAGGAACCATGAGGACAATGAGAATCGTTATGAAAACACATCTATTCGCAATCGGGGTCGCGACAGTGTTAGGACCATGTCTATTGAGTGCCGGCTATGCCGCAACCAACTCAGAGTATATACATCTGATACGGCATCGTGATTCAAATGGTAATTTGCTCATGGCGCCGAAACAGCACCAGCCTGAGTCTGCCGTCATTCAAAAAACCATGATGCCCTCCCAACCAAAAATGTTTGAACGTCAAAGCACTGACTGGGGGATGACGGCTCAAGAGGTGAAAGCGAATGAACCTGTTCAACCGTCCTGGGAACTTCAGTCTCCAGTCCTGGCTGGTTATGAACAGCGTGTGGCTTACCATACACAAATCGAGGGTATCGAGGCCGGCTTAACCTATACCTTTTACGAAAACCGCCTAGGGCAGGCCAAGTATGTGTTTGAGCCCCGGCATGATAATCCGGTGAACTACATACAAGACTTTCATCAGGTAAAAAATTGGATCAGCGAAAGCTACGGGTCTCCATCATTGGAGCAAGAAATTTGGCTGGACGACCTGTATCAATATGATAGTAGTCTGTGGGGTCAAGCGATCATGCGTGGGCATCTGGTCATGGTGGCCGAGTGGGAAAAACCAGGGACGGATATTGTCCTTGTGCTTGATGGAGGCAACGATGCCGTCGGGCTCGTTGCAGATTTTTCCAGCACTACTGTTGTCATGCCTATCTCCTACGATACACAAAGTCAAGACGAGTACGTTGAAGAAACTGTGAAAGAAACATCGGTTCAAGAAACGGTTCTCACACCATCAGCTGAAGACGCTATGACCGAAGAGGCGGTTTTTGATCAGTCGTCTGAAGACGAAATCTATAGTGAGGTCTCGACGGACACCGAAGTTGCTGCACAAACGTTCGAAGAAGAACTAGACGACTGGTATGAAATGGAAGAAATGCTGATGGATGAGTCAGAAGAAATGTGGCTAGACGAGGAAATTGATGATATCCCAGATGACGCCCATTCCGGAAGCTTTCAGACAAACCCCCAAGCTACCGAGACATCAAATCATCACCTTTGAGTGATATTCCTACCGAGAGTGAACCTCTCGAATAATTCGTAACATCCCATATTAGAACCTGATGTAAGGGGGGCAAGCGCGACTTCATGAAGTCACGCTTGCCCCCCTACATTTATTAGGACATTCGACTAGACTGCTGGCTTGTCTACCAGTACCAGTAGGGATAATAGCCATAATATCGGCCGCGAGGGCTCCAAAACGGGTAGGCGTAGGGGTAAGGGCCCCAATACGGATAGGGGGCCAGGTAGTGGGGATACCGTGAGGCATATTCAGGCCATATCTTGATGTTCTTAATGGTCAGGGTCGGGTAGGTATAGTCAGTTTCGTCAAGTTCTTTAGTTACCGATCCTGTCAGCTCTCCAGTCAACGTGACACGAGTTCCTGAAGGCACGGTTGCCGGATCTAAAAACTCATGTTGATAGGCAATATAGCGGCCCTGGGAATGTGTGAGTTGTGTGCTGGGTTCCCGTTCCTGGACGAGAGGCAAGTGAAGAATGATCAATTCTGTCGAGTCTTGTAACCGTTTTGCTGAAAGGACTTGCCCACCTAAGACCACAAGCTTTCCCTTATGGTCTTCTGGAGAGGCTTTAATTTGTGCAAAGGTTAAAGAGTCCTGAACCTGGCTTGCCAGGTTGGGTGAAAGGGTGGATTTGTAAGGAGTGCTGCATCCTGAAAAGAATGCAAGGGCTCCCAAGCAGGCAATGAGCGTGAGTAGCGAGGACGTCAAGTGGTTACCGGTCTGCTGATAGTCCAACATGGATTTATAGTCGCTTCCCTCGGCTGGCGCTCGCCATCATCAGTGTTTTTTCTTAGGTGTAGCGAACGTGATCTCTGTTGCAACCCAATCCCGGTTTTTGGGGAGCCCTTTTTTCGTCACTTCCGCGACTAAGCGATCACCAATCTGTGGGCGAACATCATTCTTATGAATGCCGTTTTGTTGAAAGATGGTCTTTGGTTGAAACGCGAGGGTCAGTGAAAGGCCTTTCGTGGTTTTCACGACAACATGATCGGTTTCGGCAGCCGTCACGGTTCCCATCACATGGGCAGCGTCTCCATGAGCCCAAGCGAATGTCGGAAAAATGCATATCACGGCAACAGTTAGTAATTGGCAAATGGCTTTCATGGCAACCTTCCTTTTAATTACGAGGTTAATGATGATGGTTTTCAGCCGGTACGACATCTTCTCCGGATAAAAATAGGTCGAGCATTTCTTGTTGTTCTCGCTCAGCCGGTGTTGTAGGGTTCTGTGTCTTCATTTCCGCGATTTCATCCGGGGTGATATTAGGTAAGTGACGAATAAAGAGCACCAGCTTCCAACTTTCGGTATCTTCTTCAGGTGGTCCTTTCCCCCAGGCAGGCATGCCGGTAAAGCGTATGCCTGAATGAATCACATAAAATAGTTCGCCATCCCGCATCGACTGGATGGCCGGATCGCGTAGGTCTGGGACCGGGGGATAAAAATTAGGCCCCATGGTGGTTTTTCCGCTGCCGTCATTAGCGTGACAGGTTGCACAATGATCAGCGAAATGATGACGCGCATCCGCTAAGGCTTCAGGAGAAACGCTAACCGGATTCGACATTTTGAGAAAATGACTGGGTGTGGCCATGTGACGAATAAACCGAGCGATCTTAATCTCCCATTCGGGGGGCGAGCTTTTGGCTGAAAACGCGCCTGGCAGAAACCACAAGGCCGCTAATATTCCTGCAACTAGCAACAATATACCCAGAAAAAACAGCCATTTGATCCGTCTCATCATATGGTTCTATTCTACCTTATAGTGTACCTGGCCGGCGATTTTCATCACAAGTCAAATACCTGTGGGAAATTGTTGTGTTCTCTCTAGACTAGGGGGGCTCCAAAATCATGAGGAATATTGAGGCAGTGGAATGACGAGGGTTCTCATCGATGCATTACGAAGTGCGGCCTGTTATCCCCATCCTATTCGTGATGTGGGCATTGTGGAAACACATATTTCGTGGGTTATTTTGACGGGAGACTATGCCTATAAAGTGAAGAAGCCGGTCGTGTTCTCCTTTGTGGATTTTTCGACATTGGATCGGCGTCGAAAGTTCTGTGAAGAAGAGGTGCGCTTGAATCGTCGGTTAGCGCCAGATGTCTATCTCGGAGTGGTACCTATTGCCGGTACTTCGGCGGCCCCACGTGTCGAAGGGGAAGGGGTACCCATTGAATATGCTGTCAAAATGAAACAATTTTCTTCGGAGCCAGAAATTTGTGACCTTCTTAGTGAACAGTCGGCTGTAATTATCCCTCAATTGGCCGAGACAGTTGCGCAATTCCATGGTCAGGTTGAGCGAGCAGACGGCTCGATGCCTTATGGTGAGCCAGCTCTCATTGTAGAACGGGTGAAGGAATGTATTGATGAGATTGCCACCCATGCTCTGGAGCCAGATTGGCAAAATCGGTTGACCGACATAGACACATGGCTCCAAAAAGAAGCAACGCTCTTGTGGGAAACCTTGCTGCGACGCAAGCGAACTGGGCATGTTCGAGAATGTCATGGGGATCTTCACCTCGGCAATGTTGCGCTGTTCCAGAACCGGGTGTGCGTGTTTGATGCCTTGGAATTTGAGCCGCGTCTCCGTTGGATTGATGTGATGAGTGAAGTGGCATTTCTCGTTATGGATTTGGAACAGCATGGCCACAGGGATCTCGCCTTTTTGTTCTTAAACCAGTATTTGGAGAGGACTGGCGACTATGAAGGTTTGAGAGTCTTTCGGTTCTACCAGGTCTATCGAGCCTTGGTCCGTGCGAAAGTGGCTGGCTTCCGACTGGCCCAACTGGCCAAAGGTGACGTGCAAGAAAAAACGATCAAGGATGAACGGAATAGTTATATTGAGCTTGCCCATGGTCTTGTGAAGACTGCTTCGTCGGCTCTTTTCATCATGCATGGGGTCTCTGGAACCGGCAAAACCACTGTTTCAACGGAGATCGTAAAAACGGTAGGAGCTGTTCGGATACGATCGGATATCGAGCGAAAACGGCTGTTTGCTGACAAACTGAAGCTCAAGCTTAAGGATTCGCGAGCTCTTGATCTTTATGGCTCAAGTATGACCACAGCCACCTATGGTCGACTACAGAAATTGGCGAACATGCTTTTGCAGATTGGATACGTTGTTGTGGTTGACGCAACGTTTCTTTACTACGATCAGCGAGAATCTTTCCGGCTTTTAGCAGCAGAGCGAAAATGTCCTTTTGTGATCATTGATGTCGTAGCATCTTCGAAAGTTATAGAGAAACGGATTGCCCACCGATCGCGTGAGGGCCACGATGCCTCGGATGCAACCGTAGATATCATGAGACAACAGCACGAGACACAAGAATCTTTAACACTTGCCGAACAACGATTTGTGACGACCATGGATTCCACCAATTCCCATACGATACAAGTTGGAATTGAAATCCTTAAAAAGCACGTGAGGTATTAACGCCTACGATTCGACAACAAATGTGAATGGTAAGCGTAGATGAGGACATAGAATGCGAGCGTGGTATGGTTGGCCTCTAAGGTACTAATTTTTGGATGCGTGAGTCTGTTCCGCCTAAGTGAAGATACCGACGGTAATGGTGTTGCGCTTTGTCAAGATTTTCTTTGTGGAACTCGTAGAATGTGCCGAGATTGAAATGGCCTTCTAAGGAATCAGGCTGCAAGCTAATTCCTTTCTGATAGGCCTGTTCGGCTTTGTCAAACTCTTTCTGTTCAACAAAAAGTACGCCGAGACTGAAATAGGCTTCAGCATCGTTGGGGGTGACCCGCGTGATCTGTTGAAAGTGCTCAATTGCTCTAAGGGGTTGGCCTTCTTGTTGATAGAGGAATCCGAGGTTGTAATGGGCGTCAACATGAATTGGGTTTTGTTCTACGACTTGTTGATAGGCATCAATGGCCTGTTTGTGTTGTTGCTGTCGCTCTGCCAGACGGCCCTGAAGATACCAACCATCCGTATGTTGTGGATACTGCTGCGTGAGACGATCGAGTAGTAGCTTCGCCTGATTATCTTGGTGGCGTTCGATGCGATGATAGGCTAGATGATACAGGGCCTCTTCTGCGAGCGGTTCTTCTTGTAAGATTGTTTCATATTCTCGGATCGCGAGATCGGTTTGGCCGTGATAGTCAAAGGTTTTTGCTAAGGCTGTGCGGGCTTCCGAGAAGCTAGGATAGACAGTAAGGGCCTGCTGGAATACCTGCTCTGCCTGCTTCATGTGTCCTAGTTTGATATACAACAATCCGAGATCATAGTGCGCCTGAGCAAAGTTCGGGTGGAGCCCTACTGCCTGTTGAAGTGAGGGGATGGCTTTGTTTGGGTCCTGAGTTAGCTGATATTGCACCATTCCAAAAAGATAATGGGCTTCGGCATAGGCGGGGAATTCTTTAAGGGCTTGTTGAAGCAAAGATTTGGCTTGGTCAAGGTGTTGGTTGTGAAGAGCATCAATAGCTTGCTGATACACGATCTCGGCTTGATGCCCATGTGTGACGGAGGGCCAGAGACATAGAAGAAGAATACAGGTGATTGTGGAGAATCGGAATGATTGGCAATGAAAAAACCAGTCAGATGAACCCATTAAGCTATCTCTCTCTATCGGGGCGTATTTCGAATTAAGGAAATGAAGATAGTAAGACTAACAAGAATGAAGGGCTTAAGAAAAACAAACCAGAAGATTCGACAGTCAGTAACTTTTCTCGAATCCCTTGGGTGGATGGTGCTCTCAGCGAGTTCTTGGAGAAAAAAACAGGGTGAAGGCCAAGGAGGCCGGTCCAAAATGCCTTCACCCTGTGACATCCAAGGCCAGGAGGAAGCCCCACCTTGGAATGGGTCTATTGACTACTGTGCTACCCACGTGGTTTTGGGTGGCACATAGAACTCCAATGGATTGAGTGCATGATAGCTGACACCTCCGGCTCGTCCAGCGTCGGGGTCAAAAAACCCTCCTAACATGCCTGTTTCGTGTGTGAACAGAGGTCCCTGTGGATTTTGCTGGTTGTTGTACAAGTTCGCCATCTTATAAAAGTTAAGCTGTCCAGCTTCAATTCGGTCAATCTCGTCATCCGTGTCATAGGTGATCGTTGGCGGATAGGCGCGACAAGCGTCAACCGCTGCGTTCAAGATTGGATGAAGTTGTAGGAACGTATCCAGGGCATGTTTGGCGACCGAGCGTTGGTCATGTGGCAGCGTGGCAAGGAATTCTACTCGTGAAATTCCGCGTGGCTGCGCTGTTGTATAAATGACAGCTCGCTCACTTCGAAATGCGATCGCGCCCTCGGTTAACGTTCCATTGCTTAAGTCCTCCAATGTGATGAAATACGTGTAGTCTTTCCGCCGTGCTTTGGCTGGGTCATGGGGAATGTATTGGCCAAGGACGCGGTGAATGACAAGATCGCGATGTCGGGCAACCTTGATCCGGATCGAGCGTTCTTTCACCTGGCGTTGGCAGAAAGACGAACGAAATGGTCCTGAGTCAAGGGTGAGATTGGAGAAATGTTCCGCCTGGACGGGGCTCACCAAGATCACCGTGAAAAGTAGTCCCAACAGGCCATATTCTCGACGTTGTCTATGTCGGCTTGGCGATCGAAACCATGTGTACATAGTCTCTCCTTTCCTCTGCATGAAGGATATTTGGATCACATGAACTCGGTACGGGAAAAGGGCATCTGACGAAATGCAGAACCACCCGTATCCTGTTTTTGAACAATGCAGATTGTTAGAGGAGAGAAGGGGGACCGCGTGAGTCTGAGAACTGAGTCAAAGTGCAGACAAGGGACTTGTATTCGGCATGCTCCAGAATGGTAAGCAGTCGAACAGAATGTTCTAAAAAAATGGTTGGAACATGAACTCCTGTGCCTGCTTGACAGATCCAACTACACCACGTTTGCTCGTGAGAGGCATGCTTGTGCGTGTTGGGGTGAGCCTGGGAAACATTGATATGTGTCAGTGATACGCTGACCACGAGGAACCCTAGGCATGCTGCCACTGAAACGAATCGGCCAACTTTGAGTGTTTGAAAGACGGGAAGCATAGTTAATCGTACAGAAGGGCCTGAAAGTATGGGACGGCAATGTATTGAATTGTCAAATTGTTGTCTACTGGCGGTTGCTCATCTATGCAACATCACGTAGTTCGTTGAAAGTATTTGAGGAGCTCCGATTCGATAGCCTCGTCGCTCTGGCCTCGTTTGCTATGTACCTGCTTGATGGTTGGTTGCATCAAAATGAAGAGCGACAGCTAGCGCAATTGGTTTTCTTAATCCCGTTTCTAGGTTCAAGGAACAAAAAACATCAAGGTGTAGCAAATGTGTAGATTGGTATAGAGTGATCGGTAGAAAATATTGGCGATGCTGAGTACATTTTCTGTAGAGCAAAACGCCGTATATTTCGAACGACACGTGAAATATCGGCTATGTAGATTTTCTAAAAAATGGAGGGATGTATGCAGCAGTGGAAATGGCATAGGCATTCGCAAGCCGTTAGGGTTGGATGCTTGATGATGACAACGATTGGGCTGGGGTGGTTAGGTGGTTTGAGTTCTTTCGTGATGGCGAATCCTCATACAACTATCCTGAAGAAAAATACGCCGACATCCTTTGCTGTGCGAGAAGAGCTGGAAGGATCCAGTAGTATTGTGAATCATATTAATATCCCGCATGGATGTAATGGCACAGCCATTCGAGCCATGGATGTCCGAGCCATCCATTACTCAAAAGGCCGCCTTGATCCCGATCTGGTTGGGCTGGTGCCATGGCGGGGTACCTTTCCACGATTCACTGAAAATTCTTGCGCCACCACGCTTCATGTGAATATGGCGATCGCGAATTACTGCACCAAGTCAAAGACCAATGAGGACCGCGCGGATGTCTGGATGGGCATGCTGACTCCCCTCTTCGATGACCCGGTGGTCGTGGTCCAAAGTCCTCCGGGGTTTTGGCCTACACTTGCGGTAGTGCGCGATCTGGATAACAATCCGTTACCGGTGGCCTGTGGAGATGGTTTCGAAATTGCGGTGTCGCCCACGGCTCATGATATCGATCAACATTTGCCGATCAAGGGTTTTTGGCCAGTTCATTGAACATGTGAAGGTAATCAACAGACGATTGGCATGCTGAACGGCGAGTAGAGATTCTACTCGCCGTTTTTACTATTCTCTTGATGAAATTTCGGAGTTTATATTCGTTGAGTCTGAGTAAATAAGGACGGTCATTGGTAATTGTTGTTGTTTCCGATAGCTATCCACGCGTCTGGGTCGAGTGGTTCAGGTAGTTCATCATGATCATGATAGGAATATCTTAGCGGCATTCAGTGAATGCTAGATTCCATTGATCTTTTCGATTAGTTTGGACCAACGTGTCTATTGAATCTCGGAAGATTCGCAGACTTCCTTTGCCAATTTTCGTGGCTTTGAGGCGATCTTCTTCAACCCACCGGTAAATTGTCCATCGACTCACGTTTAACACTTTTGCAGCTTCACTCACACGTAAGAGTTCTTGAGGCATTTGTTTTTCTCCTTGCAGGGGAAAGCCTGCTTCTTGGCAATTCATTTATTCAAATCTAGTCAACAATTTGGAAACAGCCGAACTCCCGTTCTGATGGGCCCAAGTTTGGTCATCAGACAGATAGAGGTCCACATTCTCAGGAGACCGATCGGAGTCCTATGTCTCGTTGATTGGTTACCCGAATGGCGATGTTGATTAGTCTGGAGAGGTTGTCAAAGAAGTGTGGGAGGACCGCGTGGTGGGCCTGTGGACAGAGTGGCTGTTGAAACAAACGAGGGAACGACACAATCACGGATGATGGATAGGATGCAAAGTATTGAGACGGCGGAAGTTGGAATCGTACCGGTTTCCATCTGGCCGACTTGGCAAGCCCACGTACAGAGTACCGACGGGGATGCTGTGTGGTGGGTATGGTGCTGAGAGCTTTGGCTGATGCCTAGTGATGCGCAAAATGTTCCGACCACCAATAATGTGAGATAGATTCCCATCAGACTGCTGATGAGAATGGACACACCTGAAGGCCCCGCACGTGATGAACGTTGCAGAGCTGATGATGAGTTCATTTGATTTAGCGTAGGTCGCTGGCCGGGGATCAATGTGTCTATTCCAATTCTGAAGGTTTAGTCGCTATGCCCACCTTGGTGATACCACTCAGGCGAACCAGATCCATCAGATGCAAGACTTGTCCATGTGGAATCTGTTCGTCGGCATTAATCAGCAATGATGGGCTTGATTCCGAACTTCGTAGATTTGCTAAGCGAACCTTTAATGCGTCGAGTGTGATCAGTGTTTTATTAAAGTATAAGGTTCCTTCGGATGTCAGGGTGAGGGTGATCTGGTCTGGAATATCTCTGACCGCGGATTCTGCTGCGGGCAGATTCACCGGGATACCCTTCTGCAAGGTCATCGACAAGGTGGCAATCATAAAAAACACCAGTAAGAAAAACATGGTATCAATCATCGGAATGATCTCAATGCGAGGTTTCTTTTTGGCAGCAGCAGAAAGTCTCATGGTCTGGCTTGATGACTTTCGCGTTGGAGCGCAGCCCCAGTTTTTGTAGCATATTGTTCCATTTTCTCTGTTTCTTGTTCCATGCGGGCTAGGAAATAGTTATACGGAATCACGGTCAGCACAGCCACAAAAATTCCGGCTGCGGTACAGATGAGGGCTTCGGCTACGCCTCCGGTCACTGCGTGTGGGTTGCCTAAGCCGGATTCAGACATGATCCCAAACGAATCGATCATCCCAATAATGGTACCTAACAATCCCAGGAGCGGGCCAAGTGTGACTATTGTATCCAGCGTAGGAAGTCCGCGTTTCATTTTCGTGAGTTCGTCGATGGCGCTGGCTTCCATGGCTTTTGTGGGCGAATGGGCGCGCTCGAGAATTCCGGAGGAAATGACGCGCAGGACCGGACTCGGTTGATTCTCAGCGATGGCTAAGGCATCCGTGAATTTGTCTTGTTCAATAAGGGAGAGCATCTTGGGTGCTAAGCCGCTTACCCCAAACCTTTTGAAATAGATGAAGCGCTCGATACTAATGGTAAGGGCTAAGAGTGAACAGGCCACAATCGGGATCATCATCCAGCCGCCACTCATGAGTGTGTGAATCATGCCCATTTTCATCTTGTTTTGAACATCGCTCACTGGTTAGCGACTGAGATCAAATTTAATAGGAATGTCTACCCATTGAGCGACAGGAATATTTCCATCCTTGGCAGGTCGAAACGTCCAGCTTTTCACTGCCTCTTGTGCGGCCTGATCCAATATGGAGTGCCTACAACTTTTTTGAATGTTCACTTGCGTTGGGACGCCGTTTGTATCGATGAAGGTCCGAACAATGACGGTGCCCTCCCATCCGGCCTCTCTTGCTCTGCGCGGGTAGACAGGTCTGGATGATGAGAGGATTGCCGCACGAGTCATGGTTGACCCAGTTGGAGAAGGAGGGGTGGCAGTCAGCGCTTGTGATGGAGCCATTAATGATGATGCAGGAAGTGATCGGGTTGCTGTGCCTTTGTGCTTGCCTCTCGAGATGGATGGCACAATGCGATGCGCAACGTTTGTACGATTCTTTGTGGCCAAAGATGATCCTGGATGTTGAATCGATGTCGGGACCCGCATCTTCATTAGGTTCCGAGCTGTCATGGCTTGTGCTGCTCGAGTATCTTTTAAGATCGGTTTTACGGGTGACGTCGGCGCTAATAACAGAGGCCTTTTCAGAAGGGTCGAGCCTACTGTTGCTGGCATTGGAGGTGTAGGACGTTGTACGCGGTCGGATTGTGTACTTGGAAAGGGGGGCGTTACTGTTTTTTGAATGGTCGTGTGTGGTTGTATGGGTTCTGTCTGATTTTGTGGTGCGGAAAAGCTATTTTTAAAAGGGAAGAGCGTTACCGTAACTGTTGGCAATTCTTCCTTCACAGTGCTGGATTGAGAGAAAAAGGTTAAGCCCATCATGAAGAGCCCATGCAACAAGATGCTGGCCAATGCGCTAAGCACCAAAATGTGAGTATCAGAATGCTGATCAAATAATGTCGACGTCATGATCCGGCTCGTTTGAGAAGTTTGGCAATTCGTTTATCTTGCCCGCCAAACTTCACATATTCTTGATAATGTTTCAAAGCTTCGCTGGGTATATTATGATGAAATTCATATAACAGCCCTAAGTTGTAATGCGCTTCTGCTAAACGAGGATTGAGGGCTAATGCGGTCTGGTACTGTTCTTCTGCTTTTTTTAGTTTGGACAGAGCCGTATAGACGACACCTAGGTTAATATGCGCTTCGGGGTTATTCTGATCCAAGCGGAGCACATTTTCAAAGGCTTCAGCTGCCTTGGCGTGTTGCTGCTGTTGTTGGTAAAGCATGCCGAGATTGAAGTACGGGTCGACCAGTTGTTGTTGGAGTGTAATCGCACGTTGATAGGCTGTGATCGCCTCTTCCACGTGATTGGTCTGTTGTGCGAGTGAACCTGCTAGTAGCCAACCATTGGCATGTTTTGGATGTTGGGCTGTCAGCTGCTCGAGATAGGGTTGGGCTTTTTCTTGTTTTCCCTGGTGGATGAACCAAAAGGCCAGGCCGTAGAGAGAGTCGGCTTGATGAGGATCTAACTCTAAGACTTGGCGATGCGCGGCAATAGCTTTCGTAGCTTGTTGTTGCTGATCAAAAAGTGCAGCAAGTGCCATGTGGCTTTCTAAATAGTTTGGGTAAATCGCTAAAGCCCGACGAAAGGCCTGCTCGGCCTGTTCGGCATCTCCCTGCTCCTGCAAGATATATCCTAGATCGACGTAGGCTTGCGCGAACGAGGGATAAGCTGTCACAGCTTCTCGGAGTGCGGCAATGGCTTGCTCCGGCTGCTCAAGTTGCATAAATACTAATCCCAGGAGGTGATGAGCCTCAGCGTATTGTGGATACAGAGTAATAGCCCGTTCTAAAGGAACCTTGGCTGAAGCCCACTCGTTGTGCTGATAGGCGGTATAGGCTTGAGTGAGGAAATTATGCGCTTCTCCTGCCTGGCCAAACGATGGCAGGCCGATCATGATTAATATGACACACCCTTTTAAAAAATAGTTGCGTGACATCCCAGCCAACCATATCCTACCTGTGAATTGATCAGGCATTCCTACTTCACCAAGCTAAAATGAATCGGAATCTTGACCGTTGATATGACAGGAAAGCTACCGTTTTTTGCTGGTTGAAACATCCAGTGCTTTGCGGTTTGCAAAGCGCTGGTATCCAATAATTGATGCCCTGAGCTCTCCTCGACCGAGGCTGAGTCTACCTTGCCGTTTATCCCTATATTCAGGCGTACGATGACTCGTCCATGCCAATTTCTTTCTCGAGCTTGTCGAGGATAGGGCGGCCGAGTTGTGACGACGGGTTTGGCTGGTGTAAACAAGTTTGCACGTTGGGATGTCTGATCCAATAGAATTCGTCGGTGACGAGGAAGAGGTTTCGACAGCTTAAACTTGGGGGCCAATCGCATTGTGGTTGCCATCCACTTGTCCTGCAATTGGATGGTAGGGGAACGGAAATTCAAGATGCGGGACGCTGGCGTCACGGCCGTTCCAGAAACGTGAATTACGTCCAGAGTCTCGATCGTATGATCTGCATTTTCCACCACTTGAGCGCTCGTAGGCAAAGTGAACAAGGGGAAGAAGATAAGAGACAACATGACTCTTGTAATGTCCGAGACCATAATATTCAACCCTACCATCCTAGGATACATGGCCTTGAGTCTTTCCCCATGACTTTGCGTGATCTACAGATTCCTACGGAACCAATCTATTGGATCAGCCTATCGGTTGTTGCCTTTCGAGGGCAACTATTGCCTGATGAACAGAAACGAAAAAAGATCGCCTACGTATTAAATCGGGGACATGTTGAACAAGGCGGTGCTCGTGTGCGAAGTGTGAGCCGTGAAGGAGACGAATGGTTGCTGAGGTGGTGATGGACGATATGTTCGAGTCGCGAAAAGTCTGGGGAAAGGGTTACAGTTTCTGTCGCAATGGACTGGGCGGCGGCGCATGTCCAGGCACAAGAGGTAGAGGTATGGGTGGTTGCCGAATGCTGGTGGTGATTCAGAGCATGAGAAGCTGTCACGTGGGACATGGCTACCATCGTGCCGACAAAAAACAGCATCATGCTGGACGCTAGACATCGTTGAAGAAGGGGCGGGACCATAGTAGTTCGCATATCTTAAGGAGAAAAGCGTATGAAAATGCTCAAGATTCTGTCAAGACAAGCGGTGATGCCGGGTCTGGATAATTAGCCTGATTCGACACGATGATGCCTTAGGCTCAAATCTGCTGGCCCGAGTTGATTCCGACCTATATTTCGGTATACTAGAGTGATTCACGGACGTTGAAAGCTTTCCGGCCAGATTCCTGTCTTTGTGAGCGAGCTTTCCCAGATTCATTTTTCTTATAAGGTATGATGATTCTATGCTGGTTCCTCTTCTAAATATATTATTTGGCAGTAAGAACGAACGTGAGCTCAAGCGTCTTAAGCCTCAGGTAGATCAAGCCAACGGGTTTGAATCTTCGTTGCAACCTTTAGATGACCAAGGATTGGCGGAAAAGACGCAAACCTTCCGGAAACGGCTCGAAGCGGGCGAAACGTTGGATAATCTTCTGCCTGAGGCCTTTGCGGTGTGTCGGGAAATGTCCAAGCGCCGTTTGGGTATGCGGCATTTCGATGTGCAGTTATTGGGTGGGATGGTGCTCCATCAAGGCCGGATCGCCGAAATGCGGACTGGGGAAGGTAAGACTCTGGTTGCAACATTGCCGATCTACCTGAATGCGTTGGAAGGAAAAGGTGCGCATCTTGTCACGGTGAATGATTATCTAGCCAAGCGCGACGCGCAATGGATGGGGCCACTGTATCATAGCTTAGGGTTATCAGTGGGCATCATTCAGCACGAAGCGTCATTTCTTTTTGATCCTACTTATGATGCCCCAGACAAACGGTTGCAATTTCTTCGTCCGTGTTCACGCCGAGAAGCCTACGGGGCCGACATCACTTATGGCACCAACAATGAGTTTGGCTTTGATTATTTGCGCGACAATTTGATCGTGACAGATGCTGAACAAGGCGTCCAGCGAGAGCTGAACTATGCCATCGTGGATGAGGTCGACAGCATCTTAATTGATGAGGCACGGACGCCGCTGATTATTTCAGGTCCGACTGAACAAAGTACGGATTTGTATTATCAAATCGATCACATCATTCCAAAGCTCAAGCGGGAAGAAGACTTTACGATCGAGGAGAAGACCAAAACCGTCGCGCTGACCGACGAGGGTAATGCCAAAGTCGAGAAACTATTAGGCGTCGATAATCTTTATGATTTGAAACATCTCAGCCTTGTGCATCATGTGGTGAAGGCCTTGCAAGCGCATGCGCTCTACAAACGGGATGTGGAATATGTGGTGAAGGAAGGAGAGGTGATCATTGTCGATGAATTCACGGGCCGCCTTATGCCAGGGCGTCGTTGGAGCGATGGGCTCCATCAGGCTGTTGAAGCAAAGGAAGGCGTAAAGATTGCTAATGAGAACCAAACCTTGGCCTCGGTCACGTTCCAGAATTATTTTCGTATGTATAACAAACTTGGGGGGATGACTGGGACCGCCGATACCGAAGCCTCTGAGTTTGCCAAAATTTATAATTTGGAAGTGAATGTCATTCCGACCAATCGTACGATGATTCGGCGGGATCATCCTGATGTGGTTTACCGCACTGAAAAGGAAAAATTTCACGCCATTGCTGATGACATCAAGGAGCATTATGAACATGGGCAGCCTGTGTTGATTGGGACGATCTCGATCGAAAAATCCGAGCGGCTGTCGGCTTTGCTGAAACAGCGGGGTGTGAAGCACAACGTGTTGAATGCCAAGTTTCATGAGAAGGAAGCGGAAATTATTGCGCAAGCAGGTCAAAAAGGAGCAGTCACCATTGCGACAAACATGGCTGGCCGTGGGACAGATATTTTACTTGGGGGCAATCCTGAAGCGCTCTTTAAACAGCAAGTCATCTATCGCGGCGAGGAGTTAAGCGAGGAAGAGCAGGCCAAAGCCTTTGACACAATCAAGACCGCTTGTGAAGAAAATAAACAAGAGGTTCTCGCTGCGGGTGGATTGCATATCGTGGGCACGGAACGGCACGAAAGTCGTCGTATTGATAACCAGTTACGAGGTCGAGCCGGGCGACAAGGTGATCCGGGCTCGTCGCGGTTCTTTCTGTCGTTAGAGGATGATCTCCTACGCATTTTTGCCTCTGAGCGAGTGTCCAATTTGATGTTGAAGCTAGGTATGGAAGAAGGTGTGCCGATTGAACATCGTATGGTCACGAAGTCTATCGAAAATGCCCAAAAGAAAGTCGAAGGGCATAACTTCGAAATCCGGAAACACTTGCTCGAATATGACGATGTCATGAATAAACAACGGGAAGTGATTTACAAACATCGACAAAACGTCTTACATGCAACAGATGTGCGTGATGAGATATTGGATATGATTGGCGAGGTTGGAGAAGGGTTAGTCGAAACGTACTGTCCCGAGGAACAATATTCCGAGGAATGGGATGTCGGAGGCTTAGTCGAATCCGTCCATGGGCAGTTCGGAGTCCAGCCGTTTCAGGCTGATGAACTTAAGGAGCTTGGTCGTGAGGCTTTGAAAGAAGATATTCCTGAGAAACTGAAGCAGGCGTATCGTGATAAGGTGCAGTCGTTAGTCCAAGATCAGGGCGCAGGCGAAGACTTGATTCATTATATTGAACGTACGATCTTCTTGCAGATGATCGATCAACATTGGAAAGATCATCTGTGGGGAATGGATCAACTCAAAGACGGGATTGGTCTTCGAGGATATGGTCAAAAGGATCCGTTAGCCGAGTATAAACGTGAAGGGTATGACATGTTCGCTGGCATGATGGAGCGCATTAAAGGCGATACGCTCGAGCGATTATTTAAGTTTCAATTGGTTCGGGGCCAGCAACCTGAAGCCGAGATCGAGCAACCCAAGGCACAGCAAATCAGTCTCAACCGGGGAGAGCCAGCGGCAGCGGCTCCCAAGCAGCCGGTCCAGCGTTCGCAAGAGAAAGTTGGGCGCAACGATCCCTGTCCTTGTGGCAGCGGCAAAAAATACAAAAAATGCCACGGGGCATAGTCATGCCCCAGTTAGGTCGTCATATAAAGGTGTCAGACACCTATTTATGGTTGATTGTGTCTCAAATGAATCTAAGTCTATGCACCTAAGGAGCAGTAGTAATTGGGATCATCTGGTCTAAATGGATTGACTGCAAAACATCAAGGACTCGTCCTGGTGTACTAATGATAGAAAGTCCGGTTTGTGTTTCACCAAGCTGTTGCTTGGCTTGCAGTAAGATCCCTAGTGCGGAACAGTCAATGAATGATACCTCGGTAAAGTCAAGAATAACCTGTTTGATTTTCTCGGGAGAAATTTCATTAATAGCATGTTGGAATGGCTTGCGAACGGTGAAGTCTAAACGTCCAGAAAACGTCAGGAGTAATTCTTCCGAGTTTTGGTGTTTTTTGGTGATTTCCATGTAGATGTTGAATCCCCAGTATTGAGCATAAAAAAACGCAATCACGATTTTGTCGAATCGTTGATTGCGCCTACAACTGAAAGGATCTGAATATCCAAACCGTTAGGAGCGGGTCCAGTCTAATTTTCAGTTTTAGTTTATTACCTCATGTTTTTCAAGAAAACGCCTCCTGGATCGAAGCGCCCGTTATATAGATTCTTTCGGAAAAAGACATGTTTGTCTTGATGGAAATTCTGCATTCAGAATGAAAGATTGTCTTTCAAAAACAATGCAGTGGTGGTGTGCCGAATGACTAGGTCTGCTCTGGGGCTGTCGTGAGCTTTAGGGGGTATGGATTGGAAACATTTTCGCAAGTGATTGAATTTATTGTATTTTCATCTTTTATTCGGTGTTCTATTGCTTGACATTCTCACTCACGGATGGGTAGCGTAATGGGTTTCGCATAGGCATAACGAGGGAGTCACGCTAGTCCATTTGTGCCATCTCAATCTTCACATTTCACAGGTCATCCCGAACTTATCCATAAAATCATCGCCGAGATTGCTGTAGGTGGGCCACTGACATTTGCCCGCTTTATGGATCTGTCACTCTATGACAAACAACATGGCTATTATATGACCTCGGCTGTTAATCCGGACTCAGCTGCCACTACCCGAATTGGCTGGGGGGGTGATTTCTATACGGCACCGGAGCTATCACCGCTTTTGGCCAAAACGCTAGTCCGCCAGGTGCGAGAAGTTGACGATCAGTTAGGCCATCCTGATTCATTTACCTTTGTCGAAATGGGTGGGGGAAATGGGACGTTTGCAATCGATTTTCTTAAAGAAGTCCGTTCGACAGCCCCCGAGTTCTTTGAACGCTTGCGGTATGTCATGGTTGAGCGGAGTGGACATTTGCAATCGTGCCAAGAAGGTACAATTCGAGAGGCCATGGGTTCATGGATGGAGAGCCATGTGGCGTGGAAATCCTCTATTGACCATCTTCCTCATGATTCAGTAATCGGTGTGATGTTTTCCAATGAATTAGTGGACGCGTTTCCTGTCCATCGTGTTCGACTGGATAATCAACAACTCCAGGAATTATACGTTGATTATGAACAGGGGCAGTTTGTGGAACGATTTGGTCCGCTGTCTTCTTCTCTACTAGAGGAATATGTTCGTGAGCATCGAGTGGTGCTCGGGGAAGGTCAATGTTCAGAACTGCATCTTGCAGCTGAGGCGTGGATGTCTTCTATCGCGCACGTTTTGCACCGAGGCATTGTGATAACGATAGATTACGGTCATACTGGACCTGATTATTATGCCTCAACGCGCAAGGATGGGACGTTTGTCTGCTATTATCGGCATACCGTGTCAACTGATCCCTACACTCGAGTTGGAGAACAAGACATGACGGCGCATGTGAATTTCTCTATGTTGGTTCGCTCGGCCAAGAGACTTGGTTTGTTGCTTGTTGGGTATACCACTTTAACGAATTGGCTCGTAGGGCTCGGTGTGGAAGCGATGGTGCAAGACGATGATCCCGAATCACAAGAGATTCGTGCCTTAAGCCAACTCTTGCGTCCGCATGGTATGGGGTCAACCTTTAAGGTGTTGGTTCAACAAAAGGGAATTGAAGAAGTGCGTCTTCAGGGGTTACGCTATCGCGCGTTTTTTGATGATGTGCTTGAACCGAGTTGACAACCGATTCTGAGCCTATCAGTGAACGTCTTGGTTGTAGAGAAGATGGACGAATTCTATGGGTAGTGAACCTGTTCCGTTTAACTATCTTCCTATTATCATTTTTATGGTGATAGGGGCACTGTTTGGGATTGGATCTCTGGTAATCGGCTGGGTGGTGCGGCCGAACCGACCCTATCGTGAAAAGCTGTTGCCGTACGAGAGTGGGAGTCCCCTATTCATGGATGCGCGAGTGCAGTTCCCGATGCGTTACTACATTATTGCCATGCTCTTTGTCATCTTTGATATTGAAGTGGTGTTTCTTTTTCCATGGGCCGTGGTGTTTAAAAAACTTGGGCTACTGGGTCTTATCGAAATGGGGTTGTTTTTAGCCATCTTGATTGTGGGGTTTTGGTACGCCTGGAAAAAAGGTGCCTTGGATTGGGATTAACGAAATAGGTCTTTAGGCCTAGAAAAAGAGAGCAAAGAGACAGTACAATAGCCTGCCATTCTTTGCGTGGAACCAATCAATGAGTTTTCTCGAACGTCAGCTAGACCCTAATATCGTCACCACCAATTTGGATTATTTTATCAATTGGTGTCGGAAGTCCGCCTTATGGCCAATGACTTTCGGGTTGGCCTGTTGTGCCATTGAGATGATTGCGTCGGTCTCCTCCCGGTACGATATTGACCGTTTCGGGGCGGGCGTCTTTCGAGCGTCGCCACGGCAATCGGACCTGATGATCGTGGCGGGAACGGTCTGCCGGAAAATGGCTCCGGTGATTCGCCGAATTTATGACCAAATGGCCGAGCCACGGTATGTCATTTCCATGGGATCTTGTGCCACATCTGGCAATCATTACAATAGTTATAGCGTGGTTCAGGGAGTCGATCAAATTGTTCCTGTGGATGTGTATATTGCGGGCTGTCCACCTAGACCGGAAGCTCTAATGGATGGGCTCATCAAGTTACAGGAAAAAATCCAACATCAAAAATATTTCGTCAAGTAGATTAATGCTGATCCTTCTAGGCTGAATTCCACAAGCCCATGTACGAGGCATTGCATGCATCCCTTTCTTGAGCCGATCGTAACGAAGTTTCCCAAAGCGGTGATAACGGCTCAAGAAGATGTCATGCGTGGTGATTTGTGGATTCAGGTCAAAGCGGGGTCTTGGCGGGAGGTTGCACAGTTTCTGCATGATGAGCCGAGGGTCGCTCTGGATCATATTACCGATATCTGCTCGGCTGATTATCCTGATGACTTGGAACGCTTTGAGGTGATCTATCAGTTCTTGTCGTTACCTCATGGCATCCGTCTTCGAGTCAAAGCGCGCGTCTCGGAAGACTCTCCGGAAATTGCCTCGGTCAGCGATATTTGGCGAGGGGCGAATTTTCTTGAACGGGAAGTCTATGATTTGATGGGGATCCGATTTTCTGGCCATTTGGATCTTCGGCGAATTTTGATGCCTGAAGATTACGACGAAGGATATCCCCTACGCAAAGATTTTCCTGCCGAAGGACGTGGTTGGCGTAGCCGATTTGATTTTCTACCAAAACTAGATGAGCCCGTTGGCGAATGGTCAGAAGCAGAAGTGCCTGATGATCAGCGGCATCAGTTTATGGCTGACGATCGGCCTGGAGAAAGCAAGCGAACCACGGAAATGCTTCTGAACATGGGCCCACAGCATCCGAGCACTCATGGAGTGTTGCGGGTCGTGTTGGAATTAGATGGCGAACGTGTCAGCAAGGCCATGCCGGACATGGGCTATCTACACCGCGGGGTGGAAAAACTGGCGGAAGGCCTTACCTATATGCAGGTGCTGCCGCATACGGACCGTTTAGATTATGTCTGTGCGATGACCAACAACTATGCGTATGTCAGGGCGGTAGAAAAACTCGTAGGCATTACCCTCCCTGAGCGAGCCGAATATATCAGAACGATTATCGCGGAAATGCAGCGCATAGTGGGTCACCTCTTTTGGCTAGGGACCCAGGCCTTGGATATTGGTGCCATGACGGTGTTTTTCTGGACGTTCCGCGAACGAGAAGTCTTGCTGGATCTCTTTGAAAAACTCTGTGGTGCTCGCCTGACCCTGAATTATTACCGAATTGGCGGAGTAGATGCCGATCTGACACCTGAGATCATTACCGCTTTACGTGAATTTCTGAAAACGTTTCCTGAGCACATTCGAGAATACGACACGCTTTTGCAAAAAAATCGTATTTGGATCGCGCGCACCAAAGGTGTCGCGGTCATTTCAGGCGAAGACGCGATTAACTTTGGGTTGACGGGGCCTGTGTTGCGTGGATCAGGTGTAGCCTATGACATTCGCAAACTTGAGCCTTACGGTGTGTATGACCGCGTTGACTGGGAAGTCCCGCTTGGCAAGGATGGTGATACCTATGATCGGTATTGGGTCCGGATGGAAGAAATGTGGCAAAGCGCTCGCATCATCGAGCAATGCTTAGATCAATTGCCGGATGGGCCGATTATGGCTGAAGAGGCGAAGGTCATCCCTCCGCCAAAACCAGAAGTCATGCGAGATATGCAAAGCCTTATTCATCATTTCATTATCTTTACCCAAGGCTTCAAACCCCCCAAAGGCGAAACCTACTGCGGTACCGAAGTGCCAAAGGGCGAGTTAGGGTTTTTTATCATCAGCGATGGCAGCCAACGGCCATACCGATTAAAAATTCGGTCACCGTCTTTTATTCATATGGGCGCGTTCGATCATATGGCGCGCGGGTATCTGATTTCCGATATCGTGACGATCTTTGGGACCTATGACATCGTGATGGGCGAATGTGATCGATAGCAGAGAAGTAAAAAGTAAGGAGTGAGAAGTTAGGTAAGAAAAATCCGAATCTACGTATTTCGAGATTTGTGAATTTCGTGTGAGTATCTAAGGAAAAGGGGCCAGGGTCTCCTCCTCCGTGGGGAGAGGTAAGAGGAGGAAGAGATATCAGATATCGTCGTAGGTGTTTATTATGTTGTTAGAGAAATTCAAAGGCGAAGTTGAAGATATTCTGTCTCGGTATCCGGTGAAACGTTCGGCCTTATTGCCGTTGCTGAATTTAGCGCAACGGGAAGAAGGGTGGGTGAGTGAGCCGGCGATGAGGGATATTGCAAAAGTCCTTGAACTCACGCCGCCGCAGGTGTTTGAAACCGTGACTTTTTACACGATGTTTAACTTGAAGCCGATCGGAAGGTTTCATGTACAAGTATGCAAATCTCTGATGTGCGCGCTCGTTGGTTCGGATACTGTTGTGGAGTGGATTAAGAAAAAGCTGAACATCGGGCCTGGACAGACCACTGAGGACAAGTTGTTCACGTTGAGCGTCGTCGAATGCTTAGGGTCTTGTGGCACAGGGCCAATGATGCAAGTGAATGATGATTATTATGAGCAGCTGACCGAAGAGAAGGTAGGACGAGTGTTGGATGATCTGGCAAAGAATGGAGATTGTTCGTTAAAAAGTGGTCCGTTTATGTACCCAATGCCACTGACCAAATCCTGAGCAAGGAGTTTTCAAGGGAATCTCATGACTCAATACGAACCTATCTTGCTCAAGAATATGTTTCAACCGGGGTATACCGGTTCGCTGGCTGATTATGAGAAGGCCGGTGGGTATCAGGCGCTCCGCAAGGTCTTGAACGATATGCAGCCAGATCAAGTGATTGAAGAAGTAAAGAAATCTGGGTTGCGGGGGCGTGGAGGCGCGGGCTTTCCGACTGGTGTGAAATGGGGATTTATTCCCAAAGACCACCCTGGTCCGAGGTATCTTTGCTGTAATGCTGACGAAAGTGAGCCTGGGACTTTTAAGGATCGACAGTTGATGGAGCGCGATCCCCATCAAATGCTAGAAGGCATGGCGATTACGTGTTTCGCGATTGGTGCCGAAACGGCTTATATCTACATTCGAGGCGAGTTTCGTCTTGGAGCGAAGATACTCGAAAAGGCAGTCGATGAGGCGAATGCAGCGGGCTATTTGGGTGACAATGTCTTGGGAAGTGGTCGGACAATCAAGGTGTTTGTTCATGCGGGAGCTGGAGCCTATATCTGTGGGGAAGAAACGGCATTACTGGAGTCCTTGGAAGGAAAACGAGGCCAGCCACGATTTAAACCACCCTTTCCCGCGACGCATGGGCTCTATCAAAAGCCGACTGTGGTGAATAATGTGGAAACGATGGCCAATATTCCTCATATTATCAATCGTAGTGGTGAATGGTTTGCGGGCATTGGTTCTCCACCAAAGAGCTGCGGAACCAGGGTTTTTTGTCTGAGTGGGCACGTGAAGCGGCCGGGGAATTATGAGATTCCGATGGGCATTCCCTTTCGCGAGTTCATCTACGATATTGGAGGAGGAATGCGGTCAGATAAACCCTTGAAAGCCTTCATTCCTGGAGGGGCATCGGCGCCATTTCTGACCCCGGAACATTTGGATGTGAAGATGGATTTCGAGGCCGTGGCGATGGCAGGTTCGATGCTTGGGTCTGGTGGTGTGACTGTGATGGAAGAAGGAACCAGCATGGTATGGGCTGCGCTAAGGCTCATGGAGTTTTTCTACCATGAGTCCTGTGGAAAATGTACGCCCTGTCGCGAAGGCAGTTCCTGGATGACGCAGATCCTTCAACGGATTTGGGATAAACGGGGCCGCGAGGGTGATTTGGAAATGTTAGATGAGCTGTGTGTGAATATTGCCGGTCGCACGGTCTGTGCCTTTGGCGAAGCAGAGGTTGGCCCTGTGCAAAGTAGTTTGAAGCATTTTCGACATGAATTCGAAGCATTGATTCGTGAAGCTCAGGCGACAATGCCAAAAACCAAAGAAATTCCTGTCCTGACACATTGAGCACAAAAAGATGGCAAGCTCAACAACGGCAACTGAAATGGTGACGCTCACAATTGATGGTCAAACGGCCACAGTGCCGAAGGGGACGTTGGTGATCGAAGCCGCTCGTCAAGTGGGCGTGATGGTTCCTCATTTTTGCTATCACCCCAAGTTGGCGCCAGATGCTAATTGCCGGATGTGTCTAGTTGAGATCGAGAAAATGCCACGATTGCAAACCTCTTGTAGTACACCCGTGGCCGAAGGCATGGTGGTGAAATCCTCCTCATCTACGCAGGCGCAAGAGGCGAGAAAATCGGTTTTAGATTTTATTTTGGCGAACCATCCGTTGGATTGCCCCGTGTGCGATCAAGGTGGACGATGTGATTTGCAGGATTTTTCTCACGAATATACGGCTACGACTAGCCGCTTCAAAGAATTTAAACGAGTCTTTCAAAAAGAATATTTTAGCCCCTTGATCGAAACACAGATGAATCGTTGTGTGCAGTGCGTGCGCTGTGTGCGCTATTGCGATCAGGTGATGGATGTCAAAGCGCTCGCTCCGGTTGGTCGAGGGACTCTGACAGAAATTAAGGCTTTTGGGGCACATGAATTAGATTGTGAATTCTGTGGCGGCTGTGTCCAAATTTGTCCAGTCGGGGCGATTACCAGTCGGCTGTCCATGTACGAGTTTCGCCCATGGATGCTCAAACGGACAGACTCAGTATGTACGTATTGTGGAGATGGCTGCCAGATTACGTTCCAGACCAAGAACGATCGGCTCATTGAGATCAGTTCTACGCAAGGGTCAGGTCGCAATAGCGGAGATCTCTGCGCACGTGGCTATTTCGGGTATCACGTCAGTGAACATGCCGATCGTCTGACATCGCCGTTGATTCGTAAAGGCAATGACGTTGAAGCCGTGCAATGGGAAGATGCCCTAGAACGGGTGGGACGCCAGTTGCTGGATATCAAAACCCAATATGGGCCTGATGCCATCGGTGGCCTGATTACGGGTCGATGCACCAACGAAGACATCTATGTGTTTCAAAAATTTATGCGAAGGGTTATTGGGACGAATCGTATAGACAGCAGTGTACGGTATGGTCACTTGAATGCGCTCCATGCCATGCAGCGTGTGCAGGGGACTCACCGCTGGGCCGTGAGTTTTGAGGATATTGTCTCGGCAGATACACTCCTTCTGGTTGGGACCAATATCACGGAAACCAATCCCATTACTGGGTTGAAAGTCAAGGAGGCTGTCAAACGACACGAAGCCACGCTGCTGACGATCGAAGCCCTACAGCCAGCCATCGGAAGCATCAGCAATATTGCCAATCTCTCCAAACATCATCTTGGGATTCAGCCAACTGCCTATCCTGCAGCAATTCTCGGTCTGTTGAAAGCCACTGTAGATAACTCGGTCATCGATACTGAGCTTCAGGATAAGGCGAAACCCTACTTTAATGATGTCACCGAGAAGTTGCAGACTTTATCGTGGGAAGATATCTCCAAGCAGACGGGGTTACAGGTAGAGGATTTTGTTCAAGCTGCTCAGGCATTTGGCCAAAGCAAAAGGGTGGTGGTGCTTGTTGGATCGGGAGTGTTGAGATCTCAGGGTGGTTTTAACATGGCGATGAACCTGTTCGATCTCTTGCTGTTGACAGGGAAACTCACAAGGCCAGGTTGCGGTCTGGCTCCCCTGGCCGAAGAAAATAATGATCAAGGGGCCTTTGAAATGGGTGGAGTGGGAGCTATGCTCCCTGGAGGACAATCACTGGGCGATCCGGAGGCTCGAAAAAATTTTTCGCAAGCCTGGGGTCGACCTGTGTCTGAGAGCCCGGGGTCTTCACTCCCTCAAATGATTGAAGATGCGCAACAAGGCAAGTTGAAAGCGTTGTTCGTTGTCGGTGAGAATCCTCTGGCTTCGTTACCCCCGTCATCGGGTGTGCATGCGGCCTTTGAAAAGCTAGAGTTGTTGGTCTGTCAGGAACTATTTCTGACCGACACGGCGCGACAGGCTGATGTGGTGTTTCCCGCCTGTTCATATGCAGAGAAAGATGGCACATTTACGAATACCGAAGGGCATCTTCAACCCGTACGCAAAGCCACAGAATTTGTAGGAGAAAGTCGTCCAGATTGGGAGGTGTTTTCGGCATTGTCTGTCGTGATGGGTGATCCGATGGAATATGGCGATGTGAAGGACGTGGCCAAAGAGATTCGCAATGTCTTACCCAGCGCGCGTACCCTAGGCCCAGCCCCGCTGCCGGCTCAACCTATTCCTTCGGCGATTGCTCGATATATCAGTTCCGACTATCAACGGGATCTTGCCACCCGTTATCAATTGTCAGAACACCAGTTGGCTGAAACGAAGGACGATGCGAGTGATCACGTGGTATTGCAGGTCTCGCAGTCGTTGTTTCATTCAGGAAAACTGTCACGAAAAGCCAAGGGGTTGCTACAAGTCGAAGCTGCGGGAAAACTTTCCATGCATCCGGATGAAGCTGTTCAATATGGTGTCAATGACGGAGATACCGTGAAAATCAGCAATCATTTAGGAGAGGTGAAGGCACCTGTTGTTCTTCGTGAGCGTGTTCCCCGAGGGGTTGTGGTCTTTCCTGAACATTTTGATGAGGAGATTCGGAACTTGATGCCCTATAGCGTTGATGCTGAAACGCAGGTACCTTATTGTAAGTTGGCATGTGTTCGTCTCACGAAAACCAAGGATAATCAATAATTGAGTACAAGGTGTTGTGGGTAGAGGAGGAATGATTCCGAGATGGAAACGGGAATTCGATTAGGACTCACGTTAGCGCAGATTGGTGCGGTGATGGGGGCGGTGCTGCTGACTGTCGCCATTCTGACCTTACTAGAAAGAAAAGTGCTGGGATGGATGCAAGATCGAATGGGCCCTATGGAAGTTGGACCGTATGGAATCCTTCAACCGGTGGCGGACGGGCTGAAACTCTTTTTTAAAGAAGACATCATTCCTGCAGGAGCGAATAAGGTCATGTTTAGCCTTGCGCCGGTCTTGTCTCTCGTCCCGGCCCTCATTGGCTTTGCCGTCATTCCTTTCGGTCCCGATTGGACGGTTGATGTTGGGGGCGTGAATTTCAAGCCGTTTGTCATCACCGATATTAATATTGGTGTCTTGTATATTTTAGCTTTCGCTTCAATTGGAGCCTACGGAATTATTTTGGGAGGCTGGTCCTCCAATAGTAAATATTCTTTGTTGGGCGGTTTGCGATCAGCCGCGCAGCTGATCAGTTATGAACTCAACGTAGGGCTCTCGATTGTCGGAGTGCTGTTGCTGTCTGGCTCGTTGAGTTTGGTCACGATTACCAATGCACAAGCTGGTGGGTTCTGGAATTGGTACTTTTTCGCTTGGGGAGCGTTTCCCCAGGCCATCGCGTTTATGGTGTTCTTGATCTCTTCGGTAGCTGAAACGAATCGGACTCCCTTTGATTTGCCGGAAGCAGAAAGTGAATTAGTCGCAGGATTTTTTACCGAATATAGCGGCATGCGGTTCGCGTTTTTCTTTCTGGCGGAATACGGAAACATGATCTTGGTGTCGTGTATGGCCACCGTGCTATTTTTCGGCGGATGGCATGCGCCCTTCGAATTTTTGCAAGGTCCGGAATCACTTCATTGGGCTACGGGGATTATGTGGTTTGTTCTGAAAGTGGCCTTTTTCCTCTTTTTGTTTTTCTGGCTTCGTGCCACCTTGCCGCGGTTGCGATATGACCAGTTGATGCGATTCGGTTGGAAGGTCCTCCTGCCCATTGCTTTGGGCAATATTGTGATCACGTCTATTATTGCGTATGTGTTCCCCTAAGACTATGAAGTCAACTCGGTGATTCATGAAATTTTCTGACTGGGTCAAGACGCTGACGTTCTACGAAATTCTGTTGGGAATGAAAGCCACAATTTCGCATTTGTTGAAATATAAGCCGATTACCTTACAGTATCCGCATGAGAAAAAGCCGCTTCCATCAAATTATCGAGGTATGCTGGCGCTGCTGCGCTACGATGACGGCACTGAAAAATGCGTGGGATGTGATTTGTGCGAAGCGGCCTGCCCCTCTCGAGTGATTCGGGTGTTGAGTGCTGAGGTGCCTGGCGAACCGACCAAACGATATTCCAAAGAATATTACATGGATATGACGCGCTGTTTATTCTGCGGGCTGTGCGTCAAAGCTTGTCCAGTCGATGCCTTGGGGATGACGCAAGAATACGAATGGGCGGTATACGATAAACGGCAACTCCATTTGAATAAACAACAGCTGTTGGCTATCGGAGATCGCAACTTTCCCGTGAGAGAAAAGCGGATCGAGTTTCAACATCCGAATGTGGCCTATTTTAATGTTGGGTTTAAAGATATTCCTCAAAAAAATGCCTGAGGAAGGTGAGGGTCATCAGATGGATATCTTGGTCTGTGAAAGCCTGCCCACTCACGTCCTTTAGTTTCATCGATCCATGGAAACATTTGTCTTTTTCTATTTTGCTGCCATTATTGTTATGACAGCTGGTCTTGTCGTTGCCCTGAAGAATCCAGTGTACAGTGCGCTCGCGTTGTTAGTGATGTTTTTTCATGTGGCCGGGTTGTTTGTGAGTTTGCATGCTGAGTTTTTGGCGATCATCCAAATACTGGTCTATGCCGGAGCCATTCTGGTCCTCTACTTGTTTGTCGTCATGCTGTTGAATTTAAAGCGGGAAGAACATTTTCATAACCAGGTGACGGTCGGCTTGTTTCTGGCATGTGTGCTGTTTGCTGAAGCTGTTCTTTTGGTGGTGAAGGGAAAGACGACGCTAGGGGATAACCCTGGAGCCGTTGATGTGACGAAAGAATTGACACAAGGCAACACCGAGTCAATAGGGGAGTTGTTGTATTCCACGTATCTCTTTCCGTTCGAAGTCGCTTCGTTGATCTTGCTGGTGGCGATGGTGGGAGCGGTTATCCTGACTAAGAAAGGCATTTTAGAGGTCAAAGATTGATGGATGTTCCGGTTGGCTATTATCTAGTCCTAAGCGGCATCGTGTTTTCTATCGGCTTGGTCGGCGTACTTATTCGCCGTAACATTATTATTATTCTGTTATCTGTTGAGCTGATGCTGAATGCGACAAATATTAATTTTGTGGCGTTTTCTGCGTATCTTGGGAATCTGTCTGGTCAAGTCTTTGTGTTTTTTGCACTGACCGTGGCTGCGGCAGAAGTGGCGGTCGGATTAGCGATTATTATCGCGCTGTATCGTCACTCATCGAGTATTCATATCGATGACTTCCGGCTGCTGAAATGGTAAGGCAATGATCTACGCCTTCATTCCCCTCCTTCCCCTCCTTGCGTTCGTGATTCTTGGCTTGGGTAGTCATGTCATTAAAGAACGAGCGCACTTGATCGCCGTCCCGGCTGTTGTCGGGTCCTTTCTGTTATCCCTGATGGCGCTGCGTGACGTTGCTGGCGGGACGGTTCTCCGCGTTCCTCTCTACACCTGGGCCAGTTCTGGTGATCTTACGATTACCTTAGGTCTGTTTATTGACCAACTGACAGTTGCCATGTTGATGCTAGTGACCATCGTCAGTTCGTTGGTGCATGTCTATACGATTGGCTATATGCATGGCGAACCAGGTTATGCCCGATTTTTCAGTAACATTGCGCTATTCACATTTTCGATGTTGATGTTGGTGATGTCAGATAACTTCGTTCAGCTGTTTGTGTTCTGGGAGGCCGTGGGCCTCTGTTCCTACCTGCTGATTGGGCATTGGTATGAGCGGGCATCAGCCCGAGCTGCCGCAACTAAAGCCTTTCTGGTTAATCGCGTCGGTGATTTTGGATTCATGGTTGGTATTTTGTTTGTATTTGTGACCTTTGGCACATTGCAATATCATGACGTGTTCTCTCAGTTGGATCAGATGGCAGGAGGAACGGTGAACCTGTTCGCTGCTGTCGGAGGGAATTGGGAGATCTCGATCATGACCATGATCTGCCTCTTTTTGTTTGTCGGAGCGGTCGGAAAATCCGCACAGGTGCCGTTACACGTTTGGTTGCCGGATGCCATGGAAGGGCCCACGCCCATCTCTGCGCTCATTCATGCGGCCACAATGGTAACTGCTGGTGTCTTTATGGTGGCGCGTTTGGCTCCGCTTTATAACCTTTCGCCTGTGGCGATGAATGTTGTGGCAGTAGTCGGCGGAATCACGATGTTTCTCGGGGCGACGATCGCGATGACGCAAACCGACATCAAGCGTGTGGTGGCATATTCCACGTTGAGTCAGTTGGGATACATGATGATGGCCTGTGGGCTTGGTGCTTATATCTCGGGTATGTATCACTTACTGACCCATGGAGCCTTTAAAGCATTATTGTTCTTGGGTTGTGGAGCGGTGATTATTGCGCTGCATCATGAACAAGATTTTCGAAAGATGGGCGGGCTGAAAGATAAATTGCCGGTGACGTATTGGACCTTTGTGATCGGATCATTAGCCTTGGCAGGGTTTCCGCTCACTGCTGGATTTTTTAGCAAAGACGAATTACTGCTGTCTTCATGGATGTCAGGTGGGCTGGGTCAAATCCTGACGGTGTTGGGGTTGCTGACGGCCTTGATGACAGCCTTTTACAGTTTTCGATTGGTGTTTGTGACGTTTTGGGGAGAATCCCGTGTCGACCCACATCATGCCGGTCATGTGCACGAGCCTTCCAAAGCGATGACGATTCCACTTTTGATCCTTGCCGTGTTGAGCATTCTGACGGGGTATATCGGGATTCCCGAATTTCTTGCACCGGCTTTTCCTGGTGGTGAGGCTAGTGGACATCATGAGGGTGCCGTAGCCACGGGAATTATGATCACAGCAACGATAATGGGGTTGTTGGGCATTGCCGCTGCGTATTTTGTCTATGTGAAGTCACCTGGTTTGCCAGATCGTTTGGCTGCTCAATGGCAATCGCTCTATCAATTGTCATTGAATAAATGGTTTGTGGATGAAGCTTATGATCGGACGGTAGTGACGCCGACCTTGAAGGCAGCAGACAGTTTATGGAAACAGGTAGATGTTGCCGTGATTGATGGTGCGGTGAATGGTATTGCGCGCGCCGTGGCCTGGGGAGGATGGATGACGCGTGTCCTTCAAAGTGGGCAAGCCCAAAATTATGCGCTGGCTATGACAGTCGGCGCGGTCGTGATCCTTGGGGCTCTGATTTTCTTCTAACTAGACAGTTTGATTTACCCCTCCTTTGTAAGGAGGGGTAAGGGGAGATAGATGTGTTGGGTGCAATAGAGGAAAACTTTCATGACTGAAATGGTGGTGGCCACGGGGGGTACGCCGTGGCTTACGTTGATTCTGGTTCTGCCGCTACTTGGCGTAGTCGCCACGCTACTGGCCCAAGAATCAATGTCTCGTCAGATCGCGTTGGGGACATCCTTGATCACGCTTGTGGCCTCACTGCCCCTTTGGTTTGTGTTTGAGAATGGCAACGTTGGCATGCAATTCGTCGAAAAACATCGATGGATTGATTTGCCGGCCATTCATTATGCCTTAGGGGTTGATGGTATCAGCATGCCGTTAGTGTTGCTGACGACCTTTTTGACGCCGTTATGCATTTTGGTGTCCTGGACGTCGATTGAAACACGTCTCAAGGAATTTTTGATTAGTTTGTTGGTGATGGAAACCGCCACGATTGGTGTGTTTGTGGCGCTCGACTTCGTGCTCTTTTATATCTTTTGGGAAACCATGCTGATTCCCATGTATTTATTGATTGGGGTGTGGGGTGGTCCTAATCGTGTCTATGCTGCCATAAAATTTTTCCTTTATACCTTGGCGGGGAGCATTCTGCTCTTAGTCGCGATTCTCGTGTTATTTTTCGAGGGTGGTCGGACATTCGATATTCTTGCCTTAACGCAAGCATCGTACGAGCCAAGTTTGCAAGCTCTCCTATTCTGGGCCTTCTTTGCCGCGTTTGCCGTGAAAGTGCCGATGTTTCCGTTTCATACATGGTTGCCGGATGCTCATGTGCAAGCGCCAACGGCGGGTAGCGTTATTCTTGCCAGCGTGTTGTTAAAGTTAGGAACCTACGGATTCTTACGATTTTCATTGCCCATGCTACCCGATGCGTCCATAGCGTATACACCAGTCATCATGGCCTTGTCAGTAGTGGCCATTATTTATGGAGCATACATGGCATTGGCTCAGAGCGACATTAAGAAATTGATTGCCTATTCCAGTGTGAGTCATATGGGTTTTGTGACCCTGGGGATTTTTGCGATGAATGCACAGGGGATTGAAGGCGCCGTGCTTCAAATGATTAATCATGGCATTACGACAGGTGCCCTGTTTATGTGTGTCGGAATTATCTATGAACGCACGCATAGTCGAGAAATTAGTGAGAATGGTGGCTTAGCTCAAGCTATGCCGCAATACGCGACGTTCTTGGTAGTTTTTGCGTTGTCGTCGGTGGGATTGCCGGGCATGAATAGCTTTGTCGGTGAGTTTTTGGTTTTGCTGGGCGTCTTTGCCTGGAGCAAGGTGACGGCAACATTGGCTGCGTTAGGCATTATTTTGGCCGCCGTCTATATGCTGTATTTAGTGCAGCGAGTAGTTTATGGCCCGGGTTCGCCACAGATGCTCCCAAAACTGGCCGACCTGAATACTCGTGAATTTGGCATGCTGGTGCCTTTGGTTCTTCTTGTCTTTTGGATTGGTCTCTATCCTAAGCCACTCTTGGATGTGATGCACAAGAGTGTTGAGCGTGTCGTGGCGTCCCAAAAGGCCTCGGTTGTGGTTCAACACAACGATGATGTACGCGATCATCAGATGATTGCCAGAGAACAATCCTTCAACCAGACGAGGCCCACCGCGGTCGTTGAGAACACACCATGACCCTCCCACTTGCCGATCTGGCTGCCATTCTTCCGGAATTGCTCATCGTTGGCATTGCCTGTGTGCTTCTTGTTCTTGATCCAATTACACCGGCAGGTAAGAAAGATTTCTTGGCGTGGATGAGTCTGGGAGTGCTGGTGCTTTGCAGCTTTATCACCATGGCCGACTTTGGTGAGAGCACGCAAGCGTTCAGTGGGCTGGTTATTGTAGATTCGTATGCCGTGTTTTGGAAGATGCTGCTGTATGTTGTCAGTGGGCTAACGATTCTGTTGTCAATGAGTTATCTCAAAGAAGAAAAGATCGAGTTGGCGGAATATTATGCCTTTGTGTTGCTCGCGTTGACGGGCATGATGGTCATGGTGTCGGGTGCGGATCTTCTCACGATCTATCTGGGCATCGAGCTCATGTCCATCACCTTGTATATCATGGCTGGGTTTAAACGATTTGAAGCCAAATCCATTGAATCCTCTGCCAAATATTTTGTCTTGGGTGCATTTTCCTCAGGTATCTTGCTCTATGGGATTTCCTTGCTCTTTGGAGTCACCGGGAGCACCAGGTTAACGGAAATCGCTGCCGTGGTAAATGGTCAAGGATTAGATGATCCGTTGATTCTTGTTGCATTGATGCTGATTATTGTCGGCTTTGGGTTTAAGGTCGCGGCTGTGCCTTTTCACATGTGGACGCCGGACGTGTATCAAGGCGCGCCGACTTCTGTCACGGCGTTCATGGCTGTGGCTTCAAAGGCTGCCAGTTTTGCCGCATTTCTTCGCGTGCTGCTGGAAGCCTTTGGCGGAGTCAAACCAAATTGGAATGGACTGATTCTCGCTATCTGTCTCCTCACAATCGCATTGGGCAATCTTGTGGCGATTGTTCAGACCAACGTCAAGCGTATGTTGGCCTATTCTAGTATTGCCCATGCTGGCTATGCGTTGGTCGGTGTGGTTGTGGCAGGTTGGGTGGGAGTGGAAGCGGATGTCTCTTCACGTGGCGTTGCCAGCCTCATGCTGTATCTCGCGATCTATTCCTTCATGACGATTGGAGCCTTCGCCATGGTTGCGATCTTGCGACATGGTGGGTTGGAAGGCGACGAAATTCAAGACTTTACAGGGTTAGCCAAACGCCATAAGGGCGGAGCGTTTCTCATGCTGATCTTCATGGTGTCTTTGGCAGGCATTCCTCCGACCGCGGGTTTTATTGGCAAGTTCTATCTTTTTATGGCAGCGGTGAATTCTGGCTTAGCGTGGTTGGCTATTTTCGGATTAATCTTCGCTGCCATCTCCGCCTTTTATTATCTACGTATCGTCATGGTTATGTATATGCGTGATCCCTCGTCTGAGCAGGAACGAAGCACCAAGTTAGCACTCTCTCCCCAAGTCTCCATCGTGTTAGCCTGCGCTCTCGCTGGAGTTGTATTATTCGGAATTTACCCCGGTCCTCTAGTCTCTATCGCTGACCTTTCAGCTCTTCCTAATTAGTTCCATAAGATTGAATTCTTGCTGTTGTTTCACACGGTATTTTCTGAACGTGGTGTAATGGAAAGGATTACAGAGTTTGTCCGAATCCTAATATTCCAATTCCGATAACCATGAGGGCAGCCCCGGCCAAGCGTTCTGTTCCTTGTCGCTCCCGTAGGAACGTTATTCCCCACACGACTGCAAACAAAATACTAGATCGCTTGACGGCGATGACGGAAGGGACTGGACCTACGCTAAGTGCGGTATTATGGAAGAAAAGGCCAATGGTTTGAAAAAGTCCGATGAGGAGAAGAATCCCTAAGGTGTTGGTGTGGAAAGTAGAAGTGTTTGGATGGGGTAACACGTGAAGTAATAAGAGGAATCCGATGGTCATCATGCAGGTGATAGAGAGGCTCCAAAAAATTGGAGAAGAGTTTTGGACCCCGATCTTATCGAAATTTGAGGAGAAGCTGTAGATGAGAGCCACAGATAGCATACGTCTTGGCCCGGGATGAGACATCATGCTTCGAAACGGTGCTAGCCACCCTTGATGCTTGGATTGAATTTGGAGAAAGTAAGCCCCGGCCACGATGCAGAGAATGCCAGCCACATCTTGTGTGTTCGGTATATCTTCGACGAGCAATGGTGAGGTAAACAGTAGAAAAATTGGTGTGAAAGATACAAAGGGAACGGCTAGTGACATATCCGAAGATTGTAGGGCACGCATGAATTGAAACAAAGCCAACACGTTCAATGTTCCCCCCAACAAAAGGGCAGGAATATACTGAGGGCCGAGGGTTGGCATTGAATCAGTAAACAGGAGAATGCCAAGCAGCAGAGGAATCGGTGTAGCAGAAGCGGCTAGGGCAGCTTGTTGGGGCGAGATCGCACGCAGACCGCGTTTGCTAAATACATCCTTCAATGATTCGCTGATGGCTGCAAGCAGTGCAAAATAGAGCCAAGACATGGGTAGAGACTATGGACAGAGTAGATACGCGTGTTCTGATCAGGAGATCCATTGCGGATCTTAAAGGGGTTATTCAAGCAAAGAAAGGCTTCGCTGAACAGTTAGACGAAGAAATGTATTTTGAGAAAGTTTATCAGCTTTGGGGACTGGGACAATGGTCTAAGATTTTTTGAAGAGCAGCAACGATCGTCTTTATCGCTTTGGTCTGAATCTGTTGAACCGATTCCGTAGGGAGCGAACAAGTGGCTCCCTGGGAAAGGAGATATTCGATCATGTTAATTTGACCAGACAAGGCGGCAGAATGAAGCGGGGTGATCCCGATGTGATTGGCGGCATCAATAGGCGCGCCAGCCTCAAGGAGCAGTTGAGTCATATCGCGATCTCCTGTTTGTGCTGCGATATGAAGCGCAGTCCATCCTTTTGGCAGTGAAGTATGAACAGTGGCCCCGTGCGATAATAAAAAAGCGACCATACGTTGATGGCGTTCTAGTACGGCGATATGAAGAGGAGCGGTCAAGCCCTCACTTCCGTTCACTTTTGCCCCGTATTTGAGTAAGAGTTTGGCCACATCTACATGGCCTCCTTTGGCGGCCAAATGTAATGGGGTCCAAATCGATTGATACGTGGCCTGGACATCGGCTCCTTCTTCCAGTAGCAAGTGTGTCAGTGCGATCTGTCCGAAGCGAGCGGCGAAATGTAAGGGTGTGGCCCCTTCTGGCGAACGTTGATTGACGTCAGTCCCTTTGGAGAGGAGTTGACGAACAACAGAGACATTCCGTTCATTGATGGCTTGAAAGAGATCTACTGATGGAGAAGGGTTCCAGCCCAATGTCATGAAATAAGAAACCACGACCCCGATCGCCAGTCCGGTGTATTTGACGATCTTGAATCCTTGTGTTTGTGTCATATGGTATGGATGAGGCTGTGAAGGCGTTGTCAAAACGGCCATCGGGGTTAGGATCAACAACCTCTAGTTGTAGAGAAAACAGGATGTTCTGCGGGAAAACTATTCCCCGTTTGACGGGGAGGTTGGAGTACGGGGAGGTATTCGAGAGAATAGGAAGGATCGTACAGTTGATGATTAGCCCCAGGGGGGGGCGATTGTCATAGGTCTATGTGGTGCCATACTCGCAGAGCTGTCGCTTGAAGAACGAGAGTACTGAGAGATGAAGTTTGTTCGAGGGGAGATCTGAGGGGGTTAGGTAGTCGCCTCGGCCATGTCTTGTTCTTGAGCCGATTCTGACGAAATTTGAGCATGTCGGTCAGCTTCGAGAATGAACCCATCCAACACATTGTGCCAATGGGTGGCAGTACTGAGGGCTTTTTCGTAGAGAATCCCACCTTCCTTGGTTTCCATGTCCAAGAAATTGACCACATGAAAAGGGTCTTGTGGGTCGTGCACGGTGAGTACTAAATCAATCTGTTGGACGGACCCATTGGCCGACTCCATATGGGAACTTTTGATGAGCGCGTCTTTTTTCCGCTGTATTTCTTTCGAGAATGCCACCAACTCTTTTGGATGGCGACGATTGCCCTCTCCTATCAATTCGCCATTTTTAACTAAAGAAGAGCTGACGAACTCGGTGATGGGCAGTAGACGTGGCGGAGCCGATGGGGCCGTCAATAAACACATTTGATGGGTTCGTTCATTCACCGCTAAGCCGCCTAATCCATCGCTTCCCATAAACATTTGTGAAGGGATGAAATTAGTGCCCTCGATGGCTTTTCTCTGAGCTGTTTGTCCTGGCTGATGGTGGCTGAGTATGACAAGAAGTCCACCAATCACAACCACTCCTGCTAGGCCTAAGAAAAGAAAAAATATGTCCATTAGTAAAAGAGAAGTATTGTGTCGTGGGTTACTCTATCACGTGGCTAGATATTGTGAATGATGGCATTAGTGTGTGTACAGGCTGTCTTAAACCAGAGAAGGTGGATATGACTAATGTGGATATCAGTCGCCAATGTCATGTGTCTGTGGTCAATCCACTACGATTGCCGGATACGACAATAACTGCCACTAAAACACAGAATTCTTAAGCGTTTCCAACGGGAACCATTTATCATTTCGGTTACAGCGAGAGGACGCTTAACTGGTTTTTATCAAGAATTTTATTTCGGAAAATGAAGGACTTAATACAAAAATGTGGTGGCTCATTAAGGGTTTCTTTGGTGATGAACCAGCATAGAAGAGCTGAGAGTTCATCTAGAAACACCCTCCTGTGGGCCGAAGGAATTCAAAGCAATGTTGTTTAGCCTGAAGAAAACAAGGCTTCGTTGAAGTTCAGAAGGCCTTTTGGTAAGCTGCGTTTCCTGTTTTTCATCAAGTGTTCTACGATCCAGCAATAGGGGAAATCATGGCACAGTTAGGCAAAGCGCTGGTTAGCGTGTCGGATAAGACCGGTATTGAGACGATGGCTAAAGGTTTGGTAGGTCTCGGGGCGGATATTCTCTCAACCGGGGGTACTGCCAAAATGCTTCAGGATGTTGGTGTGCAGGTTACTGAAGTCGCGCAATATACCGGTTTTCCAGAAATCATGAATGGGCGAGTGAAAACCTTGCATCCGAAGATTCATGGAGGCCTTCTCGGGCGGCGTTCCGTGGATGCTCACATGCAGCAAATGACCGAACAGGGCATAGCCCCAATTGATATCGTGGTCGTGAATTTGTATCCCTTTGAAGCCACAACGGCTAAACCAGGTTGTACCTTTGAGGAAGCCATCGAAAATATTGATATTGGCGGGCCGTCGATGCTGCGTTCAGCGGCCAAGAACCATGAAGATGTCCTGGTGATCGTGGATCCGCAGGATTATGCTCGTGTGCTTGAGGCCCTGCAGAGCGGCACGGTGTCTTTAAGCTTGCGACGGGAATTGGCTAAGAAGGTTTTTGCCCATACGGCCCGATATGACGGCTTGATTGCGAATTATCTGAATGCGCAGTTGGCTGAATCAACGGAACAAAAATTCCCTTCTCTCCTAACCCTGACCTATGAAAAGGTTGACGATCTTCGGTATGGCGAAAATCCACATCAAGCGGGTGCGGTTTACCAAGATCGGCAGATAGGGGAGGCATCGGTTTGTCAGGCTAAGCAACTGCATGGCAAAGCGATGTCGTACAATAATTACTTAGATGCCAATTCAGCCTTGGAACTGGTCAAGGAATTTGATGAAACCGCGGTGGTCATCGTCAAACACAATAATCCGTGTGGCGTGGCATTAGGCGAAACCGCCGCTGAGGCATATGTGCGAGCCAGGGAGACTGATCCAGTCTCGGCTTTTGGTGGTGTGATCGCCTGTAATCAAGAAGTCGACCTTGCGATGGCGAAGGAAGTCACGTCCACATTCGTGGAGGTGTTGATTGCGTCGTCCTTTACACAAGAGGCTCTGACTGAATTGCAACGGAAGAAAGATTTACGACTATTGGCGGCTGGCGAGCTGGACATCTCCCAACGTGACGGCGTGGATATGAAAAAAATAGTCGGGGGCCTCTTAGTGCAAGATCGAGATTTAGGGTCATTGCGTGAACGGGGGGATCTCACGATTCCTTCGAAACGGCAACCCACTAATGAGGAATATCAGGCCTGCGACTTTGCCTGGAAAGTGTGTAAGCATGTGAAGTCGAATGCTATTGTCTTTGCCACTGCTCAGCAAACGGTGGGTATTGGGGCTGGACAAATGAGTCGGGTTGATTCCGTCAAATTGGCACAGATGAAGGCCAACCTACCTATTCAGGGGTGTGCCATGGCCTCAGATGCCTTTTTCCCCTTTCGAGATGGCATTGATGCGGCCGTCAGTGCCGGTGTGACCGCGATTGTTCAGCCTGGTGGCTCGATTCGGGATAAAGAAATCATCCAAGCGGTCGATGAGCATCAGGTTGCTATGATATTGACGGGCATGCGGCATTTCCGCCATTAGTGGACTCTTTTGATTTTCGAAGACATTTCAGAATCTCCTCGCCCCTTCCTCATTTCTGAAAGATTATGAAACTTCTCGTCGTTGGAAATGGCGGGCGTGAACATGCGCTAGTGTGGAAGTTAGCGCAGTCGCTCCGTGTGACGAAAATCTATTGTGCTCCGGGTAATGCTGGCATTGCGCAATTGGCGGATTGTGTACCGATTAAGATTGATGATCTCGCTGGTTTGCACGTGTTTGCGAAGGACCAAGCCATTGATCTTACGATTGTGGGTCCTGAATTACCCTTGTCGTTAGGGATTGCAGATGAGTTTCGAAAGTCAAAGCTCCGGATCTTTGCTCCGACCCGTAACGCCGCTCGCATCGAATCCAGTAAATCTTTTGCGAAAGATTTGATGGCTCGAGAAAATATTCCCACGGCGTGGTCACAGACCTTTGATCGACTGGATGCGGCGCTGCTGGCGTTAGAATCTACTGAGATGCCAATTGTCGTGAAGGCTGATGGTCTGGCCCAAGGCAAAGGGGTCATTATTTGTCAGACAAAATCCGAAGCACAAGAGGCTGTTCAGAGCATGTTGGGTGATCAGAGGTTTGGAGAAGCGGGAGCGCGAGTGGTACTCGAAGAATTTTTGCAAGGTGAAGAGCTTACCGTCATGGCCTTTGCCGATGGCTGGACGGTGATCCCAATGATTCCCGCTCAGGATCATAAACAGATTGGTGAGGGAGATACTGGCGCCAATACCGGGGGGATGGGGGCCTATGCTCCTGCTCCACTTGCCACTTCAGAACTTCAACGGCGTATTGTAGAGGAAGTATTACGTCCTGCTGTCACGGGTTTATCACGTATGGGAAGCCCCTTCTATGGAGTGCTCTATGCTGGCCTGATGATTAAAGATGGCCATCCGTTTGTTCTGGAATTCAACGCCAGATTTGGTGATCCCGAAACGCAAGTTGTGCTACCACTGTTACAAACGGATCTCGTTGAGATTCTTGAGGCTGTCGTGGAACATCGTTTGGACCAGTTGCAGGTGGAATGGCAGGATCGAAAGGCCGTCTGTGTGGTATTGACGTCAGAGGGATATCCGGGATCATATCAGACGGGCATGCCAATTATGGGGCTGCCTGAGCGACCTTCTGAAACCGTTGTTGTTTTTCATGCGGGAACAACCCACTCTGATCAAGCTATTTTGACGAATGGTGGGAGGGTGTTGGGAGTAACCGCGATCGCTGACACGATCCAACAGGCTCAAGCACGGGCCTATACCAGCTTAGCTCCGATACAGTTTGAAGGTCGTTATTATCGTACTGATATTGCTCACCGAGTATTATCGGCGCGGTCCCGGCATTAAACGCATCGTGATTCCGTATTCTCTGTTCCGGGCGGTTGGAACTTCTCTCCAGCATGGCGGCAATTCTTCCTTTTCACGCTTCCGTTACCGGCGAGGCTCTTAGCCAAGCCGTGGCCTGTGTCGAATCCGGTGGCATTCTGGCAATCCCCACAGACAGTTTTTATGCGTTAGCAGTTGGAGCGTTCCAAGAAGCGGCGTTGGAACGGCTGATCACAGTGAAGGGGGAGAGAGAGAATAGCCCATTTCCATTGTTGGTGAGTGATCTTTCCCAAATAGCGAAACTCACAAACGACATTTCGATCGCTGCCCAGAAACTGATGCATGCATTCTGGCCAGGGCTCTTGACGGTGGTTCTGCCCGCACGGTCAAACCTTTCGACAATCCTGACAGGAGGGAGTGGAACGATTGGGGTTCGGAAACCTCATGATTCACGGATTCTTGACCTATTAGCCCATGTTGGCCCACTCACCGGGACAAGTGCCAACCGCACTAGAGTATCTCCTGCACAATCGGCGGAAATGGTCAACGTACAATTGGGATCTGATATTGACTTGATATTGGATGGTGGTCCTACACCAGGGGGGCTGCCTTCGACAGTGATTCAAGTAGACCCGAAAGTCTGCATCATTCGGGAAGGCGCCATTTCCCGTTCAGCCATTGAAAATGTTCTAGGTATAAAGGAACGCTGAGTTTCATGTCGATGGGAAATGGTAGAAGTAGGTTAGGGCCTGAAGAGTTTTTTAGTTGGTTTCTTGAGGTATCCCTGTTCTTGAGCTATGCGCTGTAGGTCGTCGATGCGCTGCTGAAGTTCTGGGTGGCTGTCAAAATAGTGGGTGAGTTCCGAGTCTGCTTCTTCTTGAGACTGCAGGCTTTCAAACAGTTCGGTGGCGCCGCCAACATGTCCGAAGTGACATTGAAGGGCGTTTAAGGCCGTACGGTCAGCTTGGCTTTCTCGGCTTTGGGAATATTTGGCAGTGCGCAGGTTAATCGTGGAGGCCCAGATATCCGAAAAACCTGAATCTCCACCGAATGCTAATAATGCCAAGATACTGAGCACAATGCCTCTGCCCATTAATCTGAAATGATCGCGGTTCCGAAAATGTCCCAATTCATGCGCGAGGACAAACATCAGCCCATTTGTCGAGTCTACGGCTTCCAGTAGGCCAGAAAACACGATCATCATTCCTCCTGGAACTGCCATGGCATTGATCATGTCTGATTTGACAAGACTCACCGTTATTGGATACGGCAAGGACAGGCAGGGTTTCAGAATGTCAACTAGGCTTTGAAGTTGGGCTTGCCGTTTCGGAAGCGTTTCCTCACCGAAATCCCAGTCGATGTTCAAGCTCGTCATCAATTTGGCCTCTTGTTCTGGCGACAGATAATCGACAGCTACGTCGACAACAAGTCCGAGCCCCCAATATCCGATTACCACTACAAACAACACGCCTGTGACGAGGATGACAAATTCTCGTACAGGGTGTTGGTGAGAAACATTGTCGTTGTGTTCAGGAAGTGAGGGTTGATACTTCACAAGCGAGAATTCTGAGGAGTTCGCTGGAAGGAAATTGCGGTCCCGTAGGCTAAGACTTCCACAGAGCCAATCCGATCACCGCCACCTTTAGAAATGGACGATGTTTCAATGCGCAGATTGAGGATTTGATCTGCTGTGGGGCAGCTTTCTTTCATGCGGAGGATCGCTTCCCGTCGAGCTCGATCAAGGAGGGTTTCGTAGGCTTGAACGGTGCCGCCAAAGAAATTTCGTAATCCGGCTAGCATTTGCTTGAAATAATCTATTGAAATGACAACGTGACCATGAACTAATTCCGTATGGTGAATAGGGGAATCATTCCCGATGGGTTTTTTGCTGGAGATGGCAGGTATTCCGACTAAGGCTTGTTCTCTGGTGTGGATGGATCGGTAGTGCCGATTTTCGGCCATTTTCCCGAAGACAAACCCTAAGCCTAATAACACCAGAAAGATAACAAGGGTATCCATGATACTTACTCAACCGTCACGGCGGTGCCGTAGACATAAATTTCGGCAGCGCCGGCAGCGACCGATGATGTTGAAAAGCGGACATTGACGATGGCATTTGCGCCTAATTGTTGGGCTTGGGATTTCATGCGGTCTAGAGCCTCATCGCGGGATTCGCCCAAGAGTTCAGTATAGCCTTTCAGTTCACCGCCAAAAATGTTTTTGATGCTGGCAAAAATATCGCGGCCAACATGTTTGGCTCGAACCGTACTGCCGGACACGATCCCGTAGCAGGTGGTAATAGTTTTTCCTGGAATCTCTTCAATATTGCTGACGAACATACCTCCTCCTTACGTGGTGAGCGAGAACGCAAAACAGGGCTGAGAACGCTAGTGCGAGAAGTATATCAGGCCTGGCTAAATGTTTCCTCATACCGACATATATCGGAAAACATGTTCCAAGACTAGAGAAAAGTAGTGTGACTATCTGAATCTAAGGGGGTGCCTTAGATTTTGGTGGCCAGGACTTCCAGATATTCTGATTCGACAAAGGTGGTGCCATCAGATCGCTGATTGTTCTTGGTCCAAAGGTGAATCAGGTCCTGACGTAATGCCGCTTGTTTGTCAGGGCTAGCCTCGAGTGCTTCAAAGGCTTTATTGGCGGGGCCAAAAAATCGACGGAAGTATTCAACGACTTCGGTGGGAGAGAATGGATAAGTGAACGAAATAAGGTGTTTGGTGAATTGAAGGTCGGCATGATTGCCGAATCGTTGACGGACGGTGTCTTCGTCACCCCATTTGATGGGGGAAGGCATCTTGGGTGGTGGTAAGTATTCAGCAACGATTTTGAACAATTCGCCGACAAACCCAGTTGGCGTCCAATTGGCCATGGCGATGCGGCCTCCTGTTCGGCACACCCGGAGCAATTCAGCCGTCGTGAGTTCGGGGCGTGGAGCAAACATGGCTCCGTACATCGTCATGACGGTATCGAAGCTCGAATCATTGTAGGGTAGTTGTTCAGCATCTCCGACCTCAAACTTCACAGTAACGTTTTTGGCCAGAGCTCTGGTGCGTGCCTGTTCGATTAGGTTCGGGGCGATATCCACCCCAGTCACATTCGCTCCAGATTTAGCGGCAGGAATAGACAGATTGCCGGTGCCGCAGGCGACGTCAAGGACTTGGTTCCCAGGTCGTAGTTGGAGACGATGAACAAACTCTTCGGCTCCAGTCTCATAGGACTTGGCAATGACGCCAAAGTCCCCAGCCATCCATGTGGCCTTCAGTTTTGTTTTTAGCGCATCGAGGTCAGAGGGGGAAGAGCTCATGATGAATCTTTTGTTGTTGATTATCTTAGGGGTGAACCATGTGAATGGTGAAGAATCATAGCGTGAAAGAGAAATCAGGGCAACACAACGCCATGAAGTAAACAGACGCTTGTCTATGGTAGCCTACAGATTATCCAAGAACAGCAAGAGTATTATTTTTCGCCTAGGGATGTAAGTGAAGTATCCTACCGAGGAGGTTATTATGTTTGGACCCATTACCATTCCTTTTGGAACAAAAATGTTATTTAACACAGTGAAATTGAAGCCTGGAGTCGAGTTTGACCAGCTAGAAATAGCAGTGGGGGAAATGTGTATGGTCGTGAAGCAGACATATGGAGGTGAGAAAGGTGGATTTATCGCTGGACAGGTTTTTAAATTTTCAGGCTTTGTATCAGAAAAAGGCTCGATGAATCCTGCAAAGACTGATGATGAACATTATGTGATTGTGACGTATTGGAAATCCTTCGAAGAACATGAACGATCGCATGCCGATGAGGTATTCAGCAAGACCTTTTCAGCTGTCGCAAGCATGTGTTCCGATACGATGGAGTTAGGTTACGAAATGCTCTGGCAGGGCGAAGCCAAGTCTTCATAACACACAGTTTACAAGCTATACATTTCTCTCATTTGTTCCCGCAGCATTTTTTATATTTCTTGCCACTACCACAAGAACAGGGATCATTGCGACCCACTTTGGGTTCACTGCGGACCATGGGTTGTTTGGTCGGATCACTCGCGTCCACGAAGTACCATTTTCCATCTTGCTTTCGGAAGAGACTGAGTTCTTGGTGCTCTTGAAGACCCTCTTCGGTTTCAAATTCTGCTTTGAACCTCACCGTTCCGACTTCATCATCGCCGCCGCCCTGTTGGGTTTCTAGAATCTCCAGCCCTGTCCATTTGGTAGATTCCGCCCACTCACGATTGGCCTTCATGTCAGTTTTGTCGCGCGTTTTAGGATCGTGTGTCTTCTCGATATAATCCATTTCCACTTGTGTATAGGCGGTGTACCGGGCTCGCATGAGTTGCTCGGCGGTCTCCGCTTCTTGCGCGCCGCTAATGAACGGTTCACAACACTTCTTGAAGGTTTTTCCACTGTTACACGGACATTGCATAAACGCTCCTTTTAGATAATTCGGATAATGTCGAGTTCTTGTACGTGGCTGGTAGCAGAAAAGTCAAAAAACAACTTCGAATTTATTCCTTTTCATCTTTTTGTTGGATGAGGTGCGTAAGATAGTAATCGAGGTGTTTGGCAAATAATTGCCGATCTCTTTGAGATAACGCAGGGGACCCGCCTGTCTCGACACCGCTGACGCGGAGTGTTTCCATGAAGTCTCTCATGGTTAGTTTAGCTTGAATCGTATCGGCGGAATACATCTCACCTCGTGGATCAAGTGCATGCCCACCTTTCTCGATGACTTCTGCAGCTAGCGGAATATCTGCTGTAATCACGAGGTCGCCGGCTTTGAGTCTTTTCACGATTTCTGAATCAGCCACATCGAAACCGTTGGCAACTTGGATGGCGGAAATATAAGGCGAGGACGGAGTATGCAGGAGTCGGTTCGCAACGAGTGTGACTTGGAGTGCAGTCCGTTCCGCGGCGCGAAACAAGATTTCTTTAATCACCTTAGGACAGGCATCCGCATCAACCCAAATTGGCATATCTTACTTTCATCCACTCCCTATATAGGTATTACGCCGTTTCGTTCGAATATTCCCCTATGCTGGAGTGAAGTGTTGCCCAAAGCGATGCGCGGTCTTGTTCGAATAAAGCTATAAGGTCTTCTAAGCTGATTACACAGAAGTTTCGCTTGCGAACGAATTCAACTTGGTTAGGGTGAAGAATTGGACCGGATCGCTCTGAAAAGGGTTTGCCTGTAGGACCATTGAAAATCATTACTCCTTTATGTGGAGTGGGATGGCGTCCCCAACTCGATCCAAGCCCCCCTGTAACCATTAGGGATCCTCCGCTTAGTCCGTGTTTTCTGGCTTCTTCCTCCCCGGACAGGTCAAAAACCCAGTCATCAAGTTGTCTCAAGTCCTTTAAATCAATCGGTCGATTTTTCCCAGATTTTACCTCTACCACAAGGTTGTCTTTAGGTTTATCATTTTCTTTTGCGACGATAACAAAATCTTCTTTTCCTTCCCTTCCAGGCCGTATGTCAAATTCGACTGATTCAAATAAACGTAGGACTCGGACTTCAAGAGGTACTGCTGACAAATCCTTGTCTTCCCCTAGGCTAAGGGAACCGTTCTTTTGAAGTACCCTAAGTTGGTTTGTAAGAAATCTTTCAGCCTCAGAAAAATTTCTAATTTCTTCTTTGGAAAGAATTTCAAAGAGCTTTTCGGTCGGTGAATTCATAAAAATAGTTCTTGATTCATAATAATATTTAGCTTTCTGTTTTTAACCCATATCCTGGTCGGATCATAAACCAGCATATTCCCCCAATAAATGCAATGGCGGCGGCGAGGCCGAGAGCGACTGGCCAGCCGTATGTGTCGGCAATCCAGGGTGTCAGCGTGGGTGAAAGTGTGCCGCCCAAATTGGCACCGGTGTTCATGAGACCTGAGAGTGTACCGGCGTAGGGTTTCGATAGATCTGTGGTTGAGGACCAAAATGGGCCGACGGTGAAGTAGAGCCAACCTGCGCCGATGGATAAGAACCCAATGGCTACATAGGGTGCTTCGACGTTGGCACCTATGATGATGAACAATGCTGCCAGGATCATTCCGATTCCACCTACGCTGGCCCGCCCCCAATCGATGCCGTATTTTTCTGCCAGTCGATCCGTAACCCACCCACCTAACGGACAAAAGATGGTCATGGCAATGAATGGGGCTGAGGCGAAGAACGCGCCCTGGAGGATGGCGAAACCTCTCACATTGACCAGATACAAATAAAACCAGGACATATAGATGTAGGCCACGTATCCTAAGCATGTGTAACTGATTGTGAGCCACCAGACGGTTGGGGTGGTGAGGATAGCTTTCCAGGGGACGTGTTCTGATTTTTTAACATCTTCTCTATTTGGGTCCTTCCCTTCAATAATCGTGGCTTCGGCTTCGTTGACGTGGGGATGTTGACGGGGAAAGTCCGTGGCATACCAGTACCACAAGAGCGCGATGATGAGGCCTAGGAGTCCGGCGGCATAGAAGGCTGTTTGCCAGCCATAGTTCACCATGATCCAGGCGGTGACTGGCGGTGTGAGGGCTGAGCCAATGCCGATGCCGGCGATTGTGATGCCAATGCCTAAGCCGCGTTCTTGTGGTGGATGCCAATTGGCCACTGATCGATTGAAGTTGGGGAGAGCGGCGGCTTCGCCAATGCCAATAAAAAAACGCACCACCACGAGTGAACCCATGATGCCGATAAGATTGGCGAGGGGGAGGGTTGGCGCTATGGCGGTGAGGGCCGTGAAGATCGACCACCAAATGACCGCGAAGGTCAACACTCGACGTGGTCCCCATCGATCACCCATCCATCCGCCTGGTATTTGAAACAATGCATAGCCCAACACGAATGCGGAAAAGATTTGCCCCATCTGTAGGTCAGTTAAACCTAAAGAAGGCATCATCTGCCGGGCTGTGACGGAAATGTTCACTCGGTCGATATACGTGACGATGCTGATGAGGAGCAGGAGAAAAAGAATTCTCCAACGGACCCGGGTTGGTTGTGGCGAAGGAATTGGTGGGGGTACGGACATGGATGAAGGAAGATAAAACTTTGAACTCCGGGGAACTCTACCTCCCCTTGCTTTTGCAAGTTGTGTCCCCACGGGCGCGACCTTTGCTTACAAAGGAGAGGGATCTGGGGCGGCTCGCTGAGGAGGTTTCTTTTTCAATGAGGGTTTTAGCCATTCGGCGCTCGTCTTCCTCCTTAGTAACGATCCCGTCAAGTTTCGATTTGAAGATAATATCTAAGACGCGACGATAAGCTGGCCCTTTTGGTAGGCCCAAGTCTTCAAGGTCGTGCCCAGTTACAGCAATGGATACATGTTGCCATGTGGTGAGGTAATCACGAATTCGTTCCATCGCTCTGTGCGTAGTTGGTTTGAGCTGGGTTTTGGCCATCAGAAACAACAGGATTTCGTTTGGCCAAGTTGACAGTAATGGATAGGCTTCCGATGGAAGCAGGATTTTTCTGTTTAACGTTCGGATAAGCGTGGATTGTGTCGATAAATAATTCCCGGCGATTTTGATATCCCCTTGTGGGAATCCTAACCGTTTCCAAGTTTTTATGAGTTCGGTCTGTCCTAACGATTCGAACCAGGCCAAGCCCTGAATTAGCCATCGCTTGACGGAGGTGTTTGGATGTTCAATCATAAACCAGGTGAGGATAGTTTCGACAGACTCAAGGGTTTTCTGTATCGCTGGTTTCAGGTGTAACCTTTCATGAATAAATGGCACCAGACCGAATTCTTCCAGTCGTTGAATGCCCTTAATTGGTTCGGGCTCTTCAAACATATGAACGAGTTCCTTACCTAGACGTGAACTGGACAATCGCTGGAAGAGCGCCATGGTTGTAGCCTGTTTGATGAACTGTTCGGTTTCTTTGCTAATTCGAAAGCCGAAGCGCTGCTCGAATCGGATGGCGCGAAACACGCGGGTAGGGTCTTCTACAAAACTTAAGCTATGAAGGACACGAATGACCTTGTCTTTGAGATCTCGCCGCCCTCCGAAGTAATCCAAGAGTTCTCCTGGTGTACGATTGATGCGAATAGCAAGTGCGTTGATCGTGAAGTCTCTCCGATAGAGATCTTTTTTTATGGAGCTCCGCTCCACCGTGGGCAAGGCGGTGGGGTATTCGTAATATTCTGTTCGAGCCGTAGCCACATCCAGATGATGTGTCTGCGGGAGCTCCAAGGATTGAGGTAATTTGATTGAAACCGTCCCGAATTGTTCGTGGACGGTCCATGTTCCTGATAATTCTTTCGCCAGTGCCTTTCCGAATCGAATGCCGTCCCCTTCGATGACGAAATCCAGGTCAAGGTTCGGGCTATTCATTAACAGATCTCGAACGAACCCACCGACTAAAAAGGCCGAAACGTCTTGCTGGTCAGCGAGTTGCTCAACGGTCTCTAGTAAGAACAATAGGGGCGGGGGAAGGTGTTTTTCGAGTAAATGATTCACATTCCATCTATGTAATGGTGTTGTGGAAGACGGAGCGGAGGTGGTGGGAGGGACTCCAGAGGGTTGTTCCAGCGTTGTGGTCGGCGCAGGTGCCTGGTGAATGGCTCGCAAGAGGTCTGTTCGGCTAAAAATTCCGATGACTCTTTTGTGGTCAAGGACTGGGACAATCCGCTGATTACGTTCCACCATTTGTCGTTGGACGTCTTCAAAGGGAGTATTGGGGTTGGCCAAGAAAATATCCTGTAGCATGATGTGTTCGACAGGCAGGTTCGCTAATTTGTGGTAAAGACTTTTTTGAACGGCCTCGCGTGTGGTCATGCCAAGAAATTTGTTTTGAGCATTCACAACAGGCAGGGCGTTCACCTCAAATTGAGTCATCAGTCGTTCGGTCTGTTTAATCGTGGTGCCTTGCGCGACGGTTTGTACCGGAGCGGTCATGAGCTGGCAGATGGGGAGCCAGGTTTTGGCCTGCTCCTGCAGCAGGGTGTGTAATTGTTGATCTATTTCAGCCAGGGTGCGTCCTTTGATGCTCGCGGCGGCGGCCATCGTGTGTCCTGCGCCTCCAAACGCATGAGCAATTCTGTTCATGTCCATGTCCGGATATCGACTTCGGCCTACCAATTGAATCTTGCCCTGCATTGCCACGACAGTCAGGACTGCGTCTGCGTTATAGATCTGGCCTAATTGTTGGGCAACAGGTGCAAGATCGGCGACATACTCTGGCCAAGCCACCATAGCCAGGGCGACGCGGCGCCCTCCTAATGCGAGTAGTTGTGCATTCTGCAACAGTGCCTGAAAGACGGTGGCCTGTGGTTGTGTCCATTTGCGTTGAATCACATCTGCAACAATGGTGAGATTCGCTCCAGTTTCGACTAACCGCGAACCTACCTGGAGGTCTCGAGGTGATGTCTGCAGATACGTGAAATGGCCTGTTTCTTCATACAACGCGATGGCAAAGAGGGTGGCTTCTTCTGGGGTCCAGTGGATAGATTGTTCTTGCAGTGCTTCGACTAATAAGGTAATAGTGGCTCCTACCGGTTCTACCTTAAGGAATGTCGCGCGTCGTGTGAGGGAGTTTTCTTGTTCCAGAGGATGATGATCCCAGATATGAATTCCAATAGATTGATTTTCAAGGACTTTTGATAGGGGGCCAAGGCGGTCGTGATGATCAGCGTCCACCAAAATCAGTTTTCTCACATGGTCCAAGGACAGTTGAGAAATAGGTGTCAAAGGGAGGGAATAATTGGCGAGATAGGCTCGCTCACGAGATTGGACGCCACCTGGGAGCACTAAACAAGCGTCTGGATAGAGTTTGTGAGCGGCGACCATGGACGCGATTCCGTCAAAATCCGCTTCCAAATGCGTGGTAATGATGTCCATGCTCGTCGGCATTCTAGCAGGGATGATGCGCTTCCGGAAATTCCACACCGATCTCTCATGCACGTTTTTGAAATCTCTTGTTGATTGCAGAGGCCTCTCCATGGTAGATGGGGTCCACCCAGGAGGTGATCCGTGTCCAACGGGTCGGTGACGATCATTTTTTCAGGAGGGTGACACATGGCTGTTAAGGCTAAGCCCAAGTCAAAGGCCAAGCCCAAACCCAAGTCTAAGAAAAAGGTGACGAAGAAAGCGAAGGCGACGTCAAAGAAATCAGGGGCCAAGAAAGCTGGAGGAGCCAAAAAAACGGCGCCTAAAAAGACCACGGGAAAAACGAAGCCTAAATCTAAACGAAAACCAGGATCTAGCATCGCTAGTTCTACTCGATCGAAAGGCACTTCCAAGAAATCGATGAAAGGCAAAGCAAAAACGTTGACAAAGAGCGCTAAGCCTGGAAAGTCCAAAAAAACCACTAGTAGGAAGGCGAAGCCTGTTGCCAAGAAAGGCAAAGCTGCTACAAAAGGAACAGGTGTTAAGTCGAAACGGCCTACTACCAAAAAGAAAACCTTGGCGAGTAAACGTTCCAAGGCTACGGCTCGAACGACGAGTTCAGGAACCCGCTCAAAAGGGTTAGTCAAAACTGCAATAGTGCGTAAGGCCTCTGGGGCAACAACAAAACGGGGGGCATCAAAAAAGAAATCGGTGACCCCTGGAACATCTGCTTCGGTGTCAGCAAAGAAAACGAAGGTGGCATCTAGATCTGAGGCCAAGGTTTTGGAATCTGCAAAATCGATTTCACCCGTACTGGAGATCTCAGAAACCAAAAAGGTTGCGTCGACCTCGTCTGGTGTTGAAAGTTCCGAAGCAGTCTTGCCTGGCGACATAGATTCTGAGTTGGATATTGAAGTGGAAAGCGATGGAGATATTTCACTCGAATCGTTAACCTCCGATCTTGATGATGATTCAGACGATCTGGATGTTGATGATCTAGATGATGACTTCAGCGAGGACGATTTTGTTGAAGAATTGAGCGATGAATCAGATGATGATTTAGATTTGACAGAAGATTTATCTGAAGAGCTGGGGCCTGAAAAATTTTTCCGTGATACGGAGGTTAGTATCGAAGAAGATGATGACGAAATTCCTCGTTCCTGGTAAATCATCCAAGTGATGATACGTGCTTATCTCGTAGGGCTCGTGTCGGTGAGTCACGTACATCTCTTGTGATGGCATTCTTATTATGGTTTTTCTTCCATCCTCGGTGTTTCAGTTCCATGTATCGGTACTATGATCTTGTCATTGATTGAAAAGGAGGACTCATGCCAGAAGCTGACGGGCTCCCTCGTATAGGCGATCACGCGCCGGATTTTTCTGGGGTCACCACCCAGCACACGGAATTTAACTTTAGTGCTTGGCAAGAGCAAGATTGGGTCGTACTTTTTTCGCATCCGGCGGATTTTACTCCGGTTTGTACCACCGAATTGATTGCCTTTGCGCATCATTACGATCAGTTTCGTCAACGAAACGTGAAACTCATCGGCTTGAGTGTCGATAGTATTCATGCCCATTTGGCTTGGGTCCGTAATATACAGGAAAAGATGGATGTGACCATTCCCTTTCCCATGATTGCGGATGCCGACATGAAAATAGCCAAACTCTATGGGATGATTCACCCGAATGTAAGCTCCACGGCGACGGTCCGTGCTGTATTTGTTATCGATCCGAAGCGGGTCATTCGTGCTCTGGTGTACTATCCTTTGAATGCAGGGCGGAATGTGGATGAAATTCTTCGGCTGGTTTCAGCTTTGCAGACAACACAACGCTTTGCCTGCTCTACCCCCGCTAATTGGCAAGAGGGGCAAAGAGTGATCGTTCCTCCCCCGAAAACTCTAGGCGAAGTTGAAGAGAATTTGGCCAAGCAGGATTTTGAACACCAAGATTTTTATTTGGCCTTCAAGGACGTGACTGCCCCTCCTCCTAAGGATCCCTCTGCGTCAGCAGATGCCCGAGTTTCTGACTCGCCTGAAGAACAAGAGTCATCGTCTTTGAAACCTGATGCAGAACCGTCCACAGACGGAAAGGCCTCTCCACCTGAGACAACTCCATCCTCTGCTGAATGATGTGATTGCTTTCTGGCATTGTTTGCTAAAAGGGGTGATAAGGGAACGTCTGGATACGGTTCCTTAATGTGCGAGATAGCCCCTTCCTCCAAGACCACCTGAGAGATTCAGTTTGTACGGCGACTGTGAGAGGACGCACATGCTATAGACTAAGGACTCTACTGGTGCTAGCTGTTTTGCTGAGCAGTATGTCGGGCTTTGATGCCTGGGCTTGTCGCATTCTTCAACCGCCATCACACTTGTCAGAAACCTTTTGGGTCCATCTTGAAGGGGAATGTTCTGCGGACGATCTGCAAAAGTGGGCAGTTCAGAGCGTTCATGTCCTGGATGCACTACGAGACGGGAAGAGCTTAGATTTTCGAGGCGTTCGTGTTGTGGGTGACATAATGTTGGATCAACTGCCCTTACAGCCTATTGCGACGATTGCCAATATTCCTCATCATATTCAGTTACGTCTTCAACAACGTGGAGTCAAAACACTTCGAGTCATTCCTGGTGCCCTGACGATTCGTGACAGTCAATTCGCTGAAGTGTTAGCGACAAATTTAGTGAAAGCTGAGCTTCTTCTTTTGGGGTCAGTTGACATTTCAGATACGATCTTTTTCCAATCTCTGGATCTGTCTAGGGTCATTTTTGCTAAGCCTTTCGTGTTGAACCATGTCATGATCAAGTATGAGGGATTTTTTATTGGTTCCCGTTTTGAACAGACGGCTGATTTTTCTCGCACAACCTTTGGGACTCATGCTCGTTTCCATAAAGCGATATTTCGGGCGCCAACCTCATTTGTCGGAGTGCAGTTTGATGGGGTGGCAGAATTTTTGGAGGTGACATTTGAGCAAGCAGCCGACTTCTCGGACGCACAGTTTTATAGTGGCACCGGATTTTCGGGGTCTGTATTTGAAGGCCCCGCAGATTTTTCAAAGATACAATCCTCTCGAGAGCTCTATTTTCGATTTAGCGAATTTAAGCGGCCAGTGAATTTTGGACAGGCTCAATTTGGGAACGTTGTCGATTTCTCAAATTCTCATTTTGATGAAGACCCGGACTTCTCACAAGTAGCGGGGGTAATTCAACCTGACTTTACAGGAAGCAATGTCTCTAAGAACGTGGCTCTCGCCGTCAAATCCCATGTCAAAACTCAGTGGTTCCTATTCGTCGCACTATTTCTGCTTGTCTGTGGATATCTTTGGTTTTCCCGGAGGACCAAATTCAAATAGAGTTAAGAAACCCACTATATTTTGAAGGAGTATTGCGGCTTCCCACAAAACATGGTATATCATTGAATATTCTGCTTTTTTCTTGCAGAAAGGTCTATATTGAGTTCCTCACCGACCCTTGTATATTCCGACCTTGAAGATGAACAAGCCTATCAGGTTCAGTTAGAGGCTTTCACCGGTCCCATTGACCTTCTTCTTCATCTGATTCGTAAGCAAAAAGTTAATATTTATGATATTCCTATTGCGCTGATTACGAAGCAATATTTGGAATATCTCTCTTTGATGAAGACGCTCAATTTGTCGTTAGCAGGAGAATTCTTGGTGATGGCGGCCACGTTGCTCTATATTAAGTCTCGTATGTTGCTACCCAAAGAGGCTGCCACCGAACCTGAAGATGAAGACGCGTTGGATCCTCGAAGTGAGTTAGTTCGACAGCTTATTGAATATGAGCGTTTTAAGGAAGCGGCGGGAAGTCTCGTCACACGCGAGCGTCTTTGGAAAGAATCGTTTCGCCGTGATCCAATTCCTGAATCGACCCACACGAACGAGGAACCAGAAATATGGGCGGAAGATTTACAGGTATTTGATTTGTTAAGTGCTCTCCAGGAAGTCCTGGACCGGGCTCCCACTGATCAGCTGGTTGAAGTCTCACGAGAAGATTGGACAGTGGAGGAACGTATTCAGGTGATCTTGGAGCGACTTGAAAGGGACGCGACTGTGCCGTTTGACGGTTTGTTTGAGCAACATTGGTCTCGTCCATTGATTATTGTGACGTTCTTGGGTTTACTGGAACTAGTACGCATGAATTTGGTTCGCCTATTTCAAGAGGAATGGTTTGGGCCAATCCATGTGACTCGTCGATTTGTGCCGGGTGGTGACACGGATATGTCTGACAGCATGATGAAACCAACTCCTTAATGAATAGAAGCTGGTATGGCAGATAGCGATTCGGTTGAGCTAGAAGAAGGAGGAACTATGAGTGGACAGGTATTAACGAATGGGCATCTGTCCTTGGAGGCCGACGCTGAGGAATCATCAAGCCCCGAGCCTGCTGAGAATATGGTGCTTGAGGGTAATAGTGAACAGTATGTGAAGATTGAAGAGCCGCGACAAGATATTCATTGGGACCTAGATGACATCAAAGCTATGATTGAGGCTTTACTCTTTGTTTCTCATGACCCGCTCACCATCGAGAAGTTAGCCTCAGTTATTGAGGATGTACCAAAAGCCACACTCAAGACCACCATGCAGACTCTCCAGGCGGAATATGAACAGGTTGGTCGAGGCCTACAACTTGTGGAAGTGGCGGGTGGGTTTATGATGGTGACTCGTCCGGAACATAGTGCGGCCATCAAACGTCTGTCTAAGGCCAAAAACTCTGCAAAACTTTCCCGCTCGGCTCTTGAGACGTTGGCAATCATTGGCTATAAACAGCCGATTACTCGAAGCGACATAGAAAAAATTCGTGGCGTCGAAACGTCAGGGGTATTGCGAACCTTGTTGGATCAAAAATTGGCGAGAATTGTCGGGCGTCAAGAGATGCCAGGACGGCCTATTTTGTATGGGACGACAAAGCAGTTTCTGCAACGTTTCGGGTTGCGCGATCTTCGGGATCTTCCACCCTTGAAAGAGCTCAAGGACTTAGGAAACTCTGAAGCAGTCACACTGGAACTTCCCTTTGAGTCTGAGGGTCAGTCAGAAGTCTCCTCTGTGGCAGATCTTTCCGCGTAAATCGCGTCTCTCCACTTCGTGTCTATTCAGTGCTCTCTGTCTTGCTTTCCTGCAAAGTACAACCAATAGCATGTTCTCTTTTGATTTGGATAGAGCTCGATGTCTTTAGTACTTCCTGACAAAAAATCAACGTTGGGGTCAGATCTTGCCCGACTGTTAAGTTCTGATCAAGTAAAGGACGATTGGGCCACATTGAAGGCGTACTCGGTAGATGCCAGTATCTACAAGATTCCTCCCCAAGTTGTGGTGCTTCCTCACACAGAACGTGATATTGAGATTATTGTGGATTACGCTAAACGTATGGGTGTCTCGTTGACTCCCCGTGCTGCAGGCACCAATCTGACCGGTTCGGCACTTGGTACGGGGATTATTGTAGATATTTCCCGGATGAATAACGTACTGGAAGTGAATCGAAACGAACAATGGGCACGCGTCCAACCAGGGCTTGTGCTCGCAGAATTCAATAAACAGTTGGGGCCTTTGGGTTTGATGTATGGCCCGGATCCTTCAAGCGGAGAAATGTGTAAATTGGGCGGGATGTTGGCGAACAATTCTTCTGGACCTCATACCCTTCGGTATGGATCAGTAAAAGACACGGTTCGCAGTGCACGAGTTCGATTGCTGGAAGATGGCTGGCTTGAGGCGACTCCTATCTCTCTGGGAGGGAGCGCCCATGATTCCTTACTGGAACAGTATAGAGCCATACGAATGGTGTGGAGTATGGTTCAAGACAAGCAAGCACTCATTCGTGCCAAGCGTCCTACGGTCAGTAAAAACAGTTCTGGATACAATATTTTTGATTTGGTCGAAGGACTAGATCGTGGGGTGTTTGACGTGCCCAAGTTATTCGTCGGAAGTGAGGGGACGTTAGGGGTGATTAGTGAAGCCACGGTCCAATTGGTACCACGTCCTCGTTCTACGGTGACAGGTCTGATTCATTTTCGGAATTTGGAAGGGATGGGAGAGGCGGTCCCGCAGTTGTTAACTTTAGCCCCCAATGCTTTAGAAGTCATGGATGGGAATACGCTCGATCTTATTGGACGCAATGCACATGGGATTCCTCAGAATGCTGCTGCCACGTTGCTGATTGAGTTTGACGAACGGGAAGAATTGGGTCGCCGTGACCAGTTGGAACGCATGTGCAGGAAATTTTCTTTGGCTGACAGTTTAGTGATAGCGACAGATCCTGTGCAGCAGGCACAACTGTGGAGTGCGCGTAAAGCCTTATATCCGACATTATACCGGTTCGATTCGAGAAAAAAGCCTATCAATTTTGTTGATGATGTCGTCGTTCCAGTTTCACGTACAGCCGAACTTATTCGCTATTTAGAAGGGTACTTTGGACGTCAGACAGTCCCGGTAGCTGTCTTTGGTCATGTGGGGAATGGGAACGCTCATATCCTGCCGCTGCTTGATTTGCAAAATCAGATGGATGTTCAGCGAATGGTGGAGGCCCATCGAGAAATTCATCAGACGGTACTCGATCAGTTCAATGGGTCGATTTGTGGGGAACATGGCGACGGTCGTATCCGTGCCGAACTCGTCCGCCGTATGTATGGCCAGGACATCTATGAGTTGTTTGTCAACGTCAAGCGGGCGTTTGATCCTCAAGGACTCATGAATCCAGGCGTCAAGATTAGCCCGATAGCCTTTACAGAGTATATTGATTATGAGCGGATGGGAAAGCCGTGTGCGACCTGTGCTAAATGCAATTCAGTCTGTCCGGTTTATGATGTATTTCAGTCTGAGGATATGAGTGCACGAGGTTGGTTTGAAATTGTGACGGCTTCAGATTATCGCTATTTGAATTCACAACGGGTGGTAGATGCGTGCTTAAACTGCAAATCCTGTCGAACGATTTGTCCGGCTGGTGTTGATGTTGCTGAATTGATTTTGCAACGACGTGCTGAACACCCCAATCCTGTGGCGCAACGACTGTTTTGGTTACATGCGCGGCCACGGGTGTTTCATCCGCTGTTAAAACTTTTGGCGCGGACCCAGTCCTGGTGGGATCGCCCGATAGTTCGGAGAGCTATCGAGCATGTCACCCGTCCTTGGTTACGAGGCTTAGCGGTGACTGCGAAAATACCGAGGCAGATGCAGCTTCCAATCTTGGCGAAACGGCATCTGCGGGATCGCTATGCGAGTCTCTGTCACCCAAACCATGTACGGCAATCGGACGTTGCCTATTTTCATGGCTGTGCGGCAAATTATTTTGATGATGGCGTCGGCGATGCAGTGATCAGTCTTTTGCAAGATCAGGGAGTGAATGTTGCGCTACCTCGTCAACGATGTTCCGGAACTCCCATCGAAACATATGGGTTACGGGATCTTGTCAAAGAAGGTGCGAGAGAAAACTTAAAACACTTAGGTTCATTCAAGACGGTGGTCACCAGTTGCGCGTCTTGTACCTTGAGCTTGAAAGACTATTCTCAACTATTCCAAGGAGAGCCTGAAGAAGCCGAAGCGATAGCTTTGACGTCAAAGGTCAAACATATTTCTGAGTTTCTTAGTGAATCGAAATTGAAAGTGCTGCCGAAAAAGATGTCATCGGTCAAGAGAAAGAAGACCAAGGTCACCTATCACTCGTCTTGCCATCTTCGTGCGGCGGGTGTGTCGGCTCCTCCACGGAAATTGCTGAGAGCCTTGCCTGATTTAGAGTTTGTAGAGATGCAGGACGCCGATCGTTGTGCCGGTGGGGCTGGGACCTATATGGTGAAAAATTATGAGACTTCGCAGGAAATTTTCCAGCGTAAAAAATGTGCGATTAAAAATAGTCAAGCCGAACTCGTGGTAACGAGTTGCCCTGCTTGCTTGATTCAGTTAAAAAATGGGCTGGAGGGTAACGTCAAGGTCAAGCATATTGCAGAGGTGATGCGAGATTATAGTCTGACTCCGGAATGAAGTAGTCACCTATGCCACTCTTGGTACCCAGAATGGGTCTGTTGAAAATAAGTGAGCCACCTTTCAGGATGGACCAGGCACGGCGGCGTTCTCGCCATTAGCCGGACCTTCGGGCTCACAGGCTAGGCGCTCTTCGCGCCGTGAGCGCTCACGTAGTGGCCAGTACGCTCCGCGCGCAAAACAATGGAGTCGCTCTTCGAGACGAGCCAGGCAGTAAATGGTCTTGCTGGACGGACTTTTTTGAACCGACCTGACGCTGGTGATCGCCACGGGGTTCCTAGCGAAATATGGCCTTTGATATCTTCATTATTCACTACTCCTAGAATGATCACAAGAATGTCTGGCCGGTGATGACATTGCAAAGGACGAAGGAGAGCACATGGTCAAAGTCTTGATGTTTGGACATGCCTTGAAGGAAGCAGTAGAAGATCCCGAGGTGGAAGTTTCCCTAGATGAAGTGCTTTCGCTTCGTCAGCTACTTGAAGCTTATGCCGATCGCTGGGAAGGCTTATTGCCCTTTCTGCATTCCCATCAGCTCATGATTACAATCAATCAGAAAATCTCTACCTTAGATGCGCTCGTCAAGGATGGAGATATGGTCAAGATTACTCACCAGGGGGGTGATTACTCCGCGGATGGAGCGATGTGGCACAATCCCTAACGCTGAAAGAATGCTAATCAGGGTGTGGTCTATCGACCAGGACAGCGGGGTGCTCCTCATCGCATTTTTTGCAGTGGAGAATCGTTCCTAAATAGCGGTTCCGGCCCTCTGGGGTTTGTACCCAAGGCCGACTGATTAAGGGGGGATTATGACGGACATGTTGCCCATGTCCGCATTCTAATTTCGCGACCCAGTCACCGTGCTCGTCTTGATAATAGCCAACTATCGGCTGATCCATTATTGAACCTTATCGCGATATTGGTAGGGCTGAAATGTGGCTATCGACCAAAAACTTCTTTGAGAAGAAGAGTGACTCTAGCTGCAGGATCAGTGCGAATACGTTTTTCTTCCTGACCCAGTGTGTAAAACAGACCATCCAAACTTGTTTCGAGGACATATTCATCGATATCGAAGGTGGGGGCTTCAAGAAAGGGTAATGCGGAGTAGTGATGAACCAATTGCTTATAGAGTGCTGTGACGCCAACGGAATTCATCGCCTGTTCGATAACCGGCTTAAATTCAGTGGTGAGTGCGTGACGGGTCTTTGTCTCGAAGTAGCTCGTTGCTGCAGTGCCTCCGGCTTGAAGGATGCGTCTGGCGTCCGCGATTTGCATGGAACGAATGGCATCATGAAAAATCGGTTTTGCCAATGGGGCGGCCTTCTCTGCCGCTCTATTCATGCTCAAAATGAATTCATCGACTTGAGGTCCGAATCCAGCCAAGCGCATGGTGGTTTCCATATCCTGAAGCTGACGTGGGAGAAGAACTTTGATCATGGTGTTCTGGAAGAACCCATTTGGGGTACCCGTGAGATTGACCGCGTTGGTGGTTCCTATCGTCAGGGCCTCTGTCAGCCCTGCGAGGATTTTTCTGTTTCCTAATGTCGAAGTCTGTGATGAGGTGATTGTGCCTACCTCGCGAAGGATCTGATCAACTTCAGCACATGCTGTCAAAGATAAGCTCGTTAGGCATACCCATAGAATGCCACAGTGGATAAGCGCGAGGATTTTTTTGATGGAATGTCTTTGGAGCAATGGTTGAGGTTGGAGTGCTATCAAGAACCCAGGGATAGGGTTAGAACGAAGCTAAGTCAATAACTAAAGCCCACAAAGACGAGGGGAAATTACTGCCTAAAGATTATCCTGGGGAGGATAGACTAGAATAATAAAAAGTCTGTCTTCAGGGAGCAAATTCCAGCTCGTCCTTGTAGGTGTTCCCAACAAACCGTGTTTCCAGAAGGGAAGTATGAAGTTCGTTAGGCTACCGGAGTGCAGCTGAGCCCTGCGCCTTTACTTTTCGATGAGGCGAGAGGCCTGGACAGTAGGGGACGAGTCTTTTTCTTCATGGCCTCTCGTTCTGGGTTTAGGCGATTTTCCAGTATAACTGGATCAATCACTTCTCCACATTGGAGACATCGCTTAGTCAAGATTTCCATCCCGCCGGCGTCATAATTGACGTTCATACACCAGTGCGAAACCATAAACCCACCGCAACGCGTACAGGTGTCCTCGGTATCTGGCTTTTTCAGTTTCACAGGTGTATTGGTCTTGGTTGGTGCTGCCGTACTGACCTTCCTTACACGCTTGGTGGCACTGAGTGGTTTTTTCTGTATGCTATAGTGTCCCATCATTTTCTCCCTTACATCCTGACAGATAGTGATAATAATAACCGATTCTTCTAGATATAGCTCTTTGTTCTTAAGTCAAGATTAACAAAATATTAAAAAATCCTCATAATTATTTCAGTATTCGTAGGAATACCTTATAAAAACTGAATGAAAATATATCTAACTATGCGTAATCATACAAAAGATATCCTAAGTCAACAGGAATGGGCTAGGGTAATATACCTAATAATACAGAGAGAGGTGCTTAGAAAACATGTATGAAAATAATTGTCCGGTTGCGGTTCTAACGACCCTAGGGCCATCGGAAATGAATGATTGATGAGCTCGTTGTCTGAATTGTCACCGTTTTTTTAAGAATATGGCCGTGAGCTGTCGTTGCCTTTACCGTATATGTTCCTGTCGGAATGTTAACGAAGAGCCAAGGCCCTTCCACATCCTTGTCTGGAATGCGGACAAGCTCGGGCCCGTCATTCTTAGAGATCTCAACGGATACGCCAGCCAAGAAGGCTCGTTCTCCTTGGACGAACACCAGTTTCAGAGGAAATGCTGGATAAGTGAGGCTTCGCTCTTCCTTGCCTAGGCCGGCGCTAAAATACTGAATTGGTCCCTGTTCGTACACAGGAAATCTATAGATTTTTTGAAGGGTGCCCTTCGTAAAGGGAATTTCAAGTGTCTTGACTTGTTTCGTCGTCCCGTTGGTTTCGGCGTTGGTAATAGCTGCCAATACCAGGGTGATCATTGTGAAACACAGAGCACTCTTCAGGATTCCCATACTTTTTTGTAACCAGGGGATTGTTTCTATACGATGTCGTTGGCGCGAAGCCATTTTTGATAGTAAGCAGGGCTGTTCCATAACATGCTCCCTCCTCTGTTTTGACCAATACTCACACAAGGAAAATGCAGTGGTTCGTTCGTGAATGAATGTGCTTAAGAATAGCGCAAATATTTGGCCGGTCAAGTTTTTGGCATCTTACCATGTGCTAAGGGCATCTTTTAGACGGGTTATTGGGGTACTTGAGAAGATTTCGTCCACATTTGCCCATCACATCAATGGACATGGGGTCACAGGGAAGGAGGTTCCTCGTCTAATATTGAGCGGCAAGAAGAGGGTGTTCTAGGGTGTTGTTCGATAGGTTGAAGGTCTGGAATATCTTTTCGAGTATTCACGCCAAGCTGTTTGAATTTACGAGCCGATGGCAAGATGCGATTTTCAAGAGAAGCCACGGTTGCATTATAGGATTCCACAGCTCGACCAAGGGTGCTGCCGACCTTTGTGAAATGATCGATCATTGTGCCCATTCGTTCAGCGAGTTCCTGGCCCAACATACTTATTCGTTGGGCCCCTTCCGCGATCTGTTCTTGCCGCCAACCGAATGCAATGGCCCGTAACAATGCAATGAAGGTGGTGGGTGTGGCGATCACGATCTTCTGGGTCAAAGCGGACTCAATTAACGAGGGATCGTGTTCTGCGGCTGCAGCTAAAAATGAATCGTTGGGAATGAACAAGACCACGAATTCTGGTGCCGCAGGAAACTGCTCCCAGTAGTCTTTTGAAGCGAGCTGGCGAACATGAGTTTTCACGTGTTCCGCATGCCGTTTTAATGCAGAGTTGCGTGATTCTTCGGAGGTGCCTTCCAGGCTCTCCAGAAATGCATGGAGAGGGACCTTGGAATCCACCACGACGTCTCGGCCTGCCGGAAGTTTTACCACCATATCAGGACGAAACCGCCCGGTTTCAGTGGAAATGCTTTCTTGTTCATGGAAATCACAATAGGCTGCCATGCCGGCTAACTCGGCGGTTTTACGCAACGCAATTTCTCCCCATCGCCCTCGTACATGTGGTGATCGTAGGGCGTTCACGAGTTTGGAAGTCTCTGTGTGAAGTGTCGATTGGGTCGTGGCTAAATGTTTCAACTGTTCACTCACCGCGCTGAATTCGCGAAGTCGCTTGTGCTCAAGAGCCTGAGTTTCCTGTTGATAAGCTTGAAGTGAATCGGTGAGAGGTTGCAACAGGGCTTCAAGCGATGTGTGGCGATGATGGAGTTCATTGGCGGTTTCGTCTTTGAGGGCTTTGAATTTTTCTTCGGCCAAAGCCAAAAACCCCTGATTATTCCCTGCTAAGGCTTCAGCAGCCAAGGAGCGAAAGGTATCGGATAATGTCCGTCTGGCCTCTTCCAACGTGATTTGGTGATCATCAAATTGCTGTTGCATGGCCGTGAACTTAGTTTCGGCCGAGGCTTTAGCGACTTCCATCAGGCGAATTTCTTTCCGAAGATGCTCGGAATCTTCATGGAGGCTCGCTAGCTGGTTCCGAAGATGTTCGATTTGCGCCTCACGGTTGGTCAGCTGAGTCTCAAGACTTCGAAGAGCCTCTAAGCGTCGGTTCCGATGGAATGGAGTGCTGAGCAACCAGGTGAGTCCACCCCCAAGACAAGCACTGAGGAGGAGCCACCAAAGATATTGGGCATCTTGTAGGATATTCATGTATCAGGTAGACCTATTTGGGTGGTATCTGTTTTGAAAATACTTTACCCTGGCAAACTTTGGTGCTTATTTCAACTGGTTCTGAATGATTGACGAGGTTGCTACAAAAGAGAACGGCGAAAATATATCTGTGTGATTGTGAATATCCGATGAGGTTTCATAGACTGCGATGGCAATCTTGGGTACAGTATTGGCAGCATCAATGGCCCCCTCCTTAGGAAGCTAGCAAGGAAATCGGTATGGAGAAAAAGCATCGTGTTTCTCTCTGGTATTTCATCATTGCATTTTGGGCATTGATTATTCTTCAAGAAATTTACGTGGCGTCCCAACATATGGATGAAGTGCCCTATAGTCAATTTAAAGCCTGGGTGCAAGAAGATAGAGTTGAAGAGGTCTCTATTACTGAGACAGTCATTCATGGCACGTTGAAGCCATCCGAGGGTGAAGACTCTCAAGGGTTTCAAACTGTGCGGGTGGACGATCCAGATCTGGTTCGCTTACTCGAGGAAAAACACGTCAAATTTGCTGGAGTGGTCATCAGTACCTTGTGGAAGGATGTCGCTTCTTGGGTTGTCCCGATCTTGGTGTTTGCCGGAATCTGGTTTTGGCTGTTACGCAAGCTTGGCCAAGGCGCTGGTGGGGGATTTATGCGTATCGGCAAATCCAAGGCAAAAGTCTACATGGAACAAGATATTCCCACTCGCATGAAAGACGTGGCAGGGGTCGACGAGGCCACGGAAGAATTATTGGAGGTTGTGGAATTCTTACGTACACCCGAAAAATACACCAGAATAGGCGGGAAAATTCCCAAAGGTGTCTTGTTGGTTGGGCCTCCTGGAACAGGGAAAACTCTGTTGGCAAAAGCGATTGCTGGGGAAGCAGGGGTCCCTTTTTTTTCGATTAGTGGATCTGAGTTTGTGGAAATGTTTGTGGGTGTTGGGGCGGCGCGTGTCAGAGACTTGTTTGAACAGGCACAGGCAAAAGCCCCCTGTATTATTTTTATCGATGAGCTGGACGCCTTAGGTAAGGCACGAGGTGCTGGTCCGATGATGCATGAGGAGCGAGAGCAAACGCTCAATCAGTTGTTGGTTGAGATGGATGGGTTTGACCCGCGTGTAGGGGTGATCATCTTGGCGGCCACAAATCGGCCCGAAATTCTCGATCAAGCGTTGTTGCGTGCTGGACGATTCGATCGGCAAGTTTTGGTTGACCGCCCTGATCGGGCCGGTCGTATCGCCATTTTGGGTATTCATGCGAAGTCCATCAAGTTGGCTTCTGACGTAAATTTGGAAAATATTGCCGCGATGACTCCTGGCATGGTCGGAGCCGATCTGGCCAATGTTGTGAATGAAGCCGCGTTACTGGCCATTCGTCGGGGACGAGAGGAAGCGCAACAAGAAGATTTTCAAGAAGCTGTGGAACGGGTAATTGCAGGGCTAGAGAAGAAAAACCGCGTGTTGAGTCATGAGGAGCGCCAGCGTGTCGCGCACCATGAGGTCGGGCATGCCCTTGTGGCGTTGTCGTTGCCGGGTGCCGACCCCGTTCATAAGATTTCTATTATTCCCCGGGGGATTGCTGCACTGGGGTATACGCTGCAATTGCCGACTGAAGATAGATATTTATTAACTCGTACAGAACTTGAAAGTCGAATTGCTGTGCTGTTGGGCGGGCGGGTGGCCGAAGAGTTGGTTTTTGGCGAGGCGTCGACCGGGGCTGCCGATGACCTTCAAAAAGCGACCAGTATTGCCAAACGGATGGTGAAAGACTATGGAATGAGTGAAAAATTAGGAACCGTGAGTCTAGAGGACTCTATTCAGCCAACATTTCTGAAATCGACCGAATCCCACGTTGCATCTACATATTCAGAGCATACAGCTCAGCATATTGACCTAGAGGTACGACGGTTGATCGATGAACAAGGGGATCGTGTCCGTGGGTTACTCACAAGACTAAAACCCGTTTTGCAGCAGGGAGCTGAGAAGCTGTTGTCCGACGAAGTCATGACCGGCGAAGCCTTACACACTCTTCTAACGGAGAGGCAAAAAGAACCCATCCTTCAATAAAGCAATAAAATACTGAGTTCCTGAATCGCTACGGCCTGTTCTGGTGGCTCTGATCTTCGTGTGTCACTTGGATGTCAATGGTCGCCCCTTCTCGCTCTAGGGCACGAGTGCCAAATCGATAGGTCGGCGACATCGTATTGTGGGCCATGCGTCGGTCTCGTGGTTCGGGAAATTCCATGCGAACGTTCATGCCTTCGTTGGCAAGAACAACCACTTTCATGTCCAAAAACCCTGCCATGCCTGGATGCCAGGCCACCAATGTGTAGACCCCTTCAGGAATGTCGGGAAGCGTGAAATTTCCGCGTTCATCTGTCACCGCGTAGTACGGATTGTTGATCGCGAGTCCCCAGGCCTGCATATACGGATGAAACCCACATTCAATGAAAAATGTTCTGCGGCCCTGTGTAAAGCGTATGGTGTCGATCATGGCTTCGCCGGGTTTATGCTGATGATCCTTGAGGAGATCCTTCGGATGAAATGGGTTGAGTCGAAGTGGACGGTGAAGCATCACTTTGGCCCCAAAGGGAGCCATTTCATAGATCTGAACATCATGAATGATTGGGTCCATATTCTTGATATGAATAGGTTGAGGATCGCGAACCACCAGAAGCCATGGAGCGAATACACAGTCTTCCACGATCACCTGGGCGGGAGGTGTTTCCGCAAAAGGCTTGCCTTGGACAATATCTTCTAGAAATACCACTGTGTTTTTTAATCCACCATCCGGGCCAACATGAAACTCATCTATTAAACGCCAACCGTTGCCGGTCGAAATACGTCCACAAAATTCTGTGTTATTATTGGTGATGAGTGAGAAGGCCAGGGGAGGCGGTTCCTTGCCGGCAAGCACGATTTTCCCAGAAATCGAGCCCCCCTTAGAAACTTGAGTTTCCTTATAGGCCAAAGTTGGCGAAGAAAGGCTAATGGTCAATGCGATGGTGAAAAATCCTAACGCGATTTTCATGGATCAATCCTTTGGTAAATCAAATAGAAAAGCTTTTATACGCAACCTGTGATTCTAAGAAATTTCTTGACCTCTTTTCTAGTCCTCTGTCCCTTCCCTTCTATTGAAAGCATAGGTCAACGCATTTCTCAGTAAAATAGAGCAACTAATTAAGCACAGAAAGTATAGGCCTTTAGCAGTGTGTTTGATGCTTTCAGCCACATCTCTAGTGAATACGGCTGTCGCTCTTTTCCACACATTTTAATGGTTCTTTCCTTGAGAGACCTGTATTGTGGTCATTTCTGCGACTTTTCTTTGGTATTGTTCGACTGAAGGGAGTACAAGCATATCTTTTGCCAAATCTTAATGGCAGAGCTAAATGTGACCTATATTGACTGGTTCTGTGAAACGGTAAGAAATCAATCTTTAATATTCAAGGGATGTATGGCACCTGCATGGAGGAATCCTCTGGAGCCATCGACATGATGAAGGAGAGCGTTGAATAATGCAGATATCAAAGGCCATATTTCGCCAGGAAGCCCTTGGCGTTCAGTGGCGTCAGGTCGGTTCAAAAAAGTCCGTCCAGCAAGGCCGCAGCCCTTTTTGCGCGCGGAGCGTCCTGGCGTGACGTGAGCACGGGAAAAGGGCGAGAACGCCGCTGGCGGCTTTTTTCAACAGACCCTGAAGGTAAGCAAAAGGAAAAAGAGGGAAGATTCAAGAAATCGGGAAGGAATCAAGCAGAAGTGCCTCGTTTTTTTTGAACAACGCAATGGGCGTCTTGCCGTGACACCACCGCCCCTGATGGGGGCGGTGCTCATTATACTCCTCCAACCACCGGTCCACGTCGGTCTGGCGCTCCTCCAGGCTGGTGTAGAGTTTTCAGCGAAAGATCACGCGATAGCACTCATTGAGCATGGTTCGATGAAACCGTTCGCATATCCCATTGGTTTGCGGATTCTTGACCTTCGTCCGGGTGTGGTCGATGTTCTCAACTACCAGATATCACTCATACTCATGTCGGTCCGGACTGCCACAATACGCGGTCCCGCGATCCGTCAGCATGCGGTTGAGTAAAATCTCGTGTTCGTCAAAGAAGGGCACCACCTGATCGTTCAGGAGATCGGCGGCCGTTAACGGAGTCTTGCGATCATACAGTTTGGCAAAGGCCACCTCACTATAGATATCAATAAAGGTCTGTTGATAGATACGCCCCACGCCCTTGAGGGTACCCACATAAAATATATCCTGCGCCCCACAATATCCGGGGCATTTACTCGTAAACTCGCCATGAGCCTCCTTGTCCTGCTTCGCTTTCTCCAAGGCCGTAAGTTGCGCCTCCGTCAGGATGTGTCTCTCCTGAGTGACCTTGGCTTCTAACGCCTTCAACCGTTTCTTCATGTTCTCCAAGTCATGGCGCTCCCACATACAGCGGATTTCCGCCGGCGAAATCGTGTGGTCCTCTTTAGCCAATTCATTGGAGACGCGGAGAGGTCCCTATGCAGGTTGCTCAATCTCCATCGTCACTACAGCGTCTTCTAGCTCAGGGGCCACCCGATTTTTCAAAATCGGTTTGACAATAGCTCAAGACTAAAACGTAGATCATGATGGAACTAAAGTCTTCGTAGTAAGGAGCCGAGTACTTCAAGAAATACGGAAACAGGCGTACATAACCTGCTATTTCTTAGTATTTAGTAGGACTTTGTGAATGACATACATTGAACAGTAAAGAAAGGAAAACTATGTCTACTCCTAGGACTTCCGGACCGCAGCTATCAAAGTTTACCAAATCATCCACAAAGGAGCTATGTGTCTCGCATCAAATCACACCCCAGGACCTCAGCACCCTAACCGCATGTGAAACAGCAGTTCCCAATTTAATTGATGGACTGATTGAAAAATTTTACGAATGGCTAGAAACCCAACCCCAATTCCCACAATTTTTCCCAAACAAAAAAATGGTTGAGCTGGTAAAAGTCCAACAAGCCAAATACTGGAGCCAATTTTTCGCAGGTGTCGTCGATGACGACTATGTGTCAAGTCGAATTGCCGTGGGTGAATTGCATGCAAAAATTGGGTTGCCTATTGAAAATTATATCGCAGCAATGAACTTCTCTGGCGATTATATTTCGCGGCAGATATACACGTCGAAACTTTCTCAAGCTGACAGTAACGCCACCATTCTTGCTAAGAACAAACTTCTGTCTTTTGATACGATGATCGTGATCGGCACTTATCACCATCGCACCAACGATCTTTTGGCAATCCAGAATCGAGCGGTGATGGAGTTATCAACACCGGTGATCAAGATCTGGCCATCTATTGTCATGTTACCTTTGATTGGGGTCATCGATACGGGTCGAGCCCAACAAATTATTGAACGGCTGCTTGAGAGCATTGTAAGCAATGAGGCGAGAGTGGCAATTTTGGATGTTTCGGGTGTGTCAACCATTGATACCAATGTTGCCCAACACTTAATGAAAACCGTGACCTCCGCGACGATGCTTGGCGCACATGTCATTGTGACCGGTATCAGCCCGGATGCCTCGCAGACATTAACGAATCTTGGTGTGAATCTTGGCGAAATGAAAACAATGGGCAATTTGCAAAACGGTATCAGAGAAGCATTCAAACAGATTAACAGAAAAGTGGTCCCTTCCTAAAGGAGTTATCTGATTATGAAGGTTTCAATCTTAAAATTACGTCAAGTATTGATTGCTTCGGTGCAAATTGACCTCACAGATGAAGAGGCGATTCAATTCCGATCAGATTTGCTAGAGAAGATTGCGAAAACCAATGCCTTTGGGGTTGTTCTAGACATCACCGCATTGGATATCGTTGATTCATATATGGCCAGAATCATCAATGACACGGCGACAATGGCCGGGATATTGGGGGCAGATGTGATTGTCTGTGGCATGCAGCCCAGCGTGGCTCTTACCTTGATCGAGATGGGTCGTGAACTGATTGGGGTTGAAACTGCCCTTAACCTCAATTCCGCGGTTGAGGATCTAGAAAAACGTATTAATGACCGATTGAGTGATTATGCTTACGAAGTAGACGAGGACTTATGAAAAAACTCATTCCAATTGAAAACCAGGAAGGTGTCATTACAGCCCGCCAAGCTAGCCGCGAACTGGCCAAAGACATAGGTTTAGGGACCGCGGATCAAACGCGCCTCGCAACCGCTATTTCAGAGCTCACGCGCAATGTGTTAATCCACGGAGGTGGAAAAGGCTCATGTGAATTGATCGGTGAAAGTGATAACAGTCAACGACGCTTCACGGCGACCGTTGAAGACCAGGGCCCTGGCATCGACGATATTGACCTAGCCATGCAGGATGGATTTACGACTAAAAAAAGCTTAGGCGCGGGGCTGCCAGGAACAAAGCGTTTAATGGATACATTTGAAATACAATCAGAGCCAGGGCGCACACTTATCACTATCAGTATGACACGGACTGTGTTGTAACATAAGCCTGATACAAATCAAAGGATACATGAAATGGCAATTGGCGTTGCAATAAATAACATAGCAATAGGAGTTGCGATACGAGCTATGCTTGGGGAGGATGCCTGTGGCGATTTTTGGGGCGCTTGGGAACAAGATGGCCAAACCACTCTTTGCATGATTGATGGTTTAGGCCATGGTGAATTAGCCGAAGAAGCGGCTCAAGGCGCTTATAAATATATCGAGGCTCACCAGGATCAGTCTGTTATAGAGATATTACAAGGCTGCGGCCGTTCGATCTCACATACCCGTGGCGCGGCTGTCGGCGTGGGTAGAATTGATCATGCCAAATCAGAACTGACATACGCGGGAATCGGCAATACCCGCACGATGGTTGTTGGCGGGACAAAACGTCGGTTACCAAGCCTGTCGGGCATTGTCGGGGTAACAGGCAAATTACCAATAGCTGAGACCATTGCTTTGGCTAGTGATGATTTATTAATCATGAGTACCGATGGGTTTTCTGAGGCTTTAACTCTTGATCAATACGGATCCTCTACGTGTCGAGATGTTCAGCTATTAGCTGATCGTCTAATGGAAGATTGGAGTACCCGGAATGATGACGCTTGTATACTTCTCTATCGTTATGGAGCCCCACTACAATGAATAATCAAACAAATTTTTCCGATTGCTATTTTTCTTTAGTCCTTAATTATGTCAAGACTCAGTCCGAGGCATCATTGGTCCAAGCATCAGAACTGGGATCGCGGCTAGTCGAGGAAGATATTCCTCTTGAAGATCTGGCGGAACTTCAAGAAAATGCCATCAAACATATTTGTGCCCAAGTGAAGGGGTCAGAACTTATTCATTCTTTGGGTTTTGTTTACACGCCTTTTATGGAAATGTTGGTGGCATATGGAATGGCTTCCAGGGCACAAGCTGATCAAGTCAAAGAACAGTCGCGGCAGCTCAAGATCTCGAACCAAAAATTTCAAACTATCGTAGAGCAGGTCAATTCGTTATATGACAATGTGACTCAACTCAAGAATCATACCACATCCATACCTAGCAATATGGCCGAAACAACGGAAGCATCAGTTGTTGCTGATTGAACTTGCTATTCCCCGAGCTCTTACTAGGTGGGTACCGTTTGAGAATGTGTGATTCGTCTTTCTCTAGAAAAACATGTATGTCATTTCTAAATAGGCAGGTACTCATTGACGACCCTACAAACTTATTTAGAAACCTATACAGCACTTTCCAAAGCCTATATATCGGTTCAGACTGAGCAATCGCTAGCTCAAGCTTCCCAACTCGGCCGTCAATTGGTTGAGGATAATATATCCCTTGAACATGTTGCCGAAATCCATGAACGCGCGGTAGCGCTATTACGACAAAACTCTTCCAAAGACCAATTGTTGAGTCTCTTGGACCATGTCCACACGCCTTTTATGGAATTGTTAATGGCCTATGGGATGGCATCAAGGGCTAAAGACGATCGTATTTATCAAGATCAAATCAATTTACAAGAAGCCCACACGCGCATCAAATGCATAATCGACCAAGCAGGGGAAGCGATCATTTCCCTTGACGCAAAGAACCATATCAGCATGTTCAATGGAATGGCAGTCATAATGTTTGGCTATTCAGAAGAAGAAGTGATTGGTCAGCCTATTCATATATTATTTCCCAAGGCGACACAACGCTATTACGATAATATGATCCAGCAATTTCGCAAGGCTTCTACCCATACCCAATGGATCGTGAAGCATGGCGAGTCCAATTTCGTCCATCACAATGGTACTGAATTCCCTGTCCAGGTCTCGCTATCCAAAGCAACCCTCAAAAACGAACAGATCATGACCTTGATGATTACGGATGTCACTGAACAGAAACAAAGCCAAGATGCTCTAGAACAACTGAATGTGACCCTTGAAAGCCGCGTTAAACAGAGGACAACGGAGCTTGAAGAAATCAATCACAACCTTCAAGAGACTCTGTCTCAACTTAGCCAATCCAATATGGAATTGTCCCTGGCTCAGAAAGCATTGGTAAAACAGGCCCATGCTGCGGGGATGTCAGAGATCGCCTCCAATGTCTTACACAACGTGGGGAACGTGCTCAACAGTGTGAACCTGTCAGCCCAAGTATTACTGAGCCGACTCAATGAAACTCAGGTCATCGATTTGTCCATGGCGGTAGATTTAATGCAGCAACATTGTGACGACCTTGGCGAGTATCTCATGCAGGATGACCAAGGCAAACTGCTACCCAAATTCCTCACGCAGTTGTCTAAACGCCTCTCTCAAGATCAACAAGGTTGTCTTGAAGAAATGCGCAATCTGATGAAACATGTCGAACACATTAAGCAGGTTGTTGTCGCGCAGCAATCTATTGCAAAGGTAGGTGGATTGTGGACAACGAACATTATGGAAGAACTAGCCAATGAAGCATTGCAGATCAACCATGTTGCATTTGAGCGTCAGCACATTATCATTGAGACACAGTACCAACCTGTGCCTTCAATTCTTACCGACAAACAAAAGGTCTTGCAGATTTTGGTGAACCTAATCAGTAACGCCCAGCAGGCGACGATAAACTCCAGCAATAAGGAACAGAAGGTCATTTTACGCATTGAACAGGTGCATGACACACATGTCAGATTTGTGATCATTGACAACGGCACTGGGATCGACCACGAACATCTCCCCCGTATCTTCCAGCACGGGTTTACCACCAAAAAAGACGGACATGGCTTTGGCTTGCACAGCGCTGTCATTGCTGCCAAAGAACTGGGAGGCAGTCTGACGGCACAGAGTGAGGGGCGGGGGAAAGGCGCCACGTTTACCCTCGAACTGCCAATTCAACAGCAAGAAGGAGAGAAGAACGTGCAAATCGTTCGCTCCTGATACTGGTCTTCAGAACTTTCATAAGACTCAACGAACATGAGTAAAAATTGTTGCCATGATCAAGGAAGAGCCGATGACGATGCAAGGGGGAAATGACCAATTTTTGCCGAAAAGTTCTAGGCATTTGCCACGCAAGGAGGGCATCAAGGCAAACGTTTTCGTCTCGGTCAAATTAGTGTTGACTAAACGATTAATCTTCAATGTAGAGCAACACACATGAATAATTACCGTATTCTTCTCATTGACGACAATCACTCGATTCACAAGGACTATAGAAAGATTCTGTGTCCAGAAGTATCGGATACTAACCGTCAGTTAGCAGATCTCAAAGCTAAAATCTTCCAAAATTCTAATTCGCCTACACTGCAACAAACTTTCCTAGTTGATTCTGTATTTCAAGGCCAGGAAGGCTATGAGAAGGTCAAAATCCAACGAGAAAAGGGTGAGCCCTATGCGCTCGCATTTGTGGATATGCGAATGCCGCCAGGATGGGATGGCCTTGAGACAATCACCCACCTTTGGGAAGTGGACCCTGAACTCCAAGTTGTCATCGGTTCAGCCTACTCAGATTATGAATGGAGTCAAATCACCGCACGTGTGGGCCTTAGGGACAATTTGGTCATTTTGAAAAAGCCTTTTGATAAGGAAGAAGTGCTGCAATTAGCGCATGCGCTCACCACGAAATGGGGTCTCCATCAAGAAACGCGGACTTCGATGGAATTACTCGAAGACAAAGTTGAAGAACGAACGCAAGAACTGATGCTCGCCAATCGTCAACTGAAAAATGAAATGCGATTGCGTGAAAAAATGGAGATGGAACTCCGATTAGCCCAGAAGTTGGAAGCCATTGGTCAATTGGCGGCGGGCATCGCGCATGAAATTAATACGCCGACGCAGTTTGTTGGTGATAACGTGCGATTTTTTCAGGAAGGATATGACGCGATTCAGACCATGATGAGGGAATTGAAGCAAGGGCTCTCGAACCTGAGTCACAGCAAACAGAGTTCTGCCAATGTCGAGACACTTCTGAAACTATTCCAGGATGAAGACTTGACGTATTTTTCAGAGGAAATTCCAAAAGCTCTCAGCGAGACGATTACCGGAATCGAGCGTATTACCAATATTGTCACAGCCATGAAAGCCTTCTCACATCCAGGAATCGAAGGTAAGCAGGTAGCAGACATCAATGACCTGATTGAAAATACTGTCAAAGTGTCCACACATGAGTGGAAGTATGTCGCAAACATTGAAATGCAGTTATCTCCCTCTCTTTCCATGGTGTCTTGCTGTCCTAACGAATTAAATCAAGTGTTCTTGAATCTCATCGTGAATGCCGCTCATGCCATTGCCAGCATTGGAGGGAAAGAAGAAACAAAAGGGGTCATTCGTATCAGCACGAATGAAGGTCCTCAAGGAATTGAAGTGGCTATTGCTGATACGGGAACCGGGATTCCAGAGCCTATTCAAGACAAAATTTTTGATCCTTTTTTTACGACGAAAGAAGTGGGGAAAGGGACGGGGCAGGGATTAGCACTTGCCTATTCCATCATTGTCGAAAAACTGAAAGGGTCATTGAGGTTTACGACAAAAGAAGGAGAAGGCACAACCTTTTATCTTACCCTACCAACTTCCCAAGACATCCTCGCTCCCACAGTACAAGGAAACATTGTATGATCCGCCAAGTCTTATTCGTCGATGATGATCCCAATATTTTACAGGGGACGAAACGCGCGATGCGGTCGCTAAAAAATCATTTGGAATCGGACTTTGCAGAAAATGCCACGGTAGCACTGCAGAAAATGGCCACCACGCCTTTCGATGTTGTGATCTCCGATATGCGAATGCCGGGCATGAATGGTGCTGATTTTCTTGAAGAAGTACAAAGGCTCTATCCTCAGGTTATTCGGATCATTCTTTCTGGGCAATCAGATGAAAACCTGATCTTGCAATCCATTGGGTCTGCCCATCAATACCTCGCCAAGCCCTGCAGTTCAGAGACAATCAAGAGGACAGTTGATCGAGCCTGTGCTATTCAAGATCATCTCTCTGATACGAACCTCAAAAAAATAGTGGCGGGGATAACCCATCTACCAAGTTTGCCTTCTCTGTACACTCAACTCCTTGAAGAACTGCAATGTGAGCAAGGGTCGCTTGATCGTGTGAGTGACATTATTAGTCAAGATGTGGCGCTTTCAATGAAAATGCTTCAAATAGTGAATTCGGCGTTTTTCGGATTGGCGCGTCCGCTTGCCAATGTCAAATCAGCCGTTCAGCACCTGGGGTTTGAAACCGTAAAGACATTGATTTTAGTCGTCAAAACTATGGAATCCTTTGACTCATCGAGTGCCAGGGGATTCGAGGTAGAACCCTTTTGGGATCATTGTGTCCGCACGGGCCGTCTCGCAAAAGCCATCTGTATGAGAGAGCAAGCTAATCAGGAATTCATGGATCAAGCTATGACGGCGGGTATGCTGCACGATGTAGGAAGACTCATCCTTGCACACCATTGTGCAGAAAAATTTGTATCAATAGCCAAGTGGGAAGACGAGCAAGGGAGTACAGCGGAGCAGGCAGAACTGGCTATTCTTGGCACCACCCACGCATATTTAGGAGGCTATATTCTTGGTGCTTGGGGGTTGCCACCCAGTATTGTCGAAGCTGTCCTCTATCATCATCATCCCAGTCAGATTGATTTTGACAGGTTTGCGCCTCTAACGGCCGTTCATGTGGCTAACGCCTTTCTCCATGAATCCTCAGATGGCCAGAATCTTACACCGAAACTCCTTGACGAACCCTATCTTCGTCAAATCGGGAAGTGGGAGCGTGTTTCAGAATGGCGGGCTATCTACCAAGAACAATCGGGCACATAGATGAAGATGAGCTCACGATTGGTTTGGAATCCATATATAGGGTATCTGATTGCTATCCTCGATAAAAGGACAACGTATGTGAGATCTTTCGCACCGAGGAAACCGTGAAGGATCTATTTATTTTTTAATAATCGGATTGCTCCGATTTATACAAGCCTGTAGTGAAGACTGAGCACATTTGAATGATTGGGTAGTCGATGGACATTCTGAGCCTGGCCATTGTGGTGATAAGCCTGTTTTTTGATTCAGTGCATGTACGATTCAACGGTGAAGGGCGCACGTCAGAATCTCACAGCTACGGATGAACAATGTTATGAATCAGCCCAGCACTGACAATCTTGACTTTTATTCCCTCGCCGATTACCTCCCCGTGGGGATTTTTGAAATTGATACAGACGGGAAATGTCGATATGCCAATCAAGCCTTATATAGCATGCTATTTGGATGGGCGAATGGTCACGTTGACCAAGTCGCACACCTCGAATCATCAGAGCAGGCTTGGTTGGATTGGTTCGACCCAAAATCGAGAGACAGGCTTTCTCAATGCTGGGAAGTGCTGCTGACAAATGCCGAAACAATGCGGTTCGAATGTCAGCTACACCCAAAGCTTCATGCTGCAACCTGGGTCCAAATTCGTCTTCATCCCACGATCAATGACCAATGCACTCGATATTTTGGAATTCTAGAAGATATCTCTGAGCGTAAAGCTTTGGAGGAGAAAATTTGGCAATACCGAAAAGATGACGAGGAACATCTTGAAGCGATTTCTGCCATTCTCATCAGTTTGGACCATCAATTGCGCGTTCAACGTTGGAACAAAGTTGCAGAAACAACTTTTGGGATAGCAAGTGAGGAGATGAAAGGGAAGGTGTTGACGGATGGTCCTTTGACTTGGGATTGGGAGTTGGTAGCTTTGGCTATTCATCAGTGCTTCGAGAAGAAAATATCACAACATGTTGACAGGGTAGCCTTTTTCGATCAAGCCGGAAAAGAACGATGTTTGGCGATCACGTTAAGCCCTATTTTTTCTCAAACGACTGAAGGAGAAGTGAAAGGCGTCCTGATTTTGGGGAAAGATTTAACGGAACAACGGTCCATGGAATTTCAACTTAAGCAAGCGCAGAAAATGGAGTCGATCGGTCAGTTGGCGGCTGGGATTGCCCATGAAATCAACACCCCTATTCAATTTGTTAGTGATAACATACACTTTTTGAAGCAAAGTTTTGAAGAAATGCAAAAGATCGTGGACAGCAGTTACGGATTATTCAAAGATATGGAACGCGAACCGGCTGTAAGCATGCAGGTTTCCCGGGTGCTCCAATCCTTGCGAGGTATTGATTCCGAGTTTTTGAAAGAGGAGATCCCCAGTGCGATCGAGCAAACAATTGAAGGCGTTCAACGCGTTGCGACAATAGTCAAGGCCATGAAGAATTTTTCGCATCCTGGGGTAGAAGGCTTGTCGACCGTTGATTTGAATGAGAATATTTCCAATACTATCACCGTTTCTCGGAATGAATGGAAATATGTGGCCAAAGTTGTCGTAGAACTTGATCGGAATATTCCCCACGTTCTCTGCAACGCCAGTGAGATCAATCAAGTTGTGCTCAACCTGATCGTGAACGCCGCTCAGGCTTTAGAAGAGAACAAATCTGATTTTCCTGATCAAGAAGGCCTGATCCAGATCACTACCTGTGCAGATGCCGAATGGGTTGAAATCCGAATAACTGACAATGCAGGGGGGATTCCTGAAGACTATGGATATCGAATTTTTGATCCGTTCTTTACAACCAAAGAAGTGGGGAAAGGATCCGGACAAGGGTTGGCCATTGCCCATTCTATCATCAATAAACATGGCGGGACGATCTCGTTTGATTCCACAATAGGCAAAGGCACCACATTTCTCCTTCAACTTCCCGTTAAGGGAGAAACTCATGTCTAGCGAACGAATTTTACTTGTTGATGATCAGCAGGCAATGCTAGACGGCTTGCGGCGACAGTTACGACGAGAGTTTCAAGTCGAAGCGGCGTTAGGCGGCCATGATGCCTTGCACATTATTGAGATGGAAGGGCCGTTTGCGGTCGTAGTGAGTGATTTACGTATGCCGTATATGGACGGCATTGAGTTTTTCACCACTCTTCAGCATCGCGCACCTGCCACCGCTCGGATCCTGCTCACGGGAAATGCCGACCTTCAAGTGGCCATTGAGGCGGTGAACAACGGCCACATCTTTCGCCTTTTGGCCAAACCTTGTTCCTTGGATGCCTTGAGCAAAGCTTTGCATGCGGGGATTGAGCATTATCGGTTGCATCTCGCCCCCCAAGAACTCCTCGAACAGACCTTGCGGGGAAGCGTTGAAGTATTGAGTGATATTATTGCTCTCGTCAATCCTGAGGCTTTCGGCCGCTCTGCCAAAATTCAATCGCTGGTTCGAGAGATGGCGAGCCATATGGCGCTATCCACTATCTGGGTCTATGAAGTGTCGGCCATGTTATCACAGCTTGGATGTCTAATTCTTCCGAAAGATATCCTGCAGAAAGTGCGAGCCGGACATCCATTAACTGACGAAGAAACTGAACTGTTTCTTCAGCATCCGTCCGTAGGATCTGATTTGTTGAGGCGAATCCCGCGCATGGACGAGGTTGTGGCCAGCATTGCCTATCAAGAAAAACATTTTGATGGGTCGGGAATTCCTCGCGATACCTGTTCCGGAACAGCCATCCCTCTTGGCGCGCGTTTACTCAAAGTCGCCCTGGATTTTGAAGCACTGGAATCTACAGGAATGGCCAAATCAGATATCGTGACCACACTGAGTAGCCGAAAGGGATACTATGATCCTGCGGTCTTAGATGCGCTACAATTTGGCTGCCCCACATCATTAGGCTTTGAACAATGTGAGGTGCCTATTGCGAATTTGGAGCCATCATATCTTGTCGCGGAAGATGTCAAAACAATCAGTGGCACGCTGATTTGCCCAAAAGGCCAGCCCGTCACTCCAGCTCTTCAAACGTTACTCACGAATTGTGCTCGCACAGGACATGTGAAGGAATCGCTCTCAGTGCTGATTCCCTTGTCTGACAACAGCCTTCAACCAATTGTGGGATAGAGAGTGGTGCAATCACCTTCAGCCATACCTTCGGTATTATTCGTCGATGATGATCCGCTCATAGTGGATGGGTTACGTCGGGCCCTTCGCCATGAAGCCTATACCCTATATTGTGCAGAATCCGCTCAAGAAGCCCTCAGCCTTCTTCAAACCCGCTCAATAGATGTTGTAGTGTCGGATCACCTGATGCCGGGTATATCTGGCATCGAATTTTTTCGGCAGATACGCAAGGAGTTTCCAACGATACTCCGATTGTTATTAACGGGAGAAGTTGATATCAATCTGGCCTACCAAGCTGCTGAAGATGGGACGATCTACAGGTTTTTCACGAAACCGTGCAATCCAGTTGATTTGAGCGTGACGATCCGACAGGGTCTCTATCAACGCCATCTCGAAGAGCATAATCGACAATTGAATCAAGTCTTATCTCCTCCTAGTTCCAATGCATCATCCGTGTTTACTTCTCCCGTTATGCAAAAGCTCTCAGAGCAGATCCAGAAAGTGAAGGATTTGGATACCACCATTCTTATTTCCGGAGAAAGCGGAACAGGAAAAACCACGATCGCTCGAATGATCCATCAGGACAGCCCACGAACCGACAAGCCCTTCATTGTGGTGAATTGTGCAGCACTTCCCCGTGATTTGATCGAATCAGAATTGTTTGGGTATGAGCGTGGAGCGTTTACCGGTGCCGTCGCCACGCGGATTGGGCATATCGAGCTAGCCGACGGGGGTACGTTATTTCTAGATGAAATTGGCGATATGCCCTTAGAATTACAACCCAAACTGTTGACGTTCTTAGATAATCGATGTGTCACGCGCCTGGGAGGGAAAGATTCACGCTTTGTGGATGTGCGTGTGATTGCTGCCACAAATCAGGATATGGCGACATTATGCCAACAACGATTGTTTCGAGAAGATTTATTCTTCCGCTTAAATGTGCTTCCCCTGCATATGCCAGCCTTACGTGACCGATTGACCGATGTGCCCATATTCGTCGAACGAACGTTAGAGCGCATTGCGCAGCAACGCGGCTGTCAAATGTTTCAAATCACACCTGATGCGATGAAACGTCTGAGCCGTTATACATGGCCTGGAAACGTGCGGGAACTTGAAAATCAATTAGAACGTGCGTCCGCCTTATGTGCCAAACTGACAATTACTGAAGATGATCTCCATCTGTCGGATTTCCATGACATGGAAATTACAGACATTGAAATGAATGGACGAGCCCTACGCTCTCTGACCTTGGCAGAGCTTGAGGAGCAGGCCTTACAGGAAGCCTTGTCCCGATGTCAGGGCAACCGGGCTGCGGCCGCACGCCTTCTCGGGGTGAGCGAGAAAACCATTTACAATAAGTTGAGACGAGGACAATCTTAAGGTGTTCCCATGTCAACAGTGATCGATCCCACGATTCAACATAGGACCGTCTCTACACTTTTCACTGAGAAAAGTTTTTCGCTCCTGGAGTTGCTGCACCAAGCGCCTCTCCGCACAACGTACGAGCGCCATCGCCAGGAATTTCTGGAGCATGTTGAACGTCCTTTTCAGCAACAACTGCAAAAGGTTCGTGATTGTCTTTCAACTACCCTGCTAGAAAGCCTGGAAACCCAGCATTGGCTTTTTGGGTGCATTCCCAAAAACGATTGGGATGTTGGTGCAGCCTTCGATTTCTACTGGGGAGCCTATTATCCAATAAACACCCGACGTAACGAGCAGGCCCAATTATTTCTTCAACTCACCTCTGACGAAATGTATGTGGGATTTCGCTTTGGAGAATATGGAGGAGCCACACAAGAACGCTTTTTCCAGCACTGCCAAATCTACGAACAATCCTTGCCTATGCTACTCTATGATGCGCTATCAGATTCTGCCTTTCAATTTGGCCGCGATACTTTTTCTCCTCTTGCCCCAGTTGACCTACAAGAACACCGCCCGACACTTCAATGGGACGAGTGGTTAAAAAATCCACAGAGTTCAGGCCCTCAAGTTGTCAAAGCTTGGCCCAAAGAAGTCGTCTTAGCCATGACAGATCTTGAGTTGGCGCAAGCGATTGCAGCATGTTTCCAACAGTTGTTTCCGCTTGTCGTGTTGGCATCTTGTGATGATCCTTTGCCACGTTTGATCTCTTTACATGCGCCTCCTCTGGAAAAATTCGCCAATCAGAATACATGTTATTCATTGGCAGAATGTGTTGAGGATCTCTGCATACCTGAAGATCAGATACAAACATGGGTGCGAAATCTCAATCGAACCAAACAGGCCATTTTCTACGGACCCTATGGATCGGGCGCTAATATCATTGCCCAACAACTTAGCCGATATCTTATCAGTGGCGAAGATGGGTTTACAGAAACTATCTCATTTTATCCCGGATATTCCTACAAAGATGGCATTCAAAACGTGCACCGAGATCCCCTGAAAACAGGAGTCCAAGCCTATCATGTTGTGGATGGCGATATTGTGCGTTTTTGCGAGCAGGCCCGCAGTCACGGGGGACGTTGCATATTGGTGATTGAACACATCAATCGGGAAAAGATTGACAACATATTTGGTGAAGTGATGAGAGCCTTAGAGCATCGTGATCGTGATGTCCGTCTGCAAAGTGGTAAAATCTTTGCCATTCCTTCCAACGTGTACGTGATTGGGACCATGTGCAATGGTGAGCCAGAGCAGCTCAATTGGTTATCGACCTTGGGGGTTTTTACCTTTTTTGGCCTCTCACCAGATTATGACCGCCTTCGCCGGTTCCACGCTCAGACACCGATTGATGTGGAGCCTCTTATTCAAGTACTCCAGGAAATCAACCAGGAGATGGGATCAGGGGAAATGGGCCTGGGTGTTTCGCCGTTTCTACGGGTCAATTTAGATGTCGTATTAGAAGATGTTTGGAAGACAGAAATTGTTCCCTACATCGAGAGCGTAAATTCTCCAGGATCTCAAAAAGCTCAGAAATTTCATTGGGAAAATCTGTCCTTTCCTCAAACTGGAGAAGCTAGATTAAGCCTGCGATACTGACAATTCCGAGTGAGGCATATTTACAGACTGCTTCTTAGTCAACATGGATTCCGTTACTACCACTTCTACGGTGCCCTCAATCTCTCCTGCCTTGGCTCGCATGTGGAGCCATTTTATCATCCAGTCCGATAATTCATGGCCGGTTTCGAGAAGGGTTGCCCCGTGTTTATCGACCACAGGTTTTGCCAGAGACATGTGAGGTTTTAAATCTGTAATGGTAATGGGATGTGAGGATACAACAGTTTGCGGGACAAAGACAGTTTCGAATGTGGCTAAAATGTGAGGGTCATATCGTTCCGAATGCTGTTGCAATTCCCCAAAGGCTTGAGATATGGACAGCTTGTTTTCTCGTAATGCATCAAAGTCCTGTGCGACTTTTAGCAGACGCGCCCCTAGTGGAATCTGTTCACCAACAATCTTGGGATCTGGTGAATTGGACCCGTCAAAATTGGCGACTTGATAGGTCAGCATGTCGACAATATCTTCGAGTCTGGGAATATTTTTCATGATCTGAGCCCCCATTGGAATGGGACAAGTTGGCTCGACGTCTTTAGTTGGATTCAATACTGCATCACTCTTGGACTCTGATGAAGGCGGTATTTGCCATGACAGAGTGTTTAAAGGAGAAAGAAGTGCGGCGACCTCGTATTTCCAAGCCTCGGCGAGCTGTAGTTCCTCTGCTACGCCACAGACATATTTTCTCAAGCGTGAGGCTTTGCCCATTCCGTTAGGATTCGAGAGTGCTAACAGATCAATAAGTGCTCTCACGCTTCCCGTTAACGTACGTTCCAAAAGTTCTTTTTCAGCTCGGATAAGACGATTTTGGGCAATTCCGTCATTGATGGCCCTGGTGAGATCTTCTTGCGAGCAAGGCTTGGTGAGAAATCGAAAGACGGCGCCGTCATTGACGGCGTTAATTGCAATGGTCACATCCGCAAATCCTGTGAGCATGATGCGCACGGTATCAGGTGCGACCTCTTTAATTTGGCGAAGAAACTCCACCCCATTCATTCCTGGCATATTGAAGTCTGAGACAACGACCGCAAAAGAGTCCTCGGCGCCAATGACTTTGAGTCCTTCTTGTGGACCTTGGGCCAGACAGAGCTCAAATGTATTCCGAAATTTTCGTCGATATCCCTCAAGAATGTTAATTTCATCGTCAACTAATAGAATGCGTTCCATGCGTTCTGTCTTCCTCGTTTTTCCCTGGAGATCGATAGGTGATTACTACAAAGTAATGTTCTGTCCTTCCTTCTGCTTCTTTCCATTCCATGCGCTATGCCGAGTTAAGATTCTTAAGCGAATCTAGCCGAGCAATTTGTGCAATCCCCGCATCGAGGGCTATTTTCATATGGCCAGGTGAACACGGTTTGGTGAGAAATCGAAAGATCGCCCCTTCCTTCATCGCTTGGCGAGCAACCTTGGTATCCGCAAATCCAGTGAGCATAATGCGAATGGTATTTGGGGCCAATTCGCGCACCTTCATGAGAAATTCCACTCCATTCATTCCTGGCATTTTAAAGTCTGACACGACGACAGCAAACGGGCCGTCTTCTGTGACCGCTTTCAGGCCTTCTTCAGGACCTTTCGCTACACACACGTCAAAGTCATTCCGGTACTGTCGGCGATAGCCTTGCAGAATATTGATTTCGTCATCGACCATCAGGATGCGTTCCATCGTGAATGCTTTCTTGATTAGTACCGTTCCATGCCTAACCTGGAGCCTGGTCCTGGTCAACGTGAAGTAGACCATTGTCTTATATTATGGCTCGGAACATGGGCTTCCAGGACCCTTGAATCCCTTTTGTCATGTCTTTTCGGATCATTTGAGTAACGACATAAGTCAATCAATAAAATTATTTATTGCATTCAGAAACCGTTTTATTCTTCAAGACTAACGACTTGGCGGACCATGCTTTAGCGGGAATTACCATGCCTGTAATTTTTTCAGTGTTTTCTGAGTTCAAACAGAACAATCTATAGGCGTGAGATGGGTTTATTCCTGTGAGAGTCACTTTTTCTGTTCAGTGTAAGCACTTTACTTTGAATGTATGCTGTTACTATTTTGGTCTGAAAGCTGCTCTGAGAGGATGACATATCATCAACCTTGAGGAGGACATTTCATGCAAAAACACAGAAAGAAAAAAACTCATGACCATACCACTCAACTTGCTTGTTTCAATTGCGGACGATCAGGCAGTTTCTTTGTAGCCCGCAATCAAGACGAATGTGGGAATGAGGAAAAACTCGTGCTTCTTCCCACCTGTAGCCGTTGTATGAAGTATGACGATGAGGTGGTCCATGATTCCATGGATCAGGGCCGCGGTACTAACGCGACCTGGGAGGCAGCCTGTCTTGGGCATGAAGAAAGGGATTCTGGTATGAGGCAAGATCAGGAAGATTGGACAGCACTTTTAGGGAATGTACGCCCTGTGCTTGTAGAAGCAACTCGTGGATTGATGCCGAACCTACAAGAAAATCTCAATCAAGTCTTTGGAGAAGAAGCCGTTGATGCCATTGTGGACCAACGAATGTATGGAACTTGGCAACGTGACTCTCGCCAGGATTCTCTCTCTCTTGGAGTTGCTACTTGTGCCAATATAGCAAATCTCAGCGCGATTGGGATGTGGAGTATTTCGCAGCAAGGAACAATACAACAGATTGATCTCATATCAGGAGAGATTCGACCTGGAACAATGATCCGTGTCCATTGGTTCAACGAAGATACGATTCTGGTGGAGCCCGCATGCAGCTCCCATGACGTACAAGGTATACATGCTGGATTTCACCGAGGAATTTTCTCTCAATCATTCGGCTTATTTATCCGTTCGACTAATGGCGTTCACTCCTTTACGTTGGATTGCTGGAATGGAGAAGGGGAGCGGACTTTAACCTATCAAAACCCACAACGAGCCGATCAATGGATCATCGCCTGTAATCACGCTCAACACCAACATCCAGATCATTTTGTTTCCCATCCTATTTTAGAGGTTTCAGGGATGCTTCCCGAATGTCGCATGCTGACTCCTTCGGTCTCTCGCTATCTGGATTATCAACAAGAACTCGTTTGGTAGATGGGCTCAAGGTGATTAATAGTATCCATGGTGGCCTCAGGAAGTGAATACAAGATGCGTTGATTGTGTCCACGTTCTTTGGTCTCTGTTGTTGTAAGATTATTGTTTTAAATGCGCGCCTCGGAATGCCTCTTTCTCCATGGCTTTTTGGCTTGGGTACTTGTGGAGAAAGGGGCCTGTTCTTTCCCCGTGTTGATTGACTAGCCCGTTTGCCTCGATTAGTTTTCCTGCCTACGAAACAAAGTGGTCACATCATTCGACATCCTCCTCCGGTCGCTTGCCGCGAAAATCAGACGAATCATTCTTTCTCGGCCATTCTCTCCATGTGCATCGAGAGAATGGCCAGCGTGAGTGTCTTTACCAGAAATTCATTCAGGACTCCTGAACTTTTTTCAGGAAATTCCACCTTATCGGATTGTCTCTTGGATTGAATGATCAACTTGAGTTGTTAGTCAACCATGATTGTTTGATCATGTTTTAGCCTATTATGTTCTGCCAGATGTCGTTCTTCATTTCACATATCTCTGGGTATCGGTTTTGCTTTACTTACGTCCATAACCATAGCGTGCATTTCCTTTAAGACAGATTGAGAGAAAGAACTTACGTTCTTTCTCTCAACCAATGATTTCTATTTTCTTAGAATTCGATAGATGAATGCTGTAAATCGTTGAAGAATTACTCACATTTGACAAGGAGGATTTGTTTGTGAAGACCAACCTGAATGCTACGTCATCTACCACTGCACCTCATGTTTCTTTCCCAGATACACAAGGGCATTTTCAATTCGCTCACTATGTGCCCATCATAAAAGCCATCGCCCGCCCCTACCTTAAGCATCTTCCAGCATCACTTGAGCTTGATGATTTGGTGAGTGTTGGGATGTGCGGCCTGTGGGAAGCCATGGCACGGTTTGATGCCTCAAGGAATATTCCTTTTGAGGCCTTTGCGAGATATCGAATTCGTGGCGCGATCCTAGATGAAATTCGCCGCATGAGTTGGGTGTCAAGAAAGTCGCTCCAATGCATTGGATTGGTTAAAAAAACCGAAGGGGAATTAGGACAACGGCATGGGCAGTATCCAACGACCCAGCAAGTGGCTAGTCACTTAGGAAGAAGCATTCCATGGGTCGATGCGATTAAGCAGCAGAGTCAAAAGGTCACGATTCAACGTCTATCTGGACTCAGCGAGTCTTCAGATGAGGCAACCAGGCTATCACCGTCTTTAGATCACACCCCTCTGGAATTGTACGAACAAAAAGAACAAGCAGAAGTCACACGGGAAGCTTTGGATGCGTTGCCTCCCTCAGAATCAAAGGTCCTGTTCGAATATTATTTTGCTGAAGTGCCCATGAAAATGATCGGTGAGAATTTGGGCGTATCTGAATCCCGTATCTCTCAAATTCATTCACGTGCCATAGACCAACTCCGAATCAATCATTGGACTTCGCCACTGAGAGAGTTCGTTGGAGATGTGGCCTAAACGGATTAATCCCATCAACACGTTGAACGTAACCTAAGGACTTTTTATGAGACAAATTGCTGAACGAGCCAAAGACAACACCATCACATTGTTTCTTTCGGGGCCCTTGGAATTTCAGACCCGCAAGCTCTTCCTTGTTGCTATTGACAAGGCGAAACGTTCGAATCCTCAAAAAATCCTTCTCAATTTTTCTGACGTACCCTTTATTAATAGTGCCGGTCTTGGCCTGCTCATGCTGGCGCACAAAAGTTTAAAAGAGGCCAACATTCCCCTCATTCTTGAGGTAGCTTCCGGATATGTGCTGGATGTCTTCACCCTCACCAATATTGGCCAAAAAATTCCACTCTCTCCAATAGAAGCCAAACGGTCATGTCGCAAACAGGAACGAGATACGAACAAGAACCTGTCTAGTGATTTGACTAAGCAGCCAACGAATAGAGCATGTGGGGGAACGTCTGATTCTGGCTCACTTGGTTTGTCATCTGCCCTTTCCTGATCATGCCCATGACTTCGATACCCGCTAGTGTGCGTTGGGCCGCGTAAAAATTCTTGAAGCCGAGCTTGAGACGCGTCAACCGTTTGATCTATCGATGGTCTTGTTTAATGATATTATTCAGGTATTGGTATTGTTGGATTTGGATTCGGGTGTGGTGATCTCGATTGATCTGTTTGAGCCCCGCGGTGTTCGCGCCACTCTGATCACTATTCGCCAAACTCGGCTTCCTATTTCTCGTGATCGCTTTCTGCAAAAAAGGCCGCGCCGCCTGCAGACCTCGTGCCGTAGTTAACAGAAAGTCGATCGTCTGGCCTTGCTTATCGACGGTGGGGTAGTAGTATTGCCAGTGCCCTTTCACCTTCAATATACGTCTCGTCCATTTGCCAGCGTGTGCCCACCCGTTTCTCCTTGGGTCGAAAGGTCGCGTCAAGTTGGGGTGAGTAATGCAAGATCCACCGATTGATCGTGCTATGGTCGACCGTGAATCCACGTTCGGCCATCATTTCCTCAATGTCGCGGTAACTGAGGGAGTAGTCCAGATAATACCGCGTACTTGGGAGGCTCATGTCGCGTTGAAAATGGCGCCCTTCAAAGAATATCGTGGCCACGGCGCTCTCCTTTGAAAAGGCGCATGCTCCCACATTACGGCAAGTGCGACAGAACGCTATTTTATCTGGTACCCTTATCTTTCGAATTGAGTTGGTTGGAGTCCTCTGGTTGATTGCTTCCAGCTGCCACCAGAAAGTCTTCATCAGTTTCGGTTAACATAGATCGTACCCTTCCCGTGCTTTTGGCCCAGTTCCCGTTGATGCGCAAAAGCACGTGGAATGGGCTGTGGTACATTTGACGGCGATGAGCAAGAGGTTTTCTCGCTGTTTTGGATAATAGTGATCGGGGTATGGGCCCTGAAGAAAAATTTTATCTTGGATGGCGAGGCCGGCAAGATCACAGGCTCACGCACCTATGACTGCTGTGGGTTTGGTCTCTGGGTAAATTTCTTTTGGGAGTCTGTTGAAAAAAGCCGTCAGCGGTGTTCTCGCTATTTTTCCGTGCTCACGTAGTGCCAGTACGCTCCGCGCGCAAAAATAACTGCGGCCTTGCTGAACGGACTTTTTTGAACAGACCCGAGGCCTCTGACATGTTACGTCTTAGAGACTAAATGTGGCCGTTGATATCATCATTATTCAACAGGCCCTTTGGTGAAAACGTCCTGTCATGACACTCCAATACCAGCAAGGTTTCTCGAGGAGTAAAGGTTAGGGGTTTAAGGGATTCCGGACCATGTACAATGTTGAAATAGCGAGGACTGGAGTCAGGTTCAAGGCGATAGTTTCCGTGTTCTTGTTGATCTTTCCAACCGATTAGTAATTCTTTAGGTGTCGTGATGCCCTTCCATTGTACAGTTCCGTGAGGGATGACAGGTCCGATAATCTGAGAGCCTTCTTGTTGAAGGACATGAAAAAGTTGAGAAGAATCATCTCGTTGAAGTAATTGGGGTGGAGTTATCTGAAACAAACTCGCATTCATTTCGCTATCGTTACGATAGTTTTTTGAGCATCAATTCGTATGCCTATCAAGAGCTTTTGGCATTTGATGTTTCAGGAGAGACCTATGAGGATTCTTTTCCTACAGCTGTATGGCAGCCACCCTCAAATTTTGGGCTTTTGACGGTCAATATCGGATAGGGACTTTGCTGAAGCACTTTGTTCGTAGTGCTCCCCAGGATCAGCCGGGAAAGGGCCTTGCGCGCATGAGTACCCATGACCACGAGATCTGCTTGCCGGGCGGAGCTTACGTCCAAAATGGCTTTTGCCGAGGGTTGCCCCACGATTTCATAGTGACCCGAAATCTTTTGCTCTTGTAATAGGCTGGTGAGTTCCTGTAGGCGGTGGTCGATTTTCTCGCGATTCATTTTTTCTTGAAGAGGATGTGTGAGTGTAAAGTCTAGGCTATATGACAGGGGCTCAATTGCGTGGACCAGCGTTATCTGTGCCGTAAGCCATTTGGCCAGCTGAACCGCATATTCATATGCCTCAATCGAGCAATCGGAGAAATCTACCGGCAAAACGATCTGCTTTGGCTGTAGTGAGAGCTGATGGATCTTGGCTTTTTCTTCAGGGCTCCGATCAGGAATCGATAAGACTGGACATGGGCCTCGTTGAATCACTCGTTCGGCCACGCTGCCGAATATCACACGGTTGAACCCGGTCCAGCCATGAGTGCCGGTGATGATTAAGTCGCACTGGCGTTCTCGAGCGACATCGCAAATGAGGGCAGACGGGAGACCGGCTCGCATCTCGGTCGAGGTCTGGGCGACATGTTGTCGGGCTTCGCCACAAAGTTGATCCAGATGATCTCGTGCGATCTTCTGTTGCTCGTCTAGGTAACGTTGGGCGATACCAGTATCAAGATCTAGCCCGACCTGATGGGAGATGCCGTGAAAAAGAGTGAGCCGAGCGTCAAAGGCGTTGGCCCATTCCATCGCGTACTGAAAGGCTGGAGTAGAGGAGGGAGAAAAGTCCGTGGCAAACAGAATATGTGTTACGATGGGAGTCATAAGGACCTTCTGGAGCTACTAGAGAACATAGTAGAAGAACAACGTGTAATGAGAGATGTGAAGGGTCATTCTTCTCACATGTTTCGTATTCCCTATTACGCCTTCGTTACACGGCATCGACCGTGAGTAACAGAATCTCACCTTTCATGTCAGGATGAATGGAACACTGAAATTGAAATCGTCCTGTTCGATCGAGTACTAATCGAAACGTCGCTTCCTTCCCTGGGTTGACGTACGCGCCTTCTACGCCCTTTCCATAGGTAACCACCCCGTTGCTTTCAACGTGGGTCAGTGTATTCATAAACATTTGTGACCCGAAGTCATGCCGGACCTGATCCAAGTTTTTAACAGCAATAATCGTGTCGGCATGGAGTTGAAGGGGCATTTGCGAGGTGTGAAATTTGTAGTCTTCAATGGTCACGTCGACCACTTGCTGGGTTTGAGCGGTTGACAGATACGATCCTCCGACCAAAAGAAATCCAGCCGTGATCAGAATCATCCGCCGAAATGGCGCTTTCAAAATGGTGTTCATGAGTGAATCCTCTTGTTCTATATTGGCGTGTTCGGAATGTCCGCCGTTGGAAAGATCCAACGGCGGAGTAGGCCCTCTTCATAATGTTGAAGGGGGAGCCATACGAGTGTGTGTTAGGAAACTTTCACCTCGATACTCTTAGGTTTGGCTCGTTCAGTTTTTAGTAAATGGACTCGTAGCAGGCCCTCTTTAAATTCTGCTGAGACCTGCTCTGCATCGGCATCGTCTGGGATTGTAAAGCTACGCACAAAACTTCCGTAGGCCCGTTCGATGCGATGATGTTTTTTGTCCTTCTCCTCTTTTTCGTATTTGCGCTCACCGGAGATCGTAAGTACGTCATTTTGAACGTTGATTTTCACGTCCTCTTTCTTGATTTCCGGAAGTTCAGCTTTAATGACGTATTCCTTTTGGTCTTCGGTAATGTCTACCAACGGGGCCCATTCTGCAACGCGTAAGGTTTCTTGCCGCTCGCTGTTTTTCTTAACAGGTGCTCGACCAAACAAGGTTGACAGACGATTTTGTAATTCATCCAATTCATGAAATGGATCCCAACGGGTAACTGCAGTCATGGCCCTCCCTCCTTGTTGTGTGGCGAATCATGTTTGCGTAGTTAATATAGACTGAAAAGAAGCAATGGGTGTGCCAGAGGCGCAAGCGTTTGCAAAGAGGGAACAAACCGAAGATTCCTTTGAAAAGTTCAGCATTTCGGGGAGGAGTTCTTAAATCGAAAATAAGCAAGAACTCTTAGCTGTAGCAGATATCCGCAGTAGGAGGGAATGAACGACCGAACTGGGGGAAACATTGAAGGAACGGTGATTAGCGTAATGACTAAGATTCAGAAGGTGCTGAGTAATGCGTGGAGAGATATGCGAGCTTATCGGCTAGTGAGATTACTCCAGCCGTCTGCTGTTTGGTAGAAAAGTCGTGGTAGCCAAATGGGTCGTGTTAACGAATAATGAGGACGGGACAATCCACCTGATGAAGGACCGCATGAGACACACTGCCGATTAAGAATCTGGAAAGGCCACCTCGGCCATGGGTGCCCATGATAATGAGATCCGCTTCTGATGCCTTCGCTTGTTCTAAAATGGCAAATGCCGGATCGCCCATGCCAACTTTGGCTTCACAGGTATAGTTCATACGAGTGAGTCGATCGGTCACGGATGTCAGATGATCTTGTGCCTCAGAAAGGGCCTCCATTTCTAAGAGTTTAGTTTGCCCTAAGGTTGTGGGCCATGCTAGTTGCGGTTGAGGCCATACGGTAAAGACGTCAATGTCCACGGGGTTTCTAAATGGCTGGCGTGCCAGAAATTGTAGCGCGACAGTAGTATCGTCCTGCCCTTCAACGGCAAGAAGGATTTTCTGTACGTGAGGCACCGGTGCTTTAATAATCATCACCGAACAGGGGGCATGAGTAAGCACACGATGTGACGTGCTCCCTATCACGAGCTCTTTCACCGGTCCCAACCCTCGGGCCCCTAACACGATGAAATCACATTTCATGGATCGCGCGGTGTCCAGAATGACATTCACAGGGTGCCCAACTTGATGAACCTGTTGAATCTGAGAAAAATTGGAAGAGAGTTGTTCGTGAGCCTTGGTCAAAATGTGCTCTCCGGCGTCTCGTGCTTTTGCTTCAAGATCACTTAGGATGTCTTTACGAAGAGCAGGTGTAATCAGTGCATAGTTGAAATCAGGAAGATGGATGGCATGGAGAAGAACCAATTCTTCGGGAGGCGCGAGATGTGCAAGAGCTTGCAGTGCGTATTCTGAATGAGTTGAGCCATCAACAGGAGCAATGATCCTCATCTGATTACCCTTTCGAGGTTATCCAGGGGGTCGGACTATCCGGACTATAGTGCAAACGACAGCAAGAGAAGTGCCATTAGAAGCGGATTGCGATGCGTTAAGGTCAGCAAGGATGAACGACTTGCCAGATCGAGCTACCCAAAAAGAGCCAGCCTGAGTACAAAGGTAATCGAAACAAAGATTGATAAACACCATCGTAAAATTAGAGGTTCGGCTTGCCATGAATGGCGCGAATTGCTACACATCGTCAGTTATCAATTGATGCAATATTCTACACCAATAGATGTTTAAGCGACGATAGGCAATGGTTCAAAGGATGTCAATATGACACACGATACGCCAGCTATCCTTGTAGTCGATGATGAACAAGAAATGCGGCAATTAGTGCAAGATATTCTTGAAGAGGAGCATTATCGAGTGGTGGTAGCAGCTGAAGGTCGCGAGGCTTTGAGATGTATGGAATCAGAAAAATTTCCGGTCGTGGTCACGGATTTACGGATGAAAGGGATGGATGGACTCAGCTTGTTGGAGCGGGTTGTTCAGCAGCACCCCGAATCCAATCTGATCATGATGACAGCGTTTGGCACGGTGGAGTCCGCCGTCGAGGCGATGAAACAGGGAGCTTTTGACTATCTCACCAAACCAGTCAAGGCTGATGAGTTATTGGTGACGGTCGAAAAGGCCGTGAAAGAGGCTTTACTCCGCCAAGAAGTGCAACAGCTCCGCCAACAAGTGAATCGCGAATTTGCCTTCCAGCAAATCTTGGGTAAAAGCAAGCCGATGCGAGAAATTTTTGATCTGATTCGCCGGGTGGCTGATTCCCAGACGAATATTTTAATTTCTGGAGAAAGCGGGACAGGGAAAGAACTTGTCGCCAAAGCCGTTCATTTTAACAGTCAACGAAAGTCTAAGCCCTTTGTCCCAATCAATTGTGCAGCGATTCCCGAGCAGTTGCTAGAGAGTGAACTCTTTGGTCATGTGCGGGGGGCCTTTACCGATGCCAAATCTGATAAACAAGGCTTGTTTGAAGAGGCTCAGGAGGGGACATTGTTCTTGGACGAGGTCAGTGAGCTGCCGATGATGTTACAGGCAAAACTCCTTCGGGCTGTACAGGAGCGGGAAATCCGGCGGGTTGGGGCTACGAAATCGACGCCGGTGAATGTTCGGCTAATCGCCGCGACAAACGTAGTGTTGGCCGAAGAAGTCCAGGAGAAACGGTTTCGGGAAGATCTGTATTATCGGTTAAATGTCATCGGGATTCATTTACCCCCTCTTCGAGAACGCAAGGAAGATATTCCCATCTTAGCTCATGGCCTCTTGCAAAAAAGTCGGACTGCACAGCAGAAGCAGGTTGAGGGTATTGCGGATCCAGCGTTGGCTCGCTTGATTGACTATCAGTGGCCAGGCAATGTGCGTGAACTCGAGAATGTGTTGGAACGGGCAGCCACGCTCACGCGCGGATCCACAATTTCGTTGGAGGATTTGCCTCCCGACATTCAACAGATTCAAGGGGATGGGCAGTTTATGGAAGATGCAATTGAGCAGACCCTTCCGCTGGCCAAGGTAGAAGGGTTGTATATTCGTCGCATGTTAGAAAAAATGGGCGGGAATAAATACCAAACGGCGCAGGTGTTAGGGATTGACCGCAAGACGTTGTATCGCAAATTATCTGAAATGGAGAAACTAACAATGGAGTAACGTGAAATAGTGAAACGTCAAGATTGAGGCTTTTTTCTTCAGCTTTCTGTTTTCTATACTACATACTACTTAACCCTCTCCTCCTTACAAGACCGGGGCTTGTTTATATGGCCAGTGAATCTTCTTCAACACCTGATGAACTCGAACAAGAACTGGTCCTGCTTCGTCAAGAGGTGGATGAACTGCGTGCGGTCAAAGAGATGCATCAGGGTGCTCAAGTTGGACTTGAAGTTCTGGAGCAACAATTGGCCAGCATTGTCCATTCCGCAATGGACGGGATTATTACACTTGATCGCAATTTCAATATGGTCCTGTTTAATGCTGCAGCTGAGGAGATTTTCGTCTGTTCAGCATCCGATGTGCTAGGCAAACCACTGGATTGCCTGATTCCGGAATCCATGAGAGAGGCACATCGTGAACACCTTGTCCGTTTTGCTGAAAGCGGGGAAACCTATCGCCGTATGGGGAAATATCGCGAAATTTCCGGCCTCCGATTTACTGGAGAGGTGTTTCCGTTGGAAGCCTCGATCTCGAAGGTTGATCGAGAAGGTCAGCGATGGCTGACCGTCATTCTTCGAGATATCTCTCAGCGTGTTAGCGATATGACCAAACAGCGTGGCTTAGAAGTTCAACTTCGAAAAACAGCGCGATTGGCTGAACTGGGGACTCTCGCCTCCGGCATGGCACATGAAATTGGGACTCCCATGAATGTCATTTTAGGGCGGGCCGAATTGTTAATGCGGAAAGCCAAAGATGAATCAACGAGGCGAGGTTTAGAAACGATTGTGATGCAAGTCGAGCGTATTACGAAAATCATGAATCAGTTATTGAGCTTTGCTCGAAAACGTCCATCTGCACAACGGCCTGTAGATTTGGGGGAAATTGCTGGTGAGGTGTTAGATATGCTGCCAGAAAATTTCCAGAAAAATGATATTCAGGTCATAAAAGACTATTCCTCTGATCTTCCTCATGTGTTAGCCGACCCAGATCATATGAGCCAAGTGCTCTTTAATTTGGTGCTGAATGCATGTCAGGTCATGCCAGACGGTGGAACGCTCACACTTACGCTTGGCCGCAGAGGCAATGCAGTTGAACTTGGTGTGAAAGATACGGGGCCTGGGATTCCTGACGAGTACATTTCAAAAGTGTTCGACCCATTTTTTACCACCAAGGCAGTGGGGGAGGGCACAGGGCTTGGGTTAACCGTGGTCCATGGCATTATCCAAGAACATAATGGAAGCATTCGCGTTGAGAATGTTCCTGGACAAGGTGCCGCGTTTACGATTTCCCTCCCTATTTATTCCCCATAATGTGTCCCGAGATCGTGAGGAGTAAGGAGTGAGGCCTCAGGAATGGGAGGGAGAAAATCCATGAACGAGAAATACGAAGTTAGTACAAGAAGAGTCATTGGTCTTTTTCCTTATTCCTCATATCTCTCATCCTCCTGGTTCGTGGCCTTCTGGTTCGATATGAACGATGACATCCTCAATGGGACCAAACTGTTCTAGGAGAAAGGACTCCACTGTGTTCGCGAGTGTGTGGGCTTGTTCCACGGACCAGGTAGGCTCCACATGAATGGAAAGATCCACGAATACATGGTTTGCCAGCCCGCGTGTTCGGATGTTGTGGCAGTCTAAAACGCCAGATATTGTCATCACGGCAGCACGAATGTCTAGAGGATCTATTCGAATTTGATCCGTCAAAGATGACAAGACGTCCCTTAGCACGATCATCGCAGTCCAAGCGATGATCCCTGCGATGATGATAGCCACCAGTGGATCTATAAATGGATAGCCAGCTTGAATGGCAATGAGTCCCGCAACAACTGACAATGATGTCAGAACATCACTCGCCGTGTGATACGAGTCAGCCATCAGAATATCACTTTTTAATTCCTTCCCTTTTTGGCGTTCCCATTTCGTCACAAAAATATTCATGCCCATGGTAATGAGCATGATGATAAAACTGATTGTGGTGACCTGGGGATGTACGTGCATCGTCCATGACCGATAAGCTTTCCAGAGAATATAGAGACACGTCATGACCAGAAACCCACCTATAGCTCCAGTAGCCAAGGTCTCAAATTTTTTATGACCATAGGGGTGATCAGCATCAGGCTTGGGTGAGGCTAACCAAAGGCCCAGTAATCCCACAACATTTGAGAGGCCATCAAAAAATGAGTGCAGTCCATCGGCTTGCATGCCAAGGGATTGGGTGATGACTCCATAGACCCATTTTGCGGTGGCCACGCACACATTCAGAAGGAGCACCCACCACAAGATGCGTCGAGTTTCGTGGAGGCGTGTCATAACTATCAAGAAGGGAATAGGAGCGGAGTTGTATTTGGTATACTCATGAAAACGAGAAGAAGTCTATCGGGGTAATTGTAGAGCGTTTTGAACCCTCCATTCTTCAGCATACATGATTACACTTGAGCTTCACCTGCCTTGACTAAGGCTTTGCGGGTCATAATGGGACCTATTAACTCGAAGATGATAGAGGATCCTATAATAACTGGAAGAATGATATCTTTTAATTCTGGGAAATGTTGGCTGGCAAGAAGAGCCATCCCGATTGCCACTCCTGCTTGAGGCCAAAGCGCAAGGCCCATCCAGTTACGTATGAGCTTGTTTGCACCACCAATCACTCCTCCACTCCAGGCGCCAATTACACGTCCAATTAATCGAAACAGAACATACGCGACTCCGATGATGCTAATGTTTTGCAAGGTCTGAATCTCAAAGGAGGCACCAGCCAAAATAAAAAAGAGGATCATGAAAGGCCATTCGATACCTTCAATGGCTGTAAAAGGACGCCGATGGTGTCTGGCTAAGTTGGCGACGGTAGTACCAAGTACCATTCCGGCCAATATAAACGACACGTGCCACCAAATGGCGAGTCCCCCACAAAGAAGAACAAACCCCAAGGCTTCTGCTTGTGTGGGTTCTCCGGGTTTTATGCGTCCGGTGATATAGGCCATTGGAATTCCGATAAGAAGGCCAACCAATAGGGCTCCACCAATTTCCCAACTTCCGAGTACAAGCATGTCCAAACTGGATCCCTGTCCATAGAGGATTTGGGCGATGGTCAGTAACAGGCTAAAGAGTAAAAGCCCCCAAGCGTCATCAATAGCGACAACATTCTCTAAAATTTTGGAAAACTCTCCCTTTCCTCGAACCTCTCTTATCACGTCGAGGGTGGCAGCTGGTGCGGTAGCTGGTGCGATGCCCGCTAAAATTAATGCCAGCTCTGGTCGCACACCGACAAAAAGGAGCCCCAAAAAAACCAATAACGCAGTGACTAAGACAGCTCCAATAGAGATGCCCAGCACCATGGTCCCTCGTAACTTAAGTGATGAGAGCGTTAAATGGTGACCGAGTAAGAATCCCACCATGGATAAAGCGATATCTGTAATAACGGGAAACCAGTCCTCTTGAAAGTGGGGGAGAACATCCAAACTTGATGGCCCAATGGCAAAGCCGACTAGAAGTAATAAGGTGACTCTGGGTAGCGGGGTGTGGCGTCCTAAAAGGTCCGTCAAGAGGCCTAAAAGAAACAGGACGCCAAGTGTAATTAATATTTGAGGAATGAAATCCATACTTCAATGCGTCCTTTGAAAACGTTACACTGAAAAGTGGCAAAAGGCTACATTAGATTATTGTCAACGAGTCCCCAAAAAGCTATGAGGGAGAATAGTGGCAGGAGTGACGAAATTAAAAGATGAAAATGCCCTATGCTTTAGGAAAAAGAATGGATTTTAGGCCAATACTTGGCAAGATTTGTGCGTACAATAAAGAATCAGAACGAGGCAATAGGGCCGGTGTCTTATTTCGGACGACAAGACCTTCTTAAAATGGAGCAGTTGATGCGAGGTAGTCTCTATGTGGTTAGATCTTCACTCGAATCGGTGTTGGTAATAAGATAGTCCTATAATTTCCTAACACGCAGGGGAGGGTGCAATTGCCAAGAAACTGGTTAAGCGCATTCATGTGGAATATGGCGACAAGACCGCGACGGCATATGGGGGCTATGGTCATGATGGTCGCAGGTGCGGTAGGTATAACTCCTACCTATGCGGATCATGTTCGACAGAACACACCATCTGAAGCAGCTGAGCGTTGTACGGGGAACTATGTGGGCCGTTCCCTGAGTGACGAGGCGTTACGGGAAATATTGAGAGAGCATGAACATTGGGTACATCATGATCGCAATGCTACGGGCAAGCGAGCGAACTTATGTGGAGCCCAACTGGTCGGTGCGGATTTTCGCGAACAGGATTTGAGTGGCGCCAATTTTCAAGGAGCTAATCTTTCGCGTGCGGATTTTACGGGAGCGACGTTAATCCACGTGAATTTTCGTAATGCCAATGTCAGCGAAGCATCACTCTATGCGGTTGATATGCGAGGGGCCAATGCCTCGGGTGGTAAATTTCGATTAACTGATTTTCGAAAAGCAGATTTGAGTCAAGCGAATTTTGCCGGGGCTGATCTGCGAGAGGCGAACCTAGCCGACGCTCGTTTACATTTCACGGTGTTGCGTGACGCGGATCTGGAGGAAGCGTATTTGGTAAGCGCTGATTTAGAAATGGCCCATGGCGAACAGGCTGTCCTCATTCGCGCAGACCTTCGAGAGGCGAATCTTCGCCGTGCATTATTTCGGAATGCCACATTGGTGGAAGCTGACTTAAGCCTTAGTAATCTACAGGAAGCGGACTTTCATTCTGCGAATTTGTCTGAGGCAGATCTCGGTGGGGCCAATCTAAACGAGGCCATCCTTGAACAGGCGAATCTTCGGAAAGCCACGTTAGAACGGGCGATCCTCTACCATGCCAATCTTCATAGGGCGAATTGTACCGGTGCGAATTTTCAGGAAGCAGATCTGTTAGGCGCAAATTTAAGTAACGGTTCTCTCATGCAGGCTGAGATGGACGAAGCCTTTATGGCCAAAGCAAAATTACGCCAAGCTAATCTAGAGGGTGCAGATTTGTCCTGGGCGAACTTAGTAGAGACTGATCTTTCTGGAGCCACATTGGAATTTGCTGTCATGTTCAAAACGAATCTCCAAGACGCAATCCTTGATAGAGCCACACTCTATGGGTCGGACGTACGCGGAGCCAATGTGGCGAAGGCGTCATTTCGAGGCACCCGTTTGCAGGGAGTGGCTATGCGATACGCTCAGGGCTTTTCCCAAGAACAATTGGATGAAGCCTGTGTGGATATTCGTACCCGTCTACCAGAGGGGATGAAGGCCTCGACGCCGTGTCAGCAAAACTAAAGGAAGCGTTTACGGATTGCCTTACTTAATTGATCCGATAGATTCCTACCTACATGTTGTAATGGTTTATGGTATTCCCGCGAAGGCGCGAATCCAGGCTTTCTTTATAGTTGTTGTCTAGATGAAATTCAATTTTTCGGCTTCAGGGGGCACGATGAATCATCCCTTAGTCATGGTCGTTGTCCTAATTTTGGCGGCGTTTCTCTTTCCCCTTGGGGCGCAGGCGGAAGAGAGAAATCTTAAAGAGGGAAAAACACTTTATCTCAAGCATTGCAAGGTTTGTCATGGACCCGAGGGGGAGGGAGATGGGTATACCCATTTCAATCCACCTGTAGCAGACTTGACCAAGGTTCCTATTCAAAAGAAATCGGATAAAGAACTTTGGGGAAGTATCCACATGGGTGTGCCGAATACAGCGATGGGGGTGTGGCGATTTGTGTTGTCCGACGAAGAAATCGCTTTTGTCCTAGAGTATGTTCGTTCACTTGCTCAATAGACGAGTACCTGCACTTCAGGCTCTGTATAACTGAATGTGGATCTGTCTTTGACACGTTTGTCCCTTCCGTCCGTTTCGATCAGAATTAACCTGCTCGTACATTCAGTAATCACCAGACTTGTGAGCGGTGCTAAGGGAATAGGCTGATGATGTCGCAAAACACGCAAGCCACCCATGAGCCTCCGATTGAAGGAGTGGTGTTTCATGTCCATGGTGTTACCAAGGTCTATCAGATGGGTGAGGTCCAGGTGCACGCTCTGCGCGGGGTAGATCTGGATCTGTATAGGGGAGAGTTTACCGTGTTGCTGGGTGCTTCGGGCAGCGGCAAGTCCACCCTGTTGAATATTCTTGGTGGGCTAGATACTCCAACAGAGGGGCATGTGTTTTATGGCGAGCGCGATTTGACTCGTGCCACCGAAAGTGAACTAACCGACTACCGGCGATACCATGTCGGCTTTGTCTTTCAATTTTACAATTTGATTCCCAGTCTTACAGCTAAGGAAAACGTAGCTGTGGTTACTGAAATTGCTAAAACCCCTATGCAACCGGTTGAAGCCTTGCACCTCGTTGGCTTAGGTGATCGACTGGATCATTTTCCAGCCCAGCTTTCTGGCGGTGAACAACAACGGGTAGCCATTGCCCGTGCGATTGCTAAGAACCCCGACGTCTTGTTGTGTGACGAACCCACCGGCGCGCTCGATTCCAAAACGGGCATCGTCGTACTCGAAGCGTTGCTGCGCGTTAACCATGAATTGGGCACCAGCACTGCCGTGATTACTCATAATGCCGGCATTGCACAAATGGCAGATCGAGTGATTTATTTGGCTGACGGTAATATCAGTGATGTGCGCATTAACCAAACGAAACTTTCTCCCAGTGAGCTGAATTGGTGAGTGGATATGAAAGCCGTCGACAAAAAACTCTGGCGTGAATTGTGGGGCATGCGCATACAGGCATTGGCCATTGCCATGGTCATTGTCGGTGGGGTGAGTATTTTCATTATGTCCTTAAGCACACTCGATTCTCTCTATGAAACTCGTGAAACTTATTATCGCGATCATCACTTTGCCCAGGTGTTTGCCTCACTCAAACGTGCGCCGCTGGCGCTGAAACAGCGCATTGAACACATTCCCGGGGTTGATCAGGTTGAAACGCGGGTAGTGGCCTATGTCAATCTTGACGTGACAGGCTTTTCCGATCCAGTCAGCGCTCACTTGGTTTCCTTGCCCGTTCACAGTCGAGGCCTGTTAAACCAGATCTATCTGCGCAAAGGGCGTCTGGTTGAATCTGGTCGGGATAATGAAGTGCTTCTTAGCGAAGAGTTTGCCCAGGCCCATAACCTGGAGGCTGGTGACACCTTACGTGCCACCATCAACGGTCGGCGCAAGACATTGACTGTGGTCGGCCATGCCCTGTCCCCAGAATACATTTATCAAATCGCACCTGGTGCCATGTTTCCAGATTATCAGCGTTATGGTGTGATGTGGATGGCACGAAAACCATTGGCTACCGCCTATGATATGGACGGCGCGTTTAACGATGTCGCGCTCACTCTGAGGAAGGGTAGTCACGAGCAGGATGTCATTGATCGTCTGGATGAGCTATTAAAACCCTATGGTGGCATCGGTGCCTATGTGCGTAAGGACCAACTCTCCAATCGATTTTTGACCGAAGAACTGAAGCAAAACCAAACCATGGCAACGGTGTTTCCAATCATTTTTCTTGGCGTGGCCACCTTTCTTCTCAACGTGGTGACGAGCCGTCTGGTCAGTCTAGACCGGGAACAGATCGCTGGCCTTAAGGCATTCGGCTACAGTAATTTTGCCGTGGGCCTGCATTACACTAAACTCATACTGATGATTGTGTCCATTGGAATTATCGCTGGCATCGGCGCTGGCATTTGGATGGGCAGGGGTATGAGCAATATCTATATGAAGATGTACAGCTTCCCATTTATGATTTATGTGCTGAAACCGCGGGTGATTTTCGGTGCGGCAGTAATCAGCATGCTTGTAGCGATCATTGGCACCTTGTATGCGGTGCGCCAAGCCGCTAAGTTGCCTCCAGCTCAGGCGATGCGTCCGGAGCCACCCGCCATCTATCATGCTACCCTGGTCGAACGCCTAGGTCTCCAACGCTGGTTTTCCCAGCCCACGCGCATGATACTACGGCACATTGAACGCCGTCCCTTGAAGTCCTTGTTGACCACTCTGGGTATTGCGATGGCTTGTGGGGTGATGATGATTGGGGGGTTTCAGGAAGGTGCCATCGATCACATGGTTGAAGTGCAATACAGCATGAGCCAGCGCCAGGATCTTATTGCCATTTATACTGAACCGACTTCGCTACGTTCCCTGTATTCCCTTCGCAGTTTGCAAGGGGTGGAATATGTGGAAGGTTTTCGTGAGGTCCCTGTAAAGTTGCAATTTGAACATCGTTTTTATCGCACGTCGGTGCAGGGCCTTCAACCAAAGGGTGAGTTGAAACGTTTACTTGATACTGATCTCCAGGTGATCGAATTGCCAAAAGAGGGTGTCATTCTTACCGATTATTTAGCCGAACTGCTACATATTCATCCCGGTGCCATGCTGACTATCGAAGTACTTGAAGGTAATCGTCCCATTGTACAGGTTCCCATGATCGGAACTGCCAAAGAATATCTGGGATTGAATGCGTATATGAAGCGTGAATCCCTGAACCAATTGCTAAAAGAAGGCCACGCCATTTCTGGTGCCCTGCTCAAAGTGGATGAGCGTTACCAGCGTGAGGTGTATGCGGACCTGAAGGGCATGCCGCGCATTGCCGGCGTGGTCGAGCACAGATCGGCTATTCAGGCCTTCTATGACACGTTGGCTGAGACTGTGTTGTTTTTTACGTTTATTACGACATTGCTTGGAGGAAGCATTGCCTTTGGTGTCGTCTACAACAGCATGCGCATTGCCCTGTCCGAACGTAATCGCGAACTGGCCAGTCTGCGTGTGTTGGGTTTCGAGCGTAGTGAAGTGGCCTATATTCTGCTGGGCGAACTTGCTCTGCTGACGTTGGCGGCCATACCGTTAGGCCTGCTCTTTGGCTATGGGCTGTGTGCCTATCTGGCATTTCGTTTCAACACCGATCTGTATCGAATTCCACTCGTTTTGGGTATGAACGTTTATGCGTTTGCCTCTCTGGTGGTGATTGTATCAGCGGTAATTTCCGCCATAATGATCTGGCGTAACCTAGCCCATCTCGATATGGTGGCCGTACTCAAGACCAAGGAGTGAATCGATGCGCGTTCCATTGCGACAACATCCTCTCATGACGTTCATGGCTGTACTGATTATTGGGCTGCTGGTATGGGGTTTTTGGCCCCAACCTGTGCCAGTCGAAGCCATCGCCGTCATGCGGGCGCCTCTGACCGTGACAATTGAAGAAGAAGGCCGCACCCGAGTGATAGACCGCTATATCATTTCGGCTCCAGTGGATGGAATTGCCTGTCGTGTGCAGTTGGATGTTGGCGATCAGGTGAAACAAGGGCAAGTGTTGCTGAGTCTCACGCCCCTGGAATCACAGGTGCTAGATCCGCGTAGTCGCGCTCAGGCCGAGGCGAAGGTTTCTGCTGCCAAATCGGCCTTGCGGGCCGCCGAAGAACAAGCTCGAGCCGCTGCTGCTGCTGAACAGCTTTCTGCGATTGAACTCAAACGGCAGCAGGCTCTGATGGACAAAGAACTGATTTCACGGGATGTCTACGATAAGGCTGTGACAGAAGTAAAGACCTCGGCTGCAGCACGACGTTCGGCCGAGTTTAAAGTCAAAGTTGCCAAGCATGAGCTGCAATCAGCCCAAATGGTGCTTGGCTATGCGAAAAGTTCTACCAGAAGTCTGGCTGAACGTGTGCCAATCCGTTCCCCTATTACCGGGAAAATATTGAAAGTGCCCCACGAATGCGAAGGCCCAGTACGCACTGGTGAGCCACTACTCGAGGTGGCTGATCCATCAATTCTAGAAATTGAAGTCGATTTGCTCTCCTCTGATGCTGTGAAAGTAAAGCCGGGCATGAAGGTGCTGTTTGATTGTTGGGGTGGAGAAGAACCGCTGGAAGGCCTTGTGCGCATTGTCGAGCCTGTTGGCTTTACAAAAATTTCGGCCTTGGGAGTTGAAGAACAACGAGTGTTGATCATCTCCGATTTCACTTCACCAGTTGAATTATGGCAACGGCTAGGTGATGGGTATCGTGTCGAGGCACGGTTTGTACTGTGGCATGAAGAGAATGTTCTGCAGGTGCCAGCTAGCAGCTTGTTTCGATATCGCGACGGCTGGGCCGTGTTTGTCATCGAAGGCCATAAGGCCAAACGCCAGGTTGTTCAAGTTGGCCAACGAAATGGTTTAGTTGCTCAAATTCTCGAGGGTGTGAAGGAAGGTGACATGGTGATCAATCATCCGAGTGATGAGGTTGAGGATGGGAGGGGAGTAAGAGCGCGATAATATTCGTTGCCCTATAGCAAAAAACAGAGGTTATTGCCTATAGAAACTTCCTTTTGATCTGTATATCTAGGATCTACGTTCTTTTGTCATTTCTTGTCGGAGTGTCTTTACTAAACCCACACATCCGAAAATCAGTAAAATACTTTGTGGCAGACCAGCCGAGATTGATGCCGCTTGAAGAGATGCAAGGCCACCCGCCAAGAGTATGACTGCTGCTGCAGTCCCTTCTGATAGACCCCAAAACACACGATTGGCTACAGGGGGATTGGGGTTGCCTCCAGAGGTCACCATGTCAGCGACAAACGAACCTGAATCTGACGAAGTAATAAAGAACATGACCATGAGGATGAGGCCGATCCATTGTAGCAGCGTTGTCCATGGAAGACGTTTAAGCAAGAGCGTGAGTGACATGGCGACATTCTGTACGATGGGTTCTGCTAATCCTCCCTCACCAAACCGTTCTATATGTAAGGCCGTTCCCCCAAAGACAGCAAACCACACAAAGTTCACCAAGGTTGGAACTAACAAGACAAACACGACAAACTCACGAATGGTTCGGCCACGCGAGATTCGTGCGATGAAGATTCCCACAAAGGGACTCCAAGAAATCCACCATCCCCAATAAAAGAGCGTCCAGTTCGTTTGCCATTCCGATGGTGACCCCCAATTGACCCATAGGCTCATTTGCGGCAAGTTGAGCACATAGTCACTGAGACCAAGAGCGAGTGTTTTCATCTGGTACATGGTGGGACCGGTTAGGAAGACAAAGCCTAAGACCAGACACATGATGGCCATATTCGTGATACTCAAATATTTGATGCCTCGCGATACGCCACTGACGGTCGACGTGGTTGCGACGATGGTAATGAACGCGACAATCCATAGTTGGTTTGAGGTCAAATACCCAATATTCGTTAATTGGCTTAAGGCGGCATTAATTTGCATGGCCCCTAAGCCAAGGGAGGTGGCCACGCCCAGCAACGTTCCTACCGTACAAAACGCATCGGTCACATGGCCCAACCACCCATGAATACGGTTGCCAAATAGAGGATGCAAGAGTGAGCGCGGAGCAAGTGGCAAGTTCTGACGATAATGAAGCAAAGCAATACCCAGACCAAAAATGACATACATGGCCCAGGGATGTAGGCCCCAATGAAAGTAACTAAAAGAGATGGCTTCTCGCGCCGCGTCGTCTGTCATGGGATGAGCAGTTGGTGGAGCCTGGAAATGATTCAAGGGTTCGGCAACACCCCAGAACACGAGGCCCATTCCCATTCCTGCTGCAAACAACATGGCTAACCACGCGACGTGACTGTAATGTGGCGGTTCATCTTGTTTCCCAAGTCTGATCGTTCCGTATCGACTATTGACTAACCACAACACAAACATGAGAAAGCCTGCCGTCGCCAGAATGTAATACCAGCCAAAGGTCGCTGTGATAAACATCAGAGTGTCTTGGAAGACGACTTTGGCCGTGTCAGTCCAAAGTCCGGCAAAGAGAATCAGTGCAATAGTGATGGCTGCGGCCAGAGAAAACACCGGAGGGCTGATCCCATCACGCCATTCAATGAGTAAGGTTTTGAGGTGATGTATCTTTTGCATGATTGTTATTCAATTACCGGTCTTGGCATCCTTCATTGTTCAGAAAATCGGATGCCAGTCAATTGCCTCTCGGTGATTCACAGGTCGTGAGGGGCGGGTTGGACAAAATGGTCCGCACGAATGACCTATGGTTTGAATGTTAAGGATGCACTGATACTGTACAATCAGGCTGACTGCTTGGCCACCAAGCATGTGCTCAAGAGTCTGACGCCGTGGGAGGCAACTCTTTCATTGTCATAGTAAGTTGCACCTGCCTATTATGATACGGTCCGGTGGTGAAGAAACGATAATGTTGCTGGAGCCCCATTAAGCCTTCGGCCTGAAGCCGTCCGAAATGATCCAGCGAGAACAATAGGCATCCAATGGACAATCATACCTTTTTCCTCCACCTGCTCATCATTCTGTTAGCTGCAAGAATTTTTGCGGAAATTGCCACACGTCTTCACACTCCACGAGTGATGGGAGAACTCTTTGCTGGGGTTCTTCTCGGGCCAAGCCTTCTGGGTTGGATTGAACCCGAGACCGTCATCAAATTGTTGGCGGAGATCGGCATCATTCTGTTGCTATTCGAAGTGGGGCTCGGCACTGATATCAAACGATTAGTCCGAACGGGAAGGGAAGCTATGGTCGTTGCCATGGCAGGGTTTGTCTTGCCCTTCGCTCTAGGATTTGCTCTTGCCTATTGGATGTTTTCCTTGCCCATGTTGGTATCTCTGTTCATCGGAGGCACGCTCACAGCCACGAGTATCGGCATCACCATGCGAGTCTTAATGGATCTCACGCGCCATCATGAACGAGAGGGCCAAATCATTTTAGGGGCAGCTGTCTTGGACGATGTCCTTGGCATTGTCCTACTGGCCCTCCTCTATGAATTTTCCATTGGCGGTGGCATTAATCTTTTGAATGCGAGTAAAGTCTTGCTGTTCGTGGCGACATTTTTTGTCCTGGCACCCATTGCCGCAAAGTTCATCTCCCTTCTCATTAAACACCTTGACCAAACTACCAAAATTTCAGGCCTCATTCCGACTTCGGTCGTGTCCTTAGTGCTATTCTTTGCCTGGCTAGCTCATGCGGTTGGCGCACCGGAACTCTTGGGAGGATTTGCAGCCGGGCTCGCCCTTTCCAGGCGATTTTTCCTTCCCTTTGGAATGGCTCTCCATAACGACCCAGCCTTTGCCCATCGCATTGAAGAGCAAATGAAGCCAATCATTTTCCTTTTCACCCCGATTTTTTTCGTGATGGTTGGCCTCTCCCTTAACCTGCGAGCCATTGACTGGTCTTCGCCTTTCATCTGGACATTTTCGGCCTGTCTGTTTGTGGTAGCTGTGTTGGGGAAACTTGGAGGGGCTCTCGTCATTCAGGAGCCTTGGCGTGACCGGTTGGTTATCGGTCTGGCCATGATCCCGCGAGGGGAAGTAGGTCTGATCTTCGCCGAACTCGGTCGAGTTAGCGAAATTTTTAGCAATGAAATTTATGCTGGCATGGTGATTGTCATCGCCCTCACCACGGTGTTCCCGCCCCTGATTATTAAGTGGATTTATCAATCCTTCGGCTATCTCCTCCAAACAGATGTCGAGGGAGAGGGAAAGCAGAGCGCTTTGGACTCTCGTATCCAGTGAAATGTGATAAAGAGCTACTCTGCTCGGACAAAATAGGCTGGGAGAGCTCAAAGGGTTTGAACTGGATTGGCAAGATCAACGTCTCGGGTCCTCTCATTCACAAGATATATTCCTGATGAAGATGCGGTATTTCGACCTGTGTCTCAGATAGTTTAGCGGCGAAGGTTTCTATGACCTTTTTATCCCCATGCACCAGGAATGTTCGTTTCGGGTTCCCTGTTTGTCGATGCCAGGTAAGGAGCTCTGCCTGGTCAGCATGTGCAGAAAATCCCCCGATGGTAAAAATCTTTGCGCGGACAGGGATGTCTTCGTGATAGATACGAACTGTTGTTGCCCTGTCGATGATTTTCCTCGCTAAAGTCCCTCGTGCAGCAAAACCAACAAAGATGACGCTCGACTCTGGCCGCCACAAGTTATGTTTGAGGTGATGACGTACTCGCCCCCCTGTACACATGCCCGAACCTGTCAAGATGACTGCGCCGCTCGTGATCTTGTTCACCGCCGTGGATTGAGCCGTTTCACGGGTGAGATGTAAGCCGGGTACTAAAAAAGGATCTTCGTTGTCCCTCAATAGTTTTAGCATTTCTGCATCGTAGCACTCGGAATGCCGCCTGAAGATTTCAGTCGCTGAGATGGCCATCGGTGAATCGAGAAATACTTGCATGCTCGTAGGCAAACGACCTTTGGCCACCCCCTCATGAAGAAAATACAGAATTTCCTGTGCCCGCTCGAGAGCAAAAGTCGGGATGACCACATTGCCCCCGCGTCGGAATGTTTCTTCTATGGCTTCGTAGAGCTCTTCTATTGATGGCTGGAGTGGCTTATGGAGACGATCACCATACGTGGCTTCCATCACCACAATCTGTGCGTGTGGAGGAATGCTGGGGTCACGCAAGATCACTCGGCCACTATACCCGAGATCACCCGAAAAGAGTATGGTCTGGCGTTTCTCCTCTTCGATTAATTCCAGAAAGATGCTGGCAGAGCCCAGAATATGGCCGGCATCCAAGAACGTGGCACGAATACCGGAGGCAATATCCATCGGGTTCATGTAGCCGGCTACTCGACCAAAAAAATCCATGCTATTGAGGGCATCGAGAACGGTGTATAACGGTTGAATCGATTGTCTCTGATGACGACGGCTGGAACGTGCGACCTTGCGAGCCTGATAATCCGCCTCCGCTTCCTGGAGGTGGCCGGAATCCAATAGGATCAGTCGTGTCAGTTCGCGAGAAGCTGCTGTAGTAATGATTTCACCTTTGAAACCACGTTTGACCAGCAAGGGGATTCGTCCGCAGTGATCTAGATGGGCATGTGTGAGCAAAAGAAAATCAATATCAGCCGGTTCGAAACCGAACGGCCCGTCATTTTCCTCACTCAATTCCCGTTCGCCTTGATAGAGACCGCAATCGATCAGCAATTTCTGTCCATTACTTTCGATAAGATGACAGGAACCTGTCACATTGTGAGCGGCGCCATGGAAGGCCATTTTCATCGTCATGTTCTCCTAAGCAACCTTAGTTGTGGTCTAGTAAAGGAGTGCCATTTGATTTCGGCGATGGAGGGATCCCCTTCCAGATATCCTGGGCCGGTTTTGTGTCCCTGAATCGGATGGGATTGCGTAGGAATAGCTAACGTTGGCATAGCCATGTCTGGGTTGTTATGCCTCGTGTAGCGTATCTTTCTTTAATTATGTGTGATCATGTCCCGTGCCACCGAGTTCAACGTTGGGTTCTGGGGGAATAGTCACCTTTTACTCAATGATGATCACCGGAAAGATTTTTAGAAATAATCTCACGACATGAGCCTTAGTTCCTGGCCTCATTTCTGACGTTGTTTCCAGAGGCGCTCTATTTCCTGTTCCCCTAAGGGCATGGGATATTTGATTCTTAGACTCTCTGCCCATTCGCGAGCAAAGTCTCGCTGAAGATACATGTTCAATATAGCGGTGAAAATCATGGTCAGCAATGCTCCTAAGCTGGCCAAACCCATGTCTTTGTGGGCATCCCATATGTCACCCTGGGTTCCCAAGTATGCTGCCCCCAAGTCGCCACCAAAGAATGTAGCAGCACCCCATTCCAGAAGTTCGAATGACATGGATGTGGCCATGATGAAACTCATAGGGAAGGCGTAGCCCCAAAAACCCCGGACGCCGGCAATCCTCAGATACACTTCTCGTATGGGATAGGCAAGTAAGAGGCCATAGAAGAAGTGGACCACGCGGTCGAAATTGTTTCGCGTCCAGCCGAGGAGCTGATTGCACGAAGCGCCAACGAATGATTGACACCAAGAATCATAGGGAACTTCAGCATAGGTATAATGGGCGCCAATGGCATGGAGGCATCCGAAGAGACAGAGCAGCGTGTAAGAAATTTTCGAGAAAGGAAAGCGTCGATACGTAAGAGCCAGAACAGGAACAACAAGAAACACAAGAATATTTTCAAGGAACCAGTCACCTCGATGAATCGGGGCAATAGCCAAGACGATCCATTCTGTTGAGAACAATACTGCCAAGATCAATGCGTAGTGATGCTGCGAGGAGGGTCGTCCTACAGTAGAATTGGGTAGTTCCTGCTTCATCTGAAAGCGAGGCTCTCCGTTCGGATGAAACGCAACAGGGCATCTAGATAACACGCTAACGCGATTGACAGGTTGGGCGATTCTTGTATGGTAGAAGTAACATTGTAAACAGATTGAAGAATGAAGGCTATTGGCGTTGATACTGCTGTGTTATGAGGGTCCTTTACACATAGGGGTGGCACGATGTTTGCCGTTGTTGATGTTGGTAATGCGTACACGTCCTATGTGCCGGGAGTATTTCGAAACCGAAAGGTCGCGAGAGTATCAAAAACGCCTCGTGCAGATCCGGTAGGACACGAAAATCAACCAGACGATCAACCAACCCCGCGACAAGCGTTGCCCTCTTTCCCGACGCGGCTCTATCAGCAGGTACAGGCATTTTCCGATGCCACGTCTTCAACAATTCTGGCTCGAGATATCATGGCTTCGCCTGTTACGACGCTTCCTCTCACGGCTTCATTGGCGCAGGCCTGGGAGTTGGTGAAAAACACTCGGTTTCGACACATTCCTATTGAGTCTCGGGTAGGGAGCTTGGTCGGAATATTGTCTGATCGAGATCTCTCGCGTGCTACGGTTGAATCAGCATTGAGTGGCATCAACGGAGCAGCGCACCTGGCTGCAGTCACTATCGAATCTCAAGTCAGTCATCCCGTGCTCGTCGCTAATCCCGAAGCAACGTTATTGGCTATTGTTCGAGTTTTGCTAGAGGAACGCATTGGGGCTATGCCAGTCGTTTCATCAGAAAAGGCATTGTTGGGAATGATTACTCGGAGCGATATTTTGCGTGTGATCGTCTCGCACCCCAGTTTTGAACAATGGGGGTAACAAGAATTGTGATAAGTCGACTACTACCGTATTAAAATAACAAACTCCATCTAGAAGGGGGAATTATGCTCCAACAGGGAGAGAAATTGTTTATTGTTCATCGTCGCTTGTTTGAAAAAGATGCTCCGCGATTTTTTGTGGGGGAGGTCCAGGTCTATGAAAAAGGTTTGGCTAAAGTGAAAGGCTATACTTTTGCTAAAGATTTTTTTACCGGAATCATCAAGAGAAAGCCTGAGCTTCGCACAAAGATCATCTCTCTTGTCTCAGGCAACCTGATCGTCTATCAATTGCCGGCTACGGTTCTTCTGGATTCGTTGGGATTCAGTTTCGAGGAACATGGTGGATTGGTATTGAAGGATGAGGGAGAATTTGTGATGGATATTTCTGAAGCGGTGCATAAAGAAGGCTTGAACTAGAAACATATAGGCGATGGGAAAATTTTTCTGAACGAGAGATTTCCTAAATCGCTAATAGAAGAATGCCATTTCTCCCCATTTTTGAAAAATTTTCGTTAGGAATGAGCCTCCTTCCACAGCATGCTTAAGAATCATTGCTGTGTGAAGCTTCTGATCCAAGGTGCCCTCGCCTGAAGGCTACATGAGTTGATCATGCTGGTCTGCCCCATGGAACAGTTGGCAAATTGATCATCATGAGACCTCCTAAAAGGGTTGTCTGTCCTAAGCCTTTCATAATGTAGAAATATCGGAATTTTCTTTGAGTAAGAGTACCGAGCAGGGAGCATGGTGAACCGTCGAATGTGACACACTCCCATGTGCTAGTCGCTTGAGCGGTGATCGATTGTAGGTGCCCATGAGAACTAACTGTGGTTGAAGACGGATGATATGTTCGTGAATGATTGCTGATGGAGGCCCTGATTCGACAGCGCAGGCAGCTTGATAGCCAATTTGCTGTAAGGTGTTGGTGACGTTTTGTGTGAAATGGGCACTGCCTGTCTGCAGTTCTTTTTTCCAGGCGTCAGGTAGCAGGGCTCCAACTGGCAGCATTGGTTGGGTAAAAGGAATCACATGCAACACGGAAAGATGAGGCATCCCTTGGAAAGGCTTTGGACGTAACCATTCGATGACCCATTCTGCATCCAGAGAATGTTCGAGGGGCAGTAGGATGTTGTTGAGCGGAGTCAAGGGAGATTTAGCAATGAGTGTGGGACATGGGACATGAGTAGCCACTTGGTGCGAAACGCTTCCCAAGATCTGTTCTTTAATCGCGCCCAGCCCGCGCGAACCCATGAGTATGAGGTCTACAGATTCCTTTTTGGCCATCGACAGAATGACTGATGCGGTGTCACCCATTTCGAGGCGTTGGGAAATCTCCCCACGCACAGCGGGAAGAAGAGACGCCGCTTTTTTGAGAATTCGAGTGCCTTCCTTTCGCAATGCCTGTTCAGCAGCGTCCGAAAACTTTCGACCGACACTCATGCCGGTCCCTGGATACGCCAGTTGCGGAATGGAAAAACAATGAAGCAGAAGTATGCGGTTCGGGGGAGAGAAAGCTTGGAGACTGCGAACGGCTTCGTCACTCTGTACTGATCCATCCACAGGAATCAAGATCGTCTTGAGGTTGCAATTCGAATTTCCCAGTGCTGGTTTCATCAAGTTTTCCGTGCTGTTCGTCCACCAGGCTCTTGGAGTGCAGAGGCGGATTGCAGGCAGGGGTTTACTATGGCTTCTTCCCAGGCCTCGAAGCCCCCTACGAGATCCACAATATTCGAATAGTGGTGATGCTCCAAGAGGCTGACGGCAATGGATGACCGATACCCGCTGGAGCAATACACAACGATGGTATGACCGGTCGGAATCTCTTGGAGACGAGAGAACAGACGTTGAAGTGGAATGTTGCGGCTGTCATCAATGTGCCGAATTTCCCATTCATGTTGGGTGCGGACGTCCAACAAGTGAGGTCGGTCAGCCGTTGTAAGCTGTTCTTGTAGGTGTGTGGCCGTCATACGATTAGTGTGCCGAATGAGTTCAGGCGTGGAGGCCAGAGCCTGAATGCCACGATTCAAAAAGCCCTTGACCTGATCGAGTCCAACCCGGCTAAGTCGAGTGATGGCGTCACATTCCTCTCCAGGGTTACAGATCAGAACGATTGGTATTGTTCTGTCAAGGATTTCTCCAGCCCATCGTTCAAACATTCCTGATAGTCCGACGTTCAAACTGCCACAGAGATGCCCCATGCCGAACTCTTTCGCAGAACGTACGTCAAGCACCTGGGTGCCACCACTTTTTTCATGAAGGATCTGGTCAACGGTCAAGGGTTGATAGGCATTCTTGAGAACCTGGTCCAGAGTCTGATGTTCCCGTCGGTTCAAGAAGGCCACATGGGAAAAGTAGGCAGGGGCTTCCGGCTGCTCGCTGGTGACGACATCAAGAAACGTCTGCTTGCTCATGGGTTTTAACGCGTAATTGGTGCGTTGCTCGGCTTCCAAGGTGGAAGACAATTGTTCACTCAGGTGTTTGCCGCACAAACTGCCGGCGGCATGGGCCGGATAAATCTTGGTATGGGGAGGCTGGATGAGAAGATGATGTCGGAGTGAGTCATAGAGTTGGCTTCCCAGTGTGCGGCTATCCACTCCAAAAGAGGCCATTAAATCTGGTCGTCCCACGTCGCCGACAAACAACGTATCACCTGTCAACAGGACGATTGGTTGTTCAAAATCTTTTTGCAGATCGTACACGAGTATGCAAATGCTTTCTGGCGTATGACCGGGGGTTTCGAGTATTGCGAGACGTGTCGATCCAAACTCTATTTCATAGCCATGACGTAATGGATGGAATGAATAATTGGTTTTAGCGCGTGAGCCAAGATAAATGTCGGCCCCAGTACGATGATGAAGCTCGAGATGGCCAGCAACAAAATCGGCGTGAAAGTGTGTGAGGAAAATATATTTGAGTGTTAAATGCTGCGAATCAAGATCGCTTAGATATTGATCGATGTCTCGTTGAGGATCAACGACGGCTGCGAGATGACTGTCTTCATCCCCAACCAAATAAGAGGCGTGTGACAAACTCGGGAGATAGTACTGCTTGAAAATCATGGGCGCTCCTGTTTGTTGCAGCCGCAAGGACCGGTTGATCCTTCAGGCCTTGTGATTGGCAGTCAACGGGTTCGGCAAATACGGGGAAATCATTGGCCGACTTTCTTTTATGATTGGTGAGTAGAAGCGTTGCTGTGCTCATGATGCTCTTCTGGTTGATGGTTGATGGTCTGGTCTGATTTGACGTGACAGGTGTTGAGTCCAACGGCCTGCCAGGCTGGGCAATAGCCAATGATGCCGGTTAACAGAGCGATGAGACCAACGAGCATCAGTAGGAGATCACCCCAACCCGGAAAGAGGGAAAATCCTGATAAGGCAAGTAACACAACACCAATGCCGACACGAATAACCCGTTCATGGTGCCCCAAGTTGTGCAACGTGTTCATGAATCACCTCCTAATGTGAAGTTGTCTTGAAGGCCTCGCGTGGGAATACCTGTTGACATGCGCGGCTTCTAATACCTGGCTAGCTGTGAATGGGCCTCCCACAATCTGGAGCGCGCCTAAGCGAAGGGCTTCCGATGCTAGTGGTTGAGCCGATGGTCCCCCTAATACCAGCACCTTGCCGGAATATCCGGACGACCGTAGTTGCTGAAAAATGTGCAACCCACTCGGTTTAGACCAATAGAGGTCTAAAATGATCAGAGACGGTTGATGATGAAAGGTGGCGTCGACGATATCTTCACCTTCTTGAATAAGAAGAAATGGCTCGCTTTTTTTGATTAGCGCTTGTTGTAAGTGACGCTGGAGGACTGGATCGACGGTCGCAATGAGCAGCATGGGAGTCGACTCCTCTTTTGGTCTCACACCTAGAAGTACTCAAGAGCCATGCCAGAAAGTGACGACCGTGAAAGTATTGAGATTTCGCGGATAGGGCGAAGAGAATGAATGGAAATTGACGCAAAACTCCTCATGGTTTAGGCGAATGGTTGTGGCCTCTAGCCCCTATAAACAGGGCTACAGGTGAGAGGCTCTTCAGGTGAACTGGCCTACTGGAGAAAGGAGAACGTGTTGCCCGGCTGGTGGGTTTTGTTGAGATTACGTGCCGTACACATTCAGTATGTGGCTATCGATAAGGTGATTCATAAGGTCTGTGCGGGAAATCATGCCGACGAGTCGGTTGTCATGGACGACGGGGATACGAAGAATGTGGTTTGTGATCATTTGAGCGATGACCCGGTCGGCAGTGGTCGTTTCTTCAACCGTGATCGGATGTGGAGTCATGATGTCATTAGCCGTCAAGGTCTGTAAATCCTTGCCGGCGACTAAGGCTTCTAAGATATCGAATTCCGAGACGATGCCGACCAGTACGTTGCCGGCCTCTATCACCGGCATACTGCTACAAGTGCCAGATTGAATGAGAAGAGCAATCTCTCGCGCACTATATCCACGCGTGACCGCCACCATCCGCGTTTGCATGAGATCTCGAGCTTTCAAGTGAAGATGTGGTGTTGTCATCATGCCTCCGTTTACTCAGTCAAGAAGGGGAGAGAGAATGTAATCAAGTTGTTGGATAATCAGGCTATTGTATGAAAAAACTTGCGGCAAAAGATATCTCGGGTGTGCGATACAAGAAGGCAAGGGGTTCTGGGGAAAGCCTTTCACCGATACGACGAGATACTAGGTGATCGCGTTCCCTAGCCACGAGAACATAGCATAGTTCAGCGAAAGAGTTCTTGTTGTCCCAGTGATTAGAGGTTGCCGGTTCTTGAAGATCGTGATGATTGGATGTCCAGTTCGGATTGCTAAAATAGGTCCGATGATTGGCAAAGTGATCGAGGGTTGGATACCCGGGGGATCGGGCCATGCGATAGCGCCGCCAGTGGGAACTGTGGGAGACCATCTGTCGTCGTTCGTCAATCGAATCGTGGCAGTTACGAAGACGTGATGGCAAGGGCCTCATCAAGGAGCAGGACGCCCTTGGCATCTTAAGGCCTATCTCGATGCATTCGTCTTTCGTAGTATCTCGCACACTACCTGCTCACTGGGGAAGTGATTTGTGTACTTGGTGGAACAACCGGTGGCTATGGCCCTAACAAAATAGGTCGAGAAATTTAAGGTGGTCGCACCTGGCCATGAAGCACAGGATAGAGGGGGAACAAGAGTCAAGCGCATAGGCCAGGCGTGTTATTGAAGTGACAACGCATAGTGGTCGAATTAAATCAACCCCCCAACCCTCCATAGAAAGCAGCGCAGGATACCCCTTCTTAGCTTGCTGTGAGGAGCTTCACGGCGATTGCTTTTATTCACCGTTCTTGGTACCTAATCCAAATGCTCTGGCACGAATGATCTGGGAGGGTCTCCGGGCCAGAGCCGTGACAAGCTGAAGCCCAGGTGGCCTTCGGTTCTACCAGCGTGCTGACGGATGGGAACGGGAACGCGGAAGAAGACCTGGTCTACTATCCCTACGGCGAGACGTTCACGAACACCGGCACCGCCGATGTGGCGTATAAATATACCGGCAAGGAGCGGGATGGCTCCACCGGCCTCTATTTCTACGAAGCCCGCTACTATGATGCCGCGTTGGGGCGGTTTATTTCAGCGGATACAATTGTGCCCAATCCCGGCAATCCACAGGATTTCAACCGTTACACGTATGCCAATAACAATCCTGTTATTTTCACCGACCCAACAGGACATTTCGCCTGTGGAGGAATCTGTGTTGGAATCATAGTAGGGGCGGTGGTTGGTGGAGTTTCAGCGGGTATTCAAAGCGATTGGGACGCGAAGGCTACGATTACTGGAGCGGTGATTGGCGGTATAGCTGGTGGGGTTGGAGTAGGAGTTGGAGGTGCAGTCTCTACAGCCGTTGGAAGTCAATATGGCGCCATTGCTGGCTCTGCCGCAGGGGGGCTTCTAGGTGGGGCTGCGGCAGGGGGAACCAGCGCGATCTTCTATCGTGCCGCAGGATATAATACAAATATTGGGTTAGCCATTGCCACCGGCGCGGCGGGTGGCTTAATTGCCGGGGGGTTTTACGGAATCGGGAATTATTATGGCGAAGGGCTAGGGGGATTTGCTGGGAGTATTGCCAGCGCCCCAGCTTCAGGGGCGGTATCCGCTGCTATTACGGGGAATGATCCCGGGGCAGGTGCAGTATTAGCCTTGCGGGATTTTGGGTTACGGATGGGGGTATCAGCGATTATCATTGCGGCGAACTTCAGATTTAATCAATCTCTTATTCAAAATGATTTTGTAGATGATGGGCGGAGAGAGGTATCATCCCCTTCTCTGGGGCGCCCTATCACCACTCACAGAGATGTGATTGGTGCCTTACAACCTGGAAGATATAGAGGCTCATCCAATATATCTGGAAATATCGATGTGGCACTGGTTATAAGTAATGCAACAACGCTAGGAGATGGTTTTACGTTGCTTGGGGCCGCATACAAGAAAGGAGCGTTTGATGCGCAAATTGCACGACTCCTGGGGACACAACAGATGACTCCTGGTATGCGATTCGCTCTTCAATTCTCACGCGTTCCAAATGGGGTAGGTGCCGCAGTTCTTGCGAGTGGTGGCGGCTACATGATTGGATCAGTAATTATTTCGAACTATCCCAATGCGGGAAATTTTGCTTCTCCAATTTATGGAACAGTCAACTACTTCCTTCAACAGCGTGGGAATGAATGAGAATTTTTCTAACTCTTCTTATTGCGTTTCCACTAGTCGTCTCTTTGATATTTACCTTAGACTTAGTGGAAGCCCTTTGGGTCGAAGGGCCAAAAATTAACATTCTATTTGTTTTCGCTATAATGGCTGGTATTACTGGCTACCTTATGATTCTCTTCAAAAAGTGCTTTACGGAGTGGTCGCGGTATGATGTTCCAGGATTAGAAAATACTTCCCCTCAAGAGAGAAAGTGCCTTGGAATCCAAACCCTCTTTATCACCTATTTGGGTTTAGTTATTTCAGGGATCGTCTTTTTTGACTATGACCAGATGAAAGGTGCTTTGGGTTTGTTATTTTTATTCATGGGGCTTTCCATGCTGTGGTCGAGTTTTACTTTGAGGCGTGTCAGAGATACCCAATCAGAATTGACTTATTTGGGTATGGACCGAGCCAAATATTCTAAACTTAAACGGATGTATTTTCTTTTAGTCGTGGGATTAGGAGTATTGACAATCCTTTCATATCATTTTATTCCTCAGTTTCGTAAGATTTCTCCCTGGGATACAGCTGGTGTATTTTTTTTCCTTCTTAGTACATATATGTGGCTTGCCGGATTTGATCATAAGGAGAAAAAGCCCAATAGCCAACCTTTAAAAGCTCGTTAAGACTTGGGGTCAAGCTTGGGGTCAAATTTAGGGTCAAGTAATGATCTGTTATATTTTTCCAAGCCAAATATCGCTTCGCTATCTATGAAACTCCTCTTCTCAACACTCCCTCATTTAAGAGCACAGAGATGTGGCCACCGATTTTTGATGTGGAGTCAGGACATGAGTTGCGGTATTTGATGCCAGATGCGGGGTCAAGACATGATTTATGGTATTTTAATGAAGGCTCAAGTCTGCTCTGGCCTCTCTTCGAGGCCTTTCTTAGCGTAGCCCAATGTCTCGTCTTCTGCGCATTGCCGAGAGATAGGATGAAGGTTCTTGCTGCTTAATCTCGTGCGCAATATACTTCAGCAATATGCGGGGCTGGAGTCATTTGAATTTTTGAAATAGGATGCGGGGTCAAGTCATGATTGCGATTTGGTGTCAAGACCGTATTGGCTATAATTTATGCCCGGTTTGGTCGTCGCGGCATCTATGAACTCTACGGCCAGCCTGTGGGGTCGCCTAAGGATTCTCTCACTCGCAATCGCCCCGACGCCTTGTTCCAATATGGGGCTGTACTACTTGAATCTTCCGGGAGCACCCCGCAGGGAATACGAGAGTGGGTGTCGAGAGTCTTTCTAGGAATTGGAGACGCGTCTTTTGGTGACCGGGTTGCTTGCTTCTTGAATTACTTATCAGAACCCTCTATTGTTGCTATGTGATACCTACCGGGCAACGCCTGTTCCATGAACCACGGTCCGTACATTCTTGTCTTGTGAGCCAGGAGGGGTGGTGTTGTGTGGCCGACGCTGATCATCTCGGGACCGCTCAGGTGCTGGCGGCTGGCCCGCGGGCACAGAACAAGAGGCGTTCAGGGTACGGGTCGGCGTCCCCTGATCTGGCTACCACAGCGTGCGCACATGTGGATATTGTTTGATGCGGAGATCCTTTGTGAGGAGTGTGGCATTCTCTTCCCGTGCCGTTGCCACAATAATCTGATCAGCTGGATCTTCGTGAAAGGGTTGGGGAAGATTCGTAGAGCGATAACTGAGAAGAGGCGTCAAGGGCACAAGCTGGAGTTTCGGCATAGCTAGTGCCGTGCGTAGCCAGTCTTCCGGATCACAAGAAATCCCGATGCGTTGTTTCTCTAACAATTTACTGAATTCCCAGCAGGAGATGGCTGAGAGTAACAGTCCGTCATAGCCATCGGGATCAGCCAGGAGGGTCCGTACTCGACGAGAGAGCTTTTGGGGATGCATGTGCCACCAGACCCACACATGTGTGTCCAGTAAATATTTCACTGAGCGGCGTCCCACTCCGTGGCCCCAAGAGGAGAGACAATATCTTTTTCAAAAACCAGCGCGTCTGCTAGTTGGCCTGGGACTGGTGTTTTTTCGGCAAAGGGTACGATTTCAGCCAGCGGTTTACCCCTTTTGGTGACGACGACCGATTCCTTGGTTTCTGCTACCTCCCCAATGACCTGCAGCGCATGCATCTTAAACTCGGTGATTGCCATCGTTTTCATGGTGCCTCCCTTGTGGTTCCTATTTCCAATGTAGTCATTATAAATGGCCATGTCAAGGAGCAGAACTGATGCCACAAGTGGATTTTTCTAGAGGTTTAGGGTCAAGACATGAAATAATATGATTTATGTCAGGCCGCTCGTCGCGTCATCTTGTCCATAAGCCATCTAGGCAGATGGTGGGCGCCAAATCCCAAAGCTAAGACATACCCCCTGAAGCTGTCTCTGGAGCAAGCGCTCGTAAATCTTCGCGTGGCGTGCACATCCTCTTTCCTACCGTAACAACCTCCTTGGTGGCTACCTGGTGCATAATTCCAAGAAATATGGGGGCAGCTCCTAATTGACTCCGCTGGATAGTTATTCCAATAACGTGCTCTTAACCATAGACATTCATCCACTTGACCTTTTGCCCCCTCACCCTACCCTCAGCCCAAGGGGCGAAGACTTAGACTTGAAACCTGAGTGGGTTAGCCAGATGCCAAGGAACGCTGCGTAGGATCATTTTTTGGTGAAAATGTCGGTCTTGTCATCGGAGTCTTTGGTGGCCAGTCCATGAGAGCCAACCAAGATTTGTAAGACTGTACGAGGAAAATGGGGCAAAGGCGAGAATGTGTTCTCTTTTGATCTGAGTGTGGAGGCTTCTTGAAGCTGAATGTGTTTTGAAAAATGTGTTGCTGCCCTGATGAGAAGCAAGGAAGGCATGCAGCTTGCTTGGCTATTTCTCAGGGTATCATTTCGACGGTGGAGTAATGATCATTTCCTGTACCAATCGAACGCTATCGAGTGGAGCCACAGTATTAGGTCGGCTGCCAGTAAAGATATGAAGAAAACTCCGATAACAGTGGGCCTGCTGATACTCATCCTTCTGTTGCTTGGGATCCAATTGGTACCGGTAACTTTGGACAATCCACCTGTGGAGGAAGAAATTGAGGTATTGCCGGCAGTGAAGGCGATCCTGAAACGTGCCTGTTACGATTGTCATTCACATGAGACAGTCTGGCCAGAATACAGTCGGGTGGCGCCGGTTTCCTGGCTGTTGGCTTGGGACGTGCGAGAAGGTCGAAAAGAGCTCAACTTCTCGACATGGAATCGATACAATCAGAAGAAACGCAACAAGATTATGAAGGAAATCTGGGAAGAAGTCGAGGAGGGTGACATGCCACCGTGGTTCTATCTTCCCTTACATCCCCAGGCTCGGCTTTCTGATAATGACCGTGCTGTACTACGAGCCTGGTCTGGGCATGTTCCGGCAATCCAGGAAGAAGAGGATGATCATTAATCACGTGAGCCAATCGAGGAGGACAGTCAATGATTCGAGAAGTTGAAGGAGACATTCTACTATCCAAAGCTGACGCCGTTGCGCATGGTGTGGCTCCCTACGACAATTTCGCCAACGGATTAGCTCTTGCGCTTCGAGAGCAGTGGCCAGCGATGTATAAAGACTTTAAACATGCTTGTCAGGTGTCTCAACCTAAACCTGGTGAGTTATGGACTTGGGGCGGACCTGGCGGGGTGCGTATTATCAATCTTCTGACACAGGAGCCTGCTCCCAAACACGGGAGTCGACCAGGAAAGGCGTCGGTTGAAAACGTCAATCATTGCCTCAGGGCCTTGAGGAAAACGATCGAAACAGAAAAATTTACGAGTGCGGCACTACCCAAGTTAGCAACGGGTGTGGGTGGACTAGATTGGAATGAGGTCAAGCCGTTAATCCAAAAACGGTTAGGTGATCTGCCCATTCCCATCGTGGTCTACACAACGTATCGTGCTGGGGTGCAAGCAAAGGAAGACCTGTAAAAGCGCATCGCCAAGAAACAATGGAAGTGAAGAAAGAACAGGCATAGGTTTATGTATTCGACAAACAACAATGTTTGTACTTTTTCCTACTTCCGCACGGACAAGGTGAATTCCGTCCTAGCCGGCCTGCGTGGGACTTCACAATGGAGGTGAAGGCTGTTTTGAGTCTTTTATGAGGATGTTGCCGAAAGATGTGTTCCAACATGGCATATAACTTGGGATGCTTATGCCGCATCTTCTCGGGGTTTTCGAAAAAATACTCGGCGGCGACGGCAAAAAATTCAGCTTCGTTCTTCAAGCCGTATATGTTGATATCAGAGCACCCCATCTGAATTTTTTGCATTTCTTGATGCATCAATTTGAGCCATGGCGTAATGGCAGCTCCAGGTAGGCCAATTGAAGGAATGCCATCAACTGAGCCATCAGATTTATCGAGGAGATGTGTGAATTCATGAATGCCGACATTCTTGCGATCCTGAGCTGTACGAAAGCCCTGTAACAGTTCCGGCTTCGAAAGAATCATCATGCGATTCATCGAGCCGGTCCCAACCATGCCAAGCACATCGTGATGTCTCTCTTGTCCCATTTCGTATTCTTCATTAAAGGGAGTGGGGTAAATGAGGATTTCACTGATTTGATCCCACTCCCATTCTGGGAAGCCGAAAATGGGAATAATGGCACTTGCTGCCACCAGTACGCGAACAGTGTCATCAACTGACGTCTTAATGCCAGTGATCTGTTTTTCGTCAAGAAAGATCTGTACTTCTTGACGAAAGCGGTCTTGTTCTAATTTGTCCAATGCCTGAAAAAATTGGACATTCTGCTGCAAGATGATCTCCCAGGAAGCGGGGAAGGGTAGCTGTCGAAGGGCGGCACGGCGTCGGGTCTTACAGGTGAGAAATCGATACAGAAAGACCGTTAGCAGGCTGGCCAGGCCAGTGCGGAGGATCATTTCTGAAGTTGTCAGTCCTTTCCCAGTTAATGCCATCATCAAGAGCACAACCAACACGATACTCGAAAAGAATAGTGCTAACCATCGAGTCTGTCGCTCTTGGTGTTTTCGAGAGTTCATTGTTATCAGCGATGACAGGAGACAGGAAAGTCTTTGTTCGGTAAATGAAACCTAAATGGACATGAAAAACACAGCGGAAGCCAGACAAATCAGGCTAAGAGGAGTGGAAATTACTTGATTGCACTGCCTGATACCTTTGAATGGGCGCAGAACAATGGAGAGAGTCTGGTGCATTCAGCTACACATTTCATGAATGCGGCTGTTGCTCTTCTCCACATTTTTTAGTCTTGTCCTATCCTCAAGAAACAAAAATTTGGTCCTTTGCCTATTTTTCTAACCCCTAATCTGTTTGTTGGTAAAAGGCATATCTCTTGCCAAATCTCTCTAGGAGAACGATATCGAAGTCGACAATCAAACTAACATCATTTAGATCAATGATTGAAATACGAATTCACGGACGAGGAGGGCAGGGGGTGGTCACGGCCGCGGAATTGTTAGCGTTGGCTGCCTTTGACGATGGGAAAGTTGCTCAAGCCTTTCCCAGTTTTGGATCTGAACGATCGGGAGCTCCCGTGACCGCATTTTGCCGTATCGCTAATCACGCTATTCGTAGCAGAGAACCGGTTTCTCAGCCTGATGTGTTACTTATTCAAGACTCGACGCTGCTACATCAGGTAGAGGTCTTTAGTGGGCTTTCTCCTCAGGGAATTGCCTTAATAAATTCTTCCAAAAAGGTTGAAGAGCTAGGATTGAGTGATTGGATGCTGCAACATCCGGAAGTCGAAGCATATAGCCTTCCGGCTTCTGATATAGCCTACAAACATTTGGGACGGTCGATGGCCAATATTGGCTTGATTGCGGGGTTTGCCGCATTGACTGGAGCTATTACTAAAGTATCGGTCAAAGAGGCGATTCGAAAAAAGTTCCCGGGCCCAATAGGCGAATTAAACATGCCCATTGTCGAAGAGTCCTTTGAATATGTGTCTTCCTGTCTTATAAAGGCGTAACTCTATACTGATAAGGAACTCGTGAAGCAGCAGATTGAAGGTTCTCAAGCTGTGGCTCATGCCGTGGGCTTATGTAAGCCAGAAGTCATGGCATGTTATCCGATCTCGCCGCAAACCCATATTGTGGAAACCTTGTCTCGGAAGGTCAAGGTCGGAGAACTCGGAACCTGTCAGTTCCTTAATGTTGAGTCGGAGTTTGGGGCGTTGAGCGTTCTCATTGGTGCTTCAGCCATGGGCGCGCGAACCTATACAGCCACCACCAGCCAAGGTCTCTTATTCATGGCCGAAGCCGTCTATAACGCCGCCGGGTTAGGGCTGCCAATAGTCATGACCATCGCCAATCGGGCCTTGGGTGCACCCATTAACATTTGGAATGATCACTCAGATAGTATGGCGATGCGTGATGCAGGGTGGATTCAGTTGTATGTGGAAGACAATCAAGAAGCCGTAGATTTGCACATTCAAGCGTTTCGGTTGGCCGAAGAATTGAGTTGTCCTGTGATGGTATGCATGGATGGGTACATTCTTACGCATGCGTTTGAGGCCGTGGACCTCCCACATCAAGAGCAGGTCAATGCCTTTCTGCCTCCCTTCGAGCCGGTACAGATCTTAGATCCTCACGATCCAGTCTCGATCGGGGCAATGGTTGGTCCCGATGCCTTTGCAGAAGTTCGCTATCTCGCCCATCACAAACATTTGGAGGCTTTAGAGGCGATCCCACGACTCAGCCAAGAATTTCACGATATGTTTCAAAGACCTTCAGGTGGGCTACTGAAGACGTATCAGATCGATGATGCAGAAACTCTCGTGCTGGCCCTGGGATCTGTGAATGGCACGATTAAAGATGCTGTAGACGAGCTACGCAGTGAGGGTTGGCCCGTGGGATGCATTCAACTCTGTTCGTTTCGGCCGTTTCCCTCACAGCTGCTTCGATACGTCATCCATAATGCCAAGCGTGTGATCGTAATCGAAAAAGATTTATCAGTAGGAAAAGGGGGAATTGTGTCCAGCGAGGTAAAAATGGCTCTTAGGGGTCTTCCGACTTTGGTGCATACCGTCATCGCTGGTCTGGGAGGTCGGTCGATCTCTAAGGCTGCAGTGATTGATACAGTAAAGGGGGCATGTCTGGAAGGCCTAGAAGAACCGCATTTTTTAGATTTGAATTGGGACGTGATCAATCAAGAATTACTCAGACAAACTCAACGACGTCGGTCTGGACCGACACCGGAGAATGTGCTTCGTCTGGCAAGCAGTTCTGGTTTAAAGATGAATTCTGAAAGTCGCTGACAAGAAGGGAATATGAGGTGTCATATCAACGCGTGAAGTTTTATCAAACAGGGACATTTACGGTAGGGAATCGACTGTTGGATGAAGAGAATCGGACGGTCCAAGCACGGTCGGATCGTATGAATTCGCTCAATTCGGGACACCGGGCCTGTCAGGGATGTGGTGAGGCCTTGGGCGCACGATATGTCCTGGATGCCGTGATGCGGGCTACCCATAATCAGCTGGTGGCAGTGAATGCCACCGGCTGTTTAGAGGTTTTTTCTAGCCCATATCCTGAAAGTGCATGGCAGATTCCCTGGTTGCACTCCCTGTTTGGCAATGCTCCAGCAGTGGCCAGTGGGGTGGCGGCAGCGTTGCAGGCTAAAGGGCAGACCGATATTCGGGTTGTGGCACAGGGAGGAGACGGGGCGACTGTCGATATTGGCTTGGGATGCTTGTCCGGGATGTTCGAACGAAATGACGATGTCCTATATGTCTGTTACGACAATGAGGCCTATATGAATACGGGTGTCCAGCGTTCAGGATCTACTCCTGCCCGTGCCTGGACCAATACCACACAATCCGTGGGAACATCTCCGGGGAATCCTGTGGGCATAGGGAAAAACCTTCCATCCATCGCCATGGCTCACCGCATTCCTTATGTCGCAACGGCTTCGGTCGCTGATTTACATGATCTGGAGGCCAAAGTGACGAAGGCAATGAACATTCGCGGTGCACGCTACGTTCATATTCACGTACCGTGTCCGTTAGGGTGGAAATCCGATCCTGCACATACGATTAAAGTTGCACGGTTGGCCGTAGAAAGCGGGCTGTTTCCGTTGTTCGAAGCAGAGTGGGGGCATGTGACGGACAGAACTCTTATCCGAAAACAAGTTCCCGTCGAGCAATACTTAGCTCTTCAGGGGAGATTTGAGCATCTGTTGAAGCCCCGAGATGAAGCAGCGCTGGAAGCTATTCAAGCAGTAGCTGATCAGAATATTCGTTTGTACGAGCTACTGCCAGGAGAAATGAAAAAAGAGGCCTGAGGATGGAAAACAAGCCCTTCGCGATCACATTGGACCCTGCGTCAAGCTTGGCGAACCATACGGGTACGTGGCGCACAAGACGTCCCATCTATATCGATCATTTCCCACCGTGCAACCAAGCTTGTCCGGCGGGTGAGAATATCCAAAGCTGGTTGTATGATGCGGAAGAAGGAAAGTATGAAGCAGCCTGGCGCAAGATTATGAACGATAACCCCTTTCCAGCCGTTCATGGGCGTGTGTGCTATCACCCCTGTGAAACGGTCTGCAATCGAGGCCAGCTTGATGAAGCGGTGAACATTCACGCAATAGAAAGACTTTTAGGTGATTTGGCTATTGATCAAGGGTGGGAAGTTGATACGATGGTCCCTTCTGGAAAACGTGTTCTCGTCATAGGGGCCGGTCCTAGTGGGCTGTCAGCCGCGTATCACTTGGCACGCATGGGGCATACAGTCACGATCTTTGAAGCCGGGCCCAAGCCTGGCGGCATGATGCGATTCGGCATTCCGCAGTATCGCCTGCCGCGTCAAATTGTGGATGCGGAAATTGCCAGAATTGAAGCCATGGGCGTGAAAGTTTCGCTGAATAGAAAAGTTTCGGATTTGGAAGGGGATATGCAAGAGGGAACATTCGATGCGGTGTTCTTGGCCATTGGAGCCCATCTTAGTAAACGTGTTGATATTCCTGGTCAGGACACGGGCCGGATACTGGATGCGCTCGGATTTCTGAAAAAGATGGAAGAGAAGACAGTTCCTAAAATTGGTCGACGGGTAATGGTCTATGGAGGAGGGGATACTGCAATTGATGCGGCAAGAACCGCTAAACGGCTGGGTGCAGAGGAAACCTTGTTGGTCTATCGACGGGATCGTGAACATATGCCAGCCCAGGATTTTGAAGTCGAAGAAGCCTTGGAGGAGGGTATCCTCACACGCTGGCTGAACAGCATTCGGCAGGTTGAAGGAAACATCATCACCGTAGAAGAAATGAAGTTAGACGAGAAGGGACAACCCCAACCCACCGGTCGCTTGGAGACATTGGAAGCCGATACCGTGATTTTGGCTGTGGGTCAGGAAGTAGATATCGGGTTCTTACAATCTGTTCCCGGACTGGATATTTCGCATGATGGCGTGATTCAAGTGGATCAAACCATGATGACGGGACGTCAGGGTGTTTTCGCTGGAGGTGACATGGTTCCCGCAGAGCGTACGGTAACGGTGGCGACCGGCCATGGGAAAAAAGCGGCAAAACATATTGATGCGTTTTTACGGGGAGTTCCCTATGTGAAGTCGTCATCTAATGCGGTTGCCAGTTTTGATCGCCTGAATACTTGGTACTACACGGACGCCGATAAGAGCAAACAGCCTTATTTAGATTTAGCGAGACGACGAGGGAGTTTTGAGGAAGTCATGGGTGGGCTTGATGTCAACACGGCACTGCTTGAGGCCAGACGTTGTCTCTCCTGTGGGAACTGTTTTGAATGTGACACCTGTTATGGAGTCTGCCCTGATAATGCCATTATCAAACTTGGTCCGGGAAAACGGTATGAGATTAATCTTGATTATTGTAAAGGATGTGGCATGTGTGCTGAAGAATGTCCGGCTGGGGCAATCGATATGATTAAGGAGACGAGATAAGAAGGGGAAGATTAATACTACGAGTGATGAAGGGAGATAAGAGATGAAATACCTCTTGGTAGTCGATGGATCAGATCAATCCTTAGATGCTACACGTGCGTTTGAAGCCCTCAGCCCGGCGGAAAGCTTGAAAATTCTTCATGTCGTGAATGTGCCAGGGGTGCCCTATCCGGCTATGGGGGCCAATGTCGCCAAAGATTTGGCGATGACCGTAGAGCGTGCGATGAAAGAAGAAGGAGAACGGGTGTTGAAACAAGCGGTATCACTGTTACCTCTGCACCCGGGTCCCGTTTCAGAGCAGATGGAGATGGGTACACCGGCAGAAATAATCTTAAACGTTGCACAGGAAAACCAGATTGATCTCGTCGTGATAGGGGCCAGGGGATTAGGCCGCATTCGAGAACAGATTTTTGGCAGTGTGTCGCACCGGGTTATGACGCATTCACCTTGCTCGACCTTGATCGTCAAACAACCGGTTCGAAGGATGAAAAATCTCCTCATTCCGATCGACAGCCAAGAAGATTCCAATGCCGTACTGAATTTTTTCAAAAAGAAGCCATTTCGAGAGGCCTGTTCGGTCACGGTTCTCCACGTGATTCCTATGGTGGATCCGGTATGGCCGGTGGGGGCGATGATTCCACAAGATTTCCGAAAAGAAATGAAGAGCTATGCAGAAAAGTTTACGCAGGTGTTGTGCGTCGAATTAGAACGATTGGGGCATCAAGCTAATGGAGTCGCTGTTGAGGGAGCTCCCTCGGTCACGATTGTCGAAGAAGTCAAAAAAACCATGCCTGACCTTCTCGTGATGCGACCCCACCGTCACTCAACAGTAGGTCGGTTTTTCTTGGGAAGCGTCTCACATTCTGTCGTTCATCACACAGACTGTTCGATACTATTAGTTCGGGAATAAGACGAAAATAACTGGGAATAACGAATCGCTGGGGTGATCGAGCGAGAAAATTTCATGAAAGCCAAAGGATACTTCATCGGTGCAGTTGTCCTCGGGGTGATCCTCTTCTTGTATTTAGTTTTTTGGTGTGCTGAGCCTTGCCATTAAAAGATCGTGAGATCCGGAATCTTTCTGCACACTGTCATTTTCCCCTGCTTTCCCTCGCAAAAGCAGATTTATATAAGGTTCCTGACACCTAATACTGACACCTAATATGAGAATATGACAACAAAAGATCTGAGGTAGCCTCTGTTCTGACAGAGCCTGCTAATGGGAGACCCCCTTATTCATTTCGGTCGTTTGTCGGTTAGAGACTCAAGATGATGCGGGTTCGCTTGGTGACCTCATCCATCAAATTGACAGGCAACTGTTTCAATTCTTGACGAAACGATTCATTTGACACCGCGATCAATTGACCAAGCAATAGATCACTGTCTTGTTTAAGCCCGGCCTGGCTTTTCTTCACTCGTAATCTGAGGATTCCCGGATCATTAACTAACTGAGTCGTGGCGGGAACAACAATGGTCGATGGGTAGCCCGCTTCCGTGACAAGATCAGATTGAAGGACTAATCCTGGACGAAGTTTTCCTGGTTTCGTCCGAATCTGAGGATTGAAATCAATGATATAGACATATCCCCGCTTGATCTCCATAGACTACTCCAACTGCCTATGGGTGGAGGAACCGAGAAATAACATTTGATTCTCACGTTTGTCTGCTTGAGCGCAACGCTGGACAGAACGCTGAATTTCCTGACGTAACCGTTCCTCGGCTGTTTTCTGTTCAAGGGTGTGCAGGGCGACACGAATCACTTCCGATTTGCTAGGAATGCGAAGCTCTTTTCGCAAGCGTGCAATTTGTTGCTCTTCCTTCTTTGAAACGGCGATAGCACCCATATAGTCTCCTCCATGCTATAATATAGTACATTAGTATAATTATAATGTATCACATAATAATAAAAATAACTAGTTTGGCAGAATGCACGGTCAAAAGAGCGTGACCGGTTCTTATGCAAGCCAACATTATTGGCAATCAATCAGTCTGTGTCCGTCTATACTGCTCCCGCCTGTTTCGTGAGCGATTTATGATGAAGAGTGTGTTTTTCAACCTCAATCGTCTCTTACAGTGGAACCAACTGGGGTGGAAATTTCTGGTAGGTTGGCAACTCTATCTGACTCCCACCCAGCCTTTCCTCCTTAACCCGAAATGATCATCTGAATTTATGAGAGAACTCCCCGAATCTCATATTTGCCGATTGGCTCTTTACTTGTCGGGATACCAGCAGAGTACAGATGATATGCTTAACCATCATACATATTTGTAGTAAGCTAAACGATAAACACACTGCCATTACCGACAATACTGCTTCCATGTTGCCACTTTCCTGCTCACAACGGTATGCTCCCTAATAGCAAAGGAGAAATACATGACCACTGCGAAACATGACATTCAATCCCTACTGGCAAAGCTCCCCGATGACTGCACGCTTGAAGACATTCAATATCATCTTTATGTCGCCGGAAAGATCCAACGAGGTATTGAACGAGCCAAAATTGAAGGTGGGTTGCCACAGGAGGAAGTTGAACAACGGCTCAGTCAATGGACTACCGAATAATCTGGTCGCCTGAAGCGGTTGAAGACCTCGAATCAATTGCTGCTTACATAGCCCGAGATTCTTCCAATTATGCGCGGTCAGTGGTCTCTAAAATTTTGGAAATGTCGCGACAGATTCCGAAGTTTCCCTTCATAGGTAGAGTAGTGCCGGAAGTTGGGAATGAGAACATTCGCGAACGGTTCGTCTATAGCTACCGCCTTGTCTATCAGCTAGAACAAACCAATATTATCATCGTAGCTGTGATTCACGGCAAACGTCTCCTCGAAGAAGTTGGCGAACGATTTGAGCCATAAGGAGAAGCTTACCGCTCAATGATTCGTTTCCTTCCACCGACTGCGTGAAAAAGATTGTCGTTCCAACTTTTATCGAAGTGATGAGAACCCCCCCCCCCTTTTTCTCATCACTCCAGGGGCCTATAAACTACCTGTTCCGTTCGTGAAACACTCACGTCTGCTTACGACCGAAGCAACCATTCACTTTGACACTTTATTTTTCCGATAGCCTTTTTTTAATCCGTCGCAAAAGTCTTTAACTGTGAGGAGTACTTCCAATTCTTTCATCTCTAATTCTCATCTTACTCGGGTTCACAACGCTAGCGATCGACAAAAGTTGCTCGGCCTGCTGTCCGAGGATCAAAATCCTATCTCGCAATGTCAATAAGACTTCGGTATTAATTAATCAATTGTGAAGATTGCACCTTATTATCGAAATCTATAGTGTCGTGGCGAAAATCTCGGATCTCTTGGATTTCGCCATTGCCAACCAAATCGAGTGACTCTTGATCTGTTTCGTGATCCGTCCGAGCATAGAGTCTATATGTTGTAAATGGAGGTAAATGATATCGTACTGAACTCACTTTTTCGGCAAACCCGGTTGTCCCTTCTACCTCAAGCCTTGCGAAATCTTTTGGTCGATGTTGGATAGAAGCGTTGCATTTTCTGTTGGTTGTTACAAACTCAGAACCTCCGCATATCGTAAGCCGTCTGCCTTCAAACTTTGGGTGCTCAAACAATTCGATCCAACCTTCTTCGATTTCCGAAATGTGCAGTTTCAAGAAATGGCCTGAACTTAAAGAATTATCAAATGATTCCGTCATGCCACCAACACGTTCTAATTCCCGAAGGTTTGGCAATGCAGCAATTTCTCCTTGCCCTTCCAGAAGCAACAGATCACTTTTAAAATCTACCCCTTCATACAGTGCATATCCCCATCCCTTTGGAATTTGCCATGAGATAGCAGAAGGTCGATCATCAAAATGCTCAAAAGTTCTGAAATCTGAATAATTTCTGAGCGTTCGATCCTTGTAATCAACCAAAATTGAAGCATCATCCCCACTTTGTCGATGCTGTCGAATCTTTTCCCTCGAAGCACCGGCTGCACCCAACAGTGTTCTGGACAACTCCAGATCTAGACTGTTTGTAAAATCTATGCTCTCTACGATTCTATCAATAGGTGCGGCAACCAGGAGACCTGCAATCAAGAGCCCCCTCCCTAATATTTGTCCTACTCTTTTCAGCGCCCTTACTATCTTGCGCCCTTCGCCACGAATTTCAAAATTTTTATACCGAAACATTTGAACCCAGGCCTGATCGATATCGGTAATAGGAACTGGACTGACAAACCGATTCTCATTCAAGCGTAGCTTCTGGTTATGAATAAAATGCTCGACCCCGTATATCAGCAATTCACCACCTTCGGCGATATATGCCCCTCCTCCTGCAGAAAAAGCACATAAGTTTCGACAATAGATTGGGTATCCTTGTTCGCTAACCCTTGTTTCAAAAGTCTCTTCCGTCGGTTCTCCATATTCATCCGTCACCATTACATCGTAAGTTTTTGCCTCACCAACGACTTTAAGAGTGGGAAGTCCTGACTGGAGATTACCAACATGAAAAGGGTCAATCCAATCTGCTCCATCTAGAGGGTCAATCTCATAACCATATACCCTCCCTGCATTCCTATGAAATCCGAGCAAGAAAACTTCACCTTCACATGTCCGGACAAAGTTAAGATTTTGATAGTTCCGCCAATGCCCCTCTCCTTTTACGTCAAGCAGTTGTGAAGGTTCCCATTCATGTATTTCCTCAAATTGGGGGTCCTCAAGGTTGGCATTTGTTGAACGAAAGAAAATAAGGGGATCATTATTCCCACCGCGAACAAGCATCAAATATCGACCATCCAAAAGCTTGGTAATCGCTACAGCATCGGCTCTTGGCACCAGAACTTCATAAGGAAGTTTTCGAGGTGTCAATGGTTCCTTCATGTCATAAAACACAACCCTTTCAGGCTCTTCTGAGTCTCCGTTTCCTACTCCCATTGCCACATAATCTCCTATAGCCTGTAGGCCACCAGGATGATAGTACGTGTTGTCCGTTGTTAATCGACGCCCATCTTGATTGAGTTGTCCCGGCTGTTGATTAGATGAATTCGGAATTAGTTCAAGAGTTTTTCGTAGAATTAATTCGTCCTCCTCATGGGGAGCTTCCCGCGAGATCCTATTTGAACGCAGGCGGCCCTTCTCAGGTCTTGATGCTAATTTGGCTATATAGAAGTATCCCGCCAATCGCTGAGCCGTCGGAACCTCCACGATTTCAGTAGACGCGGTCACAACAAAGTTGTTGGTCCCACGTAACCGTTGAATCCCTTGCATATGAGAATCTTTTTCCAAGAAATCACGAGGTGCGGTATATTCATTGTGCCTTGGTGGTTCTTGGTCCCGACCGGGGGGTCTCTTTTCATTCTCCCAGAATCCTAGTTTGTCTCCATGAGGGCTTATCAGCTCCAATGCTACCAGTGCTCCATTGTTGGGGTTTGCCACTCCACCCTTTTCTTTTGGAATACAGACATTGGCATTAACAGGGAACGTAACACTACGCGTTTCAGACCATGTACAGTCGACCTCATCATTGCAGGCGCCAACTTTCCAGGTCAGTGGTCCCCAAAACACATCTAAGGGATTCTTGCCATTAAGCCATTGGTCGGTGGCATTGAATTCTATGGTCCTCATTTGGTTATAGATAGATTGGCCAGCTCTCGTTCCGCCCTGCCGCCTTGGTTCCGCCTCCTCCAAAGCTTCATCTAAACCACGTTCAATTATCGACCTTTGCGCCTGAGGATTCATAGACGATTCCTGCCCAGAGGACTGTTGCCACTGGGATATGCGAACAGGTTGTTTCGTCGGGATCTGTCCGGTATAGATTTTTGTGGTGTTGTCAAAGGCCGACGTTTCGCCCAGAATTTTCCAGTGTGTGTTCTCTGATGTATTGCCTTTCTTCCACGAAAAAACAAGGTTGGATAGACCTGTACGTCCGTCAATTCCGTCTACTGGCCCAACTAATTCTGGTGGCGATAGTTTAAAGAGAAGTGAGCGTACCTTTGGGCCATTACAATCCTGATAAAGGCTACAATCTTTCCCATCTGGACAACGCGCAACTCCCCATTCCAATTTTTTACCCTGTAACTCCAAAGGCAAGCTGCCTTTTACTATGACTTCTTCGCCTATTTGCTGGTCTGAGACAAGAACGATGGCCCCATCCTTCTCAGAACAACCGGATCCCTTTATACCAGCGGGTCTTATGCACACTCTCGCAGTTTCAGAGTCTGGGTCGAAAAGTCCACTTTTCCATCTATAAATAATCTCTTCACTCTTCTTGGTTGAGGGTATGAGGAAAACTTCATGGTTCGGAGGCGGAGACAAGACTTGTGGAAATATTCTCTGGTCCAACATGAAATATCTTTGATCACAGGTATATTTTCTTGCTTTCGGATTCAACACCTGTTCCAGTAACGGATTATCTCTATACATTTCTACCAGAGCGGCATAGGCAGCCAGCTGTTCTGGCGAAAGGCCATATCTATTGTTCAGATCTACATCCCATTTATTAGGGGCTGGTCCAAAAATGATTAAGTTCTCCAGAAATCCTTCTGGAGGCACCGGCAGCTCATTGAGCTTGAGCTGGTGGACTTTCTTAATCTCAGACATTCCTCTTTCTAAATGCAGTCGGCCCTGTTCGAATCTTGCATCAACTGACATCTGTGCATCACTCATCGAAGAATTCAATACGATAAATATAATTGCTACAACAGGCATGATTACACGGTTTCGGTTCATGATGACTCTCCTCGGCCTTTTAGTTAGGAAACTATTCTGACATCACATAGTTCCACGTGATTCAACGAAGAGCGTACGGGTTACGCGATGAGGAGTATCTCCGCTTAAAAGTCTTGACCTGCATGCACAAACCGATATGAAAAACAATCCAGAATCCCCCAGTCTCTTTCGAAATGACCCTCTTTTTTTTCTAAAGTTTCACATCCAAAACGATCAACACTTACCCAAGATTGAAGGTATTGTCAGTACGAATTGCGTTAAGGTTTTAAATCTTCAATTTGCAGTGGAGCCGGGACACAAACTGGTAGAAATGTCGTTTTTGGGGATGTTGGATGTTGAAGGTAGCAGGAGCGTAATTTGGCATAGTCATGACCTTGTATATTATAGATCGCAAACATTGGGATTTCCGTTGAACATGGAAAAGAATCTTTTAAGAGTTCCTCGACAGGAACACAACACAGCAAAACCTCACGATTTCGCCCTTCTCCTGTCGTCTCAAAACGATGGTAATAAGACCCTCTCAAACAAGCGCTGGGTTCTCCGGACCTCGTTGCTCGTGGAGGACCTTTTTCCTGAAACCGTATAATTTGTCCTGGTTGAACGATAACGCTCGTCTTATACTTAGTCATTGTTGAAGAATTGTTTAGTCTTTCAGGCGATGAACAGCCAACCAGATCACATAACATAAATAACAAAATGGCAAGAAGTGATAATCCTGTCTGAGGCCTCAGTACGCTAGCATCGGGTTCCAACATGTTGTACCCTCCTTGTATTTAATTAATCGCTAAATTCTTCAAGAAGATAGGAATTCGAATCAACCTGCATGCTTAGTGTAATCTCACCGCTAATGCTGTCGTGAGTTTTTGGCTCTTTCCTTATAACTGCATGACTCCTTTGTTCCCTTGAATGTATCTATGGGAACAAAATCGGCGAATAACTTCAAGTCGAGTTGCTCCGTTTAAAAACAGAAAAACTCTAAATCTTGTGCCTTATTAGGGAGAAAAATGTTGGGTGAGGCTTAATTAAGTTGAGGAATTGCTTTTCCAACCTTGTTGCATTTGGATGTACATAAAGGAAGCGGTCCACGTGATAAGAAGGAGTCCGGTCAAGGCTTCCATGCCGGTGAGGAACCGTATCGGGCCTTTCGGAACCAAGTCCCCAAATCCTAACGTGGTGTAGGTTACGAACGAGTAATAGCCACAATCCGCGAGAGTATGGGTGAACCCGCCTTCTAGTGTGCCGAATTGCTTTAGCTCGGTTAAGAAATAATACCCTAAGCCAAATACCCATATTTCAAGCACGTGAGCCACCATGGCTCCCAACATACAGACTAAAAGGGCCAAACGGAAGCGCCCATGAGTCGATAGCATGAAGGCGGCCAACCAGCGGAGAGCCTCAAAATGAATAAGGACAGTCAGGGCGACTAAAAAGGTCGTGATGAATAAAGTCATCAACATGATTGTGTGAAATAGCCTGTCGTGTGTGTGAGGGAGTATAAGAACACTTTAACCAAACGTTAACAAATTCTCGGGAGTTGCTCTCCGGAAAGAAGGTCAAAAATTCTGTTGGTCCCGTACTTTGTTTGAAGGCTGACGATTGGTTGATGCGGTGCCGATGACGCAAGGGGGATTTCGCCGATATCGGCAGCGTTCTGTGATACAGAATGTTGATGAAGAATCGACAGGGCCTGGTTCACATGATCGGATGGCAGAAACATAACGAATCGTCCCTCGTTCGCCACGTAGAGTGGATCCAGGCCAAGGATTTCACAAACTCCTCGGACTGACTCGCTAATCGGTATGCGGGACTCTTCGACCTGCATCGCCAACTGGGCGGATGTGGCGAGTTCGTTGAGAACACTGGCGAGCCCGCCACGAGTTACATCTGAAGGTAGTAGTCGGAGTTGAGATTTGCCTTGTCGGACCCGCCCTAATCCTTGAGAGGCGACGGCCACAAAAAAGGTTTTCTTATTAGCTGAATGTATTCTCTAACAACTAGAAAGCGTAATGTTTCAGATGCCAGGATTATATACTTGTGAAATTAATTCAAAATATGTAAACTTTCTTTTCACTTTGAAAGGAAAGTTTATGTCACAAAAAGAAGAAGAAACTCTTCTCCTTATTCAAGGAAATTCAAAAAACCGTAAGGCGATTTTGAATTATCTGTCTAAAGACTATCGGGTTTTAACAGTAAACACCGGTAAAGAAGCCTGGAAGATTTTGAAACAGGAACACGTGGATGCCATTTTATTAGACGAGGGGATTCCGGATGTCAAGGGAGGGACATTCTTCACCGAAGCCCGAGTGCAATATCCAGATGCCATTCGCATATTTATGAGTGAATCTCGGAATGATCAAGAGGTTATGAAAATTTTCAAAGCTGGAGCGGTCTACCAAATCATTCCCAAACCTTGTCCCCCCTGGCACTTATGGCTGTTAGTGAACAGAGCGTTAGAAAGCCGGGAGTTAGCCCGCCGTCATCGTATTCTGAGCCGGGAGTTCAAGTTCTCAGACAATGCCTTTCGTAGCCCCAAAGACCAGCTAGTCAAACTTTTTCGAGAGAGCTATGAGTTCGATAAATTGGTGTTTGCCAGTGATGCGATGTTGGAAGTCTGTAATCTGGCCAGAAAGGCCGCTCCGACCGATCTCCCCGTCTTAATTCAAGGAGACACCGGCACAGGGAAAGAACTCATGGCTAAGGCGATACATGGTGTTAGTAAACGAAAGTCTTTTCCGTTTTTAGTACAAAATTGTGGGGCTTTGCCAGATGAATTATTACAGTCTGAATTATTCGGTCATAAACGCGGGGCCTTTACCGGTGCTGTCAGTGATCGACTCGGACTTTTTTCCGCAGCAGATGGCGGTACTGTCTTTCTCGATGAAATCTCGGAAGTCTCTTCCTCGTTTCAAGTCAGCCTGTTACGGTTTCTTCAGGAAGGAGAAATCAAGCCATTAGGAACCGAAAAAGTCCAATATGCCGATGTCCGTATTTTGGTGGCTTCCAACCGCCCACTCAAGGACTTGGTTGATGCTGGCACATTCCGGCAGGACTTGTATTACCGTCTCCGTGGATTTGAGCTCAATCTTCCCCCTCTGCGTGAACGAGTAGAAGATATCCCCGTCTTGGCAGAATACCTTTCTCGAAAATATGCCGAAGCTCTCAATCGAAAAATTGCTGGTATCTCGGTTCAAGTCATGCGCCACTTGCAAGCCTATTCGTTCCCGGGGAATGTTCGGGAATTGGAAACAGAAATTCGTCGAATGGTTTCTTTGACGAATAATGGCGAATTCCTATCAGTGGAGCATCTGTCCCCAGAAATCGCTCAGGCCTTGCCTCCGGATCACCGCAACAAAGACCAAGACTATATTAATGAAGCAGGCACCCTCAAAGATAAGGTAGAGCGATTAGAGGCATTGGTCGTGACGCAATGTCTCACCCGTCACCGATGGAATCAAAGTAAGGCAGCAAAAGAACTCGGACTGTCGAGAGTCGGGTTAGCTAGTAAAATTAAACGGTACCAGCTTATTGCTGCAGAATCGTGAGAACACGTCAATGGATCAATCCTATGGTCGTGATGAAGAAACAACAAATACTTCGGACTGTCACATTCAAGGTTTGAATACCTTTCATCTTGGAACTCCTACTCAGTTGAATCGCAAGCCTCAATTCAAAAACCTCGGCATCACTCCTCTAGCTAAACAACTGGCCTTGACGGAGGAACAAACCAATGGGCATTGGTGCAGCCGCTGTCAAGGTATTTGGTATGGCTACACCCTTGAAGCAGAATGTCCTGCATGCGGCAATCGGCATGGATAGCGATATTTATACGTGTTGAAGAAAGAGATGAAATGAGCATTCTAGATCGTTTTCAAGCCTACGCCGCAGCGTTTGAGTTGAGTTACGAAGACGACAACTGGTCACGCCTAGAGGACTACTTTACTGAGGATGCAGTATACGAATGTGGGCCGAACGATGCGCGCGGTCGACGTGCGGTGCTCTGTAAGCTACAGCATAGTGTCGACAATCTCGATCGTACCATGGACAGTCGCACGCCTGACTTTCAAACGCCAACGGTGAAAGGCAACACCCTCACCATGAAATGGGCGATGACTTATACAAAAACTGGGAAACCTAACTTGAAGATATCGGGGGTCGAGACTGCCATCTTCGAAGGCGATCGCATGAAACTGCTGCGCGATGTCTTTGATCCTGAAGCTCAGAAGGCATTGAGCGAATGGATGATCCAGTATGGACCGACACTCTCGCCGATTCGCGATGTGGTTGATTAAATGTCTTTCCTCTCGCTTCTAAGTTTTTGCATACTTAATTTGCACTTCTGTCTTCTCTTCATGTGAAACTGTAAAGTTACCTTCCATCCCATTCGTGTTCTTTAAACGAACACGACTGACACTTTCATCAGAAACTTCACATTTCTTTAAGAAAATCACGAAGCGTTTCCGGACATTGTCAGGAATGAATAGGTGGCATTGGTTTTGCTGAACCTTACCCTCAGAGGTTTCAGACTAACTGTCATAACATCTACACCATGAGAATGTGATTCACCAACATTCTATCTATTGATTGCAAAGGGGAACACTTATGGCGAATTTACTGTGGCTCCAGGGTGGTGCATGTTCTGGGAACACCATGTCGTTTCTTAATGCAGAAGAGCCTAGTGCCTGTGACTTAGTCACGGATTTTGGGATTAATGTGCTCTGGCATCCATCGTTGGGAGTTGAATTAGGGGACAATCTTCAAAAGATTCTCCGGGATTGCGTGTCTGGAGCCATTCCACTGGATATCTTTGTGTTTGAAGGGACCGTGGTCAATGCCCCGAACGGTACCGGCGAATGGAATCGATTTGCCGGACGTCCCATGAAACAGTGGGTCCAAGAATTGTGCGGGGCCGCTTCGTATGTCGTGGCGATTGGAGATTGTGCGACCTGGGGAGGAATTCCGGCTACCGCACCGAATCCCAGTGACTCGCAAGGCCTTCAATTTCTCAAACGGAACCACGGTGGATTCTTAGGAAAAAGTTTTACGTCTAAGGCAGGCCTTCCGGTTATTAATGTCCCAGGATGCCCAGCTCACCCTGATTGGATAACCCAGATTGTTGTAGCGGTAGCCACAGGACGTGGGGGCGACATATCTCTGGATGAATTTCAACGTCCCAAAACGTTCTTTCAAAGCTTCACGCAGACGGGTTGCACACGAAATATGCACTTTGCGTACAAGGTCTCAGCCACGGAATTCGGTCAACGAAAAGGGTGCCTGTATTACGACCTCGGTTGCCGTGGGCCCATGACGCATTCTCCGTGCAATCGGATCCTTTGGAATCGGCAATCCTCCAAAACACGAGCTGGTATGCCGTGTTTGGGTTGTACCGAACCGGAATTTCCGTTCTTTGATCTGGCGCCGGGGACGGTATTTAAAACTCAAACGGTCATGGGCATTCCCAAAGATTTGCCGTTAGGAGTCGAAAAGAAGGGATATATTGCGTTAACCGGTGCCGCCAAAAATGCCGCACCAGCCTGGGCGGAGAACGATATTTTTGTAGTCTAGGACAATAATACGAACAAAGTTTTTCGAACAAGAGGAGACAGGGCATGGCCGTACAAACATTAGATATTTCTCCAGTTGGGCGTGTGGAAGGAGATTTAGATGTTCGAGTTGATGTGGATAATGGCGTGGTGACGAACGCCTGGACTCAAGCAGAGCTGTTTCGGGGTTTTGAAATCATCCTTCGCGACAAAGATCCTCAAGCTGGTCTAGTTGTGACCCCTCGTGCCTGCGGAATTTGTGGAGCTTCGCACTTAACCTGTGCGGCCTGGGCCTTGGATACGGCCTGGCAAACCACGGTTCCTCGAAATGCTATTTTGGCACGCAACCTAGGGCAGCTCGTCGAAAGCATTCAAAGCCAGCCCCGGTATTTTTATGGCCTGTATGCCATCGACCTGACCAACAAGAAGTACAAAAACAACCAATACTATGAAGAGGCATGCAAACGGTTTGCGCCATTCACGGGAACGTCTTATGAAATCGGCGTGACGGTCTCAGGTAAGCCAGTGGAAATTTATGCACTCTTAGGAGGACAATGGCCACATTCTTCGTACATGGTTCCAGGTGGCGTCATGTGCGCTCCAACTCTTTCAGACGTTACGCGGGCCTGGTCCATCCTTGAATATTACAAAACCAATTGGCTGGAATCCGTTTGGTTAGGCTGCTCTTTGGAACGATATGAAGAGATCAAAACCTATAACGACTTCATGGCGTGGCTAGATGAAAGCCCTGCGCATGCGAATTCGGATTTAGGTTTTTATTGGCGCATGGGCATGGACATTGGGCTCCATCAATACGGTGGCGGGCTTGGGAAATACGTATCCTGGGGCTATCTCCCTCATGAAGATAAATACCAAAAGCCAACGATTGAAGGACGGCAAGGCGCGGTCATCATGAAAAGTGGAGTCTATGACGGAGCCACGAATACTCACAGTCTCATGAGTCAAGATCTGTTACGAGAAAATACCACTCACTCCTGGTATGACGAAGGAGGATCTGACGTTCATCCGTTTGACCGAACCACCAAAGCCATTCAAAACAATAGCACGGATTATGATGGCACGTATTCCTGGGCCACAGCCGTAAAGCATGTTCAAGTGGGAAGACTCGAAGCTGGTCCGTTTTCAAGACAATTGATTGCTGGCGGCCAACATGGTGAAGACTGGCAACACACAGATGGGTTCATTTTAGATGTGTACAAAAACATGGGTGGCCCCAGTCTGCATCTTCGGCAACTCGCTCGGATGCATGAAACCATTAAACTGTATCGTCAAGCGGAACGATGTTTACGCGAATTCAAATTGGCTGACCCCTGGTATATTAAACCCCAAGAAATCGATGGTCGGGGGTGGGGTGCCACTGAAGCCATTCGCGGAGCCTTGTGTCATTGGATCGAGGTCAAAGGCGGAAAAATCAAAAACTATCAGATCATAGCGCCGACGACTTGGAACGTGGGGCCACGCGATTCAGAAGGCAGTCGCGGTCCAATCGAAGAAGCATTGATTGGATCTCCTATTGCTGACCCCACGGATCCGGTAGAAGTCGGACATGTGGCGCGCTCGTTTGATTCCTGTCTGGTCTGCACTGTCCATGCCCATGATGCCAAGACCGGAAAGGAACTATCGCGATTCCGAATTGGGTAAAGTATCACGAACATTGGCAGCAAGAGGACGTAAAAAGTAATGATATTTTGAGCTCACACAGGTAGGAGCAACGTTTCCTCCTTCCTCAGAGCGTAAGGAACGTAGTGTTATGCGTAGTGAGGAAGAGGACAAACTTCGACAAGAGATTGCAGAGGTATTGGCCCAGGGGCTGAAGACACAAACCGAACCCTTTCCTGAAACTCATGTCGAATTTGCGAAACTGCTAGATGAACTTCGAGCGCTGGACCCCGAAGACTTAAAAGGCAAGCTCGTTGTATCGGGATTTGCAGACAAACCATATGGTCCGGATCAAATGCGATGTTTAGAATGCATGTATTATCTGGTTCACAGAAAGTGGTGTGACTTACCAGAGTTGGCCGTACCCGTGGAGCCAGATTGGTATTGTCGATTATGGAGAATATGATTGCACCAGTGCTGGTTCCAACTGTGAGAGAGTGAAATCAGAATCCCCAATTTCGTCAAACCTTCCCCACGTTCTATGGAGAATGATGATCTACTGAGAAAGAAGGTAACACAACTTCTGGAGTCTGGGCTTTCCACCGTGGTTGAACCCCGAGCCTATACCAGCGAAGTGGTGAACGCTCTCATTGCCCGCCTACAATCTCACGGACCCGATCAAGTCGAAGAGAAAATCAAAATAGCAGGCTTTACATTACAGCCATATCAACCGCCAGGGATGGAAGACGACTTGGTCCAATCCTGTGAAACCTGCATGTATTATGTTGTGCATCGTCGATTCTGCGAACTGCCAGAGTTAGCTCTCCCAGTAGAAAAAGATTGGTCCTGCCGTCTTTGGCGTATTTAGAGCTACCTTTCCGTATGACATAGTAATCCAAGATGTAAGCGTAAAATCCCCCTCCTTTGTAAGGAGGGGATAGGGGAGGTAGAATCGTCGTGAGAGCTAGTGACCACTTTATCCTGCAACCGGTGCAAAAAATGCAAGGCTCTACCCTACCATGGTCTTCCCCTGACAAAGAGGAGGAGGGTCAGTACTCTGACCATTGAAAGTAGTAGATATGCAAGTCATCATCGGATGCGGCAATCTCAACCGACGGGACGATGGGGTTGGAGTTGTTATCGCGCAACATCTCCAAACATTTTTCTCCGAGCACCCCCAACCAAATGTTCATGTCTTTGATGCAGGCACGGGCGGAATGGACGTCATGTTTCATGCCCGAGGGGCTCGTTCCCTCATTATTATTGATGCATGTGTGAGTGGATCAGATCCAGGCGCTATTTTTAAACTCGGAGGTGATGAAGTCATCAATCGTCCGTCCCCAAGTTATAGTCTGCATGACTTTCGATGGGATCATGCGCTCTATGCTGGCCAGCAAATCTTTAAAGAGGAATTCCCAAAAGACGTGACGGTGTATTTAATTGAAGCCGCCGATACATCTTTTGGTCTTGAATTAACCCACCCCGTAGCGCAGGCTATTGAAGCTGTGTGCAAACATGTTCGCGCGCAAGTATTGGAACGGGTCGATTCTAAGCCCGGAGAACAACAAGCAAGTGAACCTGACTTCTCTCCTCAGATTCACATTCGTCAGGGCAACATGTATATAGACGCATCCTTGTCGAAGAGGTATTTCCCAAATCTCCAACATATCGTGCTTCTCAAACGCGACAACCAGATTTTGATTCTACCAGTTCACCATGAAGGAGGCGGTGGGCTTTTATTAAAAGTTCGAAATGCACGAGGAGACCGGGTGATTCATGCACAAGAATTCTTTCGTGAGCACGGCTTTGATGATTCGTCTGATCGCCTCATTCCCGTCTCTTGGGATGACGCGATGGCTGGGTTGATCGTCCACATGTCTAACTTAGAAACCTCCTCCATGTAACCTCCTTCCTAGGACTAAGAATAGACCACCCATCTAGTTTTCCCTTTCTCCCTCAGCTATCCACGTAGATCGCTTCTATTTCCACTATCTGAAATCGTTACCGAACCATCGCAAAAAAGCATCGTCTCAAATGTTTAAGAGTTATGGAATTACTGTAAAAAAACTAGGTAAATATACCTTGTTATTATGATGAATCGGCAAAACATGTAAAGTAACTTTGCAATTAGAAAAATATGTTGACATTATAAAAGTCTGTGGCATAGGATGCCGGAAAATCGCGGAGTGAAAGCTACTGTGGGTCGAATGGTGTCTCCAAGCCTTTCCGATGAAAATGTCAAAGCCGCATTAGCCGCTGCAGAATCTGCCGACGCGACCCCTTCAGAAAAAGTAGAAATGCTCATGGAAATTTCCATGAATCTCCAACAGAAACCCAAATCTGTCCAAGACATTCATCATGCTGTGTCCTTGTATCAAAAGGCTGCATCACTGTGTCAGACCGAGCCGCTTCTCATGGCTCGGGTGCAGGCTCGAATGGGGACCGCACTGAATGCCATTCCACATGACGGGCCAGAGTATCTTCAGCAAGCATATACGGCGTTTGAATCTGCCATTCCGGCTTTGAAAGCCTACGGCTCTGCACAGGAATTGGCAGAAGCTGAAATGAATTTAGGGCTTACGATTCAGTCCATGGCAACTCTGGGACATGCACGCATCACCGATGGTATTAACGCCTATCTACGGGCCCTCCGAACTTTCACGCGTGAAGACTATCCTGCCGAATTCGCTATTCTCCATAACAACCTGGCCACTGCCTATTTATCCATGCCTGTGACTGAACAAAACGGAAAAATGAGAGAGGCTCTTGCGGTCCAATCGTTTGAAGAAGCGTTACAGGTCGTCACCTTAGTTGACCACCCATCCGAATATGCGATGCTTCAAAATAATCTTGGGAATGCCCTGCAATATTCATCGAGCAGTCATGCGGTAGAGAATAACCTGCGTGCAGTCACCGCTTATGAAGAAGCCTTGAAGGTCCGAAATCCGCAAGATACTCCGCTGGAATATGCCAATACGATTTCGAACAAGGCGAACGCTTTGCGAAACTTGCCTGATGATCCGGAGCATCCCGAAGGTGGCAACGGCAATAATCTTAACCGGGCTCGAGAGTACTACCTTGAAGCCGTTGAAATTTTTCAACGATTCGGAGAGCGCACCAAAGTACATATGACCAACGAAGTCGTAGCAGAGCTCGATCAAGAGTTAGGCAACAACGATGGATCTCAATGCCCTGAACCCACTCAACATAATTCGCTGTCAACTTAGAGGAGGGGAGGCAAAAACCTATGGATATAGTGGCAACTGGAAACATCACCTTTTTGACTGGCTTGCTCCTGTTCCTTGTGGCGTTGATCATGGGGGCTATCGGGGGAGCTATTGGTGGTATTCTCGTGGGGGGAAAGGACCTTGGAAACGAATTAGCGGCCATGATGGGTGCCTTCTTTGGCCCAGTGGCCACGGCTCCCGGTGCAATCGTTGGCTTAGGACTTTTGGCATTGCTGTAAATACCCATTGAGGAGAAAAACCTATGTTTGACATGTTTTGGAACTCGGTCCAGCTATTTTTGAAAGGCAAGTTGTTTCAGGATTTCAATAAGGTCATGATGCTGATGGCCATTGGTGCTGGGTTGGCTGCGATAGGAATTGTCGCACTGGCAAAAGTCGGAGTAAGCGTATGGCTAGCTGTCATCATTGCAAGTTTATTTGCCGGAGCCATTCAACCACGCCTCTTTCGTGATTTGAAATACCGGTAAGACAAATGGCAGACATACCCACCCTGACGCCATCCCCTGAGGTTGCCCAACAATCTCAACGAGCTGAGCAGGTTCAACCTGCACTTGCGTCACTGGTGCATGGTATCGAACGCCTGGAATCCATCATTGCAGGATGGGAAGACACACAACAAAACACGGTGCAGGCCTTACGCCAATCTATTGATCAACTTCATAAGGAAGCTTTTTCCCGTTTAATTCGAGAGATCAAGTCTGATCCCGCAGCCCAATCCGGTCTCCGGCAAGCGGTCTCGGATGAAGTGGTCTATGCCGTCCTGCGACATTTCCAACTCATCAAACCCTCGTTACATGAACGTTTAGAAGATGCCCTGAATTCTGTTCGTCCTGGTCTCCAAGCACACGGAGGCAATGTCGAGCTTGTCGCCGTTCATCCGCCGGATATCGTTGAGATTCGGCTTGTTGGTGCTTGTGATGGATGTCCTTCTTCAAACCTTACTCTCACTGAAGGCGTGGAAAAGGCCATCAAGAATTACTGTCCTGAAATCGCGACTATCAATAAAGTCAAAGAAACATCTGAGGTATCCGGAGAGAATGGGGTCCTCCTAAACTTTGTGAGTCCGTTTGCGAAATCAGGAGACCAGGGCTGGCAGTTTGCCACGAATGTAGAACAGATCCTCGAAGGAGGAATGACGGTCAAAGAAGTCAAGGGCCATTCACTCCTGATGAGTCGTGAAGGTCAACGCATCACATGCTTCGAAAATCGCTGCGCCCATATGGGTATGCCTTTGGATATGGGCGAGGTCAAAGATGGCATTCTAACCTGTCCCTATCATGGGTTTCAGTATTCATTGGCGAGCGGTAAATGTTTGACCGCTCCTGAAGTGCAATTATTACCACATGCCGTTCGGGTGACAGGCACAACCGTCGAGGTCAAAATCTCGGAGTAGAAGTTCATGAAATCCGTGTTGCACATCTCTCCCGTACCTGCGTTACAGCCAGCAGAGGATTGTGCCGAGGTTCCAGAAGCATTATTCCAAGAACAAGGCCCCTCCGTGGTTTTGGGGGAATGTCGTGATGCTGAAGGACTCCCCATTCCCATCACGCCATCCAACTCGACGTTATTCGGACCCCGAGGGGCCTGTTTGGTGGCACCCCATGGCCCACTCTGGGTCGCGGATACTGGACATCATCGTCTCATGGGTTGGAAGCACGTGCCTACCAAGGATCATACGCCAGCAGATTGGCTGATCGGTCAACCCTATTTCCAGGTCGAAGGGCGAAATGCCAAAAAATCTCCAGGTCCTGACACACTGAACGTCCCAACTGGAGTGGCGTTGTATCAGGACGGATTAGTTGTTGCCGATGCGTGGAATCATCGTGTGCTGCTCTGGAAAACCGTTCCACACGACAGTCATACGCCCGCGGATATCGTGTTGGGTCAAGACGACATGTTTTCAATGGAGGCCAACCATGGTGAAGATACCCCCACGGCTGCAACGCTACATTGGCCGTATGGGGTTTGGTCGGATGACGAAACGTTGTGTGTGGCGGATACTGGGAACCGCAGAGTTTTGATCTGGCACACCTCTCCAACCCAACACGGACAACCAGCCGACCTGGTTCTTGGTCAATACACCTTTGAGTGTCGAGATGAAAATGCTAGTGGAGATCCTAATGCCATGAGTATGAGATGGCCACATGCCATGACCTTATGGAACGGCAATTTGTGCGTAGCTGACGCAGGAAATAATCGAGTTATGGTTTGGGAAGGTATGCCGACTGAACCGGGTGCTGATTGTCGATGGATTCTTGGACAACGTTCCCCATATCTAGTTGATCACAACGACAGTTTGTATTGGCCAAGAGCAGAAACCCTCAACATGCCCTATGGCGTCACCACATGTGGTTCCTGGTTGCTCGCAGCAGACACCGCGAATTCCCGATTACTGGGTTGGCCAAAATCCCATATGCAAACCGGTGCGAAAGCCCAAGCCTTGGCAGGGCAACCCACGTTCAATGCTAAAGGTGACAATCAATGGAACTTTCCCAACAGAGCGAGTTTGTGTTGGCCCTATAATGTCCAAGCCTGTGGCAAAACTGTTGTGGTTGCGGACTCCGGAAACAATCGTATTCAGCTTTGGTCTTTTAACGAGACATCGAGTTTTTCATGAATGCTCCAGTTGTTGAATCCTTAACCAAGGCAGTCGCCTGGAAACTCCAAATTCATGGGTTGGTTCAAGGCGTGGGATTTCGTCCGGTAGTTTGGACTTTGGCTCATCGCCATCAATTGAGAGGGCAAGTTTGCAACAACGGCCAGGGTGTTCAAATTTTGGTAGCAGGAGGCCAAGAAGACTTAGTGAATTTCATAGAAGAGTTAACACAGAATCCCCCACCTCTGGCCAAAATCGTCAAGGTTGATCGGGAGGCGATTTCTCTTCAAGAAATATCTGGACACGACTTTCAGATTGCGGATTCAGTGCACACGGGAAAGGAAGCAGGAATCGTTCCCGATGCGGCTACCTGTCCGGAGTGCTTTAAAGAAATTTTTGATCCGTTCGCCAGACGCTTCCGATATCCCTTTACCAATTGTACGCACTGCGGCCCGCGGCTCACGATTCAGAAACTCATTCCCTACGACCGGTCTCACACTACCATGCAGTCCTTCACGATGTGTGAAGCCTGTGCCCAGGAGTATGGTCATCCTTACGATCGAAGGTTTCATGCAGAACCCATTGCCTGTCATGTCTGCGGACCTCACGCATGGCTTGAACGGGCTGATGGCAAACCGATTGCCGTAGATTCATTGAGCATGATGGATGACGTCGATGCGGTCTGTACTCTCCTAAAAAGGGGGCACATTGTCGCAATCAAAGGAATAGGCGGTTTTCAGCTGGCCTGTGATGCTACCCAGGAAGAATCCGTCAGCCGACTTCGAGCTCTCAAACAACGGGAAGGGAAACCATTTGCGCTCATGGCTCGGGATTTAGATGTGATTCTGAGATATTGCAATGTGAGTGATCAGGAAGCCGCGTTACTCCAAAGCCCAGCCGCACCGATCGTCTTGCTTTCTCGTAAAGGGGAAAACTCGCTTGCCAAAAGTGTCGCCCAGGGGTTTTCGACCTATGGGATGATGCTCCCGAATTCTCCCTTGCATCATTTGATCCTCAGGCGAATGACCGTCCCGATAGTGTTGACGAGTGGAAATCGAGCTGGAGAATCACAATGGATTGACAATGCATTAGCCAAGGAACACTTGGGCGATATTGCGGAATACTTTGTTTTGCACAATCGAGATATCTCTCAACGCGTGGATGATTCAGTTGTCAAGGTGATGCTGAAAATACCACGAATCTTCCGTCGAAGTCGCGGCTACGCCCCGATACCAATTTCACTTCCAAATGGTTTTGAGCCCACACCTCGTGTTTTAGCGATGGGTGGCGAACTTAAAAATACGTTTTGTTTTCTCAGAAATGGCGAGGCCCTCCTGTCGCACCACATTGGAGATCTGGAAGATGCCGTGACCTACACGGATTATCAGCAGGCATTGGCGCGGTATCAGCCACTATTCGGGCAAGCCCCGGAAGTCATTGCTATTGATCGTCATCCTGAATATGTGTCAAGCAAGCTAGGACGTGAACGAGCTGACCATGCTCGGTTATCCGTGATAGAAGTTCAACATCACCATGCCCATTTGGCTGCATGCTTGGCTGACAACGACATTCCTCTCAATACTTCTCCCGTTCTCGGCGTGATTCTGGATGGCCTGGGTTATGGAGAAGACCATATGATATGGGGAGGAGAATTTCTTGTAGGAGATTATCGAGGCGTTACTCGTGTCGGAACCTTTAAGCCAGTTAGCATGCTTGGCGGCAGTCAGGCCACTAAGGAACCCTGGCGGAATACCTACGCTCATTTGATAGCAGAAATGGGGTGGGCACGCTTCGCCCTGAATTATCATGAGCTCCCGTTGTTTCAGTATCTGGAACGAAAACCTCGGGCGATGCTGAATCAAATGCTGCGAAAGAATATGAATAGTCCTCTTGCGAGTTCTTGCGGCCGATTGTTCGATGCCGTGGCCGGAGCCATGGGTATTTGCCAGGACCGAATTCTGTATGAAGGGCAAGCAGCCATGGAATTAGAAGCCATGGTAGATCAAGCAACACTCGAACATGAAGACGATGCATTGGCCTATCCGTTTTCAATACCGCATCTTCAAGGTTCCCAACTTCCCTATGTTGAACCACTTGCCATGTGGGAAGCGCTATTAGGTGATTTGGTGTTAGACACACCGCGTTCTGTCATAGCCGCTCGGTTTCATAAAGGACTCGCCAAAATCATCTGCACCATGGTCAAGATCTGTAGCCAAACTGCTGACGGCCAACGAGTCCATAATACCGTGGCGCTTTCCGGAGGGGTCTTTCAAAACCAGATTCTGTTTGAGCTGGTGCATCAGAAACTCAGTCATGAAGGATTTACGGTGCTTTCTCATCAGCAGGTTCCCATGAATGATGGGAGCTTAGCCTTGGGACAAGCCGTCGTAGCAGCGGCGCGTGCCATGTACAACGAACAGGGCAATGAATGATGTGTTTAGGTATCCCCGGACAAATTGTTGAAATTAATAGTGAAGAGAACAAACTTGCGATGGTTGATGTCGGAGGTGTTCGACGCCAGGTGAATATTGCTTGTATTGTCGACGACGAACATCCTCCCGCTTCCTGTATCGGAGACTGGGTGTTGGTGCACGTCGGATTTGCCATGAGCCGGATCGATGAAGAAGAAGCCAAACGCACGGTCGAACTTCTGTCTGAGATGGGCGAAATACAAGCCGAAATGGAAGCTATGCGTCAATTCAATACGTCCTAAGGAATTTTGGATTTATGTCTACACAAGATACCCTTTCTTCCTTGTATCCCTTTTTACAGTTAGGCCGACAGGATCCTGCTCGGCTCGAACGTGAACTTTTGCAATCAACGCTTCGGAAATCACAGGACAGCATTCAGGTTCTTCAACAGTTTTTTGCGCAACATGCTCAACGAGTTGTTGATACAGCTCAAGCGATTGCTTCGATCTACCAGAACAACGGCAGGCTTCTGACCATGGGCAATGGTGGGTCCAGTTGCGATGCGGCCCACATCGCGGTGGAATTTTTACATCCTGTTACTACGGGGCGTCCCTCACTCCCTGCCATCAATCTGGCATCAGACCAAGCCATGATGACGGCAGTAGGCAATGATGTAGGCTTCGATCACATTTTCGTTCGGCAGCTTATTGCCCAGGGAAAAGCCAAAGATGGAATCATTGGGGCCACCACCAGTGGGAATTCTGAAAATATTCTTCGAGCCTTTGGGAAAGCCAAAGACATGGGATTGACGACCATCGCCTTGACAGGTGGCACTGGTGGGCTCTTGGCTGCATCTCCAGCGATTGATCATTGTTTAATCGTCGAGACGGACAGCATTCACCGAATTCAAGAATGTCATGTCCTGATCTACCACATTGTGTGGGATCTCGTGCATACGCTTCTTGCGGATGATCGTGGAGCGTCAACATCAACAAAGGACATCCCATGAAGTTTGTGGACGAATTTCGTGACCCTCAAAAAGCCCAGAGGCTTCTCCAAGAAATCCAAGCCCTCGTGAAACGCATGGAGAGGTGCCGACACCGACCGGTGTATATTATGGAAGTCTGCGGCGGGCATACTCATACCATATTTCGATATGGCCTCAACAAAATGCTTCCGGAAGAAGTCGAATTCATTCATGGCCCGGGTTGCCCTGTGTGCGTGTTGCCGCGAGGACGTGTCGACGATTGCATTGCTTTGGCGGAACGAAACGATGTCATCATGACGACCTTCGGGGATGCTATGCGGGTGACGGGGTCGAAGATAAGCTTACTGCAAGCCAAAGCCGATGGAGCCGATGTACGGATGGTCTACTCTCCGTTGGACGCGTTAGCCATCGCACAAGCCCACCCAGATAAAGAAATCGTGTTTTTCGGATTGGGGTTCGAGACCACGATGCCTAGCACGGCACTGACGATTCTTCGGGCTCAAGAGGAAGGACTGAAAAACTTTTCACTCTTTTGCAATCACATCACCATCATTCCCACGATTAAGGCTGTCCTGGATTCACCGGATTTACAACTGGACGGGTTTCTCGGACCGGGGCATGTCAGCATGGTGATTGGCATGGCTCCTTATGCTTTTATCGCCCGAGACTATAGGAAACCCCTTACGATTGCAGGATTTGAACCGCTCGATATTTTACAATCCGTCTGGATGGTACTCAAACAACTGGCAGAAGGTCGCTGTGAGGTCGAAAACCAGTATCAGCGCATCGTGCCACAGCAAGGAAACGTTCAAGCACTCGAAGCCATTCACCGGGTCTTTGAACTACGAGAATTTTTCGAATGGCGCGGCTTAGGATCTATCGATCATTCAGGGGTGCGCGTGCGCGAGGAATTTTCAGCATTTGACGCAGAAAGAAAATTCCCGGTGTCGAACGTGACCATTGCTGATCCCTCTTCCTGCCAATGCGGGGAGGTCTTAAAAGGAGCGATCAAGCCCAATCAATGCAAAGTCTTTGGAACAAGCTGCACGCCGGAGAATGCTTTAGGTGCGTTAATGGTGTCCACAGAAGGCGCATGTGCTGCATATTATAACTATGGCTGGATTGATCAGAACGATATTCAACCAGTCAATGTTCCAGCCTAACGAAAGAACTCTGTCGCATGAATCCCACTACGCTATTATCCCAAGCCCTTTCTATTCAACCCACAAGAACTCTTCCGACAAAGATACGAGATCAACGAGTGACGCTGGCCCATGGGTCTGGTGGAAAAGCCATGCGAGATCTTATCCAGAACCTGTTCGTCAGAACATTCGATAATCCAATTCTGGAAACTTTGGAGGATCAAGCCGTTTTCCCGTTACATGAACTACGACAGCATGGGAATCGGCTGGCCTTTACTACGGATAGCTATGTCGTCCATCCATTATTTTTTCCCGGAGGGAATATCGGGGAGCTCGCAGTGAATGGCACGGTCAACGACTTGGCTGTGAGCGGGGCCCGCCCGCTTTATCTGTCATGCAGCATGGTGATGGAAGAAGGGCTATCTATGGACACGCTGGCCCAGGTAGTCGATTCCATGAAACAGGCTGCAGACCGTGCCGGGATAATCATTGTGACGGGAGATACCAAAGTTGTCGAACGGGGTTCAGCAGACAAACTCTTCATCAACACTGCAGGCCTCGGAGTCGTTCCCGAAGGTATTTCCATTTCAGCCCAAGGAGCACAACCTGGCGATGCCATTGTGACGAATGGCCTCATCGGTGACCATGGTGTAGCCATTCTTCTGGCTCGGAATGAGTTAGCCTTGGAAGCAAGTGTAGAAAGCGATACGCAATCGCTTCACGAGTTAATTGCACAGATGCTGGAGGTGTGCCCCAACATTCGGTGTCTACGAGATGCGACCCGTGGGGGAGTCGCTACGGTGTTGAATGAGTTTGCCTCGGCTGCAGATGTTTCTATGCACCTGCATGAATCATCTGTGCCCATCAGGGAATCGGTTCGGGGTGCTTGTGAAATTTTAGGGCTTGATCCACTCTATTTGGCAAACGAAGGCAAATTAGTTGCTGTCGTTCCGCAGGATCAGGCTCCGCAACTTATTGCTGCCATGCAAACCCATCCTGCAGGAGAACACAGTGCCATCATTGGAACCGTGAAGGAATCACCACCAGGGACTGTGCTCTTGTCAACAACCTTTGGTGGCACACGAATTGTGGATACCCTCGTGGGCGATCAATTACCGCGAATTTGTTAGGTCAGAAATGCGATGATGGCATTCAAAGAACACACTCTCGACATTGCAGACCACGGTCGCGTTGAGCATCTGACCTACAAAGGCCTTCTGTCTTTTCACCAAGGTGAGGCAATTTGGGGAGCGAGTGTTGGATTCCGGGCGATGCAGGCTGCGGGGCTGGCTCTTTCTCATGAGAAATTATGGGATCGAAATGCGTTATCTATTGTCAGTGCTCACCCTGGACCAGGTGTCCGTGATGCCATCGAATTTATCACACGGTGTGTCAGTCGAAATCGTTTTCGATTGCTGGATCCTCAGCAACCTTTGCAATGCAACCAGAACATGCAATTTCGTTGGTGGGCCACCCAAAATGATAATACCGTCGACGTGCAACTACGAAAAGGATTTGTCCCTTCCCATTTTTTCGAACTTGTGGAACGGGTTGGGTCCGACCAGGAAAAGCCGGCAGATTCACAAAGTCTTCAGACACTGAAAGCCGAGCTCACCGAACGGCTTTGGCTGGAACCGTTACGCATCCTTTTTTACGTTACCAATAGCACAAAGTCTACGGCGCAGGATATGCCACAATGCACGAATTAGGGATCACACGAAACATTGTGTCCATTGTCTCAGAGAAAGCCCAAGGCGAAAAGATTACACAAGTGACGCTAGAAATCGGGAAATTCAGCGCGATATTACCCGAATCGATTCGGTTTTGTTTTGACATCGTCAGTCAAGGAACGGTCCTCGAAGGAGCAGAATTAGAGATTATTGAAATTTCAGGAACAGCTGAATGTCGAACCTGTGGAACCCATTTTGAACTTGAGCAACTTTACGGACGCTGTCCTTGTGGTTCTGCTGAAATTACTCGTCTCACAGGGGAAGAGCTGCTTATTAAACAAATGGTGACAGCCTGATGTGTACGACCTGCGGATGTTCCGACACTGCCAATCCGAGAGTGACGAACTTGGCAACTGGGGAAACCGGTGTTATGAGCCACGCGCATTCGGACCATTCTCATTCCCATGATGACGATCATCACGATCATAATCATCATGATCACACCCACGAGCACGGCATCACTGTTCCCATCGAACAGGCTATCTTAGCCAAGAATGATCGGTTGGCAGAGCGAAACCGAGGATGGTTTCTTGGAAGGAACATTATCGCTCTGAACCTTGTGAGCTCACCAGGTTCGGGAAAAACCACGCTGCTTGAACGAACAATTCAGGATCTTCAGCATGTTATAAATATTTCAGTGATTGAAGGGGATCAGGAAACGCTTCACGATGCGGAGCGGATCCGAAGGACCGGATGTCGGGTCGTCCAAATCAACACTGGAGCCGGGTGTCACTTAGAAGCCGATATGCTGGCGCGAGGGCTGGAAGAGCTTCAACCTCCGGTCGACTCGCTACTTCTCATTGAAAATGTCGGGAATCTTGTCTGTCCCGCTTTATTCGATTTAGGAGAACAGGCCAAAGTTGTGATTCTTTCCGTTACTGAAGGTGAGGATAAACCGTTAAAGTATCCGCATATGTTCAAGAATGCGAGCATGATGCTCCTCAATAAAATTGACCTTCTTCCTCATCTCACGTTCGATGTATCACAGTGCGTGGAGTATGCTCATAGGGTGAATCCGGATATTCAGGTGCTTCAAGTCTCGGCCATAACTGGCGTGGGACTCCAAAACTGGTATGACTGGGTTATCTCTCAGATCAATCATCCAAACCAGCAGGTTGTTCCCCAATGTTAAGTTTGCTGGGGCTTGGATTTTTAATTGGCATGAGGCATGCGTTGGAAGCGGACCACGCTGCAGCCGTCGCCACGCTTGCGACCAAGAGTCAGACTGTGGCCGCTACTGTCAAGCAAGGATTGATATGGGGATTAGGGCATACCATTACCCTTCTGCTGTTTGGCTCCATAGTGCTGCTTCTGGAGACAGTCGTTCCAGAACGATTAGCTCACTGGCTGGAGTTGGCCGTAGGGGTCATGCTGTTAGGACTGGGGTTGGATGTCTTACGCAAAATGACAAAAGAACGAATTCATTTTCATGCTCACCAACATTCTAACCAACCTCCTCATTTTCATGCCCATTCGCACGTAAAAGGAGCCGACCACAAAGATGCGAATCATGATCATGCACATTCCAAAGCTTTTCCCTACCGAGCACTTTTCATAGGGTTCATGCATGGCATGGCAGGTTCCGCCGCGCTCATATTACTGACACTCCAACAAGCCGTCTCTCCGCTCCTTGGCATCCTATACATCATCATATTTGGTCTTGGATCGATGGCGGGAATGGCTGTGCTCTCGATCATTATTGCCATCCCCCTGAGATTTTCAGCGCAATCTGCGACCTGGCTCCATAATGGTTTACAGGGCTGTGTAGGCTCAATGACGGTCATTCTTGGTGCCTTTGTCATTTATAGCACTGGCCTTCTCTTCTGATGCCAATGTCCCATGAGGGAACGTCAGATTAAGCTGGTGTAAGCAACTTGGGGCGATGAATTTAACGTTCTACGAAGATATTTCAGAACTCCCGCCCAATTGAGGGCGTTGTTCTGCAAAAAGACAAAGATCGGGGGAAGGGGAAAGATGCATGTGATAGTTAAACCACTAGAGTCTTGCGCGGTTATATTTCTGTTATTGACAAATCTTCCTTCGTAAATTTCAAAAAGTGTGTGGCACAAGAGATACATGGGTCATAGCTACGGATATGTTGTTCGCATTTGATGGCGGTTTCCTCATCGTTCAGATCCAATAAACCTGGAAGCATGTTTCGCAAATCGTCTTCGATCCGTCGCTGATTTTGAGAGGTTGGAGGGACGATTTTTGCCAAGAGAATAGTTCCGTCTTCGTCGACCTGATAACGATGATAGAGGACTCCGCGTGGTGCTTCGGTGACAGCTATGCCAGTACCGGTCTTGAAAGTTACCGGCACCGATGAGACGGGAGGAGGTTCGTATTCTTCAATGAGACGGATAGCTTCATCGACAGCATAGAGTACCTCAAGCGATCGCGCGATAATGCCCATCGAGGCTCGTTTGATTGGAAGAGAGAGGCCTGTTTCTGCGAAAGCCTGTTTGGTATATGGAGAGAGTTGATCATAGTTAAGAGAAAGACGAGCCAGTGGTCCCGTCAAATATGATCTTCCTTGAAAAATACAATGGAGGGCATTGGAGTATGGGACTTGTTCTTCGTGGAAATGGGTTTCGAACTCTTCTACACGAAATTGATGTCCCCTGTTGGTACCCAGAAGCCCTGTATTCATGGGATATTCTGAAGGTCCACAAAGCGCCAAGAATGTATAATCCTGTTCCTGATCGGTAAACTCAAATCCGCTGACCCATTGGACGGTTTTGGCAGCGGCATCTCTAGCCCACCGCAACTCATCAATCAGTGAATGAAGCTGTTCCTTCGTCGGGACTCGAGAAAAGCCGCCAATTTTGACGGAAACAGGATGGACGGAACGACCACCCAAAAGAGTTAGTAATTGATTGCCGGCTTTTTTCAGCCTCAAGCCTTGTTTGACCAAGTCAGGATGCACGCGGGCCATGTCGAGTCCACTGGCGAACCCCAAGAAGTCCGGAGCCTGAAGCATGTAGATATGCAGGACATGGCTTTCGATCCATTCAGCACAATACAGCAATCGACGAAGATTTCTGATGGCGTCTGGGATTTCCACATCGAAGATGGGTTCTATCGCATGCACAGCACTCATTTGATAGGCCACAGGACAAATACCGCAAATGCGTGCGACGATGTCGGGTACTTCGTTCACATGGCGACCTTGAAGAAAGGCTTCAAAAAATCGGGGTGGTTCGAATATACGAAGTTGCACATCTTGAACGAGTCCGTCCTTGACCGTCACGTTGAGTGCACCTTCCCCCTCCACGCGGGCCATCATGTCGACTTTAATGGTACGAACGTTATCAGGAGTCCCAGGCATGACTTTCTTCTTGAAAAGGTTGAACCGACCCGTTGATGCCTCGAAATCGGCGAATCATATCGATGGGGATGAGTTGCAGATGCTCATGAAACTGTCGGGCAAGTGACTCGGTATTGGGGGGAAGACTAGGCAAATGAACCGAAGCATGTTCTGCCGGACCGAAACACCCATAACAATCCCGCCCCATGCTTGGGCAGATGGCGCCACAACCGGTACGAGTCACAGGTCCAAGGCAGGGAAGACCTTTTGCGACTAACACGCAGACATGCCCCTGCCGTTTGCAATCTAAACAGACGCTGTGGGTGGGTATTCGAGGTTTAACCCCCTTCAATAGATCGGTAACGACTCGCAAGAGTTGCTGCTTATCGATCGGGCAGCCCCAAAGCTCGTAATCCACGTGAACATGTTCGGAAATGGGAGTTGATGTGCTCAGGCTCTGAATGTATTCGGGGTTCGGGTAGACCGTTTGCTTGAAGGCTTCGATATCCGCCCAATTGCGCAGTGCTTGAATACCTCCAGATGTGGCACAAGCACCAATCGTAATCAATGTTGTGGCTTGCTGCCGGAGATCAAGGATTCGGGGAATGTCTTCGGGGCAGGTGATCGAACCTTCAACGAAGGCGATATCATAGGGGCCTTCTTGCAGATGACTAGAAGCCTCCGGGAAATACGCGATATCCAGAGCTTCGCCAAGTGCCAGTAAAGCGTCTTCTAAGTTTAGGATGCTGAGCTGGCAACCGTCACAAGACGCAAACTTCACCACCGCCACTCGGGGTCGTTCTCTGCTTGGAAGTTTGAGTGTTTCTACCATAGACGCATTCTTTATCAGTTGCACATCATCTTAATTGTTTCCCTCCTTTGTAAGGAGGGGTTCAGGGGAGGTAGAGATTGTGTTCATCTCACACCCCCACTTTTCCAAAAAAAGGCATCACTCGATCTAAACGCATGACTGGCCCATCTTTGCATAAAAAGAATGGTCCCAACTGACAATGTCCGCAGAGTCCGATGCCGCATTCCATGTGCCGTTCCAGTGACACATACATGGAATCTGGCCGGAGCCCCTGATGCGAGAGTATATTGCAGGCAATTCGCATCATGATTTCTGGGCCACACATCATCACGACCGTGTTGTCCGGGTTCACCTGCAGTTGGTCGAACAATTCTGTAACCACGCCTACATGATTATGCCAAGTTTTGCCGGGTTCGTCGCTGGTGAGCAACACTCGCGTATTCGGTTGATGGCGCCAGGTATCGTAGCGTTCTCGATAGAGTAGATCATGTGGGGTTTTCACACCATGCAGAATGGTCAAGGCTCCATACTGTTCTCGTCTACGAAACATATACTCGATTGCGCCGACCACTGGCGCACACCCCAGGCCACCGGTGACGATAAGGATATCTTTCCCCTGAGCTTCATTCATCGGCCACCCAATTCCAAAAGGCCCACGAATGCCTAACGTCTGGCCAATTTGCATATTGCCCAAAACCTGTGTGACGCGTCCCACAATCCGAATGGTGTGATCCAACGATTCCGGCTCGTCTGGATCTGACACGATAGAGATCGCTACTTCTCCTACTCCAAATACATACAGCATGTTGAACTGACCGGCCTCAAATCGAAAAGCTTGACGGAGAGCTGGATCAGTCAATTGCAGCCGAAACGTCACGATGTCTGTGGACTCTTGTTTCTTATCTGCGATGACGGCTGGATCGATGAAATAAGGGTTATGTATCATGAGGGGTTTTTGGAAACCTTCTTGGCTATTGGGGAATCTGACATAGAGCGTGGGCTTCTTCTGTAATATCGATGCCCACGGGGCACCAGGTGAGACAGCGCCCACACCCTACACATCCAGATGTGCCGAACTGATCGATCCAGGAGGCCAGTTTGTGAGTGAGCCACATACGATACCGGTCTTTGGTTGTTGGGCGGAAATTTTTTCCGTGGATATAGCCATGGTCAGGAGTGAAACAGGAATCCCATACCCGAATATGTTCTGAATGTTGAAAGTCGAGCGATGGTTGTTCCTCTACACCATGGCAAAAGCAGGTGGGACAGACCATCGTACAGTTCGTGCACGATAAACAACGAGCCGCTACCTGGTCCCATCGTGGATGATCGTGGGCTTCATACAAGGTTTCCGGCAAACTGGTGTTTGGTAGGCTGCGGGTCTGGCCGGCCGCACAGGCCGCTATCCGTTCTTCTTCTTTTTTGATCCGCTCTTCAGGGGCCTTGGCATAGGGTAATTGTTCCAACACCTTCAGGCCTTTAGCGCTTCCGGCTTCAATCAGAAAATCTTCCTCAGACTCCGTTAGGCTTAAATCATACCCTTCCTGTGATTTTGGCCCGGTTCCCATCGATGCACAAAAACACGTGGAATGTGCTCGAGTACAGTTGACGCTGATGAGCAAAAGGTTTTCTCGCCGTTTTTGATAATAAGGATCGGGGTATGGGCCCTGAAGAAAAATTTTATCTTGGATGCCCAGGCCGGCTAGGTCGCAGGCTCGAACACCCAACACGGCTGTCGGATGACTAGTAGGAAACGTTTCTATTGCGGAGAAGGTCTTTTCTTGGCGATCAAAGACCAAAAGCGATTCTCGTGGAGCAAAGGTTAAGGGTTTTAAGGACTCTGGCCCATGAACGATATTGAAATAAAAGGGGCTGTCAGGTTGTGACTCTAGGCGGTAATGCCCGGGCTCCTGTCGATCTATCCAACCAATGGGCAAGTCAGCCGGGGATAAAATAGTTTTCCATTGAACGGCATCTTGGGAGATGACAGGTCCAACGATCTGATAACCCATTTTTTTAAGGGAATGAAAGAGCTGCAAGAAATCGTCGCGGCGAAGGAGTCGAGGCGTTGCAGGGCCAATTGAAAGCGAATCTTCTGGCATCATTTAGCCTGAAGAAATTTCTGTCGGTTCGGCTTCAGGTAGAGGGTGATGTCCACCCTCAAATTTCGGACTTTTTACCGTAAGTATTGGATAGGGGCTCTGTTGAAGAATGTTATTCGTTGTGCTGCCTAGTATCAGTCGTGAGAACGCGCTTCGAGCATGAGTCCCCATGAGGACTAAATCAGCTTGTTGAGCAGTTCCGGTTTCTAGAATAGCTTTCACTGAAGGCTTATCCACAAGTTCATGTTGTGCCGATAATCCTTGTTCCTGGAGTAATGTCGTCAAGTCTTGTAAGCGGCGCTCGACTTTCTCTCGATTGCTTTTCTCTTGAAGGGGGTGCGTCAGCGTAAAGTCCAAGCTATAAGACAGAGGTTCGATAGCATGCACCAGAGTCAATGGCGCATCAAACCACTTGGCTACTTGAACGGCGTATTCATAGGCATCCATCGAACAGTCGGAGAAATCGACCGGCAAAATAATATGGCGTGGTTGTATGGAGAGGGAATGCATGTCGGTGGTTTCTTCGGGACTTCGATCCGGAACCGATAGGACTGGACAAGGGGCTTGTTGAATGACTCGTTCAGCCACGCTGCCTAAGACGACACGATTGAACCCGGTCCAACCGTGGGTGCCGGTGATAATCAAATCGGCTTTGCGGTCACGAGCGAGATCGCAGATGTTGGCTGAAGGAATGCCCGTTCGCATTTCTATCTCAACTTTTGCGACTTGCTGACGGGCTTCTTTGCGGAGTTGATGTAACCGGTCTTGTGCAGCTTGTTGTTGTTCGTCAAAGTAACGTTGGGCGATGCCAACATCGATATCTAATCCTGGCTGAAGAGAGATGCCATGAAAGAGAGTTAATTGGGCTTCAAAAATTCTTGCCCATTCTACCGCATAGCGAAAGGCTAAGGCAGAACAGGGAGAAAAATCTGTGGCAAAGAAGATGTGGGTCACGATGTTGATCATAGCGACTCCCTACGGGTCTTTGTTCCCCGGTTGTCAGGCGGTGATGACACCGCGTGGATAATGAACAACAAGATTTCCCTTTTATGCCTGACGGATACACCATTGAAACTGAAAATGTCCGGGTTGATCAAGTACGAGCCGAAACGATGCTTTCTGAGCCGAATCGACGTAAGGACCTTCCCTCCCCTTTTCATAGGTCACAACTCCATTACATTCGATGAGCTTGAGAGTATTGAAGAACATCTGAGATCCGAAATCTGTCGCACGAGGAATTCGTTGGTGTCACCAATACCCCATTATCCCTGACCAGTCCGGTTCAGACTCGTGTTAAGGTACGCTCGAACGATATCCTGCCGAGCTACCATACCAATTAATGTTCCTTTCGAATCAACGACGGGCATTCGAATGAAACGGCTTGATTGCAATATCCCTATCAACGTCGCGATGCTTGTTTTTGGAGTGACCGAGGCAGGATGTCTTGTCATCACTTCGTAGGCAGCGAGATCGTTCCAGGGGCGTCCTCGCCCAAGGACATCCAGAAGGTCGTACTCAGAGACTATTCCAATTAACCGTTGCTGATCATCCACTATCGGTACGGAACCAAATCCTTCCACCATGAAGGAGGCTAGAACATCTGCTTTGGTCTTATCATGAGCAGATTGAACCTCCTTCTCCATGATCTGATCGACGGTCAAATTCTCAAACCCTGCATGTTGTGATTCGCTATTGCTTTTCATTTGATTCATCTTCCTTCCCCTTTGTATGGCGGGGACCTTTTTTGCGGGACAGAGGATCTCGCGTACTTATTACCACCATGACTAAACATCCCGACTCCGGTTCCAACCAACATCAGGAGGATAAGCCGGGAACAGCCCAGTAGACGTTCGAAAGTTCCATAGGGAATCTGTCGATCATCCCTCCATCGCTTCCCTGCCAGGCATTTTCCTCTCTTCCCTCGGATTATCGGCAGAAGGCGTTTCTTGTTGTTCTCCCTCGGAAGAAATTCTCTCAACGTCTTTATTTGGGCTCGGTACTTAATCCAGGACAAACGAGATATTGGCATTAATCCGGAACTTGTTGTTCTCAACTTGGGCGTTTATGTCCTTGATATAGATGGATTTGATCCATCGACGGTCTTGGATGCCCGTGACACCGCCTGCGAAGCCGCATCTTCCCAGCTTTTGTCCGATTCTGCTAACACTTCGATCACTTTCAACATGTCTGACATGGCTGAACCTCCTTGACACGATGAATTGAGCGTGAAAATCCGTCCACCATCCTGATGCACCGTAGATGATGTGCAGTGGAGTAGTGAACGCTACGGCACTTGAATCGATTTGAGATACGATAACAACTGCCAGATCCGTCCTCTTACCTGATCAGCCCATTCGGTTTCGATGGAGATTTCATCATCGGGAACACGAAACCATATTCCAAAGACCGGCATATCCCGTGTGCCATGACTCTCGATATGTTCGCGTCCATCAATCATGCGATAGGCCTTCCAGAAGGGGAACTTTCCTCCATTGCGTTGCTGCAATGTTGTCAGGTTGGCAGGTTTGGGTTGGAGTGAAGGGGCTTGTTCCCCGTTCCCCATGGCCCTGGGGCCATGGCAAATTTTGCAAAACTTTTCATAAAGGTAACGCCCTCCTCCGATCACTTCCTGTTCTTGGCCCCATACAGAACCCGTCAGTATTCCTCCCGTTGTCATTGTGAGCACAACCATCCATCTCAGTGATCGTGTAAACGCCTTCATCATGATTTCCAGTTAGCAAGCAAGACGACATGCTGTTTCTTGTGTCTGTCTGAAGCGAGCCGCCTGACGTTGTAACGCTCGGTTTTCTAAGGTGCTGGGATCAAAAACTTCTCCACAGTTTAGACATCGCCATTCATTGATCCAGACCTTATTGCGATCACCTTCCATGTTGAGGCAAACATCGATGACCATAAACCCCAAACAGTGAGGACATTTCATAAGTCTACCTCCTCTCAGCTACTTAACCGCTTTTTCGCTTTCGATTCCTTAAGCCAGACAGACTCCTAGAAGAAAATCGTACAGGTGTTCAGACGTCCCTGCCTTTTACCGTTGTTGCAAGTTCAAGCGCCATGCCAGGCAGAACAGTTAGAAAAATGATTCAGAAGAGGTGCTGATGAAAGAGAAAAGTACTTGCAACCAAATGAAAACCTGTAGGAAATTTAAAGGAATGCGAAAAGCAGGAAGTGGGAATTCTAACGGCGCAGTTTGGAAAAAGGTTAGGCCGAAATGAAGTTGGGAAATATAACTAGAAAACCTGTCCGATGAAATGTCGCACATTTCCCCACACCCAAAAGCTGAGGCGACCCATTCTTCCTCAGTGATGCCGTTTTGTTCACGTTAGGAAGAGAGTCATCCAGGTGAAGGATAGCAACGTTGTCTGATGTAAAGCATAATGAGGGTGATCAAGGAGATGCTTGACGAGGGCTTATGGGAAAACGGAACGCAGGGCTGATCTATGCGATCTGTTAGTCAAGAGTAGGTTGGCAGTTCGTTAATCATTTGGAATGCTTCATGCGATAAAGTAAAAGGCTATAGATGGCAAGATTGATGGTGATCACGAAGAGGCCGATGGCAATTTGAATCGGGCGCGTGAGGCCGCTGGGATAGATGAGAGGTATAAGATAATGTTCAATGAATCCGCCGCTGTATCCTGCTTGGCCTGAGAGATGTCGAAAATCTTGTTCAAGGGGCGTCAAGGGACAGATCCAACCTTGAAACTCAATAAGTACCCCCCAGACCACCGCAGGAAGGTGGACGATGCTCATCCATTTCCAATGCAGGACAAGGATCCCGCCAAAGACAACAAAACAGATGAACGCCAAATGGATGACAACTAAGACGTCAGCAATGATCCGTTCAATCATCTGGAGAAATCTTACGGCCCGTGCACCCGCTATCTAAGGAATAACGTGCAGAGGCTTTGGCATGTGTATCTGACTTTTTCATGGGAGTGTAGAACAATGCTGATCTTCAGGGCCAAGAATTCTCACAGATATATACAGGTGCTTCCGGGAGGTTCAGAAAATTCCATCCAGTAAGGCGCGGAACGTTTGATATTCCACAGAGAAGCTGGATATATGAAAGCACGCCCGCTCTGATCAGAACGATATCTTGCTTGCAAGCCTGAGGGCGTTCATAATATGAGGAGCGATCAATATTCCTCTGGTATTTTTAGACTTCCGCCCCAAGAGGTATTCCAACAGTGCCTGAAAGATGAAATGCAAGTTTGTACAAATTATGACGAGTACATGCTTCGATTGTGTTTAAGAACCTGATATGGTTCTGGTCGATCTGTTTGTTAGGCGTACATTCTGTCATACCCGTTAAAGCTTGCCGATAATAGAAGAGGTGAGTATCGCAAGTCTTTAGCTCAAAGATACAGATGGCGTTAGTGAAGTTTTTATGCAGTCTTGATCTTCTGTCATTGCTGTGGGGCTATAGTTGTGAGGTGCTGTCCATCCTTCACTTGAGACTTTGGTGGTATTGATAGAATGCTTTTATGGGCACCTCTAAAAACCTATGTTTTTCTTGAATCTGGTTCCCAAACCTCTTGAAAACATTGTATTTGAATTTTCGAATTTCGAGTTTTTAGAGGTTCCCTTATGTCTATCCTTCGACAAGATCCCACGACAAAAGATTGGGTCATTATTGCGACAGAGCGAGGGAAGCGTCCAGATGATTTTCAGAAATCTGTCGCAGAATCAGCTTTGCCAAGGTATGATCCTGCGTGCCCCTTCTGCCCCGGACAAGAACATCTGACACCTCCAGATATTCTTTGCTATCCCAGCGATTCCTCTCGCGATTGGCAATTGAGGGTCGTTCCCAATAAATATGCAGCTGTTGGCCCGGATGTGGCGCCCTATCGTAAAGAAGATGGCCACTTTTTTCGAGAAATGGGAGGTGTGGGCCATCATGAAGTCATTATTGAAACTCCGCGGCATGATCATTGTCTTTCTCGCATGACCACGAATGAGGTTGCGTTGGTGTTGCAGGCTTGTCATGAACGCTATTGCGCGCTGAAGCAGGATCCTCAAGTAAAAAGCATTGTCTTGTTTAAAAATCATGGTGAACGGGCCGGAACATCTCTGATACATCCGCATTCCCAGATCGTCGGCACGCCAGTCGCACCTTTACTGACTCGGAAAAAATATGAAGTGGCCATCAGCCATTTTGATGATACGGGGCGCTGTCTCTATTGTGATTTAGTCGAAGCGGAGCGTGCTGCCAAGGTTCGAGTCTTGTTCGAGTCGACATGCTTTGTGGTGTTTCACCCCTTTGCCTCACGTGTTCCCTTTGAAACCTGGATCGCACCGAAACACGAAGAAGCCACCTTTGGGCATGTCGAGCCCGGTCATCTCGCCGAACTGGCCGATGTACTCAGGAGAACACTCAAGGCCTTAGATGATGCGCTAGGCGACCCTGATTTCAATTACATCCTCCATTCGGCTCCTCCTGAAGATGAAACCAAGCATTACTTCTTATGGCATATGCAAATCCTTCCGCGCTTGACGACCATTGCGGGTTTTGAATTGGGATCGGGGATCTTCATCAACACGATCCTTCCTGAGGACGCAGCCATGTATCTAAAAAAATATTTGCAATAGAGAATGGTGACAAAGATGAAGGTACTGGTCATCAATGGTGGGAGCTCATCGCTGAAATTTTCAGTGTATGACATGGATTGCCCAACACAGGACTTTGCACTGAAGGATGGTCATAGACGGCTCAACGGGAAAATCACTGGTATTCCAGGAGTCGCTCGGTGCGTTTTGATTCACGGTGAGGATAGCCACATCTTTAATCGAACAATTTTAGATATTCGGGCTGCGATTCATTGGATGTGCGAAGTGTTACAGGACCATCGTCTGCCGTATGGGTGTTGGGGAGACCTGGATGCTGTTGGGCATCGAGTAGTTCATGGAGGAGAAGCTTTCACACAGGCTATTCGCATTGACGACGATGTACTTCTGAAGATTGAACAGCTCGATGACTTGGCCCCACTTCATAATCCTTTCGTTGTGGAGGGAATTCGAATGCTGCAACAGGTCTTGGGGCAAACCATGCCAATGGTGGCGGTGTTTGATACGGCGTTTCATAGCACACTTCCTGATTATGCCAGGACATATGCCTTGCCGTTCGAGTTAACTGAAACAACCGGCATTCGACGGTATGGGTTTCATGGCATTGCTCATTCTTCTTTGATGCATGGCTATGCCCGATTGATAGGTCGATCCTATCAGCACGCTCGACTGATTACTCTTCAATTAGGAAATGGCTGTTCAATGGCTGCGATTGCTCAGGGGAGATCTGTTGATACGTCAATGGGGTTTACCCCTCTAGAGGGATTGGTGATGGGAACCCGATCAGGAAATGTCGATCCAGCAGCGGTCTGCCATGTTATGAAACACCATTCGAAAAGCGCAGCCGACGTTGAGCATCTTTTGAATGAACAATCCGGCTTATTAGGAATTTCAGGACAATCGTCTGATATGGAGGTGTTGTTGCAAGCGGTCAGGGAACAGCAAGATCAACGCGCACAATTGGCTGTCGAAATGTTCTGCTATCGCATTCGACTGTTTTTGGGATCGTATCTTGCTGTTTTACAGGGAGCTGAAGCCATTGTGTTTGGCGGAGGAATAGGTGAGCGTTCCCCAGAGATTCGGGCTAAGGTGTGCGCTGGCATGGAATGGTGTGGGTTGCGATTAGACTCGTATCGTAATGAACATGCCATACACTTACAATCAGGAGACGCGATGAAGATTAGCACTGATGATTCACGCATTGCGGCCTATGTGGTGGCGACAGATGAAGAAACTCTCATCGCGCGGGAAACCGTTCGTTGTCTTGAACAAAAGGAGAATGCCAAATAATCTTTTTTGCGTTGGTTCATGCTGTGACGAGTATGATGGAGGATACCGATGCTGCAAGAGGTCAATATTGGTCGGCGATCAGGGTTTCGGTCTGCTCATATTGAATATTATCGTTGGCTGATTGGGGATGAGCTCATTGATGAGATTCTGGATCTTGCCAAGGCTTTAAAAGGTGTAAGGATCTGTCAGATCAATTCCACGGCCTATGGTGGTGGAGTTGCGGAACTATTGCCACGGATAATTCCTATCCTGAGTGGATTGGGCATTGACTGTGATTGGCGGTTGCTTCATGCCCCATCAGAGTTTTTCACCGTGTCCAAGGCCTTTCATAATGCGCTCCAAGGGAAACCTCATGAATTGACGCAAGACGAGAAAGATCTGTTTTCACAGGTAAATGAGCAGAGTGCCAAGCTTCTGGAATCCGAATATGATGTGTTCATTATCCATGATCCACAACCGGCCGCTCTTCGTACCTTTGCTGGACCTCGAAATGCCAAATGGATTTGGCGGTGTCATATTGATAGCTCGAGTCCAGAAGAACAGGTCAGCGGATTTTTGCGAACATTTCTTGAAGAGTACGATGCAATGGTTTTTACCATGCCGCAGTTTGTCTTGCCGGATCTTCGGACCAAGCGAGTGGCGTTCATCCCTCCGGCTATCGATCCGCTGGCAACCAAAAATATGGAGTTGCCGTTGGAGGTGTGCAAACAAGCCATGGCTGATTCAGGTATCAACCCAGAACGGCCTGTCTTGTTGCAAGTTTCTCGATTTGATCCATGGAAAAATCCATTGGGAGTGGTTCGGGCTTATCAGTTAGTGAAGCAGGTTGTTCCGGATGTTCAGTTAGTATTCATCGGAGCCATGGCTGGAGACGACCCGGAAGGCTGGGTACTCATGGATCAAGTAGAAGAGGCCTCGGTTAATGATCCAAATATTTTCGTGTTCACGAATTTAGGTGGAGTGGGTAATGCAGAGGTGAATATGTTTCAACGTGGAAGCGATGTGGTGATTCAAAACTCCATCCGTGAGGGATTTGGTTTGGTTGTCTCGGAAGCCTTTTGGAAAGAAAAACCGGTGGTGGCAGGAAAAGCTGGAGGTATCCCTATGCAATTTCCCGAAGAATATCATCGGTACTTGATTCAAGATGGCGAGGAAGACTGTGCAGAAAAAATTCTTTACCTCTTACAACATCCTGGTGAACGTGGAGCTTTCGGTCGGGCGGCGCGTGACCATGTGCGTAAATATTTTTTGACGCCACGGTTGGTTCGAGATGAATTGGAACTCATCAAAACGCTGGTGATTGAATAGGAGTAAAAGATGGCGACGATCCTATCAAAGCAGGAACTGACTGATATCGATGGGTATTGGCGTGCGGCCAATTATTTATCGGTTGGGCAGATTTATTTGCTGGACAATCCTTTGTTGAGAAAACCGCTTACGCTGGATCATGTGAAACCTCGGTTGTTGGGTCATTGGGGGACGACGCCGGGGCTTAACTTCATCTACGTTCATCTCAATCGTGTTATCAGAAAGTATGACTTGAACATGTTGTATATTGCGGGTCCGGGGCATGGGGGGCCAGGACTCCTGGCGAATACCTACTTAGAGGGAACCTATAGTGAGGTGTATTCCAATATCTCTCAAGATGCGGAAGGGATGAAACAACTGTTTAAACAATTTTCATTCCCGGGCGGGGTTCCAAGTCATGTCGCGCCTGAAACACCCGGTTCCATTCACGAAGGTGGAGAACTTGGGTACTCGGTCGCTCATGCGTTTGGGGCTGTGTTTGATAATCCCGATTTAATTGCCGCCTGTGTGGTCGGTGATGGAGAGGCGGAAACTGGGCCACTGGCCACGGCCTGGCATTCCAATAAGTTTCTGAATCCGGTCACTGACGGAGCCGTTCTGCCTATTCTGCATTTGAATGGATACAAGATTGCGAATCCGACGCTTTTGGCGCGCATCAACCATGAGGAACTGAATAACTTATTTTTGGGCTATGGGTATCAACCCCATTTTGTGGAAGGGTCAGATCCCAAGACCATGCATGAACGCATGGCCAAGACACTCGAAGAGATCATCGTGGAGATTCAGGCTGTTCAACAGCATGCCAGAAGTACAGGGGATGTTACTCGCCCTCGTTGGCCTCTCATTATTTTGCGGACGCCGAAGGGATGGACTGGGCCAAAGAAAGTCAATGGGAAAAAGACTGAAGATTCTTGGCGATCACATCAAGTTCCATTTTCGGATATTGTGACAAATAAAAAACATCTCAAACTATTGGAAGATTGGTTGAAAAGTTATCGTCCCGAAGAATTGTTTGATGAGCAAGGGGGGCTTCGTCCCCGGTTAACTGCGCTGCCCCCTAAAGGGTTAAAACGGATGGGAGCCAATCCACATACCAATGGTGGTCTCCTATTGAAAGAATTAAAAATGCCTGCCTTTCAAGATTATGCGGTAGATGTCCCTAAGCCCGGCATCGTCGAAGCCGAAGCCACCAGGGTCATGGGGCTATTTCTTCGAGATGTCATGAAACACAATATGAGCAATCAAAATTTTTTGGTGTTTGGACCAGATGAAACGGCGTCGAACCGGTTGAGTGCCTTGTTTGAGGTGACAAAGCGTCGATGGGTAGCGGAGAGTTTTCCAGAAGATGATTATCTTTCAACGGACGGCCGTGTGTTTGAAATGCTGAGTGAACATACCTGTCAGGGATGGCTGGAAGGGTATTTGCTGACAGGACGCCATGGGTTGTTTTCTTGCTATGAGGCTTTCATTCACCTTGTCGATTCCATGTTCAATCAACATGCGAAGTGGTTAAAGGTGACGAGAGAGGGTATTCCGTGGCGTAGGCCCATTGCGTCATTGAACTATTTGTTGACCTCCCATGTTTGGCGTCAAGATCACAATGGCTTTTCTCACCAGGACCCGGGGTTTATTGATCATGTGGTAAACAAAAAAGCTGAGGTCATTCGCATTTACCTGCCGCCCGATGCGAACAGTTTGTTGTATATTACGGATAAGTGCTTGCGTAGCCGCAATCTTATCAATGTCATCGTGGCAGGCAAGCAGCCTGGTTTACAGTATTTAAGCATGGATGCGGCGATCAAGCATTGCACGGCAGGAATTGGCATTTGGGATTGGGCCAGTAACGACAGGGGAGGCGAGCCCGATGTGGTCATGGCCTGTGCTGGCGATGTGCCAACGTTGGAAACGTTAGCGGCGGTGGACCTTCTCCACAAGCAAGTCCCAGATTTGAAGATTCGTGTCGTGAATGTCGTGAACCTAATGAAGTTGCAACCGCAGAATGAACATCCTCATGGGCTTTCGGATCAGGAGTTTGACACGTTGTTTACCACAGACAAGCCGATCATCTTTGCGTTTCATGGATATCCGTGGCTCATTCATCGGCTGACTTATCGCCGGACAAATCATAAGAATCTTCATGTTCGCGGGTATAAAGAAGAGGGAACAACCACAACGCCCTTCGACATGGTCGTACTGAATGACCTTGATCGCTTCCATCTGGTGGCTGATGTAATTGACCGCGTTCCCAAGTTGGGATATTTGGCCGCCTATGCGAAGCAAGCCGTTCGAGATAAACGTATTGACCACAAAACATACATTGCAACACACGGCGATGATATGCCAGAAATTCGAAACTGGAAGTGGCTGACGAAGTGAAGCGGTCGGGTGGTACAAGCAAGTCACATGCAGTGTTGCCAACAAGATTGATGAGAGCTGAATGTGAATGAACGTACATGGTGGGTCCGTGATATGCTTGGGAATGACGGACGACCGAAACCAGTAGAACTTCACCGCCGAGATCATGGGGTATGAAGAATGCATCGACCTTCAGATATCTGTCTATAATGGTATGGTGCATGGTAGGACTCTGGATGGGATTTTTTGAAGAGGGGTTAACGAGTGTGAATCAAAGTCTTGAACATTCACGCCAGGATGAGCGTGATCGGATGGTGGATATGCAGATTGTTGCACAGGGAATTACTGATCCAGCCGTGTTAACCGCTATGCGCCGAGTGCCTCGACATGAGTTTGTTCCCGCTTCTGAATCTCATGATGCGTACGGAGATTTCCCACTCCCTATCGGGTATGAACAAACGATTTCACAACCGTTTATTGTGGCCTTTATGACCGAAGCCTTGAAGTTACAACCGGGTGAAAAGGTCTTGGAAATTGGAACTGGATCAGGATATCAGGCTGCCGTTCTTGCCGAACTTGGGGTACAAGTGTTCACGATTGAAATTGTAGAACCTCTTGCGGTGCGGGCTTCTAACGTATTAGCCAAGCTTGGGTATAATCAGGTTGCTGTGCGAGCGGGAGATGGCTACCAAGGGTGGTCAAAAGAAAGTCCCTTCGATGCCATTATCATCACTGCCGCACCTGACCATATTCCCTCACCACTCTTAGAGCAGTTAACAATTGGCGGCCGTCTTATTCTTCCTGTCGGGGATTATTCGCAAAACCTAGTCTTGATTCGACGGACCAAAGAGGGCTACCAAAAAACCGAATTGTTGCCGGTACGGTTTGTGCCAATGACTGGTCAAGCTGAAAAATAACCTTCCTTTTAAACTGGCTGCTCTTGTGATTTGAAATGTCAATCACGTTGACGGCTCCTCTCGACCATTAAAACGCACATCTTCGACTCGTTCTCTTTTGGTAATTTATCCTTAAGAGGTTCAACTTGGTCGAACCGACGACGCGTTTGCGTGGCACGGACATAGCAGCAATGTTGATACACCTATGATGCGAAAGATACATAGCATGTGAGAACGTGTTTTTGCCTTGTTCTTCTAATGAGGAGGGAAAGATCATATTTGTAGGTTCTGTCGTACTCTAAATCATGATGGCGAGTAGTCTTTTGTCCAGTACAACATTAGCGCAGGAACGACATATGATGGCACCACGTGTCCCTGCCGGTAAGCTAGAAGAGGCGCGTGCGTTGGTGAGTCCCTTGCCCGATTCTCCTGATATTGTGGAAAAAGGAAAAGTGCTTTATGAAGGAAAAGGGACCTGTTTTAATTGTCATGGCCACTCCGGACGTGGTGATGGACCAGGTGGACGTGCACTGAATCTGTCTCCACGAAACTTTCGACATCATGGGATGTGGCGACATCGAACAGAGGGCGAAATTTTTTGGGTCATCAAGCATGGTTCACCTAGCACAGGTATGATTCCTTTTGGCGGACTCTTGACGGATGAAGAAATCTGGACTGTCATCCAATATGAACGGTCATTTGCTCAGGGGCAGGGTCCTGGCGGGAGAGGCCGTCATTGCGGTATGGGGCGGAGACATGATGGAGGACATCGTGGCCCTCATGGTAGTCAGGGTCAGTGTTGCAAGGAATAAACTCGACCCCATTCAAAACATAGGAGACAGCCGATTTTTCCAGAAAGAACCTCCATGCCATCCTTATCATAGACATGAATCCCAATTCGCATCACCGCCATTTTTTCGAATGAGGCAAATTGCCCCTTATTGAAGCATCTCCTCTCTTGAGATCTCGTACAAAACTCTATGAGAACACTAGAGAAAACGAGTGGTATCAAATTTGTACCATCCTGAGTGCGAGGCGAGAACAGCAGTTCTAGTCTAGGGTTTAGCCTTTTTAACCCAGGTTCAGTGACAAACTCGTTCTTTCGGGTAGTGGCTGTCTGTGGTGCGAGAAAGAAGAGGGAGACCGTGATGCCTAAACAACAGAGCTTTGCCCATTGTTGGTCGGTCGTCTTAGCAGGAGGTGAAGGAGAGCGCACCCGTCCGTTTATTGAACAGTGGCTGGGGTATCACAAGCCCAAACAGTTCTGTTCGTTTGTTGGAACGCGTTCCATGTTGCAACATACCTGGGATCGAGTAGACCAATTAACGCTGCCTGGGCAGAAGGTGACTGTTGTGGCTGATCATCATGCCAGAGAAATTTCAACCCAATTGAGGGGAAAATCACGAGGCCTAGTCATCCGCCAGCCACATAATTGTGAGACGGCTGTTGGTATTTTTCTTCCTCTGACCTACATACGTAAGCGAGATCCACAGGCGACAGTGGTTCTGTATCCAGCAGACCATTTTGTGCTTCCCGAACAGAGATTTATACAAATGGTAGGTAAACTCATTCGTGCAGCAGAACTGTTTAGCGATCGCCTCATGCTTCTTGGTGTATCTCCGACCGGTGTTGAACTGGACTATGGGTGGATTGTGCCTGCTGACCCACTTGGGTGTATTCGTGGTTCTCAAGTCCGCCAAGTTGAAGCATTTCTTGAAAAACCTGATTCCGATCGTGCTCGAGCGGCATTGGATGCAGGAGGGTTGTGGAACACGTTTGTTATGGCGGCTAAAGTTGAACTGCTGTGGCAATTGGGATGGCAATGGCTGCCTGAAGTCATGCGGCGTCTTGCAATATTTGACGATGCCATCGGCAGTTCGTTCGAAAGGCAGGCCCTTGAGATGATTTATGAAGATATGCCGCGCCGAAATTTTTCTTCTGATCTTTTGGAATATGTTCCCGAACGGGTAGGTGTTCTTGAAATGCAGGATGTCATATGGAGTGATTGGGGAAACCCTTCGCGCATTCTCGAAACACTTCGTGATCTTGGAAAGGACCCCACGTATTCTTCTGGTAATGAGCGGCTTGCCCCATTGAAATAAGGAGAGAAAGAAGTCTTAAAGGGTCTTGTCTGAGGCACGAATCTGCAGTATGAGGAAATAGGCTTTTTCTATCTCTTGCAAGGTGAGTTGCTTTCCCGTGGTAGGGGAGAAGGGGACTAGATATAAGCCATATATGTGAATGGACGAATGACGTGAGTGAGCACGGAACCCCAGAACGAATTTTGTGGGAAGGATATTCTTCTTGGGGGCAGTTTAGTTGGTTATATTTTTTCAGCGTTTGGACAGCATCAAGGGGAATCATTTTCGCCTACGGTGGAGTCTCTGGTTGGGTCATATGGATAGTCGGCGCTGGCATCTTGTTGGTCGTCGTCGTCGTTCTTCGCTATTGGGCCAAATATCTTGTCACTTCACGGCAAGTCGTCATTCGGAACGGATATACAGGGAAAACCATTCGAAGTGTCGATCACGAGAAGATTGACACTGTTGAAGTAGTGCAAGGACCTTTCGCCAATTTTTTGGGAATAGGTTCGGTGGTCGTTCAGTGTCGTGATCCCAATCAAACCTTGAGGCTTCGCGGCGTCAAGAATCCTGAAATTCTGGCAACAAAGCTACGTGCCCTCTTGCCGGTTTCTGCTCCTATCGTTTCACAATCTCGTTGACTCAACGATGCGGTTGTCGCAATCAATCAGAAAGAGTCGTTAACCAATATGTCTTTTCATTGGGCGGATCTGATCCAGGCAATTCTGTGTTTAACCCTCGTGAGTTTTGTCCTTCCTAATTTGTTTTGTGCTCATTCCTCTTGGCAGTATGCAATCGAGGAGTGGGGGTCTCTAGAAATTGAGGCTCACAGAAATTCTGGATTAGACTAAGGGTTCATGCTTGAGACCTTATTAGAGAAGCATTGGCACCATTTTTCTCCCTCGGAAGCCCTAGCGCTCTTGGAAACCGATCGTGAGCGTGGGTTGGATGCTTTTGAGGTTTCTCATCGTCAGAAACAGTTCGGTGCGAATAAACTGACCCCGCATGAGGAAACCCATCCTCTTATCCTTTTTCTGCAGCAGTTTCATCAACCGTTGGTCTATATCCTTTTGGCGGCGACGTTCATCACGGCCTTTCTTCAAGAATGGGTCGATTCCGGAGTCATCCTAGGAGTGGTATTAATGAATGCCGGCATTGGTTACATCCAAGAATCTAAGGCCTTGAAAGCCATCGAATCCCTCGCACAATCGATGGATGGGATGATTACCGTGATTCGAGCCGGCCAAAGCCAACGGCTTTCTGTAACAGAGCTTGTGCCGGGTGATTTAGTGGTCTTGCAGTCCGGTGACAAAGTCCCAGCGGATTTACGATTGGTGGATGAACGTCATTTACAGATCGATGAGTCGGCTTTTACGGGAGAATCCATTCCTGTGGGGAAACAGGTGAATGTGCTACCAAAAGTGACAGTATTGGCTGACCGGACCAATATGGCCTATTCCTCTACCTTGGTCACGACAGGGCGAGGCTTGGGTGTGGTTGTGGCTATTGGTGATGCAACCGAAATTGGCCAAATCAAAGGTCTTTTGGAGTCGGCGGATGTTCTGGAAACTCCGCTTACCAAAAAGATCACGTATTTCAGCGGTGTGTTGTTGTGGGTCATCCTTGGCCTGGCAGGAATCACTTTTTTGGCTGGATGGCTCAGGGGAGAAGCAGCATTCGATATGTTTATGGCGGCGGTGGCCTTAGCTGTTGGTGCCATACCTGAAGGCTTACCCGCAGCTCTGACGATCACCTTAGCCATAGGTGTCTCACGTATGGCCAGTCGGAATGCCATCGTGCGAAAACTGCCTGCTGTCGAAACGTTAGGCAGTACTACCGTGATCTGCTCGGATAAAACTGGGACACTCACGCAGAACCAAATGACCGTGCAAGAAATCATGGCAGGTGATAAGTGGTTTTCAGTTTCGGGTTTGGGCTATTCCCCTTTTGGGCAAGTATTTTCTCAAGGAGTGCCCATCGACACAAAATCCCATCCAGCGTTGATGGAGTGCCTGAAAGCCGGTCTTTTGTGTAACGATTCACGGATTATTTGTCCACAGAATGAGTGGATGGTAGAAGGAGATCCCACCGAGGGAGCTCTCATAACTGTGGCCGAAAAAGTTGGTCTCTCGTACAATCAGCTAAGAGAACAATTTTTACGCCAGGATAGCATTCCTTTTGAATCTAGCGATCAATTTATGGCGACTTTGCACACACAGCCCAGCAGAACTACACGAATCATGTTTGTGAAGGGAGCAGCAGAACGACTGGTTCCACGTTGCGAACATGCTTTAGGGCCTTCGGGTCAATTAGTCGATGTAGATGTGGAGGCCATTCATCAGAGGGTTCAGATGATGACGGAAAAAGGCCTGCGGGTTTTGGCTATGGCTTCAAAATCGTTGCCATCAGACCGGTGCTCGATTTTTCATGATCAGGTGAGGCAGTTGGTCTTTTTAGGATTACAGGGCATGATGGATCCTCCACGTCCGGAAGCCGTTCGTGCCGTACAGAGCTGCCAGAAGGCCGGGATTCAAGTCAAAATGATCACTGGGGATCATGTAGGGACGGCATTGGCGGTGGCCAAACAAATGAAGCTGACTCCTTCTATGCATGAAGTAGGGGTGTTGAGCGGTCAAGAGATTGCAGCATTATCTGATGCAGAATTAACGGAGAAGGTTGAACAAGTTTCGGTCTTTGCACGGGTGGCACCTGAGCAAAAGCTACGATTAGTTGATGCGTTACAAGTGCGGGGTCAGATTGTGGCCATGACTGGAGATGGAGTAAACGATGCGCCGGCCTTGAGACAGGCCAACATTGGAATAGCCATGGGGAAAATGGGAACAGAAGTTGCCAAAGAAGCAGCGGACATGGTGTTAACCGACGACAATTTTTCATCTATAGAAGCCGCTGTGGAGGAAGGACGTGGGGTATTCGATAATCTGGTGAAATTTATCACATGGACCCTCCCCACGAATATCGGGGAGGGATTGGTGATTCTTGTAGCGGTGATCCCCGGGGCCACGTTGCCTATTCTTCCAGTTCAGATTCTTTGGATTAACATGACGACGGCTGTACTGTTGGGTCTTATGTTGGCTTTCGAACGCAAAGAGCCGGGTTTAATGGAACGTTTCCCCCGTGATCCCCAAACTCCTATTCTAACGGGTACGTTGGTCTTTCGAATTGTCTCGGTCGGCGTTCTTCTGTTGATTGGTTCGTTCGGGCTGTTTCAATGGGAACTTTCGCAGGGCGAATCGCTCGAACGCGCTCGAACGGCCGCCGTGAATATGTTTGTGTTTGGGGAATTGTTCTATGTCTTCAACTGTCGCTCACTGGAGTATTCAATGTGGCATGTTGGGTTTTTAACCAATCGGTGGTTATTGATAGGAGTCGGTCTCATGGTTGGGCTACAATTGCTGTTTACGTATTCGTCTTGGATGAATCAAACTTTTCAATCTGCGCCCTTGAGTCTGACTGTATGGGAAATGATCATTGGTTGGGGGTTGTGTATCTATGGACTCGTTGGCTTAGAAAAAACGTTTCGTCATTGGGTCGCACATAAAGGAAAGGTTGTCACTCATGAGAATATTGTTAGCCGTTGATCAGTCTAAAGACTCAAAAGTTGCGATCAATTTGCTGAAAAAAATGAAGTTTCCAGCTGGTTCGAATCTGATTCTGTTGCATGTGGCGACTGTAGACGATGAGGCCATGGTAGTTCGTACGGATAAACGAAGTCGAAATACATCAGGTCAGTTGAAAAAGCCCACACGACCGATTCATGAAGAACTTGGCCGAATCGAGAGGCTACTGAAATCGGAAACTCTTCAGGTCGAGCCCATGGTTGTGAATGGCATTCCGGGTAAAGAAATCTTGAATGTTATTAGGAAAAAAAATATTAATTTGGCTGTCGTCGGCTCTCGAGGTCTCTCTCGCGTGTCGGGTTTGTTGCTGGGCAGCGTGAGTGAATGGGTGTTGAATGACGCCACTTGTTCCGTCTTGATCGGACGACCAACTGCACGGAAAGCTAAGCCTTCACCGACGCTCAAGTTGCTCTTGGCTACGGATGGGTCGCCCGATGCATGGAGAGCTGTGGATGTTCTTAAGTCGTTCGAATTTTCCAGTGGCTCGAGCCTTACGTTGTTACATGTGATGAAAAAGCAAGTGTTTGAAACCGAGCTATTTGTGGAAAGTACAAGAAAAAGTCGAGCCGAATTTGTCAAAAAAGTAAAAGACTTATTTGGAAATCGTGGCACTGATGGTGTTCGTCTTTTGAAAGATACAGGCGATGCACTAGCGGCCACGGGGCTGAACATTGATGAATGCCTGGTTTTTGGGCATCAGGCCTCGTCAATTATCAAAGTCGCCAGGCAAAAGAAAGTGGATTTAGTTATCGTAGGTTCCAGAGGGAGAACGGGGTTAAGACGAATGTTTTTGGGAAGTGTCTCGCACCATATCAGTCAACTCGCACCTTGCTCGGTCTTAGTTGTTCGATCTACAAAAACCTAGTAGAGCCTGAAAGGTGCGAATCAGATTTCTATTGTCTTGCTGGGCGATCGATTCCCCTACGTTTAAATATCAGCTTCATACCTTTTCTTCCTTCAATGTAGAAAATTTCCACATTCATTTTCTGACAAATGCCGTCTAAGGTCCCTAAATCGGGACAATATTGGTGCATTGACCTGCTTTTTCAAGGTCCAAATCTTGCTGCAATTGGAAATTATTTTAGAGTGTCGTTGAAGAAAACTGTCTTCAGGCCGACTTGTGCGATTGAAGGAGTGCGGGAATGAAACAAGTCCCGGTTCATGGTGTGGGGGAAGGGGCTCCCTGTACCATCATGGTTGTGGATGAAGATGAGGCTATGCGAGCGGTGTTGGTCGATGCCCTTCAGGAGAACGGTTGCCGGGTGGTTGAATCTCATGATGGACAGGGTGCTTTACATACCGTTCAGACAGTGAAACCCAATGTCATCGTTACTGATTTGAAGCTCCCCAATGGAGGATATCCATATCTGCGATTACTTAAGGCTTCAGCTCCAGAAAGCGCGATTGTGGTGATGACAGCGTATGGTGATAGCCAATCTAAGGCTAAGGCGCTCGAGTGCGGTGCCAAAGGATATTTTGAAAAACCTCTCCACATTAAAGATCTGAAGGCGTGGATTTGCCAAATTTGTTTGGTGAATCCATGCGGAAATACGAAGGAGTGATCATGGAAAGGAGATATTGGTACGATGGCCGGATCGTATTTAACGAAGCAATCTGATGTTCAACCTTTACTCCATGCGCACATCGAGGGGTTAAAATTATTAGCACATCATTTAGATGAGCCAATCGTCATTTTCGACCATGAAATGCGGTTGGTGTATGCGAATTCGTCGGCCCATAGATTGGTAGATGAATGTCCCCTCATTCCAGAGAAAACGACTCTTCTGTCGGAATCCTACAGTCCCAAGCACCCTCCATGTGATCCCTGCCCAGCTACTCAATTTTTTCAAATAAAAGGTCAGGCACAAGATGTCTCGACTGTTTCTTCGTCAATCGCTGAAATCCTTTCCAGATGTCCGTTGCCACGTGTTGTACCCTTGAAAAGCGAGGATGGAACAGCCCATTGTGCATTACTCATGAGGGCTCGAGATCCAGAAAGTGTGGTGGTGAGTGGAAAGGGGGAGGAGCTGCCCTTACTCGATAATCAGCAGGACCAAATCTTAGGAGAAGGTTCGGAAGGGCCTATCATTGGGGAAAGCGAGCCAATCCGGCAGTTGGTCGAAATGGTGAAGTTGGTCGCGGCAAGTGAGGCGACGGTCCTGATTCAAGGGGAAAGTGGGACCGGCAAAGAACTCGTAGCCAAGACGATTCATGCCTTGAGTCGCCGACGAGCCGGGCCTTTTACTGTCGTGGAATGCAGCTCGCTTCCCGAAACTCTTTTGGAAAGCGAATTGTTTGGACATGTACGGGGAGCCTTTACTGGTGCAGTTGCTGATCGCAAAGGGCTGTTCGAAGAGGCCGAAGGCGGTACGATATTTTTAGATGAAATTGCCGACACGACTTCGGCGTTTCAGGCTCGATTACTGCGTGTCTTGCAAGAGGGAGAGATTAAACCGGTTGGGAGCAGTCAGGCCATCAAAGTCAATGTGCGTGTCATTTCAGCCGGCAATAAGCCACTGCATGAGTTAGTCACCGCGAAACAGTTTCGGGCGGATCTCTATTACCGTTTGGCCGTATTGCCCTTAGACGTCCCGTGTTTGCGGGAACGTCCAAAGGATATTCCCCTGCTGGCGAAACACTTTCTGAATGTATCGGCTCGCCGACATGCTCGGCCTGCCTTGACCCTGCATACAGAGGCGCTTCGTGCGTTGCACCATCACAACTGGCCAGGAAACGTGCGAGAGCTTGAAAATCTCATAGAAAGGGCTGTCGTCACCTGTCGGAAATCTATGATTCAGGTGTCTGATCTCTTTGCGGAGAACAAGACAGTCTCTTCGACAAATGGCCATTTACGAGTAGTGAGTCAGACGGCTCGCCGGACGGCCGAAAGAAATAGAATTCTTCAAGCTCTCTCCGAGACGAAAGGTGACAAGACGCGAGCTGCGCGTCTTCTCAAAATAAGTCGTTCGACACTATACAATAAGTTGCATACGTACAAAGTACTCTGAATGCCACTTTTGTTCCTTTTTGCGCCACTTCTAGTATTCTGACGTACAATTACATGGACATGTAAATAGCTGATTATATGATACATTTATGAGTCCTACCTGTGTATGTGTATCCTAGTAGATTTTTATCTAGTTTAGAATCAAGCATTTGAGGTTCAGACTGTGATGCCGATGCGCATGAACATTGGCCAGTAGACGTTTTGTGAACTGTTATGCTGTTTTTGGCATTTATGTTGCGTTTCTCGTCTGTGCCGACATCGGGTGGGTGTGATGGACCGGCCTCCGGAATGCCCAACCTCAGAAACATGAGAAGTGTTAGCGCAAGAGGATGCTCGATGTCGGCACCAATTTGCCATTGAAGAAACAGAGGTAACTGACCATGCGGAACGATAAACCAGGAAAGTTAGTCCACAATGTGTTTGATTTAGGTTTTGTTTTTTTATTCATCAACCGCCTTTAAAAGGAGGCCGGAGTATGTATCAGGGTAAACCGATGTTATTGACAGTTTCGGCGTTTTTGGCATTGTTTGGAGGTGCAACCTTGTGGGGAGGTCCCTACGCCAGTGCCGAGAATGCTTCATCACAAGATGTCCAACCTGTAGGGATGACATCCCAATCAGCAGGATGGGCGGAAAAGCTGAAAGGACAGACTGTTGTTGAAAACTCAGTGGAAGGGCGAGCTGAACGAGCTGCCAAGGTCGAGATTCAGCATCGACGCATGATGGACCAGATGAAGAGGGAAATGGAACATCAGGGCACGAACACAGGCACCTTTAACCAGATGTCCACTATACATCAGTATGGTGGAGGAAAAGGGAATGGGCTGCTAATGTCAGATCTTGAGGCCCAACCCGTATCCAATAAAGGTGGGAAATGCCCAAGTACGGCACCTGTGAAGGAGTATGATATTTCTGCCATTAATGCGGAAATCACGCTGAATGCGTGGTTGGATTACTATCCAGGGTACATGTATGTGCTGACAGAAAATATCGATAAAGTTCGGGCTGAAGAAGCCAAGAATGCCGCAGCTCGGGAAGTAGTCGGTCACTCTGATCCCGGCGCGATCAACGCAGGGGTTCAGGATCAGTGGATTCAACCCTTAGTTATTCGTGGGAACCAAGGCGATTGTGTAAAGTTTACATTGCGTAACAAATTAGAATTTGGAGAAGAAGTTAGCCTTCACATTAATGGCTCGGATATGGTGATGAGCGATACAGGGAAGCCAGCGCTCACAACCAATCCAGCTTCTGTCGCAGGAGAAGGCCAAACAGTCAAGATGGAATGGTATATCCATCCCGACACGCAAGAAGGTGGCCGGCAATTCCACACCAATGGAAGCAATGACCGAGAACTCACGGTGCTTGGTCTTGCAGGCGCCTTCATTGTGGAACCACGAGGGTCTAAATACTGGGAGCCATTGGGGACTGGTGCGGCCACCGAAGCCAAAAGTGGTTGGCAGGTGATGATTGAGAATGGAACCGGGCCGGCCTTTCGTGAATTCGTTGTCATTTATCATGAAATTGGAGATGAAGCCTTCCGTCCCGTCAATAAGCATGGGGACTTCCTTCCACAACGGGATCCCTTGACGGATGCCTATCGCCCTGGTGCACGGGCACTGAACTATCGGAGCGAACCGTTTGGCATCAACAACATGCATATCCAACATGAGTACTTTGGATTTGAAGATGAGTCCATGGCCTATAGCAGTTATACCTTTGCAGATGCCTCGCCGACGATTCCCCGGAGTTATCTCGGTGATCCGGCCAAATTCCGTATCATCCATGGTGGATCAGAAGTGTTCCATTCCCACCATCCGCATGGGGGATCCATACGCTGGCAGCGCAGCCCTCGGGCCACGCAGATGCCCGTATGGAATATAGGGCAAAATGGGCCGCAAAAATATCCGATAATACGGACAAAATCTGATCGCGTGGATGTGGAGCTCATTGGCCCGGCAGAAGCCTTGGACATGGAGACCGAATGTGGTTCCGGTTTGTGCCAATGGTTGGCAGGGGATTTCTTATATCACTGTCATGTTGCTCATCACTATGTGGCGGGGATGTGGGGTTACTGGCGGGTGTATAACACCATACAAGTGCCGGGATTTCAAAATGATGTGATGCCGCCATTGCGGGAACTTCCTGATCGGATGGGTCGGATTGCAAAACCAGTGACTTCCGACAAATTAGTTGGCAAAACAGTCAATTGGTTTGGCGATCTCTTTAAAATTGTCGAAAGTGGAAAGAGTACTTGGAAAAGTGACCCTCCGGTTGTCACGATCAAGGACTGGGTGGAGATGCAATTGGCCAACCAAGGGTTACCTGGGAATACGACTGATGAAAAAGGGCAGCTGATGGCCTATGATGCCACGGTGATGGATTGGGTGTGGAAGGGCAATACCGCCATGAGTGAAAAGGAAGCCACTCTTGGGGAAAACCCGAAATACAAACCCGAATGGCAGGGCTATAAAGCTGGCGAACGGCGCCCGATCTGGTTTGAACCAAAAACTGGAAAGGTTGCCTGGCCGTGGGTCACCCCCCATTTTGGCAAACGGGTGCCATTTTCTAAAGATCACAATGGAGCCCCATGGCTCGAACCGATTAAGCATAACGAGGATGGAACGCCCAGTGTCTATCCTGCGGAGCCTGGTGAAAACGGGCGGTGGAGCCTTTGCCCCAAACGGGCAGGTCGTCAAGAATACAATGTCCACTTCATTGAGACGGAAATCACTCTAGCTGATGCCCAAGGGAGTGAGCCGGCGATCGTGGATAAACATGGTTTAATCTATGTCGTCCACGAAGAGGAAGAGGCCGTCCGAGCGAACAACGACCTGAAATATCCTCTGATTTTGCGAGCCAATATTTATGATTGTGTGGATTGGCTGCTGACGAGTGAATGGACGGATGATGATCTCACGAACTTCCAATCATCCAAAATCAATACACATTTTCACTTCATTCAGTTTGATAACCAAGCGTCGGATGGAGTGATTTCCGGGATGTCGTATGAGCAATCCATGCGACCGTTCCATCAGTTTAAGAAAGAAAAGAAGAAAGGGTTGCCGGTTCCCATGAACGCCAAGCTGACCAAGGCGGCAAAGGCCGGTGACAAAACCATTCATCTCACCAATGCCAAGCAGTACCATGTGGGGATTCCCATCATGGTCGGCGTGGACCAAGTGGGCAGATGGGAAATCATCCGAATTGCCAAAATTGAGGGTGATGCTTTGACCTTTACGCACCCACTTAAGTATGACCATGCAGCTGGTGAAATTGCCACGGTGGAATATGTCTGGCAACGGTTCTGGGCTGATGCCGACGTCGGCACTACTTTCTGGCACGACCATGCCTTTGGTGGGACCACATGGCCTCATGGGGCGGTGGGAACGATTATTATTGAACCCTATGGGTCTACCTGGCATAACGCGAAAACTGGTGAACGTATTCGAACCGGTCCAATTGCTGATATCCACAACACAGAGAAAATCGGCCATGATGTGGCCGGCAGTTTCCGTGAGTATATGTTGCACATTCAGGATACTGTTCCTCATACCGTCAATGTCGTGACGGCGGGGAATCCTCCTGGGCAACCGGTAGAAGTGGCGTTAGAGGCTGGTAGGACAGTCGCCTTCATTATGCCTCCAACGGAATTGATTAAAATGACACCTATGCCCTTCCTCAACGGAGGCACGCATACAACGGGTGGAACATTTAACTGGCGGGCAGAACCGTTTGCCCAACGGTTAGCCAACAACCCGGACACGTCAAAGCTCTTTAGTAGTTCGGTGCACGGTGATCCATTTACACCAATGCTCCGTGCCTACGTGGGAGATACGATGGTCCTTCGGATGTTGGACGTCACGATGAATGAAAGTAATGTCATGACCCTCTCAGGACATACGTTCCTGTCAGAGCGGTATGCCGGTGACGCCAATCGGAAAAATTCGTTACATATTGGTATTGCCGAACGGTATGACCTGGTTCTTCCGGATGCCGGTGGTCCAAGACGGCAAGCCGGAGATTATATGTTGTTTAACGGAAGATTCTCGAAATTTTCCGAAGGGTCGTGGGGAATTATACGGGTGCTGGATAAACCAGTTGATGACCTGCAGCCCTTGCCAAATCAGGCAACTGGTGGCGAAGGAATTCCAGAAGCGCTTCCAGTATGCCCGAGTGATGCTCCGGTTAAGCAGTTCAACGTTGTAGCTATAGACTACCCGCAAATGGACTTCAATCCTAACGTTCCCGAAGCCATTGAAGTAGACTTCGAACGGAAGATCGAAGTCAAGAATCCAGATGCCAAGATTTATGTTCTGGAAGAAGATTTGACGCGGGTAGCCGGTGAGCAACCGATGCCGCTCACTCTGCGAGTCAACGTGGGCGACTGTATGAAAGTCAAACTCACGAACAAAATGAAAAAGAGCCGAGCATCATTCTCTGCGATGGGAATGGCGTTTGATCCAAAGGATTCCTTGGGAATCAACCTGGGAAATAATCCTGGGGACCAAACTGTCGCCCCAGGGGCGAGCCGAACGTACACGTACTATGCCGATCCCTTTAATGGAGAGGCGCAGATGATGGTATGGGATTTTGGAAATGTTGCGATGAACGTCAGAAACGGGTTGTTTGGAGGAGTGATCATCGGCCCCAAGGGTTCGCAATATCGAGATCCGAAAACCGGTGCTGATATTTCTCTGAAAAATAGCTGGGTGGCTGATGTGATCGTGGATCGGACGATCCCCGGTCAAGAGAATCGGGCCAATTACCGTGATGCTGCCTTATATTTCCAAGATGAGGACAACATCATGGGGACAGCCTTTATGCCATATGTACAGAATGTGGCAGGTCTTACGGGTGTGAACTATCGGACGGAACCGTATCCGTACCGAGAAGAGGCTGGGTGTTCATTGGGTCGGATGTTCCAACCTTGCGAGGTGGATAATCCTCAAGATCCCGTCACGCCAACCATCCTGGCTCACTCGGGCGATCCCGTTCGGATCCATGTCTTCGGAGCGGCGAGTGAACAGAATGGGATGTTCACCGTTGAGGATCATGAATGGCCAATTGAGCCGTTTATGGAAGGCGCGGACATGATCAGCACGGTTGAGTTTGCTAGTTCTGAGGGGTTAGATGTATATCTGTCTTCAGCTGGTGGCCGTAATGCCAATAGTGGTGATTATGTCTGGGCCAACGGACGGCTTAACTATTCCCAGTCGGGTCAATGGGGATTGTTCCGAGTGTTGCCTCCTAACGATCAGCGGATACAATCGCTTCGTGGGTCGGCCTCTCTTGGAGGAGCAATGGCTGAAAACGAGCAGCCTGAGACAATTAAGCCGACTCCAACGTCTTTTAAGTAATCCCTCAAGGGGAAAAGACGGGGCGGTTCTGAAACGGGGGAGCCCAGAGGCTCCTCCGTTTTTTTTTGAGGGCCTGGAGAGATGCGGATTTCATATTAAAAGCGTATATTTGATTTCTTGATGGTGATAAATTAGTTTTTTGTATTGGGTTACTTGGGTAATTGCCCAACGGGTTTGTATATAATTCATTAAAATGACGGTCTGAAAGAGAAGTCACCGTTTTTCTGAATGTACATTTTTCAATCGAATAATGATTGCAGCTTTTCTGAACATCACTTTTTCTTAAGAGGGTTGTTTGCTTTCTAAAATTTCGTATATTTTTGCTCATTTATTGAATGTTTACTGATTCTGAGACCTTTCTATGAACAGGCTGTTGACCATTTTCCTGCTGAGTTGTTGTTTGGTTTTGGGAGCCGGAACGATTGGGTGTCAAAATGTTGAAGCCAATTATCAAGAAGGTATTATTGCGCTTGAAGCTGGTGACTACGAAACAGCGATAAAAAGGTTTCGTTCGGCTGCTGAGGAAGGCCATGCCGGAGCCCAGGCCGCTATTGGAGAGATCTATAATCGAGGAATGGGAACCGAACGTGATGCCCAAGAAGCCGCGAAGTGGTACCGACTGGCTGCGGACCAAGGGCATTTGGATGCGCAAGTGACATTGGGATGGATGTATAACGCTGGCACTGGTGTCCCGCAGGATTTTTCGGAAGCTATCAAATGGTTTCGATTAGCAGCCGACCAAGGACATCCAGGGGCCCAAAACAATCTCGGGGTGCTCTACCGTCAAGGAAGAGGAGATCAAAACGATGTTAAGAGCGCTGTGGGTTGGTTTCAGAAAGCCGCGGACCAGGGGATGGCGCCTGCTCAATATGCACTTGGGCAAATGTATCTGAATGGTGAAGGGATTGAGCAAAGTGTAGTCAAAGCGGTTGAATGGTATACGAAGGCCGCCAACCAAGGACTCTTAGAAGCTCAAGCGGATCTTGGGTATTTATACGCCTCTAGGGAAGATAAGGTTCCTCAAGATTTCCTCATTGCATATAAATGGTTATCCTTGGCTGCTCAAAAGGGGGATAGAATAGCTCAGAAGGATCTGGAGAAATTAGCGGCAACTATGACCCCTGAGCAAATTCATGTTGCGAAAGAACTTGTTCAAAAAGAAGCCAGCTGAATGGGAAAGGGTTTTGTTATATTTTATATATACGATAACTGATCTGCGGAGGGCCTCATGAATTGGAGAATATTGGTTGTTGGAGTTGTTGGGATCGGGTTTGGGACGTTCCTTGCCGTACCTGCTTGGTCGTACAAAGAGATCGAGGTGACGAATGGTGGATCTCTGGAAGGCACGGTATTGATTGAAGGGGGGAAACCGCGTCCCATGGCGTTCAATCTGGTGACCATTCCGGACCCCGTGTTTTGTGGGACGATCTCAACGGGCACGGGGTGGCGTCTTGTCGATGATTTTATTATTGGACCTAAAGGAGAGTTGAAGGATGTTGTGGTCATGCTCAAGGGTGTGACCAAAGGCAAACGGTTTTCATTACCGAAAGTCAGAATAGAGTCTATCGACTGCGAATTCCTTCCGTTCGTCAATGTGCTGAAAGACCGTGATGAAATTGAAGTGGTGAATATGGATCCGGTGGAACATGATATTCAAGGTTATGAGACGGCCAGAAAACGGGGCGCACGGGTGCTGTTTAATCGGCCCTTGCCCATGAACCCGTTTTTAGAGCTAGCGGGAATTTTTGGAAAAAAGTACATGGCAGGTGAACCCATGAGAGAAAAAATTCATTTACGGAAAGGGCGGAATATCTTTGTGATGCAATGTGGGTTTCACCCTTATATGTTTTCTTGGGGATTAGTGGCAGAGAATCCCTATTTTGCTATTACCAAGGAGGATGGGACGTTTTCTATTAAGGACATTCCGCCCGGGGAATATGTGCTGGCCGCTTGGCATCCGGGTGTCAACAAGTTTTTGGAACAACCGGTTACGGTCAAAGCCAACGGGATGACTCCGGCTCAGTTTACCTTTCAATCCCCAAAAGGACGGCGGAGTGCGCATGAAATAGAAGACAACCCCAGATTTGGATTGGAGCTATTGGAAGAAGGGCAAGAGATCATTCCGTCCAAAAGAAAACAAATACCGTAGAAGATGGATAAAGCCTATTAAGCTATTGAGGGTTAGGTAATTTTGGGAAAAATCTGAGCAAAGAGGATTCCTTATGCCAAGAAATTGGGCTCACAGTTTTACTATGGGTTCTAGCGTGGCGAAAGGGGGGGCGGTTATGAACATGAATCGAGTCATCTTCGGATTAATCGTGAGTGCCGTAATGTTCGTGGGGAGTATGAGTCTAGCCGTCGCTGCTGATGAGGAAAAGTTGGAGGTAAGCTTCTCACCTGAAGTCGTGGCTAATTATATTCATGCAGTGATTGCAGCGGATCGAGCTTTGTATACGACTCATATTGTGGATCGACTGCAGGAAGAGCGCGTGGTTGTGGCAGCTGAAGCATGGAAACAACGAAAGGCGCTTCCTCTACCCGCTCAAATGCTCTTGATGGCTGGTCGGGTAGTCGAAATGGGTGGGTCTGGCCTTCGGTACCGCCTCGCGAGCCTGTGGCCCATTTATGAGGAAAATGGGCCGAGTAATGTCTTTGAGGAAGCAGGGTTGAAGGTGGTGGCTGAAGATCCCGATGATGTCTATAGTGGGATTATCACCAGAGGTGATAAGCGGTTCTTCAAAGCTATCTATGCAGATCGAGCGACCTCTAAGGCCTGTGTGGATTGTCACAATGGACATATTTTGAGTGGGAAGCGAGACTTTAAGTTGGGAGATGTTATGGGAGGGATTATCATTTCCTTTCCACTACCTGTTGAAAAAGACGAATCCTCTGATTTGTCTCGTTAATTTTCAAGGTCTGATGTTTAGATTGGGCTTGTTAAGAGAGTTTGTTAGTGGGAGAAAGGTAGCTGCGTAATCCTAAGCGAACATAAATGGGAGGGAGCTCAACTTTTGGTCTAGACTGACTTGGTGACGTAACCGTCAATCCTACTGTTGAATGACGAGTACCGTACAATCAGTTCGCGCCCCCAAAGTATAGATAAAAGCTAACGATTGAGCCTCTATGGGTTTTGCCTATAGAGGCTCATGGTTTTTGAAGGCGCTTCTTCCCCTTCTGCGATTGCTTTCATGATCGCGTTACTGCCACTCAATCAAAGTTCGAACAGAAGGAGGGGCTGTGTGTGGGGAGATTGTGGTACCGTGCACGAATCATGTGTTGAGATCATCATCGATTGTGTGAACATTATTGATCTGTCAGGAGGTAATTTCATGAAACACATTATCGCTCTTTGTGTGCTTTTTCCTGCTGTCGTATTTGCTCAAGGCCGACCTGATGTGCCCCCCAACATGCCGATGGACAGTGAACAAATGCGCAGAATGGAACAGATGCAGCGAAAGATGCAGCAGATGGATATGGGCAAGATGCAAGAGGCGATGGCCTGTATGCAAACGATTGACCGATCGGCAATGGAGAGGCTTAAGCAAGAAACCGAAAAAGTTAGGGCTGAACTTGTGACATTGTGCCGTAGTGGCAATCGAGATGAGGCACAGGAAAAAGCGAAGGTCTATGCTCACGATCTCATGGCACGTTCTGAAATGCAGAAAATGAAAGAATGTGGCAAGTTGGCGGCAGGCATGTTCCCTAAAATGCCCTTTCAAGACTTTGAAGAGCGATCGAAAACCCAGCATGTCTGTGATGACTTTGGCCGGTGAGGATGAATTGCTCTCTTGCATCTGTGGGAATGGGGTTCCTCTTGGCCTTTCTTGAGTTGCGATAAGCTAAATGAGGAACTCTGAACATGAAATTCAGCCGCCATCTTCTGGTGTTCATCATGCGCGTTGTTTCTGCTGTGCCGGTAGGAGTGGAAATTAAAAGTGGCGATCTGATTGGAAAATAGTATCTGGTGCCCCAATCCACGATTGGCCATGACTTTGAGAAACCACCACCGAATGCCATACGCGATAGGCTGAAGACGAATGTGGGAAAACGATATCGATTTATCGATGATGATACTGTAGAAATACGCGGCGATGCTCGGCCCAATGCAAGTTTTGCCTATAAGATTTCCGGTTCAAAAAACAACCGCATTTGCATTCAGCGATGGCGCAGCTTTGCGATAAGCTCGTTAACAGACTTTGAAATGGTCGAGAAGGTGTTTGGCACCGTGAAGCATTGCTTTGCACGAGGCGATTGCCAGTGATCGTAAAGATTGGATCTGAAGGGGGCACATATGAGAATTTATAATCAGTTTTTGTTTGGCTTTTTCGTTGCATTACTAATAAGTCCAATATCGTTCAGCTATCCCCAGCAGTCTGGAGCTCCATCCAACGAACAGCAAATGCAACAGATGTTGGACATGATAAAAGGAATGAGTAAGGGAGGAGGGAAAGGAAAAGGGCTCGATGAAAAGACCGAACGGCAATTAGAACAGCTGTTCAAAGGGATGGACCAGAAGATGGATAAGCGTAGGGCGGCGGAGACGAACAAAGAACAGCAACACTTTGAAGCTGCGACCGTCGGGCATGGAACCGCGCTTCTTCAGGTGGGTGCCCAACAGTATCAGCTTACGATCACCACCTGTACATCATGGGGATCTGAATCCGGACGATTTACCATTGAAGCGCGTCAGCCTCCTGTTAAGGGAGCTGGAATCTTGAGGATTGGGAGAGGTGCTCAGGGCGTTGGAACGTTAAATTTTGAAAGAGGGCGAGACGTCTACTATGTTGAAGGCAGTCAGTCCCTTCTCTTGAAGGGGAAGTCGCTGGAGTGGAAGGGCACCGCGCTCGGTCCCCCCAACAACAGCCCCCAGCCGCTTACGGTGCGTCTCACCTGTGGGAAAGAAATGGTTGATTATGGCACCTCCCCCGGACCCAAACAGAAAGCCGCGGACAATGTTCTCACGCTCCGGCTTGGAAAAGAAACCCATGCCTTTGAGGCAGGGCATTGTTCTACCGAGGCGCGCCGTTGGGGCAATCTGGTGGTGGAGGCGGATGTCACTGCCACGGGGGTATTCAGGGAGCGTCCCGCCATTATCTTTCTCTCTAAAAGCCATCCGGTGGGGTCTGATCGTCAATTTACAAATATGGAACTGCTTTTGGGCCAGCTTTCTGCTGAGCGACAAACCCTTCCCCCAGGGGAGGTACAAGAGCAACTCAGAAAACGAGTGGAAGCCTATCAGCGTGAAGCGATGGCTGCAGTGCAAAAAAAGTATCCCCCGGAAATGTTTAATTCGGTGCCGCCTGAAAAGTTACCTGAAGTCTTGGACGCCCAAAATCGAGAGATGGAAAAGGTGCAGGAGCAAGTCGATGCGATGCGGTATCCATCGGCCCGCAGTCCAGGTACCATCATGATCCAAGGACAGGACATTTCATTTCGAGGGCCCAAGTTTCACACGAATGATGTTCGCAGGGCGCCGGAGTTCAGGGAATTGTCAGGAGACCCGGAACTTGAAGTGACCTGTCAGAAGACGGACGAATGAGACGAAGCGATATACAGGCTGGGAGTGTTGAATTAGGTCTGTTCAAAAAAGTCCATCTAGCAAGGCCACAGCCATTTTTGCGCGCGGAGCGTATATTCAGTACGTGAGCGCTCACGGCCCGAAGAGGGCCAAGCTTGTGAGCCCGAAGGTCCGGCTAATGACGAGAACACCGCTGGCGGCTTTTTTCAACAGACCCCTACAGTGTGTTCAGTCATACTAGTTGTCTGACGTATCGTGCCAATGGCAATGCCGCATCTTTAGAGCTCTTGTCTTTCTAGTGATTTGGTATTGTTTAGGGAGTTAGATGAGGGGTGATCGTTCCTTGGTCGTAGAATTGGCGGGGTTCAATCATCAATGGTTCTTCAGGTGTTTTCAGGAAATTCCAAATGGGTTGAAATTGTTTGACGAGCAGGCTTACGGCATGTATGTCGCGTTGGAGTATGCCGGTAACAATCAACAAACAATTGTCGGAAAAAATCTCGTTTTGTTGTTTATTGGCAAACACATGATGTGGAATGGCCAAATCCAGAAAACCAAACTCATCTTCTAATGTGCTAAATGTCATGCCTTTGGCTGTTTGTGGCCGTTGTCTGACCAGTAGTAAACCACTGACTGTAATCATCTTTCCATTTTCTGTCTGACGGGCTACTTGCGTTGTTAGGTAGGGTAAAGAAAGAGCCTTTCTGAGTCCTTCCATTGGATGTCCATGAAGTGAAAGATGAAATGTGGTGTAATCTTCTGTGATCGTTTCGTGTTGACTGAGTTCGTGAAAGAATGGTTGTGCAATGGGGCTTAATGGGAGAGGTGAAAATATGTTGGGTTGTTGTGATTGATGGTTCAGTTGATATTCCAGGATCTGCCATAGACTATGGCGTTGATCGAGTCCGAAACACGAAAATGTATCCCCCATCGCTAAACGATGGATGATATCGTTGCGTAATGTGACTCGGCGAAGAAAATCGTGCAAGTCATGAAATGGCCTTTGATTGATGAGTTGTAGTGCTTGCCGTTTCCCTAATCCTTTCACCACGCGCCATCCCAACCGCACGGCATTGTTTTCTAGTGTACAGTCCCACTCTGATTGATTGGGGTGAACGGGTAAAATCTTGACGCCATGGCGTTTAGCATCGTCAATGAGCGTGTGGATAGCGTAGAAGCCCAGAGGCTGTGAGTTAACGAGTGCGCACAAAAAGATAGTCGGATAATGGCATTTCAAGTAGGCCGAGGCGTAGGCTAAAAGTGCAAAGCTTGCTGAGTGGCTTTCGGGAAATCCATATTGCGCGAAGCCTTTAATCTGTTGAAAGACACGTTCAGCAAAGGCTTGTGGTAGTCCGTTTCGCTGTAAGCCCGCCATCAAACGCGCGCCAGTTTTTTCTATAGAGCCTTCCGAACGCCATGCCGCAATCGCGCGGCGCAACTCATCGGCTTCTCCCGGTGTGAAATCTGCCAGCTCAATAGCCATTTTCATGACCTGTTCTTGAAACAGGGGAATGCCTAAAGTTTTGCCTAAAATAACTTCGAGCTTTGGATGAGGATAGTCGACTTCCTCTATCTTACGGCGTCGTTTTAAATACGGATGAACCATTTTCCCTTGAATTGGGCCTGGACGCACGATGGCAATTTGAATGACCAGGTCATAAAAATTTTCTGGCAAAAGTCGGCCTAACATTGAGATTTGAGCACGGCTTTCAATTTGAAAAGTTCCAACGGTGTCAGCATGTTGAATCATGCGAAACGTCTTGGGATCATTTGCAGGAATTTCGTGGAGTTGCATGCCAATCACATCCAGACTCTTTCGGAGGGCAGAAAGCATCCCCAGAGAAAGAATGTCGATTTTCAAAAGCCCCAGATAATCCAAATCATACTTATCCCATTGAATAATGGTTCGTCCTTTCATGCGAGCGGGTTCAACAGGCACGATGTCAATGATTGGATCAGCTGATAAGGTAAAGCCTCCACTATGAATAGAAAGATGACGAGGAAATCCATTCATCTCTTCGGTGAGTTCTTCGACCTGTTGTTGACAATGTGGAATGTTCGTCTTGGCTGCCAAAGAATCAAAGCCCTTTTCTATATTTTTGGCTGATTGACTGCCAACATTCAGGCCTAAGCCTTTGCTGACTTCACGAAAAGCTTGACGACGACGATATGTGACAACGGCGCTGACCATAGCCGCACGATCTCGACCATACTTGTCATAGATATATTGGATCACTTCTTCTCGCCGTTCATGTTCAAAGTCTACATCGATATCAGGCGGCTCACCGCGTTCAGCCGAAATAAAGCGCTCAAACAGGAGATTCATCTGAACAGGGTCAATGGCTGTGATACCCAGGCAATAACACATGACACTGTTTGCAGCGGAGCCTCGCCCTTGGCAGAGGATCTTTTGCTTTTTGGCAAATTGCACGATGTCATAAATTGTTAAAAAGTAATCAGCAAAGCCTAGATTTTTCGTGAGCATGAGCTCATGACGAATTTGTTGTGCGACTTCTTCTGGGATCTTTCCGTGATAGCGTATGCGAGCTCCTTGCCATGTCTCATGTTCTAAATAGCTCTGTGCAGTATGGTCTTGTGGAATCCATTCTGAAGGGTAGCGATACCGCAATTCACTGGGACAGAAGGTGCAACGTTCAGCAATCTCTAGAGTATTGGAGATCGCTTCTGGCATATCAGCGAATAATTGCTGCATCTGTTGAGGTGACTTGAGGTAGCGCTCGTTATTAGAGAACAGTCTGAATCCACTAGATTGCACTGATTGTCCATGTTGAATAGCCGTAAGAACATCATGTAATTTCTGGCGGTCAGGCACGTGATAATGCACCTCATTAGAGGCCACAATCTTGCTGCCCCACCTATGGGCGAGTTTCAATGCCGTATTGATACGTTCTTGGTCATAGCCGTCTTTGAAACGACACACGGGAATGTATAGACAATTGTCAAATAGTTCTTTGAGGAGAGCAAAAGAAACCTGTTCATGAGATAGGGCAAGCAGGCCATCATGGCCAGGCCAGGTCATGAAGTGTTGCAATTCATCAAGTGTGAGCGAGGCTTGTCCTTTAGGTTTATTGTGATGACTGGCGGTAATCATTCGGCATAAGAGGCCATAGGCTTGGCGATCTTGTGCGAGGAGTGTAAGGCGGGGATGTTGAGAAAGTGCCAGTGAGGCACCAACAACTAACTTGAGCCCTGGATATTGCTTAGCCGCCCAATAGGCTTTAGGAATCGCATAGACACCATCATGATCCGTCATGGCGATGGCTGATAGTCCAAGTTCGGCAGCGCGGTGAATCAGTTCTTCAGGGCGTGAAGCTCCAGTCAAAAACGAAAAATTGGTCTTGCATTGCAACTCAGCATACATCAATGCGATATGCCTTGTTAATCAAAATATCCATGAAGATAACAATCATTCGAGCCGGGAATCTGAAAAATCCATAATCGTTCTCCAGTCTGTGTGTGTATCGTGTAATAGTTTCTGTCAAAGGAGTGGTCCCACCATTCTCCGCAGAGGTGCTCAGGACCATCCGTCTTGATGATTTTCCATTGTGTTGTTCCACAGGCGATAGATGAATGGCTCTTCTTTATGCGTTCGGGATACTTGAGGAGTCGGAGGGGACGTTTCGGAAACGGAAGGTTCATTGTTGGCGGGATCTCCATAGTTTTTTGCCATGCACGTTCTGGACAATAATGTTCTATGGGAGATGCCAGAAAAGATGTCCCTTTTCCTACCCGTTCTGTGATTCGTGCAATGAGTGATGTCCAGGCCTCGTGCTCTTTTTCTTTGCGACTGAACAGGTTCGTTTGTGACCCATGCCAGGGTGAGGTTTCTAGGGCTTGTAGCGAGAGAAAGACCACAGACGATTCTAAGGGTTGTGTGCTGATTGCTCTATCCAACCGCTCCCGTATAATGGCCAGAAGAGTGTGAGGATTCGATTGAGGTAATGGAAAATCGATAATCCATGTGCGTTCTGGCTTTCGAACGGTCGAATACGATTCTTGTTTCACATTTAATTCTAGAGTGCCCATTCGTTCAGCTCGTCCGCGTAGCCGAACTGTCAATCGATTAAGCAATCTTTTAAGAATAAACAAGAGCGGCTCTAGGCTTTGAATCGCGTTGCTTTCATCAATGTTAACGGTTTCCATGATGTGCTCTTGTTTTGTAAAGAGCCGCCAAGGGAGGGAAGTCGCATCGTTGGCTCGTTGAGCAATGAATAAGCCGAGTGTGCCAAATCGTGAGCCCCAAATTTGAGTTGGAAATTTGAGGAAATCTTCAATGGTGCGAATTCCTAGTTGCTTGAGCGTGACCAGCATTTTGTCTGGAGTGGCATCTGAATAAAACGGGTCCCAATAATCCGTGATGGCATCAATTGGCAGTGTCGACTTTGTTGTACATTGATAGCGGGCGAGTGCCAAAGCTGTTGGGAGATCGTCGCCGACAGCAAGGTTAGCTTGGACCTCAAAGGAGGCTAGCATCTCTTGCAAGCCGGCTAAGACGACTTCGTCTGTATAAAGGTGGCGAGATTTACCAATTTCTAAAAAAATGGCTTCATGACTCACAGCAATTTGTGGTGTCCAATAGAGACAGGCTTCAGCGATAGCTGAAAGGGGAGACGGTGAGTCAAAGAGTAAGCACAGGACTTTCATGGTGGGATTGTTGAGTAATGAAGATATCAATGGACATATATGCCCATCGTGATGTTAGACACCAAGAGCTTCGGGGCGGTTCAAAAAAGTCCATCTAGCAAGGCCGCTTACTGCCTAGCTCGTCTCGAAGAGCGACTCCATTGTTTTACGCGCGGAGCGTACTGGTGCTACGTGAGCACGGAAAAATGGCGAGAACGCCGCTGGGGGTTTTTTTCAACAGCCCCATGGTTGTTTGGTCACCATGACAGTTAGATCGTCTGTGAAGTCTTTCCGGTGAACGTGAAGTTGCATGCGAATTGGCCATGCAGATTGTAGAGAGTCTGAAAGGAGAATTAACACACAATTGGCTTTTTCTGTCGTCAACTGAAAACGTCGTAGCATGGTGAAATCAAAATGTGCAGCATTGACAATCACAACCTGAAACAATTGGCTCCGCAGGAGTTGGAGCGTCACCCATGAGACATCTTTCCCAGCTTCATTAAACAAGAGACGATCCAGAGTGACTTGCCGCTGAAGGATGGCACAAGGATAGATCGAGAGCACGGCTTCTACCCAGGCGGCCTGTACATGAGGGTTTTCAGCTAGCAATTGTATGACGAGCTCAGTTTTTCCGTTTCCAGCAATTTCGGTCATGATTCCTCGCGGTACTCCAGATGGTATGAGTGAACATGAGAATATCTCCCTGGTTGGTGACTCATGAATTGCTCGAATCTGAGCGCGCAATTGTTCTAAAGATGACGACATTTTTAGAGGTGCCCTAATGTTAATGAACGGATGACACCGACTAAGACTCCTTCAATTCTAAACAGGTGAGGTGGCTTTACGGTTATGACATCATACTGAGCATTTGCTGGACGCAATTCGACCATGTGCCGTTTTTTGTAAAACTTTTTGAGTGTCGCTTCACCATCAATTGATGCGACAACTGTCTGCCCATTATGAGCGATGGATTGCTTGCGGATAATCACATAGTCCCCGTCAACAATCGCATCGTCGATCATTGAATTCCCGCGAACTTGCAGGACATAGTGGTCGAATCCTGTCTTGAGGAAATTCGCTGGAACTTCCGTAAACTCGCCATGCATAACATGTTCGATGGGTTTGCCAGCTGCCACTTTACCTAACAGAGGAAGACGATTGGCTATTTGGGTAACAGTTACACTCCTTTGTCGAGCCTGTGTTGTGAGATGCCCCTGTTCTTTGAGCCGCCGGACATAGGCTGACACGGTACCTCGTGATTTAAATGAAAAATGGGTGGCAATATCTTGATTCGATGGCGCATAGCCATGTCGATGCGTAAATGTTCGGATAAAGTCTATGACCTGTTTCTGTTTTGGTGTTAAAGACATAAAAAATACAATAACCGCTCAGTTATCGCTCAGTCAAGGTAAGCTATAAAGGTAAGCTATATAAGTATATGCTCTGTGATGTTCTCTAGTTTTGTATTGCAGAAGTTGTATCTTTTCGGATAAATGTCTGTATCAGATGCGATACGTATGGGCCGTTGTCCTTCAAGTGGAATATGGGCTGCGATGTACGCCTTATCCAATCGTTCTGGAGATATCAATGATATTTCAATAGCTTATGTGTCTGTTGCCAAAACCAATTTCCTATTAGGCACAGAGTTTGCTGATGTCTGTTCCAAAGCCTGCCTTATCTTTCATTGTTATTTGGCATGAGATTTTCTGCGTCTCACTATCCAGATGGGGTATCTATGGTTGATCTCCTTTCCGCACGATCTTCACCTACTATTCTGTTAGTTGATGATGAGCCGGATATCATTTTGGCGTTACAAGATTTCCTCGAAGGTGATGGGTATCACATTGATATTGCGACAACGGGGAGCTTGGCTCTTGAGCGAGTCAAGCAGTACACGTATGACGCCGTGCTTCTTGATATCCGTCTTCCAGATATAGACGGTTTGCTTGTTCTGGAAGAGATAACCAAAGCGACTCCAGGACTTCCCGTGATTATCTTGACGGGGTGCACAGCCCTCGATACGGTGACCGGGCCGTTGGAAGAACAAGGTGCCTTTGACTATCTTCACAAGCCTCTCAATCGTCCAGCAATCAGGACGGCGATTCGGCATGCTCTCAAAGCACAATATTTAGCAAGGCAAATCGAACAGGCTCATCAAGCTTTAAAGGAGAGTGAAGGGCGATTTCAAGCCGTTTTTCATACGGCAATCGATGCGATTGTTCTGGCGAATCATGAGGGTCGCATTACGTCGTGGAATCCTGCGGCGGAATCGATGTTTGGATATTCAGCCGAAGAAATTTTTGGGCAACCACTGACGCGTATTATGCCTTCTCGATACCGAGAAGCTCATGAACAGGGAATGAAACGTCTCCAGAAAACGGGAGAAGCGAAAGTGTTGCGGAAAACGCTGGCGTTATATGGATTGCGAAAAAATGGGGAAGAATTTCCCATCGAGCTTTCTCTGAATTCTTGGAAAACTGGACAATATCCGTCCTATTCCGGATTCATCCGCGATATTACCTCGCGTGACTCTGATGTCATCACAGGAATCGGCCAGTAAAGAGCATTTCGTCGTGACCTTCTATTCAATTTTAGGCTGGGATCTTAAGTGGAGGGTTTGAACCTGTGGTGCTTAGTTTCCAGCACAAGTAGAAAGTTTTCCTGCTGCTTCATAGGACAGTTGATCACGTTGGGTGAGTGGTTTCGATCTGAAGGGCTTGATTGACGCGGGCAAGTTCTTGTTGTAGCACGAGGAGCTGATCTTTGGCCTCTTCACGAGTGTGGTTTTTTCCGTTTTGTTCCATTTGAAGACATAACGTAGCAAGTTGTTCAGCGCCCATATTTCGGCTAATGCCTTTAAGACCGTGGGCAGCATTGACAATTGCTTCAGGCTGATTATTGTCGATGGCCGCCTGAATAGCGGTGACGCAGTCTTGAGCATCGTGAATAAACTGTTCTATCACCCGAGTTAATATGGTCTTATGGTTGTCTCCAGCTAAGTCACGGATCTGTTGGATTGCGGCCAGGTTGATTGCTGGAGGCGCTACGAGCTCTTGTGTCTTGCGTGGTTTCCCAGAATCTTCGCAGATTATGGATGTACGTTGACTGTCTATGCCGATTGCTCGAACAGATCCTCTGGATGATGGGAGCCATTGTTGTAAGGTTTTCTGAAGCTGCTCTTGGTCGACTGGTTTTGTGAGATAATCGCTCATCCCTGCTGTGAGACACTTTTCACGATCACCCGACATGGCATTGGCGGTCATGGCAATGATGGGGATCTGTGATAACCCTGTTTCTGACTTTCGAATGATCTGTGTCGCTGTGTAGCCATCCATTTCAGGCATTTGGCAATCCATTAGTATAAGGTCGTACGAGATGCGTTTCACGGCCTCAATTGCTTCCTTACCGTTTGCAACGACATCGGCTCGATGTCCGAGTTTTTCCAACAGCATGACAGCGAGTTGCTGATTGACCATGTGATCTTCGGCAACAAGGATTCGGGCATTGGTCCGACCACTCAGTTCATTGAGGAGATACTCAGTCACAAGGGGAGGGGAGAATGATGTTGCTGGTTCCTGGGGGTTCAGCCCCAGGACCATCGATAAACAATCATGCAAGTGGGTCTTTCGTACGGGTTTGGTCAAATATCCTTTAAAACCAGCTTGTTTAGCTGCTTCAATATCCCCCCGCCGACCCAAGGACGTTAACAACACGAGAGGGATCATCCCGATCGTTAGGTCGGCAGTGATGGTTCGGGCCAATTGGCTGCCATCCATTTCAGGCATTTCCATATCTAAAATGGCAACCTCAAATGGCTGGCCGTCTGAGGCAGCCTGTCGCAAATGTTTTAACGCTTCTGCCGGTGTCTCAACAATACATGCGTTCATACCCCAAGATTTCGTATGTTGGGCTAGCAATTCACGATTTGTGGCGTTGTCATCCACGCAGCAGATTCGGACCCCCTCAAGGCTGGACAATGGTGTGACTTCTGAGAGAATGTCTGGCTGTTTCTGCAAATTGGCGGTAAACCAAAATCTGGTGCCGTGGTCTATTGCTGATTCGACGCCAATTTCTCCTTGCATAAGTTCCACGAGTTGTCGGCAAATTGCCAGGCCGAGACCTGTTCCGCCATATTGACGGGTGGTTGAACTATCTGCCTGTGTAAAGGCTTGAAACAGTTTTTCTTGCGCTTCTGGGGCGATCCCAATTCCGGTGTCGCAGACGAGAAATCGTAGCTTGACTGTAGAGGGAGTTTCGTCTACGCGTTGTATTTGGACCGTGACTTCACCTGCCATCGTAAACTTGATGGCGTTCCCGATGAGATTGACCAGGATTTGTCGGAGTCTTCCCGGGTCACCTTGAAGAGCCGTGGGAACGTCGGCTGAAAATAAGGCTACCAATTCAAGCTGCTTGGCTCCGGCTTTCTCCGCGAACAATTCCAAGGTTTCTTCCACAGCATTTCGCAGATCAAAATCAATGGTTTCAAACTCCAATTTTCCAGATTCAATTTTTGAAAAATCTAAGATATCGTTGATAATGGTGAGCAATGCTTCGCCGGATGATTGTACGGTCTTGGCCATTTGTCGTTGGTCTGGTGTCAGATCAGATTCAAGTAGGAGTCCGGTCATGCCAATGACCCCATTCATGGGAGTTCGAATTTCGTGACTCATGGTTGCCAGAAAATTGGACTTCATCTGTCCCACTTCTTCGGCTTTCTTCTTGGCGTCTCGCAGGTGCGATTCGATAAGCAACCGTTCACTGATATCACTGGCGACCCACACAAACCCATCCGAGTTTCCGTGCTGATCCCGAAGTGCGGACTTTGACACCATGGCAAAGATGGATGTTCCGTCTTTCCGTACATACGTGAGTTCTTCTTTCCCATCATTGAGAAGTTCATTGTTGTCAATTGTCGCAACTTTTGGTTCGTCAGGTGAGGTCTCGAGAATCGAGGTGACAGGTTTCCCCACGAGTTGTTCCTTGTCATACCCTAACATGTCTAAGGTTGCCTCATTGACGGTCCGAATCGATCCGTCTGGGTTCAAGAGAATAAGGGAATCTGCCATAGATTGAATGATGTGTTCTTCTCGTGCATTCAGCAGGGCTGCGGTGGATGTTTGAAGGTCACGGGTCATCTGATTAAAGGCGTCTGTGAGATCGCCAATTTCATCCTGAGACTGTCTTGAAAGCATCGTGGAGTGCTTGCCGGCAGCGACACGTTTCGCATGGGTGGTTAATTGGCGAATCGGATTGCTGATGTATCGTGAGATGACGATGGCCAGCACGAATACCAATGTTCCAACCATGCCGGTCATACGAAGTAGTGAGTCGCGGAGGGTGTTGACTGGCGCAAAAGCTTTGTGTTTGTCCTGGACAATCAACATTGTCCAACCAAGCCCAGCGAAGGTTTCATATCCTTGTGAGCCGGCATATCCAACGAGGACCTCTCTGCCATCTCGATCGGATTCTAGTAAAAACCCTTGCCGCCCGGAAATGCCTTGCGCCGTTGCTAGCGACCCTTGTTGGAGCCAGCTATCCTGTAAGATGAGTTGGTGCGCTTGTGACTCCAAGAATTTGGGAACCCCGATAACTTTCCCGTGTTGGTTGAGTAAGATGGCGTAGTCTAATGGACTTTGCCCTTCTAGGGTTATGTGAATGTCCTGCATCCATTTCGTAATGGCATCCCATGAGAGTCTAGCCGAGAGGTAGCCTAGAGTATCGGTATGAGTTTCACTGTCGGTGATCGCTGTCGTCACTGTCACCGTATGTGTATTCAGAAGTGAATCATAATGTAAATCGCTCATGAAGATTGGTCGGTCCGAGGACTTATTCCACGAGGGGATTTGGCTAGATAGATCCTGACCTATCACGTTAGGGTTACTGGAAGCGACAATCAGACCCTGGGTATTGAGGCCCAAGAGAAGCGAGTATCTGTCTGAGGACTGCTGGAGGCGGATCAAAGTTTCTGAGATCCGTCCGTTTGCATCATCAACGATGATATCTTGCATCACCTCGGTCATACCGATGTTTTGAACATCCATATGACTGGTATAGAGAATGTGATCAATTTTCCCTATTCCCTGGGTCGCCAATTCGCCGAGTTTTGCTCCCAAGCTGTCCTTGAGTATGGCTTGACTTTTGTCGTACGCAATCCAGGCCAGGCTGATCAATGGAACCAGACATAACAGAAAGAAGGTCAGGAGCAGTTTTGTCTGCAAGGAATGTAATCGGGATGGGATCATGCGCGGTTCAGTGTTGATCACAGTCAAGAGGGGACGTATTTCAAAGATGTCGGGAGGATTCGGGCGTTTCCTCTGAGAGGTGTTTTGGGCCTGGCGGATTGCGAAGAACGGTCTATGTTTGAGAAAGGTGAAGCGCTTGTTAACATGGTGAATGGCCTCTTTCGGGGAACCAGCAATTCCTTGAACCTTTCATGCCTCTATGAAGAGCAAATTCGAGACAACAACTATAGCCCATATCGATGTTCCTTACATGACAGGAATACCTGAGATGTCTTTGTGCTTGTGAGATGATTGTGTTGTTGGGGTCTCTTTTCTCCTTATATCGGTATTTACCCTGAGGATCTTAATGTTGAGAAAGTTTGGTGTGTTGATGCCTGCGGGGGGAGATGGGCGTTATTGTGGTGGCCTGACTTCTTTGACGTCTAGCCAGTCGCGGAGCCAATCACCAAGAAGGTTCGTGGCCAGAACGACAGCCATCAACGTGAGTCCAGGAATAAAAACCAGATGTGGCGCAACTAGCATGTAACGAGTGCCATCGCGGATCATGCTGCCCCAGGAGGCTTGCGGAGGTTGGACCCCCAGTCCTAAAAACGACAGTCCAGCTTCGGCGACAATAGTGCTGGCTAAGCCGAAACTGGCTTCGATGATTAAAGGGGCGGTGATCAGAGGAAGAAGATGTTGCCACAAGATTCGCCAGGTTGATGCCCCGAGTGCTTGGGCTGCGATGACATGCTCAGCATGCTTAAGCGCTAAGACTAGAGCTCGTGCGAGGCGCGCATAACCCACCCATCCCACAATCACTAAAGCAAAAATCACGTTTTTGATCCCCGGACCGAGGGCTCCCGCTAAGGCTATGGCTAAAAGCAAACCGGGAAAAGCTAACATCATATCTATGACACGAACAACGATCTGATCGGTCCATCCCTGCAAATAGCCGCTCACGACTCCGATGATCGTCCCGATCAACAAGCCGCCTAAGACGACACTGATGGCCACTACAAAAGAGATTCGTGTTCCGATAATCAATCGGTCGGCGATGGAGCGTCCGATCTCATCAAATCCGAACCAGTGCTCTAGGGTGGGGCCTGCCAGAATCTGGGTTAGATCAATCGTGTTGGGGTTTAAGTGGAAGAAGGGACTTGTCATAGCGATCAGCCCCCACATGCTAATGATAGAAATTGGAAGCCAGCGACTTATCATGATCAAGGCTGCCACTGTATACGGGGATCTAGCCAGGTATAAAGCACATCAGTGAGGAGGTTCACGATGATATACGTGAGACTGATGCACAATACGGCAGCCTGAACAACAGGGTAATCCCGTTGTTGTATAGCTTCGATGACAAGGAGCCCTAAGCCTGGCCAAGAAAAGACGGTTTCTGTGATGACCGCGCCTCCAAGCAGGCCGCCCAGCTGAAGTCCTACCAGAGTTAAGATCGGCAACAATGCATTGGGCAAGATATGCTTTATAAGGACCTGTCGTGGGTCGAGGCCTTTGGCGCGGGCGGTTCTCAGAAAGTCTTCTTTCAAGATCTCTAGGGCACTACTCCTGATCATTCGCGCTAGGATGGCAGCCATGGCAGTGCCAAGCGTCATCGCAGGCAGCACGACAGCGTTCCATCCCTCCTGTCCGCTTACAGGAAACCATCCTAGCCAGAGACTGCCTATAAGGATCAACAATGGGCCCATCCAAAAGTTTGGGATTGATATGCCAAATAACGCAAACCCCATGGTTCCGTAGTCAAGAAGAGAATGTTGCCGAGTTGCAGCTAGTAAGCCAAGAGGGAGACCAATGATGCAGGCGATGATGAGTGCAACGACAGTCAGATGTACAGTAGTTGGAATACGCTCCAAAAGCAGATCAATGATTGGGCGTCCTGAGAATAAGGACTGTCCCAAGTTGCCGTGTGCGAGGCCCGTCAGATAGTTCCACCATTGTTCGTAGAGAGGTAAGTGCAATCCCAAGCTTTGACGCAACGCTTCTTGATCGGCCGGTAGTGCCGTTTCACCCAACATGACGTCGATCGGATCGCCGGGGATCATGTGAATCAGAAAGAATACAAGAGTGATGACGCCCAGCAAGCCGGCGAGTGCACTAAGGATTCGAGTGAACAGGAAATGAGGCATAGATCGCGGTTAAATGAATAACGCTATCAAAGGTTGCCACGTATGCAAAAACTGGTTCATGGCTCAAGAGGTTTGTGCCACGCCTGCCGTTTGGGGTTTGGATGCTGGTGGCGCCCACTGGACATTGAGCAACCCGTCGTAATTGCCGTCTGATCTAAGCCCGTAGCCCTCAATCTTGGGGGTGTACAGCACATAGTGATCTTCATACCACAGGGGAATATAAGGCAATGTTTCCACAAGCTGGGTTTGCAACGCCCGGTATCGCACTCGTTGTTGGTTGGGGGTAACCGCCTGTTCAGCCTTGACGATAAGATGGTCTGTTTGGGGATTGGCATACTTCCCGCGATTGGCTCCCAGGGGGGGGATGGCTTCACTGTGAAAGATATGGCGAAAAATATCTGGTGTTTTTAACCCAACCCAGGACAAGCTGTACATTTGAAATCGGCCTGTCTTGATATCACCGTAAAATGTTCCCCAATCATGACTCTGAATAGCGATGTCAATACCCACCTGGTGTAGCTGATCTTGAATGATTGTCGCCAGGCGGAGCCGAAACGGATCTGTGGATGTTTTATAGATCAGCGAGGGTCGCCGTTGATCAGAGAACCCGGCCTGTCGCAACAGTGTTTTCGACAACTCGGGGTCGTACCGATATCCTTGAAGATTTGAAGTGCCAAGCCAGTGGTCTGGAGGAAAGAGCGCATTTGCGAGTCTGGCGCGTTTGCCAAACACGTAGTCGATGATTCGTTCACGATGAATAGCATGGGCTATGGCTTTTCTGATGAGTAGTCGTCCGACGATAGCATCTCGATGGTTGAATCCGAGGTACGCAAAATTTGATCCTCGATGCCGTTGGAGCAGGATGCTGGGTTGTGTGGTGAGGTAGGTGACCAGTTCTGGTGGTAGATCATTCTGAAGGAGGTGAATCTCGCCCGCCAGCAATTTCATCGTTCGTACAGTGGGATCGAGGATCTCGATGAATTCGAACAGCTGGCCGTCTTCTTGGCGTCTGAGTGTGACACGCGTATCGTCCAGTTTTGCCTCAAAACGAAACGTTCCGCTACCGATTGGGTGGTCATAGAATGGGTGCTGAGAAGCAATAAGGTTTGCTGGCAGAATGCCGATAACTACATAACCAGGAAAGAGTGGATCGGGGTGCGTCAAATAGAAGTCTACGACTGTTTTCGAGGGTGCCTCTATTCGTGAAATGTTTTGTAAAAGACCACGATGAGGAGACACGGTCTGAGGGTTGAGGACAGAAGTAAAGGTCGCTCTGACGTCTTCGGCCGTAAGTACACGGCCATTGTGGAATTTTGAGAGAGGTTCCTGTAGATAAAACCGATAGTGTGTGGGGGTGATGATCTTCCAAGTTGCGAGGGACGGGATTGGAGTTGCATCTTCTGCAAAATCCACTAACCGTGAATACAGTAAGCGGTTAATTCGAGCTGATGCTGCATCTGTCGCGAAACGAGGATCTAAGTTTGTTGGGGCTGTGGCAAGGCCGAAGCGGATCGTGCTGTCGGTCTGAGATTCAGTACAACTCCAGAATCCAAATAGACTGAGAAGAATTACCCAAGCAATGGCCACGAGACCTCAAAATACGTGGAAGGTACCCGAACAGTAGGGTATGAAAATCATATCTTACATCTGTTTCTGTGATTTTACAGGGATTTCTTTGTTCATGAAAGAACAGGATCAATGGTCAAGACAGATACCTATCATTATCTTTTCGTATTGGAAGACATAAAGGAGACTGCGAATGAGCCGCACGATTACGATTCCCAACTATGGCGACACGACTGAAGAACTCAAGGAAAGCGAAGCAGAATCGACACAGCCCGTTCGTCAACCGCGCATGCTGCCAGCGCCGACGACGATTGCCGAGACGGGATTGCCAGAAGAACTCCTCCTCCAGTTGTTGGTTCGGACCCTATTTACCCAGGGAGAGTTGACCGAGCGGACGGCTGGAGAAATCATGAAGTTGCCCCTTGGCGTCATGAAAGAATTATTTACGTTAGTGCAGCGAGAAAAGTTTTGTGAGGTCAAAGGTCACGGGGAGTCTCTTGGAGTATTACTTCGCTATGTCTTGACTGAAGCTGGACGAGAACGGGCTAAGGGTTTTATGGAGTTGTGTCGCTATGTTGGCCCAGCCCCGGTGACCTTGGAGCAATACGTAGCGATGATCAAAAGCCAACCGGTACATGATCTGACCATTGACCGGAAAACGGTCACCCGGACGACGGAACACCTTGTGTTGACCCCAGGGACCATTGATCAAATAGGGGAAGCGGTGAATTCCGGCTGGGCGATATTTTTGTACGGGCCTCCAGGGAACGGGAAAACAGTCATGGCCGAAGCCATAGGGAAGATGTTGGAATCGGTGGGTGGCGGTGATGTGTATATTCCGTATGCGATCGAAGTCGACGGCCAAATTATTCAAATCTACGACCCGATCACTCACGTGAAGGTTGAGACTCCGCAAGAAGCCACTCGATCTTTGATTGAAACGAAAAAGGAATATGATACGCGATGGGTTCTCTGTAAGCGACCCATTGAGTTTGCCGGTGGTGAGCTCACAATGGCCACATTAGATTTGTCGTTTAATCCTTCTGCAAAATACTATAAAGCCCCACCCCACATCAAAGCCAATGGCGGAGTGTTTCTGATCGACGACTTTGGTCGTCAGCTGGTGCGACCCCGTGACTTGCTCAATCGGTGGATCGTGCCGCTGGAAAAACGGGTGGACTACTTGACGCTCCATACTGGAAAAGTTTTTCAAATTCCCTTCGAAACCGTGGTCTTGTTCGCCACGAACTTAGAGCCGGCAAAATTGGCTGATGAAGCGTTCCTGCGACGTATTCGGAACAAAATATACATTGCCGACCCGACGCCAGAACGGTTCAGGCAGATTTTTCAAGAAGTCTGCGTGAAAAAAGGCGTTCCCTTCGATGACGATGCCATTGACTATCTGCTGACGGAGATCTACGAAAAATATCAGTTAAGCATGCGAAGTTGTCATCCTCGGGATATTTTGGAGCAAATCATCAGTATCGCGAAGTTCAACAGTGTCCCTCCAGTGCTGTCCAAAAAATTCATTGATCGAGCCTGTCATACCTATTTCTTCGTTGAGGCGGCCGAGTACGATCAAAACATGAACTAGCAGGCTTTTTGCCGGTTCGTGTCGATTTAATTATGATAGTGTGCTGCTTTGTGAATGAACAGCTTTCTGGCATGTTTTCCTCCCTGATGTCTTGAGGAGCTGCCGGCAGGGCAGGAATCATTGCGCGTCATTTTGAGGAATACCTATGGCTGAAGAAACTGCCATTCTCTTGATCTCGTGCAAGGACCAACGAGGATTAGTGGCTCGCGTCTCTGGGTTTATCCATGAGTATGGGGGCAATATCCTGGATTCAGACCATCACACCGATCAGGAAACCGGTGATTTTCTGATGCGGACGGTTTTTGACTTGTCAGGATTTCAGTTAGGTCGTGATGAGATCGCAGATGTGTTTCGTCCACTCGCCAAAATTCATGAGATGGATTTTCAATTATATTTTGCCAATCAGAAGCCGAGGGTTGGGGTGCTGGTATCGCAGTATGATCATTGTCTAGCTGACATTCTCCAACGTCAGCGGCGCGGAGAGTTGGCCATTGATATTCCAGTGATTATTTCGAATCATCAAACGACGCAATGGTGGGCGGAACACTTTCATGTTCCCTTTCATTATCTTCCCGTGACAAAGGAAACGAAACCTCAGCAAGAAGAGCAGGTGTTAGCGCTTTTCAAGAACCATCATGTGGATCTGGTCGTCTTAGCCCGGTATATGCAGATTATCACTGAAGAATTTTTGAATCGGGTCGGGTGTCCGGTTATCAATATTCACCACTCCTTTTTACCTGCATTCGTAGGGGCGAAACCTTATCATCAAGCTTATGACCGCGGTGTGAAGATCATTGGGGCGACGGCTCATTATGCAACACTGGAGCTAGATGAAGGTCCTATCATTGCCCAAGACGTCGTGACGGTCGGTCATCGTGATACGGTGCAGGATCTGATTCGAAAAGGGCGCGATTTAGAAGTTATCGTGTTTGCCCGGGCCATTCGACTTCACGTTGAGCACCGAGTCTTGGTTTATGGGCGCAAAACCGTCGTATTTGATTAGCCCCGTTACGCATCTTATCGCATTTCTCTCATTGTAGATATTTCACATCTTCTCAGTTCCTTTTCACTTCATCGTACCTCTGTGCTAGGCTTTTGACTCGTACGATGTCGCTGTTCGTTCTGAGGCTAATGTCTCCTTGAGGGACTGTTGAATAATGACGATATCGAAGACCCTATTTGACCATGAAGCTGCTGACCTCTAGGGGCCTTGGGTCCGTTGAAAAAAGCCGCCAGCGGCGTTCTCGCCATTTTGCCGGGCTCACGTATTACCAATACGCTCCGCGCGTCAAAATGGCTGCGGCCTTGCTGGACGAACTTTTTTGAACGGACCCCTTGAAAGAATCTGTCCGGCTGTCACGCCAGGTGCCATGCAAATGCCAGATGCCATGCAAATGGTGGTAAAGCCCATGCGTCGGATCAGTGCGCAGGATCTGTACAACTACACGAAATGCGTGCATCGGGTGTATTTAGACGCAAACGGAGATTCTTCGAAAAAATCCGAAGTCGGTGTGTTTGTCAAATTACTCTGGGAAGTTGGCCTGCAAACTGAACGGGATTATTTGCAAACATTGGGGGCTCATGACGTTGTCGACTTGCAGGAGAAGATGCTTGAACCCGCATTTCATGACACCCTCGCAGCAATGGAGCGAGGGGCTCCGATGATTTATCAGGGGTGTTTGATGGACGAGTATTGTGTTGGACGTCCAGATCTGCTCGTCAAGCGGAAAGACGCGACGTCACGATTCGGGAACTTTTGTTATGAACCAATTGACATCAAAGCCGGCAAGGGTTGGGATGACAGAGAAGGAAAGACGCGTACCTTTAAGGAACATTATGCATTTCAGATTCTATTTTATCGAATGCTGTTGGACAAGATTCAAGGGATGGTTCCTCTGGAAGCTCGGATCATCAATGTGAATCACGAACTTGAGACTTTTGATCCCGTAGTTTTTCAAGAACGGTTTGATCGGGCTCTTCACGAAGTTGAACGATTGATTGTTGGCGAGGAAACATCTGAGCCCGTGCTAGGGAGCCATTGCACGATGTGCGGATGGTTTGCGCACTGTTACCGTTGGGTGCGAGAGACTTCCGACCCTACGGGGCTCTTTTTTGTCGGAAAGCAAAAGTTTGCTATGCAACAAGTTGGCCTCAAGACCGTTGAAGATATCGCACACATGCGAGTCGATGAGTTTTTAACGCCGCCGAACAAAATTCCTCGAATGGGAAAACTTTCCCTGACTCGCATGAAAAAGCGAGCTCAGGTGCTGTTAGAGGGAAAACCGGTGATTCGACCAGGATACCGGTTTCCCGATGTCGATGAGGAAATCTATTTTGACGTTGAGGATGATCCTACTCGAGGGGTGACCTATTTGTTTGGCTTCGTGACGCAACGTTCTGGCAAGCCTTCACAGTACTCATATTTTCTGGCTAAGACTCCAGATGAAGAAGAACAAACTGTCAGGGAGTTTTGGGAATTTCTTCAAGCAACCGATCGTGTTGTGTATTACGTGTATTCTCATAAGGAGCGGTCCACTTTAAAACATCTCATGGCAAAGTATGATCTAGATGTCGAAGTCTTTGAAAAATATCGCGCCAGCGAATTCGATTTATATCAACAGCTTGTTGTGGAATATTCCGACTGGCCAACCTTTTCGTATGGCATTAAACAGATTGCGAAATTCGTCGGGTTTCAATGGCGTGACGTGGATCCGTCCGGCGCTAATTCCATTGCCTGGTACAACGACTATTTAGCCCAACCAGACCATGAGTCGTTGCTGAACCGCATCTTAGAATACAATGAGGATGATTGTTACGCGATGGCCGCGATTAAGCGGTATTTCGAACGGTATGGGGTCAAGAAGGGCTCCAAGTCCTTGATCACATCATCTGGTGTATAACCTGGAGGAAAACAGTCATGTCCGCAAGTATTTTGGTCGTTGACGATGAAAAAGATCTCGTCGAATTAGTCCGTTATCATTTAGAAAAAGATGGGCATGTCTGCCTCGAGGCGCGGGATGGGGAGACCGCGTTGCAAATTGCCAAAGAGCGTGTCCCAGAACTGATTGTCTTGGATTTGATGTTGCCAGGTGTAGACGGTTTAGAGGTCTGTAGGAAGTTGCGAAAAGATCCCAAGACCGCCTCGATCGCCATTATCATGTTAACCGCGAAAGCAGAAGAGGTAGACCGTATCGTAGGTCTGGAAATGGGCGCGGACGATTATATGATTAAACCATTCAGCCCTCGCGAGCTGGTGGCCCGTGTGAAAGCCGTACTCAGGCGTGGGCAGGCTCAAGAACAACCGATGATTCAGCAAATCGGAACCCTTGTGGTCGATGAGGGAAAACATCAAGTCATGGTGGCGGGACGGGTAGTGGATCTGACGGTGAAAGAGTTTGATCTGTTATGTGGTCTGATGAAAGCCAACGGGAGAGTTCTGAACCGGGATCAAATTATGGAAACGGTCTGGGGTTATACAAATGCCGTGGATATTGAATCGCGTACGGTCGATGTGCATATCCGACGGCTTCGTGAAAAACTGGGAACCGAGCACAAACGTGTTGTGACGGTGAAGGGCGTCGGATACCGTTTTGATACGGAGGCGTCGTAGTGTCAACGGCTCCGCCATCCTCCATAGGATCTATGAATCGTTTTCCTCTCATGGTGCTGGGTTGGATGATTGTCTCAATGAGTGTCACAGGAGCGGGAATCGCTTTGGGATGGTCGTGGTGGATGATTGGAATGCTATGCTGTGCGTGTCTTGGACTGGCGTACGTGACGATACGGAAATTGTGGGATCAGCACCGTGAAGAGAGAACACACATATACACAAGTCTCACGCAACTTCAACGGTTGGTCGGAATTCAACCAATGAATCTTTCACTGGTTTCAGAACACGAACCGGTTGGTCGTCTCCTTCAGTGCACCGTGGGCCAGGTAGAGGCGCACTTGCGCAATTTGGAAACAGAGCGGACCAAGATGGTCGCAATCCTCGAAAATTTGGTTGAGGGTGTTCTGGCGTTTGATTCCAAAGGCTGCGTGTTATTCAGCAACCCCAGCGCGAGAAATATGCTGGAGCTCGATGGCCAGCAGCTCCAGGGGAAGTCGGTGTGGGAAGTTATTCGAAATAAAGACTTGGCTGATTTAGTCGAGAGATCGCGAGATCTCGCTCTGCATCAAACTCGAAGTGCTGAACTCGAAATCTACCCCTTAGCTCCGATGACGATTCAAGTCTATGGATTGCCATTTCCATTGGCGAATGACCAAAAAGGTAGTGTGGTTGTACTCCATGATGTCACGCAGCTGAGGCGTTTAGAACATGTGAGGACAGAGTTTATCGAAAATGTCTCTCATGAACTCCGTACGCCACTTACCGCCATTGTGGGTTATCTCGAGACGTTGATCGATGAGCCGTCATTGGAAACGCCGAATAATCGAAAGTTTGTGCACGTGGCACATCAGCATGCTGAGCGCTTGAATCGCTTAGTCGAAGACTTGAGAAGTCTTTCTGAAATCGAGTCCGGAAAAATTGCATTGCGGTCGGACATCGTTACGCTTAAAGATGTGGTTGAGGAGGTATCGGCCATGTTTCAGCCACAACTTCACAAAAAAGGTCTTCATCTCACGAATCAAATTGATGAGGAGGCATGTATCTGGGCTGACCGGGATCGTGTGATTCAAATCCTCGTGAACCTTGTCGACAATGCGGTGAAATACACTTCTGAAGGGGGACACGTTTCCTTCGATGCTAAGCAAGTCAATGGCACGCTTGCGTTACGGGTGATGGATACGGGACAAGGTATTCCGTCGACGGACCTCCCTCGGGTAACGCAACGGTTTTATCGTGTAGACCGCGCAAGGTCGCGGGAAGAAGGCGGCACTGGTTTAGGCTTGTCGATCGTGAAGCATCTGGTGCAATTATTAAATGGGCAGCTACGTATTCACAGCGAATTGGGAAAGGGCACAACAGTCGAGGTGGCATTGCCCTGTCCGGACGACTGAATTGCCGGCGCGTGAACCCTAAGCCAGCCATTTCTGTAATATTAAGGAAGAGAGGGATGTGCAATAATAGCAAATCAAAACCTGACCCCTAATTTATTTCTGATCTCTAAACTACCCATCCGTTTTCAACGCGATTTCCCGCAAAACGTTACAAATCTGTAACCCAGCCCCAACTCGATAGCAACATGAGTCAGGTAGGCTATGAGTGTAACCGTATGGGTTTATCGTTGGAAAGATCTTAGAAGCCTTAGAAATATGCTCTATAGGTAGACAATGGAATTGTCATGGGTTGAACAAAATATGCATTTTTATAGTCGTGATGCGCAAAAGGTTTTGGATTTTATCGTAGATTCCAAAGTTGCTACCTTGGAGATGATTGTCGAGAGGTTCCCAAAGTTTCGTTGGGCTAATCTTTTTGTGATTCTTGGGGAATTAAGGCGGGAAGGTTTGGTGACGGTCCATCAGAGAGGTTCTACTTTGGAGCTGAGGTCCTGTGCGGCTAGCGGACGAGAATATGTCAGGATGCCTACTAGTCTATCCTAATTGAATATACTCGACCTGTGAGCAGTTAACATGTTTGTAACATGACTGTTACATATGAGTAATTTCGAAAAAGTATTATTAAAGTCCTAAAAAAGGAGGATGTTTTTATGAATGATCGGAACATGAGAAATTTCAAGTTTACCGCCGCGATCGTGACTCTAGGATTGACGATGGCTTTTGCAACACATTTCGCGTTTGCCAAAGAATCGATGGAAGATCCTGCTTGGATGAATTATACGAAGGTGAGTGGTATTTCGGGAAACATCAATAGCATCGGGTCTGATACGTTAAATAACCTCATGACATTGTGGGCCGAGGGATTCCGCAAACAATATCCGAACGTCAAGATTCAAATCGAAGGCAAAGGCTCTAGTACGGCTCCTCCGGCCTTAATCGAGGGAACTGCGCAATTGGGTCCGATGTCGCGAAAGATGAAAGGCAAAGAGATCGACAAATTTGAGGCGAAGTTTGGATATAAACCGACAGCTATTCCTGTTGCAGTGGATGCCTTAGCTGTGTATGTGAATAAAGACAATCCTCTGAAGGGGATGTCGATGGAAGAAGTCGACGCGGTGTTTTCCAAGACGAGGCGACGAGGGTATACCCGGAACATTCAGCAATGGGGCGATGCCGGGTTGAACGACTCGTGGCAGAAAACGCGTGTGAGCATCTATGGCCGAAACTCGGCCTCTGGAACCTATGGGTTTTTTAAGAAAAAAGTCTTAAAGAATGGAGATTTTAAAGATCAAGTCAAAGAACAGCCAGGTTCAGCATCCGTGGTGCAAGGTGTGACCGAAGACCGAGGGGGAATTGGTTACAGCGGCATTGGATACAAAACTTCCGGTGTTCGAGCGATGCCGATCGCGACCAAGATAGGTAAACCGTTCTATGAACCTACGTTTGCAAACGCCAGTTCAGGAAAATATCCGTTGGCTCGTTTTCTGTATGTGTATGTGAATATGGAACCGGGAAAGTTATTGTCTCCCTTAGTGAAGGAATTTTTAACGTTTGTGTACAGCAAAGAAGGACAACGAGTGGTCATGAAGGATGGCTATTTCCCTTTGCCTCAATCACTGATTGTTCAGAAGCTTCAGGAGTTGAACTAGACGCGAACGTTAAATGGTTCAGTGATCTTTCACAAATCGGTCTTGTCTTTTATACCTCTGGCTGATTTGAATGTGCATGGCTTCCTTACGCTATTCCCTGTTTGCTCTCATGTATGACGTCTTCTGATACCAATCTGAATTCTGGGCTTGCCCTGCCTCCTGCATCGCTGTCGACTCGGACGACTGTGAGGACAGCTCGTCGTTGGTTCGACTCTGCTGCGACGGTCATCGTGACGTTAGGAGGACTCGCCACCATCTTAAGCATTCTGGGCATTTTTCTTTATTTATTCATCGAAGTCGTTCCGCTCTTTTATTCAGCATCCGCCAGTGAGAGTTCCACGTTGATCGTGCAATCCGATTCTGCAGTTGGCAAATTACCTCAACAGATTGGCGTGGGGCTCGATGAATACATGGAAATTGGCTACGTTATCGATGCCGGCAAACTTTTATTTTTTCATCTGGCTTCAGGAAAACCTGTCCCTCTTGAAATGTCCATTCCCGTGGGCGAAGTGGCGATCACCGCTGTTGGTCGCTCTGGTGCGAAGGACCATATCTTTGCGTTGGGAACTTCCGATGGCCGGATAATTCCCTTGACGATAGATTTTAACGTGAGTTTTTTGGATGGAGTGAGGACAATTCAACCGCAGATCTTACAAGGAGACCCGATTGAGTTTGAGTCAGATATTGGATCCATTCAGAAGTTGGCATACAGAGAGACGACGGAGGGAAGGATGATCGCTGCCGTTGTCACCAAGGCCAACCAAATCCTATTACTGAAGGTAATCGAAGAGGAAGAAGGGCTGTTTACCTCCGAAGTAGAACAAACCGTCAGCCAGGGACCGCTTGGCCTTGAAGCATCGTATATCCCGTCCGCGTTTTTGCTGGATGAACTGGGTGAAATGCTTATCATTGGAACCCGAGATGGGAAACTGTTGTATTGGGATATTCGAAATATCGAGATGCCGCGCTTGATGGGAACCTATCAAGTCAGCACTGTCCCGGAAGAAGCCGTTACCGCATTGTCTTATTTGATCGGCGAGCGCTCGCTTGTTGTCGGAACCAGTCAGGGTGGAGTGACGGCCTGGATGCCGTATGTTGATCCCGATAAAGGAGGGGATCCGCGGCTAACGGAAATGCGGGCATTTCTTCGGCATTCCGGCGAGGTGACTGTGATATCGCCATCGCAGCGAGATAAGGGGTTCATTACAGGTGACTCTACCGGAGAAGTGTCTCTGCATTATTTGACATCTGGGCAAACTTTAGCGCGTATACCCGGATCTGGTGTAGCAATCAATGGCATTATGTTTTCTCCAAAAGGAGACGGTGCCATTGTAAACAACCGTGCTGGACAGCTGACAACGTATACGATTGATAACGAACATCCCGAAACTACCATGGCCTCAATTTTTACGCCGGTGCTCTATGAGGGCTATGATCAACCGCGTCATATTTGGCAGTCCTCAAGCGGCTCTGATGATTTTGAGCCGAAGTTTGGGTTATGGCCACTTATTTTTGGAACATTTAAAGGCACCCTGTATGCGATGTTGCTAGCAACTCCCTTGGCTGTGCTTGGCGCGATTTACACCGCGATGTTCATGCATCCAGATATTCGGTCAGTGGTCAAACCTGTCGTCGAAATTATGGCTGCCCTGCCGACGGTTGTTCTGGGGTTCTTAGCGGGCCTGTGGTTTGCGCCGCTTCTTGAAAATATTTTCCCGTCGGTGGTCGGTCTATTCTTTGTATTACCGGTTGCATTGGCAGGTATGTGTGTGGTGTGGCAGGTGATTCCGGCTTGGATACGACGTGAGCCTGGGTCATTAACCGAGTTTTTGGTTTTTTCTCTGGTGATTCTTGGGTCTATTGGGCTGTGTCTATCCTTCAATTCACAATTCGAGAATTGGTTCTTCAATTCTAATTATAAGCAATGGCTCCTAGACACATTTGGGTTGGAATATGATCAGCGCAATGCGATGGTGATTGCTTTTGCGATGGGAATGGCGGTGATTCCCACGATCTTTAGTATTTCAGAAGATTCCATCAGTAATGTTCCCCGGCACCTCATTGCGGGGTCGTTGGCCTTAGGCGCGACGCCATGGCAAACCTTAACCAAGTTGGTCATTATCTCAGCGAGTCCGGGTTTGTTTTCAGCTTTGATGATAGGCTTGGGCCGCGTTGTGGGTGAAACGATGATTGTTCTCATGGCGACTGGCAATACCCCTGTCATGGACATGAATTTGTTTAATGGGTTTCGGACGTTGTCTGCCAACATTGCCGTCGAAATGCCGGAGGCCCCCGAAGGAGGAACACTCTTTCGCTTGTTGTTCCTTGCCGGGCTGATTTTGTTTGCCTTTACTTCGATCGTCAATACGATTGCAGAAGTTGTCCGTCAGCGGCTGAGAGCAAAATACAGTCAATTTTAAAGGTTGCTATGAGCGAAGTGATCAAGAAGTTTTGGAAGTCTGGCGCACTCTTTATTTGGATGTGTGGCGGAGCCATTGCCGCATCGGTGTTGATGGTCGTGGGGGTGTTGTTATTGATCATGTGGAGTGGATTAGGGTTTTTTTGGCCGGCGGACCTTGTAGAACTGCAGTTGACTAACGGACAACGAGTTCTGGGAGAGTTCACTACTCGAGAGGTAATTCCGCATACAGAGTCGTTGCAGTGGCCAGAGGGTAAGGGTCGTCTGAATGTAAAGATCGGTAACCGCGATCTTTACGGTTTAGATTTTCGTTGGGTTGATGAGGAGGACATTGCGGCCCAAAAATTTCCTACAGATGCGATTGCCCTAGAACGACGAGAATGGGGAAATTTCTATGGGTATCTGGACTCTGTGAAAAGGGGCGAAGAGGTCATTGCTTCCGGAATGCAAGAAGGGTGGGCCGCTCTCGAGCCTTTGGTTGAAAAAGGTAACGCACTTCATGAAGACATCGCACATATCGAGAAATACAAGATTGGTGAGATTAATTACCAGATGGAGCAAGCCCGGAGACATATTCGTCGGCTGGAGCTTCAAGGGCATAAAAATTCGGCTGAAACGGCAAGCAATGAAGAAAATATCGCTGCGCTTCAATCTCGATACGACCAGCATGTGGAAACCTTAGGGGCCTATCGTGCGCAATTGGCTGAATTTTCCGCTGTTTTTCGGGATGCCAATGGGGAAGAAAAAGAAATTCCCATCGGGCAAATTTTGAATATGGTTCAACCGAATACCATGAGCGTTTTCCAGAAGGGTACAAGATACATCGTTAACTTTTGGACCGTTTTAACGGCTGAGCCACGGGAAGCCAATACGGAAGGCGGTATCTTCCCCGCGATATTTGGCACGGTCATGATGGTGTTAATTATGAGTGTGGTTGTCGTGCCATTTGGTGTCCTTGCGGCCTTTTATCTTCGCGAGTATGCGAAGCAAAATACCTTGACGCATGCCGTGAGAATTGCCGTGAATAATCTGGCGGGGGTTCCATCAATCGTGTTTGGCGTGTTTGGACTAGGTTTCTTCGTGTATGCCGTTGGCGGCACGATCGATTCGTTTTTTTACTCCGAAGCTTTACCGAATCCGACGTTTGGGACAGGTGGGATATTGTGGGCATCCCTCACGTTAGCTCTGATGACGGTACCGGTTGTAATCGTCTCAACGGAAGAAGGATTAGCGGCGGTGCCCAAAGAATATCGAGAGGGTTCTGCGGCGCTTGGTGCCACAAAGATCGAAACCATGCTTCGCGTGATTTTACCAACTGCCTTGCCTGGTATTCTGACAGGGTTTATCTTGGCCCTTTCTCGAGCGACCGGAGAAGTGGCGCCGCTGATGTTGACAGGTGTCGTCAAGCTAGCGCCGGCGTTGCCCGTAGATGGGCATTTCCCGTTTGTTCACCTTGACCGAAAATTTATGCATTTGGGTTTTCATATTTATGATGTGGGATTTCAGTCGCCAAATGTCGAAGCCGCGAAGCCCATGGTCTACGTCACGACTTTCATTCTGGTCGTTGTCGTGGTGTTACTGAATATTACCGCCATTGCAGTCAGAAGTCGTATGCGAAAAAGGTTGCGGGGAGCGGCGGTATAACGCAAGAATGAGATCGGGGATTCGTTTCATTTGCAGGGGGAACACGTTACAATGGAGCGTATCGTTGAGTCACCTAGAACATCATTGCACGTTGAAGTCGTTGGGCATCAAGAAAGACGACAAGGTCAGCTAGGGGAAGATTGGGTTAAGATGATCAGTCTAGAAGACGCGCAAGCTGTCCAGCATAAGTTTTGTGTGGAAGATATGAGTTTTTTTTATGGGGATATTCAGGCTCTATTCAAGATTAATCTGACAATTCCAGAGAACAAAGTGACTGCCTTTATCGGGCCCTCCGGTTGTGGAAAGTCCACATTGCTCAGATGTCTCAATCGGCTAAATGATTTAGTAGAAGGAAGCCGAGTCGTGGGCAAAGTCTTACTCGACGGGCAGGATATTTACAATCCTTCTGTGGATATTACAGATCTTCGCACTCGGGTAGGAATGGTCTTCCAAAAAGTGAACCCCTTTCCCAAGTCGATCTGGCAAAACGTGACCTATGGACCACAGTTGCACGGTTTAAAAAAACGTGCCCTACTCGATGAGATTGTTGAAAAAAGCTTAAAGGGAGCCGGGTTATGGGAAGAGGTTAAAGATCGTCTTCATCAAACGGCTCTTGGTTTATCTGGGGGGCAACAGCAACGCTTATGCATTGCGCGAGCGTTAGCTGTCAACCCTCAAGTGCTGTTAATGGATGAACCTTGCTCGGCCCTCGATCCCATTTCTACATCAAAAATCGAAGAATTGCTACATTCGTTAAAGGAAGAGTTGACAGTGGTGATTGTCACGCACAACATGCAACAAGCTGCTCGTGTTTCTGATTTGACAGGGTTTTTCTTGATGGGTGAACTCGTGGAAGTCGATGAAACGAAAAAGATTTTTACCAAGCCCAACGATCACCGAACGGAAGATTATATTACCGGACGTTTTGGGTGATACTCCAATGCATATAGGGCGAGCTATATGATCCGGCATTTTGACGAAGAATTGGCAGGCCTCAAACAAAAAATCCTGCAAATGGGTTCGCTCGTAGAAGATCAAATTCAGCGGGCGTTAAAAGCGTTGGTGGATCGCGATGACGTCATCGCGAAGGACGTCATTGAAAATGACCATCGCGTCAATACATTGGATGTCGAAGTCGATGAGATGTGTTTAGAAATGCTGGCACTGAAACAACCAACTGCCCGAGACTTACGATTTGTCACGACTGCGATGAAAATTTCGACGGAATTAGAGCGGATGAGCGATTTGGCAGAGAATATCTGTGAACGAACGATTGAATTGAACGAGGAAGCTCAGCTCAAACCCTATATTGATATTCCGTTAATGGCGGATCATGCCAAACGAATGGTTGGAGAATCCCTTGATGCGTTCGTGCGGGGTGATTCGGAGTTAGCTAGAAAGGTACTTGATGAAGATGATTACATCGACAATCTGCATGAGCAAATTTTTCGTGAACTTTTAGTTTTTATGATGGAAAATCCTCAGACTATCTCTCGAGCGATTCGCCTGTCCTTCATTTCCAAATACATCGAACGCATCGCCGATCATGCCACGAATGTGGCAGAGCTTGTCGTCTATATGGTGGAAGGGAAAATTATCCGCCATATGATCTCGTCATAACCCCTTTTCAGCCCAGCCCCCCAATATTTGCCAGATCATGTCAAGAGAGGTGTGGTCCGCCTCACATCTTGTTACGGTGCTGTTACTCGGTTGTGATCGAAGTGACATCTATCTCTCGTATAATTCGTTATGGAACGGTGGATATCCTGAAATGTGATTCCTAGCGGGGAGGTGAAGATGAAAACCTGGATCACGACCAGAAAAGTGGTAGGGAAAGTTCGGGAAAAGGTCTCTGAAGAGGACTCCTATAATCCGAATCACTTATGGTCTTTCTTCTCTAAAAGAGAACAGTACGAAAAGACTCAGCCCAGGACGGTCCGAGAGGAAAGTTGTCATCAAGACACTTCTAGCCCTCTTCGGGAAGAGTAAGGTGTGTTAGGGGGTTCCAGTGAAGCCGATACGTGGTTATCGATGGTTAGGTAACAATCGCATGGCGGCCTTGTCAGCCAGTACTGGTACGAGGGTGGATGTTCAAGGTGGTCTCAGACGGGATTAGGAGAAACCTATGGTTCTCACTGTGCGAGAAGAAAAAGAACGTCGTGAACAACCGGATTGCCTGTTCGGAGAAGTAGCGTTAGGAAAAACTTGGTGCCATTATTGTGGACTTACTTGGCCTACAGGCGAGACAAATGAGGTGTGTCCGTTCTGGGAGTTGGAACGAGAATTTCTGGATATCGATTGGCTTTAATAGAGGGATGATGTAAGACTTCTCGAATGAGAGGGAGCGGTCTGTTCAGGCTATCAATGCCTTTGTCCCTTTGCCTTTCCAATATATTCCATACCATTCTTGAATATGCAGAGGGGAAGTTTGGGAGGAAGCTTGAGATGGACAATACGTTCCATCGGGTTGTAAGTGCCTGGCTTTCACGGTGTCCTGAAAGGCTGGACGGAGCACAGTTTCCACAAACCAAGCCCGCAACTGAGGGTTTTCAATCGGGAAAAGAATCTCTACGCGCCTGTCCAGATTACGCGGCATCAGATCAGCACTTCCCAAGAATAATTCGTCGTTTCCGCCGTTGCGAAAATAGAAACATCGCGAATGTTCGAGAAAACGTCCGACTATAGAGGTTACCGATATTGTTTCGCTGATGCCCTTGATGCCCGGACGAAGCCCACACATGCCTCGTACGAGGAGATCGATTTTCACTCCCGCTTGTGATGCACGATACAGTGCTTGAATGCAGGGTTTATCGACCAGCGCGTTCATCTTAAAGGCTAGATATCCGTCCCCATGTTCTTGATGCCGCTGAACTTCACGACCAATTCTGGTAAGAAGTTGTTCACGTATATCTCCTGGGGCCACGAGAAGCTTCGTATAGGCTTGCTTTTTACCATAGCCTGTTAAGGCATTAAACAAGTCGGTAACGTCTTCTCCCATTACTGAATCACAGGTAAAGAAGCTGAAATCCGTATAGATACGGCTGGTTGTGGGATTGTAGTTTCCCGTACCCAGGTGCAGATATCGGCGAATCCCGTCAGCTTCTCGTCGCACAACCATACAGACCTTCGCATGGGTTTTTAATCCCATGACGCCGTACACCACATGGACGCCTTCGTCTTCAAGTTTTCTGGCCCATTCAATGTTATTTTCTTCGTCGAATCGGGCCTTGAGCTCTAGCAGCACGGCGACTTGTTTGCCGTTTTGCCGTGCTTCCATCAGGGCGGCAACGATCGGCGAGTTGGAGCCAACGCGATACAAGGTTTGCTTAATGGCCAACACCTTTGGGTCAGAAGCAGCTTGACGAATGAAATCCACGACGGGTGAAAAGCTATCATAGGGATGATAGAGAAACACGTCTTCACGAGTGATTAAGTCAAACATCGAGTCTTTCTGTGTTGATTCGAGGAGTATGGCAGGGTGGTGTGGCGGAAACTTCAAGTCTGGTTTGTCAATGGAAGCCAATTCAAAAAGATTCGAGAGGCCCAGACGAAAATCATAGGTATAGACTTGATATGGAGCCAAGGAAAGATTGCGGATCAGGATGTCCTTGATAAAATTCGGCGTATGTTCATCCAATTCCAAGCGAACAACCGAACCATATTGTCGCAAGTCCACTTGTTCCTCAATGGCGGCTAGGAGATCACCAGCTTCATCCTCTTCGATTTCAAAGTCGGCGTCGCGAGTAATACGAAAATAATAGGCGGCTTGAACTGTCACGCCTGGAAAGAGTAAATCCAAGTTAGCGGAAATAATGTCTTCGAGCCAGACAAAATTCATGCCCTCTGGCGTGCCGCCCAAGCCCAGTTGCTCGTCTTCGGAGACCTGATGCTCATCAGGAATACGAACCAGCCTCGGGAAAAGATTCGGTACTTTAATACGGGCGAAACATTCGCCACGATCAGGGTCATTCGCAACTACTGCAAGATTCAAGGTGAGGTTAGAGATATGTGGAAATGGATGGCTCGGATCAAAAGCTAACGGCGTCAGTGCTGGGAAAATCTCTTTTCGAAAATATCGCCGAAGGAGGGAGCGCTGACGGGGCTTGACTGAACTATACGATAATATGTTGATCCCATGTCCGGCGAGACTTGGCAATAGATCCTTCTGCCAGCATTGCGAAATTCGTTTGAAACTCTGCAATAACGAGTCACGAATTTTTCCCAACTGCTCGGAGGGGCTTGTGCCATCGAGAGAGGCTTCCAGGACACCGCTTGAGAGTTGTTCACGAAGTCCCGAGATGCGGATCATGAAAAATTCGTCGAGATTATTAAAGAAAATGGCTAGAAACTTTATGCGTTCGAGTAGAGGATTGTTGAGATCCTCAGCTTCCTCGAGTACTCGATTGTTGAACCCTAGCCAACTTAGTTCTCTATTGAGGTAGAGCTTGGGATCATCCAAATTGATGAGTGTTTCTTGGATGGTACGCTGTGGGAGAGTTGATGGAGTATTCATAGGTGGTCGGGGTTCCAAAAGACGCTTAAGAACAATGGTTCGTCAAATGGTCTAGCTATAGCCTATTATAGCAGAGACGGAGATTCTTGCCGATCAAAAGTGGCTGAAAAAATAGATGGCCACAGAAAAACGCATCTTATACAATCGATACAAGGTAAGACGGTTATAACGATTCGATTCAGAGTGATTGAATGTTGTTCACGATAATGCGGAGAATTCGATAGAGAAATAGCTAGTGCATGACGAGCTAACAACAAATCAACTCGAACGGTTACGGGACATCGCGGTCCGAGCCGCCCACGAGGCAGCCGTACCGATTCAAGCCTATTTTGGCGGATCGCATCTTGATGTTAAACGCAAAAGAGATGGGTCGCCCGTCACCTCGGCAGACCAAGAGGCTGAGGCCTTGATTCGCTCGCAGCTCCTATCGGAATCCGATCTCGGTCCAATAGATATCTTAGGAGAGGAAGAGGGGTTGCAAGGAACGGGTACGCGGTGGCGTTGGATTGTTGATCCGCTCGACGGAACTCGGTCCTTTATTCATGGCATTCCGCTGTTCGGAACAATTATCACCTTATTCGATTCGCAACAGAATCGCCCTCTCGTAGGGGTGATTCACCTTCCTATGCTCGGGCAGACCTATGCAGCCGCGAAAGGATTAGGGGCAACCTGCCAGGGAACGCGATTGGATCTGTCGGGAAATCGTTCGATGGATGAGGTGATGATTGGGGTGGGTGATATCGCGCAGTTTGCGAGCGCCAAGCGCCTGTCGGATTATCGCCGGTTACAAGACCTCTCTGATTATGTGCGTGGATATACAGATTGTTTTGGACATGGATTGGTTGTTGGTGGTTCGTTGGGCGCAATGCTAGATCCAGCCTTAAATCCATGGGATATTCTCGCGACACAAGTTCTCGTTGAAGAAGCAAGAGGGAGGATTTTGTTGTCTCCATCAGCTGTCCCGAATAAGGTTGACGCGCTATTTGGTAACACCCAAGTTGTCGAGTTTCTTGCCCGTGAGCTGCCGTTTCCTCAATAATCATCATACTGAGATTTTTGAACGTTAGGACACAGAATTCATCACAACTTCAGTTTTTCGAGATACCATCCGGCATAGCAGAGAAGGCTTTTCATGATGCAACGACTCGCCGTCATTGATATAGGCACCAATTCCATTCATATGGTGTTGGCAGAGATTGGTAAAGGGTTGTCGTGCACAATTGTGGATCGGATTAAAGAAATGGCTCGATTGGGTGATGGCACTTTTGCCTCCCGTCAACTTTCTCAGGAAGCCATGGAACGTGGCTTAGCCGTGCTCAAACGATTTTCCCTTTTGGCAAAGAATAAGGGTTTCGAGACCATTATACCGGTAGCCACGAGTGCCGTGCGAGAAGCCAAGAATGGCGGAGATTTTCTCAAACTTGTTCGAAAAGCGCTGAGATTGAAGGTCCGGGTGATTACGGGAGAGGAAGAAGCGCGGCTCATTTATCTGGGTGTTCGGCATAGTATGGATCTGTCTAATTCACCTGCGATGATCGTGGATATTGGAGGGGGGTCTGTAGAGTTGATGGCTTGTACACCAAAACGGCTGAAGTTTGTACGAAGTCTGAAGCTCGGAGCGATTCGACTCAAAGATCACTATCTCAAGGTTGATCCTCCGGATAAGAAAATGGTTCAACGGATGGAACAGGTTGTTGTCCAAGCAGTCAAAAAGGCTTTAGTACGGAAGAAAGCGATGTTGCTGGGATCAGTGGTGGCGACCTCGGGAATGGCGGGAAATCTGGCGGAAATTGTCTATTTGGCTCGGACAGGTCAAGTACTTTCACAGATTGATATGGCAGTGATTTCGCTAAAAGAGATCAAGGAAGTTGAGCAGCTCCTGCGTACCAAAGATGCGGAAGGCCGGCTAAAAATTTCAGGATTGGATCCGCGCCGAGTGGATACGTTGTATCCTGGAGTCATGGTGTTGCGGGTGTTGTTGGAATGTTTGGGAGCCGAAGAAGTGCGGATCAGCGACAAAGCACTTCGAGAAGGGGTGATGTATGATTTTATTCAGCAGCATTATGAAGGACTGAAAGCTGAACAAGAAATTCCGAGCGTGCGTCGACGACAGGTGTTGCTTTTAGCCCGCCGTTATCGGTACCCGAAGGTCCATTCACATCATACGGCAGCATTAGCCCTGAGTCTGTTCGATCAAACCCAGTCTATGCATGGAATGGGAACACAGGAACGAGAATGGTTGGAGTATGCCTCCTTGCTGCATGATATTGGGCATCATATCCAGGAAAATCAGCATCATAAACATACCTACTACCTCATTATGCATGCTGATTTGTCAGGATTTTCAATAGAGGAAATTCGTCTTATGGCAAATGTAGCGCGTTACCATAGACGAGCACTGCCAAAATCTGGGCATCGGGGTTTCAAAATGTTAAATGCTCAACATCGTAAGGCGGTGTTGAAGCTCAGCGCGATTCTTCGAATTGCCGATGGTTTAGACCGGACGCATTTTTCAGTCGTGAAATCCGTGAAGGCTGATATCAGGGAACAGTCTCTTTGGCTTGATGTGCGGTATCGACATGATCCTGAACTCGAATTATGGACGACACAACGTCGAAAAGCCCTTTTTGAAAAAGTCTTTCAATGTTCAGTGGAACTACGTACACTCACGCGTATAGCGAAAGGTGCGGCCTAGTAACATGGGGCATTGATTGTCGCCTGTAGATATCTGCTCACTGTTTGTGGAATACTCCTACCCTGACAGCTCTTCCTTAAGGCCGTCAATGGCGTAGCCCAGTCTCACCACGTTCCTTTTTGTATTGCAGAGCTTCCTTCTACGATTTTCCAACGCCAACCATCGATGATCCTGTGTCCTGCTGTCTTGGATCGCTAGATTCCTGTTTGGAAGGGTGGTAAATCGAGAGATTTTCGCCATGATGTTAGGGTAAGGAGACACCATATGTGGAATTTGATGCCTAGCGAAACCGGGTTTTTTGATCTATTTGAACAGGCTTCGGCCAATGTTGTCGAAGCCGGACAATGTCTCAAAGATTTGATGAATAATTTCGGAGACGCAGAAAAGCAAATCCAACGTATCAAAGATCTGGAACATAAAGGAGATGGGCTCACCCATGATTTGATATTAAAACTGAACAAAACGTTTATCACACCTTTGGACCGAGAGGATATTCATGCTCTTGCTACGGCCCTTGACGACATCCTCGATGAAATTGATGCGGTAGCAATATTGTTTAGAGTCTTTAAAATTACTCGTCCAACGCCAACCGCCTGTAAGCTTGCTGAGATACTTCATGAAGCGGCACGAGAGGTTGGGAAGGGGATTGGCCGCCTTCTGGAAAAAAATTGGGATATCAAAGATTGTACAATCCGCGTGAATAGCCTCGAAAACGAAGCTGACGAGGTGAGTCGGGAAGCCATATCACGATTGTTTGAAGAAGAACCTGATCCCAAGATAGTCATGAAATGGAAAGAAATCTATGAAAACTTTGAGATGGGCACTGATTGCTGTGAAGATGTCGTGAATGTTCTTGAGCGTATTGCTCTAAAACATGGCTAAGCCATTCATGGTTCTGATGATCACTCACGCCTTGTGAATCTTTCTTTTCGCTATCTTCGATAAGTTCACGTGGCTGATTTTAGTATCTTATTATTTTTAGTCATCGCGTTGGCTCTTCTGTTCGATTTTTCAAACGGCTGGCACGATAGCGCCAATGCCGTGGCCACTGTCATCTCAACTCGTGTACTGAGCCCCTTGACGGCGGTCTTATTGGCAGGGGCACTGAATGTCGCTGGCGCCTTTCTGTCGACTGCCGTGGCGAAAATGGTAGGGAAGGGCATTATTGATCCCGGTGCTGTGAATGATGTGGTAATCATCTCCGCACTAGGGGGTGCTATCATTTGGAACTTCATTACGTTGAATATGGGTTTGCCTTCTAGTTCATCACATGCCTTGATTGGTGGGATGATTGGGGCTGGGTTTATCCATGGTGGCGTGGGCGTATTGCAAGTGGCAGGACTCGTGAAAGTATTGAAGGCGATGATTTTTTCGCCGTTCTTTGGATTTTTAATCGCGTTCATTCTTATGGTGGTGTTGAGTTGGATGTTTTTTCGAACGCAACGAGGAGTGGCGATGGTGCTATTCCGTCGTCTGCAATTGATCTCTGCTGGCTTTATGGCTCTGAGTCATGGGGCGAATGACGCGCAAAAGGCTATGGGGATTATCACCCTTGCGCTTCTATCGGCAGGACATATTCCTTCAGCAGAAGTTCCCCAATGGGTTATTGTTTCCTGCGCTCTTGCTATGGGGCTGGGTACGGCACTCGGTGGATGGAAAATTATTCGTACGTTGGGGATGGGAATTGCCAAACTAGAACCCGTCCATGGCTTTGCGGCAGAAACCGGTGCCGCTGCGGTATTGATGGCCACTGCGCACATTGGTCTTCCCGTCAGTACCACTCATACCATTACCTCTTCCGTCATGGGAGTTGGCGCGGTGAATCGTCTGTCAGCCGTACGATGGGGTGTCACCCGCCGTATTGTCTATGCGTGGCTCTTCACGCTCCCTGGAGCCGCCCTTCTCGCTATTCTGCTATATACTCTGTTATCCACGTTCTTGTAGTTCCTACAGTTTCTTTCAGCTTCTGCAAGTCTTCTTGAGTTGAGTATTTTGCCTGATCATCCCTCCAAATGAGGAATAGTTTCCTGCCCAAGTATTCCTTAGTCTGACTGTTCACAGATGGGTCTGTTGAAAAAAGCCGTCAGCGGCGTTCTCGCCATTTTTCCGTGCTCACGTAGTACCAGTACGCTCCGCGCGCAAAAATGGCTGCGGTCTTGCTGAACGGACTTTTTTGAACCGACCCGAGGCTTCTCATCGTCAACGGTATCCTGGCGAAATAGGCCTCTTGATATCTTCATTATTCAACACTCCCAGATGGGATGTGTGTGGGGTGTGGACTGGGTGTCATAGTCACCACTCTTGTGTGTTATGACTAACTGAGGAGGATGGTTATGGAAGACGGACAAGCAACCACCGTGCTGCATCCAGCGACTGGTGTCTTGGCTGAAGAAGGTTATCAAATGTATTTGGGCCACAAATGTCGCCTGACAGGTGTCCTAAAAGTTCAGGGCATGATGCGTATTGATGGATGTGTTGAAGGAGAAGTGTTCGGGAGCGATCTGATTCAAGTGGGGAAAGATGGAAAAATCAAAGCTACGGTCAGTGCCAAACATATCGTGGCTCAAGGTCCTTTGAGTGGAGCTATTTCTGCAGAAGAGAAAATTGAACTCTTAGCTCCGTCGAAGGTTGACGGCACCATTGACTCCCCTGTGTTTTTACTCGAGGAGGGCGTCTTGGTTAATGGCAGTCTCAAAATGTCATCTATGCATCTTACTCCTCAGTAGCCAAGAAGGGTGTGAGCAGTACTCTTTCTTGAGATAGTTACCCCTTGCGCAGCGCTCGAAGTTGCGCTGGGGGTATCCACCATTCTAAATACCCTTTCCCAATCTCGGCCGTTCCGAAAAATGAAATTAGGCAGGCTCCGGCCTTTTTCACGGACAACCCATTCGAGTGAGTCCCAAAGACCATTAGAGATGTTGCTTGTCCTAGGTGGGGTTCATGGCCCACACACATTACAAGTGATTCTTGAGGCAACTCCTGGAAAAGGGGAAAAAGTAAAAGAGGAGATTGATCATAGATGAGCTCAGGTGTGATGATCATCTCGGAATCAATTCGCAGGACTTTTTGAGCTATTTCAGCAGTCTGTCGCGTTCGGGTCAACGGACTACAGAGTAAGTGAGTCGGATGCACCCCGGTTCGTTTGAGGCCTTCGACCGCATGTTGAGTTTTGGTTACGCCTTCATCTGTCAGCGGGCGAGTAAATTCGTCTCCCGCCCATTCATGAGGAGATTCTGCAATACCATGTCTGAGGAGGAGACACTGCATACGCACTTACTATATGGCCAACCAGTGTTTCATATCAAATGTTGAAGTCCAAGTCCTGTGTATTTAATGGAGCAAACCTGTTTATCCGACCCCTGATATTCGCATAGATTTGCAGTATCACAATTGAAAATATGTCGCATGGAGAAGGTATGGTAAGACAGACTTCTTGAGCTCGATTGCATGCTGTAATGATAGGGGTCGTGTGTTCTAACAGCAGCGTAAAGAGTGGTTTTGTTCTATGAGGGCTCATATCAATATTTACGATGTTCCCAGGCTCGATGATTCGTTGTGAACATCTGATCGTGTGGGAGACCATTGCACGGCGACGACGCGAATGATAGCTAAGACGATCAAGATGCCTCCAAGAGTTATCCATTGTTCGATGGGGGCTTCTGAAAACCATTTGGAAATGATTTCGGTTAACATGACGACGAGAATCGTATCCACGATAAATGTGACCTTCACACGCCCTTCGGAAAAGTAGGTTAATGTGGTTTTAAAGACCTCCACGATCGCCAAGATAATCAAGGTATCTACGATGAGGTGGCGCAATGCTTGTTCGATTGGATGGCTCAATACAGTTTGAAGATTCACGAAAATTCGAAGAACAGCCCCTGTTAATCCTAAGAGGATTGTCATAATGAGCAAGCTGAGGACGACCTTAATGCCCTTCATCCACAAATGTGTCAAATCAGCGGTCAACACATTCGTGAACCTACTGGGTAACGTGGTGTGCTGAGAATGAAACAATGTTGGGAACAAGCGTGCTTGTCTGCCATTCATCTCACAACTCATCGCGGGAGACAGGAGCCAAGAGGTCGCGGACGGATAACATGCCTACCACGTGATCTTCATCGCCGACGGCCAAATGGCGGGTGCCTGACGTTTGCATGATGCTGGCGGCTTCAAAAATCGATTCACTTTCGTCAATACTCACAACTGGAGAGCTCATGATGTATTCGACCGGGACGAATTCTGACTGTAAATGAAAGGCTACCACTTTTCGGACAATATCGCGTTCAGTGACAATTCCGATAATCTCGGAGCCTTTGGTCACCAAGAGACTCCCGATTTGCCGAGTCCGCATAAGGTTGGCGGCGGCTGAGGTAGCCTGAGTTGACTCAATACATGCCAGATCTCGATTCATTAACTGTTCCACGCGGACCATGTATCCCCTCCTTTTGTGATTTTGCTAATGATCTAAATAGTATCTCCAGTTCGTGACAAATTGGTCACAACCAGGTCACATCCTTGTTACATTCTTTGGAAAAAGCTGTTCGGGGTCTGAATCTGCGGTACAATCCACCGGTGGGCAATAATGGCATGAGTAGAGATTGATCTTTATGAGGAGGCAATGTATGAGGCAAGGGATAATCAGAATGACGCTGTGGGCATGCTTCGGCGTGGCAGTAGTGATGAGTGGATGTAGTACGCCAACGTTTCAAACCGTAACGATCTTTGACAGTCCCAATCGTGTTGTGGCGTTGCAGGCAATGCCCGAAGCGTACGAGGGGAAAGGCTATGATCACCCGGCCTCTCTGTCCCCAGAGGAACTCAGTCGTTTATTGCAAGGAGTTCGGGTGCAACGAGGCCTGTTGTCCACGTCGCAACATCCGGCATTTAGCGACACGGAAATTCGGTTGTTTGCGCCACATCTGGTCAGCGCGTTTCAAAGGGCGACGGATCAAGAATTAGTCACCTTCTTTGAAAAGGCCGAAATTAACGACGAATATGAATTGACTACGTCAGGTGGTTTGTATGTAGCTGGCGGGAACCTCTATGTTGTGATGAGTAATTTCTCAGTCAAAACTCCTGTCTGGCAAGATAACGAACAATATGAAGCCCCGTTTCGGAATCGTCCGCTGGAACAAATGGATCCTGAGCCAGGTGGTTTAACATTTGTTCCGCCAAAATATGTGGTGCAAAGTCCCGATGGTGAACTCGGGACTCGGCTAAAGGGAAAGCCCTGGCAAGTCGCCATTCGCTACCAAGACTATCTTCGAGATCATCCTATTGTGAAAGAATGAGTATGTGGCCGATTGCAGGTTATGCTGGTGTTTGTTGGTAAAGATAAAAAAGCCCATCTGGATTGTTCTTCCAGATGGGCTTTTGTCGGGACAAGAGGAGGAGTGCCTGTACGTCCCACTGACTGTTTTCTGAACACGTTAGAATGAGACGTCCCATTGCAGTCGAATGCGTTGTTCTGTCAAGTCTTTGCTGCCTGGAACTGCCAATGTGAGATGTGAGGCGTCCACCGTGAGTTTATTGCGATGGCCCGCAAAAAACCAGTTGAACGCTCCCGTAAATTCTTGCCGTTTATCATTTTTCATGAAGACATTCGGATCCACGAAGGCATAGCGGAAGGCGATCTCGAGAGGCTTGGGTATGACAGGAATCAGGTAATGTGGAAAGTACCCGATTTGAGAGTAACTGCCCATCATGTTGACCTTCCGTCCCGGCGCGCCTTCGGCTAACGTCGAATCTTTGATTTCTTTCCAGTGATACTCGTGTTGGATGGCCAGTCCGCGCCATTTAAAGGCGAACTCTTCGACCATGCCTTGCACGCGGTACCGCCCGTCACCCGCGGAGGCATCGGATGTAAATCCATCTAGGCTGCCACAGCCGCTTGAGGACCATCGGGTACATTTGCCGATGGTGGTGTATGCACCAAAGGCCACGCTTCCAGTGGGCTGTTTATGATACTTCACATCACTTTGTGTCCATTTTAAGTCTCGGCCAAGGAAATTCCATTGGAACCTACCCATCCACATCATGTTATCGTCGTCATTGGCTTCGCCTCGGCCGGAGCCGGTGAAGACACCAGCATAGTACCAGGAATCAGCGAATGTTCCAGGAGCCAAGTGACCGTAGATCATCGCACCCACTTGGCGGTCGATCGTGAATTCCCTGTTGACGATCGACCGCTCAACGAAAGTTTGTTTCCCTGATGAGTCCACTCGTTCACGATTGTAATTGATTTTCCACTGCCCAATACGAAGTTGGAACCATTTGTACTTTTCGATCATGATGCGCCAATCAATTAATCGCGTGGACGAATTGACTCCACTGTCCCCGGCGTTTCGCGTCGGCTGCCAATCAACTTCAAGATAATACTTAATCCATGGTTTGTACCCATGCCCCCCGACCTTCATTCGCACTCGTCGAAGCTCAAATGTGCTTTCTTCATTATCGGAAAAATGACTCACGGTTCGGGGATCTGAGCGTTCGGGGTAGGTCCAGCGGCCTTGAAATCTCCATTGAATGGCTGTCTTGAAAAGGCCGTCCATTCGTTCCAGCGTGAATCCTTTCTTGCTCCAACCAACTTTGATATCGGATTGGTCCCTTTTTGTCGATGTTGCACTGGCCTCTTCTTTCTCTTTCTCGGCCTGAATCCGAATCCAATCTTCCTTTGTGATGACGCCCTTTTCACGTAGGACCTCGGTTAGTGTGTCTCCTGCCCAGGCCGGACTTATTACTAGTAGTCCGCAACACAGAAGCCCAATGAGCCTACCAACAACCTTCATGAATACTGCCTCCCCTGGTGATATAGAGTAATAGTGATTTGATGTTCACGTTGGCTTGTTTTGATTGTTGGAAAGAAGCTTAACTTGGGTGTGTTACGACGGTGTTACAGTCAGGTCAAACGGTCGTAAAAAAGGTGTGGTTCTGACCAGAATAGCCTAAAGGAAGCAGGCGGTTCCTCATGCCATGGGGTACGTAGTAGACAGATATCTGCAATAGGGTTTGTTGCTATCATATCCGAGCTGATCTCGGAGGTTTGCCCGGTGTAGGTATTCTGCCATGCAGGTGAAGGGTATGAATCTTTAATCTAGATCTTTTTCCGAAATTCGTTCACAATGTGCCGGTAGTGTTGGCAATGTCATAAAGGAGAACCACTATGGCCACAGTCGGACAATTAATGAGCAGAGACGTCAGTTACATTCTTGAAGAGGACAGTATACAACAGGCTGCTCGGACCATGCATGACAAGCGCATTGGGTCATTACTCGTCAAAAGCCATGATGATTTTTCAGGTATTGTTACCGAAACAGATGTCGTCCAAGTTGTCGCAGAGCAACCGGAAGTCGTGGGGCAGTTACAAGTGAAACAGGTTATGTCGAAGCCCATTATCACGGTGGAACGCAATATGTCGCCGCATTTTGCGCGGGATCTGATGGCTGATCGAAAGATTCGACATTTGGGTGTGATGGAGGATGGAAAAATCGTAGGTGTGATTTCCGTCCGGGATTTGTTGGCGTACTTCAAAACGGTGTCGAAAGAAATGGAGGAGAATTGATGGATTAACATGTGAGCGATTGTTTGGAAATCTCTGATTCCAGAAATATGCTTCTTGGTTATTCCAAGAAGCTCCTTTGCCGATTTTAGAATCACTGGCGGGTATTTTCTCCACCGCTTCGAACGTGTGACTAACTCGCGCGAGTGAGTACATTGATCAGTCAACAGCTTATCGGGTTTTCGAATACGCGCCTCTAATGCCGACGATTCAGGATCTCTAGAACATGCCTATGACGGCATGGGGATTAGCCAAACCAGTCGACGTGGCGGGCATGCATGGCGTTGGCTACTGCGGCTGTGAGTTTGTCTCGTTCGACAGGTTTGATGAGGTAGTCGATGACGCCTCGTTTCATGAGTTGTATGGCAAGAGCAACGTCAGGAAATCCTGTTAACACAATCAAGGGAATGCTGGGATACTCTCGTTGGAAATAGTCGATGCTTTCGACGCCATTGATGTTAGGCATGCGAATATCCGTGATAATGACATCGATAACCATCGGATGTTCGCCTTCGTTCAAAAGGGCGATGGCTTGCTGTCCGTCTGCTGCATCGATGACGTAGTAGTCCAATTTTTCTAATGCCAACCGTACCACCGCTCGGATATCGGGCTCGTCATCGATGACAAGAACTCCCCCCTGATAATCTTCCCCGCTGAATAGTCCAGCCGACCGCTGCTTTTTCGTTTTCATTCGATTATGGTGTGGGACGACACCTTCCTTCTGGCGTGAAGAGAATGTCTCAATGGCTGCTGACGATTGGGAAGTCATGTGGTGCCCTCCTTTTGTATTACAGGCCACTTCGGTCAAAGCGGCCACTCAATATGAGTGGCTTGCACTATAAATTAAATGCAACAGGCGTGCCGGAATAGGGAAGGGGCGACGAAAATAGGTAAAACGGATAGCTGTTGAATAGGCGCTGGAAAAGCGGGTGGTACATTGATAGGCTATGAAACCTATGTGCGATAAATAGAAGTGGTAGTATCCATAGAGATATATTCTGTATATATAAAAGACAGAGAAGATTGATTTCGATATGTTCTGGCAATAGGGGAGCAGATGGTCTCAGGAGGACCTTAACGGGTCAGGGCTGATTCCTGTGAATGGAAGTCGAATGCGGTACCCACATCGTGGTAATTTATGAGGCAATCTGAAGTCTTAGTCTCGGGCTAGCCCCTTTTTGACAGACATCTGGCGAATGACATGGTTGACCGGTCCATGCGGATCGGTTGCTTGACTGTCTAGAAAAGCTAAGGCAATGAAGTCAGACTCTTCAAATACTGCCAGGCAGGCCGGTTCACGGAGGTTTTGGCTCTCAGTAACCTGGATTTATCCTGCCTGTTGTGGATAGATCCGTAAAACAGTGTCTAAAGAAGCAAAGGGTATGTGACCCAGAGCAGGGAATGTGGTCAATTATTCGCCACTCCCCAATTTGGCGAAGAAGGTTTCCGCTTAGTCAATCTGTTTTTCTTCCGCTTGTTGGATCATCGTAGTGAGACGTTCTTCTTCTTTTTGTATTCTGGCAATGCGTCGTTTGATCCAAGAGCCGATGGTCTCTCCCTTGGTCTTGACTTGTGCTTCTAAACCGGCTATTTCCTCGCGAATCGATTCTCGCTGTTCCTTTAATTTCTCTAGCTGAGCCACTGCGTCGGCTTTGTCAAAAATAAGCGACTCCGCATTGATGTCAGATTCTTCTGCTGGGAAGGGCAATGTACCTCGAGTCGGAAGGACTTTGATAGAACTATCTAATTGGCGTTGATTCATAAAGTTAGGCGAAACGATCTCTATTCCTGCTTTATGAAGCGTCGTCAAGATTTTTGCACGAAGTTTCGAACGAGTTGTGAGCAGGTGTTTGACTTCGCTGAGAAAACCAGCCACGCGATATGTGACTGAATAATCCCCAAGTTCGAGCACATGCACAAAAGGGTCTGTCAATTGAGCTGCCAGGGCTGCCTCAAGTAATAATTGTTCAATCGTCTGATTTGAGATATCGTATCCGAGCGATACCGTTGCGGACACAATGGTACCGGACGATCGAATGACCGTAAATGGATGAGAAACCAGAAATAAATTCGGAAGTGTTGTCAGATCGCGTTCTTCAGTCTGAATTTCGGTGTGAAATAATCCTCTCTCTGTGACCCGCCCAAATTGGTTTTCCACGCGAAGGAAGTCCCCTAATCGAAAACTTTGCATGCCGCGCAACATGAAGCCAGCCATGGCATTGGACACAAAGGTTGTGGACGATAACGTGATCACCGCCGTGATCAATAAGGCCAATAGTTGAAACAGATCTTTGTGGGTTTCGGGATCTAGTGGGAGAGCCAACAGAACAAGGACGATCCCGATTCCCACTAAAAGAAGCAAACCCACTCGAGCTGAAAACCTGGCTTCTTCTTTCAGGCCACCGTTTCGGAGAAAAAAGAACCAATAGCTTGCCCACAGCCCAATGCCCACGAGCATCAGAACAGCAAGAGCCGGCAAGAACAATGGCAAGGTTTCGAAAATGGGATCGACAACATTCATCAGAAAACTTAGCTCAAGAGAAGCAATATTATGCCGGAAGTTCGTAGAGGGATAAAGAGAAGGACAAGCCAGAGTAGGTTGAGCTTGCGAAATCGATGAACAGGAATACCTGGGAATTTCACATAGGAGCCTTGGCCCTGATGGAAACGGTGGAGTGATAGAGCATCCAATGGCCGGAAGTGTTGGCTTTGTCCATGTAATGTTGGACGTCGGCTTCCGAGCATTCAGCTGTGGCGAGATAGTCCTTCTGGAGGACACGAGCTGACTCGGCCATCACTTTGGCAATCGGTGAATGGCCTTCGCAGAGATGAATGCGAGATTGGATTTCAAGAATGTGGAAGCCAACCTGTTCTAACTTTTGTGGGAGTCGAAGCGCATAAGCAGGGTCTAGACCAAAATTGACAAACATTCGGCAGATGGCTCGATTCACTCGGGCAATTGGATCGTGTTCTTGATTGTGGAGGAGTAGTGCAGACGTAAAATCGGGCTCCTCAAAAACAGCGATACCTTTGGGTTTCAGGGATTTTCTGGCTTTGTAGAGCATGGCTTCATCATCATGGTTGTGGATGAACACATAACGGGCATGAAACAAATCAAATAACGAATCGAGCGAGACAGTCAGAAAATCTCCGGAGCGAATATCATAGGGCGACTTCGCAAACTCTGACAGATAGGTCGTGTTCTTGTCGACGCCACAGACCGTTCCTTTTGATCCAACTTGCTTGCCAAGCCATCGCAGGATGGAGCCGGCTCCAGGACCTAATTCCAGACATGCCCAACCGCGTTGAATCCCTGTCTGTTGTAGCAGTGTCCGTGTTGTAGGATCGTGAGCTGCTTCAATAAATTGTAGCCGGCGATGTTCTTGTTCTACAGTATTGTCTTTGAAAATATAGTCGTTCATATTTTTGAGAACTGTGCTCAACAACTTCTGTTAAGTGTCGGAACGGTGAAGACTATGTTCTTGAATTAAACCTATCATTATCATAGGATAGATGAAAGTTTTCTCTGTCATCTCAATATTTTTCCATCTCTATTGCATGGCCTAACAGTCATCGCAAACCTCCCATGCCAGTTACACGCACATTTAAAGTCGTATTGATTAAGCCATCGCACTATGATGACGATGGCTACGTCATCCAATGGCTGCGCTCTGCGATTCCTTCGAATACTCTGGCTGCTCTTAATAGTCTTTGTCTGGCCTGCGCTCGGAAGCAAGTGCTTGGGGCTAATGTTGACATTTCTGTTGATGCGTTTGATGAAACCAATACCGTTCTGCCGATTAAAAAAATCATTCGGTCAATTCAGGCCCATGGAAACGGAGTGGTCGGAATTGTTGGTGTCCAAACTAACCAGTTTCCTCGAGCGGTAGATCTGGCTGACCACTTTCTGAAAGCCAATATTTCTGTTGTCCTTGGAGGGTTTCATGTCAGCGGCTGTCTGGCGATGTTGCCAAATATTCCTGCGGATATTCAGGCGGCGATGAATAAGGGTATCACGGTCGTGGCCGGAGAAGTGGAAGAGAATCTCCAGGAGATCCTTTTGGATGCGTATCATGCACGCCTTCGACCGCTCTATAACTTCATGAAAGTCTTGCCGAATATGGAAGGCATTCCCTCGCCGTTTCTTCCATCAGACATTGTGGCCAATACATTAGGCCGACTTTCTAGTTTCGATGCCGGACGAGGCTGTCCTTTCCAATGTAGTTTCTGCACAATTATTAATGTCCAGGGTCGAAAATCCCGATGGCGTTCCGCCGATGACATTGAAGCCCTCATTCGTGCCAATCTCAAGCAGGGTGTCCGACGGTTTTTTATTACCGATGATGATTTTGCCCGTAATCGAAACTGGGAGGCCATTATTGACCGATGTATCATGATGAGAGAAGAAGAAGGTCTCCCCATATCGTTTACGATTCAAGTCGATACGATGTGCCATAAAATACCACGATTTATCGAGAAGTGTGCACGGGCCGGCTGCCGAAACATTTTTATTGGCTTGGAAAACTTGAACCCAGCAACATTGGTGGCTGCGAAGAAACGGCAGAATAAAGTGTCGGAGTACCGAAAGATGATGCAAATGTGGAAAGCGCACAAATGCACGACGGTGGCTGGATATATTATTGGGTTTCCCACTGATACTCCGGAATCGATCCAACAAGATATTGCAACCATCAAACAAGAATTACCGGTGGATCTTCTTCAGTTTACGTATTTAACCCCATTGCCAGGGTCTGAAGATCACCAGAAACTTCATCAGGCTGGTGTGTGGATGGATCCCGACATGAATAAATATGATCTGATTCATGTCACCACGCAACATCCGAACATGTCCAAGGAACAATGGGAACAGAGCTATTCAGTAGCCTGGGATCAATACTATACCCTTGATCATGTTGAAACTGTTCTGCGACGTGCAGCTGCCAAGGGCCAAAATCTGAAGAAAGTGAAGTTTTTGTTGTTATGGTCGTACGGGAGTAGCAAAATTGAAAAGACCCATCCGGAGGAGGGAGGGATATTCCGGAGGAAGGTGAGGACGATGCGTCGTTCAGGACTACCTCTTGAACATCCCCTCATTTTTTATCCACGCCGGGCGTGGGAGGTTTTCTCGAGTAGCGTTCAATGGGGACTGTTGGCGTGGCAATTTTATCGTATTCGGAAGCAAGTGGCTCTCGATCCCCAGAAACATGCCTATACTGATTTGGCGTTAAGTGAGGTATGGGATGATGATGAGCTGGATCGGGAGGAATCAGCTATTAATTCCAGTTCACATTCACTCTTGCACATTGAAAAACACACAGCCGTTCCAGCCGTCTCCAAATCGTAGTCCTGCGTAGTGTTATGGATACAATTCTAGAATAATCGTCAGGTCAGCCATCCCATGACGCGCCTTCTCACTTTCTGTCTGAGTGGGTGTTGCGAATTTCTGATAACGGATCAGATCGATTGCCAGCCGGCATGACAGCCAGCAATATAACCTGTGGACCAGGCCCACTGGAAGTTAAACCCACCGATCCGTCCATCGCAATCCAGCATTTCTCCAATAAGGTAGAGCCCCGATACTTTTTTTGAGGCCATTGTTGAAGGATTGATTTCGGAGAGCGGAACACCGCCTGCAGTAACTTCGGCAAAATTCCAGCCTCGTGAACGTATGATGGGTAACGGGAGCTGAGTGAAGGCGTTGATCAGGTCGCGCCGAGCTTGCCGAGGAAGTGAGTTGATAGGAGTGTGTGTGAGTGGCGAGCGTGGCGAGGGTCCAGCTGGGTGATTCTGGCGAAGGGTACATGTTATCTCTGCGGCTTCGCAGAGATATTGAACCATACGCTGGGGAAGGCGTGTAGCGAGAACCGTAGAAACCGTCTTCCGTCCAGGAAGGGTGCCGGCATGAGTGAACCACTGCTCGAGGTCGTTTTTGTCCAATTCCGGCAAGCTGTTTAAATAGATCTTTGCGTCTTGTTTTTGGTCGTGTGCGGTGGTCCAAACTCGACTAGCATCTAAAACCACAGGCCCACTGACGCCAAAGTGAGTCCATAACAGGCTGCCGCTCCGTCGATCGATAGTTTTTCCGTGGACCATGGTGGTGAGTGTAACGTGACAGGAAACGCCAGATAGTTGGGCGTGGAAGAACGATGAGTCGAGTACGAGAGGGACAAGAGCAGGGTGAGTTGAGGTTACCGTGTGACCAAGTTCTTGAACCAACGTCCATCCAGATCCGTCTGAGCCAGTCCTTGGCAGAGACCGGCCTCCGGTCGCAAGGATGATCTGTTTGGTTCGAAGGGTTTCATCTGACAGGTGAATCTCAAAGACTCCTCCAATTCGTTCGATGTGCTGGACATTTTGCTGGGTGCGAATAGCGACACCTAGGTCGCGACATCTGTTCAGAAGCGCATCAAGTATCGTTCGGGCTTTATTACTGACTGGGAAGAGTTTCCCCGATGGTTCAGCATGGAGGGTGACACCTAGAGTGTGAAACCATCGAATAGTCTCCTCTTCATTGAAACGGCGAAGTACTCGGTCGATTGTTTTTCGGTCTCCATAAAAGTCAGAAGCTTTGACTCGCTGATTCGTTACATTACAACGACCCCCACCAGATACCAAGATTTTTGCCCCGATCGTATTCGCCCGATCGAGGAGTACAATACGAAGTGATCGATTAGTCTCAGCGGCAAAGATTGCAGCCGTGAGTCCAGCGGCTCCGGCGCCGACGATTGCAATGTCAACTTGGCCTATGGAGTCTTGTTGAGTTTGCACCACTGAATGATGTGGAGTTGTAGGTTGAAAAACGTTTTTCGGATGGTTTAAGCAAGATAGTAGATGTTATCAAAACTGGCTTAAGGAATGTTTAGAGAAATATCGATAGTTTTTGAGAGAACGTTTTCGTGAGTGACTAGAAACGCTTCCCCACAGGACTAGAGCATTGCGATACCTTAAGAAATCTTCTATCCTGAAGAAGATGTAAAACAGATCGAAGAAGAGTCTCGTAAGAATCAAGGCCAACTTTGTAATCGCGATCATTCCTCGGTTCGTACTCCCCCTTTCTGATCTGTTCCCCTGATTATGGAGGTTGTTTGATGACCAATATGTCCCCAGCTCGTGTTTGTGCCCAGCTTATTCAAGACATGCACAGTCTTCACTTGGCGACAGTCGGGGCAGATAGCATCCCTCACTGTGGGTATACTCCCTACTTGTTCCGAGAACCTTGCAGTTTTTACATCTTTGTCAGTCAACTTGCTACACATACCCGTCATCTACTGGCAAACTCCACTGCCGCAATGATGGTTATCGCTGACGAGCAGTCGACATCGCAGATTTTTGCTAGAGTAAGAGTCCATTATGAATGTATAGCCCAACGTATTCCCAGCGATCATCCCGATTATGAGCCGGTGCTCAATGATTATCAGCAACGTCATGGTGAGACGGTTGGGCTCCTACGGCAGCTCCCAGATTTTGTCCTTTTTCACTTACGACCCAAGAATGGACAGTTTGTGATGGGATTCGGCCAAGCCTATTCCCTGGCGGGAGACAACTTGGCAGTCTTCGAACACACTCGTACGGGATGAGATGTATGCTTTCTATTTGAGAAAGGGTAGGGCAATAGGGAATGCCTGAAGGCATTCCCTATTGAGGTCAGGCACTGTCAGAGATGATTGTGGTTCTCAGATACAGAGGATTGAAAAATGGATTCTCTCAGACTTACATCATATCGGTTACTTTGGCCATCGCTTCCATTCTCTGGTAGCGGAATCAAACCACCATTGAGGACCGCTCAAGTATAATTTTTTGTGGCATGCTAATGTTTCGTCTTGATCTTGAGGCCAGTCTTCCCATTCTTTTTTCTGAGAATTAAACCACCATTCTTTCCCGTTGATGTACAGGTTTTTGTGCTCATCTAATGACCATCGTGTTTCTTGTGTGGGCCATTCCTCCCAGCCCTTGGGACGAGAGTTGATCCACCACCCTCGGTTTTCCAAATACAATTTCTTATGGCCTTCCAATGTGATGTTTCCATCACTATCCCACAGATCTGCATGGCGTTGACAGAAATCGCCTGTCGTGTTTTGGGCAAACGCATTGGTTGCTAGTATGCTGCTGAGTAACCATATCATGGCGAACATGGTTCTATGGATGTTCATGTTTAGCCTCCTGGAAAAAGAATGAATCGTCTCAAGATAAATTGAGAATAAAGCCTAACCCCCGTTTAATGAAGGTGTTAGCATGTTCACGGGTTTTACTGACTTGAATGCAAATTGACTGCTTGCCTCCTTTCTTTGCTGTTACCGTCAGGATTTCAAGAAAAGGGCATTCTCCGAAACCAATGTAACAACATACTTCCAGCCCTGTGATTGGTGTAGAGCTATGGAGAAAACAGAGGGAGTATAAAATGAGAGGGGAGTTTGATTATGCCCAAATTCCTTGCCTATCGCAAGGTGTCAGAAAAAGAAGCTATTGAGGGATCTGAGATAAAACAATCAAGGCTCCAAGGGAAATTGTTCAAGCACTTCAAAAGCATCATAAGCCAAGAGCCATTGGCCGTTGGTTTGTTTGACCCATTTCTCTAGGGTAATAATCCCATGGCCGACGTTCATGCGCCAATTAGCCGACAAATGTACGGTTGTGGCATTGATGATTTCCATGTTGACGTCACGGTATTCCAGATCAGTAGCACCAGAAGTCATGAAGGGCCTCCAGAACCCCTCAATTTCTTGGGTGCCTGTAAAGGTTCCCATGGGTTTGGCTTCCATCACTGCATTGGGGAGATAGCTGGCGACGCAGGCGGTCACGTCACCTCTATTGAAGCTCGCGATCCATTGTTGGCTTGCGGTGGAGACTTGGTCGCGAAGGGTTGTGGTGATATGTTCCATAAACATCTATCCTTTCTTCAAGAAGCGGCGATCAAAGTCTTATGGGTTACAACCTCGTTCGTGTCGCGAAAATTGAGCAAATATATAATTCACGAGACAGGTGGTTCACCTTTTTTGGAAAGCAGTATGACATCATTGTGGAAAAACTCTATCTTTGCATGCCATTGATGAGCTAACCACTCAAACGTGGCTTTCGAAAAGAAACAGACATGAGTTAGCTCATTTTTATAATGCCATGTTGCAAAGGCATTCCTATCGTGGACCAGTTTGGTCATGAGTCCAAGATATCCCCTCGGTTTCAAGAGTGTCCATAACTTCCTGAGGGTTGGACCCGGATGGTGAAGGTGTTCGACGACTTCCGTGGCCGTAATAAAATCATATGTCTGTTCCAAAGCTGTGGGATTAGGAGCATAGAAATGGTCATAGAGTGTGACGCGATGGCCAATTTCCTCCAACATGACTGAGAGAGTTGGACCAGGACCCGATCCAAAGTCCAGCCCATAACTGCCGGCGGCGAGACGCTTGCGTAATGGCAAGAAAAGTCGATTTAAGAATCGACGATAGTCTGGGTCAGTCGGTGAGTTTTGGTGAAGATCGTAGACCGCTTTTTCCTTGTGTTCGGTTGGTAGATTTTCGGGCGGAACAAAAACCAGGTGACAGTGAGAACAGCGAAAGTAGAAGCGGCGTTGGTCATGAAAAAATTCGCGACTCTCTTCTGCTTGGCATAGCGGACAGTTAAGATGGCGTCGTCGAATGCTCAAGTCAGTTCTGAACCGGCGTCGCCGATGTATCCTATTCCAGTCTGCATTACTCTCAGATAGGGAACACTGACTTGGTAACCTGGTGGTGGCCTTAAACTAATTAGGGTTTGTGAGCCTCGGGACTGTCCGTCCATGTGTCTTTGATTTCTTCATCTTGCTGAGCTGCGGTGAAGGATTCCCATGGGATCCCATTGCTGTCGATTTCGGTTAGAAATTGAGTCGCGTCAGACAATTCCCATCCGAGATGTCGCAAGTGCCCTCGTTCGGCTTTGCTAACCGTTCTAATCGAAAAATTGAGCGTGGGTGTTCGCCACAAGGCATATTCGTTCGGGATGATGATGTCAGGTGATTGGGCAAGTCTGGTCGAATAATCCTTGACCGATTCTTCGATATTGGCCACGCCGAGCGCAATATGAAATCGTTTGATACTCATCTGAATTTGTGAGAGTCTAACTTGCGCAATCAATACATAAAGGTGTTGTAGGATCGAACTCGAGACGTTTTGAGCTGATGGCTTCTCCACATTTCGCACATAATCCGAATGTGCCGTTTTCAAGCCGTTGGAGGCTGGCTTCGATTCGTTGCAGTTGAATCGCGCGACGCTGCTGCGATTCCTTAGCCAACGCCTGATTCTGAAGGGCATCCATGCGAGAAACTCGCCCCACTGCGGTCTGATCCAATTCAACAGGTTGAGCCGCGTCATGCCCAGACTGTTCAACGGCCAGAAGCTCAGCTTGGAGCTTCTGTAGCGCTGCCCTAATGGTATGATGGTCAAAGTCAGTCGACATGGAGAAGCGGCGGCCCTGGTTGTTCAGAATCAGGGACTGCGTAGAATTCAACTCGAAAGCGAACTGGACCGGTGATTATTACCCGATGGAACCGTTTCGGAGCAATGACGATGGGATGGCATGGATCTGCATCTAACGGCGTTGTGGCATCTTCCCATAAAAACTGCAATGCCCCTTCTTCGACGACGAGGTAGCCGAAACGTCCCTTGGGTAGACAATGGTTTTTGAGGAGGCCGGGCAGAATGGTGTCTTCTGTCATACTGACTGTGGATCTGTCTTTTTCTAGATGGACAGGCAGTCTCGTTGCTTGAAAATTCATAACTGTTTTCGTAAAAGTGTCCAGCGGACTACAAATGGCAAGGATTCGATAGTGCCCATAGTGCAATGTACCTTAGACAGACTGAGAAAGGCGAATGTGTGATAATGAACATGCGCTATAGTTTGGAGAAAAAGGAGGATCTATGGAAAAAGTTTTGAAAGGATTAGTGAAATTCCAGCAGGAAGTCTTTTCCACAAAGAAAAAATTGTTTGCTGGGTTGTCTAAGCAACAGAAACCAAGCGTGTTGTTTGTGACATGCTCGGACTCCAGAATTGACCCGTCATTGCTGACACAAACAGATCCTGGAGACCTGTTTATTATTCGTAACGCAGGGAATTTGATTCCGACTTACGGTGCGGCAATCGGAGGTACCACTGCGACGATTGAATATGGTGTGTCGGTTTTACAAGTCCAGGATCTCATTGTGTGTGGCCACACCGATTGTGGAGCAATGACAGCCTTGTTACACCCAGAAAAGCTTGAACAACTCCCGGCCGTCAAGAGCTGGCTACAACATGCAGAAACAACCGTACGTATTGTCAATGATCATTGTGCAGACCTAAAGGGTGAGAAACTATTTGCAGCGACGATACGAGAAAATGTCTTGGTTCAACTTGATCATTTACGGACCCATCCAGCCGTCGCGACGCGTTTGCGAAAGGGTGATTTACGTTTGCATGGATGGGTCTATTCCATAGGGACTGGAGAGGTGTGGGTCTACAGCCAAGAAAAGAGCGAATGGACGAATCCGGCGCTGAGCCGTCGCAAACGATAACCATTTATATACGGCTTGAGGGTTAAGTGCGGGTAAGAGTGTTTTGATCGGTATGATGAAAAATTTCGGATAACCCAGCAATCTGTAACTGGGTATCTTCTTTATAACTGAATTTCCAGGGTTCGTGAAGTGCGATCGATAATTCATATCGCATGGTTTTCGCATGCTGATCGAGATGGGGATTCGAGAGGATGCCGTACACGCTCGCTCCGGCCTCTGCCGTCATACAAAATTCCTTTGCATCCGATTCCGAGGTTCCGCCGGCGTTAACGACGACCCCTCGGGGAACGATAAAGCAGCGCATGACCTGTTTGTGTTCCGCATCCCATAACCAATAGCCGACTTCCTCATGAAATGGCTGTTCTTGAATCAGCGGCCACGCAACGGTGGCATAACGCAACCCGTAGAGTTGTTGCGTGCCATTGATGACTGGTCCGATTGGTTCGAATGTCATCCGTTCTCGGTAATGTGTTTCTTTGGACCCATCTTTGCTAGGAGCAACGTCAACCCCTTCGTTCCCTTCCCACACACCTGCTAGGTGGGCTAAGGGCCCGAGATGTGCGAGTAATTCTGGATTCGGTGATTGAGAATCTCTCTCATCTGACATTTGAATACTCCTTGTAGGACTGTTGAATAATGACGATATCGAAGACCCTATTTGACCATGAAACCGCTGCCCCCCAGTGGCCTCGGGGTCGGTTCAAAAAAGTTCGTCCAGCCAGGCCGCAGCCCTTTTTGCGCGCGGAACGTACATTCAGTACGTGAGCACGAAAAAATGGCGAGAACGCCGCTGCCGACTTTTTTCAACGGACCCCTTGTGGCAGTTGGCTATGCTAGTCATCATCATTGGCGAAATCAGGGAACATTCGTCTAACCATACCAAAAGAAAGTGCAGACGCCAACCTGGGCTAAGAGAGCCAGATGCGTACTGACTGCATCCAGCGAATGCTCCGCATGATGAACCCTGCGACTTTTGGAACGGTGAGTTGAATTGGCTTGGTGTCGAGGCATCGAATGACGTGACGCGCTGCCTGGTCGGCGGTCATGATAAGCGGTTTCCAGGAGGCCTTGGGTAGTTTGGTATCTACAAAACCAAATCGCACATTGGTAATATGAATCCCGTGCGACCTGAGTTTCAAGGCTAGAGAGAGCAGGTACGTGCTGACTCCAGCTTTTGATGCGGTATAAGAGGGTGCGTCAGTATTGTAAACGTCATCTGCGATACTGGAGAGGCCGATGAAATGCCCTTGCCCCAGTTCTAACCATCTTGGGATAAGGCCTGCGAGGGTATGGACCATTGCAGTCAAGTTGACGTCAATGACCTTGGCTTCCTGCGACAGATCTGGGAGTTGTAATCCCGAGCCAATGGCCGCACAAAAAATGCAGGTGTCAAAGGGGCCTTCTTCTCTCATAATGCGAGTCAACAATTCAGGATAATCTGGTGAAGAAATATCGTGCACGACGTGTTTGGGACCACATGGTCCCAACGGGTTCGGGCTGCGAGAAATGCCGAAAACTTGCTCTCTCTGCGCCACAAGAGCTCGAGTTACGGCAGCGCCAATTCCATCAGAATTTCCTATGATGAGAATTTTTCGTTCCATAAACCATCAATTAAACTTGCTATTCCCCGTAGCTTGCTACGCGGGTTACCGCTTGAGAATGTGTAGTCAATTTTCCTCTGAATACCCCGTAGTCTTGCTGGGGGGATCTTTTATTTATTTTGGCCTTCTGGAAATCCTGGCATGAAAAAGTCCCTATGGAAAGAGGAGGGCCTTTCTTGTCTTGGTGATTCTGTACATGATTTCAGACGTTGGATACCATTAAGGATGTCTTTGGAGGTAGGGGCAGACTTTCATGAAATCTTATAAAACGTTGAATTTTTAGGAACAAGGCGGCTTGATATAACTTTCCTATGCTTCCCAGACAGTATGCCTTAGTTCTCATGGTGTTGACGGGTCTATTTGCCTTCCGAGTTCTTGCGCAGCTTGTTCAGTTCGTTAATCCTGTAGATTTCTTACCTCCTTATTCAATTTGGCATAGTGGGGCTTTGCCTTATGGGTGGTTACTTGGGGCTCAAGTGGTGATTCTTGTGATGTGTATTCGCATTGTATGGGGGGTAAAAAATGGAACAATCCTCCCTGTGGAACGCAAAGGAAAAATTTTGTTCATCCTTGGGACTGTTTATCTGCTAAGTATGTGTAGTCGATTGATTATTGGATTGACAATAGCCTCTGATCATTATTGGTTTGGTGCGACTGTACCCACCGTATTTCATCTGGTGCTTGCATCATTTGTAATGTTCTACGGTCGATTCCATTCCCTAGCATCTCCAGGGCAATCAGAAAATTCTTAAGGACAATCACAATGAAAATAATAGTACAGTATGCGGCCTATCCCATTGTGTTGGCCTTTGGTATTGCCGTGCATTATCTGCTTCTGAAGAATCATTTCGGTATCCAAGTTGCGACCTATCTTCCTGTTATTGTTGGAGCAGGGATGATTGTGGGATTGGAATGGGCTTATCCCTGTAGGCAACGGTGGTGGGCACAAAAACAGGAGATGGTGCAAGATGCCACCTTCATGGTGCTCATTCAAGGTGTGTTGCCAAAACTTTTGGCTGGGATGCTGTTGTTTGGTCTTTCGCAGGTTCTCTCAAGACAGCATATAATCATTGAAGGATGGTGGCCGACACATTTAATCATTGAAGGATGGTGGCCGACACATTGGCCGGTTCCCATACAGATGCTGCTGATGATGGTGCTTGCTGATGGGTTGCGGTATTGGTTACATCGTTGGGCACATGAGTGGGAACTGCTTTGGCGATTTCATGCCGTTCATCATTCACCCCATAAACTCTATTGGTTGAATGTTGGACGATTCCATCCTATTGATAAGGGGTTACAGATCTTGTTGGATACCTTCCCATTTTTAATCCTTGGAGTTGGAGCGCACGTACTGGGACTTTATGTTGTTTGTTATGCCATTAATGGATTTTTCCAGCATTGCAATATCGACCTGCGTCTTGGTTTTTTGAATTATCTCATCAGTGGGCCAGAATTGCATCGTTGGCATCATTCGATGTTAAAGCAAGAATCCAATCATAATTATGGCAATAATTTTATTATCTGGGATCTGCTTTTTGGGTCTTGGTATTTACCCAAGGAACGTACAGTGCGGGATTTAGGGTTAGTGAATCGACAATACCCTTCTACCTTCATTGCTCAAATGACTGTTCCTTTTATCCCAGGAGCAGACAAGCAAACAAGAAGAACATGAGTCCTTTTACTCTCAGGAAAAATGCGGGAATGCACCTGCGCATGTTGGAGCTGAAACACCGATGGTGGAGACCTTTTCTCAAGCAGTGTCAAGATCCTCAAGCCGTGCAGCAAGCTCTGCTCGAACGTATTCTTTCCACTCAGGCTCAAACAATATTTGGCCAAAAACATCATCTGAGTCGTCTTTCTGGCTATCATGAGTTTCGATTGAGCGTACCCATTCATACGTATGAAGATTTGCGACCTTATATTCAAGCGCAAGAAGACTTAAAAGTGCCGCAGCTCAATAAGGAACAACCCATAAGCTATGCGATGACCAGCGGAACAACAGGGAAACCCAAAATGATTCCGATGCTTCCCCATACAATCCAGATGCTGCGGCGTTGTCAAGGGTTGAGTACGTATGCGCAATATCAGGGTATTTCAAGGGTTTTTCAAGGAAAGATGTTAGTTATTGCCGGTCAAGCCGTTGAAGGGTATTTGGAGACGGGCACTCCCTATGGATCCATGTCTGGTTATTTAACGGCTGCACTCCCATCCGTGCTTCAGGCTAAGCAAATTCTTCCCGAGGCTATTCACACAATTTCCGAGTATCAGCAAAAATATATGTACTTAACAGGCTGGGCCTTATCAGAGCCAAATCTTTCTGTGGTGGCTACAGCGAATCCGTCCACATTTCTCAAGCTGTTGGAAATGGGGCGGCAGCATTTTTCCCAACTGGTGGAGCAGTTGGGGAAAACCCGGAAAAATCTACATGAAGGAAAGATGCCAGTTCCTTGTCCAACCCACCGACGGCTACAATTTCTTCAATCCTTTATCGGTAAGGAAGAGCAACTCACTGTCGAAGCCCTGTGGCCAAATTTGCGGGCGGTTGTCACCTGGACAGGAGGAAGCTGCGGGGTGCTTATTCCGAAGCTCCGACCTAGGCTTTCGGCCAACACCGCAATTGTCGAAATGGGATATTTGTCCAGTGAATTATGGGGAAGTGTGAATGTGGATGTCCAAACCAATCAATGTGTCCCTACTTTTCAGGAAAACTTTTTTGAATTTGTCGAACAGAATGATTGGGATGCCGATCGTCCGAATACCCTGACCCTTGAACAATTGGAAATAGGCAAACGGTATTATGTCCTGATGACCACCATGAATGGGCTCTATCGATACTTTATGAATGATCTGATTGAGGTCACCGGGTGGTTTCACCAAACTCCCACCATCAGTTTCCTACAAAAAGGAAAAGGGGTTACCAACTTGACAGGGGAAAAATTGTACGAATTCCATGTGATGGCTGCCCTCGAAAACATACAACAGGAATATCAAGCTAGAGTAGATTTTTATATTATGGTGGCAGATCCTTTAACCATGCAATATACCCTATACCTTGAGCACCCACCTTTAGATTTTTTTGTGAGATATAAGCTTGAGCAACATATGGGAAAAGCCAATGTGGAATTTCAAGCCAAACGAGAGAGTGGTAGACTTCAACCCCTTCGAATTGTCTATCTTCAGCCAGGAGCAGGCGAAGCGTATAAAGCCCATTGTCTCCAGCAAGGTCAGCGGGATACTCAATATAAGGTAGTGCGATTGCAATACGCCAAAGACTGTTCTTTTAACTTCCTTGCCTATGTGAGAGGGTAAAACAAGATTTTCTGTGAAGCTCACGATCAAACAATTAGAAATCCCATTTAAACAGACCTTCGCTCATGCGACCGCGACTCGTTCCTGTACGGAAAGTGTGCTTGTGACAGCTGAAACATCTACACGTTCAGTAGGTGTTGGTGAAGGATGCCCTAGAAAATATGTCACAGGAGAGACGATTCACACGGCGATCAATTTTTTTGAAGCCCATAGAGGGGAGTGGGAAGATTTAAAAGGTTTAGAAGATCTCAAGGCCTGGATGCTCTTCAATAGCGAATCAATCGATAGCAATCCTGCCTGTTGGTGTGCCGTAGAATTAGCGTTATTAGATGGGTGGGGTAAAGATCAGAGACAATCAATAGAAGGACTTCTCAACCTTCATGCGTTAACCAGCGATTTCTACTATTCCGCTGTGTTGGGAACCGAGAACATCGAGACATTTGAAAAGCAGGCCCAACAATTTTCCGCGTTAGGTTTTGTCGATTTTAAAGTGAAGGTGAACGGAAATTTTGAAGATGACCGTCATAAGGTTCAATATCTCTCCAATCGTGCTATCAAAAATCTTCGTATACGGTTGGATGCCAACAACCTTTGGAGTTCGGCTTCTGAAGCCCTAAAATATCTTGCGGCTCTCGAGTACCCGTTTTTTGCTATCGAAGAACCGTTGAACGTGGGAGACTATGCTGGTTGTCGAGGAATCTTCACTCAGTTGGGGTTTCCGATAATTTTAGATGAAAGCTTTTTGCGAATAGAACAGTTTGATCAACTTCAAAATGATCCTCAAGCCTGGATCATCAACGTTCGAATTTCCAAAATGGGCGGCATTCTCCGATCATTAGAGATCGCGAAGCATGCGAAAGCTTTGGGCATTCCGATCATCCTCGGTGCACAAGTGGGTGAAACGAGTATCCTCACAAGAGCGGCGCTCACCGTCGCCCAACAATACCGCGATATTCTTCTGGCCCAAGAAGGGGCGTTCGGAACATATCTTCTAGAACATGACATTACTGACTCCCCCCTCATGTTCAGCAAGGGCGGCAGACTCGATACCCAGTCTCTTAGCGGCCAGCTCGGGCTGGGCCTGTCGTACGTGATGTAACAGGTTGCGGGCTTTTACGCATCATTCTCTCCGTTTGTTATCCATTTTTCTCTTTCAACTCTCTCTGTAGGTTTCTTTGTGGAGACTGTTGCGTGCGAATGGATTGACCGAAGTAGTTAAAGGAAACTGGCTTGGGTAAATAACCTTTGTCTTGGAATCATGATATTGTGAAATTCTCGGTGGCCAATGAAGATGAGAGCCAAATACATTTTTGAAAAACAAATCAGGAGAGGGAGTCAGCTACGTCTCTTTCTGCGTTCAACCTTCTTTTTATTGATAAGTGGTGTTTTATTGTTCGGTATGGGGAGAAACAGTGCCGCGCTTCCCCCTTCCAAGCATAGCCAAGAAATTTGGGACCTGCTCGACAAGGCGAGTGCAGAATTAGCTTCTATTACCGTAGAGGATTTCCCTCAAGGACAATTCTATGCTGGTTGGCCTTTAGAGTTTTGGAAGCTTACGGAGTTCAAAGAAATTGCTGGTTTTCAAGAAGAAGTGCGAGACAGAGAAGGATTACGGGAGACGGCGAAAAGGGCAAAAAAAGGATCTGAAGACCTTCGCATATGGCATGATGGGGTTTGGTTGGCTTGGATTGCGAAACATCAGGTCCAAATGCGTGATCATGAGGGTGCCAAGGATACTGTGCATGAAGCACTCAAAAGAGCCAGCAAGCATGGGATTGAAAACTTTCCAGATATGTGGCTTGAAGATATCATTGAAGTGCAAGCCTTAACGGGACAAGTTGATTTAGCTCTTACAACGATCCAATGGCTTGAGGAATTTCCTGAAAAGGCTCTTTCTCTCGCTCGAGTGGCACGTTCGTATGCCCAGGACAAACATGATTCTAAAAGGGCTGTTCACTTGTTTGAGGAGGCAATCAGAGAAAGTCGTAAAATTAGTGATGACAAAACAAGAGCCAGAATACTACTTAAAATCGCCCAATTGCAAAGACAGGCAGGAAAAAATTCTGATGCGTTGCTATCCACGAGATACCTACGAGAATTCCTCGATTCTCAACAGCCAGGGGAACGCATTAGGTTTCTGCTTGTTTTTGCAAATCTCGAAAAGATATTTGGTAATAGAATTGAAGCTAATAATTTTATCGGGGAAGCGGTTCGACTGTCAGAGCAGTTTCCAGAAAAGGCCATGGCCTCTAGCGAACTTGCTCGTATTCAATTTGAATTGGGAGATAGCGAAGGTGGGTTAGCAAGCTTAGTGCAAGTCCGAAAAGAGATTATGGAAATTCAAGACAAGCCGGTACGAGCCAGTAATTTGGTAGGATTGGCCCGAAGTTACTTGCACCGAGGAGAAATCTGGAGAGTGCAACCCATTTTGATGGAAGCGCTCGACTTATTCATGAAATATGACGTTCGCCATGGCCGATTTGTAGGAGTAAAAGAAGTCGCCTCAGTGCTTTCTGATTTGCCCAATCTAACGAAGACCTCTATGAAAGTGATTGAGGATGCCTTGTCGACAATGCCTGAGGAGTATGCTGAAAAAGAAAGCACGTTGCGGGCCTTAATTTGTGTGCAAGCGGCAGCTGGGGAGATCCAGGAGGCCGAGAGAACACGAATGGCCATAGGTAAGGATGAATTTGAAAGGGCAAGAACTGCTCAATGTATTAGTGCAAACAAGGTCCGCGTTGGAAATATCCATGATGCTCTTCGCTGGGTTCGTCATTTGAATCACCCGTATTCTCGGGCTCGGGCATATCTAGGAATTGCTGAAGAATTGCTGAAAAACAGAGATGATCAGCAATGATCGTGATTAGACAAGCATTCCCAAAGCAGGTTCTTCCTCTCACCTCGCTCTAAATCTCCCCTTTTTGCCGTTTAAAACTCTAGGCTATCAGCGTAAATCTGAAGAAATGTCCTGTACATTTTCAAAATGGTTGGCTAGGATGAATGGGCTAACCAGGAAATCAGTAAGTCTTCCTAAATATGAAAAAGAACATTACGGTCTTTATGTCGTATGCTCGAGCTAACCGAGATTTGGCAACTCGATTTGTGAAAAAGTTCAAAGAGCAGACTGCTCCTTCTAAAGAATATTCCTATCACTTCTGGCGGGATACGAATACTCTCGTTGGAGAGAAATGATAGGAGACTATTCAGAACGCCATAGATCAATGTGATGTTGGGTTGGTGCTCATCAGTCCGGCGTTTTTAGGATCTCAATACATTCAAGACCATGAATTACCAAGATTTCTGAAAAGCATAGGGAAGTCCATTATTCCAATCCTTTTGCAATCCATCGACTTAGATCGTCATGATCTCAAGGGATTACAGCGCACACAAATTTTTCGACTGGATCGTCCGCGCTTTGCTTTCCCCAAGGCTTAAGGAGAATGTTCGGGGTCGCAACGCGAACATTTCGCGTTGGAACTCTTTCGTCAGGTCGAAGCTTGTTTAGATAAAATGGTGTCTAGGTAAACGACAATGACTGAACCTACTATCATATGCCCAACTTGCAACACGGAAATCAAGCTCACTGAGTCCTTGGCAGCACCACTTCTCGAAACGATGAAGCGCGATTATGAGCAGCGGCTTGCGCAAAAAGAATTGGAGTCAGCTAAGCGGAAAGTCGAGATTCAAGAACGTGAGGCTGCATTAGAAAAGGCGAAGAAGACTTTTGATGAACAAGTAGCTGATAAACTCAGGGTAGAACGAAACCGAATTGTTGCTGAAGAAGCGAAGAAAGCCAAATTAGGTGTCGCTCATGATCTGGAACAGAAAGCACAAGAGTTGAGAGATCTCCAGGATGTCCTTAAACAGCGTGATGAAAAGCTAGCAGAAGCTCAGCATGCTCAAGCACAATGGCTCCGCAAGCAACGAGAGTTGGATGATGCCAAGCGTGAAGTTGATCTGACTGTGGAAAAACGAGTTAAGGAAAGTCTCATGATCACCAGAGAACAGGCGAAGAAAGAAGCTGAAGAGTCTCTGAGATTGAAGGTCATGGAAAAAGAACAAACCATCGTCAGTATGCAAAGACAGATTGAAGACTTGAAACGGAAAGCCGAACAGGGTTCGCAGCAACTTCAGGGGGAAGTGCAAGAACTAGAGCTGGAAACGCTTTTACAGGCCAAATTTCCTTATGATCAGATTCAACCTGTGCCAAAAGGGGAATACGGTGGAGATGTGGTGCAACATGTTGCAGGTCCATTCGGTCAAGCCTGTGGGATGATACTCTGGGAGTCCAAGCGGACTAAGAATTGGAGTGAGTCATGGCTGGTAAAGCTCCGGAATGATCAACGACAAGCCAAGGCTGAAGTAGCGGTTCTTGTGAGTCAGGCGCTGCCTAAAGATGTTGAAACCTTTGCCTTGATTGATAATGTGTGGGTGACCGGTCCGAAATCAGCCATTCCTCTGGCTATGGCCTTGCGACATGGTCTTATTGAAGTCGCAATGGCCAAACAAGCGAATGAAGGACAACAATCAAAGATGGAATTGGTCTATGACTATTTGACGGGGCCGCGATTCCGCCAGCGAGTCGAGGCTATTGCCGAAGCTTTCCACACGATGCAGAGTGACCTTGATAAGGAACGTAAGGTCATCATGAAACAATGGGCGAAGCGAGAAGCACAGGTGGATCGTGTGATGCAAGCGACTGTTGGGATGTACGGTGACTTACAGGGTATCGCAGGAAAAACTCTCAAGGAGATCGAGGGACTCGACTTCAAGGCTCTTGACGCACCTGCTGCAAGCCAGACGTCGGACGATTCATAATTTTTGCAGTTGAAGATTGTTGAAAGAGAATGTTGAATAATGCAGATATCAAAGGCCATATTTCGCCAGGATGTCCTTGGCGATGAACAGCGTCGGGTCGGTTCAAAAAAGTCCGGCCAGCAAGGCCGCAGCCTTTTTTTCGCGCGGAGCGTACATCCAGTACGTGAGCACGGAAAAATGGCGAGAACGCCGCTGGTGGTTTTTTTCAACAAACCCTGAAAGGGTCTTGTCATAACAAGCAGCAGCTATGAGTCACTCATCATCAACGGTATTCCCACAACAAGCACCTTGGATAACACAAACCAAATGAGGCAAGTCTCAGTCGTCACGGGGGGAGCTGGGTTTATCGGGAGGCATGTCGTGCGGTTGCTCTTAGATCGTGGGCATCATGTACGAGTTGTGGATATCCAAGAGCCGAAGTACTTTGATGAACGAGTGGAGTATATTCGCGGGTCGATCTTAGATCTGGAATTGCTGCAGACTGTCATGACAGGAGTTGATCAGGTGTTTCATCTTGCGGCAAATCCTAACTTGTGGGCGGCTAATAAAGAAATATTTCATCAGGTGAACGTTTTAGGTTCTCAAGCAGTGTTTGAAGCCGCTCGTCGTTGCGGTGTGAAGCGGATTGTCCATACGTCCACTGAGTCTATCTTGAAAGGGCAGCAGGCCGATGAGGCGCCGTCGGTCAATGAAACTGTCGTACGAACGATAGATGATATGCCAGGCCCCTATTGTCGTTCCAAATTTCAGGCCGAGCAGAACGCTCTGGCAGCCGCGTATGCTGGGCTTCCAATAGTTATTGTAAATCCGACCTTGCCCATAGGATCTGGTGATTATCTCATCACACCGCCCACCAAAATGCTGTTGGATTTTGTGAACGGGGACAATCCAGCCTACTTGGATTTTGAGATGAACATGATCGACGTACGAGATGCGGCGTTAGGACATCTTTTGGCCGCAGAACGGGGTCGGGTTGGAGAACGATATATCCTAGGAGGAGAAAATCTCCGGCTCTCGGACGTTTTGCGGATTCTTCAAGATCTCACGGGGGTGTCGATGCCGCGTCTGCGAATTCCGTATGCGCTTGCAGTGGGCGTCGCAGCGATCTCGGAGTTCATTTCTGATAGATTGACTCATCAGCCGCCCAGAGCTTCGTTGACCGGAGTTCGTGTTGCAGGCGCTTCGATGGCATTCGATTGCTCAAAGGCGGTGAAAGAATTAGGGCTTCCTCAGAATCCAGTACGGAGGGCGATTGCTGAAGGCCTTCTCTTTTTGTATGAGCAAGGAAAAATTCGTCAGCCCGGGCTCAAAGCACGCTTAGAAGATTGGCAATCCTCCTGTTGCCCGTGAATCTTCACGACTTCAAAATGGTGTCTTCCATTCATGCCGTTTTCCCTTACGTTCGACCCAAGAAAAAAGCTGATATCCATTGTTGCCTTTTTTGGCGTTCTTTTTCTGGTCGTTGAGCTTAGCGGCTTGCGCACCCAACTTTCTCCAGAAGCCATTCGTGCACTCTTTGTGGAGCATACGGTGGTCGGGCTTGTATTTTTTTGTGTGGCTTTCAGTGTCGGGAATCTTTTGTATGTGCCAGGTTGGGTTTTTCTGGTGGGAGCAGTCTATGCACTAGGAAAAGAATGGGGAGGAGTTGCCACGTTTATTGCGGGTCTTTGCTCTTCAACGTTGAGCTTTTTTGTGATTCGTTACTTTGGCGGAACGGCTCTTCGCAGCTTGAACCATCGTTGGGCTGACAAAGTATTTGCTAGTCTGGATGAACGTCCAGTGATTTCGGTCGCACTTCTAAGATTGCTATTTCAAACGCTACCTGCCCTAACGTATGCTCTGGCTTTGGCTGATATTCGCTTTCGTCACTATTTTTTCGGCACCTTTTTGGGATTGCCCATTCCCATATTTCTCTACTGCTATTTCTTTGAGGTGGTTTTTCAGTATGTACGGTAGAGTGCGAAGGGGGTCTTGCTAGTTCAGCATCTCGTCTGGACTCATGATGACATAGTGCGGAGAGAGGCTGGATTCAGTATCCACTTGTGTGTATCGACAAGGAGGAATATCGTGTCGAAGACGTCGAAGCAGGACCATCATGTTCATATCAGAAGGAATCTCGCAAACCCATATATGCATGCCACTCTCTTGTTCATCAAAGTGCTTCTTAACCTGGAATCCTGGATATTCCATGTAATAGGCCGAAAGAAAACCCGTGATGCCCTGGATAATCCAAGGGTGTTCCTGTGCGTACTGATAGCTGACACGAAGTTCCGCGATCTGTGTCATGGGCGACTCTGAACTGGACTTTTGATTCGCCCTGTCGATTCGTAAAACATTTTGTAGCCTGAAGGGCAAAAAGATTCAGATTCAATATGAGCTTTCAGGCTGGTAGCACTGTTGTTGCTAGGGAAAAAGAAGCCCAGTCATCACGAAGCTCTTTTCTCTGTGCATAAAAATACCGTGCTTCCCAAATCATCATCCGATAGAGAAAGCACGGTATCAATTCAAATTGCCAGATGTCTGCCTATCCTGACCGGTCACCGGCCGAAGGCTCCTTAGCGCCGTTTGTTCTTCTTTCCCTTCTTGCCATGTCCGTTGTCTCTATCTGCGTGGCCGTCCTCATCGTCATGGGATTCATCATCCATGCTGTCATCGTCTCCACTATGATCGTCGCCGTGTTGACGCTTGCCGTTTTTATGGTGTTTGCCCCGTAGATCTTTCTTGCCCTTCTTTCCACGGCTCTCTCGGTATTGTTTCATTTTCTCTTGCCGCTTTTCTCTTGCTTTCTGAAACTTTTCTTGTTGTTCCGGTGTGAGTTGTGCCTCGATCTGGGATACGGCACGTTGACGAACCTCTTTCATTTCTTGGTGAAGGGCTTCCAACCGCTGCTGTTTATCTTCTAGAATGGGCAGGATGTTGGCTCGCTGGTCGTCGGTCAGTTTCAACCGTTTCGTGAGTTTGTCGAGTTTTTCAGCTGGGGTATGGCGGTAGTGACCTTTTCCATCGCCAGACCAGGCTGGCGAGGCCACGAGACTCATCGTGGTCACGAGCATGATAATGAGGAAACATTGTAGGATAGTTTGGAGAGTGAACCGGCTGTCTCGCGTAGAATCTGTGAAATACTCCATGTTGACCTCCTCGTCTTGTTTTACGTCAGTGAATGAGATCCGTTCGTGGTCAGGGACGTGATATGAGGCTGACCGATGTACAGTGGTGATCCCTGGTGGCACGTAATGATGATATCAAGAAACTGGATCCGGTCAACTTTGTAGGGGGGGCTTAACGATGGAATCCGGGGTCCAGACTTACCGAAACCTTCGGAACGTCTGTGTGTGAAGGCTGAAAATCAGTCATGAGGCAGGTCAGTTTTGCCACTACCACGTGCTTTTATTTATCTTTCATTAATTTGTGAGAAAGAAAGGATGGTGGTTTATGGATGTTCAAAGTCAGTTAACCGAAGAAGAATTATTTTTGTTAGCTAGTACGCCAGCGATGATTGGGACGGCAATGGCCTTCTCGGAAAAGAGTGGGATCTTTGGGACGATGAAGGAAGTGTGGACCAGTATGAAAACCCAGGCTACGGCTTCCAAAGAGTATCCTAATAACCAGTTGATTAAAACGATTTTGCCGAAGTTTGAATCTGCCGGAGAAGTCGTGGAACAAGCAAAGCAATATCAAGAAATGGCAAAAACTCGGTTGGAAGAGAAAGGCATTAAGACTCAAGAACAGCTTCGCAGTCAATTGATTGAAGACTGTGCTGAAGTCAACACCTTATTGGGAGAAAAGGTGACGTTGCAAGAGGCGCAAGAATACAAGGCATGGGTTATGACCGTCGCCGAGAATGTCGCCAAGGCTGCGAAGGAAGGGGGCTTTCTGGGCTTTGGGGGAGAGCAAATTAGCGAAGGGGAAAAGGTTCTGGCTCAAGACATTGCCCGTGCATTGGGGACATCGACATCAATTGCGTAGAGGATAATGATGTTGCATGGGCATGAGAATAGGACTAAAAAATCCTCGACATCTGAGGCTTTGACATCTGCAGGGCAGCTTCCCATCGTGATGAGAAGGTCGACAATCGAGAGTTCATTCGGTCCCTGCGAGAATCGGGCGGAGTGCATAGAATTCCGCCCGTTCTCCAATCACTCTCATGTAACGTGTTCGGTGAATAGGAGTTGAGGTAGCGAAACCCTGAAGATTCTGCTTGTGTATCAATGGCTCGGCTATTATTCACTTCAATGAGATTGCAATACAGCTTCGAGTTTTTGCGCGTCGTCAGGTTACGCTCGCGGATACGTTCTCCCGTGAACTCTCCAATTGCCTTGTGTGTCAGGAAACTGTTGTAAACAGTCCACCGCCTTCTATATGACTGAGTTTAACCTCCATGGACAACAGGCCAGGTGCTTTGCTTTTTTCGGTCACCTCGTATGCCTATTTGATTCCAATGACCATGGAGTCAGGGCCAATGAGGTGTTCGATGTGGGTGTTACGAAATCCCGCTTCTTGTAACCAGGCAATGCAGTCAGCCCCTGTATAATCAAAGCCACCAGGGGTTTCAATCAACATATTCAAGCTCATGAGTAAGCCAAAGGCGTTCGTGCGACGGTCATCGTCGATTAGGGCTTCAAAAATTATCAATGCGCCATCCTTGGGTAATGCATCGTACGCTTTGGCGATCAAGAGTTTTTTCTCGTCTAGGTTCCAGTCGTGAAGAATGTGGCCCATGCTTAGCACACCGGCTTTGGGTAAAGGGTCCTTAAAAAAGTCGCCGGGAATAAATCTCAAGCGATCTTGAAGTCCGAATGAAGCGACATATTCTTTAAAGACTGGGCCGGTGGGAGGGAGGTCAAATCCACCTCCGGTGATGTGCGGATGCGCCAAGGCCACTTGCGTGACGAGCCCTCCCTGTGCAGAACCGATGTCAAAATAGGTTTGATGCTGCTGCCACGGAAATTGCCTAGCGATAGCCAAGCTGGCGCCCATGCTGATTCCTGTCATGGCTTGCAAAAACTCTTTGAGTTGGACGGGGTTAGCATACAACGTACCAAAAAAATCATCTCCGCTTTTAGCTTCGTTTTGAGGCACGCCTGTTTGTAAACCTTCGGTCAGCGACCCCCAAAAGCGATACAGCCGTGTTTCAGCCATTTCTAAGAATCCACCGATATACGATGGCTTGGCCTTGTCCAGGAAGAGAGCGGCTTCTGGTGTGTTGGAATACAGGCCCTTTTCACGTTGAAGCATGCCCAATGCGACTAAGGCATCGAAAAAGTCCCTGGCGCTTCGTGGATGAAGTTGAAGACGCTCTCGCAATGATTCTGAATCAAGAGGCTGCTTGGCCAATTCCGTGAAGATGCCCAATCCCACGGCACTCAAAAGGGTTTTCGAGCCCCAGAAGGCCATCCCCAATTTCATAATCGATTCGGGTGAGGGTGTGTCACTCACATCCGATCTCTAATTTTGTCCGGGAAACTACAGGACAGTCCGGGCTGGAATCATATCGTGCCAACACCATCAACAGGGTTGGCCTAATCTCCTCCCTGAAATGCATCTTCCTCGTGTTCATGGATGACCTCCTCTGTTTCGAAACCTAGGCCTTTTTGAAAGGATTCTTGAATCGCTAAAATTTGTCGGTGGGTTGCGGTGCCTTGGATTTCACGTCCAAACCGCCCCAAAAAATTCGTGCATAAGGACAACCCGCTTTGGAAATAGTGAGGCAAGGGCCCTTCGGTTATTTGCTGCCAGGTGATATAAATGAGAAATTCTTGAAAATGTTTGGCTTCGGGGAGTTGTTCGCCAAATCCCTGCAACGTATGGTAAGCCTGTTTGGCTTCGGTCCCCTGGTCGGTTGAGAAGGTTTCTTCAGCCTCGAGTACCATTGACTCCAGATCTCCAAGTTCTCCTTGTTGTTCGGCTTGGTGCAAGGCCTGCTGCGCGGCAATGGCTGGATCAAAGTTCATGATAGTTTTTTCTGTTGCATACGATCTGTTGGATTATACATGACGGAGCATGTGTGAACGATTAGGTTCCTGAATGTTTTTGTGGCAGAGAAGCCAGTGTTTGGCGCAAAAATTTTCCCAAGGCCTCCATCGCTCGGTTTATGATGTCGATTCCGTTCCAGGTTTGGGTATTCAGGTTTTGATGTGTTTCCGCCCATTCAATGGCTAAGGGTAGGGGCATCAGGTGTACCATGTCCTTAGTCAAGTCAGCCCAGAGTAGGCTTAAGACCGTGCCCGCACGAAGGGGAATGTGGAGTTCTTCGATAGGGTTATGCTCCATATCCTGGCACAATTCTGGGGGGGAGGTGACCAGATGGCCTCGACATCCTGCGGGACGATGTTCATAGATGGAACAGACCTCGTTTTCAAGAAATATACATGGAAGGCGCAGCCTGTAGTAGGCGCGATTGAGAGAGTCAAGTCCCTCGTCGGAAGGTTGGCGCGGGGAATGGACCAAATCCTGAAGAGCGCTGAGAAGTTCCGTAGCCTGTAATCGCGCTTTGACCGTGGCTATGTTGTGTTTGATTCGATTCTGGTGGTCTTGTGGAAGTTTTTTAATTACTTTCACAAGTGAAAAAGCTTCTGGCGGAGAGACTGGAATCATAGGGCGGCAGCATGCCGCACATCCCTTTTGACAAGAGATGGTTTTTCCCGATTTGTTTGTTCTGGCAATTTCCAGGGCTTGAGCTTGCTCCCCCAAAGAATGCATGACGGGAACAATTTGGGTAATAGGGACAAATCCGGTTGGCACGTCTATCTGGGCCTGCAGATCTCCCACAGTAGTCGTGATGGTCACGTTCAGGTGTTCTGTAGAAGAGGACATAATGGGCAACTCAATTCATCAGTGCTCTGGACCATTTTGAAGAAATGGTTAAAGAAAATCCGTTGACAGGTACATTGAAAACGTTCAGCCTAGATTTAATCGTGACTTGTGTCAATTGATTCTTCATTCTGAGTAAGGTGTTCAAACTGAGGCAATAGAAAAAGGAAACCTCCCGAGCCATGACAACTCACTCATCTCGAAATTCTGACCACGAGAGCTGGGAAAAATTCTGCGTTTCGCGTTTGGATTACCTGACTGCTCTTGCGGAAGTTGTTGAACAAAGTTTCATTCGGCGTGATACCGAACATCCTGCGTTTTGTGGCTGTATCGACTGGCATTCCAGCGTCCATGGGGCTTATGCGCTTTTAGTCGCAACGCGACATATGAGAGAAAGTCGTTGGGCAGATATCGTAAATCAGGCTCTTACGACCGAGTGTGTGGAGGCTGAGCTCGACTGTCTTCGAAACGGAGACTTAGATCATGAATTACCCTACGGATATGCGTGGTTCTTGAAACTGGCTAAGGAACGAGAGCAGGGGTGGGGTAATTCGGATCTACTTCCATTGGCCACAGAAATGGCTAAACGCTTGGAAGAATGGATCTTTTCTCTAGCGGCTGGAGAGGTGATTCGGCATTTTCAACAGAGAGAATATCGCAACTTGGCATGGGCGTTGTTGAATTTGTGGGAGTGGAGTCAATGGACGAGGAACCACGTATTAATCGAAAAAATTCCGGCCTTTACACGGAAGTGGGTTGTGCTCCTTGATGAGCATTTGCCTCACTCACATGACTATGTGATGGATGAGTTTTTTGCGGCATCTCTCCAACGGACAAGAGTGATTCTTTCTATTCTTCCATCTCGTGAAGCACAAACGTGGCTTGCGTCGTTTTATCGAGAAGAATGTTGTCTAGAGCCCTTATGGCAAGCCGTCACGCCGCATTCGGCAGGCCTGAATTTCAGTCGAGCGTGGAGTTTCTGGACGCTCTATGAAAAGACAGGCAATGAACGGTATCGAAAGCTCTACGTGAATCATATTGTGACGCACATGAAACAGCCACAATTCTGGCGGGATGATTATCGCAAGCATGCGCATTGGGTGCCGCAGTTTGGGATCTATGCGATTGCGTTGAGTATGGAGGCAAAAGAACCGGAAACTATTCTTACTTAAGTGTATTGCATCTCTGCTCCTTTCTTTTCGTTCCGACACTCCCAAAATCCTTTATTGTGTAACGATTGTTAGTTTTGCCGGGTCTCGTCCCGGCGGACGAGGCCCTTTTGTTTCGGCAAAAGGGCCCAAAACCATTTTGGCCGTGGCCTGGCCCTTCGGGTTTCCTGCGCGGTTCACCACCACCGGCGGCGCGCAAACTCGCGGAGCCTGTCCTGAGTCTTGTCGAAGGGCTCAAACACTGCCCGCCTTTCCTCCGGCGACGGTTGCACTGCTCGGCCAGGCCATAAGGCCAGGGCAAACTGCGTAAACAATGAATCCTTGTTCATCGTGGAAGACTAACTCCAGGAGCATGTCCTGAGTCTTGGCGTAGGTGAGTGTTGAATAACGCAGATATCAAAGGCCATGTTTCGTCAGGAAGCCCCTGGCGTTCAGCAGCGTCGGGTCGGTTCAAAAAAGTCCGTCCAGCAAGGCCGCAGCGATTTTTGCGCGCGGAGCGTACTGGCACTACGTGAGCACGGAAAAATGGCGAGAACGCCGCTGGCGGATTTTTTCAACAGACCCCGTAGGGCTTGGGCAAGGCCTGGCTTTAAATGAGAGCGTCTGACCTCTAGGCCAGCCAGCGGGCGTTGGGAAGTGGAAAGAGGAGAGGCGTGTCTTTGCCTAAATAGCAGGCAGAAAGGAATTCAATTGCCAATCCACATAAACAGATCGACGTAGTCAGTTGCATTTTTGGTGATTTGGCGCCTCTATTTCAATTGTCGCTTTGGCAAAAAGCGAAAATCGACTGTGGTATTCGATGAGTGCAACTGCCCGCTCCCTAAACGGACATTCTATATTTAATCGCTAACCACCTGCACACCACTTTAGGGGCAGCGGTGACAAAATTCCCGACCAATCCCTGTCGTTCGTTGCACACCGTATGGGAGGCTTGTTTGAAGCATGGTATCCAGCCATGGCAGCGCAAGCCATGACGAATGCCCCAGACTTTTCACTGCTCTCGTTCTAACAGCCATTCCATTACTGACTTTCAAGTAGTGACATGTGCCTATAGCCTTTTCTGAGAGTGAGGCAATCATCCAGAGACTCTCTTCCACTCACAAGCTGCAATCGGGTTCGACCTAATGCGTCAGGGTTGTTATACGCAAAACGGCCTTTGTATCCCATTATAGTCAAACAATCGTTTCGGTCTGCATCAAACTCAGCCTGAGTAAACCCGCCGTCTTTGGTGTACATGGTTTGAGTGCATCCGCCAAGTAAGAGGGCTAGCCCAGCAATTACGATTCGAGTCATTTCCGCACCCTCCTGATGATTGTGTCGAGATTGGCGCAGTATGGCGCGGCCTTGGTATTGATGCGCCCAATGGTTTCTTTGATGTTCACCTTGACCTGTTAAACGCCATCAATGGCACGTTGAAGTTAACTGATGACTAGTGAAATGTAAACTATCGCTATGCATTACCCATAGAACGCAAAGTCCAGTAAACATATAAGGATGGCTTTCTCGCGTTCAGTTTGGATTTTCGCTTTCCGGAAAAGCGCGAGTTAAAACCCCCATATATTCAATCAGTTGTATTTTTCAAAAGCCCGCTATTTCGGCTTTTCCTGCGAGAGGCCAGAAAGCGACAATTGCTCGGAGGCTTTGCCTCATACGTCAACCCGTTGGGCAATTATTTCAGAAATCTTCACCCATGTAACACAATGGGCCAATCGGTTACATCTTCTGTAATTCTAGTCATCTCAAATGTTCAACCGTTTGTCCAACTCCTAGTTTCTTCTACTTGAGTTTTCCCTACTTCAATTCTACCCTATTTCCGACGCCTGCCGTTCGGCCCTGTGGGCGGATGCTCTTTTCAACTGGCGGGCCTTGTTTGAACGTAGTGAGTTGGTCCGCCTTCATTCTCTGCATCCGACCAGTGTGATGTGGCCGGACGGGGCGTCAATTTGCATAGTGCGTCTCAAAGAGCGCGACTGTTGCTGGGTACTTTCCCCGTAAGGACAAAGGCGGCACTCTTCAAGATGCGGTAAGCAAGACCTCGTCTGCCGGGACGAGACCCAGCAAAGGAAAAATCCTGCCAAAGGCTAGCAGGAATGACGGGGCATGAATTTATTAGGTATATCCTAATTCAGTGGGTTTAAACTTTAGCCGTGCTAATTCTTGGCGATGATGAGAGGTAACCCTGCTGGAGAATTTCGTGCTTTCAAGAGCTAAGGCGTCAATCTATCTTTCCAATATCCAGGTTCTCGATGCAGGTGGGAAATAGCAATAATGAGAATCTCGGTCTGGAGTAGTTGATAAACAATACCATAAGGGAATCGTCGTAATTGGCAGCGGCGGGTATTTTGAGTGAAGGGTTGCCAAGCTTGAGGATAGGCTTTGATTCGTTCTAGAGAATTCGCAAATTCGATGATGAATTCGTCACCTAAGCCTGTATGTTCTGAATTGTAATATGTAACAGCCTCATCCAGTTCTATCGCGGCGATTTCTAAAAGCCGAATTTGCATTATTGCTGGTATTTGGACAGGATTTGCTGGAGCGGAATGGAAGTGAGCTTTCCTGCTTGATAGGCTTCTAGTCTTTTTTCGACTTCTTCTCGCCAAAGATTATCGATTTGTTCATCGGGTTTATCAAGGCTTGAAAGAAGACAGTCGACAAGGTGGGCTTTTTCCAGTGGAGAGAGGTCTAAAGCTTGATTCAATATTTTTTTAGTTTTTGTGCTCATTGGCTATTTCTCCTTTGTATGTTCTGGGGGCACTTGTGTTCAAAACTCTTTGCCTAGAGGGTAGTAGGTGTGCTTTGCCCTGTCAATCTTAGAGAGTCAAAGCCGAATGCTTAACGGGTTGAGCGCCGATTTGGGTGAAATGAGATGGCGTTGCAACCCCAGAACTTTTGGGGCCATTCCTATGGCGAGGCTCAGGAGTTGTGGCAAGTGGAGAATAGGTAGATCAATTGAAAGTGTTGTGCTGAATGGGTAGATCACTCTTGCTGTGTCTGTGGTGGGGTTGAGCGAGACTCAGTATGAATGGCCTTAGACGTGTTGTTTGTTCTCTGGAGGTGGTTAATTGATTGGGCAAGTTTCATCATTCCTGCGGAGACCTCTTGGATATCATGGTGGAGGGCTTCTACAGTCTCGATGCTGATGGATTTGGCTAGCGTCTGCATCCCGGCCGATATTTCTTGGATGTCATGTTGTAGAGCATTTACGGACTCAGCGTGATCTTTTTCAGACTGTTCCATCCGTTGCTCTAATGCCTGTAAGTGGCTGGTGAGTACGGGAGCTGCTGTGGGAGTCTTGGCCAGTCGCTGATACCCTTGCTCGAGTGAGACGACACGTTCTCGAAGATTGTCTGTTGCCTCATTTCCCACGTTGGCCTGCATTCCTGTTGAGATTTCTTGGATGTCATGCTGGAGTGTACGCAGTGTTTCCGTATGATGTTGTTCATATTGATCAACTCGTTGCTCGAGGGCTTGCAGGTGTTGGGTCAGTGCGGCGTCTTTGGACGGTGTTTGAGACAATTGTTGATAGCGTTCCTCGAGTGACACGACAAGGTCTCGAAGATTATCCGTCGACTGACTCTCTAAAGTATTTTGCATCTCCGTCGAGATTGTTTGGATATCATGGCGAAGAGCGTTTATCGTATCCATGTGGGTTTTTTCGGATTCTTCGACTCGTGTCTCTAATGCTTGTAACTGGCTGTCCGGGACTGGCTCTTGAGGGGGAGCCTGAGCTAATTCCTGGTACCGTTCCTCGAGTGAAGTGATAAGGTCTTTGAGATTATCGGTGGTTTCGGGGTTCAAGGAAGCTCGTAACGCCATGGTATCTGAGGTGACCGTATCCCTGACTTGATTAATGTAAGTATGGAGTTGGTTGAGGCGTTTCTGGAGAACAAGAATCTCCTTGGTTTTCGTTTCCACTTGGTCGAGTGTTTGCTGTTGTTCACGCAGGCGGTTGGCCAGGGTTCCTTCTTCTTTCGTGGCGCGAGTGGTTTCTGAGGCCAGGGTGACGTGAAACTCATCCATCACAGCCTTAAATCCGACCAGCGAGTCTTGAAATTCAGTCAAGAGTTTTCCGTAATGCTGATTATTTTGGTCGATTTGATCGACTAATGCCGTGACCTGGTCTCCATAAATGGCGACTTGGGTTTGGGACTGCTCGAAATCCTTTGTCAGTTTTGCTACAGAAGACGCGACGGCAGTCTGATTGTTTGCCACGGTCTCTTCCCAATTTGCCACTTGATGTTCCAGAGTGTCTAATGCTGTGTGCATTGGGGTGAGGTTTTGGTCACGGAACTCTCGCAAGGTTTGTTTCACTTCTCCTCGCAGTGTCAATAACTCGCCGATCTGTGTTTGATGGTTGTCCAATAACGTCTTAGTGGAAGCAATAGCTTCTTGTACTTCCTGCAGCTTCGGTGGAGTAGGCTGCTTCGCCGTTACTTCTGATCCCAGACTGGATTCTGGAGCCTCTGAAGTCTTCTGTTTGCCCATCAGCGTCGACATTTTGGCACAACTCGCAAAGCCAAGGATTCCCGCGAGACTAGCGGTAAGAATGATCCATGAATGGAGGGGGAAGGAACGGGGCAGCTGTCTAGTCATTCTCGTTCTCCTGCCTCTGCCGAGTACGTTCGTGTTGAAGGGGCGTTTCAAGGGATTTGAGGAGCGACGAAATCTTGCGATTGGCAACGAACATAAACGCCCGTCGATTCATGTCATAACAAAATTCGTCATCGCCATCACAAATCGGGTCTAACTCTCCATAGGAAATAAGCTCCATCGTTCCTTGTTTGATCCCAAGATCCTCGAGATACTTCATCACAGCTTGTGCTCGCCTATAGCCTAAAGCCTGGTTGTAGGCTTCCGTGCCCTGTGCGTCCGTGTGGCCCTCAATCGTCAATCCTCCGTGCAGATAACCACGCAACCAATCACTGGCGTCCTGCAATGTTTTTTCGGCCTCCGGGGTAAGTTCCCAGGAGTCGAAGGGAAAAAGGACAAGTGGGAGATAATGGCCGTCGGGTCGTGATCGCTTCCCAAGCCCAACGGGTGATTCTCCGAATCCAACTGGTGCGATGGTTTGGGGATTTGGAGCGGCAATTTCTGGAAGTGAGTCCTCCTGTACTTCTTCGGCTGGAATCTCAGTAAATTCATTCGATCCAGGATCACCTTTTTGGATTTTCAACGGTGCGACTTGGGTATCATGGTCACCCGAAAAAAAACTTGAGAGGCTTTCACAGCCGCTGAGCAAACATGCAATGACTGCGAGCAATAGTGTTGGTCTCTTCATGGCAATCCTTCTCGTAATAGCCTATCCGTGGTTTGAGGAAAAGAAAAACGGGGGAGAGATGTAAAGCAATGCGTATCATGGACCGATTTCAAAATTTAGTCAAACATGTGATGATTTTTCCTGTGTCAGTGTACATAGGGATACTTCAAAAAACCAAGGGTTCCTTGAAGTTTAGAATTGTTGTTTGGGTGAAAATAGGCCATTTCATCGGAAATGTACCTAGGTACAAGAATTGATTCGATGAATCTAGAACCTAGAGCTTCAAGATAGAAAATAATACGTATTTTATGTAGAGAAGGTTTTAATGGAAATCTTGGGATGCAGGTCTCATACAGGTCTTGTTGACAATCGATTGTGTGGAAACAAGATTACGTTGCAAGCCCAGCGTTTGTGGATCCATTCCCATGGCGAGGCCAAGGAGTTGTGGCAGGTGAAGAATAGGTAGATCAATCGAAGTATGATGCTGACTGGCTGCTTGGGATTGCATGCCATCTAGATTCAGATGGCACAGGGGGCAGGGGGTCACCATGATATCAGCGCCGTGCGATTTAGCGTCTTGGGTATGGGTAGCGACCATAGATAACGAATTGACTTTGTTGATTGTGAGAATAGGAAACCCGCAGCATCGTGTTTTTCCAGGGAAGTCGACCACTTCTGCTCCAAGTATCTCAATAAGACGCTCTAAAGACTTTCCTCTGTCAGGATGTGCTTCAAAGTCCAAAGCTTCTGTGGGCCTTTGGATATAACATCCGTAGAATGGTGCGGCCTTGATTCCGGTTAATGGTTTTGTGATAAACGTTTTCAAGGCTGCTTCTCCGATATCTTCCAGCAGAATCCACAAAAAATGTTTAATGGTGATTGTCCCCCGGTAGGTCAGTCCTTCCTCTCCTAAAATCTGGTTGACTTCTTGAAGGTAGTCGGATTCTGTCGTGAGTCGATGATTGGCTTGGCTCATGACACCTTGACAGGTGCTACAAATGGTCATGATAGACAAACCCGCTTTTTCCGCTAACGCGAAAGTTCGTGCGTTCAGGACATCACCCAATTTGAGATCCTTCTCTTGAAGAACTCCTGCACCGGTGCACGAAGCCGTCGTCATTTCTTCCAGATCGATTCCCAGCTTCGGGTAAACCTGCATGACGGATTGATAGAGTTCAGGGCAAGCGCCTTTTGAGACACAACCTGGGAAAAAGGCGTATTTCATAAACTATTCCTTAATGGCTTTCTTGTTATAGTTTTTTCCTGGAAGCAAGAAGGAAGACCGCTCCGGTCGGTGTATGAATATTCCCATGCCGGGGTTTCGCCCCCGGACGACGAAGTCCTTTTGTTTCGGCAAAAGGACCCAAAACCATTGAGGCCCAGTCTGGACTCATTTTATGGAGCAGGGGCTGGCAGAAGGTAGGGTGCCCCAACTCGCTGCGCTCAAACAAGGGCCACCCACATAAAACGCCCCTCTCCGAAGTCCAGCCTGCAGGCCTCGAAGTAGAGAGAAAAGCGTGAACCGGTTGGAGTAAATGCTTCATATGCAAATTGTCTACGATTTCATGCGGACGCGTTTAAAGATTCGTTGAATATGTTTGATGCTGGAAATGGGACGATATAACGGGCCCGATACGGGCACTTTGCCTTTAAAGAAGGATTGAATCACCATCGGGATCATGCCAATGATGCGGCTGAAATTTTTCAAGCCAAACGTACGTACGGCGAGCATCGGTTCATCCAGCAGGCCTTTGTGTTTGATGATGTCGGTGAAGACTTCGGCATGGCGTGATCCGCATGTGGCGGGGACCTTGGCGGCCATCCCCTTATCGCGGAGTTTCATGATCCGATCCATGGGGCCGACTCCCTTGGGACAAACTTGAATACATTCCATACAACGTGTGCAATCCCACATCCCACCCGGTTGGTTTAGGTCCATTAATCTTGAGGCAGTTTGAGTATCGCGTGGGTCTGCTACGAAACGATAAGCCTTGGCCAGAGCGGCCGGTCCGATGAATGTGTGATCGACTTCTAGGACTGTACAGTCAGAAACACACACCCCACACATGATACAGCTCATCACACCTGTCAGATGGTTCATGGCCTCTGGTGGTGCTGTATATTCGGCGATCGGAGGAGGCTCTGAGGGCTTCAACCACGGTTGAATCTGACGAATCTTTGTCCAAAAGGGCGCCATGTCGGTGACCAAGTCTTTAATCACGGGCATGTTGTTCATGGGTTCCACTTGGATGGTGTCACCATCTGTAGCGACGGAGATCAGTTTGGTTTTGCAGGCCAACGTAGCATGACCATTGATCCGCATCCCGCAGGAACCGCAAATGGCCCCTCGACACGAACATCGAAGTGTCAGAGAGTCATCGATGGTCTCTCGAACTTTGATCAAGCTGTCGAGGACCGTATCGGAAGAGGTCACTTCCAACTGATATTCTTGAAAATATGGTGTCGGCTGAGGTTGTTCTGGGTTAAAACGTTTGACGCGGAGGGTGGTATGCATAGATATATCGGAGATAACTCTCTTTCCTCTTATACTCTACCGCTCGAACCTGCTCTCCTCAAGAGAAGTTTTAGCCCTAACGAAGGTAGAAGAATTTTTGAACAATTGGGAACGATCTAATACAGCCGAGTTTGTGGTTCCCATCTCGTGATACATACCGGCAAGAGTTCAATACGAGGTGCAGCATCCGGAGAATGGTATAATAAGATATGTTGCAACCATTCGTCGTCATTCCGCTCTAAGTGGTCCGTTCGGAAATGCGCTCCGCGGCTTTCCTTTCGAGTGAGTCCCCCTGCGATGATCGTCTCGGCACAATCCAACATAAATTCTAATTCTAGTGCGGCAATGAGCCCGGTATTAAACACCTGACCTTTGTCTTGCACGACAATGTTCTGAGCTCGTGCTTTGATCTCTTGAATCCGTTGTTGGGCCGATTCTAGGCCCTCCTGATCTCGAAACACGGAAGCATGGCGATTCATCGTTTTCCCCATTTCTAACCGGAGCGTAGCTGCTTGTTCCCCGGGACCTTGGCGGGCCAACATCGTTGTGACGAGTTGCTGGTCATACTCTATCACGCGGTCTGAAAGAGTAGGAGTTGGACGGGTTTTGGCATAAAGTGCCGCACAGGATCCGGCTCGTCGGCCAAATACGATCGTATCCAGGAGTGAATTAGCGCCAAGGCGATTGCCGCCGTGAAGGCTAACGCACGCGGTCTCTCCTGCCGCAAGCAGACCGGGGAGTCCTTCCCACTTCCCGTGAATATCCCAACAGCGTCCTTCTGTATCGGTCTTGATGCCACCCATTTGATAATGCATTCCGGGACGTATCGGTAACGGTTCTTCGGCAAGATCGACATTGGCGAAGGTTTTTGCTTCGGCATAAATTTGCCCTAATCGGCTTTCAATGACTTGGCGACCTAGATGGCGGCAATCTAAGAACACGCAACCGTTTACGCCACGTCCTTCGTTGATCTCTATTTGTTCTGCGCGAGATACGACGTCGCGGGATGCCAACTCCAGCATGGTGGGTGCATATTGTTCCATGAACCGCTCACCTTTGCTATTGAGGAGATAGGCGCCTTCTCCTCGTGCGGCTTCAGTGATTAGGAGGCCCTTGCCTTTCAAGGTCGTCGGATGATATTGCACCATTTCCATGTCCATTAAGGGGGCACCCGCGCGATAGGCCACAGCCATACCGTCCCCCGTACAAATCATGGCATTTGTCGTCGGTTCATAGACGCGCCCTAAACCGCCGGAGGCCATAATGACCGCTTTGGCTTTAAAGAGGGCAAAAGTTCCTGTGCGAATTTCGAACGCCACCAATCCCGCACATTGTCCCAGATCATCTTTGACGAGGGACGTCACAAACCATTCTTCGTAAATCGGAATTTTTGCTTGAAGGATTTGTTCATATAGGACGTGCAGCATGGCCTGTCCTGTGAAATCAGAAACGAAGAAGGTTCTGGCTCGCTTTTGACCTCCAAATCGACGCGTACCTAGCCTACCTTCCTCGTTACGATTAAAAATCACTCCCATATGTTCAAGGGTAATGATATCTTGCCCAGCTTCTTCTGCCAGGATTTCAATAGCATCCTGGTCCCCTAAATAATCGCTGCCTTTGACCGTTTCAAAGGCGTGATCTTCCCACTTGTCTCCTCGATCCGTGAGGGCGGCGTTGATGCCCCCTTGTGCAGCATTGGAGTGACTGCGGACGGGATGAACTTTTGTCAAAACTGCGATGGAGGCTCCTTCATGGTGGCTGGCTAATGCGGCGCGCATACCAGCTAAGCCAGCTCCGATAACCAATACGTCGACTGGTTGAGGGGTAAGCATATTCTCAAATGGGGTGGGGTAATGAGTGATGCTAGATGTCACTAATATCTGGGATATTAGAACTGTACCATTAAATAAATCAAAGCTAGAGCTCGAAATTTTTGAGTTTCGTTTTGGTCTCTACAGGACTCTCTTCCGCTCGTGTCTCTTCGGAATCTTTTACAGTCATGTAGGCTGGGCCCTTCATATTTTTGCGGAAACTCCTGTGGAGAAAATCATCAACATTCCTCTCAAGTTCTTGTATTTATTAAAAATAATGCATTAGTGAGTATAAGGTATAAGCTTTGCACGATTATAGTGGTTGTGACATCAACAATAAAGAATTAATGAATGGGACTGTCAGGTTTTGATAGGGGCTAATGCGAGGGAGGTTCACCATGAAACGGTTCAGCTTTGTTTGTACTGCAGCTTTGCTGTTGGGATGTCAAGGGGTTGTGCCAAGTCTTGCTGAAGAGCCGATAAAACATGTGCCCTCACAGGCTACCGGAAGCTTGCATGCACAGTCTTCTAGTGCTTCCACGGCATCGACTCAATTTCAGAATATCGAAGGGTTGCTTAAAGAGATTCAAGGTAATGTGTATGTGGTAGATGGAGGGGCAACGTCGTCAGTTGTCCGTGTAGAAATTGGGAGAGATACTGCTTTTCCGAATGGCCAGAAAGAGCCAGGACAAATGGTACAAGCTCTTATTTCTTCCAGCGATGGGCACGCATTAATTGTTCGCTAGAGATAGATGAGGATCAGAATAAGCGGAGTGCGGGAGGGGCGGACACTTCAGGGCGTTCACTTTGTCACTTGGGGGAGATACAGTGGGAATCTTGAAGTGTTCGAACCTCCGCTTTACTTACCGTACCATATATTGGAAATGGAGGGCCAATAATGAGGTGCGATAACTGTTCCCATGAATGTACAGTTTTTGATTTTCTCACACGTCGAAATCTGTGTGACCATTTGTACTTAGATGCCCTTGCGCAGAAGCAGGGGGAACTCGAGTTTTCGATGATGGGACTCTCAACTGATGAGAGCCGTCGCGATGACCTTTTGATCAGAGCGTCTTAAAACTGAATAAACCCTAAGGGCATGTTGTTTGTGGGTTTGCCTGGGAGTTCGATGCTTGCCGCTCTGCGTAATATGAACTCCTGACCAAAGGCCCCGACTCTACGCGGTCGAATCCTAGGCTGTCGGCAGTTTGTTTCAGTTGTTCGAATTCTTGCGGTGTGTAATACCGTATGACTGGAGCATGGCTTACAGATGGCTGAAGATATTGTCCAATGGTAACCATTTGACAATGTGCGGCTCGTAGGTCTCTTAACACTGCATGAATCTCTTCTTCCGACTCTCCTAGTCCCACCATTAAGCCTGATTTCGTTGTCGCCCCATTTTCTTTTGCCCACTGCAAGACGTCAATCGAACGTCGATACTTCCCTTGTGGTCTAATGGTCGGAAACAGGCGTGGAATGGTTTCAATGTTGTGAGCGAGAATGTTAGGGGAGACGTCGGTGATGGTTCGTAGACTATCCCGATTGCCTTGAAAATCAGGAATGAGTACTTCTACCGTGCAATCTGGTGTGTGGTTTCGGATGTGACGGATGGTTTCGGCAAAAAGGGCCGATCCCCCATCTGGTAAGTCATCGCGATTGACTGAGGTCACGACCGCATGGCGGAGCTGTAGCAACTGGACAGCTTCTGCTACCCTTTGGGGTTCCGTCCAATCCAAGTCTAATGGGCGACCAGTTTGGACTGAACAGTAATGGCAACGTCGGGTGCAGATATCTCCCAGAATCAAGAACGTTGCAGTGCGATTATTCCAGCATTCCCATATATTGGGACACCGGGCTTCTTCACAGATCGTGTGGAGCCCGTGTGTTTTTACGAGCTGCCGAAGTTCTTGATAACGAGGGCCAGCTTGTAATCGAACATGGAACCACGGTGGTAATCGAGGTGTCGGGGACGACTGGGGGCTTCGCGCTGAGGCGATCTGAGAAGATGGGATAAATGTCATGGCGTTATCAAAGAAGGAGCGAAATAGACGTGATGTAGACTTGTAACAGCAGGGGGTGATTTTCTCAAAGTGATGTCAGAGCATACCATATGGGTCCGGTGTCGTGCTGAGGTCAACAAACTGTACGGTTTATGAAGTCGTCGAGAATCGCTGGTGCAATCAGGTAACGAGAGGAGAGAAATGATTAGCCCAGTCAATGGAGTCGAGATAAAAATTGCGAATGGTTGAGGGATCGAGTCTAAGAGATTTCAGCTCCATCCATCTACCTGCTTCGTACGCTTTGACGCTGGACAATACCATTCCCATATCACCCGTTCCGAAAATGAGCGCTTCCGCGATATCGTCAGGGAGCGGAAGCTTTTCGAGTATGACTTCCATGGGAGAACCATACAAAGCTTCTAATACGGAAAGCAGACCCATCGTAAAAAATTTTTCTGGTGCTGGAGCTTGTAGCTGCGTGCCAAGCTGCTCGCACATTTTCGCGCGCACGAGAGCGATTACAAGAATCTCATGCGCTTGAGTCTGGCCGCTAGCCATGATAATGAGAGTGGCCCAGGTGCGGATGCGTTCAATACCTACCATACAGGCAGCATGGTCAATTGATTCTACCCGTCTGGGGAGCCCTACATACGCCGAGTTGACATACCGTAAGACCTTATAGCTGAGGGACAAATCATTGCGAATATGTTCGACGAGACCTTTGAACGGAATTTGGGGGTCCTGAATTTTTCCGAGTAATTCTAAGAGGGCCACGCGATTTGCAGGAATCTCACGTCCTTTGATCACGTCTGGCCGAAAGAAGAAATACCCTTGAAAATAGAAGAAACCAAGTTGTTTGCAGGTTTCGAACATCTCACGCGATTCCACTTTTTCGGCCAGAAGCCGGACTCGAGATTCGTGCAGGTGTGAGACCTCGTGCTGCAATTGACTTTCGTTTTTCCCGAGGACATCGATCTTGACGATATCCGCAAATTCAAGAAAGGGGCGTGAGCGTTCATTGTAGACAAAATCGTCGAGGGCGATCGTGTAACCTTGTCGCGAAAGCTTTTGAAGAGCTTCCAGGACCTGCGGGCTTGGTTCTACATGTTCTAGAATCTCAAGGACCACGCGGTTTTTGGGGAGTGCTTCACAATATTGTTCAAGGATAAATTGTTTGGGAATATTCAGAAATGCAAGGTGTGAACCCACGACATGTTCTAATCCGATATCAAGGTAGGTATTCAATAACACTGTGGCTGTTGCCACGCTTTCGTCGGTAAAAATGGCCTGACCAACGTCGCAGTTCCGATACAGCACCTCATAGCCGATCGTTTTGAGGGTTGGTCCGAGAATGGGCTGCCGTCCAACAAAGACATCACCGTATTGAGTCAATGTGCTATTCATTCTTATTCAGAACGTGGGTTTTCGCAGTATACTGAATACACAAATATAGTCTGGAATTCCGCGGAATCCTGTAAACATTTTCGGCAGTAGTTATCAGACAATTGAGATTTTCACAAAAAAAGCTAGAATGACTCACAACGAAGTCCGGAGGGCAGCGACCGTATCCCGAAGAATCCCTTCAATATCTACCTGGAATTTCCGTGAAGACCGCTGGTGTCAATAAGGGTATATAACTGCTTGTTCTTGTAAGTAGATGGGGTTTACGAGAGGTTCTTCTGGGGCGCCTGACCTTTCTCGGGGACCTGGGTCGCTGAGAACGGCAGACCGGGGTGATACAACTCAAGAAGTAATCGAAAAGAATCTAATGGAACGAGTGTTGGGTACGGGTTGAGAAGCAAGCAGGTCACACTGAGGTCTGCGAATCGGTCTTGGCGCTATCTAGAATATGCAAAAGTTCTGTCGCGTTGAGAGGCGGACTAAAGAAATTTCCCTGGCATTCATCGCAGTTCAGGGTGCTGAGAATATCAAACTGCTGTTGGCTTTCCACACCTTCAGCCACCACCTTCAGCCCAAATTCATGCGCCAAATAGATGATCGCGGAGACTAGAGCCTTATCTTCTGAATTATCTGTAATGCCTTGCAGGAAGGAACGATCGATTTTTAACTCATGAAGCGGAAGGCGTTTGAGATAGCTTAAGGAAGAATATCCCGTTCCAAAATCATCCATGGAAATTTTGACACCCAATGCAATCAGTTGGCGTAATGTCTCGACGGCTTGGTCGATATCGTCCATGATCACACTTTCCGTGAGCTCAAGTGTTAGGTACTCGTGATTCAGGTTGTGGCTATTCAGAGTATCCTGCACCACCGTTACTAAATCACTTGCATGGAATTGTCTGGCGGAGAGATTGACAGAGAGATGAATCCAAATTCCTTGTGCCTGCCATCGTGCCAGTTGGGAACAGGCTTCCTTGAGCACCCAAGTACTGAGTGGTACGATAATGCCGGTATCCTCAGCCAAGGGGATAAAGTGACTGGGAAAGAGAAGTGTGCCGTCCAGCTGTCGGAGCCGGACGACGGCTTCCACACCCTGGAGATGTCGTGTCTTGACGTCGATTTGCGGTTGATAGTGCAATAGCAACTGGTTGCCTTCGATCGCGTGGCGAAGGTCGGCTTCAATTTGCAGATACTCGTGACTTTTGGCGTTCATGTCACTTGAATAGAATCGATAACTCCCCTGTTCGTACATGGTAGCTTGCGCGCTAGCACTGACGGCACATTGGATCAGCGTCGGCACATCCTTCGCGTCGTAGGGGTAGCTGGCGAGTCCGATGCTTGCCGGGAGCAAAACTTCAGTCCCATTAGCGTCAAGCGGGATGGCCATGATTCCGATGATTCTGGAGGCGATTTTGGTGGCATTTTCCGGATGGGCAATTGAGGGACAGACGATTGAGAATTCATCCCCACTCAAATGAAAAAGACAAGTGGCGTCGTCTTCTCCTGAAATCCCTCGCCCCAGTATGTCAGACTCTCGAATACAGGCTTGAATGCGATCAGCCACCTGCTTAATGACCTGATCTCCGACCTCAGGTCCGAAGGTGTTATAGACACGTCGGAATTGAGGAAGCGTGAGGTGTAACATCACCAAGTTGTCGTTGTGGTGTTCTGCTTGTTGCAGGAACCATGTCAACCGATCAAGAAATAAACTCCTGTTGGGAAGTTGGGTCAACGCGTCATAGTAAGCCAGTTGGTTTTGATAGGCTTTGGCTGCCAGGGTATTACGAACGCGGAGTATCAATTCGCTGGGGTCTACCGGCTTGGCCAAAAAATCGGTGGCTCCCCGATCAAGGGCCTCCAGTTTTGTTTCGGGATCAGATGATGATGTGAGAATAATGATGGGGATATGCATCAAGAGGGAATTGGTCCTGATCTGCTCCAAGATCTCGAATCCGGTCACGTGAGGCATGAGCAAGTCAAGCAAAAGAATATCTGGCCGACATTGTTCGATTTCTGCCACAGCGACCGTCGAATCATCCACTAAGACAAAGCGTTCATATCCCGCTTCTTCAAGGAAGGCTTGCATCACATCCATCGTCGTGGTTTCGTCATCAACCATCATGATCGTGGCTTGGCTCAGTAACGACGCCTCACCGCGCAATTCGTGGGGCAGAGAGATTGATCGGGACTTCTGACCTTGGTTAGGTAGGGGTGATAGAGAATGAGCGCTGCGGTGTGTTGCCATCTTTCTGGAATTATCCTATTTGCTTAGTTGTCTACCAGACGTTTTCAACTAAATAGTCGCACGATAGTAGATCCTAGTGCCGGTTCAGCTCCTGTTCAATGATCGCCAATCGCCTCGGTACGATGAGGTTTCTCTTCAATTTTCGGCAGTTGAGGTGTGAATCATGAGTAAACACCATGATTTTTCTTGATTTTGTCAGCAATCGGTGAGTGAATCTTGGTTCAATATTAAGAAGTAGGGCCTGTAGTTGTTAGCTGGTCCTGGACCACGATTCTGGATGACAGCAGGTGAAGCTGCTGGAGATGTTGCTCGATTAGGCTTTGATCTCTCGCCTTCGCTGCGACTTCAAGCTCACTGGCCGGTTCGAAAAACACATCAAAACCCACAGTCCCTCCTGCACCTTTGAGCCAATGTGCGAGTTTTGCGAGGGAATCAAAGTCTTGATTGGAACAGGCCGCATCCATTTTTATCAGTTGTTCTTCTAGCCGACTCACAAACCGGGAAATCACACCTGCAAATTTAGGATTATTCTGTCCGAGTCTGGAGACAATAGGTGAGGTATCGGTTGGAAACGGAACAGCGGTTGGTGGCGACTCGGTTTGGGGCAACCGAGTTGCTGGTTTAGTTGTCGGTGTGGCATTGAGCAGCTCTGCAAGCTTTGGAATAAATACATCCAAGTCGATAGGTTTGGTGAGGAAGTGGCTATAGCCGGCCTCCAGGACTTCCTGTTCAAACCCTTTCATGGCATTGGCGGTCAAGGCCACGATTGGAACGGTCAAGCCTCGATCACGTAATAGTCGAGTTGCGGTGAGTCCGTCCATGCCTGGCATTTGGATATCCATTAGCACCAGGTCATAGTCGGTCTGCAAGGCCATTTCTACGCCGACACGGCCATTTTCGGCTTCGTCTACGATAAGGGAATAGTCTTCTAATACGACCTTGACAAATTCCCTGTTTTCTGGACCGTCGTCCACCACGAGAATGTGTGCGGAGGGAAAGACCCAGGTCGTGTGTTCTAGCCCAGTGGCCTGGTTGTGAGTTGGAAGGGCCTGTTCCGGTCTGAGCCACGATGTTCCTTCAGTAAGACGTGTCTGGAACGTCACTTGAAAGATACTGCCTGAACCTGGCGTACTTGCAACGGTAATATCGCCGCCTAGAGCGCGAGCAAATTTTCGACTAATGGATAATCCAAGGCCCGTTCCGCCAAACTTTCTCGTTGTTGAAACATCGGCCTGCACAAAGTCTTCGAAAATGTGTCCGATAGCTTCAGGACTCATTCCGACGCCGGTGTCTGCGACATCGATATGAAAGAGAATCGTGTCGGATTCGTATTGTTCAGCATAGGCCGTGACGGTGATCCGGCCTGTGTTGGTAAATTTTATGGCGTTTCCGACAAGGTTGGTGACGATCTGTCGGATGCGACTTGGGTCACTGATGATGGATGCTGGTACCTCGTCTTGTATCTCGAGTTCAAGCTGAATATTTTTTTCTTGCGCTTGGACACTCATGATATTGATGACTTCCAGAACAACGGAATAGGGATTGAAGGGAATCTGTTCCAGCTCCAACCGACCCGATTCAATTTTCGAGAGATCCAAAATATCATTGATGAGTTCGAGTAGATGCTTGCCGCTGGAATGGATAATTTCCAAGTGTCTGCGGGTCTCGGCCGAATCTTGTCCATAACCGCGCTTTAATAATTCGGTGAATCCAAGAATGGCATTCATGGGTGTGCGGATTTCATGACTCATATTGGCTAAGAACGCACTTTTGGCTTGGTTGGCAGCTTCGGCGGCCTCCTTTGATTTCAGCAATTCGATTTCGGCTTCCTCCAGTTGAGTGACGTCATCGAAGCTAGCTAAGACTCCGGCATACCGGTTTCCAGTGCCCAGGATTGGAGAACAATTGATCATGAAGGTGGATTTCGTACCGTTCAGATTCGTCAAACGGATACGGTGATTTTTTTGTACTTCACCTGATGCCAGTGCGAGTTGCCATGGTTGAAGGTCCGATGGTAGTTGGTTGTCTGCAGTGTCAGACCACGGAAACTCTTCGACTTTCCGTCCTAGTAGTGCTTCGGGTGTGGTGCCTAGAAGCTGGGCGAATGCGCGATTCGCCAGCATGATCTGCGTTTTACGATCCAGCACGAGCAATCCTTCAGCCATCGTGTCGAGTGCGGAGCGTACTCGCTCTGGAACGGCTTGCGATGGATCAAGTTGTTTGAGAACTCGTCCTAAATATAGGTAAAAGCCGATAAAGCTAGCGATGGCGACATAGATCAGCAAGTGGGTCAGGGACCCAGCCAGCATCCCAATCCAGCCGTACCCAACCAAGGGGGTAAATCGCAACTCCACCCGGCCCCATTCGGTGTCTCCCTCCCAGATTGCGACTGTGACCTGTGTATTGGTAGAGACCTCGGAGTCTGCATCCTGCCACTGTGTTTCATGGTTCCCGATAGTCGTCAAGTATTGCCCCGCTTTTGTTCGCAGACCGGCTGATAGCAAGTCCTCATTCCGCTCTACCACAAGTCGGAGGATTCCTTCTAACCGGATAAGGTCTTTTTGAGTCAATAAGATGGAACTATTGGCGGCGATGGATTCGGCTAATGCCGCTCGGCCGTCCCGCAGGGCGGAGATTCGATCGGGAACGAAACCTAATAAGCTAGCAGTTAGGAGGATGCTAATGACTAGGCAAACGAGACCGATAGCAAGCCGTGATTTCGTTGAGAGTCTCAGCATGATTACGGCTGTCGGGTCCAGCGAGATCGCCGTGTGGTTTTTGAGGGTGATTCTTGGGCGACAGGCTCTTTCTCTCGTTGGTCGAACATGGTCTCGAGAGAATCCTCTTTTGAACCGTCTGTGTCCTGCTCTCGTTTTTTCTTAGCCGGGGAGTCTAAGACCAAGAGAGGATTAACAAATTGCCACGCTGGGACGGATGACAGGAGCGCGGTTAACAGGACGCCGCTGCGAAGAAGCCATATGACATAGCCAACTGATAGCCCAGTCGAAACCGCAATGCTCGAAACGACATAGCTTTTCTCGGCGGTGCTCACGTCGTTTAAGGTGTCGCGGACACGATCCAGACCGCGAAGCAGTCCAGAGGAACGGCCTAATAAGGATTGGATCTCGCTCTTGACGGCTCCAAGATCTAAAGGCTGCCGTATCGTCTTGAAGAGTTCAGTGAGGGTTTCTGTGACGCCGGTTCTCCGGGGAGAAACCTGTAGAAGTGCGAGATCATTGTTGCGGGAGCTCTGAGCTTCATGAGCATCCCTTGTTTGGCCTTCAGAGTTGGTGAGACTATTCCTGGATACGAATATTGGTGAAGGTGTCTTAAGATTGATGTTGCCACCATGATTCTCGTTGTCAGGATTGCCGTCGTCAGGGGGTGGGGGATCAGGTGGCGGCTCTGGTGGAGGTGGAAGCACGATAATGGGGCTCGGAACCACAGTGATGGCGATCGATTGGGTATCGACGAGAGTACCATCCGAGGCCTGGACGACTATGTCGTAAATATTGTCGCCGTTGCTGTCGCTCGGTGTCTGAAGCTCGGGGGCCGTATTGAAGGTCAGGAGTCCTGTACTAGCATCAATGCCAAACAATCCGGCATCAGCCCCGCCAATAATGCTGTAAGCAAGCGGGGTTCCCTCGGCATCAAAGGCATTCACATCGGTTGCAGTTGTGTTTCCCTCGATAACTGACACGGTTGCGTTTCCCCCTCCTCCATCAGATGTGATGATTGGAGCATCATTTTGTGGCGTAATGGTGAGATTCACCGTTGCGCTGTTCGATACGGTCCCAGCAAGATCCTGGATGGTATAGGTAAAACTGCCCGTCAGGGTTTCTGAACCGTCGTGGGTATAGGTGACCGTCCCATCCGTATTGATACTGTCGATGGTGCCATTCGTCGGGCTGGAGACAATGGTGATGGTGGTCAGATCCAGGCCAGTATCAATATCCATATCGTTGCTGGCAAGATTCAAAGTGGAGGTCGATCCTTCGAGGACTATGAAGTTATCGGGTTGGGCGATTGGTGGGTCATTTGTGGGCGTGATGGTTACATTCACCGTCGTGGTATTGGACGTGGCTCCGGCTAAATCCTTAATTGAATACGTGAAGCTGTCTGTCAGCGTTTCAGAACCATCGTGTGTGTAGGTTACGGTTCCGTCATTGTTGATACTGTCAATCGTGCCGTTCGTTGGACCTGCAATAATTGTAAGACTGGTGAGATCCAAGCCATCGTCGGGATCGGTATCATTGCCGGCGAGGTTAAGGAGCATGGTGGAGCCTTCCGCCACAACAAAACCGTCGGGTACCGCAATTGGTGGGTCGTTGAGAGGAGTTACCATGATCGTGCTACGAGCGGCGACACTGTCGAGACCACCGTCGTTGACGGTCACATCAATCAGCCGATTACCGCTCGTTGGAGCATTCGTGTCGGCGTGCTGATATTCGACGGCTGTGATCAAGGCTTCTGTGTCAGCCTCATCAAATGTCCCGCCGCCTTGCTTTGTGACGATCAATGTGGCCGAACCGGCGCTAGTCGTGATCACAACGTGATACTTCCCGCCGGAGGTGTTTTGCCCAGCGACGGCTGTGGCGAGTGCAAACGTGTCGCCATCAAGCAGAAGAAGTTCTGCATTGCCATCTACAAGACCATTGACGGCGAAGGTGACGGAGGCAAAGGCGGTGCTATCCACATCGACCAGATCGGTGTCATCGTCGGCGATTGCCGTGGGCCCATCGCCCTCGGTGAAGGTGAATTGGTAGTTGTTCCCCGTAGCTCCTGAGCTATCATTTGCATCTAAATCAAGCGTTGGTGGGTCGGGTGTTCCGTACTGCCGCGAATACACATCAGTTTGTCCACTGGTCTGGCCAGTCCAGACCACAACAAAATCGTCGGAATCTAGCATGGCGACCGAAGCACGATCTTGAATGTTTGTTGTGGTTTGATTGATCAGAAACTCGGTATCGATTTTCGTCCCGCTCGAATCAAACGTTTGCCCAAACACTCCAGAGGTATCCACCTGACCAGGCTGATCGCCGTTGCCTTCCCAGACCACGATGAAAGCGCCTGTGTCATCCATGCTAATGGACGGATTGGCTTGATCGCCATTAAACGACGCATTCACTAATTGTGGAAGGGCCAATGGATTTCCGGCCGTGTCGTATTGTCTGGCGTATACTCCGAATCCGATACCGGTGGCCTGATAGGCGACCGTGAATCGCCCATCTCCTGTCATATCGACTGCTGCATTGCCCGCATTAGTTTGAAGGAGCGTATCAACCTGTCCATTGTTCTGGAGACTGCCAGCGCCATTGTACTGGCGAAAGAAGACGTCGCCGGTATCATCCCAGACCACGACAAAGTCTCCGGAGTCGGCAATGCCCACAGAGGGACTTTGCGCCGTGATCGTCGAGTCCACGGTGATGTCAGTCCCACTCAAGCCACCACTCAGGCTGCCTTGTCGGACAAAGATGCCTTCATCGGCACCGCCACTGCTCTCCCATGCAATCACGAAATCTCCTGCATCATTGATCGTGATGGTCGAGTTTTGTTGGGTATTGGTGGTCGTGAGGTTCACGCGCACATCTCCCGCGTCGATTGGAGTGCCGTCAGGCAGAAAGCGCCGCATGAAGACATCGCCATCTTGAGTCCAGGTCACCACAAAGTTTTCGGCGTCGTCCATCGCGACATTGGCTTGGTGATTGACTCCGCCTCCGATGTTGACTTGAAATTGTGTGACTTTCTCATTGCCATCATCGGTGAGCACTTTCGCGAAGATGTTGTTGGCAGTTTCATCTGTCCAAACCACGACATAGTTGCCATCGGCTCCAATTGAGACAGCCTGTTCCGCACCGCGCAACAGTCCGCTTGTTGTCTCATTGTTGCTAGAGGGGTCGTTAATCACAAATTCGTCGACAGGCGATAAATCCAGGACGCCGTGCCAATGTTCCCGTGCTTGGCTATCGACGGCGATAGAAGTTTCAATGGTTCCTGTTTGAACTTCCAAGTCCCAATCGCCCCCGTATTGTGCACTGCCGGTGTCATCGACACTTGCCGCAACATCTGTGCCGGTCAACTCAGCCAACAACGTTGTAGCTCTCTGGCCAATTTCGCCGTCGCCAAAATTGCAGCCATAGATGAGTAGATCGGCCTGGTCCGTTAAGGCTTGGTTGATGGTCGCTAACTCATCGGCATATTCAGCCCGCATAGAAGATAGATTCAGCACGCCTGCCCCAAGGTGCAGTTCGCCTTGACTGCCATGTGCGATGACATGGATCGCATCGATGTCTGTTCGTACGGCTAGAACTTCAGCTATTTGTTCTACGCCGTCTCGCGTGGAATCTAGTAAGACGGCTTCGGCGCTGGGATTAATTCCGGCCAGCAATGTTTCATAATCCTGTATCGAGGTATCAATGAAAACGATTTCGCGACGTTCAGAAGGAGCGGTGACGGTGGATAATGCAGAGACCAAGTCGATATTGCCTGTCAGAGCGTCCGTCGTGGCGTCTGGATTTGACGGAGTGTCTACTTCTTGAAGGGAGTGATCTTGAACGAGTTGGTTTTCAATGACTTCGCTCCCGGTGACGAGTGCGGCGCCATCAAAGAGGATTCGAGGTTCGAGTGGAAGTAATACGCCCAGACTATTGCGCTCCTTCAATGATGAAGCGGGTGGGTTGGGATCGTGAGGTTGTGATGAGACAACGTGCGTCCGCCATGGGCTTCTAGCGCCAGAGTGTCTTGACTTACCGGGATTCTTCTTTCGTCGTGTGGGAGTTGTTGGCTGTGGCCAATACAGATTCACCAACGAGTGATTGGATACGTACGATCCTATATTCGCGAAATCCCAGAACATCGTATTCCTCCATCTCCCTTTTCGGGAATTTCTCTGATGATCTGGAAGATTTTTCGATGGATTTCTCACACTCAATGGCGGTTCCTGTTCGTTAATCATGATTGCCGAGGGTTACTGTGTTCCGATTCAGGCAGCCAAAGAGGAAAAAGATAAATGATTCAATATGAAAGACAGAGAAACCGAAAGATTGAACTGGAATCCTGCATTGTTGTGCCCTAAAGCCAATGAAGCGGGTATAGATCTCTATGAAAAATAGTTCGGATAGGAATGCGCATTGAGATGAGATCGTGGCTTATCAATCTTAGGCTAGGTGGTGTTGTCGTATGGCTGGCCTTATTTGCTTCAGGATGTGTCATGACGCCTGAGCCGCTGACGCAAGAAGAAATACGGCAGCGTGTTGAGGGCGATCTGGAGAAGCTGACGCAATATCAGGAACCGGTGTCTCGCCCGATCACGCTCTATGAAGCCATGGCCCGAGCGGTGCGATTTAACCTCGAAGCACGAGTGCAAGGGTTAAAGGAAATGGTGGCACATCGTCAGTTGGATTTGGCCCACTACGACCTCTTGCCAGATGTCATTGCTGATGCTGCGTACAATGGGCGAAACAACTTTGCCGGTGCGAGGAGTCGTTCATTGTTGTCTGGGCAAGAATCGTTAGAACCGTCTACGTCGTCAGATAAGAATCTCTTTACCGCGAATTTGACGCTCAGTTGGGATGTCTTAGACTTTGGGTTGTCCTATGTTCGAGCTAAACAGGCGGCCAATGATGTGCTCATTGCCGAAGAAGATAAGCGACGAATTGCGAATCGAGTGATTCAAGAGGTGCGTTCGGCATTCTGGAAAGCCATTGGTGCAGAGCGTGCTCTGGGCCGGTTATCGTTTTTGGATGATTGGGTGACTCAGGCAATCGGAGAATCGCGAACAATACGAGCCCGGGCACTCGAAACGCCGTTAACGTCACTCCAATACGAACGGGAACTTCTGCAAGCCCAACAGGAGATTCAGCAACTGTATCAAGAACTCTCGGTCGCCAGAATCGAACTGGGGGAATTGATGAACTTAGATCCGGGAGAACCCTATGAGCTGGTACCTCCGAAACCCATTCGTCCTGTCTCGAAGATCAAAAGCAGTCTGGAAGAGTTGGAACGACAGGCGTTGCTCAATCGCCCAGAGCTTCGGACAGTGGATTATCAAAAACGTATTAATGCCGAGGAAACCAAAGTCGCGATCTTAGAGCTCTTGCCAAGTCTCAACGTGTACCTCGGCGAGAACTACGATAGCAATAGTTTTCTCTTTAATCATAATTGGCTGAGTTATGGCGCCAAAGTGAGCTGGAATCTGATGAATGTCTTTCGGCATCCTGCGCGGTTGCAAGTCATTGATGCGCAGGAAGAAGTGTTGAAGGCGCAAAGCCTAGCGCTGACCATGACTATCATGACGCAAGTGCATGTGGCCAAGGCGCAATATGAAGCAGCGCTGCAAGAGGCGAAGATTTCGCAACGCTATTTTGAGACTCAGCAACAGATTGCCGAGCATGTCCAAAAATCTTGGTCACTCAATCGTCTGAGTGAACATCGGGTCATACGAGAGAAAGTCCAAGGCTTGCTGGCTGAGTTACGACATGAGATGGCGTTGGCGAAGTTGGAAATGGCCTATGCCAACCTTTTGGCGGCGATCGGCCAGGATCCCTTCCCCGTACAATTGTCAGATGAGGAGATGGATACTTTGGCACAGGCCCTGGAGGACCGTTGGGAATGGCTACAGCAGCAGGCCATGACCTCGTATATAAAACATGATCAACAAGAAGGAGCTATCGAACCATGATACCAATATGTCGAAAGGTTGCTGGATTGTGTGCTCTCGCGTTTCTGTTGTTTGGTGGAACGCTCTGTTGGAGCAAAGGCGGCATCCAATCTTCCGATCTCAATGCCGTTCGGGGCGTCGTGAAGCCAGTAGAAGAAGCCGTGATCTCCAGTGAATTGCAAGCTCGAGTGAAGCGTCTTCCGTTTCGAGATGGCCAACGATTTAAAAAAGGGCAGGTGTTAGTGGATTTTGATTGTGCCAAATATTATGCGGAACTGGCAGGAGCCAAGGCAGAGTTGGAAGCACGGGAGAAGACCGCCGTGAACAATGCGGAGCTGGCAAAGTTGCATGGAATCGGCCAATTGGAAGTGGAGGTGTCTGAGGCTGAAATGAAGCAGGCGAAGGCAGCGGTCAGAAGCGCGCAGGTCGCTGTCAGTCATTGCAAGATTACGGCGCCATTTTCGGGGCGTGTCGTGAAGGCCCTCGTGCATCCACATGAAAGCGTGAATCCCTATGACGAAGTGATGAGTGTGTTAAATGACAAGGAGTTTGAAATTGAATTAATTTTGCCATCCACCTCACTTCGATGGATTACTGCCAAAAGTCCATTTCGTTTCTTCATCGACGAAACGCAAGAAGTCTATCAGGGTGAAGTGGTGGAAATCGGGGCGAGGGTGGATCCTGTGAGTCAGACGATTCGAGTTTTTGGACGATTCATGAAGCAACCTCAAGCGGTCTTAGCCGGAATGAGTGGAAGTGCGAGATTTACAGAGCGGCAGATGACAACAAAAAAGAAGCCGGCATTTAAACCCAGTACGTCTCCACAACCTTCCGCCAAAACCGCTGCGATCCCCAAAGCCGCGAAGTAGGTTATCACGATAAGAACACATCGAACATGTGCCAGATTGGTTGAGCAGAAATGAATGTAGATCGCCCACGAGCATCTGGTGTGCGAGGCGGATCGCAGGTCATGGAACCCCCGGCGGCATCCCAAGAGGCCGCTCAATCTTCAACCCAATCTAACCCAGATACTCAAAAGGCTCCCGACGTGGATCCTCAACTTCTGGTTGCATTGCTGCAATTAGAGAGTCAGGCCAGAGCGGCCCAATCTGTCAAAGAACTGTGTTTTCTGTTCGCCAACGAGACACGTCGCCTTATTGGCTACCGCCAGGCTTGTGTGTTTTCGATCGGGCAGCATCTGCGCGATGGTTGTCAGGTGGAGGTGGTGTCGAGTGTGGCGGTCGTGGATCGGAAGTCGCCGATGGTGCAATGGATAGAAGAGGTGGTAACCGACATGTGGGAGAACCAGGTATTGCAAGCTCCATGTCACGTAAGTGTCGAGCTATGCGCCAAACATCTTCAAGCTGACTGGAGACGATTTGCATTTCCTCATGTCTTGTGGTGTCCGATTGTGTGGAGCAATCAAAAGGTCATGGGAGGCGTCTGGCTAGGGAGGGAACGCCCGTGGCAAGAGGGCGAGATTCAGTTGATCCGGCGGTTTGCTGAAACCGTCGCTCATGCTTGGAATGCCTTGGGAAAAACACAATCGTCAATGAAAAACTGGACTGTGTCGCAGCGCTGGCTCTGGGTTGGTCTGGCTGTGGTCGTAGGTTTGATGTGTGTGCCAGTCCGTTTATCGACATTGGCGCCAGTTGAGGTTGTCGCTCATGAACCGGCTGTGGTGACGGCCCCTTTGGATGGGGTCATTGCTGAAGTGTTGGTGCAACCGAATACCGTTGTGGAGGCAGGGACCGTCCTTTTCCGCTTCGAAGACACGACATTTCGGAATGACTATGAGGTGGCTGAGAAAAACTTATCAGTCGGGTTAATGGAATATCGCAAGGTTGCTCAAGGCGCGTTTTATGATGATGACACCGGAGCCAGTATGCCGGTGCAAGCTTCAGAGGTTCGGTTAAAAGAAGCTGAGCGGGACTATGCCTGGGAAGTATTACAGCAGGTGGAGGTCAAAGCTCCTAGAAGCGGGGTTGTGATTTTTAGTGACAAGTCGGATTGGATCGGCAAGCCGGTGGTCGTGGGAGAGAGGGTTATGGAGGTGGCGAATCCTGAGGAATATGAGTTGAAGGTTGATTTGCCCGTCGAAGATGCCATCGTGCTGCGAGAGGGGGCTGACGTGGAAGTCTTTCTCAATGCCAATCCGTTAGATGCTGTGCCCGCCGTGCTGACGCATGCCAGTTATCATGCCGAAGTCTTACCTGACAATATTTTAGCGTACCGAGTCAAAGCCGACGTCACGGAAGCTCCTGAAGCCATTCGTATTGGGTGGCAAGGGACGGCCAAGATCTATGGAGATCGTGTCTCGTTGTTTTTCTACCTGTTTCGGCGTCCGATGGCGGTTTTTCGTCAAACGCTAGGTTGGTAATGGCGCTATCGGGACCACCACAAGACGATATCGCACTTCCGCCTCTGCGAGACGATTTGCAGATTTTGCAAGGTACTCCGACAGCGGAAGGTGTGCCGACCTGGAATATCTTAGATCCTGTTCGGCATCAATACTTCCAAATCGGTTGGGCCGCATTTCAACTTCTGTCGCAGTGGCATCTGGGGTCGGCTACGCGTCTCGTCGATGTGGTCTCCAGTTCGACAACGGCGAAAGTTTCACAGCGAGATGTGACGGACCTGCTGCAGTTCCTCTACCGGCATAATCTCACCAGAGATGCGCCGATGGGTGGAAGCAAAGGCTTGTATGCACAGGCTGAACAGGCCAAGCAACATTGGCTGCTCAAACTGCTTCATAGCTACCTGTTCTTTCGTATCCCCCTTTTCAATCCGGATCGGTTTCTTCAAAGAACATTGCCGCTTGTGGCACCGCTCTTTACCAAGTCAGCATTGACGATTGTGGTGCTATTGGGTGTGGTGGGCTGTATCGGTATCGTCCGGCAGTGGGAATCATTCGCGAACACATTTTTGTACTTTTTTTCTTTGCAGGGGTTAACAGCGTACATCTTAGGGTTGATTGGTATTAAGATCTTGCATGAGCTCGGCCATGCTTACACAGCTGTGCGATACGGATGCCGGGTGCAAACGATGGGTGTAGGGTTTCTGATTATGGTGCCTGTGTTATATACCGACACTACCGATTCCTGGAAGCTCACCTCACGCTCTCAACGAGCGGCGATTGCCGCAGCGGGTACTGTCGTTGAATTGGGCATTGCGATGCTAGCCACATTTTTTTGGCACCTCTCGCCAGATGGGGTGATGAAGAGCGTGTTGTTCGTGCTGGCCACTACGAGTTGGATCACCGGTCTTTTCATTAATTTGAATCCCCTGCTTCGTTTCGATGGCTACTATGTGTTGTCGGACTGGCTGGGTGTGCCGAACCTTCAATCGCGGGCCTTTGCATTTGGACAATGGAAACTCCGGGAATGGTTATTTGCCTGGGGAGATGCACCTCCTGAAGAACTGCCTCAATCACGCCAGCGAATTTTGACGGGATACGCTTGGGCCATTTGGATCTATCGGGCCATCATGTTTTTGGGTATTGCGGTGTTGGTGTACTATTTCTTTTTCAAGGTTTTGGGCCTCATTCTGTTTTTCGTAGAGATTGGGTGGTTTTTGGCCTGGCCTGTGTATCAGGAAGTACAGGTGTGGTGGACGCGACGAGAGGAAGTGGCACGGTCCTGGCGGGGACGAGCGGTTGGAACGGTGGTGCTGCTAATGCTGGTGTTGGGATTTGTTCCCTTAGACCGCACGGTTTCGATCCCGGCGGTCTTCGAAGCGCGTGACCGCGCCACGGTATTTTCCCCTGTTCCGGCGAAGATTATCGATGTGCATGTCAATGAAGGCGATTCCGTGCAAGAAGGTGACACATTAATGGTTTTAGAATCACCCATGACTGAACAGAGCATTCGGGTACTGGAGCACAGAATCGAAGCGGTCCGAGTGCGCTTGCAGCGAGAAGCGGCGTTTCAAGAAGATCGCGATAATCACCAGGTTTTACGGGAGCGGCTACAGGGGGAGCAAAAAGAACTGGAAGGCCTACTGAAGGTCAAAGGTCAATTAACCTTGCGCGCGCTGTTTACGGGTCGTATCACTGATATGACCTCGTCACTTCAACCTGGTCGATGGGTGAAGGCGGACCTACCGCTGATGCATCTCATCAAGCCAGATGGAATGGTTGTTCAGGCGTATGCGACGGAAGAACAACAGGTTCGCTTAGTCTCCGACAACGATGGCTGGTTTTATCCCGATGATCCAGCCTTGCCGCCACGTCGTAGTCACATACGTGATCTTCGACAGGTGGATGAATCACACTTTTCATTGTCCTATTTAGCTTCTCTGTACTCAGGCCCGGTTCCGGTTCGTCAAGATGAAAAAGGGAATCTCAAGCCTGAAGCGTCGATCTATCGCGTCATATTGGACGTCGAGGATGAAGGTGACGACTGGAATCAAGCTGTTCGGGGCGTCGTGCATGTCCGAGGGGAATCTCGTAGCTTCATGCGACAACTTTGGGAGCATGTGGCAGCCGTCTTCATTCGCGAAAGTGGAATGTGACGGAGTGAGAAGAGAAAAGAGTGGAGTGAGACGTCAAAAGATGAGAGAAATTAGATGGCGTAGAGCCATGCCGGTGGAACGTCCTCTTCATGATGTCCATGAATCACACAATTACTTCAATAATGTGAAGACTGGGGATGTGCTAGCTTGACGATCAAACGTCATGGTTGTGGTGCAATCTCTATTTCGATTGATCCTACCTAAAAGATAATCGGCAAAATCTGCTTGATTGCTGCGATAGTCCTCTAGGGCCTGCCAAACCACTTGCGGCTCGTCCACGCTGAGTTGCGCCACACGCAAAATTTGTTCAATCGTATTGAGTAAGATGGCCTTGGATTGTTTGTAGCATCCTTCTAAGACCCACATGGTTTCGCAGAGCACCAAGTGGTTGAGAAATCCTGGTGTTTCTTTTGTGCAGGTTCCTTCAATCAAGCGTGTGGCAGCTTTCGCTTGGGCTGGATCGTCTTGGACGAGATAGCGAACCAAGACATTCGTGTCGATTCCAATCATTGCCGCCTGCTACGTTTTCGAATCACGTCTTTCATGCCCGCTAGAGTCACAGGATTTTGTGGTTTAGGAATGAGGCCTTTCAGAGTTGTGACATCCGAAGTTGCTGGATAAATCGTAATTTGCCCATTGTCTCCGACAAGAAATTCAATACGGTCACCTGTTTGAACTTGTAATTGTTCTCGGATTTCTTTGGGAATCGTAATTTGTCCTTTACTGGTTAACGTGGCGACAGGCATAAAATTTCCTTTCTAATTTATAAAAATCTTACTATTATGTAAGGGGAATGTCAAAGTTATTCTGGAAGGAAAGAAAGAGGAAGTGCGAGGGAAACTCAAATCGTTCATTCTGATGGAGGGTGTTGTTCTATTGCTGTAATGAGTCAAGATGTCTGACAAGAAGGAAACGCAGCAGACACACCAAATGCGGCGCCCCGGTGGGACGTTTTGTTGTTGTCTGGATTTGAAATAGGCTGCGTTACAGCTTTGGGGATTCTTGAATAATTTTCTCAATTTCCTGTTTGAGAACGGGCAAATCCCTTTCAATGACTGTCCACACAATATCAGTGTCAATGTCGAAATATTCATGAACCAACGCATTGCGCATGCCGATAATATTTGACCAAGGAACTTGAGGATGGTGGTCTCGAAAATGACTAGATAGGGCTCGGACGGCTTCTCCAATAATTTGGAGATGTCGTACAATCCAACTTTGAATGAGTTCGTCATTTTCGAACCGATGTTTTCCAGAAGCAACATATTTTTCAATTCGTATGATGGCTTCCTGGATGTCGAGTAATCGCTCTCTTTCGTTTCTCATAAAGGAATAGCTTCTTGAAGAATACGATCACGGAGCCGTTTTTTAAGCCCTCGCTCTGTCACAATATCGACGGAACACCCTAATAATTCCTGCAGGTCCATTAAGAGCCCTCCAAGATCGAGTAAACTTGTTCCTGGCTCCATGTCTACGAGAAAATCGATATCGCTTGTGTTGTCATCCTCACCGCGTGCTACAGAACCAAAGACCCGAATGTTTCGAGCTCCGCGTACAGTTGCAAGATGAAGAATATCTTCTCGTTTGGTTTTAAGTAGATCCAATGTCGCCATCAGACTTTTTCCCTAAGAAGGTTGTAAAATATGAGAAATATAGGGGCTATTAAGGGGGATTGTAGTTGAGATGGGGCCTAAAGGCCAGGTTGTAGAAAAATGAAAAGTCGAGGATGAATCGGCAGACCAAAATCGTGGAGATTGTGGTTAAGGGGGAAACACAGCAGGCACGCCAGTGTGGCGCCCCATATTGGCTAGATGGTCATCAAGCGTCGCGAGGCCGGCATTTTTTCGTATGGCCAGTTCAAGATAGGCGGCATCATAACATGACAGTTCATATTGCAACGCTATTCGTTGAAGAGCATCGACGAATTCGAATCCGGAATGAGTATCCGTTTGAAGCGGAAGGACATCATAAGCGCGAAGGAGGCGTGCCATTTGATTTTCGGTGATGCGTCTTCGCTTTTTCCCCATGGCTAATCCATTGGCTAACTCAAACCACCACAGCGAGGGGACCCACAGATCGTGTGATGGTTTCCTTATCGCAAAAAAATTATCAGCGACCGGTGATTGTTCGTCAGGTAATCCCCACGCCAAGGCCAAACTGCAATCAAGGACCCAGGCCACTACTTCCGCCGTCCTTCTTTGATCAGTTTTCGTACATTAATCGGGCCAGAGATCTCTTGTCGTATGTCTCGCAGGGTTTTGTGAATGGTTGTTATATCCCTATCACAGTCCAATCCAGGAGGGGGACCTAGCCAGGCGACAGGTTTTCCTCGTCGGTGAATGACAAACGATCGTCCTTTTTCGGTCTCCCGTAATAAGGCTGACAAATGCGTCTTCGCATCAAATGCGCTCACCTCTTTTTCTGCGGGTGATTTCATGGTCTTTTCCTCAAAAATCTTCAATATGTTCATGGATTATATTAACTAGTTTATTAAACTAGTCTGTATGATTTCAAGGAAAAATTCGATTCAGGAACAAACGACTCAAAAAATAGTCTGCGGTGTTGTTCATCGCGAGTTGCGCACGATTGCAGTAATTGTTTCTTAGCTTTCAGAACACCGAGCAACTTCGCATAATCATGAATAACTCCCGAACAACAAGGCAAAAAATTCATCGGGAATCGTCAAGGGATTCGTGTGCGACCCGACAATGGAGATGGGGAACACGCCCTGGGTGTGACCCATGTGGTCTGCAAAGTTCTAGATTGTAGTTCTAAGGGCGACTGTACGCCTAGGCGTTCAAGCAAGATTGAATGAAGAGGACGTATTCGTGATGAAAAAGTTGATGTGTCAGCCAGCGACGATGGAAGGGGTGCAAGAAAAGACACGCACCGGGTCCAACACGAAATCTAGTGTGAAGCCCAAGAAGAAAGCCAAACACACGGACGAGCGTCCGTTATCGAGTGTTGTTGGGGACTTGGTGGCGCTGGAGCCACGGATAATGTTCGATGGCGCGGCTTTAGCGACCGGAGCTGAGGTCCTGCAAGATACGACGACCCAGGATGCGACGACGATTCCTGGTGTCGATGGCGAAACGGCCACTGATTCTTCCAGTGCCGAATCTGCGGATGAGGCCCTGTGGTCTTCGGGGCTGTCACTTACCGCTCCTTCGGATCGCAAAGAAATTGTCTTCATTGATACGAGTGTGGATGATTATCACACGCTCATGGAAGGCATTGATCCCAATGCTGAAGTCATTCTGTTAGATCCTACCCGCGATGGCATTGAACAAATTGCCGAAATCCTAGGAGAACGAACTAATGTTGATGCCGTGCATATTATCTCTCATGGTGACCAGGGTGAATTGCGATTAGGTACCGGTGTGCTGAATATGGCCTCCATGCAAGGGGAATATGCCGATGAACTGGCAACGATCAATCAAGCCTTAACAGAAGAAGCGGATTTCCTGATCTATGGGTGTAACTTCGGAGAAGGCGAATCTGGCGTTGAAGCGTCGACATTGTTAGCCGAACTGACCGGGGCTGATATTGCCGCTAGTAATGATTTAACAGGTGCCGAAGCTCTGGGTGGCGATTGGGAACTCGAAGTGCAGACTGGGACGATTGAGAGTGAAGTTATCGTTGATCAACAGGCCCAAGAAAGCTTTGCCGGAGTCCTCGATATTACGACAGGGCTGGTCGGTCATTGGACATTTGATGCGGATGCCACTGATTCCAGTGGTAACAGTTATGACGGGACCTTAACCGGTGATGCGTCAATTGATACCACTGATGCCACAGATATTGTTGGAGAAGGTAAACTTGCGCTCGACGGGACGGGTGATTATGTCAATTTAGATACACATATTTCTGGATTCAGCGGGCTGACAGAAGGGACCATCTCGGCTTGGGTCAAAATGACGGACACTGGAGAAAGTACGATATTTGGTCTTTCGGATAAGGATGAAGCTAGTGAGTTAATCAAATTTGGCATCGAAGGAGGGCAGCTAAAATGGCTGAACCTTAATCCTGCCTTTGATGATGTCATTGTCTATAGTACGGCTACGGTAAATGATGGTGCCTGGCATCATGTCGCTGTTACCGTCAATTCTAGCGGGAACACCTTGTATATCGATGGAGCGGTAGCAAGTGTGAGCTATTCCAGTGGGAGTTCTTCGACTACTGCATTTTTTGATGATATTACCAATATTGATGCCATGGATATCGGACGTTCAGTGCGTGGTGGTGTCGCGGAGACAGAGTATGACGGGCTGACCGATGACGTGCGTGTGTATAATCGAGCCTTGTCTGCTGCAGATATTGCCGAGCTAGCGACTGAGGCTCCCGTGGCTAACAATGATTCGGCTACCACCGATATGAACACCGCGGTGAATATTGATCTGACTGCTAATGATACTGATCTGGACAACGAAACTATCACCGTTCTGGATGTGAGCAATCCCACCAATGGAACCGTCGTCAATAACGAAGATGGCACGGTGACTTATACGCCAAATACCAGCTACACCGGTGCAGATAGTTTCACCTATCTCACGGCCGATCTTGATGATACCACGAGTTATTGGCGCTTAGATGGGGATGCGACCGATGCGGTGGGAAGCAACGATGGAACAATCACGGGCACGACCACCGTTGAAGGACACTTTGGCGATGCCCTGAGTTTTGATGAAGTCGATGACAAAGTCGTTATCTCCGACTTCGCGATGAACAACGAATTTTCCATCTCATTTAAAATCAAAATCGATGATAACACAGGTTCCCTGTTCCAGTATATTTACAGCCATGGGGATATTGATTCCACAAACAGCTTGAATATCTTCTTGAATGAAGCCTCCCATGTGACCGACCCCAATATGCTACGGACGGTTATCCGAGATACCAACGATACCCTATCAAACACGGCTTTGCAATTTGATGCCAGTAGTATCATCGGTGATGGCAATTGGCATACCTATACCCTCACTGTAGCCACAGGGGAAGGTGCCAAGGTCTATCTGGATGGCGTGCTACAAAATACCGATGTAACACGTGGTGGTGATGCCTTTGACCCAGGGACAGATCTCTATCTTGGCACAAGGCAAGATGAAGAAGCCGACCGTTGGTACGGTGGCTCCCTTGATAGCGTCCAAGTGTTCAACCGTGCGTTGAGTGCTTCGGAGGTTACTGATACTCATACAGGGGGAAGTTCATTAGGAACCGTGAATGTCACCATCGATCCGACATTGGTTGTGGACACCACATCGGATGTCTTGGATGGAGATACGTCTTCTATTTCTGCTTTGTTCGCCAGCAAAGGGGCAGATGGATTTATTTCCTTACGGGAAGCCATTGAAGCGGCAAATAATACTGCCGGTACGGATACCATTTCATTTGATATCAGTGATCCCCTGGTTGGTGGGGCCCACACGATCGATGTGCTTTCAGCCCTTCCAGATATTACGGATGCGGTGATCATCGATGGCACGACGGAGCCGGACTATGGGAGCACTCCCATCATTGAGTTGGATGGGTCGAGTGCTGGTGCGGTTGATGGCCTACGGCTTATCACGGGCAGCGATGGCAGCACGATTCAGGGTCTGGTCATCAATCAATTTGGTGGAGATGGGATCGAAATTAATAATAGTGACGGCAACACGATTGTCGGCAACTATATTGGGACCGATGTGACGGGGACGGTGGACCTGGGTAATGCCAGTGCGGGTATTCGGCTTAGTAGTACGCAGAACAACATCATTGGTGGGACGACCGTAGTGGATCGCAATCTGATCTCTGGCAATGAGGGAAGCGGGATCTTTCGACTTGGCTCTAATGGCGGCAATGTGATTCAAGGCAATTACATCGGTACTGATGTGACGGGCACACTAGATTTAGGGAATACGCAAAATGGAATTGCCTTTGCCGGGTCAGGGGTAGACACGATCGGTGGCAATGTCGCAGGAGCCGGTAACCTGATTTCTGGCAACAATATGGATGGGATTTCCATTGGGGCGGGCGCTAACGGCGTCATTATTCAAGGCAACTATATCGGAACGAATGCGGCCGGTACCGGAGCCATTGCAAATACTGGTGATGGGATTGCGGTGAATGCGGACAATACCCAAATTGGTGGGACGACGGCTCTTGCACGGAATGTGATTTCCGGGAATACCGGCGATGGGCTCCAGCTTTCGGGTGATAACAACATCGTCCAAGGCAATTATATCGGGATTGACGCGACGGGTACGAGTTTTCTGGGGAATGGGCTCCAAGGCATTTTCATCGGCTTTAATGCCGATGGCAATACGATTGGTGGGACTGTAGCTGGGGCCCGAAATATTATCTCTGGAAACAGTGAAGATGGAATCCGGATTGATAATGCGACCAATACCACCATTCAAGGCAATTATGTGGGTCTCAATGCGGCCGGTACGGCAGCCATCGGTAATGCTCAAGAGGGGATCAATCTACTCAACACGACCACAGGAACGACCATCGGTGGTACGGCAGCAGGGGCGGGCAATGTCATTTCGGGCAACGATGGTGAGGGGGTGTTGATTGGCGGAGTCTCCACCGGGACGGTTCTTCAAGGCAATTATATTGGGACGAATGCGGCCGGTACCGCAGCGGTAGGCAACGCCAGCAATGGTGTGTTTATCACGGCTGACGGCATTACGGTCGGGGGCACAATAGCCAGTGCGCGCAATATCATTTCCGGCAATGCGCTGGATGGGATTAATGTGAACGGAGCCGCCAACACAACAATCCAAGGGAACTATATCGGGACGGATGTGACGGGGACCGTGGATCTGGGTAATGGTGATGAAGGGATTGAACTGATCAGTGCCACGAACACGATCATTGGAGGTTCGGTCGTGGGTGCGCGCAATGTCATTGCCGGCAATACTGGCGCTGGGATACGGGATGAGAACACAACGGGCACCATCATTCAAGGCAATTATATTGGCGTGGATGCCACGGGGGCGGCGGCCTTAGGGAATAGTTTTGGCATTCAGACATGGGGCACGGCAAACAACGGAATCATTGGAGGCTCTGGGGCCAATGAAGGGAATGTGATTGGCGGCAACACGAATCAGGGCATCCTCTTGTATTCAGCAGAGAACTATACCGTGCAGGGCAATTATATTGGGACCGATGCCACGGGCACACTGGATTTAGGGAATGGGGGAAATGGCATCGCCATCTCCACGGGATCAGTCAATAATCTCATTGGGGGGACTGGAGTTGGCGAAGGCAATGTAATTGCTTTTAATAATCTTGATGGGATAACGGTCAGCGCCGGAACAGGGCATGCCATATTGGGGAACCAGATCTATGCCAATTCCGACTTAGGCATTGACCTCAGCGGTGGCACGGAAGACGGGTTTGGCGTGACCGCTAACGATTCCGGAGATGCCGATACCGGAGCCAATAATTTGCAGAATTATCCCGTTCTGACCAATGTCTCTACCACGGGCACGACTGTGACGATTCAAGGCACCTTGAATTCAACTGCAAATAGCTATTATCGCATCGAGTTCTTTGCCAATACAACACAAGATGGGAGCGGGCATGGTGAGGCTGAAACCTATCTGGGGTTTGTGAATGTGATGACCGATGGCAGTGGAGATGCCACCATCAATGCCTTCTTTTCCGTCAATGTTCCCGCCGGTGCCTATGTGACAGCGACGGCGACGAAAAGCGATGCAACGTACTCAACATTTTCAGACACGTCTGAATTTGCACTGAATCAGGTAGCTGTGGTGCCGAATGCGGCTCCAACTATCAGTAATTTAGGCGGCGACGCGCTGGCCTACACGGAGGGCGATGGGGCGGTGGTGATTGAGCAAGGGGCCAATGCGCTGGTGAGCGACGTGGATTCGAGTGACTTTGACACGGGTACCCTGACGGTCTCCTTTGTTGCCGGCAGTGATAGCGCCGAGGACGTGCTGGCCATTCGCGATGAAGGGGCGGGCCCCACGAACATTACGGTGTCGGGTAACACGGTCAGCTATGGCGGCACGCAGATTGGGACGTTTACGGGGGGCAACGGGGGCACCGACCTGGTCATCACGCTGGATGCGGACGCGGATGCCACAGCCGTGAGTGCCTTGATCCAGAACATCACCTACGAGAACACGGACACGGACAATCCCACGACGGGGGCGCGGACGGTGCGGTATGTGCTGACCGATGGGGACGGAGGCACCAGCGCCAACTACGACACGACCGTCACGGTGAGTGCCAGCAACGATGCGCCGACCGGCCTCCATTACACGCAATATCTGGGGGGGAGTGAATTTATCGTCAATTCCACTGTCAATGACAATCAAGATACTCCTGATGTCACGACATTGACCAACGGGGAGTTTGTGGTTGTTTGGGAATCGGTCAATCAAGATGGCAGCGCGGATGGAGTGTACTTCCAACGGTATGATGCCAATGGAATTGCGCAGGGGACGGAGACGCAAGTCAATACGACTACCGCGAATGACCAAGGGGATACACGTGTGGTTGCCTTAAGCAACGGCAATTTTGCGGTGGCGTGGGAATCGAACCTCCAAGACGGGTCCGATCTTGGGGTTTATGTTCGAGTCTTCGATGCGACGGGGACGGCTCTCACGGGTGAAATTTCGGTGAACACCACCACGACTGATTTGCAGGGTGATGTGAGCCTCGCGGCGTTGACTGGCGGCGGATTTGTCGCGACATGGGAAAGTAACTTGCAAGATGGCGATCAGAAGGGCATCTATAGTCAACGATTTGACAATAACGGTGTGCCTCAAGGTGTTGAAACTCAAATACATACGACGACAGCGGGTAGCCAATTCGATCCACGCGTGACCGCCCTGAATGACGGGGGGTACCTTATTGTTTGGGATAGTGATGCGGCTGGTGATATTAATCTGATGGCGCAGCGTTTTGATGCGACGGGTGCGGCGGTTGGTAGCGAATTCCAAGTGAATACAACCACCGCCTCAGGGCAAGATGATGGCGTCGTCACCGCCTTGAGCGGCGGTGGGTTTGTGGTGATCTGGGAGTCCGCCACACAAGATGGTTCTGGCGACGGATTATTTGGGCAACGTTTCGATGCCAGTGGCACCGCGATTGGTGGTGAATTTCAGGTCAATACCACAGTCGCCAATGATCAAGTACAAGCCTCGGTGGTTGGGCTTGATGATGGCGGTTTCCTGGTTTCTTGGCAGTCACTCGATCAAGATGGCGACAACTATGGTATCTATGCGCAACAATTCGATGCCGCGGCCAATAAAGTGAATGGTGAGTTTCAAATCAATACCACCACAGCCGGTAGCCAAGCCGATGTCGAATTGACCTTACTTCAAGATGGGCGTCTCGTCGCCATCTATGAATCAGATCTGCAAGATGGCTCTGGTGATACGGTGGTGGGCCGCATCTTCACGCCAACGCTGAATGAACATTCGCCAAACGGGACCGTCGTGGCGGTGGCCTCACAAGTCATTGATCCTGATGACAGCAGCTTCACCTATAGTTTGCTGGACGATGCTGGTGGCGCATTTACGATCAATAACACGACGGGCCAAATTACGGTCGCTGACTCCAATCTGATCGACTACGAAACTTCTCCAACCATCAATGTGACCGTTCGGGTAACGGACAGTGGTGGGCTCACCCATGATGAAATCGTCACTCTCACACTCCATGATGTGAATGACGCGCCGGTGAACACGGTGCCGGGGGCGCAAGTGGTGGCGGAGGACACGGCGCTAAACATCAGTGGCCTGAGTGTCAATGACGTGGACGGCAACCTGTCGACGGTGGAGCTAGCGGTGAGCAATGGGACGGTGACGGTGACGCTCAGTGGGGGCGCGACGATCAGCGCGGGGGCCAATGGCACGAGCACGCTGACGTTAAGTGGCAGTCAAGCGGACATCAACGCGACGTTGGCGAGCCTGAGCTATCAAGGGACGCTGAACTATGTGGGGGCGGACACGCTGACGATGACGAGCACCGACGGCAATGCGGCCACGGACGTGGATGTGGTGGGCATTACCGTGACGGCAGTCAATGATCAAGCTGTAGCGGATCTCAATGGAGCTGATGGAGGTGGGAATAATTTTGCCACGACCTTTACGGAAGGATCCGGGGCGGTCAATGTGACGGATACTGATGCCACTATTAGTGATGTCGATAACACAACGTATGACAATCTTGGCATTAATTTATCAGGATTTGTGGATGGTGGGAGCGAACAGATTACGGTTGGGGGTTATACCTTTACCTATGGCACGAGCGAGACTGTTGTACGCACGGTCGGAAGTACGGATTTTGAAATCGATTTTGACGGGAGTGGTTTTTCTATCCAGCGCGACATTAGTGGAGAAATGCCCGAGGCTGACTTGCAAACCCTCCTTCGTGGCATTACGTACGAAAACCTTTCAGAGAACCCGACTGTCGGGAACCGTACCCTCGATTTTATTCCTCAAGACGGTGATGCCTTGGTTGGACTGACCTCGACCAGTACCATCACCGTAGCCGCGACAAATGATGCCCCCGTCATTACGAATTTAGGCGGCGATGCGTTGGCCTACACCGAAGGCGATGGAGCGGTGGTGATTGATCAGACCACAACGGCGGCAGTGACAGATGTTGACTCATCCAACTTCGATACGGGCACGTTGACCGTCTCGTTCCAAGCCGGCAGCGACAGCGCCGAGGATGTGCTGAGCATTCGTGATCAAGGGGCGGGGCCAACGAACATTACCGTCTCGGGCAGTACCGTCAGCTACGGCGGCACGCAAATTGGGACGTTTACGGGGGGCAGCGGGGGCATCGACCTGGTCATCACATTGGATGCGGACGCCGATGCCACGGCCGTGAGTGCCTTGATCCAGAACATCACCTACGAGAACACCGACACGGACAACCCGACGACAGGGGCCCGCACCGTGCGCTATGTGCTCACGGATGGCGACGGAGGCACGAGCGCCAACTACGACACGACAGTGACCGTGACGGGCGTGAACGATGCGCCGGTGAACACGGTGCCGGCGAGTGTCACGGCGACGGAAGATACCAGCTTTGCCTTTACCGGGGCCAACCTGATCAGCACGACGGACGTGGATGGCAACCTGGCCAGCACGCAGCTGACGGTGAGCAACGGGACGCTTAATGTGACGCTCTCGGGCAGCGCCACGATCAGTGCGGGGGCTAACGGCAGCGCGACGCTGACCATCAGCGGCAGCGCGACCGACATCAATGCCACCCTGGCCAGCCTCACCTACCAAGGGACGTTGAACTACACGGGGGCGGACACGCTGGTGGTGGTGAGCACCGATAGCGCGGGCACGCCCTTAAGTGACACGGACAATGTGAGCATCACGGTGGATCCCGTCAACGACGCGCCGGTGAACACGGTGCCGGCGAGTGTCACGGCGACGGAAGATACCAGCTTTGCCTTTACCGGGGCCAACCTGATCAGCACGACGGACGTGGATGGCAACCTGGCCAGCACGCAGCTGACGGTGAGCAACGGGACGCTTAATGTGACGCTCTCGGGCAGCGCCACGATCAGTGCGGGGGCTAACGGCAGCGCGACGCTGACCATCAGCGGCAGCGCGACCGACATCAATGCCACCCTGGCCAGCCTCACCTACCAAGGGACGTTGAACTACACGGGGGCGGACACGCTGGTGATGGTGAGCACCGATAGCGCGGGCACGCCCTTAAGTGACACGGACAATGTGAGCATCACGGTGGATCCCGTCAACGACGCGCCGGTGAACACGGTGCCGGCGAGTGTCACGGCGACGGAAGATACCAGCTTTGCCTTTACCGGGGCCAACCTGATCAGCACGACGGACGTGGATGGCAACCTGGCCAGCACGCAGCTGACGGTGAGCAACGGGACGCTTAATGTGACGCTCTCGGGCAGCGCCACGATCAGTGCGGGGGCTAACGGCAGCGCGACGCTGACCATCAGCGGCAGCGCGACCGACATCAATGCCACCCTGGCCAGCCTCACCTACCAAGGGACGTTGAACTACACGGGGGCGGACACGCTGGTGGTGGTGAGCACCGATAGCGCGGGCACGCCCTTAAGTGACACGGACAATGTGAGCATCACGGTGGATCCCGTCAACGACGCGCCGGTGAACACGGTGCCGGCGAGTGTCACGGCGACGGAAGATACCAGCTTTGCCTTTACCGGGGCCAACCTGATCAGCACGACGGACGTGGATGGCAACCTGGCCAGCACGCAGCTGACGGTGAGCAACGGGACGCTTAATGTGACGCTCTCGGGCAGCGCCACGATCAGTGCGGGGGCTAACGGCAGCGCGACGCTGACCATCAGCGGCAGCGCGACCGACATCAATGCCACCCTGGCCAGCCTCACCTACCAAGGGACGTTGAACTACACGGGGGCGGACACGCTGGTGGTGGTGAGCACCGATAGCGCGGGCACGCCCTTAAGTGACACGGACAATGTGAGCATCACGGTGGATCCCGTCAACGACGCGCCGGTGAACACGGTGCCGGCGAGTGTCACGGCGACGGAAGATACCAGCTTTGCCTTTACCGGGGCCAACCTGATCAGCACGACGGACGTGGATGGCAACCTGGCCAGCACGCAGCTGACGGTGAGCAACGGGACGCTTAATGTGACGCTCTCGGGCAGCGCCACGATCAGTGCGGGGGCTAACGGCAGCGCGACGCTGACCATCAGCGGCAGCGCGACCGACATCAATGCCACCCTGGCCAGCCTCACCTACCAAGGGACGTTGAACTACACGGGGGCGGACACGCTGGTGGTGGTGAGCACCGATAGCGCGGGCACGCCCTTAAGTGACACGGACAATGTGAGCATCACGGTGGATCCCGTCAACGACGCGCCGGTGAACACGGTGCCGGCGAGTGTCACGGCGACGGAAGATACCAGCTTTGCCTTTACCGGGGCCAACCTGATCAGCACGACGGACGTGGATGGCAACCTGGCCAGCACGCAGCTGACGGTGAGCAACGGGACGCTTAATGTGACGCTCTCGGGCAGCGCCACGATCAGTGCGGGGGCTAACGGCAGCGCGACGCTGACCATCAGCGGCAGCGCGACCGACATCAATGCCACCCTGGCCAGCCTCACCTACCAAGGGACGTTGAACTACACGGGGGCGGACACGCTGGTGGTGGTGAGCACCGATAGCGCGGGCACGCCCTTAAGTGACACGGACAATGTGAGCATCACGGTGGATCCCGTCAACGACGCGCCGGTGAACACGGTGCCGGCGAGTGTCACGGCGACGGAAGATACCAGCTTTGCCTTTACCGGGGCCAACCTGATCAGCACGACGGACGTGGATGGCAACCTGGCCAGCACGCAGCTGACGGTGAGCAACGGGACGCTTAATGTGACGCTCTCGGGCAGCGCCACGATCAGTGCGGGGGCTAACGGCAGCGCGACGCTGACCATCAGCGGCAGCGCGACCGACATCAATGCCACCCTGGCCAGCCTCACCTACCAAGGGACGTTGAACTACACGGGGGCGGACACGCTGGTGGTGGTGAGCACCGATAGCGCGGGCACGCCCTTAAGTGACACGGACAATGTGAGCATCACGGTGGATCCCGTCAACGACGCGCCGGTGAACACGGTGCCGGCGAGTGTCACGGCGACGGAAGATACCAGCTTTGCCTTTACCGGGGCCAACCTGATCAGCACGACGGACGTGGATGGCAACCTGGCCAGCACGCAGCTGACGGTGAGCAACGGGACGCTTAATGTGACGCTCTCGGGCAGCGCCACGATCAGTGCGGGGGCTAACGGCAGCGCGACGCTGACCATCAGCGGCAGCGCGACCGACATCAATGCCACCCTGGCCAGCCTCACCTACCAAGGGACGTTGAACTACACGGGGGCGGACACGCTGGTGATGGTGAGCACCGATAGCGCGGGCACGCCCTTAAGTGACACGGACAATGTGAGCATCACGGTGGATCCCGTCAACGACGCGCCGGTGAACACGGTGCCGGCGAGTGTCACGGCGACGGAAGATACCAGCTTTGCCTTTACCGGGGCCAACCTGATCAGCACGACGGACGTGGATGGCAACCTGGCCAGCACGCAGCTGACGGTGAGCAACGGGACGCTTAATGTGACGCTCTCGGGCAGCGCCACGATCAGTGCGGGGGCTAACGGCAGCGCGACGCTGACCATCAGCGGCAGCGCGACCGACATCAATGCCACCCTGGCCAGCCTCACCTACCAAGGGACGTTGAACTACACGGGGGCGGACACGCTGGTGGTGGTGAGCACCGATAGCGCGGGCACGCCCTTAAGTGACACGGACAATGTGAGCATCACGGTGGATCCCGTCAACGACGCGCCGGTGAACACGGTGCCGGCGAGTGTCACGGCGACGGAAGATACCAGCTTTGCCTTTACCGGGGCCAACCTGATCAGCACGACGGACGTGGATGGCAACCTGGCCAGCACGCAGCTGACGGTGAGCAACGGGACGCTTAATGTGACGCTCTCGGGCAGCGCCACGATCAGTGCGGGGGCTAACGGCAGCGCGACGCTGACCATCAGCGGCAGCGCGACCGACATCAATGCCACCCTGGCCAGCCTCACCTACCAAGGGACGTTGAACTACACGGGGGCGGACACGCTGGTGATGGTGAGCACCGATAGCGCGGGCACGCCCTTAAGTGACACGGACAATGTGAGCATCACGGTGACGGGGGTGAACGACATGCCCATTATTACCACATCTGGAGGTATTTCGATTCCTGAAGATACGTCCGGTACGATGATGCTGTCTATCAATGATCCTGATGCCGGCAGTGGCAACCTGCGTGTCACGTTGACAGTCAGCAATGGGCTCATTTCTCTGGCTTCCACCAATGGGTTGACCTTTACCACGGGAGATGGGACCGATGATCTGACCATGACCTTTGAAGGCACCCAAGCGGATCTGAATGCGGCCTTGGCCACGATTACCTATACGCCCGATCTGAACTACTTTGGTTCTGATACGCTCAGTTATTCCATCAACGATCTAGGGAATACCGGCGGACCCGCGAATATTTTTAACGGGGGCTTAGGGATCACAGTAACCAGCGTGGATGACGCTGCGGTGATCACCGGCGATACCATCTATACGGGCCACGAAGGCGACGCGGTAGCGGGGGACCTCAACGCCACGGACGTAGACGGGCTGACGGATGGGACATACTTTAGTGTGAGCACGCCGGCGAGCAATGGCACGGCAAGCATTGACCCAGCCACTGGGGCCTGGACCTTTACGCCGACCGACCCCAACTGGTTTGGGACAGACAGCTTTACAGTAACGGTGACAGATGATCAAGGGGGTACCACGACGCAAGTGGTGAGCGTGACGCTGGCCAACGTGGATGATGCGGCGGTCATCGGTGGGCAGATGAGCTACAGTGGGAATGAAGGAGACGTGGGCAGCGGCACGTTAACGGCAACGGACCCGGACGGACTGACGGACGGCACGTACTTCACGGTGACGACGCCCGCGAGCAACGGCACGGCAGCCATCGATGCGACGACGGGAGCCTGGACGTTCACGCCGACGGACCAGAATTGGTTTGGCAGTGACAGCTTCACGGTGACGGTGACGGATGACTTAGGCGGCACCACCACGCAAGTGATCAGCGTGACCTTAGCCAACGTCAACGATGCGCCGGTGAACATGGTGCCAGGGGCCCAGACGGTGGCAGAGGATACGGCACTCAATATTACGGGCCTGAGTGTCACGGATGTCGACGGGAATCTGAGTACGGTACAACTGTCAGTGAGTAACGGTACGCTCAACGTGACCCTCTCTGGGAGCGCGACGATCAGCGCGGGGGCGAATGGGACGAACATGCTGACGTTGTCGGGGACCCAAGCGGATATCAATGCGACGTTAGTGAGCCTGGTTTATCAAGGTACCTTGAACTATGTGGGGGCCGATACGCTGGTTGTGCAGAGCACCGATAGCAATAGTATGACAGATGTGGACATAGTTGCCATTACTGTATCGGGGACCAATGACGCGCCGGTTGCGAACGATGATAGTTTTACCACTCCAGAGAATACTCCGATTTCCACAACGCTTGCCACGGGTGTGTTAGTTAACGATACAGATTTGGACGGTGACACCCTGACCGTTAATACGATTCCAGTTGTGCCGGTCACGAATGGAACGCTCGTGTTGAATACGGATGGCAGTTTCACGTATACCCCCAATTTGGGGTTTAGTGGATTGGATAGCTTTACGTACGAAGTGACAGATGGGAACGGTGGGAGTGCTCAAGCAACAGTCACGATTACGGTTATGCCCGTTAATAGTGCTCCGGTTATCACGTCGCATGGGGGCGGAGCGAGTGCCAGTATCTCTATGGCCGAGAATCTTACGAATGTGGCGGCGATGACGGCGACCGATCCGGATGGTGATCCGCTGACCTATAGCATTGTGGGGGGCGCGGATGCCGCCCGGTTTGCCATTGATTCGTCCACCGGTGTTCTTGAGTTTGTTGCGGCTCCAGATTTTGAGAATCCCATGGATGTGGGGAGTGATAATATCTATGATGTGCAGGTACAAGTGAGTGATGGGCAGGGTGGGACTGCCACGCAGACCTTAGCGGTGGGCATCACGGATGTGATGGAAGGACTGGTGCCTCCTCCGGTGCCTGAGCCAACTCCGGATTCACCCCCCGAACCGATGCCCGAACCGGAACCAACCCCTGAGCCAGATATGGAACCAGAGACTCCGGCACCTTTACCGAGTGGAGTGGGAGGTTCTGGGCCTTCTGGAGTAATATCTGAAGGAGTTTATGTTGGGCTGGCGAGTCGTGGGATTGAGGGACATGTACAAAATATCGATGGTCGTGAGACCGTGGATGTTTTAGAGTTGCCTCCATTATTACGACCCTCTTCCTGGGCAACTACCTCGGATCAAATTCGGTCTTATTATGCCGATCCCGTGGATATGACTAAAGCGGAACTTCCACCAGAATTCCTTCAGCAACTCACAACATTTTCCGATGAATTAGAACAAACGATGGAGGACCAGACTGGAACGCGTTCCTGGATGGTCAATATGGTCAAAAGTACCGGATTAGCTCTCTCGTCCGGGATTGTGGCATGGATGGTCCGGGGGGGTACTTTAGTAGCTGGATTGATGGCTGCCGTGGTTCCGGCCTGGCGGCAATTTGATCCGGTTCCAATCTTGGGTATGGATAAAAAAGGTCAAGAAGCATGGACTCGTCGTGTGAAGGAAGCGGCCACAATGGAAGCTCGTGAACATCAAGGGTTAGACCAGATTCTTCAAGCGACGAATCAAGAGCCTGCTGCGCCTTCTCCATCAAAGCCGCCTAGTCAATCTTCATGAAACGTTCTACTCCGTTACTTTGGATCAGTTTCGGCCTCGTTTCTTTGACTCTCAGCATCCTCCTCATGAGCGATTTAGCAGTGGATTTGGTTCCTGATCCAGCAGCCGAAATTTTTGAATACCGCCAAAAATATAGTGAAGCGCTTGCTGTTCAGTATTCGCTGTTGGCCGAAAACGGGGACAGCCGTGCTATTCAAGAGGCATTTAATCTCTTAGTTGAACGTAACGCCGATATTCTGTCGGCTGCGCTCATTCTTGGTGACGGCGAGTTTTTGGTCTTTGCCGGTCGACATCATGAAGTCTGGGAACAACCTCCGGGTGATTCGTCAACGCCTGACCATATTCAGGTCCCGATTTTCAATGGGGCCGATCGGTGGGGGACGGTCCAGCTTCGGTTTCAAAGCCTGGGTGCCAAGGGATGGCAAGAATGGCTTCAGGATCCCTGGACTCGATTTTTAGGGATGGTGATAGGATCGGCTTTTCTGGGGTATTTTCTGTACATGAAACGGACGCTTCGTCAACTGGACCCAAGTTCAGTCGTGCCTCTCCGGGTCAAAGCGGCGTTTGATGTGCTGACGGAAAGTGTGGTGCTGTTGGATAACAGTGAACGAATTGTGTTGGCTAATCGAGCCTTTGGACAGGTGCTCGGTCAAGAGGCACATGACCTTGTCGGAAAGCGCTTGGATGAGTTTTCTTGGACTTCTGTCCCACCAGCTCCTCCGCTAACGCAGTATCCGTGGGTGACGGCGCGAGAGGATAAATGTTTGGAGTTGGATGTCCCCATCATGCTTCCTGCTTCTTCTGGCAAATTGCTGAAATTTCGGGTCAATTGCACACCAATCTTGAATGATCAAGAACGTGTTCAAGGCATGTTAGTCTCATTAGACGACGTGACACAATTAGAAGAAACGATTCGTGAGTTAGAGTCCTCAAAGGCAGAACTAGAACATCTGGCGATGCGGGATCCGTTAACCGGATGTTTCAATCGGCGCGCGTTGTTTGAGGCGTTCGAGGATCTCTGCAGCCTGGGTCTTTCCGATGGTAATGATCTGGGTTGTATCATGACCGACATCGATCATTTTAAATCGTTTAACGATCGATTTGGTCATGCGGTTGGAGATCAGGTGATCCAGGTGGTAGCAAATATTCTTTCGACAACACTAAGGCCGACTGACATTATCGGCCGGTACGGTGGGGAGGAGTTCTGTATTCTACTGCCAGGGGAAGGCCCTGAGGGAACAGCCATGGCGGCTGAACGCCTGCGCAAAGCCATTGAGGTTCAGGCAAGTCAGACGGTCCGGACTACCCATGGGACCAAAATTACGATGAGTTTTGGCATTTCCTGTTTGTCACTTGGAGCTGCAGATGCCCTAGAACTCGTGCATCAAGCTGATAGAGGTCTGTATGCCGCGAAACAAGGTGGTCGAAATCAGGTTGGACGATGGACATTGTCTGGTCCAGTTGCCGGGGAACCGATTGTGATGGAACTGGCAACCTCAGCACAATCATAAAGCGCCATCACGGCGATCGAATGAACTTAATTCCTCGAATACTGTGAGCTCGCGGGAGGTAGTTGACTTTATTATAGCGCGAGGTACTTGATCATGCGGTGGGCTTCATCGCCTGATGTAACGTATCGGTGATCCATAGTTTGAAGAATCGCTGAGCTGCTTGGTGATATTCATTCAATTTCGACGCTACCTCTGCTAGCGACAATTGTTTTTCCACAAAAAAATCGTGATCGATGAGGTACCCCATTTCTTGGGTGGGTTGGGTGATTGGCACTAAGCCATGTCGCACGCACACTAAATCATGTCCTCCGTTTAACCCCATGAGCACTTCGCTATGCGTGCCTTTCATCGCTCCGGCTGTCCCTGCCCAAGCCAGGTCACCTGTCCATTTACTCTGAAGAAGTTGACCCCATTCGGTGTCGGTCAGACCGAGTGCCGATCGACGAATGATGTTGCGGAATCGTAAGCCGACTCGCAACAGAAATGGGGGCGGATATTCTTTTTCGAGAGCTCGAAGTGCACTTTGTAGGTATTGAGAAAAATCCTTCCAACCCTGATATTGCCTGGCCACACATGCCAGTGAACCTTTGCCAAGCACCACTTGCTTGCGCTGATCTGTGCTAGTGAAGTTATAAGCGGTCTTATCTTGTGTGAGGGAAAACATGGGGAGCATCCCCTTGATATTTTCTTGAAATCCGACCGGAGGCCCGGCTGAAATTTTCAGATTTTGAGGAAAGGTCAGTTGACAGGTCACATCGATCAATGGCGCATTCTGATAAGTGACTGACGGAATCGTAGTTGCAGACATGCCCGGATTCTCCTTTATACGTCGCTGCATCACAGTCATTCTTTTCGAAGCACACTCATATTCTTCATTGGGAATAAGGGCGATGGCGTTGTTGAGTACTCACGTGAGGGGTTGATTCCTCAAGCCACACGCGCATGGGCCTCTTCCATCAGGTCTAACATGGGAGAAAGTTGCTTCCCAGCCTCCAACATACAGATCTTAATGGCCTCTTCGTCCAAGCCGGTGACATTCCATGCTTCCGGAGCAATAAGGGTTTCCCAATTGCCTTGACCGTTAGGTGATTGAAACCCTTCGGTGAGTGCGCCAGCGATGTTCAGCAATGCGGCTTCGAATTGATAATCTGGTGTATGGCCTGGACTATGTTGATGGCGTATGGCTTCTCCAAGATTTTTTGGTAATTGCCAAGTGTCCACAAGGGCTTTCCCCACTTGTGTGTAATCGAACCCCATCAATTGTTGTTCTGCTATATGAATAGGTTCTCCGGTGGAAGCAGAGATTTTCATGGCCTCTTCGGCTTGTTCCGGAAGGTATTGGTATAACAATAGATGTCCGAGATCCCGTAGTAACCCTTCTACAAACATCCGCTCGCTATCGACTAAAAAGCATTTTCTCGCGAGTTCTCGGGCTGCTAATCCACTGAAGAAACTGTTCGCCCAAAAAATATTCATGTTCATGACTTGTTGAGAGAGACCAGAAAACGTTTTGGTAACCGATACGGCTAATACCAAATCGTGCAATGGCTGCATGCCGAGAATGCCTACCGCTCTGGAAATGGTTTCGACTTTTCGCGGCATGCCGTAGAACGCGCTATTCACGAGCTTGAGCACAATGGCAGTCATGCCGGGGTCAATGCTGATAGCTGCCGAGAGGTCCGCCATTGTGGAATCAGGGTCGTCAATGACCTTCTTCACTTCCATATACACGCTCGGTAACGATACGAGCGAGGAGCAACTATCAACCAGTTCTTCCGCACTGTTCATGTAGGAACCCTTTTCAGAGGTGGACAAAAGTATTCCGGTCTTGGCCTTTATATTCTTGTCGGCCAATGATTGTTCGACCTTGACATACTGTAGAGAGATTCATGAAGTAAAGTTTTGTATCTAGGTGAATAAACTTATTTCGAGCGAATTGGTCTGGGGCCAGAGAATGAAGAGGTCTTAATCTGGAGGCGGATTCGTAGAATTGGGTGTGAGGTGGGTGTCTGAATAGGTCTTTTGGATGCGTTTTTTCCCCCAGGTGATGAGTCCGAAGGACAGGGCCAACGCGATGGGAACAAAGATTCCCGAAGCGAGAATATAGTTCGGTAACCATCCAAGGTCGTGAAGTGCTTTGAAGACATAATGGGCGAGGCCACTCAGGTAATACGCAATGACGATGACCGATAAGCCTTCCACAGTCTGCTGGAGGATCGCTTGGCTTTTGGTGGTTTGATCCATGCTGGTCAGAAGCTTCGTGTTTTGATCTTGGAGGAGAAAATTTTGTTCTTGGCGTGCGAGTTCGACTTGTGTGCGAAGGATAGCAATGGTGCTTTCAAAATCGTGCTCCAGGGCATGAATTCTTGTGAGGAGTTGTTGATAGCCGTCAGAGACTCCAGTGATTTTCCACCGGAAGTAATCTGAGAGGGTTCGCCCGAATTCTAGAGGCTCTTCTTGCAAGGTTTGAAGATTGCCATGGACAATACGGTCGTATGGGACAGAGGCGGATAGGCGAAATCGCATGGAATCTGCCAGACGCCCGACTTCGAGAAAATCTTGAGTCAGGCCCTCCAGCCACTTTTGGAGCGTGGAATGTGTCGCACTCTTGAGTTCCTTCGTAATGAGACTGCGCTGATACAGATGGCGCTGCTCATACATTTGTACCTGGTCAACTGATCGCGAGAAGGCTTTATAGGGCAACAGAATGAGATGCGTATAATTTTCCAACGCGATAAGAATATCCACGAGTTGCGGAAGTTTTTTGCGAAGGTCACTAGGGTCTGGTGACCAGATCAGGTAGCGTTCTCGACCATGTTCATCAGGTGTAAAACTAGTCGCAACATGAATATCTTGTTCCAGGATCTTACTGGCATAGATTTGGGGCCCTGGCAAAAGTGTGGCAAGGTCATCTTGGTCATAGGTGTGTGATGGTATGATGAGCAAATCGAGTGCATTGACGAGTAATCCTAGCGGAGAAAACGGAAAGACATAGTTCGGAAATGTCAAGGGGCCGAAGCCGAGTGGATGAGGTTGCTCGTGAGGAATATGCCATATCTGATAACTGTAATATTCAGTGTGGGCTTCCCATTTTGCGATTAATCGGTCTCCATTTGGTCCGGTTCTGACGCCAAATCCAATTTTTTCCTCGAGCACTCTCTGGGTAGGCTCGATGTCTAAACAAGTTAAGAGTTGCTGGAATTCTTGCCGGCTTTGTGGACGTTCAATTGCCGGATTGGCCATTCGGTATGCGGCATGATGAAGGTGGGCGGGTACGTTGACCCACCTTTCTAAATATTGTTCTCGGTCATTATGTAACTGGTGAAGAAGCGGTTTGCCGGGCGTAGGGGGTTTAAGACTCATGGGATAGTGGTCATGTCTGAGGAGTGAGTGGTCGATCCTGGGCTTGGTTGTACCCTAGGTGGTGTAGATGCTGCAAGTAGAAGCTCGGTGTCTCCACAGAATAGAGTGGCGACTCCTATTGAAGTCACTATGGCTTTGAAGGCCTTTTCGTAACGTGAAATTGATTTATTCAACAGTCCCTGACTGAATTGTGAAATTGAGATTGTATCCAGTCTAGGATGCGGTTTTCTGCCCAAAAGCGATCTTCGTCAATGTGCCGGCGTTGAAAGAATCCGCAATGACCCCCATGCTGTGGTGCTGACAATTGGATGAAGGTGTTGTCGTGCAGTGCTGACTGGTGAAATATGTCAAAAGGAATGAACGGGTCATCCTGTGCGGTCATGATAAGCGTTGGACGACGGATCATAGATACGACATTCTCTGCGGCACTCTTTTCGTAATACTCTTCTGCGTTTTGGTACCCGCCGTCTGGTGCAGTATATTGGTTATCAAAATCCCATAGGGTTTTGATTCGTGCCAGATGGGATAGATCCCATTTTCCTGGGTACAGTCGCGCTTTACGCTGTAATTTTGTTTTGAGGCTTTGTAAGAAATATTGATGATAGATCCAATTCGAGGGTTGCTGTAATGCTTGCACGCAAGCGGCTGGCTGAATGTTTGGGCAAACGGTTGCTGTTCCTCGAAAAGCGGGGAGTGCTGTACCCATTTCTCCTGCTAACTTCAGAGCTAGATTCCCTCCCATTGAATAGCCAATGAGCCAAATGTGACGACACGAATCTTGGTCAGTAAGTTCTTGGATAATTTTCGCATAATCTTGACTGAGGCCATTGTGATACAGTGTGGGGGTTAAGTGTTCTGAGCCTCCACAATTACGTTGATTGATGCGGATACAATTCCACCCTCGTTCCCAGATTTTCTTAGCCAGGCCGATCATATAGTGGGATTCAGTACATCCCTCGAGTCCATGCAAAATCAAAATCGTAGGTTTATGAGCCGAAGTAGGTTGCCAGTGGCACTTAGATAGCAGAGCAGTCTCGGGACTGATCTGGAAATGTCGAAGCTGCGTGGGCATGTCCGGTGGTAGTATTCCGCGCTTCCACCAGCGAGGAATGAGCGTCATTCGATGAGGACCTTTGAGTAAAGGAGCAGGGTGAAAGGGCGGGAACGTCAAGTTTGTGATCCTCACTTCTGATTAGGAAATGCGTCGGAATGGAGATTTGAATTTTTGGGTAGGCGAAGGCAATACCAAAACAGAGATGGGCACGGCAAGTTGTTGAAGGTTGTCGGTTGATGTCTGTAATGCGCTTCTGAATGGTTCAATACAAGGCTTTGATTGACAGGGCGTACAGATTTTCGGTAGAGGAGCACGAGCCAAAGTAAATGGCGGTAGTACTAGAGAGAAGATATACAGTGTTCCTCCAGTCTCAGGGTTGAAGAGCCTATGAAGAAATCGCAATCGTCGAAACCTACGAGTGGACGAGAAAGCTTTTTGATTTTCATGGTCGTGGGGTGTGGTATTCTCGCAACGCTATCGCTTCAATCATTGACGAATTCTGATGACCCTATGAAGGAGAATTCTGTTAATCAAGCAGCCGGGCCGTCTCAGGAAGAAGCGTCGAAGGAAGGCGGCAAGCCAGTGGCATTGGTGGATATTCCTCTGGCTACAGGCAATGAACCGCTAGACAAATTATTTGTGCAATCGGGATGTGCGGTTTGTCACACGATTCCGGGTATTGAACCGGCGAAGGGGCGTGAAGGCCCTAAACTTGTTCTCGGTACCAATGGCCCGGCCCGGTTAGCTGATCCAAATTATCACGGCTCAGCAGAAAGTGTCCGCGAATATATTCAAGAGTCTATCTTGAATCCGGGTGCGTATGTTGTGCCCGGATATTCAGATCGGGTTATGCCTCGGTGGTATGGAAAGCGGTTGAACGCAAAGGCATTAGATCGTATTGCAACCTATTTAGCAGAATTGAAAGACTAATCGACCGATGCAGAGGAGCAGGGTCGAGGTTTTCGTGAATGGTTACCGCCTAAGGATGGAAACGAAATCCAAACAGCAATCCGATGTTGAAATTGTCGCTATTTCGTCTGTTATCAAAATCAAGATCTTGGAACGTCACAATCAATGTGCTTGCCAGTGAAATGGTTTGATTCAGATGAAAGGCCGCTGTGGCCCCAAAGGGGAACACATAACTCACATCCTGGTCGTCGCTCCTGCCGCGTTCAAAGTCGCCATAGACAAATCCGAGTCCTCCAAAAGGAATCATGGTTACCGCACCCACTGGAATATGGTAGCGGGCCATACCGGCAAAGGTAATTTGAGTCAAATCTCCACCAGGCGTGATTAAGAGTTGAGGTCCAAGAGAAAACTCTTCGTCGAGGTAGTAGTCACCTTGAAAGCTTAGTGTGAACACCGTGTCGTCGGCCGTATCAGCGAGAAAACCAATGTCAGTTCCAAATCCCCATTGGTTTTCTGCCCAGACATAGTTGTTCCCCCACATCACAATAAGGAGCAGCAGCAGAATGGCCAAGAGAGTCTTAATGTACTTGTCGATCACGAGGTGAAAACTCCCTCAATAGTTTACATGTCAAGAATCTTGAGCACGATCGCGGATGCACCTCAACAACTTCCTCCTCATTAACCAAAGTGGGGGCCAGTCATACCCACCTTCTCAATACTTATTCAGTATTTGACAGAGGTTGTCAAATACTGTCGTATAGGCAATACAGTACTGGACAGATTCTGATGGTATACGTGGTAATTCGGTAATCTGCTATTCCTTCAATCCCACTGCTTCCGTCACCGTCTCTCCAGTTTTCTCTGCCGCATCTCCGATGGCATCCCCAGCACTCTGAAGGGCATCTCCAGTACTATCGACGGCGTCTGACACGGCTTCGCTCGTACCTTCAGCCACGTCAGAAATGGCTTCCCCAGTACTTTCCATGGCATCGGACATTGCCTCGCCGGCACTGTCTGCCGCGTCAGTAATAGCATCTCCTGTACTTTCGAGAGCGTCTCCCACCGTGCTTGTTGTGCTTTCCACGGCTTCATCAACGGCTTTGCCTGCTCGTTCAGCGGGACCCTCTTGTTGTTCACTACAGGCGGCGGCTCCGAAGGTAATAGCACAGGCCAGGAACATCCTTGATCCTACAATGCGTACACGTTTCATTTGTCAAACCTCCTGTTAAAAGGCGAGTGAAGTGAGAGATTACAAACTACCCTCATGGTCGGCTGGTGGTCAGGGGAGGGAGTTGGTCACGGTACATGTATCTGTACGAATTAGCCTTATTGTAACGGAAAATGAAAAAAGAGCAATGGTCGGGCTTTGTTCTTCAAATAGTCCTTTTTTAGAGCTATAAGAGACAAGCGTCGAGAATTTTCTGGTACGGTGGAATTTCCTGTCTTTTTCCCTTAACTTTTTCATTTGGCCGTCGATAAGAATCAATACCTTCTCTTAAATAAAGAATGTTAAACCGAGTCCACAATTTGAAGAATTTGAGGGTGTTATGGCAAAACCAGTTGGAAAGCTGAGAAAGATTGATCTCAATGAAGTCTGGGCCAATGAAGTAGACGGGTTTGCGTCTTGGCTTCAACAAGAAGAAATTTTAGAGATGCTTGGTGAGGCGGTCGAAGTGCCACTCAAGCCGGCTGGCGGTGAAACTCCTTTAGAAACCCTTGTGGGTGGCGTGTTAGCAAAGGATGCCAAACGTGGGCACTATGTGATTGTATTGGGGCATTTAGATGGCATCAGTCCTGAGGCGTTTGGAAAACTCATTATGTATGCAGCGGGGTTAGAAGCCAAAGCGATTATCTGTGTCGGCCAAGAAATCACCGCTGAAATCCGTCAAAGTTTGGATTGGCTCAATATGGTGTCGCGGGATGACGTGAATTTCTACGCAACGGAACTCGAGTTATGGCGTATTGATGATTCGGTACCTGCTCCAAATTTCAACGTGGTGTGTCAGCCGAATATGTGGGCTAGACAACTGAAGATGGGACAGGACGAGGGAGGAGAGTCTGCTCCAGTTTCAAAGCCCAAAGAGTTTTCTGAGCCAAAACCCAAAAAAGATTATCCCCAAAAGAGTTCGAAAGAAAAAGGTGGGTCTCCTCAAGGAAAATCTGGGCCTGGCTCCAAAGATGGCGTTTCCGTTCGACAGAATTTTGTCTATACGAAAACGTTCTCCTAAAGCCTAAAAGCTGTTTGCAGTATCACCGAGCTTCAAATCGAAGGGGAGTTTTCCCCTTTGTCATAAATTGTTCTTTCCTTTGTGCTCCTATCACATAGTCAGCTAGTTTGTTGTGTTTAATTTTGGGAATGTTCTGAAGGCATCCGCTCTTGATGCAACCTAATTAGGGAGGATCTTCGCAGAGTCCAAGGATGAGCGCCACCTCGTCCTTTTTCTGGACAGAGCTTCGAATTTGCGGTAGGCTTTTATTCCCCCAGGACGTTATGTCATCGTCAGGCAATCATTCCCCCATCGATTTTATTCGGGCAAAAATTCACGCAGATCAGGAGTCCAATCGCTTTGGACAACGGGTACATACGCGGTTTCCTCCCGAACCAAATGGTCATTTACATATAGGTCACGCCAAGGCCATCTGTCTGAATTTTGGAATTGCTGATGAGTTTTCGGGTCTTTGTAATCTACGGCTGGATGATACGAACCCAACCAAAGAGCATCTGGACTATGTGCAATCGATTCAAGAGGATATCCGGTGGTTGGGGTTTGATTGGGGAGACCGCTTGTATTACGCCTCGGATTATTTTGAATCCTTATATGAGTTTGCGGTGAAACTTATACAAAAAGGGAAGGCCTATGTGGATAGTTTGTCAGCAGAGGAAATTCGAGAATATCGAGGAACCCTGACCGAACCTGGTCGAGACAGCCCTTATCGCCAACGAAGTCGAGAGGAAAATTTGAATCTTTTTACCCAGATGCGGGCAGGGGAATTCGAAGAGGGAGCCTCCGTGCTACGCGCGAAAATCGATATGGGCTCTCCGAACATCAATTTGCGCGATCCGGCGCTGTATCGCATTCGCCATGACGCTCATTATCGAACAGGGACAGCCTGGTGTATATATCCGACCTACGATTTCGCGCATCCCTTATCTGATGCCCTTGAGGGCATTACCCATTCCTTGTGTACATTGGAGTTTGAAGATCATCGGCCACTCTATGATTGGGTCCTACGTGAATGTGAAGTTGCTTGTCATTCGCAACAAATTGAATTCGCTCGTCTGAATCTGTCTCAAACCGTGATGAGTAAACGTCGACTTCTGGAAATGGTCGAAGACGGGCAAGTGCAGGGTTGGGATGATCCCCGCCTGCCTACGATCAAGGGCCTTCGCCGCCGTGGCTATACTCCCTCAGCCATTCGGACGTTCTGTGAACGCGTGGGAGTGGCCAAACGGGACAGCGTGATTGAAATGGCGCTCTTGGAACATACGATTCGAGAAGATCTTAATCGCTCGGCTTTGCGGGTAATGGGAGTGCTCGATCCGGTGAAAGTCGTTATTGAGAATTATCCCATTGGGGCGAGCGAAGAAGTCGAAGCTGTGAATAACCCTGAAGATCAGGCCCAGGGGACTCGCCGGCTTGTGTTTTCGCGAGAGATCTATATTGAAAAAGAAGATTTTCAGGAAAATCCTCCGAAGAAGTTCTTTCGTCTGTCGCCTGGGCAGGAGGTGCGTCTGAGATATGCCTATATCGTTCGATGTACCGGTGTCGAAAAAGATGTAAATACTGGAGAGATTACCGAAATCCGTTGTACGTATGATCCGGAGAGTAAACGGGGAGGGTCGCAATCAGGCCGGAAGGTAAAGGGAACGCTTCATTGGGTCTCAACAGCACATGCGATTCCTGCAGAAGTTCGCCTCTATGAACCTCTGCTAACGGCTGCGTTTTCTCCCAGCGGGAATGCTTTGCAGGAGTCGTCGGTGGAATTCAATCCCTGTTCCTTGAACGTTCTTTCTCATTGTTGGGTTGAGGGCGGGTTAAGACAGGCAAAAATTGGCAGTTGTTTCCAATTTGAACGCCAAGGATATTTTTGTGTAGATTCCGACTCAACTCAGCAGAAACTTGTGTTTAATCGAACTGTCGCCTTGCGTGATTCTTGGGGAAAGTTCCGGGGTAGTTGAGAGGGTGAGGGTCGAAACCCTTTGTGGTATGTGACTCATTTATGTATTGTAAACGGAGTAGGTTGAGGATACCCTTTTGGGCCGGATGCAGGACTCTGTCATGTTCTGGAAAAAAGTTGAGCGTCCAATTAATTCTGATGCGACTAAAATCCTCTTGGAAAGGAAGGGCCTAGGGGGGCGTCCTCATTTGCGTAAATATGTCGAGCAGGAACTTCCGGCCCCGAATGGGCATCCAGTAGGCACAGTATTCTGTTTGACCCGCCGGCGCTCTTTTTGGCGATTTCGTTTGTGGGCGCCCCTTCAATCAACGTACTTCACGCTTAACGCAAATGGACGTTGGGTGCAGATGTGCCGTACTTTCCATTAGCAACATGTTGTTTGGGGATACGTGAGAGACGTGGTTTGATTGTTATATGTGGGGAATGTTGAAAAAAGCCTCCAGTGGCGTTCTCCCCATTTTTCCGTGCTCACGTCATGTCAGGACGCTCCGCGCGCAAAACAATGGAGTCGCTCTTCGAGACGAGCTAGGCAATAAGCGGCCTTGCTGGACGGGCTTTTTGACCATTCCCGTCGAATTGAAATCCCCATGACTCTGAGCGCCTTTTCGTAACTTGATACTGAATTATTCAACAGTCTCATGCGTGATGGTGAGTGGCCTTTGGAGTTGTGACTGGTTTATTTTGCGTCTATATTCTTAATGCTATATACTTATAGTTAAGTAATCGTAGTTATAGGTAAAATCTAGATAGGTCTTCGTTTGTTTGTAAGGATCTCCATTAGGATCTTTCAGTAAAGATTTCTCAGAAACCTGCCGATACTTCCTTTATATGGCAGGAACGAGGGATCGCATGGTTGGGAGATTTTCTGCATGGTAGGGAAAGCTTGTTTCGTATTGGGCATGGTCGCGTTAGCTTGTTGTGTTGTAATGCTGTCCTGGTTTGGATGGGCGTACGGCATGTCTTGGTCCCGGCGACGAACGAGCTTTCCATCTCACGTGTAAGTTCGCGATTCACAAATTCCTTCCTGAGTCAGTTGCTTTCGTAAACTCTTTGCAGTGTGGTGAGGACAGATTTTCTCCTTGGCCTGTTCCTTTTTATATCCCATCATAATAATAAGGGTAATTATGAAGTTGCAGGCAGTGGTAAGGAAAACGATTGCAGATCTGACTAAAAATAGAAAAGAGTGACGAATTAACCAACATCAGCCAACGGTGAACGATGCGTAATAGCGATCGCCCAATACAAGAAATGGATAGACAGCAAGATGTTGGAACTATTCCAAACTGGACCGAGGCTGAGACCTATCCTCAGCCGGACACTTTGAACGATACCTTCTGGCGGTGGGAGTTTCTTCGCCGCCGAGCGGACTATCGGCAAGATTGGGAGAAACATTTTCAAGCTACCTACGAATACGATGTGGCTTGCGCGAACGATCCGAACTATCCCACGCGGTATCGAAAGAAAGTTTTCCCTCCCGAACATCCTGCATTCAAAGCTCGCATGCCTAATTCCCTCGAAAAGTATCATTTGAGTGGACTCCCCAATCCGGCCATAGCCAAACCTTGGATGTTGTCGTTTGATTCGAATTATGGACGAATCTACTTTGGGCAGGGTCCTGATTGGCTGGGTGGAGGTGAAGAAGTCCGGTTGTGCCTTTCAGAATGGCGAGTCGCAGCAGTTTTTGACCTTAAAAAGCCACTGAAACCGCAAATGGACAAAGTAAAATCTGATCTTCTTGAATGGCAAGAACACCAAGTTGGACGAAATCTCGAACGCCGAAAATGTCGCGATGAATGGCCGTTGTATCTTCGGGTGCTTGATGCGGTGGACTTGGGAATTCCATTTCGAGAAATTGGCAATAAGTTGTTAGATATTGTCGATAATGACATGGCTGAAGCCCGTATTGCCCAACTGTATAAACAGGCCTGTCAAATCAGTTTGCATTTTCCTGTCTAAGATGGCGGGTTGATAGGTTTTGGTAACTGACATCGTCAACAATAGGAATGAAGGCTTGCTGGGTAAAAGCGTAGTCTCATGGGGCCTGGATTTAGCAAAGGAAACAGATGAGCAAACTAATTGATGCGTTGAATCGGCTACAGTCCTTAAACGATGAGGACACTGTCGTCGCGAGTCTGCCAAACACTGGAACGAGTTCGAGCCCTCCAGCTGCACCGACTTCGGTTGCGAATCCTTCAAGGCGTGCAAAAAAAACGTCCGGTAAACCTTCGTTGGGAGAGGACAAGCTCTTGTTTAACATGGCGGCTAAAGATTGGTTGAGTGTCCTCCAGCAAGAATATTTGAAGAACTTTGTCCGTGAGGGCGGAGGGGCAATCAAGGTTGCGGTTTTTCCTGATCAAGATTCCTTACAGAACTGTCAAAAGAATTTGAGTGAATTGGCCCATACCGAAGCCTATGTGTTTGTAAAAATTGATAGCCGTTTTACCAAAATCCATATGGTGGAACGACTCTTTCATAAAATTGCGAAACAAGTCGATTGGGATGAATTGGCCTACCGTTTTGTGCTGCGATTACTTGAAGAAAATGGATATCAGATTCCAGCGAATCGGACGGAATTTTCGTTGCGGCAGGTTGCGACTTTGAATGAGCGGAAAGAACCGATGCTACGTCGTGATGTCCAAACATGGCTGGAAAAGGCAATTGAAGGTGATTCGGGGTTGTGTCGCGAATTTCGCATGGCGATGATCAGGTTATGTCTCGCCCAACTTGATGCTGGCGATTCAGATCGAGTGTTGGCGGACGCCGTGAAGCAATGGTTGTGTGGGGATCTCCGTCTGGTATCCGGTGTCAAAAAAGCCTTGATCTACCAAAAAGTGGCACGGCATAACGCGCGGCTTATGTTAACGTCGCTTACGCGTTGGTTGCACCTGACCGGGAAAGGTGGCCTTGTGTTGTCTCTCGATATTTCCCGCTATTTTGTGACAAGTCGTGATGTACAGCCGGATGGCTCTTTACGGTTTACGCCGTCTGCCACGATGGATTTATTTGAGCTTCTTCGGCAATTCTTAGATGCTGCGGATGAGACAGAAGGATTGCTGATGACGGTGATGGCACCCCAAGAGTTTCTCACGGATTCTCGAAGAGGCGTTGATCGATATGAAGCGCTGAAGCTACGTGTCTGGGATGATATTCGGCCGAAACATCGACAAAATCCTCTTGCGTCGCTGGTACGCCTACAAGGGCAGTCACAAGGAAACGGATCGACCCCACAACTTGCTCCACCGAGACTGCAAGGGCACGGTGCCGTGCCCGATGTTGAAGCTCGCCGCGTGGTAGAAGGTCTAAGAGCAGGTGTGCCCAACCAGCATGTGGTGACAGCCTTGGGTTGCTTGCAACCTGAAGTTGAGGGGCGTTTTCGGCGGATGTTGGAGGCGACTCAGCAAAATATTACCACCGGCCCCTGCCCTCGAGGAATGGTTATTGAGGGGGAATTTGGGAGTGGGAAATCGCATGTACTGGAGTTTTTACAGCATTTGGCGTTAGATGCGAATTTTATCTGTAGTCGAATTGTGATCAGCAAGGAAACGCCACTCTACCACCCGGTTCGTCTCTTTTACGCAGCGATTGAGTCAGCGGTTGTTCCCAATAAGCAAGGAGAGGTATTTGCTGAAATTGCTGGAGAATGTGATGTCTGGGCTCCTCGATATAAAGATCTTGTTTCATGGGCCAACAGTCCTGACAGCCGTATCGATTCGCGGTTTGCGGCCACGCTGTTGTTGTACGAACGGATGAGTTCGGACTTAGAGTTAGGGCATCGCATGGCACGGTTTTGGACTGGTGATCCGATCAAGGTTGGTGAGCTGAAAAAGTATCTTCAAGAAGCCGGTTTTGGAGGACAATTTACGTTTGGTCGTGTCTCAGCTGCAGACTTGGCCCTCCAACGGTTTCAGTTTGCCGCTCGATTAATGCAGGCAGCTGGTTATGCTGGATGGATTTTACTGATTGATGAAGCGGAACTGATTGGACGGTACTCTGTCAATCAACGAGCCAAATCGTACGCTGAGGTGGCCAGACTCATGAATATGGATGAAGCCCAGATGTTACCGGGCCTTGGTACGGTGATTGCCCTGACCGATGATTTTCGTGATGAAATATTGGAGAAAAAAGGCGATAGCCTGAAGTTACTAGAGAAACTCCGTAGTAAGCAAACTGAAAACGATCGTGTGCTAGCTGACAAGGCTGAAAAAGGTATGAAGCTTCTCCAATCGCAACGTATTCCTATAGGCCAGCCTTCGTCAGAGACGATTCAGGAGGTTCATCAGATTGTGCGGAAACTACACCTCAAAGGCCATGGCTGGCACATGTGGGAGCATGGGTCCGAGGATGTAGCCAGTATTGTTCCGGAAACCAGTATGCGCAAGTATGTGAAAAGCTGGGTGACGGAATGGGATTTCCTTCGTTTCTACCCTGATGAGGAATGTGAAATAGAAGTTTCTCCTTGGAAGCCTTCTTACGATGAGTCACAAGATATCCAGGAGTCGCCAATGGATCAAGTCCTCGATCCGACTTCATGTGCAGACGCGGGTGAATCCTCATCTACTGTTCCGGCTAATCCGGAAGAGTTGGTCACTCCTGTCCCTTCAGCTGTGCCTGATTCAACGACCTCGTCTTCATCCTAAGCTTTCTTCTCGTTGGTTCACTCTCTGATGTTTGTGCTACCGTGTGAGGTACACACGGAAATACAAGCTTTGAAGGAACCTTGTCCAAATCCCTTTTGATGATTTCTTTGTTGTAACGTTCATCACTGGTCTACATTACGATGAATACTATTACCCGCTGTGTGACTTCCTGGTAGTTGCCCCTCTGTGCCTCGATCTTCCCTTCCACAATTAAAAGAAATTTTTCGTATGTGGTGGCCCTTGGCGGGAAGTTGGCTTCTCATGGGAGTGGAATTGCCGCTTGTGGCAGCAACTATATCTCGTCTGTCGAATCCCGAAATTCATTTGGCAGCCTATGGAGGGGTTGTGTTTCCGCTTGCACTTGTTATTGAAGCCCCAATTATTATGGTCTTGGTTGCATCGACGGCACTATGCAAAGACTGGACAGCCTATCGCTTGGTAAGAAGTTTTGTGTTGCTATTAGGTGTGGGGTTGACGCTGATCCATATGGTTTTGGCTTTCACGCCGTTATATGGAATGGTTGTGGAGCATCTGTTAGGAGTCCCTCAAAGTATTTGGGAACCTGCGAGACTAGGACTGCAAATCATGACGCCATGGACTCTTGCTATTGCTGTGCGACGATTTTTTCAAGGGCTTGTTATCCGCGCTGGCCGAGCGCGTCTAGTAGGTTTGGGGACGCTCGTTCGGCTAGGAGCCAGTACGTCTGTCTTGCTAAGTGGTCTCATCATGGAGAAAACAGCTGGAATAGTGGTCGCAACGATAGCCCTTTCGACAGGCGTACTTGTCGAAGCCATCTTCATGGTGTTATGTGCCCGTCCGATCATCAGAGATTTGAAAACCGTTGCGGCGGTGAGCGACCAACCACTGAATTTCCGTCGCCTCGGGACCTTCTATTGGCCACTGGCTCTGACGCCGCTAATCACGTTAACCACGTTGCCGATTTTGAGTGCAGCAATCAGTCGAATGCCGCAAGCGTTAGAGTCATTGGCAGTCTGGCCAGTGTTGGGAGGGTTGATCTTTGTCTTTCGAAGCGTTGGGATCGCGGTTCAAGAGGTTGTTGTCACGTTCTCTGAACGTCCTGAAATGGTAGCGCCACTTAAGGAATTTGTTGGGCTGGTTTCGGTATGTGCGAGTGGAATGTTGTTATTGATTGCTGTGACGCCGCTATCCACCATGTGGTTTGAATCGGTGGCGGCGTTGAGTCCAGAACTCTCGCTGCTGGCAGACAATGCACTGTGGATGGCGGTGCTTCTACCGGCTATTACCCCCTGGGAGAGTTACTTCCAAGGAGAACTGGTCCATCGGGGTACTACTTCGTGTATTACTCAGGCTGTGAGCCTGTATTTATTGGGAAGTTCGCTGTTGTTAGCGATAGGAATTCTTTATGGGCAGATTACGGGGCTATATGTTGGAATAGCTGCAGTGTTAACAGGCCTTATTATTCAAGTGGTGTGGCTCTGGACTCATAGTCACATGAGAAATAGAGAAAGAAGAGTCTGCGCGAAAATGGACATATATTAAACAACACTTGAATATTTGTCGTCACCAGACTGAATGAAATTCCCTTCAGTTTGCAGGAATTTCCCTGCAAACTTTCTATCGAAAGACCAAGGTCGTTCCACTATAAAGTGTTGTAATATTTAAAGAAATTATTTTCTATTTTGGTGTAGGGGTTAGGGAACATTCTTTGCTCGACGTACAACCATGAGTAAAATTTTGCTTATCGAAGATGACAAGCAAGTTCGTGATTCTGTTTCCCTATCCTTGGAATCCGCTGGATATGAGGTTGTCGAAGCGGCCACATGCCAAGAAGGCTTGGATGGTCATCAAGAATTGTCTGCGTCCGCAGTCATTTCAGATGTTGTCTCCTTGGAAAATGGAGGAGGTGAACTGCTTCGCCGTCTTAACCACGAAGCTTCTCATGTTCCTTTGATTACACTTTTGGGAACCTTGTCCGATTCTTATGTTGCCTCCACGAAGACATACTCCGTAACGCGTCCCACTCAACACACTCTCCAAAAACCTTTTACCCTTGACGAACTTCTCTCAACTGTTCGCAGTGCACTGACACAGTAAGTCTCCCACAATTTCTCGTTCGTTCTTGTACCTCTTCCTTCAAGGAGTGAAAGGAGTTCTTTACGGTCATCTCCAATGGGATTCACTTGATGAGCTCATTGCGAGCTTTCAGTATTCTAGTCTGACAGTCCCGATGTTCATCCCCATTGCTGGGACATGAACAGCCAGCGTCCTTAGACTAGTTGTGCAGACTAATCGCTGGGAGGTTCAAAATGGCCTGGTGGACGGGATCCCCAGGGAACGGTACTGCGGCGGATTTGCTTCGAGAGACTTTGGAGATTCACATGTGCCGCTCGAATAAGTTTGGGGTCATCATGATGAATAAGAGTTGTGAGTAATGTGAAGACGTCGGGATGTTGTCGGCGGGCTTGGAGCATGCATTCGAATATTGGATCAGAAGCATGGTCGAGAGGCAATGTCGGCTGCTCGTCATCCAGGTCATTCCATAACTTTTCGACTACGTGGGGATCATAAAAAAGCCAAGCGGTAGGAATCCTAAGTTTCTCGGCCATTGTGGTGAGCAGTGAAAGGGGAGGATCCATCTCGCCGCTAGACAGTGATTGAAGCGTATGAAGAGTTAGGGCTAGCTCATCTGAGATCTGAGTAAAGGTGAGCCCTCGATAGTGACACCATTGTCGAAGATAGAGTGCGGTCATGAGCCAATCATAGCCAAGCGCTCTTCTCTCGTCTACCCTCGCAATTCAACGGGTGGATTGATAGAGTAGGGACATGATCACTCAAATTGTGACGGTGGTGTTGGCATCTAGCCTGGTTAGCCTAGGCCTGCCTTCCGTGATTTGTGCAGATGTTTTGCCTCAAGAGATTGTTGTCCTGGCTAATGCGCAGGATTCCAGCAGTCAAGATTTGGCGAGGTACTACATTGCCCGTCGAGGAATTCCAATAGACAACCGGATCGATCTGGATCTTCCTACGACTGAAACAATCAGTCGTGAGGTTTATGACGATCATGTTGTGAAACCTGTTCAAGAGGCTCTTCGGCGAAAAGGGATTGCGCCTACCGTAAAAGTGTTGGTGCCTGTGTTTGGCATGCCGTTGCGTGTGAGGCCGCCGAGCCCAAATACAGAGGAAAAAGCCTGGATAGAGGATGCGCGACAGTGGATGCAATCAGCAGTAGGTCTGGCTCGTGAAGAAGAAAATAGGCTTCATGCGATGAAAGTGGATCGGGTTGCCCCTCCGCAAGCGGCTGTGCCTCGTATTCCGCCATGGGATGCGAAGGCTCAGTATACAACCTCGCAGATTCGGAAGTGGCGAAAGCAGCTCGTCAACGTGCTTCATGAATTATCGCAAGCAGTGAATGGGGAGGGTGACGTCAAAAAGAATGGCAACCAATTTAATGCACTGCAAAAGATTCAACGGCGTCTGTTTGGAAAAGCTGGCGTAAGGGGTAGTTTCGGTCAGCTTCCGGAGAAAGTTTCCAATCATTTGCAACGTCTGCTAACAACACTGATGTATCGTCCAACATCAGAGAAACGAACACAGGCCTATCGGTTAGTTCAGGAGGGGTTTGGGGTATGGGGGATTCTAGCCTTTGCCCATTGGGAAATGGGGCGTTATAAGCAGGCTGATGGAGGTGCCAGTGTGGATAGTGAACTGAGCTTCCTCTGGTGGGAAACAGGGACGTATCCACTGGCGGGGCGTCTTCCCAATCCTTTTTATCTGAGGTATGACGGGAAGGTAGAAGATTGGCCGCTTCCGCTTCTTATGGTGAGTCGAATTGATGCACCAACTGCCGCCCACGCTAGGGCCATGATTGATCAGGGGATCGAAACTGAGGCGCGCGGCCTATCTGGCAAGGTCTATGTGGATACCCGTGGGATGAAGCAAGGCCCTCCATTATCGTATGGCTTTTACGATACGGATATGCAGAACTTTGCTCAGCGATTCCGTGAGAATACATCCTATCCCATCGTACTGGAAAATACTGAAAAGCGTTTCAGTCAACCGGGTCAAGCTCCGGATGTCGCGCTCTATGTTGGGTGGTATCGGCTTAGGCATTACGAAGATGCCTTTACTTTTAACCCCGGTGCGATCGGCTATCATATTGCTTCAGGCGAGGCTGTTAGCATTCATAATCCGAAAGAATTAGGCTGGTGCAAGAATGCGCTGGAACGCGGAATTACTGCAACTCTGGGCCCAGTTGGAGAGCCGTATTTGGATGCGTTCCCCTTGCCAACAGAATTCTTTGGCCTCTTGTATGCGGGAAAATATTCACTGGTCGAAGCGTATTATCTTTCCACACGGTATCTGAGTTGGAAAATGGTGCTTTTTGGCGATCCCTTGTACCGTCCCTGGTTGAAGTCAACTTCTGGTCAAGCACAGGCCGCCCAAACGTTACTACAAAACCGCCCGTTTCCAGTTTCCCCGACCCAGGTCGGATTCCCGGCGCCTGACGTCGAGCAAGATTTTTCAAAATTTCCAGGAAAGTATGTGGCCTTTGATTCAAGAATGTTGAGTCCATAAATTTCCTGATGTTGGTTGACACATAACCCTTTTTATGAATCGAAAAAGAGGACGACGAAAAAACAATTGAGGAGCTCGTATTCATATTGGATATGCTCAAGTCCTGTCGGGAAGTTGTTATTACGACATGATGGAAAAGGTCTGTGTGGACTGCAGTTTCAAGATGGCCCCCATCCCCTCAAGATTGACCAGGGTTGGAAGAAACGCCGTACTCCGTTTACAGCAGTGATTACACAATTAGACGAGTACTTTGCCGGCCGGTTACAAAAATTCTCCATTCCTTTATCGTTGCAAGGCACAGCGTTTCAACATGCGGTGTGGCGGGCTCTTCGAACCATTCCCTATGGACAGACCGTATCGTATGGAACCATAGCCAAAAAAATTGGGAATCCAAAAGCCTCTCGCGCTGTGGGAGCAGCGAATGGCCAAAATCCTGTATCGATCATTACGCCGTGCCATCGTGTTATTGGGGCCAATGGAAAACTCGTGGGCTACGGTGGTGGGTTACCCATCAAAACGGCATTATTAGAATTAGAACAATCTATAGAAGCCTCTGCAAAAGTCAGTTGAGTTGCGGTTCTTGGTCTCTCGGATCGTGGTGGATTCAACTTGTTAGTGCAAGAGATGGGTTGATGCCAAAACAGACTTGATTAGGTGTTTTCATGCCACGGCACTTCCGAGAGCGGTTGTTGAGTTTGTGCATGGCGTGATCAAGGTCTTGCTGGGTTCTATAGTCCCACGGTGTGATGGTGTGGATTGCTGCTAAACCTTTCCGGGTCTTTAGTCCATATTTTTCCGATATAGTCGTAAAGGGTGAACCCCTTAAGAGTCTTGAGTCGTTTGGCAAAGTTGTAAGCCATTATAAATGGTGTGCATGTGTTCTTTTAGCCGCTCATACGATCCATACCGATAGCGCTTAACAGTGGCCTCATTGCTTGTCCGGTTCATGTGCTCGACCTGTCTGTTTGTCCATGGGTGCGCGGGGTTTCTTGTGAAGCGATATTCGATGTCATTTTGTTCGCAGGTACAATCAAAAACATGAACAATGCACAGACCGTCAGGCAACTCAGGCGGTTTGTGATTTTTGCCAAATTTGGCAAGCTCTGTAAATTGCAGGCCGTGTGCGCAGGAGTGTTGCGACAATGCGCCGTGTGGCCTTTTCATGCAACTCAACGAAGATAAATTTTGATGTTCGATCACTGGCAACAAACAAGTAAAGCCGCCCTTCTTCCGTGTGCATGTCTCCAATAGCAAGATGGAAGGAACCGATTGGGTATAGCCAGAACTTCTTTTTTCAGATTTTTTTGCGATCAAGATGCGGCAACCGGTTGATACTGTGACGCTGAAACAGGTGGTGCAAAGACGAGCGTGTCAGGTGAGATGTTGTATCTTGAGACTGTACAGACAATCATCCAGAGGAAGAAGCGTGTGCTTGCGAAAAGCAATGCACATGACTTCCTCTGCTTTGCTCAAAACCGTTGAACAGCGCTGCCTTGGCCCCGTAGGGGCATAATGAACATCACTCCGTTTGCGCCCTTTCGAAACGGTCTTTGCGTTTAGGCTGTAGTGCCTTATTCGTGAACTTTGTGCACTGGATCGTTCTTCTGATAATCGCCGTTGTGCAGGCGCTTCCAGGTACTATCTGTCCCATAAGCCCTCCTAGTTGATAAGCCAGAATATCCGATTCCATCACACCGTGGGACTAAACATAAAAGTCATCTAATAACGCATTCGTTTTTGTGTCTGGTTTACTCATCATTCCTCCTTATGAAATGAAATAGTGATGATAACCAGTTACATACTTAATCTTACTGGTCCCAGTGCCTCCACGTGTTCTTTGTCGATCCGCATAGCCCATGGCAACGCAGTACCAATGAGAATATGAATGGGCGCTTGCAGCAATGTCTGCTCAAGGGCACGGACTTGTCCGCCTATATGCAGCGGGATCTGAATACGATCGCTCAGCGCTTGAATACGCGGCCACGAAACTGCCTTGACTATGCGACGCCGCTTGAAGTCTTTACCCAACTTCGCCATGATTCATCCGTTGCATTTGGACCTTGAAATCAGCCACTTAATCTTACAGGCCTTTTTCAGAGTTGCGGCTTTTGCCAAGCGTGTCTCGACTATCGTTTAGCCCAGGAGTTTATTACCTCGTATACGCCAGAACAGAATGGATTAATTGAGCGGTTTTTTCTGAGTTTCAAAGAGGAGTGCGTCTGGCAATTTCGAAGGAGGCACAGCAAAGGATCAATGTCTGGATGCGTAGTACAGGAATGCTCCTATCAAGCGTTGCGGTACCGGAGTTCTCGTCAATACAGGTGGCTTGATTTCCGGGGACCATCACAGCTCTACTTCGTGAAGCCTCACACCTTTCTCTTTGAGACTCTGAAAAATTTTGTCAATAAAGCTGACTTTGTTTAGCTATCGAATACGAGTAAGAACGAATTTTTGTGGTAATCAGAAACTGTCCTTCCCATTCCTCCAATTCTGCTACTGTGAATCTCATTTCCTCTGTTATCACCCCTCACGGGGAAGAGGGAACCATTAATTAATCTCCTGAACACTTAGATTTTGGGGTGGAGCAGGCGGCGTGGTATCCAAAGGGGGTGGCTCGCCACCTGGTGCATAGCGATACAAGAACACATAGGGATTGGCACTGACGCCGGCCACCAGGCTGGTGCCGCCCATGATCATTAAGACATTTTGATAGGGATCGAAGACGGCATGATTTCCTTGGACTTGGATGCCCGTCGGTTTTTGTGTCGGGATGTTTACGTCCCACGTGTTGGTGTCTGGATGGTAAATATTCAATTGCCCTGCTTGATGATCAAACCACATCAGGACGTTACTGACCGAATTCCACACGGGTTGAGCTTGGATATAGGGCATGGCTGGAATTGGGCCGAGTACGTCCATTGTTTGGGCATCAATGTTATAGCGAAACAACCGGGGGTTGTTTTTGTCGATGCCATAAATGACTCGCTTGACTTGATCGAAGCCTGAGTAATGATGAGAGAGGCGCATGGTGGGGGAGAAGTTGTATTTGACTTTACTCCAGATATCGTTGGTGATGTCATAGGTCGCCACGGCTGCATCGGAGAGGACAATAATACGATCAGTGCCCGGATCGTACTGCGCAAAGAGCTGACTGCCTGGGCTAATATTGATACTCTCAATCCCCGTTCGATTGTTGTGTGCCCACGTTTTGGCGACGGGATCATAAAAGGCCACGCCCTTCTTGCGGAAACTGCCATTGGGTTGGGGGCAGGCATCCGACGTATCCCCGGTGCCCCATTGAAAGCCGAGCGTCATCCAGAACCCCTGGCGTTTGGTATCAAAGACCCAGCCGACTTCGTCAGGATGGGCGGGTTTGAGGTTAGAGGTGCCATCACAATAGGGCTGAATCATTTTCCAGGTGTTCGTCGCGATGGCATAGGTATACATTTCATTGCGTCCGGACTGTGACCATCCTGGTGTCCCGGCGTGATCACCACCCAGGAAATAGATCTTGCCATCGAGAGGATTATGGGCAAGCCGCATATGTTTCATCGGGCCAGTGGGTTGTTTGGTCCAGTCGCCATCTAAAGGGACAGGCACCCAGGTATTTAAGGGGATATCGATTTGTCCAGGTGGGGCAGGGGGAGGAGAGGCCGTTTGATTGTTGACAGTGACGGTGATTGTCCTGGACTCGGTCGTATTGCCTGCTGCATCACGGGCTGTAGCTTTTAAAGTGTAAGAGCCGTTTGGCGATGAGGCCGTATTCCAGCTTGTCGAAAAGGGTGGCACCGTCAGCTCACTGCCGAAGGCATTCCCATTGAGATAAAACTGCACACTAGCGACGCCCATATTATCGGTCGCATTGGCGGTAATCGTTGTAGGCCCGGACAGTATCGCGTCCGAGGGGGGCTGCGAGAGGGTCACATGGGGCGGAGCGGTGTCAGGCGGGACATTAGTGTCGGTGGCTTGGTAGAGCCAGACATCTTGATCGACGTCCATTACACCCACGAATTTGTTCAAGAGGGGACTATAGTGCCAGCGGCCATACGTGCCCGTGGAGGTGGGATTGGTGGTCAGGGTGGTGCCCGTGGAGGTTTGGAGTGTCCAGTGCCCCGTATCCGGATTTAAACTCCAGACACTACTCAGATTACTGTTTCGTTTCGAGCCATCCCAGGCTACAATTTGATTAGTGGTGGGATCAAAAGCTAAGCCTGGTGACTGGGTGCCTTCGATGGCTTGGCCATTGGAGGTTGTAAGGGGGGTGAGAGTATAGGCGACGGCTCCCTCTAAAGGGATAACATAGGTATGAGGGGTTTCACGGCCTCCTACGAGTACCAATTGGCGCCGGACGGGATCAAGGACCATAGAATAGAAGGAGAAGTTAGCAATGTTCGCGGTGGAGAGGTACTCCCAGGTATTGGCATCATAGTCATAAGCATAGAGGCGAGAGGAGTTGCGGACGAACACTTTTTGAGTCTGTGGGTCATAGGCCGCGAGAATAACGGATTGGCCCGGATTAGTTCCCGTAGGAAACTTATTGGTCCAGACCTTGTGGAGGGGATCAAAGGTCCAGGTATCTTTCCCAAATCCCCCGGAGCCGCAGCCCATGGAGCCGCCATACATCCAGAGAACATGAGCATGGGCGAGATAGGCCAAGCCGCCATAGGAGTGTCGAGAGATGGGAGCGCCATCAGCGAGTTTGGCATCAGTAGGATCTGGGCAGGCTAGACCGTAATACTCATCCCATCCGGGGCTGATATCGGTGAGGCGTTGCCATGTCAGGGTGGAGAGGTCGAACATGTAGACGGAATTGTCAGGGGAATCGTTGTGTCCTCCCCCAAAAATATAGAGGCGATTTCCGCTCGCATCTAGTGCTCCCCCCCCCCAGGCATCGATGATGAAGTTACATTCATTGGCCAAACCTGAGGTAAAGCTTCCTTGGTTGGGCATACATACGGTGCGCATTTTGGAGTTGGGGGCTTGCTCCCAACCACCAAATACGACGTTGGCAGTTAACAGTAGGAAAAAAGCAAAGTAAATGAGGATTTTCCTGAAAATTTTAATTTCCAACTTCATTGGATTTATTTCCTAAATTCCATAATGTTTAGGCACAGTATCCTATTTTTTAGAAATCACAGAATAGGCGAAATAATGACATAGTTCAGAAGACTGAAGCCTTCAAGGCTGGAACCGTCTGGGGGCCCTAAAGTAATCGTTAGGGTACCGTCGGCCACGGTGACGGGGAGGTCGGTGATAGACAGAAAGGAATTAGCCGTAGTTGAGAGCTTATTAAAGACGACTTGATCTTCGACGAGCACCCGCTGAGGGCCTGCCGGATAATCGGCATCACCACTAACGAGGGAGACGTGGTAGGTGCCGTTGGGTAAATCATAGCGCCAGGTGGCTGGAGTTGTCCGTCCAGCATAAATGAATGTGTCCAGGCGTTGGTCGGCATTGCCATTACGATCGCGAGCCTGATTGGTTAGATTGAGGGACCAGCCGTAGCCGCGAGTGCTGTTGTAGACACGACCGTCATCCTTGAGGTAGCCCGTCGGCACGGGGGATGTGCCTGGCTGAAAGTTGAGCTGAACTGGGGTCCCGCCTGAGGGAGGTGGCAAAGGGGAGTTGGATGGTACAAAAGTTGCGGTGGCACTGGTAGTGGTGGCGAGTGAAAGGGAACAGGAGCTATGCGTGCTGCTACAGGCACCGCTCCAACCCGCAAAGGTATGGCCGTTGGCGGGCGTGGCTGTGAGGGTGACAGCGGTGCTGTGAAAAAAATCTGCGGTACAAGTGCCACTGCTACAGGCAAGCCCACTGGGACTACTCATGACAGTCCCAGTGCCACTAATGTTGACAGCCAAAGGTACTGTAGTGGTTGAGATCAGAGGGGTGATTTGGACATAGTTCAGAAGACTGAAGCCTTCAAGGCTGGAACCGTCTGGGGGCCCTAAAGTAATCGTTAGGGTACCGTCGGCCACGGTGACGGGGAGGTCGGTGATAGACAGAAAGGAATTAGCCGTAGTTGAGAGCTTATTAAAGACGACTTGATCTTCGACGAGCACCCGCTGAGGGCCTGCCGGATAATCGGCATCACCACTAACGAGGGAGACGTGGTAGGTGCCGTTGGGTAAATCATAGCGCCAGGTGGCTGGAGTTGTCCGTCCAGCATAAATGAATGTGTCCAGGCGTTGGTCGGCATTGCCATTACGATCGCGAGCCTGATTGGTTAGATTGAGGGACCAGCCGTAGCCGCGAGTGCTGTTGTAGACACGACCGTCATCCTTGAGGTAGCCCGTCGGCACGGGGGATGTGCCTGGCTGAAAGTTGAGCTGAACTGGGGTCCCGCCTGAGGGAGGTGGCAAAGGGGAGTTGGATGGTACAAAAGTTGCGGTGGCACTGGTAGTGGTGGCGAGTGAAAGGGAACAGGAGCTATGCGTGCTGCTACAGGCACCGCTCCAACCCGCAAAGGTATGGCCGTTGGCGGGCGTGGCTGTGAGGGTGACAGCGGTGCTGTGAAAAAAATCTGCGGTACAAGTGCCACTGCTACAGGCAAGCCCACTGGGACTACTCATGACAGTCCCAGTGCCACTAATGTTGACAGCCAAAGGTACTGTAGTGGTTGAGATCAGAGGGGTGATTTGGACATAGTTCAGAAGACTGAAGCCTTCAAGGCTGGAACCGTCTGGGGGCCCTAAAGTAATCGTTAGGGTACCGTCGGCCACGGTGACGGGGAGGTCGGTGATAGACAGAAAGGAATTAGCCGTAGTTGAGAGCTTATTAAAGACGACTTGATCTTCGACGAGCACCCGCTGAGGGCCTGCCGGATAATCGGCATCACCACTAACGAGGGAGACGTGGTAGGTGCCGTTGGGTAAATCATAGCGCCAGGTGGCTGGAGTTGTCCGTCCAGCATAAATGAATGTGTCCAGGCGTTGGTCGGCATTGCCATTACGATCGCGAGCCTGATTGGTTAGATTGAGGGACCAGCCGTAGCCGCGAGTGCTGTTGTAGACACGACCGTCATCCTTGAGGTAGCCCGTCGGCACGGGGGATGTGCCTGGCTGAAAGTTGATTTGCACAGCAGGAAGCGCCGGTGAAGTCGGTGGGGGTAGTGTACTGGAGATAGTAATTTGTTTTTCAATTGAAGGGAAACTTTCATTTCCTCCGGAATCGAAAGCGGTTGCTATGAAGCCATAGGAAGTGCCTTCATTGAGGTTTGATAATACAGTTTGGGGAAAGGCCGTGTTTGATGGCAGCCCAGAAAAAACTGGTAATCCATAGTCAATTGAAGGAAGAGTGCGTTTATATATCTTGTATCCAGCCAGGTCTGATTCAGAATTAGCATCCCAGCTGAGGGAGACGCTGGCGGCAAAAAGACCAGTAGGTACGGTTATAAAAATGAAAAGAAATATGTGAATAAAAAGTAGTCTTTGCCAATTTCTATTTGAGCGTGGGGAGGGCGAGTAAAGAATCATTGGCATTGTTAAATAGGCATAGATTTTTAAAGTTTTTATCCGCATTTTTCAATACGTTAGAATGCGACTATCTATCTAAAGTTAACAATGCCGAATCATTTAACTTGAAAATTCCCCGTTAGCTTGCTACGGGGTCCTCTTTCTTTGGTACCCTCATGAAGTGTGAGGTCCCCACATGAAGATACCGTACAGAAGAGTCCTCATTGTGCATGGCAAATCCATTACCATATTGTCTTTCCATTCAAGTGCCGCAAAGCTCTTTTGGACGAGGAAACGACAACGATTATCAAAGAGACTGTTGTAAGCATCGAAGACTGGTATCCTATTAAAATCGACGCCTTGGGTGCGGACGACGATCAATCGAGAGCTGTGAGGTGGAGAATTTTGGTCAGATGGATATTACGTTGCGACTGCGGGCGAGCAGGCTAATGAAAAATGGTGGAACGTTATGTCCAACGCCAAGGCTATCCCAAAACAGATCTCCAACAGCTTAGATTCTTTTGACTCTTTGATACCCCGTCAGCTTGCTGCGGGGTTCTTCATTAAATTTCTATTCAGCTAGCACACAATGCAAATTTTAGACCTTATGCTCTCAACTGAGAATTCTTGATTCGGTGGATTGTCATTGGTTAATAATTGCTAGGATAGGTATTTAGCGTAATGACTAGTTAATAAGGTGAAGACAGCGATAATTTCCAGTCATGCCCCAATACTTTTTTGGTCAGTGGGTTTACCGTTTTGGTTTTTGATTGCGAAGGTAATTGCCGATGAGTGGATGCTAATACTTTCATGATTAATACCTAGATATGCTTTCGCGACTTTCGATATTTTGGCGGTTGGCTCTGGGGTATGTGACGATTCTTGCGCTTGTCATTGGGGTCAACCTGTATATCCTCAATCAATTTCGCACATTGACGGATCTCGGTGCTGAGCTAGCTACCCACCATTTTCCAGCTGTTGAAACAGCGAAACAGTTAATTTCCAGTCTCTATGTCCAATTAAAAAGTGATAAGCAATATTTGGTCTTGCGAGACACGACTCTACTGAAAGACTTTTTGCAAGAAGCAGAGAATTTTCGAAAAACCTTAACGGTTCTTGAAGATCAAGAGTCAGTTGACGGGACTCGGCACCCGTTGCAACAGGTAAAGACTCTTCACGATGAGTTTCACACGATGTTTTTGAATGTAGGAGTCGAACGGGCTGATCGATCGACAGATGCCATCGCTGACTATGAGCTCAACCGAGACAGTCTCATTGATAGAATGACTAAGGCTATTAATTCTTATATTTCATCTCAAGAAGCCAGTATCGGAGCAATTCTTCGTGATGCACATTTTCGATCCGTCCAGGCACAAGAAATTACCCAGCAATTGTTGCTAATGGCGCTTGTTTTGGGCCTTGGCTTGGCCGGTATTGCCAGTTATAGTATCTTGCGGCCGCTTCGTCGGGTAAAGGCCCAGATTCGTCGGATCGGTCAGGGGCAGTTTGGCGGAACCATTTCGCAGTCAGTACCACTGGAATTACGAGATCTCGTTGATCAGGTCAACTGGATGGGAGAAAAACTCCAGAAGCTTGATGAGATGAAATCTGAATTCTTAGCCAACATCTCTCATGAACTGCGGACTCCCTTGACTTCCATCCGTGAAGGATCGCAATTGTTACTTGATGGTATTCCAGGAGAATTGACTAGGGATCAACGTGAGACGCTCTCGATCATCTCTGATAGTAGTCAACGGTTAAATCATCTAATTGGTAATCTGTTGGACCTTTCGAGGATGGAAGCAGACATGGTGGCTTATAGTTTCAATCCCTCTGATCTCAATCGGTTAGCGTTGCGGTCGATTGAGAAGGTCAAATTCTTGGCTGATCGAAAAAATATACATCTCGATGTAGACCTGATTGCTGATAAAGTCAAAATACAAGACGTTGATGGGCCAAGGATGGAACAGGTTTTCGAGAACTTTCTATCGAATGCCATAAAATTTAGTCCTAAAGAGGCCACGATTGTCGTACGGTCCACGGTGACTTCTGATAATAAGGGAATTCACTTTATTGTTGAAGATACTGGACCCGGTATTCCTCAGGAGGATTTGCCACATGTGTTTGAACGATTCTACCAAGGAAAAACACAAGAAGGCCGTGTGTATGTGGGAAGTGGAATTGGGCTAGCTCTGGCAAAGCGTGTGATTGAAGATCATGGAGGCACTATCTGGGCGGAGAGCACAGAAGGAGAAGGAACAGCGCTCCATTTTGTTCTTTCCCCAAACAAACGTACACAGGTTGTACATTGATTGTATCAAAAATGGTAAGCTGTCATGTAGAAAGATTTCAAAAATGCAGTGCCATCCTTCTATCTTTTTTTGTGTTTTCTTGCACTGGATCGACTTGGACTAATGAGATTCCTGCCCGGCCTCAAGAAAATTCTTTGAGTAATCTTTCTTCCGTTTTTCAAGCGGAGTCCGAAGACGTTCCTTTTTTTACGGCAATTGGAGAGGATCAAGAACGGCAACTAGGTCTATGTAAAGAGGAAGATGATTGTCGAAATGCACACTTTCTTCGTGGGGTGACAGCGCTATATGAAAACCGTGAGCTTGCGGCATTGCATTTTCGAAAAGTTGTCACATCTCGTCCCCACAGCGTATTGGCTGGAGAAAGTCGATTTTGGTTGTGGTTTTTAGATGTGCTGAATACTTCTAATCAAGCTGGATTGAGTGCTGATGCTGTTATCAAGAGAATAGTGCGAGAAATGGTCAGGAAAGATTTGTTAATACATGAGTTGAGCGGGAAGTTAGAAAATTCATCAGTTGACAGTCTCAAGCTTCAGCTTGCTGAGAAAGATGAAATCATCAAGAAGATCAATCAAGCCTTCGAAAAGTTGAGCAAGCAGGTCGAGCTGGCAAAAAAAGAGCAAGCCAGCCATCAAGATATCCAGCAGGCCCTTAAAGTTAGTGAGAAAAAGGTCAAGGAGTTAACCGATCAATTGGAGGCTTTACGTCGAATCGATCAAGAAATAAAAGAAAAAGTTCCTCCGACCCGTCCCTCTGAAAAAATGACGCCAAGCCCCGAGGTTGAACAACTCTCCAATAGTAATGAAGGTGTTCTTCCCGCCAATGAACCTTAAAGGAGTTTTTATGTCTGATGAACGTATTCTCGTTGTTGATGATGATCCCAGCTTACTCACCTTACTTAAGATGCGTCTACATTCTATGGGGTTTGCTGTGACGGCGTGTGGTACTGGGGAAGATGCGTTGCATAGTGCTCAGGAAGATCCCTACGATTTTGCTATTTTAGATTTGCGATTGCCAGATGTTGACGGTTTAGATCTCATGGAAGAATTACGTCAACATCAAACGAATCTACCTGTGTTGATTTTGACTGCTCATGGATGTATTCCTAATGCTGTACAGGCCATGAAAAAAGGAGCCTATGGGTACTTGACCAAGCCCTTTGATGACAAAGAATTGCAAGAGAGTATCGATAAGGCCCTTACCACCAAACGCATGAGCCAGGAGATTCAGCGCCTTCAATTATTAGTTAATGAACTTTACGGACTTGACAATGTAGTGGCTCGCAGCCCTCAGATGCATGCCGTACTCCAGCAGGTTGCTCGGGTGGCAAGAACCGATACGACTATCTGTATCTCTGGAGAAACGGGAACAGGGAAAGAAGTTATTGCCCGTGTGATTCATTGTAATAGTCCTAGAGCCTCTAAGTCTTTTATGCCTGTGAATTGTGCTGCGATTCCGGAGACTTTGTTTGAAAGTGAGTTGTTTGGACATCTAAAAGGGTCGTTTACAGGTGCCCATCAAAACAAACGGGGGTTAATTCAGAGTGCTGATAAGGGAACATTATTCTTAGATGAAATCGGCGAGATGCCGCTGTCCCTTCAAGGCAAGCTACTCCGCGCGATACAAAATCGAGAAATTCTACCTGTGGGTGGACAGGTACCTGTCAAAATTGATGTGAGAATCTTGGCCGCAACAAATAAAGATCTCAATCAAGCTGTTCGAGAAGGCCGCTTTAGAGAAGATCTTTATTATCGTATTCATGTTGTTCCGGTTCATCTTCCGCCACTGCGTGAGCGCCGAGAGGATATCCCGTCTTTAGCCCAGTTTTTTCTCAAACGTCATGCTGAACACCATCGAAAAGTCGTGAAAGGGTTTTCTCCGGAGGCTATGCAAAGTTTGTTGACCTATTCTTGGCCTGGAAATGTACGTGAATTAGAAAATCTACTTGAACGTTCAGTCGTCATGTCGCCTCACGAGACGATCACTTCAGAATTGCTTCCCCTAACACCACACGAAACTACTCAACCTGGGAGCCTACAACCGTTGACCGAAGCTAAGGAAGCGTTTGAGAAAGAGTACCTGAAAGATTTGCTTCGAGCTACCCAAGGCAATATATCTCGAGCTTCGCAGATCGCTGGTCGGTACCGAGCGGATTTTTATAAGTTGTTAAAAAAGTACGGCCTCCATCCTTCTGATAAACCTGCAGGCCTGCCATCGCGTTCTATTCGTTTTGACTAGGATTGATAATGTGCCCCTTCTGTCTTGTGCAACGGAACATAATTTTCTTGTTATTTCCGTATTTCAAAAGTAAAGAGCCTTGCCTTTCCTGGCTGGGACGAAAAAGGTGATTTTCGTAAAGTGGAATAAGTTTGTCGCCTAGAGTTTTCAGCTCCTAAATCTTTATTTCTTCCTCAAATTGTACCTCTCCAACCAAAAACCCGCTGTTCCTTTAGTTCAGGTCTAGAATTGCCGAAAGTCTTTAAGACATGGACCGTGTTTGGTAATTTTTTGGAAAATCGTTAGCATTTTACGCTTCCTATTTTTTGTCTTTTAAGGTATTTTGTAAATTATGAGTGAGCCTCATGAGGTGCGAAGTGGCTCTCAGGACGGGGTCGTAATTAGTGCCATAGTGTTCGTCGTTGGGCTTATGCTCATCCTATATCGAGAAGTTCTGTGGGGACTAGGCAGCGATTGGAATAATGATCCTGATTATTCTCATGGCTTCCTTGTGCCATTTCTTTCTGCCTACTTCGTGTGGGAACGTTGGGACATATTGGTTGAGGAGCATCCTTCTCCTAGCTTGTGGGGGATCGGTCTTTTAGCTGGTGGGCTACTATCGCTTGCAGTTGGGCTTATTGGTGCGGAATTGTATGTTCAACGGATGTCGCTAATCGTCGTCTTGTCTGGGCTGGTTCTCCTGGTATTGGGGTGGAAATACCTATGGTTGTTAAGTCTTCCTATTGGATTTCTCATTTTTATGATTCCTTTACCTACAATTGTAGTGAATACGATAGCTTTTCCGTTACAGCTATTTGCAGCCCAAACAGCCTCATTCTGCTTGTTTTCGTTAGGCATTCCGGTGCTTCGGGAGGGTAATTTGATTATGCTAGCGTCTACGACCCTAGAAGTCGCAGAAGCCTGTAGTGGATTGCGTTCATTACTATCGCTCTTGGCGTTAGGGACAGTATATGGCTATTTTTCTCAAAATGTAATGTGGAAACGTTGGGCATTGGTGATACTCTCCGTGCCCATTGCCATTGTGGCCAATGCTGCTCGTGTTAGTGGCACGGGAATTTTAGCTCATTTCTTTGGAGCGGAAGCTGCTGAAGGGTTTTACCACACCTTCGAAGGATGGCTTGTATTTGTCGTTGCCTTTATTTTGCTGTTTGTTTGTGGAGTTGTGTTGAGCAAAATAAGAAGCCAGAAAGTGTCGTCGGCTTAACCAGGTCTCTTTTGTATGTTGGTAGTAATGGCATATTTATGAAAAAATGGCCGTTTGTAATTTCCATAGTATTACTGTCTAGCGCATTTGTTCTCATTGAGTCGTCTTCGACACATGAACGAGTTGTGAGTAATAAGGCGTTTGCACAATTTCCTTTAGACATTGGTGGACAGTGGAATGGGAGAGAACTTGGGTTAGATAAAAAGGTTCTTGATGTTCTGAAGTTGAGTGATTACATGATGCGAGTATATGTTTCTGTTACTGCCCAAGGGGGAGAAGAATCTGAATTACTCGATAGTGAAGGTTCCGATGGCCAGCTCACAAAGAGGGCAGTGCCTCTGCCCGTTTGGCTGTATGTTGGGTTCTATCAAAGTCAACGAACGGGGGCAACGTATCACTCGCCCAAAAACTGTTTGCCCGGTGCTGGTTGGCAATTCATGAAATCCGACTTGGTTGCCCTGACGATGCCTGATCAAGCTCAGATCACAGTAAATAACGTCTTGATTCAAAAGGGGCTTGAAAAACAGGTCATTTTATATTGGTATCATGATCGAGGACGAGTTGTAGCCAGTGAATATTGGGCAAAAGGCTATTTGGTCTGGGATGCCATGACGAAAAATCGAACGGATGGTTCGTTGGTCCGCATTTCTGTTCCCGTGCAAGATGGCACAGTGCAAGAGGCTTTTGATCATGGAGTAGCTTTCTTACACGATATCTGGCCAACCTTACTCGAATACATGCCAGACCATTCCGTGATCTAATTTTCTAACTTCATTACATTTCAAGGGTTGAGTATGAGCATGTGGGCAATTCCCTGTTTGTTTAGTGCAGGGGGTGCTCTGGTTCTTGGAACTATCCTCTATTCCAAGAAAACTACAAATCCCATTTTCGTTCCACTGATTCTTCTTATGTTGGTGGTTGCTTGGATCCATGCGATCACTGGAGTGAGTATTCTTGTGCCAGAACAGCTCTTAACTTGGAAAAAGTATGTTCTCTTTGGTGAATTAGCTTTCCCAATAGTACTGGGCTATGTCAATCATAGACTTCTCGGCGACATTTTCCCTAGCCCAAACACCAACAGCAAGATTCTGTGGATGGTGATGATAGCTGTGGGTAGTCTTTTAGGTGTGGTACTCCTTTTATGGCCTGGAAGTATTATTCAGGCTAACCAAAATGGAGAAGTTGTTTTTGTCCGATTGTCAGGTTTGGCAATTTGGGGATTTGTTCTCTTAGCCCTCGTTATTGGAATGTCCCAACTTGAACAAATTCTTCGATCTGTTCGTGATCCTCTTCGATTCCAAATGAAATTTGTGTTGATTGGATTGGGAGGACTTGCCGGTATTTCTATTGCACAGGCCAGTCAGTTGCTCCTGCTCCCAGTGTGGAAACATGCATATTCATGGGCTGGAGGTGTTGCGACTTGTATTTCACTATTATTAATGGCTTTTGGATTGGCTCGATGGCGTATCCATGACTTCAGCCGAAAAGTTCAGGTTAGTCATCAAGCCTTGTATACCTCTTTAACTTTCTTACTGGTAGGTGGGTATTTAATTCTTGTTGGCATTGTGGTACGTGTCATTCAAGATACTGGTTGGGCCTTAGGGGAGGCGTTAGGGGCACTGCTCTTATTTGTGGCAGCGATTGTTTTAGTGGTGATCTTGGTTTCTCGTCAAGCAAGGGCCGAGCTTCAGCAATTTGTAGGGAGGCATTTTTTCCGAACTAAATATGATTATCGAAAAACATGGTTGGAAATCACTGAAGCCTTTGCGGTTTGTGATGATGGTCAACAAATCTGGGATCGGTATCTCGAATCCTTGAGTCGGATGTTTGGGTCTCCACGGGTAACGATTTGGAAACGGTTTGAGGTTGATGGACAATTTCATCAAATTCGGACTATCAATACAGAAGACTCCCCACCTCCTATTCAGGAAACTCATCCCTTGATTCAAAAAATGCTTGAGTGGAAGGAGCCATTTAGGCTTGATAGCACAGATGAGGGGGATGATGAACTTCAAGAATTTCTTCAAGGTACCGAAGCTCATGTTTGTGTGCCCTTGTTTATGTCGGGTAGTGGCCTTCTAGGGTTTTCCACGTTAAGCAAAGAACTGCATGATCGAACCTACGACCAAGATGATTTTGATCTTCTTCGTGCCATTGCTCATCATGTTACGATGCTGCTCGTTCAATTTCAGTTGCAAGACGAACGAAGTTTGACGGCCAAATGGGAAGCTGTGCATAAATTCTCAGGATTTTATTTGCACGATCTGAAAAACTTAGCGTCTAGTTTATCAATGGTAGTGCAGAATGCAGAACAATATGGTCATGACCCTGAATTCCAAGCATCGGCTATGCAGACTGTTCGAAACACCTCTCAACGTATTATGGATCTCATGGCGAGGTTGGCTAGTCAATCCAAAATTGTAAATCCTAAAAAAGACAATGAGAAACATCGACAGGCTGTCGATATAAACATATTAATTCAAGAGACACTGGAATCTTTGAATGGAGCAGGGTGTCGACCCTCCTTTGATCCTGGAAAAGGCCTTCCGTCACTACGCTTAGAGGTAGAACCTATAAAACAAGTGTTGTTGAATGTGATATTAAATGCTCGTCAGGCGATGAATGGAAAGGGGACTATAGATATAGTCACGACATTGGATGGGGAACACCTTCGGGTCGAAATTGTGGACACAGGACCTGGAATTCCTCTGAACCGACTAGAGAATTTGTTTCACCCCTTTAAAAGTTCAAAGAAAACTGGTTTAGGTGTTGGTCTTTTCCAATGTAAGCAAATAGTTGAAGATAGTCAGGGGACGATCCGCATTGAAAGCCGAGAAGGATATGGAACTAAAGTAATTCTCACATTTCCAACTGCAACTACCGATACAAAGGGGAATCAGTAAAAAGTAAGTGGAAAAGGCAAGGACTTTGTGGTACCTACCTGAACGTTGTTGGCGGAAGTATTACTAGAAAGAACCCAATCAAATTACGATAACAACATGACTAAAACAGACGATATGCAAGACTCTCCTCGTCCACTTCCGTCTCTTCTCTTAGTTGATGATAGCAAAGAGATTCGAGAGCAAATGAAGTGGGGCCTGAAGTCCATTTATACCCTTTTTGAAGCAGATAGTCGTGAGACAGCAGTGGAAATCCAACGGAGAGAGAAGATAGCGCTGGTCACGTTGGATCTTGGTCTACCCCCAGATGCCGGTGGAACTTCTGAGGGAATAGCAGTCTTAGAGCAGGTGATTCAGGCGAATCCCCTGGTAAAGGTGGTGGTAATTACGGGCAACCAAGATCGAGCCAACGCGTTGAAGGCTGTGCAGTTGGGTGCGTATGATTTTATGGAAAAGCCGGTAGATCTAGAGGTGTTGAAGACAGTGCTGCAACGAGCTGCATATCTGGCAGGGTTAGAGCGAGAGAACCAAAAGTTATTGGAGCGCGAGGAGAAACGAGGATTTCCAGATATTATCGGCACGAGCCCGGCTATGAACAAAGTGTTTGACACGATTCGGCGTGTCGCTGGCTCGGATATCTCAGTCTTAGTGACGGGTGAAAGTGGAACGGGAAAAGAGTTGGTTGCGCGAGCCATTCATCAGCAAAGCCTGAGGAAAGATGGACCATTTATTGCCATTAATTGCGGAGCCATTCCAGAAACGCTTTTGGAAAGCGAATTATTTGGTCACGAGAAAGGCGCATTTACGGGCGCTCATCTCCAACGTCGCGGACGGATTGAATCGGCAGAAGGCGGTACACTTTTTCTGGACGAAATTGGCGAAATTTCCCCTGCGCTACAGGTAAAACTTCTTCGTGTTTTGCAAGAACGGAGCATTGAACGTGTCGGGGGGCGGGTTGAAATCCCGGTTGATGCTCGAGTGTTAGCCGCAACCAACATGGATCTCCAACTGGCCATGAAAGAAGGGCGTTTTCGTGAAGACCTGTACTATCGTTTGAATACAGTCACGATACCGGTCCCCCCGTTGAGGGATCGCGGGGCTGATATTGTCATGTTGGCTAAATCGTTACTGCAGCGGTACGCCGAGGAAGCAAAAAAGAAAATCGCCGGATTTTCTCGAGAAGCCTTGTTGTCGCTTGAGCAGTATCATTGGCCAGGGAATGTTCGCGAACTGGAAAACCGGGTTCGTCGAGCCGTGACATTGACGGATAATCCACGAATTGCGCCGGAGGATCTAGATTTAGAGGAACCCAAAGATGTGCAAACCGGCCCGACTTTAAAGGAAGCTCGTGATGCTGTGGAAAAACGTGTGGTTGAACAGGCCCTTGCCAAAACAGGTGGAAACATTACCAAGGCCGCGACTATTCTTGCGGTGAGCCGTCCGACCCTCCATGACTTAATTTCTCGTCACGACATCAAAAAATAAGGACAGGTTTTTGGTCTCACGACGTCAAGACAGGTCTTGGGCTAAGACCGATACGACGCATTGCTTTTGACATATTCGTATGTCAAGTCTGTGGTCCACCGCCTGGCAGTACCTTTTCCCATTCCCAACGACACTGAAATTGAGAATGAAGGTTGCTGCATAATTTTCTGAGCCCGTTGTTCAATGCGAGGGCCAAGACCTTTCCCTTCCTTCACGATAATCAGCTGATTGAACTGGATCGCAAGACGATCGGCACGCACATCGTAGCCAGATCGTCCTAAGGCGGCAATAATTCGTCCCCAATTAGGGTCTGCACCGAATAGAGCTGTTTTGAGTAGCACAGAGGTTGCCAAAGTCTCAGCAATCCTCTCCGCGGCTTGATTACTAGGAGCTTCGCGAATGCGAATTTCCACAACCTTTGTGACGCCTTCTCCATCTCGGCAAATCTTCATTGCTAAAGAATGACAGGCTTCGTGCAAGAGTTTTTGAAATTGCTGGCGCCCTGGACTTGTTGAGTGAATTGTTCGATTGCTGGCTCTTCCGTTAGCTAAGGCCAGAACCGTATCATTGGTGCTTGAATCTCCATCGACAGAAATACAATTGAAAGTCTGGTTTACCGTGGTGTGCAGTAACAATTGAAAGATTTTAGGTTCAATTACCACGTCGGTTGTGAGATAGGCTAACATCGTCGCCATGTTGGGATGGATCATTCCAGATCCTTTGGCCATTCCGCCAATCGTTACAATTTTCCCGCCGATCGTTTTTTTGACCGCAATAGATTTCGGACGAGTATCTGTCGTCATGATGGCCAGGGCTGCGTCCCTATATCCCGATTTTGTGAGTTGAGAAACCAGAGTCGGAATGCCAGTTCTTAAAGCATGCATTGGAAGTGGCACACCAATAACGCCTGTAGAACCCACGAAGACGTACTGTTTTGGGATCCGTAGATGGCTAGCGGTAAGTTGCGCCATTTCGTTGGCATGGTGGAATCCATCTTCGCCAGTGAACGCATTCGCATTGCCACTGTTGATCACAATTGCCTGGCCGAGTTGTTTCTTGAGACGGTAGCGGTCAAGAACGACAGCTGCAGCAGGGAGTGTGTTTTTTGTAAATACACCAGCAACTGGACCAGGGACTTCTGATTTGATTAGAGCCAAATCGAGGCTTTTTGTTGCTTTGATTCCACAGTGAATTCCTGAAGCGACAAACCCCTTCGGCGCAGTAACTCCGGCTGATCGTTGGTTAGCCATGCATCCTAACTTTCTTGAGATTGGAGGAAACGGGCTTTAAGGAAAGAGACCTGGACTGGTCAGTCCGAGAGTTTCGGGAAATCCTACCATAAGGTTCATGCATTGAATGGCTTGCCCAGCGGCGCCTTTCACGAGATTGTCGATAGCACCACTACTAATGATGTGCCCGGTACCAGGATTGTAGGTCATGCTCAAATCGCAAAAGTTTGCGCCTTGTAAATTCCGAGGATTTACAGCTTCGGCCTTGGGAAATACCCTGACGAACGGCTCATCTTGGTAGAATTGGTCGTAGAAACGTTCGATGTCAGAAGGCTCAAGGGTGGATTGCAGTTTGCCATAAGCTGTGCTTAAGATCCCACGGTTAATAGGTATCAAATGAGGGGTAAAAAGTAATGAAACAGGAGTGGAGTCTGTTCCGTTGCCATTCGAAGCCAGTCGGTTAAGTCCTTGTTCAATTTCAGGAAGGTGCCGGTGAGACGTAATCTTATAGGCATGGATTGCTTCATGTGCTTCTGGGAAATGTAAATTTCCTGTCGGAGAACGACCGGCACCGGAAACACCGGACTTCGCATCTATAATAATGGAATGTGACTCAATTACGTTTTGGAGGAGCAGTGGCCCAAGTTGAAGCAACGCAACAGTTGGATAACACCCTGGAACTGCAACCAATTCACTTTCACGAATAGTTGAACGGTGAAATTCTGGCAATCCATAGACGGCTGTTGCTAGCAAGTCTGGATAAGGATGGGCGGTCTGATACCATTGTTCATACACCTTTGGATCTTGGAGGCGGTAATCGGCACTGAGATCGACGACGAGTTTCTTGTAGGAGAGCAGTTCAGCAACTGGTTCGAGTGATTGGGTATGAGGAAGAGCAAGAAAGACGAGGTCAACACCTTTGGCTAGAGAGGGAATATTAAGAGCCTGGAGCTCAGCTTCAAGGGCTTTAGTGAGGTTGGGAAGTAGGGAGGAGATCGTGCGACCTTGTGATTTATCCGATGCGAAGACTTGGTCAATTTTTACTCGAGGATGAAGGCTCAACAGACGAAGTAACTCTCCGCCCGTATATCCACTAGCCCCAATAACTGCAACACGGATATGTTCAGGCATGTTCTACACTACTCATAGCGACAGGCCAAGGGTTTAATAATTGATACAAAAAGGGGAGGGTGTTGGCCCTCCCCTTTTTGAGTAACAGATGACCAAACGACACTCACCGCTTGGAATATTGGAACTTACTTCGGGCTCCCTTTTGGCCATATTTTTTGCGTTCTTTTACTCGGGAATCGCGGGTCAGGAGGCCTTGCTTTTTGAGTGGATCTCGCAGGGATGGGTTGTGTAGGGCCAGGGCTCGCGCGATGGCATGACGTAGTGCTCCAGCTTGTCCTGAAACACCACCTCCAGAAATTGTGGCACGAACGTTAAATTGTCCCTCAGTCTTGGTTTCTTCGAATGGTGTTTGGATCTGGATTTGATGCGAGAGCCTTGGAAAGTAATCGTCTAATTTCCGAGAATTAATTTGAATATCCCCAGAGCCGGGCTCTATCCAAGCTCTGGCGATAGCATACTTTCGTTTCCCGGTTGCGTACTGCATGGTATCGACCATAATGTCAATTCTCTCCTTTTGCTATCAAGTTTCTATCAAGATGGTATCAGGCCCAACGCTAGAGGCTTAGTGGGATCGGATTCTGGGCCTGATGATTGTGGTCTGGCCCACTATAAATTCTGAGCTTTTTGGCCATATGTTTTCCCAAAGGATTTTTGGGAAGCATACCTCGAATCGCTTTGGATAAGATTTCCGTGGGCTTTTTTGCATGAAGATGTTCAGCAGAAATGGCTTTTAACCCACCGGGATACCCAGTGTGATGATAATAAATCTTATCCCGAAACTTATTGCTAGTGAATTGAATATCGCTGGAATTAATGATGACAACGTGATCACCAGTATCCACATTTGGTGTAAATATCGGCTTGTGCTTTCCACGGAGAATGGAAGCGACTTGTGTCGCTAGCCGACCCACGGTTTTGCCTTTGGCATCAACAAGAAACCATTTTCGTTCAATTTCTAGAGGCTTGGCTTGGAACGATCGCATGAGAACGGATTTCCTTTCTAAAAGACTTCTTGATGATCTGGGTTGCTTAGGTTTCCAGTTGTTCAGACCCTTTTTGATCGAGTTTCGATAACCATGTCTCAAGATCTTCTCCTCCACGACGTTCGAGAACCTCGGGAGTCACATAAATGGGGGCTTGGCACCGAACGGCTAACGCGATGGCATCACTTGGTCGTGAATCTATGGATTTTTCCAACCCCTCTTTTGATAACACAAGTGTAGAGAAATAGGTGTTATTTTTTACTTCGGTAATTACGACTTTATCGAGCGTAAAGCCAAGGTGTGAGGCAAAACTACAGATCAAATCATGGCTCATGGGGCGAGGTGGCACAACATTCTCTAAGGCTAACCGGATAGAGGTGCCTTCGGCTGTCCCTACCCATATGGGAAGCACTTCGGAATTCTGTTCGTCACGCAGCACCACAATTTGTGTGTCGGTATTAGGATCAACCAATACTCCATGAACTTTCAGAGGAATAAGTGTGTTTGTTTCAGCTGTCATATTACAGAGCCTGGTATTGGTCAAATGACCGATTCAAGTGACTAGGTGGTTAAGCATCAGATTTCCCAAAGTCTTCAGGCTTGAGGTTTTCTAACCAGCGCTCGAGTTCTTCAGAGTTCTGTTTGTGCAAGACTTCTCCAGAAGCAAAGATAGGAGCCTCAGTACGTAGTGCCACAGCAATGGCATCACTTGGACGGGAGTCAATCGTGAATTCTGAATCTCCGAATAACAAATGAATCTTGGCAAAATAGGTATTCTCTTTTAAATCAGTAATCACGGTGCTAATGACTTTTGCGTCCATATTGTCCAGGAGTGTTTTCATTAAATCGTGCGTCATTGGCCGTGGAGGCGCGATTTTTTCAAGTGCAAAGCTGATTGCGCTAGCTTCAGACTTCCCAACCCATATGGGTAACATGTCCGAATGTTGTTCGTCACGAAGGATCACAATATAAGCATTATTATAAGGGTCAAAGAGTAGACCCCGGACGTTCATTTGATTCAACATAAGGAAACTGAAATTAGGTAATTCTATTTAGTGTATCTGATAAATCAAACCTTCAACTGTATCATCGATTTCAATAATTAGTCAACAAAATAGCTGTTTTCAGATTTGATCTTGGGCTTTTGAAGTGAGAGATACCCATGACGAACAGTATACAGGAATGAATGGGTAATGGCAGGAGTTCAGCACTTTATTTTCAGGTGTGAATAAGTTTAATTTCGTAGGACATTAAACTTAAATCTAGTCTATCGGGTCGAAGATTTCAAACTAGTGGCCATATTGTCTTTGAGCCAACTTGTAACTTGGTTTAGCGAGACAGAAATCTTTTCCCCCGTCTTACGATTCTTGACCTCTATCGTGTTGGTAGCCAGTCCCTTATCACCGATCACGATATGGTAGGGTGTGCCAATCATGTCTGCATCGTTAAATTTCACGCCACCTCGTTCATTCCGATCATCCAATAGAACTTCGATGTTTTCTTGGTTGAGCTCATCATAGAGTTGTTCAGAGACTTGGCGGACTGTTTCCGATTTTGTTACGGGCAGTAGCTGGACATGAAACGGAGCGATTGGGATCGGCCAACAGATACCCTTGTCGTCGTGATTCTGCTCAATCGCAGCCGCTGCAGTTCTTCCAATCCCTATCCCATAACACCCCATAATGGCTGGGTGACTTTGGCCCTCGGCATCCAGGTATGTTGCCCCCATTTTTTCGCTGTATTTGGTTCCCAACATGAACACATGGCCCACTTCGATACCTCGAGCGGTCTGTAGGGGACGACCGCTTCCGGGTGCGGGATCCCCGGCCTGGGCTTGACGAAAATCGCTCAGATCATGGATAGGAAAATCTCTGGGAGAATTGACATTCATGAAATGAGTGTCGTGTTCATTGCCCCCTACAATAAAATTATTGAGGGTACCGACAGCATGATCAGCCAGAATACGTATGTTACCAAGACCGATTGGCCCGACAAAGCCAACGGGGACGGATGTTAAGTTGGCCACAAGGTCTGGAGAGGCAAGGGGTAGGTCATGAAGACCAAGATACCGCTGAATTTTGATTTCATTGGCCTGATGATCGCCACGGATGAGCACGGCTGTGACTTCATGTTCGCCGGTTTGGTACAAGAGCGTTTTGACGATTCGACTTGCAGGAACATTCAGGAGCTTACAGACTTCATCAACCGATTTTGCGTGAGGCGTCGCGACTTTTTCTAATGGCTTGGAAGGTTCAGGTTCATTGATTGTAATTGGCACCACTTCGGCTCTTTCAACGTTAGCGGCGTAGGGGCTATCGGGATCAAAGACAATTAGTTCTTCGCCAGTGTTGGCCAGCACCATGAATTCATGAGACGAAATGCCACCAATGAGTCCAGTGTCCGCCTCGACCGGACGAAATTGAAGCCCTGTCCGTGAAAAAATTCGGCAGTACGCGTCATACATCTGCTGGTAACTGTGTTTGGCGCTTGCTTCGTCTTGATCAAAGCTGTACGCATCTTTCATGATGAATTCTCGTCCCCGCATCAATCCAAAACGAGGGCGAATTTCATCGCGAAATTTGGTTTGGATTTGGTAAAGCGAGAGTGGGAGCTGTCGGTACGATCGAACTTCCCGTCGAAATAAATCGGTAACGACTTCTTCGTGCGTGGGGCCCAGGCAAAAATCTCGTTCGTGTCGGTCCTGTAAACGCACAAGTTCTTTGCCGTAAAAATTCCAACGGCCAGTTTCTTTCCATAGTTCAGCCGGTGAGAGGATAGGCAATAGCAGCTCTTGGGCACCGGCCCGATTCATTTCCTCGCGAACGATTGTTTCAATTTTACGAATGACCCGGAGACCTAACGGAAGATAGGAATAAATTCCTGCCGCGACTTTCCGGATCATCCCGGCCCGTAGCATTAAGCGATGGCTGATCACTTCAGCCTCGCCGGGGTCTTGACGCATCGTTGGCAAGAAAAACTGCGAAAGTCTCATCGTGGTTCTTTTAGGTGGAAGCGAAAAAGGCTAACTTGGAAAATCGTATGGGAGTCGAGATGAAATAGGCGCTGCCAGGAACAGACTCTACTGAAGTAGCCGATTGATGTCATTCCAAAACGCATAACCCATTAGACAAACCAACACGAGAATCCCCACTTGTTGGGCAATTTCTCGGGAGCGTTCTCTTAAAGGGCGGCCTAATATGGCCTCACAGGCGAAGAAAAAAAGATGGCCACCGTCCAGCACAGGAATAGGCAACAAATTTAAGATTCCCAGGTTGATGCTCAGAATGGCAATGAGCCACATGATACTGCCAAGACCTTGTTCTGCATGATCTCCCGAAACGCTGGCGATCATTAATGGTCCGCCGATATTTTTTGACGAAATTTCACCTGTCAAAAGTTTGATGATGCCTTTGACCGTGAGCACGCACCAATCCCAAGTCGCGCGCAGTCCTTCCCAGGGAGCCAGAATCCACGAGGGGCTCTGTACGATCGTTCCCCGCCCCGAGATCTGAATGCCGATTCGGCCAATAGACAATGTTTCTCCATCGAGACCAGTGGCGGCCTGGGCTTCTGGTGTGATCGAAATGGTCAGAGGCCTCTCGTTCCGTTCAATATGCATGGTCAATGATACCCCCACACTTTGTCGAACGATGTCCGTCATCTGAGACCATGTGGCGATGGGCGTGTCATTAATCTGAACGATTCTGTCGTTAGACAGGAGCCCGGCGGCCTTTGCTGGCGTTCCTGGCAGGACTTTGCCGACCACGGGAGCATGGTCTTCTATACCAAGAAGGTAGATCGGCTCGGCTTTGGGATCAGCAGGATTTTCTTGAATCGTTGGAGTCAGAATAAAAGTTTTGACTTGGTTTTCCCTCAGAACATCCAGTGTGACAGCTCGGCCTCGTGTCTTGTCGACGATGTAATACAACTCGCCTAACGTTGAGATATCTTCGTCATTCGCTCGAATAATACGATCTCTCACTTCCAAACCGGATTGTGCAGCTGGTGAGTCCGGAGTAATGGCTTCGACGATCGGACGCATATTGTCGATGTTCGGTACAAACAGAGGAGAGCCCATGGCCAACATCCCTGTAAAGATGAGATAACTTAGGATGAAGTTAAACCCAGGACCGGCGGCCACAATGAGCATTTTGCTCGATAGGGATTGATGAATAAAGGATTCTTTCTGTTCCTCGGGAGAGATCGTTTCCGACCCTTCCTCTCCAAATAACTTAACATAGCCTCCCAGGGGAATCGCCGAAACCACATACTCTGTCTCACCAACCTGGTGCCCGACGAGTCGTGGTCCGAACCCGATCGAAAACTTCAGAACTTTGACGCCAACCCATCTTGCGGCGAGGTAATGTCCGTACTCATGAAAGGTCACTAATACACCAAGGACAATCAAAAACCACCACAGTTTTTGTCCGAAGATGAATATCGAATCTGGAGACAACAGAAAATAGCTAGTCATGGATAGGGATGGGGGGCTGGAACGTCTACTGATGATTCATGCAGGCGATGCGCACGTTTTCATAATCCCTTCTGCAGTTCTGCGGGCCCAGTGGTCAACATCAAGGAGGTCTTCTATGGTGGAGAGGGGTGACGAATGATAGCTTGCCATTGTTTCTTGGATGATTTTGGGTATATCCACAAATGCAATCTGGTTGCTCAGAAAGGCATGGACGGCTTTTTCGTTGGCAGCGTTCAGAACAGCCGGGAGTCCAATGCCGCCAGCGAGAGCATCATAAGCCAATTGGAGACAAGGGAACTTGTCGGTATCCGGTGGGAAAAACGTAAGTTTCCCTATTTCTCCTAAATCTAACAGCGGGGGACTCAGCGGGACTCGTTCTGGATAGTTCATCGCATAGGAAATGGGCGTGCGCATGTCGGGATGTCCTAATTGTGAAATCACGGACCCGTCACAGTATTCTACCAAAGAATGAATAATGCTTTCGCGATGAATCACGACATCGATTTTCGAAGGGGGTAGATCGAAGAGCCACCGAGCTTCGATGACTTCGAGGCCCTTATTCATCAATGTGGCCGAGTCCGTCGTAATTTTTGCACCCATTTTCCAATTCGGATGCTGGAGGGCTTGCTTTGGCGTCACATGTTCAAGGTCAGTCTGAGACCAGTCCCAGAAAGGGCCACCCGAGGCCGTTAAAACGACCCGTCGAATATCGGTCTTCCGATGGCCTTCCATAGATTGAAAGATAGCGCTATGCTCGCTATCGATCGGAAAAATGGTGACACCATGTTTGTGGGCCTCCTGTTGCATCAGTTGGCCCGCCATCACCATGGGTTCTTTGTTAGCCAAGGCTACTTGCCGGCCGGCTTGAATTGCCGCGAGAGTTGGCTTAAGCCCAGCACCTCCAACAATTGCGGAAATCACCAAGTCACAGTCCGGAACGCCTGCGACTTCGCAGAGCCCTGATTCTCCTTCTAGTACATCCAGTCGAAGATCGTTCGTGCGGGAACGCAAGCGCTGTGCAGCATCTGTATCAGAAAGTGCCACGATCTTTGGGTGAAAGGTCTGAATCTGCTGTTCGAGGATTTCGTCATTTGAGCCAGCGGCTAGTCCAACGATCTGAAAACGCTCTGGGAATCTTGATACGACATCCAAAGTGCTGATGCCGATAGAGCCGGTTGATCCTAAAATAACGATACGTTTCACAATAGGGATCCCTGAATGTCTCAGTAAAACATAGAGCGAATGAGGATTACGAAAGAAACTTCATGTAATAATACAGGGTGGGTCCTGCCAATAACAGACTATCGATGCGATCTAATACGCCCCCATGTCCTGGAATAATGGAGCCTGAATCTTTGACCTGCGCACTTCGTTTGATCGCTGATTCAGCTAAGTCTCCTACCGCGCCGATCAGGGCGAGAACCGTACCCAGGATAACGCATTGACCAACCGAGAAAAAGGGGGTATACCAAAAATGACTCAGCATTGCACCCACGATGGAAAACACAACTCCACCGACGAGCCCCTCAATTGTTTTATTTGGACTGAGGTTTGGGGCAAGGGGATGTTTCCCGATTGATTTGCCAATAAAAAATCCTCCGATATCTGATAGCCATGTGATCACGATTGCAAAGAAGACCAAGGCTATTCCGTGCTCCAAGTTTCGCAATAACACAAAGTGTCCTAATAACAGCCCCACATAGACTGTAGCGAACAGAGACATAATCCAGGAGGGGACAAGCTGCTTCGTTTCGGTAGGTGAAATAACAAAGCCGGTGAGAACAATGAGAATCATACACACCGTTCCCATAATCAGTAGGGAGGAGATGTTATGTTGCACCACCATGGGAATTGTTGCTGCAATGAAACATAACAACTTCATTGCCCATGAAGACATCCCCTGCTGAAAGTACAGCGACAAAAATTCCCAAAGTGCGAATATGGCCACAAGGCTGATCAATATAGAAAAAAGCCATGGAGCCGAATACCGAATACCAAGATACAGCAACGGGATAAACACGAGGGCAGAATAGAGGCGACGGGGATCCATCAATAGGGGTTTCGATTGACGAAACGTGTCAGATGGACTTGGGCAGGAGTGGGGGAAGTGGTCCACGACCCATTTACGGTGAAACTGTGGCGCTAACCCGACCGAATCGTCGTTCTCGCTTTTGGTAATCCAGGAGAGCATGCAAGGTTTCACAACGACGAAAATCTGGCCAAAGGGTCTGCGTGAAATACAACTCGGTATAGGCTATTTGCCAGAGAAGGAAATTGCTGATGCGACTCTCTCCCGAAGTCCGAATCAGCAGATCAGGATGCGGTATGCCCCAGGTTGTAAGATGTTGTTCAAAATGTGATTCGGTTATGTGGTCTGGGGACAAGGTTCCGATCTTCACCTCAAAAGCAATCTTTTGGACTGCGTCGATGATCTCTGCCCGACCGCCGTAACTCAACGCTACAGCTAACGTGCGTTCTTCGTAATGCTGAGTCTCTTCTGCAACTTCCAGCACCAGCGATCGCACGGGCGGTGGAAGTTGTTCTAGTCGGCCGATCGGAAAAAATCGAATGCCTTGGCGATGAAATCGCTGACGCTCTCTGGTGAGATACTCTTCCAACAAGTTCATGAGCAGTCGCACTTCAACTTGCGGTCGGTTCCAATTTTCTTGAGAAAAGGCGTAAATCGTGAGGTAAGGAATGTTGAGTTCCTGTCCGATTTCCAGCACACTCTGAAGAGCCCGGAGGCCTTCTTTATGGCCAGCGATGCGTGGTAGATCACGTTGGGCGGCCCAACGGCCATTCCCATCCATGATGATCGCTATATGACGAGGAAGTGAGCTTCGATCAAGTTGCTCCCACAATTCGTCTTCAACAACCTGTCTGGCTTCTAGTGCCGGAAAGTCATCCATGAACGATGCTGATGTTGGTACAAAAACAATCAGAGCTGGCGGCTGGCTAGACTTTTGACTAGATCACAATTCAAAGCTTAGCTAAAATTCAGTCTAAATATGAAACAGTCTCTTGTCAAATTGACCTCATTGTGTGCACTGTGACATTGAAATTGCCTAGGTACAGATATTGGGGCTATACTGCTGAACTTCTAGTACGCAAAGATCGTTTTCGCAGATTTCGGAATATTTGTTTATGATTCCCAGCCCCTCAGACTTTGCTCTGCAAGAACAGGATATTCTTCAGGCTTTGAGTAAAGCCAAAGCCCGAGATGTGGATTATGCCGACATGTATTTGGAATCTACGGTCTCCGACTCGGTGTCGATGGAGGAAAGCCTTGTAAAGCGGGCTGTGAAAAATATCGCGCAGGGGGCAGGCGTTCGAGCAGTGGCAGGAGAACGCACGGGGTTTGCCTATTCGGATGATCTTTCGGTTCGAGATTTGGAGCAGGCGGCAGAAACCGCCCGGTATATTGCTGAGTCGCCGCAGGGTGATAACCCGTTGGCTGTTACACACCGGACAAGCTCTTCCCAGGATCTGTATCCTCTCTCTCAACCGCTCACGGATGTAACGACTGAAGCTCGCGTTGATTTGTTAAACCAAATTGATCAGGAAGCGAGACGTTATGATTCGCGTATTGCCAAAGTCATGGCGTCGTTTAATACCGAGCAGAAAATTTTTTTGATCGTAAATTCTGAAGGTCAATTGGTTGGGGATGTCCAGCCATTGGCTCGATTGCAAGTGACCTGTATTGCTGAAGACGGGACCAACCGTCAAGTTGGAAGTTTTGGGGGAGGAGGGCGAGTCGGGTTTTCGTTCTTTATGGATAATGGTCGAGCGTTAGAGTTTGCTCGAGAAGCGGCACGGCAAGCTATTGTCAATTTAGATGCGGTGGATGCACCGGCTGGAGCGATGCCAGTGGTTCTAGGTGGAGGGTGGCCAGGGATTCTACTCCATGAAGCCATTGGCCATGGTTTAGAAGCCGACTTTAATCGTCGAAAAACCTCAGCCTTTAGTGATCTTATTGGGCAGTCTGTGGCGTCGGAATTATGCACCATCGTTGATGATGGGACGCTGCCCTTTCGTCGTGGGTCTATGAACATTGATGATGAAGGCACGCCTACCTCTCGAACCATGCTTATTGAAAAAGGCATTTTACGTGGGTATATCACGGATCGGCTCAACGCGCGTTTGATGGGGATTCCCCTCACTGGTAACGGTCGGCGGGAAGATTTTCGGAGTATTGTGCTCCCACGCATGACGAATACATTTATGCTGGCCGGAGAATCGGATCCACAAGACATCATTCGGTCAGTCAAGAGTGGGCTCTATGCTACCTCCTTTGGTGGTGGCCAGGTCGATATCACGAGCGGTAAATTCGTATTTTCAGCTAGCGAGGCCTACCTTATTGAAGATGGCCAAGTCACCAAACCTGTCAGAGGCGCGACACTAATCGGCAATGGTCCCGATGTGCTGAAAAAAGTTTCGATGGTTGGGCATGACATGAAATTGGATGAAGGCATCGGGACTTGTGGAAAAGAAGGCCAGTCTGTCCCAGTTGGTGTCGGGCTGCCGACGATCAAAGTTGATGAGATGACTGTCGGCGGAACAGCCATGGATTGATCAAATTCATCTTCATTCCGTTCCATCGTTTTTTAGATAGCCATGGCAAACCTTCAAACGAAACACGGTCGTCATTTTTCAGAGTTGGCGGCAGCTGTTCTGAATCGTGCCAAAATACTTGGTGCGACGGAGGCGGACCTTCTTGTGGCGGAAGGCGATTCGGTCTCGGTTCAAGTACGGATGTCAGAAGTCGACCGACTGTCCAAAGCACGCGAGAAGATTCTAGGTATTCGGGTCTTTTTTGGGAAGCGTTCCGCAAGCGCGTCAACATCAGATTTTTCGGAGGCCTCGTTAGATCGGCTCGTCACTGACACCTGTAGTCTAGCCAAGGCTGTGGTCGAAGATGACACCTCTGGTTTGCCGGCTTCAGACGCCCTGACTGTTGATATTCCCGATATGGATATGAAAGATGACCGGTATATGACCGTAGATGAGGAAATAGACCTGGCCAAACGGGTTGAAAGAGCTGCGTTCGATTCAGACTCGCGGATCACGAATTCCGAAGGAGCTGAATGTTCGGCTGGCTATGGATCAATTCTCCTAGCGAATTCTCATGGATTTACGGGTTCCTATGCGAGTTCGACATATTCGCTGTCTGTCTCTCCCATTGCGGCGGATGGTCAAAATGGCGGGATGCAACGCGACTATTGGTATTCGGTCTCACGCAGATTTCATGAGTTAGATAAGCCAGAGGACATTGGTCGGGAAGCCGCACGCCGAACGGTCAGGCGGTTAGGCAGCCGAACGATGACGACACAGGAAGTTCCGGTTATCTTTGATCCGGAGATTGCACAAGGGCTGCTCGGGCATCTTGCTTCGGCTGTCTCGGGATACTCACTCTACAAAGGTGCGTCGTTTCTGGTTGGGCAACTTGGCAAAACCATCGCGGCGGATTCGGTCACGGTCATTGACGACGGCCGTCTCCCTAATGGTCTAGGTTCTCGACCGTTTGATGGGGAAGGAGTCCCAACGCGACGAAATGTGGTAGTTGAAAACGGCGTGCTCTCCAGCTATTTGTTGGACACCTATTCCGGGAAAAAATTGGGGATGGCTTCGACCGGGAACGCGTCTCGATCGGTAGGCGAAAATCCTACGGTTGGCTCCACGAACTTATTTCTCTCGCCAGGGCACCACACGCCTGAAGAGATTCTGAAGTCTACCAAGCGGGGACTCTTGGTGACGGAGTTAATTGGGTTTGGGGTGAATATGGTTACTGGTGACTATTCGCGTGGAGCTGTTGGGTTTTGGATTGAGAATGGGGAAATTGCTCATCCAGTCGAAGAAGTCACAATCGCCGGAAATTTAAAGACGATGTTGACGGATATTGAGATGATCGGAAATGATTTGAAGTTTCGTGGACGAACAGCCAGTCCGACTGTGAAGATTCGAAAGATGATGGTTGCCGGGCATTAGGACACTGGCTGCATCCAGACACTAAAACCTTAGGTTTTGGAATGAGGAGTCGATATGCCACTTGAGGTAGAAGATGGGGCTAAGGCCCTTCAGTTAATCACCTCTCGATATAATCAGCGGGAGTGGAGAAAAAAAATTGAAAAAATGTTGAGCCTGCCTCCAACAGGTTTTAACGATGAAAACCAGCGAAAAATCTTCCTCTACCTTAAAGTTGGGCTACAAGCCTACAAGTCTCGTCGAGCTGATCCTCCCTCTTGGATCGTCGGAGGTTTCGCTACGCAAGAAGTGATCGACCGTGCTAAGTTTAAACCGACGGTGATTGACCCCCAATTCACGGAAACCGATATCAGCATCTTAGGACAAGATCCAGGTGAGGAAGTGAATGAGGGTTGGTGGCAGGAGATGCTGGTCAATTGGTTTGAGGAGCTGGAGGAAGACGATGAAGATGAGGGCGATGCCGAGGAGGAGACTGGCAATTTGGAATCATCTCCCCAGTCTGACGAATCTTCAGATTCATCCGATACCACTCGGGCTCAACACCTGACCTCCTGATCCATTCCTTCTCTGAGTGTTCTCAGGTCTCACTATTCCTATTCCGAGAATATCGGAATGTGGAAGCATGCAACCGCAGTTAGGCATCCGCCAATCTCCAGTCGTGTCGTGTCTGCTCCCGCTTACCACCAGAGCTTCATTTTTCGGTTTCTGGATCGACTCAACACCTGGGTGTGTCGACTCATGTATGGAGTCAGGTCATCAGAGGAATCGACGGTTCCGACAAAAGGGCCAGCTCTCATTGTCTGTGACCATACGGCTCTTGGAGATCCACTGGTCTTGGCTGCGACGGCTAGGCGACCTATCCAATTCCTCATGGCTAAAGAAATTTATGAACTACCCCATATTCGATGGGCGTTTAAAGCCTTTGGTTGCATACCCGTCCAACGAGGCAAACGAGATGTCGCCGCCATTCGCAGCATGTTGGATGGATTGGCTGCAGACAACGTGATTGGCCTATTTCCTGAAGGCGGCCTGGATCGCCATCGTCTGGAAGAAGGACACCCGGGAATCGCATATTTGGCTATCAAGTCAGGCGCGCCGGTAATACCAGCTTCGATCGTTTGGAAAGGCCCGCATTCAATTGATTCGATGCTTAAGACGCTCTTCGTGCCATCTAAAGCGGTGATTCGGTATGGCAAGCCTCTCTACTTCCCACAAGAGTCCAAGCCGAGTAAAGAGTCGCTGCAGTTCTGTACAAAAGAGATCATGCAGCAGATTGAGAGTTTACGAGAAGAAATTCTTTCAAGCGTCTCTTGAGCCTACCTTGCCTTTCTTGGTACGGGGGCTATCCATTACACTTCCGTCATACCCGCAGTTGTAAGTGGGTATCTATCTTTCCCTTCCCAGTAGATTTCCCACGAAAGATGTTGGACTATTTCTAATTGAAGTATTGCCGGGTTCGTCGTGGCGGGCTACTTTTGTTTCGGCAAAAGTAGCCAAAACCATTGACGCCCTATCCGTCCTCATCGCAATGGGCGGACGCAATCTACATGAGGGCGGACCAACTCGCTACGCTCAGACAAGGTCCGCCGATTGATAAAAACGTCCGCCCAAGGGGCCGGACAGCAGGCGTCGGTTATAATATTTTAACTTTCAACTGGGGGATCGTAAGATTCCTTCTCCCTTGAGGGTGAAGGCTCACCTATAAGTTAAAACACTATAATGTGGGAGACTTATTCATGATTCCCAACTCTATGACGAGTGCTTGCCAAACTTTTAGATTCAGCAGGTCTCTTGCCCTGGCCCCCGGCGACCTAAAATAGGAAATAGCCTAAAGAAAAGGGTTTCCTTCTACCTCTACTTTTCGAGCCGCCCTTTAAGAGGGCAAACATAAAACCCGAAATATTCTTCAAATGTTACCAGCAACTTGGCATATTTTGAATGCGGGGGTTGCTCGTCGTCTTTCCAGGGTTAGTTTGCTGGCTCGCGACCGAGGAGACTACGAAGTGGCTGCAATATTGTATGTGAGGGGGCGACGTATTGAGGGCTTACGAATGCTCAAGAATTTGAGCAAAAAGCCCGCACAATTTGAGTATGACAGCCAAGAGTATGCACAAGCCTTGGTTAAGGCCCCTTCTTGGGTTACTTCCACAATTTTCTTCCACAGTCATCCAATTAGTGATATTCCCAGTTGTGTTGATGTGGCTTCAGCAAGGCCCGGGAATCAAATGATTTTTGGATGTTCGTCGAGAAGTTTTGTTTTGTACAAATATCCGCGTTACCTAAGAAAGAGGGCAAAGAAGTTGGACAGATGGCAAAAGCCATTCAAGGTTATGCGTGACAACGAACTACCTCTCTATGTTGAGACGGGACTGAAATCTTTCGATTCCACGATTTTAAAGGGAGAGATACATCGACTATTTTTTAGTAATTTGCGAAGACAACTGTATGAATTTTTGAAAGAAACCGTACAAGTAATGGATAGTCGAGGGAGTGAAGTTATTCAATTATCTATGACTTTAGATCGAGAATGTTTATTGGATCGACTTTTTGGGGGGCTAGAACATTATGTCCAATTTCCCAAACATAAACCTGTGAAAAAGAAATTGAAGGAAATTGGATTTTATGAAGAGGATTTCATTATTACTGCTTATGAGCTCTTTTACGATTTCAGTAGTTACACGATTTCTCAAGAAAAGAACTGGATCACCATTTCCTAAAAACGAGCTGGGTAGCTTCCGCTCGCTATTGAGAACCGAGTTTAGTTTATTAGGCCTGAAGACTTAACAGTTTAATATCCTTTCAAAAGTATTATTAGGGTTTGGTGGTCCAGGCGCCGTTGGGTTGCATGATGAACTGGCCGGATGGGGTTTTGTTGATGGCCTTTTTCCCGGCGAGGGCCTCCACGGCTGACAAAGCCGTGCCGTTTTTCTCGGCAATTCCCTTATACACCTCGCGCCGTTTCCGATTGATATCTTTCATCAAGTTGATGGTCTTCGAAGATGCCGATGGGCTAGCAAGCCCCAGATAACCATCGGGGCGTTCTCCGAGCAAACCGTGCTTCTTAGCCTCATCGAGAGAAATTCCAAAGACGACAAGGGGTGTCAGAAAAAGCAATATGCTGCATAAGAAGATGGCCAAACGCTTGGTGGACCAGTTGTTGGGGCTCATCATGTCATACCTCATGTTTCTAGAAGAGTTCGCTTTGGTCGGAAAAGACGGTTTCTAAGTCTTTCTCGACCTTCACTCTCACTTCATGGTCGATCTTGACGTTCAGATTAATCGTAATGGGTTCTTGAGGCACGGCGACTTCCACGCGAGGTGTACAATTCGACAACGCGACCCCTAAGAAGAGAAGAGAGCCTGTAAGAAATATACGAATGAAAGAGTATGCTGGATAACGTTTGGCCATGAATTCCGCTTAGACGTCGTCGATATTTGCTATCTCATGTTCTGATGAATTGAGACACGGTGCAGTATGTATAGTCATTGATGGCTTTGAGGTTTTGAGGGTTTAGATCCTGTCATCATCGTTTCAATCTTGTCTTCCAGATCTTGTACGAGTGAAAGGCTTTGCAGGAGTGCTGGAACGTTTTCTTCAATATTCAGGTTAAAATGGATTGGCACACCACCTCGAAAATGGGGATTTTCCCCTTTTAGTTTCGTCGTTAGTGTCAGGATACCATTTTTTTCATAGTCGACTCCAACATCGAGTTGGGAATAGTGAAAATTTTCTAAACTTTGAACCACCAGATTTAGATTGGGCTGGTTCTCGGTCCATTGATTGGCAGTGGCTTCGGACAGATTCATCTGCAGGATTCCTCCTGGTGGGCGCGCTTTTAAGAATCCCCCATGAATTTCTATTTCTGACCCGTCGATCACAAGCGGGAGGTCGCCGTCAAGTATACCGGTGCCTGTGACCGTTTCTTGTTGCTCTAAGCGTAAAATCTTGTCTAGATCCAAGCCGCGAGCCTGAAGAGCCAAATCCTGTGAAAGATTTGTTGAGTCGTAAATGGCTTGCTGTAATGTCAATTCTCCGCCAAGAAGATGTGTCGAAACATTAGTGACTGAAAGCTTGGGAGGAGAAGTTTGCTGAAAAGTCCCTGATGACAATAGGAAGACCGTGTTAGTCAGATCAACGACCGATCGAATTCGTTGAATGCGAATCGGCGTTGGAGGGATTTGAAAAATGCCATTTTTGCCGAGGATTTCCACTTGCGTTGTGAAGCCTTTGAGCATTGTTGGCAGCATGACGCCACCAATCTTGTCTACATCCAGGATTCCATGAAAATGTGTAATCTCAAAAGGCGTTGGTGCTGCTGTGGGATTCTTGCGGATGGTCATGTTCACGGATGCAGAAAGAGATCCATGCGTGATATCCGAGTCCGGAAACGGCCAGGGTTGGATGAGCTGGCTGAGGGTTCGGATTTTTGGTGCGAAGTGGAGCGGTTGGAGGTTGAGGGTACCGTTTATGACCTGATCGGCTAAGCGAACGTTTGCCCGACCTTTGATAAATATAGGATGTTTGACCGTTTGTCCTTTGTAATCGAGAGATATGGCATCGGAACTGATCGAATATCGGGCATCCCAGTTGGAGGCTGGGATCTTAATCGAGAAAGGTGGTGCCTCTACGCCAGCTATTTGTGTTGTGCCAGTGATTGTCCACTTGTTGTTTCTCGAGTGGATTGAGAGATCCTTTGTGGATATTTGTCCAAGCTTCCATCGTTGATCTTGTATGAACAATGTTGGGAGTGCGAGCCCCAACGCATTGGCCTGTAGTTTCCATGTGTTGTCCGTCGGCTGGTAATTCGCCGTCAGCCCATCAGAAAAACGACCTTCCAGTAGAGGAATTTTGGCGTGTTGATTGCGGAATTTGGTAACGGCAAACTTGGTTTGAGGCCGAAGTGCTAACGTAATATTTTGTGCTGACAGGGCGATCCCTATTGTTGTATCAAGGGTCAGTAGGTCTGCATCGAAAGTCAATGTTGGTGCAGGGCGTAGTTGAGCGGACAGACTGACTTCGGCATTTCCATTGACGATATTGGGAGGTTCCCACCGCACGTCAATCGGAGAAACTTGACTCTCAAGTTGTTCAGACGCGTTATTCAAGGTGATGTGCATTGTCCCTTTGGGAATCAGGACTGCTTCGAACCGTGGTGTGACAGGTACTGTCAGATGAACAGGTTCATGAATCTTCCATGTCAATGTCCGAAGACCGGAGTGCGTAATGAATGGTGACAGAGCAGGAGGGATCTGAGAATCTAGCGCAACCTTCACTGATCCCGATGAGGTGGGCTTCAGGACGATCGTTGTCACACGATCAACGATGGAGAACGATCCTTCGGTTACAAGCTGAATATCTTTCGTGAAACTGCTCCATTTTGGCATCTGAGCCGTCAAAGAAAAAGTTCCTTCGAGCGCTTCCAAGATCTCGCCTGATGACGATGGGTTTTTGTCGAACACACAGGACCAGGTGGCGGAGAATGTGCCAGTCAAGGCTCTATAGTCTTTGGGGATGGGATAGAGTACTTCGAGGGTTTGGATAAGAGGTTGTAAGGTCAGTCGAGCCTGTCCCCGGAGCTTCGGAGTATTGGAATCGTTGTGTAAGGCTGTTTCGAGATGCAATGGTGGGGCGTCATTCGAAGATGTATTGATGGCGGTCAATAACACTCGTCCGTCACGATGAATAGAAAATGTCGAGTGGTTGAGAGGAAGGCGGTTTTCCTCAATATGAATGTGCCCTTCATAGCCGTCCTGTATCAAATTCAGTTTCACACTGAGAGCAATCTCTTGTAGAGAGAAAGGAGCCGAAGGATTGGATATTCGCATTTCTTTAATCTGGATATGGCGGAAGGGGAGCAGAGGGAGTTTCAGTGGTGCACGTAGAAAACTCAGATCGACTGGAGATTTCTGGTCCTCCGGTGGGTCAGATGGTGATTGAGGCGACGGTGAATACGGTAGAGATGCATTCCAGTCGATCCTCATATGTGCAATGGTTACGCTATCAACTGCGTTGTTGATCAACGAATCGAGAGAATATTTGATTTGTGTATCACGAATAGCGATGGATGAGGACCCAGATTGTTCGGGAGTTGTGAACGAGACCATCGGGATTTGTAAGAGGTGTGCAGTTGGGTAGCTCACTTGAACCACGACATTTGCAAGTCCGCGTTGAGTGAGCTGTTGGGTGACAACCGTCGTTACTAGGTAAGGGAGAGCTCCGTATGCCAGGCCAGCCAGAATGATAAGTCCGAAGAGCACCCATCCGAAAAACTTTACGATGTTCATGGTTGCGAGAACAGTCATTCAGTGAGTTCGACGAACCGATCAGAAAAAGGACAGTTGAATCATGAAGATATCAAACGCCATATTTCCCCAATGCGCTCTCTGTCAACAGCCCCGAAAAACAAGCGATCGATGGTTACGACATATACTACAGCTTCCCCTTGTTTTGAATCGATAAATTAGGGTCGGACTCGAAATTTTAGTTTGAAGATAGTTGTGAGTTCCTTGGGAATAGTCCTAAAACAGGCTCATTTGCGTGGGAGGGGAAGTGGGGGCTTCCGTAGGTGATTGCGACTTTAAGGAGGGTGGAGAGTCTGTGCCTGGAAGAGAGGGGGCCTTACTCATCTGTTCTAAAACGGCTTTTAGTTTTTGAAAGTCTTCTTTCAGCGGCACCCGAAGGTTCCCTTGGTGAAGAGCGGCGGCAGGATGCAAAAGTGGAAACACGACGAAATCGGCCAGGCGAATAACCTGCCCACGAACTTTAGTAATACCCACTTTTCGTTCTAATAATGTTTGTGTAGCAAAGTTTCCCAACGTACAGACCAACTTGGGTTGAATCAGTTCGATTTGTTGTAGAAGAAAGGGTTTACAGGTACTAATTTCGATGGGAAGAGGGTCACGATTATTCGGAGGCCGGCATTTAATGACGTTGGCGATATAAATATCTGACCGTGAGAGTCCAACGGATTGCAGAAGTTCTGTTAGAAGTTTGCCCGCTGCACCGACAAATGGTTCTCCTTGGCGATCCTCGTAAAATCCAGGAGCTTCACCTACAAACATAATCGAGGCCTGCGGGTTACCCACACCGAATACGACCTGCGTGCGACCTGAAGCTAGTTGACAACGTTGGCAATCTTGTAGTGACGCGCTGAGTTCAGTGAGGTCCATGGATCAAGATCTTAGTTTTGAGCAGATGAGATGTCAATGTGTCATTCCATATGCTGCAGCTGCAGCGGCCGCGGCATTCGCACTGATGATTGTGCTTTCCAATGAAGACGGCAAATTGGTATCGGTCCAGGGGCCGGCAAGGAAGAGATTGGAGATAGGTGTTTGAGGAATTGGACGAGAAATACGTGACCCTTCTCGACAAGGGACCAAGGGACCGATTTGGTGAATGACAGGAAGGTGGCTGGATTCTCGTGTATTTGGTGCTCCAGGACTCAATAGATTCTGTATGCAATTCCAGGCCGCGGAAGCCAGCCATTCGTCGGTATTGTCTTGATTAATCGATTGACATAGCTTAACACAGGTAACCATGGTTCTTGGAGTATCAGAAATTGAACAGGATTGACTGGCAATCCAGTCAAACGGTTCCGAATTCAAGATTAAACGGGGATGCGAGACGACATCTTGTAAGGCAAAACGAACAGCCAGTCCCCGAGCCTCTGGTATCCGGATTAGAGCAGAAAAGTACCCAAAGCGGGCCAGGGCCCGTTCTGGGATTAAGGAAAGAAGTTGCGCGGGAGGTAATGTAGAAATGTAGGCTTGAGCCTTGAAAGATTCGTCGTCAAATTTCGCAAGTTGAATGGCGTGTGTTTGAATGTCAAGGTGAAGTTGTGTTGTTGAGTTGCGAAATCGTACACCTTTGCGGCGTAAAATTTCTCGGAGAGAAGTTTCGAGGTGTGCAAGGGTTTCAGAAGGCGCGAGATACGTATGGTTATTTCCTGATCCTTGGAACCAGTATCGTGAACATACTTCAATAAACGAGCCTAATGATGCTTGAGATATATCACAGTATAAAAAAAACCGACATAAGGGATTCCAGAAAGACAATAGGCTGTGGTCGGATTGTTTTGCGGCCCGAAGCCAAGATTCGACATTTTGATTGTCGAGGTTAGAGTCGGGCAAACGATGGGTTTCCCATTGTTTTTCAAAAAAATTGATGAAACGGATCCGGTCGGACCAAGATAGCCCAGAGCATAGACCGAAACGAGCAAGAGGATGAAGCCAATGACGATAACATGGCCTAGACAGCAATACGGGAGACCCTGCGAGGCTTTTAATTTCTAGGTCGACAGAGCATGCTGATTCAGAAAATACGTTAAAGGACAACTCCTGGAGAAGAGTCCACGTCGAGCGATAGAACCCATGCACAATAAGGGGAAGCGATTCCTCGTGACTTCGAAAGGGATATTGGGAACCACGGGAGGTGGGTGGGTGGTCGGATTGTGCAGTTTCAGGATTGGCCCAATTCGAGCGATGTTCATAGTTGATGATAGTGATATGAAAGCCGTACTGGAGGAGACGGTAGGCAGTGATAAGCCCGGTGAGATTATCACCAAAAATCAGAATTTGGCGTGTCACTTCATGTGCAGGGCGCAAGAGAACGCATGAACCACGATCGCCCCCAAATGCTCATGGCAATTCCTAAGCGTTCGATAGCAGAAATTCTTGTTCGTGGTCCAAAGACGGGATAATTCTGTGCTTCAATTTTATGCAGGATTGTCCGGTAGACTCCGCGCATGATTTCTGCGACCACCAATGCTTTTTGGTCAGATGCTGGAAGGGTATCGAGGATGTCCTGGGCGGTTTGATAGTAGGAGCGGGCTCGAGCACATTGAAATTTCATAAACTCAGTCAAAGATGGGGAGGTTTCTTGACGAAGCAGAGCTTCGATGGGATAGCCAAAATGATCAAAGTCCTCTAAAGGGAGGTAAATCCGATTTTCTTGAGCATCGCTGTAGAGATCTCGAAGCATATTGGTTAGTTGGAATGCGAGGCCAAGATTGATAGCATATTCTTCGGCCTTTGGGGATTGGGTTTGGAAAATTCTCAGACAAATAAGTCCCACGACCGAGGCCACCCGATAGCAGTAGGGGTAAAGGTCCGAAAAGGTTGCATAGCGATTGATGGTTAAATCCATTTCGACGCCGGAAATAAGCTCCTGAATCAATAATTCAGGAATGTCGTAGTGTTGCAAGTGCGTGGCTAAGCTGATCGTGACTGGCAATGACGGGTGTCCTTGGTACGCTGCCGAGACTTCTTGCCTCCATGCAGCGATAGCTTCCAAGGGGTTTGAGTCTGGTGGTGGGTCGTCGACGGCACTATCGACCATCCGACACAAGGCATAAATTGTGTACATGGCTTCTCGTCGAGGTCGAGCTAAGAAAAAGAAGGAATAATAAAAATTGCTTCCACTGTGTTTCGTGTACGTTGTGCAGAATTTTTGCGCTTCGTCTGGGGACATGGTTGACATCGAACCGTGGTCGAATGGAAGAACAAAGACCTGATCAATCCCGTGCTTGTTGACCAGGGGGCTTCACCCTAGCAAGGATGATTGGATTGGTTCAATGACCACAGGAAAGCAAAAGATCTCAGAGTCGATGTAATCAGCGGGGAGGGTGAGAGAGAAAGAACCCGGGGGAAATCAGAGCATCTCGTGATTGCCACAGGTCCCAATGTTCTGGGGCTGGTTGTTACCATTCACGATCGGGATCTTAGGAGTGGTCTTTGAGTTTTTCACCTGAGATCCACCCGGTCTTTCCAGACTTAGTCCGCACGAAATAGACCCATCCCTCTAATTCATAATTGCCGTCTAGAACGGTCAAGGGTTCTCCAGCTTGAACCATAGGACCTGGGCGGGAGTTAATTGAATCGCCCATCAACATCGCTTCACCAGTTTCGTTGTCGAGCACAACAATTTGAGATTCCCGGAAGAGAGGCTCAGGCGAATCGGATATGCTGGCCGTTGCTGTCGAACCGGTGTTGTCGGTACCTGAATCCATGACGGATGGAATTTTTCTCGCCCCAGGATCATTGAGTATCCAGTATGCGACAACGGCCACGAGCAATAGAAGGAGAATCCAGAGAAGAGGTCGACGTGACGGAGGTTTGGATTGGTTGAGTTCGTCTTCTTCAAATCCTTCGTCAAAATCCAGGTCTTTGTCGGGATCTTGGGCGAAGAAGATATTGGCGCCAAACGGGCGTTCTAAGGTAAACCACGAATGCAATGTTGCTGTCATAACCCCGATCTCCTTTTCAAGGCAAGACGAACTATACAAGAAATAAACTGAGGTAGATAGCCGTATGTGATATGGTTCAAAACGCCCGCGACCTAGGAAAAGAACCCAATGGTAAACTTTCTTACCACCCTATACGGGTCCTGTCAAATCTGGCGACAGCGAAGGAGGGCAATTTGTCGTCATGATCTGCGGCCATGCGCCATGACTTGCAATGCTAATTGGGGTAAGGGAAAATCGAACTTTCGTTCAATGAATCTCAGTCAGGAACGTTATGAAATCGTATAGAGAAGAGCTCTGGTTTCATACCAAGTCGCGTCGGGACTATGTGAACATTACGGCTCAAGTTGAAGATGTGGTTCGACACAGTGGTGTTCAGGAAGGCTTAGTGTTAGTCAATGCGATGCATATTACGGCGAGCGTGTACATCAACGATGACGAGGCTGGGTTGCTCCAAGACTATGACCAATTTCTTGAGCGACTTGCACCGCATGCGGATCGTTATCAACATAATCTTACTGGAGAAGACAATGGCGATGCCCATATTAAACGCCAAATCATGGGACGGGAAGTGGTGGTAGCCATTACGAACGGGGCATTGGATTTTGGTCCGTGGGAACAAATATTTTATGCGGAGTTTGATGGGCGTCGTCGAAAACGAGTGCTGGTGAAAGTGATTGGAGAATAAATTGTTGGCAAAGAGGTTCGTGTAATGGGAGAATGTCGTGAACATCAAATATCAAGTCCAGACTTTCCTTGTTGCAACCTTATCGGATTTCTGAAAGTACATCAGTCATATGTCTAGTTGGTACCGCCCGGACCCGCTCACGCGCGATCTGATTCACTTGATCAATGCGCGACGCCATGAACATGGCGACCCTAGCTTAGCCATTGAGGTCTTGCAAGCCTTGTTGGATCAAGATCGGGAACATGAAGTGCTCACGGTCCTTGCCGCGTTGGATGAGAATATGGCTGAGTGGTTGTTTGATCTGCTGGCCGAGGCAGCGAGTTGTTGTCTCATTGAAAATGAATTCGATGAGAATGAAAAATACAGTGTGCTGGCGTCATTGGAGTTACCACTTCAAGCTAATCTTGTCTTTCCCCTCAAATTGAAAATCGATCCGGTTGAGACCGCTGACTTGCTGCGACGGCACCTGCATTTGCCCAAGGGCTCGGTGATCACAGTTGAGCCGCGTTTGTTGACAGATACCACCCTGGATTTTCTGAACTTAGAGAAAGTTCATGATCATATTTCCAGTTTGGCTGAAGGACAACGTCGTCAGACCATCGCTGCCAGGCTACATCCCCCAGTCGAGGCAACCGCATTTTTATTTTTCGAAATTCTTGGGCTGACCGATACGACGTTACCAGAATCCGTGACCGAATCTGATTGCAAGGCAATTATGGAGGGGCTAGTTGCACAATGCTCGGATGTCGCGAATGCTCCTCAGATGCTGGAGGCCCCCAATTATGCGGCTTATGCCGTATTTGACGCCCAGAATGCCGTACGTCTTCATCGACTAGCCGATGAGACCGCGGCGGTATGGCATGATTTAGAAGGCCCGGTGCGCAGTCGGACCGTCGTTCATCTTCATACGCAATGTGGAAATGGTGTCTATATGCCAGTATGGACGGATCTGTTTGATCCAGAACTTCCAGAAGACCATGGCCCAATCTGGACATCACCGGATGTGTGGGTGTTTACCGCTGATTTACCGATTGAATGGCCGGGGGAAATGTTGACCAATCGGTTGCTTGCCGAAGGTTGTACGCGTTTTGAAAATCATATCGTTGAGGCTCCTGATAACTAGCTTGTCATCGTCATTGCCGAAAGGGTTGGTGCCGAAAGGGAAGCATGTATGGCATATTAGTGCCCTGCTGCCTCCCGCAAACGATCGACAGTCTTTGAAGGAACATGGAGTGATCCTCGACCCTTTCCCAACGCAATATCGGGTTTGGCAATTCCATGAAAGTCGCTTCCGCCTGTCACCAGTAAGTTAAATCGACGGGCCAAGCCTAAATTAAAAGAAATCTGTCGAGCTGAAAAGGCTCCATAGAAGACTTCCAGGCCTTGTAGGCCTTGTTCAACCAAGATCTGACAAGTGGCTATGCTTTCGTCTCGATTGAATCCTTCCCAATATGGGTGAGCTAACACAGGGATTCCCCCAGCCTCGGTGATCCATTGGATGATCTCGTGTGCCTCTGGGGTGTCTCGTGGGACATATGCTTTTCCATGATTTCCTAAAAATCGTTCAAAGGCTTCTTTGAAAGTTGTGACATATCCGTTTGCGAGAAGAGTCTGAGCAATATGTGGACGGCCGATGGTGCCAATTCCTGCTACTTGTTGGACTTGAGAGAGTGAAATCGAGATGCCAAGGGTTTGTAGTCGCTCTAGGATCGCACAAATACGTACTATTCGGGTTGCGCGAAGCGCTTCCAATCGTGATTGAAATTGAATGTCAGCAGGATTGATGAAATAACCTAGGACATGCAACTCGCGATTTTGAAAACGGGTGCTGAGCTCAATGGCCGGAACTAATTCCAGGGCATGACCGTTTATGGCTTTGCGAGCTTCAGGAAGTCCATCTGTTGTGTCATGATCGGTAATAGCAAGAACTGCTAGCTCTTGTTTGATGGCGAGCTCGACCAATTCTGTTGGCGAAAAGCTTCCATCTGAAAAGGTGGTGTGAGCGTGAAGGTCAATTCGACTCATGACATGAACAGCAGGTTAGGATTTGCAAGCTGTCGCTTGAACGGTAAAAACTCGATCGGAGTAATGGCGGCCTGTATGAGCTCCTTCGTCATAATGCACGATACGCAAGTTCTGAAGAAGCTCGAGTAATTCATTGTGCCGTAGACAAAATTCTTTTCGGCGGGGGTGTTGCCGATAAACATGGTTATCAATGAGAAAGGTTTCATAGATAATCATACCACCAGGTTTAAGAGCTTTGAGTAACGACGGAAAGAGGGGGCGGTGAAGATAAAAAAATACCAAAATGAGATCGTAGGACTCGGTCCCTAGGTCTGGAGGTTGTTGGCTGGCGGGTTCTAGCTCAACATGCTGAGTCGTGATAGACGAGAGGTTTGTCTCTCGAGCCTGATCCATGAGGAGTGTCAGGGCTTCATCGTCATGGTCAATGCCATGAACCGAATAACCTTGAGCGGCTAAGAAATGGGCGTTGCGGCCACGTCCTGTGGCAACATCTAATGCGTTACCTCGAGGTAAGCGCGACAGTTGTGACATCAAAAAAGGAGAGGGATGGTTGGAGGGCTCATGGCTCATCTCTCCCCGTGCACGGTGTAATCGAATGCCGACCGAACCTGTGAAATCTTTGATGGGCGGGCGAACCTTTCGTACGGAAATCTTAATCTCGGTGATCGGAAATTTCTGAAAGAGTGTGTGGCAAATATGTTCGGCGAGTGTTTCCAAGAGGGCAAAGGTACGGCTTTCCCCACTTTGACGAACGCATTGTCTCACCTTCGCGTAATCAACGGTATCTTCTAGTCGATCGCTCTGAAAGGCGAGCGCATTCGGGCAACGAAACACCAAATCTATGACAAGTGGTTGGGGTTGACATGATTCAGATTCAGTAGTGCCGCATCGGGCATTGAGTTGGATGCCATCGATAATAATTGAGGAACCCATAGATGTGCCGATCATGCGTGCTTCATAGAAGACTTGATCGTATAGGAGGCACGAAGGTCGCTGCCAAACCCGAGATGACAGGAAAGTGGAGAGAAAAGAGACCTGGCTCGCTGGCCACCAGATGGCCAGCGAACGCGAGAAGACCTAGCCTTTGGTTATTGACCAGGGACAGCGTCGATTGAAGCACGAGTTTTAGCATCTCGTTCACATGTCAGCGTTGCCAGCATGCGTTGGCTATCAGATGCGTCACTGGGAATTCGTGCCAGACAGGCAGAAAGGGTATCCCCTTGTGTTCCCTGAGAAATCCGTTTGGGTCCTGAAGTAATCGCGTCACTCTTCTCCGTTGATGTTACCGCTTGGGAATCGGTAGCCGACGGGGAAGATCCTCCTTGCATTTCAGCACAGCCCAGAGACAACGATAAGGTTGCGATACTACACATGTTACACAGCCAAAACTTAGAAAATGGTTTCATTGGGCAAGCCCCTCCTCATTGAATAAACAGACTCGCCAATATACCTTGAAAAACATGAAAAAAACAAGATCTAAGTCGTTGAGATGTTGGCAATAAGATGGCTTCGAATGCTTGGAGATTTCTTGCAAAACCCTGCGGGTCATCTTGACTGGTCTATGCTTCCTTGTTAGGTTGGCTTAATCCTTCAAGTGATAAACTCCTCATCAGTGATCTCCTTCGGCAATCGACGACTTTATAGTGTTGAGGCTCATGCCAAGGCTTGAAATCAGGCATGATAACCTTCCAAGAGATCATTGAGTCCCTCCAGCAGTTTTGGCAATCGCATCAGTGTCTTCTCGGCCAACCGTATGATACCGAGAAGGGAGCAGGTACCTTTAATCCTGCGACGTTCTTGCGAGCCATTGGTCCAGAGCCGTGGCGGGCGGCCTATGTGGAGCCCTGTCGACGTCCAGCTGATGGCCGCTACGGTGAGAATCCCAACCGTCTTCAACATTACTTTCAATATCAGGTGGTCTTGAAGCCTGCTCCCGCAGGCTCTCAGGACCTCTATTTGCAAAGTCTGGCTCATCTTGGGCTGGATCCCTCTCGGCACGATATTCAGTTTTTACAGGATGATTGGGAGTCACCGACGTTGGGAGCTTGGGGGCTAGGCTGGGAAGTGCGGCTTGATGGCATGGAGATTACCCAATTCACCTACTTTCAAGAAGTTGGGGGGCTGGAACTGGATCCTATTACTGTTGAGTTGACCTATGGATTAGAGCGAATTGCGATGTATCTGCAAGAAGTTGACAATGTCTACGATCTCATCTGGAGCAATGGTATGACCTACGGAGAGCTCTATCGTGAGTCAGAGATACAATGGTCGGTCTATAATTTTGAAGTTGCGGAGGTCGGCCTTATTCAAACAGCATTTGAGCGGTATGAGCACGAATGTCAGCTCCTGCTTGAACATCCCCGGAAGTTAGTCCTTCCGGCTTATGATTGTTGTATGAAATGTTCCCATCTCTTTAATTTGTTAGAGGCTCGAGGCGCGATTAGTGTGGCGCAGCGAACAGGGTATATCGGAAGGGTCCGAAACTTAGCCCGACAATGTGCACAAGCGTATTATGATCAGCGAGAGGAACAGGGCTTTCCCCTTGTGCGGGAACATGGACCCAAGGCCACTGGGAAAATACGCAAGAAACGGTAAGGGCTCAATTGGCAAAGACACAGAGAACATCGCTGCGGCCTAGGGTTCGTCAAGTGAGATCAGGGGCCGCATCCCTTCTTGTGGAAATTGGGACTGAAGAACTCCCGGCCAACGTTGTTGCTCAAGCTCTCAAAGATCTTGACGCTCTCGGGCACCAACTCTTGGGCGAATGCCGATTGACCTATGATCACATACGAACGGTGGGAACTCCACGAAGGCTGGCGTTGCTGGTGGACGGCGTTAGTGCTCGGCAAACTTCCCTGACACAGGAAATTGTTGGGCCTCCAAAATCGGCGGCCTTTGATACAGAAGGAATTCCGACGAAGGCCGCGCTAGGATTTGCGAAATCTCAAGGCGTTTCGGTTGAACAGCTCGTGACAAAGGAGACTCCTAAAGGGCTGTATTTGGCTGCCGAAAAACATCAGCCAGGACAAGCTGCCAAAGCCGTTCTTACATCGAACCTGCCCACTTACATAGCCAAACTCTCGTTTCCCAAAGCTATGCGATGGAATAGTTCCCAAGTGAGGTTTGCTCGTCCTGTCCGATGGATCGTGGCGCTTTTGGGTAGTCAACTACTGAAGGTTCAGTTTGCAGGAATTTGTTCGGGGCGAATGACAAGGGGGCATCGGTTTTTCCGGCACACAGGTATGAACATGAACAAGGGCGTTTCTCTGGCCCATGCCCAGAACTATGTCAGAGACCTGAAGAAAGCTGGAGTGATCGTTGATCAGAAGGAACGGCGAGAAGAAATTACTCGACAAATTACTGCTTTAGCCAAATCGGCTCGGGGACAGATCGAACCAGGATATCGTGAGGAATTACTCGAAGAAGCGGTGTGGGGCACAGAAAATCCGCATGCCATTCTCGGAACGTTTGAGAAAGATTTTCTGGACCTTCCTAAAACGGTTTTGATGTCTTCAATGAAAGAGCATCAAGGATTTTTCTCTCTGGTTCGACCCGACCAGACCTTACTCCCAAAGTTTTTGGCCGTGACCAATATGCCTTGGGGAAATACCAAACTGATTACCAAAGGAAACGAACGGGTTCTGGCCGCTCGCTTGAATGATGCACAATATTTCTATACTGAAGATAGGAAACAGCCTATTCATGCGCGATTAAAGGCGTTGGAAGGGGTGATGTTTCATCACCAGTTAGGCACCATGCGACAAAAAGCTGACCGTCTGCAAGCCCTCGTGGGGTGGTTTGTGAAGGCATTGAGCCACGATGAACTCTATGATCAGAGTCGTCGTGCGGCGTTGCTTGCAAAGGCTGATCTCACGACGGGTATGGTGGGAGAATTTCCGACCTTACAGGGAACCATGGGAGAGGAATATGCCAGATGCGCAAGTGAACTCCCAGAGGTGTGTCATGCAATCGGCGAACAGTATTTGCCACGATTCCCAGATGATCAGATTCCGTCGAGCTTCTTAGGTGCCGTGCTCGGTTGTGCGGATCGTTGCGATTCGATCGTCTCCTTTTTTTCCGTAGGCCTGGTTCCGACGGGTTCCGAGGATCCTCTCGGCTTGCGGCGTGGTGCCTACGGCCTCGTGCGGATCGTGATTGAAACGCCTCTTCGGCTAGAACTGGTTCAGCTCATCGAGCGATCGATTCAGATTAGTACGGAGCAGGGGCTTCCACGGCCAGGCGATAATATTGTCCAAGACATCTTGAGTTTTATTCTTGATAGGGTTCGATTCTACGGCAAATACAAAATGGATTTTCGAGATGATGTTATGGATGCAGTCATCCGAGGCTGTTCCGCGACAGGATGTGATCTGACTGACGCTTGGGCTCGAATGGCAGCGATACACCAGGTTGTGGAACAGCCGGAGTTTGACTCCTTGATGGTGGCGTTTAAGCGGGCTCACCGAATTGTCGACAAAGAACAATGGGGAAGTTGTACTGTGACAGCCGAACACTTTCAGCATGCATCAGAAGAAGAGCTTTCACGGGCTCTCAACGAGGCAACCTGTATGGTTGATGAAAATATTGAACTTGAGAACTATGGATTAGCTTTGAAGAATCTACTGACCCTGAAATTTCCAATTGATGAGTTTTTCAATGGGGTTATGGTGAATGATCCTGAGCCAAAAATCAGGGCTAATCGGCTCTCCCTGCTAGCGGCAGTCGATCAGCTCTTCTTGCGGGTGGCTGATTTTTCCCGTATTCAGTCGGTTCCAGCAGTATGATCTGTTAGAATAACCTGGAGGTGCTGGAACCCTTTCTAATCCCAGTCGAGAGGCTGTGTGTACATCGATGCAGGACGAGGTTGGAAATTCCGGAACTGCTGAGATCTCGAAACGGATACGGCGTTTTACTTGGGTGGTCACGGCTGTTCTGATTCTAGGCTGTAACGCCTTGTTGTTGGCCGGATTGTGGCTGAGTGGGATTGATCTGGAAGCCGCCTTGGCTAAGCCTGAACTCTATGATCCTGCCAATGGCCATTGTGTGGGAGTCCAGTGGGAAAAGGTTGCTGGGGTAGATGGGTTAGTGAAAGTCTGCTCAGAATGGTTAGATTTTTCTGATATATCGGGGCAAACGCATACGTTGCCCAAAGGTCGGGCCTTGGCGATGGGAGCGGATGGCAATCTGTATTTTCCGGGCCAGCCAAAGCAAAATTTTCGATTGATTGCGCTGATCATTTTTGCGATAGTGGTCATGGCAACAGGTATGTGGGCCAAAAGCCACCTTGTTGCGAGATATCAAGAACAATTCCAGTCTATTGACCGTCAGTCCACATGAGAGTCGGGGCTCGTCGCTAGCTGTGGTTTTGCCATGCCTTGTTCGGGCACAGTTCAGACAAATTTTCAGTGTTTTACCCTGTCTAATAGGCTACAACTGTGGTTTTGAGACAGTGTGGTCCATGGGCGGACCTTGCCTCGCGACATTCTCACGTCCACATGGGCCGAGTGATGAGTTCGTTGGTGGTTGTAGAGGAACTGATGGTTAAAGGAGCGTAACGGCATGGGGCAGAGAAAATACGTCTATTTCTTCGGCGGCGGAAAAGCTGAAGGATCAGGCACGATGAAAGAGTTGTTGGGTGGAAAGGGATCAGGGTTGGCAGAAATGACTAATCTGAAAATTTCTGTGCCTCCTGGTTTTACGATTACGACGGAAGCCTGTGTGGAATACTTCCATTCCAAGAAACGGTATCCCAGTGGGATGTGGGATCAGGCGTTGCGAGGACTGCGGCAAGTCGAACAAGCCATGGGTGCTCGTCTGGGTGATCCCGACCAGCCTTTGTTGGTGTCCGTTCGCTCGGGAGCCCGAGCATCCATGCCTGGCATGATGGACACGGTTTTGAATCTTGGTCTGAATCAGCAAACCGTTCAGGGATTAGCGAAAAAGACCGCGAATCAACGGTTCGCCGTTGATGCCTATCGGCGATTTATTACCATGTTTGCCAGCGTAGTGATGGGCATGTCCCGCGAAGAGTTTGAAAAAGCGCTTGATCATGTGAAGCAGACCGAAGGTGCGATCCACGACACGGATTTGACCGAGCATGCCTTGAGCCGTTTGGTTGAAGACTATTTGTCCCTGGTTAAGACTGAAACCGGTCGAGATTTTCCACAAGATCCCTTTGAGCAGCTCCGGATGTCGATTAACGCCGTGTTTGATTCGTGGTACGGCGATCGCGCGGTGACGTATCGACGTCTCTACGATATTCCCGACGAATGGGGTACGGCAGTCAATGTGCAGTCGATGGTCTTTGGGAATATGGGCGACACCAGTGGGACCGGTGTTGCGTTTACCCGAAATCCTGCAAATGGCACTTCGACGTTCTTTGGCGAATGTCTGTTGAATGCCCAAGGAGAAGATGTAGTGGCGGGCATTCGCACGCCGTTACCCGTTGAATCCCTAAAAGAGACATTGCCAGGTGCGTATAAAGATCTTCTCAAGACTCAACGGATTCTGGAGAAGCATTATCGAGATATGCTGGATCTCGAGTTTACTATTCAAGAAGGCAGGCTTTACATGCTGCAAACCCGAGTGGGAAAACGTACGGGGATTGCGGCAGTCCGTATTGCAGTAGACATGGTGCGGCAAGGATTGATCGATCGACGGGAAGCGGTCAAGCGCGTGGCGCCGGAACAATTATCGCAGTACCTGTATCCCATTTTTGAGGGGTCTGAGGAAGCCAAGTTTCAAGTTGTGGGCAAGGGGCTTCCCGCGGGGCCGGGTGCAGCCGCTGGGCGTATCGCTCTTACCCCTGATCGTGCTGTGGAACTAAAAGAACGTGGTGAACGTGCGGTATTAGTGCGGCATGAGACTAGTCCCGATGATATTCATGGTATGCATGCCGCAGAAGGGTTTTTGACGGCAAAGGGAGGAATGACGTCCCATGCGGCAGTCGTGGCCAGGCAAATGGGAAAAGTCTGTATTGCCGGCTGCGACGCACTGGAGGTGCTGTCTGAAGGAAAGGTTCGATTTGGCACGTCGGTTTTGTCAGAAGGTGAATATATTTCGTTGAACGGATTTACGGGGCACGTCTATGCCGGAGATATTCCGGTGGTGGATTCGGAAGTGATTCAGGTTATTCAAGGACGCATGGATCCTAAACAATCTGAAAAATATGGGTATTTCTCCACAATCCTCAAATGGGCTGATGCGTTTCGCGTGTTGCGAGTGCGTTCCAATGCAGATGTGCCAGATCAGGCTAGTATAGCACGAGGTTTTGGAGCCGAAGGGATTGGACTCTGTCGCACAGAGCATATGTTTTTTGCAGAAGATCGTGTGTCCATCATGCAGCAGATGATTCTCGCCTCTTCTCGAGAAGAACGTGAGATCTATCTAGAAAAATTACTTCCGCTTCAGCGCAAGGATTTTATTGGACTGTACCGGGAGATGAAGGGATTTCCAGTCACGATCCGATTACTGGACCCACCCTTACATGAATTTCTTCCCAAACGAGAACAATTGTTGGTGGATCTGGCCAAGCTCGAGGTAATGGGCGGTGATCCGGTTGTGATCAAAGAAAAACAACGTATTTTAGATCGTGTGGAAGAACTCCATGAGTTTAATCCCATGCTCGGGCTTCGCGGATGTCGGTTGGGCATCACGATGCCCGAAATTACCAGGATGCAGGTTCAAGCGATTTTTGAGGCCGCTTGTGAAGTGGCGAAAGAAGGAAAAAAGATTGTTCCCGAGATCATGATTCCGTTAGTGGGAATCTCGACCGAAATGAAAGCTCAAAAGGAATTGATTCGCGAAGTTGCTCAGCAAACCATGGCCAAGTACGGTACGAAGCTCAATTACCTCATTGGGACGATGATTGAGTTGCCCCGTGCAGCAGTGACGGCAGGGCAGATTGCTGAAGATGCCGAGTTCTTTTCATTTGGCACCAATGATTTGACCCAAACTACATTTGGATTTTCTCGAGATGATGCTGGGCCGTATATTGGATTCTATTTGGACCGACAGGATCGATGCCCGCTCTGTCAACGTACGAACGTGGATTGGAAAAAGATGGTCTGTCGTATGTGTAAGGCACCGATCGAGAAGAAAGCTGAAAATATACTGGAGGCTGATCCATTCGCTGTACTCGATCAACAAGGTGTCGGTGGCTTGATGAAATGGGCTATCCAGGAGGGTCGACAAACTCGTCCGACGATCAAACTTGGGATTTGTGGCGAACATGGTGGAGAACCCAGTTCCGTCGCCTTCTGCCATGAGCTGGGGCTCAACTATGTCAGTTGTTCGCCTTACCGTGTTCCGATTGCCCGACTTGCGGCGGCTCAAGCAGCTGTGGCTGTGCTGGAACGAGAAGAGATGCGGCGTTCCAGGAAAACATCAACCAGAAAAAAGCCGAGCCCCCCTCCTAAATCGAGAAAATCAACAGGCAAAAAGAAAACAACAACGAAGAAATTTACGGGTAAAAAAACTCCGGTCAAGAAGTCAGCATTGAAGAAAAAGAAAACAACCGTCAAATCTGCACTTCGTAGGAAATCTTCAACCTTCTCGAAAAGACGGTGACCACCGTCCAATCTGATCGTTGCTACATGAAACGTGCTCTTTCTCTGGCGGCTCGGGGAAAGGGAAGGACGAGTCCTAACCCAATGGTTGGAGCCGTGATCGTCAATCACGGACGTATCATTGCAGAAGCCTATCATCATCAGGCGAGCAAACCTCATGCAGAGATTTTGGCTCTTCATCAGGCTGGAGCGCGTGCCAGAGGTGGTGTGCTCTATGTCACCTTAGAGCCCTGTTGTCATCTTCGCAAACGGACCCCACCGTGTGTACCTTTTCTTTTACAATCTGGTCTGTCAAGAATTTGTATTGGCATAGCCGATCCGAATCCTGAAGTGAATGGCCAAAGTATTCGCTTGCTCCAGCGGGCAAAGATTCAAGTGACAGTAGGAGTTCTGGAAGAAGAAGCGAGAGCGTTGAATCGAATCTATCACTATTGGGTCACAACTAGTCGGCCTTATGTCATTCTCAAGGGAGCCATGACGTTAGATGGCAAGATTGCCACCAAGACGGGACAATCAAAATGGATCACCGGAGAGCGGGCTCGACAAGATGTCCATCGAGTTCGACGACAGGTCGATGCCGTTATGGTGGGCATTGAGACGGTGCTCTACGATAATCCAGAGTTATCGGCTAGAGGTACTGGGCCCAAGGCCAAGCATCGAGTCGGCCGACAACCTATTCGCGTGATATTGGATAGTCGTTTGCGAATTCCCATGAAAGCCAATGTGTTACGGTGGATTTATGAACAGCCGACAACGATCTGTACGACGGCTCCAGCTTCTCAAGAAAAAGTCCGTATGCTCAAAAACCAGGGCGTCGAGGTTTGGGTTTTGCCGCAGAAAAGAGGAAAAGTGTCCTTACGAGCTGTGTTGACCAGACTGGGAGCTAGAGGCGTTTCTTCGTTATTATTAGAAGGGGGAAGTACGTTAAATGGGATAGCCCTTCATGAAGGCGTTGTCAATCAGGTAAGATTGTATATTGCCCCACGGTTGCTTGGGGGGCAAGATGCGAAAGGGATCATTGGAGGAATCTCGCCGACTCGACTCAAGCAGGCGTGGCAACTCGATAATCCCGAGTTCAAAAAAATTGGTCGAGATTGGCTTGTCATAGCTCAGATCCAGCGTCAAAGGTAAGCGAATGAGTGAGGTGACACAAAATGATGACGACACTCAAGCAAACTGATCACCAAGATTTGGCGCGAGCCGTGGACTTACTTGAGAACCCATCCTTTGCGGCAAAGGTAACAAATCTCATTGGTGGTCCTGTTGAAAAAGCCATCACGATGCTGCCTGATGGCGTGTCCGATAAACTGATGAATTCCACACAAAAAGCTCTGTCGAAAGCTATGGATTTAGCCATTTCCACATTGGATGAACGTTACCAAGGCGAATCAGCAGACGGCGCACACCGCGTGTTGACTTCGGTGAGCGGAGCAGTGGGCGGCGCATTCGGCTTGTTAGCCTTGACGGTCGAGTTGCCCATCTCGACAACGATCATGTTGCGATCGATTGCTGATATTGCTAGGAGCGAGGGAGAGCCGCTTTCCCGTCATGAGACAAAGTTAGCCTGTTTAGAAGTCTTCGCCTTAGGCGGTGCGAAGCAAAACGATGATGGTGTGGACACGGGATATTTTGCGGTGCGCGCCGCCTTGGCAGGAGCAATGACCGAAGCGGCGAAGTATCTTGCGGAACATGGTTTAGCTTCGTCCGGAGCACCTGTCTTAGTGCGACTCTTGTCTAAAATCGCTTCTCGTTACAGCATTCAAGTTTCCGAAAAAGCCGCGGCGCAGGCCGTACCCGTCTTGGGAGCCGCGGGTGGTGCCACGATTAATTTGCTTTTTATAGACCATTTTCAAAATATGGCACGCGGACATTTTATCGTGCGGCGGTTGGAGCGAACCTACGGTAAAGAGTTTATTCGCGACGCCTATCAACAACTAGCCTCCAGAAATTAATCTTACGAAGGAGTTTGGGGCATGTACGTTCACTGTTCCTTATCATACCCGCGAAGGTAGGTATCCAGGAATCTCAGAAAAGCACTGGAACACCGTCTGTGCTTTTGCCGGGGCAAGATTCACGGGAATGACCATCTCGAGAGAAGTCTTACGATTTCCTAACCTGAGGACCTCCGACATGCCACTCAAATGCTGGATGGTGGGATTGCTGCTCCTTGTGGCTTGCACCCAGGAAACGCAGAACAAATTCAGCCGTGCTGTGCAAAACTGGACTGGTACTGATGGAGTGTTGGAAATCTATGCTGGAGACAAATTAGTGAAACGCTTCATGAAAATTGATAAGTTGTCGACGGCAATGGGTACAGATGACAGCCAACCCCGGCCTTACCGCTTTGGTTATGGCATTCTCGATGCCAACCTGAATGGTCTCACCGACCCTGGCGAAGAAAAAGTTTACTTCGAGTTCAGCGACTACTCGACACCCTATATCTTCTACGAAAATCCCACCTGAATCGAAGATTTCTAATTCACCCTGTTCTTCTCCCGATGTTCTAGTAGAATGTCTTCCCGACAGGCTCCTAGGAAGCAGCGTCCAACTTGAGCCATGTTTCCGCAAAAGTCACATATTCCACAAATTGTAGGTCTAGGCGATCAAGGCCATATTGATCGCAAAGCTGCGGAAGTTGATGACTAAATCGCGCGAAACGCGCCTTAATCAGTTTTGCCCCAGGAAGAGTTTTGCGTTTAGAGACGGTGCGAAGCCATCGGCGAACAACGGTGATGGCTTCATCCGGTGAGTTGTGATGACTTTGGATATCCTGCCCAGAAATATCTGAAAGCGAAACGCGATAGCGGTGAGAGTCGGCGTCCAGAATCAGGCATCGTTTCCGTTTCACTTTTCCTTGACCAAAGGTTCGACATCCTAGGTCTAAGCCTAGTTCGAATGCCATATTAAAACGTGGGAGAAACGAGTCGTGTCCGAGTTCTACACGAGACAGGTCATGCAGGGAATAGTGAGATCCTTTCATGATGTCGACAATTTTATGGAGTCGAATCGTTCCTGAGTCGGCGTCTTCTAAGGCGGAACGAGGGGTAAAACCACAATCGATAATGCAAAACACAATGGCCTCAAAGATGGGCCAATATTGTTTGTCGAAGGGGCAATTGATAAAAACAGAGTCGGAAAAGGCAGGGCCTGATCGTCTCATGAGCTGTGCTATCGAATGGGTTTCGACAGGAGCTTGCGAGTGCTAAGAAGGGTTGGAGAAGACAGCCTGCTTTTCAAATAGAGCATGCACGCGGAATTGTATCAGCCCTTGGCCGCTCGCGGTATCGCTGGGGGCCAATCTGCCATTTGTGCCATTTGATTGATGGGCTCCGTTGGCTTTTTCTTGCTTTTGGAGGTTCTTGAGGATAGACAGGACTTTTGGACGTGAAAGACGACCAGTTTTCCCGAGAGTTTTGATTGTTCGTTGAGCCATACTTTTTATCCGGACGAGATCAACATTATCTACATATGCTGGTTTCATTATCTCATTTTTGCTTCAGACAGACAAGATCAAGAGTCAGAATGGGTTTTGTGACACTGCCGAAGGGAGTATGATGTGTCAAGACCAAGAGCATGTTGAGGTTCTGTATTTGCTCGAATTGCCCTAAAACATCACATTTTTACGATCGTTAGGCTAGCAGTATGTGGCAAGTCTTAGTGCTTAGTATAGCAGTTTTTGGTGCGGCAACTCTGTATCCTAGTCGTAGTGCTGGACAGGTCTCTCAAGGGGCCGTCCAGTCTACGGAACATCTATCCCTGAATGTGTTGGTACGGTTGTATGTTCAAGAATCTTCTCGTGAGTCATCAAAAGATCAGCTCTCCCAAATTATGAAGCATCCCGAAGCTAGTTTGGAAACTGTGAGTACTGCGATTCGTGCTATTCCTCACCATACAACCGCGCCGGTTGGGGCACAGCCCCATCGTTCGATCATGGTAAGAGGAAAACAAGCTTCCTATGCGTTGTATGTGCCGGTTGCTTATGACCTGGCGCAGGCCTATCCATTGATTGTGTGTTTACATGGGGCAGGGTTTACGGGTGAATCGTATTTAGAACGGTGGGTTCCGCGTTTGCAGAATCGCTACATTCTCGCTTGCCCCACGATTTCCATGGGAGCCTGGTGGACGCGGTTTGGGGAGGATCTTACCTTGGCGACGATGCGGGCGGTACGAGCGGAATACCATATCGATCCTAATCGTGTGTTTCTGACAGGAATGTCCAATGGTGGGATTGGTGCATGGATTATTGGGATGCATTATCCGGATCGGTTTGCGGGCATTGCACCGATGGCCAGTGGAATCGACGATGTCTTGTTCCCATTCGTTGAAAACTTGCAGAACACTCCAGTCTATATCATTCATGGTGCCGAAGATCGCATTATGCCGGTTCAGCTTAGTCGCGCTCTTGTGAAGCAGCTGGATCGTTATGGAATTGTCCATACGTATCGGGAGCATGCCTGGACTCATCCCCATGCGGGAGGGCATTTCTTTCCCCGCCAAGAATTGCCTGCATTGATTGAGTGGTTTGATAAACAACGGCGGACATCATTGCCTCACGAAGTGTCACTCGTCCGTGACGCTACTCATCTTCTCCCAATGCATTGGGTTCGAATTGATACCACAGATCGTATTGCAGCCTTTACTGAAAATTTGATCGATAGTCGGGATGATTTGATTGTGGGACGTGTCTACGCGACATTGTATGCAGAACTGGTCTCACCCAATCATATTGCAGTGAAGACAAACCATGTACGGCGTTACACGCTTTTTTTTAATCAGGATTTGGTGGATTTCTCTCGGCCGATTGTCGTGGAGACCAATGGTAAGCAATCGTTTAACGGTTTATTGCAACCGACTATTGAGACCCTTTTGCACGAAGCACGACATCGGTCTGATCACGAGATCCTTTATTCATCAAAGGTCTCGATTAATGTGTCGCCTTCCAGTCGTATTGAAAGATGATGCGTATCAAAAGTTGTAGGATTTTCAAGCTAAGACCCGTGAGATGTTTGGCTGCCGCAATGTTGATCGCGAAGCGCTAAGGCTTCAGGCATCCATTCTTGGAATTGTTTAATGCGGGTTTCGTGGCTTGGGTGGGTCGACATAAATTCAGATGGCTGATTGCCCTGGCTCATTTGTCCCATGCGTTCCCAGAGCTTTGGAGCTTCAGTTGGATCGAAGCAGGCTTTTGCGACAAACAAAAGGCCCATGTAATCGGCTTCGGATTCATGATCTCGTGAAAAGGGCAGAAGGACGCCATATTGGGCGCCCACGCCAAGGGCGCCCATAACGGCACGTTGTGTTTGATAGTCCATGTCTCCTAAAGCAACGCTGGCTGCCATCGACCCAATTTGGACAAGTTTCTGATATGCCATCCGCTCAGCACCGTGACGGGCGATGGCATGCGCAATTTCATGTCCCATGACCACTGCCAGGCCGTCGGTGTTTTCAGCAACCGGTAACAGGCCTGTATAGACAGCTGTTTTTCCTCCTGGCAAGGCGAACGCGTTTGCCTGCTCAGATTGAATGACATTGAATTCCCAATTGAACCCTGGGTCCACGTCAGCGGCTGCCTTGGCAAGCTTTCTTCCAATATTCCGGATCAAATCAACGGCCTCGCCTTGTTGTAAGACTTGTGATTGACTCAGAATTTCTTGGTAGGATTGCATCCCCAGAGACATTTCCTGTTCCTGGGTGATGTCCACGAGTTGAGAACGTCCAGTGATGGGTACCGTTTCTTGATTGGAGACGTAGTAGTACAGACCGTAGACGGCAAATAAGATAATCGGAATGAGACGGACTTTCCAGCTCATCCGCCGGCGAGGTTGTCCGCCCATTCCACCCCGACGTCCAAAACCGCCTATTCGCATGCAATGATCTCTTTCACTATGGAGCTTGAGGCTTCAAACTGTTCAGTAAGCAAGATGGATCTCAACTAAAAAATTTCTTTGCGGCAATGCCCAGCAAGTCATCTGCAATGGAGCCGTCTCCATCAAAATCTAGAAAGGATGAAAGGCCACCGAGACCAGAGGGTTGCGCTTGGGCTTGAGAACCAAGCATACCGGAGCCAGCCGCTTTTTGGCTGAGCGCGCCCATGGCGACCGAGGCGACCATCGGTAACATCTTCTTGAGAATGTCAGCGCCAACACCGGTTTTTTCTGCAGCCCGTGAGGCAAGGCCACGACTCACGTCCTTACTTCCAAACAAATGACCGAGAATACCATTGCCCTCTTTTGTGCAATCTTCGTGGCCCAACATACTGGGGTTGTCCAAAAATCGTTGATGGTTGCCGCCTCCGAGTGCGCCGAGCAATGAACTGAGGCCATCACCGGAGGAAGCGTTATTGCCAATGGCTCTAGCTACAGCTGGTAACAGTTGGCCTAAGGCGCTTTGTGTCTGGGATTCTCCAAGACCAAGCGATTTTGACATGTTTTGAACAACTGCCCCGCCACCAGCATTCAGAATGGTATCTAATAGGTTCATGGATAATACTCCTTTCGCATGGATGAAATATGAATAGGAAGTTCCTACATTGTGCAGGAAAAAGAGGGAATTACAGCTTAATGGAAGCAGAAAAACAATTCCATAGGCAAAGTTACTTACTATTGGGGTTTTCAATCGATTCCAGGTCAGTCAGGATATTTCAAAAAGTAAACGAGAATGAGGAGCGTAAGAGTGCCAAAAAATGAAGGCTTTTCGGATACACAACCCGAAAAGCCTTCACTAGTTGACTCAGTTGCGAACGTGTGTTCCGAAAGATTATCCCAAGGGGATGCGGATTTTTTGCCCAGGATAAATCTTGTCGGGGTCTTGAATCACTTCTCGATTGGCTTCGAAAATTTTGGGGTAGGTCATGGCATCTCCCAAGTACTGTTTCGCGATTTTTGAAAGGGTGTCTCCCGATTGAATGACGTAGTACTCCACTTTGGCCTGTTGTTCTGGAGCTGTGAGTTTTTCGGCAAAGACTTCAGAAACGCCTTTCACGTTTCCAGCTAACAAGACAGCTTTTTCTTTAGCTTCGTGGCTGGGCGCTTGGCCGTACAGAAACACTTTTCCGTCAGCTTCTTGGAACTCTACTTTCAGGTCGGCGATTCCCAAGCTGCGAGATTCCAGATGTTCGCGAATTTTTGTAGCTGGATCGTCACCTCCGCCAAAGATTCTTTCTCCAATGTCTCTAACGAAATCAAATAACCCCATAAAGAAACCTCCTCTCGTTGACTCAAGTAATGAGGGGATTGAACAATACCCTCAACCATATCGACTTCGTTCCGATTAGTAAAGCCTCAAGAGTATATTCGTTCGACTGTCACGCGGCACGCGCCGCAAAAGGAACAGCAAGCTTGAGAAACGGTGGCAAACATGGTTGTATGATAGAGAAAAGAGATCAATCAGTGGTTGGCCATATCTCAATCGCTGACGCTCCCCCTCGCATGAACTATTTGGTATGGTGAAATGGACTGGTATGGCGGTAAAGACTAAAGGGGGATAGGATGCAGAACGCGACAAAAACATCCAATCGCTCGCCACGGCGGTTCAGTGGCACTCAAGTGGCAATTTTAATCGGGATGACCGTGGTCGCCACGGTAGTAGTCACAGCCTGGTGGGTGAATCACTACTTGTATGCTGCGATATTTGAACCCACGATGCTAACAGAAGTGGAGCAACAGTCCTTAGACCGTAAGTTGGCGCAGTTGCATTCCCCTGATGGCTCGCCAGATGGAGCTGATCCCAACTTTCCTGTTCCTGATGGTCCACTTACGCCCGAACCCTACTCGGAAGAGGGTGCGTCTCGAGAGATTCGGTTGACGGAGCGAGAGGTCAACGCCTTGATTGCGAAGGATGCGGAAATGGCCAAGCATGTGGCAGTCGACCTTGCAGAAGATCTCGTCAGTGTGAAACTAGTTGTTCCAGTGAGCGAGGAAATGCCTATTGTGGGAGGCAAGACACTCAGATTGAATTTTGGTGTGGAGTTGAGCTACGCGAATGGCCAGCCGGTAGTGGCCATGCAAGGTATCAGCTTAGGGGGAGTGCCATTGCCCAGTGCTTGGTGGGGAGACATTAAACAGATCAATCTGGTTGAAGAGTTTGGTAGCTCTGGAGGGTTTTGGGATCAGTTTGCCAAGGGTGTCGAAGACCTGCGAATTCAAGATGGGCATCTTCAGGTTTTACTGAAAGAGTAGTGTGTCACCGTATTCCCTGCAAATCTAAATTTCTAAGTGACTTAAGTGCCTAATCAAGTTGTAGGGTAGGAATGTCCTCGTTTTGTTCCAACCCTGACGTAGAGATTAACCCTTCGTCTTTATCGCAGTGTTGTGAGTCCTGTGGAAATCTGAGAGAGCACAGCGGGGCATGATGGTCCCACCAGGGCATCGTGAGCCTTGGTATGGCCTCAGGCCGTTGTGTGAAAATGCACGTCAACTTACAAGTTGGGTCATCGGTTGATGGAGCGACCGGTGGATATACTTTCGTGTTTGTGCCCATCGACGACCGCACGAAGGGACGGGTTCTAGCGTTGGTGGTTGACTCGCTGACGACGTAAGTGAAGATTCTCCGGTTATTCCCTCTTCGAGTTGCTGCAATTCCTTAAGTCGAATCTGGTGTTGTTCGAGTTCCCAAGCGACGGCCTTGTTGAGTTGTGCAATCTGCCGACGGAATCTTGTCATGGTGCGTTCATGGTGCTGAAGCTCGTTGTTGCGAGCCACGTTAATGTACTGTCCGTTTGCATACGTCATGTGTGCCTCCTCCTGTGTCGTCTAGAATCCCCATGTCTGTTGTTGAGACCATGGGATTGGGGCTTTGAGTAGAAGCAAGACCACTGCCATGGAGGCGATACTCAAGCTGAAGATCTATAAGGGTGTGATTTTGTGGAGAATATCTTGCCAGTGGTTTCTTTGAGGTTACAGGCCAGGAAGTTGAGAGGGTTGGGCTTGTTAAATTTCATGACAATTTTCTTCAAAGCGCATGAAAAAAGGAAGATATTTGAATATGTCAAAAAACATTCTGAAATTGTCGTGGCGTAACATCGAAAATTTCGTCGACAGTAGTTTAGTAAGAGACAATAAGTCAGTGCAGTCATTGCGAACGGACATTCGCAATTAATCCTTATACGGCGGAGATGGTGAGTGTTGAGCGTGGTGGTGGGGTCTTTCTGCGTCTTCTTGCGTGTCTAACTCTCGTTTCAGAGATTTCTTCCGAAAAGAATTTGTATTTGCAGGGAATCAGTTGTTGCGAGGAACGTTATGGAATGCTCAAGGTCGAACAACCATGGTGACGAGAACGTATACGCGTAGGCAATTTCAAGAACGTTTGTTGAACCTGATGGTTCAGAAAAACCACTGGGCTTGGTCTCAATTTGTTGGACCGGCCATTTCTAAGTCGCAACTCAAACTTCACTATCAGCAAGAATATGTGGTGTATGTGAGAGATTTCCCCGTATTTCTTGCCCGTATTTACAGTAAGAACCCTCCGTTGCCCGTTCGTCAGATGCTTGCGGAAAATATTTTTGAAGAAGATACTGGGCAGCTTTCACTAGGCGTGTCACATCCGGAACTGTTCTTAAGAATGATGCACGGATTGGGATTTCGTTCGAGCGAGTTTGAGGGGATACGATGCCTTCCCGACACTCGACGATACAGGCGCTGGTTGGATCGAATGGCTGATCATGTTGATTGGATTGTGGGAGCAGCGGTGATGACGATTTTTGTCGAAGGGAGTGTTCACGACCGTGAGGAAATCAGCCGTTCAGCTCGCTCCAAAACGTCCAGGCAAATTGCCGCCAAAATCAAGTCGCATCCGTTAGTTCGATATCATGGCGTTTCACCACAGGCCCTGGATTTAACTCGGGCGCATCAGATGGTGGAAACCGGTCATCGGCATGATGCCTATGCCATGGTCGTCGATCATGCCAAGACCCGGGCACAACAAGAAAAAATCTTGACCACGTTACAGCGCACGCTCGATCTGTGGCTTCGCTATCGGGATGGGGTGGCAAGGGCTTGTAGGCTCAAACAATACTAGGTCTGTTAGTTGGAAGACACGTTCAAATACTCTAGTTGATAAGACTTGTGGATCATAAAGGGGCTATGTTTCCCAAAATATGAGGTGAAAGATGAATGGAAATCCTCAAACTAAAGAATGCGCCACCTGTGGAGAGATGGTAAAAGCAATCGCAAAAAAAATGCCCCCACTGTCATGTCTGGCAAACAAAATGGGGGTTCGATTTACAGAGTCCTTTAGGTAGCTTGATTTGGATAGGGTTTGTTGTAGGTCTCTTCATTTTTTACAACGTGTGGGTACTTGGGAGTAGAGCCGATTTTCAGAAATACAAGAATCAGATAATCATTGAAAAGTCGGAAATATCTTATAATATAGATGGCGGGAAATCGTATGTTGCGGTGATTGGGACTTTACGAAATGAGAGTGATAAATCATGGGAAGATCTTCACTTTGAAGTCCAGTATTTTGATGCAAATAATCGTTTAATAGATACGAATTCTGAAAACGTGTACGATATCGTGGTTCCAGCGCATGGAAAAAGTGCATTTCGTGTGAGAGATCGAGCGGCACAGCCTCAATCATCTTATGGTCACTATGAAATTTTTATCAAAAAAGCACGAGAGTTACGTGAGTGGTTTTAAAGAAGAGTCACCTGTTGGTTGTTCCACTAGATTTCTTGTTTATATTTCCTTCAATCTTTAAGTGGCTTCGATTAGTATTTTCTAGAAAGTAGTACTCAAGCCACTGGCTTGTGAGATGTTCGATGTGGTAGGTGTTGCCTGCTATGTCCGATGTCTCCGTTCTGTTGATTATCCCGCCGTTAACACAACTAAATACGCCCTATCCTTCCACCGCCTATCTCACGGGGTTTCTGCGCTCTCATGGCTACCTCACGCATCAAGCCGATGTGGGTCTGGATATGGTCTTGGCCATGTTTTCTCGCACGGGGCTAAGTCAAATATTTAATATTCTTCGTCAAAGACCAGTCAGGGATTTGCCGGGAGAGGCTCGACAATTATTGAGTCTAGAGCGGGCCTATTTAGAGACTATCGATCCGGTTATTGGATTTCTACAGGGCAAAGATCCTACATTGGCCACACGAGTCTGTCAGGGCGGATTTCTCCCCGAAGGACCGCGATTCTCTGCGCGGCAAATCGCTAATCATCAGGCGTTTTGCCAGATGGAAAATCATATCGATTACGCGAAGCATCTTGCGACACTCTATCTCGAAGATCTGGCCGATCTTGTTCAAGCCACAATCACCCCGTATTTCGCTCTGAGTCGCTATGCTGAATCGCTGGCTACGCAAGCCACGACCTACGATGGATTTGTTGATGCCCTTGGACAATCGTTGAGCGTAACCGATCAATGGATGGATGAGGCTTTATGGCAGCAGGTTGAGCGGTATCAACCGTCGCTGGTGGGGTTTTCAGTGCCGTTCCCTGGCAATCTGTACGGAGCGTTCCGTATGGGCCAGCAACTGCGAGTACGAAGGCCTGATATCAAAGTGGCTCTGGGAGGAGGATACGTCAACACGGCACTTCGGCGACTTGAGGATCCGCGTTTGTTTGAAGTCGTGGATTTTGTGACATTAGACGATGGCGAACGTCCGCTCCTTTGTTTGCTGGAGTACTTGCAAGGTAAGCGAGTAGAAGCTGATCTGTGCCGAACCTTTCTGCGATCGGGACACCGAGTGGTCTATCAGAACGGGGCTGCTGAACGGGATGTCCCGCAGTCGGAAATCGGTACGCCAACATATGATGGATTGAACCTCAATCGATACGTTTCGATTGTGGACACCATGAACCCTATGCATCGTCTATGGTCCAATGGCCATTGGAATAAATTGACGATTGCCCATGGGTGTTACTGGAAACAATGCACGTTTTGTGATGTGGGATTGGATTATATTGGGCGATTCGAACCCTCGCCTACCGATACGTTGGTTGATCGGATTGAAACCCTAATTGCAGAAACGGGCACCCGTGGGTTTCATTTTGTGGATGAGGCTGCGCCGCCTGCGGCATTAAAGCAACTGGCCTTCTCTCTCCTGGAGCGGCAGGTCACGATTTCTTGGTGGAGTAACGTTCGATTTGAACCGGCCTTTACCCCTGATTTGTGTCGGCTGTTGGCAGCCTCTGGTTGTATTGCCGTTAGCGCCGGGTTGGAGGTGGCATGCGATCGAATGTTGGCGTTGGTCAAGAAAGGAATTACGGTGGACCAAACTGTACGGGTTGCGCAAGCTTGCCGAAATGCCGGAATCATGGTGCATGCCTATCTTATGTATGCCTTGCCAGGTGAAACACTAAAAGAAACGATCGAGAGTCTAGAACGCGTACGTCAACTGTTTGTCCATGGCCTGCTTCAATCAGCTTTTTGGCATCGTTTTGTGACCACAGCACATAGTCCGATCGGCATGACTCCAGACGCCTATGGCCTGCAAATTACCGGTCCAGACTTCTCGGGATTCGCAGAAAATGATATGGTTCACGAGGATCTTCAAGGGCCAACTCCTGAATGGCTGGGAGAGGGGTTACGCACCGCACTCTGGCACTACAAAGAAGGTTTAGACCTACAGCGAGACGTACGTGAGTGGTTCCCGGAACGGGTGCCTAAGCCTCAAGTGAAACGAACGTGGGTTGCAGACGTCTTGGGAGACGGGGGAGAGGAAGACCGTTCGCGAATGGAACGGAAATTTGTTTGGATTGGTGGACAACCTGATGTTGAACGCTGGAAAGATCATCGCTATCGAATAATCTTGTCCAATCGAACTAGCGATGAGGAAATTAGACTTCAACAGGGCCAAGCGGAGTGGTTGCTCAATCTTCTTGCGCGTGCGACGCCAGTCGATCAATCGAGTGGGCATCGTTATCCGGTATTTAAGGAGGTCCGAGCCGGATTTCCTTTTGGTGGGCCCAGAGGGTTCGACAAATGGTGGTCGTCTACTTCCGCTCAAAAATCGCGTTCCGTCGGACTTCTCTTAGTGTGAGTTTCCCTCACCCCTTTGGGGAGAGGGTAGGGTGGGGGGTAGTCGTCAAATGAAATTTTTGATTCTGACGAATCAGATTAGCCCGGAGATCTAGTCTTTGGTTTTTTGCATAAAAAGGGGCATTGCCAGTTCTCTCATTAGATATCTTTCACTCTTGCCGGGGAAAGTGACCGACTGTGGTGTGATGGCGGCGGACCATCGCCGGTTTCTGGAAGCGGTGCTGTGGATTATGCGCACCGGCACTCCCTGGCGGGACTTGCCTGATAAATATGGACGCTGGCACACGGTCTATAGGCGCTTCTCGCGCTGGGCGAAAAAAGGCATCTGGCAACGGGTGGCCGACACTATGGCTGCCGATCCAGACTTTGAATGGGTGGCCATTGATAATACGATTGTCCATGCTCATCAGCATGCGGCAGGAGCCAAAGGGGGCCGCAGAATCAAGCGGTAGGGCGTTCATGCGGGGGCTTCTCCACCAAAATCCACACGCTAGTCGATGCGTTGGGGAACCCTGTGAGATTTCTGCTCACGGGTGGGCAGATGGCGGATGTGACGCAGGGCCCTGCGTTGTTGGCCAACTTGAGTGCAATCGGGGCCGTGCTGGCCGATAAGGCCTATGATGCTCAAGCGGTTCTGGAGGCCATTGGGCAGTGTGGGGCCCAGGCGGTCATTCCGCCTAAAGTCTCGCGTCTGCTCCAACGGAGCTATGCCGATATCTGTATCGAGCGCGAGCCGACATTGAATGCTGTTTTCAACGACTGAAACAATTTCGTCGTCTGGCGACTCGCTATGAAAAGCTGGCTGAACACTATCAGGCCTTCTTGTCCTTGGCTGCTACCGTCGTCATTTGGCTGCTCTAATTGTGAACACACCCTAAGATGTTTTCAAGCTTGCATCAGGAAAAGTCTCGGGCAGCTGTTCGTCAATGATTGTTGCGAAGCCAGCAATTGTGGGCTGTTCAAATATCGTGCGTAGGGGACAGTCCAGCTCTAATGTACTGCGCACTAGAGTAATCACTCGCGTGGCCAGTAAAGAATGTCCGCCTAGCTCAAAGAAGTTATCATGTACCCCAATTTGTTCGAGTTCTAAGACCTCCTGCCAAATGGCTACCAGCAGTTCTTCTAGTGGTGTCCGTGGTGCCAGATAGGGTATTCCCTGTGTACGATCATAGGTCGTAGGAGGTGGCAAGGCCTGGCGGTCAATTTTCCCATTGGCGGTAAGTGGGAAGGTGGCGAGTTCGATGAACCGTGTTGGGAGCATGTACTCGGGGAGCAGGGTCCGGAGAAAGTGATATAATTGCGGGCTCTCGCAGCGGCCGGTGTCCACTGGCTGGACATACGCCACGAGTTGAGGGTTCTCGGTATCTGTTAGAGGCACCAAAACCAGCGCCTCGTGCACGGTTGGGTGTTGACGCAAGACGGCTTCGATTTCTCCACACTCAATGCGAAACCCCCGTACCTTCACCTGATGATCGAGGCGTCCCACACAATCGAGTGTGCCATCTGGCCGATATCGCATCAGATCTCCTGTCTTATAAAGCCGGCGCTCAGGTGCGGATGTGAAGGGGTGGGGAATGAATTTTGCGTGCGTGAGAGATGCCTGCCCGACGTAGCCCTGGGCGAGCCCATGGCCACCAATGTGTAACTCCCCCGGTACGCCAATAGGAACCGGGTGTCCCTGGGGATCGAGGAGATGAAACTGGGTGTTGGCGATAGGTCGGCCAATGGGCACGGGGCCCTCACCTGGAGCGACGCGGTGGATAGCGGACCAAATGGTGGTCTCGGTTGGGCCATACATATTCCATAAGGCGGCTCCGCATTCAAGTAATTGCGTCGCCAAGGTTCGGGGTAAGGTTTCGCCCCCACATAACATTGTTAAACCGGGGGTGCCAGACCAGCCGGCCTCTAAGAGCAAGCGCCATGTGGCCGGCGTGGCTTGCATAATAGTGGCGTTCGAGGCCTGTAGTGCAGCGACTAAGCGGTGCCCATCTTTGCCCACATCTTCACTGACAAGGGCAACCTGCCCCCCGACGAACAAGGGGAGGTACAGTTCCAGGCCGGCGATATCAAAAGCGATCGTGGTGACGGCCAACAAAATATCGTGGGCCTGTAGCCCTGGCTCCTGCTGCATTGCGAGTAAAAAATTCTCTAAGGCACCATGAGAAATTTGGACGCCCTTCGGGGTGCCGGTCGACCCCGAAGTATAGATGATATACGCGATGTGAGTGGCGGTGACGTCACTCGTGAGATTCTCGGGCTCTTCCTGCTCGAGTTGGCGTTGCGCCGTGTCCAGACAAAGAGAGGGGAGGTTGGAGGTGGGTAGGTGAGCGTGAAGATGGGCCTGCGTAATCACGAGCGCGACCTGGGCATCGGTCAACATAAAGGCGATGCGGTTGTGGGGATAGCTGGGATCAAGGGGGACGTAGGTGCCCCCGGCTTTCACAATCCCTAAGAGCCCGATGAGCAGCTCGAGCGAACGTTGCATATAGAGGCCTACGCGGATATTGGGGCCAATGCCCTGTCTCCGCAAATAATGGGCGAGTTGGTTGGCTCGTTCATTCAAGGCGGCATACGTCAACGTCTGTGTTTCGAACCGGACGGCGAGGGCGGTCGGCGTTCGGGCCACTTGCGCTTCGATGTGTTGGTGGAAGCCACGGGCGGGGGGAAAGGCGACGGCGGTTGTGTTCCAAGCCGTCAGCTGCTGCTGCTCGGTGCTAGATAATAGGGGTAGTTCGGCGAGCCGTTGCTCTGGATGAGCGACCATGCCCTCTAATAAGATCCGCCAATGCTGCCCCATCCGCTCAATAGTTGTCGCATCAAATAGGTTAGTGTTGTATTCAAAGGTGAGCCCCAGGCCTTGATCCGTTTGTTGGGCGTAGACGGTCAGATCAAACATCGCAGTGCCTGGATCCACAAACTCACGGCGCATCTGTAAGTCGGGCAATGCTGGAAAGAGAGGCTTAGAAGCATTTCTGAGAATTAGCATAACCTGGAAGAAGGGAGAATGGCTCAGGGCGCGCGTGGGGTTGAGTTCCTCGACCAATTGTTCAAAGGGCAGATCTTGATGGGCATAGGCGGCTAAGGCCATGGTCCGTACGCGCTCTAAGACCTCGTTGATGCATGGATTGCCGGCTAGGTTGGTGCGTAGGACGAGGGTATTAACAAACAGCCCGATTAGGCCTTCTGTCTCGACTCGCGAGCGTCCTGCAATGGGTGAGCCGACGGCAATGTCGGTCTGGCCAGAGTACCGGGCCAGCAGCATTTGAAAGGCCGCCAAGAGTGTCATGAAGAGCGTACAGCTTGCGGTCTGACTGAGCTGTTCAAGAGCGGTCACGAGTGGCTGCGGTAAGTGGAGCCTACATTTTGCGCCGTGATAGGTTTGCAGGGCCGGGCGGGGGCGATCGGTAGGCAGGGCCAAGACGGGTGAGAGGTCGGCTAGTTGTTGCTTCCAATACTGCAGTTGCGTGGCCAGGCGCTCACTTTGCCACCAGTGGCGTTGCCACTGGGCAAAATCCGCATATTGAATCGGGAGGGCGGGCAACGTCGGCTCTTGCCCTTGTGAAAAGCTCAAATACAGGTGTTCGAACTCCCGTTCGAAAATCTCAAATGACCAACCATCAGCCACGATATGATGCAAGGTGACGAGGAGCCAATGCGTGGTCTCCGTCAATTGCAAGAGGTTGCAGCGAATCAAGGGCCCATGGGCCAGATCAAAGGGCTGTTGCGCTTCGCGCTGAGCTTGATGGCGAGCCGCGGCGTGGCGGTCGGTGGCGGCGGTGATTGTCGTAAGGTTGTGGCAGACGAGTGCGAATGGTTGAAAAGGGGCTGGCTGTTGGACCGGGACTCCGTCCTGTTCCGGAAACGTCGTGCGGAGTATTTCATGCCGACAGACGAGTGTATTGAGACTCTGCTCGAGCGCGGATAGATTCAAATCACCTTTAAAGCTATAAGCCGCCGGAAGATTATAGGTACCTTTGTTGGGTTCTAGCTGATCCAGAAACCACAGCCGTTGTTGAGCAAACGATAAGGCGAGACTCTTTTCTCTTGGTGCTACCGGAATCGTTTGATATGGGATGCTTGCGAGGAGATCAGCTTGATTAAGAAACGCGAGAATATCCGTTTTTTTCTTCGCAATTCTTGCACTTAATTCTGGTGTGAGGGTTCCCTTTGGTGCGCTGCATCGAAGGCGATTCCCTTCGGCTTTAAGGTTCACTTCAATACTACGAAGGTATGAGACAAACTCAAGAGTATTCATAATTCAAGTTCGTCTCGGTCGCTCGAAGTTTTACTGGACGTCGTTGGTCTTTCCTGGGTTGTCCAATGAATGGTGTCGATGTATTCGGCCAAGTTCGCTACCGTTGTACCCTCAAGTAATTGAGTCAACGGCACATCTACGAGAAATGTAGTTCGTAATCTCGATCGGATTTGGAGGGCGATCAAAGAGTCTCCTCCTAACTCAAAAAAGTTGTCATAGATTCCTATTTGTTGAATGCCAAGTACCGTTTGCCAGATAGCAGCAAGCGTTTCTTCAGTTTCGTTTCTGGGTGCAACAAACGTTGTTCTTAAATTTGGACGAGAATGGGTGGTTTCAGGAAGACCTACTTCTTCGAGGCGTTGTTTGTCGTATGATGCAATAAGAGGTGGTATGTGTGAATATCTCATCCCAAGATCTTGAGTCGAGATGGTGATTTGAGGCATTGGGTTTTCAAGGATTCGGTTGAAGACTGCTATGCCTTCTGATGGGGTTAATCCGTTCTGAAGTTTAGATATATGGCTTTCATTTTTCGGTGATGTGACTTCTAAATATAGATTAGAAGTGCGAGTGGAAAGCTCTTGTGTTGGAGTCTGTGAAGGCAAAACATTTCTCTCATTGTGTTGAAAAATAGGGGCGCTGACTTTTCGTGGGGGGGCTTCAGAACTATCGTGGTTTGAGGCGATTTGTCTTGCCGCGTCTTCAGCCATCCCAACTTCTTGCCACGCATCCCAATTTATCGAAACTGTCCATATCTCACTTGTTGAAGCGCTTCGATGGGCAAACGCGTCGAGAAAGGCATTAGCTGCACAATAGGCAACCTGTCCCATTGGAGCGAGTATTGAAGAAAGGGAAGAACAAAGGACAAAGAAATCAAGAGGGACATGTTTTAGGGTACTTTCGAGGACCAATGTCCCTTTCACTTTCGGAGCCAGAATGTTTTCTGTATCTTCTCGATCCCTCCGGTGAATGACAGCACCGTCAGGAAGCCCTGCCGAATGTATGACGCCATTGATGTGCCCAAAACGAGCCAATGCCTGACTAACGACTGCCTGGGTCTCCTCTTGGCTTGTCACATCTGCGCTTACCAGCAAAACTTCCGCACCGAGCTTCTCAAGTTCCAGCACGTTCCGTATCTTACTAGAGACCGTATTATGTGCATCATGAGTATTTAACCACTCCCTCCATTCATCCCGAGGAGGCAAAGATGAACGTCCCATTAAAATGAGTTTAGCTTGTAACGTCTTGGCCAGATGATTGGCCAGGGTGAGACCAATTCCTCCTAGCCCACCAGTGATAAGATAGACTCCCTGCTTTCTGAGTCGTTTAGGAACTTGTGCGGACTTTTCCAATCGAATGGATTCAAAGGTTTGTACCCAGCGATAATTTCCACGATATGCGATCACGGGTTCAGGCTGCTCCGCGAGTATTTCAGCCAGGAGATAATCTATGAGAGATGGTCGTAGTGGGCTTTCCGAAGATGGGATTATGACATCAATGTTGCGACAAACGATATGTGGGTATTCTTTTGGGATGATCTTGCATGGCCCCAACACCGTCGCTTTTTCTGGACGGACTTCTTCATCGCCAGTCACATCTTGGATGTGATTAGAAATAATCCAAAAATGTAGTGAATCAGTTGTGTCTTGTTCCCCACATACTTGTGAAAGAAAGAGTAGACTGTAGAATCCAAGATTGAGTGATGCGTCAAGGTCTATGGTATCTGACCGGTTCTGATGAATAGCTGTAACATTCCACGAGTGGATTATTCTTTGAGGGAGCTTTTTGCACTTACGGCATTCCTTAAACAAGACATCGTAGTCACCTCGGCTTCGTGGGTTAATCGAATAGAGGTCATCACTTTCTTTGCTGAATTGTTCTCCAATCTTGACGAGCACAACATTCTGGTTTAACTGCTTGAGTCGTTGCGCAAGCTGGACGCCGATGTCCGATGCATCGATAAATAACATCCAACAGAATGTCTGGCTCAGTTCTTGTTGTTTCAAGAGCTGAGGCGGACTTGCCCGTTTCCAAGAAGGTATGTAAAACCAGTCTGCGATGTCAGGATTTTTCCTTGACATGGACTTCCCGCCCGCATAAGTTTTCCCGTTTGAATGATTAAGTTGTGACTCAACCCAAAAACGCTGACGTTCGAAAGGATAAGTGGGTAGTGGAAGATGGCAGCGTTTTTCAGAGGCATGAAATTCAGACCAGTCAATCTGGACACCAGAAAGCCAGAGTTGTCCGAGAGTCGTGAGTAAAAACGCATCATCAGATTGTTGGTCTTGAGGATGTCGAAGTGAAGAATAGACTGCCTGGCTTGTGCTTTTTGTAGGATGGCTCTGTGCCAACGTGCTTAATGTACGTCCCGGACCTACTTCTAGCAGAATCGAATCTGGGTCTTCTAACAGCTTGCATAAGCCCTCTTCAAAACGTACGGTTTGACGGAGATGCATGGCCCAGTAGTTTGGATTAGTGGCTTCTTCCTCTCTAATCCAATGCCCAGTAAGATTTGAAAGATAAGGAATTTCAGGAGAACGTAAAGTTGCTTGGCGTACCTCATCGATAAATGGTTCTATCATGGGTTCAAGCATTACTGAATGAAAGGCATGTGAGACTTGTAGCCGGCGACAATGTACATCACATTTTGTGAGTTGGTGTTGCAGATTTTCAACGCTGTCTGTGTGGCCAGAGACGACGCATCTCTCCGGCCCATTCACGGCGGCGAGCGTTAAACTTTGATTCAGCAGTGGTTGCACGTCCGCTTCCGAAAGTGAAACAGCTAACATGGCCCCCGGGGGCATTGTTTGCATTAGACGTCCTCTTGCTGCAACCAGCCTTAGTGCATCTTCCAGAGAAAATACGTTTGCTAAGCAAGCCGCGACATATTCTCCAATGCTATGACCAATCATAGCCTGAGGTTGGATTCCCCAGGATATCCATAGTTGTGCTAAGGCATACTCAATCACAAAGAGTGCGGGTTGAGTGACCGCTGTTTGAGACAATTGCTGATACGCATCATCAATGTGTTCCGACTTTGGATAGAGTACGTCATGCAAATCAATGCCTAAATGAGGTTGGAGAATTTCGGTGCAACGATTAATCTGATTTCGAAATACAGGTTCGGTGCGATAGAGGTCTAACGCCATGTTGATGTATTGAGCCCCCTGTCCGGAAAACATGAACACAACAGGCCGATAGCCAGATTCGTGAACCTGACTCAGCACGCGTTGTGGGTTCAAGGGATTTAACGCCTGGATCACCTCATTATAGTTTTGGCATACCAGCATTCGTCGGTGACCGAATGTCCGTCGACCCGTCTGTAGTGTGTACATGACATCGGCAAGATTAACCTCAGGATGCTGTATGAGATACTCGACTAAATTTTCAGTTATGGTATTTAGTGCAGAAGTGGTTCTCGCAGACAAAACTAGCAACTGCCATGATCTAGATGCTCCAGAATCCTCAATGACCGGCGCTTCCTCAAGAATGACATGGGCATTCGTACCACCAACGCCCAGAGAACTCACTCCGGCCCGTCGAGGAGCATTGTCTACCATCCATGGCGACGGCTTGGTATTCACGAAAAAAGGACTATTCAAGAAATCAATTTTGGGATTGGGCTGTTCGAAATGGAGGCTAGGTGGTAGCAGTTGATGCTTTAAGGCCAGAATAGTTTTGATCAGACCTACGATACCTGCAGCGGTATTCAAATGTCCGATGTTGGTCTTTACCGATCCAATAGCACAGAAATTCGTAGCGTTGGTGGTAGCCTGAAAGGCTTTGGAAAGAGCGGCAATTTCAATCGGATCACCTAAAGAGGTCCCCGTTCCGTGCGCTTCGACATAGCTGATGGTCCTAGGGTCTATATCAGCCACTGCGAGTGCTTCGGCAATCACTTCGGCTTGTCCGTCTACGCTTGGTGCTGTAAAGCCAACTTTATCCGACCCATCATTATTCAGTGCAGAACCGATGATAATCGCGTGGATACAGTCTCTGTCAGCTATCGCATCTTCGAGTCGCTTGAGGGCGACGATTCCCGCTCCATCGCCAAATACGGTTCCTTGAGCTTTTGCATCAAACGCTCTGCAATGCCCATCGGGAGAAACCATCCCTCCTTCTTGAAAAAAATATCCCTCTTTAATTGGTACTCCTATTGAAACTCCTCCAGCTAATGCCATGTCGCATTGGTAGCTCAGCAAACCTTGGCAGGCAAGGCAGACTGCAACTAGGGAAGTCGAACAAGCTGTATTGACATTGATACTAGGTCCCTGCAGGTTTAATTTATAGGAAACACGAGTTGCGAGATAGTCTTTGTCGTTGCCTTGGAGGACTTGAGAAGGACTGACTGTTTCCAGGAGTTGGTGATTAGTGTGAAGTGTGTTCAAGAGATAGGTGCTCCTGTTTGCACCACCATATACACCGATACGACCAGGATAGGATTCTGGGTCATACCCAGCATGCTCTAGAACTTCCCAGGCACATTCGAGGAACACGCGTTGCTGAGGATCCAATATTTCCGCTTCTCTCGGACTAAACCCGAAAAAAGAGGCATCAAACATATCAACGTCGTCTAGTATGGATTTGGCTTTGACGTATTCGGGATTCTGAAGAATCGATGCCTCAACTCCGAATGGTTCTAACTCCTGGTCGCTGAAAAATGAGATAGATTCCACACCGTTTTTAAGATTTTCCCAAAAAGTTTGTACATTTCTGGCTCCGGGAAATCGACCAGATAGCCCAATAATCGCTATGTTATTCACAGAATCGTAGCCATTCGAGTTATGCATGAGTCTGTTTCCTTCTTGCTACCAGTTGTTGTTGACGTCTGGTCGCTAGTCTTCTCTGTTCAGCGCGCTCGTGAACTTGCTGAAAAGAACTCTGCTCACCTTGTCCGTGACTGAGATGGTGGGCTAATGCGCTGATTGTCGAATGACGAAACATTTCAACGAGTGAAATATGTTGGGAGAATGTTTTCTGTAACTGCGTCAGAATCTGTGCTAACAATAGAGAATGGACTCCAAGATCGAAGAGATTTTGTCGAATACTCACTTCTCTGACTCCAAGTACATTTTGGACAATCGTGGCAATAGTTTTCTCGACTTGGTTTTGTGGTGCGACAAACCTTGGCTGCTCTCGAGCCACATTCTCGTTTGCGTCATCACGAACGGCAGGGGGGGATTCTGGCAACAAAGTAGGATGTGCTACCGGGAGTAGGGTAGATAGAGGATGTTGAGGGCTGCTAACAATGTTTTTGAGTAGCGTCTCAAAGTCGTTGAGTAACCTCACAATCGTTTCGGTATGATAGCGATCCGGACGATATCGCAACCAGCCACTCAAGCCGCTCTCTTTTTCACTTAGGAATAGAGTGAGGTCAAGCTTTGTTAGCTCGTTGACGACATCGAGGGGAGTGACAGTTAATCTCGGAATTTGAAGATAGTGCTCATTCTGTAAAATGAAAAGCACCTGTACCTGTGGATTCAGATTGATTCCATGTTTCACGTGCAGGTGTTCGACGACTTGTTCATAGGGAACATCTTGATGGGAGTGCGCTCCTAAGGTGACCTCGCGAACTTGATTTAGTAGCTTTCGGAAGCTCATGTTGTGCGAAAGATTCGTACGTAACGCTAAGATATTTGCGAACAATCCTATCAGTCTTCGAAGTTTGGGATGATTGCGACCGCTAGAAGAGGTCAGTACAAGAATGTCCTCTTGCAGCGTGTGTCGGTGCAGCAGTGTCATCAGTGCGGACAAAAGAATCACAAATAGAGTCATACCTTCTTGCTTGCCCAAGGTTTTTAGCGCACGAGTTAGAGATCGATTGATCTTAAAATATTGCCGGATTCCTTGAATGGGTGTTGACACGTGTTCTCGACTAGAGCGATGTACCTGGTTGCCTGAAACTTGGTGAGCCAACTGGTGTTTCCAGTAAGTCAGCTGCCTTTCCAAAATACTTCCTTGCAGCCATTGTCGCTGCCACTGTGCAAAGTCTACGTACTGAATGGGTAACTCATCGAGGGGCGATGGTCTTCCATTGTGAAAGGCGTCATACAAAGTCGCTATTTCCTTATTAAACACTTTCCAGGATTGCCCGTCGGTGATAATTTGATGTTTGGTCACAAGTAGGACATGTTCTGTGGGTCGCAATCGGATTAGAGTCACTCGGACTAAGGGACCTTTAGCCAAGTCAAAGGGGCGTTGGCATTCTTGGTGTGCAAACTTCAGAGTTTCATCGTTCCACGCAGACTCTGACAGTGCATCAAGCGCCACGATTCGTAGTGAGGCCTCACTGGGAGGGGCAATCAGTTGACCTGGTCCCCAATTGACAGATGGGAATGTTGTTCGGAGTACTTCATGACGACGCACAGTTTCGTTTAAGGCCTTTTCAAAGGTTGCTATATCCAGTGGTCCGGTGATGCGATAGGCTCGGAACTTATTATAGGCAGGACTCTCTGGTGCAAGGCGATGGAGAAACCACACGCGTTGCTGAGCAAAAGAGAGGAAGTCGTCTTGGCGCCGTGCTGTTGGTTGAAGAGGAGGGGCCTCATGCTGAAACCGTTTTATTGTTCGCACCGCCTCAAGCATATTCTCCACACCTTCCTCCAGCGAAGTTGGTGTCGGACTCTTGTGTGTGGTTAGGTGGGAATGTTCGGGGGTAGTCATTCTCTGCTCATGAACTTTAGCGCCATTGTGTACTCTATCTGATAACGAGTAAGGTTTTGAAGAACAACATCAGGCATACGTGAAAAACTTCAATCGGTTTTGGGCCATGGGTGTTAATCGTGAAGAGGGTGTCAGTTGACAAATGTACCTAAGATAGCATGTATGCGACATGACGAAGGGTAAAAGTTTCTACTAACTATTTCAACTGTGCCTCACTCGTTGGCATCTCGAATCGCAAGGGGGCATGGTGCTTTGGTGTGGAAGGCTTTCGAGATTACCTGGCAAGAAAGCACAATATGACTTGGAGTATATTACGATGTGCTAATCTTACTCACGACGTCACTCATAGCTTCGCCAATGCAGTTTGCCCAAAGAGAATTCATTGTCCCATTGGGGTGCCAATCGTCGGACAATCGTCGTTCTGGTGTCATAGGATAGACACAGTCGAGGAAGTTGATGTGATTGTGTTGTAAGAAGGTTTTGTAATGGGATTTCGCATTCTTGCCCATGGAAAGTAAGACCACAAAAAGCTTTGCCTGATTGTGTTGGCACAGAGTGTTCATTTCAACTAACAACTTTTCTGTGACGTTCCTTTTTTGTGGAGCCCTGTTTCGGTTCCGCCATTTCAAAAAAAGATCCTGAGCAAAGGTGACCGTAGCTAGTGATTCTCTCAAGGGCCATCTCGGATAACTTTCAAATGAGTGCCTGGTGAGATTGCCGTTTGTATTAATTGTGACATAGGGGATGCCAATGTCGTATTTCCCCCCAGAATGCCGGGCGAGAGTCTTGAGCCATGCTGGGGTTCCGACGTTCCGGTCCTCGTGGTGTTCAATGAACCCATACAAGACAATCTGTGGGGGAGGGGATTCAGAGAAAATTTTTTCAAGCGTGAGTAAGGATTGATAGGTACCGTAGGCTGAGGTTCCATAATTCACTATCTGGATATTCGGGAATCGACTTTGTAATTTCCATGGATATGTTTCATGATCTGAAATGCCATACCCCATGGTAAAAGATCCACCAACGATTGTGAGCGTTCGTCGATTTGGGAGGTCTGCTGCTCCAGTTGACCGTCGGCCACCAGGTAAGAATGTAAATGCAATCTTCTGTTGGGTGTTCGATGAGTGATCTTGGATGGTGTAGGTTCCTGGCTTATTCTTCCAGGCTAATGTCGAATCTGGTTCATACATCGTCGATCGATTAACCTGTTGGCTAAACTCAGAAGACGGGGTGTGCTTCCATGGGAGTCGCCCCGCCACTCTCAGAAGGATTTCACCGAGGCCAACCATGAGAACTATACTTATACCAAACGTGGTGAGCAAAAGGGCTCGTCTAGGGCTGCGAGCGTGGATACTGTTAGAAGAAGGGGGTAAGTGAGGCATGACTGAGAACAGCAACGACCATGATCAGGCGAGAATTGTGCCGCTCACAGCGAGTTGATTCATCTGATTGACGAGCAAGTGTATATTGTTCTCAACCCGTAGGTAGAGCTAAATTTTCAGCGATAAAAATTCGTCAACTCGTCAAGCGATTTCTCTCAACGATTGTGCTAATCTCTTGCCGACATAATCTCCATACAGAATCCCTTTTGATGTCAACGAAATTTCGTTATCAGAGAAAGAAATGAAATCCTCGGCTTGGAGATGTTCTAATGTCGGTAAGCACAAGCTCGTGAGCGTAAAGCCATATTTGCGTTGGAAGTCAGTTAACGGCAAGTGAATGAGTTTGATACCTAATATTACATCTCGAATCATTTGATCTCTGCTGTTTAATCGGTACCCACGATTAATGGGGAGATCGCCAGCTTCGACGGTGGCCGCGTACTTTTCTAGATCGTTGGTATTCTGAAAGAGAAAATCGCCGACACGACCATAGGCTGAGACACCGAATGGCAAGCAGTCATTGCCTCGCCATTGACTTTTTGGGTACACATGCTCGTATTGTCCCATTTTGGTAAAGGTGTACCAATTCCAGGGCAGATAATTCGCCGCCTCAAACTTTTCTATGGCATGTTGCATAAAGGCAATTTCTTCGGTGTCAGATGGTAAGTGGAGCGTTTGTTCTCGGACACCAGCATAGTAATCAGTGTTGGGATATAATTCCATCTTATAAACTGTAATACTTGGCACATCAACTGAGATGGCACGTCCCACACTATAGGACCATTTTTCTGGAGTCTCACCTTCTAAGCCACTAATGAGATCGATGTTGACAACGGCACCTGTATTCTTGGCCATGTCAATAGCTTGTAAGGTTTGATTCTCGGTATCTTTGCGTCCTGTTAATTCAACGATCTCATCTTTAAATGATTGAATGCCGAGATTAATGCGATTCACACCGAACTCTTTGAGCATATCAGCTTTCTTTTGGGTAAACGTAACGGGCTCGGCTTCCACAGTAAATTCCGGGTTGTCAATGTTGAGATTTTCATGAAGGCATTCAATGATCCGTGCCATATTGCGTTTATTTAACAGAGTCGGTGTCCCGCCTCCGAAATAAATAGAATCGACTGGCCGTTCTTTCATGTGAAACCGATTTGCCGACAACCGAATTTCTTGACAGACCGCATCGATATATCGATCGATCTCTGCCAATTGACTTTCCCGTAGCGTCACAGTTTTATAGAAGCAATACGCACATCGTTGGATGCAATACGGAGAATGGAAATAAATATTGATGGGCTTCTCCGTCAATATTTCTGGAACAACCGTTTTTCTCCAGTGTTTATAGGGGGGATAGTTTGTCACAAACCCTTTCCGTGATAACTCGACTTGAGTCAGGTCGAGGTCAGGAAGTTCCATGCTGGCAACGGCTTTAGTACTATTCATCGTGGCTTCTCCTTCATGGCTCTTCAGTTAATTCATGCCAGCCTGATCCAGTGTGCTGTCGTGGACCTTGCGTGTAATCAAGTTGGCAACAAGACTCAAGCTCTTAAAGTTCTCAGGGCGTAATTCCGCGTCTGAAAATTGAATAGAAAATCGTTCTTCAATTAGGCTAATAAATTCCACAATAGCCATAGAGTCAAGCCCAATCCCTTCTTCGAATAGAGAGGCTTCTTCGGAAATTTCTTCCCGTGTGAGATTGACATCCAGTTCGTCGGCAATCATATCTTTCAGTTGCGTAATGATCGTCTCCTGCATTCGGTTATCCTCCGTTTGTGTGATCAATCTCTTTCTGTCAGTATGAAAGTTCGCTATATGTGTTATTGAATATCGCCGGTTGCCATAGTGACGAGTGCCTGTCTGTCGACTTTGCCATTCGGAAGAGTTGGCAAAGCACTGAGCACAGATACGTGATCGGGGATGGCGTACCGCGGAAGAAGATTGAAACATGCTGTGCGAAGTTGTCCGCTCGTGACTGTACAGCCTGGGCGAGGAATACAAAAGGCCACGAGTCGTTGCCCTCGCTTATGTTTTCCATCCGAGACGATCACAACACGCTCTGTGCCGTCGATTGTTTCCATTCGCCGCTCGATATCCGTAAACAAGACCAGAAAGCCATTTCGGTTAACACTCTGCTCACATCGTCCAAGGATTTCTATCTGGCCATCTTCTCGAATCCGACTTAAGTCGCCTGTTTTGTTCCAATTGGAAGGTGACATGATAGCGAGACTATCTAAATTCTGATCCACATATCCTTCAAACCCATAGGGATGTTGACAGACGAGCTCTCCGATGGGCGACTGATTATCATCGGGTTCGAGGCTGGTTTCATTAAGACGAACGCGCACCCCAGGCATGGGCGTCCCTACAGTTGTGGCTCTGGATTCGATGGCGCCATCATGATTTGTGGCAGCAATTGCCCCGAGCTCAGTACTGCCGTATAGCGTGCATACACGACCAAACCGTGATTCAACTCGATGAAACACATCTTCTTTCATGACATCTCCAGCCGTGACGATTAATTTGTAGGGATATGATGATCGACGTTTCTCCAACACGGTATCACACAAGGTTGGGGTAAAAAACGCGATTGTAGGATGAAACTGCTGCTCTCGGTCAAGGTAGGTCAAAATATTGGTATTGTCCTGGAGATCGAGTGAGGCTCCAATAATGACTCCGGGGAGAAACCCGGCACCAAGACCATACATATGACAGATGGGAACGGGAAGTGTGATCCGATCCTCTACGGCTAATCGGAACCGCTGGACACAATTCAAGCTATTTCCCAGTAGTTTGGAATGTCGATGTACAACCATTTTGGGAGAGCCGATGCTTCCGGACGTTTTAATATAGAGGTTTCCTTCATCAGATGGTTCCGAATGCTGGATATCTTGATAATGGGCATTTTCTTCAAGGCCGAGAAAATTTTCAGGTTGTCGAGATGGGAGTGCGGATGAGTCGTCTGCAGGTGGAGGCACGACAGTGAGCACATAACGACAAAACGGTGGAATGGTTGACTCTGGGCTATCTCGCCTCTGACAAGCAGGTGGTAACAAAACAAAATGATACCTATTCTTGAACAAGTAAAGAAGTGTTAAAGCGCCAAGAACAGAATTGTGACATTGAAAGGCCAAATGGTTCTTTCGACTTACGTTGTACTTGGTGAAATGGGCATCCAGGGCATGGAAAAAATCAGGTATCTCAAGGTACGCGACAGTATCCTGCCCATCAGTCAAACCGTTCTTTGAAGACTGCGCTGAATGAATAACCTGGTTGAGGATCTCTTCAAATGTCACAGTAGCAGCAGGTCTCCTGTTAGATTGGCTATAGCATTCTGACGTCACGAAGGATCCCGTGACGGCGGCAGATGTTGTTGGCTATTTTTACCATAGACTTGCACAAAGCCGCTGGCTAGTCGGCGGACTTGTCAATAGACGCAAACCGTCTACCAGTCCAATAGTAAGTTGGGAAGTAGGTTTCTGGCTCTTGGTCGTCTCTTCGCACGTTAATAGCCGGGCGTGGTAGCTTGATAGTACCCAGTGGTAAGGTCAGCTCTCCCGCTTCTTGTTTCTCGAGTCTAGCTAAAACATGATTCCTCTTGTCGATCCCTCCGGCATAACGAAAAATCTGATGAGTAGGATGGGCCGAACCTTTCGTCGAATAGAGAATGACCAAGTCCACATAATTAGCTCCAATCCGATCCGTAGGCCCTGAATACTCATATAAGCTTGCCAAGTCTTTTATCCCATCATCGTTGAAATCTGCGACCAGTTGACAGGGTTTTGCCTGGCTACAGCCTAGAGGCTCCATGTATGGCAAGTTCAAACTCTTGAAGTAGTCTTTATAATGATTGATCAGGGGCTCTTGAGATGAGGGAACCTCAGTTCTAGATATTGCAGGATCAGCTTGATCCACCTGGCGATTCGTACATGAAAGCAATATGCTGGCCAGGCTACAAGCGAGAATTAGGAGTCCCGCTGATTTCCATTTTGGGTGGTGTTCGCTTTGCTCCACGGATGAGAAGGCAACGTTCATATCACTACTGTTAGCGGCGGGGAGGGCTGGTAATGTGATGGGAGAAATATATGGCATAATTAGGACCTCTCTATTCGTCAGAATTTTCTATCGCAATTAACGCAATCAATTAGGTTCATAGGCGCGTTGTAGTGCAAGGGGTAAATTTTGTCAAGTCTTTTAACGCGACAGTATGGTGTGTGAGAAGACGATGTTGGACGTTGGAAGGTGTGAACCTCTTCTTGATGTTTTTGACGAATTATGGCTGAATAGGTGCAGCCAAGGGAACAGACCTTGGTCACCGACTTTATACATCACGGTTGATACCGTTATGAAAAGCGAAAGGAGATGAGAATCGATGCGATATGGCAACTCTCACATGAGCCTGACAGCGATAGCAAGCTGGGTAGGCATCGTGGCCCTGGTCGGGGCAAGCCCCGTTAAGGCCGAGAAATTTTCCATCGCAGTGCTCCCAGACACGCAGTTCTATGCAGCCAATAATCCCGGTACGTTTCAGGCCCAAACCAACTGGATTGTAACTAACCAAGCCCATGGAGGGACGCCTGGTGATCCGCATCCAATCATTTATGCGGCCCATTTGGGTGATCTGGTCAATAACGATTACTGTGGTGGAGGTGATGGCAATGCCGGTTCAACGCAATGGCAAAGAGCAACCACTGCCATGAATGCACTGCTCGCAGCAGGCATCCCCCATGGAGTGATTCCTGGCAACCATGATTTTGATGAACGGACTGCCGGTGATCCCCCAAACATCTTCTGCCAAGATCTAGCTGACTCGGACGACTATAATGGTGCGGGACCAGAAAACGGAGGTCCCTTATTTGGTCTGAGTGCCTATGGAGGAGAAACCTATCATGGCGGGTCAACTCCTGGTGGAACTAATGATAGCAATTACACGCTGTTTGAGTCGACTGGTGGTGTACAATTTATCGCCATCAATTTGCGGTACTCCCAAGATGCTCTTCCTGCGGTAAGTAGCTGGGCTGATGCTCGGCTGAAGGAATTTCCAGACAGGCGAGCCATTATTACATCTCATTTTATTCAGCCTGGAGGCACTACAGGAAATTGTAATGTGGGTGGATCATTTAGTGGTTTTGGCCAAGATCTTTGGAATGAACTGAATGATAACCCTAATCTATTCATGATGCTCAGTGGCCACTGCGATGGGGAGAGATGGCTGAGGGTGCTGAGTAACGAAATGGGGCGTTCCTCGTGTATGGGGCGGGTGGATGCCTTGATGTCAAACTACCAGGCGTATGGTGGACAAAATTCGGGCAATATGAGAATCCTGCGGATTGATACGATTGCCAATACATTAACCATTGACACGTTTTCGCCGATTGGGGCCACTGTGGGCGCGTCTAACACGAGTACAAGTCCTGGTGCCATGAATACGGGAACTGCCTCAGATGTGACAATTATGAGCTATGATTTTGGTCCGATACGGCGGCCGAGTGTGGTGCTTTTGCCGGATACGTCAGGCAGTATGACCTGGGATTTCAACGGGACTCCTGGTGTGCCGCTTAATGACCAACGAATCACGCGCGCCAAAGAAGTCAGTGCCTCATTTCTTGATCTGATGTTGGTCTCGGCCGCCGATTCCAGCAGCGCGGGCCGATTCAACATTGGCGTAGCGACGTTTCCCAATCATCCCAGCACAGGCGGTGCGGCAGAGGTCGTGAGAGCATTACAGACGAATACAGTGGCCAACAACAATGGCGCCAAAACCGCAATCAATGGGTTGTCCCCTGAGAATGCCACACCTTTGTTGGCTGGACTCATGTCCGCAAATGGAATGTTTGGTGATCAAACCTGTAAGGCCATTGTGCTCCTGAGTGATGGGTTCCAGAATGATCCACCTATCACGAATGCCTCGCAGGTTACCTCAGCCGTCAATCAGTTAACCGCAGGGCCGAATGACACACGAGTATTTGCGGTAGGATTTGGTCAAAAGAACGAAGTGCCCTTCGACCTTCTACAAGATCTCACGGCCGGGACAGGGGGAGAATTTTACGATGCCACCGAGAACAGCATGTTGCAACTTGATCAAGCCTATAAAACATTCCTTGCTGATCTAGCAGACTTGGACCTAGCAGTCGACCCCATCGATACGATCGGTGTGGGTGAGACGAAAGCTTATCCAGTGCAGGTAACGGAACATGACACGAAATTGACGTTTTATGTGAGTTGGCAGACTCTGCAGCGCGGCCTTCTCGATCTGGCCATCTATGCTGCCAATGGCGACCAGCTCTGGCCGCCCACGAAGAAAACCACGAAAGGGGTGAAAGTTGTTAATGGAACCACCTACAAGATTGTCACCGTAGATCGACAGGCACTCACGGTGCCTGGTCGCATCGGGCCTAACCCATGGAAGCTAGTCGTCAAGAGTTCCCGTCAGCGGAACGAAAAACCTGAACCCTTCCAATACAGCGTCCTGTTAGTGTCGGGGTTGAAGTTCCATGCCAAGCTGGATCGAAAGCAATATGCTGTGGGGGACACCATTACCATGAGTGCTCAACTACGCGAAGGCCGAAGGCCGATTGCAGGATTAAAGAATGTCACGGTTACCATTACAGCCCCGAAAGATGGGCGCGGCAATTGGTTGTCCACCCATGAGGTGAGTCCCAGGCAGTTAGCGCAAGTGCCGATAAAAAAAGGATCTGAGCCACTCGCGCCGTTTGTGCGCAAAGGTCTATATCTTACAGATATTGCAGGCATTCCATTTCCTGGGCAACAGGCCGCGCAGGTAGTACAGCTCTATGACGATGGGACCCATGGGGACAGCACGGCCGACGATGGAGTGTATACCAATCAATTTGCCAAAACCCAAAAAGAAGGCACCTATGCTTTTCACTTCCATGCGAAGGGGCCGACACACAATGGCAATCGCTTTACGCGAGAACGAAAGATTCAGAGCTTTTTATCGGTTCGACCAACATCGGATACCTTGAACGTCACGGTTGCGCCGGTGGTCGGTGATATCGTGAAACGTTTTGATGTGCGGATCACGCCGAAAGATCCCTATGGCAACTTTTTGGGACCTGGACACAGTGGGGGCATTACGGTGGCGGCTAAGGGCGGAAAGGTCTCTGGTCCTCTGCGTGATAATCTAGACGGCAGCTATACCCAGACGATCATCGTGCCAGACAAGATGGATGAGCAAAACGTTCAGATTTCGGTGAAGGTAGGCAAAGCGAGCACGGCCTTTGATTTGACGCAGATGTTGGACTACTAAGCTGTTGACTTGAGGGAAAGCGCTGGCGTCGATGGCAGAGTGTAGCAGTTTTATGTACCTCAGTGTGCCGAATGAGAGTTAAATGAATGACATTTTTCAATGTGTTCCAATGGTGTTCGCTGGAGCAAAGTCAGGAAAACAAGATGATATGGAGGAACAGATATGAAGCATTATCTTATCGCCTTGGCTATGGTTGCCTGCTTCAGTATTCAAGCACAGGCAATCGACATCAGCTTCGACCCGATTGACCAAACGGTAGATGGTGCTGGGGGCTCAGTCAGCGTTGGGTTACGCATCTCTGGTTTGGGTGACGATATTTTGACCGGATTCGAGCTCGATGTGAGCTTTGATGAGTCAATCTTGGAATTTCAGAGTTTTTCATTCGGGACGGGATTAGATGCTTTTGGTTTAGGGACTATTAATGATGTTGTCGATTCTGGTGGCACTGTCAATGTGTTTGAGGTATCCTTGAATACCGATGCTGACTTACACACCTTCCAGCCAAATGACTTTCTGTTGGGCACCTTTAACTTCACGACCTTGAGTCTGGGCAGGAGTTCGCTGGACGTCAGCTCCTGGCTGTTATCGGGAGGTGTTGCCTTCGACCCTGATTTGGGATTCCAGGTTCCGAAATCGCTTGCGACCGATGTCCATAGCGGATCTATCACCGCCGTGCCGGAGCCCGGCACTTTGGTGCTGCTGCTTAGTGGACTGGTGACACTCGGCTTGTTTCGTAGAGCTTGGTATAGGGTCAGTGTGAGACCTTTGTTGGAGTGGTGGCGTGGTGCCGATGGTCACGTGGCTACTTCCTCACTACTTACACAGACCACGTCACTTCGGTGTAATCGACTGTAAACAAAGACGGCTATGATGTGTGTTCCTACTGGTTTTACAACAACTGAAGGAGTAAGAAAATGCTTGCACGATTGACTGTGGGATTCGCGATCCTAGCGCTGTTAGGCCTCATACCCATTACTGTTCTTGCTGAAGACTGTGGGGACTACCCACTGACCCAAGAGCAACAGCAGTTCATCGATGAGATGCCACTGCCCATCCAGATCCCAGAGGGGGATGTGCCCGTCATTCAACGCTGTGACACGAATGCGGACGAAGTGGTAGACATCAAAGACATCCGGGCCATCGGCCTGAACAGGAACCAAGCGGCCGCACATCCAGATGACCCAATGGATTTGGACAAGAACGGCGTGATCAATGTGTTTGATGCTCGCGGCTGTCAACACGCGTGCAGCGTGCCGAATTGTGGAGTCAATACTATGCCACCGACGGGTTCGGAACAACCTGGACGCGCGGCGCCCCCAGGAGGGTCGGCGCCACCAAAGCGCACGACACAATCAGCGAGGCCATCAGGAAACCCGGCGCCGCTAGGGGGTGTGGTTGAGGATGCAGCGTGCTTCCAGGTGGTCGACCTCAATGGAGACGGCGAGGATGACTTCGCCGGTATCTACGAGCATACTGGAGACGACACTCGAGGCGGAGGTTGGACGCTCGAAGTGTTGATCTTGTACAAGGACGACAGTGGAAACATCCAGCACGTCACTAACCCATACTCCGGCCAACGCTCGGAGGTAGAGGGGAAACTGTTCCAACACCTGAGCCAGCAACCGGCGGGCGTGGTAGATCTGATGCCAGGCTCGGTGACGATCGACATGCCCGGTGTAGTCTCGTACCGTAACGGCATCCCGAAAGTGCTCTACTATTACCAAGACGGGAAAATTAAGCGTGCGTTCTACGGGATTGACGATTGAGATGAAAGTCACCGACAAGCCTCTCAATTGCCTCGGTCTTTGCCACCTGCAGGCTCACGAGGAGACTAGGTTGTAGCCAAGTTGGGACATGCAGTCTCACATGTCCACGAAAAGATTAAAGACGCGAATGTCCATCAGATTCAGAAATACGAAATGGAGGAAAAGCGATGTTCAGAAAATGCCCGAACACTATACTGGCGCTGTCCCTGCTCTTGTGCGGTGTGCTCCCACGTCTTGCACAGTCTGAGCAGTTTTCGATCGTCGTCATTCCCGACACCCAGTTCTACAGCGAAGTTCGGCCGGAGCTCTTCGAAGCGCAAATGCAGTGGGTTGCCGACAACCAAGTCGCCGAGAACATTATTTACGTCGCACATCTAGGTGATCTAAAAGACGACCTGAATTGCGACAACCAGACAGTCACCGCCGGCACAGGTGGTAGTCGTACCGAGTGGCAGATCGTTGACGACGCGCTGGAGATACTGGAAGAAGCGGGCATTCCCTATAGCGTAGTACCTGGTAACCACGACTTCAATCAGGTAGGCGGCTCGTGTCCGGACTTTGATAGCGAGCGACCCCTGTCACTATACAATGATCCGGACATAGGAGGAGGGTTGCACCAGGGCTTTCCACCGGCGCGTTTTGCCGCCAGGCCCCATTATGGTGCTCCAGGTACCGGAGTGTCTGGTAACAGAGTCGGTGGTACCAATGAAGATAATTTCACGTTGTTTGGGTTTTGTGGTGTCAAATTTATCGCGATTAACTTAGCGTACAAGGAAGAAGCAAACATGGAAGGCCCTAATGCAGAACTTACCTGGGCCAACAACCTCCTCACGGCATATCCTGATCGACTGGGTATTATTACTAGTCATAATTTTGTGAGGGAAGGCGGCGAACTGGCATCCTATGGTCAGCAAGTCTACGACGCACTTTCTGCCAACCCGAATCTATTGATGATGCTGAATGGACATAGGTTTGGTGAAGCCTGGGTCGTCCAGGATCGTAGTACCGCTGGTTTGGAACCTGTGCATATGCTGATGCAAAATTATCAGCAGATGAACTATCCTACTGGTGCGGTCAACTTCGCCAATCTTCCCCTTGAACCCATCGTGGGATTTACAGGAGGCGAAGGTGATAGCGGTTTTATGCGAATTATGCGCTTCGATACTGACACAGGGATGGTCAATATCGAAACCTTTTCACCTGCCATACCGAGCCTGGGACGCCCTACTGATTTGGTCAGTACCTATTCCCCGGGGAGTGGGGCAGGAATGGATACGAACAGTGCGTCGAATTTGAGTTTTTCCTTCCAGGGGTATGGCGCTGCTGGCAGTGAGTGTACGCCGATAGTCCAACTGGTTTCCTGTGGCACCGATACTACCGGCGGGGACCTGATTGATCGTGGGTTCTTCCATCCCTCTTATCCTGGATCGAGCTTGGATCAGGTCGAGTTATTCATCTCATCAAGGGCAGCTGGCGATTTTACGATACGACTAGATGCTCGTCTGGGTTCCTACGTTGGACCGCTTATTGCCTCCAACTCGCAGACGCGCACGTTATCTGGTGTTGATGAACCTAAAGTTTCCTATCTCTTTGATATGGGCGACATTGCTGTTGTGCCTGGTAGTACTGTCGCATTCACATTAACCCAGGAATCTGGCCCTGAGACAGAAGTGTTTTACTCGACTGATTCGACATCGCATCCGTTAGGTATTCCAGATCCGACACCATCTTGTGATATCGACGAGACCACCGGGATCTCGCCTCCGTTAGATACATTCAGACGAGACGGTGTATGGATCAGAATACAAGGCCGCTCATAGTAGGAAATATAGGGGCTGTTGAAAAAAGCCGCCAGCGGCGTTCTCGCGAGTTTTGCCGGACCTTCGGGCTCACCAATGGTGTTGTCCTTAGATAAGGGGGTCATAAGGGGGTCATAAGGGGGTCATGTATTGATTTAATATTGTTAGAATATGAATTAGTAGAAGACTTTTTCCTCAAGCCTGAATGTACCAAAGAACTCATGAACGGATACCTCCTCGGATGTCGCTATCCGATAGGTGAGTGCTCATCGTATAAGGAAAGGCTGACTGGCTCAGTGTTCTGGGTCGCGCTAGCCGGTCGCCATAGGCTGGGGTGTGGGTTGGGGAACTTGAAACAGCGGTCGCATTACGCTGGCGGCTAAGGGCGGAAGGTTTTTTGGCCTTTGCGCGACAATCTAGACGGTAGCTACACTCAGACGATCATCGTGCCAGAAAAATCTCTACAGGAAAAAATCTTCCGGGATCGGAAGATGGATGAGCCGGAGGATTTCCAGGAAGATGTGTATGTGACTGTAAAAGTTGGGGAGGCCGGTGTCCTAGTGCCGCTGATTGACCGAGGAGATGTCACACCACCTGCTGTCCCTGGTAATCTGGAGTTCTATGGCGAGGCGCCAATTCTAAAAAAAGAAGACGACAAACCTGTTGATCCATACGAGAGCAGATCAGGGGGCATCCTTGAGCTTCCGTCCGAGCCCTACGGCAAGTGCAGGCGCTCTTGAAATAAGGCGAAACGAGGTGCAGAAATCTAGATTGTTGTTGGCAACGTGTTAGGGTGCGTAGTAAAAGCGATGATGATGGTTTTTCTGAAGTCGTATCTTCTATCTGATAGACGAAATCCAAGGTTTGAACCAAGGGAGACCCCCACGTTGTTCATGAAAATGAGATGCGATGCCCTACTGCTTTTCCCAGCATGGGATAGCTGATGATGCACAAAAATAACAAGTGGTATCTCTGGTTTAATCTGCTGCTTTCACAATCGCATGAAATTCCTTTCCATTCCAATAATACGTCGGGAAGTAGGCCTCGGGCGATTGTCCTTTTGTCATCACATTAATACCCGGGCGCTGCATCTTGAAGGTTCTGAGTGGTAGCTTCATGTCACCCACCTCTTGTGTCTCCAGTTTCGCCAGGACTTGGTTCTTGCTATCTAGGCGACCCACATGTGTGAAAATAGTATGCTTCGGTCCGGCAGAATCCTTGGTGGAATAGATAATCACTAAATCCAAATACCAAGCGTTACTCCGCTGCTTCGGTCCAGAGTATTCATACAAGCCCACTAAATCTTCTGTGCCGTCATCATTGAAATCGGCTACTAGCTGACAGGGAGTGGTTCTACTACAACCAAGCGGTTTCATATAAGGTAAGTTTAAGCCTTTAAAATAGGTCTCATACTTTTTAATCTGTGGGTCTTGAGTAACCGGTTTTTCAGGATTTGGCCAAGCCAATTGGTCATTGGCACAGGATAGAGAAACACTCATTATGCTGCAAACAAGGGCAATCGGTACAAGTGTGTGCTGGTATGGTGATCGCTGCTCCCTTCGTTCTTCGGGTTTTAACGATACGCTACTTCGGACAGGTCTTGTCGCAAAAGAGAATAGATGAAAAATATGTTGGGAATGTTTCATGGTTTCTGTCCTCCGGATTTAAAAAAGAAGGGGCTGACGTAGGAAGTTCTGATTAAAGAGTGAGTTTTATCCAGTGGCGTAACGTCGTTTTCAACTGTTTGGGACTCCCGTAGTTAAAGCGCCAGTCGCCTTCTTTCAAGAAGAGGGCGAAATGGTGTTTGGGAATACCATTGTACTTGCGCAAATGCCGTTTGGCTTGATTCCAAAAGTTTTCAATCCCATTGATGTGATTATGCTTGTCCGCAAAAAGCTTGCTGTGATTGATGCGATAGTGCTTAAACTCCGATACATCCAAGGCATTGTAAGAACGATAATAGTCAGTGTACACAATGCTATCAGGCACCATCTTCTCCCGGATGATGGGCAAAAGCGTCTGCGCCTTGGCATCAGGAATCACCTTCGTGTAGACCTTGCCGCCCCGTTGCAAAATGCCAAAGACGGGCACCTTGCCGGCGGCGCCTCGTCCTCGTTGGCCTTTGCGTCGGCCCCCAAAGTAGGACTCATCCACCTCAATGGCGCCGGCAAACGCCCATTCCTCTTCGATCTGCCGAGCGATGATCAGTCGTAACCGATGGTAAACGTGAATAGCCGTTTGACGATTCAAATTGACCAAATCTGCGGCCGTTCGAGCAGGCACCCCGGCCACAAAGTGCTCAAGGAGTCGATTCGACTGATAATGACTGAGTTTAGAGAACTTTAATCGCACAGACTGAGCATAGAAAATACAAATTTCCTACGCCAGCCCCAAAAAGAAAGATGCACTCAATCAGCATGCACATGGGCAACAGGAGTTGTACTGCAATCCTATTTGCGTTGTAGTGTAATGGGGGACTTTTGTCAAGGCTTACCCCCTGAGATATTGAAACGTTACGGAACGATGGATTCCCAGGTTCAGAGACGTTGCATAGCCCTTGATGTTATTCCCCGAATATGGCTCAATAGGCTAATACAAAGGAACATATGAGATAATGTCTTAAGACGATTAATAATGTGAGAAAGGAGTTTGCAACATATGTCATCTTCAAAAAATCATATGAGTCTTACGCTATGTTTAGGGTGTTTTGGGGGACTTTTGTTGCTGTGGGGCACAGTAGGATGGGCTGAGCAATTCTCGATCGTGGTGCTGCCGGATACCCAGATGTATGCGGCGGCTGTTGACGATCCAGTAACCCCCGTAGACGAAGCAGTAGAAAATATTTTCAAGAAACAAACTGACTGGATTCGGGAGAACAAGGAAACCGAGAAAATCATCTACGTGGCCCACCTGGGCGATATTGTCGATAGCAACTGCAATGCAGGCGATACAGAATGGGGCAGAGCTGATACAGCCATGGATACTCTAGACAATTCCCCTCTCATCCCTTATGGGGTTCTGCCAGGCAACCACGATTGGGATGGCCCCACCTCCCCCCCAGGCTGCGAACGCTCGACAAGGACAAATTATAATGATGGCTTCCCCACAGTCAGCCCTCCCGTTGATGGATTCGGCCCTGGTCGATATGCAGATGTAGTTTTTGATCCTGCCAACCCTACAACAACTTATTACGGCGGGGGCTCAGGGACTCCAGCGCAGTTTGATTCCACAAACAATGATAACAATTACACGCTGTTCCAAGCCTCCGCAAATCTTCAATTTATCGCCATCAACTTGGCGTTTTCTGAGGAAACTGGCCCCACGGAAGATGACATACTGGTCTGGGCCGACGGCCTATTAAAAACATTTCCCGACCGAAGAGCCATTATTACCTCCCATTTTATCCAGCCTAGTGGTGCACCAAGTGGGGATTGTGCTGGGACGAGTGATCTCGGCGAATATGGTCGGAAAATCTGGGATGAACTCAGTGATAACCCGAATCTGTTCATGATGCTTAGTGGGCATTGTTTTGGGGAAGCTTGGCTGCAAATAAGGGGCGGAACAAGCCCCACAGGGCCGTCTGAAATGCCCGATGAAGAGCCTGTGAGAACCCGTTCGTCTTGTATGGGAGATGTCTTTGGCCTCATGTCGAATTATCAGTTAATAGAAGACAGGCTTGATGCGGGCTATCTCCGAATTATGCGTTTCAATACAGATGTCTTACGCCATACAATTGAAATTCAAACTTTGCGTCCCCCTGATATCCCAGGAACTGACCCAGTCGAAATAAATGATGTACGATCAACTCCTGGGACCATACCAACTATGGGAACGAATTCCGTTTCAAGCTTTATCATTGCTGACTATACCTTGGGATCGATCCTGCGGCCGAGTATGGTGTTCTTGCCGGATACATCCGGCAGCATGGCCACTGACTTCAACGGCACTACTACACGGATTGAGCAGGCCAAACAAGCAGGGGAAGCTTTTCTTAACCTCATGTTTGAGGCCCCGGGAGATACCAATGCAGCAGGGCTATTCAATCTTGGCGTGGCCACGTTTCCCGATCATCCTAGCACCGGTGGTTCTGCCCAAGCGGTGATGTCGCCACAGACAAATACGGAAGAGAACACGGATGCAGCCATAGGCGCTATCAACATGTTGCCAACTGGAGGTGCAACACCTTTGTTGGCAGGGCTCAGCACAGCGAATGGGATGTTTGGCGATCAAACCTGTAAGGCCATTGTGCTCTTGAGCGATGGCTATCACAATGATCCCAGTGTAGTTTCTTCGGCCATGGATTCTGAGTATACATCGGTCAGAAGTCAGTTGCTGGCTACTGACACGAAGGTTTTTGCAGTAGCTTTTGGTGACCCTAGTGAGGTGCCATTCGACATCCTTAATAATTTGGCAACAGACACTGGGGGGAGGTTTGCAGATGCAACGGATGAGGAGTTTGACTTAGAAGGAGCATACAAAACATTTTTGCAAGATTTAACGGGATTGGAGATAGGAATGGACCCCGTAACACAAATTGGTCCTGGTGAAACTCAATCCTTTCCGATACAGGTCGTGGAACATGATAGAAAGGTGACCTTTTACGTGAGTTGGGCCACGCCGCAGCCCCGATTGCTCACTTTTCGAGTGTTTGACTCTAATGGGAATGAAATTCCAGCTCCTAATGTTGAATTTCCTCAAGGTGTGAAAATTGTTAATGGCACCTCGTATCGAATCATGACAGTGGCCAGCGAGGCACTGAGAGTGCCCGGACGGATTGGCTCAGAACCGTGGCGCCTAGAGGTCATCAGTAACAGCCAACGACCGAACGAAGCAGAATCCTTTCAGTACAGTGTTTTGATGGATTCGGGATTGAAAATGCAGGCCGGAATCACCGGGACAGGGCATGTGGTAGGCGATAGGCTGACGCTGACGACAGAATTACGTGAAGGCCGCCGGCCCATCCTCGGGTTGACTGAGGTGACGGTGACGGTGACGGCGCCCGAAGATGGGCGCGGGAACTGGTTGTCAATCAATGATGTGACTGCACAGCAATTAGCACAGATCCCCGTGCAACAGGGCGACGAAACGTTCGCCCCCGTAGTTCGCAAAGGGCGGTATCTGACCGATATTGCCAAGGTGCCGTTTCCGAGTCAGAAGGGTCCGCAGGTGGTGCGGCTCTTTGATGATGGCACCCATGGGGATGTCGCGGCCTATGATGGGACGTACACGAATCGCTTTGCGAACACCCGGAAAGAAGGCACCTACTCGTTCTATTTTCAGGCGAAGGGGCCGACCCAGAACGGCAATTTTTTTACGCGGGAACGTCAAGTTCAGACGTATCTCTCTGTCAAACCCACATCGAAGACGATTGAGATGGAGGCGGTACGAGTAGTAGGTGCGGATGATCAACGGTTCGATGTGGTCGTGACGCCAAAAGATCCGTATGGCAATTTCCTTGGCCCTGGGCATCTTGGACTGGTGACTGTTGTGGCAGACGGGGGCACCCCGATGGGGGTGTTACGGGACAATCTGAATGGTAGCTATACGCAGACCATCGTCGTGCCTCCAGGCACCGACCCCCAGGATGTGCCCGTGACCGCCACGGTCAGAGAGGCCCAGAAAACAAAGAGCCTGGCGGAGTTGTTAGATGGGGCGAACTTCGCGGTGAGCCTGCATGCGGGGCTGGTCCATCCGTACGGGGCTTTAAATACCATCGCCGATGTGGGGCCGACCGTCACGCTGGACTTCTTGTATCGCTTTACTGCTCATTGGGGGGTGGACCTCCGTCTGGGCTTCTCGAATTTTGACGGGAGTGCCGGGCATTCGGATACCAATCTCTATACGGTGGGGACGAATCTGAAGTATACGCTCAATCCCACGTCACCAGTCCGAATTTTTCTGAACGGCGGGGGTGGGCTCTATGTCTTTGATCCCGGTGATGTGGAAGCGGGAGTGAATATCGGGCTTGGGCTCAACATTCCCATAAACCGGCGGTTTTCGTTTGAAGCGACCTATAATTATCATAATGCGCTGACGGCCTCTGAGACCCTGCATTTTGACCAATTCCAACTCGGCGTCTTGGCGTCGTTTTAACGGCCATTGTCGTGAGTGACGAGTGGGCTGCTATGTAGAGCAGCTCACTCTTTTTCTCTTTTTGTCAGGGTGGGCGAGATCATGGTACGGCCATGATTTTTTCTTGTAACAAGTTCCTGAGATAGTGGGCGATATGGTAGTGAGCTAATGAGTTGGGATGGTTATCATGGGGAATCCGATAGTCGTGTGCTTGGTTTTGGTCATGAGGCAGAATGTCTGCTATGTGTAGAATATTGACGTTGTTTTCTACGAGGTGTGCGACAATGTCCTGATGGGCTGGGCTTGCAAAATCCCACAACAGGACGTAAAACTCTCCGCCGTATCGTTCTCTAAAAATCCGCGCCGATTTTTTAATAATCTCGATGAACACTGTTATGTCGGATGGGTTCAGTTCCTGACGATTCAACCAGTGAGCCAGCATTCTGTTCAGAATCTGTGATTTTTTCAGGTAAGTGAAGAGGGTGTTATACACGGCCCCATGGAAGGGCCCAGCATAGAGCACCCCTTGGCTTTCATCAAGTCGATAACGAGGGCCGGCTTGATCCCACATGGCTCGTCCTGCAACTCGGTCAATATGTGACGGGATAGCCTGATAGATCGCCACTGTTGGCTTGTCGTCCTTCACACTTTGTCTTTCGATCCCATTTTCCAGAATGGCTAACATTTGATGGGGTCCGTAGCCGTTCACGCCAAAGTTGAAGGTTTTGACCGTCGAGCTATAGGCTTCTTGTAAGACAGAAGGGGCGGTTTCTGTGTCAGAGACCCCATGTCCAAAGGTAAAGGATCCTCCCAGGAATAATACGGCCGGCGTAGATGCACTTGAGCTTTGGGGCGTCTGGCGAAACCCATGTTCGTTTGTGGTTAATGTGAAATCATAGAGCAATTCCCCTTGATGATGTCCTTGAATTGACGTCTGAATATTTTTTTTTAGGGCATAGCCGAGGAGGGGATGTTGCTCATACAGCCCGCTTCGTGTCAGTGACCCATGTAGGTACGAGCGATGTTGACCTGGAAACCATCCAGCGAGATATGCCTCGAACAGGCTACAGACTAATGCCATTGATCCTAAACACAGGCATATGGCTCTGAGGGCATTTGATCGAAATGAAAGAACTCCGGCAACGCAGGCTATAGTCCAAACCACGGCGACGTATACAAATGCATCGTCATGATGATTATGCTTGATGATTACTGCCGAGCATCCCAGTACGATCAGGAGGAGGAGTATGCTACCACTTGTCTCTCGCAGCGAGATTGTGTTTGCTGCTATTTTGTGGGGAGTTGGAGGCACATGTGCTCCCATGGCTTGAGACACGGATAGATAAATGTTGGAATACGAGTTTGTCGAGTGATAGGCGCTGGATTAATGTGGGCGATGGATCGGAACCGATTAAAACGATAGTCTCAGCAGTCGTTGCAAATCCTTCTGGCTTAATTTTTGGAACCGCGTATTGAGTTCCCCGGTCTCAATACGTTCTCTCACTGTCTGGGGATATTGCCACTCGATGTTCAGCGCGTCGCGTATGGCTTTCTTGCTAAACCAGAAAATCATGGCATAGTGTTTTGCGAGGTCTCGCCAATGAAGCGTGTCGATCTGACTGCCAATTGATGTGATTACTTTCGATAGGGTGTGGTTTAACTCTGTAATATCTCCTAAGCTCAGGATTTGTCCGTCGCCTTCAATGTAAAAATATCGTAGTCCTTTGAGATAACTCTTGCCAGGTTTAATGTACAGATTATTGTAGATGTCAATTTTAGGCTCCAGCTGCTCGTAGGCGGTAATAACCCGCAAATGGCGGTACTTCACTGCCTGACATTCTGGCCATAGTTCAACTGGATTAAGACATACAAAATCTCGAATGACAAATTCTTGATCAAATCCATCAATGGCATACGGGCCATGAAATTCTCGGAATAGGCCATGGGTTTTAAAAAAGACGACTTCAGCATAGGCCCATAAAATGCCGCAGAGCTTCAGAATGACGAGTGAATTGGTTGGGTCTGCGGCGATCAATCGTGAACCGTCTATTGAGCGGTTCACCTTGTCTGGGGCTAAAATGATGTTTTTCTCATCTCGACCGCAGAGATCTCCATGCTTGAGATGCTTGGCCAGTGATAGGAGCCAATTGACCGTCTCTTGTATTTCAGCGATGGGTGCGCCTTGTTTCTTCAAGCCTTGGACACATGGCATGATCAATCGAATGATACGTGCATGGGTCTGCAACAGAGCAGAAAAGGTAGAGTCATTCGCCCCTTGTCGTTCGAGTTGCGTATAGTCGGCAACCAATTCTTCTACAAACAGGTCCATGAAAAGATCTGTCACGGCATTGAGATCGATGGGCCATGTGTTTTTCCCGTCGCCCTGCCAGACCTCAGATATCGCTTGTTTGAAATCCTCGATCATGTGGTTAGGACATTTGCATGACAGTGCCCTGCGCGGCATTTAAGGTAACCATCATGCCGTCTTTCAAGATTTCTGTTGCCCGTTCGGCTTGTGTGAGACATGGTATGCCCATTTCCATCGATACGATGCAGATGTGGGTCAACATTCCCCCCACTTCACAAATGAGGCCCGCTGAGGTCATGACACCAACGGCAAATGCGGGATTGCTGTTCTTGACGACCATGATATCGCCCTCTTGAACCTTCTCCACATCGTTGGTCTGTCGCACAATCTTGACGGGACCCGTAACAAATCCTGGACAAACGGGTTTGCCTCTTAAGAGCACGTGGTTAGCGTTTTCCACTTAGCTTCTCCTCCCTATTAGCATGGTCCACGTTTCGATGTGGTTGTCGTTGCCGATTTTGCTGGAGATTTCGTAGTCTTCAAATGTGACGTGTAAACCGTGGTGGTCAAATATATTCCTTACGGTCTCTTCCAATGTCTGTCCTGCATTGATTTGCAAGACTTCCGAGAAGATATATTTGGGTTCACTCCAGGTTAGTACACCATCGCGATCTAGAAATTCTAAGACCTCACCTAGGATGTTTTCGAAACTGTCAGAAATGCTTAAACTGGACAACACTTTATGAAGGTAGAGTCTGGAAACCTGATCATGGAGTTCTTCTTTGAGTGCAGTGGTCTTATCTATGACGAAGTTGAGGATATTTCCCTTCGCCCGACGCGTTTCTCTGATCTTTCGTTTGGCTTCCCAATATTTTAAAGCGTCTGAGGACAGTGAGATGCCTGCGTTAAAGACCTTGACCTTGTCACTAGCCGCCTGATTGGTTTTTGTCCGGTAATAGGGAGACATTTCCTGAATCAGAGATGCATTTTGGCTATCAGGTTCCGCGACAAAGACGGCAGGATAAATTTCTGATAGTAGAAACACACAAAATCCCATCCCTGGTCCAATCGTTAATGCCGAATGAGATGGTGGCGTTGCCATGATCGCTTTGTGATGAGACGTATATCCACCTTGGATGTTATGCTCTAAAATTTCATGAATCTCGTTGATGTCGTGTAAGCCCCATTTGGTAGCAAAGGTTTTTTCACATCCAGACTCACGGAGTGCAGCGCAAAACTTTGTGGAAAAGTCATCAAGATTTGGTAATTGATGTGGGGTCATCATGCGCGTTTTCTATTGATGATTGAATGGAAATTTTTCGTTGATGAGCATGATAGGTTGGCCTCCTGCGATGATTCGATACGTACGGGAGATGAATTCCTTTCCTTCTAAGTGGCGAATATTTTCTGGCAAGTCCTTCGGTGTTTCTCTGCCATACCACAGCACTTCACGATACGTTTCAATTTTTGAGCTCAACAAGATTTGGCCTAGTCCCAACCCGTCGATTTCTAAACTTTCCTTGACGATACTCTGTAGCCGATCTCGCGCGATGAGTGAGATGGCATACGCGTAGAGGATCTGACTCTGTTTGCCCTGTAACAGGACTTCTCGATGTATGACGGTCAAGTCCGCTGCTAATTCAAGCCATTTAGAAGACGCCGATGCTGATTCCATCTGTTGGCCAATTTTAATAACGTTCACTGGCTCCAATGTATAGGCCTCGATGAATTTTGTGACGGTCCCGTCAATGGCAAGAAGACTTCGCTGAAATGGAGACAGTGCGGTCAGGTCGATCTGTCCCAGGTCCGCTGGCCTGGAAAATTGAGCCACTATGAGATCGCTCATAGGATCAAAAAGGTAAGGATTGGTCATATCGTTTCCCTGAACTATTCAGTGAGTGATTTTCCACGATTGTTCGGATGACGAAGCTGTGCTTTGCTACTACCCTAAGCGTATTTTAGACAGATGCGTTGGAGTTGAAACACAATTTTTCACATCGGCTTTCTCTATAGGGGTAGGGCTTTCGGATGCCTAGCGGTCTTGACGCGTTGCTGTACAACTTTCGTATCTCTTAAGGTTTCGTAAGGAGAGGCATTGCACACAATTGCCTCAAGGGTTAGTGAACTGTTCCTTGATGCCTGTGGTATTGGACTTGGTGCGAATTTTAGTGACTTCCATCCCCCGTAGCTTGTCAGGGGGTAACCTTTCGAGAGCTGTAACCTATTAGTCCATTGAATGCTTCGTCAGCTTGTGGCTGGGATCATTTATTCAACCTATCGCCTACGTTAGTTGCTTGTAGACATCCTGTGCTAGGAACCTGTTCTTGAGACGGGTTTACTGTACGGTTAATCGTAATTGATACTGTACCTATATAGTGAGTGTGCTCGAGACTACCAGTGGCTACGAAAAAGTGCAAGGAGGTTGAGGTTTCGGATATTTTCTCAGTTATTCTTTCCGTAGATGTGTCATGTGGTGGATTTTTCTAAGAGTTCTTAGGGTCTTCATGTGGCAGAAGTTCCCAGGGAGTGTTTCTATGATATTAGGTTATGTTAATGAGGCGCGAATGCGACCGTGCAACTTTTGTGAGATTCATCAAGCTTACCAAGTGGACATGGAGTGGAAAAGTTAAAGACTTATGGCGCGAGCTTTGGCCATATTAGGGACTGGGTCTGACGTGGGGAAGAGCGTCGTGAGCGCAGGCATTTGTCGGCTGCTTTATCGCGCGGGAATCAAAGTCGCGCCGTTTAAGGCGCAGAATATGTCGTTAAATTCCTATGTGACAGCCAATGGTGGTGAGATAGGACGTGCGCAGGCGTTGCAAGCGCAAGCTTGTGGCCTGGCCCCAGATATCAACATGAATCCTGTGCTTCTAAAGCCAGAGGCAGATTGTCAATCCCAAGTTGTTGTACAGGGAAAGGTGTGGGAACGACAGAAAGCAAAAGAATATTTTGCGAATAAAGCGGTACTCTGGGAATTGGTGAAGAGCAGTTATAACGCATTGGCTAGTACCTATGAAGCGATTGTGATCGAAGGGGCGGGGAGTGCTGCCGAGATAAATCTTCGAGATCGAGATATCGTGAATTGGCCGGTAGTCGAAATGGCCGATGCGAGCGTGATTCTTGTGGCTGATATTGATCGAGGCGGGGTGTTTGCTCAGGTGATTGGAACGATGGATCTTTTAACTCGGAAAGAACGGCAGCGAGTGCTTGGCGTGGTCATTAACAAATTTCGTGGGGATTGTGCTTTGTTTGAGGATGGGATCAAGATTCTCGAAGAACGGACGGGCGTGCCGGTGTTAGGGGTATTGCCGTATCTCAAGAATTTGGAATTAGATCAAGAAGATAGTGTTGCTTCAGAGCGATTTCGCATGACACATTTTGAATCGGAGACGATAAATGTTGCTGTCGTTTTGCTCCCTCATATGAGTAACTTCACAGATTTTAATCAACTCGTTGCGGAACCTGATGTCGCTCTTCGCTATGTGACCGCACCCCAAGAACTTCACGGGGCAGATGTAATAATCCTACCAGGAAGTAAGACCACCATTTCCGACTTGGACTATTTTCGCAAAGCAGGGTTTGCCGAAGCAGTGACGCGGCATGTGCGACGGGGAAGGGAGATAGTGGGTATCTGTGGAGGATTTCAAATGTTGGGGAAAGAAATCATGGACCCACAGCATGTCGAAATAGGCGGTTCGTCCAAAGGCTTAGGACTGCTTGCCGTTGAGACGGAATTACTCGCTTCTAAGAAAACTGTGCAAGTCCATGCCCGCTCGTTACTAGAATCTTGGGATCATGAATGTTCTGTTGAAGGTTACGAAATTCATATGGGGAGGACAACTCGTGCCAAAACGATTTCTCCGTGCTTTCGAATTCTCAGAAAGCAGGAACAATCTTCTTCAGATTTAGGTGAGGAGGGAGACGACGGGGCCATGAGCGCCGATGGGATAGTCTGGGGCACTTACATTCATGGCGTCTTTGATCAGCCAGAATTTCGTCGCCACTGGCTGAATCGTGTACGTGCCCGAAAAAATCTTCAACCACTTGAGGTCACTACTTCTCAGGCTGTTTCAGGCAGATTGAGCAAGGCACTTGATCGCTGGGCGGATCATGTCGACGAGCATCTCAAGTTGGAACCAATTGTAGCCGTTCTTGGCGTCGGGGAAAACCAAATTTGAAGAATGTGCGGTCTTGCAGTCAAGCATGGGAAAAGTAGGTTCTATTCAACAATCAGAAAAGCTTGAAGTCTCTGTTGGCGACAAGAGGCGTACCTGGGTTTCCCCAAGTGCGCCTTTTGCGGCAAGAGAGTCACCCAGGTCATGGGTTCATTTGAAAAGTTGGTCTTTAAGCCAGCGATGAATATTTCGCCAACCAGTTTTTCTGTTGATATGTAAATTTAGGGAATGTCCTATGTTTTCCAATACCTGGACGGTGACATCGGGTGAACCCGAATAGACCTCTTCTTCTGCCTCCGATGTGCTGGGTTTGGCAATCACATCCATATCTCCGAGCTGCACGAAGACTGGAACCTTAACTTTGTCTACAAGTGAAAATCTTTTGATGGTATCAATATCATTCTCATCCAGAGCAGTGAGGATAGGAAGGCCTTCTGTTAAGGCTCCACGAGGAAATTGATCAGCTAATTGGCTGTTGTCAAAGGCAATCTGTCGTGGTCTTGCGGTAGGTTCGTAGTAGAACAGCGCGGTACGAAGTGCACTAGGAAAACGAATATAGGGAGTTTGTCGTAGGGCCACGTCAATGATGTCTTGAGAAAAGACCTGATGCGGTACATATGACCACCCGGTGGCAATCAGAAAGTCAGCGAGATTGGGAGCGCTTGCTGCCGTGAGCACAGAGAGAATTGTTCCACCCGAATGCCCGACGAGGGCAATATGCCGAATGTAATTGTGTTGAAGATGCCGTTGTAATCGTATCGGAGTGAGAGCTTGTATGAGGCTTCTCACGTTTTCAGTGAAAGTGAGCATTTCTCCATCAGGCACACTCGATGCCCCAGTTCCCAATAAATCCAGAGCGAGAACGACATACCCTTTCTTTGCCATGAAACGAGCGTACGAACGGCCTGGCTTGGCCGCGCCGTAAGGGTCCCAGTACCTATGATTGTAGGTCCATCCATGAACGAGGACTTGGAGTGTCGAGAGTTTTAAAAAACATTTCTTGACTTTGTGTGGGGTATTCTTGTGAGCACAGATTTTCTGCTGGCGAGGGCTGATATACAACACACCAGCCATGGTGTGAGTTGAGCCATCTAATAATTGAATAGGGAACGTGAGGTGTTGGACGTGAACATCCTTTTTAGAAATATGGGCTGCCGACTCTTCAAACTCCTCCGCGTTCGCAATGGCTTGTGGAAGGAAGGGGGTGGCAGTTTGTGGGAGCGCCGCCATAGTGGCCCATAGGCCAAGTATTATGACTGTTCGATTAAGGAAAACATATGGCATAAAAAAATCCTCCGGATGACCGTAAACCTGTTGAATAGATCGCTAGTTTGTGAATGATGGGATCAGGTTGTGTGAGTGATGGCAAGCTCACGGCTCTGCATACTCAGCTAACGTGGTACAAAAATAATGTCAATAATAGAGGAATGCTTTAATGAGGGAGCCAACATGCTAGCAGTATTAAAAATGTGCATCAAGGTCAATGGAGGAACCAAAAAACAACATGGAAGAGCTTTATGAAGGTTATGGGTCTGGATAAGTTGAAGCTAGAAGGATTTCCTATGCTTGACAATGAATGGTAGTCCTTCCTATTGTCACACCCAACATATGCGGAACAGATGAAGGGAAGCGGGTGCAATTCCCGCGCGGTCCCGCCGCTGTAACTGGGGGCGACCCCCGCAATGCCACTGTTCGAAAGAAGTAAGGCGACAGTAGTGAGGAGTTAGGGGCAAGAGAACCCTCTCCTTACTTTTCACTCCTTACCGAGTTTTGGATGGGAAGGCGCGGGTAGTCGGCCAATTCCACGCGAGTTGAACCCCAGAAGCCAGAATACCTCATGTGTTCCAAGGCCAATGTTCCCTCGTGGGCTGGGGAAGTGGTGAGGATGAAGAAGCGGGTGCAATCCTCAAGGTTGATCAAGCCTTGGGGATTTTTTATTTTGAGGAAAAGTTTCGGATATTGTACCTGTGTTTTGTGCATAGGAACGGGCTTGTTTCTCTTCCTCCACTCGTCTGCTTTTTCACTTGAGAGAGATATGGTGAAACGTCGGCAACAAGGTATCTTAACGGGCATGCCGTTCATGGCGAATATTGCGCCTCGTACGTTTGTCGATGATTTAGATCGGAAGCTGTATCTTGCGAAGCCACCCAAACGGATTGTTTCGCTAGCGCCTAGTATTACAGAAATACTCTTTGCCATTGGAGCGGAAGATGAAATTGTTGGCGTGACGGATTTTTGTAATTATCCGCCAGCGGCATTAGAGAAACCGAAAGTTGGCTATTCCCAACCCAACCTGGAAGTTTTGGTGGGGCTTGAACCGCAGCTTGTACTGGCTCCGCCTTCGTTCCTGCGCGCAGACTTACTCGCCAAGTTAGATCAGCTCAAGATTCCAACCTTTGTGCTTGAATCGAAAACAGTCGAAGGTATTTTTGGTCATATCCAATTGTTAGGGCGGATGGTTGGACGCGCGTCAGAAGCCAATGCCTTTACGGCGACCATGCGTAAGCAAGTAGCCGACCTCACCAAACGAGTTGATGGTCGTCCGCGTCCGACGTTGCTCTATGTGCTCAATTCAGAACCGTTGATTACCGTAGGGCCAGGGAGTTTTATTCATCACGTAATTGAACTGGCGGGTGGTCAAAATGCCGCAGAGCGAGCGACAGCTCCCTATCCACGGCTGACCATGGAAGAAGTATTGATTCAAAATCCTGAAATTTTACTGTTTCCCGTTGGAGAATATGAGGGGATTCCGCAGGCCGAACAAGATCAATGGCGACGCTGGAATTCTTTACGAGCAGTACAAGATGGAAAATTGTTTCAAATCCAAAGTGATCTCTTGAACCGTCCTGGGCCACGGGTGATTGAAGGGTTGCGACAGTTAATGAAAGTCCTCCACCCTGATCTGTTTCTGGATGGGGAGCGATCCTAACTCATGCGCATGGTGCGATTCCTGAAACATTCACCTTGGCCCCTCCGATTTGGCCCTCATATCGATGAAGCCTACTCTTGAAATTCCATTGGTAAGTAAGAAGTCTGTCGATCCGATTTCAGATGGAGAGGGTACTGCGCTGCGTATGAGACCAAAGGCTGTTCAGGCTCTCCCCACTCTGACCCGATTGCGCTGGTTACTGTGGGTTGGATTAATGGGTTCCTCCACCGTGGGTATTTTTGTTGTATGTTTGGGATTTGGAACGGAATCAATTTCCTATTCAAAAATTTTGACTGTCGTCATAGGAGCGCTGGTAAATGGGTCGGCAGAGCCGTGGATGGAAGATCCGAACTCCATCATTCTTATGCAGGTCAGAATGCCTCGTGTGTTTTTAGCCTGTGTCGTAGGAGGCTCTTTAGCGATGGTTGGTGTTGTCTTGCAGGCCTTGCTACGCAATCCTCTGGCAGACCCATTTGTGATAGGTATTTCCAGCGGCGCGGCTTTGGGGGCTGCCATTGCCTTACTTTTTGGTGTTGGAATATCGATTCTGAGTATCTCAGCTCTGCCTCTATGTGCATTTGCCGGGGCTCTGTTCGCGCTCACAATTATGTATTGGATTTCTTCTGCGCAATATGGGTTTTCTGTCTACACCTTGTTGTTGGCTGGAGTAGTCCTGAATGCCATTTTTTCGGCCTTCATCATGTTCCTGACGAGTATTGCTGATCCGAACCGGGCGTTTGGTATGTACGCCTGGTTGATGGGAACCTTAACGGGTCAAGATTGGCCAACATTAGGCATTCTTGTGTTGTATTTGGGAGTGGGACTTTTCATCCTTGGTATCCATACGCAGTCGCTGAACTTGCTGACACTTGGCGAAGAAACCGCTCGGTCGTTAGGCGTGGAGGTGGAGCGAGTGAAAAAACGGATATTTCTTGCAGCGGCACTCCTCACGGGAGCAGTGGTCAGCTTTAGTGGCATCATTGGCTTTGTGGGACTGATCATTCCCCATACGGTGCGACTAGTCGTTTCGGCAGACCATCGTTTATTGCTTCCTGTAGCAGGGTTAGTAGGAGGGATGTTTTTAATGATGGCCGATACGGTCGCTCGTACCGCATTAAGTCCCAGTGAATTTCCGGTTGGCGTGATTACAGCCTTGGTGGGCGGTCCGATCTTTTTATGGCTGCTAACGAATCGCCAATCACGATTGGGGATGACGTGACAACGATGTTGAATGACACAGATTTTTCTTCCGTAGCGTATTCTCTACAGAATGTGAGTTTTTCCTATGCACGAGGAGCTAGCGCAGAATCTAACACCGTCTTGCATGAACTTTCGTGTCTCATTCTTTCCGGTCGAGTGTTAGGGATTCTTGGTCCGAATGGATCAGGAAAGAGTACGTTGCTGAAATTATTGGCGCGAGTCTATGAACCCAAGCAGGGTACGATTGACATTTTGGGTGAATCACTATCGGGCTTGTCGCAGCTGGATGTCGCAAAGCGCGTGGCGCTTGTGCCGCAAGAAACCCTGCAGGTCTTTCCTTTTACTATCGCAGAGATGGTTCTGATGGGACGGTCTCCGCATCATCAGGGATGGGGAGGGTGGCATTGGGAAGATGCTCAGGATTGGGCAGTGGCTCAACAAGCCATGGAAGAACTGCATGTGGCACATCTCGGAAATCGTTTAGTGAGCGAGGTGTCTGGGGGCGAACGGCAACGGGCGGTAATAGCGCGAGCATTGGTGCAAGAGCCACAAATCCTAGTGCTGGATGAACCGACGGCTTTTTTGGATCTTCATCATCAATTGGATATTGCTCGGATTATTAAGCGATTAAACCGAGAACGAGGGCTGACCGTTATCTTGGTGTCACATGATTTGAATTTAGCCAGTCAGTACTGTGATCATCTTTTACTGTTGAATGAAGGACGTTTAGCAGCTATGGGATCGCCGCACAGCGTCATGCAGTCCGAGGTGCTTGAAGCAGTCTATGGCTGTTCGGTTCTGATAGATCGGCATCCACAGTCTGGACTGCCGCGCGTATCTTTACCGGTGTAGGTACATTGTTAAAGTTTATTGTGTGCTCATTACTAACTTTTTACAAAGGAGGAGGGTTATTTAACGGAATTTAGACGGTTGTGATGGGGAAGCTGGTGGAAATCCAGCACGGTGCCGCCACTGTAAGCGGGGAGTGATTCTGCACAACGCCACTGTCCACAAGTAAGGTGTCAGTAGTGAGGAGTTAGGGGCAAGAGAGCCCTCTCCTTACTTTTCACTCCTTGCTGAGGTTTGGACGGGAAGGCGCAGAAGAACGATAATCCGCAAGTCAGGAAATCCAACAATCGTTTCTTCCATAAAACCCCTTCGAGCTAAAGGGAGGTGGAGAATGTTTAAGAACGTACCTTGTGTAGTTCTTGCCCCTGTATGGATATTTCTGATTAGTGGTGTGTGGCTAACTTCTGTATATGCAGAACCTGTCTTGCCACCCAATGACAATCCCGATTCAGTTCAAGAATTGCCAGAACTTCTTGTTACCGATACACGATTGCCCAGTATTCAAGAGAGTATTCTGGCGGTGCCCACAAAAGTGACAGTCATCTCTCGCGCAGATATTCAGCGATCTGGTGCTCGAACCGTTCAAGAAGCGATTCAACATGTCACCGGTGTTGTTATGTACGATCAAGTTGGCAATGCCTTTGAACAGACGATTGATTTTCGCGGATTTAATGGCAATCCTGTGTCGGCGACGAGCGTGTTTGTGGATGGTGTTCGCGTTAATGATCCCGAATTTAGTTTTGTCGATTTTGATCTGATTCCGTTGGAGACTGTTGAACGAATGGAGATTATCCCTGGGGCTTCGGCCATCTATGGAAAAAATGCTATGGGAGCGGTCGTGAATATTCGGACGGTGCGAGGAACTGAAGAACGGCAAATAACCAGCGAGGGTGCCTGGGGGAGTTTTGGACGTGAGCGTTACACGCTGAACACCAGCGGACCGATTGGCAAGTTGGATTACTATGGGTCATTAAGCCGTGAGCGAGAAGATGGCTATCGGGATGGATCAGACGCCAAACTATGGCGAGGTTTTGCGAAAGTCGGCTATCAGCCAGTTGAGGGGACTGATGTAACGGTGTCGTACACGTACGTGAAAGATAACTTAGAGCAAGCTGGTTCGCTTCCCCTTAGTTTGGCGAAGGATGATCCGAAGGCCAACTTTACGCCAGGGGACTTTGTGGATCGAGAGAATAATTTCGTGAGAATGACGGCGGAGCAAGTGATTCCAGGAGGGTTCACGTTTACAGGAAACGGGTTTTATCGACGTCTACAACGGGAATCCTTTCTAGTGAGCCAGCCATTTTTGTTGGGAGGCACGAATTCGACAAGCCGTAATCTGGTTGACACAGAATCTTGGGGCGGAACGTTTCAGTTGGCGCATGAAATGGAACTCGACGATATTCGCAATGTGTTGTCGGTCGGGGGAGAGGTGGCCTGGAACGATTTTGGGAACAGACTGTTGTCGTTGTCTGATTTTGGCCCATTCAATATCCGACGAAAATCCGAAGAAGAAGTCTCAGGAATCTTTGTGCAAGATACACTGCATCTGTTCTCTCACGTCGTATTAGTGGGTGGTTTTCGGTATGACCGCAATGAGTTAGATTTTCGCGATCTTGTGACTCCTGCCAATGATGGACGAAAGGTGTACAAGCGTATTACGCCTCGAGGAGGCGTCACCGTTTTCCCCACACCCGACATGAGTGTGTATTTTCACTATTCGCAAGGATTTCGAGTGCCGACCAATGATGAACTGTTTGCACAGGGTGCGTTTGGTTCAAATTCCAACTTGCAAGCAGTTCGGTCGCATAATTTCGAACTTGGATTAAAATCTCAAATCAGTAGTTGGGGAAACCTAGCTATCGCGTTGTTTCAATCGAATATCCGAGATGAGATATTCTTTACCTGTATAGCTTGTGATTTTAGTCCAAGGGATGGTCAGAATCGAAATGTCCCAAAGACTCGACGACGAGGCCTTGAACTTACGTTCAAGCTAAAGCCGAATGAATTTTTTGATGGATCGGTAAACTATACGTATACTGAAGCGCAGTTTCGGAGCCGGTTTAACATCTCCACGACTCGTACTGTGGAAGTGGGAGATAGCTTTCCTTTGGTTCCGAAACATCGAATGAATGTAAGAGGAACCGTTTATCCCGTCAAAGGCTTGAGTGTTTCGCTCGATGGGTTGTATGCCAGCACACAATTTTTGCAAGGCGACGAAAATAACGTACGGGATCGTTTGCAAGGATATGTTGTGTTAAATGGGAGAGTGGCGTACGAACATTCAGTTCCTGGTGGAATCTTGAAAGGGTTTTTGGCTGTCACAAACTTACTGAATAACAAGTACTACACTTCTGGCATCTATGCGACGAACCGGATCACAGGTGGAGGGGCGATTCAACAGTTTGTGGTTCCGGCTCCGGAAATCGGATTCTTTGGCGGCTTAAATTATCGTTTTGAGGGTTTCCCCTTTTGAGAGCGTTGAATAATGCAGATATCAAGGGCCATATTTCGCCAGGAAGCCCTTGACGTTCAGCGGCGTCGGGTCGGTTCAAAAAAGTCCGTCCAGCAAGACCGCAGCCCTTTTTGCGCGCGGAGCGTCCTGGCATGACGTGAGCACGGGAAAAGGGCGAGAACGCCGCTGGCGGCTTTTTTCAACAGAATCATTGGCTGTTGACGCTATCAGTGGTGAGGGACAGGATTGGCCGAGCGATGGTAGTATCAGATGATGATTGTTGTAAGTGAAGGGTGTTTGGTGGGTGGGCGTTCGGGCGTGCCGGAAGTCGTGGTGTTGCTTATCTGGTAGTTGAGAATTCTGATGCGCATTTCGAAAGTCTATACACGAACGGGTGATGCCGGAAAAACCCGACTGGTGGGGGGGCAAGAGGTCTGGAAAGATTCCATGCGAGTTGATGCCTATGGAACGATTGATGAACTTAATTCCCTGCTTGGGCTTGCACGTGCCGTCAACGCACAGACCAATGGCGAGTCGGATGCGGCATTGATTCTCGAGACGTCTCTCAAGTGGATCCAAAACAAACTGTTTGATCTAGGTGCGATTTTGGCTACGGCTCCCGGGCAATCCTTTGTAAAGATGTCGAACGTGACAGCGGATGATGTGGCTCGGTTAGAACGAATCATTGATGACTGCCAAAAAGATCTGGAGCCATTGAAAGAATTTATTTTACCGGGCGGTGGGCAGTTATCGGCTCTGTTACATGTCAGTCGAACAGTCTGTCGTCGGGCCGAACGTCTTGTTGTTAGTCTGTCAAAAGTTGAACCTGTTGAGCCTGAGACCCTGAAATTTCTCAACCGCCTGAGTGATACGCTGTTTGTGCTGGCCCGTTGGGTGGGAAAACAGCAGGCGGAGCTTGAGTTTCTATGGGAACGGACCGAGTGATGCAGGGATTCAGTATGTTGAATGTCGACGCGTTATTAGAGACTCGTTACGTTGGCTAATGTCGTCAATGCATGCGTCTAAAACTCAGTTTTTCGGCCTCCTCTTATTACTCGTTCTTGGAGGTGGCCTATGGTTCTACACGACAGGGCAATCCAATTCTCCTATGTTTCAAGACGACCCTCAAGCGGTGGCGGCGTTGAATTTGGTCAAAAACCATTTGTCTCGCGAAGGGTATACGTTAGATGAGGCGCTGCAACTGCTGGTTGATGACTTGGAAGACAAAGGCATTCCCCATCGAGCAGGGGAATGGCAAGTTGCGCCTCAGGGAGCAGATGGGAAGAACTATGTCGTGCGAAAAATTGTTCGAGAAAAGGGATCTATGGAGTGGATCGAACGGGAGTTTGCGTGGCGAGTCAATATGAAAGAGAAATCGATTCGCGTGATTTCTCTCGCAGCACAACAGCTCATGCCGTTTGAAAATCTCCCCCCGCTACCTCATGGAGATCAAATTTCCGCGATACTTACGACTGAGCCGATATCAACTTGACGTGAACAACCTGATCGATGACTTGAGTGTCATACGATGGTACTGTCCAACTGGGATGAGGATTTTTTTGGCAGACTCCAGTGGTGATGTCAAATTTCCAGCCGTGCCACGGACAGATGACATGGTTTCCGTCGATCATCCCTTCTCCAAGTGGTCCTCCAGCATGTGGGCAGGTATTATCTAGTGCATAGATCTGCCCCTCTACATTAAAAAGAGCGACAGTTTTTTCGCCTACGTCGACACTTCGGCAGGTTCCTGGTGGTATTTCGGCAAGAGGGCAGACCGATTGGTATGATGTCATTGTTACCGAGTCTTCGCCTCAGAACTGACCCTATACTATATCAATTCCATCAGTTCCCAACAACGCTTCAGCGGCTTCGCTTGATTCTGGGTAGGCCTAATGATATAGGATAAGGGTTTGTGCCTGTGTTCGAGATTGTGTGTATGGTTTTCTCATGGAAATGACATTACTGTTAAACGCGACCTATGAGCCCCTTCGTGTGGTTCATTGGCAAAAAGCCATTACCCTACTGTGGCAGGGGAAAGTCGAGGTACTCGAGTTTTACGAACGAGATGTTCGGGGTGTCTCGATTTCATTAAAACTGCCCTCTGTGATGCGGCTTCTGAGTTTTGTCAAACTCCGATCGCAACATCATGCGGTGAAGTTCTCGCGGATTAATATTTTTACTCGTGATGGCTATACCTGCCAATATTGCTACAAGCGCTTCCGAACAGAAGAGCTCACATTCGATCATGTCGTTCCGATTGCCAAAGGCGGTCGAAAAACATGGGAAAATATTGTGACGGCTTGTTGGCGGTGCAACAATCGAAAAAGCGGGCGTGTTCCTGAGGAGGCAGGGATGAAGTTATTGAAGAAGCCAGTCAAGCCTCGATGGACCCCTCGTCTGACGTTAATGATCGGGATTCGGAATGCGCCCGAGAGTTGGCGGGACTATCTGTATTGGAATCTCGAATTAGATACTGACCCTTAATAGGTCTTGGGTTAGGTTCTTTTTGACGCGTCATGCCCGTAGGCTCTCTCACGGGTTTTCACTTTGTCATCTACATTTTGGTCGCACTCGCGCCCGCCTTTGGAAAGGGTCTGGTGGTAGGCAAACCTCTGAGAGTACGTGGGTGTAGCGGTCTTCCTCAGGACACGTGACGGATGGTCCGCGAAACTGGTGCAGCTGGTTACGAGGTGTTGTAGTCTTAAGTCTGTAATAGTTGTTAGGACACCTCGATTAAAGGAATGGGTGCTCGTTCGGCTTGTTTCCGCCGGCCACAATTAATGCATACATAGACCAATAACGACATTCCAGATTCCATGTCGACCTCGCGATCGAGCAACATGCTCCCCTCACATTTTTCACAATGATGCATAGCAAGACTCCGTAGTGTTTCCACAACATGCCGTATGGGGGTGCTAGCGTCGAAAGAATGTTGTCCTAGCGATACCTCAGGAAGCTAAGATGTGGATGATGAATAAATACACACATGATAAATAGATTAAGAGCTGAGAAAAGGATGGGCAATCTACCATAAGGATCAACACAAAAGCTACGGATTCAAATGTCAGCAAGGGCAGGCGTTTCTATTATCCCTGGGTATAACTAGAGGTGTTGCGTGAAGTTTGGGTTGGGATTTGCCGACGAATATACTAGAAATGCGAGATAATTTGCGGTACACCCTAAGGGAATAGAGCAGAATATTCTGCAACGCAAGTCAATCATTTCATGCAAGACACGCTGTTCTTTTTCTCATGTCGGATTTAACGCATAATCGGAAGCTGCCAGAACCTGAGTGGGTGAGTCTGTCTGATGAGCAGCTATTAGATGTACGAATCTGCGATTTAGCGCTGAGAATGGCAGGGACGGAACTGAGTCGATGTGTACGACAAATCCACCGCGAACTACGAGCTCAAGGGTTGGTATTTCATCCTCATGTCTGGCTGTCAGATGATTGGTATTCTCCAGATGGTGTACCCGGCCTCGCGGCCCCATTCTATATGGCCCATCCCCGTCTCGCGAAGTTAGAACTCAATCAAATGTTAGAAGTGGAAGGTGGAACCTTTGACTCGTGCATGCGCATTCTTCGTCATGAAACAGGCCACGCGATTGAAAACGCATACCACTTACGGCGGCGGCGTTCGCGCCAGCAAGTTTTTGGCAAAAGTTCTATCCCCTATCCTGACTGCTATTTACCAAAACCCTACAGTAAGAGCTTCGTCCTGCATCTGGATATGTGGTATGCCCAAAGTCATCCCGATGAAGATTTTGCAGAAACATTCGCAGTCTGGTTAACTCCAGGATCGGACTGGCGTGAGCGGTACGCTGGGTGGCCTGCAATAAAAAAGTTACAGTATATGGACGTACTTATGAAGGAGTTAGTGGGAGTGCTACCGCGTGTTACGAAAAAAGAGCGGATGGATTCAGTGCGATACCTTAAAAAAACATTACGGGAGCATTACAAGCAAAAACGAGCGCGGTATGGCTTAGATTACCCTAACTTTTATGATCGGGATCTGCGGCGATTATTTTCAGGCGATCCTGATAAAGCGGACCATCCTCCTGCCGCGAAATTTATCCGCAAGTTTCGCAGAGAGATCCGTCGGAAAGTGGCAGAATGGACCGGGGAGTATCAATACACTATTGATCAAGTGTTGCAAGACATGATCACTCATTGCCGGCAACACAATTTACGATTGGCTAAACCAGAAGATCGAGCCAAGGTGGACTTTACGATCTTATTGACGGTACAGACGATGAATTATTTGCACGGCGGGCGCCATCGGTTAGTGTTATGAGAAAACTCCGCGTCATGACACTCATGCATGAGGACTTGGTTCCTCCAGAAAATCCGGAAGGGGTAGATTTAGCCGCGGTTGACTGGAAGACCGAATTTGATGTCCTCACCACTTTGGCGGATCTCGGGCACGATGTCAAAGCACTGGGTGTCAGAGATGACCTGCGGGTGATCGACCAACTGGTCAACGAATGGAAGCCTCATATCGCGTTTAACCTATTAGAAGAATTTAATGGCAATCCTGAATTTGATCAGAATGTCGTGTCATATCTCGAGTTGTTGGGAGTGCCGTATACAGGATGTAACCCGAAAGGGTTGGTCCTCACCCGCGACAAGGGATGGTCAAAAAAAATCATGGCCTATCATGGGATTCGTTGTCCGGACTTTGCCGTGTTTCCAATGGGGCGAGCGGTGAAGTGGGCCGGCGACTTTCCATTTCCGGCTATTGTCAAATCAATCAGTGAAGAAGCTTCGTTAGGAATTTCACAAGCGTCGATTGTGTATGACGAAGACAAACTGAAAGAGCGCGTGGAGTTTGTGCACCAAAATGTTGGGACCAGTGCCATTGCTGAACGATACATTGAAGGCCGAGAGCTCTACGTGGGTGTGTTAGGAAATCGTCGTTTACAAGTCTTGCCGGTGTGGGAATTGGATTTAAAAAATTTGCCATCTGATGCAGTGCCCATTGCTACGGCTCGGGTAAAATGGAGTGTGAAATACCAAAAGAAGTATCACATTCAGTCTGGAGAAGTGGAAGGGTTAACAGCAAAACTCGTGAGAGCAATTCAGCGTACAGCCAAACGGGCCTATGCCATTTTAGGGTTAAATGGCTATGCCCGTATGGATTTTCGACTGGATGCAAAAAACCGCCTATACTTCTTAGAAGCTAATCCTAATGCGCAGTTAGCCTATGGGGAAGACCTGGCCGAATCTGCTGAACGGGCTGGCATCTCCTATGAAGCGTTGATTCAACGCATCCTCAATATCGGCTTAAGCTGGAAACCCGAAACGCAGCGATAAAGTTACAGCTGACGTTAGAAGTGCCCCCAATTTGGGGGCCGATTGATAAGTGAAAATTCTGTCTGTCATTACGCCACCTGTTTGCCTTATGGATCTGGCAAGTACGTGGTCTCGGGTGTCTGGCGGTTCAGTGCCTGGTGGCGGCGTTCCGTATTATAGAACTGGCAGGAGTGAGTCAGGCCAGTTCGTAGGGCTAGAGGGGTTTCGTAGGCTCGTCCTTGGGTACCTTACTTGACCGTCGGTTGACGGCTCGGGCGAATGCTAGGACGGTTGCAAGGTCATGGGGGCGACGTTGGAATGGGCTCACGGGATGGCAGTTTGGATATCGTTGACGTATCGGCTTAAGGCTTCATGAATGACGGGGAAGGCGAGTTGATCCCACGGAATGTCGGAGAGGTTCACGAGTTTCACCTCGAGGCTTTCGGGACCGGGTTTGAACTTCAAGTTTTGAAGATGGGCGCGGTAGACAACATAGACTTGAGAAACATGAGGAAGGCTGAAGAGCCCCAATAGAGAATGGATCTGGATGTCGGCATAGGCTTCTTCCATAGTCTCTCGTGTGGCGGCGGCTTCGGTAGTTTCTCCACATTCCATAAATCCAGCTGGGAAGGTCCAGAGTCCTCGTCGAGGTTCAATGGCCCGTCGACATAGCAGGATCTTGTCTTCCCACTCCGGAACGCTGCCTGCGACAATTTTGGGATTTTGGTATTGAATGGTATGGCAAGCAGGGCACACTGCACGGGGTAGGGTCTCGCCGTCGGGAATCTTTTGCTCAACACGGCTCCCGCATTGGTTGCAAAATCGAATAGAGGATATTTGGTGAATGTGGTTTGTAGATGAATCATCTATCATGATGAGTCCTTTCTACCATGATACTCGGGATCGTCCTTATTTCCAATATGGACGACAGGATATTGTTGTGCCAGGGTGCTTCCTTTTGAATAGGCAGGTTTTATTGTGATTTGGCGCTGTCCTTTGGTAAGGTTGGACGCCATTTTTCACCGGCAAATTCCTCCATATCTTAAACCTGTGAGTGAGTAAAGGGACGATCTAGCATGAGTGGAAACGATAAACAGGTCATCTTTTCTTTGATTGGAGTCGGGAAAATTCATCCACCAAAGAAACAGGTGTTGAAGGATATTTATCTCTCATTTTTTTATGGGGCAAAGATTGGCGTTCTCGGGTTGAATGGCTCGGGAAAAAGTACTCTCCTTCGTATTATTGCCGGTGTCGATCAGGACTATGTTGGAGAAATCACGTTTTCCAAAGGATATTCGGTGGGGCTGTTTGAACAAGAACCGTATTTGGAGCCGGGGAAAACTGTCAAAGAGGTGGTTGAAGAAGGGCGCGCGGATGTTGTGCAGATGCTCAAGGATTACGAAGACATCAGCCAACGGTTTGGTGAAGATCTCAGTCCTGATGAAATGGAGGCGTTAATCGATCGACAAGGCAAACTTCAGGAGCAGATCGAAGCCGCTAAGGGGTGGGAGTTGGAGCATCAATTAGAAGTGGCCATGGATGCGCTGCGGTGTCCGCCGGCAGATACTCAAGTGGATCATCTTTCCGGAGGGGAACGTCGACGGGTTGCCCTCTGCCGTTTACTGATTCAAGACCCAGATATTTTATTGCTGGATGAGCCCACAAATCATTTAGATGCAGAAACCGTTCAGTGGTTAGAGCAACACCTGCAGCAGTATCAGGGCACCGTGATTGCGGTCACTCATGATCGGTACTTCCTCGACAATGTTGCCGGGTGGATCTTGGAGCTTGATCGTGGACACGGAATGCCATTTGAAGGGAACTATTCTTCTTGGCTCGCGCAAAAACAAGAACGTTTAGCCAAAGAGGAAAAAACCGAGTCGAAACGGCAAAAAACTCTGGAACGAGAGCTCGAATGGATTCGTATGTCTCCTAAAGGTCGACAGGCTAAAGGGAAGGCTCGTTTGACTCGGTATGAGCAACTGGTGGGGGAAGACCAGGTACAACGAGCGGATGATTTGGAGATCTATATTCCCTCCGGCCCAAGGTTAGGGGACGTGGTGGTGGAAGCGGATCAACTGGCAAAAAGCTATGACGACAATCTGTTATTTGAGAATCTCTCATTTTCACTGCCTAAAGGGGGCATTGTGGGAGTAATTGGCCCCAATGGAGCTGGCAAGTCGACGTTATTTAAAATGATCGCGGGGGCGGTCTCACCTGATTCCGGATCATTAATTTTAGGTGACACCGTAAAGTTGGGGTACGTTGATCAAAATCGTGAGATTGATGGTGCATTAAATGTGTGGGAATGTATTTCAGATGGCAAAGACACAGTGCTGTTAGGCAAAGTCGAAATGAATTCGCGTGGCTATGTATCCCGGTTTAATTTTTCTGGATCGGATCAACAGAAAAAGGTCAAAGACTTGTCAGGTGGAGAACGAAACCGCGTCCATTTGGCGCGTATGCTGAAAGAAGGGGCGAATGTGTTGTTGTTGGATGAGCCTACCAACGACCTAGATGTGAATACCTTGCGTGCTCTGGAAGAAGGCCTCGAGCAGTTTGGAGGGTGTGCAGTGGTCAGTAGCCATGATAGATGGTTTTTAGATCGCATTGCGACGCATATTTTAGCGTTTGAAGGGAATAGCCAAGTGGCTTGGTTTGAAGGCAATTATACCGAATATGAAGCCCATCGAAAGAAACGGCTGGGTAAAGTCGCTGAGCGTCCCCATCAAATTCGTTATCGCAAGTTGACGAAATCCTAGAGATTTGTGATGTCATCTGAACCAACGGACTCTTCGTCCTTTCCATCACCGCCTTCGACTGCTCCCTCACAAATGATTAAATCAACGTCAGTCATGATGGCTCGCGTTGTCGGCATTTTGTGTGTGGCAGCTGGGTTTATGCTAGGCATTCAAGGGTTGGACGAGCCTGATTCTGTGATGCTCCCGACGGCCTTAGGACTTATCGCCGCCGGCTTAGTTGCCCAAGTCTTTGCTCTTGTCCGATCCTATTATGTCTTTTCTCGACGGAGGGTATGAGTGAGTTCTACGATTGGTCCCGTTCTTGACGTACGATGTCTGAACATCTACTGGTTTGTGACTATCATAGGCATTTCTTGTTTAATAATCGGTTGTGTGCCATGGCGGGACCGATACCTTGATGACGGAGTGGGCGTGCTGACTCAACCAGATGTACGGACGAAGTTGGGAAAGCCCCATATGGTCCTTGACCCTCTTCTTTCGGATGAGACGACATGGAAGTATCGGTATACGCTTTCCGACAGTGATTTAGATCCCTGGGGAATTCGTACCTTCGGAAAAGAAGCCGGAAGCGTGTTGAGTGGCCCTGAAGGTGTGCTACGAGAGAAGGTCTATTGTTACGTGTATGAATTGACGTTCGATAAAGAAGCTGTCTTAAGGAAATGGGCGCGTGCTCTCTGTCAGGTGCCGACTCCACCCAATCCGTTTGAACAGGGGCTTTCGGGGTAAAAATTAGTGCTGCGTGTTAATCAAGAACACTACGGCAGCCCGTAGTCTCTGTGGCTTCTTGATCTAGGATGCGGTGAGGGATTTGTGATGCCTGTTTATACCAGTGGTGCCTTTTTACAGCAATGTTTCTCCGTGCATCCACTGTCCCTTTCTCTCAAACTCGTCCGCGTACCTACGGTTCTGGGAGTCGTTTGTACCAATTGCCGTATGAAGCACCGATTAACGGTTGAGGAAACTGTTCCGTCTGGAGTTGTATTATCGGCTGAGGAACACAACGAAATAGAATCCCTACAGGTGTCGTGTCATTCACATTTCGATGATGTGCGGATTACGATGGTGGATGTGGTCAAAGATTTTGTGGAGTTTCGCTGTCGTCCTTGCCGACGAGCGTATGCCTTTCATATTACTCAATTTGAAACGCACCAATCATAGGGAGGAAGGCGATCTTTGCTGGAGAGTAAGGTTCGAAGAGGATTGAGTCGTGCGATAGGACTAGATCGCCGTCTTATAATGACTTTAGTGGTAGTACTATTTGGATAAACCGTACCCCCCGCCTGTAAGGGCAGGGGGTATGAAAACAGGCGTAGTGGAGAGTTGCTGTAGTGTGACGATTCTGTCTACTTTACACGTTACCGGTTTGGCTGGGGCGTATATCGTAGATAAGGTTTGACCACACGGTGACCTTTGGGGAAAAGATTCGGGACCTCAGCATCGGTGACGGCAGGCGTAATAATACAGTCTTCCCCATCTTTCCAGTTTGCTGGTGTGGCCACTTTATATTTTGCTGTTAATTGTAGGGAATCAACCACCCGTAAAATTTCTTGGAAATTTCGGCCTGTGGATGCGGGATAGGTCAGCATCAATTTGACTTTTTTATCAGGTCCAATAATAAAGACCGAACGCACAGTCATGTTATCTAAGGCATTGGGATGAATCATGTCATAGAGGTTCGCGACTTTCTTGTCGGGGTCGGCAATGATGGGATAGCTTACGTTGCAGCCTTGAGTTTCATTGATGTCGTTGATCCAGCCTTTGTGTGAGTCAAGGGGATCAACGCTGACGGCTAACACTTTCACATTGCGTTTCTTGAAATCCTCGGTAATCTTGGCCATGGTACCCAGTTCGGTTGTACAGACAGGCGTATAATCTTTAGGATGAGAAAAAAGGATTCCCCATCCATCACCAAGCCACTCATGAAAATTGATGGTGCCTGCTGTGGTTTCTGCTGTAAAATTTGGTGCTTCGTCTCCAAGTCGTAACGCCATAATCTACCTCTTTTCTGTTATGAAAACTGTGGATAAGATATGATCGAGTGAATGTTATGCATTGTGAGTCGGACTCCTATGAACCGGTGAGAGGCATAATGCTAATTATGAAGCATTCGAGAAGTCTAAGACAGGATCGTTAGGATGGTCAATATCCAACGAAATCGGTTAGGGTAGTTTGGCAGCAATTTACTCATAAATAAAAAAGGGGGAAGAAGGGCATATGACGGAAGCTTCAATTCGAGTCGCAGTGATCATGGGCAGTAAGTCTGATTGGGAGACCATGAAATTAACGAGCGAAACGTTAACTAAACTTGATATTAAACATGAATGCAAAGTTCTCTCAGCTCATCGGGCTCCAGATGCATTGGTTGAATATATTAGGCAAGCTGAAACGCGGGGCGCTCAGGTGTTTATTGCCGGCGCGGGGGGGGCCGCTCATCTAGGTGGAGTGATTGCGGCAAAAACTCAATTGCCAGTTCTCGGGGTGCCTATGCAATCGAAGTCCTTGGGAGGACTTGATTCGCTCCTATCAATAGTGCAAATGCCAAAAGGCATTCCGGTTGGTTCATTAGCGATTGGTAGTGCAGGTGCGATTAATGCTGCCTTATTAGCTGCAGCTATTTTGGCGCTACCTGATCCTGTTTTGGCAAAACGATTGAGTGCCTATCGTGAAGCGCAGACCCAGGCGGTACTAGCCGATCAGTTATAACTGGACTGTTGAAAAAATCCACGCTAACAGCTTACTACACTTTTTGGAACCGATAGCGGAAAACTCCAGGACTTCGGAGCTATCTTCGGACTGAACAGTCTTGATGGTTTCGCCCATCCCAGCCAAGCCCCTGAGCATGACCGCCTCAGACTCGAAAAGAGGTTGGATGGCAAAACGGAAGGGCTGGTCCATCCCAACATTCAATTTGACATCCACAAGGAATATGCCATGTTCATACCCAGCTTGCAGCGTTCGAAATAGCGCATAGTCTTGTCCAGGATTGATCAATGCATACTCTCCTAACCGTTTTATCCATGCATCAGACAGAGTCATAGGCTCAATTTTTTCTCCCACGAGGAGTTCTTGTACTCCCATCTTTGCGATCAAGACGTTGCGACTGCCCGAGTTTTTGCTAGCTTGATGTCGAAGAGGAGGGAAGGGAGGAGCAGGATTATGGCAATAAATGTAGGATCAGACCTGCGGTTTGGTTCGATGAAAAACTATGAGGATGTTGTTTTGGATATCTCGATGTGATTTTGACAGACAGAATGCCGTATCATCTTTGTCTTTTATGTTGATTGATTGCTTCATCCTCATGGGGTCTTCCTTTTTCTTGGTCGAGTAATGCAAATCGAGGAATGCTTTTTTCCTTTTACGTCGATTTTTTCACAAAACATGTCTAAGGGTCTGACCCACAATCTACATTCACCATAGAGGGCTCGATAGACTACGAGTTCCTCATCTGTTTCAGAATGTTTGGCAACACCGATGACTTGATAGGTGTTTCCTTTGTAGTGACGATATGTGTCTGATTTGATCATATGAAATTTCCTTGTTGAAGAGAAAGGCTGGCTAGGCCCACGTTCAGGGTATATTGTCGATTGCCTTCACTTTTGTGGGTGTTGTTGTCGATAAGAATGTAGCGCAATGCTGGCCGCAACTGTGGCGTTTAATGGAATAGAAGGATGAACTTGCGAGATTCTTAATTGCTGTGAATAAGGCAATAACGGTATGCCTATACCTTCTTCGCCAATCAGCAGGCGTATATTTTTAGGCCAAGTAAGAGTGGCGATATCTTCTCCTTGCATGTCCAGTGGGATAATCCATTTTAATATATCCAGTTGGTGTAGTTCCGAGATCGAACCCCCATACGTGATTGGTTGGAGAAAGACGGATCCGCTGCTGGCCCGAATGACCTTGGGATGGAAGGGGTGAACAGCTTCGCGTAGAAGTATGACGTTGCTGACCCTAAAGGCTAAACAGGAACGAAGGAGGGCGCCTAAGTTACCTGGGTCACCGATTGGACAGAGGACCTCCAATCCGACTGGTGCTTGAGTGAGATCCAATGGTGGTATAGAAGGAGTCGCGCAGACCAATAATGGGTCTTTAGTCCCAAAAATATCTAATTCATCATAGAGTGATTTGGATAAAACAAATCTTTGGCTACCGTGGGCAAGCTCTTCGTCGGCCTCATACCTGGGTGGCAGTAATATCTCGGAGATGGATATGTCCGAATGTTGGAGGGTTTCTTTTCTGAGTTTGGTTCCAGCCACGAGACATTGCTTGTGGGCTTTGACGCCTTGGGAATCTAGCAAAGAGCTCCATCGTTTAAAGCGAGGATTCTGTCGGCTCGTAATGGATTGAACTAGTGTCATAAGAGTTGGAGGCACAAATGAATGACGAAACATTTGGTGAGAGAGGTGAAGCTGGAAGGCTCTCGTGTTTTTACGAACAGGGGGTGTTTACCCTCATCCTCACCCTTGGTCCCTCTTCGGAACCAAGCCCTCAAGGGAGAAGGAATGTTAAGAGGTTTCAGTTGAACGCTAAAATCCTATAATTCCAAATTCTACAAAACAGCATGACTTTTTAGCCTAGATCTTAGCAAATCTTTCTTAAGAGACCTATAGAAATAGCCGATAACGACATCAAACAGATACTCTCAATGTTCTCGAAGTTGTTCGAGACCATCTATAAATCGTCGTATTAATTGTCCAACAACGAGTGATTGCCACTGGAGGTATACATAGATGTTCGGGACCCGGTCAGGAGCACAAACCGATCAGAAAGATCAACAGACAGTTAACCCGTCGAGTACAGGGCAAGTGAATGGCGGCGCTTTGGTAGAAGATCCAGATAAAGTGTTGGAAGCTTTGGCTAGAGTTCTGCGATCTCTCGGACGGCATGCCTTCGAACTCGAGCAGCAGACCGAGGAAGAGATTGAAGCGGAATTTGAGCGTTGGGCCATGCATGTGTTGGTTGGTTCTTCAGTGCGTGATGACGATTCTCAGGGCGAAGGGACGGGCATTCGACGGGATTGGGGGGAACTGACTAAATTTGTCAACCGTCACCGACAGCAGGAAAAGACCTATGTGAATCGCAATCTCCAAGATGTGCGAAACGTCCTATGGGAATTTACGAATTCGGTTGGACGAGCCATTGTGGAAGATCAAGAATCGGATCAACAGGTTGAAAGTTATCTTGGGCAATTACGAGCGGCTACAGAAGCGGGATCATTTGGTGAAGTGAAACAGGCCTTGTTGGCCGTCGTGCAAGGGATGAATGCGGTGGTCGATGAACGGAAACGACGCCAACAAGAACGCGTGAAGAAACTCGGCGAGAAATTGCGGGCTGTGGAACAGGAGTTGGGAAGTGCACGAAAAGAAATGACGCTCGACCCACTTACTCGGCTCTACAATCGTGGCGCCTTAGATCTGCAGTTAGAACGTACTATGGGAGTGAGTTTCTTCTCAGAAACTCCTGCATGCGTGTTTATGGTTGATATCGATCATTTTAAACAAGTGAATGATACGCATGGACATCCTGCCGGCGATGCGATTATCCAGCAAGTCGCCGATCGTCTCATATCAACCTTTCCACGGAAGACAGACTTTGTTGCCCGCTATGGAGGGGAGGAATTCTGTGTGTTGCTTCCAGGTGCAAATCTTGAGGTTTGCCAACGATTAGGTGATCGACTGCTGGAAGCCATCCGACGTGAGCCGTTTTCCTACCACGACTTAAGTCTTCCAGTGACAGTTTCCGTTGGTGTTGCTGAATTGATACCGGGAGAATCGGTGCCTACTTGGCTTGAACGAGCTGATCGTGCGCTTTACCGTGCAAAAGAAGGTGGACGCAATCAGCTGTGTGTTGCGCTTGACACTCCTAGTCAATCGTAATTTGGCAGGAGTATGTGAGCTGGAGATTGTGGTCAGGCTGAGGTGCCAAGTTGCTTAGCGGCCAAGCGGTGGATTTGTGTGATGTCCTCAAGATTCCCAAGCCGAGTATGAAAAAAACTAGCGATTTGGGGAATGTCGGCCATGATTTGATCGAGTATTGGCTCCCAGTCTTCTGGTTGCACGATTAAGCGAGTCTGGCTCTTTTCTTGAACAGTGGCAATAGCTGTTTCGGTTTGTGGGTTTATCCAGATGTCGGCAACAAGACTGGAAAGGGCAACTACGTCAACTAAGGCCTGATAATTAGGTGGTGTTTCAAACAGTTCGGGCGTGTGACTGTACAGAATAGCAATTTGAAATTCTTCTGGTAGTTGCCATTGCTGAGCCAGCCATGCTCCAACTTGAGGATGATCTACCCCAAGATATTCTAGCTCGATCGGGTTCAAATCGGCATGCGCTGGGGGCAATGATCCTTGGAAGATCTGAATTTCTGTGGCAGCGACTTCGTTGAGTGCTAAGATTCCAATATCTTGTAACAGGGCTGAAAGAAACATCAGCTCGATATCCGGTTGAGCAAAATGTTTCCCTATCGCGCGAGCAGCGATGCTGGCAAATATTGATCGCCGCCAAAACAGCACATGATCAATGGCTGAGGCGGAGGTGTCTTTGATGTCTTTGATGAGCCGGTAAAAACAAAACGAAAGCGCTAAATTGGCAATAGATGTGAAGCCAAGCAGATTGACTCCTTGCACGACACTTGTGACTTTGTGGCGGGTTCCTCCATAAAATCCAGAGTTTGCCATGAACAGAATTTGCGCGGCCATTCCAGGGTCTTGTGAAATCAAATCCGCGAGCGTTGAGGCTGTGGTTTCCTCGTCCTGACACAGTTTGAGAATTTTCGAGGCTAACGGAGATAAGATAGGGAGAGACCTACAGTCTTTCATCCTCTCAAAAATACTGACCGTTTCTTCTTCTGGTTCGATGTCTAATGGAAGTGCCAATTGCATAAGTTTTCCTTAGCAAAAGTGTATTCACAGGCTGTCTTTAGCCTGTAGGATGCTACCTACCTCTTCGCGAGGTCTTCACCCTTTTGTTCGGTTGAATAAGGGGTGAGCTTAATAGCAATATTGCTGGTGAACGGGAACGAACCCAGGTTTTGTCTAAGGTTGTGGTGAATGTCAGTAAGTTGGAGAAATCACATATTCGATCCCTAGTCGAAAATTTAGGGCTGGGGCGGGAAATCCACGAAAGTGTTCATAGGAGGCGTTGGTTAGGTTTTCCAACGTCATATACCAGAGCCAGTTTTGGATAGGACGGTACGTGATTGTGGTGTCGGCTTTGGTATAGCCTCCGACACGAGCTGTTTGGGTGGGTATTTGGAAATCCATTCGTGAACTGACAATGGTCACCCGGCTGCTAAGGCTGAGATTGGGAAACAGTTGAGCGGTCAGTCCTAATCCACCTCGCCATTTTGGTCGATTTCTTAAGAGGTCTCCAGTTCCAGTGGTTCGGGTAGTCAGATAGGTAAGATTACCCTGGAATGAGATAGGGGCGTGAGGAGAGAGTACTAACGAAAATTCCCAGCCCTTTGTCCTGGCTGATTTGAGATTTGTCAGTTGAAAGATCCCTTGGTCCAGAAGATCAGGATCTAAATCGATTAGTCCACGAAAACGATTCTGAAAATATGTGATTGAGGCTGTGAATTCTTGATGGGACGTAGCATATTCTAGGCCGATGTCCCAGCCCGTATTGGTTTCCGGTTTCAGGTCAGGGTTACCAATAAGTGGATCTCCTAGGCTGGCTAATCCCGGCAGCTTAAAGCCTTTGCCGTAGGCGCCACGAACGTGCAGTAGCGGAAGCAATGCATAGCGTGCACTCATTCGGGGACTTAGTCGAGGTTGCGATTGTTTGGTGAGGTCTAAGCGCGCACCAGCGTTGAGCGTGAACGTTTTCCAGGGAGTGGTTGTAAGTTCGACAAAGCTTCCCCCAAATGTCCGATTCAGAGAAAAATCCACTGGTTCATCATTACGACCTCCTAAGGAACTTAAGTCTTGTGTGCCGTTCCGATGGCCTCGTTCGTGTGTGAGTTGTCCACCAAAGGAGAATGTCCAATGTGGTGTGATAGTCCAGGTTTCAATCAGGCGGCCCTGATAACGCTGATAGTCGGTAGTAAAGTGGGTTGGAGGAATTTGGAACAGAGAAGGAGAAGAGAGAACGCCTGGGGTATCCACGTCTTGAGAACGTTTGGATAGACTGAAAAAGATTTGTTGGTCCCAAGTGTTAGGAATGGACATAGAAGTCGTCAAACCCGTTGAGAATGAGTGAGTGTCGCGTTTCTCCGTTTCCTGTAAAAGCGCAAAAGTGGGACCGCCACTGCCCTCAGGGAAACTTTTTACTGAAGTATCCGTATAATTGCCAGTGAGACGAACATTCCAATGAGCTTCAGGATTCAAGCCGAAGTTCCAAGCAATGGCATGTTGAGAAAACGCGTCTTTCTCCACTTGTTCGCCATTACGGGAATGGGATGCTGACAGGTTTGCAGATAAGGGACCGAAAATGCCTTGGCCTTGTATTACACCTCTGCGTGAATTAAATCGTCCGCCCTCAAGTCGAACGTGACCTTTTGTTTGTTCCGAATCCATGTCTGTCACAAGATTGACGGCACCGGCCATGGCCTCAGAGCCATAGAAGGCCGAGACTGGTCCACGGACAATTTCAACGCGTGAGATTTCGTCAATTGAAATGGTTGAAAGGTCTACCGAACCACCGCGTTGGTCGGTGGCATCATTGAGGGGAATGCCGTCTACCATGATTAAGGTGAAATTTGGATCGGCACCACGAAGATAGATCGAACTGATTCCCCCACGGCCACCCATTTCGTCGAGATGCACGCCAGGGATCTGCTGGAGCATACTGCTAAGACGATTGGGTTGAAGAGACGACAACTTGTTCTGATCGATGACTGCATGGCTTTGAGTCGTACGGTTAAGTCGAGTAGGATGTGCAGACCCCGTAACAAGGATTAGATCAAGTGTGGGAATCGTCGAGTCATCGGCATGAACGAATGATATGTCACCTAGATTGAGGCCCAGAGCTACCATGCAGAAATAGATGGTGAGGAAGACAGGCTTATTGTACAAGGACATCGCGATGTTGTTTGATGTGTCACAGGTAAACAGACGGATGCGAGATTGTACTGAATGTGTGTCCTAATCTGTAATCTCTCGATTCATTCCTGAGTAATTTCTCTTTTCATCAGCACCCAGTTATGTCTCAACAAGAATTTGGTTCGAAAGCAACGAGCTCTTCTTCCATGCCTTCAGGCGTTTTTCACCTCGTGGCGAATGAAGGGGCGGAACGGTTTAGCTACTATGGGATGCGGGCGATTCTGGTGGTGTTTATGACCAGTCTGCTCATGAACAGTCAAGGAAAGCTTGAGCCCATGGGTGAGGCGGAGGCTAAGACGTATTTCCATCTTTTTGCTTCAGCCGTGTACTTCTTTCCGTTTGTCGGAGCGTTGTTAGCAGATGTCTGGTTGGGGAAATACCGCACGATTTTTTTGTTGTCTCTTGTCTATTGCGCCGGGCACGTGGCCTTGTCTCTGGATCATACTCGACTGGGTCTCCTGATTGGATTGACGCTCATTGCGATGGGCTCCGGAGGAATTAAACCCTGTGTGTCGGCTCTTCTTGGGGATCAATTTGACTCCAGTAATCAGCAACTGCTTCCCAAAGCTTTTTCCTGGTTTTATTTTGCCATCAATGTCGGGGCGTTCTGTTCAATGATGGTTACGCCCATATTACTCGATCGGTATGGGCCAGGGCTGGCTTTTGGTGTTCCGGGAATTCTGATGTTTGTGGCCACATTTATTTTCTGGATGGGCCGGCAACGGTATACGCTCATTTCACCAGATAGAATTGGGGTTCTTCGAGAGTTAAAAAGTCCTGCAGCTTGGCAAGCCATTCTCAAATTATCCGGCATCTATATATTTGTCGCATTTTTTTGGTCTCTGTACGATCAAACTTCTTCTGCTTGGGTTTTGCAAGCGCAGCACATGGATCGCCAGTGGATGGGTATAGAATGGCTGCCGACTCAAATTCAAGCTATTAACCCGATTTTGATTTTGTTGTTTATTCCTCTCTTTGTGTATGGGATCTACCCCTTGTTAGGGTGCTGTATGAAATTAACGGCCTTAAGAAAAATCTCTATAGGGTTTTTTGTGACGGTAGTCGCGTTTATGATTTCGGCGTACATTGAACAACTCGTAGCCTGGGGGCAGACACCAACCATTGCTTGGCAAATATTGGCCTTTGTGGTCATCACGGCGGCTGAAGTGATGGTCTCGATTACCTGTCTGGAGTTTTCCTATACGCAAGCCCCGCTGAAACTCAAGTCGCTTATCATGGGACTGTTTTTACTCTCGGTTTCTCTCGGAAACGGCTTTACTGCCTTAGTAAATTATTGGATTCAAAATCCGGACGGTAGCGTGGTGCTTGCTGGGCCTTCCTATTATTGGTTTTTTGCTGGTGTGATGTTTGTCGTTGCCTGCCTGTTCCTTTTTGTGGTGGGAAGGTATCAGGAAACCACCTACCTTCACGATTCAGAATGTGAAGCGTGAGGCGATAGGCGAGAAGGGTGCGCAGATTAGGATTCTTGCCGAAGGTAGAGAATCTGGTTGACACGAAAGGCTTGGTCGTAATCGCCGGGGTGTATGTATTGTGAGTGAAAACATCGGCCGTCAAACATCATCAAGCGATTGGGTTTCATCTCGATAAGTTGAAGTAACTCCCAATAGGGGTTCCCATCATTTATATAGCGATTGTCCCGGCAGGCAAAGAGCGGATTGAAAATCATACTATTCTGAAAATTTTCATAGCCGTCAGGACTTGAAAAAAATTCATCACTTAGTTCCAGGTGATTGGCTAACTGCCTAATTGATTCATCCGGCATGATCGGAACTCTTTCGAGTTCGGTAGGCCGATGACGATAGAGCCCTGTCCCGCCTTTACAGAACCCTTCGGGGTTGAGATACACCATTGCCGTCACATCTTGATCAATATGGGGTTGCCGTTGGCCAACATTTAAGCGGAAATCCTGCATTTTGATGCCTTGAAACACCACAGGCTGGGGAGAAAAAAACGGGGAAAGGTTCCTGCCCCATATTTGGCTTAAATGGTCTATTAAGGGTTGAGTGTCCATGTTGAGCGTGGCCCGGACACCCGGGAAATTTCCCACAATTTCAAAATGGTCCGTATAGGTTAGTTCTAACGCAGCCTGCAAAATATCCTCAGGATGTAGATAGAAGTGATCAACGATCATGACCTTGCTCTGTCCACGTCCGACTTTGAGTACCGATGGCGTGGAACTCGTATTCACGGCAAAGAGGTCAGGGCGGAGAGTCTTAGGCATCTAATCCCTTTACGAAAAATATGCGGTAAAATATCTGTAGGAATCAGTAGCATGGTGCGACGGATGATGACAGAGAGTCAAGAGCGTTGTATAAATTGATCAGGTTAAGTCATAAGTCACCGCTATCATTATCTTAAAAAGGAATCTGAACTGATGGCTGCACCATATAGGAAGCTCCTTGATATGATTCGGGTTGCATTTCCAAAGCCAATTTCGGACCGCGTTCATGACTCATATTTTGTTCATAGTGTGATGCGAGCCATTGATGCTGTGGATACGCTCAAAACTGAACGTCCAGTCCTCGGTGAACGTAAAGCGCTAGATTATGGTCTTGCAAGGCAATGTCGGTTGGCGGAGCAAGGTAAGAGCGTGGAAGACGTGACGCAAGAACTTGTAGAGTATTGTGAGGGCTTAACGCTCTGGGGCCATCCTCGAACACAGCAGAATGTTGTTCCACCCGTGACGATTTCCTCTCTTATTGGAGTGCTATTGTCTTCGCTCTATAACCCTAATTTAGCGTGGGATGAATACAGTCATCGTGTGGCACTGGCAGAAGTCGAAGTTGTTACGATGCTCGCCGCATTATTGGGATATGACCCTGATCAGGTTGGGGGTGTGTTTACCTTCGGGGGAACAGGTACGACGCTCTATGGTATGAAAATCGGACTAGAAAAAGCCTTGCCCGGCTCTCTGGAACACGGCATTCGCGAAGATGCCGTTGTGTTTGCGAGTGATGGCAGTCATTATTGCCGTTACAATATTGCTGGTTGGTTAGGATTGGGAGCGAAGAATCTGATGACTGTCCCAACGACGGCACGTAATGCCATGGACGTAGAGGCACTTCGAGCACAAGCAACTCAGGCTCTCAAGTCAGGCAGAAAAATCGGAGGAATTATTGCGACGCTTGGGACGACCGATGCGTTTGGCATTGATGATCTTCGAGCCATCACAGTGCTCCGTGATGAGCTCGTCAGAGAATTTCAGTTGCCGTATAGTCCTCATATTCATGCTGATGCCGTCATTGGGTGGGCTTGGTCTGTCTTTAACGATTATCCGTTTGAAGAGAATTCGTTGGGATTTCGCCCACGAACACTGAGGGCGTTGGCCGGGGCGTGCCACCATATCCGAGACCTTTTCCACGCCGATTCTATTGGCATCGATTTTCATAAGCCGGGATTTGCCCCCTATGTTTCCAGTTTGCTGTTGGTCAAAGATGAAGCTGACCTGACACGGTTGCAGCGTCCGCAAGAGCAAATGCCATATCTCTATCAATTTGGAGAGCATCGTCCAGGGATGTATACGCTGGAAACCTCCCGGGCGGGGACGGGTACGTTGGCAGCACTGGCCAATTTAAAGTTGTTTGGAAAAGAAGGGCTGCGTGTCATCATTGGGCATATCGTGGAAATGGCTCAACTTTTGAGCGAACATTTAGAAAGCCATGCGTGCACATCCGTGCTCAATCGCGACAACTTTGGATCGGTGACTCTCTTTCGAGCCTATCCAGACGGCGTGAATACTTTTGATATTAAAGAAAAAGAAATTCATGATCCGACCTATCGAGACGTACTACGACAACACAATGAATATAATCAGAAAATTTACGACTTCATACATCGCGAGGGGATGGCAGGACGGGGCGTGATGCTGTCTTTGACGGATTGTTATCGAAAAACGGACTATGGTGAACCGATTGTGGCATTAAAATCATTCATTTTATCGCCGTTTGTGGATAAGGAAAATGTCGAAATGGTAGTGAAAAAAGTCCTAGAAGCTCGAGAGCTTCTAGCGTAACATGTGGTTACCATAACCATATATTATTGTTAGGCGTCAGGATCGACGTGCTGTTCTAAGTCTACCTCTTTAAGGCTCGAAGTGCTTTCCTTGCTAAAAAGAATGGTCTCCATGTACATCCAGGAAGAGAGGAGCTAAGACTCGACTTTCAGCGGTGAGCAATCCTCGTTCACGAAAGCCATGATAAGACAGGGTAATTTCTGTGTCATTCCCTCGCCATGTATAGTGTTGATTAAGTCCTCGAACCATATTGCCAAATGTTTGATCAGTTTTTCCGAATTGTGTTTGTAGGTACTGCAACAATGAGTGATGGGTTTCGGTTCCTTGGTAATGAAAGAGCGCGCGTGCGTATTGATCCTTCAATGTGTATAGTTTTACGGATTTCATAGGAATGCCGGCGAGTACTGGCGCGCCAGTTTTAAGCGTAAAGATATGAAGGGTGTTGGAAGAGTCTATTTTTTTCAGTTCATCCCTCTCTGCGAGAACCGTACCCCAAGGTATACCGTAAAAACCGTTGGGGTCATGTTTGATTGTGGTCCCACTCTCCACCGGGATGACAGAAGCCAGTAAAAAGAGGCCAGTGGCCACCCACACCCACCTTAGGGGTTTGGGACTATAGAATGATTGCTTTCTTAAGTTAAAGAAGAACATGCGATTTAAAAACCGTAGCATGCCATCTTTTGGAAGGCAATTGTCAGATGTCAGAACACCGCTGAAGAAAACTCAAATGGATTGAAACGCGAGTTGCAGTTCAGGAAACTGGGGGGTATGTGTCGCAGATTCGGCGTCGTTGAGGACTTGTGATTGTGTGGTATCCCCGGCATTGACCAAGATCCACTTTTCTGGGCTGTCGAGGATTGCTCGGACCAGTTGCGTGTGTAGATGGTGACCAGCTCTATTAGCGTGAAAATGACCAATGACTGGTAGACCAAGAAGAGCGAGATCTCCAATAAGGTCGAGGACTTTATGCCGTACACATTCGTCTGGAAAGCGTAAGCCGTCCTCATTGACCAGGCCCGAGTCAGAGAACACGATGGTATTGTTGAGAGACCCGCCTAATCCAAGGCCTCGCGCCCATAGGTATTCGACTTCTTCTCGAAAGGCGAATGTTCGCGCGGCAGCGATGTGTTGGGAAAATTCCTGAGGTGTACAAGTATGTTGATAGTGTTGTTGTTGAATGAGTGGATGCGGAAAGTCAATAAAATAACTTATACAAGGTAGCGTTGCGGGAGAGACGGAAATGGAGCGTGGTCCCTCTTCGATCGTCAGGGGCTCCACAATCTTGATATATCGTCTCGGTGCTTCTTGAAAGACTCGGCGGGATTTTCTCAGCATTTCTACAAATGGAGTCGCGCTTCCGTCGGCAGCCGGGATTTCTGTTCCCTGCACCTCAATATAGGCATTGTCAATTTCTTGTCCAGCCAAAGCAGACAAAATATGTTCAACGGTTTGAACTTGAAAGTTTTCGGTTTGTAGTGTTGTGCAGTGATCGGTCTGCCCTAAGGCGTGGATGGTGGCAGGGCACGTGGATACTTGATTGCCGACCTGTTTGACAAAAACGATTCCTGTGTCCGGTGGTGCGGGATGAATCGCGATTGAGGTCAGTTTTCCAGAATGAAGCCCAATGCCAGAATGAAAGGCTGAATCAGAGAGCGTTTGTTGTTGGTGCATGAAAAACTACAGTAAATATTATGACGTAACAAATCTGAAAATAAATTACCTAATAAAACTTATAGCTTATAGCAAAAGTTGCACCAATAGTGTACCTCGAAAAATCTTTGATTTCCTGAATATTTTTCGTCGTGCCACTCTTGAGCGTTGTAGAAATGAAACAGGTGTATCCTTTTGCCTGTCGCGGGTCTCGTGGCTGCCATTGTGGATTTGAAGGTTTTAGGTCAGCATACATCGCGCAAAAGGCAGCCTAGCAAGAACAGACCTGAGGGTGCTAATCAGTAAAAAAACTTAAGAAGCGCAAGGATTCGTCGGTCATGGAAGACTTGGACGCTGTTTGCGCTATTGGACGGATGATCCCCCGGTGTTTACGAGATAATCCCGAGGCTTCGAAAATTTCCCTGTATAGGGCCCATTTCCTTTCAGAATCATGGAGGATTCGTTGGCGAATTTCTGGTGCCTCAGTTCTTAGGGTGTTCGCGAGGTGTTGAATGGCTTTTTCAATACTGTGGTAAGGCGGGGCAAGATTTAGATGGCGATAAAACTTTTCCAAAAGAATTCGAAATTCCTCGCGAAGTACTTGATTGGGGTTGGCGGTCTGCATGGGAGGTTCCTAGGCTCACTGTGATGTCGTAATACGTAGGTATGCTAAAGAGAAGCGGGACTTTTTGACAAGCCGGAACTGTTGAATCATGACGTGAGCACCGAAAATTGGCGAGAAGGCTGCTGGCGGATTTCTTTTAATGGACCAGCCCTTTCGCATGGAGTGGGCTGCCAGCACAGTGTCGTCACTAAGAATCTGATATGGAGAGAATTTTGAGAGTTGTCGAAGGAATGTTATTTGATCGCAGCCAACATGTTTTTCATGGCAGGCTCTTTTAACTTTTGTAAGGCTTTTGCCTCTATCTGCCGTACGCGTTCGCGTGTAACAGACATACTTTGTCCAACTTCTTCAAGGGTCCAGGGTTCGTCTTGGCCAATCCCAAAACGAAGTCGAATGACCATTTGTTCTCTTGGCGTCAGCGAATCCAGTATTTGTTGAACCTGCTGATTCGTTTCCTGTCGGGAAACCGGTCCATCAGGTGTTATGGTATTTTGATCTGGAACAAAATCCGTGAGAAAGGTATCCCCTTCGCCCACGGGGGTCTCTAGCGAAATTGGGTCTTGAAAGGCTTGAATAGTTTCTTGAATTTTTTCTCGACTGAGATCCAAAACATTGCCAATGTCTTCCATTTGGGCAGGGTGGGCGAACTGTTGTGTCAAACGTTTCGAGATTCGGGCTATTTTGTTGGAAATTTCATTCAGATGCACCGGGACCCGGATAGTTCGAGATTGATCAGCCAGGGCTCTGGTGATGCCTTGGCGAATCCACCAAGTTGCATAAGTGCTGAACTTAAATCCTTTCTGATATTGAAACCGTTCAGCCGCTTTCATGAGCCCGATGTTGCCTTCCTGCACGAGGTCGAGGAAGGCTAGTCCGTGGCCTGTATACCGTTTGGCGATATCAACGACTAGACGTAAGTTACGCTGTACCAGTTCTGACTTGGCCTGCTCGAGTTGGCGTTTTGCGTCTTGCAGGCGTCGGCACAGTGCCTGAGTTGCGTGCTGATGCTCTGCATGGGATATCCCGATTTTCGACACCACATCTTGCAACTTTTCTACGGCTGGACTCGAAAGCCCGGTCAAGGCCAATATTTCTTTGAGTTGAGAGGCGGCCTCTTCTTTTTCCTGGCACTTTTTGATTCGGTGAGTAAGTTGTAAGCCTTCTTTGACTATTAGTCGAATGGCATTTGATGCGTCATCAATTTCTTTGGCCAGTTCAATCTCCGAGTCCTTGTTGAGTAGCGGACGACTGCCAAACGATCGAAAATACAAGGATTCAAGTGCAGGACTGTACCCTTTGACTCCAGGTTTGGACTCACTACTCTTCGTTGAGACACGATCTGTGGGGCTGGGATGTTCCATGACATGTTGATATTTCATCATATGGTCCTAGATCGTCCTTTCTGATAAGTATGTGGGTATCACTGTCATCCCGTCATCATTGAGATAGATCTTGTCAACGCAAAAATCAAGCCAATCGGTCTCAAGCGTATAGACCTATCCCAAACATGTCTCAAGGTTTTTGTCTACGACCTGTTGTTTATTCTGCGCTGTGGTATTGCAATTATTTGAATCTTGATACTGTGAACATGTTGGAATTACTAAGAAAATAATGATTTGCTGGTCATTCGTGTTCTGTACGTCTGTACCCTTTCACCTTTAAGATCGGCATAACTCATCTATCCCTGGATAGGGCTGCAGAAGAAAACTTTCAACAGAACTACGAAGAACAGAGAAGGAAGGCAAATACTGCAGAGTTTTTTGACAGGTGCGTTAAATTTTTTACACGTTGTTGCAGAAACGGTCCAGTTCTTCTTCTTGACCTATCATGACTAAGATATCACCTTTCTCAACGACATCTTTCGAATCAGGTGTAAAGTTAAAGGTTTCTTCTGTCATAATACGGCCTTTGACCATTCGGCTTACTTGCTTCTTGATGCCAATGATATTCAAGTTATGCTGTCTCTGGAGCTTAATTTCCTCCAAACTCAACCCTGACAGCCCATCAGAAACGGATACCTCCTCTACACTGTAGCCTGGAGAAAGTTCTAAGTATTCGATCACACCGGGTGATACAAGCCGATGGGCTAACCGAATTGCGGCATCGCGCTCAGGATAGATCACCTCATCAACTCCAAGATTTTTTAATATCTTACCCTGAATCGGAGCGACTGCCTTAGCCACAATCGATTTGACTCCCATTTCTTTTAGCGTTTGAACAATGAGAATACTGGCTTCTATGTTTTCCCCGATGCTGACCACTGCGACATCGACATTTTGCGCGCTGACGGCTTTTAGTGCCCGCTCATCCGTGGCATCGCACTGAACAGCAAATGTCGCTATGTCGCTGATGGCTTGAATACGCTCTTCGTCTTTATCGATGGCGAGGACTTCACATCCTTTTGAGACCATGGTTTGGGCAACACTAAACCCAAAACGCCCAAGACCAATCACAGTGAATAACCGTTTCATCGTAAGCCGGACAAATCAGGAATTATGACCATGAAGTAATACCCATAGAGAAACGGTTAAAGAACAACTTCAGATTAGAAATGTTTGGTCAGAGTCAGGGATACAACTGGAAGTTCAATTCATCATAAGGCTGATAACAAGGGCTGTCAAGAAAGATAATGTCAGGGTGCTCAATGGATGAAAGATCCGCCTCGGATGGCTGTCGTCCCTCAATTCGAAGGGTATCACCAACTAGAAATCCCCTGGTAGAATGCCGAACCGATGAAACTGTTCCAAGCCGGAGAACGTATACATTTAATTGATCACAAAGAGCGACATTACGCGTTGACGTTGAAAAGTGGGGAAACGTTTCAACATAGTGGTGACTACATTAGTCACGATGCAATTATAGGAAAACCTGATGGCACAACTGTAAAGTTTTCGCAGAGCAAGGTGATGATTGCGATTCACCCCACGCTAGCTGAATATACCTTAAAGATGCCCAGAGGGGCTCAGGTCATCTACCCCAAAGACTTGGCCATGATTCCGATGTGGGCGGATGTGTATCCTGGGGCAAGAGTATTCGAGGCGGGAGTGGGATCAGGGTCGTTAACGATGGCGCTGTTACGGGCTGTGGGGGATCGTGGCTGCGTGATCAGCTACGAGGTCCGTGAAGATTTTGCTGCAACGGCCACCAAAAATATTGAACGGTTTATGGGAAAGCCTCACAATCACTTTTTGCGAATTGATGATGCGTATAAGGGGATTGCAACTAGCGACGGCTTGTCGGCACGGCCATTTGATCGTGTAGTTTTAGATCTCCCAGAACCGTGGCGCGTAGTTCCGCATGCTGCACGTGCCTTACGAATGGGTGGACTCTATCTTAGTTACGTGCCGACGGTGCCACAAATGATGCAGACGGTCGAAGCTTTGGAAGAAAGCCAGGTGTTTGCGTTAGTTCAGAACTTTGAAACATTGTTGAGAACATGGAACGTCAAAGGGCGTAGTGTGCGTCCCGATCATCGAATGGTCGCGCATTCGGGCTTTATTACCGTTGCAAGGAAAGTAGACACGGATTTCGGGTGTCGCCAACAAGAGAATAAGTCAGAGAGCCTAGCCATAGAACGTCCCAATACCATCATGGAGGATGAATATGCTGAAAGTGGATTAACGACCCCTTGAAGTAACCTGTACCCGTTGGAGAATGCGGTATGGCCATGATCCCAGCTGTCAAAACCATTCTCATCGCGGATGATGATGAAGATTTGAGACTGTTGGTACAGGTGACGCTCGAAGATCCTGCCTATCAGATTTTTACTGCCGAAGATGGAACCACAGCCCTAGAAGTTCTCCAACGGGATTCTCCAGATCTCCTTATTGTGGATTGGGCGATGCCTGGTCTCAATGGGTGTGAAGTCGTCGCCCGACTTCGGTCTGATCCCAAAACGGCATCCATTCCTGTAGTGATGTTGACGGCTCGAGAGGGGCTTGAGGTTCGTGAGGTAACGGCCACGCTTGGTCTTGCGGGATACCTTGTCAAACCGTTTAGTCCGCTTGAGTTGATCAATAAAGTGAGAGAGGTCTTGGAACAGCCATGAAGCCCAAAGCGTCTCAAGCTCAGCGAGGCAGTCTTCGTTCAAAAAAGACCTCGCCTTCAGCCACGTCGCAAAGTCTCCAACGACAACTGCAATCCACTCGTTCTCAGTTACTCATTTATGCCAAAGATCTAAAGCAGATGTTAGAGAAAGAAGAACAAAAAACCCACCAACTGGAACAAGCACATGTTCAACTCCTGTCTTATGCCAAAGATCTGAAGGTTGCACTAGGCGCTGAGCAACAAAAAAACAGCGAGTTAGAGCAAGCATATACGGATACGATGCTTAGGTTGGCTCGTGCCTCGCGGTACAAGGACGAAGAGACTGGAGCCCATATCGAACGGCTCAGTCACTACTCTCGGGCTATGGCGCTATTTGTTGGGTGGGAGGTTGCTCGGGCTCAAGCGCTTTTTGCTGTGGCCCCTATGCATGATGTGGGAAAAATTGGCGTGCCCGATGCGGTACTGGGAAAACAAGGGCCTTTGAGTGAGGATGAATGGGAAGCCGTTAAGCAGCATCCAGTGTTAGGGGCTAGCTTGTTAAGTGGCTCGGCCTCACCTTTGTTGGAGATGGCCAAAGATGTCGCATTGACCCATCATGAGCGGTGGGATGGCAGTGGATATCCCTATGGTCTGAAGGGAACACAAATCCCAATCACCGGCCGCATTGTCATGTTGTGTGATCTCTATGATGCCCTACGGAGTCAACGACCTTATAAATCTGCTTTTTCACATCAGAAGACGGTTAGCATCATGCTCCAGGGGAATGACCGAACCAAACCTACCCATTTTGACCCTCAACTCTTGGAAGCCTTTAGGGAAATGCATCATCAATTTGACGAAATCTACTCGACTGTCAGGGAAGCGGCTCGGTCCTAGCTTCTGCAGAACTTAGGGAATAGTGGTGTTACCGAGGTTGTTTGATGGGAAACCCAGCGCCTTCCCACGCATTCATGCTGCCTTCAACATTGTAGACATTGGTATAACCCAAGCTCATGAGTGTTTCGGCTGCAATATTACTGCGATGTCCGGACTGGCAATATACGACGATATGGCTATCTTTTTCAGAACGTAGTTCTTGGTGTCGTTGTTCAATCTGCCGGAAATCAATATTGAGATCTGTTCCGGGGATAAAGCCCCCCTGGTGTTCACTCGGTGACCGGACATCAACTAAGACAAATCCTTTCTGGCTGATGTGGGGCGCTTTGTCCATTCCAGCTTTTAATTGTTGGACGGTGAGCAGATAGGGCTCTGCACTGGCAGCTGAGGGTAGCTCCACAACTATAAACAATACGGCAAGAATGCCAACATATGGTAACTGTTTCATGGATAGACTCCTTATCGAAAGGGCCGACTGACTGATTGCTTGTTACACAAGTCGAATTGAATAGCGGCAGACAGGAAAATTGTATGGCGTGTCTTCTGGCCTGGTCAAGCAGAAGGTCAGGGTGCCATAAAACGTCGTTTCTTTTCGTGTAGATTATTAGCCGGGAACAGTTTGTTTGAGATCTTCTAATGTAATTAGAGAAAGAAGGTGTAGGCCATGTTGGGAGAGAGGGTTCGACTTCGGGCTCTCAGAACGGTCAACGATCACAAAAGCCTCTTGCACCTCGAGACCCTCATTCCGTGCGGCTTGAGTAGCTTTTAAAATCGAGCCACCCGTGGTCAACACATCGTCGACGACGACGGCTTTTTCCCCTTGGTCAAACCTGCCTTCAATCAATTTCCCCAGGCCATGATCTTTGGGTTGCTTCCGTACCACAAAGGTCCGCCACTCATTCTTGAGATTCGATGTGAAAGCAAAATCCGAAATGCAGGTGGCGAGAGGGATCGCTCCGATTTCTAATCCTCCGATCAAAGTAAACTCGTGGGTTTTCAAGAGGTCCCAGGCTAACTGGGCGACGAGGTGACGAGAATGGGGATGAGCTAATACAATACGGCAGTCGATATAATATGGACTAGTCACACCAGAAGCTAAACGGAAACCTCCACGGGCATCCCATTTAAACGCGTGGAGTGCGTGAAAAGCCTGTAGGAGTAAGTCTTTGGACATCGTGGAATCTAGGTCTGGTTGTCAAATGGCATTATTATGTCAGTCCTTCTACCATTTAGGCTTTTCGCACTGCAAGATAGCGGTAGACGGGTGTGATGACTGCGCATCTTCAGTAAGATCTGAATAGCTTTTGTCTCGGAATCTAGAGCAAGAGGAAACTTGCTAATCCGACATTGTAAAAAGGAGTAAAGTCAATGTACAAGGTCAAACGACGACCGGTAAAAAAAGAAAAACCGCCGGTCCTCTATAACATTCTGGAAAATTATACAGACTATGATCCGCCAGGGAATGTGATGGTGTGTGCGATGACAGGCGCAAACAATCAGGCTATGCGTGCCCGAGTTCTTGCCGAAAGTTATGACATTCCTCCAGACACAATAGAACAGTTACTGATGACAGGAGGAATCTACCTTTATCCTCAGGAGGGCGTCCTAGTCACGAAAGGTGCGTTTGTCTCGAAAGTTGATTCAACTGGTAAAGAGCCTAACCAGACATGGATTATGGATGTCGAACAATATGCCGCCGCTGAACGGCTGCGGCAAAGTTATGAAGTGGCGCTTGAGGAAGCTATGGAACGGGTGTTTTATCGAGGCTTGCCCCAAGAATTACAGGATCGGCTCAAACAACGAAATTTGGGCCTCGATTATTCTGCCCTGGAACCCGAAGTAGCCGCTGGGGGGGATATCAGCTATATCGATTTTCGAAAAGACTGGTCGCCACATTTTAAACGGAAATGTGTGATGCCAGACGGCCGCTTAATCGAAACCAGTGGTTTGGAAGATTTTGCGCAATTGCATGGAACGACTGTGGAAGACGCCAGAACTTTATTAGATTATGGAGGGACGTTGGAATTAAAAGATCGTGGGATCTTGGCTTGTCAGATCATCAATGGACAGCCTGCCGTCGCGCGTTTCAATGTACGGCAATACAAAAAAGCCAAAGCCCTGGTCAAAGAAAAAGACCTTCATATTTTAGATGCCCTCAGTGAAGTGGCCTACCAAGATCCCATCCTCATGCGCGCCCTTAGCCGCGTCGACATGTCTACCTCGTGAGTTCTACTTTAGAGTTTCGAGTCACGCAATAGCCGTTTTCTTTAGTTCCTCCCCTTTGTAAGGGGAGGATTTGTAAGCTTCCCCCAATTGAGGACAGATCAAACGTAGAGTTTTCTGGCACAATGCAGCTAGGAGGCTCTTATGAAACGGGCTCGATTCAGTGAATCGCAAATTGTCGCGATCTTGAAACAAGCCGATGCGGGGATCAAAGTGAAGGATCTTTGCCAGGAGCATGGGATCAGTGATGCGACCGACTACAACTGGAAAGCAAAGTACGGCGGCTTAGAAGCCTCGGACTTGAAACGCCTCAAAGAGACGGAAAGCGAACTGGCCAAACTCAAGCGGATGTATGCGGATCTGGCCCTCGAGAATCGGGCGCTCAAGGATTTGATCGAAAACAAGCTCTGACGCCGACGGAGAAACGCGCGGCAGTGTACACGATGCACGAAGTGCATGGTATCTCTATTGTACGAGGATGTACCACCCTCAAACTGGCTCGGTCGGCGTATTATCAAGCTCCAGTTGATTGGCAAGTCCGTGATCAGGCCATCATTGATGCCCTGAATCAGTTAGTGGCTCAGCATCCACGCTGGGGCATCTGGAAATATATCCGGCGGTTACGGGCCCTAGGCCATGCCTGGAATCACAAGCGGGTGTACCGCGTCTATCGGCAGTTAGGGCTTAATCAGCCGCGTCGCACCAAACGTCGGCTCCCGAAACGATCTTCGCTCCCGGTCTTTGTCCCAGAGGGGCCCAATGAGGTGTGGTCCGCCGACTTCATGAGCGATGCCTTATACCATGGTTCACGGTTTTGGACCTTCAATCTGATCGCTGACTTCAATCGAGAAGTGCTGACGATTGAGATCGCTACCTCGCTCCGCGCGGAACGAATTGTTCGCGTGTTGGAGCGCTTGAAGACCGAACGCGAGTTACCTCATATGATTCGGGTGGATAATGGGCCAGAATTTCTCGCGCAGGCTCTGCACGAGTGGGGCAAAGCGAATCGTGTCCTGATCTATCACATTCAACCGGGGGGCGCTCACGCAGAATGCGTTCATTGAGCGGTTCAATCGGACGTATCGGAATGAAGTCCTGAATCTCTATCTGTTTCGGAGGTTGGAGGAGGTGCGGGAACTCACCGCGGAGTGGATGACCATCTACAATGAACACCGTCCGCACGAGGCACTCCAGGGAAACTCTCCCTGGGCCTATCACCAACAAACAGCCAAAAACTCTACTTTACAACTGTCCGCTTGACGGGGGAGCTTACACCCACGGAGCAAGCTACAGGAAATCGCAAGTTGAACAAGAGTGACATGATAGAAAGAAATTTTGTCACTTGTTTTGTTAATACAGTGCACATCGTCTTATATCAATCATGAATGACTTTTACTATCTTAGAAAAACACTAAGGAACCAACCAGCGTACCTGTCGATGTTTTTTTCGACAGGTCAAAATTCCAGCTGATAGGCACACCAATGAATGGTGATCAAAAATAGAGTCTTACGCATCATTAATGTTTGTTATATGAAGTTCCTGTATTCTCAAACAAACATTCGCATTCAGGCATCTAAATTGCTTTTACCAAAGTATCTTTCAGTAAATTGTGTTGAATACATGCTTTTTTTGAGGAGGCTTTATGAACCGATTTCTTAAAACAACAGTCCTAACTGCCACAGCAGCTTTGGTATTTGGCCTTGGAGCCAATGCCCAGGCTATGATGCTTCAAGGCACAATTGGTTTCGGGGGAACGTATATGCCTACCCCCACCGGAGATTTAAATACAGCTACAGGAATTGACATTACGTTTGCTCAAGCATTGATTGCGAGTGGTGACTTTGACACTCTTGTTAACACAGCGACGGATGGTACCCTCGGTGTGGATGATACTAATACCACGTTAACCTATAATGATTTTGATTTTCTTCCTCCAAGTACACCCATTGCGCCTCTTTGGGATAATGGAGTCGTGTCCTTTGATTTAATGTTTATCACTCTGGTAGACCAGAGCATTCCCAATCAAATAAACATTCAGGGGACTGGAATTTTCTCCGCTGCAGGCTTTGACGACACGGAGGGAACTTGGGAATTTACCGCTAACCAAACAATCAATGGGCAAATTGGGGGCTTCACCTTCTCTACATCAGAGTCCGGTGCACCTCTCCCTGAGGTTCCAGAGCCGGGCACGATGCTCTTGATGGGAAGCGGTCTCGTAGGCTTAGGTTTCTGGAGAAAGTTCAAGAAATAGGTAACTGAACCAGCTAGCTTACTCAAGCGGTAAGAAAAGCGGATGAGGAATTTTCCTCATCCGCTTTTTTTACCCATCTCCGTTTGAATTGCGTATTCTAAGCGGTGTTCATTATAGAACCCTCTGCAAAAGTCAGTTGAGTTGAGACTGTTGGACTCTCGGCTCGTCTTTTGAGGGGTCAGCTTGTCTCGATCTCTTGTCTCCCTCGTCCTCGATTCCTTGTTTGCGGCTGGTCCGGGCTGCTCATCCCGGAGTTTCCCGTCGTCAGATTGTAAGCTTCCCCGTCAAGCGGACAGTTGTAAAGTAGAGTTTTCGGCTGTTTGTTGGTGATACGTATACGGGGCCATTCCCTGCAGCGCCTCATGAGGGCGATGCTCATTGTAGATGGTCATCCACTCGGCCGTGATCTCTCGCACGTCTTCCAAACTCCGAAACAAATAGAGATCGAGCACTTCGTTGCGGTATGTCCGGTTAAACCGCTCAATGAAGGCATTCTGTGTAGGACGCCCCGGTTGAATGTAGTAGATCAGCACCCGATTCGCTTTGCCCCAGTCTTTCAGGCATTGAGCTAAGAACTCGGGGCCATTGTCTACTCGAATCATGTGGGGTAACTCCCGCTCAGTTTTTAAACGGTCCAAAACGCGTATAATCCGTTCAGCTTTTAGGGAGGTATCAATCTCAATCGCCAAAACCTCCCGGTTGAAGTCATCGAGGATATTGAAGGTGCGAAACCGCGTGCCATGATAGAGGGCATCGCTCATAAAATCGGCGGACCACACCTCATTGAGGCCTTCTGGCACAAACACCGAGAAGGAGGGCCGCTTGGGCAGCCGGCGTTTGGTGCGACGGGGCTGATTGAGCCCTAACTGCCGATAGACGCGGTAAATCCGTTTGTGATTCCAGCCATGTCCCAGGGCTCGCAACCGCCGAATATATTTCCAGACGCCCCACCGCGGATGCACCTCCACTAACTGATTCAGGGCATCAATGATTTCCTGGTCACGGACTTGCCAATCCACGGGAGCTTGATAATACGCCGACCGAGCAAACTCGAGCGCGGTACACCCTCGCTTGATCGAGAGCCCATGCGTGTCTTGCATAGTCTGCACCGCCTCCCGTTTCTCCATCGGCGTTAAAGCTTTTTTTCGATCAAATCCTTCAGCGCCCGATTCTCGAGGGCCAGATCCGCATACATCCGTTTGAGCTTGGATAGCTCGCCTTCTGTCTCTTTGAGGCGTTTCAGATCCGACGCTTCTAAGCCCCCGTACTTCGCTTTCCAATTGTAATAGGTGGCATCGCTAATGCCATGCTCCCGGCACAGGTCTTTGACCTTGATGCCCGCATCGCCTTGCTTCAAAATGGCGACAATCTGGCTTTCGCTGAATCGAGTCCGTTTCATATGAACCTCCTGGGTACATTCTGCCAGAAAGCTCTACTTTTAATCTGTCCGGATTTTGGGGAAGCTTACAAGATGGTCTCAAGCAGGGCGCGTCGGCAGAAGAACAGGTTCGACAGGGCACACAGCCGGGTAAACTGCGCCGCGTTCTTGGCCAGCCCCTTATACCGAAGCTTGCCGTGTCCCCACAGATGCTTGATCACCCGGAAGGGATGTTCCACTTTGGCGCGGATCCCCGAATGCCGACGATTGCGTTTCTTTTGCGAAGCGGATAAGGGATGCTGGCGGGCACCCCGATCCGCGAGCCCATAATAGACCCCGTCCTGCCGGGCTTGGCGTTTATCCGGTTGCTTGGTATAGGCACTGTCTCCGAACAACGCCTGTTCTTCCCCATGTTGCAACTCCTCCAGCACTTGGCTGTCATGCACTTTGGCGGTGGTAAACTCCGTTGAATGAATGATCGGTTGCCCTTGGGCCTGCACGCCAATATGGCCTTTGGCTCCGAAGTGCCATGTGTTGTTCTTGCGTGTTGAACTCATCTCGGGGTCCCGTTCGTTGCGAGCGTTTTGCTTGCTCACCGGCGCGGCTAACAACGTCGCGTCTACAATCGTTCCCGCTTTCAGCACTAGCCCATGAGAAGCTAAGTGGGCATTGACCGCGTCCAGGATCTGTTGCGACAGGCCGTGCTCTTCTAACAGATGCCGAAACCGGCAGATGCTGCTCTCATCCGGAATGACCCCACCAAAACAATCAAACCCCAGAAAGGTTTGGAAACTGAGGCGGTCATACAGGGCTTTCTCCATCAGCGGATCACTCAAGTTATGCCACAGTTGGAGAAAATGAATGCGCAGCATCACCTGGAGCGCGTGAGGCGGACGCCCGCCTGAGCTCTTATAATGCGGCTGGATGACTTCTTCCAGTTGTTGCCACGGCACCACTTGATCCATCTCATTGAGAAAGCGCTCAATCCGTAACTTCTTCGTTTTCATCTTGTACCTCATCGTGGTTTGCATCAGCGCTATTCTACAGTATTCTATTACTTTTGCAGAGGGTTCTATAGAAGGTCCCGCACTTCCTCCAACCTCCGAAACAGATAGAGATTCAGGACTTCATTCCGATACGTCCGATTGAACCGCTCAATGAACGCATTCTGCGTGAGCGCCCCCCGGTTGAATGTGATAGATCAGGACACGATTCGCTTTGCCCCACTCGTGCAGAGCCTGCGCGAGAAATTCTGGCCCATTATCCACCCGAATCATATGAGGTAACTCGCGTTCGGTCTTCAAGCGATCCAGGACTTGAATCACCCGCTCAGCCCGGAGGGAGATCTCTACTTTAAGGGCTAAGACCTCTCGATTATAGTCATCAATCATGTTCAGGGTGCGGAACCGAGCGATATATTTCCAGCTGCCCCACCGTGGATGCGCCGCCACCAACTGGTTCAGGGCCTCAATGAGTTCCCGAGCATGCCGACCCCAATCACGCGGAACCTGATAATACGCCGACCGAGAAAATCTGAGAGCCACACACCCTCCTGCGATCGAGACGTCATGGGTCTCCTGCAGGGTATGCACGGCCTCACGTTTCTCCGCTGCCGTTACCGCTTTTTTGCGAGCAGATCCTTGAGTGCCTGATTCTCGAGGACCAGATCCGCATACATGCGTTTGAGTGTCGCGAATTCGCTCACGGTCTAACGCCTCCAGCCCACCGTACTTCGCTTTCTAATTGTAGTCGGTCGCATCACTGATGCCATGCTCCCGACGCAGGTCTTTCATTTTGCTCCCGGCATCGCCTTGTTTCAAGATGGCGCCGATTTGGGTTTCGCTGACATGTCCTCTTTTTAGGGAAGTTTACAAGGGCGGGAAGCGGGGTCTGATTCCTGGAAAGCCTACATGCGTCGGCAAACCAATACCATCAACTGGGGCACAGAACTACCGTTGGCTTAGGGCATCACATTTTTGGTTGATTCGGGAGGGTCGTCATGAGTGGTAAGCACGTCTTGGAAACGATGATCATGGAATACGTGAACGAGTATGTGACGAGAAACCGAGCAGCCAAACTTGTGTGTGATCATCTGGATGACATTGGGCTTGGTGTGTTTCCCGTGTTGGATCATATTACGGTACGGACCGTGTCGATTGAGGAACGAGCGCAGGAGTTTCTCGAGCTTGGCTATGTATATTCGGAAACGCTGGAATATGACAATTGGTGGGCCAAAGTGTATCGTGCCCCAGGGTGCTGCCCTGCGTTATTTGTCGATCAAGCGTATGTTGATGATCGTGGAGAGAGCAGTATTATCCCTGCGTGGGTTCGTCGATTTGGGGATCGCACGTTGCATCATATCGCCATCCAGGTAGCAGATATTGAAAGGGCATTGGCGCAATTACGTGCGAAAGGTGTTGAATTTGCGGGCACTATTGTTGGTGAGCCCGGTGGGGATCTACGCCAATCTTTTCTGTGCCTGAACAGGTTGATGGGTGTGCCTTCTCGGTGTTGGAGCTTGCGGAACGTCATCATGGCTTCCAAGGATTTTCTCCTCCGCAGGCGAACAGTCTCATGCAATCCACCGTCAACTCATAATCCTGTGTTTTTAGTAGATGGGTTGGCTATTACGCAGGGAGGCTTTTCGAAGCTTCTAAGACAAGCTTCGCATTTTTGGCGATAGAGCCGGGATCTTTTGAAACAATCGCGGCCCCCAAGCCTACCGCAGCGGCAGCAATTTCAATAATACTTTTGACTTTGTGGAGCTTCTTGATGGATTTCTTTGCTCTGCCTATGGACCGCTTCAGCGTGGTCAGACTACTCCCTGATTCTTCCAACGCCAGTCCCACAGCTTTCGTAGCTATACTGGATGAGGCATTAATCAAAGCCCATTCTTCGTCCTCGATATCACGTCGTTGTGTCGGAGTTAAGGTTTGCCAATTCGCAAAGCGGTGATCGGCTAGGCTGTTCGCCAAATCTCGAAATCGTTTGGAGAGGTCGAAGGCCTCTGTAGCGGTGAGTGGCATTACATCGTCCTTAGGTTACAGTTGCTTAATGGTTCGGAGTAACCTGCGTAGGCTTTGAGTTGAGCCGTTGATCTTTTTGACGAGTCCCGCGGCTGTGAGGTTTTGACGCTGGTCGTAGAGTTGTTGGTGTGCCTCGGCAATCTCTTCTAACACCGTTGCATAGGTTTCGATCATTTGCTTGTGGCTGCTCAAAGTCAATCCCCGAAATTCTTGCCATTCCTTTAAGGCCGCGATTCCAGCCGGATCTGTGGATTCTGCGATTTTTGTTCGGTAATAGGAGTTAATGGCAAACTGTTCGTTCTGGTCGTCGCTACCAAATCCCTCCACCACTGTCTGTCTCAAACTTTTTAACACTGTCTGTAATGGAGCATTGGTTCGTCCAATCAATTCCTGAAGTTGCCGTTGTCGCCATTTGTCGCTCACGGCGTTGGTGAGTGTTGTTGTGATGGTACGAAGGGCATCCACTTTGGCCGGATTCGCAGAGGTTTGGGTCTTCATGGCCGTTGAAAGCTGAGCGATTTCTTGTGATTGGTCGAGGATTTCATCGGCGGCTAACTGCCTAAGCGCTTTCATATATTCTTCAATCACCTGATGTTGGAGTAGGAGCTCTGCTTTTTGGGTGATGCGTTCCCGAGCCATCGTATCGAGACTGCTATGACGTTCAGGATTCTGATACCGCTTCTGCCGATTGGGAAATTCCAGATAGTTTTCAACTAATTGAGTGTATTCTGCTGATTGGGCGGAAATGTTGGCGAAGTCCTGTATGGCCTTCAGGTCGGCGCAGCCCTGAATCAGTAAGATCAGGACAAGGCTACCCAGAAAACGACTGAGAAGCATAGGTGTCGGCGAGGAATATCGGTGGTTCATAGATGTTGCTTAACAATAGCAGACGTGACCTAAACTTGTGTTGGGAATGTCTATAGAAAGAAAGGCACACCTTAGGGGATTACATATTTTAATGTCAATAGAATCACGCGTTGACGTTTCTGTATTAATGAGGGGAACGATTAGACTAGTCGTACTGAATTTACGAGAAGTCGGCGAGGAATTTCCTAAGCAACAACCGTAGGTTGCTATTCTTTGTCCGGTGTACTCGGCGTGTTGTGAGCCACGATGGCTTCGGCGCGCGTTTCATAGTGAGTGGCTTCTTCTGAACGATTCATTGCACGTAGCAACCGCACGTAGTTTCGGATTGCGCGTTCAACTTGGTAATGATTCTTCCCCAACGTCGATTCGGTTAGTGTAATCACCCGCTGAAACAATGCGTCGGCCTGATCATATTGACCGGTTTGGAGGTACAAAACTGCCAAATTGTTCAATGGCCCGGTTAGACTGGAATGATCCGGCCCTTCGGCTTTTTCAATGATGTTAATGGCTCGTTGGACTAAGGGTATCGCTTGTTCAGGCTGATTCTGTAGACGATGGATTTCCGCGAATTGGTTCAGCAAGATAGCAACCCGTGGATGTTCTTTCCCAAATCCTTCTTCGGCGATTGCAATCATGCGTTCTAGCAAGGGAATGGCTTTCCCGAATTCGTGAGCGGAGCTGTGGAGCAGTGCTAAGTTGTTAAGGCTCCCAAGCAAATGCGGGTTGGCAAGCCCGAGTTGCTGCTCTTTAATCGTCAGCGCTCGTTGTAATAACCCTTCAGCCTTGGCATAGCGTGTTTGGGCTCGAAACAAGAGTGCGAGGTTGTTGAGTGGTTCGACCAATTCCGGGGCGTCTTTCCCATGAGCCTGTTCCGTCAATTCCACAACACGTTGCAAATATGGTTCAGCGGCATCATATTGAGATTGCTGCACGAATAACCCGCCCAAGTTTTCCAGTTCACGAATGATTTCCGCAGTAATGGGTTTCTGGGCTTGTTCCCGCATGGCGAGGGCTCGTTCAAAGTATGGCTGAGCCTGACCGAATTGTTTTTGTGTGACATAGAGGGCGCCCAAATTACTAAGACTGGCGGCAAAACTCTCTGACTCTGGCCCTTTTTTATGTATCGCGATTGTCTGTTTGAGGAAATCCACGGCTTTGTCGGGTTCGCCTTTTGCGTTGAATAAGATAGCCAGGTTAGTCAGTGATTGCATCAAGCGGGGATCCTGTTCGCCAAATTGTTGGGCGAGTTGTAACGCGCTTTGTAACTCTTGCTCCGCCTCTGAGAATTTACCTTGTTCTATGAAGCTTCGCCCTTTGTCGGTATGCAGATCCCATGGTTCTCTTGGATCTGAACAGCTGAATGTTGCTATGCAACACAAGATGGGAATGTTGAAAAAAGCCGCCAGCGGCGTTCTCGCCATTTTTCTGGGCTCACGTACTGGATGTACGCTCCGCGCGCAAAAAGGGCTGCGGTCTTGCTGAACGGACTTTTTTGAACATTCCCCTCCCAGTGAAGTCGCAATAGCTTTGAAGCCATTTGTGTGACTTGAAATTGAACTATGCAACAGTTTCAAGATGGCAGCAAAATGGGCAAAGAATTTTTTCTTCATGAAGGTTTCAGAGAATGTCATGTTTTCTATGGATACTGTTCGTGAGGGTTGCTTGGAGCTGGATTGTACTGGAGAGGCTGGGAGCTTGCCAAACACGAGAATGCGAAATAGTCAATCAAACAAGGACAGTTGGGAAGAGCCTGGTCGTCTGAAGGATTTGGGAATGGGTACTTCAGAGACAGTTGGAAACCCCAGTTTGCGATACGTGTGTTCAAATAGTTGTTGGATCACATACCAGGTTTTTCCGGTTCCGTGATGGCGTTTGAAAAATGTCTGTTCGCCAACTGTTCCGTTGCGAACCTCTCTTAAACGAGACATGATTTTTTGAATTCGATGAGGAAAATGAGAAGTCATGCGTTCTTCAAAGACGTGCTCCACATTCTTATTCAACCGGAGTAAGATGAATGTGGCATCTTGTGCGCCTGCATCTCGGGCCTGGGCCAGTATTGTTGGGATATCTTGTTCACTGAGCCCGGGGATGACCGGTGCGATGGAAACGGCCGTTGAGATGCCGGCCTTGGCTAAGGCTTTAATCGTGGCGAAGCGTCGGGAGATAGAGGGAGCTTGCGGCTCCACTTTCCGAGCAACCTCATCTGATGTGAAAGGAATGCTCACAAAGACTTGTATCCATGACCTGCGATGAAGTTCTTGGAAGACATCAATGTCGCGGGTCAGAAGGGCTGATTTCGAGATAATCCCTACGGGGTTGTGAAATGCTACACAGGTTTGGAGACAGGTGCGGGTCAGCCCGTATTCTACTTCGAGTGGTTGATAGGGATCAGTAATACCCGAGAAGACAATAAGTTCACCGGTCCACGAGGGTTTGAAAAAGGTTTCTCGTAGTTTTTCGGCAGCATTGGTTTTGACGACCAACATAGATTCAAAGTCGGTTCCCGCGCCAAATCCCCAATATTCATGAGATGGCCTCGCATAGCAATAGGCGCAAGCGTGGAAACAACCGTTGTAAGGATTGAGGCTCCACCGAAACGGGAGGTCGGGACTGTCGTTGCGGCTTAAGATTGTCTGAGCACGTTGTTCGAATACCTGAGGGACAATCGGAAATGGTGGCTCGAGATGCTCGCGAGTCTCGGAAGTGAATGGATTAGGAGGATTGGCGATCAGTTTCATGTAAATGTGAAAAGATTATCACAGTTGCTTGTTCTGCTGGCTGAAAAACGTTACATTGAAGAAGGGTTTTCAACGTTTTCCCCATCTCACAGGGGATTCTCCTATCCTGTATCTGAGTTCTGTCAAATATGCACAGAACGTATGCTTGCTGCCCCCGTAGCTCAGTTGGATAGAGCAGCGGTTTCCTAAACCGCGGGCCGCACGTTCGATTCGTGTCGGGGGCACCATACGTTCTGGTTCTTGCAGATATTTTCTCAGAGCGATAAGATAAGATTCTTTTGATTTTTTCATTACTTACGAGGAATTGTGTGAAATTGTCAATGGTTAACATTTCAAAGGTTACTAGAGGTTTTGCAAAATAGGTCCCCGACGTCCAATCTTGCTTGAGGAAACCGCAAATTATTCCGATAGGAGGGATGTCCAATTGGGAATCACTCAGTATTTATTGGAAGTTTGACAAACAACCCTGGTGAGGGGAAGAGGTGTGCTTATGTCAGGGATGAAGGCAAATCGATCCTGTTGCACGGTGTTGGTTCTTATTTGTTGGGGATTGGCAGGGACTCTTTGCGAATTGGCTCTCGCTGATTCAGGGGTCAAAATTCCGCAAACGCCTGCCGCTAAACGTGCTGAAAGCCGAGCAGAAAAAAAGGCTCTGATTGTAACTGATGATTATATCATCGGGCCTGAAGATGTTCTGGAAATCAGCGTTTGGCGAAATCCGGATTTATCTCGTGAGGTTATGGTTCGTCCGGATGGACGAATTTCCTTACCGCTCATCGGTGATGTCAAGGCAGTGGGTTTAACAACCTCGGAGTTACGTGACGATATTAAAGAAAAACTCAAGGCCTACAAAGAGAACCCCACCGTCGCGATCGTAGTGAGGGCTGTGAATAGTTATTATTTTTATACTCAAGGAGCAGTTGGCAATACCGGCAAGATTCCATTATTAAGTCGGACGACACTGATTCAAGCGATTACCTTGGCTGGAGGCTTGATGCCTGATGCCGTGCGGAGTCGGATTACCATCTTTCGGCTGGGACGAGACAGCGAGGGCCCACAAAAAATTGTGGTTAGTTATGACGAGATTATTTTACGGGGGGGAGAGAATATTGTATTAAAACCTGGGGACACCTTAGTGGTGCCATCTGAAACTATGGTGCTTCTTCCCTAATTTTTCTTAAGTATAAGGTAATAAAACATTATGTGGCTTCATAAAATTTTGACCACGCTTATGTGGATGTTGCTGGTTCTCATTTTTGTGGGCAATGGCTGTGTGAAGCCAGATCCGATTATTCCACCAGGCCCACCAGAGGAAGGATTTGTTCTGGGTCCGGAAGATGTGATCGAAGTCGTTGTTTGGAAGAACCCAGACTTGTCTAGGCAAGTTGTGATTCGACCAGATGGGAAAATTTCCCTTCCGCTCATAGGAGATGTGCCAGCAGATGGTTTAACAGCAGACCAATTAGCCAGTGATATTGCAGAACGGTTTAAGGAGTATAAAGAAAACCCTTCAGTCTCTGTAAATGTCGTGTCTGTCAACAGCTACTATATTTTTGTGGTTGGAGAAGTCAATAGCCCGGGAAAATTGCAACTCAAGTCTTATACGACGCTTTTACAAGCGATTTCTTTGGCCGGCGGCTTTACCCAGTTTGCTTCGCGCAATGATATTCGAATTGTTCGAAATCTTATTTCTTCTGATGGAAAAATTAAGGAACTTCGAATTCCTATTCGGTATGATGATCTTATTGATGATGATGGTGGAGTGTATAACATCACGTTAAAGTCTGGCGACACAATTGTTGTGCCATAGAGATCTGGTTTCGTGCTAGCTAAGGCAGTTCGTCACAATTTTTGAAACTTCTTTGATATTGAGTAGGATATATAGAAAATGGCTGATGGCACATTCCAAATAAGTGAGACCAAAGCAGAAAAAGAGCAGTCCATTGTTATCCAAGCCTATATCAAAGATGGAATAGATTTAATACTTAGGCGGAAATGGCTTATTGTTCTTTTTGTTATACTAGGTACTCTCATTGGTGGGGCGTTGGCATGGACGAAAAAGGATGTCTATCGGTCTAGTACCGTTATTTTGGTAGAACAGCAGAAAATTCATGAAAACTATGTTCCATCGGTAGTTGGAGGAAGTGCTGCAGAACGTGTTTCCACAATTACGCAACAAGTCTTAAGTCGTACGAATCTCCAGAAAGTGATCGATGAATTCCATTTGTTTTCCAATGTGATTCATTCACAAGGATATGAGCCAGTGATTGATGCCCTCAGAAAAAATGTCGAAATCGAAACCAAAGGGCGCGGTAATTTATTGGAAGCCTTCACGATTTCTTTTGCCCACCATGATCCGATGATGGCCATGAAGGTAACGTCGAAACTAGCATCGCAATACATTGATGAAAATATCAAAATACGTGAACAATTTATTGAAGGAGCCACAGAGTTTTTAGAGCAGGAACTAATTTCAGCCAAACAAGCTCTTGATGATAAGGAAAAAGTTTTAAGTGAATTTAAATTGCAATATGCCGGTGAGTTACCAGGACAACTAGAAACGAATTTGAGGACTCTTGACCGTCTCCAGGAAGAAAAAACTCAAATTCAGGAATCCATTAATGGGTTAAACGTTCGACTGGAGCTCTTGAAAAAATCAATTCGGGATTATGAAGCAATGGCTGGAACGCTGATGGAGTTCAACCAAATGCCATTTCAGGGAGGTGAGATTGGCCAAGGGATAAATCCGGTGGCAGTGAGAATTAGTGAACTAAAACGAGAGCTGACCAAAATGTCTGGAGAATACACGGACGCCTATCCTGATGTCATTTCCTTAAAGACGCAAATCAAAAATCTTGAGGGAGAACTTACTCAGCAGTCTATTAGTTCTGAAGCTGAGGGGTTTACTTCCTCCGACAGCGAATTGGAAGATCTCAAGGGGCCAGTTTTTGATCCATATCTCGCTGAGCTTATGAATTCGCGTGACGAGCTAAAAGCGCAACTAGTTGGTTTCAGAGCTCAATTGACCCGTGTATCTAAAGAAATGACTAATTTCGAACAACGGATTACCCGTACACCTACTCGAGAACAGGAATTACTCGTTCTGGAACGAGATTATGGAAACATGCAAGAAAATTACCAACATCTTCATGAAAAGCGATTAAATGCCCGTATCTCAGAGAATCTCGATAAACGGCAAAAAGGAGAACGTTTCCGGATCTTGGACCCTGCGAATTTACCGAGCAAGCCTGAGGGGTTACCTCGTCAGCTTATCGCATTAGGTGGCTTTGGAGGAGGTACGGCCTTGGGTCTGGGCTTGGCATTTCTCTTAGATCTTTTATCACCAACCTACAGGCGTTCTGAAGACGCAGAGGTCTCGTTGGGACTTCCAATGCTTGCTACGATTCCTAGCTTTCAGATGGCCTATGGAAAATCTATGAAAATGTTGCCTGGAATGTCGAATCCTCTCGGTGGGGGGAACGGGAAGCGGAATGGGGATGGGGCTACCGAATACCTGGATCATAGAGAGATTACGGGAATCGGAAAATCTCTTTTCTACAGGGGGCTGTCGCAAAGTCAGCCTTTTCCACCACAGCTCAATTTGGTGGCCAAATGGCGACCCCAATCTATTGTGGCGGAACAATTTCGGGTTGCGGCCACGAGATTGGATCTGTTGGGAGAACGCTCCATGGGGAATGTTGTCCTAATGGCGAGTGCGATGAAAGGGGAAGGGAAGACGTCGACGGGAGCTAATTTAGCCTATACTTTGGCGCGAGATCTCGATGAACCAACATTAATTATTGATTGTGACTATAAGTGTCCAAACTTACATAATCTGTTTGTCGTACCGCACTACCCAGGCGTGGCTGATTACCTTGCTGGCCAGGTCCCTTTAGAGGCATGTTTTCAACAGATTCAGGACTTACCACTGTGGTGCATGTCCGCAGGTGATATGGAGTCGCATCCGGTGGCGTTGTCGAAGTTGCAGCATATATCTTCTCTAATTGAATCGGTACGTTCTCAATATCGGTTTGTTATTCTGGATGGCCCCCCTATTCTTCCACTAGCTGATATTAACGTGCTGAGTGTGTTAGCAGACATAATATTGATGGTGGTTCGTTCGGGAGTCACACCCAAAGATGTGGTTCAGAAGGCTACCGAGATGTTAAATGGATCCAGGTCCACCAGACTTATACTCACCGATGCTTGGTCTCAAGGCGTTCCCTACTACGTCCGTCAAGGATATTCTATGCCGTATGCCCTCACTAATTGAAAATGAACGAGGTTTTCTTCAGTCATTCGGCCACATTGATGCCAAAGTCAGATCAGGTACCCCTGTCACCCTTCAGGTGGTTAGCGTTTAAAAAACGCGTTCTCATTGTTGGCGATGGGAAGTTGGCACACGATTTGGCGCGAGTACTTGTCTATGACCGATCTCATCGGTATGACGTGGTCGGTTTTCTTTCTGGAGACTATTCTCAAGTCGGAACACATATCGTGAATCCTTCAGTTATCGGAACGATCGATCAATTGTTTGAACTGTCAGAAAAGTATCATGTCCACAGTATCGCGGTGTGTGTTGAAGATCGGCGTGGGGCTATGCCCTTAGATGCGTTGTTGGATGCGAAAGCTATGGGGATAGAGGTGGTTGATGGGCATCGGATGTACGAAGAAGAATGTGGAAGGTTATCGATTGATGAATTAAAACCCAGTTTTCTGATTTTTTCATCAGGCTTCAAACGTAAACCAGTCACAATGCTTCTGAAACGAATGGGCGACCTAGTTGGATCAGTGATAGGACTTACGTTCCTAGGCCCCCTGATGGGTGTTATAGCATTGTGTGTCAAACTCGATACTCCAGGCCCAATCCTCTACCGTCAAACTCGAGTAGGTCTTCATGGTTATCCGTATGTTTTGCTTAAATTTCGGTCAATGCACCACGATGCCGAGGCGGAAGGAGTCAAATGGGCTGAACTTCGAGACTCGCGTGTTACAACATTTGGTTATTGGTTGCGGAAACTTCGGTTAGATGAGCTTCCCCAATTTATCAATGTTTTAAAGGGCGAAATGAGTCTTGTGGGGCCAAGACCGGAACGTCCGCATTTTGTGCAAGACCTACGGAAAGAAATTCCCTATTATGATTTGCGTCATACGGTCCGACCAGGTATTACAGGATGGGCACAGACTTGTTTTCACTATGCTGCGTCGTTCGAAGATTCACATGTGAAATTGCAATATGATCTCTATTATGTCAAGAACCTATCGTTGTGGCTAGATCTCAAAATTCTATTCCGTACAGTACGGGTTGTGTTGCAAGGAAGTGGGGCAAGGTAAAGGGCTGAATTGAAGGATCTAAGGAATAACCTAATGAAGCATGGAATGAGCTTTGATATAGAGGAACATTTTCAAGTGGCTGCGTTTGATTGTGCCGCACGACGTCGCCATTGGGACAAACAAGAAAGTCGAGTTGAAAAGAATACCCAAGTTATTTTGGATTTACTAGAGGAGCGAGGAATCAAAGCGACTATGTTTGTCTTAGGGTGGGTGGCTGAACGGAACAAGGCATTAGTCAAACGTATTGTGAAGGCCGGTCACGAATTGGCTTCACATGGCTATGCTCATGAGCTTATTACCGTGCAAAGTCCGAGGACATTTCGTGAAGATGTAAGCAGGTCAAAAAAAATCTTAGAAGATATTGGAGGTAGACAGATTCTGGGCTACCGCGCTCCGACGTTTTCTATTACTCGGGAGACTGAATGGGCGTTGCCCATCCTCGTTGAAGAAGGTTATAGCTATGATTCGAGCATTGTCCCGATTGTTCATGATTACTATGGAATTCCTGGAGCAGACCCAACCATCCATATCTTAAGAACTGGTTCTGGACCAATTGTGGAGGTCCCGCCGTCTACTAGCAAATTCATTGGATTTACGTTGCCCATTGCGGGTGGTGGATACTTTAGATTATTTCCGTATGCATTTCTAAGAAATCTCTTACGTCGGGTTGAACAGCAGGGTCGACCTCTTATCATATATCTGCATCCTTGGGAATTGGATCCTGAGCAACCGCGTATGCGTGGGTCATTTCTTTCGCAGTTTCGCCATTATCTTAATCTAGACAAAGTCCACGGGCGTCTTAGCCAACTCCTCGGAGATTTTTCTTTTGGGCCCATTCAAGCCTTACTGCCTGAATAAGCCATTTCTTTTTTGGCAATTCCAACTAGAAAAGCGTTAGGTTAGGGTGGTCAGAAAAAAGGGATTCATAGTGTGTCAATGTCACAATCGCTCGAAGATATCTGACCTATGTGGAAGGGGATTTTCAGAAAGTACTTAAGGGAACATCATGGCATTGATCGTAACCCCGAAATGCTGCGACCGTTCCTTCAGGGTGGTCTCGGGGTACTGGGCGACATGTTGACGCAACGCCGGGCGAACCAGTTTGCGTTGTCGCGGGCCATGCCGCTTTGGGGCCAAATCGGCTCGACGACACCAATCTTTGACACATCACCCACTAACGCGAAAGCGCCGGGCCGCTTCGGCTTGGCTGTCGCCCTCCTCCACAACTCCCACCACTCGTTTTCGTAAATCGAGACTGTAGGCCATGGTGAAGGCCAGCATACCAAAGATGGAAGTTATTTGGAATGACTACATAATGAACACCGCCCACATGATACACTATAAGGAGTTGCACCGTGTAGTTATCATCAATCCACACCGGAAAACTCGAGTTATGACCGGTCAGCATGACGGGGAAGCTTACAGTACGGATGATGGAATTGGTGAGAATGAATCGATGCCCTGGATTTTGTCTCCCAATAATCCATCCTCCTAACCCCCAACTAGACGATGGCTTAAGATGATATGCTGAATGTATTTTTTACAGTGGATGTTGAGGTGTGGTGTGAAAGTTGGAAGAAACTGGATCAGCAGTTTCCTGGTGCTTTTCGGCAATATGTGTATGGGCCTACCTTAAAAGGTGACTATGGTTTGCCGTATATGCTGGATGTATTATCAGACCATGGACTATCTGGGGTGTTTTTTGTGGAACCTCTTTTTTCTACCCGTTTCGGGATCGATCCTTTGGCTGAAATAATCGGAATCATTCGTGAAAGAGATCAAGACGTTCAGCTTCACCTGCACACTGAATGGGTAGACGAATCCTTAAAACCCTTACTAGATAATATTCAGAGTAAGTGCCGGCATCTACGTTCGTTTTCGTTTGAGGCGCAGACAACTCTTATTGCAGCTGGAGCCAAGTTGTTCATGCAAGCAGGCGGAGGAGAGATTGCAGCCTTCCGCGCTGGGAATTTTGGCTTCAATAGAGATACTCTTCGGGCCCTCAAGGTTGTTGGTATCCCTATCGATAGCAGCTATAACGCAAGTCAATTTGGTACAGACAGCGGGGTTATGAATGGTAGCATCATTGTGGAACCGATTCTTTGCGAAGAGGTATATGAATATCCCATGACAGTATTCAACGATGGTACGGGAGTATTACGACATGCTCAATTGGGGGCATGTTCGTATAAGGAAATGGAAGGACTACTTTGGGAAGCCCTGCAGGCGAAAAGAAATTCGTTTGTAATACTTTCTCACAATTTTGAGCTACTCAATCGTGCGAAGAATCGTTCGGATGATGTGGCCGTCAAACGATTTCGGAAGTTGTGCACCTTCCTGGATCGAAATCGAGACTCCTTTCGCGTACAACAATTTCAAGGGCTTAAGCCATTGGCTGTTGAACAACAACCCACCCCCCTTTCTTCCTCCTTATTTTTGACCGGCGCAAGAATGCTGGAACAGACCTATCGTAGGAGATTTGGATGAATGCGTGGCGGTCGCGTCTGGTTCCTTTGAAATTTCAGTTGAGTGACTGGGTGCTTTTTAGTGTGCCATTTCAACTGCAGGTTCGATCAGAGAAACTAATTGATGCAACGCCCCCTGTGCCGAGGCCAACTCTCCCAACCGAATCCCTGATGAAAGGTTGCCAGGGCTATTTAATCCGTGGTCTGCCTGTCATTGATGAATTACCTCCCATCAGTCGAATCGGGGAATATCTATGCTATGTACCACTTCAATATCAGCATTGCTATATTGATTTGCAATCGACCTTTGAAAACTATCGCAAGCAGTTTTCATCTAAGACGAGATCGACCATCAATCGAAAAATTAAGAAGTTCAAGGCGTACTGTGGAGGAGCCCTTTTCTGGAAGACATACCAAACCGAGGGGGCGATGAGGGAATTTTTCCGGTTGGCTGGCAGCGTATCAAAAAAGACCTATCAAGAAAGGTTACTCAATGCTGGTCTTCCCGAAACAGAAACTTTCATTCATCGCACCCTATCGCTTGCCGCCGAAGGAAAGGTGAGGGGATATATTCTTTTTGATGGGGAGCGGCCAGTTTCCTATTTATATTGCCCGGTACACGATGATGTTCTTATTTATGCCTACCTTGGATATGATCCTGATTACATGCAGATGTCGGTAGGAACTATTCTCCAATGGGTTGCCGTTGAACAAATGTTCAATGAGGCCCGGTTCCGATACTTCGATTTCACGGAGGGGCAGTCGGACCACAAGCAGTTTTTTGCTACCCATCAGAGACAATGTGCCAATATTTTTCTCGTGAATAACAATCTGAGAAATATAGGAGTTGTCTATGGTCACTATTTACTGGCACGAATTTCCAGAGGATTAGGGGCTGTGTCAAATCGATTAGGGTTAAAGGCCAAAATTAAATGGTTACTGCGGTTTAGAATGATGTGTTGAGGTTCATAAACGCTCGTGAAAGAGTGGGTTAAAAAACTCGTTCGGGTTTTGCTTGGTGACTATGCTATTTATTATATATTTTCCCGGTCCAAAGAGGAGGAACCGCTGAGTTGCCAAGTTGCCCCTGTGGGGTGCAGGGTAGAAAGTATAGATGAAGTAGCGCTCAATTCAAGCCCTGAATTTTTGATTGAAAAACAATTGGAATATGCGGGAACGGAATCACATATTTATGGCTGTTTCGAAAATGGTCGTATCGTGGCTGTATGCTTCTACTGGTTTGGGGAACGATACAAAAAACGAGGATTTTGGCCACTTGCCTCAGAGGAAGCCAAGTTAGTCCAGATTATTTCGCTTCCAAGTGTGCGTGGTCGTGGGGTTGCTACTATGCTTATTGGATCGTCAAGCCAAGATATGATTCAAAAAGGCTTTTCCCGATTGTATGCACGGATATGGCATTCTAATACACCGTCTTTACGGGCGTTTGAGCGAGCTGGGTGGGTGAGAGTGGCACTAGTAGTGGAGATAAATCCACTGCGCCGGAATCGCCCATTCCGCATCTATATGGGCTTGAAACCTCTTGGACAGAAGAGTTAAGGGCACCTCGAAAACTCCTGACACGCAGCCTCTGATTTGCGATATTTCCTCCAACGAGGATGCTGTATATCGATACCCCGCCAACAGAGCTTTTGTGATCTCGCCACCCGGCATGACAACAGCAGGCCACATGACCTCCTCCCCAAAAAGTAGACCAGGCAATAGTGGAAAAATGTGCTACGCTGCAGCCCTTCAATCTGGGAGGGGAAGCCATGAAGAAGAGCAAGTATTCAGAGGAGCAGATCGCCACCGCGTTGCGACACGTGGATGCCGAGCGCTTGATGCGAACCTTGCAAAGAAGAACTCAACTGGTTGCGAGAGTGGAGAAGTTATCAGGATTTTCAAGAGGCTTTAGCCGCATGGGTGGAGTAGTATAAGCAAGCGTACTATCATTCGGTATTAGACTATAAGACCTCAAGGCAGTTTGAACAAGATTATTAATCGAGTCACCTGACTTATTTCGTGCCCGCTTGACAAATGGGGGCATTACACTAGCGTGCCACCCCGTTGGACCGAAGGCCCGTATAGTACAGATCAAAGCGGTGATATCCATAAAATGGTTCTTTCTCTTAATATGTCTGCTTGGATTCAAGTCGTAAGTGCAACTTTAACGGGACGAGTAGTGATGTAAAGAAGGAGAAGTTATGGGGATACAAAAAAACCAATTGAATATACTTTTTGCCATATTGGCTGTAGTCTTTTTAATGTCAAAACCAAGCGTTGCTAACGCAGTGGATTCACGGTTGCAGGTTTTTGTCGAGATCGAGGGTAGTGTCCCTGATTGGACTGAACTAGAACTCACCGTGACACGACTCAATGTTAGTGGGTTTTTGACAAATGGAGAGCCTTTTTCCGTGACGCCATTTGATGGTTTGCGCCAACTGGTTATATCACGCGCAAATGCCGGCTCCCCCCGGTTCCTTGTTGATGGGGAAATCCCCCCTGGCCAGGTTGATCAAATTGATCTAACGCTGGAAGAGGCAAATCTGCGGGGAGACCAACAGCTTGAGGTTATTCGGAAACGCCAAATTCCTGATGCGCTCACGAATGGGGAACTAAAACTAAAGTTCAAACGAGCTTTGAGGTATGATGGCGGAGATGTTTTGTCGTTACTTATCCAGTTCAAGTTGGAAAAAAACACTTTCTATACCCAGGACGGGAAGTTAGCCTTCGAACCAGTTCTTAGGGCAGAACTCCTGTCGACCCCACCAGGCCCGGAAAACTTTCTGAACGACAAAGAAACTCTGACGGTGGGGCCCACCCAGACGTTCCCTGAACTTGGAATCCAGGTTGTCCGCTCGAAAGTCTACAATCCCGAGGGAGATGTACGCGACCTAACACTCCAAAAAGATACTGGTGAGCCCGTATCTTTCAGCGAAGTGCGGAATCAGAACGAGACGCTTTGGAAGGCAAATCACGGAGCGCTTGAGCCAGCGCTTGTCGATCACCTAGCCGGGTTTCCTAGTACGGGTCTCGTATTGGCGGACATTTGGTTACGTGTTCCCGGTGAGGGGACGTTTCAAACAGACGCGGAGACACCTGCAGCCTGGGACGTGGCTCATTCCGCCTTCGTGGCTACACGCAAAGCCGTCGGAGAGCCAATCGCGGCCTCGGTTTCGGCAGTGCTCGAGGCGGCGGGCGCAACAATCTTAAGCGTTGAATTAAACCCGCCTGTTCTGCACATTGAATGCTCGAGGGAAGTCCTGGAAACGGTTGCCGCCCACTTAGCTGATGTCCTCTTGATCGTGATGACATCGCCCCAGGGAGACGTACTGGCCGTAAAGGGTGCCATTGATCTGGTGCAGAATCCCCTCTGGTTAGCACATGCCCTTCTCTTTGGTGCAGATCTGCGCATTGCGATCGCCGAACCCGAGGCGTGTATCAATAAGACACACGAGGCTTTTCGCGGTGTGTTCATCGAGGAACCGGTGGCATTCCCCTGCACAAACACTCTCGGCAACGGGGGGCACTCTACACAGGTAGCGAGTGCACTCGCGGCCACCGTTGGAGACCCGGGCAACATCGATCTTGTGGGGCTATTCCAAGGAAATTTGTTTACGTCAGATATCTGTGAGATCACTGATGCACTCCTAGAGCGAAACCCTCACCTCATAAACCTGAGTTGCGAAGTCGAACATAGTATTAACCAACGGAGGCTCGATCACGCTGTGTTTGCGAACCGCATCTTCGTTGCGAACGGTGCAGGGAACGCAACAGAAGAGGAATCGTCGACGTTGCCAGTGTTCTGTGAGTCATACAACTCGCTGTGCGTCGGGGGGTACAATCACAATGGAACGCTGGGTCCTGGCAATTTCGGGGATGACACTCCGGCAAACCGCTGGCTCAACGATGAAAATACTAATCGCGAAAAGCCCGATGTTGTAGGGGTGAATTCGGGGTCCTGGGCTAACCCCACGAGCAATGACGCCTATGATGGTGCGGGTGGCACGAGCTACGCGACGCCGATGGTCGTCGGTACAGCAGGTTTACTCATGGCTAATTTTCAGGGCGATCTAGTGAACGACCCCACGCTCACCAGGGCAGTGCTCATGGCATCCGCGTCTCATCAGATGCAGGGTTCTCTGCCAGTCCCGATTTACAGCGATGGCGTCGATGATCGAACTGGGGCAGGAGCTCCACGGGGTGATCGAGCAATGGAAATCTTGGAGGAAGACCGTTTCTTCACCAATTACGTCGACCGTAACGTGGATTTCGATGCTGGAGGCAACCTGACGACCCCCATCTCATTCCTGGTGAATGCAGGCGATAAGGTGCGAGTGGTCCTCACGTACGACCAGTGTCAGATGGATATCGTCAGCGTTAGCGATGGGCTAATAGCCGACTTCGACATGGTAGTGAGCGAGGATTCGTTAGAGGATGCAGTACATGAACCTATCGTACACGCCAACAATTCACATGTGGACAATTCGGAAATCGTCGAGTTCACGGTCAGTGCGAAATCGCAGATTGATGTAAATGCGAGCGTCCAGCACTGGGATCCTTGCACTGACGGGAATCAGAAGACGTACATGGCGATCGCTTGGGATGTGCTACCTGCCCCCTAAGGTGGCCGTGTATATTTTAGGTCTATCCGAAAAAGTGTGAAGGGGCGTTTTTTGCAATTCATTTTTCTGTTTTCTTGTGTTTGCCTCTCCTCTGTCTGCGATGCCCGTCGCATATTATTCCTGTGAAATAGCTGAAGAAAAATTAATCAAAGCTCAGGCTGCACAAGAAGAGCAATGGGCTATGCAACGCCAAGAACAGGTGGATCGGGCAGAATTAGAGGTGTGCTATCCAGGAGGGTTGGTCTTGCTCGACCGAGCTTGACAGTGTGGTCACGCCCGCAAGAACCTCCCTGACATCATTACTGCCACTCTAGAGGCCACGCATCGCGTCCAGGGTCATCAACAGGAGGTACGTGATCGTCAGGCATGGCAAGACGAAGGTGTGTGAGTCTGCGTCTCCATGAAGCAACCCGTTAAGAGTCAGGCTTATCGTTACTGCACTACCAATTGGGTATGAGATTGGGTGAAATTCTCAGCTTAACCTGGGATGACCTCGAACGAAGGTTTATCCGTCTTGGAACTCGTGATACGAAGACCGGAACCTCTAGGCTCATTCCGATGACTCCCATAGTGTGGGAATTATTCCATGAACTCTCGAAGGTCAAAAGCTTAGTAACGAACCGGGGCTTTTTATATCAAGGGAAACCAACGAGCAGGGATTCAGGACTTCCGGTTCCATGATCTATGGCATTGCGCGGCCACGAACCTTCGACGCGCTGGAGTTGATACGGTCACGGCCATGAAGATTGTGGGACATCAATTGGAAAAGATGCATCGGTGTTATAACAGTGTGGATGAAGCAGATCTACTCCTAGCTGCCTCTAAACTTAACACCCTAATAACACCTACCGTTTTTCCTGCTTCTCCCAAAATTGTAAACCATTGATTTAATGGAGCTGGCGAGAGGACTTGAACCTCCGACCGGCGGTTTACAAAACCGCTGCTCTACCAACTGAGCTACGCCAGCTCGAGGAAAACGGCAAGTCTCATCATAACAAAGGTTTGAGTATGGGACTAGGAGGAAGAGGCAAAAAAACTGTGAGCAATAATTACGTCATTGCAAGTAGAACTTTTAACGTTCCTGATTGCGCAGCCTGCTCCAGGGCTCTAATTCCGTCATTCAGTGAAAACCGCGCATGAGTTAATGGCTCGACGTCGATCTGTCCTCCCGCGAGTAAGCGAATTGCGGGTGCGAAGGGGCCGCAACGCGACCCGATGATAGACATTTCACGTATGACGAAGTCTGTCATGTTCACCGAAACCTCGCCATGATACGTCGACTTCAGAACAATCGTGCCGCGTGAACGGGTCAGCTGTGTTGCCACAGAAAGCCCCTCGGGACTTCCTGTGGCTTCTACGACCACATCATTATCTGGTCGGACTTCAGTTATCGATGATGTCACGTGAATGCCCTTTTTTGATAACCATCCCAAATGTTCGGTATGTCGTCCGATCAGCTGAACTTCACAACCCTGCAGGAATAGGACTTGCGCACAAAGGAGTCCAAGTTTACCTGCTCCGATCACTACCACTCTATTGGTTGGCTGAATGGTCACGAGTTGGGGAATTTCGCATGCAGCCGCTAGTGGTTCGACAAAGATGGCTTGGTCGTCAGTTATTGAATCTGGCAGGGAAAACAGATTCATGATGGGCAGAGTGAGATAATCCGCAAAGGCTCCGTCTCGGCCCATGATGCCGAGCGTGGTGCGTTGAGGGCAATGGGTCGGATGTCCCTGAAGGCAGGTTTTACATCTTCTGCAGGCCGCGTTGATTTCACCGACGACTCGTTTTCCAGTAAGCGATGTGTCATCAGGAGATTGATCAACCACGCCCACAAATTCGTGTCCCAACACGCCACGGAAATCCATGTAGCCTTTGGCAAGATGCAAGTCGGTCGAACAGATCCCGGCTTGCAATACCTGGATAATCGCTTCGCCTGGGTGTCTTTTGGGCTTCGGTCGATCGGTTTCTAAGCTGAGCCCTTCCTCAAGTACCAGTCCTCGCATGTTCCTCCGCCTTACTTGGGAGTTGGTGTTGCATAAAATAATGAAGCATAGTTTATCAGAATGGCTATTAACCTTCAGTAATCACAAAAGCTTGAGAGTACATTGCTCGAACAAAGATGTGTTTCATCATTATTAGGATAGGAAAGGTTTTGAGGAATCTGCCGATGGTAAAGACAGATACTGCAACCTCGCGTGAGAGGAGGGGACTGTGTTTTCAGGATTTGCTGCAGCACTTTCAGGTATTCAAGCGGGCACTCGCATTCTTGGCGCCAGCGCCCACAATATTGCGAATGCCCAAACTGACAATTTTAAGCGCACCCAAACCACCCTTACTGAATCATCAGCAGGTGGAGTGGTCGTCTCGCTGAGTCAAGACGTGAGGCCTGGGGTTCAATTTTTGACTGGCGACGATCCTTTTCTCTTCCCAGAACCTGCTAATGTAGACGTTGGGCAGGAAATTATTAATACTGTTGCCGCAACTCATCTTGTTGAAGCCAATATTGCCAGTGCTCAAACCCAAGACACCACATTAGGGTCTTTGTTAGATATTCTGGAGTAACCTTCTCTCCATTCTACCTATCGTCGAAGGGTAATTCGGACCCTTCGCTTAACCCCATCACGATTTCTTCGTAACGATACTGCCGTCGTGTTAGTCCCAGAGTCAGGTGCCCCCCTTACGCTTTTTCTCTTTCCTTGAGGAACCTTATAATCTAGCTTTGAACGTTCAGAAGCAGTTATTGTAAGATAGTAGGCTTATGTCGCTATGAGCCTCGTAGTAGGTTTTGCCCATATTTCAATGATCTCACAGGCACCTTCACCTACATTCTCTCACAATAGGAGATTTGCATAATGCACATGTCCCAGAAGTATTCTGACTCTCGATGGCCAGTACGGATTGCCCGATTCATTAGCATGATGTTTTTTATGCTGGGCTTTGGGTTGGTAAGTAGCTTTTTGGGAGGTGGGCCGGTGGGGACATCTCCGGTCCAGGCGGCCCTTCCAAGTGCGTTTGTGGAAGGGTTTTCTGAAATTGTCGAAAAAGTGGGACCCGCTGTCGTGAATGTAGCCGTTACCGGAGGGGGAGGTTCTGCCCGTCAGTTGCCGCCTGGGCCGTTTGGCGGCCCTCCGGGTGGGGGACCGCCAGGGGGAGGACCTCCAGGACGTCCACCTGGCGGTCCAGGCATGAGTGCTGGCTCAGGTGTGGTGATCGATTCACGAGGGTACATCCTCACGAATAATCATGTCGTCGAAGATGCGAGTGACATGACGGTGACCTTTAATGATGGTCGGGAAGTTCCTGCTACTTTGGTGGGGACAGATCCGAAAACCGATTTAGCGGTCATTAAAGTCAAACTTGAGAATGAACAAATCTCTTCCATTAGCTGGGGAAACTATGATTCCCTTCGGGTTGGTGATGTGGTATTGGCATTGGGCAGTCCCTTTGGATTGAAGTCATCGGTATCATTGGGAATCATTAGTGCCTTAGGTCGAGGAAGTGTGGGTATCACTGAATATGAAGATTTTATTCAAACCGATGCTGCCATTAATCCAGGGAATTCGGGTGGGGCATTAGTCAATATGAAAGGCGAACTCATTGGTATCAATACAGCGATCTTTTCACGAACTGGCGGGTCAGAGGGCGTTGGTTTTGCTATTGCGGTGAGTATTGCCAAAGATATTGCCAATAGCTTGATTGAGTCCGGCAAAGTCGTTCGCGGGTGGATGGGTGTCGCCATTCAAGAACTCACTCCTGCTTTAGCCCAGTCCTTTCAATTACCAGAGGGCCATCAAGGGGGTGTGTTGATTAGTGAGGTTCATCAAGATGGCCCGTCTGCTCAAGCAGGGCTTCAGCGTGGCGATGTGATTCTTGAATACGATGGCGAATCAGTTAAAGACGTGAATCATCTTCGAAACATCGTGGCCCGAACAAAGGTTGGCAAACAAAAAAATATTAAAGTGTTACGAGAAGGACAAGAGACTTCCTTGCTCTTGACCTTAGGAGAACGGCCGTCTGATCAAGTCTTAGCCAAAGCCAGCCCTCCAGGAGCCAAACCTCCAGCTATCGCGAAGCTCGACAACGTCCTATCAGGATTAGAGGTTGAAGCGATTACGGGAAATAACCGTAATCAATTTGGGATTCCCGAAGACGCAAAAGGCGTTGTGGTCACGTCCGTGGAAGCCGGGAGTGCTGTCGAAGCCGCCGGGATTCAAGCGGGTGATCTGATTCAAGAGGTGAGTCGCAATGTCGTCAAATCTTTGGATGATTATCAGGAAATTGCCTCGAAGATTACCAAGGAAGAATTAGTGGTTCTCTTGGTCAATCGACGCGGCAACAATCTTTTTGTGGCAGTGAATCCCAAATAAAATTGTCAAGGCAATCAAGAGGGAGGCTCTCACGCCTCCCTCTCTTTTTGGTAAATCGCCAAGAAGGCTCAGATAGTAAATGGCCAAACAAAGTAAGTGGGGGAAATGGTTTGAGGAAAAAATCTTCAAGCCATTGGAAGACAAGAAGATGCCCGTTATGGAGCATCTTCATGAATTTCAACGACGGCTGACTCGAGCCGTTGTTGTGATGGGCGTCGTGTTTGTCGGCACATTTTTTTATGCTGACGCCCTTGTCACATGGCTTCGCGTGCCTCTTCAAAACTATTTTATTTTGGATTCTTGGGAATGGGTCCCATCGGATCTTCCCAAAGTGCCATTTGTGTTTCTCTCTCCCGCGGAAGCGCTTTGGCAAAATATGAAAGTGGCCGGTTTGACGGCGGTTGTTCTCACAACACCGTATTGGCTCTGGGAAATCTGGCAATTTGTGGTTCCGGGTCTTCATGCGCAAGAACGACGATTTGTGGCTCCCTTCACGGCCATCAGTACAGTGGCTTTTTATCTGGGACTCATTTTTTGCTTTTTTGTTGTGTTGCCCTTTGCCCTGCATTTCTTAATTTCGTATGGCTTAACTTCGGGGTTTATTGCACAAATTTCCATTGCCAATTATGTAGGCTTTATCCTGTGGTTTCTTTTGGTGTTTGGGCTTATTTTTGAGGTGCCGCTAGCTTTGACGCTCATGGCCAAGCTGGGGTGGGTTGATGCACCGTTGCTGCGCCAATATCGAAAATGGGCTTTTTTGGGAGCATTTCTCTTTGCGGCGATTCTTACACCTACCCCTGACCCTTTTAATCAATGTATCATGGCACTGCCCATGTACTTTTTCTATGAAGTCGGCATTATCAGCGCGAAATTTTTTGGGAAAAAGAAATCAAAAGACGATGACGATGACCAAACGCCACCGCCTTCCGCAAGCCCACCTGCCGTTAAGGTACAGGTCGAACCAGTCGCAGTTGGTGTCGGGCAAGGTGGGGATGATGATTATGTGAGTGTCCCTGATTCCGGTCCGCGATAGGTCATGTAGAGCGGAACTGTAGTGATCTGTGATCCGGGTTTTGGTTTTGCTGATTAGCGATAAAGGTCTTTCGGGGGTGCGATGCTAGGCCATGTTGAGAAATTTTGGAAAAATGCTTGACGAAGCACCAAAGGCCTCTCTTATCCTAGGACATCTGGATGATCGTCCTGCCGTTTCGCAACGTAAGCCAGCTCTTGGTGAGGCGGGGAGGTTTCACGCTTGGTGGAATGGGCATCGTACCACCAGATTGGATGCTGTAGGTGACGCAAGATGTGATAAAAGAAGAGCTTCGTGGTCATGCTGACACCATGCGTGCCGAAAGCCTCAAATATGTAAATGATACATGATGATTGACCAACAAAATTATAGATTGTTCATAGGATAGACCATGAAATATTTTTCTCGGTATTGTGGAGGTAGGCATGGCAACTGAGCTGAAAATGATTCAACCCTCGCCGTCATCAAGCGGAGACGTATGCACATATATGTGGGCCTGTGCCATCTGTGATGAAACCGAAACGTGTCAAAAGGATCGTGAAGGGCATAGTCGATGGCTCGTGGCCAAACGTATGGAACGGATTGACTATAAAGTGCTTGTCATGAGTAACAAAGGTGGGGTTGGCAAGAGCACCATGACGACGAATTTGGCAATCAGTCTAGCGTTGAAAGGCTATGAAGTGGGTGTGTGCGATATGGATATTCATGGTCCAAATATTCCCAAGATGATGGGTGTGGAGGGAGAAAAACTCAAAATTAGTACAGGCGGCGGCATTATCCCGCATCAGGTGTACAATCTGAAAATTGCCTCCATGTCGTTTCTTCTTCAAAATTCCGATGACCCGATTATTTGGCGAGATGCCTATAAATTTGAATTTATTAATCAGTTACTGGGTGGCGTGGAATGGCAAGACTTGAATTTTTTGTTGATTGATCTGCCGCCAGGTACAGGAAATGAATCCGTGACGACATTGGATTTGATCGGTGATGTCACCGGTTGCGTCATTGTCTCTACTCCGCAAGAAGTGGCGTTACTGGATTCGCGGAAATCGGTGACCTTTGCACGCGATAGTGAGTTGCCGATTATTGGTATTGTGGAGAATATGAGTGGGTTAGATTGCCCGCATTGTCACCAAGCCATTGAAGTGTTTCGGAAGGGTGGGGGAGAAGCTTCGGCGGCCGATATGGATGTGCCTTTTCTGGGGAGAATACCCTTGGATCCAGAGTTAGTGTTGCAGAGTGATCGCGGAGAACCTTATGCCTTGTTTCATTCTGATCTGCCCACAGCCGATGCGATTCACAGCGTAGCTAATAAGGTTGAAGAATTTTGTAAAAAGAAACGCTCGTTAGCGAATATTTCAACCCGTCCGGCGCCGTTTAAGAAACCATAGCTGTAATGTCTGTTTGTTTGATGATCATGCCATGGATGCATTAACACCTCTCACAACAGCTCAGAAAATTGTACTTGACGCTGCTCAGCCCTTGGGTTGTGAAAAGATTGGATTGTTGGATACCCTGGGGCGAGTCCTAGGAGAAAACATTATTGCGCCGCGCGCCAACCCGCCGTGGGATAATTCTGCCATGGATGGATTTGCAGTGCGTTGGGCTGACCTTGAACCAAAGCATTCTATTGCTAAGATCCCGGAGTTGAAAATTATTGAAGATGTTGCGGCCGGTGCGGTGGCGACGAAGTCGGTCGGGCCGGGAGAGGCCATTCGAATCATGACTGGAGCACCGATGCCATTGGGGGCCGATACAGTGGTCCGCGTAGAGTACACAGAACCTGCCGAGGATCATGTTCGCATCATGAAACCAGAACATGCCAAAGGGGTTAATATTCGTCCGAAAGGGGAGGATGTTGAAGAAGGCGGATGTATTATCGCGAAAGGCACGCAACTCCGTTCAGGAGAAATTGGCATGCTAGCCATTTTGGCCAAGTCCTTTGTTCTGGTTCATCAACGGCCTCGAGTGGGTATTCTGTCGACTGGTGATGAGCTTGCCGATCTCGATGAATCGTTCGACGAACATAAGATCGTCAACTCCAATAGTTACGGCATTGCCGCTGGGGTGCAGGAAGCCGGTGGGATTCCCGTCTTACTGGGTATTGCCAAAGATGATCCGGACTCCTTAAAAGAAAAAATTCGGCAAGGATTGACCTGTGATATTCTGGTGCTCTCTGGTGGCGTGTCCATGGGAGATTATGATTTTACCAAGCCCGTGTTTGCAGAACTTGGAGCCGACATGAATTTTTGGAAGTTAGCAATCCGTCCAGGACAGCCCGTCGCATTTGGAAAAATTCAAGGAAAACTTGCATTTGGCTTGCCTGGTAATCCTGTGTCCTCAATGGTGACCTTTGATCAACTTGTCCGTCCAGCCATGTTAAAAATGGGAGGGCATGATCACTGGGAACGACCAACGGTAAAAGCCGTCTTTCAAGAAACGTTTTCTAAACAAAATGGCCGCCGACATTTTCTTCGAGGAGTGCTCTGTCACCAAAATGGCACGTTGACCGTTCGTACTACAGGAGGGCAAGGATCGGGCATTTTGACATCAATGGTAAAGGCCAATGGGTTTATTGATGTTCCAGAAGAAGTCGAGCGGTTGCAGCCAGGTGATGTCGTAAATGTGCAGTTATTATCCCGAAATTTTTAATGAGTGGTGAAGGTTAGTCCATCTCCGACGTCACTTTTGATTATTATCGTTATTCATACCAAGACGTATAGGCAAACCGATGACACTACCCATCGTGTGTTTTGTAGGGCGTTCCAACAGTGGCAAGACCACGCTCATCGAACGATTAATACCAGAAATGACTCGTGCGGGATATCGTGTTGCTACGATTAAACATGCAGGCCACGGTTTTGACTTAGATACGGAAGGAAAAGATAGTTGGCGTCATAAGCGAGCTGGAGCAAGTCAAGTCGTGGTCCTCTCGAAGGGGAGCTTGGCCATGTTTGCCGATGTTCCGGAGGAGTTGCCGATTCAAGACGTCCGTGACCGTTTTATCGACGACAACATCGATCTGATTATTGCCGAAGGCTGGAAAAGCGAAGGCCTACCGAAAGTCGTCGTTGTGCGAGAAGAGTTGCAAGAAGTGAATGTCTCACTCGAAGGATTACTTGCTGTCGCATCGATTAAGCCTATTCAAACTGATGCTCCATGGTTTGATCGAGATAATGTACAAGGGCTCGCGCAGCATCTCATTACTCACTTTCCACGTCAAGCTGATTCGTAACGTTCATGAGCAAGAGTCTGACCCTGGTCTTGGCCACCTTGGTTGTGTTGGCCTTGGGAGGGGCAGCCGCTATTCCGCTGACTAACCAACCTACCTTCTGCGCCAGTTGCCATACGATTCAACCCTCCTATGATTCTTGGGCACAGTCGAGTCATCGGGAAGTGACCTGTGTGGACTGCCATGTCCGGCCAGGATTTTCGGGATTTCTTCACGATAAAGTGTTGGCTGGGTTAGAAGATGTGGCCATTACGTTACTAGGAACACCAACTGAACCCCACGATCTGCAATCGCATGTGGACTCTGCAGTCTGCTTAGACTGTCATCGTGCCATTTTACGGGTAACAGAAGTGTCGGTACGTGATCTTCCGCCCCCTGTCAAAGATGTGGGGCTGATTATGAGTCACCGACAACATATGACGGCGTTTGATGCCCGAGGGCAGGGAGAAGGCTGTACAACTTGTCATGGTCGCGTGGTGCATGGAAGGCCAATCAAGGGCTATCCGATTGTGCTTCCCCGCGGACATGTGGACCTTGATGATAGGCCTCACGAACCTGATTTGCCACAGGATTCTCTACTCTGGAAGGCCACCATGGTGGATTGTTTACGATGTCACGATGGAAAGCAGACTCACAATGGACAGGTGGTGAGTAACCGCTGTGAAACCTGTCACCTGCCAGAAAAAATTGGTGGCTTTCTGTTTTAGACACACCGTGCTTGCCATGTCACAACCCGTCGTTGAAGTTCGAAACCTCACAAAGCAATTCGGCGAGTTCACCGCCGTTCATGATATTTCCTTTACCATCGCCAAGGGAGAGATCTTGGGATTACTGGGACCAAATGGTGCTGGTAAAACAACGACGATCCATATGATGCTCGGGTTGATTACTCCCACATCTGGTTCCATTCGGATGTTTGATCTGGACCTCGCGCAGCATCGTGAGATGATTCTCCAGCAGGTGAATTTTTCTTCGACCTATATCTCGATGCCATTTTCGTTAACGGTTGAAGAAAACCTCAAAGTGATTGCACGACTCTACAGTCTTGAGAATATACAAAAACATGTTGATGCCATTATCGACCAGCTGGAAATGCGTGAGATTCGACACAAGCTCACTCGAAAATTGTCATCAGGGCAAATGTCTCGTTTGACGCTGGCCAAGGCCATGATGACCCAACCCAAGGTGCTCTTTTTGGATGAACCAACGGCCAGTTTAGATCCGGATATTGTTGATAAAATCAAAGGGTTCTTAAAAGAGTTCCAGAAAAAATCTGAATTGAGTATTCTCTATACATCGCACAATATGCGGGAAATGGAAGAAATGTCAGACCGGATTATTTTTCTTCAACAGGGACAGATTGTGGCTGAGGGGACAGCTGCCAATATCATTCAACAGTATGGGCAGCGCGACTTAGAAGAAGTCTTCCTCAAGATCGCGCGGGAGCCGCATCAGTCATGAACCTCGGACGAATTGCTGGACTCCTCTCACGCCATTTGTATCTCTATAAACGCAGTTTTGCCAGAATGCTGGAAATTTTTTATTGGCCATTTTTAGATCTGGTGGTGTGGGGTTTTATTACCATCTATTTACAGGAGTCTGGCATATCGTTACATGGAGCCGTCTCATTTTTCTTAGGAGCCCTTATTCTCTGGGATGTACTATTTCGAGCTCAGCAAGGCATTGCCGTGTCATTTTTAGAAGAAATGTGGGCACGGAATTTGATGAACTTGTTCTCGAGCCCACTGACAGTCGGAGAATATTTGACTGCAACGATGATTATGAGCGTTACCAAGGTTACGGCTGTTGCGAGTCTTATGATGATCTTTGCTTGGGTGTTTTACTCGTATGATATCCTCAAAATTGGCCTGTCGCTCTTTCCCTTTATCGTGAACTTAGTGGTCTCTGGATGGATTATTGGTGTTTTGACGACTTCGATTATCATGCGATTTGGGCAGCAGGTCGAAGTGTTAGCATGGGGCATGGTTTTTTTGTTTCAGCCAATTTCCTGTGTCTTTTATCCGCTTGAGGTGCTTCCATCATTCTTGCAATCGATCGCCTGGATGCTCCCGCCTGCCCACATTTTTGAAGGCATGCGTGCTGTGCTGGTAAATGGTGCGATGCCATTGACACATATACTCTGGGCAACGGGTCTCAATCTCTGTTTTTTAGGCTTGATTGTCGGATGGTTTTATCATACGTTTAGTGTTTGTAAAGAGCGCGGAATGCTCGTTCGCGTTGGGGAGTGAGATCTTCTACTCAGATCCCTTCAGGGAGCGTTACGTTGTCGTAAATTTTGACCTTGGTAAGGTTATGTCAGGGCCTGTTCACGAGCAGTGATGCTTGTTATTGTGATACGGCTGTCGAAAGGGATGAATAACAAACGACTTGATTCTTCCCTGTTGTTTTTGCTGCATACAAAGCTTCGTCAGCTTGTTCGATGAGTGTCATCGAGTCTAGGCTATCGGGAATCAAGGCCGTTACGCCGAGGCTGGTCGTAATTGTCAGTTCTGAGGTGGCACGAAGGCTTTGCGAGCCGTATTCGTTTATATGTTGGCGTATGCGTTCCGCAACCTGAGCAGCTTCAGATTCAGTCATTCCAGGAAGAATGACGCAGAATTCCTCCCCGCCATAGCGTCCAACAAAATCCTCAGGACGAATCAAGCTTGTCACTGATTCCGCTAGCATTTTTAGAACCCGGTCTCCTGCCGTGTGGCCGTGACGATCATTGATCAGTTTGAAATTGTCCATGTCTAACATTAAGCAGCCGACCGATTGTTGTTTTTTTTGCGCTTGTTCTAGTGTTTGATCTAATGATTCGAAAAAGGCATGCCGATTCATGGCGCCCGTTAAGGCATCGCGAGCGGCTAACCATTGCAGCTTTTCGTTTTGATGTTCGATATTGGCTTGCGACACATGAAGCTCTTCTAGTGTCTCAAAAAGATGCTGGTTCGCCCGGGCAAGTTCCGTTACGTCGCTGATCGATACGAGAATGCCTCGTAATGTGTTTTGATCATCTAGAATCGGGGTGCTATTGACGATAAATTCCCTGACTTCGTCTTCTGCCACACGATAGGCAATCGGTGTACCGGTATTACTGTGGTTTGTGTGTTGAACTTCTTTCCAGGGCAGGGATGGGACGGCGGCTTTACTGTTAACAGGATCCTGCCAGGATAAGTGATCTAAAGATTTTCCTAACAGGTCTGCCAGATTCGTTTTTGTGATCGCCATGAACGCTTCGTTTGCCAACACGACTGTCCCCTTAATATCGAGGAGGACCACGCCTTCGACAAGTGTGTCTAGGACGGTTCTGACACGTTTCGGAACAATGGTCGAGGGGTCCAAATGTCGAAGCACGCGGCGCATGAAAAAATAAAAACCTGGCAAGCCTACAACGACGATATATCCCAAAAAGCGGTAGAGAGGGTCATGGACAAGGGTCGCCCACCACCCTTGCGCTTGAGGCATGGGTCGAAAAGCAACTTGGAGGCGTCCCCACGGTTCAGTGCCATTAAAAATCTCTACTTCCATCTGAGTGAGAGTTGCTGGATCTGTAGGGGTTTTAGTCCAATGGGTATCATGCGAACCAACTGAGGCTAATGCCACGTGATCTTGATCCACTAAGGCAATAGATTGGATGTCGGGATTTCGGGTCAGCAGAAAATCGATTGCTGCCTGGATTGTGGCCATGTCTTCTTTTTCGGCCAATTTGGAATATTGGGCAGCCATATTCTCGACCAGCATTTTGCGGTAGGTGAAGGTGTGCTGGGCTTCCTCAGGAAAGACATTCCAAATCCATGTGCCAATGAGTAAGAAGCTCACGGTCAGAGTGGTTAACCCGATGCTAATCAACATGAGAGTATTGAGGCGCTTCATGCCTTATCCGAGTCCTGTCCGGAATGAGATGATTCCGATTGCTGATCAGAAAAAATTTCTTTGAATTGCGGAAATTCTTGTTGTTCTTGAGTCTCCACCAACGCTGTATCGACAAAATGCTGCCAACGGTCTTCTTGGCTCATGCTCAAGATTGGGAGTGGATCTATGCTGCTCCAGGCCGGTATGGTCGCCAGCAAACTCGCGAGTATGGAAGTGCCACGGAGTACCCAGATGAAAATCCCAGCAGACACCATTAAGCCAGACCCTGTCACAGTTTTAACCACGAGCTGTGTGTTGTGTCGTTGTTGTTGGGTTTCGGCTGCCACGACTTCGGCCACAGAATCAAGTGATGCTATAAAAGATGGTGCAAACGAGGGAGGCACGACAGGGCGAGCTTCCACAGCAATTTGTATCAGTTGAGGTTGGCTGGTACCGCCTTGACTGTCTTGAATCGTCACTTGGAGATCTCGGTTTCCCTCAGTTGGTGAGGCTTGATGGTTGAAATACCTCAGGGATTGAAGCACCGATTCGTATGTCGATTTAGGCGCATTCCCGGTGACGGTCAACGTGCCTTGCGTGTAGCGTTGTGTTAAGGCTGCATGGTTCAATTCAGCGCTGAGTATTTCCTGATCTCCATCTAAGGGATTATCTAAAGAGACTTTCAGCTCAGTGAATTCTTGGCTATCTGTGTCGTGTATTTGCCAATCTTGAGAAACAAAGGCCAGGGAAGAATCGCCCTCTGTAAATAGAGGAAGGTGGGAAGTATTGGGTACGTTTCCTATGATTGTCGGGGGTGTGTTGTTTGGAACAAGATGGACCTGAGTCGTGTGCGGCTCACTGGTTAACGCACCGTCTGAAGAAACGATTGTGATTGTGCGCGGTGTAGTGTTAGGTGTCGGCGAATGATTCTCATAGGTCACAGAACGCATCACATTTTGATAGGCCTCGGGTGAAGCTGACCCAGAAATCGTCAGGACACCGTTTGAAAATGTTTGAGTCATTGTAGAATCTGTCAGTGCGCTCTGTAATATTTCGTGTTCCCCGTCTAAGGGGTTCTGTAAGGTAATGGTTAAGCCAGACAGGTGAGGACTGTCAGAATCTGTCAATATTGTGTGGGGTGGAACGATGGGAATGGCAGAACGTCCCTCTTTATATGATGTGACATAGGTTTTTTCATGCTCACCTGATGAAACCGGTTGCCAATGTATGGTTGGAGGATTGTTGACTCCTCCAATCGTGAGGCGAGTCGTGAATGGTTGGCTGGTATATTCGCCATCTGATACCACCATGGTCAAAAGGCGTGGAGTAGATGATGGCGCGGTTGAACGGTTTCGATAGGTTAGGGAATGCAGAGCTTGCTCGTACATGGCTACTGGAGCCTTACCTGTAATTGTCAAAGTGCTGTGAATATAGGATTGAGACAGGTCTTGAGATGGCAATGTTGCCATGAGAATTTCGTCATCTCCATCTCTAGGGTTGCTCAGTCTTACTGTCAAGGTTGACAATTCCTGGCTATCTACGTCGATAATTTTGGCCGTGGTGGGAACCAGTTTCACCGCGGCCATGCCTTCAGTATAGGAAACTTCAAATGGAACTTGGTTGTTTATACTATGAGGCGCTGACGCCCACAAGATTTTGGGATTAGGCCGTTCAACTAAGGCACTCTGGGCTAGTTCAGAAGTATTTCCATCAGAGTTAGTCGCTGTGGCGGTGATGTATCGGCCTGGTGATACGAATGTTGAGAGATGGATGGAAAAGGTGTTTTCTCCTTCGGCATTCGTCGTGATCGTGCTTGATCCTAAGTAGCTGAAGGCTTCTTGATAACGTAGTGGGCCCTCTGGCCTGCCGCCATAAAAATCCAATTGGTATGTTTGCTCGGGTTGGCTGTTGAATCGTCCTGCTACCAAGAGGTCATTAGCGGAACGGGCTGTGGCCATAGAAAGTTCCGGAAAGTTCTGCAATTCATTTGGCCCCTGGTCTTTGTCTAATGGATCATTGGCGGTGAGGTCGTCCTGTTGTAGGTTGATCGCGAGGCCGACATTGCTATAAATGGCGTTTCCACGAACAGTGTTGCTACGACCAAATGGAATAGCGATCCCACCACGTTGATTAAATGCAATTTGATTGGCCGCAGCAGGGTCGATACCTCCCACCTGAGTGCCGTTTGCAAAGATAGCAATTCCTTCCAATGTGTTACCCCAATTAGCCTGACCGTCTCTATTGGTGCCGATCATATTTCCTTGAATGCGATTATTGTGGCCCTGATGAATTTCAATGCCACTTTGCTTACTGCCACCGATAATATTGCCGGAACCCGGTTCAGTGCCACCGATCAGATTGTCTTGAGATTTCACAAAAATCCCATCTTCGTTGTTTGGGACGATATGATGTAATGAGGAATCGATGCCTACGATATTTCCTTGGATTACCGTGTGATGTGCAGAGGGCTCAAGGTGAAGGCCATTTTTGCCATTGCCGGAAATGACGTTGATTTCTAGAGGATTTCTTCCCCCAATAACATTATGGGGGCTGGAAACTATGATGCCGTCTTTGGCATTGGGAAGTGCGGAGTGGTGCACAGGACTCACCCCAATAAGATTGCCACGGATGTGATTCTTCGAACCCTCCAATACCTCGACCCCATGACCAAGATTTCCAGAAATTACATTGCGGCTGTCGGGTGTTGAGCCGCCGACAACATGGCCATTGCCGCTTATCGTGATCCCCGTCCCACCATTGCCCTTGTCGGGCGTTCCAAAAGGGTTTGTTCCAACATAAGAATGTTCGATGGTGTTGTTGCTACCTTGAATGACGATGCCAGCTCCAGGAAATTTCGTGATTGAGAGGCCTCGAATCGTAATGGTGCTTCCAGTGAGCGTGAGCCCGTTGATAACAGGTGTTGACGACTGACCAGGGCCTTGCAATTCCACATGAGGAGAATTTGGAGTTGAAGCGTCAATGATCAACGGCTCACGAATTGGTGGAAGTGGGGAGGTGATGGTCAAGGTCATTGTATCGTGCGATGACTCAAAAAGAATGGTCACCTGTTCGGGGCTTTGATTAGCCGTTTCAATAGCTTCTCGAAGAGAAATTTCCTGATCGCGTCCTGGAAATTGTTGTAACGTTTCAGGTGAATGCGTGTCTCCATCGAAGATATCATTTTCCGTGGTGACGGTAATGGTCGTTGAGAGCTCGGCAGAAACCGGTCCCTGAATAGCTAGGAATAGCGTGAGAGTGAGAATAATGCCAAGCAGTCGAAAGCTGCCCTTGCCCTTATTATATGAAAGGATTCTCGAAGGGCTCTCCAATCGCGATTCGTACCAGTTTGCCATGTATATACTATCTGGATAGAGATCAGTTTATCTGATTCAGCCTTAAGACAATGTGATCGAGAGTCTATGTTGTCCCCATATCTCTGGCGCAGGTGGAACGCGAACAGACTACCCAGTTCTTATCGGTTGTCCCTTATTTGAAGTTAAAATTTTATATTTTCATTCGCGCAAGGTTGTTTGTGTTGGGGGATTTCGCCTAAAGGATGCCGTTTGTGTCACTAATCGTCGAATCACCAGGCTCTCAGTGAGCGGAACAAATCTTGGAAATCCGTTTCCCCAAATGCCATTTTACACCGTTCTTTTCAAGCGTGCGAGGCGATCCTCTTGTAGGTCTACCCATAGGGACTTGTCGCGCGTGACCTGAACCGCTCCGGGTTTCTGGCCTTTGGTTTTCTTTACAAATTTTCGGAGTGTGTATATGACTTCTCCTTTGCCGCTTTTCCGTAAATCACTAAACCAAAGGGCAAGCACGGCAGCATCTCTCAGGGTTTCGTAGGGGGCAGTCTGTCCTTTGGATAATTGAATAATCACATGTGACCCAGGTGTGCCTCGTGCGTGGAGCCAGAGGTCGTCGGGTTTTCCAGCTTTAAAGGTTAACTGATCGTTATCTTTGGCGGTTTTACCAACGAAAATAGAAAACCCGTCTTTGGAAACGTAGCTTCGATAACCCTGGGCCGATTTCTGAGACGATTTTGCAGGACGGGGCGGTGGAGATGCTTGCTTCATCTTCGTGGGTTGAAGCGGGACGTGAGTTGGGAGGATGCCGTGTTCTATTTCGGTCAATTGTTTCAGTTGTTCTGCCACGGTGTGTTTTTGCTTTTCGATTCGTGGCAGCAGGTGTTGTTGTGCTCCTAAAAACTTTCGGTGTTTTCGAAAATAGGTTTCCATATTTTGAACAGGATCCTTCGTTGGATCCAACGGAATTGAGAGATGAGATGCCGTAGGATCGTAAAAGTTTGATACTGTTGCGGTCTCCAGACCTTTGCGGAGTGTATGAAGAACCGTCTTAAGCAGTTCACCATACCGTCCATAGTCTTGGTAGTGCTGAGTCTTTGCAAAATCTTCCTGTAAAGATTGAAGTCTTGCCTGGCTAGATTTTAAAGTTTTTCTTGCTTGAGCTAAGCGAGAGGCGAAGAGTTGGCTTTGGTGTTGCTCCTCTTCTTTCTTCTTATACAAGGTTTCCCATCGTGCTGAATAAGGATACTGGTCAGCAAATGTTCCTTTTCTTGGTATGGAGAGTGGAAGAGCGTTTTCTCCCATTTTAGAAGAAGACGGTGGGATTACGAGAGCTTCTCTTTTGGGTGGCACAAACTGCTCTCCGATCTTGAATCGAGATTCTCTTAACGACCGTAATAGATGGTGCTCTGAGTCCAAGAGCAAGATATTGCCTCTATGACCCAACATGGCAAATACCAAGATATAGGATTGTGTCGCTTTGGAAATTGTCACATACACTAGGCGGTCTTCCTGTTCTTGATCCAATGTTCGGATTTGACCCCCTTCGAGGGTTGAACGCAAAAATTGACAAAACGGTGGAGGCACCGGCGGGTTGGGGTAGTTTGTGGAAATCAAGTGGACCCGTGCAAAACCTGGTTCAACGCTTCCATAGAGTTTGGCAGTGGTTCCGACACGACGAATGGTTATGATGAGGGCCATGGGTTGTGGCTGGTGAATTTTCTGAATCCAGCCATCCAATACAGCAGGTCGGAGTTCGTCTAGGGCTGTTGCAAGGTCAGAAACGTGAAATGCCACTACTTTACTCCGATTCTAGATGTGTCCCGGAAGAGAAATCTCACGAAAGCCGGTGGATGGTGATGGAGCTGTGACAGCTACGGTGTCGCAGAGGGAATGCAAAGGGAATACGGTCTGATGCGATCAGGAGTCAAGTTGGGTGATTCGGAATAGAGCATGAAGCTATGGCCATTAAAAATGCTTGATGACTATTCAAGTGGCGAACATGACTCACGCCGACGGTGATTGTGCAACAAGATAGGCAATCCAAGCCAAATCAGCATCACCTTTTTCCGCACGTTCATAGATAGATGTGCCTTCACCAGTTTCTGGATCCGTGCCTTCCCAAAGTACGTGAATGTCTTTGAATCCCGCTTCGGCCATCAATTCAGTCACTTCTGGAATCGTCCATAGGCGCCAATCATAGACAAAGGCATTACGCAGCTCACTGTCATCCGAAAAAGAAAAATGAATGCGGGTTGTATACAAATGGGTAAAGGGATCAAAGGTATCCTGGTCCCAGATAAAGGTAAAATCGCCAATCTGGTCGTTGTCTGGGTTTTCAATCTCTCGTGGTTCTTCTTGGAGGACGAAGCTTTCGCTCCCACCCCAAATATCCATGATCAAGAGACCTCCTGGTCGAAGGGACTGTTTGGCATTCAGTAGATATTGGAGGAGCGTGTGGCGATCATGAAAGACCATATAGGAAAAATTTAGGGCCGCAATCATTTGAACGGTTGGTTGTTGCACGTCCAAAACATTTGCGTTGATCAACGAGATGCGTTGTTGTTGATTGGGTGTAAGCGGAGCGATATTGTGTTTGATGCCCCAGTTCAGAGTTGGCCAATCCAAATCAACGCCGATAGCTTGGTTCCTTGCATGTTGGGCAACAAAATGGGCTGAAAGATAGGCTGTTCCACAAAAATCCTCACGAAAATGACGAAGTGACTTTCCGGTATATTCACGGTAGTAATCGGCCAGAAATTCCATGTCATCCTCTGGGCTTTGTACGCTCTTTTGATAGAGGTCATGAGGGTCGGCGATATCAGCCATGGTTTTTGTTTTGCGTAATTCAAACTTTGAAGACTTCACAACAACCTCATAAATTTCTAAAGGCTCAGGTATAATTTTTTGATCGTGGACGCTATGGCGGAGGGGGTGGGATTCGAACCCACGGTGGCTTGCACCACGCCGGTTTTCAAGACCGGTCTATTCGTCCACTCTAGCACCCCTCCGAAATGTACAACTCATCAGTTGGAGCTTATGACTTCTCAGGTGATTGGATGACTGATGTTCCTTGCAGGTATGGTCGAAGTGCTTCAGGGATTGTAACCGATCCATCAGCTTGTTGGTAGTTTTCCAAGATTGCCACAAGGGTCCGGCCGATCGCCAAGCCGGAACCATTCAGCGTGTGTAATAGTTGAGGCTTCATGCCTTTGGCTCGAAATCGAATATTGGCGCGACGAGCCTGAAAGCTTTCAAAATTACTGCAAGACGAAATTTCTCGATAGCGCTGTTGTGAGGGAAGCCAAACTTCTAAGTCATAGGTTTTTGCCGCTGAAAATCCAAGGTCACCGCGACAGAGAACAACGACTCGGTAGGGTAACTCCAGCTTTTGCAGGATGGCTTCGGCTGCTTGGGTTAAGCGTTCAAGCTCGTCATAGGAACCGTCAGGATGAACAAAATTGACCAATTCAACTTTCTGAAACTGATGGACACGGATTAAGCCTTGCGTGTCCTTGCCGTATGAGCCAGCTTCTCGCCGAAAGCATGAGGTATTTGCGACATATCGGATAGGGAGTTGTTCGGCGTTTAAGATTTCGTCACGATACAGATTCGTCACCGGAACTTCAGCTGTGGGAATTAGGAAGAAATCTTCAGCTGACAGATGAAACGCATCTTCCTCAAATTTTGGCAACTGTCCGGTTCCCGTCATGGCTGAGCGATTCACAAGGACGGGAGGTAACACCTCGGTATACCCGTGTTCTTGGGTATGACAATCGATCATAAAATTAGCTAATGCCCGTTCGAGTTGTGCCCCTAGGCCAACCCCTACCGAAAAGCGAGCTCCCGCAATTTTGGTTGCGCGGGGAAAGTCCAAAATGCCGAGCTTTTCTCCGAGTTCATAATGTGTGCGAGCCGAGAACGTTAATGTTGGGAGTTCGCCCCAACGACGAATTTCCTGATTCTCTTGTTCACTGACGCCCTGAGGCACCGATGTGTGTGGTAGATTAGGGATGCGGAGTGCCTGTTCTTGTAAGGGATCTTCAACTGCGCGAAGATCTGACTCCAGGGATTGGATGGTCGAACGAGTCTCGCGAAGAGCTGCCATGGGCTCATCAGCCGGTTGCTTGTTCCGTTTTAATTCAGCGATACGGTCGGAACCCTGTTTTAATCGATGCCGGAGTTCTTCAATTTGGCGAATGAGCTCACGTCGCTGTTGCGAAAGGGCGCAGATGGAGTCCCAGGGTACCTCGTTTCCTCGCAGACCCAGCTGGTCTCGGAATGATTCGAGTTGGTCAATGAGCAGGCGGGGATCATGCATGGTTGCGTTGGAAGGAGTTGGAATCTATCATGGGTTCCCATCACAGTCAATAAAATCGAGTAACGATACTTGTCTTCAAGAATGTATTCAGAGGGATGCCCTACCTTTTGCCAGATGAAATGACGTTTGTCGTCATTATCGTCTTGGTCATTGTGGTACTACTCGTGGCACGTTGGAAGATTCGCAAACGCCATGACAATCGCTAATTGAGACCTGACAATAAGATACTTAACAAACTTTCATTCGTTTGTTGTCTTTTGAGATACTGCTCTCTATAATTCCTCTCCATTTTTTTCGAAAGGAGTACCATTGGGGACATTAGAATCCGCAAGGAGTGACAACCGTGGACCGAATGATCTTCGGTCGGTCAAAATCACTCGACCGTTTACGAAATATGCTGAAGGGTCTGTCCTGATCGAAATGGGAGAGACGAAAGTGGTCTGTACCGCGTCGGTGGAAGAAAAAGTGCCACCTTTCTTGCGAGATAAAGGACAAGGATGGATTACCGCCGAATACGGCATGCTCCCGCGATCAACCCACGATCGTATGTCCCGGGAGGCGAGCAAAGGTAAGCAAGGTGGTCGGACGTTGGAAATTCAGCGTCTGGTGGGTCGAGCGCTCCGTGCGGTAACCGATATGCACCAGATGGGCGAGCGGACAGTTTGGATTGATTGCGATGTGATACAGGCTGATGGGGGCACCCGGACAGCTTCGATCACTGGATCATTTATTGCCTTGGCCGATGCCTTTGCCGCATTGAAAACTAAAAGTCTTATTTCGCAATGCCCGTTGTTGGACTATTTAGCGGCCATTAGCGTCGGCAAAGTCGGGAGTCAAATTCGATTGGATTTAGCGTACGACGAAGATTCGCAAGCTGATGTTGATATGAATCTGGTCATGACCGGCAACGGGCGCCTCGTGGAAGTCCAAGGGACGGCTGAGCATGCGCCCTTTTCCAAAAAAGATCTGGATGAGTTCGTCGCTTTGGGATGGAGTGGTATTCAGCAGCTTGTCAGCTTACAAAAAGACCTGGTTGGTAGTTTGACTTAAGATATTTATGGCCTTGTCTACAGTCGTCCTCGCGACTCGGAATCAACATAAGGTCCAAGAAATTCAAGGCTTCCTCGGGAGTTTGCCGATTCGGTTACTCTCGTGCATTGATTTCCCAGCACTTCCCGATGTCGTAGAGGATGGTTTGACCTGTCGGGACAATGCACTGAAAAAAGCTCGGGAAACGGCAATCGGCACAGCGCATTGGGCATTAGCCGATGATACCGGACTTGAAGTCGAGGCCTTAGATGGCCGTCCCGGCGTATTTGCTGCCCGTTACGCGGGGGAGGACGCGACCTATGCCGACAACTGCCAGAAATTATTGGAGGAACTCGCAAATATACCAGAAGCACGTCGGGGAGCACGATTTCTTACGGTGATGGCACTGGTGGCCCCTGGTAGAGAACCTTATGAAGTAGTCGAAGGGCAGTTGCTTGGTCGGATTACCCGAGAATTTTACGGGAGCCAAGGATTCGGGTATGATCCAGTGTTCTATGTACCATCAGCAGGAAAGACGTTGGCCGAAATGACTCTCGCTGAAAAAAATACCATTAGTCACCGTGGGCAAGCATTGCGATTAGTCAAAGAGTTACTGAAGCGTTATTGTGTGGAAACCCCATCCGTCGGGGCGTAGCGCAGCCCGGTAGCGCGCCTGCTTTGGGAGCAGGATGTCGGAGGTTCAAGTCCTCTCGCCCCGACCAACATTCTCTTGTGTCAAAAGTTGACCGTTTTGCTCGATGTGTCCAATCATATCTCGCTGGCAAGTCAACACTCCGTTTCTCTCCCTTGAATGCGCCCGTAGCTCAGTTGGATAGAGCATCGGCCTTCTAAGCCGGTGGTCGCAGGTTCGAATCCTGCCGGGCGCGCCATTTACATAATTCTACGTATATGAATGACTGCAAATTCTTTCCCGCCCAGGGATGGAACACTTTACATTTTAACTGTCCTTAAAAGGGAGGAGTTTGCATAGCCATTCCATGAATTCACTTTTTCTCACTATCGTCACCAGACTCAAGGCATCTGCCTTGAAGGTCTAATGCCTCCTTAAGGGCATCTAATGCCAGAGGTGGATCATGGCGTTCACCATTGTCATTGTTTAGAGATTGGCATCGATTTTTCTTATCACCAGAGAGATATGAAGTGTGCGCCCAAGGGGTGTTTTTTCTCAGAGGATTGCTGGAAGAAACGGCTTGATCCAAAATTCCATATCCGAATAGTGGTCCTAATCTACCTCCCAAAAAGTCCCCAAGAACCCCCAATCTTGTAGGAAAATAGAGATTAGTCCAGCGCGTAAATGCAAAGACTCCAGTTTGCCCGACCACATAAGGCTCGAAAGAGCCTCTAGACAAAGATGGGCTTCTAACTTTGAACCACCATTGGCCACCCATATTGGGATAAGGTTTGGGAGGGTTTGTGGGGAATTCCCCTGTCCGAATTCTTTCGTTCCGATTGGGAATTAAGAAATCCCCATGAGCCAATGGACTACCTAATGTAATCAAATCTGTAATTATCCAGGAACTACCCAGAACCTTTAATTCCTGCCAAAGGCGAAGCTGTTGTTTTTGATACGTCTTTAAGATGTTTCTATTTTTGGTGATATCTTCCTTTGTGAATTTACAGTTATCTTTAAGATCATGCAGCGCTTGTTGGTCGTGTTTCGGGGGATCAGAATCATATTCTTTCCAATACTTGATTTCCCAAAGTCGTCTAATAATATCGTACGCGATTACACTCCCCAAACTATGCCCAACGACAACGAGGCGATCGTAATACTGTTCACCTTGCGAGGTCCGTTTCTCCATGAGTTTTTGCAAAAGGTCTGCTCCACCATCTTTAATTTGTGTACGACTGGAGATGTTCCCGGGATTAGGTTCCAGGTACCGTGCAGCATCACCAAGATACAGGATCAATATGGTATGCAACGAACCCAAAATTAGAAAACTCAGTAATCCCACGCCGAAAGAGTCACTCCGAGAAAGGGATACCAAGGGGTCAAAAATGCCAAGAATGGCCGCTATTAGGCCGATGAAAATAACGCCCCAGGATACCAGCCACCAAGGTAAAAGCGTGGATGTCGGCTTATTAAACAGAAGTCTTTTAATCCAGATAATGACGTCTCTAATCGTCGTATTTGTAACTTTATCGCCCCAATAATACTCAAAAAAGTCAACGCAGTTTGTAGGGGAATATTCATCATTTGCTCCCTTCCACTTCCACTCAGTTTTTGCTTCGAGTCTTCGAAATTCTGGAGAAGACTCTTCTGGAGAACTGCGATATTGCCAATCACCCTCCTCTGGTTCTGGCAGTACGGTTCTTGCAAATTGGTTTATACTTGCCATAGCACGCGGTTCACCTATTCCATGAATAAACACAACCGCTTGTCTTCTTGGGGGTGGAAGCCAAGGCACATTATGGTTTTCAGTTCCTACGATCCCCGGAAAGAGTTCACTCAGCTGCGGAGGTAGACTATGAACACTGCTTTTAATGTCCGAAAGTCTATGGGTTGTAGTGCAGAGTACAACCAAACCTTTGATATTAGTGTCCTTGCCTCGCTCTTGGGAGCCCGGAAAGTTTTCATCCATAATTACGCAATTCAGAGTGTGAAAAAGCCTGGGGTGTATGAAGTTTCGGATGGCAACAAGAAGTACCTTATCTTCGTACAACGCGCTTTTAAATATACTTTCCAAGGTTGGCTGATCCGGTAAACTATATCTACAGTCACACAGAACCACTGATCGGGGATGAACCAAAGGTGCAATTTTGTGAGTAAGTTTTTCGGCGTCGGCATAGAGAACAGAAACAGGTCTTTTGTTCTGAAGCAGGCCTTCTATTGCGGTTTTAAGGGTCGGCATAGGTGGAATTGCTGAAACCGATTTACTCCAAACACTCTTCTTAATTGAACATATTTGCTCGATGATACATGAACAATTTTGATGGATGATTCTCAGTAGTAGTGGGAGGCACAGTAGTTTGACAGATTTGGCTTAACAGTCAAGAGGTCTTAATCTTACTAAAAACTCACCTAGAGATTGTGACTGCACTGAGTCATCAAATTGTCGAAAACGAATATAATCCGCCCCAGATAGGCCTACTGTGTCTCTTCCGAGCTGTGCACGCTTTTCTGGCCTAAAGCGTATCGAATAGGGTGATAATGGCTTTTCGTTGGCTGTAGGTGTAAGCTTCTCTGTCCAACCCGGAGTTGAATCTGAGACCTTTGGAATGTTTAGTGGGATAAGCCAGGTTCTAAGGAGGTGCCCTGAAGAATCCTGTTCCATTCTTCGAGAATTTCAAACAAAGAGTTCGAACTTAGTCCCTCCGGGCGCGCCATGGTCTCTAACCATTTGAAAATACAGGAATCAATTCCCTGTTCTCTAGAGAGGCCATTTCATACTCCCCACCCTCCATATTCCTCGAAAAGGCTTTCTGGCAGCGGCGTTTGCAGGGTTCGAAAATATCGTTAAGACTTTTGAGTAGACAGCAACCATTTCTGTTAAGCCAATATGCAACAGGGAGTTAGTCCCAGGGATTGATCAGCAGAGCTCGTGTTCCTTCAAAATCGGAAACATTCCGGGTCATGATATGAAGGCCATGGCGTGCAGCCGTCGCAGCGATGAGGCCATCACTAACAGGAAGGGTTTTGCCTTTCTTTTGGCAAACCGCAAGGAGTTCGCCCCATATTTTTATAATTTCAATATCTATATTCAAGATATTTTGCTGATATTCAGTTTCCAGCAAAGCCAGTTTATTTTGTAAGTCACGCTTCTTTTTACTTTCATGAAGCAAGTGAATCCCCTTGGTGATTTCGCCAACGGTTAATACAGACAAATAACTACCTTCTGCCTTCAAGGCGGAAACATGCTTGCGCACCTTTTCAGAGCCACCCTTGCGCCATAGTTCCGAGACCACGCAGGTATCAAGCAAGACCCTCATAACTCAGTCTTCCTGGACAGGGATCGGTCTCGCTTGAAATCCACCCCATCCAGGTCTATGTTTCCTTTCAGCAAGAATTCAATAAAGTTAGGTTTTTCGCCCGTCAGATGCTGGTAGTCATGTTCAGAGATCACAATCACTTTATCCTCCCGGCGGGATACCAGTTGAGGGCCTTCTAAAAGCGCTTTATTCACAAGTTCACTAAATCGGTTTTTTGCTTCAGCAAGTTTCCATTCCATGTCTATCTCCATATATAGCTAGACTGTCTAGATCATTATAGCATGGCCAGACCAACTCGACAAGCTTTATCTTTTGCCTGTCCCGTGCTTCCGTCGCCAGGAAATTTCTGTGGAAGTCCCTTGAAAAATGTGGTTCCATTCTTCAAGGGTTTCGAGTAAAAGGTTCGAACTTTCTCCTATTCAGGCGCGCCAACTGCGTGGAGGCCATATTTTGACTTGAGTAGTCTAGACGTAAAATCTCCTCTGTGAGCGATAGCCCACAGAGGAGATTGGCAGGAGAATCGATGTGGGATTATTTGTATCGGCGGTTGAATTCTTTAATCACTTCGTTGGTGAGGTCGAGGCCGTCTCGATGGTACAGCACGATTTTTAAGGTGGTTTCGCTGCCCTTGTCGATGACGACATCAAAGCCATGACGCTTGGCGACAACACTGGTGGCCGTTTCAATTTTTTTCATGTATTCCTGCACAAGTTCTTTTTGCTTTTGCCCTAGTTCGGCTTGAAACTCTTGCCCACGCTTCTGCCAATCTTGAAATTTCTTGGCGAACCGTTCTTGCCTTCGTTTCTTTTCCTCGTCGCCTAATGCCGATGAAGCAGCATTCAGTTCTTGCTGAAGTTCCTCAAGTTCTTTTTGGTCATTCTTCATAACCGTTTCTCGAGCTTGTGCATGTTCTTTAAGGCCGGCTAAGGCACGGCTTCCAGCCTTTGATTTTTCGATGACCGCTTGCGGATCAATAACACCCACTCGAAAAGAACCTTTCTTGGCGGCGGTCGCAAATTCCGCCATCAGGCCAAGGGCACACAGCCCCATGATAAGTGTCACCAAGAGTTGCTTTGACCACTGCACGTTCCCTACCATCATTTTCTTCATTCGGTATCCTCTAAGTTAATTTAGGATGAAGAGGTCATGCGCCTGTTAGACGCAATGAACTGAGCAAGTTTCGACAACCATGTGAGCCTAACGAGGTAGCCTGGAGCTGTCAAGCCAATGAACCCGGTGTGACTAGTATGGTGGTCTTTGGGGAATGATCTGGTGTAGGAACGGATAGATGGGGCAGGATTGACTGATGGCTAGTCAAATACCAACACGAATCATTGTGTGTTTTGGAGATAGCTTAACGTTAGGGTATCAATCGCCGACTATTCGCAGTCCTGTCGTCGAGCACACGCCCTATGGTGCCTATTTACAAGAATGGGCAGGCGACCATGTACGATTTTTGGTGCGAGGTGTCTGTGGCGAAACAACAGAGGAGATGACAGCACGTTTTCAGCAGGATGTGGTCAGATGCCAGCCCGATATCGTGTGTATCCTTGGCGGAACTAACGATCTTGGTTTGGGAATTTCGCCGGACGCCGTACTCGATAATCTCAGGGGGCTTTATGAAGCAGCTTTGACACAGGGTGTTTCCCCAGTAGCCATCACCATACCATCTGTACGGGAAGACGGGGATCAAAGATCTCACGACCGCAGTATGGAAGCCATTGGTTATCTATCGCCTAGCTTGAAATATGCCATTGATCTACGAATACGACTCAATCAAATGATTGCGAAAGCCTGTCGCGAAATGAATATCCCCGTGGTCGATTGGTTCACAGGTACCTCGGAGCCTGAGACAAACCTGTTAATCCCAGAGTATTCCAATGACGGTCTGCATCTTACGACTCTGGGGTATAAGAAATTAGCCGAGCTTCTTTGGCATTGTGTCCTCAAAGAGTGGCTTGCAAATCTTGATGGTTAGGCATGGTTGCTCGGACAGGTCTCATGGGCCTCAATCGTTCAGAGGTTACTGATGTGGAAGATCCGGCGAACACCAGAGGTGTTTAGGAATTTGAGCTGGTTGAGGACGATGACGTTGAGGTGGATGAGGAGGACGTCGATGCATTTGAAGTGTTTGCTGCCGATGTGTTGCTGGATGGACTGTCGCTGCTTGTCTTACTGTCTGTACTGCTCTTTTTCTCTGAATCGCCGCTCGAGCTTTTGACTTCGGTCTTTTCCCCTTTGTTTTCCGATTTGGCGTTCGGATCCTTGAGTTTGTCTGAATAATCAGTGACGTACCACCCCGTCCCTTTAAACATGATTGCGGGAGCCGAGATAATTTTTTGGACGGGTTTCGCTTCGGGACAGGAAAATTGGTCACACGTCGTCACAGGGGGATCGGAGAATTTTTGCTTTAATTCGAATCGTTTTCCACAACTCGTACATTCATATTCGTAAATTGGCACGTGTTACCTCCTCGACAAATCGCTACCAAAGATATTGCACAAGAATCCGTCTGACTTAGATAAGCGAGTTTTGGGAAATGTCAAGAGAAACGGATAATTTTTCTGCAAAACGTCATGGGAGAGGTGGTTGGTTCATTTTTGCATGGAGACTATTCCAGGCGTGTGACGGCTTGTGACATCTCATGAAGGCCTTCTTCTATGGTAGCGAGCGTTCCCGTGTAAGAAAATCGAAGGTGCGAGTTGGCGCCAAACGGTTCCCCAGGTACACAGGCCACTTTGGCTTCATCCAAGAAAAAGTTTGCGATGTCTAATGCGGTGGCTAAGCCCTTTCCGTCAATGCGCTTGCCTATAAGGTTTGTGATATTTGGAAACGCATAAAAGGCTCCCGCTGGCATCGAACAGTGAATGCCTGGAATTTGATTCAACCCTTTCACAATTGTCTGGCGCCGATGATCTAATTCTTTGATCATCTCCTCGATGAAGGAGGTTCCATCCAACAGTGCTCCGAGGGCCGCCTTTTGCGCGATGGAGGTGGGATTTGAAGTGCTTTGGCTTTGGAGATCGCCCATCGCTTTCATAATCCCTTCGGGGCCTGCGGCATAACCAATACGCCAGCCGGTCATCGAATAGGTTTTTGATACCCCATTCACAATAACGGTTTGTCCGATCATATCGGGACTGATGCTGGCAATGGAAAGGTGAACTTTGCCGTCATAAATCATCTTTTCGTAAATCTCGTCAGATATCACAAGCAAGTTGTGTTGGATTGCAAGGGCTGCGATACCCTCTAAGGTTTCTCGGGTATACATACTTCCCGTGGGGTTGCAAGGGGAGTTGAGAATAATGGCTTTGGTCCGTGTGGTAATGCATGCTTTGAGTTCCGCTAGATCAATCGCAAAATGATTTTTTTCCTGGGTTGGAAGGAAAATAGGTTTGGCGTCGGCCACCAGAATTTGCTCAGGATACGACACCCAATAAGGCGCCGGAATGATCACTTCATCTCCAGACTCAAAAAGGGCTAGGGCGAGATTAAAAAGAGTGTGTTTGGCCCCGCAGGAAACCACGATTTGTGAGCGAGCATAAGTAAGCCCTTGGTCTGTCTGAAATTTTTGGATAATGGCATCCTTGAGGTCATCAATGCCGGTAACCGCGGTGTACTTCGTAAAACCCTCCTGGATCGCTTGGATAGCGGCATCTTTTGCGGCATTGGGCGAATCAAAGGAGGGCTCGCCCGCGGTAAAGTCGAACACCTGTTGTCCCTGAGCTTTGAGGGCTTTGACTTTCGCTGAGAGTTGTAGCGTTGGCGAAGGTGTGATGCGTGTTGTGCGTGATGCTAGTTTCATGATGGAGTTTTTCGTAGTTGATGTTGCAGCCGTTGTGCCACTTCTGGATGTAAAAAATCGTGGAGTGGTCCACCGACGGACGCCACTTCTTTCACCATGCTGGACGTCAGGTAGGAATATTCTTCGCTCGCCATCAGGAACATCGTTTCCAGATGTTGATCAAGTTTTCTATTCAGCAGGGCCATTTGAAATTCGTGCTCAAAGTCAGACACGGCTCGCAACCCTCGAATAATCGCTTGAGCGCCTCGACGTTTGACGTAATCAACAAGGAGGCCATCAAAGGGTTCCACAATGACATCTGTGAGGTCTTCTGTCGCGATTCTGGCTAAGTTGACACGCTCTTGGAGATTGAAGAGCGGAGCCTTTCGTGGGTTCGGTGCCACTGCGACCACCACTTTCTGTACCAATCGAAGACTGCGGGCAATCACATCAGTATGGCCACGCGTGATGGGATCAAAAGTGCCAGGATAAATGCCGGTGATCATCGTTCAATGTGAGGGTGTGCCGGGTCGTTTCGCGAGGCTTGAGGGCGATAGAACGTCAATGTCGTATCGCCATAGATCGCATTTCGCGTCAGCGTCCAGCTCCCAACAGAAGGCGGTGGTGGTTGTTTGGAAAAATGCTCATAAATAATTTGACCATCCATGGCGACCAAGTCTGCCCCGGCTATCTGTGTGAGGAGACGATGACTCTGTTCAAATCGATACGGAGGGTCGATATACAGCACATCAAATGGGTGCCATCCTACCAAAAGAGGGTTTTGAATGGCGAGGGAGACATCTTCAATTAAGACGAGACTTTTGGTAGTCAGATTAAATCGAGTGAGGGTCGATTGAATGGTGTTGCCGGCCTCTGGATGCTGTTCGACAAAAATCGCCTTGCTCGCCCCTCGGCTGAGGGCTTCTAGCCCAATGGCCCCACTTCCCGCAAACAGATCGGCTACAGTCGCTCCACGGATATCTTCTCCTAGGATCGAAAAGAGGGCTTCCCGAGCTCTCAGCGAGGTAGGACGAATGTTTTGGCCTTGCAGTGTGGGAATTTTTCGGCCTTTTAACTGACCCGTAGTGATACGAATGGAAGAATAGTCCACGATGAGTGGCACGATACCATAGCATTGGAAATCGCAACAATTCTTGTCATCCGAGTCTTTGCTCGGCTTTTGACTATTTGAAAATACGCTGCGTATGCTGACTGAGTACCTCAGTGTTGATCGGGGAACACATCAGGAAAGTCGTCGTGGAACCTGGAGCTTCGAAGACAGGCATTACGTCATGGCCGGCGGATGAGCGTCCGCGAGAACTGCTCTTATCACAGGGTCCGCAGCGGTTATCCGATGCTCAACTCTTAGCGATCCTCTTGCGAGTGGGGAAACCGGCGTCATCTGCCGTGGACGTGGCCATGGATCTTTTAACGCAACTCCATGGGTTGAGGGGATTAGCCAATCGTGGTTTGGAAGAACTCCGAAGCATTCCGGGCATTGGACCTGCTAAGGCGGCCCAAATCTTAGCAGCCATTGAGTTAGGTAAACGCGCTTTAGCCATGCCGCTGACCGAAGGAATACGAATTCAGGGGAGCCAGCATGTGTTTCAGCATTATTATCCATTATTGCGGGACCTTCGCCATGAAATATTTAAAGTTGTGCTTTTAGATGCGAAGCATATGGTCATACGGGATTGGACCGTGTCGCAGGGCAGTTTGACGGCTAGTGTTGTTCATCCTAGAGAAGTCTTTAACATTGTGGTCCGAGAATCGGCCGCGGCGGTCATTTTTCTCCACAATCATCCCAGTGGTGACCCGCATCCCAGTGACGAAGACCATGTGCTCACGCGACGACTCATCGCTGCGGGAGACGTTTTGGGTATTCGGGTGTTAGATCACATAATTATTGGTGACGGCAGGTACGTCAGTTTTGCGGATGAAGGGCTACTGGCAAGTGAGCTCTAACGAGGCACGCAATTGCGTGTCGTGGTTTTGTTTTGGAGTGTTTCGTCCGTCCGAAGTAGCTTTTGTTGAGAAATTCGTGGTAAATATAGACGTGTCTTTCCCTAGGGTTCTTTCAGAAATAGAGTGAATTCTTTATAGGGTGGCTGATGCACTCAAGAGGTACATGTGGCAAAGATTTCTGACCAAGAAGTTGAGCATGTGGCTCAACTAGCTCGGCTAGATTTAACTCAACCTGAAAACAAGGTGTTTGCGGAGCAACTGAGCCAGGTCTTAACTTTTGTGGGGCAGCTTCAAGATGTTGCCACAGAAGGGATACCTTTAACAGCTTCTGTGGTTGAACAAGAATCGATGTTGCGAGAAGATAGTCCTCGAGAAGGGTTATCTCAAAAAAAAGCCTTAAGTAATGCACCGCAAGCGCATGATGGGTTTTTTGTTGTTCCGAAGATAATTGGCAAATAGCGTATAGCCTAGCTTGTTGGCATTCAACAATGTTTGACCTCGGGTGATTATTCATGTACCGACAATTACTACGTTGCAAAATTCATCGGGCGACTGTTACCGAATCCAATTTGGAATACGAAGGGAGTATGACCATCGATGAGGACCTCATGGAGCATGCGGGTATCTTGCCCTATGAAATGGTGATGGTCTCTAACCTCAATAACGGTGAACGTTTCTCCACCTATGCGCTTCCCGGAACTCGTGGCAAGGGTGAGATTATTCTGAATGGCCCCACGGCACGGAAAGGTGTCACAGGCGATCTTGTGATTATTTTCTGCTACGAATTCTTCAATGATGATGAGGCCAAACGTCATGTCCCCAAGATCATTCAAGTAGATGAACACAATGGCATTCGGACTTCCGAGTCTGGGTAGTTCGCAGTTCTGGTGTCCCTCATTTTCTCCAGTTTTAAGGTATCTCCTAGTGATGGCGTTGTTTAAACTCACGTTAAAAGAGTTGCAGGACAAATTTACGTGCGGTGAGCTTTCGGCTGGAGAAATTGTCCGCGCCTATTTGCTTCGGATAAGTCAAATCGAATCCAAAATCAAGGCCTATATTAGTGTTAGTTCACGTGAGAGTTTGTTGGAAGAAGCGCAAGCCATTGATGATGGACTGAAAGCCTGGCGAAAGACAGAACCGTTGATGGCCATGCCGTTGGCGATAAAAGACAATATTTGTACCGAGGGTATGCGCACCACCTGTGGCTCACGGATGTTGGAACATTTTATACCTCCGTACGATGCCACTGTCATGAAGAAACTGAAGTCGCAAAAGCCCTTGATCCTTGGAAAGACCAATTTGGATGAATTTGCGATGGGGTCCTCAACCGAACATTCGGCATTTGGCCCCTCAAGAAATCCCTGGAATCAAAAACATATTCCTGGGGGGTCAAGTGGAGGATCTGCTGCTGCAGTAGCTGCTGATGAATGTGTGGCTGCGTTGGGGTCCGATACAGGTGGATCGATTCGGCAGCCTGCAGCATGCTGTGGGGTGGTAGGGTTAAAGCCAACCTATGGCCGTGTTTCCCGGTATGGACTCGTGGCCTTTGCATCGTCGTTGGATCAAGTCGGACCCATTACCAAAACCGTCACGGATGCCGCGATCATGTTAAATGTGATTGTGGGGCATGACCCGTTGGATGCGACGTCAGCAAGTCACGAAATTCCTGATTTCACCAAGTTTACCAAGAAAAAAGATATCAAAAAGCTTACATTGGGAGTGCCTCAAGAATACTTTCAGGAAGGGCTTGATCCAGAGGTGGCTGAGACGATTCAAGAAGCAATTCGGGTCTTAGAGGAACTAGGAGGGAAGGTTCAAGAGGTGAGTTTGCCCTCAACGGACCATGCGATCGCCACGTATTATCTTATTGCTCCAGCCGAAGCCAGTTCGAATCTTGCGCGATACGATGGGGTGAAATATGGCTTTCGGGCCAAGGAATCATTGGAATTGGCAGCAATGTATCATAGTACGCGCTCTCAAGGATTCGGCCCAGAAGTAAAACGCCGGATTATGCTTGGGACATATGCGCTCAGTTCAGGGTATTACGATGCCTACTATGGGAAGGCCCAAGCTGTACGGACCATGATTCAGCGAGACTTTTCCACAGTGTTTCAGGATGTTGACGTCTTGGTGAGTCCTGTGATGCCAACTCCGGCATTTCAACTTGGTGAACGTTTAGAAGATCCCCTACAAATGTATTTGTCTGATGCCTACACAATTCCGGCCAGTTTAGCCGGTTTGCCAGCAATTTCTATCCCGTGTGGGTTCAGTGGGCAAGGATTGCCAATTGGGTTACAACTCATGGGGCGTCCGTTTGAAGAATCTATGGTTCTTCGAGTTGCCTATGCCTATGAACAAGCCACCAACTGGCGTACCAAACGGCCGGTGATTCGGTCTTGAAAGGATAATCACGTTATGGTGGATTTGGCTGTGTTAATCATTGCTGTGGCCGTGGTCGTGCTCGTAGCGTATTTGGTTCCGACAATTCTCCAGGTTAAACGGACAGTAGGGCAATCGGAACGCCTTTTGATCCGCTTGAATCATGAATTGCCAGGGATGCTCAAAGACGTTAAAGGGACGAATGAAAATATTCGGGCCTTAACGGACCAGGCTCGCATGAGTGTGGACCGAGCCTCGGTGTTTCTGAACGCCGTGGGAGATGTTGGGCAAACAGTCAATCAGGTCCATCAGACGGTCCGTGGACGTGGAGGGACAATCATGGTCGGGGTTTCCAGTCTCTTGGCTGGGATTAAGGCCATGACGTCCTCAGTGAAACAACGGGTTCATAAAGAATCCAAAGAGCAAGAAGGAGGGGCGACGTATGGCAACTAATTCAGGAGCTTCAGCAGGGTCGGTCGCACTCGCATTTTTAAGCGGAGCGCTATTGGGTGCCGTGACGGCCATTGTCTTAGCGCCGCAAACTGGGCAAGAATCTCGAGAGCGTGTCACAGGTTATGCAAGGCGGCGAAGTGAAGATCTACGTGACCTCAAATCCCGAGCGACAGATTCCGTTGAGGAAGTTGTTGGCCGAGGCCGAGAGCTCGTTGATGAAATTTCGTGTGCTGTGCGAGAAGCCTTGGAAGCTGGTAGAGATGCCATGCGGCGTGAGCGGGAGATGAACTCACTCGATTAGCTTCACTTGTCAAAATTGTCCTCAAGCATTTGCTATGGCATACGAACCTGTCATTGGAGTTGAAGTACACGCGCAACTTCAAACTCAGACAAAACTCTTTTGTGGTTGTGCAACTTCATTTGGACAACCTCCTAATACGCAAGTCTGTCCCGTTTGTTTGGGTTTGCCAGGGAGTCTCCCGGTACTGAATCGGCGGGCGGTGGAAATGGCGGTGCGGACTGGTCTTGCGCTTCATTGTAATCTCACGCCACAAAATCAGTTTTCCCGCAAAAACTATTTTTATCCAGATTTACCCAAAGGCTATCAAATTTCTCAGTACGATCTTCCGATTTGTGGGCCAGGCTGGCTGGATATATCCGTTCATGGTCATCGGAAACGGGTCCGGATTCGACGGGCGCATTTAGAAGAAGATGCGGGGAAGAATGTGCATGATGAACGAGCGGAAGACAGCTATGTAGATCTCAATCGAGCTGGGACGCCATTGTTAGAAATCGTGACTGAACCGGATCTGCATTCCTCAGATGAGGTTGATGCCTATCTGAAAACTTTGAGGGAATTGTTAGTGTATTTAGATGTATGTGACGGGAATATGGAACAGGGCAGTTTTCGCTGTGAACCTAACGTCTCACTCCGTCCGCAGGGGCAAGAGAGTCTCGGCACCAAAGTGGAATTAAAGAATATTAATTCGTTTCGATTTGCCAAAGAGGCTTTGGATTATGAAATCCTCCGTCAGAATGAGGTGCTGAGTGATGGGGGGACAATACAGCAGGAAACGCGTTTATGGGATGTGAGTGTGAGCCAGACAGCGGTCATGCGAAGTAAAGAAGCGGCGCACGATTATCGCTATTTCCCAGATCCGGATCTCTTGCCGGTGAACCTTGAGACCGAATGGATAGAGGAACTGCAAGATACGATTCCTGAATTGCCGATGATGCGTCGGCATCGTCTGATGAAGGACTATGAACTCTCTGAGTATGATGCTACCATTTTAACCGACTCCAAAGATTTGGCTGATTTTTTTGAAGCTTGTGTGCAAGAATTTCCTCATCCCAAAACCGTTAGCAATTGGGTCACCGGGGAACTTCTTCGTGAACTGAATGCTTCGCATACCTCTCCAGCAGACTCTCCTGTTAGCCCGGAACGGTTAATTGAATTACTCCGATTGGTTGATGCAGGGACGATAAGTTTAAAGGCTGCGCGAGACGTGTTTCCTGAGTTGTATGCAACTGGGGTTACGCCTGAGCAGCTCGTGACGCAGAAAGGGCTTCTTCAAGTTTCTGATGAAGGGCAGTTGATAGCAATGATAGAAGACGTCTTAGCCCACCATTCTGCTCAAGTGGATCAATATCGAGGGGGCAAGGAAGCCGTGTTAGGATTTTTGGTCGGACAAGTCATGAAGGCTTCTAAGGGAAAAGCCAACCCTGGGAAAGTCAATGATTTGTTGAAGCGCACTCTGGCATCTTGATCTAAGGTGCTGTTCAGGGTACACATATAAAGAATAGAATATTATTTCAACGTTAAGTGCTCTAACTGATGAATACAATCGAAAACATCATCGCCCGTATGATTCTTGATTCCCGTGGCAATCCAACCGTCGAAGTGGATGTGTGTTTAACCAATGGCGTGATTGGGCGAGCAGCCGTTCCCTCTGGGGCATCGACGGGGACACGCGAGGCCTTAGAGCTTCGCGATGGAGATAAAAAACGTTGGATGGGAAAGGGCGTGTCTAAAGCCATAACAGGCATTCATAAACGAATAGAGCCGGTTTTGGTAGGGATGGATCCCCAAGATCAAGAGGGAATTGATGCGCAACTAATTCAAATAGACGGAACCAAAGGTAAGACCAAACTAGGGGCTAATGCAACGCTGGGCGTCTCGCTCGCTGTCGCGCGTGCCGCGGCACAAGAATTGGAGCTTCCGCTCTTTCGGTATCTAGGGGGAATCTCTAGTAAAGACCTACCCGTTCCCATGATGAATATTATTAATGGTGGGGCCCATGCGGATAATGGTTTGGACTTACAGGAATTTATGATCATGCCGGTTGGGGCCAAGAATTTTCATGATGCGCTGCGAATGGGCACAGAGATCTTTCATCATTTAAAAACACTACTCAAGTCCAAGGGTTTAAGCACCGCGGTAGGAGATGAGGGTGGGTTTGCGCCAGCCGTGCGTTCTAATGAAGAAGCCTTAGACTGCATTTTGGAGGCGAGTGACCGTGCTGGGTATCGGCCGGGCCGGGATGTGGTCTTGGCTTTAGATGCCGCGGCCAGTGAGTTTTTTGAAAAAAAGGGGTATCGCCTCAAAGTGGGCGCTTCGACCAAAAAGGCCTCGTCGGAAATGATGGTCGAGTATTACGGACAGCTTGTGAAAAATTATCCCATTGTGTCGATTGAAGATGCGCTAGACGAAAGCGACTGGAAAGGCTGGCGTGTGCTCACAGACCAACTCGGTGATCAGGTGCAACTAGTCGGGGATGATCTGTTTGTGACGAATGTAGAATTTTTGGGACGTGGTATTCGTCAAGGGATCGCCAACGCAATCTTAATTAAGGTCAATCAGATAGGCACGCTAACGGAAACCATCGAAGCTATGCACATGGCGCAGCGAGCTGGATATGGCGTTATTGTGTCGCATCGATCAGGGGAAACGGAAGATACCACGATTGCCGATTTGGCTGTCGGACTGAATGCAGGACAAATTAAGACTGGGTCGCTTTCGCGGACTGACCGACTGGCGAAATATAATCAGTTGCTTCGAATTGAGGAATATCTTGGCCAGGCTGCCGTCTATCGTGGCCGAGCGGTCTTGCCGATACCGACGAAAGCATAACCCATGCGCTCGAATAATAGGAAACGAACTTCAAGGGGATTTTGGGGCGATCTTGGCACTCGTCTGCCTCTTGTTGGTGCCTTTTTCATCATGAGTGTCCTGGCCGGAACCATGTTCTTTAATGCCGACGGGTTGCCGCTATATTTTCAGATGCGTGAAAATCGAGAATATATGCTCAAGCAGATTGAGCAATTGGAATATATGAATGCGGCGATGCAAGAAGATATCACCCGCATCCAACATGATCCTTTGCGCTTAGAAGAACTCGCCAGAGATCGTTTGGGGATGGTTCGCCCTGATGAAAAGGTGTATCAATTTGTCGAACCGGCGCCCTCTTCGCTTACTGCTCGGCCGTAGGTGCAAGCCGTCCGGCCGTGCTTGTCTCGTCGTCTTGGTCTGCTTAGAGAGGCAGACTGCTCGTCTCCGTATTTAGGTAAATGAAAAAATCTGGCCAACTTGCCATTCTGGGGCGTCCAAACGTGGGCAAATCCACGTTATTGAATGCGTTAGTGCAAGAAAAAGTGGCCATTGTTTCGGATAAACCACAAACGACCAGAACGCCGATTCTTGGAGTCGGGCATTATCCCGAGGGGCAGCTCGTCGTCCTCGATACTCCTGGCCTTCATACGCCACATCATCGCCTCAATACCTACATGGTGCAGTCGGCACTCGGCACCTTAACGCAATCGGACGTCGTCTATCTGATCGTGGATAGCCAAGTGGCGCCAGGACCGGGTGACCAGTACGTCATTGAACAGGTTATTCAGGCTCATCGTGAGCAGGCGTTTCAAGCGGTGTTTCTGTTGTTGAATAAAGCGGATGCCGTAGCCAAAACGCGCCTTTTGCCATTGATTGACCAGTATAAGGATCGTTTCGATTGGACAGAGATTATTCCTATTTCAGCCAAGACGGGACTCAATGTGCCGCAATTAGTGGAACGAACCTTTGCGTGTTTGTCAGATTGTCCAACCTTGAGGTACGAAGAAGATTGTATGACGAACCAATCGATGCGCCAGATGGCCAGCGAGCTTATCCGAGAAAAAATTCTGGCGGCAACGCATGCAGAATTGCCGTACGCTGTAGGAGTGATGATCGAACAATTTCAAGAAACTGAGAAACTCACCACGATTCAGGCAATCATTCTTGTCGAAAAAGCGAGTCAGAAAGGGATCATCATTGGGAAGAGTGGCAGTCGACTAAAAAACATTGGCCGACAGGCCCGAGAGGACATGGAGCAGCTCTTCGCCATGAAAATTTATTTAGAACTGTGGGTGAAAGTTCAAGCCGGTTGGCGAGATGATCCACGCATATTAACGGATTTAGGTTATTTGGAAGATGTGCAGCGTGAGGTGTGAACAGCCCAACTATTCAATGAGAATGCGTCTATGCCGTTAGTCCGAACACGTGGTGTCATACTTCGCAGTCAAAAGTGGGGCGATGCCGATCGAATTGTGACGATGTATACGCACAATCTTGGCAAAATTCGAGGGGTTGCCCGTGGTGCGCGCCGCATGAAAACGCGATTTGGAGGAGTGCTTGAACCGTTTGGATTGGTCGATCTGACGCTCTTTCAAAAAACTCCGGAGGCCTTAGGGCAGATCAGTCAGATTGATCTGCTTGCCAGCTACTCGAGTATTCGCGAGGATCTGACGGTGATGACGGCGGCGGCCCGGATGGTACGCATGGTCGAGGCCATCACGGTAGATCGTGATCCCAACCACGAGATGTATCTGGCCCTGGTTCAGGGGCTTGAATCGTTAACCTCAGAGACAGATGTGGTGCTGACAGCCCTGTTGTTTCAAATTCATGTGCTAGGGTATACGGGATTTCGCCCACAATTTGACAGCTGTACTGAATGTGGACAATCAGCACACCAGCAATTGCGTCAATGGTTTTGCCCAAAATTAGGGGGGATTGTGTGTGACGAATGTGGACAGCGAGGCGTTGGGTATACCTTCTCACTGTCAAAGGGCAGCGTGGCCTTCATCAAACAAGCTCGACGGTTATCGTTACCGCAGTTATCACGCTTAAAAGCCTTGGGCAGCATACGCGTAGAAGTCGAAACGGTAATGGATGCCTATTTTCATGCGGTGGTCGGTAAATCGTTGCCGGTTTTTGAACAATGGGTCTCGTAAGCACAAATAGACACAGAATGCAGAGTGATGGCCACTGAATCACCACTTGAACCTGTCGATATGGATTGGGTCGATAAGGGAGTCTTGGGCATCACTTGGAGTGATGGGCATCAAGCAGTCTATCCTGTTCGCTATGTACGGCAACATTGTCCCTGTGCGGGTTGCACGGATGAGTGGACGGGAGAATTGCGTCTGAAACCGGAATCTATTCCTCTTTTGATTCTGCTAGAAGATATAGAGCCAGTCGGTCGCTACGCGTTTCGATTCAAATGGAGTGATGGCCATGATACCGGCATCTACTCCTACACCTCTCTCCGGCGCATGTGCCAATGCGATATCTGTGTGCCCGATAAACCTAAGAAAAAAGAACTGTTATAGGGTTGTGCAGATTAGGTTTTTGGTAATGAGAGAAGATGAGAAATAGGAGATGGTATGTATACCTCGGTAGCTGTATATTGGTGTTTGTGAGGCATGCTCGATGCCGATAGCAATGGCACGGCTAAGCCGTTTGGTCGTAGTGTGACATCCGCACGCGGTAAGAAAAAAGGCCATTCGAGACGAGCTGATAAGGGGATAAAACCTAGACAGTAGGCAATGAATAATAGGGAATGCTATTTGAGGGGGTAAGATGAATTATTTTCGACTGAGTTCTTTTGCATTAATGATGTTTCGAGTTAGCTTTTTGGTTTGTGTTCTGTTTTTGGGGAGTGCGTGTTCTTCGAGAGGGGCTATTTTTCATGTGACTCCACAAGATAATTATCAGGCTGTGTTGGGAACCTTAGAACCAGGTGATACGTTAGTCCTGTCTGCAGGCGTGTATGATTCGAGTCCGCCGGGGCTTCCCATTTTTTCATTACATGGTGAGGCTGAGAATCCTATCGTCATCACCGGTCCCGAGCAAGAACCGTTTCCTGTTTTATTGGGGCGATCCACCCATAATACTGTGAGATTTGATGATGCGAGTTATATCGTGGTTCGTAACATCGAGATTGACGGGCAAGATTTAGGTGGCGATGGTGTGAAAGCACAGGGCGTAGCCCATCATATTACGCTTGAGAATCTCAACATCCATGGGGTGGGATCTGACCAAGGCATTGTGGGGATTTCCACGAATGGAGGAACGACGTGGGATTGGGTTATTCGGGGTAATAGCATTACCAATGCTGGGACCGGGATGTATCTTGGGAATTCATCAGGGTCAGAACCTTTTATCCATGGGCTCATTGAACATAATGTGATTCTTGACTCAATCGGCTATAACATGCAAATCAAACATCAGAACCCGCGTCCTAGTCTTCCAGGGATTCCTCTAGATCCTGGGGCTACTATCATTCGTCACAATGTGTTCAGTAAAGCCGCCAATGCATCCACGGGGGGAAGTGCCCGGCCTAATCTATTAGTGGGGCATTTTCCTCTGTCGGGCCCAGGGCAGGATGATGTGTATGAAATATATGGGAATTTTTTGTATCAAAATCCATCAGGCGAAGCGCTGTTTCAAGGAGAGGGCAATGTCGCACTCTACGACAATGTATTTATCAATGCAGTCGGTGAGGCTATTCGCATCCAACCCCACAACGATATTCCCAAGCGCATTTGCGTGTTTCAGAACACGATTTTGGCAAGTGATTCGGGAATTGTGATGTTGGGAGGAGATGTCGATCAACAACAAATCGTGGTGGGCAATGCAGTCTTTGCGGGCTCTCCTATTCGTGGAGGTGAACAATTCGATAACGTGGTGGATACTTTTGAAGCGGCTTCAACTTACGTCCAAAATCCTTTTGGAATGTCAAATGTCAGGTGAAGGCTTAGATCTCTACCAAAAAGAAGCAACCTTAAGAAGGAAATCCCATTGATAGCATCTCGTTTGCCAATCAATTTGATGCGTTGGATCGTGATTTGAGAGCATTATAGTCATTCCAAATAAGGTCCTGATGTTATATACTCCCTTGCCCTATGGGCTACTGCATCGATTGACGGAAACGGGTGGTGAGATTGGTAAAGGAAGGGGGGAGCAAGCCCGAAGCTGGACGGCGCTTTCACGTCAGTAGTTGGTGTGTCCACGATTGGTGTGGGTGAGCGGGCTTAACCCCCAAGTATCCTCCGACCCGGCGACGAAAGCTGGCTCGTATCGCCCTGCGACGGCATGTGGCCCAAGATCCTGAGGCCACGCTTCAGGACCGTGCCAGACATTTTGAGCGATGTAACTGGTCAATCCGGTTCATGAGCCGCTGGTCCGCTTCAGAAATCGGCTTAGGCCGATAATACACACAGCCACGACTGACCCCCAAGGCGTGAGCTTGTTTCGTCATGGATAACTGATGCGTGCGGCTCATCATCGTCTTGCGCTCAGTACGCCCGCTTTGGTGAGCGCCGGTTCTAAAAAATCATTTTCCAAGGGCACCTCACCAATCTTGGCATGAAGCCTATTCACGTCAATGGAGGTCTGCGGCGATTCTCCTCCTTCAAAAACCGCAGCCGCTTGTTCCAGCAGCACGGTCTTCCATTGGGTGATTTGATTCGGATGCACATCAAACCGTTGGGCCAGTTCCGCCACCGTTTGTTCACCTTTGATCGCAGCCAGCGCCACTTTCGCTTTAAAGGCGGGAGACTGATTCCGTCGGGGTCGTCTACTCATCATACGCTCCTTTCTTGAGTGGCCGTATCATGCCACCTTTTGTCGAGCGTATCCACTTAGCGGCCTGTTCAGATTCTTTGGGCCACCTCTATCAAAGATACCCCATGGACATAGAGGGTCACGGCCAGGAGTTTTACCGCCAGGGGCTGCCCCTTCGGGGTGCTGCGGGTGTATTGACAACTACAGACGTGACACAAATAATGTTGTCCCTGGACGAATCCCGCTTTGACTCGGTGTGTACTCTGGCACTTGGGACAGAACATCATGGAGGCCTCCTCATGGGAAACTCCCAGGAAACAATTGTATGGTTGGCCTACCCAGAAAATAGTTATTTAGTTAATGCTCTCGGTGACTTTAATGGTGTTCTGTGAAGCGGGATCTTTCGTGGAGCCTATCTCGAATTCAAGCAATAGGTGCAATGTTCTTCTTCAGCAGCGGGACGAAGTGGTGGTGAAAGAGTTGGTTGGGTGTACGATACCTTTGTGTTTTCCTGGGGCTGCTTTTGAGGCTGTCTGATTAGTTGAAGGCGAGGAAGCGGTCGCAGCCGTCGATGATGTTGGAGAGAATGACCAACCCACAAAAAGTCACTTCCTTCCCATAGCCATCGGTTGAGATATTGTGTTGTTGGCATCCGTAGGCGCACACAAATAACTTTAACCCCTCTTTGGCCAGTGTTGTAAATCTCTCGTCTTTCAGATTGATCACTCCCTCGTCAATAAAATACAGATAGGTGTCCACTCGATTGGCGAGGGCTGTTTTTGAGAGCTGATAGACAGTCTCGGCATTAGGGTTTTCGGGGGCAGTGGAAAGGAGGAGGCCTAACTTTTTTCCTGCTAAGGTTGGATTGACGCGGGTGGTTGGCTCGTCCATGGAAGAAAATTCTCTGAATTCAATGGGTTACTGTTGATTTATAAGAATATTCAGGATCCCTGTCAAGTAACGGGTGGGCAAGATGTTGCTTGACGATGTTTTTCGTGTCTCTCTATACTTGATTGATTTTTCAAGTAATTTTCCAATCTTTCGGAACCAGAACCATGGAAAACCTTACTCACTTTAATGAAGCAGGGCGAGCCCGAATGGTCGATGTGACTCATAAGATTCCAACCGAACGGGTGGCCGTGGCTGAGGGAAAAGTGTTTGTACTGCCAGAGACGCTGAAAAGGGTTCAAGAAGGACGAATTTCAAAAGGTGATGTGTTGGCCGTTGCGCAGGTGGCCGGAGTGATGGGCGCGAAGCGCACCCCTGATTTGATCCCGATGTGTCATCCCCTTTTCTTAAGCAATGTGGATGTGGATTTTCAGGAACAGTTGACTCCAAATGGTGCCGGACGTTGTGCCATTACGATTCAAGCCACCGTGAAAACTACAGGAAATACTGGGGTTGAAATGGAAGCGATGACCGCCGTGTCGGTGGCCGCGTTGACAATCTATGATATGTGCAAAGCCGTGGACAAAGGGATTGAGTTTGGTGAGATTGCCTTAGTATCGAAATCGGGTGGCAAGTCAGGTACGTATACTCGAAATCGGCGCGTTGGCGCCGCCGAAGGATGAGCGGTTCGAGCGGAAGGATAAGGAGCATTAGTGACAATACGATTGTTTGGCATGTTGAAAACCATGGTTCCAGGCTGTCAGGAGTTAGACCTTGCGTTTTCTGCAGGTCAGTCAGTGAAAGAGTTGGTCGATCGGCTTCATGCTGAATATCCGCAAATTGGAGAGTTGTTGCTCAAGAAAAAGGTGTTAGTTTCGGTTAACCATGATATTGCCCATTGGGACACGATCATCGAAGAGACTGATGAGATCGCGCTGTTGCCGCCGTTTGCCGGGGGATGTTGAAACGTGCACGTGAGGTCTCGGTAGGGTCGAAGGAGGACGAAAGATCATGTCGGTTCAACTTGAAGAGAGCATGTTGGTTCGCATCCAACAAGAGAATTTTTCTATTGATCAAGAGTTGGAACGCGTGCGTGCCCGATCTACTCGCATTGGCGGGATCGCGATGTTTTTGGGAACGGCCCGCGACCATTCTAAGGGACGCGATGTCAGTTCGATGAGTTTCGAACATTATGAAGGCATGGCTCAGAAAAAATTGAAGGATATTCGAGAACAGGCACTGCGCGATTTTGACATTATTGAAGCATTAGTGTTGCATCGATATGGGCCCATTGCAATCGGTGAAAACATTGTGTTGATCATCGTTGGGGCCGAACATCGTGCTGATGCGTTTACAGCATGCCGATGGTGTATTGATGAGTTGAAGAAAATCACTCCCATATGGAAAATGGAAACGACTCCTGAGGGTGAGGTATGGGTTGAGGAGCATCCCTAGTGACTTCGTTTGTGGTCAAGCAGTCTGACAGTTCGGTTCAAGATGTCTGGGCACGTCCATTGAAAGCGCTCAGAATCTCGGTGACCGATCGATGCAATCTTCGATGTCAATATTGTATGCCCGAAGAGGACTATGTCTGGCTGCCTCGCGACACGCTTTTGACATTTGAGGAAATCATCTCGTTGACGAATGTCTTCACCTCCCAAGGGGTTGATAAAGTACGTATTACCGGAGGCGAGCCCCTGCTTCGAAAGAATCTCCCGGCGTTGATTGCGATGCTCCGTCAGGATGTCCGCATTCAGGATATCGCGTTGACGACCAATGGTGTGTTGCTGGCTGAACAGGCACAGGATTTGTTTGATGCCGGCTTAAACCGTGTGACGGTAAGTCTGGACACTCTGAGGCCCGAGCGGTTTAAAGCCCTCACGCGGCGGGATACCCTGGTTCAGGTGTTCGAAGGAATTGATGCGGTGGCACCTGCAGGGTTTTCTGACTTAAAGCTGGATACAGTGGCGATCAAAGGCTATAACGATGATGAATTAGTTCCGTTGATTGAATACGGCAAGCGCGTGAACGGTGAGGTGCGATTCATTGAATATATGGATGTCGGTGGGGCTAACGATTGGTCACCAGAGAAAGTGCTGTCACAGCAGGCGATTCTCACAATCCTGACTCACCACTATGGACTCATCGAACCGATCGTGGAGGAAAGCTCGGCTCCCGCCAAGCGGTTTCGGTTGTCCGACGGGACAACCTTTGGAATTATTTCTTCTACCACGGTACCTTTTTGCGCAACCTGCGACCGCAGCCGACTAACAGCCGATGGGATGTGGTATCTCTGTCTCTATGCGAAAACGGGTTTGGATCTTCGCAAATTCCTACGTTCCGGGAAATCAGCAGAGGATATTCGATCCATTATTCGTTCGGTTTGGGAAAGTCGCAAGGACCGCGGCGCCGAGGAGCGCAAAGCGCTAGAACGACAGAGCAATCGCGGTCAGTATATTTCAATCGATCGATTGCGCGAAGATCCTCGGTTAGAAATGCATGCTAGGGGTGGGTGAGGTGGCCACTGTACTGGTCATGCGAGCTTCCTCTATCTAATCTTCCCTTTTCCGTTGTTGCCGGGCCTCCCACCCTATGGTACAGTTTCCGTAAGAATAAATGAATTGATAGCGTCCATTAGATTTTCTCGCTGTTGTCATTTCTGATTCGGCAGTCTTCTCACCTTTACGAATTTCCGACATTTCTCTCTACGAGAAAGGGTGTTTTCCGATGGGATGGTTCAAACGTAGCAAACAGGAAGATTCGAAGGGGAATACGATCAACATTATGGAGGGTATGTGGATCAAATGTACGGTCTGCCGAGCGATAATCTTCAAACGTGAGGTTGATCGGAATCTGAAGGTGTGTCCGAAATGCCAGTATCATTTTCCAATGACGATAGAAGAACGCGTGGAGCTCATTGCCGATTCTGGAACTTTCCGAGAATGGGATGCGGATTTGTTTCCCGACGATCCCCTGCAGTTTGAAGATACGCTTTCCTATCCAGTCCGCGTTCGCAATGCTCAACAGAAGACAGGAAGACAGGAGGCCATCCTGACCGGCACCTGCTGTATTGACAATATTCCGATTGCGCTCGGTGTGTTTGATTTTTCGTTTATGGGTGGGAGCATGGGCTCGGTCGTAGGGGAAAAGATTTGCCGGGCTATTGATCGGGCAGTGGAAGGTCAGATGCCATTTTTGCTGGTGACGACTTCTGGTGGGGCTCGGATGCAAGAGGGGACGCTTTCCCTCATGCAAATGGCCAAGACGGCTTCAGCAATCGCCAATTTGCAAAAGGCTGGTTTATTGTATGTGGTGTTATTAACAGATCCGACGTTTGGGGGCGTGACTGCGAGTGTGGCGATGCTGGGAGATATTATTCTTGCTGAACCGAAGGCGTTGATTGGATTCGCGGGTCCTCGCGTTATTGAGCAAACCATTAAACAGCGATTGCCTGAGGGTTTTCAACGAGCTGAATTTTTGTTAGATCATGGGATGATTGATCAAATTGTGAAGCGAAAAACTCTCAAACCCACCCTTAGCACGTTGCTCACTCATTGTGGAGCAGGTGTGTTGTCCTCCTAGTTTCTTTCTCTCCAGTCTTTGCGCTTGCCGCGTATTTGGCGAATCCCGTGTTGACGTATGCAGAAACCGTTCAGTACCTGTTTGCACTCAAGCGGTTTGGTGTGAAGCTCGGGCTTGACGCCATTACGACTATTCTCCGCCGTCTCAATAATCCTCAACATCAGTACCCGACCCTGCATATTGCTGGTACTAACGGCAAAGGCTCTTCTGCGGCAATGGTGGCGGCGGTGCTACAAGCAGGCGGATATCGAGTTGGCTTATATACATCGCCACATTTGATCGATTTCCGTGAACGCATTCGGGTGCAAGATGATCATATCGCCGAAAAGCATGTCTGTGTATTGACTGAATCTATACGCGCACTAGTCGACCCAGTTTCTCCACTTACATTCTTTGAATTTACAACTGCCTTAGCCTTTCAGTATTTCTTCGAACAACAAGTTGATATCGCGGTTATCGAAGTTGGCTTGGGCGGACGATTTGATGCCACAAATGTATTACATCCCTTAGGAATTCTGATCACGGGAATTGGGATGGACCACGAGAAGCACTTGGGCTCCACGATTCAGGATATAGCTCGAGAGAAAGCTGGTGTGATGCAGCGAAATGTTCCTGTCGTACTCGGAGAGATGGTCCCATCAGTTAGAGAGATATTCGAAAGAATAGCGCAAGATCATGATGCTCCCTGTTATCGATATGGAAAAGAGTTTTCGATTGCCTCGACCAGTCAAAGAATGTTTACCTACAATGGGCTTCAACGATCGTTGGTGGGGTTGCGCACCAATCTGTTAGGGCGACATCAGATGAAAAATGCTGCCTGCGCGATGGCCTTAGTAGAATCAGCAGTGACGAATGTCTTTCCGCTTTCACCTGAGGCCATGCAGAACGGGTTGCAACACGTTCGCTGGAGTGGTCGGCTCCAAGTGATACGCGACGAGCCGATGGTGGTACTTGATGGGGCTCACAATTCTTCAGGTGCGCGCGTGTTATTTGACTTTCTCCAAACACAGCTTCATGATTGCGCCGGAAGAAAGCTGGTCGTCGTACTCGGTATGATGCAGGATAAGAATCATGTCGAATATCTGAAGATCCTGCTTCCCCTTATTGATTCATTGATTGTCACACAACCTCAAATGAGCCGTGCCTTGATGGCTCAAGAGCTTTGGGCTGTCGTGCAACAGCTGGGGTTTCAAGGTGTGACGGTGGAGAATTCGTGGGAGGCCTATGGCAAGGCCTTGGAGATGGCCAGGCCCGGAGACTTGATTTGTATCACTGGGTCGTTATTCCTGATAGGAGAAATATTGCAGCGTGTGGCTCTTCCCAATTTGCCGAGGGACACGAGTCTACCATGACGAGGCTGGGGCTGATTGTTTTGTGGCTGTCGGCATGTTTCTGTTTTTTGTCCCCCGTCTGGGTCCTTGCGCAGTTCCCGTCATCGCAAGAAACTGTGGAGGCACCCGCTTCCCGCGGTGTTCCGGTTGAGATGACTGCCGATCGCATCGAATATGATCAGGTCCGCGAGGAATATCATGCAATTGGAGCGGTTGATGTGGTTCGAGGCGACGTTCGACTCAAGGCTGATGACGCGAAACTTGAAAAATTGACGGGACGGCTCCTCGCGACAGGCCATGTTCACCTACGCGATGGCCATGCAGATATTTGGGCTGAGCAGCTTGAGCTGAATATGAATACGGAAGCCGGGATTGTCACGACTGGAAGAATTTTTGGGAAAGAACAAAATTCTTTTGTCACGGGTCGCCGGCTCCAACGGTTTTCTGAAACGCATTATCGAATAAAAGAGGGTTCGTTCACGAATTGCGATGCGAAAGATGGGCAGATTCCAGCCTGGCGCTTCACATTTGATGATCTTGATTTAGATTACGAGGACTCCCTCTATGGGAAGGGGGTCTGGTTCAATATTAATGATGTGCCTATTATTCCGCTGCCCACATTTCGGTATCCTCTCGGCGCAGAACGCAAGTCAGGGTTATTGGTTCCGACTATCGGCATCGACAATGTTTTTGGTTTGAAGTATCGTCAAGGGTTCTTTTGGGTCATTAATCCGAGTCAAGACCTCACCATCTCTCCACAAATTCTGACAAAGCGTGGAGGGGGCGGCGATCTGAACTATCGATACGTATGGAATCGGCAGGCGAAAGGCCAATGGTTTATGAATGCCTTGTACGATACAAAGCAGAATCGGAAGCGATTCCAATTTCGAGGTGCGCATGCTCAGGAATTTACGCCGGATCTGTCCTTTCGTATGAACCTGAATTATTCCACGGATCGCCGGTTTCTTCAGGATCTGAGTAACTCTGGTGTCCAGCGGGCGTTACCCAGTCAAGAATCTAATCTGACCCTTTTGCAACGCTTGGATCATGGAGCACTCTATCTCTGGGGCCAATATCTTCAGCCGTTAAATGCCGGAGGCAAAACCACCTTCCAACGTCTGCCCGAACTGGGCCACCGGTTTGTTCATCCTGGACTACTTGGCAGTCCGGTTGCGCTCACGGCCGATAGTACGTTTGTGCATTTTTGGCGTGAAGAAGGGTTCAACGTCAGTCGCTTCGATTTTCTCCCTGGCCTGTCTCTGGAAGGATTACATTTGGGTCATATGGTCGGATTTCGGCCACAATTTAAATTTCGAGAAATCGTTTATTCCCGTGGGATCACGGATAAATCCCGAAAAAATCGAGCGACTTACTGGATTGGTGCTGAAGCGTTTAGCCACCTCACAAAACGGTTGACGGTGGGCCAAAATAACTGGCTGCGGCATAGTCTGGAACCTCGTGTGTTCTATGAATTTGTTCCTCAGACTCGACAGTCAAAGTTGGTGAAAATTGACGCGGTAGATGATTTGATCAACAAAAGCCTGATTACGTATTCCTTGAAAAATCGGTTGAGCCATCAGGGTGCTGATCGTGCGTCTTCGACTTGGTTCGATGTGTTGCTGGCCCAAAGTTACCATATAGGGGATCCTCCGCCCTTGGCTTCGAAGTTTTCAGATATCTGGATGCGCGGAGAATTTCATCAACCGGTAGGGGTCCCGCAATTCCTCTCGGCTTTTGATCTGACCGTTGATGCGTTTTTTGATCACCACAAGAAGGAGTTGACGCAGTTGAATATCGATGGTCTGATCCAAGGGCATCAAGCCTGGTATCTCACTGCCGGACAACGATATTCCAGGGCGGGTTCTCGGACTCGGCGAGGCGACATTTGGAATCCGATTTCGTTTAACGAGGTGCTCGCGCCTGCTGAAAAGATTCTGTATTTAACGGCAGGCGGTGGAATACGTTTGCCAGGAGGCGTGAGTGTGGGCTCTCGGTGGTATCATGATTTTCGCACAGGAAAAACGGCGGAATTGGATATCGTAGCCCTGTATCAAAATCCCTGTCGGTGTTTTTCGGTTGGGCTGTACTACCTGCGTTTTCCCGACCGAGAACAGTATGATTTTCTAATTAGTCTGACCGGGTTGTGGGGCTCGCAAGGGAACGGAACGCAACTCATGAAGTCGATCTTAGGACCGATCATGCAAGGTGAAAGAGGTGTGCCATGGAATTCTCGTTAGGTCATGATCATCGTATGAGTGAGAACAACATGGTGTTATGGTGGGGATTGGCCCTGTTTGTTGGCAGTATAGGTGGTTGGTTCGAGCATGCTTATGGTCAAGAAGTACTGCTGAACCAGGTGAGTATCACGACGGATCATTCTCAGATTTTTGCGATGACGTCAGGCGAGGGCATCTCAAGACATCGTTTGAAAGCAGGTGAGCAGATTGTCACAATTGAGTCCAAAGGGTTGACAGGTTTTGTGCACACGTCGACTCGGTTGTTGGGTTTCTCGGGAAACCAGCAACGATGGGTGGCGTTACGGATTGCGCCGAGTGAGCAGATCTTGTCTTGGATGGTGATGCCGCGGATGATAGTCGTTCAAGGACAGGATGCCGTGTACGGATTTCAAAGTAGGCAAGCTCGTTGGAAACGGGAAGTTTGGGGAGCAGGTGAGACCGAACTGGATCATGCCATCGAAGATCATGTCGCGCTCTTTGTGACGAACCGACGAGCTCTCGCGTTTTCTGCTTTTACAGGTGGGTTTTTTGCCGAAGATCTACCTGTAGTGAATCCTGCGCACGAGATTCAGATTAATGACAATATTGTCATCTTACACCTCTCCGACCGGCAATTGGTTTTTCGTTCTGGTCTTGCGATATGGGCAGAACTGCCCTAATTGCCTAATTGGATGAAAGGCTGGAAGCCGTTTCAGGTTGCGTCGTTAGTCCGGGATAATCCAACCCGATCGGCGCACTTGAGCAATACCGGCTCCACCACTGGATGACTTCCTGGAGAAATGGGTCTTCAGGACCAGTAGCAAATAGGTGGCCGTACAGATACCCAGTCTGGGTATCGAACAAGATAAAAATCGGCATAGAATTCGGTTCGGGAAGGAGTGGGGTGTCCATCATCGGTTCGCCGTTTCTCATTCTGCTTCTCGCGGGTTGCGCTTTACGTATTTTTTTCGGCAATTTGTTTAAATTCCTTAAGGGTATTCTCTCTGATGACCATGAATATGGATCATTGGTCTCAAAGTGACAGGAATATGCCATGGTTCCACCTGAGCCTTGGCGTAGTATTGGGCACGGGCGCGCGACTTGACCTGGTAGGCAAAATCCGGTAGCAATGGCGTGTGTGTGTTGCAGGGCGGTCTTTTAGAAATGGTCTCGATCGATTGGCGAATCGTCCTAACTGTGAGGGAGGCTTTGCATGGAACCATCGCGATCAGCTGAATCACTCGTGAACAATCGGCTCGCCAAAATTTTGTTGGTCGAGGACGAACAGGATGTTCGAGAAACCATCAAGCTTCAGTTAGTGGATGAAGGACATGATGTGACTGACATAGAGACTGGCAGTCAGGCGCTTGCACTCGTCGGCACGTCGGCGTTCGATCTTGTTCTGACCGATGTGATGCTTCCTGACCTCAATGGCATTGAGCTCGTTGAACAATTAAATAAGTTGCCGGTCCGTCCAGTGACAGTGGTGATGACAGGCTATGGATCGGTAGAAATGGCAGTCAATGCTATGAGGGCTGGTGCGTTTGATTTCCTGCAAAAACCTTTCTCAGTCGATCTGTTGAGCGCCACGGTGGGAAGTGCCCTACGGATGAAATGGCTCCAAGATGAAAATCTAGAACTCAAGAATGCTGTCAAAGGACAATTTAGCTTGGGGAAATTGGTGAGTTCTAGCCAAGTCATGAAAGAGGTTTTTCAGTTGATTGGATGTGTTGCAGACACGGACAGCACCGTTCTCATTTTAGGAGAAAGTGGGACAGGAAAAGAGTTAATCGCACAGACTATTCATAGTAACAGTACGAGGCGTCAGGGAAACTTAATCCCGGTGAATTGTGGAGCCATACCTGAAGCATTGTTGGAAAGCGAATTGTTCGGACATGAAAAAGGAGCCTTTACTGGCGCCGTGTCAGCCCGTGTCGGCCGTTTTGAGTTAGCCACAGGAGGAACCATTTTCTTGGATGAAATAGGTGATCTCAGTCCACCACTACAAGTGAAATTACTGCGAGTCCTGCAAGAACGCACATTCGAACGTGTCGGTGGGACGCGGACTTACAAATCAGATGCTCGTGTCATTGCGGCAACGAATCAAGACCTCGAAAATTTGGTTGCGGCAAAACAGTTTCGAGAAGACCTCTTCTACCGGCTCAATGTTGTGCCAGTGTTAGTTCCTCCGTTGCGTCAGCGTGTGGAAGATATCCCCCTGTTATTACAGCATTTCATTGACATGTTTAATGATCGTCGTAAGGCTGAGCTGACGGGGGTGTCCGATCAAGCTATGGCGCTGTTGTGTGAATATCCCTGGCCCGGCAATGTCCGAGAAATTGGCAATATTGTCGAGCGCATTGCCATTCTCAAACGACGAGGCCTGATTGAACCAGAGGATCTCCCTGAAAAAATTCGTCGACTTCCATCAGATCAACTTCCTACTATGCCTGCAGCGATTCCAGTTGGGGGATTAGATTTGTCGCGGGCAGTTGAAGAGTTTGAAAACCGATTGATTTTAGAAGCTCTTGAGCGGACAAATTGGGTGAAAAGTAAGGCCGCCAGATTGCTGCAAATTAATCGGACTACGCTCATCGAAAAACTCAAGAAAAAATCCCTTGCCGAAGCCGTGGCCCAACGGACCACCCCTCCAGAGGATTTGGTGGATGCCTGATCGCTGATCCTTGATTTCCACCGATTCTTTTCTGTTCCAGCCCTAACCCTTCAGCCTGAAATTTTGACCCTTCCGTCAATCACCTGACGCCGGCAGTTTCTTCCCAGCGCGAGCACCAGCTCAAAAACCAACGATTTTTCTAGGAAATGGCTTTGCTAGCCATTGAGAGAGGGAAAAGTGCTCGGGTCTGGATTTTGCTGAATACCTGTTTGAGGTTGGAGGACATACGAGCGGTGAGAAGAGTGTTATGGATTGTCTGTGTGGTTGTCCTCTGTCCAAGCATAGCGCTAGGGAACGCATGTTCGGATTTTCCTTGGCAGTACCCGCCAGACATGGTGATGCCAAAGTTGGTGCGTGATGGACAACAGGCCATGCAAGCGGGTTTACGGCTTGAGGCTCAGAATCTGTTTTCGACATACCTTCTCGAACATGGAGAAGGTGTGTTTGCGGAAGGTGCCAAGTGGGCGTTGGCCTCGCTTCCCGAAAAATCTGATGAAACAGGAAGAGAATTCCTGAGTCAAATTGAGCGCCTCCAGGCGTTGAAAACCGCCGAGCCAGACAGTGTGTATGCGCCCTGGGCCCTGTGCACGATCGGACAGTTATATTGGAATGCCGGGTGGCATTCGGAGGCCAATGCGTTGTTTGAAGAATTTCTTCGCTTGTATCCAGATCATTCGTTAGCTGGAGGGGTTATGGTTGAAGCGGGACTCGGCTATTTGAAAGATCGCCAATTTCTCGAGGCGGCCTTGATTCTGCGTCGTGTGGTGGAAGAACCCAAATGGGAGGCCCATCGGCTTCAAGGTGCGCTGGGGCTGGCGGACGCGACAGCGATGTCGAAAGCTTGGAAGCAAGCCTACTATTGGTATCGGGTCGTAGAGGCCGAAAAGCCCGAACTGATTCGGCAGTCAGAACATTCGTCGTACTACTACGGATTGACCGAACTCGCGATTGGAAACCCTGATAACGCCATTCCTCGCTTCTTGACTACGGCAAATCTTCATTCACATAAGAATATCGCTGGTCAGGCCTACAATCGCATTGCTGAGAAACTGTTACGTGATGGTCATGAAATGCTGTCGCTCTGGTTTTTCGATCAAGCGAAATTGCATTTTGGTAGCGAAGAATCAGGCCGTCGAGGTCAAGCGGCACTGACGAGGTGGGTGGTGAAGTTTTTGTCTGAAGAACATTCAAAAGAAGAGTGGGTGAGGATGTACCAACGCCTGGATGATCTTGAAATCTATTTGTCAGTGTCGTGGGATAGCGTGATTGAAACCGCCCGACTATTAAGTCGAGCACCCGAGCCTGATGTCGCAGAAGAAAGTTTAGTATGGCTTGCGCGCGGGTATCACCAATTGGGCGATAAGCCCAGTGCGATTCAGGCATTCATGGATCTGGCCAGACATGCGATATCAGAGACCTGGCAGCAAGAAGCCAAACAGCAATTGGGTGTGCTTCTGGATGAGCAGATTCAGTTGTTTTACAAGAAGAAAGACTGGGTCTCGTTATTAAAATTTCATGAAGATCAACAAGATGCCTTTGCTTTGATTCCGCTCAAGCGCGAGCGAATCAAACAAGTGGCCGAGGCTTTCCAGCGCGTCAATCTCCCATCGAAAGCGATGCAGTGGTATGAGCAATTGCTTGCCGAATATCCCAAAAGTCCTTTGCGAGAATTTATTTTTGCGCAAAAAGTCTTTCTTGCAGAGCAACAAGGGGATCGCCAAGTCTTGCAAGGTGCGGCGAAAAAGTATCTACATGATTATCCAGAGGGGAAGTGGCGTTCAGATGTGTCAACGCTGATAGGTATGGATGCGTTGGCACACAATAATATGACCGAAGCCATAAAGGCGTTGTCTGATGTTCACATGTGGACCAAGGATGCAAACCTTCAACGGTATGTGCTTCGAAATAGAGCTCGGGCCTACCAAGCGACGGGAAAGTTGGATCTTGCAGTGAAAGACCTACGTGAAATCGTGGCGTTGGATCCCAAAGATATGGCTGATGTGCTGCGACTGGGAGACTTTCTATTCGACCAAGGTGAGTTTGCTGATGCTCAACCTCTTTATGACCAAGTTCTGTCTTCAGACGCCCCGATAGCCCTAAAAGCTTGGGCAAAGTATCGATGGGGACTCGCGTTGGAATATCAAGGGAAGAGCGACGATGCGCGAAAACTGCTGGCAGAGCTTGGCCAGCTAGAAACCCGATCACCGGAAATAGAAAATACGATTCGAGCGGCAGCGATCGCCGTGTTAGATGAGTTTTCCATGAAGGACAGTCCGAAATTTCTGAGGACCAATGAAGGGAGCTAGCGTGAACCCTCTACCATCGTCGCGACACAGGTCAGCCGTTACGAACAGCTTGTCAAATCGCGGCTCTTATGTACTCCATAGACCGCTAGCGTGGCATGTCGCAGTTGATGAGCATGACCGCGAGAATTCTTCACAGCTCAAGCGTCAAGAATGTGATAAGGAACAGCAATGCCGGTTAGTGAAGCTCGGAGAGAAAACTGGACAACTCGTGCATGATATCCGCAATCCATTGTCGAGTATTGAATGGTTTGCGTCACTGCTAGGGCAAGACCACCATAGTCGAGAAGAGAGACAACATTGGTCTGAACAGTGCATTCAGGCGGTTCGCTGTTTGGATCAATTGGTGTCCAATGTCTTGGTGTTCAGCAGTTCTTTGAATCCCCAACAGGACTCTGTAAATGTCATCAAGATATTAGACGATGTTGAACTGCTGCTTGCGTATCCACTTCGGAAGAAAAGGGTCACTGTTCATCGAGAACATGTGGGCTCGTTGCCTCTCATGCTCGGGTATGAACTCTTGCTGAAACAGGCACTCTTTAACCTCCTTGCCAATGCGGTACAGGCTTCTGAGTTGGATGGGGTGATCGATATTACGTGTGCTGTCGAAACACGAGTTTCTCAAGAGCGAGGGTGTCAGCGAACCCAGACTGGGATGGTGATTCGGATTCAAGACTATGGATGTGGAATGTCAGAAGAAGATTGTTCTCAGATGTTTCATCCGTTTTTCACAAGGACAAAAGGAGGGACAGGCCTTGGCCTTTCGATCGTAAAACAAGTGGTCCAACTTCATCGAGGTCTAATTGATGTCATGAGTCAACAGGAAAGAGGGACGATAGTGGATCTCTTTATTCCTGTGTAAAGGAGCACCGCATGCTAGAGACGGATAGTGGAACGAGCCGTGGAATTTTGCTTGTCGAAGACGATGAGCAGTTACAAATTGCGTTAACCAACGTGTTGAGCCAACAGGGCTATGAAGTCACCGTCGCCAGGGATGGCTACGAGGGATTAGAGCATGTTGAACGAAAGACGCCTTGGTTGGTTCTGACAGATCTGAATCTGCCGGGAAAAGGTGGCATGGAATTCTTACGAGAAGTACGAACACAGGGATATCATATGCCTGTGGTCGTCATGACTGCCTACGGAGGTGTGGAGGTAGCAGTGGAAGCGCTGAAATATGGCGCGACGGATTTTCTCCAAAAGCCTTTTCCGTTTGATCGTCTCGAGAAACTCATTCAACAGCTTGATGAAGATCGAGGAGAACCGACTCTCAGTGGTCATGATGGTGGGCAAGGAAGTCATCATGCTGGTTCGCCAGATGGTTTTCTCACGCGTGATCCCAAAGTACTGCAGACGCTGAAGATGATCGATATGGTGGCCAGTAGCCCTGCGACAATCTTGATTCAAGGTGAGAGTGGAACAGGGAAAGAGGTTTTGGCGCGATATATCCATCGCAAGAGTTCTCGGTCGGCGCAACCGTTTGTGGCGATCAATTGTGCTGCGGTGCCAGATGGTCTACTGGAAAGTGAGTTGTTTGGTTATGAAAAAGGCGCGTTTACTGGAGCGCTGGCGCGGCGTGTAGGGAAATTTGAACTAGCACATCAAGGAACCTTGCTGTTAGATGAGATAGGAGAGATGAGTTTAGGCTTACAGGCAAAGTTGTTGCGTGTCCTTCAAGAGCGAGAAATTGACCGTCTGGGGTCACGCCAGCCTGTTCAAGTGGATGTGCGCGTGATTGCGACGACCAACCGCAACCTTGCTCAAGAAGTCCAAGCGGGGCGGTTTAGAGAAGACGTGTACTATCGTCTCAGTGTGATGCCATTTACGCTTCCTCCATTGCGCGATCGACCGGAAGATATTCTGTTGCTGGCAGAATTTTTTTGTCGACGGGCTTTTCAACGGAATCAGCGGCTCTGGAATGGGATTTCTGACGAAGCATTGATGTATTTGAAAAGTCGGCCTTGGCGCGGCAATGTTCGCGAGTTAGAGAATGTGATTGAGCGTGGCGTGCTCTTGGTGGGCAATGGGCCGCTACAGGTCGAGCATTTCCAGTTTGACGAACCAACGGCGGTGACCAGTCTTGGGGCAGCGCCAACCGGAACGATTTGGGAAATGGAACGAGAACTGATCCTCAGAACCTTAGAGAAACATAATGGTAACCGAACGCATGCAGCAAAAACACTAGGAATCAGTATTCGGACTTTGCGCAATAAATTGCGAGAGTATCGGCAACTCAATGGAGGCCTATCGCTAGGTGTATAGGAATGAAAGGTTTGACGCTAGTTGTGACAGGAACCATTCGATGTCGTGTTTTCACCGGCTGCTAGGCGGAAAAAACTTCCAAACTAGGAAAAATGTTCTGGATGAAAACTGCCTGTCTACTGAATGGCTTTCGAAAATAGGTGTGTATGGGAAGACCTAGTTGGATATGTTCAGGTAGTGAGTTGACCTTGCTGGTGCCTCTGATTCATCTGGACGAGTACGAAAACGATACAACAGAATTTTCAGTATTCAAGCGATAGAGAGGAGGACTGCAATGATGATCTCTCCATGGGATCCAGGGACACATCTCTATGAACGGGCGTTGGATGTACGGAGTGCGATACACGAAACTATTGCGTCTAACATGGCGAATGAAGAGACTCCAGGGTATAAAGCCAGGCAGTTGCCCTTTCCTGAAACTTTTTCTGCTGTTCTTCGAGGAGAACATCCCCTAGGGTCTGTGAGGACTCATCCCCGACACCTCTCAGTGCATTCGACAGACAATCAAATTTTTCATCATACGATTAAGCAAGATGCTGGGGCGGGCATTGATGAAAATACGGTCAATTTAGAAAAGGAAATGACGTTGATGGCTGAAAATACCATGTTATACATGGCCGTTAGTCAATTCTTGGATGGTCGTTTTGAAAGCTGGAAACGCGCAATTGGTGAAGGCCGATGATGCCAGTGAGGTGTAAGGCGTAAAGAGTGAGAAACAAGGGAGAGGAGATTCCTGTTTCACCTCATTTTTCTTTGTTGGTCTCCTTCCTTCTTACTTTTTAGTATTCACTAGTCATAAAGGAGAAGCATATGAATCTTGATCGAGTCTTTGCGGTTGTTGGATCAGCATTAGATTCTCAAAGGCAACGTCTGAATATCATCGCTGGCAACTTAGCAAATGCGGAATCGACTCGCTCGCCCAACGGTGGTCCGTATATTCGTCGAGACGTGGTCTTTCAGACTGTTGCTCCGGATACGCCTTTTCATTCTGTATTCAACAGTGCATTTGGTGATCCGGCCGAACCGGCAGGGGTTCGGGTGACTGACATTATCCAGGACTCTCGGCCTCTGCGGACGATTTACGATCCAGACCATCCGGATGCCGATTCCAAAGGGTATTTACATCTTCCTAATGTGAACCCCATCGAGGAAATGGTCAATCTCATTTCGGCAACAAGGGCCTATGAAGCCAATCTTGCGGTGATGGAAACAGGAAAGACCATGACGCTTCGAGCTTTAGAAATGGGACGATAGGGTTGATACGAAGTAAGCGTGTGAGAAGTGAAAAGTTCGAAGTGACAAGTATGAGTGAAAGGTCGCATCAACCATCTCGTCGCCCAATTTCTGTGTTTGCTGACTTTTCCCTTTGTAACTATCGAGCAAATAGATTGTTAACGCATTTTGGCGAAAGGAACGTGTATGGAACCTTCCTTAATCAAAGCAATAGAGGTCATTCCGGAACCCTTTGCAACGTCACCTGTCAAACAGACATCTTTGTCGAATGAAGGATTCGGCGATCTGCTGAAGAAGGCTGTCGAAACAGTGAATACGATGCAGCATGAGGCCGGACGTTTAGAGGATGCCGTCGCGAAAGGGGAAAACGTGAATATTCACCAAGCGGTCATCGCGGGTGAAAAGGCGGGCCTGTCATTTCGGTTGCTGATGCAAGTCAGAAATAAAATGGTGGAAGCTTATCAAGAAGTGATGCGAATGCAGGTCTAGCCTATGATGAATTACGTGGTTACTCATGCGCGGCTGCGTCGCACGAATTCCAAGATCTTATCTGCAGCCTAACTCTATATGGCAACAGTCACCGAAAGTCTCCTCAATAATTTTCAGGCCTTAACTCTGGGGCAGCGCATTGGAGTTGTGGTGGTGTTGGCGTTAGCCATTGCCACCATTCCGATGTTGGCTCTTATAGGAAAAGAACCGGAGCTAGTCATCCTGTTCTCACAACTCAACTCTGACGACACCAGAGCCATTATTCAAGAGCTAGGTAAACAGGGGGTGACCTACGAAGTGGGTGAAGGGGGCAATGTTATCAAAGTGCCTGCTGAACGTGTTCATGAGCTTCGGCTTCAATTAGCTTCAGTGGGACTTCCGGAGTCAGCGGGTGTGGGATTTGAAATCTTCGATCGGACAGGGATTGGTGTGACTCCTTTCACTCAGCAAATGAATTATCGTCGTGCGCTCCAAGGAGAACTGGCTCGCACGATTAGTCAGATCTCTCAAGTAGAACGAGTTCGAGTGCATTTAGTCATTCCTGAGAAACGACTATTTGCTTCAGAACAGAAACCGGCGCAAGCAGCCGTGGTTTTAACGTTGAACCGTGGCACGGTATTAGGTGGGCCACAAGTCCAAGGAATTGTTCATCTCGTGGCAAGCAGCGTGGAAGGACTCCAGCCGAGTCAAGTCACGGTCGTGGACAATCATGGGAAAGTGCTGAGTCAAAACTCAGTGGACAATGACGCACAGTTAACGGCGACACAAATCGAGACGCAGCGTCGGGTCGAGCGAGACCTCGAACAGCGAGTGCAAACGATGTTGGATCAGGTGTTGGGACGTGATAAATCGGTCGTTCGCGTGTCGGCGCCATTAGAATTTCGGCAAGTCGAAATAACCGAAGAAAGTTTTGATCCGAATAGCCAAGTGGTGAGAAGTGAAAATCGCAGCCAGGAGAAAGTGACGGAACAAGGCACTCGCGCTGGCGTGCCCGGTGTCCGAAGTAATGTTCCGAATGATCTCAAGCCAATTGGAGGATCGGGGCCGAAAGAAGCCAAGCGCAAAAACGAAACCTTGAACTATGAAGTGAATAGAAAAGTCAGCAAGATTATCGAGCCGACTGGAGCCATACAACGGTTGAGTGTCGCGGTGCTTGTGGATGGTACCTACAAAGCGGCCGAAGGCGCTGAAGCCGACACGGATGCGGCCCCTGATGCCAATACCTATGTGCCGCGGTCGGAGCAAGAGATCCAGAATCTCATACAGATTGTAAAAAAGGCTGTTGGATTTTTGGAAGAGCGCGGTGATCAGATTGAAGTCGTAAATGTCCCGTTTGAAACTCCAGCAGTCCAAGAAGGTGAAGAAGGATTGACGGCGGGTGTTCAGTCCTTTCTTGCGAGCTGGGGTGGATTTCTGAAACCCGTGTTGTTCTTTCTGTTAGGTGTGATGGTGTTGTGGTTCGTTATTCGTCCAATGGCGTTGAACTTGAGTAAACCTGTCGTGGAACCAGTCGCATTACCACAAGCTGGATTGCCAGCGACGGTCACTGAGTATGAAACGCAGATTAGTGAAACGCCTCAAGAGCAGGCCATTAAGCTGGCTGCCGATAATCCCGCCACTGCAGCCCAAGTGATTCGAACGTGGATCAAAGAAGAACAAGAGCAAAAGGCTTAGGCAGTGAGTGGCAATCTATCAGGCTATGAAAAAGCAGCAATCTTGCTGTTAGCCATTGGGGAGGCGTCAGCTGTTGAAGTGTTGAAAGTATTAGATCAGAAAGATATACGTCAGATTGGCGCCTATCTTGGAGCTCTTGTGAATGTTGGTCAAGAAGAACATCGCTATGTCTTAAAAGAGTACATGGAACTGGCTGGTGCGACAGGATTAAGTGTCGAAGGAAAAACCTATCTCGCCAAGATTCTGAATGCGGCATTGGGAAAAGATAAAGCTCGACGAATTTTGAGTTCTCTCAATAACTCAGATAATGCTGGGTTTGAAACTTTGAAATCACTTGATGCGGTGTCGATTGCGAATCTCTTGACATTTGAACATCCACAAACCGGGGCGTTGATCTTAGCAAATCTTGAGTCGGACCAAGCTGGGCAGATTTTGTCATTGCTGCCCCCCTATAAACGAGATGCCATTGTCTATCGTTTAGCCACGACGGAGGAGGTTTCCCCGAACATGGTTGATGAGCTCAATGGAGTCTTGCAAGAAGAGCTTCGTCTAGGTTCTTCCAAAAATGCGGTACCGGTGGGTGGAACTGGACTGGTCGCAGAGATCCTCAATTCAGTGAAGCGTAATGTTGAAGGCGAAATCTTCACGGCCCTCGAAACAAAAGACCCTGATATCGCCGAAGAGATCCGTGGCAAGATGTTTGTGTTTGAAGACCTCGAAAGTGTGGATGACCGAGGGATGCAAGAATTGCTACGTGAGGTGAGCAAAGAAGAACTCTTGTTGGCCTTGAAGCCGGTTGAGGGACCATTGCGCGACAAATTCTTTAACAATATGTCTAGCCGAGCGGCTGAATCTTTGAAAGAAGATATGGAAACCAGGGGTCCGGTCAAACTTAGTGATGTTGAGTTAGCACAACAGAATATTATCAAGACGGTACAACGATTGGCTGGTGAAGGGCGTGTGACTTTGGGTGGTAAGGGCGAAGAACAGATGGTGTAAAGGTTGGCGACGTATGGAAGTAAATGACCGCGTGCAAAAATTCCAAATGACAGAGTTAATCCCCAAAGGGGCAAAGAATCCAGATGAAGACGATCAGCCGCATGATTGTTCAGATCTACAACGGCAGGCGTTCGAATTGGGGAGACAGAAAGGAATAGAAGAAGGACATGCACAATGCAAGGCCAAGGTGGATGCTGAGCTCAAGCGGGCGCTTGATTTAGCCAATCAGATCGGGCGAGCTCGTGTCGCGGCACTTGAAGAACGAGATCGGGACGTGGTGGAAGTGGCATTAGCCATCGCCCAAAAGATTCTTTTGCGAGAACTTGAGAGCGATAAAGAAATGATCGTGCGGCAAGTTCGTCAGGTTCTTGATTTGCTGCTCGATAAAACTCTTGTGACGGTGCGTGTCCATCCACAAGATCTCGAGACATTGAAATCGCTGCAAGCGGATTTGCGGAAAGAATTTGTGGGTGGAGACCATTTGGTTTTGGAAGCCCACGACCATCTCGAACTCGGAGGATGTCTGGTCGAGCAACCTAGTCTTCAACTCGATGCGCGCATTCAACAACAATTAGAAGCCGTGGCGGCAGAGTTTGGATTGGAACCCTCGCGCTCATGAGTTTGGCTGCGATTCAACAACGTCTTGATGAACTTTCGCTGGTCACGGTCACCGGCCGTGTGGTGAAGGCTGTCGGATTGACGTTGGAAGCTACAGGGTTAGGAGCGTCTGTTGGACAGCGGTGCCATATCTTTAGTCATCGTCGACAGGCCGTGCTTGAAGGGGAAGTTATTGGCTTTCGAGAGCAACGTGTGATCGTGATGCCGTTTGGCCCCGTTCGAGGCATTGGCGCTGGAGATTTGATTCGGTATGACTCCAGCTCTCCTCAATTGCTCGTTGGTCCGTATCTTTTGGGAAGGGTGGTGGATGGGTTGGGGCAGCCTATTGATGACAAGGGATCTCTGCCAAGGAGTCAACGCTACGCGTTGTATGCTTCCGCTCCGGCTCCGTTGTCGCGCAAGCGAATTGCGGAGCCGATCGATCTAGGGGTTCAAGCGATCAATGCCTTATTAACATGCGGGATCGGTCAAAAAGTTGGAATTTTTGCAGGGAGTGGAGTAGGGAAAAGTGTGTTAATGGGCATGTTGTGTCGGCATACGACTGCAGATGTGAATGTGATTGCATTAGTAGGAGAGCGCGGACGAGAAGTGAAGGAATTTCTTGAGCGGGATCTGGGAAAGGATAGCCTTCGTCGATCAGTTGTCGTGGTAGCGACGTCTGATCAATCACCCCTCGTTCGGGTCCGTGCCGTGTTCGTCGCGACAGCGATTGCCGAGTATTTTCGTGATCAGGGGAACCATGTCCTGTTATTGGTTGATTCGTTGACCCGATTAGCTCATGCCCAGCGGGAAGTTGGGCTCGCGGCTGGAGAACCTCCGACGACAAAAGGGTATCCTCCATCAGTGTTTACGTTGTTCCCACAGGTCTTGGAACGAGTCGGTCCCTTAGCGGGCGGATCTATTACGGGGATGTATACAGTTCTGGTCGACGGAGATGACCTGAATGATCCCATCGTTGATTCCATGCGGTCCATTTTGGATGGGCATATCGTGCTATCTCGACAATTAGCCATGCAAGGGCATTTCCCAGCTATCGATGTGCTTCAGAGTCTAAGCCGGGTGATGTCGGATATCGTGTCCGAGGAGCATGCGGCAGCGGCACAACGTATTCTGCAATCAATGGCCGAATATCGTAATTCGGAGGAGCTCATTAATTTAGGGGCCTATCAAGCTGGTACCAATGCACGTCTTGACGCAGCCATTCAGATGAAGGAACCCATTGACCAGTATTTAAGGCAAAAGCGAGAGAACGTGATTAGTTTAGAAGAAAGTGTCAAGAACTTAGACCTCTTGGCCAAACAGAGTCAGGGTCTTCTCCAACAAAAGGGAAAGCAATAGATGAATTGGACAACCCTGCTACGATTTCGTAAACAGGTTGAAGATTTAGCTCGTGAAGAAGTGGTACTGACTGAATGGCAAAAGAGTCAAGAGCTGACCAAACGTGAGGAATTGAGTCAAGAAATGGCCACAGTGGTCACGGAACTCGAACACCAGATTCAGATAGGACTCGATACGATATCTGCGGAAGAACGCTATCAATGGTTGGATCGTCTTGGTATCGCCATGGAAACGCGGACTCAGCATATCAGTCGATTAGAAACGACGTTGGAGGAACTACGGCAAAAGTTGAAAAAGGCCTACCATGCTCGGCGGGTGGTTGAACTGATAATTGCCAAGAAAGAAGCGGAGGTGTTGAAGAAAGTGGCGGCCCAAGAACAACAAATCCAAGATGACCTTTCGGCTCATGCGTTCGTGGCTGGAAAGGGTGAAGAAATAACCTAGTAGTCCCATGTTGCCTAGTCGACAACGAATGTTCTGGTGGCTCGTCGTGCTCCTCGTGTGGGTGACTGCAGCCTGGTCTGTCCAAGCGACAACAGAAGAAACTTCAAGTCATCCCGAAGAAATTCAACACCTTGAAGAGGAGTTTTTGGATGGACCTCCTAGCGAAGAGACGACACTTTTGCAAGAACTCCAAAAACGACTGAAAGAGGTGGAAGAGCGGGAACGTCGTTTGCAGCTCCGTGAAGAACAAGTGCAAGCGTTGCAGCGAGATGTTGAGGCTTTAGCCGCGCGACAAGCCAAAGAGGCAAAGCGCTTGGATAAAGAAGCATCGGCATTGAATGAAGAGCAGCGTCGTTATTTAGAACAAGACCCGGCGCTGGTACATCTCATTAAAATATATGAATCGATGGACCCGGAAGAAGGGGCATTGCGCATTGAACAAATGAGAGAGGGATTAGCTTTGGATATTCTAGCAGGCATTAAGAATAAAAAAGCAGCGGGCATTCTGGCTGGTGTCAAGCCAAAAAAAGCGGCAAGATTATCGGAAGGGTTACGAAAATACCGAGAAATAAAACTCGGGCGACCGGCTCTGTCCAGTTCTTCGAAGTAATTCGTGTATGGATGTGTTGTTTCCTATACTTCCTAGTCCACAGCAAGTGACCCTTGCTGGTGAAAAACTTCCTCAGCAGTCATTGGAACTCATCAACCAGGAGCAAACGCAGGACCCGACGCGGGAATTTTCGCGAGCCTATACAGAGATTCTTAAGTCGTACCCTGGGGGCTCGACGGTGCTTGACGATGAACAGGCCTCTGTTCCGATTTTCCAAACAAATGTTGTCAATGTTGCCACTCTGATCTCGCCAGAGCAATCTAGGACGACAGCAAAGGAACTTCCCGCTGTTGCCGCTAGTGAGCCTCATCATGTATCGATTGTCCCGTTGTCCGTTGAAGCGGCTCCATCCGAGCCTCTTCAGGTAACTTCTCTACAGCTAGAAGGGCTTGTATTCAGTCATCCGAGAGAAACAAGTTCGAAAACCTCAGGCACTTCACAGTTATTATTCACGTCAGACAAGAGCTCAACCATACCCAGTGTTCTTCCGGTGAGAGTTTCAGAGCAGCAAGGAGTATTGCAGCAGAATGCTGAGGTTCAAACGTCTCCTATACGTCAAAGTACACCCTTGGTAGAGAAAAGCCTTCCCAATAGTTTTGTGGCTGAAGGAAACATTCGGACGGCACTACCAAAAGTGATATCTGAACCGAACCAGAGCTCCTCTACTGGCATCTTGCAGGACGCAGCCCATCAAGAAGTGGCATCTTCGCCGGAATTGCGAAGTTCAGGGGACAATCGTACGGCACCTCAGATACGCAGCGAGAATCGAACGTTAACGGGTATTGGTTCACCTTCTGAAACGAATGACCCCAAGAGGCATAGGCCAAACATTGCATCCGAGCAACCTGCGGGAACTCTACGGATACCGGTATCTCCCAATCTATTTGGCTCGACCAGTCGGTCGGAAGGCGTAGTCTCTGGTCTTAGTACGCCACCAGTTACTGCTAGAGAGCCTGAAGGGCCAGCCGGGTTTGCCGGGTTGAATGGAACAGCAACGAACAGTCTGGTTGCGGTCAGAACGCCACTAACCAGTATTGCCCCATTGCGTGAACTGCCAGAAGGCCAGATCGATCGTAGTCAGAATCCTGTGGTGGAAGGGCCTGGCGAGTCAGGAGCACTTGGTAGAGGGGAGCGGCCCAATCTTGCGGATACCATCATACGCAATGGAACATTGGATTCGAACAATGGGCAGGGGTTGCATCTGGGAATGAACAATTTCTCGCAGTCTCAGCAGGGCTTTCAGCATTCGCTCGCCCAACGCGATCCAGGGCTAGGTATACGGACACTAGAGGACCGAAATCCTGAGGGAACACCTCATGCCTTCCAACGATTACAGCTGGATGTTCAATTGTCAGAACATCAACGAGTCCAAATCGACGTCGGGGTGCAGAATCGGCAGGTTTATGCTGGCTTGATAACCGATCAGGCGATCTTGAGAAATCTCGCGTCTCAATTCGTGCCTCAGTTAGAAAATCAATTGGCTCAAGTTGATATGGAACTGCAGGAATTCTCGGCTGAAGTACGGGAGCAGGGTGACCAAACTACTGAAAACTTGTTTCAGGAATCTGGTACGAAGCCGTCGGCTGGGAGAGCACCAAGGGATCATAATGAAACACATACAAACCATTCTCCACAGGAAGATGATGAGCCAGGGTTGCACTTTGTGGCGTAACCGATTGGGCAAGTTGTGAATACTGATAAAGGAGTCTAATGAGATGGATCCGATAACACCCACTACTGCCACTTCTCCGGTATCCGGCCAAGAGAATGTTCAGGCGGCGGTGTCTGAATTAGGGGCAGATATCTTTCTGCGGCTATTGGTGACTCAGTTGCAAAGCCAAGATCCAACGAATCCGGTTGAGAATGAGGATTTCGTCGCACAGTTGGCGCAGTTTACGACGTTAGAGCAGGCGACGAATACCAATGAATTACTCGGAGATTTGATTGCTCAGGATACCCAACGGACTCAACTGGGTCTAGTAGATTTGATCGGTCGAACGGTCGTTTCCCCAGGAAATACGGTGGCCATTGGAAAGGATGATCAACCGACGTTAGCTTATGCCTTGAGTGGTGATGCCAGCACCGTGACGATAGACATTCTAGGGCCAAACCAACAGGTCATACAGCAGTTGCGAACAACGGAATTACAACATGCCGGCGCAAATCAGATTCGATGGGATGGTTTAGATGCCAACGGAGATCGTGTTCCGGAAGGTGTTTATCAATTTCGAGTCAAAGCAGCAGATGCGAAGCAAGCTGGGGTTCCAGTCCTGACGTTTGGGCGGGAACCTGTAGCGAATATCGTGTTTGATGCCGAGAATCCTATTGTGCTTCAAAGTGGAGCGACACTCAAACAACAGGACATTATTTCCATTCAGTAAACCTTGTAGCATGCCGAACATGGATGTCCGAAATGCTCATAACAAAGGAGTAATTACCGATGGGCATTACATCAGCGTTTTTTGCAGCCACGAGCGGGATCAATGCAACTAGCCGTGCACTGAGTGAAATTGGGAATAATATCGCCAATGCACAGACCGTCGGCTATAAAAGCCGTTCTGTTTCATTCGGCGATTTATTTGGTGCCACGATTGGTGGTGGCGGGACGAGTACGGCCCTGGTCGAAGGGCGTGGCGTTCGTGTGCTAGGTATCGATCCGAGTTTTACACAAGGGTCGCTTCAGACGACTTCGAATGCCTTAGATCTGGCCATCGATGGAGATGGATTTTTTCAAGTCAACGATTTGTCAGGCAATACGTTTTATTCTCGAGCTGGTCAGTTTAATATTGATGTGGATGGCAATATCGTCAATCCTGTGGGGCTATTCCTGCAAGGATATCAAGCTGATACTGCGGGAAATGTCTCACCGACCAGCATTGGTAATATCGTGCTCTCAGCTGCACAACAACCTGCTGTTGCTACTACGGAAGTCGAAATGATCGGAAATTTGAATGCCGCAGACCCTGTGCTTACCGGATTTTCTAGTGCCAATCTCTTGGCTGACCCGACCAATATCTCCAATGCCTCATTTAGTTCTGGTATTCGGGTCTTTGACTCCCAGGGGACAGGACATGATTTAACTGTCTATTTTTCTAAAACAGCGATCAATACCTGGACCTATAGTGTAGTTGCCGCGGATACAGAAGTAAGCTCGCCCATTGCCACGAATGCGGCCACCGGAAATTCTTTGGTGGCGCAAGGAACGTTGACATTTACCGGGTCTGGTTTTTTAGATATTGAATCGCCTGATCCCAATACTACTCCCCATTCCATTTCTTTTACTGGCGGAGCTAATGCTCCACAACCTATCGTTTTTGATTTTGGAACGAGTATCACAACTGATGTTACCGGGACGGGTACAGATGGGATGTTGCAACAAGGGGCTAACTCTGTTGTGTTGGAGCAAGCGCAAGATGGGTTTTCCGTTGGGACGCTCACTGGGACGTCCATCGGCGAAGATGGAGTGATTACCGGACGGTTTACGAATGGAACGACGCGAGCTCTTGGCCAAGTGGCTCTGACTCGTTTTATCAACCCCGATGGTTTGCAACCGATTGGTCGAAATCTATTTATTCAATCTGGCGATTCTGGAACCCCAACGGTGGGGACTCCCGGGACGGGTTCTTTTGGGAAAGTGTCGGCCAGTACATTGGAAGCGTCTAATGTTGATCTGGGAGATGAATTGGTGGACATGATTACGATGCAGCGGGGATTTCAAGCGAATTCCCGAATCATTACGACGACAAACGATTTGCTGGGAGAACTCGTGAATCTCGCTCGATAACTTCTTGAGGTTCGATAGTTGAAAAAGCCCTCAGTCAGTATGTGCTGACTGAGGGCTTTTTTGTGGGCGAGAACGCCTGCGGGTTTTTGGTTTCGTACTCTGTTGGTCGGGCAATCGATAATCGGGCAGAAGAGAGTGAAGTTTCTGTCGAATATTATGAATAGAAAATGGATAGGTGAAATACCCATCAATGCCTGCATGGATGGCTTCCAGCAGATCGAGTTGGTCGTCATGAGACAGAAACAGAAGGACCTTGGTTGAGTGGGGCTCTGCGTGTTTCTGAAATGCCTGAATCATGGACGGCTTGCCTTGTTCCCAGGCTTTCGATCCAATAAAAATGAGTTGGCAAGAACAAACCGGTTCTGTCAAGAACGCAGGTTCATAATCAGCAAAAACCAAGATATCGGCAAGGCCCATGGTTGTGAGGATTTGGTGCAGAGCTGCTCGAGCGGGTGATGGAGGTTCAATGATTCTCGCAGTCATAGAGTCAGAAGCTTCCATGCTGTGGCAGGTTTTCTCTCAGGTCAAGAACGATTCGTTGATGACGAACTCTCTCATTTACCTGTGTTTCGGATGTTTTCTAAGGATCATAAGCGTGCTAGGCAAAATTGTCCTAGATGGTCTCCCTGAGCCTTGCGGCAACGTAGCGTCAAGGTAGACCGCGGAACGCCAAGAAAATGACGAAAGATTTATGAACATTTTTGGAAGTCGAAGAAAACTGTTGAAGATTGCATGAGCCAACCTCTGATTCCTGCTGCATTTTGTGATCGCGCATTCTGACAAGAGTGACATCTGTGTGGTGGCATAGAGGTTGCTGAGTTAACTAGTGGAAATCTAGGCAAAAATACATTGCATGTGAGGTTACGGTATGGCTGACGAATCTGCCACTGAAGAAGCGCCGGCAAAAGCAGGGTCAGGAAAAAAGATGTTGATACTAGGACTGGTAAGTGTCCTATTACTGGGCGGCGGCGGGGGAGCTGCTTGGTTTTTTATGGGAGGGAAAAAGGAAGAGGGCGAGAAGCATGCAGCCGAAGGACATGACGAAGGCCATGCTGAGGAACCTGGACCCGTCATGGAGCTGGACCCCTTTCTGCTGAATTTAGCTGATCGCGATGATCTCCGGTTTCTTAAAGTGAGTATCAAATTGGAACTGGATCGTCCGGAAGAAAAAACAGATTTTCAGAGTAAGGTCCCTGCCATTCGTGATGCCTTGCTGGTGCTGTTGAGTAGCAAAGAGTCCCAGTTACTACGAACAGTCAATGGTAAGCGACGGGTCCGGGAGGAGATTATGACGCGGGTGAATGGTGTGATGAGTAAGGGCAAGATTTCGAATGTGTTCTTTACAGACTTTATCATTCAATAAACAAGGGAAAAGGGAGAAATGAGAACAAAAGAAGAAGACCTGAAGGGCGAGGCGTCACGCTACCAACTGGTCAGGAAGATGTTAGTCATGCACCCTTGCCTGACTTCTTACATTTCACCTCTTCTTTTTCACTAATTTAGGCATATGGAAAAAATTCTCAGTCAAGATGAAGTTGATGCACTCCTCAGGGGTGTATCCGATGGAGATGTTGAAACTGAAACACCTGAAGTGGATGAACCCCAGGACGGGCCTGTTCCTTATGATCTCGGCAATCAAGAATGGGTCATCCGTGGTCGGATGCCCACTCTGGATGTTATCCATCAACAGTTCTCTAGGCTCTTTCGTCTAGCCTTGAGCGACATTCTACGAAAAACTGTTGAGGTCTCGATTAACAATCAATCTGTTCAAAAATTTGGGGAATTTACCAAACGTCTTCCGGTTCCGGCGTTTCTTCAGATTATCTCGATGGAGCCCCTTCGAGGCACGGCGATGGTTGCGACTGACGCGGCGACGGTCTATCTGCTGGTCGATCATTTTTTTGGAGGCGCCGGTCAAACACATGTCAAACCGGAAGGGCAGGACTTTACGCTCATCGAGCAGCGTGTCATGCGTAAGGTCATGGCCATGGGGTTGAGGGATCTTCAGAAGGCCTGGGAGCCTGTTCAAAAGGTGGATATTAAAGCTGTCCGGGCGGAGATGAATCCCCAGTTAGCTTCAATTGTGCTCCCAGCAGATGTCGTGATTGTCGTGACCTTGGGCATAGAGCTTGGAAACTCAGTCGGAGACCTGCATCTTTGTCTTCCTTATGCCATGCTTGAGCCCATTCGGGATCGCTTGCAAGTCAGCTTCCAGAGTGATTTCTATGAAGTGGATCATGGTTGGGTACAACGGTTTTCCAGTCGCCTGAAAGATGCTCCAGTCAATATTTCGATTACTCTGGGTGAAGTAGAATTGTCAGTCGAGGAATTTATGCAGTTTTCATCAGGTGATGTGATTACCTTGAATCAATCAACTTCGCAGCCACTGGTTGCAACAGTCGAGGGGGTCCCCAAATTCCGAGGATTTCCGGGAACGTCGAAGGGGATGCAATCCTTTCAAATTCACGATGTGATGGTCATGCCAGAATAAGCGGGTCGGGGTGTAAAGGGTCTATGGTAGATACACAATGCTAAAACATGGAGATGAAGTATGAGCGATGAAGAGAATGTAGACATGGACACTTTTGACGCCGAGAAAGAAATGATGGAGGCGCTAGCCCAGGAAGCTGCAGGCAAAACTGAAAACACAACCTCAGTACAAGCTCCTCCGCCGCCTCCGCCAAGTGTGCCAGAATCGAATGGTTCTCAAGACACCAATCTTGATCGAATACTTGATATCCCACTCGTCCTATCTGCGCAATTGGGTAATACACGAATGTTGATTAAGGATTTATTGCAGTTAGGGCCGGGGTCAATTGTGGAACTTGATAAATTGGCCGGAGAGCCACTGGAAGTTCTGGTGAATGAGCGACTGGTGGCACGTGGCGAAGTGGTCATGGTGAACGAAAAATTTGGCATCCGTCTCACTGATGTGGTGAGCCCAACTGAGCGGGTCAATAAACTTCGGTAAATAGTGAAAAGGGAAAACTGTTGATGTCAAAAGCTTTACGTTGAGTGCTTCTCACGTTTCGCTTCTGACATCTCACTGACACGTTATGGACCTTACCCACGAAGCAATAAAAATGGCTGGTGCGTTAGTGTTGGTGATCGTCGTGCTTCTGAGCGTGCTAGCGGTGGTTCGCCGAATGTATGGAGAACGATCGGGGATTGGCGGAGAGCCTCTCATGCGTGTACTGGCCGGTCTTCGATTGGGCACAGGAAAACAAATTATGCTGGTGGATATCGCAGGGGAGATTCTGGTTCTAGGAACGACCGCACGAGAAATGACACTCTTGACCAAGATCACCGATGAACATCGAGCCGGTCGAGTTCGTGTCTTGACTGAACCCGTGGCCGGTCGAATTGGGACCTGGATTGGACAATGGTCCTCTAAAAAGTCGGAACAAGATGCCGCATCATCGAGCCGATCGGCTGTAGGAATGTCGAATTGTTCCTAAGGATGGAGTAAGTGCCACTCATGAGGCAATCTCACATCCAAAGCCGTACGAGCTTCTTTCGATTGTTGATGGGAGTGAGTGCGATGCTTGCCTTTCCATTTAGCGCGTTCGCGCAGGCTCCAAACGATCCGACGATTAGCCTCCATGTTTCTGGATTAGACGAAACTGAGCCATGGACATTTGGCATTCGTATTCTGTTCATGCTCACGATTTTGACGTTAGCACCTGCCTTGCTCATGCTGGTCACGTCATTTACGCGAGTCGTGATTGTTCTGGGACTTTTGCGACAGGCGCTTGGGACTCTCCATGCGCCACCCAACCAAGTCATGATTGGCTTGGCCCTGTTTCTCACGATTTTCATTATGATGCCGGTCTGGGAAAAAGTTCGTACGGATGCCCTCAACCCGTTCCTCGACAATCAAGTGACTCAAGAAGTGGCGATGCAACGGGCAATGGAACCGATTCGGGAGTTCATGTTGAAGCAAGTGCGCGAAAAGGATCTGAGCTTGTTTATGAATATGGGAAAGCTTCCAGATCCTCAAACGGCTCATGATGTTCCCCTTCATGTGTTGGTGCCGGCCTTTATCACAAGTGAATTACGAACAGCCTTTCAAATTGGATTTTTGATTTATGTGCCGTTTCTGGTGATCGATATGATCGTGGCGAGCACCTTGATGTCCATGGGCATGATGATGCTGCCACCAATTATGATTTCGTTGCCCTTTAAACTTGTGCTTTTTGTGTTGGCGGATGGCTGGTTTTTGATTGTTGGCTCCCTCATGAACAGTTTTCAATAAAGATAAATGGTAAGGAGTGAATAGTAAGAAGTGAAAAGCAAGGCAATAATGTCAAGTTTTTCCTTCCCCCTCACGACTTACTCCTCACTCCTTACTATTTTCAAGGAGAACAGGCATGACTCCCGAAGGTGTGCTGCAGGTAGGGCAAGAAGCCATTAAAACGATTCTGTTTGTCGCGGGCCCCATGCTCGGACTGAGTTTGATCGTTGGATTGCTTGTGAGTTCGTTTCAGGCCATGACCCAGATTAATGAAATGACGCTCACGTTTTTGCCAAAAATCATGACAATGTTCATTGTCCTGTTGGTGATGTTTCCGTGGATGGTACAAATTCTGGTGGGATTCATGACCAATGTGTGGGTGAGCATTCCAGAAATGGCTCAATGAAGCACGGTTAATAATGAAGAAGCCAATCATGACAAAAGTAACAATTCAATGATTGTTGGTCATGAATTCTGATTATCCATTAAAAGGTATGAAGTAACTGGTGTTGCAATGGGATATCGCGATCCAACAGGTTTGGCAGTTTGTGGTGGTGCTCGTGCGAACAGCCGCGATCTTGTCGGCTTTGCCACTACTAGGTGGACGGACGGTTCCCCAACGTATCAAGGTAGGATTAGCTGCCGCGGTGGCCATGATTTTAACGCCAGTCGTCAGTTTCACGTTGCCGGCAAACTGGTTGCAACCTGGACACTTGATGATGGCGTTGATGGCCGAGTTGATGGTGGGCTTGGTGCTTGGGCTGGCGATGCGGCTTGTGATGGCAGCAGTGGAACTGACGGGAAACGTTTTAGGGTTCCAGGTAGGGTTTGCCATGGCCAATACACTCGATCCGGTCTCGCAAGTTCAAACGCCTGTCTTTGGCCAATTGCTCACGGTGTTGGCCACACTCTTGTATTTTCAAGTCGATGGACATCTGTTAGTGCTGTTGGCTCTGGGCAGTAGTTTTCAGCTCATTCCTCCGTTTGGTGCGCATCTGAGCTCTCCGTTACTTCCAGATGTGACTGGTCTGATACAACGCACTTATGAGACGGGCTTGAAGTTAGCGTTTCCGGTTATGGCGGCAACATTTCTTATCCATCTGACCATGGGATTGTTAGGGCGTTTGGTCCCGCAGATGAATATTTTTCTCACAAGTTTCCCTATTACGATCTCTGTCGGATTAATTGTGTTAGGTCTAGGGCTACCTTTTATGGCCTTGGTTTTTCAAGAATCCGTGCTAGGCATGGAAGCAATTCTCTGGGAGTTATTGCAGGGACTCGGGAATGGCTGAAAATAAAGACGGCGGCGAAAAGTCGGAACAACCGACTCCCAAAAAGCTGGCAGAAGCACGACGGAAGGGACAAGTGCCCCTCACCCGCGAGTTGCCACCTCTCTTTGTACTATTGGGAGGAGTGGGTGTGCTTTCGCTCTGGGCCCCCCAAGTGTTGCAACAATTCTCTGGGCATTATCGAAACTGGCTTGAGCAAGCGGGGACCCGGCAGATCGATACGACCACGCTTCATGTCTTGCTGATAGATGTCGTGAATCAAGCATTCGTGCCACTCATTCCATTCGGGCTGATTGTTGCGTTATTCGCGTTCGCTGCCATTGTGATGCAGACCGGGTTGCTCTGGGTTGACGAAGCCCTACAACCCAAGCCCTCGAAGTTGAATCCGATGAATGGCATAAAACGACTGTTCTCGTGGAAAGGGGTGGTGGATCTCGTCAAATCGCTTTTGAAAGTCGCGATGGTGGCAGGGATCCTCTATTTCGTCTTATCACGAGGCATTCAAACCCTTGTGCAATTTCCTATCCTCGGACTCTTAGGTGGCATTTCTGGCACCTGGGCGTTGGTTCAAAAGGTCGTGTGGACGGTAGGCGGAGCGCTATTGATTTTAGCGATCGCAGATCTCATCTATCAGCGCTGGCAACATAATGAAGATCTCAAAATGACGAAACAAGAAGTCAAGGATGAGGCAAAAGATGTGGAAGGGGACCCTCAAATTCGGTCTCGTCGCCTCAGCTTACAACGGGAACGGGCACGACAGCGGATGTTGCAGGCGGTGCCAAAGGCTGATGTGGTGATTACCAATCCGACGCATGTCGCGGTTGCGTTGAAATATGACACAGGCAAGATGGATGCTCCGGTGGTCCTAGCGAAAGGGGCGGGGTTCATGGCGGAGAAAATTAAGCAAATTGCTCGTCATGCTGGTGTCCCAATTCTGGAAAATCGCAGCCTAGCTCGAGGGTTATTCAAAGGGACGCAGGTGGGGCAAGAAATTCCGGCTGCCCTGTATCAGGCGGCCGCGGAAGTTCTGGCCTATGTCTATCGTCTTCGTCATACACAGGAGGAGGCTAGCTAGGGAATCGCATGGCGATTGATAGCGATCGATTAAAGCTTGAATTGACCCCAGCTCATTATGGGGATGTGCTGCTGCCGGTTGGCGTGGTGGGCTTGTTATTGCTCATGCTGCTGCCGCTTCCGCCCTTTCTGCTGGATTTGTTCCTGTCATTTAGTATTACCTTGGCCATGTTGATTTTGCTCGTGACGATGCATTCAGGACGTCCGGCGGAGTTTTCGGTCTTTCCGTCTGTTGTCTTGCTGACCACGCTGTACCGCCTCGCGTTAAATATTGCGTCGACGAGAGCGATCTTGTTGCATGGGAACGAAGGCCCTGCGGCTGCAGGCGAAGTGATTCGCGTGTTTGGCGAATTTGTTGTCGGTGGAAATTTCGCGGTGGGAATAGTGGTCTTTTCGATTCTCGTCATCATTAATTTTGTCGTGATCACCAAAGGGGCAACTCGTATTGCAGAAGTCGCGGCGAGGTTTACGTTAGATGCCATGCCTGGTCGGCAGATGAGCATTGATGCCGATTTGAATGCTGGCATTATTGACGAGGCTGAAGCTCGGAAACGTCGAGAGATGATCGCACAAGAAGCCGATTTTTATGGATCGATGGATGGTGCCAGTAAGTTTGTGCGTGGTGATGCGATTGCCGCCCTCCTGATTATTTTTATCAATGTGCTTGGTGGTCTGGGAATTGGTGTCTTAGAGCATGGAATGTCGGTGGTTACGGCTGCGAAGCGGTTTACGTTGTTGACGGTGGGAGACGCGATCGTCGCTCAAATTCCGGCGCTGGTCATGTCGACAGCAGCCGGTATTATCATCACAAGGGTCTCTACCACGACAAGTCTCGGTCGAGATTTAACGGAGCAGATATTTTTTAACCCTCATTTAGTGGCGTCGGTTGCTGGGATGTTGTTCTTTCTTGGGTTTCTACCTGGACTACCTCATGTGGCGTTCTTGCTGCTTGGAGCCCTGACAGCTGGTGTCGCGTATTTTCTGTGGAAGCGACGGGAAGACGCGGCTGCAGCCGCGTCACAAGCGCAGCAAACCAGTGCCTCTAAAGCTGACCAATCAGAGGCACCAGCGACTGAGTCAGCGGATACCGTGACACCCCCTGACCTTTTGGAATTACATGTGGGATATGGGCTCGTGCCTTTTGTGGATCATTCACAAGGTGGCGAACTGTTAGAGCGTATTCGGGCTATTCGCAAACAGACGGCGTTGGATATGGGTTTTGTGGTGCCGGCTGTCCATATTCGAGATAACCTCCAACTGAAACCGCATGAGTACAGTATCTTGCTCAAAGGCATTCAGGTTGCGAAGGGGGAACTTGTGCCTCGCCATTTATTGGCAATCAATCCTGGACATGCCAGAAAAGGGTTAGAGGGCAAACCCGGGCATGATCCATGTTTCGGGTTGCCAGCAGTCTGGATTGCGCCGAACGACAAGGATCGAGCTCAAATGGATGGCTATACGGTCGTGGATGGTCCGGCCATTATTGCCACACATCTGACGGAACTGATCAAGTCCAGTGGGCATGAATTGCTTGGTCGTCAGGAGGTCCAGAATTTGCTGGACAACCTAGCAAAGACGTATCCCAAGGTTGTCGATGAGCTTATTCCAACACAGTTGTCATTAGGGGTTGTGGTGAGAATCCTTAGAAATCTTCTACGAGAACGAGTGTCCATTCGGGATTTGCGGACTATTCTGGAAACTGTTGCTGATTACACCACCGTGAGTAAAGATCCTGACACCCTGACGGAATATGCCCGGCAAAATTTGTCTAGAACGATTTCGACGCAATATGCCAACCCGGAGGGTCTTGTGCATGTCGTCAGTCTCGATCCGATGTTGGACCGACGTCTTACCGAAACGATGAAACCACAGACCATCGATGAAGCCGCATTGTCACCAGGTCTTTTAAACTACGCCATTTCAGCAGTTCGCCAAGCGTTAGAACGGGTGGTGAGCCAAGGGTATCAGCCAATTGTCTTGTGTTCCCAATCGATTCGATCGCAAATATATCGATTAGTGTCACCAGGAATTCATGCCTTGGCGGTCTTGTCACCAAACGAATTGGACCCTAAGACAAAAATTCAAGCTATTGAAGTTGTGAGGTTGCCACATGAAGCTGAAACGGTTTGAAGCTCTGTCGTTACAAGAAGCTCTCCAAGCAGTGAAAGCGGAACTTGGACCAGATGCGGTGATTGTCTCATCTCGGCGGGTGCAGAAGGCTGGGGGACTGTTTGGACTGCTGAGTCAATCAGTCATCGAAGTTACGGCAGCCGTCGATGGGCCGCAGGTCGTTGATGAAACTCAACCGGCTGTGACTTTGGATCGCTCCCTTCAATCGCTACTGAAAAAGCCGTTCAGTCCCGCACAAGCACCGGTCGCCGAGGTTAAAGCCAAGAAAACCACAACGTTTTCAGAACAATTACAAGTGGCGACCGTCTTGGATCCCGTCACGCAGCATTTGCATGATATGAAAGCAGAGTTGCAGCGGTTGCGTGAATCACAGAAAGATCCGGAGCAGCTCATGGGGCCGTTACGGCAAGAATTAGAAGGCCTGCGGATTGTCGTGGGGGAAGTGTTAGGGAGCCAAATGCAGAAACGTGTTCAAAACTTGCCAGGAGATGTCCTGCCCGATTACCAAGCGCTGGTGAGCCAAGGTGTTGATCCTCAATTGGCGCATCGCCTGTTGCGCTCAGTGGTTGAAACATTGGGGACGACTGGTATCGGAAATCGCGAAATCGTGACCAGTTTGCTTCAGGAACGTATGGAAGAAGGCCTTGCCGATTCCACGGTCGGTGTGTCACGACAATACGGACAAAAAATCATGATGCTCGTCGGTCCGACAGGGGTTGGGAAAACAACAACGATTGCGAAGCTGGCCAGTTTGGCGCGGCAACAGGATGAGCAACAAAAGACGGTGTTGATTACCTTAGATACATACCGGGTAGCGGCTGTCGAACAATTGCGAGTCTACGCCAAGATCCTCAATATTCCAATTGAAGTTGCTGTGTCACAACAAGATTTTCAGGAATGCATAAGCCGTCACGAACAGGCGGATCTTATCCTGGTGGACACGGCAGGGCGGAGTCCCAAGGATCGACCCGGTCATGATGAATTGGGACGGATGATGCGGGGCTCATACAAGGTCGACACACATCTTGTTTTGGCGGCGCCAGTATCGGAGTCAATCCAACAAGAGACGATTCGCCGATATCAATCCTTGCCGATTCATCGGATTATCATGACTAAACTAGATGAGACGGTCCGATTTGGTGGAATGTATAGCGTGTTGTCTCAAGCCAGCATTCCAGTGTCGTATTTGTCGGCTGGTCAACGAGTGCCAGAAGATCTTGAAGTGGCCACACGAGAGCGACTCGTCCAGTTAGTCTGTGGAGGCCATGATATGCCGAGGGATGAAGAGCAACAAATCTTAGCGGAGGTTGGTCCCTAATGCCGACATCCACTACTCCCGCCGTCGAGTCGTTTGGAAAGAACAAAACGAGGCGGCAGGATCAGGCCAGCGGTCTTCGCGCAGCGATGAGTCCGACATCTGTGCGGCGGTCCTTGCCTCAGGTGATTGCGGTCAGCTCGGGAAAAGGAGGAGTTGGAAAAACTAATGTCGTTGCGAACTTGGCGGTGGTAGCAGCCCGACAAGGTTCGAATGTGATGGTATTGGACGCTGATCTCGCGCTGGGCAACGTGGACATTCTGCTTGGTTTGACGCCGCAATACACCATCGAAGATGTGTTGGCTGGTAGCCGTCAGCTGGACGAGGCATTGATTACTGGTCCTGAAGGCATTCGACTACTTCCTGCGACATCGGGAGCACAAGCTTTTACTCAACTGACCTATGAACAACAATTGTTGCTCCAATCGGCATTCTTGGAACTCCCTTGCCCCCCAGATCTTTTGCTGATCGACTGTGCGGCTGGGATTTCTGCCAATGTCCTGTACTTTAGCTTGGTCGCTCATGAAACGCTGATCTTAGTGACACCCGACCCGACTTCTCTGACTGATGCCTATGCATTGGTCAAAATCCTTTCTACTCGCTATCACCTTCAAACCTTTCGCCTTCTGGTCAACAAGGTAAAAAATGCACAGGAAGGGAAAGAGGTGTTTCGAAAATTTGGCTTGGTCGCCGACCGTTTTTTGTCGATTACATTAGATTATATGGGCTGTATCCCGACGGATGAATACGTCACGATGGCAGTGGCTCAGCAACGAGCCGTCTGCGATCTCTATCCGCGCGCGCCGGCGAGTCGGGCCTGTACGTCATTGATCTCGAATGTTCAGGATTGGCGAAACCATCAGTCTTGGCATGGTGGTTTCCAATTATTTGGTCCAGCAGCTCTGGCTGCAACTCAACACGTGATGGAAGGATAACTCATGAAACGTGGTGCTGTGAGTGTAGCTCCCGAAAAACCGAAGACTTCACTACCCACAAAACTCTCGCTGACGACACAGGAACGCGAAAATCTCATCCAAGAATTTTTGCCGGTTATCAAATATATGGCGATGCGCCTGGCCATTCGAGTGTCGAGTGGACTCAATGTGGAGGATCTGATGAGTGCAGGGATGGTTGGGTTGTTGGATGCCTTGACCAAATTTGACCCATCACGTGAAATCAAATTCCGGACGTATGCCGAGTTCCGAATTCGCGGAGCGATGCTCGACGAGATTCGGGCGATGGACTGGGTGCCGCGGTCACTGCGGGAACGAATCGGGAAAATTCAACATGCGGCTAATGAATGGACAAAACGCAAAGGGCGTCCGCCCACAGAAGCCGAACTGGCAGAATCTTTAGGCATCGACGCACAGGAGGTGGATGAGACACTTCTTCAGGCAAAAGGTGCAGTCGTGTTGAGTTTGGATGATTTAGGCAGTAATGATGAAGATTCTCATCCGATCCTCGATGCCTTGGCAGATAGGGATCAACCCAATCCTCTGGAATCCTTAGTGTCGGAAGATGCGCGGCGGGCATTGGTTGATGCGATTGAACGTCTGTCCGAACGACAACGACTTGTGCTCACGTTGTATTACTTTGAAGAACTCACCATGAAAGAAATCGGGGTTATTTTGCACGTGACAGAATCAAGAATTTGCCAATTACATGCGCAAGCCGTGGTTCGGCTGAAAGCCCTGCTGCATTCTCGTTTGTCTCGATAAGCTTCATCAATTCTGCGATTATCCGTCGCGTTTTCGAAATCATTCGTTATCGGTTGTTTCTCTCGGAATCGACGAAACAGTCCTGCCAACAATCTTCGCGGGTTCGACAGGTCCTGATCTGTCAGGTGCATCCTTGAGTTTTTTATTTTGAGAGCCGAAGAGATACTTGCCGCTATGCCATATGGAACTATTCGATGACACCTGCCGAATCATTAGAACTGGAGTCGCCAAATCCGACAACACCGGTTGATCAGATCAGGCGCTATACCATTCTTCTGGTTGACGACGAAAAACTCGTTCGGATGGTCGCCAAACGTCGTTTATCTGTGTTGAACCATCGATTGTTGGAGGCCGAAAATGGCAAGAATGCCCTGGAGATTCTTCGCCGCGAATCCGTGGATCTGGTGCTGTCAGACTGGATGATGCCGGAACTAGATGGCCCGGGGCTTTGTGAGGCGATGAAGCATGATGTGGAGCTGCGCTCGATTCATTTCGTGTTGATGACGGCTCTGGATGATCCTGAACAAATAGCTGAGGGCTTGAGTCGCGGCGCTGACGACTTTGTGCCCAAGTCCGCCTCGGATCAAGAGCTGCTCGCGCGCATTGGTGCCGGACTGCGGACTCGCCAGTTACTGCTAGATTTGAATGAGTCGTATCGAGTGATTTCACGAAAACAAGCAGAGCAAGCCGCTGACATTCAGCTGGCCTCTGATTTTGTCCGATCATTGCTTCCTGTCGCAGGGGAAGTTGCGCCGGGCATCCGTTTAGCGTGGGAGTTTCTGCCTTCGTCTCAATTGGGAGGTGATTTGTTTCAAGTGACCAGATGGGATGATGATCACTTAGGTGTCATGCTCCTTGACATGTCGGGCCATGGAACGGGCCCCGCGTTGCGGGCGGTCTCGCTCTCGATGGGATTGAAGGGAGAGCATATCGCGCAAGCCTTCCCCACTTTCGATCCTGGCGCCATCCTGACCTACCTGAACAAAGAGAATCCCATGACAGAACAAGGCGACTACTTCACGATCTGGGTTGGAGTCTTTCAACTGTCCACTGGGTTGTTGCGCTTTGCCACGGGTGGGCATCCAGCAGGAGTTCTCATACGAAAAGATGGGCCGTCCGAGGTATTGGGTGGAAAAACATGGCCTATTGGGTTCTCTCTAGACGAACAATATGAAACTAAATCTGTGACCATCAAGCAAAACGATCGCCTGTACCTCTTTAGTGACGGGATTTATGAAGTCGAGAACAGTGACGGAGAAATATGGGGCACACAGCGGTTAAAGGAAGCCTTAGAAGGTGCGACCTCTCGGACAATGCGGCTGGGCCTGAAAGCCGTCATTCATAAGAGTCGAACTTGGCAGGTCAATGGCTCATTCGGAGATGATGTCGCGCTTCTGGGAATAGAGTTTTACGGGGGTTAATACGAACGGCGAGAAATCATCGTGATGAAGGAAAAGTCCCCACGCATCTTATTGGTAGACGACGAGGCTATGAGTCTGGATGTTCTTGTGGAATGTCTCAAGGATCAGCTCTATGACGTGGTGTCGGCACGAAGCGGTGCGGAAGCCTTGGAAATTCTGAATAAGGATACCCGAGGATTTCAAGTCATTCTCTTGGATCGAATGATGCCCGAAATGGATGGACTGGAAGTATTGAGGCGTCTCCAAGATGACGAAAAGTGTAAATGGGTACCGGTAATCATGCAGACGGCGGCGGCAGCGCCGGCAGAGGTGTGTGAAGGCGTCGAAGCGGGTGTCTTTTTCTATCTGACAAAGCCATATGACTCGGATGTGCTGTTGAGAATCGTTGGCGCGGCTGTGGAACAGGCCAGAAAGTGGCAGCATTTATCTCAGACGTTACAAGTGCAGTCCAAAACCATGGAGTGTCTCCATGAAGGGCGCTTTCGATTGCATACCTTGGACGAAACATATGATATGGCAGTGCTACTGGCGCAAGCATGTCCAGATCCGGAAAAGGTGGCTTTTGGTTTGAATGAGTTACTCGTGAATGGTCTGGAACACGGCAATTTGCAGATTACCTATAGTGAGAAGACCCAGTTACACGAAGATGATCGATGGGAAGAAGAAATTATACGGCGGCAAGCTCTTCCCGAGAATGCCGGCAAATTTGTTGAAGTCGTTTTTCGTAGGCTATCGGGTCAATTACAGATCATGATTATTGACCAAGGAGATGGCTTTGATTGGCGCGACTATGAAGAGATTAAGATGGAGCGGATGCAGGAGAGTCATGGGCGCGGAATTGCGATGGCTAAATCTTTGAGTTTCGATCATTTAGAATATTTCGAACCTGGGAATCAAGTCCTGTGTGTCGTCAACACTGTCGAGGAGCCGGACACGAACCATCTTGACAGGACGACGACAGCCACTGTGTCTGCCACCTCTTGTTCGATCGGGTGTTGTGAATAAATTCCCTGTGGATGGTCCTCTGGTCTGTGTCACGTTCTCGCATCCTCATTAAGCACAGCGCGTTTCGCCAAGAGCGAAGACGACGGTCGGCTCTGCTACCTTCAAGGTAGGATGTTTTTGCCTACGTGGGATTTCAGCCTGCACCGTGCGCTCATCTGAAAATCTTGATCGAGCCAGATCAAGTTGACTCGAAAACATTGTTGATCACCTTGCCCTTAAGTTCGTTTTCTTTCCTCCCGAAAAGATTGTGAGTCTGATGCGTATTCTACGCCAACATCATGAGATCTAACCAGTAAACCAAACAACAACAAGGCAAAAGGAACTGAGTATGGAAAGTCTCGAGCATAGTGACGAATTGTCGTCCAACATGGTTTTGAAACCAGTCGGCGACCTCACCATTTTTGAGGCAATGCAGTTTCACGAAGATCTGACACTTCTGCACAAACAAGAAGGGCCTTTAGAATTAGATCTGTCAGAAGTTGATCGAATGGATTCATCTTGTGTGCAGTTGATTGTCGCTGCGACACGATTAGGGCGTCTGACGCTGAAGGGGCATTCTCATCAAATACGCGATCGGTTCGAACAAATTGGCTTTGCACAATTTCTTCCAATATAACAGGAGCATGGTCAATGGGGTTTGGAAACCGGTCCAAATCTTAGCGATGTGAGATCGGTAGGATTATGAGGTGATGTGTGGCTATTGATTGGATTTTCGGAGGAACACTTCTCTGTCTGGGGGGTGTTGTCGGATATTTCTTTGGTCAGCAAGCGGGACGGTCAGCCATCAACGGTCTCCGAGCTCAGTTGCAACAATCACAAACAGATCTGGAGCGGACACGGCAGGAGTGGAAGGAATTCTGTGGATGTCTCGCTCCCGTGTTTCCTGTGTTTGTGAGCCAACTCAAGGCGGTCATCCAAGAAACAGAGCAAGCTGCTGGTGGATTGATTCAGCGATTTCAGAAAATTTCTCAGCAGGCGCGGGAGCAAGCGTTCGAAACGGAGACGATCCTGAGTATGGGAGAAGGAAACGGGCCTGAAGATGAAATGAGTGTCGAAGGCATCCTCAATAGTACAAAGGACACCATGCAAATGTTTGTCAATCAGGTTACGCAGACCGCGACGGTGACGGTAGCAGCCGTCGGCGTGATGGAGCAAGCCGTCGAAACGACGTCACGTATTGCTGATGTCGTGGAAGAAGTAGAATTCATCGCTGACCAAACACGACTGCTGGCGCTCAATGCTGCGATCGAGGCGGCGCGAGCTGGCGAACATGGCCGTGGTTTCGCAGTCGTCGCGGACGAGGTGACGAAGTTGGCCAATCGATCCGGACAGGCCGCAGAACAAATTCATACTCTGGCCAGTGCCGTGAAAGGTACGACGGAGTCTGCCATGTCAGAGCTTCAAGTGCTGGCGAGTTTAGATCTGACGGAAACCTTGCAGGCACAACAGAAAATCATGGAAATGACGGAAGTCATGGTCTCGAAAAATGCCGCGCTGAAAGAAAGCGTTGGGCAAAATTCTGGTCGTGCAAAAGAACTCGGGGACCATATCGGACAGATTGTGATGTCCATGCAATTCCAAGACATTACCCGTCAAAAATTAGAACATGTCTACCAACCGCTCGAACGGATTCATGCCCCGCTCCAGGCGGTGGCCGGGGATGCAGAAGGCACGGATTCATTGTCGGACGTTCTAGAGGAAGTACGAAACCTCGAACATAGTTATACGATGGAATCCGAGCGACTCACGATTGAAGCTGCTCAATCTGGAGAAGAAACCGTCTTGGTAGGAACGACCGGTGCCAATGAAGATGAGGACAATGTCACCTTGTTCTGATAACGGTGAGAAGGAAAAAGTGAGGAGTAAGGGGTGAAGAAACGAAGTGTCAAAGATGAATGACGTGAAACGAGATCAAAGTAACCCGATAACAGAGAGGGACAATCATGGGCAAGACCGTACTCGTAGTCGATGATTCAGTCTCCATGCGGCAGATGGTGAGTTTTACGCTCACGGGTGCCGGTTACGAAGTCGTGGAGGCTGGAGACGGGAAAGAAGCAGTAGACAAGTTGAACGGCGGTGCCAAACCCAACTTAGTCATCACCGACCTCAATATGCCGAACATGGATGGCATATCCCTGATCAAAGCTGTTCGAGGTATGGCCGCCCATAAATTTACTCCGATCCTGATGCTCACGACTGAATCCTCGGACGCGAAAAAGAAAGAAGGTCAAAGTGCTGGAGCGACGGGGTGGGTCGTCAAACCTTTCAATCCCGAACAAATGCTCGCCACGATAAAAAAAGTCTTACCAGGCTAAGAAGAAGTAAGGAGTTAGGAGTAAGTGGTGAAGAGTTAAGAAGTGAATGGAGAAGCCTCACAAACGATTGGAACTTTGGAAAGCGGGAATGGAACTTGTCACCTTGATTTATAGCCTGACTCACGATTTCCCATCTCATGAACAGTATGGACTGACAAATCAAATACGTCGATCAGCGGTGAGTATTCCAGCGAATATAGCTGAAGGGGCGGCGAGACAAACCAAAAAGGAGTTCATACGATTCCTACATATTTCTCAAGGTTCGTTAAGTGAGTTAGATGCCTTGGTTGAGTTATCACGTAGCTTGCAATATCTCACCCAAGAGGCATGGGGCCTAATAGATGTTCAGATGGTCAAAATCGATAAGATGATTTCGGGGCTTATCAGGAAATTACAGCAACCCTCCAAGAAGGCGTGAGCATGACAATGAACATACAGAACAATCGTGATAGTGAAATGATAAGGAAGAAATGCTTTACCCCTCCACTCCTTACTTTTCACTCCTTACTTAGAGGAGTTGAATGACATGGCTGTTGATCTCTCGCAATTCCAAGAATCGTTTTTTACAGAGTCTGCCGAACATGTGGAAACCATTGAGTCAGGGCTCTTAGAGCTTGAGCAGCGTCCGCAAGACTTAGATCTCTTGAACCGCATCTTCCGGGCCGCGCATTCGGTCAAAGGCAATGCGGGGATGTTTAATTTTACTGATATTGGTGGCCTGACACATAAAATGGAAAATGTCTTGGATTTGCTGCGAAACGAACAAATGGCCGTGACGCCACAGGTTATCGATATCCTATTACGGGCATTGGATGGACTGAAAAACTTGCTGGAGGCAGCGCAAGGAGGAGCAGCAGCGGACGAGTCAGTCATTCGGGCGGTTGAGCAGGAGCTGCAAGATTGTCAAAACGGACCTCAAGAGACGCCTCAGGCCGCCCTCCAGGAGCAGCTCCCGCCCACTCAAGCGAATTCATGGAGATTGGTCAAGATTGATTGGATCCCTCTGCCTGAACTCTTTCAACGGGGGCTAGATCCGGCGCAGATCTTTCGAGAACTGCATGACTTAGGCATGATCAAGGTGTTGCAAGTCCGGACTGAGAAAATTCCGGCTTTGGAGGAAATGGATCCCGAGCAATGCTATCTCAGTTGGGCGTTGGAACTCGAAACTGATGCCGCCGTGAGTAAGATTGACGCTGTCTTTGATTTCGTACGTGACGGCAGTGAACTGACGATCACAGATTGTGCACCTGAGGCGGCTCAATCCTATAAGCGGGTAGGGGATATTTTGGTCGAAGAGGGTGTTGTAACGACAGAAGACGTGGCGGAAAGTCTGAGTAAACAAAAAGCGATCGGAGAGATCTTAGTTGAAGAGAAAAAGGTTACGCCACAACAGGTCAAGCGAGCGTTGCATAAGCAACAACAACTCAAAAAAGGCGAATCGGCATCCATACGTGTGGACACGGAGAAAATCGATAAGTTGATCAATTTGGTCGGTGAGTTAGTGATTACCCAGTCGATGATCACGGATTTAGGGGAAAAATTCACGATTGATAAATTGCCGGTCTTGCAAGAGCGTATCGTGCAGTTAGAACGCAACACCCGAGAGCTGCAAGAACGTGTCATGTCGGTGCGTATGATGCCGATTGGGTCAGCGTTTCATCGGTTTCCGCGACTGGTGCGAGATTTGTCGGGAAAGAGTGGCAAGCAGATTCAATTAGTGATGTCTGGCGAAGAGACAGAATTAGACAAGACGCTCATCGAAGCCATTGGCGATCCTTTGACACATCTGGTCCGGAATTCGGCCGATCATGGTCTTGAGGGGCCAGAGGAACGAATGGCCAATGGGAAACCTGAGCGCGGCACCATCCGTCTTCATGCGTATCATGACGGTGGGAATATTTGCATTGCGGTAGAAGATGACGGCCGAGGGTTAAATCGACAAAAAATTATCGACAAAGCCATCGAACGAGGATTGATTGCCGATGGCTCGACCTTGAGTGATGAAGATGTCTATCAGTTGATCTTTCGTGCAGGTTTTTCAACAGCCGAAATGATCACTGATGTGTCTGGCCGTGGCGTCGGAATGGATGTTGTCAAACGGAATATCGAAGGTCTCGGCGGGTCAGTGGTCATCGAGAGCAAGCCAGGAAAAGGCTCAAAGCTGACGCTCAAGTTGCCGTTAACGTTGGCGATTATCGATGGGATGACGGTCCGGGTTGGCCAAGAGAATTATATTATTCCGCTCATTACAGTCACGGAATCGATTCGTCCCAAGCCCAGTGAGTTGCAACGGATAACGGGCAAGGGTGAAGTGGTCCAGTTGCGAGGTGAATGGGTACCAATGGTGCGGCTCTATGAGGTGTTCAATACGACACCAGATGTGACCGATCCTTCTAAAGCTTTGCTGGTGATCGTGGAAGCCGAAGGTAAGCGGGTGGCGGTGTTAGTGGATGAGCTCACTGGGCAGCAACAAGTCGTCATTAAGAGCTTAGAAGAAAATTACCAACGAGTTGATGCGATTTCCGGTGCGACCATACTAGGTGATGGGCAGGTCGCCTTGATCTTGGATATACCAGGATTGGCCAAGCTGGCTCGAGTCGGTCACACGGCAGCAGCATAAGGAAGAAGTAAAAAGTAAGGAGTAAAACGTGAGAAGTAAGGAGTTCAGGGAAAAGAGTGAATAGGCTATGAGAGAAAATAATTTGATTTTTTCACCTCACTCCTAACTACTTACTCCATATTAAGGAAACTGTAAAAGATGACTATGTTATTGATGACTTACATAACCAAGGAGTCTATTTATGTCCACGGCAACCATTGAAACGAGGGAGCAACAAGATATTCAGACGACCTATTCCAGTGATGGGCAACAGTATCTGACCTTTAATCTGGCCGATGAATTCTATGGCGTCGACATCTTGAAAGTTCAAGAGATTAAGGGATACACCAATGTCACAAAAATCCCGAATACCCCAGAGTATCTCAAAGGGGTCTTAAACTTGCGAGGCACAATCGTGCCGATTGTGGATCTTCGTTTGAAATTTGGTATGGGAGTCACCGAACCCACTTCTTTTACTGTCGTCGTGGTAGTGAATGTCCGTAATCGTGTTATGGGATTTTTAGTCGATGCGGTGTCAGATGTCCTGGATCTGAATGCGAAAGATATTCAGCCTCCTCCGGAATTAGGAAGTTCTGTTGATACCACCTTTGTTGCAGGAATTGGGAACTCGAATGATCACCTTGTGACACTACTAGACATTGATCGGGTACTAACAGATGATGAAGTAAAAACGGTGGATGAAATTCCAACCGATCCAGAGCACATAGAAGGAACGGTGTAAGGGTTGCTTGAAGCAGTAAGAATGTCAAGGTGGGTCATAAAAGTAGGAACGACTACTATAGGTTGTGCAGGGTGCGGATTGGAGATGGGAGATATTCAGATCTCAAGACGCGAGCAACAAACTCTAAGCCAAGGATGAAAGAATCATGAACAGTGCTAAAAAAAGTTTCTTAAGTTTAGGTATTGCGGGGAAGTTAGTCGTCTTGTTCGTCATTTTCGGAGCCATTCCCATGAGTGCGGTGGGCCTCATTGCCTTTGGGACTGCCGAAGACATGAAAGCCAAGGCCGGCGCCCGGTTCCAGTCAGAAGCCAAGGGGCTAGCCGAAAAAATTGATCGGAATCTCTTTGAGCGTTATGGTGATGTCCAAGCCTTTGGCTATAACGATGCGATCACGCGTACGTCACAGTGGTATGACCCCACGGAATATAACGTGGTCAGTCAAGTCATGAATAAATATGTGGCGGCGTATGGCATTTATGACTTGGCCATGCTTGTTGATCCGGCAGGTGAACTCATTGCGGTGAACTTTCAGAACGCGCAAGGAGAGCCGATCGACTCCAAATTTTTGTTTGAGAAAAACTTCAAGGAGACGGCCTGGTTCAAGGCCTTGGAAGCAGGCGAATTTACGACCAAGATGCCCTTTACGGCACCGGGCAATGACATTTCCTCCGGCACGTTTATCGAAGATGTACATATTGATACGGATGTGAAGCAGGCGTTAGGGAATGATGGGTTGGTCATGGGCTTCTCGGCGCCCGTCTATGATGAAAATGGCAGGGTGGTGGCCTATTGGACCAATCGTACGAACTTTAGTGTGATCGAGCAAATGTTTGCCGATGTGTATGTCAATTTGAAAGAACAGGGGTTTCCGAGCGCTGAGTTAACCGTCTTAGATAGCCAAGGCCGCGTGTTGGTGGACTATGATCCTGACAAGACCGGCACTCTGGATGTGGTTCGAAATTTCGATGTGCTGATGAAGTTAAACTTGGCCGAAAAAGGCGTGGAAGTGGCCCAAGCGGCGGTGCGAGGGGAATCAGGGTTTGCGTTTAGCCACCATGTGCGGAAAGGGATCACCCAAGTTGGTGGTTATACCCATTTGCAAGGCGCCATAGGTTTTCCGGGTATGAACTGGTCAGTTTTGGTGCGGGTACCTGAAGAAGAAGCGGTAGCCGAAGCTCTTGGAATCCAGAACAAAGTCCTCATGGCCGGGTTAATTTGCTTAGCGGTGCTACTTCCCCTGGGCTGGTGGGTCGGGCGTCGAGGGGCATCCAGTCTTGTCGCGGTTAGTGCCGTGGCACAACAAGCGGCGGACGGCGATCTCAGCCAGCGTGCGCCGGTCACCAGTCATGATGAACTTGGCCAACTCGGCCAAGCCATGAATACCATGCTCGATAACATTGCCAAGGTGGTGGGCGAAGTGCGACAAGCCGCCGAACATGTCTCCACGGCCTCGGCCGAAATTACGCAAGGCAATGAAGATTTGTCACAACGGACTTCTGCTCAAGCCGGAGCCTTAGAAGAAACCAGTGCGTCGATGGAAGAAATGACTTCCACGATTAAACAAAATGCCGATAATGCGAAACAAGCCAATCAATTAGCGGTAACCGCCAGGGAAGTGGCCGAGAAAGGCGGAGCGGTGACGGATAAAGCCGTCGGGGCTATGGACGAAATCAATCAGAGTAGCAAGAAGATCGCAGATATTATTAACGTGATTGATGAGATTGCTTTTCAAACGAATTTGTTAGCGCTCAATGCGGCCGTGGAAGCGGCGCGGGCTGGGGAACAAGGCCGAGGTTTTGCGGTCGTGGCCTCGGAAGTCAGGAATTTGGCGCAACGCTCTGCGACCGCAGCCAAAGAAATTAAATCCTTGATCAACGAATCCGTTCAGAAGGTGGGAGATGGCAGTGAGTTAGTGAATCAATCAGGCCAAACGTTGGAAGAAATTGTGAATTCTGTAAAGCGGGTGACCGATATCATTGCGGAGATCAGTGCGGCTTCGCAGGAGCAGGCTAGTGGAATTGATCAAGTGAATAAGGCGGTGATGCAAATGGATCAGGGCACGCAACAGAATGCGGCATTAGTGGAAGAAGCCACGTCGGCCTCGCAGTCCATGAAACAGCAAGCCGCAGGGCTGTTGGAGCAGGTGGCGTTTTTCAAAGTGACACAAGGGGGTAACGTTGGGGAGCGGCCATCAGCAGGACTATCAGTCTCGACACCCAAGCCCGCGAGTGCGGCCATTAGGCCTCCCACGCCAGTGAAGCCGGTAACTCCACCGGCTCCGCAGCTAGCTGGGGTGGGGAGCAGTAATGGGCACGAGCGGCGACAAGCGGGTGACGATTTTTTTGAAGAATTCTGAATAAGTAAGAAGGGAGAAGTGAGACAGGAGAGGTGGGGAGGCTATTTCTTCAGTCCCTTGCTTCTCCCTTCTAACTTGGTACTTCTGAATCCTTCAGACAATGGCCGATGAAGTCTAAGACAGGAGCAGTCGGAATTTTAGGAACCCTGTCATTCCCGCGAAGGCGGGAGTCTAGGTTTAGCGCAAGAGCACTGGATGTCCGCTTAGTACTGCGGGAATGACAAGAGAAGTATTCTTCAACATGTCAGACAATGCATCGGACACTGTCTGTCAACTGAAATACAAGGCTTTACAGCGCTCATCCATTTTTACTAGGAGGAACTGATTTTATGAGTGGGAGTATGCCGGGCAAGTGGAATGAATTGGGCATTGGGCCGAAGGTCATCTTTTTTACCATAGTGGTCTTTGCAGTCTTGATGGTTGGTGGGGCCTATTTCCTTGGGCAGCAACTGCGAGGGGATTTGAACCGGGTCATGTCTGATCAAGCCGGGATTATTGAACAACAGATTCAGGTCACACGGGCCTATGTGGCCAAGCAATTTGTTGTGAAGGCGAAAGGCGCCGGTATGAAAGTGAGCATGGAGCACGATGCCCCTGATGCCATTCCATTTCCGGCAACATTTACTCGAGAAACTTCAGAAACTCTTGCAAAAGAAGGCGTCTATAACGCCAGAGTTATCAGTGCCACTCCATTAAACCCCGCAAATCATCCTCAAGACTCTTTTGAAGAACAAGCTTTAGCTGCCTTAGCCGAAGGCCAACAAGAATATATCAGTATTGAAGCAGTTGATGGGGAGATGATGTATCGACGTGCGACGGCGGATCTAGCCAGTGTGAAAGCCTGTGTGTCCTGTCATGCAGGGAAACAAGTGGGCGATATGTTAGGGGCGGTGTCAGTGCAAATTCCCATGGGGACACCGTTGGCACAACTCAATTCCAATTTAAATACCGTGTATATGGGTATTGCGTTGGTTGGCTTGGTCACTGTGGGTCTATTGGCCATGTTGCTTTCTCGCCTGGTGGTTAAACCCATGAAGGAGTTAGAGGCGATGGCTGCGATGGCCAAAGATGGAGATTTATCCGTGCGGACTAATACCATGAGCCGGGATGAAATCGGGAGAACGAGTGAATCGTTTAATGCCATGTTTGACCGAGTCAGTGAAGTGGTGCAGTCGGTCAAATCGGCGGTGTCTGGTATTACGACGGGAACCAGAGAGATTTCGCAAGGCAATGAAGATTTGTCACAACGGACATCTGCCCAAGCTGGTGCCTTAGAGGAAACCAGCGCCTCCATGGAAGAGATGACCTCCACCATTAAACAAAATGCGGATAATGCCAAGCAGGCCAATCAGTTGGCAGTGACGGCAAGGGAGGTCGCCGAAAAAGGCGGTGCGGTCACAGACAAAGCCGTCAATGCTATGGATGAAATCAATAAGAGCAGTAAAAAGATTGCGGATATTATTAATGTGATTGATGAAATTGCCTTCCAAACCAACTTGTTAGCCTTGAATGCAGCAGTGGAAGCCGCGCGGGCAGGGGAGCAAGGACGTGGTTTTGCGGTAGTGGCGTCGGAAGTACGGAATTTAGCGCAGCGTTCTGCCACGGCAGCCAAAGAAATTAAGGCGCTGATTAATGAGTCGGTGCAGAAAGTGAGTGATGGGAGCGATTTGGTCAATCAATCCGGCAAGACGCTAGAAGAAATTGTGAATTCTGTGAAGCGCGTGACGGACATTATTGCCGAGATCAGTGCGGCCTCGCAGGAGCAGGCTAGTGGGATTGATCAAGTGAATAAGGCCGTGATGCAAATGGACCAGGGCACGCAACAGAATGCAGCTTTGGTAGAGCAAGCGACGTCCGCGTCACAATCCATGAAGCAGCAAGCTGAGGCTTTATTAGACCAGGTGGCGTTCTTTAAAACCGATGGTCAAGATTCGGGTGTCAGCGGGCAAAGAATGGTAAATAATCCGAATAGCGCATGTCATAGCCAAAGTCGTAGCTCGGCATCAATCCATTTGCCTAGCTCCGCAAAGGCGACTCCAAAACCAACGACGGTTGTGAGTCCCAAGCCAGTATCGGTAGGCAGCAGTAATGGGCATAAGGTGGATCAAGTGGATGACGACTTTTTTGAAGAATTCTGAAACACGAGTAAGGAGTGAAGAGTAAGGAGTGAGGAGGAAAACGTCGGTATCTTTCTTCCTGCTCCTTACTTCCAACTTCTCACTTTTTACTTTAAATTTTTTTTCATGAAGCATTGGAGATAAGCAGACTGAGATAGAAGAATTTCGGATGAAATGAAAGACGGGTTGTTGGCTGGTATCCTTCCAGGCCCCAAAACGAGCACCTCAAATCTTCCACAATCAAGGAAGTTATCCACAATTAGCTCGTGAGGGACCTATGAATCGCATATTTTCTACATTCTTCAATTGGAGCATTGCAGCAAAGCTTGTGAGCGTCTTTGTCATATTCGGCATTGTGCCGATGGCCGTCGTGGGCTATCTCGGGTCATCGGCATCTAAAGAAATGGAAGAGGCTGTTGGATATCGGATTCAAGGTGTTGCCGAAAACATTGGCGATAAAATCGACCGAAGTCTATTTGAGCGATATGGAGACGTACAGGCCTTTGCGTCGAATCGTATTGTAGGTGAAAAATATAGTTGGTATTCGAAAGAAGGGAATGAGATTGCTGAGGCGATGGACCAATATGTGGCCACGTACGGGATTTATTACTTATCTATCTTTGTGGATACAGCTGGGGATGTGATCGCAGTGAATGGGAAAGATGCAAGAGGCAATGACATCGATACAATCTCCCTGTATGAAAAAAAGTATAACGAGGCCTCCTGGTTTCAGGCCTTACAGGCAGAGAACTATACCACGAAGCAACCTTTTACGGCCCCCGGCAATGATATCTCTACTGGAACCTTTGTTGAGGATGTACATGTGGATGAGGACGTAAAATTGGCCTATCCAGGTGACGACGGGTTGGTAGTTGGGTTTTCAGCTCCTGTCTATGCTGATGGGGACCTCATTGGATATTGGAGCAATCGTGCGAAATTTTCTTTAGTCGAAGAAATGGTCCAGACAGCGTATCAAGAATTGAAGGCTGCCGGATTCTCCGGCACTGAAATCACGCTCTTAGGAGATAAAGGGCAAGTGTTGGTGGATTATGACCCAACCAGACAGGGCACGTTGGACATCATACATGATCTTAAGAATACATTGTTTAAACTGAATCTAGTAGAAAAAGGCATCGTTGTAGCGGAAGAAGCTGTGGCTGGGAAATCAGGGAACGGTCAATCTCTTCATGCCAGAAAGCGTATTGTGCAGGTTAGCGGCTATACCCATTTAAAAGGGGCGTTAGGATTCCCAGGCATGAATTGGTCCGTGTTGGTGCGAATTCCAAATGATGAGGCGTTAGCGACCGCCATTGCCTTTAGTCGAAAACTTACCATGGCTGCAGTAATCTGTGTAGGACTTATTCTTGTGGTGGGCTTCTGGATTGGCCGGCGCGGCGCGAACACCCTCGTGGCCATTAGTACCGTCGTGCAGCAGGCGGCAGATGGCGACCTGACTCAACGGGCGATCGTGACCAGCCAAGACGAACTTGGCCAACTGGGCCAAGCCATGAATGCCATGTTGGACAATATCGCTCGAGTAGTTGGCGAGGTCCGGCAAGCCGCCGAACATGTCTCCACGGCTTCGGCAGAAATTACGCAAGGTAATGAGGACTTGTCTCAGCGAACCTCAGCACAGGCCGGGGCGTTGGAAGAAACCAGTGCGTCGATGGAAGAGATGACTTCGACGATTAAACAAAATGCTGATAACGCCAAACAAGCTAATCAGTTGGCGGTGACGGCCCGGGGGGTGGCCGAAAAAGGCGGAACAGTCACTGATAAAGCCGTTAATGCCATGGATGAAATCAATCAAAGCAGCAAAAAGATCGCAGATATTATTAATGTGATTGATGAGATTGCCTTCCAAACCAACTTATTGGCCTTGAATGCAGCGGTCGAAGCCGCACGAGCAGGGGAGCAGGGCCGGGGTTTTGCGGTGGTGGCTTCGGAGGTACGTAACCTTGCGCAACGGTCCGCGACAGCAGCGAAGGAAATTAAATCCTTGATCAACGAATCCGTTCAGAAGGTGGGTGATGGCAGTGAGTTGGTGAATCAGTCGGGCCAAACGCTTAACGAGATTGTCAGCTCGGTGAAGCGGGTGACGGACATCATTTCGGAGATTAGTACGGCCTCGCAAGAGCAGGCCAGTGGTATTGATCAAGTGAATAAAGCGGTGATGCAAATGGATCAGGGCACGCAACAAAATGCAGCGTTGGTGGAGCAAGCCACCTCGGCCTCTCAGACAATGAAACAGCAAGCCGCAGGCCTGTTGGAGCAAGTAGCGTTTTTCAAGGTGACAGAAAGTGGGAGCGGAGGCAGTCGGCCGAGCGAGACCCCACCGGTGTCAGTGCCCAAACCCGCGAGTACTGTGATCAAACCACCTGCGCCAGCCAAGCCAGTAGCTCAACAGGCTCCGCAGCTAGCCGGGGTGGGGAGTAGTAATGGGCACGAGCGGCGAAGAGCGGATGACGACTTTTTTGAAGAATTCTAACTTCTCCCTTCTTCTCCCGTAAAGTTGACTGTTCCAGGTAATGTCGGGTACGCTTCACCTCCCCCAGGTACTAAAGCCAGTATCTTCTACATAATGTTTTCCAACATTTATCGGAGGGAGGAGCTATGAGACGATGGGCGACAATCTCAACGATGTTTGGAGTCTGTGCTTTGGGGTTACTTTTGGTGTTGCCTGCAGGCCAAGCTGCGGACATTTCTAAAGGAAAAGCAGCCGAGTATGTTTTGGCTGCGGTAAAGGCCGCGAGGACTGTCTATGTAAAAGGTGTCATTGGGGATGCCAAAAAAGGCGGCGTGAAGCCCAATGAAGCATGGGTGAAGGATGATCACGGGATTATGCTACCGGCTCAGTTTGTCAAAGAAATTGGAAAAGAAGTCAGAGATTTTGAAATCGCATTGGTCGGGACCGATCCCCTGTATCCTTCTAATGCTGCGAAGAGTCCGAAAGAAAAGGAAATGCTGGCTGAACTTGCCGGTGGAAAGAAGAAAGTCATCACAGCCGAGGATGGGGGTAAAACCATTGGTATGTCGGCAGATTTTGCCATCGTCGAAGGTTGCGCCTCTTGCCACAACAAACATCCCAAAACTACCAAGAAAGATTGGAAAAAAGGCGATTTTATGGGAGCCATTGTGGTTCGTATGAAATAACTTTCGCTGTTTTTAGTTCCCGTCTGAGAGTTATGGCGTGGATGGTTACAGCCGTCCACGCCATTTTTTTTGCCTCCGCTTTTTGACCCATAGTTGTCCGAGGTCAAGCTCTCCTTTTTTACTTATCTCCCGTCAGGTGGAAGCCGATAGATACTAAGGGGGTGACCTGTTGGCCACCCTTGTTTCCAGCAACCCTGTACTACTGGTATGTGGTGGCACCAGTGAAGCTCATCGAAACGGGGCGTGTTGAATAATACAGATATCAAAGGGCATATGTCGTCAAGAAGACGTTGATTGTCATAGGCTTCGGGTCGGTTCAAAAAAGTTTGTCCAGCAAGGCCGCAGGCAATTTCTGGCGAGGAGCGTACATCCAGTACGTGAGCACCAAAAATTGGCGAGAACGCCGCTGGCAGATTTTTTCAATGGACCCAAACGAGGCGTTCTGAGGCGGGTCAGTGGATATTGCAGATCTGTTGTGGGGACTAGTGCTAATTGGCATGACTACGGCATTTGGTCTGACGTTAATCGGAATCCAAGCCGCCAAGCGTCATGACGTAACATCGCACTCCAGGTGGATGACGATTTCCTGCCTCCTCGTCAGTATATGGCTTGTGGCATACGTAGCCAAACAAATTCTGTATGGGCGTGATCATTTTGGCGGAAACTCCGAGCAATATTGGACCTTCTATATTCCATTACTGCTGGTTCATACCAGTTTAGCCATGGCGACGATTGGTCTTGGAGGCACGAATATGGTGATAGGTTTGCGTCGTCTGAGGTATGGCATTGGAGCCGGAGCGATGGTGGCTGGCATCTCCCGACATCGCATGCTGGGTCATATCTTCCAGTGGACGTTTGGTGGCACGATCTTGACAGCATATTTGGTCTATCTCATGTTGTTTTACTGGTATCCAGCGAGATGAGTGAACAGTAAATAGTAAGGAGTAAGGAGCGGGAAGAAACTTCTGGGATGTACTCCTCCTCACTGTTTACGCCGTACTTCTTCATTACTTTTATAGGATCAATTTATGAGCGCGACTTTGACGGATCAAGAATTTCAGCAGTTTCAAACACTGATTTATGAGCACGTCGGCATTAAGTTGGATGCACCCAAAAAGAGTTTGTTGACATCACGACTTGGGAAACGGTTGCGAGAATTGGAGTTGTCCTCATATCAAGCCTACTTTGATCGTGTCAGTAGCAAAGGCGGAGAAGAAGAGTTGATCCGTTTAGTGGATCTAGTCTCGACGAATAAGACTGACTTTTTTCGTGAGCCGGTCCATTTTGATTTTCTTCGCGAACAGGTTCTTCCTCAATTGCAAGCGACCCGTATGGTTCGGATCTGGTCCTCCGCGTCATCATCGGGAGAAGAGCCCTATACCATAGCCATGACGTTAGCTGACTCACTTCCTGATCTTGCAAGCTGGGATGTGAAAGTGTTGGCCTCCGATATTTCTACGCGTGTGTTAGCCAAAGCGGCCTCAGGCATTTACGACGAAGAGCGAGTCTCACAGCTTCCACAAGATATTGTCCGGCGCCACTTTCTTCGAGGTAAGGGAGAACAAGCGGGAAAGCTAAAGGTTCGTAACCAGTTGGTAGAGATGATTGCCTTTCGCCGAATCAATCTGATGGCACCTGCCTTTCCCATCCGTACACCATTGGATGTGATCTTTTGTCGCAATGTCATGATTTATTTTGATCGACCCACGCAAGCGACATTGATGGGAAAGTTTTATCGCTATTTACGTCCAGGGGGTTATCTCTTTATCGGGCATTCGGAAAGTCTGCAATGGATTGACCATCAATTTGACTATGTGAAACCCACGATTTATCAAAAACCCTTTGAATAATCAGAGAGTAGTAAGGAGTCAGGAGTAAAAACTTGAACTATTCTTCTCTTTGCTCTCGCTCCTTACCTCGTACTCTTTATTCCTGACTGTAGAAATTTATGTTGGCAACCAACATGGAATTTGGACATATCCGCCGGATTCAAGATACTCGTTTTCCCTATGAAGTCGCGGTTATTTTGCCAGGTGAATATTTTGTGAGTGAAGAGCCAAAGGTCGTGTATACGGTGTTGGGTTCTTGCATATCAGTGTGTTTGCGGGATCCATTGGTCAACGTGGGCGGCATGAATCATTTCATGTTAGCCGCACCCTCCAACACAGACGGTCATGATAATTGGGCAGAGTCTGGCCGCTATGGAAGTTTTGCGATGGAAATGTTGATTAATGAAATTCTCAAACGTGGTGGCAAGAAGAATCGGTTGGAGGCCAAAGTCTTTGGGGGAGGAAAAATTTATGATGGAACCATCGATATTGGAGCGAAAAATGCGGCATGGGCCTTAGCCTTTCTGGAACAAGAAGGATTGCCGCTTGTGAAAGCCAATGTGGGAGATGTGTGTCCAAGGAAAGTCTATTTTTTTACCGATTCAGGAAAAGTCTTGTTAAAAAAACTTGACCGCGTTGTGGCAAAAACTATTGCGGAGGAAGAGGGGCAGTATCGAGCGAAGCTGCAACAAGCTCCTACGCAGTCTGAGGTGACACTCTTTTAGGAAATAGGGAGAAGGGAAAAGTGAGAAGGAGGAAAGAAGCAAAGAGTTCGGATCTTTTTTCTTCTTACTTCTCACTATTCAGGGAGGGGATATGAGTGACAAGAAAATTCGTGTACTCGTGGTTGATGATTCCGCGCTGATTCGTGGGGTGATGACTGAAATTCTTTCAGACGATCCTGAGATTGAAGTGGTCGGCGCTGCGCCGGATCCCTATGTGGCACGCGACAAGATCAAAGCCTTGAGTCCAGATGTGCTGACTCTTGATGTCGAAATGCCCAAGATGGATGGATTGACCTTTCTTCAAAAGCTGATGGCGGCTCGTCCCATGCCTGTGGTGATGGTCAGTTCCCTGACTGATAAGGGTGCGGCCACCACCATGCAAGCTTTGGAAACAGGTGCCGTAGACTTTGTCACCAAACCTACGGTGGATATTCAGCATGGTCTCGAAGACCTTGCACAACAAATTACCAGTAAAGTCAAAGCAGCCGCCCAAGCCGCAGTGAAAAAGCGAACTCCACCCGCAGATTGTTCGGAGCGGATTAAGGCGCTTGCTACGCAGTCAGCCATGATTAAGACCACTGACACCATTATTGCTATCGGATCGTCAACTGGGGGAACAGAAGCGCTTCGGGAATTGTTAGAGGTGTTGCCTCCCAATACCCCTCCAATTCTCATGACGCAACATATGCCTGAACATTTCACCAAAACCTTTGCGGACCGGCTGAACGAGCTCTGCCAGATAGGGGTGAAGGAAGCTCAAGAAGGCGATAGTGTGTTGCCTGGCCAGGCGTTGTTAGCCCCGGGAAACTTTCATATGGAACTGCGGCGAAGCGGAGCCCGGTATTATGTGAGCTTGAATCAAGAGCCACCGGTCAATCGGCATCGGCCGGCTGTGGATCCCATGTTCCAATCGGTGGCGAAATATGCAGGGGTGAATAGTGTTGGCGTGATCTTAACGGGTATGGGTAATGACGGGGCTGCTGGCATGTTAGAGATGAAACAGGCCGGCGCCTATAACTTCGCCCAGGATGAAGCCTCCTGTGTCGTCTTTGGTATGCCTAAAGAAGCTATTAAGGCCGGTGGAGTCGATAAAATTCTTCCCTTAAACGACATTCCCTCGGCAATTCTTTCCCATTTAAAAATGCTTTCACCTTGTTAAAGATCTTTGTGCAGAGTACCGAAAAACTGAAGAATTACCTGTAACAATACATGGGAAGATTGCTGTCTTACCAGCAAAACCGTCATCGCATGCCACGAGATTGACGTTCGAGACATGGGTTCAGAAGTTAGGGACATCGCATGGTTTCAGAAATAATTAGTCTTGCCTGCGGTCTTGGGCTGGGAGTGGCCGGCACGGCTTATTGGTTTCAGCAGAAAAGATGGCCTGGCCGTCTTCAAGAGGTGACTCAGGAAGTATCACAACGGGTTCGAGAGGAGACCCGTCAACAGGATGCTGAGATGTTGAATCCGGTCATTGAGGATTCGGTGGCGCAAATTCAAGAGGTGGTCAATATCGTTGAAGAAGCCGTGATTGAGTTGATTTGCCGATTTCAAGAAATTACCGATGGTGCGATTCAAGAAGCCAATGTTACGGCCTCCCAATTTCAAAGTTCTTCAGATAGTGATGGTCAAAATGATGCGTCGTTATTAGATGAAACAAACCATATCATCGGTACATTCGCGCAAAGTGTGGTGGAATCCTCGCAACTGGGAATGGATGTGGCCATGGTCGTGGAGGAAGTTGAAGGGAGTACCCAGCGTATCACGCCTTTACTGGAAGAAATTGAATTCATTGCTGATCAAACACGGTTGTTGGCACTCAATGCGGCGATCGAAGCGGCACGAGCAAAAGAGGCCGGACGAGGGTTTGCCGTGGTGGCTGAAGAAGTTGCGAAATTGGCCAATCGGTCGCGGGTCGCAGCGGCAAATATTCAAGATGTGGTTCAGGCGGTCAATGCCAGCACTGAGCGAGCGATAGTCGCGCTTCAAGGATTTTCATCCATTGATCTCACGGGCGCTCTTACCACACGAGAGCGGGTAGGAGAGATCACGAAGATCATGCAAGCAAAAAGTTCTAAGTTAGAAAATGGGGTCTTGCATGCCACGGAATCTGCGCAAAAACATGCCAATCAAGTGACCGATATTGTGATGTCCATGCAATTTCAAGATATTTCACGCCAGCGACTGGAAAAAGTGGTGAAACAACTAGGAAATCTCCATGACCAAGTTCAGGAATGGCAGGTCTCAGCGACTGAAATGCCCGAATGTGTGGCGAGTGGAGAATCCAATGTTACCGATTGACCGAAAGGGAACCATACATGAGTGAAATGGATGAAGCGATACAAGAGTTCTTAGTCGAAAGTGATGAAAACCTCAGTCAAGTCGAACGTGATTTATTAGAGCTGGAAACGCATCCTGACGGGCAAGATATTCTGGCCAATATTTTTCGAGCCGTTCATACCGTCAAAGGCACCTGTTCGTTTCTAGGCTATTCCAAGTTGGAAAGTTTAGCGCATACAGGTGAAACGTTGTTGAGTTTGCTGAGAGATGGGGATATTTCACTCACCCCAGATATCGCGTCAGCCTTACTGAAAATGGTTGATGCGATTCGGCAAATGCTGACCTGTATTCAGGAAAGCGGGAACGATGGTGAAGAGGAGTATCGTGAGTTGAAAGCCCTGCTGACTGAATTACAAAAAGGTGGGGATGCATCCTCCAGCCCAGAGCCGATAACGGCCGCCGTAGAATCCACCGAAGAGCCAATCGATTCGGCTCAAACTGAAGAAGAAGGTGCCTCTTCTTCGACCGAAGTCCAAGTAGAGCCCGAGGTCTGTGTACCCCAAGCCCCTGCAATAGAAACGGGTGGTGGGTCTGCTGCGGTAGGCATAGCCAGTCCGGAGAAGGCAGCTCCCACTGGAGAGGGAAAGTCACAGTCGGTGGTGGATTCTAGCATTCGAGTGGATGTTGGCCTGCTGGATAAATTGATGAATATGGTTGGGGAGTTGGTCCTCACTCGTAATCAAATTTTGCAATGTCCCGTTATTCAAGATGACGCCTCCTTACAAACCTCTTCTCAACGACTCAGTCTGATTACCTCAGAATTACAAGAAGGCATCATGAAAACCCGCATGCAACCCATCGGCAATATTTTTGGAAAATTTCCTCGTGTGGTCAGGGATTTGGCTATGAACTGTGGCAAGCAAATCCGGATTGAGATGGAAGGCAAAGAAACGGAATTAGATAAGACGCTGGTGGAAGCCATTAAAGATCCCTTGACTCATTTGGTCCGAAATTCGGTGGATCATGGCATTGAAAAGCCAGAGGTTCGTGAGGCGAATGGAAAAATCCCGGAAGGGATTCTGTTGCTCCGAGCCTATCATGAAGGTGGACAGGTGAATATTGAAATCACAGATGATGGAGGCGGGATCAATACCCAACGAGTTGCCGAAACAGCAGTCAAGCGAGGCGTCGTGACACAAGAACAAATCTCTCGTATGAGCGAACGGGAATTGTTGAATCTCATTTTCATGCCGGGATTTTCTACCGCTGAAAAAGTGACAAATGTCTCGGGGCGAGGCGTAGGGATGGATGTAGTCAAAACCAATATTGAAAAAATTGGTGGGACGATTGATATCCAGACAAACTTAGGCAAAGGCACAACCTTTAAACTCAAAGTGCCGTTGACACTCGCCATTATCCCGGCGCTGATTATCACGACCGGGCAAGAACGGTTTGCGATTCCGCAAGTGAGTCTCTTGGAACTGGTTCGTTTAGAAGGCGAACAAATTAAGAAATTTATCGATACGGTCCATGGGGCCTCGGTGTGCCGTCTCCGCGGCTCTCTTTTGCCGCTCTTATATTTGAATGAGATGGTGGGTTTGACTTCGCCGACTCCTGAAGAAGTGGAAGAAGGTGAAAACGAGGATGTCGTGAATATTGTCGTCTTGCAAGCCGATACGCAACGGTTTGGCCTGGTCGTTGATGAAATTAATGATACGGAAGAAATTGTGGTGAAACCTTTGAGTAAACAATTAAAAGGTGTGCCAGTCTTTGCGGGTGCCACGATCATGGGAGATGGACGAGTCGCGCTTATTCTTGATGTGTTGGGCTTGGTCAACCGCGAAGGGATGGCTACGCCACATGCGGAAGGGGAAGGCACACGTGTCGATCAAATCGGTGGGGGTATCGGTGGAAAAGGGCATCGGGAAACTCTCTTGATCGTCAAAGTGGGTGATGCAGGAACGATGGCGATCCCCCTGAAAATGGTGGCACGGCTGGAAGAGATTAAGACTTCCGCCTTGGAGCAAGCCAGCGGGCAGGAGGTCATTCAATATCGCGGTGATATTCTTCCCATTATTCGGCTGTCTCAGGTGTTGTGTCTGCCGGAATCTCCTGAAGCCAGTATGGCCGAAGCGCTTCAAATGGTCGTGATCTCACATGAAAACCGTCGGATTGGTTTGGTTGTGGATCGCATAGTGGATATTGTTGATGAACACCTTCAGGCAGAACGTGCAGCCAACAAGCCCGCTATTCTTTGTTCGGCGGTCATTCAAGAACATGTGACCGATGTCTTGGATGTGCAGCAACTCATCTCGGACTATTCCGGTCTTCCTGAAGAAGTCAACATGGGCGAATTGGTAGGAGCCTAGGATATGAGCGAACCCAAACAATATTGTACGTTTTTGTTGGACGAATTAATTTTTGGTGTGGATGTGCTGAATGTTCAGGAAGTGATTAAGTTTCAACCCATGACGCATGTGCCATTAGCCTCGAATGTGGTGAGCGGGTTGATTAACCTTCGAGGCCAAATTGTGACGGCCATTGATCTGAGGCGACGATTGGAGCTGGACGATCGGGACCAAGATCTCCCGCCCATGAACGTGGTGGTGCGGACTGATGATGGTCCTGTGAGTTTGCTGGTTGATGATATTGGAGATGTCTTAGACGTTTTGGATGATACCTATGAACCGCCTCCACCAACCATCAAAGGCGTCGCGCGAGAGCTGATTACCGGCGTCCACAAACTTGATGAGCAATTGTTATTGCTTTTAGACCTGGAAAAAGTAGTACTCGTGCCACAAATCAAGGGGGCGTAACGATGCCAGACGCTGAGCAACGCATGTCAGTGTATGATCAAATCGGCGGAGAAGCAGCGATTCTAGTTACTGTGGAAACCTTTTATCAACGAGTGCTTGGGGACCCTCTGCTTCAACCATTTTTTGAAGACATTGATATGGCCATGTTGAAACGCCAGCAGGTCGATTTTTTTAGCCAAGCCTTAGGAGGGCCGAATATCTATCGAGGCCCAGATATGAAAACAGTTCATGCAAACATGGTCATTGAACAACGCCATTTTGATCGGGTAGCTCATCATTTGGTGTCCACGCTGCAATTTCTCGGTGTGGCTCCAGAACACATTGAGACGGTGGTGCAGACGGTTGGACCGTTGGCTGCCGAAATCGTGAATACCGCAATTGCCGTACAAACAGAAACTATTTCAACAACGCAGTCTAAAAAGAAAAAACGGAAGGAGCAGCGAATGGGACAGAATGGATCACAAAAAAATGGAGGGGCGGCCACGATGGAAGCACCAGCAGATATGATGGACTTAGAAGGGAAGGTGGCAGCGATTGATCGGTCACAAGCCGTCATTGAATTTCATCTGGATGGCACGATTATTACGGCTAATGACAATTTCTTGCAAACAATGGGATACACCCTTCCGGAAATTCAAGGACAACATCATCGGATGTTCGCACCGCCAGGTGTGGCTGAAAGTCCTGAATATGCCGCCTTTTGGGCGAAGCTCAACCGTGGCGAGTTTGACTCAGGGAGATATAAGCGTATCGGCAAAGGTGGCAAAGAGATCTGGATCCAAGCTTCCTATAACCCGGTTTTAGATGAACAAGGTAAGCCCTATAAGGTTGTAAAGTTTGCCATGGATATCACGGACTCAAAAATACGGTCAGCAGAGCTTGAAAGTAAGATGGATGCGATCAATAAGGCGCAAGCTGTTATTGAATTTAACCTGGACGGTACGATTATCACAGCAAATGAAAATTTCCTCATCACCCTTGGCTATTCTTTACCAGAGATTCAAGGGAAGCATCATCGCATGTTTGCGGATCCTGCCTATGCCGCTAGTCCTGAATATGCGGCCTTTTGGGAAAAGTTGAATAAGGGAGAATTTGAGGCAGGTGTGTATAAGCGTTTTGGGAAGGGAGGGAAAGAGGTTTGGATTCAGGCGTCTTATAATCCTGTCTTTAATGCAGATGGTGTGGCCTATAAAGTGATCAAGTATGCCACAGATATCACGGAATTCAAAAAACTCAACGAGGAATATGAAGCTCGGAACCAAGCGGTCGGCAATGGCAATGCTGTAATCGATTTTACGCCGGACGGCATCATTCTCGATGCCAATGAGAATTTTTGCGTAACGGTTGGGTATACGTTGGATGAAATCAAAGGTAAGCATCATCGCATGTTCTGCGATCCAACCTATGCCGCTAGTCCTGAATACGCAGCCTTTTGGGCAAAATTAAATCGAGGGGAATTTGATGCGGGAGCCTATAAGCGTATCGGCAAAGGCGGCAAGGAAGTCTGGATTCAAGCTTCGTACAATCCCATCGTGGATTCTAATGGTCAGGTGTTGAAGGTGGTCAAATTTGCGACGGATATTACGGAGGCGAAGCAAAATGAATTGGCCGCAACGCAGGTCAAAAATATGATGGAAAATATGCCGACAAATGTGATGTATGTGGATAGGGATTTAGTCCTCACGTATATGAATCCCAGATCAAAGGATACATTGAGGACATTAGAACATTTGTTGCCGGTGAAAGTTGATCAAATGATGGGGACTTGTATCGATGTCTTCCATAAGAATCCAGCTCATCAGCGACAGATCTTGTCGGATCCCAAAAATCTTCCTTACCAAGGGCACATTCAACTGGGCGAAGAAACTTTGGATCTCCTTGTGAACGCGATTTATGACAAGGATGGTAACTACATCGGAGCTATGGCGACATGGGAAGTCATTACGAAGAAGCTCGAGCAAGAGCGGCAAATCAAGGACGCTGCGGAACGGGAACGAGAACATCAGCAAAAATTACAAGCCGGTGTTGACGAGATCGCGCAAATCGGCAGCAATCTGGCTGGAGCCTCAGAAGAGCTTACATCCGTCAGTGCGCAGATGGGTACCACGGCTGAAGAAACCTCCAGTCAAGCTAACGTCGTGGCGGCAGCTTCTGAAGAGGTCAGCACCAATGTGCAGTCGGTGTCCACCGGATCGGAAGAAATGACCGCAGCCATTCAAGAAATTGCACAAAATACCACCGAGGCAGCCAAAGTTGCGGCACAAGCCGTGAGTGTGGCTGAGCAGACGAATGATACGGTTGGGAAATTGGGGCAAAGCAGTGCCGAGATTGGCAGCATTATTAAAGTGATTAATTCCATAGCCCAGCAGACCAACTTGCTAGCACTGAATGCCACGATTGAGGCGGCCCGTGCTGGCGAAGCGGGCAAAGGCTTTGCGGTAGTGGCCAATGAAGTGAAGGAATTGGCGAAGGAAACCACAAAAGCTACGGAAAGTATCAGTCGCATGATTGAAACGATTCAAGGCGATACGAAAGGGTCGGTGGATGCCATTGCACAAATTACGACCATTATTAAGCAAGTGAATGACTATATGAACACGATTGCCAGTGCCGTTGAAGAACAAACTGTGACGACGAATGAAATGGCCAGAAATGTGACGGAAGCATCCAAAGGTAGCATGGAAATATCCAGCAACATTGTCACGGTGGCTGAAGCGGCCAAGAGTACCACGGAAGGGGCGACGCAAACGCAGCAAGCTGCGGCTGAATTGGCTCGAATGGCTGCTGATTTGCAGAAAGTGGTCACGACATTAACCTAGCAAGCCATTCTAAAAGGAAAAACGGAAAGATTAAAAGTATGGAGATGAAAGGTAGGCGTAGGAGAAAAGATGAATGGATGTTCTTCTCCACTCTTGCTTCTTACTTTTTACTCCTGACTTTTAACAGTCCATAAGGAGGGTGTATGCGTGCACTAGTGATAGATGACTCAAAAGCCATGCGAATCATCCTGAAGCAGATTCTTCAGTCTGTGGGTGGAACGGTGGAAGAGGCTGGCGATGGTAAAGAGGGTCTTGAGAAACTCAAGACGATGGGGACAACCGATTTAGTGTTGGTGGATTGGAATATGCCCGTGATGAACGGATTAGATTTTGTGCGGGCGGTTCGTGCCAATCCGACCTATCGGCAGTTGCCTGTGATGATGGTAACAACCGAAACAGAATCATCACAAATGGGAAAAGCCCTCGCGGCTGGAGCGAATGAATACGTCATGAAGCCTTTCACCAAAGACGTGATTCAAGAAAAGCTTAAGATTCTTGGAATCAAATAGGTGAAAAGTTAAAAGGGAGAAGATAAATAGTAAGGAGAAAGACGTAAGGAGCTCGCAATCTTGAGTCGGATAGACAAATTTTTCTCCTCTCTCGCTCCTCACTATTTACTTTTCACTCCTTACTCGAATTGGAGATATAAATGCCCAAAATACGTGTCCTGATCGTAGATGACTCAGTTGTGATTAGACGACTGCTGACTGAAGAATTACGGAAGGATCCTGACATCGATGTCGTTGGGACTGCCGCCACTGGGAAAATAGCGCTGGCAAAAGTGCAGCAAACGCCCCCAGATGTGGTGACAATGGACATCGAGATGCCGGAAATGGATGGATTAACGGCAGTTAGTGAGATTCGAAAAACGCATCCCAAGCTTCCGATTATTATGTTTAGTACGCTGAGTCAACGGGCGGCGAAGGAAACGCTCGAAGCGCTGGCACGTGGAGCGAACGATTATGTGACGAAGCCGGCCAATGTGGGCAGCGCCACGTTGGCGATGCAGCGAGTGCGGGATGAACTGCTACCAAAGATCAAGGGGTTAGCCAGATTGCCTGCTCCGGTTCAACCGGCAAAAACGGCTGCCGCTCCACATCAGTCGTCTACGCCGAACGTTGCCTCTTCTGTCAAGAAACCCGGACGGGTGGACATTGTGGCTATTGGGATATCAACAGGAGGGCCAAATGCCTTAGCAGAAGTGATCCCTCATATTCCCAAAGATTGCCCCGTCCCGATTCTGATCGTTCAACATATGCCCCCTATCTTCACGAAATGTTTAGCCGAGCGATTGTCCATGAAGGCTAATATCCCCATTCATGAAGGACAGCCTGGTGATGTCTTGACGCCTGGCCAGGCATGGATTGCGCCTGGAGATTATCATATGGTGGTGGAGCGTCAAGGGACGCATATTGTCTTGGCCCTGAACCAAGATCCGCCAGAAAACTCCTGTCGGCCGGCGGTGGATGTGATGTTTCGCTCAGTGGCAAAAGTCTATCGAGAAGGAGCATTAGCCGCGGTGTTAACAGGCATGGGCCAGGATGGTATGCGAGGTGCCGAAGTCATTAGGGAAGCGGGCGGCTTTGTGATCGCACAAGATGAAGCAACGAGTGTGGTGTGGGGAATGCCGGGTGCGGTTGTTCAAGCGGGCCTTGCTCATACCGTTTTGCCTCTTTCCCAAATCGCCACTGAAATAATGAGAAAAGTGCGAACCGGACAGGCACAGCCTGCGACCGTTTAGCCGAAAGGAAGATAATGGCGGAATCAACCTTAAATCCGGAAGACTTGGACTATATCCGTGATATGGTGCGGACTCGCTCGGCGATCGTGTTGGAACCGGAAAAAGCTTATTTGGTGCAATCTCGCCTAGACCCGGTCGCGAAAAGTGATGGGTTGGCGTCGATAGCAGAATTGGTGGAAAAGTTAAAGAAGGCGCCGTATGGGGCTTTGCATAAGAAAGTGGTCGAAGCGATGACCACGAACGAAACCAGCTTTTTCCGCGATCTGACCCCCTTTCAAGTATTGCGCGAACAAATTTTTCCAGAAATTATTTCGCGAAATGGTTTAACAAAGCGTCTGAACATGTGGTGTGGCGCGAGTTCCAGTGGGCAAGAACCCTACTCCGTGATGTTTACAATCTGGGAACATTTCCCTGAACTCAGAAACTGGCAGATTCAGTTTTTTGCGACTGATTTGTCTGAGGAGATGCTAGAAAAATGTCGAGTGGCTAAATATAGTCAATTAGAAGTCAATCGAGGGTTACCAGCCACTTCGTTGACAAAATTCTTTACGAAGAAGGGAATGGGCTGGCAAGTCCAAGAAGACATCCGGAGTCGGATTGATTTCAGGCCCATGAATCTAGTCGGTCCCTGGTTGTCCTTTCCCACGATGGATATTGTTTTTCTTCGGAACGTCATGATCTATTTTGATGTCGAAACGAAAAAGAAAATTTTGGGGAACATTCGAAAATTTTTGGATCCCCAGGGATATTTGTTTTTAGGAGGATCCGAAACGACAATCAATCTTGATGATCAATATGAGCGAGTCGCTGTGAGTGGGACTTCATTGTATCGATTAAAGAAGGGATAGGAGGAACCCGCATGCAATTTCTTGAGGAAGAAATTTTAGAAATTACTGAAGCGACCTGGCAGTCGATTCTGGGTCTCGATATTCGTCCTCGGACGTTACCGGCTTCAATTGATGTAACTGAAGGTTCGTTGATCGGAAAAGTTGAGGTGTCGGGGGCCTGGAATGGTGCTGTCGTCCTGCTGGGTTCTCGCAAGTTGGCTCAAGCGGCGGCGGCGGTGATTTTTGCTCATGAAAGTGGTGAAGCGACGGACCAAGACGCTGTTGATGCCATGTATGAACTCACGAACATTATTGGAGGCAATATCAAGTCGTTGTTACCGGAACCCTGTCAGTTGTCACTGCCTAGCGTCGAAACGATGAATGATGCCGAGGTGCAAATGCCCGAGATGGAACGGGTGAGTGAGTTTATGTTCGATTGCCAGAACGAACCTCTGCTTGTGTCCGTGTGGAAGCGACAAGATGGGTAAATTTTCTAAGGAAGGATGACGTTATGTCTGCTGGGGAGAATCAACGAGAATTCACACGTGTCAAAGTCGCAATTCATGCCGAATTACGTGTTGGCGGTAATGTGGTGATTCATGGAGAGCTGGAAAACGTGAGCTACAATGGGTTGCTATTGGGATGTGATACTGATCTGCCCGAGCAGACGCCATGCATGGTGTTCATTCATCTGGACGGAGGACAAGGGGGGCCGACGATAGAAGCTCAAGGCATCATTACTCGAACGGAACCCCGGAAAATGGCTGTTCAATTTAACGAGATTGTGGGTAGCGATGGCGCTCAACATCTACGGAATTTGGTCCTCTACAATAGTGGCACGCAAGCGAATCAAGTAGAAGAGGAGTTTGACTCGCATGTGGGTCTCCATCCCAAATCGTGAGAAGAAGGCATAATCCATGAAGGAGAGAATGACAGACGTTGATGGTGAAGAACGCTGAGTTTCTCGCCTGATGCGTTCCGAAGTCGTGTGTACCTACTGTATGCTCTTAACTCTCGCCGAATAGAAACCGATATACATCCGTAGATAGTAATCCATAAAAAATGCACATTTTGAAAAGAAATGACGACTTGTCGGTCATCAATGGAGGAGCCAGGGTATGAAGATTTCACAGGAAAAGTTGGATGGGATGACGGTCGTTCATCTTGAAGGCCGCTTTGATTTCAGCGCTAGGAAGGCCTTTAAAGATACACTTGATTCGGTGATCGCGGAAGGACATCCGATCGTGTTGGATTTAGAGAAGGTCACGTTTGTGGATAGCTCGGCTTTAGGCATGTTAGTAATCTGCCATCAAAATGTGAAGAACAAGAAGGTGCCCTTCTCGATGATCAATCCTCAAACATATGTGAAGCAGGTGTTGGATTTGGCTAATATTGGGAAGATGATTCCGATCTTTGGATCTCTAGCAGAGGTTCCCAAAACGCAGGGAGTGGCTACCGGCGCATCAGTGTAAGTTTCTGTTTGGATTCGCTGTCGGCGACAGGATGCTTGATGGCTTGTGGTATGGGGTTTTTGCCTGGCAGCACTGATCAGGTGGTTCCTCAGACATGAATCGGGGGACGGGTATATGTCTTAGCCTTGTGTTGGTGGTGTGGCATGTCTAGTCTCTCCGAAACCTCATCAAGTTCCTCCACTCCTACCCTTCAAACGATCCCTACCAAGCAGTTGCGGCCTGGAATGTTTCTTGTTCGGGTGCTGGATTCCTGGTGGAAGTCTCCCTTCTTTACCCATCGACGACTCTTAAAAACCGACACAGAAGTTCAACTACTTATTTCTTCAGGTATTCGAGAGGTTGAGATTGATCTCTCCTTAGGATTGTCGGCAGAGCCAAGCTCGGAATCCGGTCTGGATGCGGATCTTTCACCTATTACAAGCATCGAACCCCATTCGTCTGTTTCGGATCATATCAACCATGACAAGGTAACGATTGATTGTGTTGAGACTGTCTCTGAACCCCATTCAGAAGAAACACAGAATCGTGAAGAAATTCTTCAGTTACGCAAGGATGTTCTGATTGCTGTGGAAGGCGCTTTTGAAGGCGTGAAGACAGGACAGCCTATTTCACAACCGGATGTACAGGCAACGGCGCAGGCTTTGGTGCAAAAAGCACTATCTGACCCAACCCTTCTCACAGAGATTTTGCTTGTCGATTCATTAAAACAATTCGATAAAACACTGTATGCCCATGTCGTGGATACCGCAGCCTACGCCATTTTGGTTGGTCTGCAAATCGAGTGGGATGAAAGGCAGCTGGAAAAGATTGGAGTAGCGGGCCTCCTCCATGATGTAGGGTATATGCGATTACCGCAGAATGTGGTGAAAGCTCATTGGGAAGGTCGGAGTGATTCAAATTTGCTCCATCAACATGTTGAGATTGGAGAAACGCTTCTACGACGACAGGCGCAGTTTTCTTCCGATATCGTGCGTATGGTCTGCGAACACCATATGTATCAAGATGGATCGGGGTATCGCCAGGCATCACAACCCCAAAATCCTTCGGAAGCAGCGCAGGTACTCGGTATTGTGGATTATTTTGACGAACTCTTGACGGTTGGAGGACCTTCGGGGGCTTTGCCGGCTGCCTTGGCGATACGGCGTATGTATCAAGAAGCCCAGAAAGGCAAATTCTCAATATCGTGTATCGAGGCCATGATTCGGACGTTTGGTGTGTTTCCGGTTAGTACAAGCGTACAACTATCAACAGGGGAACTGGGTGTGGTGCTTAAACAGAACTCTGGAGGCGGTCTGAAGCCGATCGTCAAGGTGATTCGAGACGCGAATGGAACGGTCATTCAGCCGCCGCGAACCTGTGACCTTGCTACTGAAGCCAGCCTCGGCCATGACGTAAGTATCATTAAGGTTGTCGACCCTTTTGAATTCGGCATCGATCCGCAGGAGCACTTTTGATGGGATTCTCCGCTAGTCCAACTTTTGTCCAACACATGTGGGATAGCTTGATCGTTGGCGTGTGTATCGTCAATCACGAGGGGACAGTCCTAGAGATGAATGCGGCCGCGTCCCGCCTGATGGGATGGGGAGCCGTGTGTCCTGCTTCGGTTTCGATACTGGACGTCTTCGAAGGGATTGAACCGCCAAAAGGCGCGGGGGAGGTTCTTTCGCCTCTTCTTTACATCGTCCATGAAAGAAAAGTTGGCTGGTTTCCTCGTGTGGGTTTACGAGATCGTCAAGGTGTGAGGAGTTGGGTGGAACTCAAAGGGGTCGTGGTTGAAGAAGGTGATGAGAAGCGCTATCTCCTAATGTTTCGTGATTTAAGCACAGAAACGCGACTGGCAGAGGAATATAGCCGATTAGCGTCGATCCCTCAAGAAAGCCCGTTTCCCATCATCGAAGTGGATGCCAGTGGGCATCTGTTGTATGCCAATCCTGTCATGGAACGCCTCATGGAAGAAGCTCAAATCGGTCAAGATGGATTTACGACAGCCTTGCCTGAACAATTTCCTGATCTTGCTGCGCGTTGTCTAAGCCAAGGGTATTTAGAAACCAATGTCGAAGTGCAAGTTGGAAACAAGTATTTCTCCTGGACATTTTCGCCCCACCCTGAATTGGGACGGCTTCGAGGCTATGGGATGGATGTGTCGGAATCCAAGCGGGCGGCCTTCGAATTGGGCGCGTTTGCTGACATGTTGGAGATCAAGAATCGCGAATTGGATCACGCATTAGTTAAGGCAGAAGACGCGACTCGTGCGAAAGCGGCGTTCTTAGCCACAATGAGTCACGAAATTCGGACGCCGTTAAATGGTGTGATCGGGATGGCCGAACTGTTACTGAGTTCTTCGTTAGATCTGGAACAACAGGAATGTACGAATATTATTCGAAAATCAGCCGAGGGATTGTTAGCGATCATCAATGACATTCTGGACTTTTCGAAGATTGAATCGGGGAGGATGCCGGTGGAAACAATCGGATTCAACCCCACTACGCTCATCGAGGAAGTGCTCGATCTCTTTTCCGAACGGGCCTACCAGAAAGGATTGGATCTTGCTGGTTACGTTGCCCAGGATATTCCCGATCATCTTATGGGAGATCCCCATCGCTTGCGGCAAATTCTCTGTAATTTTGTTTCGAATGCCATCAAGTTTACGAGCCATGGTTCGGTTGTCATTGAGGTATCCAAGAGTCCAGAGGCTCCTCACGCGGTTTCCTCAAGGGTTGAAGAAGACCTGACCCTACGGGAGAAAACTCCTACGGATGCTGTGATGAATGTGCGGTTTTGCGTCACGGATACAGGGATTGGAATTTCCCCGTCAGTTCAAGAATCGATTTTCGACGTGTTTACTCAAGCCGATAGCTCTATGAGTCGGAAATTTGGAGGATCGGGGTTGGGGTTAGCGATTTGTAAGCAATTAGCTGAACTCATGTACGGAACCGTTGGTGTCGCCAGTGACCCGGGAGAAGGATCTAAGTTTTGGTGTGATCTGACCTTTTCTATTTTGGACAACTCGCTTCCTCCTCTGGCTGATGGAAGGGCCAGTAAAACGGGCGATATCCTCATCTGTTCTTCACGAAATGGGTCAGTTGAAGTGGTCTCGCGATATCTTCAAGATAGAGGGATCAACGTTCTTCGAGTATCAACGCTAGACGAAATTATGGCAGCTCTCGAGAAGAGCCGAGTCCCTCTATCGACGATCGTTGGGCTTATTGTTGGACCAGACATCCCTCAAGACGAAATAACATTGTGGCATGGAACGTTCTCGGGGTCTCTGGCTTCCAACATTCCGATTTGGGGAATGACTCCCTTTTGGCTGCGCGGGGAACGGACGATTGGGCAGGATCTATTCAAAGATATGATTGCCATGCCGGTTCATCGAGGACAACTGTATCAGTGCGTGTTTGATGAGGAAACGGTTATCGATAAGTCAGGCACAGCCGTAGGTTCGAGTCAAAATGGTGATAGGCAAAGGCGACAGAATGTGACTGTGGGCGCACGTGGCTCTCAACTCGATACTGCGGTCGGTCAGCGAGAGGGAAGTGTGAAGCAAGGGCCGGCCGTACTGATCGTTGAGGATAATCCTGTGAATCAAAAGGTTGCAGCTGGGCTTCTTGAGAAACTCGGCTGCCACATTCTCGTCGCGGAATCGGGAATGGAAGCGTTGAAGTTCTTCCAAGACCAAGTGTTTGACTTGATTATGATGGACTGGGAGTTGCCGGGGATGGATGGTTTTGAGACAACACGAGCGATTCGTGATATGGAAAGAAGCGCTAGTCCCACCAGTCGGCGCGACCTTGGCCGTTCCTTGTCTGGGGCTCCGGTGCGATCTTCCGCACCGGTTCCTATTATTGGGATGACCGCCCATGGGCTTTCCGAGAAAAATCAACAACGTTGGAAGAATGTGATGGACGATTGTCTTGCAAAGCCGATTCATCTATCAGACCTGGCATATGTTCTGGAACGATGGATAGGTTTCTCGGTTGCGGGGAACGAAGACGTCGGCCAGACAAGTATTTCCTCTTCTACGCAATCGAATGACGAGCTGCCGGTTGATTCACTGGCACTGAGATCTCCAGAGGACAGTGATCAATCTGATGCCGATCTGTATGATTTCAAACAGGCGTTGGTGGCTCTGGACGGGGATGAAGGTTTGTTTTGTTCATTGCTCAGAATTTTTGTTGATACCACACCTGGTTTGATTCAGGATCTCAAGACAGCCGTTGCTAACGATGATCGGGAACATCTTCAGCATTGGGCTCATCAGCTCAAAGGGGCGCTCCGGGCACTAAAGGCCCATGGTCCAGCGACGACGGCAGAACAACTTGAACACGATGCATTAACTGGTATCCTCCCTGACCTTCATCAACAAAGTGAAAGGATAGCTGATCAGGTGGAATGTCTGAGAAGGCTGTTTACGGATGCACTCCAGTCTTGGGATGCCCATCCGATCCCTGTGGAGCCGTACGGTGAGCGTGGTTCTGGGTAGGGCGCTTGTCATCGGTAGGGGAGAAAAAATCTGATATCTGTGAAAAACCCTCAAGTTTTCCACGTATCACTCCGATACCAGAAACATTATTGGCCAACATCTCACGAGGTTACGACAATGAAAGATTTGCTGACGTTGAGTGAAGTTTCCACATTCCTAAAGGTGCCAAAGTCCACGATCTATAAGTTGGCACGAGAACGCCGCCTTCCCGGCCACAAAGTTGGTAAACATTGGCGGTTTGTCCGTGAAGAAATCGAAGCGTGGGTTCAAAATGCCGGAAGCGAAGAAGCCATGGTTGGAGCAGCGTCTGGCAACGGAAGTCGCGACCGGTTCAGTTTGAACTGAGATCTACTTCTTTTAGACCCGTACACACCAGTCGGCAATGCTTCGCAGGTTTGATACTCTGCCAGCCATATTGATCGGATTCTCTGAGGCTCTGTCGAGTGCTATTGGATGCCGGATTCCACTCGTACATGGCCTCTGGTCTTTCTCTCCCTCTCTCTGAAGTTCTCGGGCCTGAATTCGTTATTGCACCTCTAGGCAATTTTTTCCTTCAAACCATTTAGGATCCGTTGCACGTTGCACCTATCTGGTTCGACTTGTTCTCGACCTGAACAGGTAAGGAATGGCAGGCAGAAATTGCCTGACACTCGTGCAGGCAAACTTTTTTGGAGTGGATCTAAAGAATCCAGATTCAGTAACCGATTTTCAATGTATTCGGTATTTTGTTAGCTATCAGTTGCCATCACTTGTGTTTACATCTACTTATTTTCCGGAGATGTTTCAGGGCGAGGCCTCACCCTCAGTTTCAAGGAGTGCAGCATGATTGATACCAGCATTAAAGTTTTGGTGGTGGATGATATGTCCACGATGCGGCGAATCGTAAAAAATGTGTTGAAGCAGATTGGGTTCTCGGATATTACAGAAGCGGAAAACGGGCAAGATGCGTTAACCAAACTAAAGGTTGGAGGTTTTGGTCTCGTGGTATCCGATTGGAACATGCCAGTGATGCAGGGTATTGAACTCTTGCGGGCGGTTCGAGCTGATGCAGATCTGAAACATCTGCCGTTCTTAATGGTGACCGCCGAGGCCCAAAAAGAAAATATTATAGAGGCGGTTCAAGCCGGTGTGAGTAATTACGTGGTGAAGCCGTTTACAGCTGAGGCCCTCCAGGGAAAATTAGAAAAGATATTTGCCAATACGCAAGCGGCAAAGGCCTAGACATTCGATTCAGTGCGATGCCCATCTAGATGGATATAAGGAGAATTCTATGCTCGTAGACCGTGATATTGATACAAATGATGAGATAGAGGAGACGGAAGAGGATCAGTCCATCAATCAAGAATTAGCGGAATTGACGAAATATGTCGAGGTGATTACGAGTACCATCCGGGATATGGAGTCACCTGTCACGACTACGTCCGATCAACTTCCGGAGGCTACGTCTCATCTCAACGATCTCGCTAAACTAACGGAAGAGGGAACGCATCGTGTATTGAGTTTAACCGAGGCAATCGAAGCCAATCGCGGAGCGATGAAAACGGCACTTGAGCAACTACAAGAGAAACTACAGGGTGAGCAGGCAACAGATGTTGGAAAGGTGTTGGAATTGCTCCACGGTGATGAAGCCCGTCTCACGGATATTCATGTCGCCTTATCGTTTCAAGATCTTGTTGCGCAACGTGTGGCCAAGCTGGTGACGATTCTCAATGATGTTCAGCATAAACTTCTGAAACTGGTCGTGGTGTTTGGCATTAAGAAAAAAAAGGATGGCGAAACTGCCAAAGATGATGGTCGCGGTACCGAGATGCTCCGTCAGTTGGAAGCTTCAAAAACGACCGCGCTAGAACAAGATTTGGTTGATGATATTTTGTCGGAATTCGGTTTTTCATGAGAGGGTGTTTATGCCTGACCCAAAGCGCGATCCCGAGACTGGATGCGTGTAAAGGTGATCTATGAACGATGAAATGCAAGAAATACTGAGTGACTTTCTCGTGGAAAGTTCAGAAATGTTGGAAGCTCTCGACCAACATTTTGTCAAGCTTGAAAGCGAACCCACGAATGCCGATTTGTTGAATGAGATCTTTCGATGCATGCATAGCATGAAAGGATCGGCAGGCTTTTTGGGTTTTACCCATCTTGTAGAAGTGACGCATCAGGCCGAAAGCCTCTTGAACAAGTTGCGGCAAGGGGAGATGAGCGTCTCGCCTTTCATTATTGACATCATTCTCGAGGCAGTGGATGCCGTCAAACTTTTGCATTCGGACATTCGAGAGACCGGGGAAGATTCCCACGTGGATACGGCTCTGATTGTAAATAAGTTGACCCTCACGATGGATAGTGCTGAAGATCTCAAGGATGTAATGCCAGCACCTCAGGCCGCGACCAGTACGCCATCAGCAAGTGAGAGTCCTCCTGTTGCCGACCCTGTTCCTCAAGCCGATACCACTGTGCAGGAGTCTTCGTCGCCGACGGCTCTTGATGTGGCAGCAGACATGCCTAAGGAAGAAAGCGCTTCTGCCGACCCTCCTGCTGAGCCCCCTGCTGAGAGTCCACCTGCGCTTTCTGATATGTTGGTGAAAATGCAAGAAGCCGCCTCGCGGACTGCCAAGGCCACGGCATCTGGACCGACAAAGTCTGCGGTCAAGGAGGAAGATTCGACTGTCCGTGTAGAAACCAAACGACTGGATCATGTCATGAATCTAGTTGGAGAGTTAGTGCTGGGTCGTAATCGCCTCATGAAATTGGGATTTGGACTTGAAGAACAAGATGAAACAAATCCGTTGGTTCGTGAACTGGGGGTGACCTTAGCGCAACTCAATGTGGTGACTTCAGATCTTCAGTTAGCGGTCATGAAAACCCGTATGGTTCCCATTCGGAAGGTGTTTTCTCGCTTTCCTCGTCTGGTTCGGGATTTATCAAGCAAGTTGGGTAAACAGGTACGGTTAGACATGGTTGGGGAAGATACGGAAGTTGATAAGTCTGTGGCAGATGAACTAGGCGATCCTTTGGTCCATTTGGTTCGGAATTCGATGGATCATGGATTGGAACCAGTTGAGGAACGAAAGCAAAAAGGAAAGAACCCCGAAGGGTATGTTCGATTAGCTGCCTATCAAGAAGGTAACAGCATTGTCATTCGGATCGAAGATGATGGCCGTGGGTTACAAGTTGAAAAAATTGCCGAAAAGGCGCTAGCGAAAGGACTAGTCACAGAAGCGGAGTTGTCATCAATGACCCCGCGAGACATCATGAAGCTTATTTTCCTGCCTGGATTTAGCACTGTCGATCAAGTCAGTGATCTATCTGGGCGCGGGGTTGGCATGGATGTCGTCCGAACCAATATCAGTCGAATGAACGGGAGCCTGGAATTAGACTCTGAACCTGGCCGCGGAAGTCAAATGACAATCAAGCTTCCGTTAACAGTTGCCATCATTCAGGCGTTAATGGTGGAAGTGGAATGTGCAACCTTTGCCGTGCCGCTTGCCTCGGTTGTTGAGGCTGTCAAAGTGACAAAAGATGACATTAAAAGCGTCAATGGGCAAGCTGTGTTGAATTTGCGAGAACGCATTCTCCCCTTACTTGACCTCGCGAGGACCTTTCAGATTCCTAATGAGCGCACAAGTGACGAATGTTATGTCGTGGTCGTCGCAATCGGTGCCCAACGGTTCGGAGTGGTGGTGGACCGATTGCGTGCGCAAGAGGAAGTCGTCATCAAATCTCTTGGAGATTTCTTGTCCAATGTTCAAGGCGTCGCTGGCGCTACTATTACAGGTGACGGAAAAGTAGTGTTGATTTTGGATATGGCTGACTTGGTGCAGAATGTATTGGGGCCTGAGTTTGCATCGATGGGATGATCCAAAAAAAACAAGCAGAAGACAGATAGAAAGTAGAAAGTGAGAAACATGAAAAACACAGGACGATATGAGAGATTCTTACGTTTTTCCTTTTATCACATACTTGTGACCACCGTGAGGAATTCATGATGGCGAAATGGATGGCAGAAATAGATCAACGAACTCGCCTTGCTGGCGCAAACAAGATGGAGTTGCTGATGTTTCATCTTGGGACAGATGAGATCTATGGCATCAATGTCTTCAAGATTCGTGAGGTCATGCAAATGCCTCCTATCACCAAGATTCCCGATTCGGATTCGCGGGTCCTCGGGTTGGTCAATCTCCGAGGTGAAAACGTGGCGTTGGTCGACTTGAAACAGGCAATTGGCTTAGGGCCGATGGAGCCAGACGGGGCAAAGCTCATCATCGCTGAATATAACGATAATAAACAAGGATTTCTCGTCGGTGGTGTGGACCGGATTATTCGGATGTCCTGGGAACATATCCAGATTCCTCCGCCCATGGTGCAGTCGAGCCGCCAGGGGGCGGTCACTGCTGTGACCAAGCTCGAGGATGGCCGTATGGTGTTAATTCTGGATGTCGAGAAGGTCCTAGCCGAATTGCATCCTAAGGCTGAAGAAGAAGTGTTGGTAGGAATTGAAATGGTGAAGGAGTTAGCTGGCAAGCGAGTGTTGGTGGCGGATGACTCCGTTGTTGCCAGAAAACAAATCATGAAGACTCTGGAACGACTTGGTATGAAGTGGGAGGAAACACAAACGGGAAAAGAGGCACTGACTCGTCTTAGGCATTATGCCGAAACCGCAGAAGCTGCCGGTCAATCCATTTATGATTTTTTTGCCGGAGTAATAACTGATATTGAAATGCCGGAAATGGATGGTTTTTCGCTAACCAAACATATTCGAGAAGATCCTCGTTTGCAGGGGCTGCCGGTGTTAATGCATTCGTCACTTTCTGGTCAATGCAATGTTGAACGTGGCAAGTCGATGGGAGTGACGGATTATGTGACAAAATTTCACCCCGCTGAACTCCGGGATAAGCTCGTGAAGCATCTTGGCCGTCCCGTTGGTGAATTCTCGTTGAGGTAATACTTAGAAAGAAAAGAGGCAATATGATCACAGGTTTTCAGAGGAATAACATGCTCGCGTGGACGCTCGAACCCAGATGGATACCCAAACAATGAATTTCATGAACCGTTTCCACAATATCGGTATTACTACCAAACTTGTTTTGATTCTGGTCTCTTTTTCGCTTTTGCCCCTGAGTGTTCAAGTCTATTCGCTGTACGAGACGACAGAGGTGTTAGAAGAAGAGGTTGGAGCGCAGTATCAAGCTGCGGCTGAGGTCCTAGCCAAAACCATACAACAGTATCTGAGTGAGCGCCATGGTGATGCTCAAATCATGAGTCGCAACCGTGTGCTCTTAGATCGGACGTTATGGTATCAGCCTAAGAATCAATCCAACGACATCGTCGAGGTTCTCAACGAATATGTCCAAACATCTGGAGCCTACCACCTGATCCAAGTGGTAGATACTGACGGACAGTTAATCGCGGTGAACGACCGAGATAGCCGGGGACAGGCCATCAGTACTGACCCGCTGTATGGAAAGAGTTATCGCTCCACTGTGTGGTTTCAGGCGCTTCAACAGGTGGGTGAATCCGCGGCGACTGACACACCACGTGTCTTTGTTGAAGATGTGGCCATCGATCGAGATGTTCAAACAGTTTTCTCGAATGATGACGGGCTGACTATTGGTTTATCCGTTCCATTTTATGAAAAAGGACGTGTGGTAGGGTATTGGACGCAACGGATGAAATACTCCATGGTCGAAAAGATCGTTCAACGTGCTTATCAGCGTTTAAAACAAGCCGGATTTTCTGGGGCGGAATTGATCCTTCAAAATGGGCAAGGCTTTACGATTATGGAATATGCTCCGGCAGTTCATCGCAGCGAAAAGGTTGTTCATGACCTTGATAATGTGTTGTTTCAGACCAATCTCGCAGAACTAGGCCTGCCAGCCGCGCAGGCTGCCGTGCAAGGACAATCAGGATATGCCATGAACTACCATCCGGGTAAACAGACGCTTCAAGTGATCGGGTTTAGTCATTTGCAGGACGGAAAGGGATTTCAAGGTTTGCACTGGTCTCTCTTGGTGCAGATTCCCGAGGAAGAAGCCTTCAAGCAGGTGGCCGCAATTCGGAATAAAACCCTTCTTGAAATGTTGGTAGGTCTGTTGATTGTGGTGCCCATAGGAATTGTGATGGGACGGAAGGTCGTGAGTCGGCTGAAACCATTTTGGGAGGTTGCCTTCAAAGCTTCAGAAGGTGATCTCACCCATCGTGTTCCGGTCACGACGCAAGATGAACTGGGTCAAATGGGAAAGGCATTCAATCACCTATTGGATCAGCTCAATGGCATGCTGTTGCAGACTCAAGAGGTGGCCCATTCTCTGTCCTATGCTTCAGACCAACTATCTACAGTCGGTCATCAGGTGGTGGAGGTGAGCCAATCGCAGGTGAATCAAGCCACGCAAGTTGCTACCTCTGTGGAGACCGTTGCTTCGACGGCAGGTGAAATGGCACAGGGCACGCAGGGTTTGGCGTCGACGGCTACTGAAGTCAACGAGTCAGCCGTGCGCGGCGGAGAAATTGTGTCCTCCTCGATTCAAGGGATGGAGTCTGTATCTAATCGAATGCAGGAATCTGCGAGCCGGATTCAAGCATTAGGACAACGATCGCAAGAAATCGGAGATATCATCGGAGTGATTGAAGATATTGCTGAGCAAACAAATCTTTTAGCGCTTAATGCTGCTATCGAAGCGGCGCGTGCAGGAGATCAGGGACGAGGGTTTGCTGTGGTGGCTGATGAAGTTCGCAAGTTAGCTGAACGGACGGGTAAAGCCACAAAAGAAATTGCCACGGTCATAGAGTCCGTACAACAGGGAACGAATGAAGCGGTCAATTCCATGGAAGCTGGCACTCAAGAAGCGCATAGCGGAATGGCCTTGGCTCGGGAAGCCGGGATTCGGTTGACAGAGATTGTTAACGGTGTGCAGCGAGTTGTTGGGATGATTCAGCAAGTTGCGAATTCCGCCCAGCAGCAGTCTACTATTTCAGGCCAGTTGGCGTCGAGTGTTCAACAAGTGGCGCAGTTAAGCCAAGAGAGTGAAGGACATGTACAAGGCGTTGCGACAGCGACGAAACAGTTTGCGGGGTTGGCGGCTGATCTCCAGGTTTCGCTCAGTCGGTTTACCTTAAAACCGTAGTTGAGGCCATTTTCTTAGTTAGTGAGGAGCGTATATGCGGAATTTGCGAATCGGACCAAAATTTGTGTTGTCGTTAGGGATCTTGGCTGTAGCCTTAATCGTCTGTGGCCTGTGGGGGATCTACCAACAAGAAGAAGGACGGTTGCGGATGCTGCTAGAGGAAGAAGGAAAGATTATTCAAGCGCAAATCGAAGTGACGCGAGCCTACATTGCCAAAAACTACGTTGGGAAGATCAAGAAATCTTCAATGGGATCAGCATTGCATGTCTCACGTAACCATGAACTGGATTCCGAGGCTATTCCGTTTCCCGCAACTGCCACACAAGAAATCGGGCAGGAGCTGGCGGGGCAAGGAGTGTATCAAGCGAGGTTGGTCAGCGATCAGCCAATGAATTCTGCTAACGCTCCAAAAGATGCGTTTGAAAAAAAGGCGATAGAGTTGATCAATAATGGAGCAGACAGCTTTAGTGATATCCAGGTTGTCGATGGCGTGCCAACGTTCCTGCGAGCGAGTGCGGATCGTGCGTCAGTTGAGGCATGTATCAACTGTCATGCGGGAAAAAGTTTAGGAGATGTCGTGGGAATGTTGTCTGTGGCCATTCCCATGACACAGGCGCAATCGGCGATGCAAAGTTCTGTGCTCTATTCAGGTCTCTGGATGGCCGCCATCATTGGCGTGTTTCTGGTGGCTGTCTATTGGCTCATGCATGTCTTTGTATTGAAGCCGTTGAATGAACTCGCGGCAATTTCTCATGATATTGCTCAAGGTAAAGGCGATTTGACTCGGAGAGTGCCTGTCGGCGATGGAGGCGATGAGATTACGGCGCTCGGGAGAGATTTTAACCTGTTTATCCAGAAAATACATGGCGCGGTTTCTCTGGTTCACCAAGCCACCAATCGATTAGCTGCTTCGACGGTTCAATTATCCTCGACCGCAGATAGTGTCGTCCAGGCCGCGGATGGGCAAGATGCGCGAGCTGTTCAATCTGCATCAGCGGTGGAAGAAATGACCGCAACAGCGGGCGAAGTTGCACGCAATTCAACAGAGGCGGCCCGCATTGCCCAAGAAACAGCGGAGACCGCTCGAGGGGGCCAAGAGGTCATGACCCAAACGGTGACTGGAATGCAGCAAGTATCCGAAGCCGTGGTCCAGGCCGCAAACATTATCACGACCTTAGGACGGTCGTCAGATCAAATTGGAGAAATTGTGCGGGTAATTGAGGATATCGCTGATCAAACGAATTTGTTAGCTCTCAACGCCGCTATCGAAGCGGCGAGAGCCGGTGAGCAAGGCCGTGGCTTTGCCGTGGTGGCTGACGAAGTCAGGAAGCTGGCCGAACGCACGACCAAGGCCACGAAAGAGATCGGGGATATGATTAGACAGATTCAGCAAGATACCAAGAGTGCAGTTGCATCAATGGAGCAAGGAACAAATCAAGTTGGGCAGGGTGTTGAATTGGCAAGCAAGACCGGAGAGGCGCTCTCAAAAATTCACGAGATGATTAATGCGACGGCCGGGATGATTCAGCAAATTGCTAGCGCAGCAGAGGAACAGTCGAATGCGACACGGCAGATTGCTAGTGACTTGGAAGCCATGACTGAAACCACTCGGCAGACCAGCAGCGGTATTTCAGAATCCGCACAAGCTTGTCATGAATTGACTACGTTAGCCAGCGATCTCCAGAGAACAGTCGGTACATTCAAGGTGTAAGGCAGACGGAAGCGCTCTTAACAGCGACAACCCTGTGGATGAGGTTATGCCGATGCTGGTGGTTCCGTTGGAGTTGATGAGGGAGGAGGTAGTTGTTTCTTCTGAGTCACGACTTTCTCCAGTAGGCACACCGAATCTTTTAGGAGATCAGCAGCACAGGTGAGCGTGACATGCAATTGTTTCCAGGCATCATCCCAACGTTCTTCCCGTTGAAGATTCTGAAACCGTTGGTGCTGTTCTTGAAGGATAGCTTTTTTTGCGTCAAGTAATAACCGATCCGCTTGAGAACTTGCTGGTCTGTCCATAATGGAATTCCTTTATAGCGATAAAAACACCAATAATAGTCTTGACCCTATCAGAGGAGGCGGGTGGCTCTCAAGGAGCCGATTTTGAAAATTGTGGCACAATCACTGCCGTTGATGGTGATTACTGGCAAATGGTGAAAAATATAGAGCGAGTCTGATTATTTCAATAGAAAACGCTCAAGTGCCAAATGAGGCGAGGGAGAGCTGATTATGACCAATACTGTAACCAATACCGTATCCCATGACGAAGCATTTGAGGGAACTGGTGAAGTCCTGCAACTCGTCAGTTTTCAGTTAGGTCCAGAGGAATATGCTATCGATATTCTCGGTGTGCAGGAAATTATTCGGATGGTGGAGATCACCCATGTTCCGAATGCTCCGCATTATGTCGAAGGTGTTGTCAATTTGCGTGGAAAAGTGATCCCGATCATCAATCTACGGACTCGTTTAGGGTTGTGTTCTGCGGAACCGACAAAAGATACTCGTATTGTTGTCGTGGAGGTAGGGCATTTGATCCTGGGATTTATCGTCGATTCAGTTGAGGAGGTCCTTCGACTTCCCGAAGAGTTCATCGAACCGTCACCTCCTACAGGGCGTGGTGGGTCAGAGGAGTTTCATAAAGGGGTTGGCCGTGTCGAGGGCCGGCTACTGATTCTTTTGAATCTAGAATTGTTATTTGGGATTGACGCTGTCAGTTAAGGGGTCCTGAGCACGCATGGACATTCTTTCTATTCTTGGCATTATCGTGGCGGTGGCCTCAATTGTGGGTGGGCAGCATTTGGAGGGTGGGCATCTCAGTTCGATTCTTCAAGGAACCGCGTTCCTCATTGTTATTGGTGGAACGTTTGGAGCGGTAATGCTGCAATTTCCCATGGATGTATTCATCAAAGCTATGACAAGCGCAGGGATGGTCTTTGGCAATGTCAGCGTTGACATGAAAGGTATCATTGCCAAGATTGTGGAACTCTCAAATGTCAGTCGAAAGCAAGGCTTGCTGGCATTGGAGGGCCAAATGAAATCCTTGTCAGATCCATTGATGGCTAAGGGGGTGCAATTGGTCGTGGATGGAACTGAGCCCCACAAGATCAAGGAAATTCTTGAAGTGGAAGTCGAAGTTTTCGAAGAAGAGCTTGGGACTGTGGCGAAGGTTTATGAAGCCTTTGGAGGTTATGCCCCATGTGTCGGAATCATCGGTGCGGTCTTGGGTCTCATCCATGTGATGGAAAATTTAGCTGATCCGTCGGCCTTGGGTGGTGGTATCGCGGTGGCCTTTGTGGCGACGGTGTATGGGGTTGGGGCCGCAAACCTGCTGTTTCTACCCATGGGGAATAAGATTAAGCTCAAAGCCAAAACATTGATCGTTGGAAAGCTCATGGTGATTGAAGGGCTACTTTCGGTGGCACAAGGGGAAAATCCTCGAATGATTGAAGAAAAGCTTGGTGGCTTCTTGCCCACTTCTCAGAAGACAAAATAGCATTTCCCTCTCCTTCCCTGTCCTAGCTTTGCGAGCAGCTTGTGAAGAAAAAACACGAAGAACATGAAAATCATGAACGCTGGTTGGTGTCCTATGCTGACTTTATCACTCTGCTCTTTGCTTTTTTCGTCGTCATGTATGCCGTTTCTTCGGTCAACGAGGGTAAATACAGAGTGTTAAGCAATTCCCTGTCGAATTCATTCTCGAACACCAAACCTGTTGGTGAACTGACCATTATGGACCTTCCAGTTTCTAAGACCCGCGAGATTGTGGTGCAAGAAAATCAGAATGCGAAAGATAATTCTCGAGCCTATCTCAAAGTGGCAAATGCGATTACCGCGGCCAAAGTGCCGAAGGGGGTGAAGATTACGTCGACCGAACGAGGGTTAAATATTCGAATTTCAGATGAGGCGTTATTTAATAGTGGAAGTGCAGACCTGAACCCACAGATCCAAGAGTTTCTAGATTTGATAGCTGGATTAGTTCGGGAGTTACCCAATCATATTGCAGTGGAAGGTCATACGGATAATCAATCCATTCGGACAGCTGCGTTTCCCTCAAATTGGGATCTTTCGACTTCTCGGGCTAATACGCTCGTGCGATATTTTACTGAGTATCACCAATTACGCTCGGATAGATTTTCCTCAACGGGTTTTGCTGGTACGCGTCCTATCGAGTCTAATGCGACTTCCACAGGCCAAGCTAATAATCGTCGTGTAGAGATGATTGTCTTGCGCGATACAAGCCCTCGTGCTCCGATTTCCCATCCTTTTCTGCCATAGACAGGCCGAAGGAATAGAAGGGGCAGGTCGATACCTGAGGGTCCATGCTGCTCCCAGATAATCTTCTGTAGCGGTTTTCAATCTCACCTTTCCTGCTCTCATTTCACGTTCTACTTCTCGCGATATCTACTAGGCAGGATTCTGCTCATGCGGAAAGTTCTGCCGATGTTTGATCTGTAGGGTGGGGGATATCTTATTGCCGTGCAAGGAGCCAGTGCCCTGAATTATAGGATTTGACAGGAGAAGATCAGGCAGACATCGCACTGGAATGGGTTGTAAACATGATGTTTGGTGCTGTTGTAGACATGGTTGCAATACCACCTGGAATTCTTCGATGGCGCGGGTGATTGGCATATGCGTTGCACAATTCGACGGAAAGCAGAAGAAGGAGAGGCCTATGAATCGAGGAATTTATCCCCCCCTTGCTGGGGCGCTGACTTTAGAACGCCGTCTGGAAGTCCTTTCGCATAACATTGGAAATGTTCAAACCACAGGGTATAAAAAAGATAAACCTGTCTTTGCCACTATCTTGGGACAGACTTCTGGGCCATCTGTGGCAGGAATCGATTTATTCCCCCTGGTGGATGCCTTACCACCCGATCGTTCGCAAGGCGTGTTGTTTCATACTGGGGAGTCTCTCGATGTTGCGTTGCAGGGTGAAGGATTTTTGGTTGCTCAGACTCCAGATGGATTACGGTATTACCGGGGAGGAAAACTCCATCGTAATGGCATTGGGAATCTGATGACCCAGTTTGGAGATCCAGTGATGGGGAAGAAGGGGCCTGTCAAATTACCGCCGGGTGAAATTGTCATTGATAGCGCTGGGAATATCAGCGTGAATAATGTCACTGTGGACACCCTGAGACTAGATCGAGTGCCTAAGGAAGAAACGATTGCCAAGTTTGGCGATCTCTATTGGACCGTTCCAGAAAAAACGACCCGTGCGCGCGGAACCACGGTGCATCAAGGCATGTTAGAAAAATCTAATGTGAATCCGTCATTAGATATGGTGGAACTGATTAAAGTCACTAGGGAATATGAACAAATGCAAAAAGCAATTCAGGCAATGGATGAGCTAGCCAGTCAAGCCATTCAAGCTGGTCGAGTGCAGGGGTAAGAAGTGAGAGGTAAGGCGTGAAAAGTAAGACGCATAAATGCCTGAATGGGGAGTTGGTTGTAAGAAAAAAGGGAGAACGACAGCGATGATTCGAGCAATGCACACCGCGTCAACGGGCATGTTTGCGCAACAACTGAATATCGACACGATTGCCCACAATCTTGCCAATGTGAATACCACTGGATTCAAGCGCAGCCGGGCGGAATTTGCTGATTTGCTCTACCAGATTTCTCGGTCACCTGGAGCCAGTGCGTCGAATGTCGGCGTCTTTCCCGTAGGTATGCAAGTTGGACTGGGTGTTCGTCCGGTGACGGTTGCCAAAGAATATGTCCAAGGGAGTTTGAAACAGACGTTTAATGAATTGGATCTGGCCATTGAAGGAACCGGCTTTTTTCAGGTCACTCGTCCGGATGGTTCAACCATGTATACGCGCGCGGGGTCGTTTAAAAGCGATAGTACGGGTAACGTCGTGACTGGGGATGGGGACCCGCTCATACCCAGCATTACGATTCCCTCCGGAGCTTTGACGGTGAATATCGGGCAGGATGGGACAGTGTCGGCGATTTTACCTGGAGTATCTCAAGCCACACAGGTCGGCCAGATTCAACTGGTACGCTTTGATAATCCTTCAGGTCTCATTGCGCAAGGGAATAATCTGTTCACGGAAAGCTCGGCCTCTGGCCCAGCACAACAGGGGACTCCAGGATTCTCGACAGGGTTTGGATTAATTCAACAAGGCTTTCTTGAAATCTCCAATGTCAATATTGCTGATGAAATGGTGAATATGATCGTAGCGCAACGAGCGTATGAGTTGAATGCCAAAGCCATCCAAGCGTCAGATGACATGATGCAGGTTGTCAATACGCTGAGGCGCTAAATGATGAGAACCATTTTCTTTCTTGGTGCTGTGCTTCTAGCGATTGGATCTTGGTCCGAAGGCCCATGGGTTTGGGCAGGCACGGGGCAATTTGCCAAATCTCAGCAACAAACGGTGTCTCTCAAAACATTCGAACAGGCGATCTATGTGGCGATGACGCGTCATTACGGCCGTCCGGACCATCGCCTGAGCTTACAGATTCTGTTTCCCAAAAAGCCGATCAATGTTCCGCAAGGGAAGGTGCAGCTAGAGGTAGACAATACTACAGGTGGAGCCAGAATGGGGCGACGTGCTTTTCGAGTCCATCTTTTCGTGAGCGGCAAATTTCTAAAGACCATGAATGTGGTTACCGAGCTGAAAGCCAGAGCTGTTGTGGCGATCCCCATGCGATGGCTGAAACCTCGAGAGATTGTGCAGGCCGAGGATGTGAGGATGATGATGGTGAATCTGCCTTCTCTGACACATGATTTCATCCTTGATCGTGAACAAGCTGTGGGAAAGCAGGTACTTCGTCCGCTTCCTCCCCGCCAACCCATTCAACGGGTGAAGTTGGATGATCCTCCGACTATACAGAAAGGTGATCGTGTCATGTTGGAAGTACGTCAAGGAGGACTCCTGGTTCAGACAGTGGGGCTAGCTCAGGCTGCTGGGAAATCCGGAGACACGATCCCGGTTCAAAATCAACATTCCGGTCGTGAAGTTATCGGGACAATTGTGGGTTCTGGTTTAGTGCAGGTGGCGTTTTGATCCTCAAGGTCGTTCGTGTGGTCTTGCCGCTAGGATCTTTGGTCCTGCTATTTCAAGGCAGTGGACTCTTGGGTTGTGCGGAGCTCAAGCGACCTCCTGATATGGAAATGGAAGAGGTGGTCATTGATCAACCACAGTCCTCTTCGCTGGGGTCTCTTTGGCAACCCGACAACGGACGGGCGTACATGTTTGAAGATCGAAGAGCGAGCCGTGTTGGCGACATTGTCGTCGTCCAAATTGTTGAGGAACATAGTGGGTCAAAGACGGCCAATACGACGGCAGATCGAGAGGCGTCCTTATCGGCAGATGTGAGTGGAGGATTATTTGGGATTCATTCCTTAGCACAGAAGTTTGTCGATTATTTTGATATCAGTGCCGGTACCTCGAATGAGTTCGAGGGCGAGGGGTCGACTAGTCGAGCGGATAGCTTGACGGGGACGATTGCCGCCAAGGTAATTGAGGTCCTGCCCAATGGTGATTTGAGGATTCAAGGAAAGCGAGAAGTGACGGTCAATAGTGAAAAACAAAAGATGACGATTAAGGGAATTGTCCGTCGAATAGATTTAGATACGCAAAACATGGTGCTCTCGTCTGCAGTGGCGGACGCACAAATTTCCTATACGGGGTTAGGGGTAGTAGATGACGTGCAAAGGCCAGGGTGGGCCACTCGAATCTTTGACTGGATCACGCCTTTTTAAGGCGTAGGACAAGTTGTGGTGGGGACGATACCGTTTCTCTGGTTGTATGTGCCAGGAGCCGAAAGAGCAATGTGTAAAACAATAAATGTCTTCACCTGTGGGGTCACGGCCTTCTCATTGCTTGTTTCCTTGTTTTCGCCGTTGGGTGTGGGTATCGGTTTGACTCCAATATCAGAAGCCGCTCGGATAAAGGATATCGCATCAATTGAGGGTGTGCGAGATAATCAGCTCATTGGGTATGGGTTGATTGTTGGGTTAGATCGAACTGGGGATTCCGTGGTAGGCGGCCAGTTTACTGCGCAGGCGATTATTTCGATGTTAAATACGATGGGCGTCAATTTGAAAGTTGACCCCATACAGTTGTTGACCAAGAATACGGCCTCCGTCATGGTTACGGCAAAGTTGCCTCCGTTTGCCAGACCCGGAATGAAGTTGGATGTACAGGTTTCGTCATTAGCGAACGCGAAAAGTTTGAGAGGTGGCACGTTATTACTCACACCCTTAAAAGCGGCGAATCAACAGGTATACGCTGTAGCGCAGGGTCCGATTTCAACCTCAGGATTCGAGGCTGGAGATGGCGGAACATCGGTCACCAAGAATCAACAATCAGGAGGTATCATTCCGGGTGGTGCGATCGTCGAGCGCTCCGTTGATATTGACATGAATGCGTGGAAGAGCTTTTCGTTGACCATGCATCAAGCTGACTTTACGACGGCGTTACGAGTCTCGGAGGTTATTAACGCTCATTTGGGTGGTGGCTTAGCCTCGGCAGTAAGTTCAGGACAGGTTCAAGTCGCAATCCCAACGCGGTTTAAAGGGAAAATCGTCCAAATGATTGCAGCAGTCGAAGGATTGGATGTCAATGTTGATGTGAGTGCGAAAGTCGTCGTGAACGAACGGACTGGGACCATTGTGATGGGTGAGCATGTCCGCTTGGCCAGCATGGCCATTTCTCATGGGAATCTTACCATTAAAATTCAAACCAGATTTGATGTGTCACAACCAGAAGCCCCAGGCCTTGTTGGATCAGCCGCCGGTGAAACCGTCGTCACCCCTGAGGTGGATACTGAAGTCGAAGAGGATAAAAAGCGAGTGATTCAAGTTGATCGATCAGTGACATTAGGTGATCTTGTGAAGGCGCTGAATTCAGTTGGCGTCACGCCTCGTGATTTGGTTGCCGTGTTGACAGCAGCCAAAGCCGCAGGCGCGTTACAGGCAGACCTCGAACTCATTTAGAGGAGAAGGTGAAAGTGAAACATCAGATGCCGAAGTTCCGTTCTTTTGGTCCTGACTCTTGCCATTCTAGATTGAAAGAAATCAACCATGCTTAATGGAATTGGCCCTTTAGACACTTCCCATGTCATCAATGGCCTGGCAGAGGGACGGGTGAATCAGGTTGAGCAGTTGGCTCGTCACGGAGATTTATTGCGAGCGAGTCAGGAGTTTGAATCGTATTTCTTGTCCTATTTGCTGAAGGTTATGAGAGACACTGTCCCCCGAGGCGAATTGACAGCAAACAAGATGGGGGAGATGTTCTACTCCTTCTATGATCAAGAAATTGGCCGACGCGCTGCCGAAGCCGGAGGCATCGGGCTGTCTGAGTACGTTCTTTCTGCTGTTGCCCGCAACGAAGACCTCACGCGTTAATTCCCAGATTTATCGCTTTCAGTGAAATTTTGGGGCGTTCAGTAAAGTTTCATGGTGTTGTCTCCGATACATAGAGATAAGGAGGCGTACTGCCATGACAATTCCGGGTCTAGACCCCAGCGGCGAGCTGGGCAAACTCTTTTTTCAGGTTCAGTCGAAGCAGGGCCATGAAAAGGGTGGTCATCATCCGCGCACTGTTTCGCAAGGAGCCTCTGATGCCGTGGATCTTTCGCAGTTGGCGAAGGATATTCGACTTCAGGCCTCTCGTGCCGCCCAATTGCCTGATATAAGGGCAAATAGGATTCAGGAGATCCAACGGGCATTGACTCAAGGCAATGAGTTAACAACCTCTCAACAGTTGGCCGATGCTATGACTCGAGAGGTGATCCTCCATGCGCTTAGGTAGAAATTCTGTTCCGTTGAAGGGAAGATTTGCTTAGTGGCTGACCATTCCCAAGAAACCTGGGACCATCTGATGGTGCGATTAGAAGACCTGTGCCGAGCGGTCAAAGAATTCGTTGCTCTGCTTCGTCATGAAGAACAGTTGCTCCTCGTGATGGATCGGCAGGGTATTGCTGATGTCACCGAACAGAAAGAGCAAGTTTTAGATGAGATGTGCCGATATGAACAACAAGTTGTGACGGTATTACAGCAGCTAGCGGGCTCAGAAACCCAAGAAGGATTATGGGACTGGCTGCAGAACGTGCAACAACCTCAAGCATCGGGGGCGAAAAAGCTCGTTCATGAATTAATTGGGCTGGCCCATACCATTCAGGATCAGGGCACAAAGAACGAAGCACTTGTTGGCCGAACACAGAATGTCGTTCGCGAGGCCATCAATCTGATTTATGTCGGATTAGGTCAAGGCCCGGTATACCAAGGGTCAGGGGCATTACAGACTCCATCGGTTTTAAGCTCGGTCCATCTCCACGGATAGGATACAATATGGCGGGCATCAGTCACATCTTTAATGTCGCACGATCTGGGATTCAAGCCCATCAGCAGGGCTTAGCGACTACCTCACATAATATTTCCAATATCAATACCAAGGGCTATTCCCGTCAAGAAGTTGTGCTTGAGACGAAGCGACCGACCGAAGGTGTCATTGGGAGTGGTGTACAAGTTGGTCATATCCGCAGGACTGTGGATAGCTTTATCGAGAATCAGCTAACAGCCGGAAACGAGGACCTTGGGTTCATAACCACACGTGCGACGTTTCTTTCGCAAGCTGATGGCATTGTCACGGAAACGGAAAATTCTGGTCTCTCATTTGGTATCACTGAATTTTTTAATGCGCTTCGCGATGTCGCCACAAACCCAGAAAGTCCGATCCAGCGCACCGTCTTGCTTGCCAAAGCAACTTCATTAAGCCAGGTGTTTCAGGATCACGCGCAGGCTTTCAATCAGATCCGATTAGATGCCAATCAGGAGATTAATCGGCATGTTGACACGATCAATGGCCTCGCGGTTCGAATTGCCTCACTGAATGATGAAATCTTTAAGGCTGAATCAAGTGGTCGCGAAGCTCCTGATTTGCGTGATCAACGTGCTGTCTTAGTGAATGATCTCGCAGAGCTCGTCGATATCGAGCAAGTACAATTGCGTGATGGTATTGGTATTAATGTGGGCGGTCAGTTGTTGGTAGGGGGTAACCATGCCAATGCTCTCACAACTATTCCAGATGCTGATAATCCACCATTCGAAGACGTGGCGTTTGTACGCAGTGATGGGAGTGCCTTTGCAATTACCCACAAGATTCAAGGCGGAAAAATTGGTGGACTGCTAACGGCACGCGACACCGATGTGGTTGCGTTTCAAGAACGTTTAGACCGTCTAGCGGCCGTCCTCGTCAACGAATTTAATGAACAGCATCAAGCTGGGTATGGACTGGATGATTCGACTGGTCTAGCTTTTTTTTCTGCGTTAACCCCACCGGCACCATTGGCTGACGATCTGAATGCCGGGACAGCAATAGGAACCTCTGTGGCCATCACTCCCGTGACAGGTCCTGCGTTACAGACATTCCAAAACTACGAAGTGCGATTTTCAAATTCAACAACCTTCGATGTTGTCAATCTCGATACCGGGGCAACAGTCATTGCCGGAGGCACGTATTCCTCTGGCACTCCTTTCAGCTTTGATGGCTTGGACGTTGTGTTGACAGGAACTCCGGCAGCCAATGATGTGTTTTCTGTCGGTGCCTATAAGGGTGCGGCACAACGTTTTGGTGTGGCGGTGTCCGATACTGATCACATCGCAGTTGCCTCTCAACCGTCGACGGCAGTAAACGGACCCAAGGTGCCGGGTGATAACACCAACGGGTTAGCGTTAGTTGGACTCCACACCTCTAGGCTTGGAGTCTTAGGAAATTTAACGGTGAATGACTATCACACGATTACCATTGGCGATGTTGGTAGTGCGACACGGGAGGCAGAATTATCTTTGAATACTGTAACCCTTGAGATGGATCAATTACGAGGTTTACGGGAAAGTGTTTCTGGAGTCTCGTTGGATGAAGAGCTCACAAATCTCTTGAGTTTTCAGCGTTCCTTTGAGGCCTCTGCCAGAATGATCACGGTGGCAGATGAACTATTCCAGACCGTCTTGGCTATGGGGCGATAGCACGATGTCCCGAAGATTGGCTCATCTGAAGGCAGCGTATTTACCTACGGCTCTTTAGGATCAGGAGAGAGAGGTACGGTGATGCGAGTAACAGAACGGCAACAAGTTGATGCTTTGGTCACAGCGCTTCAGAACATCCGTACGAACATTTTCGATCGGACCGAACAAATTGCTTCTGGAAAACGGGTGAATCGTCCGTCTGATGATCCAGCTGCTGCTGAGCGAATTAATCAATTCCGGAATGTCTTACGGACGACAGAACGTCGTCTAGCCACGGTCAATGAGGGTGTTGGGCGCCTCAATTTATCCGATAGTGTTCTGGATCGAGCGGGAAATTCGATTCAACGCGCTCAAGAGCTGGCGATACGGATGCGAAATGATACAAATACTGAAGTGGAACGCCGCAATGCCGCGCAAGAAGTGCAACAACTGATCGAAGGACTTGCGGGCATCGGCAATACCGAATTAAACGGCCGGTTTATTTTTGCTGGCAGTCAAACTCAAACGGCTCCTTATGTTCCTGGCTCAGTCACAGCTGCTGCACATACGGGAAATGCCGGTGATGCCTCGATCGCTACTGTGGTTGGCACTCCTGCAGCGCTGCAGCCGGACGGCTACCAGATTCGGTTCACAACTGGAACAGATTTTGATGTGGTCAATCTCACCACTGGTCAAACAGTTCTGAGCGGACAGAGTTACGCGAATGGAACGCCGTTTTCTTTTGATGGGCTCGATGTCACACTTTCGGATGGTGGGACACCGCCTGTTGCAGGTGATCAATTCCTCGTGCGAGTAGGCTATGTGTATCAAGGAGACAACGCGGCCATTGATATTGAAATTGGAGATGGGCAGACCGTGACATCAAATGTGACCGGGAACCAGGTTTTTACTGGACCCACTGTGGATATCTTTCAAAACTTACAAGAGTTCCATCAAGCGTTAGTGACGAATGATGTGGCGGGAATAGAGTCGGCGATAGGAAAGCTGAACGATGCGTTGCCGCAAGTCACGGATGCTCGAGCCTCCATTGGCGCGCGTGTGAATCGCTTGGATACCGTGAAAGACAGTTTGGATTTGTTAAGCGTCAATACCCAAACACTCCGTTCCACGTTTGAAGACGCTGATTTTGCGAAGGTCGCGTCTGAGCTCACGTCTCTTCAGGGTACGTTGGAAGCCTCTTTAGCGACATTGACACGCCAGTTTGAGACCAGTTTATTAAATTTTATTCGATAGTGTTTTGAAGGCTGACGGTAAATGGTTTGTCCCATCTGAGATGACTGAACCCTCCGTGTTGAGACAATCATGAAGATTCTTGTCGTAGATGATGATCCTTTGACACTGCATATGGTGGTGTACCGTTTGCGGCAATGGGGTCACGAGGTTATTTCATGTACGGACGGGGATTCTGCTTGGAAGGTTCTTGAAACCGGCACAATACCCAATGTGGCAATTCTCGATTGGATGATGCCTGGGATGAATGGTCCCGACCTCTGCCAGAAAATACGTTCCCGGACAGACTGTCCCTATGTCTATATCGTGTTGCTGACGGGAAGAAATAATCCTGAAGATCGGATAACTGGTCTTGATGCGGGAGCCGATGATTATCTGACAAAACCGTTTCATTTGGGTGAATTAGAAGCACGGTTGCGGGCAGGAAAACGCATTGTGGATTTACAGAATGAGTTGATTGCGACCCGAGAGTCTCTCCGAATCCAAGCTATGCAAGATCCTCTGACTCAGATTCTTAATCATGGCGCGATTCTAGATCTCCTCATGAGTGAACTCAATCGCGCTCATCGTGAAGTTCAGCCCCTTAGTTTGATTCTGGCAGACCTTGATGGCTTTAAGAATGTGAATGACACCTATGGGCATGTGACTGGTGATCAAGTGCTGATTGAAGTGGCGCGTCGCATGCGGAATTGCCTGCGGTCCTATGATGCCATCGGCCGGTATGGAGGCGAGGAGTTTTTAGTTGTATTGCCTAACAGCGATGACTCACAAGCGATACAGTTAGCTGAACGAATTCAAGTGGCGATTTCTTCCGAACCATTTCGTTCGCATCATGTTGACTTGACGGTAACCGTGAGCCAGGGGGTGACGACGTGGAATGAACCTAGTCCGATCCCTGTTGAGCGGCTCATTCAGACAGTTGACCAAGCCTTATACCGCGTCAAGCATAGTGGGCGAGACGGGGTCGAACATACCGTTTTCGATCATCAGGGAGAAGAAACCGTGTCAGAGGCTTATGTTTCACCACTAATATTTAAATCCTAACAATGGCAAAACTTTTAGTTGTTAATGACGACCCGGTACAACTTCATCTTTTAGCAAGCCTTCTCGAACGAGACCATTCAGAGGTTGTGCGATTTCATTCCTCTGAAGCCGCATGGCAATGGTTGCAAGATGGGCATGTACCAGATGGCATTATTTTGGATCTCCATATGCCAGAAATTAATGGCTGGCGGTTTTGTGAACTACTACATACTCGGAGTCTTCATGGACTTTCACAGCCGCCCGTGTTGATTGTGTCTGCCACGTATTCAGGAATCGATCCCGCCGAGTTGTTGGCTGATATTGGCGCCTCGGATTTTCTGGCGCTACCTGCTGAACCTACAAAGATACGACAGCATGTGAACAGGCTTGTTGAACAGCCAGACCAGGCTAAAGGTTTTTGTGTTTGGATTGTTTCTTCCGATGATCGTGAAATACAACGACTTCGTGGCGTCGTCAGTGAGCAGGGATGGGAGGTGGCAACCTGGTCTGGTGGAGATGTGATGCGGTCTACTTCAACAAGCGTGTCTCCGGATTTTGTTCTGATTGATGATGCGTTAGAAGATGGGCTGCCTAAAGATATCTTAAATTGGTGTAAGAGTGTGTACCCTCATGCTATTGGCATTGTGATGGGATCAGAGCAAGAGGGAGCGGAGGACTGGTCTCTCGCGAGCAACGTAGGTGGGTATCTCCCGAAGGGATGCGATTCGTTGAGTATCATCACACTCTGTGAAAAATGGCGTTGGGAACGAGCGTTGTCTCGGACAGAGCATCTTCTTGAAATGCGCACGAGCGACTTAAAGGAATCGGAAGCGCAATTTAGAGGATTGTTTGAAATGCTTCCTGATGTGTTGGTGATTTACGACGGACAGGGAATCATTCAACATATCAATAGCACTGGTGCCTACCAATTAGGCTATCTGTCAAATGATTTGGTCGGCACGAGGGTGCAGGATCTCGAGTTTTCTATCGGGGACCCTTCTAGAGAGCTGCCGACAATTACGGTGGCTGGTGGAGAGTCTCAATGGAAGGAAACGTATCTGCGGCGAAAGGATGAGAGCGCTCTGCCGGTCGAGGTGCTGGAACGGGCCGTCCGCTTTCAGGGGCAACAACAAATGCTCATGGTGGCGCGAGATATGACAGCGCGCCAGCATATGGAGCGTGAAAATGCCACCTTAGAACAACAACTGAGGCAAGTTCAGAAAATGGAAGCTGTAGGGCGGTTGGCCTCCGGGGTGGCCCACGACATGAACAATATCCTGACGGCGATCTTAGCTCATGCAAGCCTGCTGAAAGCACGTAGCGATGAAACGGATGCATCGTGGAATGCGGGCGACGTGATTGAAAAAGCCGCTCATCGTGGCAAGCAATTGACATCGCAATTGTTAGGATTTGCTCGGCAGGGGAAACATCATCATGTTCCTGTTGATCTTCATAAGGTGATTCAAGAGGTCATTGGACTACTGGGTCGGACGGTGGACAAGACGATTGCGTTGCATACGGACTTGCTTGCTGAAGAATCGTGGGTTCTAGGCGATCCGAATCAGTTATACCAGGTGCTGATGAATTTGGCAGTGAATGCCTCTGATGCGATGAGCCACAAGGGAGAACTGTTTTTTCAGACTGATAATGAAGCGGTATCACCTGGGCAAGCTTCTCAGGTTCCGGGCTTGACTGCCGGTGACTACGTCGTGGTGCGTGTGATAGACACCGGGGAAGGAATCTCTCAAGAAGTACAAGCCCATATTTTTGAGCCATTTTTTACCACAAAAGAACAGGGGCGAGGATCCGGAATGGGTCTCGCCATGGTGTATGGGATTGTGAAAAATCATCATGGCTACATTGGGGTGACGAGTACGATGGGCGTCGGAACCACCATGCGGGTCTATTTGCCTTCTGTTCCCTGTGAAGAGCCCCAGGCGAGACCAGCCCAAGTTTCGGAACATACAACAGGAACCGGCCATGTCTTGATTATCGATGATGAAAAGGAAGTGGCAGAGGCGGGTCAAGCCATACTGGAATACCTAGGGTACCACACAACTGTTCGCTATAGTGGTCAAGATGCACTGGCCTTATTTCAAGATCCGAGTCAGCAGATTGATCTCGTGTTGCTCGATATGGTCATGCCGGATATGAGTGGCTCAGAATGTTTTGCCGAATTGCGCCGATTACGCCCTGACAGCAAAGTTTTATTGTGTACTGGGTACGATCGAAATCATGCGGTACAAGAATTGCTCAATCAAGGTGTCATGGGATTTCTACAGAAACCATATGATTTGGATGAATTATCTCACGTGTGTGCTGAAGCAATGGAGAAGCCCTTAACAGCAGAAGTATGTGCATCTGGTAGCCCGGTGTAATACAAGTAAGAGAAATTGCCACTCCACGATAGACAACATCCATACATCAGAAACCTCTAGGAGATCGTGTCATGATGATTATTCAAACGAGTCGCTTTGGTCAGCTTGAAGTCCCAGAAGATACGCTCTTAACCTTTCCCTCAGGACTCGTAGGGTTTCCCGTTGTCCAGCAATTTGTTGTGTTGGATGTTTCTGAAGAGAGCCATTACCAGTGGTTGCAAGCCATCAAAGAGCCCAATCTGGCCTTGGTGATTATTGATGTTCATTTAATTGATCCAGACTTTCAAGCCCACATCTCGGATGAAGGTCTGGCTGAGTTAAATATCGCCCAAGATGATCCCATGCTGATTCTCGCTGTCGTCACCATTCCATCCGATCAACCGGAGCAGGCTTCAGCAAATCTGCGTGCGCCCTTAGTGGTGAATTTGCGCACCAGGAAAGGCAAGCAGCTGATTTTGCATGAATCGTTACCCTTGCGATTGCCGCTCGTCCAAGAAGAAGCCATGAAGCAAACGGAATCAAATGTGGTTTCCGAACATGCCTCTGTCTAAGGAAGATGAGGGAAAGTGTTTCGTAAACGACTAACACTGCTGACTTAGAGACTTAGAATTACAAAAGAGCATATGCTTATCCTCACTAGAAAAAAGGACGAAGCCATACGCCTTGGCGAAGATATTCGAATCGTCCTCGTGCAAATAAAAGGCGGCCAAGTTCGCCTTGGCATTGAATGCCCCCCGCATATGCGAGTGCTTCGAGAAGAACTTTATGAAGCGGTTCGCCAAGAAAATCTCAAAGCACTCTCAGCCGATCCCCATCATTTGCAGGTTCTTCCAAAACCAGAAACTCGAAAAAAACCTAGTTGAATAATGTGATCTAGGACAATTGTTCCCCGGAGAAAAGTCTCTTCGAGGTATCGTGGAGTGAGATCCTGTCACCTATCTGTTCGGTCAGATAATTTTTCATTGTTCTGACTCGGAATAAATTTCCTCCTGTTTTGAAACATTTTCCTATACGCACCCAAGTGAGAGATGAATCAAGAAGTAATCTCCCCAATTCTGTCCTCGTCTCTTTTGATGACATGGCACACAACTTGAAGAATTTCTAGCTAGAAATTTCTCAATTGGTCGTTGAAAGCAACAGAAATCTTGCACATCTTGTTGGCAATCACATGATTCCTTGAACCATGGCATTGATTAGCTCCTCAAAGTCCCCAGTCGCCCTCATTACGGGAATTACTGGACAAGATGGCTCATATTTAGCCGAATTTTTGCTGCAGCAAGGATATATTGTGTATGGCATTGTCAGGCGGTCAAGCTCGCTCAATACAAATCGAATTGACCATCTGTTTCAAGAAACCCAAGTTGCTAACAAATCTTTAAACTTAGTGTTTGGTGATTTAAATGATGCGAGCTCGCTAAACAAAATATTGCGGACTGTGCAACCAGATGAAATTTATAACTTAGGTGCACAGAGCCATGTCCGTGTAAGCTTTGACATTCCAGATTTTACAGGAGAGGTGACAGGGCTTGGTACATTGAGGCTGTTAGAAGCTATCCGTGAATCGGGAATCCAACCTCGTTTTTATCAGGCATCTTCAAGTGAAATGTTCGGAAAAGTTCAAGCCATTCCTCAAGATGAACAGACGCCATTCTATCCGAGAAGCCCGTATGGCGTGGCGAAAGTGTACAGTCATTGGATTACGGTCAATTATCGGGAAGCTTACAACATATTCGCCTGTAATGGAATTCTGTTCAATCATGAATCGCCACGGAGAGGGGAGACTTTTGTTACGAGAAAAATCTCCAAGGCTGCTGCTCGCATTCGATTAGGTCTGCAGGATTGCTTATACCTTGGGAACCTCGATGCAAAGCGGGATTGGGGATATGCCGGCGACTACGTGAAGGCTATGTGGCTGATGTTACAACAGGACGAGCCGGACGACTATGTGATTGCCACCGGTGAAACCCATTCTGTTCGTGATTTCTTAGATTTAGCTTTTGGGGCACTGGGCTTAGATTGGGAAAAATATGTGCGTCATGATCCTCGGTATCAACGACCGACCGAAGTTGACCTCCTGGTCGGGAATGCACAAAAAGCGCGCACGGTGTTGAACTGGGAAACCTCGGTTTCGTTTGAAGAACTTGTTTCGATGATGGTCGAACATGATCTGCAGCATGAACGTGAAAAAATCGAAGGAACGGGGCAAGGCAATAGGCTGTTTCAACGAGACCCCAAAGCCCTCGAGTCGGTTGGGGGCAATATATGAACCCTGCTACATGTCGTCAACGATCAATTGGGGTAGGAGGCCTGAAAATTGGCTCATTGGAGAAAGAATATGTGAATCAGGTGCTCGACAGTAATCAGCTGTCCTATGGGTCGTTTTCGAAAAGGTTTGAGGATCAATTTGCAGAAATGCATGGGTGTCAATACGGAATTTTTTGCAATAGCGGGACCAGTGCTCTTCACATTGCTGTCGCTACGCTTAAAGAGAAATATGGATGGAAGGATGGCGATGAGATCTTGGTGCCGGCCGTGACATTTATTGCGACATCAAATGTGGTGTTGCACAATCGAATGAGGCCGGTATTTGTTGACGTGGATCCTCAGCTATACAATATAGATCCCACCCGACTGAGTCGCCATGTGACATCTCGAACCCGTGCAATCATTCCAGTTCATCTCTTTGGTCTTCCAGCATCTATGGAGCCAATCGTAGACTTTGCTCAAGCTCATAATATTCAGATCATTGAGGACTCCTGTGAAACCATGTTCGCCAAATATCAGAATCAATCGGTGGGATCCTTTGGAGATGTCGGGTGTTTCTCCACATATATTGCACATCTATTGGTGACTGGCGTAGGAGGGTTGGCGACGACGAATGATCCAACACTGGCCACAATGTTACGAAGCATGATGAACCATGGTCGTGATGCTTGCTATCTCAAAACCAGTGATGATCAGCATGTGACGGAGGAGCAATTGGTCGAAATCGTGAGCAAACGTTTTTCTTTTGTCTATCTGGGACATAGTTTCCGTGCGACAGAAATCGAAGCGGCGATTGGCTTAGCTCAATTGGAACAGATAGAGCAGAATCTAGATCAACGAAGGCGGAATGCGGCGGATTTGACCCAACGGTTGAGTCCATTACAAGAACATATTCAGCTTCCCGTTGTACCCTCTGATCGCGACCACGTGTTCATGATGTATCCGATCCTGTTGCGACATCGAGAAAAGACAGGATTGGTGAAATGGTTGGAACAGCAGGGCATTGAAACGCGAGACATGTTGCCTCTTCTGAATCAACCAATCTATCGAAAGATATTTGGAGATTGTGAAGCCCGCTATCCGATCGCTAGGTGGATCAACCACTCGGGCTTCTATGTTGGGGTTCATCAACATTTGAATGCGATAGACATGGAGTATATCGCAGAGATGATTGAGCAATACTTTACATGAACGATCTTGTTCAAGGGCCTGTTGTCATAACTGGTGGTGGAGGGTTTCTCGGAAAAGCTCTGGTCGAAACATTTCGTAATAGCGGTGTGGAGGTCGTGGCTCCGCGAAAAGCTGACTATGATCTCACGAGTCGCGAGCACGTTCAAAAACTCTATCAGAAGTTTCAACCTGCGATAGTTATCCATGCAGCCGCTCATGGTGGAGGCATTGGATATATGCAGCGATTCCCCGCCGAAGTCTACTACGACAACATGATGATGAATACTATGATCCTCCATGAGGCCTACATCCATGGGGTAAAACAGTTCGTGAGCATTGGCACTGTATGCTCGTATCCAAAATATGCGCCAGTTCCATTTGTCGAGCATGACTTATGGAATGGCTATCCCGAGGAAACGAATAGTGCGTATGGATTGGCGAAGAAGATGATGATTGTTCAACTTGAAGCATATCGTCAGCAGTATGGATTTCAAGGTTTTCAACTTCTTTTTTCTAACCTCTACGGTCCTGGAGACAACTTCGATCTTAGGTCGTCTCATGTGATTCCAGCTTTGATCAGGCGTTTTGTAGAAGCCAAAGAGCACGGGCAGTCAGCGGTAACACTGTGGGGTACTGGTGAAGCAACTCGAGAGTTTCTATATGTCGGAGATGCTGTCGAAGCCGTGTGTTCTGCACTTGACCGATATCGTGGATGTCAGCCTGTTAATGTAGGTGTTGGGCAGGAGATTTCCATTAGACGGTTGGTTGGAATGGTCCAAGAAATCACGGGATTTTCGGGCGATGTGGTCTGGGATCAGAGTAAACCGGACGGCCAGCCGAGACGGTGCTTAGATGTGTCCATAGCATGGAAAGAGTTTGGGTTTCGGGCCGGGACGGGACTGTATGAGGGGCTACGGCAGACAGTGGCGTGGTACCTTGATCACAGGGGTCTGTATGCCTCGGCTTCATAGGATTTAGTTTGGAGGAGTGTGATATCTATGAAACGTCAACTTCAGGTGCTCTCGCTCAGCGGGCTCTGCCGGAGGAGACATGCTGGTTCTATAGGACCATGTGCGAACAACCATAGTTTGAGAAAGTTCATGCATTCTCTTTTTCAAACTGGATTGAGGACCGAGGGGTTGCCGCGATACACAAACTGACCGAGCACTCAAAAGATTGAGTCAACTCGAATGAAACACATGTTTGTACGTCCTTTCATGATTGAAGCTTTCAAAAACAAGCATCAAGGTGAACGAGCTGTCATCGTGTGTAATGGACCATCGCTGAACAGAATGAATTTGTCATTTTTACAAAGAGAATGCGTCATTGGGTTGAATAAAATATATCTTGGCTTTCAGAAGTTTCAATTTTACCCCACCTACTATGTTGCAGTGAATCGAAAAGTTATTGAGCAGTCGGTTTTAGAAATCCCCAAAATTAACTGTGTGAAATTTCTTGGAGACAAGGCTGCAGATGGCATTATCTCTGAAAACACAATGACCTTTCTTCTTAATACTAAAAATCCGCCATTTCGTTTTTGTAAAGATATTGCGCTAGGTATACACGAAGGGTGGACGGTGACCTACGCCGCGTTACAAATCGCATACTATCTTGGATTCTTGGAAGTTATTATTGTTGGAATGGATCACAATTTCACCTACTCTGGAAAGCCGAATGAAGAAAAAACATTGCATGGCAACGATCCTAACCATTTCTGTGGCAGTTACTTTGGTAATGGGCAAAAGTGGGACAATCCCGATTTAGAACATTCTGAAGAATCTTATGCGATTGCAAAATGGGTTTTTCAACAAGATGGTCGTCGAATTCTTGATGCCACTCTTGATGGTCGGTGTCATGTGTTTAACAAGGTTGACTATCGGAAGGTATTCAGCCTGCTGTGAAGAGCTGTCGTTTAGGGGCTTGTTGTAGGACCGAAAATTCATGCGCATCTCATTGAACTGTGCGGCTCTTGCCGACTCTGATGACCATCGTATTCTAGGAATGTATTCATTAAGGCTGCATGCGTCCTCTTTCCATTGATTACTTTGATCATCAGCGAACGCAATGAAAAGTTCATCAAGCACTCAGCGGGAGAGTCGGGGAGAGGTGAGCAACTCAAATTTTTGAGCGAAAGTGGAACTATTTTCTCAAGAACCGTGTGAGTTAGGGGAAGGCCCGGTCTGGCATCCTACGCGTCAAGCGCTTTTTTGGCTAGATATTCCAAACAAATGGCTGTATGAGAAACATTTTTATAGTCGAGAAAGGCACTATGACCAAAAATGGGACTTGCCTTCCATAACGTCCGCCCTTGCGATCTGCACAAAACGTGATGATGTTTTGTGGATGGTAACGGAAAAAAGTTTTGGCCGATTTATTTTAACAACTGGGGAATACATGCCGGTTGTTCCCTTGGTGATTGCGGATGGATATCGACCCAATGATGGGGGCGTCGCGCCTGATGGATCGTTCTGGTTTGGAATTATGGAAACACATCCATCAGGGTGCAACGGGCAAGTGTTTTCGATATCCGCGGATGGTACGGTCACGAAACAGCTGGATGCGATCGGAATACCAAATACCTTTTGTTGGTCAACTGAAGGGGTTATTTTCTATTTGAGCGATTCGTTAACAAAACAGATGTATTCTTACTCTGTCGAAAAAGGAAAGTTGGTCGAATGCTCGAAGAGAGTTCATCTTGACTTGACCGGAGGAGAGATCACTCCCGATGGCGGTGCAGTTGATGTTGCTGACAACATATGGAACGCGCAATGGGGTGGGGCTCGAGTTGCTTGCTACGATTCGCATGGTCAACAGGTGGAAACGCTTGCCGTACCCGTTTCTCTACCAACTAGCTGCTGCATTGGTGGTCCGGACAATCGTCATCTTTTTGTGACCTCGGCGAAGGAAAAGGTGAGTGGACAGGCTAGCAAAGATGGAGCGTATCCTGGTGGAGTGTACTGTGTAGAGCTGAAAACGCCAGGCTTGGAGGTGAATTCCTATTGTTTCGAAAGATCTTAATATGCTGGCGAGCGTTGTGATTCGAACCTACAATGAAGAAAAACATTTGAATGAGCTGCTGACTTCTCTATTTCGTCAAGTCTGTGTGTTTGTAGATATTGAAATCGTGGTTGTAGACTCAGGTTCGACTGATGGGACTTTGAATATCGCTAGAAAGCACGGATGCAGGATCGTGTGTATCAGTAAAACAGAATTCACGTTTGGCCGTTCCCTTAATATTGGATGCGAAAATTCAAAGGGCGCGTTTCTCGTATTTATCAGTGGTCATTGTATACCTACGAATGAGTCTTGGCTTGATGAACTCCTGAAACCGCTGATTGACGGCACAGTGAGTTATGTCTATGGGAAGCAGGAGGGGCGGGATACGACAAAATTTTCTGAATCTAGACACCTCGAAAAATGTTTTCCACATTATGCCAAACTCCCTCAAGATGGATTTTTCTGTAACAATGCGAATGCTGCGCTCATGAGAAGGGCTTGGGAAAGGTATGGTTTTCATGAAGAACTGACAGGCTTAGAAGACATGTATCTCGCGAAACAACTCATCGAAGCTGGTGAACATATCGGGTATACTCCCTCTGCCTCTGTGTACCACATTCATGATGAAACATGGCAGCAAGTTCGCATGCGCTATGAGCGAGAAGCGTTTGCATTACAACGGATCTTGCCGGAGGTGCATTTCACGTTAGTTGATTTCTTTCGATATTACCTATCGAGCACGCTCTCGGATTTATTTGTCGCGTTATGCGAAAGAGTCTTGGTGAAAAAGGCGACAGAAATTCTCCTATTTCGACTTATGCATTACTGGGGAACCTACAGGGGGAATCAGGAGCATAGAAAACTGTCTGAAGCACGAAAAATGCGCTATTTCTATCCGAAAGACCTGGAGAAAGATGTCTATGAGCAGAAGCAAGATTGTCGCCTTGCTGCCACTGAAAGCAAATAGCGAACGTGTCTCAGGGAAAAATTTTCGAGATTTGAATGGGAAACCCCTCTTTCGCTGGATGCTTGATACGCTGCTGTCAGTGGAGGAGATTGAGCGAGTCATCATCAATACAGATGCTCGAAAAATATTGGAGAAACACAACCTCATTGAAACAGAGAGAATACGCATTAGAGACCGCCCGTCGAATTTATGTGGCGACATGGTGAGTATGAATAAGATTATTGCCAATGATCTCGAACATAGTGACGCAGATATCTACGTAATGACGCATACAACCAATCCGTTTTTGAGCGCCAACACAATCTGTGCCTGTCTGAGGCGATTCGGGGAGGTGGTCGACGCTGGAATTGCTGATTCGGTGTTTACAGTCAATAGAATTCAAACGCGTTTTTATCGTGAGGATGGTACACCCGTAAACCATGATCCACATAATTTGGTCCGCACACAGGATTTGGAGCCATGGTTTGAAGAAAATTCGAACCTATACATTTTTAGTAAAGACAGTTTCGCGAAAACACAAGCACGTATCGGTGCAAAACCATCGCTCTATGTCAGTCCTAAGTTTGAGTCAATTGATATCGATGAGCCTGCTGACTGGGAACTTGCTGTGGTTGCTAGCCGATATCTGGCTGAACGGGTGGTCTAATGTACAACGTCCTAGTATCCTGCCCTCCTATGTTAAGCATGTTAGATGATTTTGTGGAGCCTGCGAGGCAATATGGGTTGGAACTCGTCCGGGCTAATGTCACCCAGAAAATGACGGAAGCGGAATTGATTAGAGAGCTTCCTAAATATGACGGCTGGATTATTGGTGATGACCCAGCATCCAAGGATGTCCTGGCGGCAGGGGAAAGCGGGCAATTAAAAGCGGCCGTAAAGTGGGGTGTTGGAGTGGACAATGTGGACTTTGCCGCATGTCAAGCATTGGGGCTGCCAATCTCTAATACTCCAAACATGTTTGGAGCTGAGGTGGCTGAGGTGGCTATTTGCTATTTACTCGGTCTAGCTCGTCAAACATTTATGATTGATCGTGAGATTCGCAATTGTGGTTGGCCGAAGCCTGTGGGGATGAGTATCGCAGGTAAACGGGTTGGTGTTGTGGGATTTGGCGATATCGGTTACCACACCGTTAAACGACTCGCTGGGTTTGATGTGCAAGCCACGGTTTATGATCCAGGAAAACCAGGCAACCAAGGGTTTCGCTTTGTAGAACGAAAAGAATTTCCAGATGGTCTGGAAGAGTTAGATTTCTTGATTTTTACGTGTGAACTTAACAAGCACAATATTCATATGCTCAATGCAAATACGATCCCAAGATTGAAACCAGGGGTTCACGTTGTCAATGTTGCGAGAGGTTCGCTCATTGATGAACAGGCACTGATTGAGGGTTTGGTATCTGGTCATATCGCCGCGGTGGCTCTCGATGTTTTTGAGCACGAACCCATGTTGGAAAATTCGCCTCTTCGGGATATGCCGCAATGTATCTTAGGGTCGCATAACGCTTCGAACACTAGAGAGGCTGTGTGTCGGGCCACAGATGAGGCCTTGAGAAAATTAGCGGGATTCTTGAATGGATGCTGAACAAGTTCGCTGGGCGCTCATTACTGGTGCAAGCGGGGAAATTGGCCAGGCGTTGGTACGTGCCTTTTCCACGGCAGGTTATGCGGTTATTGGTACGGATGTGTCTCGTTCTCCTGGAGAGGTAACTGGTCGGTATTTCATCCAGGCGGATCTCCGGCAACTGGTAGCGCATGAACCGTATGCAGTGGATGTATTGGCCAGGGTTAGGGCGCACCTCAATGGTGGTGCTCTCAAGGTACTCGTAAATAATGCTGCGGTTCAAACTCTCGGAAAGGTCGAAGACCTGACACGTCAAGATTGGCACGCTTGTTTAGAAACAAATCTCCTTGCTCCATTCTTGTTAGTGCAGGCCTTGTTGCCGGAGTTGGAGCGCGCGCGAGGTTGTGTCATCAACGTCAGTAGTATTCATGCCCGGCTCAGTAAACCTAAATTTGCAGCATACGCCACCAGCAAGGCGGCTTTGAGTGGGTTGACTCGATCTCTGGCATTGGAGGTGGGAGATCGTATTCGAGTGAATGCCATTGAACCAGCGGCGGTTGATACTGAGATGCTCAAGGCTGGGCTTGAAGATATGCCTGATGCCTTTTCCCAATTGGAGAAATATCATCCGACGCAGAGCATCGCTAAACCGGAAGAGATTGGGCAGCTAGCGATATCATTGGCAGATGGTGCGCTGCCGTTTCTGAACGGAGCTGCGATATCGTTGGACGGAGGGATTGGGGGCCGTTTGCATGATCCAACTTAAGTTCGGCGACACAGGGATCGAGGTTATGACTTGTCGCAGCCAAGAAATTTTAAGAAAAAGTGACGTCTATCCAGGAAGAATAATCCAAAAAGGAAATTGAATAATCAATGAACGAGTTACAATTTATCCAATCCATGCTCAAATACCTTGATTGCCAGAGCAAGGTATTAGTCGATGTCGGTGCCCATTTTGGAAGTTTCGCGAAACCGTTCGCTCAGGAGGGATGGCAAATTCATGCTTTTGAACCTGATGCTGAAAACCGGGCGCGTTTCGAAGCATGGGCTAACACATTTCCTGAACTCGTTATCAATCCTCAGGCAGTGTCCGATCGACCTTTCAAACAGGCAAAGTTCTATAAGAGTCATGAGTCTACTGGTATCAGTAGCCTGAGTTCATTTACAAAAGGTCATTTTGAAGGGCCAGCGGTGGACGTTGTCACTCTAAAGGACTACTGCTTGGTTCAAACAATTCAGGATATTGCAGTGTTGAAAATTGATACCGAAGGGCACGATCTTTTTGTCTTGAAAGGCTTTCCATGGGAGAGAATCAAGCCAATGATTATTATGGCGGAATTTGAAGACAGAAAAACTATTCCCTTAGGCTATCAGTTTGAAGATATGGCTCAGTATGTGATGGATCAAGGCTACGCCGTTCTGGTTTCAGAATGGCGACCCATTGTTCGGTATGGGATTCGACATCATTGGAATCGTTGTTTTCTTTATCCGGGGGCGTTGGAAACTGAAGAGGCCTGGGGCAATCTTATAGCCCTCCGAAATGATGCTAGTCACAATATTTTCTGGTTTAGTATGTCAGATCAGTTATCCGTACAGGATCAATCAGATGTTCGTAAGGAACAAGCCATTTTGGATCAAAAGTGCCAAGCAGACGAAAAAGACGATCAAAACCTCAGTCCCCAAGAAATGGTTTTGGCTCTGAATCTTAAGATGGCCGAGGTCAAGCGAATTCTTTCTGAACTTGAAAATTATAATCAGTCAGTGACGTTGCGTGGATAGGGGTCGAGGGCGAGAAGTTTGAACACTTTCTCCTGCTAATCGACACGTATGGTCACAATTCTGTGAGGGGAAACATTTATAAAGAAACGAACTCGAATGAGACCTCATATTCTATACCAGTAAGAAAACCCTAACCTACGAGAGTGATTTTGTGAGCAAGCTGCCTTTACAGACCCACCAAACTCATCGAGACTCATGAGCTGTCTTGTGCTCATAGACTGTGATCTAATGGAAGCAATGAATGCCTAACTGAGTAGGAAAAATATTCCCTTTCTTCCTTAAAACAAGCATAGCCACTCCAATGATGAGCTTTGGTTTTTCCAATTTGTCTGATTGAAACTCATTGCATAGAGAAAAGTTCACATTACTGTGTTTGCCATAAGAAGGTTCGCAATGTGCGGCAAAACGTGTATGCCTTACCCCTCAATCGCTAAGAATTGACGTACATATTGCAAGAGCATTGAAATCAGAAAGAGGTAGAGTCTTGATGAGGCGAGAATAGTTTTTCCTTTCTTGTGGCATGTGAATTGCCGTGTATATGGCTAGCGTTGTCAGATAGAACTTGGGTGCAAGAGGCGATCGTGTTTCATCTTATTAGCTGTTGAATATCAAATGCTCGTGTTTAGAAGGATAGGAAGTAGGTTTCAGCTTTTTAAGAGTAGAACGTCAGATCCGGTGAGGTCTGTGCGAACGTTCAAGGATAGGAATACTGTTGGGCTCATGAGAATGGGGTTGAACCGCAGTAAGCGATGCGTCGAGAGATTGTCAACCGTATGGATTGCCTACCGTTAGAAGAGGGTTGCAGATGTTAAATAAAGATTGTTGTGTTGAGGAGAGTTGCCGATTTGAGGATTGGCGATCTTCTTATAAGGTGACGGCAATCGTTTCTATTTTTCGAGCTGAACGTTTCATTCGAGGACTTCTTGATGATCTTGAAGAACAGACTATTGCCGATGAATTAGAGATTATTATTGTAGATGCGGCTTCTGATGAGGATGAAAGAACGATCATTGAGCGTTATCAAGAAAAAAATCCGAATATTCAATACGTACGCACTGGCACGCGTGTTGGACTTTATGAAGCCTGGAATATTGGCGTCAAATTAGCCCATGGGCAGTATCTCACGTTTGCGAATGCTGATGATCGTCATCGGCCTGATGCCTTTGAAATTATGGCAAAAGAGTTGGATTTGCACTCCGAAGTGGCTTTAGTTTACGGAGATAACTTTTTTACAAAGTTTGCAAATCAAACGTTTGCTAAACATATCAAGTGCGGATACAAGCTTCGTCCTGACTACTGTCCAGAAATTATGCTGTCAGGTTGCCATGTGGGTCCACAACCTATGTGGAGAAGAGAACTCCACGAAAAAATAGGATTATTCGATGAAACCTTTGAATCTGCAGGCGATTATGAGTTTTGGTGTCGAATCGGACAGCGGTTTTCTATGAAACATATTCATCATTTTATTGGAGTCTATTACGATAATCCTCAAGGCATAGTTAATAGGAAAAAGGCACAGAGTATCGCGGAGACGCTCAAGATTCAAAAAGACTATGCCTCTGCTTTTCCTGCTCCTTCGCAACAGGTAGATTCAGGGCCTCCCTATTATGCGAAAGAGGTGTGCCTTGGAAAGTTTGTCAATATCTGTATGGTGACCTACAACCGCCTTGAGTTTACCAGACAGGCGATTCCTGCTCTCTTAGAATTCACCCGGTTTCCACATGTCATTACTGTCGTCGACAACGGAAGTACGGATGGCACAGTAGATTATCTGAGAGGCGTTCACAAAGAAGGAATCATTACGAATCTCATTCTTTTGAAAGAAAATGTGGGTGTCGCGAAAGCATCGAATCTTGCTTGGATTCAAGAGCCGGATGCTCAATACTATATGAAATTTGACAACGATATTGTAATTCAAAAGCCGAATTGGCTGGAGCATATGGTCGAGGTGATTGATGCGATACCAGAGTTAGCGATGGTGGGATACAATTTTGAACCGTCTAGTTACCCGCTTCAGAATGTTAATGGACAAGACATTCGACCAAAAAGAGGTAATCTTGGCGGAGCTTGTGTCTTGATTCCTAAGCGAACGGAACAACAAATAGGCTACTGGTGTGAAGATTATGGCTACTATGGTGAAGAAGATGCAGACTACGGCAATCGGATTCGCTTAGCGGGTCTTGCCAGTGCTTATATGGAGGAGGAACAGATAGGATGTCATTTGCCTGCAGGGAGAGCCGCTTATATTGACAGTAATACGTTTAGGGCTAGCGATGGCATAGAAGAAGAATCCCATGCGACATATCGAACTTTTAAAGACGAATGTCGTCGAAAAAATATTCAGGAGGTCTATCAAAAATATATACAAGAGTACGAGACAGGAGTGCGCTCTCTTTATTGTTCGTCTAATTTTGTAAAAGATTTCGAAAAAAATAAAAAGCGTTATATTTATCAACAGAGAGATTCAAGTGCGATTATTCAACGGTCTGAACATTTACCGGTACATGATTCGAAGGATCAGGCTTCATTTGCAACAGAGTCGCCTCTACAAGATCGGAGAAAGAACGAAAGTTCTTTGAATGAAACATTTCCACAGAACGACAAGGCAACTGCGATATTCGATTGTTCGATCATCATCCCGGTTTTCAATAAAGCCGATCTCACACGTCAGTGTTTGATGACTCTCAGTACTGTGACGGATGGCTGTTCGTATGAAGTTCTCCTGGTGGATAACAACTCAATGGATGGCACCAAGGAATTTCTAGCTACTTTGGGAGGGGATGTTCAGGTCATTTCCAACCCGGAGAACTTGGGATTTGCCAAAGCCTGCAACCAAGGAGCCGCGGTAGCCAGAGGACGATTTCTTGTTTTTTTGAATAATGACACGATTCCAATCGAAGGATGGCTTTCCGCTTTAGTCAGAGAGATTGAGGATCATCCAGAAGTTGCAGTTGTGGGAAGTAAACTCCTCTATCCAGATGACACCATTCAACATGCGGGTGTGGTATTTTCCCGATTCCTGCTAACGCCGTATCATCTTTTCAATGGTGCGCCTGGAAACTTGCCGGCAGCGAATGTTCGAAAAGAATTTCAAGCTGTGACTGCTGCATGTATGTTAGTTAGCAAAGAGACTTTTGAACAAGTTCAGGGCTATGATGAAGGTTTTGTTAATGGATACGAAGATGTAGACTTGTGTTTAAAAATCGGCCAACTAGGGAAAACGATTGTCTATCAGCCCAGTAGTTGTTTGTATCATTTAGAAAGTCAAACCCCAGGCAGAAAGGATCATGAGTCTTCTAATGCTGCGCGCTTACTGGATCGTTGGGGACAACAGTGGTTAGTTGATGAAGATATCTATGCGGTCTCCGAAGGTCTCATTATCCGAATCTATGAACTAGATGGGAAATTTCGGTATAAACTTGATGTTCTACCCTCCGGAGACGAAGGAGCTGCATGGCAGCGAGTTGTACAAGTTGAAAGAATTCTTCTGAGTTATAACAAGGCTTCTGATGGTACGCAGGGACCTGCCAATGATTCCGGTTTGAAAAACCTACTCTCTGATCCATCGAAGTGGCCAGCAGACGTAGAAGTGTTGCGGTGGGCTATTTCTCTTTGTCGACGACTACGGTGGACCGAGATGATTGCTGATTTCGCTCGAAAAATTTTGGTGTTGGGGGAAGATCAGGAAAGTCGGGAACACTTAGCTAGGTGTGCACTAGAACGAGGTGATCAAGACGAAGCTCGAGTCCACCTGGATAATCTCTTTCTCTACCATTCACCTGGAGTATCTGGTTATGTGATGCGAGGTGTTCTTGCCATGCAAGATGCACGCTTTACAGATGCTCATAAGAATTTTGCCCAGGCTATTGCTCTGACACCCGAAGATCGCAAAGCAGGTTTGGGGTTGGGTATGGCCTATATGGGAATGGGAGAACCTGATAAAGCTTGGGTCGCATTTCAGGACGTGAAGAGGATGCACCCTGATGATGTGGAAACCATGAATTGGTTGCTTCAAGCAGGGACTTTGCTTGAACGATGGGAAGCGTTGCATGATGACTTAGTACGATTTGTAGATCGAAATCCCGCAAATTGTGATATGCGTTTTGCCCTTGCCGGGGTATGTTGCCGATTAAGAACTATGGAAGAGGCAATGATGCATTATGAGGCATTACAGGTTTTATCTCCGAACTATGAAGGTTTAAAAGATCTGGAGCAGCAGATTCGCGGTCATAGCCTTTTCCCAGAATCAGGAAGTCTACATAAGAGTAACTCTCAAATGGGTTTGTTTGACAATCAGAGGCTACAGGCATATTCCCAGCCTTCTGTCGGGAATACCGAGCAATATATTCGTGTTGTGCCGTCTACCGTGACAAGCGGGACGGTAAGTGTTCATCAAGCCTTAGAAGACTATACTATTTCGGGATTTGCCACAGGCCTTAAGGGAGTAGAACAGATTCTACCTATTGTCTTTGAACGGCAATTTGGACAAACGTTGGCATCTCGTGATGATTTTTGTTGGGACGAGGTTGCCGTGCTCACCGTTGACTGTCGACTTCTTCATAAGAATACCGGGCAATCCTTTCGTCACTTGCGGCCGACAACTCTAGAAGACATTGACGTGCTCTTCGAACAACAAGAAGGAGAAAATCGGAAAGAAGAAATCCTGACCTATGTAAGAAATCTCACTTGTGGCGAAAACCTTGGGATGCCGTTGTATATTTCAGGAAAAGTTCTGCAACACTTGGGTGCACCGGCAGAAGATCATGCCATCTACATGCTTGATGGGGCCCGGCGTATTACAGCTTCCGCCTTGAGTCATCGGGAATGCATATCCATTCTGTTATTGGTTCATGAAACGGAATTTGCAAAATTGTTGTGTGAATCAGTGAAGAAAGGTATTCGTGATCGTGTTCGAGGTTTGACCTGGTTTAACAGTTACCACTCTCTTCCTCTTTTAGATATCGTTGGGGAACGAACATTCCAACGATTTCAACTCATGGACCGGGAGCTACTCAAAAATTCAGTGGTTTTGGACTTTGGGTGTAATGTGGGCCAGGCCAGCCTAAAGGCTGTTCAATTAGGTGCTAAGGAGGTGTGGGGTATTGAAGGAATGTCGGACACATTACAGATTGCGAATGAGATCAAGCACATTGCTGGGTGTAACAATCTCCACTATCTGCACGTAGATTTTAATGATCCATACTTTGACCAACAAATTGACCAACATATTCCAGGGTTTTGCGACTATGCCTTCTTTTTTTCAGTGTATCGAACAAAAGAACTCACGCAACGGGATCGACTGTTCCGCTATATTCTAGAGAAAGCGACCAAGGGTGTGTTTTTTGAAGGCCATGCTGACCCTAAAATTGACACATTGGAATATTACAACTGGCTATTCGATTCATTCCAGGTCACATACACCTTTCTGGGATATTCTGAGCAGCACATTCGACCGCTCTTTTATCTAGATTTGCAAAAAGACGTACAAGCGTCTGCAGTTGTCCAGCTGGCGATATCTTCTCTGCATAGTCGTTAAGGCTCATTTCCACGGCCTCCGTCGCTTCCGCACAATTTGGCACCCAAGGTATGAGATTGCCTGTACCGGGAACGTTTTGCTGCATTACCTCAAGGCCTGTCCTTTGCATAATCTAAGAGCAGATTTACTAGTGATGTCTCTGCTGGTGTTCTTGATCTCAATAGCAGCAATTCGGGGGTAATAACTCCTCCAGGCTTCCGTGTAACAGTCGTGTAAGCCTGCGATAGGAAAAAAGTGCTTACTCAGGGTGTGAAAATTCTTCCTGCTCTTATCATTCAGCTTGCACGAATGGGAGATCTTTTGCAGTCGCTTCCCGTTATCACTGCGCTTCGTGAACGTGAACCTGACCGGGCTCTAGACATTCTGTGTTCTTTCCAGTTGATCTCGCTGGCCAAGACATTTCCTGGAGTGGGACGTGTGATTCCATGGAATGGACACGACTGGCATAATCTCACGCGGAACGCAGGGGATGAATGTCGTGAACTTCTGGAAAGAGCGACCTGTCGGCTTTCGGAATTAGCTGATTTGCCATACCCTGTGGCTTACAACTTGAATAATCATCCTCGGAGCATACTTGCAGCTCATCTCTTCAGTCAGCATGTTGTTGGTCCCGGAGATCGAGGTCCGTTACATCCGATTCATCCGCCATGGGTGAACTATCTTAGACAGATTGCTCAATGTCGTGGGGACAACCGGATCCATCTGGCTGATGCGTTTTGCGGCTTATGCGGGGTGAAGCCGCCACAAACAGTACCCTGTATTCAGTCTGACATCAATGAGCGGTCCGAAGACCTTCAACGATTGATCGAGGATACTTCGACGAAGATAGCGGTGATACTTGGTGCTGGCGATCGTGAGCGGAGGGTCCCACTTTCCGTTTGGCGAGAACTCATTGATCAGTGCGCTGATCGTTTTCCCAACACTTACTGTGTGCTAATTGGTGGCCACGGTGAACGAGAATTGTCTTTGATATTGGAGGATCAAGTTTCTGTTTACCATCGATCTCGCGTCGTGAATTGCGTTGGACAAACGACGTTGCCTCAGTTGACCGATATTTTTCGTCACTGTGAATGGGTTGTTGGATCTGACACTGGGCCGCTGCATTTAGCTGTAGCATGTGGAGTGCGAGCGATCGGTTGGTATTTTTCAAGAGCGCGGGTTCATGAGACAGGCCCATATGGGGTGGGACCGTATGTTTGGCAGTATCAGGAAGGTTGGGATTCTGGAGGTCATCAGGAATCTAGATTTCTTTCACAACCAGTAACGCCGTCTTCCTGGCCTGTTCAGGAAACGATTGAATTGATGGACCATAATCCGGTTCCTCCACAGTTGTCAGAATGGAGTCTTTGGAATAGTCATCGTGACGAATGGGGTATGTATTACTCTCACGATGGAGTCATGGATGATGCCGTGTCCAGAAGGAAGGATATCTGGTTACGACTATCAACGAAGATATCGTATAAGCCAGGATTACAAGATTCAGAGAACATGGTTGCTGGGGCTTTGTCATGAATCTGTTACGAAAGAATATTGACTTGCTTCGTCGCCGCTACCCTGTCTTGGCAACGGCACTCTCAGAGACTTCGGGTGGGAGCTTAATGATACAGCCATCCAAGTCCGGAGTTCCGACTGCCTCCGTTGATCATCGCTATATTCATAGTGCCTATGATCCTGTTCGCGAAGCTGAGCGCTGGGCGGACCACCAAGCCAATGATTGTCATGCAGGTGAAACTGTCGTGGTGTTAGGAGTAGGTCTGCTGTATCAAGTAGAGGCATTGCGGAAAAGATTGCCCCACCTGTTCAGCATCGCAGTTGTTATTCCTGATCTTTCGGCATTCGTCGACGCCTTGTCGGTACGTTCCTTAGAGGGGTGGGGTGATCAAATCCAATGGGTATGGGGTGATACCAAGGAAATGGCTGAGGCTGTTGTAGAAAAGGCGGGTCGACTTCGGCTTTTGTCCTACGATCCAGCGTTGAGCATTCATCCGAATGTCTATGATCGATTTCGTTCGTATCTCCGAGATCAGGTGACTAAGCGAATCAATGGGACGTTGCACATTGTGGTGATTGGGCCTATCTATGGAGGTTCGCTTCCCATCGCTGGATATGTGGTTCGTGCACTGGAGTCCTTGGGGCATCGCGTGAGCTGGATTGACCATAGCCTTCATTACCCTGGCTATCGACATTTGGAAACGATCCAAGATCAACGACTCCGCCTGACGGTTCAACAACGGTTTAGCGATACGTTGGGAGTCATTAGTCTGGCCCATGTAGCCGAGGATCCTCCAGACCTCGTTCTGGCCATGTCGCAGGCGCCATTATCGATGGCGGTGTTAGAACAGATGCGCCGAAAGAAGGTGTTGACCGCCATGTGGTTCATGGAGAATTTCCGGCACTTAACCTATTGGCAGCAAATGATCTCGGGATACGATTTTTGGTTTGTGATGCAACAAAATGCCTGTATTGAGGCGTTCAAAAACGCAGGTGCTTCTCACGTTTCCTATTTGCCGTTGGCGGCGGATCCCACGGTTCATCAACCTATCGCGTTGACTTCTGAGGAACATCGAGAGTTTGGAGCTGATGTCTCGTTTCTTGGTGCAGGCTATCGCAATCGTCGCGAGATGTTGCCGTTACTCGTCAATCAGGGCTGGATGTTTAAACTCTGGGGTAATGAATGGGAAGACGCCGGGCCACTTGAGCCGGTCTTGCAACGGCAAGGCGCGAGAATTGATACCCCAACAAGCGTGAAAATATTCAACGGTACGACCGTGAATATCAACCTTCACTCGTATACCGGGAGTGGGTTTGACCCAGATGGTGACAGTGTCAACCCTCGGACCTTTGAACTTGCAAGCTGCGGCGCCTTTCAAGTCATTGACCAACGTACGTTGTTGGGGGAATTGTTTGATGAATCGATGATGGAAGTCGTGAAAACACCCGAAGCCTTCGTGCCAGCGATTCACAAGTATCTGCAGGAACCCGAACAGCGACAAGCGATGGCCGATCAATCCAGAAAACAAGTTATGATGTTCCATACCTATGCCCATCGCATGCAAAGTTTGCTGAGCACGATAGGGATCTCGTCCCCTGACCGGATCGGCTCAATTTTACAGGGAGACCGGCAGGCCAAATCGCTTTTGCATCGATCCAGTGCTTTTCCTCAATTAGATGCGTTATTGAGGACATTTCCTGAAACTGAACGAGTAGAGCTCGTAGATATCGCGCAAGCGATTCGCCAAAAGGGGCCAGAGGCCACATTAAGCCGTGAAGAATTGCTCATCTTAATGATGGATGAATATCGGCAGGAAAAGCGGGACTTCTTGTGAAACACGTCCTGATTATTAACATCACAAGAATGGGTGACCTGATCCAAATGATTCCCTTGGTCGCACGTCTCAAAGACGAATGGCCTGGTGTGGCTGTCGACGTCATTGTGGATCGAGAGTTTGCTCATGTTGCTCATCTGATTCCTGGTATCCGACATGTTCTGACGTATGATTTTCAAGACCTCATGGATGAGAGTCGTGTCTGCGTCCGGGATGTAGTCTCGATGTATCAGGATCTTGCCACCTGGGCCAATCCCTTACTGCAACATAGCTATGATCGGGTTATTAATCTGACGTTCAATCGGCGGAGTGCGTTTCTAGTCAAGTTTTTTGGTTGTTCGGATGAACGCGGGATGACCACCGCCGGAGATGGTTCGTTCCTCGTCAAGAATCCGTGGATGCAGTACTTCTTAGATTTTCATATGTATCGGCAAATCAATCGTTTCAATATCGTGGATCTCTTTGCCCTGGGCGGAAGTGGCCCGGGGAAGTTTCATCCGATTCAATTGAATGTCTCAGAGGATCTTCGTCAGTGGGCACGGAGGTTTCTTCGAAACGCGGGTGCACCAGATCGCTGGGTAGCCGTACAGGTTGGGGCGAGCGATCCTATGAAGGCGTGGCGTCCGGAATATTTTGGGGAATTAATGCATCATTTGGGAAATCAGACTCATATTGGCTATGTCCTCATTGGGACCAAAAAAGAAGAACCTGTGGTGAGAGAAGCGATGCATGTGTGCCAACAGAAAGGTGGACAATCCATCTTTTGTGATGCTGCAGGACAAACCTCGGTTCCAGAGCTTGTGGGACTTCTCAGTGAGTGTCAGCTGATGGTCACGAATGACACTGGGCCTATGCACCTGGCGGTCGGATCGGGTACCCCGGTATTGAACGTGTCAGTTGGACATGTCGATTTTTGGGAAACAGGACCTTATGGTCCGGGACATTGGGTCGTCCAACCTGACATTGTTTGCGGTCCATGTGGATTTGACAAGGTTTGTCCTCACCATGCGTGCAAGGATCAAATTGTGCCACATGAAATCGCATCCCTATGCCGCTATTTACTAGGTGGTGAGTCATTATCAAACTTTTCTCCTTCTATACGGGTCTATGAAGGTACGGTAGATGCTGATCAATTAGGATCCTTCCGTTTACGAGCTGGAGTAGAAGCGCCCGATTTAGTTTGGTATGCCGCCTTCTGGCGCAGACAATGGTATGAATGGTTTACAGGGTTGCCCAGTCGCTGTCCAGAGCCCCGAGATTCCTTCCCCCATTCTGATGTGCATGATGCCATGTGGGATCAATTATCTACACAACTTGATAGTTTGTGCCAATTAGCTGATACCGTGGTGCGATTGTGCCAACAGCATCCAGTGGCGGTACAGGCACTAAAGCAAGCACACAGTCAGCTTAAACAACAAATTCTGATCGTGAAAGAAAGTGCGCAACAGTCGCTAGTGTTTGGTCCTCCTGTGATGGCTTCCATTCGGGACACGTTTAATCTGGAGGAACAAAGTCTTTCTGGCATGGCCGCTGAATATTCGCAAGTTTTCCAGAATTTGCAAAGACGCGTCAGGATAATTTCTCAACAGATCACACACTACTCATCCCAACATTCAAGGAGGAATCACTATGTTGGTGCAATTGGATAAAGACACGTGGGAGGTGGACGACATGGTCCGGTTAGATGAGGTGCTTGCGGATATCAGTGATCGCGCACAGGCTCAGGGGCGGCTTGTGACACAACTGATCGTTGGAAATCGACCAATGACCGATCGAGAGCTTGTGCCGGTTGCATTGGCAAAAGCAGCAAGTTCTTTTGGATCGATCGAAGCCAAAAGTGAACGAATGGATAGTATCATTCAACATTCCGAAGAAACGGCCAAACAGTTTGGACAACAGATACGGATCGATGCTGAACAATTGGTGGCGGAGTTTCGACAGGGTACAGGCGTGCTCCGTGCATTGGACCAATGGTTTGGCAAGATAGCGGACTATCTTGAATGGATGCAAGTTCAGCAGGCGGTTGCAGCGTCGTCAGAAAATCGAGCAGCCAATCTCTCCGTATGGGTGAGCGAATTGATGAATGCGCGGCAAGCCATCGATCATGTGCAGATCGCCGATGTACTAGAGTATGAAGTCATTCCGCTCCTTCCGCGATGATAAGTGTTCGTTGCTGCAGGTTTGCGATCATTGGTGGTGGTTGTTCTGATAAGAACATTGGGGATTGAATCGCAGAAGAGTCTCTCAAGTTTTTCTCTCGATGGACGATAAGTAGAGCCAGACCACGAAATTCGGATGTATACCAAATTTCAAGGAGGCCGCTAGGCGAATCTACATTATCTTCTCCTCATAGGACGGATCCTGTGAGGCACAGCCATCAAGGAGGAAATTATGGCACTTATCGTTAACAACAACATTGCATCCATCACCGCCCAACGGAACTTGGGCATTTCTACCGCACAGCTGCAAGGATCAGTTGCTCGGCTCTCGTCTGGGTTGCGGATTACCCGGGCTGCTGACGATGCTGCAGGACTGGGAATTTCCGAAACTCTGCGAGCACAAATCCGTAGTATTAACCAGGCTGTTCGGAATTCCAATGATGGAATCAGCTTGCTGCAAATCGCTGACGGTGGCGCTGGGAATATCGGTGGTATTCTTGCGCGACTCCGGGAGTTAGCCGAGCAATCAGCCAGCGGAATCTTGGGTTCCAACGAACGGTCATTCTTGGACCAAGAGTTTCTGGCCCTTCGATCAGAAATTGACCGAATCTCCGCTGTGACTGAGTTTAACGGTGTCAAGCTGCTCAGTGGAACAGGGAATGACTCATTGTCAATCCAGATTGGTTTCCGGAGCTCAGCGAATGACACTCTGACGCTGTCACTCAAGGATCTCGACACCACTCGGTTGAGTTTGACCGGGGTCAATGTGTCGACTTCGGCTAACGCCCTCAGTGCTTTGGGCAACATTGACAGTGCAATCAGTGCTGTCGCGTCTGCTCGAGCAAACATTGGTTCGTTGCAGAACAGAATTGATGCTGCGGTTCTGAATCTGGAAGTCGCGAATGAGAATGTCTCAGCCGCTGAATCTCGGATTCGTGACGCCGATATTGCTTTTGAAACGGCGAAATTTGTCCGAAACCAAATCTTGGTGTCGGCTGGTACGTCGATCTTGGCGCAAGCCAATACCTTACCTCAGCAGGCGTTGTCCTTGCTGCAGTAAGAGGTTATGGGAGGAGGCTAGGTCGAGCGACCTAGCCTCTATCCTGAAGGGGGGTGCCCACTATGGTTACAGCAATTACACAAAGCGCCGCGCCCGTGATTTCGGTGGCAGTTGGATCAGACATTCGTGTCCGAGAAAATCAGAAGCTTGGAGATGCGGAGAAGGTACGCGTACCGGAAAAAGGGAACGATGACAAGGGAACCGTTGCTCCATCTGCTGAATCTCGCAGTCAAAAAGCTGGGCAAGAGCAAGTAGAAGAGGTCATTGCGCGTCTTCAGAAGACACTGCAAGATGTCGAGCCCCGCATCGAATTGTCTGTTGATAAAGAGCTGAATCAGGTCATTTTCCGGATTTTGGATAAAGAGTCAGGTGAGTTGATCCGGCAAATTCCTCCAGAAGAAGTATTGGAGTTGGATCGATTCTTTGCGGACCAATCTGGCCTATTTGTCGAAGAAGAGATTTAGGGAACTTCTTGATCTCTTGATAAACCCTCGGCAAAAGCCGTATAGCCTTTGACTGGAATCTGTCTGTGCTGAGTCCACGACGACTGGAGAAAGATCTGGATAGGAGTGCGACATGATAAGCTTTGGTGGATTAGGAAATGGCATTGATTTCGGTCCTATCGTCGACCTTCTTGTTCAAGCTGAACGAGCTCCAATCGACCGCATCAATCAACGAAAGCTCAGTTTCCAAGAAAAATTAACGAATTTCGGTTCCCTTGGAACGAAGTTGTTGAGTTTGCAAAGTGCAGCGAGTAGTCTCAGGACCCGGTTGAGTTTCGATAAAAATCAGATCAGCGTGACATCGGCAAGTTCCCAAACCTTATTGACAGCAAGTGTCACATCTTCGGCAGCGGCTGGTACGCATACCGTGACTGTAAAAGAACTCGCGTCGGCCCATCAGATAGTTTCCAAAGCTTCCACGGCAGTTTCTTCTATTGATACCGATATTGTGAGTGGAGCTTCAGGGGCATTCTCTTTCCAAGTTGGGAGCGGGACGACACAAACCGTCAATCTTGGTGCGGATGGTACTTTAGAGGATTTGAGGGATGGGATTAACGATCTAGGGGCAGGGGTGAGTGCTTCAATTCTTAACACCGGTACGGAATCCTCTCCAGCCTATCGATTGGTGTTATCGTCGAATGACACTGGAGCCAGTAATGCCATCACAATTTCCAGCGATAACACAACCTTGGATACGGTGACGACCGGTGTTGACACATTTCAAGCTGCGCAGGATTCCGAGATCATATTGGGAGAAGGGGCTGAGGCGGTGACGATTAATCGATCGAGTAATACCCTTTCTGATGTCATTTCTGGTCTCACATTGAATCTCCAGGCCAAAGATAGCGACAATCCTGTTACCTTGGCCGTCACCCAAGACAATACGGCCGTGAAGGATGGGATTTCTAATTTTGTGAATGCCTACAATGATATTGTGACCTTCATCAATGAACGTACGAACTTTGATGCCGAGACGGGCGAACGTGGAATTTTCGTCGGAGAATCGCTCACCCGCACTGTCTTAGATCGTATACGACAGTCGGCGTTTTCTCAAATTAGCGGTTTGGCGACCTATACAAGTGCAGCGCAAATTGGTTTTGAAACCCAGACCGGAGACGGCACCATCAAATTAAATGAAACGACATTAGATGCAGCGCTTGGTGAAAATTATTCTGCCGTTCGAGATCTTTTCATCAAGAATCCGACAACTGGAACCGATGGGATTGCAGAGCTTATCGTAGATGTCGTAGACGAGTTGGATGATGTGGAGTCTGGAGCTCTCACGTTGCGTCAGAATTCGCTGACAGACCAAATCGATGATTTTACGAGCCAAATTTCAGTGAAAGAAGGGGAGTTGCTTCGGTTTGAGGAACAGCAACGAGTGAAATTTGCGAATCTAGACGGATTGTTAGCAAGTCTACAGAATCAACTAGACGCGTTAGCCACGTTATCATCGTCCTCGAATTAGTTTATCAGGAAGGAAGCACGCATGATGGTTGGTGCTCAAGCCTATGCTCAAACCCAGATTTCTACCGCCTCCTCAGTGCAGGTTGTGGTGTTGTTATATGACGGCGCGATTTCTTCAATGAAATTAGCTCAAGAAGGTATCGTGGCGCTCAATTTCCAAGACAAAGCCCGTTTCCTCGATCGGGCTCTTCGAGTGGTTGGCGAGCTGTCTGCATCGTTGAATATGGAAGAAGGTGGCGTTGTCGCACAAGACTTACAGCGCCTCTATGAATATATTCAATATGAACTGACGCAGGCGAACCTCAAAAACGAACCGGGACGTCTAGAGGGTCCTATCCGTTGTATGAGTGAGATCCGGCAAGCATGGCAGGAATTAGCAGTTCAAGAAAGTAAGGCCAAAGCCGTAGGCCTGTAAGAGGATGGCTCAGGCTGAAGGCGATCGTTTGTTACAGCACATGACCCGTGAAGCCGTAGATGCGGCGATTCATGGGATGTGGGATAAAGTGGCCGAAATCTACGATCGCCGAGCGAGTTCTGGCCTACTTGAAGGTGCCAGTGCAGAGATCGTTAAGAAAATTATTCAAGATGATCAATGGGTTATGACTCGTATTCGGGAAGTACAAGCGTTGACCCAACAGAACCTTGAAGTCGCTCAGAACCATCGCCGACATCTGGAGACCCTGAAGCGACAATGGGTTGGTCGGGGTACGTCACAAGCATTCCATCGTGTAAGCATTTAAGCTTTCCCCCTCTTTTGTATTTTAGGACTTTTGTGGCACAGCAAACTTGCTGAGCTGAGCAAATTCTCGTCAAAGATTTGACAAATCACGTCAAGTTCATCAACGAAGGAGGAGGAAAAATTCCGTACTTTCCGAAGCAATGATCTCGTTTTCCTTCAATTTTATCCCAACCTCCAGCCTGTGCTTTTTTAAGGTACAACAATTGCTTTGTTATACAGTCAAATGTGGCAGCCTTCTCGCCCTACGGCTAACAGATCTATAGAAATCCAAAAACGCTGATGTCTGGACCACGGACGGTTTCATCAGAAACGCCACCGATTAGTGCTGCTCATGCCTCTTCACAAATTGGGCCGCTCCTCCATACGTTATCAAACAAGTTATTGCCCATCGTTGTGTTTTCGGAATTGGCAATCCGTCGTTGTGAGGATATGCAGCTGAAACCACAGTTAGAAAAAATTCATGGGGCTGCTGAACAGGCTCGTGATCTGCTGGTTGAAATTCGATCATTGCACGGTGGCGAAAAATCTTAGCCAGTTGTGAGCAATTACGTGAGTCTTACTGCGAAAGAGCGTCATGAGGTTGAAAGGCATACGGTGATGGAAGATGGATGATGGCATCATCGCGTCAGAGGATCGTAGACAGGATTGTCGAGCAGATGTCCCCGTCTGCCTTTGGATTGAAGTGCCCTTGGCATTTTCCTATGAACCTGTCGACTTAGATACGGCCGAGTTTAGTCAGTGGCAATGGGATGAACTGGCCGTTTCCCCTGATCTTGTGAAGGCCATGGTTGAGGAAACCGATCTGACAATTCGCGATCCGTTGATGCTGCAGATGGTGACTCGTATTGATTGGATGTTAACCTCGATTCTTCGGACTTTGGGGAAAGACAAGAATCTCAAACGTGCAATTCCGGAACTAGCCAAAGTGAATCTCAGTGGATCGGGGATTCGATTTTTTTCGGAACAAGAGTTTCCAGTCGAGTCCTTTCTTGTATTGCGCCTGATTTTGAGGCCGTTCATTCCAATCCAGACGGTTGCAAAAATCATCAGGATCGAACCCAAGCAGCATCAGGGTGAAAAGGGCTATGAGATCGCGGCCGAGTTTACTCAAATTGCTCCAGATGATCGTGAAGCTATCATTCGGCATGTGTTGCGATCTGAAGCGACTTTACAACGTCTTCGGCTTAAAAAGCCCGTTGATTCGGCTGTTGGGTAAGTTCGTCATCGGGTTCTGTGCTTGTGCCATCGTTGGATTCATTGGATGTCAAGGAATAGATTCCGACACAGAACATTCTCTCCGTAAACCTGCTTCGTCCCCCTACATCGTTCATCCGCAACCACCGCTTCTTGACCCTCCGTATACGGTTGCTGTGCTACCCTTCGACAATTTGAGCGCAAATCCTCAGCTAGATTGGTTAGGAGAAAGTCTTTCGGAAATGTTGACGAGTGATTTGGCGAAATCGTCGACCTTGTCTGTGGTTTCGCGTAAAGCGTTGGGGTCGGTTCTTCGTGAACAGTGGCTTCAACACCAAGGGTTTTCGTCTTCAAATGATATGCCTGATCTCGGAAGAATCAACAATGTGCAGTATGTCCTGCGTGGGAGCTTTCACCACCTACAGGATACCTTGGTTATTGACCTTCAGGCTGTGGATGTCGAAACGAATGTTGTCAGAGGATCGTTCAGAGTGGAAGGGTTGGAATCAGACGTGCCACGTTTAGAGCATGATTTGGTGATACAAATACTGGCCATGATTGATGCGTCGGCTGCTGGAAGCTTGGAAGCTTCTAGAGGCCAGTTAGATGACGCTCAAACGCGTGCTCCTCAGAACCGCCCAGAAGGATTTCCCGACATTCAACTAGAACATCGTAAAGGATTTGATTTGCATTCGGTTCCTCAGATTCACATCCAGTTGTCATTGGAGAAAGTAAAGCAGCAGCGTATACAGGCTTATCATGTCGCGAAAACTTTTTGGCAACGGGGATGGTCTAGTGAACTAGGAATGCCGAGATATGAACCTTGGCCACTATGGTGGGATGAGACTGTTAGTACGTCAATATTGAGGCTGCCAGTGGCTTTATTCTTTAATCAAAAATATCTGCAGGCGTTAGTTGCAAAAATGAGTTTGGATGGTGACTCCCCTATTGTCACCGTAGGCCCTAGAGGGCTCCAAGTTACTCCGAGTCATAATAGAGGACTGGGACGCTTATTGATCAATCAGATACGCCGTCCACATCGAGTGTTTGTTCGAGCCTTAAACAAGTATGGCGAGGTTATGGCTGTTTTTTCAGAGTGGTCTTGGCAAACGAATACGATTATTCGGAACCCGAGTCCTGATCAAATCGTTTTCTCCATGTGGCCTAAACCGTTTGTCAGAGGCCTTGCGGAATTTCCGGTTGAATGGATTGAGAGAGGGAGAGACCAGATCGCGTTTGATGTGGCGATACGTCCCAATTTGGATGAACGGCGAGAGATTGTCATAGAGGAGGTTACTGAGCTGGATAACAATCCTGAACCTATCGTTAAGGAGTACCAAGACGAGCATGATAATCTTCGACGACTACAGAATTGGGTTCAGAAACAATGGAAGCCTTCCATTGGCGAAGCCTTGCCGGCTGATGGGTACTTGCCTGGGAATCAACGGACGGCTGTTGCGCTATTACATCTCCATGCTGGAAAAATTACAAACGTTCAATTCCTTACGATTCCTGACGACTTGCTATTTGTAAGAAGTCTCGCAGATCTCAAACGAGACCTTATCGATTATTGTGTCGCATGCCAACCCCCCTATTCTTCTGTTCACCAGCCCGTCGACCAAACATTTCGTCTTCAACTGACATTGGTAAAAGATCTCAAAGCATTACAGTTTGGCCCTCAGCCCGACTAGTATTTAGAATACGACCGGCATTCGTTGTTCTAGTCTCAGGTCGGTCAGGTGTGAGAAAGTGTGGGCCAGTATTTCTTAAGGGTCTTGTCTGCAGCCCTTGCCAGGTCCTCATCAAGTGTGTGGTCTTGAGCAAAGATTCGCAACGTGATCATCCGAGCCGGGAGGTGCTTCAGGTAGGTCTGCAAGCTTTTCTTTTCGTTCCTATTGGTAGAGGGGTTCCAGACGTAAATTTGGAAATCTCCCATGTTCAACAAATTGACAGGACGTGGATCTTTATGAGCTAAATCGATACGAATGTCGACGCTCCGAAGCTGCTTGGGTAATGCTTGGCGAATTTTTGATAACAGGTCACGTGGATCAAGGGGTAAAGAGTCTGGGGGAATGGGTAATAATCGGCTAAATGCCGTTTTCCATTGAACATGCCGGGTCAGAATTTTGGCCCACTCGATTCCCAGTTGGCGTTTTCGAGGCGACCGAGATTTGGGCCATGCTCGCACGGTTTCTATCAAGTGCCAGTCTGTCAGCGTCAAATAATGATCCAGGTTCTCCAGAGGATTTTTGGGGCATAACAGATCCATGGTCGGTTCAAAAATTTCTTGGAGGTGAATATCGATCGCGCGTGTTGTCCGATGATAGTACACATTGGCATAGAGGTAGAGCCGGGCGTGGAGAAACATTTGGAGTGCCGGCAATCCCGATTGGTGAATCGTTAATCCCTTCGAAGTAAAAAAGGTATAGTGCAAGAGTCGTTCGATATCCACAGGCCCAACCGCGACTCCGCACATATAGGAATCTCGTAGGACATAATCGCAATTATCTGGAGTATAGAATCCGCCTAATAATGGGCGTAGGGCCACCACCCAGGCTGGCAGACCCTGTCCTGATTGGTTTGGATTTTTGAGTATGAGAAAGGCCACATGGGTGGGGTCGATATGTTCTTCCGGCATGAATGGTCCGGAAGGTCCTCGCCTAATCTTTCCAATAATTGGTGCGAGGTGCTCTTGAATGATCTGTTGGCCTAGTATTTCGTGGGACAGCGAATACTTGTGCAAAAAATGATGATCGAAAAAGTGGCAAAACGGACCATGACCGATATCGTGAAGCAATGCCGTTATGCGAGCGAATTCCTCCAGAAAGGGCAATGAAGGAAGATCGGAGATGACTTGACGCAAAGAAGGGTACAGTTGGGTCATAAACCGTCCCGCTAAATGCATGGTTCCCAGTGAATGTTGGAACCGAGTATGTTCGGCGCCTGGGTAGACCCAATGGGCACTTTGGAGTTGGAGGATATACCGAAGTCGCTGTACCCAGGGTGAATCGATGAGGTCCTTTTCTGTTTGTTCCTCTCTACATTTGTTTTCATAAGGCACGGTAAATGAAATATAGCCATGAATGGGGTCTGCGATTAAGGCGACGCCATCAAGGGGAGAGGTTTCTGACTTAGCTGGTGACATTGGTCGTAGGACTTTCAGTCTTGGCTTGTATCGTATCTAAGACGTTTACGGTTGGGTGGAGTGACGGTGTGTTAGGCTTCGATATCGGGTGACGGTCCAGCGCATGATGGGATAGGCAAGCAGTGCCCCTATGACCGCTAAGACACAGGCCCCCAAAACGAATGGAAAGAGATAGGGCGATAGTATGTCGAAGACATTGTCAATGGTCAGGTGACTCCATTCGATGGTTGCAGCTGATGATTCTCCTACGAAGAGTAACCCAGTATAAAGACTCGCCGCCAAGATAGGAACAAAGGTCCAGGGATTATTAATGAGAGATCCAAGAAGCACTGCCAGATAATTCAGTCGAAAGACCCAAGCGCAGAACACCACACTGGCGGTATGAAAGAAATAATGGGGAGCGAAGGCGATAAAGACGCCAATAGAAAATGCCAGTGCTGTTCGGTGCGGAGTTTCTTGGAGGTGAAGAAGGTTGGTGAAATGCTGACGGAGCGACTCTCTGCTTACCATGAGAATCTTTCTATGCGGAGATTACGAGGAGAAGTGCTCAAAGCTGTTTTGTGGGAGGGGATGTGTGGTTCCATCATGGTGTACTATTCGGATGCCATGGCGCCGGGGTTGAATCATGCCTATCTGTGTAATCTGAATTCGGTGTCGTCTTGCTAGCTTCTCCACTGCTTGGTGCTGACTTGGAGGAACGGTGAATAGTAATTCATAATCTTCACCCCCATGAAGACTCCAAGAGAAGGGACTGATGTGTATTCGTTTAGCATACCACTGCATGTGCCGGGACATTGGGAGTTGGTTCATGTGAATGAGGGCACCGACTTGACTGTGTTTGCAGAGATGCATGAGATCACCCGAAAGACCGTCAGAGAGATCTAGTGCGGCGGAAGCATAGGGTTTGGAAACAAGAAGCCGTCCGAGTGATACTTGTGCTACAGGTTGTAAATGGCGCTTCAACAAGTATTTTATGGGAGTCGAAAGTTTAGACCTTCTAGGAAGAGAGAGATTTCTCTTGAGGTATGTCAGACCGGCTTGTGAATCACCTAGGGTGCCACTCACATAAATCAAGTCGCCCGTCTTGGCTCCTTTGCGCGTCAGATAGCGTTTCCCATTGACATGTCCGATAATAGTTACTGTGATAAACAGTGATGTGAGTGATGATGAGGTATCCCCACCGAGGAGCTTAATGTTATAGGGTTTACATGGAACAGCGAGACCTCGATAGAATCCTTTCCAATCCTGTGTGGTAAATGAACCGGGGAGAGCGATCGCAACCAATATTGCAGTTGGTAAGGCACCCATTGCTGCCATGTCACTCAAATTAACAGATGCGGTTTTGTACCCGATATCAAAGCAGGTTGCCGTCTTTCGACTAAAATGAATGCCTTCGACGAGGCAATCTGTCGAAAGGACTAGCGGCTGTGAGGAAGAGGACGGTATAACGGCGGCATCATCCCCAATCTCTACAGCTGCCTGAAAGCCCTGTGTGGTAAAGCGTTGAGGGAGCGATTGAATCAGCTGAAATTCCCCAAGATCTGAAATGCTCGCCTGGCGGCGTGTCGGGGACATCGGTTAAGTACTCAGGTGCCTGGCGTCACCCTTTGGCGTGAGCTGGCTCTTGTTGTTGATGCAGCGACTTTTTTGCGTCGACTAGCAGAAGATTGTACTTGTGTGGTGGCGCCTTTGAGTTTCCGACGTGAGCTGGTGCGAAAAGTTCTTACGAATACTTCCGACATTGTTTCGACAAAAGTAAACTCTAATCCCCTAATGAGATGCTTGGGAATGTCGGCGATATCTTTTTTGTTCCGTTTGGGGAGGATAATATGGTTGATATGGGCACGTTTAGCTGCGAGGACTTTTTCTTTTAACCCTCCGATTGGCAAGATTCGACCCCGTAATGTGACTTCTCCGGTCATTGCAATGTCCCGTTTGACTGGGATGTGAGTGAGACACGAAGCGAGAGCAGTCGCAATCGTAATTCCGGCCGAAGGTCCATCTTTCGGGATGGCTCCCGCAGGTACATGAATGTGGATGTCCTGTTTAGAAAACGAGCCTGGGTCGATGTCTAATTTGGTGGCCTGAGATCTGATATAACTTAACGCAGCATGGGCGGACTCCTTCATCACTTCACCAAGATGCCCAGTTAAGGTCAATTGGCCCTTTCCTTTAATAGCAGAGGCTTCGACATACAGAACATCTCCTCCAGTTTCTGTCCAGGCCAATCCAGTGGCTACACCGACTTCATCTCGTTCTTGTTCCTGTTCTGGAGTAAATTTGGGAACGCCAAGATACTGATGGAGGTTTCGTGGAGAGACGCGATATTGCTTGATGGTCCCTTCCGCGACTCGTTTGGCAATTTTTCGCATCACATTGGCGATTTCTCGTTCGAGATGACGGACTCCGGCTTCTTTTGTGTAGTGCGAAATAATTTGGGTGAGACCACTATCGGTGAGATGGAAATGCTGGTCTGTAATACCATGTTCTTCCAGTTGGCGTGGGATGAGATAACGTTTGGCGATACCGTGTTTTTCTTCCTCTGAATACCCTGGAATTTCTATTGTTTCCATGCGGTCGCGCAATGCGGATAAGATAGGATCGGCCACATTTGCTGTCGTGATAAACATGACATGACTGAGGTCGACAGGCACTCCGAGGTAATGATCCACAAATGCACTGTTTTGCTCTGGGTCCAGGACTTCAAGCAAAGCGGCTGAAGGATCCCCTCGAAAATCCATGCCGATTTTGTCAACTTCATCTAGCATAAACACGGGGTTGTTCGTGCCCGCTTGCTTCAGGCCTTGAATGACTCGGCCTGGAAGGGCACCAACATAGGTGCGACGATGTCCGCGGATTTCAGCCTCATCTCTCGTGCCTCCAAGGCTCATTCGGACGAATTCTCGTCCCAAGGCCCGGGCAATCGATTTCCCCAAAGAAGTCTTGCCCACTCCAGGGGGGCCCACAAAACATAGGATTGGTCCTTTCATCTTGGGGTTGAGCTTTCGAACTGCTAAATACTCCAAAATCCGTTCTTTAACACGTTCTAGGTCGTAATGATCCTCCTGCAAGACTTTCGAGGCTTCCCCAATGTCCAAATTATCCGTAGAGCGACGATTCCAAGGGATCTCGACCAGCCATTCAAGATACGTTCGGATGGTCCCGGATTCAGCGGTATCCTGGTGCATCTTCTCTAGACGCTTGAGTTGTTTCTCAGCCTCTTTCAGAACCTTCTCCGGCATTTCGGCTTCTTGAATGCGACGGCGAAAGTCGGCAATTTCCTCCGTGCGATCGTCTAGCTCACCGAGCTCTTTTTGAATGGCTTTTAGTTGCTCTCGGAGAAAATATTCGCGTTGGGTCTTGTCCATCTCCCCTTTAGCCTCAGCTTGGATCTTCTGTTGCATCGACAAGACTTCTTGCTCTTTCCCGAGTACTTCGTTCACTCGTTTGAGCCGGGCCAATGGATCTTCAATTTCTAAAATTTCTTGAGTCACGTCGATCTTAAGCCCAAGGTTCGAAGCAATAATGTCAGCAAGACGTCCTGGGTCATCAAGATTTTCAATGACGGTAAGAACATCAGGCATAATCACTTTGCCTAGGCCCAAGAGTTTTTCTAGGCCATCGCGAGCGGATCGAACGATTGCTTCGTGTTCCAGTGAAGGTACGGTTACCATCCCATCACGAATTGTTTCGATACGAACTGAGAAAAAGGGTGTCGATTGAGTGAACTCTAGAATGCGGGCTTTGGTTAAGCCTTGTACTAAGATTTTGATACGTTCGTCAGGGAGCTTGAGCATGCGCATGATCACGCCCACAGTTCCCAGGTGATGAAGATCATCTGAAGAGGGGTGCTCGGTTTCTTGATTCTTCTGTGTTGTCAGAAAAATCAATCGATCGGCAGCCAGGGCTGTTTCGATTGCTTTGATGGAGATGTCACGTCCGACAAAAAGAGGAAGCACCATATAGGGAAAGATCACAAGATCCCGAACTGGCAACAGTGGTAGATTCTCAGGTATCTGTTCAACGGAGGGAGGTGGGAGCTCAGAATGATCTTCGGTCATGCGTGGTGAGTTAGAGTCTTGAGGGAAGGCTGGGCGTCGCCGTTGTTCTCGTTTGTTGTAAAGTCACAATGAACAAGCTGATAGGATTAATGAAGGATATGAGACGTGCCGCGTTCGAAAGAAAAGAATGTATGCAGCCGTATATATATTATGATGAGCATTCACGAAACGTCCCGAGTGTGATAGGAGCTAAAAATTAAGCCTATACGTGTCTCGATACTAGGAGAAGGTGAAAAAAGTTGTCAAGGTTTCACGAGTCCGCTCTAGGGCGATATACAGTGGGTAGGTGTTGCTTTACAACGAATCTGTATGATGCCTATAATTCTGACGCATTGTTGTGAAGGAATTTCTGAACTCTTGATTCACATTTTTCCTCCCTAGGTTCACGGCACCCATCACTATTCTGTGTATAAGGGGATCAATCAAGAATATTGTCACCCGTCTTGCTGACCTCTTATCCCTCTGGATATTTTTTTGCGCGTTTTCCGAGTCGATTTCAATACGTTTCAAGTCCGTCCTTGTTGGGTCATTCGCCGAACTGGTTGGCGCTCATTGGGAAAGAGGATTGTTTCCCTGACTCTAGTTGTGTTTCTGAAGACTGTTGCTCCCATTCTGATGGGAGGAGTTCTGCTAGCCACCCCACTGTGGGCCCAAAATGCTGAAAGGCGTATCCAGGCCATCACCATTACGGGAAATCATCACATCGAACGGGATGCGATCATCAGTAAACTATCGATTCATTCGGGCGAGGTGGTCTCTCAAGAAAAGATTGGCCAACAAATTCAGAACATTTACAACATGGGATTTTTCGAAGACGTTGAAGTGGCCACGCACGTCGTCGATGACCAAATTGTCGTCGCCTTTCAGGTCAAGGAAAAACCGTTTACCACTGAAGTGGTCTATGACGGAAATGATGAGTTGTCCGACGATAAATTGAATGAAAAAAATACGGTCCGGCAGCAGGCCTTTTTGGATCATGAACAGGTAAAAGTGTCTGTGGAACAATTTCGGCAGTTATACGAAGAAAAAGGTTACTACCATGTCGAGATTGTTCCTTTCGTTGAAATGGTGGGCGAGAATCAGGCGCGCCTCAGCTATCATATCGTGGAAGGGGAACAAGCCCATATTCAAGCGATAGAGTTTGAAGGTCGTCATGTACTAGACAAAAGCCAACTGCTCGCATTCATGGCGAACCAAGAATGGTCGTGGCCTTGGTCTTTTTTCTCTGATGCCGGGATTCTGCGTCGAAATGAACTGCCAAATGACATTGAGCGGATCAAGGAAGTCTACATGAATAAAGGGTATCTCGATGTCCAAGTGGGTGCACCTCGAATACAATTGGATGATGCGAAAGAGTGGTTTACGCTGGTGTTTCCCATTGTCGAGGGGGAACCATATATTGTCAGCCAGATTCAATATAAAGGCAATACCCTCTTCTCAGAACAGGAGTTGCGAGAGGGTTTAGATATCAAGGTTGGTGATGTCTTTCAACGTGCGAAGGTTCGCGACGAGATAACGCGGTTGACTGATCTCTATGGGAGCCGAGGGTATGCGTTTGCTGATGCGGAGCCTTCTGTCGAGCCTGATCCAACAAGTCGGACGGCCAGAATTGGATTTGCGATCGACGAAGGGGAAATGGTGCGAATTAAGGAAATTCGAATTACTGGCAATACCAAAACACGAGACAATGTGATTCGGCGTGAGCTTCGTGTCGATGAACGTGATATGATCGATTCACCTGCGATCAAGCGCAGTTTTGAACGGCTGAACAATTTAAATTTCTTTGAAACTGTCGAAATCCTGCCGAAACAAATTGCGCCTGGAGAAGTCGATCTTGATGTCAAAGTCAAAGAAAAACCGACAGGGTCTTTTAGTATCGGTGGTGGGTTTAGTACCTTGGATCAGTTCACGGCAATTGCAGATATTACTGAAGGAAATTTTCTTGGCCGTGGATATTTGGCCCGGATCCGGGGACAAGTTGGGGGCCGGCGAACGTTAGGCATTTTGACCTTTCGAAATCCAGCCATTTTTGATAGTTTAACGTCTGTCCAGCTTGATGGATTCCGCACACGCACAAATTTTCTTACGTACCTCGAGACCAAGACGGGAGTGAATCTGACATTTGGGCGTGGATTTTCTGAGTATTTGACGGGAACGTTCACCTTAGTAGGAGAAAGAATCAAGATTGCTGATGTTGATTCTGATGCGCCGGATATCATCCAGGATCAAAAGGGGACACAAACCACAACAGGGTTTCGAGCTAGTCTTTTTCGAGATTCCCGTGACTATTTCTTGGATCCCAGGACTGGAACGCGAGTAGGCGTACAAACGAGTCTCGGTACGGAGCATCTCGGTGGGTCGAATAATTTTTATAGCGTATCATTTGATGCGTTAAAGTATACGCCTCTACCCTTTTGGGATTTTCGCCATGCCATACGTGGACGAATTGGTGTGGGACAGGGATTTGCTGGCGAGGAACTTCCCGTCTCAGAGTTCTTCTTTGTTGGCGGCATCAATACGGTGCGTGGATTTAAGTTTGGAAGAGCTGGACCTGTAACTAGTGACCGGACGGCAGCTGGGGGGAACAAGCAGTTGATCATCAATAATGACCTTGTTTTTCCAGTGCTGCCGGATGCCAAGCTCAACGGTGTGGTCTTTTTTGATTACGGAAAAGGCTTTGCGAAAGGTCAGAAATTAGATTTTGACCTTCGAAAAGCCGCTGGGTTTGAAGTTCGATGGATATCGCCATTTGGACCATTGCGTGCGGCCTATGGCTTTAATTTGGATCGACGGTCGGGTGAAAAAAAAGGGGTGTTTGAATTTTCTGTGGGATCAGTATTTTAGGTATAGCATTGCCGAAAGCTGCTATAAATAGATGGTGTCATATCATAGAGACCTGTCGAACGAACCAACTACTTCATAAGGCAACGATAGGCTGTCTGCTGTTGTTACTATGTAGTGGCCTCACGCTTGTCGGCTGCACCTCTGTTGATAACGGAGGCCAACATGCTTCGGCTATTGGAGTGGTTGATCCTCAGCGTATCTTGAAAGAAACTGCCAAAGGGCAAGATCTCGCTGATGCGCTCAATGCCTTTATGAAGGATCGCCAAACGTTGCTTGAACTCGAACAACAGGAGTTACGTGAGTTAGAAAATGAACTGCGAGCTCAGCAGACGGTATTGAGCCGGTCAGCTAGAGAACTTAAGGAAGAGCAATTTCGTCAAAAAATGGCGAATTACCAGCAAAAAGTGGCTGAACTTAACCGGGAAGTTCAGGAAAAACAAGTGGAACTGCAGAATGAATTTCGTGGTGAGGTTGGGGCAGTAGTTGCCGAGATTGCTCGGAGCCGAAATTTAGGTCTGGTGCTTGAGCATGGAGTCAACTCCGGGACACTGTATCATCAGGATAGTTGGGATATTTCTACCGAGGTGATAGAAGTGCTGAATCGTGATGAGTGAGACTCGCGTTTGGCAAATCGAAGGGGGATCGTATCTAATTATGAACACCCTACTGACCATGGGCGAATTAATGGAATCCCTGAAGAAGTAGGACCGATCATTCATGGCTGATGAAATCGATGTCATCGGGATCCAAACGTTCCTGCCTCATCGGTACCCCTTCTTATTGGTGGATCGAATCCTAGAGATTGACGGGACCGAACGTATTGTCGGTATCAAGAATGTGACGGCGAATGAACATTTTTTTCAGGGGCATTTCCCTGAGCGGCCAATTATGCCAGGCGTCCTACTTCTTGAAGTGATGGCACAGGTCGGTGGGGTCTTAGCCAGGAAAACCTCGGCTGGTGACGGCCGTCCGACGGTGTTTCTGACTGGCATTGAGAAAGCGAAATTTCGTCGTCCCGTTGTGCCTGGAGATCAATTAAGGGTGGAAGTCAGCGTCATCCGAAGAAGGGATCCGTTTTGGAAGATGGCCGGACAAATTTCTGTGGACTCTGCTTTAGTCTGTGAAGCAGAAATGACAGCGATGGTGCAAGATGAAGACGTTGCAGAATAGAGACGCACATATCCTCTCAGCGAGTATCGGGGTATTTATTTCATCCCGTGGAGCGCGGCGATCGAGTTAGCATGAATATTCATCCTACTGCCATTGTTCATCCTAAAGCCGATATCGGCGCAGATGTGGTCATTGGGCCGTATTGCGTTATTGGTGAACATGTCACCATTGGCGACCAGACTCAACTGTTGGCCCATATCTGTATTGAAGGACATACAGAAATCGGGCGGTGTTGCCGAGTTTTTCCTTTTGTGTCGATCGGAGCTGCGCCTCAACATTTACAGTATAAAGATGAACCAACCAAAGTCTGCATTGGCGATCACAATATCATAAGGGAAAATGTCACGATTAATCGTGGAACTGCGTTTGGGAGTGGAGTGACGAGGATGGGCCATCATAACTTCTTGATGGCGTATACTCATGTGGCTCATGATTGTGATCTGGGTAATCATATTGTTATGGCCAATGCTGCGAACCTGGCTGGTCATGTGTCAGTTGGAAATTCGGTCGTGATTGGGGGGCTAGTAGGTGTTCATCAGTATGTTCGGATTGGAGAGTTCGCGATGGTGGGAGGTTGTTCGGCATTAGGTCGAGATGTGCCGCCGTTCGTTCGTGCCGCTGGAGGGTATAGAGCCCAGATGTTTGGTTTGAATACGATTGCACTGCGACGTCATGGATTTTCCGCCGTCCGGATGGCCACCCTCAAGGCGGCTTTTGAATTGCTATTTCGACAAGGACATCGGTTGCAGGAAGCCATTAAGTTGGCCAGGAACGAATATGGAGAGAGCACCGATGTTTTAAGCTTATTGACCTTTCTTGAGAGTACAAGTCGAGGTATTTGTCAGGTATCGTCCCGCGAATTAGATGATGATGAAGAGTAGTCAGGCCTCGTGAGTGATGAGAATAGGTGGTGGATCGGTCCAGTAATGGCCAGTGTCTTGGATTAATCGCCGGTGACGGGCGATTCCCAATCATCTTTGCTGACACGGTGCGCCGTCTGGGTTTTACAGTCTCAGCTATTGCTCATATCGGAAGTACCCTTCCAGAACTCGAACAGCATGTTGAGCGAATCCATTGGCTCAAACTAGGTCAATTTTCCAAAGCGTTAGCTGCCTTGAAGCAGGATGGTGTTTGTCGGGCGGTTATGTTGGGCGGTATCAAGAAAACCAATGTATTTACGACCCTTCGTCCAGATCTTCGCGCTTTAACCATTTTTAGTCGTCTAAAGCATTGGAAGGATGACATGATTTTACGAGCTGTTGCCGAAGAGCTTGAGCGGGAAGGAATTGAAATTTGTGAGTCGACATTTGGTTTGCAAGATATTTTGGCAGAAGAAGGTTATTTGACATCGAAAAAGCCGACAAAGGCGGAAGAAGATGACATCCAGTTTGGATGGGATACCTTGGCGACTTTAGGAGCCTTAGATATTGGACAATGTGTTGTCGTGAAAAATCGAGTGATTGTTGCTGTTGAAGCTGTTGAGGGAACAGATGGGGCGATCAATCGGGGTGGGCAACTTGGTGGCAAGGGTACGATCGTTGTGAAGCGCACGAAGCCTCATCAAGATTTACGATTCGACCTGCCGGCCATAGGGCCACAAACCATTACCACGATGGTGTCGGCGCAGGCGTCGGTGTTAGCGATTGAAGCTGGACGAACAGTCATCCTTGACCGTGAAGAGGTCTTTTCGAAGGCACTGGAAGCTGGGATTGCCATCGTGGGGAAAAGGGCTTCGAGTTCATCGCCTGTTCAATCAGCTGCACCTGATTCTCCCTAGTCATATCGACTGAATCGTTCTCTAGCGATCTTTTTAATCTAGATAGACCATTTTTCTCTTTATGGTAGGTACGGTTTCATGGCCAAGTCGGTTCGGGTTGGTGTGATTGGCGTCGGGCATCTAGGGCGGCATCATGTTCGTATTTTTCGTCATATGTCGACCGTATCATTGGTTGGAATAGTTGACACAAATGCTGTGACGAGTGCTGCAGTCAGCAAGGAGTTTGGTGTGCGGTCATTTGAAACGGTTGATGCGTTACTGCCGCTAATCGATGCCGTTAGCGTGGCGGTCCCCACCTCGGATCATCATGCTGTGGTAACCGCTTGTCTCATGCAAAATTGTCACGTTTTAGTCGAAAAACCCATTGCGAGTGACGTGCAGCAGGGTGAAGAACTTGTGCAATTAGCCCGATCTCGAGGCAAAGTTTTTCATGTTGGCCATGTTGAACGGTTTAACCCAATTGTTGAGTTCATGCGGACGGTAATCGTCAATCCAGGATTTATCGAATGTCATCGGTTAAGTCCGTTTCAGCCACGCGGTACTGATGTGGATGTTGTCCGCGATCTGATGATTCACGATATTGACCTCTTGTTATCGTTGGGACTTGGCTCTATTCAACAGATTGAAGCCAGGGGGCTGCCTGTGTTTACTGCATACCCAGATATCGCCAATGTTCGAATCCTCTTTGAATCTGGCTGTTCGGCCAATCTCACGGCCAGTAGAATTTCGACGGGGCGTCTCAGAAAAATGCGTATTTATCAGCGCAATCGGTATATTTCTGTGGATTTTGGGGGCAAGGAAGCAGTCATTCGTACTCGAAGAGGTACTGGTAGTGACTGTATCGACGTTGAAAACAACCATGTTAGGCGAACAGACGAAGATTCGTTGACTCGTGAGTTGAACTGTTTTGTCCATACAGTTGCTGGTCGATATAGTCATGAGGGTGTCTCCGGTGAGGAAGGCTTGGAAGCCTTGCGTGTTGCAACCCAAGTGATTGCCCATATTCAAGCTGGTAGTCCATTGTAAGTCTAGCCTTGCGTGCCTTCTTATCTAAAATGTGACGGTCTATGCGCCGGATTTTACTTGTGACAGGAGAGGCTTCCGGCGACATGCATGGCGCGAAATTAAGTCAGGCCCTCCGAGAAATGGATCCAACCATAGAGTTGGTGGGAGTAGGTGGTAAGCGCATGCAAGATGCGGGTGTCAGTCTATTGCCGAACGTGGATCGTGTGGATGCGATGGGTTTGCCGGGTATACGGCAATTGCTGAAGGGTTGGAAAACTTTGCGAATGTTATCGAACTATGTTCGTCAAGAGCGGCTGGATGCAGTTGTGCTGGTGGATAGTCCTGGACTCAACCTGCGTTTGGCCAAGACTGTGACTGGAAGGCCGAAAAAGATCATCTATTATATTGCGCCGCAAGTATGGGCCTGGGGAAGGCGTCGGCTCTATCTTATGCGCAAAGTGATTGATCATGTCCTGGCGATTTTGCCCTTTGAAGAGCAATATTTCCGAAAAGCTGGGCTGAAGTGTGACTATGTTGGCCATCCTCTGTTAGATGATCTGGAACCATCATATGATAGAATTCAAGAGAGGAAAAACTTACGGCTTTCGAATCATGGCTATGTCATTGGTTTGTTGCCAGGAAGCCGTGATCGTGAGGTGCAGAAAGTGCTTCCAATATTAGTTGAAGCCGTCAAGATTATGCGGAAGCGCTATCCCAATTCCCAGACGGTGCTTGCTCAAGCGGAATCGATTCGGGATGAGTTGCTGTTGAAGCTTCTAGAACGTGATGATCATGTACGAATCATTAGGGGGCAACCGGAGGCAGTTATGGCAGCCTCGGATGTGTTGTTAGTGGCTTCGGGTACGGCAACACTTCAGGCGGCCTTGATAGGGACTCCGATGGTTATTGTCTATCGAACGTCGGTCCTTACCTATCATATTGCAAAACGACTCATCAGCATCCCTTACGTTGGGCTCGTGAATATTCTGGCCAACAAAGAGGTTGTTCCGGAGTTGTTGCAGGAGAACATGACTGCCAGCAATATTGCTCATGAAGCTTGTGAGATTTTAGAAGACACTCACCGACGGGAACAGATGCAAGAAAGGTTTCAGGCTATTAGAGCCTCTTTAGGGGAACCTGGAGCGTCAACGCGTGCAGCCGAATTAATTCTGTCTCAGATTACGCCATGAAGATATTTTGGAGGCTGGTCTCTTATTTACGGGTCTACCAGGCCAGACTGATCTTGGCCTTAGTCTGTTCGGCTTTTGTCGCTGCCCTGACAGCTTTTTATCCGTGGGCCGTCGGACCCTTATTAGACGATATTTTTATTGACAAAGATCAAGACCTTCTCGCCATTCTGCCCTTTGCCGTTTTAGGTGTCGCTGTGGTGAAAGGGTTATTTACCTACGGCCAAACCTATCTCATGAGTTATGTCGGGCACTGGCTAGTCTCAGATGTTCGTCAACAATTATTCATGCACATCGTTCGGTTGCCTATCCGATTTCATGATGCGAATACGTCAGGCAGGTTGGTCGCTCGGGTGATTAGCGATGTGAATGAAATGGCGAATGCGATTCCAAGTGTCCTCAAGGATGTGTTTCAGCAAGGGCTCACGTTTGTGGTTCTCTTGGGCCTGGTGTTCTATTTGAATTGGCAAATGGCCATGACTGTCTTCGTGGTTTTGCCTATTTCGGCATGGGTCCTTGTATGGGCGGGACAACGTATTCGAAAATTTTCGAGACGGGGACAGGAATCTATAGGAAGTATGGCATCCGTTCTCAAAGAAGCGTTTTCAGGGATAAAAATCGTGAAAGCTTACAGCCAAGAAGATCGAGAGACCATGCGGTTTTCCCAAACGAATAAAGCCATTCGATCGGCCAAAATTAAGTCGTCTCGGGTGACGGCTATGTCTTCGCCCTTATTAGAAATCATTGGTGTGGGCGGCATCGCCTTTATTATTTGGTATGGTGGTGGTCTGGTGATTCAGGGTGGTGAGGATGGCATGAAACCTGGAGAGTTTGGTTCGTTCCTTGCCGCGTTATTTATGTCTTATGGACCTATACGGAAGATGGCAGGCGTCAACTCGGCATTGCAGCGAGCTCTGGCGAGTTCACAACGTGTCTTTGACGTCTTGGATCTGGATAGTGAAATGGCCAAAGATGATGGGAAAGAATCCCTTCGGCCTATTCGACGTAGTCTGGAATTCTCAGGAGTAAGCCTGACGTATGAAGGGTCTGATGAGCCTGCCCTACAGGATGTGAATCTGACGATCAATGTTGGCGAAATTGTCGCTTTTGTCGGTGCGAGTGGAAGTGGAAAAACTACGTTGGTGAGTTTGGTGCCAAGATTCTATCGTCCTACTGAAGGCGTGGTGAAAATAGATGGAGTGGACATTCGGTTGGTTGATCGGTTTTCTCTGCGAAGGCAAATTGGAATTGTTTCTCAGGAGACGGTCTTGTTCGATGACCTCATTAGGAACAATATTGCCTATGGTCGTCCAGAAGCCACGGATGAGGAGATTGTTGAAGCTGCTCAAGCCGCCTATGCCTGGGAGTTTATTGATCGATTGCCACAGGGACTTGATACATTTGTCGGAGAAAATGGGTTGAAATTATCCGGTGGGCAACGGCAACGGCTTGCGATTGCGAGAGCGATTTTGCGAGATCCGCCCTTGCTTATCCTTGATGAAGCCACGTCTGCCTTGGATTCCGAGTCGGAACGCTTGGTGCAGCAAGCGTTGGCAAATTTGATGAAAGCTCGTACGACGTTGGTCATCGCGCATCGCCTTTCGACTGTTCAACATGCCGATCGCTTGGTGGTGATGAACCGAGGCCGAATTGAGGAAATTGGGACGCATTCGGAACTGTTGCAACGGGGTGGATTATATACGCGTCTCTATCAGACTCAGTTTCAGCTGACTCAGCTACAGCCGTTGTCCGCGACTTAACTCTGCTGGTAAACCATGGTGACAAAGAAACTTTTGAATTTGTCAATAGTTCCCATTATCGGAACGTGGGGAATTCGTCTTCTCGGAAAGATGATGGCGTTGGCGACTGTTGGTGCGGAAAAGGTTGATGGTTTCATTCGAGAACAGACCCCGATTATTATTGCCTTTTGGCATGGGCGTCAACTTTTAATGCCGCTGGCGTATCGAGGCAAAACCGGTACGATTTTGATTAGCCAACATCGTGATGGTGAAATCATTGCCCGTATCATGAGGAATTTCGGATTTGGTGTAATCAGGGGATCCACCACCCGTGGGGGCTTTCGTGCGGTTAGAGAGATACTACGAGCGGCGAAACAACGAAGGGACTTGATTGTCACGCCAGATGGTCCACGCGGGCCAGCTTGTCGGGTCCAGCCAGGAGTAATTTTTCTCGCCAAAACCACTGGATTTCCGATCGTGCCTCTGACCTTTGCCTGCTCAAAAAAAAAGTCCTGTCGAGCTGGGATCGCTTTCAAATTCCCTACCCCGGTGGGAATGGACTTTTTGTGTGGGGTGACCCACTATGGATAAATGCTGATTGTCCTAAAGAGGAATTTGGTCAGGCGACCACAAAACTGGAGCATACATTGAACCAGTTGACAGAAATGGCTGAATACGCGGTCCTCCAGTCCAATCCTGTAGCCTCCTTTCTTCTTCGGTCTCCTCTCCGGTAAGTGCCATTTAGAAATTTTGGTCACAGCCATGTTTTGGATAATTTACAATGTTGTGCTAATCATGGTTTTTCCGGTGATTGCTGGCATGCTGCTGATGAAAAGGCGGTGCCAACGAGGAATCATGGCACGGTTAGGGAGCATTGCTTCCGATCTGGAAAATTTGCCTCAACCGCTAATATGGGTACATGCCGTCTCGTTGGGAGAAGTGATCGCGGTGGCGCCGATGTTGAAAGCGATCAAGGCGCAGCGGCCCAACCAAACTATCGTTGTCTCGACGGTGACAGAAACCGGACGTGAAGCAGTTCTTCAACAGTTAGATGGGACTGTCGTTCATTGCTATGCACCGCTAGACTATTGGTGGATCGTCAAACGTTATATTCGTACTCTGAAACCTCATACCTTTCTACTCGTCGAATCTGAGATATGGCCGAATTTACTTACCTGTCTTCGTCAACACCATGTTCCGGTGTGCTTGGTGAATGGGCGGATTTCGTCAACATCTTTTTCACGGTATCGAATGGCAAAAAACATGATGCAATGGGTTTGGGCATCGTTCAGTCTCGCGTTGATGCAAACCTCCCGAGACGCTCAACGGATGAGAGAGTTAGGGGTCCGCAAGGATATCATTCACGTTACGGGGAATATGAAGTTTGATCAATTACTAGATTATGCGGGAGAGGAAGCTTCCCCTAGTGCTATTCGGACCGCATTAGCAATTAACGAAACTGAGCAGGTGATTGTGGCCGGCAGTACTCATGAGGGAGAAGAAGAGCTTCTTCTACAAGCCTACCGATCTCTCTGTGAGTCTGATCATAATGTGATTTTGGTTCTGGCTCCCCGGCATATTGAACGGACATCAGCTTTGGCACTGTTGATAGCGAAGTATGGGTTTCGGTGTATTCGACGTAGTCACCTCAAAGAAGCCAAGGCTTCATCTACTGACCAAGAAGGGTCTCGGGTTATCATCTTAGATTCTCGTGGTGAGTTGCCCTATGTGTATCGTATTGGCATTGTTGGTTTTGTTGGAGGAACCTTGATGCCTGTCGGAGGGCATAATCTCTTGGAACCAGCCCGATGGGGACGGCCCGTCATGTTTGGACCACATGTCGATCATTGTCGAGATATCGCAAGACTCCTTCTTCAAGTGGGTGGGGGCATTCAAGTCCATGATACGGCTCAGCTCCTGAGCAACTTTCAACGTTGTATGAAATATCCTGAGCATGCTGATCAGTTAGGGAGAAAGGGGTGGGCCATGATTCAAGAGAATCGAGGAGTTGTCGAAAAGAACGTTCGATTGATCGGGCAACTTACCGATGACCAAGAAAATTCTTCAGGAGTGCCGGGTCATCGCTCTCACCATTTGCAGACTTCCTCAGGAAATAGTGCGACGCATTCCTCATGCTCTCGTACGGTTCTTTTCTCAGATTGCCCTATGCCATGACTTGGCACCCGTGTAGTTGGTGAATATTTTTTTCTCCACTCCTCATGCAATTCAACAACGGCTGTGGTATTGGCTACAGGATCATTGTTCGTGGATATTACGTGGGATCGCGTTTCCGTATGGCTTTATCGTTCGGATGCGGCGTTTTATGTATCAATGGGATTGTCTTCCCCAACACCAGCTATGTAAGCCGGTTGTCAGTATTGGAAATCTCACAGTTGGCGGTACAGGGAAAACCCCTTTTGTGATGTGGTTGGCGACTTTCTTGCACAGTAAAGGAAAGCGTGTGGCAATTTTGAGTCGAGGTTACGGACGCTCAAAGGCCACTGGCAATGTCCTGGTATCGGATGGCAATGGGGTCATGCAGGATTGGCGGGTGGCCGGAGACGAACCAACTATGATTGCACGGCATTGTCCGTGGGCAATTGTTGCTGTGGGACCAAATCGCTATGATTTGGGAGTCTGGGTGCTGGAACAGGTGGAATGCGATTGCTTTGTGTTAGACGACGGGTACCAACACCTACAATTGCATCGGGATTTGGATATCCTGTTGTTTGACGCGACGGATGTTAAGGGGTTATCAGGAATGTTACCTGCTGGACGGTTGCGAGAACCTTTAGCCACCGCAAGACATGCAGATGTTATTGGGTTAACGAATTCACGGACACACACCATTTCTCAACCTGTACAAGCGTGCTTAGAACATGCATTGGCTCAATCGATCTCTCCAATGGTTTTGATGAATACTCCGAAGTATCTTCAACACCTTGTTACGCTTGAGATGCATCCCGTTGAATTCTTATTCAACGTGCCCTTGTTGGTGGTGAGTGGGATTGCCAACCCGAGGTCTTTTAGAGATTCCTTGCTTGACTGTGGTTTGCAGGTTCATCAGGAAGTGAGGTTTCCAGATCACTGTGCCTATGACGAGGCGGATGTTCAATATATTCGACAGAAAATGGCTGACTCACAATGCTTGGGAGTCATGATGACGGAAAAAGATTCGGTAAAACTTCAGGAATGGTTTTCGCGAGAAGAGGCGGTGTGGTTTCTTGTCATGGATGTACGATTTGTAGCTGGAGAAAATATTGTAGAAGAGCATTTACAGCAAATGGGAATGTTGTGAATAGTTGACAGATTTTCTGCGGTACGGTCTATCTGTAGGAAACAATCTTGGATCGGGTCTTTTATAATACGATACTTGTTCAGGCTCCAAGCTGGATCGGTGATGCGGTGATGAGCCTTCCTGCACTGATGGACCTCCGAGAATGTTTTCCGCATGCAGAACTGGTGATGCTGGCGAACCCGACAGTTGCTGAATTGTTACGTGGACAAAGTGGGCTTGATGACATCGTGGTGTATGAGAGGGCAAGCGTGCATAAAGGGGTATCGGGAATGTGGCGCTTACGGCGAATGCTCAAAGACAGAGCGTTTGATATGGCTGTACTGTTTCAAAATGCTTTTAGAGCAGCCCTGTTAGTCAAAGTTGCACAGATTCCAGTGAGAGTTGGCTATGATACCGATGGACGCAGATGGTTGCTGTCTCACGCCATATCGAGGTCTTTGGGTGTGGTGTGTCACCAGATTGACTATTACCAACGTCTGGTGCAGGTCGTAACGAATACGCCGCCCAAACAACGATTGCCAAAGCTTGTAGTTCCGGCTGATCAACCAGATGTTCATCAAGAGAGATTCCCGGATGTGTTTGCTTCAATGGATACGTTGTGGGTGGGCATCAATCCTGGTTCGGTCTACGGTTCGGCAAAACGTTGGCTATTAGATCGCTTTGCTGAGCTTGGTGATCAATTAGTCGGGAAAATCCGCCAAATTTTTCCTCAACGTTTCAATGTTCGATGTCTTCTGATTGGTGGCAAGGGGGAAGAGAGTCTCGGTAATGCGATTGCTCGTCGAATGTCTTCGAACCCATTAGTTCTTTCGGGGAAAACCACAATTGGGGATTTGCTAAGAATCATCCAACGCTGTGCGGTACTCGTGACGAATGATACTGGACCGATGCATGTGGCTCATGCGTTGGGAGTACCTGTTGTCGGGATTTTTGGTTCAACCGATCCTTGGAAGACAAGTCCAGGTAAGGCAGACCGGTCGGTAGTCCGAGCGAACGTGAGATGTTCACCCTGTTTGCTCCGAGCTTGTCCTATTGATCATCGTTGTATGACAATGATCTCGACTGAAGAAGTGATGGCGGAAACAATAAGTCGACTTCAAGAATCTTTGCGGCCGTTGGAATCTTCTGAACAAACTGGGTAGTACCTGTGGATGGCCGGCAACATATTGGAGTGTTTGTAGATAGGGATGGGACGCTGAATGAAGATCATGGTTACGTGACGTCACCTGAAGAACTAGTTCTTCTTCCCGGCATTCCTCAGGCAATGGCCCGCTTGACAGCTTTGGGTGTTCGAGTACTCCTTCTGACGAATCAGTCTGCAATTGGCCGAAATCTCATTTCCGTGAATGACTTAGCAAAGATTCATCAAAAGCTGCTCGATCTTCTTCGACCTGATGGGGGACGTATTGATAAAATATATTATTGTCCTCATCATCCTCGAGATGCCTGCGACTGTCGTAAACCAAATATTGCCATGATTCAGGAAGCTGCCCAAGAGTTTTCTCTAGATCTCTCACATTCGTATCTTGTCGGCGATAAATTAAGTGATTTGGAAGCGGCTTACCGGGCTGGAGTCTCAGGGGTGTTGGTTATGTCGAGTGAATATAGCCAAGAGGCCATCTGTGCGAGAGAATCTGGCCAGTTTCCCATTGACTATGTTGCAGAGACATTTGTTCAGGCCGTTGATTGGATCGAAACCCGTATAAGGCGCTAGACCTGTGTCCCTATCTTCTCCTCAGTCGTCAGGGGAAATGCATCAGTCACTGGAATGATTGCTCCAACTGGCGGATTTGTGGAGGCTGTCCCACAACGTATTCTTGTCATCAAACTCAGTTCCCTGGGCGATATTGTCCATACTCTGCCAGCCGTCGCCGCACTCCGTCGACGCTTTCGTTCTGCTCAGATTAGTTGGTTAGTCAAGGCGCAGTGGTCCTCGATTTTAGAGGCCAATTCCGATCTTGATGATATCGTGGTTGCTGATACGTCCCTGCGCAGTTGGCTGAATCTGGTGCAAAAGCTTCGTGGGGGGCACTACGATCTGGTGGTGGACTTTCAAGGACTCTTTCGCACAGGTCTTCTTGGCCTGCTATCTGGGGCTAAAACACGAGTGGGGTTTGCCGAGGCCAGAGAAGGGGCACCCTGGATGTATTCGGATGTTGTGTCATTAAGCCATGGTAATGTCTCGTGGCGCCTCTTAGAAATTCATGCCGTTGACCGAAATTTGGCTTTAGTTCACCATATTGGCGCAGATACCTCTCATCCTACTTTTCATTTTCTGGATTTTCCTGAAGATGAGCACTATGTGGATGGTCTTTTGGCACCGTACCCATTGGCGGATCAACCAAGAATGATTGCGCTGGCTCCATGGAGTCGTTCATGTCTAAAATCCTGGCCCACACCTTGTTATGTCGAGTTAGCGAACAAACTAGTTAAAAAGGCTGATTTTCGAGTGGTTCTATTGGGAGGTCCTTCAGATACTCTTCAGGCGGCGGAATTTCAAGATTTGGAATCACAAGGTTTGCTGAATGTGGTTGGGAAACTGTCTCTTCGTCAATTACCAGTTTTCTTGAAGCGCATGCAGCTGGTCATCGGCAATGATTCTTCGCTAATTCATCTTGCGGCAAGTGTAGATGTTCCAGTTCTGGGTATTTTTGGTCCCACCCATCCCAAAGCGACCGGCCCTTATCCAGGCGAAAAGCATTGGGTTCTGCGAAAGGATCTGCCTTGTAGCCCTTGTGGAAAACAGACTTGTGATAATTCCAGATTTTTAGAATGTCTTCATACGATACCACCCGATACCGTTCTTCGAGAGATAGAGAATATATTTGGAAGGAATTGAATGCCCTTAATATTTTGAGGTCATTGATCAAGGAATCAAAGAATGGATGAGGTGGTTTATGAATCAGGAAAGAACACACGATCATGATGTCCAATGATAAAAGTCTGGATGAGCCTTCCTTCAGGTCTTTAGATGATTGGTGCTACTTCATACCTGTTGTCGCTATTGCCTTGATTTGGTTGTCCTATTGGTGGGCTCCAGAATTCTATTTTACCTATGTTTTAGAAGAGCATCGCCGAGAATTCCAGATTGTTGAGTTGTTGACTGGTGCGGCTGGTATCTGCGGAGGCAGTCTGATGTTGCTAGCTACTTGGGAGCTCTGGGTGAAAAATTGGCGTGTCGCCGCAGCTATTGTTGGTGTGATGGCTGCGGCAACGCTATTTTTTGCTGGCGAAGAAAGTAGCTGGGGGCAAAGCTACTGGGGATGGTCTACTCCCGAGTGGTGGGATTCGAACGTGGCGTATGAGACGAATTTGCACAATAGTCGTATTAGTGTTTGGGCGTTCCACAATCTGGCTGGATTATTCCAGGTTGTCATGTTTGGTCTGTTGCCTGTGGCCTGGATGCTGCGAGAACAGCTACGGCTTCCTGATGAGGTAGGCCCAGCCGTTCCTGAGTTGCCGGTGGTGATGTGTATATTTGTGGCGTTTGTCTACCGTGAGACGAAGAACATTTGGCGAGCATGGTATCCAACCGATGAGATTTTTCAGGAGTTCTTATGGGGAATGAATGAGCATAGAGAAATGCTGGTCGCGCTTGGATTGCTTTTTTATGGAATATACAAGTGGAAGAAAGCTAGGGTATTACCGGATCTGAAAGATACACCACTGACGTATACGTAACCGTGGGATAGCTGGATGAATTCTGTCAAATCTCAGAGAGTCTCAGGTATTGTGATTGCTTACAATGACGCGCCTAATATCCGAAAATGCTTGGGGAGTCTTCACTGGGTGGATGAGTTGGTGGTTGTTGACTCCTATAGTACCGATGGCATGACTGAGATTTGCCGTGAATTCACACCTCATGTTTTCCACCATCCGTTTGAAGGCTTTGGGGCATTGAGAAATCATGCCATCACTCATGCGACAAACGATTGGATTTTTAGCCTCGATTCCGATGAATGTGCGACTCAAGCCATTCAAGATGAAGTGAAAGGGCTGCTGGCACAAGGGCCTTCTGCTCATGCCTATTTTATCCCACGTCGAAATTATTTTCTTGGGCAATGGATAAAGTATTGTGGGTGGTATCCCGACTATCGGCAACCGCAATTGTTTCACAAGTCACATATGCGATATCGGGAAGATCTGGTTCATGAAGGGTACGAATTAAACGGAAATGTGGGATATCTGCAGGCAAATGTGGAGCAGATGCCGTTTCGGAACATCGAGCAATTCTGGACGAAGATGGATCGCTATACCACGTTGCGAGCGCAGGCGATGCAACAGGAAGGTTATAGATTTCATGCGCATCAGTTGGTTTCTCACCCATTGTTTACCTTCCTGAAGATGTACATTGTGCGGATGGGAGTGTTAGATCGAAAGCCAGGCCTGGTTCTCTCTATGCTGTATGCCTACTACACCTTCGTGAAATATGCCAAGTTATGGGAATTGCAAAAGGAAACGTCACGGTCCTGTTAATATCCTCAACGAGTAGTTACGTTGTGCAATGACGGAACGATTTCACATCTTACATACCGAATCATCCTACGGGTTGGGTGGACAAGAATATCGAATACTTCGCGAAGCTCGGGCCATGCGTCAGCGAGGGCACGAGGTAGTGATTGCCGCACCCTCAGGCAGCCAATTGTTACAGTTGTCCAATGAAGAAGGTCTGGTTTGTGAAGCCATTCCTGTAGGAATAACAGGATGGATGCGTTTGGTGCCGATTTTTTTACATATGATTAAGAAATATCATATTCAGATTATTCACACCCATGGCTCGCAAGATAGTTGGCTGGCCTCTCTAGCAGGCCGTCTCTCTTTTCATAGACCAATCATCGTGCGTATGCGCCATAAGAGTACCCCAGTGGCGAGGACCTTTCGGCACCATGTGTTATACCGCTGTTTGCCTCATGCCATTATCACGACAGGTGAAGCGGTTCGCCAACAACTCATGACTCAGATCCATGTGAGTCCTGCTAGGGTATTTTCGATCGCAACAGGAGTCGATTTAACAAGATTTCAACCCAGTGAACCGGATATGACCATCAAGCACAGCTTGGGCCTCGGTGCTCACGAATTCCTAGTAGGAACCGTAGCATTCTTACGCCCTGAAAAAGGGTTAGAGGTATTCATCGACGCGTTGGCATTATTGCAGTCACGGTTTCCTCAGATGCGAGGAGTGATTGTTGGGGATGGGCCAGAATATGGCAAGTTGTATCAACGTATCTGCGACCATCAGTTAGAGCGTATGATTGTCCTAGCCGGTTTTCGAAAAGATGTTCCTGAACTATTAAAAACTTTTGATGTCTTTGTGTTGTCCTCACATGAAGAAGGGCTGCCCCAGACCGTTTTGCAAGCCCTGGCAGTGGAACGAGCGGTTGTGGCTTCTTCTGTCGGAAGCGTGCCCGAGGTGATTAGGGATGGGGAAACGGGTCTGTTGGTGCCGTCCGGTGATCCGTTCGCTCTCTCTAAGAAACTAGAATTTCTGCTGGGCGAGCCTCGACAACGTGCGGCTCTAGGTTATGCGGGAAGTCAGGTTGTCCAGCAAAATTATTCTCTTGCAGCGATGGTTAGAAAAACTGAACAAGTGTATGCGTCATTACGGGAAAACCAAATCGGGCAGGCTGCCTGAGCGGGTTTGCCTCTATAATCAGACGTGGTTCACCGATTCATAGCAGATGATCTGTCTAACAGGAGATGTCCATCAGCAGTCCTACCGAGGAACCGATACGCCGTTTTCTCCATTTTCAGAGATGGAATTAGCTGTGAAGTATGCCCAAATTGCCGCTCGTTATCATATTCGTCTGACATTATTTTGCACGGGAAAGGCTTGTCTTGAAGAGCCGGAAGCAGCCAAGCGCATTGCAGATATGTCACATTGTGAGATTGGCGGACATACATTTGCGGCTTTTCGAGATCCTTGGTCGAGAATCTATCGAAAGCTGCTCAGAACTTCCTGGGGCAGCCGAGCGCATCAACATCGAGATATCATGAAGACCATTTCGAGTATCCATTCCGTGATTGGGAGACCTCTGACTGCTTGGCGGAACCATAGTTACGTGCATACCGAACATACGCCTCAATTGTTACATGAGGCTGGGATTCGATGGGTGACTGATGAGGTCAATGCCCAGAAGAGATCATGGGAGGTGGTTCATCAAGATCTTCGGTCTTTGCCCATTAATGTGCTACCAGATCACGAGCATCTGTTGCACGGCAAGTATCAGTTGGGGAAAGCACCGCCTTCAAAGCTGGGTCAGCGCATGTCTATTGAAGATTGGATTTGCCAAGTAAAAAAACAAGTTCAAGCCATATCTGAAGTCGAGGGGACTGCCACGATTTTGATTCATCCTTTGTGCATGGAAGTTGTGGACGGCATGAGGAGTTTTGAGCATCTTTGTCAGTTTTTTCAGCGGTTCCCGACTACTTGGGTGTCTGAAGCAGCTAGGGAAGCCTAGGTCATCGATGATGAAAGTCAGTGGGTTTACGTTCATACGACATGCCGTGAAATACGATTTTCCAATCGTTGAAGCTATCACATCAATTTTGCCAGTGGTCGATGAATTTATCGTCAATGTTGGAAAATCAGATGACGGAACGCTTGAGATGATAGAGCGTATTCAAGATCCAAGAATTAAAATTGTTCAGAATGTATGGGACGAACGTCTGCAAAGCGAAGGAAAAGTTTTTGGCATTCAGCAAGATATTGCTTTGTCGCATTGTTCAGGGGATTGGGCGTTTCTCGTGCAAGGAGATGAAGTGATCCATGAAGATGACCTTCCTCTCGTTCACGAGGCCATTCAGCATTATCATGACGATAAGAATGTGTTGGGCCTTGTCCTGAGAGTGATCCATTTCAAAGGAGATTTTTGGTCGGTTGATCCGTGGATGTATCGGAAGGCCACGAGAGTGATCCGTAACAACCGGGGGTTGCGTTCCACGACGGACTGCTGCGACTTTCGGACGGCGGAACATGATCAAATGATCAAGTCGGGCCCCTTTGGCCGGCCTATCAACGCACGAGTTTTTCATTATGGATGGGTGAAACATCCTAAAGTACTGAAGGAAAAATTGACGTATCAGCAGAGTCGGCATGATGGCGACCGATTGTCCCTGGACGAAATTCAGGCGCGGACGGTAGTGCTCTCAGAGTTTCCGAACTATGACATCTTGAAGTCGTACAATGGTAGCCATCCACATGTGATGCAGAGACGCGTTGCTGGGACGACATCTCTTCGCCGAAGACGCAATCGGTGGTTGAACTGGCGGTTCTATCGGGAAATTGGACGGCATGGTTTTAAGGGTTAACGGGCCAAATGCCCACAACACTGTTCCAGAGATGGGAAGGTGAGAGAGTCGTGAAAAGCAGTCATACCTTGGACAGTGAGTCAAGTGGCAATGGGTTGGTTCCACTATCAGTTTCAGTCGTGGTAATTACGAAAAATGAAGAGGCAAATATTGATGACTGTCTTAGCAGTGTAGGTTGGGTCCGTGAAATTATTGTGGTCGATGCCGAAAGCACCGATAGGACTCGAGAAAAAGCGTTGCAACATACCCCGCGGGTTTTTACAAAGACATGGGAAGGGTTTGGTCTTCAAAAAAACTATGGAATGAGTCAGGCAACATCATCGTGGGTGCTGATACTGGATGCTGATGAGAGGGTTTCTCCCTTATTAGCATACGAAATTCAAGAGGTTCTGGAGAAATGGTCCAACGATGATCCTGTGGCTTTTGAAATTCCTCGTCGAAACTATTTCTATGGCAGGTGGGTGAAATGGGGTGGGGCCTATCCGGATTTGCAGATACGATTATTTCAAACCGGGAAAGCAGTTTATAACCAAGTAGAGGTCCATGAGAACCTCGTTGTCGATGGGGAGATAGGGAGGCTAAGCGGTCACCTTGAACATTATACAGAGCGTACTATCGCAGATCATTTTAAAAAATTCTCCCTCTACAGTACATTGTCGGCTCAAGAACGGGCGAAAAGGTCTCAACAGGTGTATTGGTGGCAGATCTTACTGAATCCCATGGTTACGTTTATAAAAAAATATTGTCTCAAACAAGGTTACAGAGATGGTATTCGAGGGATTATTTTTGCAGGGTTTTCCAGCATGTATACCTTCGGAAAATACGTGAAACTCTGGGAGATGGAGCAAGATAAGGCTGTCTCAAACAAATAGGCTTCGCAGAAATTTTCACGATACTATCCCTTGATTTGGAAGCTACGTGGATGTTTCATTTTCATGACGACGTCTTTTCGAGTAGGGTTTGATGCCAGTCCTGCACATTCTGTGTACGGTGGCATTGGTCAGTACGTCCGCCGGTTGTTTCCTGCGATGGCTGAGGCGAATGGCACGATCGACTGGGTCGGGTATACCTCTAATCCTCACAGCAATCCTTTGGCGGAGTTGGTTGCCTCGCCGTCTCTAACACTCAAACCACACAGATCCTTCTGGCTGTCGACTAATCTCATACCATCCAATGATGCGTTAGATGTGTTTCACGGAACGAATTTTCAACTACACCAGTATGGGCAAAAAAAGTCCGTGTTAACGATTCATGATATTTGGCTGAGCCGTTATCCTCAATATTCCAAGAAGCTTTTTGGTGAGAAATTGGCCTCGTGGAAATTATCCAAACGAGCGCAAAAAGCCTCTGCTATCATTGCCGTTTCCCGTTTTACGGCCAATGAAATCCATGAAGTTCTTGGGATCTCTCGGCAAAACATTACGGTTATTTACCTTGGTCCTTCAGTTGGAATGTATCAGGATGAGAATCCGCGACAATTGGTCAAGATACAGCAACGCCTCGGGTTGCCCTCGAAACCGTATCTTCTCTTTATCGGAGGAGCCAATCCCCGAAAGAATCACCAGGTATTGTTTGAGGCGTTTTCACGATCATCTCAGTTACGAAAAACGATGGTCGTGGTTGCCCTTGGAGATATCAATTCTCGGGGCGCGAGTTTGACGCGATCTGCCCAAGGGCTGGGGATTGCCGATGTCGTATTTTGTCCGGGGTCGTTATCGGTTGAAGACCTTCGGATTTTGTATTCGCATGCCACAGCGTATGTTTGCCCCTCATTTTATGAAGGCTTTGGACTTCCTGTACTTGATGCGATGGTGTGTGGGACTCCAACGGTCTTGTCTCAAGCATCGGCGCTCCCAGAAATTGCTGGAGACGCCGCGTTATATTTCCCAGCGCATGATTCTGGCCAGTTGACCAATGTTCTAGAAGATCTTGTTGCGGATCACCATTTGCAAGAAAAATTACGAGAGGCAGGGCGAAGAAGAGCGCAAAGGTTTTCGTGGGAAAAAGCAGCCAAAGAAACCTTAGATCTGTATCAGCAAATTCAGGCATAGAAACTGTGCCAACAGAGTGGCTACAACGATGGGGCTTGTACATTCTTCCCTGACATGGATGTTTGGAGTGGTCGTGGCCGTGGTGTGGGGGCTTCCACAGATGCCGCATTATCGAGAAGGGTTGCCCTACTTCTTTGACCTTGGTGGTGCAGCCCTTGTGAGTTGGTACCTTGGCTTAGGGTTTCTGAGTGTTGGATGGTATGGAATCGTGGTGGCATGTTCCGATCGGACCTTGGCCCGTGCCAAACGTGGGAAAATTTTTTGGATGGGTTGCTTGAGTGTGATTAGCGCAAGCCTGCTCGTCATGACCTATGGTGTCTTAATGGATTGGACCGTAAAGGTATGATGGCATGAATGTGTTCGATCTGGCCCTCAACAGTTCCACGATCACACGGGAGGATAACGCTGGCAGGCCTCATTGGGTTGGACAGTTACTCTGCGCGATAGGCTTTGCTGCCGTGGTTGTTGCTTTGGCTAAGTGGGGTACTCCTTTGCCTGGATGGGCTGATGTGATCGCCTCCGAAAATGGGCCAGTTGAACGAATGAGCGCTGCGGTCTGGTTCATGGGGTTTGCTTGGAGCCTTCATGCAGCCTGTTGTCAAAAGGCGCGCGCAGTAGAGTGGCTGGGATTGGCGACGTTTCTCCTACTGTTCGGACTGCGGGAATTAGACGCCCATGTGTGGGCGACTGGATGGAACTTAGATAAACTCGCTAACTTTTGGAATCCGCAGTATGCTTTGAGAGAACGCATATTGGTCATAGGCCTCATGATCGTGCCTTGTACCATCGTAGGGGGAATGCTGGTCTACAAATTGTGGAAGACTCTAGAGAGGGGCGGAACTCAGAATCTAAGCTGGTTGCCGTCGCTTGTCGCTGGGATGGTCTTGTTAGGGGTTTGTCTGGCTCTGGATAAAATTGGTGCCTATCTTCTTCCTCACTTGATTCCCGATAAGATTGCACAGATTGTTCTGATGATGTCTGAGGAGTTCCTCGAATTGGTTCTTGCCGTATTTTCTGTGATCGCGCTGTGGCCGTATTGGCGAGCAGCGATCATCGACCATGACTAAAGGAGCGGAAGCCTTGGTTTGTATGCGCCTTGTATGCATGGCGTAGGACAAGGGCTCTGAGAGCCAAGCGACACAGATATTTATGAAGAATATTTTAGTGATCAAACTCCGATATCTTGGTGATATAGTACTCTGCACACCTCTGCTCCCGCTCCTGCGCAAACAGTTTTCACGAGCACATATTACCTTCCTTGTGAATGCTGGGACAGAAGAAGTCTTGCAAGGGAATCCGGATGTCGATGATATATGGACTCTTCCTCGCCACTCGCGCGTGCAGCAATTCAAATTTCTGTGGCAGCTACGACAAGCTAAATTTGATCTCGTGATCGATTTAACTGACGGTGACCGATCAGCGTTTCTGTCCTGGGCCACAGGAGCTTCGGTTCGCTTAGGTTACAACCGAGACCGGCGTTGGCGGGGAAAATGTTACTCACAGACGTTACCATCAGCCTATGGCTCGATGCACATGGTGGATTATCATGCTCAAGCATTGCGAGCGTTAGGAATGACAGAGGCCGTGAGCAATCCCGAGCTGAGACTTGAACAATTTCAGGATAGTAATGGAGACCCTCTCCCGGATTCGTGGAAACTCAAAGACCAGCCGCTCGTTCTCTTGTATCCAGCGGCACGCTACACCTTTAAAGCCTGGCCGATAGAACGGTTTGCCGCTTTAGCAGACTGGTTGGCAGAAAAAAAATGCCAGGTAGTGTTAATCGGGGCAGCGGAGGAACGCTCCCTTGGACAACAAATTATCAATCTTTGTAAACAGAAACCGGAGAATCTTATCGGGCGTACTTCGATCGCAACCTTAGCGAGATTGATAAAGGAGAGTGAGCTGCTAGTCGGAAATGATGGCGGGCCTCTGCATGTGGCTTCTGCACTTGGCTGCCCGGTCCTGGGTTTGTTTGGTCCCACGGATCCAGCAGTGTGGGGGCCTCGTGGAAAGAAGACGACGGTGATTTATAAGGGATTAGATTGCCGGGAGTGCTTTTACCCAGGGTGTGACCGTGGAGAAGAAAGTTGTATGCGTCAAATTTCTGTAGATGAAGTCTGTCAAGCCGCCCTATCCCTTCTGTCGCATACTATAGATGAAGGGAACACGTTCGTCAGTAGTGAGGAGTGAGACTCCTTGTTTGAATCAGGGAAAGACCGGAAGCGGAGCATACACAAGATCATGACCAAGCAAGTGTTCGAGCCATTGTTCTGTTTCTTGGTGAGACAGCGGATGTTGGTTGAGGCGGATTTCTACATGAAAGTGACCTTCTGAGCCGACGAACCCTATAATTGCTGCTGCATCGGTCCCATGAGGCAGTGGCCCAGAAGTTTGAAATTCAGCTAAGCTGCCATAAATACGGCCTCGGGTTTTCAGTAATGCGAATATCTCGGGGACTTCCTTGAGCTGGCAATGCAAGGAACAACGATACATGAGTCGCGAATGCGCAGAGAGAGGGTTGAACTCGCGTAAAGCTGGCAACGAAAAACCCGTGAGATACGCACGCACTTGACCTGCGGAGTCGGAACAGGTGGCAGCGAGTTGGCTGGCAGGAACCAAAAATTCGAATGGGTCAGGAGAGTTTAACTCAAATTGACTTGGCCCAAAAGCATCGGGCCAAGAACAAAACAGGGGGCAATCCTGGCGTAAGGTGTGGAGGACGACCTTGTCGGTGCTAGTATCCACGTCAATCGGTAAATCCAGTAAATCAATGGCTGTCCGGAGGCTTGCCTCACGATCCTTGAGCCAAATGTCTTTGGGAAGAGAAGCTTCTGATTCTCCAGGTGCGATAATTTGTGTGGTATGAACTCGAACTCGAAGAAAGCCATGAGTGTGACGAAATCCGACCCAAAGCCATGCCCTGGGATGAATCGTCTTGAAAGGTGTGGAAAGAGCCCAGGGGTGCGCGACCGAACAATAGGTGTTGACCGATTGGTGCCGTTGAAACACCGTATGGTAACCACCAACAAATAAAAAAAAGTCACCGTGCCACTGGTCGAAGACATGTAAGAGTGTGACATCTTCCGTGGCCCACGGTGCCAATTGGGTGATACTGTCCAGGTCAGGCACCTCCCATTCTTCAATATACGTGATCATGTCTTTTGTCGGATGCGTGGAGCTTAAGCCTACGGCCGACAACTTTTCTGTGAGCGAAAGAATATCGGGGAAGGAAAGGGAAGAAGCCGACTCCCAGCGATGCTCACGCATGGAAGAGAGAAAGACGTAAAGAGCGCAAATGTTGAGCAATCATCCGAGTGGCGGTATACAGCAATAAAAGTCAGTAGAGGGAACGCGGCGAAAACGAGGCGTGTCTCTTACAACCTATGGCCTGTGTGGCGGAGAGGGCGGGATTCGAACCCGCGGTAGGTGTGACCCTACGACGGTTTAGCAAACCGTTGCCTTCGGCCACTCGGCCACCTCTCCGCGATCAACAATGTTCTTTGAAAGAAGTTAGTTATACGTGAAAAGCATAGTGTAGCTCAAGGGCCTTCTAAAGCAAAGAGTCATAGGCTAAGGTTTGGTATGTTGGGAAAGATAGATTGAGTATGGTGTTGGTTGACAGCCTCCTGGTTGTTGGTTGCGGGTTCTTGCATTGGGAAGATCTTTAAAAAGGCAACAAAAAATGCCTACGTCGTTCGCTACTGGACGTAGGCATTTTTCCTAAAGATTCGATAAGTAATGAAATGAGGTAAGGCTATCGTCCTGTCATCCCTTCTTTCATCTCATCAATTTTATTGTTGATATTCTCTTTTGTGCGTGTTTGAATCTCGTCGACTTCGTCTGGCATTCGGGCGTTTCCTTTTGCTCGATCAACTTTTTCCTGCCCCCGTTGCTCTAATTCCTGCATTGTTTCTCTGGCGTCTTGGTGATGTTGGACAGCCATTCCACTTTGATGATCACTCTCGAAGGCGAACGCTCCTGTACTGGCACCGATGATACCTATACTTGTGAGTAGGATGATGAACCGCATCATTGATCTCCTTGTCTGAGGGGGATCTGGTGAGAGTAAGGAATGCAACCTGTATCCACTGTGCAAGCTAGCATAGTACAAAGTCAACTATTCCAAGATTGATTCGCTGTTGTGTATGAACGTTTGGGGGAGTTGCAAGTTATTTTGAGCGTTTGTCGATTTCGGACTCGGCAAAGGTCAGAATTTTGTCTGCATCTTCGAGGATCCCATCAGTGATTGTGAGACCGAGGGCCTTATCATCTTCATCCAACGTCTCTACCAAGCCATGCTCCTGTAATAAATTCACATCCCAAAATAACATTCCGTGGCTTATACGTGTGCCATCAACAGTCGTCATGACTGTGATGTTATCGCCATGTTCTGTAGGCGTACTGTGGAACGATAGGGTCAGGTTATCTCGTTTGGCTTGTTGAAGAAAGGCCATAAACACCCGAATGCGCTCTAAACTGTTTGGATCGCCATTCATTGGGAAGTTAGTATCTGTAATAGAATCTATGCTTGAGAACGATCACTGGAGTCATGAGGTTTGTGTTTTTTCGAGCGATTGGGCAGCGGCGAGTCGATAGCTGGCATACAGTAACAGGGCCAGGGCGACGAGCAGCTCGCGATATTCGTTCACTCCCCAGAGAAATTGTTGATAAAACTTATCGTGGCTTTCGACCCATGGAATGTCAACCTCTCGATACCATAATGGCGAGAATTGGCGATACAGGCCCTTGCATTCACGGAAAACAATGGCTATTCCGATCGCCCAAATCACGGGGCCTTCAGGGATGGCCGGTTCCAATTCTTTGGGAAGTGGCAAGCGCGCTCGCCACGTCCAAAGAGCTGGCAGGAGGAAAAAAATGCCAAATATGAAGAGGCCAGCCAAAAGATGGATCGGCAGACGGGAATTATGTAAATTCGTTTCGCCAGAAAAATGGGTTTTCCACCAGGTGGGCGTGGACCATTGAAGATAGCTCTGGCCCCAACTAATTTCTTCGCCTGCAAAAAACAGACAGGCGATGGCGATGATTCCAACAAGGCCTGCCGACCAATAATTGGTCCAATGCCAAAATTTCCAGGCGGCTACTAGCAAGACCATACCAGCGATAGCTGCGGCAAGAAAGGTCATGATTTCTACTAACTGAAATTCGCGTTCTTGCGCCTGAAAAATGTATGTGACGAAAAAACGGGGTGCGGTGATATAGCTGATGACCAGACTCAGAATCACAAGCAGCGGCCAGGTATAGGCGAGAGATGGTCTATGAATCGACACAAAAATTTTCTTGAATCGACGATAGGTGGTGGTTTTCGAAGAAATGCGAAATTAGGGAGGCATTCCGAAAAACTCTTATTCACACCCTCAGTTATCTTAGTCTGCTGGGAATATAGCCTTGGTAGCAGTCCGTTATGGGCCTGTGATGAACCGATATGGGGAAGACCGTATACCGAGTTTAAGCTGTCCCCTGCGGTCTAATGGGAGGAGGGTCTCCCGATTCTTTGCGCTGCGCGCGGGCGGCGATGTTTTCCATGAGACCGGTAAATTTTTTGTACTGTGGATGGTCAGGCGACAACGGTTTGCCGTCCTCGTCGCACATCAATTCTTGCATACCTTCCAAAATTTCATTCATTTCCGGAAAGAATTGAGCCTCTGATTTCTTACGTCCCATGGAGTTTCTCCTTCTGATAATAAAAAGATGAACCAGATATCGATCGTTACGAATTTTTGTCTTGGTCTAAAATACTTTGGATCACGGTTTTGAGGTTTTCAAAGGTGAGATTCGCGATGCGAATATTGCCGTCCAATACGACCGTTGGTGTATGCGTCACGTTGATGCGTTCGCCCCAAGCCTTGCCTTCGCCGAGGGTGCGAAATGGTTTGCCAGTGGCTAACCCAGCTTCAAATTCCTCGGTGTCGAGCCCAACCTCTTGTAGCACTAAGGCCCGCATGGTCTTGTCAAAATTATGAATGTCTTTTTCATGAATGGATTGAAACAAGACTTCTTTCATTCGTTGACCTTTGCCCATTACGACAGCTTGATTGTACATTTCAAAGGCTGTAGGTAATTTTCCAGGCATGACGGGAAATCCGATCATTTGAGCCTCAAACTGGTCGCCGAATTCTTTTTGAAGTTTTGTCACGACGACTCGTTCGAACATGTGACAATGCGGACAATAAAAATCGGCAAACTCAAACAACGTGACCTTGCCAGGTTTATGCAAAGAAGGTTCGCCTTCCATGATTTCGTATTCCCCTTGGACCGCGCTCAAGGCCATGCATGGCCAGATCAAGATACTCACCAAGAGGAAGATTCCTAAAGACGGTCCGAATTGCAGATGGCGTAATTTCATGGAAATCCTTTCTTAAGAGAGGCTGTGCAACGACTATCTCAGTGACACTCGAATTCACCTGGTGTCATAGGGTACCATCTTCTATTTGAGATGTCTGGCACGCTTCATCATATCAGATAGGGTACCTAGTGCTTCAAGACGTGAGTCAACACGCGAGACCAGATGTTGTGTATTGTTGGAGAGAGAGATATGAATGGTGAAATTAATCAACGTATGAGGGAGGACTTGAATGAAAACGGTGCAACTGGCTGACTATCAGACCTTTTCTGAGGAAAAAATGAAAAAGCTGAATATCTTCTCGACGCCACGGTTTTTTTGCGATGTCTATTGTTTTGAACCAGGGCAAGTGCAAAAGGCCCATGCGCATGCCGACCAAGATAAATTGTATTTTGTGTTAGAAGGGCAGGGGACGTTTCAAGTCGGGGTTGAAAGCCAAATCCTAGGAGAAGGGCATGGAACGATGGCTCCTGCAGGTGAGGAGCATGGGGTGGTGAATCATACGGAGCAACGGTTGAGAGTGTTAGTGTTTATGGCACCCAATCCTGGATAAGTGAAAAGTCTGGAGTAATTGAGTAAAACCTTGCGTTTCAGTTGACAGACAGTGTCCGATCCATTGAGATCTGACAAGTTGAAAAACTCTTCTCCTGTCATGCCCGCACCGAGCGGGCATCCAAGGCTCGTGCAGTCAATCTAGATTCCCGCCTTTGCGGGAATGACATGATTCAAAAAATTCCGACAGCTCCTGTCTTAGACTTCATTGGACATTGTCTGGGAGATACAATCCAAGTTTCTACACAAGAGAAAACGAGCGGCGACTAAAAAACGTATTTCTTGGTTCCTTTTCTTCTTAACACCTCACCTCTTTTACTCCTTACTAGTTAGTGGGATTCATCGCATTGAAGGTTGAAGCATCCTCGTCTCCGGTGACGGTGAGAATACCCACGGCGCCTTTGGCCACGCGGAAAATACTATGATCGACTAAAAGATACGCTCCTGGCACATCCACTTTGAATTCTACAATGGCGGCGCCGGCAGACGGAATCAGCGTGGTTTGCACATTTTCATTCACGGTTCCGCCAATTGCACCTTCCACATACACTTTGTCAAAAATTTCACCAATGATGTGAAAGGAAGAAGTTCCGTTTGGCCCAATATTGCCCACGAAGAGCCTCACCGTTTCGCCGGTTTTGGCTTGTAGCTCCTCGCCCATGAGTGCTCCAGCTTTACCATTAAACACCACATGGTCGGGATGCTCGGCCAACCCCTTTTCCATCGAGAGTTCCATGATGCCCTTCTCAGCACTGGGTTGAGTAAAAAATTCACTTTCCAGCACGGCATATTCACGGTCCACTTTTGGTAGACCGCCTTGGGGATCCACCAGAATCATGCCATACATGCCATTGGCAATGTGGGCTGGGATATTGGGGACGGGTGAGGCGCAGTGGTAAATATACAAACCAGGATTTAAGGCTTTGAAAGAAAAGACGCCTTCTTGTCCAGGAGCGGCTAAGTTGGCGCCGGCACCTCCGCCAGGGCCATTCACTGCGTGCAGGTCCATATTATGAGGAAATTGACTGGAAGCCTGGTTCTTCAAGTGCAGTTCGACCGTATCCCCTTCGCGGACACGAATCATCGGCCCAGGCACCGTCCCGTTAAAACTCCAGAATTTATACTCTACTCCATCGGCCAAGGTCCCCACATATTCTTTGGCTTCGACATTGACCATGACTTTTGCCGGGTTCTTTCGCGTGACAGGCGCTGGGACGGTCGGCAATGTGGCAAGGGTGGCTTCAATGGTTGGCATGTTTGCCGCCCATGTTGCGACAGGTGTCAGTACAAATATCAAAGTTAGGCATAGTCTTTTGGCAAAGAACCGTTGACTTCTTCTGAGCATACATACAGGTCGCATCAAATATATTCTCCTTTAGTGGCAGGTGAGAAATTGCCCGAGTCAGTTTAGGGATAAAGATAGACGATACTCCTGAAAATACAATGATCTAGATCACTATTTAGGACCGAAAGATGATTGTAGGAAGTTGGAGGTTAGCGTACGTGCGCCTCCCCTAACATTGGGGTTGGGATGAGGGTGATAGGCGTATTTGATAGGTAACTCACTATATTCAGTTCACGAGGAGTAAGTATTATTGGTCCACGGCGAGTTTTGTGCTGTCCGTGTTAGGGTAGGGCGTGAGGGGCCATTGCTTGGAGGTGTGACAGATTACGAATAACGAGTTGTTTCCCATGCCCAGTGATGAGGTGCTCTTTTTTGAAGCGGCTCAGAATACGACTGGTGGTTTCTTTCGTAAGTCCGGCCATGTCGGCGAGGTCTTGATGAGTCAACCGAACGGAAATACGAATGCCGTCTTGTTCTTGAATGCCAGATCGTTCAGCTAGGTTGACCAGAAGCGCCGCAATGCGTTGCTCGGCGCGGTCTAAGGCAAAGGCTTTGGCGTTATCCTGTGATTCGCGAAGACGTTGACTTAAATAGTTGATAATGCTGACGGCGGCCTCTGGGTTACGTTGGATAACATCAAGCATGGCTTTGCGATGAATTTTGATGACGGTTCCTTCGCCCATGGATTGAGCGCATCCGGGATGCGCTCCGCCTGAAAACGCGGAGGCTTCACAACAAAAGAGATCCCCGGGCATGAGTACTTTTAGTGTGACTTCTCGTCCGTCGGCATTGGATTTCACGCATTTCACATTGCCCTGTTGGACAATATGGAACCAATCGGCCGCATCACCTTCGCGGAAGATGAACTGGCCCTTTTGCATGGGCACTGCGATAGCCTGTTCGGCTAATACGCGTCTATCCGATTCGGATAGGCAGGCAAACAGCGGAAGGGAATCAATGCTGGATTGTGAGGCCATTGAAGGGTATAGTTAAACTAATTGTTTAACTTTTTCAATGATCGCGCGTGCGCTTAGGCCGTAATGATCGAGAAGTTGGGCAGGTTTTCCACTATGAGCAATTTCGGTGATTCCCATTTTATGAAGATACACGCCATTCTCGGACAAGGCGCTTAACACGGCGTCGCCAAGCCCGCCATGAATATAATGATCTTCGATGGTCAGAATCAGGTTGTTGGTGGCTTTCGCCGCTTCTTTGAGTGTTGCGCGGTCGATGGGGACGATACTGTACAAGTCAATTACTCGAACAGCGGTCCCGGCCTTGAGCAATTCATCATAGGCTTTCAACGCTTCAAAGAGGGTAACCCCAGCTGTCACGATCGTGAGTTGGTCCTTGTCGCTTTGACGGAGGACGTTAGAGCCCCCAATTGTGAAGGTTTCATTAGTGTCATAGAGGATTGGCGTTTTTGGTCGTCCCGTTCGCATGTAGACCATGCCTTTATGGTTGGCCATGGTTTCCACCAGCCGATACGCGCACATGGCATCTGAGGGGTACAGGACCACGATCCCAGGCTGGGCGGCCATCATGGCGAGATCTTCCAGGCCCATTTGCGAGGGGCCATCTTCACCGATACTGACACCCACATGGGAGCCCATCAATTTAATATTGGATTGGCTGATGGCGGCCATGCGAATGAAATCATAGGCTCTTGTGAAAAAGGCGGCGAACGTGGCGGCAAAGGGGATTTTGCCACAGGCGGCGAGTCCGGCGGCTGCACCCACCATATTTTGTTCCGCAATAAAATTCTCAAAGAATCGTTCAGGGAATCGTTTGGCAAATTTATCGGTATACGTGGAATTTTTGACATCGGCATCTAATCCGACGACGCGTGGATTGACCTCGCCTAGTTTCGCTAAAGCTTCTCCAAAGGCTTCTCGCGTTGCTACAGAATCTGTTGAAGTATAAGACGGAGCAGGTAATGCTTTCGTTGCGCCATTGGATCGTTGAACGATAGGCGGCGGTAAAATTTCAAATGCGGGCGCGGGAGACGCCAGGTTTTGGTGTAAGGCTTTGATGACTTCTTCGGCTTGTTCGGTGTTGAGGGGTTTGCCATGCCAGCTGGGATGATCTTCAGCGAAGACAATGCCTTTGCCTTTAAACGTTTTAGCCAAAATCATCGTGGGTTGCTGAATGGTTTCGTCTGCGGTCGCAAAAGCCTGCAGCAATTCGGCATGGTTGTGTCCATCTACGCAGATTGTTTTCCAGCCAAACCCCTCCCAGCGTGCCTTATATGCCTCAAGATTATGCTGCAACATGGTGGGATCTGATTGTCCAAGTCGGTTGATATCAATAATTGCGCAGAGATTATCCAGTTGTGCTTGGCGGGCGATATCAGCGGCTTCCCAGACGGAGCCTTCCACAGATTCACCATCGCCCAGAACCACATAGGTGCGAGCAGGAGTTTTGTCCAGATATTTGTTGTTCAGGGCGATCCCAATGCTGACGGAAAGTCCTTGCCCTAGTGAACCCGTAGCCATATCCACGAATGACAGTCGAGGTGTGGGATGACCTTCCAGGTCTGACTGTAATGTGCGAAGTTCAAGTAATTCTTTAGGATCAAAGAGCCCGGCCTCAGCCCAGGCGGCATACAATAAGGGTGCGGCATGCCCTTTGGATAAGACAAATCGATCGTTGTCGGGATTACGCGGATTTTTTGGATCGTAGCGCATAACCGAAAAGAAGAGCGTGGCAACAATATCGGCTGCTGAGCAACAGCTCGTTGGGTGGCCGTTTCCAGCTTGGGTGGTTGCACGAATGCTATGAATGCGAAGTTGATCGGCCTTTTGACGAAGTTGTTCTGATAATTGGGTGGCTCCAATAGTGGTCACACACGACTCCTTTTTTTCTGAGATTGGGTTGAACCAGAGTTGGCTGAAAAGGTAACAAACCCCTGAGCACCAGTCAATTTCGGGTGATTTCTTGCGAGTCTACGAATCGTCGATGTAGGGTATAAAGCGAAGTCGAAAATGACAACATACCAGAGACGAAATGAGCTTATGGGAGGTTAACGATGAACATGATTGCTCTGAAGTTTTTCTTGTTTAGACGGACGGGAATGGCTTGTTGTTTTGCTAGTGCACTCGTTCTCGTGGGTTGCTCCTCATCACCTGATCCCGAACCTCAACCTACGAAAGAGGAAATTCGGCAAGATGCCGATCGATTTTTTCAAAAAATGGAGCAAGAAAAAGGCAAGTAACCTTCTTCTTCGATCTGAATGCAGTGAGAGTTACCGTGGCGGGTCTTCGTTGACGATCAATAGCGCTTTTTGGGGTATTTGATTCAGAATTGTTGAGCGGACCTGATAGAGCCCTTGGTAGGCAGCTCCCTTTGCATATACCAGCCCTGTTTCTCTTTTTCCGAACATCAATGCGCCCTTACTCTGCCCCTGTCGATTTCGACCATAGATGGTGGTGGTAGGTGTGTCTAATCCGTGTTGAATAGCAGAGGCTGCTGTTTCAGGCAGCGCGATTTCTGCGGGAAGGTCGACGACCCGGCTAAGAAAAAGTTTGATAACTTCTTGGTCCAACGCCAGGGTGGGGTCACTGTCTAAGATCCAATCATCATGTTGCTTAATCAATGCATAAGATTCTTGCGGCGTCCTGACCTCCACCATGACGATTTCATCGATTTCCATGCCGAACAAGCGTTTGTCTTGAAAATGAAAGGCTCCTTGTCTGAGCGGCTTAAAAATGTTCGAAGAAATTTCATAGAGCGGCCCTTCGGTAGAGGTGGCCGCGTAGGCCTTTTCCTGTCCTGGAAACTGATATAGGTTGATGGAGTGTGTTCGTGGTCCTTCCAAAATTGTGACGCCGAATTGTTCCCTGTTGGGTTGCTGGAGGACGCGTCGTTTTTCTGCTTCCAAATCCACGAATCCGATCGCACGAAGGGCGCTTAAATCCATCAAGAGGGTCCCAACTGTGATTTTATCGGCCGGAAACTGTATTGGGCTCGTGACTCTCCAATTTGGCGATAAACTATGCACGCCTGCGGCCCGAGCAAGAATCATGGTGTTGTTGGCCTCTTGAATGTGCACCTCCTGAACGCGTTCACGGTCAAAAAACAAGAGGTCTTTCAGGCGAAGATCTTTCAAGGTTTTCTGGGCAAAGGTCATGACATCTAATGTCGTGATGACGACGTGACCATCGGTTTTTGTCTGCACGTACAATGATGGAGCAAAGGGACCTCGATCGCCCAGCGCGAGTTGTCGAGTGTCGCTTGGTGTGGTCAGTGTGAGAGTGAGATAAGGAGGGTCTAGACCATATTTCTCCAGTGTGTTCCCGCCGTCTTCGATTATCCGTTTAATTTTTCCGATCGTCAGTGCGCGTAAGATGCGTCGGACTTCTCGATTATCGGCGGGGAACGCAATAGGACTGGTGATGGTCCATCGGTACTGGTGGTCCCGTTCTAGTTCGATCGTCTCTGTGGCCGTTGTCCATGTGAGATGAGTAATGTCTCTATCATCAAATGGCAGCAGTTGGCGTTCTTGCGTTTCTTGTTTTTTAAACTGACGGGTCTGAGGGATGTCCACAAACAGGATGTAACCACCGAGTCCTAAGACGATGAGGGCAAGGAAGATGGTGATTCGAAACGGATTATTGAGCATCTTAGAGATTTCGCCGCCTTTTCCATACGGAGAGGCCTAGGAATAAGATGAGTAGCGGAAGGAAGAGTACCTGAAAAAAAACCAGGGCTTGTTCTTGCGAAGGGTTGGGGACGAACGGATGAAATGCTGATTCTTTGGGTGTGATAGAGACGAGGGCGTTTTCTTTAACCAACCAGGCAATCGTCTTTAAAAAAAAGTCGGTGTTCCCTGGATAGGTCAGCCATCCGTTGGTGGCGAATGCCGCGTTGCCAATGATGACAATTTCTGATTCAGGCTGCTGCTCTGTTCTCATGCGTTTTGAAGTCAGAAGTCCTGCCACGGTAAACGGACCTTTGGGATCTTGATCTTCATCATAGACCGGTTCGGTCTTTGTGAGAGTGGTTTCTTCCCAGCTGTTTGGTGAAGTTTGGGCCAAGGAAACAAAATCCCATTCTTTCCCGCTTGTTGCATTAAATGTGACTGATCGCGAGACCGGAAAAATAATGGGCGTAGTGAAGTCTTCCGTAATTGCATGCGTGGTGAAGGTTCGGACCATTAAGGCGGTAGGGCTTCCTCGGCCCAGACGATCTTGTTCATCAGCCAGGATTCCGGTTCCCAAGTGAATCCCCCATTGCTCTAAGAGGGGGGATACAGAATCTTTACTGCTGGGATCGTTCATGATCAATAGTCGGCCACCCTGTCGGAGGAATTGTTCAATTTTCGCAATGTCCTCAGGAAGAATTCGCTGGGTTGGCGAGGGTATGACCAATAATGACACTTGATTGGTCTTGAAGTGACTCCAGTCCACGGTCTGGACCTCATAACCCTGTTTGGTCAGGGCATCTCCAGCACGTGAGAGTCCGGGTGTTTCTGTATTGGATAAGCTTTTTTCCGAGCGGCCAGTGGTAAAAGCGATCGTCTTCTTTTTGTCTCGAGTGACCCGCAAGAGACCGTTCGTGACTTCGGCTTCAGATGCCCGTTGCAAATAGATTTTTTGTGAACCACTTTCTATGACGGCGGTATCGATTCGTGTGACCTGATAGGCTCTGGCTTGATCCGGCTGGCGTTCAGGGTCAATAAATTCAACAGTGAGCCGCAGACTTTCTTGTGCATAGGTTGTCAAGAGATCCTGAAATGAGCCATATCCGGGACTTCCCTCCCTGGTGAACACTTTGATTTGCACATCCCGCGGGAGATCACGAAGCACCTGGTAGGTTTGCCGGCTGAGGGTAAAATTTCTAGTTTCGGAAAAGTCCCATTCTGGTGCATGTTTCGCGGCGAGGTAATTTGTGAGTCCGATGGCGATTCCTGCTAAAAGGATGGCGAGAACACTGTGGGCTCCTAACCGTGTGGCACGTTTTTGTGAGCCTTTGACCAGTTGCCGAATATGGATGCCTCCAGAGGCCAGCACACAAAGTGTCCCGATTGCGAGAATCATAGAAGCAAGATTGTCGAATTCCGACTCGAAAAGTGGCAGCCCAAAACTCCCTAGAATGCATAGGAGTCCGACCACACCGAGGATCAACGCGAGGCGAGTCATTTCCATCGGTAAGCATCGATGGCTTGATGCGCGGCAAACCACATGAAGGCCATACCGGAGATATAGTACACGAGATCTTTGATGGTCAGCAGACCTCGAACTAATCGCCCGAAATGCTCGCTAAATGACAGATAGGACAGCAAGTGCCCCATAGTTGTGTCCCCAAAGGCTGTACTGAGCGTGCCCAGCACCCAGAGTCCGAGGATAAGTCCAAAACTCAGAAATGCAGCGATGATTTGGTTTTCTGTTAAGGCTGAGGCAAACAAGCCTATGGATAGCATGAGGGTTCCCTGGAGGAATAAGGCGAGGTAGCCCAGCAGAACAGGTTGCCAATCAAACGTTGCATAGGCTGAAAGTGTGAGTGGGATAAGGCTGGTAAGCGAGAGGAGCCCAGCATACACAATGACGACGCTGAGAAACTTTCCTGAGACGATTTCGTTGACGCCAATTGGCGAGGTAAGGAGAAGTTCAAAGGTCTTCATTTTACGTTCTTCGGCAAAGAGGCGCATGGTCAACAACGGCAAAATGATCATAAGAATAAAGTTCATGCTTTGAAACAGCGGACGAAAAATCATTTCGTTGAGATTCAGTTGGGCATAGGTATTTTGTAATTGCATGAGTCGAAGGGCTTGGTCACTGGCACTAGCGACGGCCTGATAGCTCAGGAGCCCAACGACTGCTAAAAAAATCGCGCCGATGACATAGACAACAGGGGAGACAAAAACACTTCGGAGCTCTTTGGCAAGGATCGTTTGCGCGGGAGTCATATGAAAGCTTTATGGTCGGGAATTTGTTCCATGGCGTGATTGGGACTGCTCATGGTTTAGCCGACGGGCTTATCTTTCGTTGTGAGTACTTTAAAGACATCTTCCAGAGACACTGATTGCGTGGTTAATTCCAGAAGACCGACGCCTCGATTGACGATGAATGTCGTGAGTTCTTCGCGGATGTCTTTTCCTACCGTAGTTTCTAGCTGATAGGTGTTCGGAATCGTGCCGGCTGTCACTGTGAGGACACCCGGGACCTTGGCAAGGTCGTCCAAAAGGCCAGAATCTGACTGCTTGATGGTCAGATGTACAACTTCGGATTGCCTAAGTTTTGCCCCGAGTTGTTCCGGCGTATCGACCGCGACGATTTGTCCTTGATGGATGATAATGACTTTCTTGCAAATAGCTGTGGCTTCGGCCAATAAATGCGTGCTCAAGATGATCGTATGTGATCCAGCTAAGCTTTTGATCAGCTCTCGGATTTCGATAATCTGGTTAGGGTCCAACCCTGTGGTTGGTTCATCCAAAATTAACACTGGTGGGTTATGCAGTAGCGCTTGAGCTAGGCCGACGCGTTGGCGATAACCTCGCGACAAATGGCCGATGACGCGTTTTTGGACTTCGGCCAGACCAGTTTGGTGAATGATCGTTTCCATTCGCTCTTGCACATGTTCTGGTGGAAGTCGTTTGATTCTGCCGACAAATGTCAGATATTCACGGACGGTCAATTCCAGGTAGAGAGGTGGTGTTTCAGGAAGGTAGCCAATATGTTTTTTTACTTCCCAGGGTGTTTCCAAACAATCGAAACCTGCGACGTAGACGGTTCCCGAGGTTGGAGGCATGAATCCAGTGAGAATACGCATGGTGGTAGTTTTCCCGGCGCCATTCGGACCTAAAAAGGCAACAATTTCTCCTTTCTGAATAGAAAAAGAGATATCATTGAGCGCAGCGACTGGGCCGTAGTGTTTACTCACATGTTGAACGTCGATCATGAGATCAGCAAAGGATATGGTCTGGAGTAGGAAGGAGAATCCTGCGTCAGAAACAATATCGATAGGGACTAAATCATACCTACGTAAAAAAAAATCCGTCAAGCTGCCTCTGGAAGTGTTATGTTTTGCTCATTGACTCTGTGACTGAAAGTAGTATGATTCACCAAACTTCTTCATGGCCAGGAGGCGTTTTCTTCCCATAGTTCTTGATTGCTCTGTATAAATCTTATGAAAAAGTACGCAAGACCTTTTTGTCATTTGGGACTTTTCATTGTTCTTTTGGTGGTGGTGGGGTGCCGGTCCTCACACGAAGTTTCCGTGGTGAGCCATGGGGAGCTGGTGCCCCCAGTATCCAGCACTGAACGAGACAGTCCTGAAGTGTTTCCTCCTCCCCATGCCCTTGAAAGGTCTATGGGTATCGATGCTCCGGCTTCCGCGGTTTCAGAAGAAAAAAGGCCGCAGGTTTCTGCCGATGTCGATGGGTCTTCAGCTCCTATGGCGATGTCCAATGAGCCACCTTCGACGTCTAGCCAAGTAGGATCGACAATTCTTGCGCAATCCGCAGACGATTCTCGTTTGCCCTGGACGTTGGAAGATGTATTTTTTGACTACGATAAAATTACTATTCGACAGGACGCCATTCCTCGTTTGCAGCAGAACTCTAAAGTTCTATTGCGGCGCTACCCTGATCGTGAAGTCTTAATTCAAGGACATTGTGACGAACGTGGGACGGAAGAATACAACCTCGTCTTAGGCGAACGGCGGGCTCGTGCTGTGAAACGTTTCTTGGTGGATTTGGGCGTACCTGCGGCCCAGCTGCGGGTACTAAGTTTAGGGAAGAGTCAGCCTTTTTGTTTGCAACGAACACATGCTTGTTTTCAACAAAATCGCCGTGCTCATTTTGTCTTGAAATAGAGGCCATTCTTCAGAATTTTTTGAAATTTTCTTCAAAAGCGCTCTGTTTTTACTTCCTAAATGAGGGCTACCGTTTCAGATCATCTTGCTCTTTTGGGTTATTGTTCGCAACAACACATGAGGATTACATTAGAGACTAACGTCTATTTCATACCGTCATTATTCATTGAGTATGACAAGATTTTAGGATTGAGCCTATATGCGAAATTGGCTATTGATCGCGGGTTTGGTGGTTTTGTTCCCGCAGTCGGGAGGAGCGGAGGTATGGGATTTCCCTTGCACCGAAGCCGTCTCGTTGCTAAAAACAGCCCAAGACCAGGTTGTCCGAAAGCATGATCAATTACAAGAAGCCAAATTTAGTCTTCGTCATGGGTCACAACAGTTCGATAGCTGTCGGCGAAGTCGTCGGGGCTACAATGGCGGAAAGATACATTGTGTCACTCATCAGTCACGACAAGGGAATCTTCTCAGGGATATCCATGCGGCTCAACGAAGCTTAGAGGCAGCCCGTCAAGACTTTGATCGACATATCCAGCATGTGTTGCAATCTTGCCCTATTTCCCGACCTTAAGCAGCAGTCTGTTTCTCCCCTGGTCTTATCACTTTAACTCAATTGAACTAGTGGCGTGATATTTCACCTGTGCGCCAGCAGTATGTAGAGTCCTTCAGACCCAACTGGTAAAGGTCATATCGGTCTTGGCAAATACACGTCTAACTTGTGCCAATAGAAGCAATGCTTTAAATTAACTGTAAGTTTTCGCCAGCAAAGCGTCTGTCAGGTCAGTTGAGCCACTCGGATGTTTGTATTAAAAAAATTTCTGGCTCCGCTGTTTTCTCCAGTATCAGTGTGTCTTGAATTGATGGTGGCGGGGCTCTTGCTCCTTGCCTTTTCTCGACGAACGACGATGGGGAAGTGGTTGCTGGGTTTGGGAACGGTTGTCTTCGTCATTTGTAGTTATCAAGGGCTTTCAGGCCGAATCTTAAGTACCCTCGAATCTGAATATCCTCCCCTGGATCTTGCGCGATTCATTCAGGAGGCCGATGCCGATGGTGGCAGAGAATCTGTGAAGTGGATTGTCGTGTTGGCTGGTGGAGTTGCTGGCGATACGACTTTGCCGGTTCAGCTACAAATCTCTCATTATTCGCGGGTTCGACTTGTTGAAGGTATTCGTTTGCACCATGTTCTTCCAGGAAGCAAGCTTGTTTTGACCGGAGGTATTGGGTTTGATGGTCCGCCGGAAGCCACGATTCTCAGCCGTGTGGCGCAAGAATTAGGCGTTATGAGAGCAGACATGGTCTTGGAAGTTGAATCTCGAGATACCAAGGACCACCCGTTGTATGTACGACATATTGTTCGGGATGATCCGTTTATTCTCGTAACCAGCGCATTCCATATGCCACGAGCGATGCGATTATTCTTAAAGCAGGGACTACAGCCTATCCCGGCCCCGGTTGGGCAGTGGAAGCCTCCGAGAGAGTTTTGGTCTCCTTCGAATCTCTTTCCCAGTGCTTCGGGCCTTCGCTTGGCTGAATTGGCATATCATGAGTATATGGGTCTCTTGTGGGCTTGGGTCCGAGGTCAGATATAACTAATGACTTAAAGAAGCCAGTGGGTGCTTATGAGCGATCCCCCTATTTTTTCCTCTCCATATGTCCGATAAAAGATAAAACTAGAGTAAATGTTTCATGTCGTGTCGAGACGTGTATGTCGAGTATGCCTAGGAACCATCAAGGATTTTGTCAGATTACTGATCGAGGCCAATGGATCCTGTGTTTCCTATGTACGGCTTTCTTGACTGGATGTGGTATTTGGGATTCTTATCTCCATCCCGACTACCAATCCACCAGAGCCGAACGGTTGTGCCATCCCTATGGAAACTGCTCTCAGGGAGCGTGGATTGCCAATGAGGGAATTGACCCGGATGTCCAAGAAGCTAAAATACAATGTCAGGAGGAAGTGGATCGACTTCACGGGAACGGCTGGTGGCTCGACTCGGTATCGAAAGGGCTAGAAGTTGGGGACTGTATGGAAAAAAAAGGGTACGTGCTACGGCAGTGAGAATGTAAGCTTGCGAAGACTATCTAGACAAGAAACACGTTACCCTTCTTGCCCGTTGATATTTGTTGCCGTGATGCATAAGGTCGCGTTAATGCTTTGTCCATCGGGGATGGTAAATAACACTTTCTCTTTAATCGTTCCCCCACCTTGAGGATTGGTTGCGGGCACATCTTTATATTTCACCAACCCCTCTCCAAGATCACGATAAATTGTCGTTTTGGCTAAGTTAGTTAATTCGGTTCCATCTGCCTTGGTTGTTGGCTCAACATACGAAACAGTGACAAACGGTTTTGAAGATGTGACTGTGGTTTGTGCAGAGGTCACACATTTATGAGGCTGGACAACTTTACGCGGCTGGACAACTCTTGGAAGGGGTTTGTTGCCATGTTGGATAGGCTTAGGTGGAGGTTTGGATTTAGTTGGGCCTGAAGCATTGCTGGGGGTTTGGGAACGTGATGGATGGGAAGGCAAGCATGAAGGACGAAGCCAACATAGGACCGTATTGAGACGTTGTTGTGATTCAGGTGTCGAACACCCCAAGACTCCGATGGACCAGATAACTGTTAGAAGTAAACGAATCCTAAGACTCATACTGAGTGCCCTGGGTCTGGGTTTGGTACATTTTGTTGGCGCCAATGTTCCAGGATATCGGGTTTCTCGCTTGTTATGCTAACAGTCATTGTATCTGCTGTTCGGTCTTAGGGAAACGGCGCCCGTACAAGAAATATTCAGCTAATGGGATACTGGTAGAAAGCCAAAGCGGTCGTGTCACCGATGAAAAAAGATAAAACTACCGATGCTGACGCGAACGAGCGGCGCAATGTCAGGTCATTGAAGAAGCCCGCTCATTTACGAATCGTCAAAAGTCCCAGAAAAGTCTTTAGAGAACTCAAACTGTTTGCGACCGATGTTGATGGAGTGTTGACCGATGCCGGCATGTACTACGGAGAGTCTGGCGAGGAGTTAAAAAAATTCCATACGCGTGATGGAATGGGCTTAAAGCTGTTGCAGGCCGATGGTGTGAAATTAGCTATTATTACCATGGAACACACGAAAATCGTCGCACGCCGTGCAAAGAAACTAGGAATTACGGAAGTGTTTCAGGGGGTGAAAGACAAAGTGGCAGTTCTAGGGGAACTTTCGAAAAAATTTGAGATTCCATTAGAGCAGATGGTCTATATGGGAGATGATGTCAATGATGTGGGGGCCTTGCAGATTGTTGGCTATGCGGCAGCGCCTGCTGATTGCGTAGATCAGGTTCGACAAGTGGTCCATTACGTTTGTCAGAAAAAGGGAGGGGAAGGGGCTGTACGGGAAGTGATCGATATGATCTTGTCGGCCAGACAGCGATAATGTGAGTACATCAAGATTGAGAAGATGAATGCCGCAGTATCAAAGAGATCAGCATTGACTTCTGTTGTGTAATTCTATTGGGTGAGATGATGATCGCGAGGAGTAAAACCAAAGTTACGGGATCAATGATGAATAAACATCTGTATGGGGTCATCCTTGCTGGGGGAAGCGGGACGCGATTTTGGCCGTTGAGCCGAGAGCGGTTTCCGAAACAATTGTTGCGGATTATTGGTGAAGGTACGTTGCTGCAGCAGACATTCCGGCGCTTGAATCACGGGATTCCGCCCTGCCAAGTGACAATTGTTACGAATGCTGTCCAGGCCGACACCATCAAACTGCAGTTGAGCGAGTGGAAAGACGAGCTTGTCGATAATATTTTTCTTGAGCCGGAAGGAAGAAATACTGCGCCAGCAATAGCGCTGACGGCCTTACAATTGGTTCGTCGAGACCCAGAGGCAATCATGGTCGTGGTGCCAGCCGACCATGTGGTGAAAGCTGAGAAAAAGTTTATGAAAGCCGTACAATTTGCGATGAAGCTGGCTCAGGACGGACATCTGGTGACCTTTGGCATTCACCCGTCACGTCCAGAGACAGGATATGGCTATATTCAGCCCAACAAGCGAAGACGGCTGCGTGTTCAGGGCTCGTTTGTAGGGTATTCCGTGGCGCAATTTGTGGAAAAACCAAACTTGGCCACAGCGAAACGATATTGTCGTTCCAAGAACTACTTTTGGAATAGCGGTATTTTTGTATGGAAGGCGTCGATGATATTGGACGAGTTATCTCTTCACCAACCGGGTCTGTCGAAATTTTTGAAAAGTTTGACCCGACATGTCGGGGATCAGGATTGGCTAACCTATCTTCATAAAGCCTATGACAAGGTGCCATCGTTATCGATCGATCATGCAGTCATGGAACATTCGTCACGTAGTGTAGTGGTTCCAGTCGATTTTGGCTGGTCCGATGTTGGAAGTTGGGGAAGTCTTGAGGAAGTGGCTCCCCGCGATTCTGCGGGGAACGTTCGGAATGGCAATATCATTGATTTTGGAAGTCAACAATCGGTCTTGTTTGCGGATCGCCGTGTCGTGGCAACTATTGGGTTAGAAAATATGGTCGTGGTGGATACGCCAGATGCGACTCTGGTATGTCCGAAAGATCGTGCGCAGGACGTGAAGGCCGTTGTGGGTCTTCTCAAGAAGCAACAGGCCCCGGAACACTTGGAGCACCGCACGGTTCAACGGCCGTGGGGGGCGTACACTGTTCTCGAAGAAGGGGCGGGCTATAAAGTCAAACGGATTGAAGTCGTGCCAGGCAAACGATTGTCCTTGCAACTTCATCATCAGCGAAGCGAGCATTGGGTGGTCATTGCCGGGACGGCAAGAGTCACTCGTGGAGAAGAAGTCTACGATCTTCAAGCCGGGATGAGTACAGGGATTCCAAAAGAAACACCTCATCGACTTGAAAACCCTGGTGAGGCTTTGCTCGAGATTATTGAGATTCAAAACGGGCCCTATTTGGGTGAAGATGATATTGTGCGGCTGAAAGATGATTTTGGTCGCTTGCAGCCGATTCGCTAACGCGTATTGATGCGGAAACGATTCTGAAAGGAACTGAGGATGAGCATTTTTCGAGAGTATGATATCCGTGGAATCGTCGAAAAGGATTTGACTCCAGATGTCGTCAAAAAAATCGGACGCGCTTATGCCACTCTCGCAGGCGCGCGAGGGGTAAAAAAAATTACGGTTGGTCGTGATGGTCGTCTCACTTCGCCAGGCCTTCGAGATCAGTTAATTAGCGGGCTGACAGAATCTGGTGTCGATGTGGTGGATTTGGGGCTCTGTGCCACACCATTGCTGTATTTCTCGTTATTTCATTGTGATGTTGAGGGAGGCATTATGATTACTGGCAGTCATAATGCTGCCGAATATAACGGATTCAAGATGTGTGTAGGGAAAGAGGCGCTGTATGGGAAAGATATTCAGCACCTACGAGAGATCTTTGATCAGGAGCAATTTGCGGATGGTCAAGGAACAGTTGTTGAGCAATTAATCATTCCAGAGTATCTATCGTTTCTCCGCAGTCGGTTTGCTACGGTAAAGGCCAACGGTCTTCGGGTGGTGATTGACTGTGGAAATGGTGCGGCTTCGCTTGTAGCTAAAGAAGCGCTAGAACAACTGGGGTGTGAGGTGACAGGGTTGTACTGCGAACTCGATGGACGCTTCCCCAACCATCACCCCGATCCAACGGTTGTGGAGAATCTGGTTGATCTGATTACCGCAGTTCATGACACACAAGCCGATGTTGGGATTGGGTATGATGGCGATGCGGACAGAATTGGGGTCATCGATGAACAAGGTGGAATTCTTTGGGGTGATCGTCTGTTACTGTTGTTTGCTAGAGATGTGTTGATGGACCAACCGGGAAGTACGTTTATTTCTGAAGTCAAAGCCTCTCAAATTTTCTATGATGATATTCCTAAGCGAGGCGGGCGAGCCATCATGTGGAAGACCGGGCATTCCATTATTAAAGCCAAAATGAAAGAGGAAAAAGCCGTGCTCGCGGGAGAAATGTCAGGGCACGTCTTTTTTGCCGATCGTTACTATGGGTATGATGATGCGGTCTATGCGTCCTGTCGTCTTATTGAAATACTCGTGAAGCAGCAGAAGCCGCTTTCCAGTCTTCTCGCAGATATTCCTCAAACGGTGGTGACTCCGGAAATTCGTGTGGACTGTCCAGACGATCAGAAATTCCAGTTGGTAGAAAGATTATCACAGCACTTTCGTGAAATTGCTCAAACACAGGATCTCGAGGCGTCGGATTTACCAATACAAGAATTAATCACGATCGACGGAATTCGTGTACGATTTGAGCATGGATGGGGTCTGATTCGAGCCTCGAATACTCAGCCGGCTTTGGTCTTACGGTTTGAAGCTTCATCGCAAGAACATTTGGACCGGATTCGTGACTACCTGGAATCGGAACTGACCGTCTATAGTTCTGCAGGTGCTCCATCATTGTCTCACTAAGCTCTGAAAGAGTCGTGCTCAGCAGGCTATACTGCTTAGCGGTGAGCGTCGTATTCCGGATATTCGCATAGTAAAACGAACCTCAAATTCACATCCTTCGTTTTTTTAAGTTCGTATTTTCTCCCGCATGTGATTGCTCCTTAACGTTAAAATACGTATAATGGAACATCCTGCCATCAGCTATGGGCATTGTACGGATGCTTCCGCCACTTCCCTTATTGAACTTTCAAATGGGTTTTCGACTGATGTTTGATTTTGTGGAAGAGACACGCCCTCTGACTTGTAGCAACAGCTGGTCAACATTAGATGGAGATGGTCGTGGCAGGGCATGAGGCGAGAGACGATGGCTGGTCTTCCTAAAAAACCACAAATCTAGGGGGAAGGAGAATCTCGTATGTTACTGCGAGGCCTGTTCCTTATTGTTGGGATTCTGTTGGGGATGTCATTAGGCTGGAGTGTGTCGGATGGCCAAACCGAAGTGTTGGGCATTGGGGCTGGCATAGGAGCCATTGTGGCAGCATGTATTATAGCCGTTGAACGACAGTTGCAGAGTATCCCGTTTCCAATATCCCTGTGGAGTGGAATTGGTGTAATTCTTGGGTTGCTTTCAGCTGGTTTGATTGGATGGCTTACTGGGCTTGTGGGAAGTGCGCCATATTCTGTTTTTGGATTAGTCGCGACGTTGTGTCTTTTTTTGGCGGTACCGTATTGGGGAATCACGATGGGGATACGGTTTGGCAAGGATGGGTGGGCGATGTCGGAGTCAGCCACTGTCACCGTGGAAGGGGAATTAAAGACCAAGCTGTTAGATACCAGTGTGGTAATTGATGGGCGGATTGCTGACCTCTGCGAAACAGGGTTTATTGAAGGGACTTTGGTGGTCCCACATTTTATCCTTCAAGAATTGCAACATATTTCTGACTCCTCTGATGGCTTGAAGCGTGCGCGGGGTCGCAGAGGGCTTGATATATTAAATGTCCTCCAGAAAATGACCAATATACAGGTGAAATTAGTTGAAGATGATTTTCCTCATGTAAAAGAAGTTGATACCAAACTCATAGAGTTAGCCAAACAAATGGACGGGAAAGTTCTGACCAATGATTTTAATCTGAATAAGGTCGCTGGCATTCAAGGCGTGGAAGTCTTGAATATTAATGATTTATGTAATGCCCTGAAGCCGGTGGTCTTGCCTGGGGAGGCGATACGGGTCTTTGTGTTGAAAGAAGGCAAAGAGGCAGGTCAGGGGGTTGCGTATTTAGATGATGGAACGATGGTTGTGGTCGATCATGCCAAGACGTGTATCGGAAAAAATGTTGATGTAATCGTGACAAGTGTGTTGCAAACAAGTGCCGGTCGTATGATCTTTACACGCCTCAAAGAAGAAACCGAACGCGAGGAGTTAAGCTTGGCACGTGTCTAAATCGACTGTTGCGATTGTTCCAGCTGCGGGCCAAGGGGTCCGGATGGGTGGGACAGTTCGTAAACAGTACTTGTCCCTGGGGGGCGTTCCCCTTCTTGTGCTTTCCCTCAAAGTTCTTGAAAAGGTTTCGGATATTCGAGAGATCATTCTTGCTGTACCAGAGAGTGATCAGGACTATTGTTGGCAGGAAATTGTGAACCCGTTTAAGCTGGAAAAGGTGACGCAGGTTGTTGCCGGAGGACGCCGCCGTCAAGATTCCGTGCGCCATGGTTTGCTAGCAATTGTACAACATCCGGATTTTGTTCTGGTACACGATGGTGTTCGTCCGTTTATCGATTCAGCCTTCGTCGAGAAGGTGATCATGGGCGCAGACCAGCATGGAGCGGCTGTTGCAGCCAGACCTATTCATGATACGGTGAAACGCGTCGGAATCGGAAACGTGATTCAGGAAACCATAAACCGAGAAGGCCTGTGGCAGATTCAAACACCACAAGTCTTTCGCTACGATTGGTTAGTCCAGGCGCATCAACATGCCGAAAAAGAAGGCTGGGATGTCACAGATGATGCCAGCTTAATAGAACGACAGGGGCATCCTGTTTCTGTCGTTGAAGGGACAGTCGCGAACATGAAAATTACCAGACCAGATGATTTGTGCCTAGGCGAAGCCATGTTGCAAACAATGGGACGTAGCCTGTGAACAATGACGAGTGATATACGAATTGGTCAAGGGTATGATATCCATCCATTACGCGAGGGCCGTCCCTTAATTTTGGGTGGTATCTTGATCCCTCATTCTCATGGATTAGATGGACATTCTGATGCGGATGTGCTGACCCATGCGGTATGTGACGCCATCCTAGGAGCGATGGGAGAGGGTGATCTTGGGACCCGTTATCCCAGTAGCAATCGTGCATACAAAGACCTCTCAAGTCTGTTGATGTTAGAGAATGTGGTTGGAACTCTGGAACAAAAACGATTTTATCTTGTGAATCTCGATACGGTCATCTGTGCACAGGCTCCGAAACTATCACCCTATATTGACGCGATACAGAAAAGTCTGGCGCCAATTCTTCACGTTGATCCACCGCAGGTCAATATTAAAGTGAAGAGTGGTGAAGGTATTGGTATGATTGGTCGAGCAGAAGGGATCGCATCGATGGCTGTGTGTCTGATTCAAGCTCGACCATCGGAATGAGTCGAGGAAAGGGTATTGATGGGTTTCGACCCGAGGCGTAGGTGGGTGCATGGCAAAGGTGACACGAATTGCTCAGGATCTACAGGCGGTTTTTGAACGTGATCCGGCAGCCACGAGTCGACTCGAGGTCTTTCTCACCTATTCGGGATTTCATGCCCTATTAGCGTATCGGGTGGCCCATTGGTTCTGGGCAAGAGAGATGCCATTGATTCCGAGGGCAATTTCACAATTCGCTCGATGGTTGACTGGTGTTGAGATCCACCCGGGTGCTCGCATCGGCTCTGGTTTTTTTATCGATCATGGTATGGGTGTGGTGATTGGTGAGACGACTGAAATCGGTGATTACGTGACATTATTTCAAGGAGTCACTCTTGGGGGAACCGGAAAGGAACGTGGCAAACGCCATCCTACCTTAGGAAATCACGTAGTCGTGGGTGCTGGAGCAAAGGTGTTGGGTGGCATACGAATCGGCGATAATGTCAAGATTGGTGCAAATGCCGTGGTCCTGCGGTCGGTCCCGGCAAACTCGACGGTCGTTGGCAATCCTGGAAGGATCGTGAAGTATGATGGCGAGCGTCTCCCTGAAGCGACGATGGACCATACTAATATTCCTGATCCGATCGCGGAACGCTTTGATGCGATGGAGCAAGAACTGATTGCTCTCAGAAAACGTGTCGAACATGCTAATGATTGAGTGAAGTACGATACGAAAATGACTTTAATGAAGGAGTGGATGGGATGACACCTCGGGTCAAAGAAATTTTAAGGAATTATGAAGGTAATTCTCCAGGTATCTTAATGAATTTGTCTCGCTTGCTGATGAGTGGAAAACTTGGAGGCACCGGGCGTCTTGTTATTCTTCCGGTTGATCAGGGGTTTGAGCATGGGCCTGCCAGGTCGTTTGCACCGAACTCGCCCGGCTACGATCCGCTCTATCACTTTCGGTTAGGCATTGAAGCTGGCTGCAATGCCTATGCGGCTCCCTTAGGTTTTTTAGAAGCCGGTGCAGCAGAATTCGCTGGACAGATTCCGCTAATCTTAAAGTTAAACAACAACGACTCTTTGTATGAAACGAAAGACCCAAGTTCGGCAATTACGGGCAGTGTTCGCGATGCGCTGAGGCTCGGTTGTTCAGCCGTAGGGTACACCATTTACCCCGGATCGGCTCATGCTCAAGAGATGTATCAACATTTGCGTGAAATAGCGGAAGAAGCAAAATCCTATGGATTGGTTGTTGTGGTGTGGTCCTATCCTCGTGGGGCGGGTCTTAGTAAAGAAGGGGAAACAGCGATCGATGTCGTCGCGTATGCCGCACAAATCGCAGGACAATTAGGCGCTCATATCATTAAAGTCAAAGTTCCCAGTTCCCATATTGAACAGGCTGCGGCCAAGAAAGTTTACGAGGCCGAAAAAATACCCATCAATACTCCGGCGGAACGCATACGGCACGTCGTGCAAAGTGCGTTTGATGGTAGGCGCATTCTAATCTTTTCAGGTGGTGCAAAAGGCGAAGATCAGAAGATTTTCGATGAAGCGCGGGCCATACGTGATGGAGGGGGCTTTGGGTCTATCATTGGCCGGAATTCGTTCCAACGTCAAAAGCCGCAGGCTCTGGAGTTTCTTTCGACCGTTATGAACATCTATGCCGGTGAACTGACCTAACTGCCGGTTACGGTTGGTTCCTGTTCAACAAGATAATAATTAGTTCGCCTGTGATTTCTACTTACTGCTGAGTTGCCTAATATAATACCTGGATAAGATAAAGGCCGTGAGGGGGGGCGGTGCGTCCTGCGGAGCGGCGGTCTTTAGCTTGAAGAATCTCTGGTATGTCCTCAGCTTTTCGTTTTCCTTCTCCTACTTCGACTAGTGTTCCCACAATAGCCCGCATCATCTGTTTGAGAAAGCGATCGGCTTTTATGCGGATAATGACTTGAGGGTAATCTGTCGTCAGAATCATATCCGAAATGAGACAGACTGGATTTGTAGTCTCGGATCGCGGTCCTTTAAACGACGTAAAATCGTGAGCACCTAAAAATTTTGAAATGGCTTGGCGGATGGCATTCGCATCCAGCGGATGCGGTATGTGCCAAATACGCCCCCTATCAAGAGCCGGTCGAGACAGTTGCAAGGTAATGCGATATTCGTAGATTTTTTCCTTTGCACTGAAACGGGCATGAAAATCGTTTTGAACCTTCTTACTGGAGAGTACGGTAATGTCTTGCGGTAAATAACGATTAAGTGCGCGAGCCCATTGGTTTTCCCGTAAAGGTTTGTCTGATTTAAAACTGACAACTTGACCGAGTGCATGGACTCCGGCATCTGTGCGGCCTGCCCCTACTGCGACGGTAGGTTGTTGGGTAATCTTAAAAAGAGCTTCCTCGAGACATGTTTGAATTGTCGGCTGTTGAGGTTGGCGTTGCCAGCCAGCATAGGCGGTCCCATCGTATTCAATTGTCAGTTTAATGGTGGTCATTAGGGGTCTCAACCAGCTGGAGTGAAAAAATCGTAGCTACGAGAGATGGTACCGAACGGTTGGTAGGAAGAAAAGACGAGAAATTATCGCCTTTGGGACTGTTGAATAATTCAATTTCAAATTACGAAAAGGCGTTCAGAACCATGGGGACTTCAATTCGAGGGGAATGGTCAAAAAAGTCCGTCCAGCAAGGCCGCAGCCATTTTTTCGCGCAGAGCGTACTGGCACTACGTGAGCACGGAAAATTGGCGAGAACGCCGCTGGCGGCTTTTTTCAACATTCCCCCTTTACATTTCTGGCCGTCTCGAATTCTAGTTTAGCGTGAGGCTGTCTGGAGTGGAGTGATATAGGTTTTGATGCCTTCAAAAATTCCTTGAGCCATGCGTTGCTGGTACTTGGAATTTTTGAGAAGTTTTTCTTCCGTTGGGTTGGAAATAAAGGCAATTTCAGCCAAGATGGCAGGCATGGTGGTCATGCGTAACACGAAAAATGGCGCTGTTTTCACCCCATGGTCTTTAATTTTATAAAAAGGCTTAAGGTACTTCACCAGAGCTTTTTTGGTTGTCCAAGCAAATTCCTGTGAATCTTCGATTTTTTTATCGTGAAGTTTGTCAGCCAAAATAAATTGCCAAGCTGGGCCATTATCTTGAAGTGGGGTGCCGTTTTCCCGTGCCGCGACTTCAAGTGCACGAGGATCACTGGCTTCTCCAAAATGATACAGCTCTAACCCTCGAATGGATTTCTTGGTATTGGAGTTAATATGGATGGAGACAAACAGATCGGCCTTGTGGTCGTTGGCAAAGGCTGCGCGGTCTTCTAACTTGATAAACCTATCGGAATCACGTGTCATCAACACTTTTGCCTTGGTTTTTTTGGCTAAAAGATCATGAAGGCGCTTTGAAATGCTGAGTACAATATCTTTTTCTCGTGTTCCTTTCAAGCCTAAGGCCCCAGGGTCTTTGCCGCCGTGGCCAGGGTCAATGACAATCACCATGGGTTGTTGCTGCGGTATGCTAGGCGCCTGTTTGGTCACCGGAGGCTTTACCGCTGACCTGTTTGACGGTTTCTTTGATGATGTTGTCGGTGGTTGTGGCGCTGCGACCACTGTTGTCGATTGTTGGGGAACAGGGTACAAATCTAAAACGAGTCGCGTGGGTTTTTGAAGGAGATACCACTTGTATTTTTTCCAGGGAGTGGTTTCGATATTGAGCACAAGCGTTCCTTTGGCTGTTCTTGCGATCTTCACGTCGACGGGAAAATCCTTGTCGGCTGTTTTCGAATACGCACGTTTCAGTATTCGTGTATGTGGCAATTTCAATTGAAAGGTTTTCTTGTGGACTTGGTCAGAAGGCGCGGGATGTATTTCGCGATCTAAGTCTAGGACGAGTCGAGTATAACCCTTATGCCGATGGGCTCGAAGATTTCGCACCATCGTATCTGAAGAAGGTTTGCCGACGAGTCTGATATGATCTGATAACGGGGCGAGTTCCAGGAGGCGAAACTCGGGTGCTCCTCCCCAACCTAAGGCTATGGTAGGGAGTGACAACAGACCTAAACAGATCAGGTTGAAAATCATTCGAACGGTAGGCATAGCAAAACCTGCGATTTCTCTATTATCTTTTTTCGCAGATGAAGTCTCTCTTGTCAAGGTAAAGGGCGATTCGTCACTCATGGCCTCGTGGGTGAAGCGATGGCGATTCTCGTTGTGGTTGTTCATTCCATTTCAGATCCATGACACCGAAACATCTTCTTATTGATGGCTATAACGTTCTAGGCGCCATGGGGTTGCCGCCTAGTCAAGTTGTCGGGAGTGGAGACGTATATCGTGACCAGTTTGTAGCCCGTCTGAGTCTTTATGCCCAGACGATCCATTGTCCGATTACGGTCATTTTCGATGCATGGAGACGGCCTGGTGTAGCCAGACAAATCAGTCACCATAGTGGGGTCACAGTCCTCTTTTCCTCGCAGGGGGAGCGCGCTGATCAGGTGATTCAGCGTCTCATCCGGAAATATGGAAAAGACACGGCTGTGGTTTCCTCGGATCTTGAGATTATTAACGTGGCTCGGACCTTTGGAGCCTTTGTTCTGCGCTCGCAGGAATTTCTAAAAAGAATCCAGGAGAAAGATCACAGGCAAATGTCGTCCCGTCTGTCACGAGGAACGCACGAATCAGAGGATGACCCCGACCATGGCCCACCACGCCCCAAAGACAAAAAAGGCAATCCCCGAAGGTTGCCCAAAAAACTGCGGCAGCGGAATCGTATTATGAAGAGATTTTGAACAGACGTTTCGCGTTCCTTGTCGTGAGGTCTGCAATCTTCGGGAGGCCGGTTTCTGGTTCTCCATACTTTAATTCAGCGATCTGTTCTGCCACATACTTCACGTACGCTGATTCATTGCGTTTTCCACGAAAGGGGACGGGCGTGAGGTAAGGTGCATCGGTTTCGATCAGAAGACGGTCATCTGGAACAGTGCGAATGATGTCGCGAAGAAGGGATGCATTCCGAAATGTCACGATTCCAGAAAACGACAAATAAAATCCTAAATCCAGCGCTTCCTTGGCTAACCAGTGATCGCCCGAAAAGCAATGGAACACCCCACCGACAGTGTTGGCTTGTTCTTCTCTCAGAATCGTGATGGTGTCTTCTTGTGCTTCTCGTGTATGAATGACTATCGGAAGGCTGAGGGATTTGGCTACTTCCACTTGTTCGCGAAAACGTTGTCGTTGAATGTCTCGTGGAGAATGATCGTAGTGGTAATCCAATCCAATTTCGCCGAAGGCGACAACGCGGGAGTGTTTCGCTAATTGCCTCAATTCATCATACCAATCGGATTCGATGTGTTTCACTTCATGAGGATGCACGCCGATGGTGGCGTAGATGTTTGGCCGTGTGGTTGTGAGTTGCACAGCTGCGGTGCTGGTGGCAAGGTCGCACCCTATTGTGACAAATGCTTCAACTCCAGCCTCTTTCGCACGTTGAAAGACTGCGTCACGGTCAGCATTGTATCTCGGATCATCCAAATGCACATGGGTATCAATGAACATGTAGAAACTCCTTTTTTCTGAAGGCTGGCATGTTAGCATATCAAAAACCTGGTCGCAGGTGAGATTCGGTTTATTCGCATGGGCTGTTGAGGTAATCCAAAGAATCAGGCTTTCACTGCTCCGTCATTCCCGACATTGTTAATCGGGAATCTATCGTAGAGCCCATTTTTGTTGTTGTTGGAGAAGATATGGATAGCCACTACAAACCGCGGCTATGACGACAAGATGTTATACAGTCTGCTTTCGTTTCATGAAGTCATCCTCTGACATTCTGTTTAAGGAAAATCCAGAGAGGATAATTGTTAAGCATGTCCTTTGATGAAGCATGGTTTCGTCTGATTAACGGATGGGCTGGCAAATTTCCCGCGTTAGATTGGCTCATGTTTCAATGTTCACAGGAAAGCAATCTTCTGATACCTGGGATTTTGGCAGTGGCTTATTGGGGATGGACCAAGTGGGATGAGGCGAAGTTTGCTGCTCCTTGTTTAGGGTTGTTGATTGGGTTAGGCGACGTAATCGGCGGGCAATTAAAAAACCTGATTGCACGTCCACGCCCCTGTCAGATTCTTTCGCAGGTTTACGAAATGGTTGGATGTGGTGGAAGTTTTAGCCTGCCTTCCAATCATGCCTTGAATTCAAGCGCGGCTATTGCGTTTTTAGTCACCCTGCATCCTTCGTTGGGATGGGGGTTGTGGCCATTGATGGGTCTTATCGGCCTGTCGCGGATATATTTAGGCGCTCATTATGTAACGGATGTGTTGGTGGGGTGGGGGATTGGGTTGGTGTTAGGTGGGGGTGTGGCTTGCTTGCTGAAAAATAAAATCTTTTCGCAGAGGGAGGACTAAAAAAGTGAGATTTGTGTTTAGATCGGTAATCTTTTTCAGCTTTCCTCACACTAATAGGCATATCTTTGGTCCTAGCCACTTAGCAGTTAAAAATTGACTTGCAAGGTAATCATCCCGACATGGGTGCGGGTTTTATAGGTGCCATTCAAGACAGGGATGGGGCTTCCGGATACTTTTCGAGTATCCCATCGAACATATTGATAGGCTATATCCACAGCGATTCCTTGCTGAACAAGAAATCCGGTGTCTGCGCTACCGCAGCTGACCAGACCTAGAAAATTGGCGCGGCCATGACAAGCAAATCCTAACCCTACAGAAAAAGTGTGGCTGTCTGAATCGGGAGCTACTGGATCAAAATTTTTGTCGGGTATGGGCGTAGGGGAGTGAATGTATCCTGCGCGAGCAGCGATGTGCCAATCAGGAAAGGCAGGTACATTAAGCCAGGTGTATTCAGTGCCCACTAAAATAGTCACGGAATTATCCCACTGTTGCGGTTGTCGAATGACGACGCCATTCGAGAGTTTCGTATCAAAATTCCGAAGGGTTTGCCATCGTGCTAAATGGACGTCGACCTCTACCTTCCATTCGTGTAGCCGGTTACGAATTGGCCATCCAGCGATTCCCCATTCGTAAATCTCAGGAAATTTGATCGTCGAAGAAGCATCGGCGACCAATTCACCATTAGCAAGCAGCTGACCGTCTAAGGGCAATACAGCTTGGCTTCGCCAGACAAACCCAAAGTTCAGCAGGGGTTTTCCATCTTCATTCCGAAAGGGGGTGAACAACAGACTGGCATTGATCCCGGCAGTCGTCCCTGAACCTGTCAACTCTAAACGATCACCAGAAGAGGTGCCAGGGATATTGCCTACTGCAATGGATTGTCGTTCAGCATGCCCTTCCCCCACAAAGCTGGCAAAAGTGAAAATATCCACACCAAAACCAATTGACACTGTGTCATGCACTTTGAACGCCATCGAAGGCTTAATGTCTAAAACCGGCAACTGCGCTTTCGTGACGACTCCGGCAAAAGGCCCAGAGGTGGGGTATTTATTGGCAAAGCCAAATAGCGACTCGAGCCCCACACCGAATGCAAATCGACGAAAAAAGCCGATGTCATAATCCTGCCAATTCCAAGTGAAAAAGAGATGCCCCGGTGGGGGTAAGCCCACGGCGCCACCACCAACACTATTCTTGACCTTTCTCCCTGCGGAATTGCGGAATGTGGTTTTGGGACTCACAAAGGCGACACCGAAGGAATGTTGTACGCCACGTAGTTGCGTCATCCCTGCTGGGTTGTAATGAACGGCGGAAGGATCATCCGCTTGCGCAATAAACGCGGCCCCTTGCCCGGTGGCTGATGCGCTTTGAAAGGGATTGCGAATCCCATCGGCCCATACGGGAGAGAAGAAGAGGGTACACTGCGAACTGATAATGAGCGATAGGACGATCGGGCCTAAACGAGTGAAGGTCATACATCATTCCTTGGTATGAAAAAGAATAAAGACGGATGATGGCGTTGTGAGCCATCAAAAATATAACGATTAAATGTAATAATTCGAAAAGAACACTCATACCCCTAACTGCTCTAATAACGCGTTCGCCTCTTGAAGGAGTGGGGTGTCGAAACCCTCGGTAAACCAGTCATAATTACTTTGTAATGTGGTCTGAGCCTGTTGAACCTTGCCTTGTCGCTGCCAAAGGCGGCAGAGGCTGAGGAGCGCGCGAAGCTCCAACATCTTAGCATCTTGTTTTTGAGCCACGGTGATTGCGTCATGAAAACAAGATTCGGCATCTTGTTCTGACTGTGTATCGCCTGATTGTCCAGTCGCCAATGTTAATTCGCCTCTTAATCGATGAAGCTCGGCTTCGAACCAGCGATTTCCGGTCTCCTCAGCAAACTGGAGGCCCTCAGTCACTGTGGCAAGCCCTTGCTTGTATCGTTTCATTCTTAGGCAGGCTTCGGCTAATGAGGCCATGTGAATTGAGCGGTGTGAACGCTGGCCCAGAGCAACCAGGTCAGAAACGGTTGTTTCCAGGTGAGCGATTTCTTCATCAGTGCCTTCCAACATGGTTTGTGCCCATCCCCGGATGGCTTGTCCCTCACAAATGGTATGCCGAATGCCTTCGTGATCGCTAAAGGAGATGATCTGTTCAGCGACCTCTAGGGCTGCTGATGAATCGCCACTCATTCGATGAAACACACCAAGTGCAAATAGAGCCATACCGTGATAAGTCGTAAACGTATGGTTCTGAGTTGTAGTGATTCCGTTTAGGAGTATCTTGCGTGCTTGGTCGGCGTAACCACGAGCCCACAAGGCAAAGCCCAAAAAACTTGGACCAATGATTCTGGGATCCTCTCCACATTGAAGAAAAAAAGCATCGGCAGATTCCGGGAGGTCAATCGATAAGGCATGTTCAATTTCCCTCTGTGCTGTAGAAAAGTCTCCGGCAAAGACGGAACTGACGCCTTTAGTTTCATGGGCCAAGGCCAGAAGCGTCGGATCGTTCGATATTCCTGCCAATTGAATCAGTTGTTCAGCGATATCCAAGGCCATCTTGGCCTGTCCCGTCGCCCCATAATACCGGAGCAGGCCCAAGAGGGTGGGGAAGAGTTGAGGGGTTGCCGGGGATTGGTGGACGAGTTCCAATGACCGCCCAAAGGCTTGCCCTGCTTCAGAGGCGCCGAAGTTCTTAGCGAAAAATAACGAGACGCCAAGCATGCTTTGAATCTGAAGTTCACGCTGCACGTGTTCGTGTTGCGTAGGCAAGGTCTCTAATAACTCCAGCGCTTGTTTGAGATGGACCACGGCTTCTTGCGGTGCGCTGCGTTTAAAGGCCTCTTCTCCGGCCTGTTGATGATAGAGGCTGGCTTGGTCAGGTGCTTGTCCTCGCTCAAAATGCAGCGCCAGTTCAGGAGCGATTTCTCGACACCGATCCCCATAGGCCTGGACTTTCCGTTCCGCCATGTGTCGGTGGAGGGCACTGCGACGGGTCTGGAGAATCCCCTCATACAGCGTATTTTGATAAAGGGCATGGCCGAACAGGTAATGCGTGGCGATCGTGCCATCCGGCCAGGTGGTGGTGCCGGTTTCTTCAATGAAGTGCTGGTGCTGTGCTAAGTCCTGACAGCGTTGGTCGATTTCCTCCTGATCCCTCTCGAGCGCGGCCGCGACGAGGGGCGTCGAAAATTCTCGCCCAGCCACACTCGCGGTTTGCAACACGTCTCGGTCTACTGGCTCGAGCCGTTCCATACGCAATTCAAGAAATTGGCGGAGGCCAGCGGGGATAGGGCTAGGAGAGGATGTGTTGAGCAACTGCCAGGTCTGGTCGGTGTGGATCAAGAGCTTCTGACTGATCAAGTAATCGATCACATTGACCATAAATAACGGATTGCCCTCAGTGTGTTCATGCACGTGTCTGGCAATTGCGGTGAACGACTGGACTGTCTGGTCTGCGTCGCCTAAACGGGAGATCAGGTACTCTTCAATATCCCACTCCGTCAGGGGATCAAGGGGGAGTTCTTGGCAGAGGCCATGGACCTGCAGGTCCTGCTTGATGGCTTTTAAGGGATGGGCCTGCTGGACTAAATCAACGGGCCGATAGGTGCCAACCACGAAGAGGTGGGCCAGCCCAGACCGTCGTGCCAGGTAATTTAAGAGTTCAACGCTCGAGGGGTCGAGCCAGTGCAAGTCCTCAAGACAGAGAAGCAGAGGCTGCTCGCTGGTCAACATTTCCAAGACGTTCACCAATTCCCGCATCATACGAACGGGGGTGGCGCCAACGGCTTTGGGAAGCACTGCTTGAAAGGCGGCGGGATCTAACAACCCCGGCAATTGGACAATCCAGGTGGGGGCATACTGATGCAACAGAGTAACAAGCGCTTCGCCTCCAGGTTGGCGGCATAACCGACTCAGAATTTCCAGAAACGGCAGATAGGGCTCTCCGGCTCCGTATTGTTCAATACATTGCCCTTGGCCGACACGTACGTCATGCCCACCACTCACGGTCGCCACAAAGGCATTCACCAGACTGGTTTTCCCAATGCCGGGTTCGCCGGTGACAAACACCAGTTGGCGCTGGCCCTGCAACGTGTGCTGCCACCATGCGGTGAGTTGAGCCAATTCACGATCGCGGCCGATTAATTTGGCTTGTGAGGGACGGGGAGCGTGGTTGAGTGGGGTGCTGGCCGTCCCCACAAAGCGATAGCCCCGTCCATGTACGGTTTCGATGAAGGTGGGCTGCTCGGCCTGATCACCCAACACCTGCCGAATCTGCGCGATGCAGTTCTTCAACACCGCGTCGCCTACGGCCGTCTCCGGCCACAGGGCATCGAGCAGGTCTTGTTTCTTGATCAGTTGCTGCGGGCGCTCAGCAAGATAGCGTAACACCGCAAAGCTTTTCGGCTTGAGCACCAAACGTTCAGCCCCCTTCCACAAGACCTCTCCCTCTGAATCAAGACGAAAGGGCCCAAAGGACAGACTTGTGTCGCGGGTTGTCTTCATCACATCACAAAATTACCAAAAAAATTACAATTGCAAGACGACTTTCTTGTCGGTCACCAGTATCTTGCTGTCACGGTGTTGACGGTTGGTGGGAAAACGAGGAGGGGGGCAATTCCGCACACAACGGCGCATAGGGTATGTAAATCTAGCTTAGTTTGCAAGAAAAATTTTTGAAGACTGACTTTCGATTTGTTGGAAGAGAGTTTCTCTTCGATTTTCTACGTGATGTGTTGAATATATGGCGCATTCCATGGGTGGGAATGACTGTGTTTACAGGTGATGTTGTGATGATCAGGGTGAGAGCCAGAGGACTTGATTGGTGAGATCCTGATCTTGGTATTGATGGAGAAATTTCCTGAACCGGCGTAAGAGTTCTGAGACAGGCAATTCTTTAGAGAGAATGAGTCCAGCATGGGAGCGATTCATGTGCCGCCAATCTTGAGTGAGTGGGAGAAAGTCTTTGCAATTGAAGGTCACGAGCGTTCGGTGGTTGGTTGTGGCATAGGTGAGTTGTTGGGAGTCGGATTGCCCGAGATTTCCTGCTTGCTGGGTCGTCAAGCAATCTACATCATGTGTTGCGAGTGCGGCACATAAGACAACAGGGATGTTTTCATCCAGATAGAGCGTCATGTTTTGCAGTGCAACCTATTACGAGGACGAGGGAGTGCGGTGTGGCACAGGAAGGTCATTGGCGGCAATATCGGAGTCAACGTCCTCGCGGTTGTCGTAGTAGTAGGCGAGGGAATCATAAATGGCCGCAAGTGACAGATGCGGATAGTAACTCAGCAGATCCTCAGGCGTGAGTCCGTGATGCAAGATATACACGACAATCGTGCGAACCGGAACGCGCGTCCCTTTAATACAGGGACTGCCGCCACAAATATCTGACTGGGTGATGATATGTGGATGCAATACCTTTGGCATGTCTGAAAGTCTAACGGAATTGTATCCCAGGGACAAGGTTTGTGTGATAGCTCACTGGGCTTATGGTCGCTATTTATGTGCCATCAGTTCTAGTGCAGAACGTCATGAATGGAGAACTCAAATTACCAAAAAATGATAAGTCCGTGACGACTTTCCATCAAGTCTTACGCTGAAGACCACGGGTGTAAACCCGTGGGTGAAAGTGTCTCAAAATGGTCTTAATTTTTCTTGGCCTTTTGGCTTTTAGAGTGCCACGGGCATGAGCCCGTGGGTATCTACAATCGCTAGAGCTCCCAACAAGTCCTGATCTGAAACCTGGCTTAACAGACGATCAAGAGCGTGTTGTGTCTCTTCAATGGTCGTTGGCCAGACACGTAAACGGATGATGCCGCAGTGCTCACCCAAAGGAAGTGTTGAATAATGAAGATATCAAGGGTTGCATTGCACCAGGAAGCTGTTCACTAGCATCCGTATCGGGTCTGTTCAAAAAAGTTGTCCAGCAAGGCCACAGCCATTTTTGCGCGCGGAGCATACTGGCATTATGTGAGCGCTCACGGCCCGAAGAGGGCCAAGCTTGTGAGCCCGAAGGTTCGGAGAAAAAGCGCGAGAACGCCGCTGGCGGCTTTTTTCAACAGACCCCCAAAGGAAATGAACGCTGATCGGCAAAATCTTCATCAAAGGTAATGATGAGTGCGTGGTTTTGTTGTGCCCAGGAATAGATGTCCTCATCAACTTTTCCCGACAGATTCACATCTGAGGTATGGTGAACCATCCATGTTGGTTTAAGATGCCGAAGCCAGGGGGCGATCGTTCGTGGGACGTTTTGATCAAGAAGGACGACAAATGAATCAGGCACGAGGAAGCACTTTTTCTTCGTCGATCACCTGACTCACATAATTCAAGGCGGCAGCCACATTTTCGTGTGTCAGTTCAGGATAGGTTTCGAGGATGCGCTCTACGGTATACCCGCCAGCCATGAGGCCAAGGATATTTTTAACCATGATCCGGGTGCCTCGAATACATGGTTTCCCGCTACAGATCTGTGGGTCGACGCTGATCTGGTCCTCCATGGATTTTCCTCCTTCTTCGGTGATTCAGCTCTATTTCTTAGCAGCTTAATAGGCTAGAGATTTCTAATGAGACGTGTCAAGCGTCCCCTCGGTGAAACAGTTTTTGTTAACAAATGCGTTATGCGGTTCTCGCTCATTGGGAATGAGGAAGGGCAAATACAGAATGTGGACTAGACTAGATTAGTCCAAGGAGTTTAAGAATGCTTTGGCATCTTGCAGATCTTTAAACTCGAAGCCTTCGGTAAACCAGTCATAACTACTTTGTAAGGTGGTCTGAGCCTGTTGGACTTTCCCCTGTCGCTGCCAAAGGCGGCAGAGGCTGAGGAGCGCGCGAAGCTCCAACATCTTAGCATCTTGTTTTTGAGCCACGGTGATTGCGTCATGAAAACAAGATTCGGCATCTTGTTCTGACTGTGTATCGCCTGATTGTCCAGTCGCCAATGTTAATTCGCCTCTTAATCGATGAAGCTCGGCTTCGAACCAGCGATTTCCGGTCTCCTCAGCAAACTGGAGGCCCTCAGCAACTGCGGTAAGCCCTTGCTCGTATCGTTGCCTTCTTAGGCAGGCTTCGGCTAATGACGCCATATGAATGGAGCGTTGGGAACGATGGCCAAGAGCAACCAGGTCAGAAATGGCTGTTTCCAGGTGAGCGATTTCCTCATCTGTGTCTTCCAACATGATTTGTGCCCATGCATTGATTGCCCGTCCTTCAGTACTTGCGTGTCCAATGTCAGTGCTGTCGCTAAAAGAAATAAGTTGTTCAGCTACTCCAATCGCGGTGGACGCGTTGCCATTCATTCGATGAAACAGAGCCAGTGCTACTAGAGCCATACAGTAAAAAATCTGAAACGCATGGTTCTGCGTTGCGGTGATTTCGTCAAGGAGTATCTTGCGCGCTTGGTCGGGGTAGCCACGAGCCCACAACGCAAAGCCTAAAAAACTTTTCCCAATAATTCTAGGGTCCTCCCCACATTGAAGAAAAAACGCATCGGCGGATTCCGGGAGGTCAATCGATAAGACATGCTCAATTTCCTTCTGAGCGGTAGAAAAGTCTCCGGCAAAGACAGAACTGACGCCCTTTGTTTCATGGGCCAGGGCCAGAAGCGTCGGATCGTTTGATATTTCTGCCAATTGAATCAGTTGTTCGGCAATATCCAAGGCCATCTTAGCCTGGCCCGTTGCCCCATAATACCGGAGCAGGCCCAAGAGGATGGGGAAAAGTTGAGGGGTTGCCGGGGATTGGTGGACGAGTTCCAATGACCGCCCAAAGGCTTGCCCTGCTTCAGAGACGCCAAAGCTTTTGGTATAAAATAACGAGAGGCCAAGGAAACTTTGAATCTGAAGTTCACGCTGTACGTGTTCGTGTTTCGCAGGCAAAGTCTCTAATAACTCCAGTGCTTGTTTGAGATGAACCACCGCTTCTTGGGGCGCGCTGCGTTTAAAGGCCTCTTCTCCAGCCTGCTGATGATAGAGGCTGGCTTGGTCAGGTGCTTGTCCTCGCTCAAAATGCAGCGCTAGTTCAGGAGCAATTTCTCGAGAGCGATCCCCATAGGCTTGGGCTTTCCGTTCCGCCATCTTTCGGTGGAGAGTACAACGACGGGTCTGGAGAATTCCCTCATACAGCGTATTTTGATAAAGGGCATGGCCGAACACATAATTGGTAGCGATCGTGCCATCCGGCCAGGTGGTGGTGCCGGTTTCTTCAATGAAGTGCTGGTGCTGTGCTAAGTCCTGACAGCGTTGGTCGATGTCCCCCTGATCCCTCTCGAGCGCGGCCGCGACGAGGGGCGTCGAAAATTCTCGCCCAGCCACACTTGCAGCTTCTAATACTTCTCGATCTAGTGGCTCGAGCCGTTCCATACGCAATTCAAGAAATTGGCGGAGGCCAGCGGGGATAGGACTAGGAGAGGATGTGTTGAGCAACTGCCAGGTCTGGTCTGTGTGGAGCAAGAGCTTCTGACTGATCAAGTAATCGATCACATTGACCATAAATAACGGATTGCCCTCAGTGTGTTCATGCACGTGTCTGGCAATTGCGGTGAACGACTGGACTGTCTGGTCTGCGTCGCCTAAACGGGAGATCAGGTACTCTTCAATATCCCACTCCGTCAGGGGATCAAGGGGGAGTTCTTGGCAGAGGCCATGGACCTGCAGGTCCTGCTTGATGGCTTTTAAGGGATGGGCCTGCTGGACTAAATCAACGGGCCGGTAGGTGCCAACCACGAAGAGGTGGGCCAGCCCAGACCGTCGCGCGAGGTAATTTACGAGTTCAGTACTCGAGGGGTCGAGCCAGTGCAAGTCCTCAAGACAGAGAAGCAGAGGCTGCTCGCTGGTCAACATTTCCAAGACGTCCACCAATTCCCGCATCATACGAACGGGGGTGGCGCCAACGGCTTTGGGAAGCACTGCTTGAAAGGCGGCGGGATCTAACAACCCCGGCAATTGGACAATCCAGGTGGGGCATACTGGTGCAACAGAGTAACAAGCGCATCGCCTCCAGGTTGGCGGCATAACCGACTCAGGATTTCGAGGAACGGCAGGTAGGGCTCTCCGGCTCCGTATTGTTCAATACATTGCCCTTGGCCGACACGTACGTCATGCCCACCACTCACGGTCGCCACAAAGGCATTCACCAGACTGGTTTTCCCAATGCCGGGTTCGCCGGTGACAAATACCACCTGGCGTTCGCCTTGCTGCATCTTCTGCCAGAATGTGGTGAGTTGAGAGAACTCATGCTCGCGTCCGATGAAAATGGCTGAAGATGCTTGAGGAGTCTGTGTGGTCTCTCGAGGAGTCGACCCTAGGAATCGATAGCCCCGTCCATGTACGGTTTCGATAAAGGTCGGCTGCTCGGCCTGATCACCCAACACCTGCCGAATCTGCGCGATGCAGTTCTTCAACACCGCATCCCCCACGGCCGTCTCCGGCCACAGGGCATCGAGCAGGTCTTGTTTCTTGATCAGTTGCTGCGGGCGCTCAGCAAGATAGCGTAACACCGCAAAGCTTTTCGCCTTGAGGACAAGCCGTTCAGTCCCTTTCCATAGCACTTCTCCCTCTGCATCTAGATGAAAGGGTCCGAAGGACAGATTCGTGTTGTTGGCTTTTCTCATTTCCTCAGAAATTACCAAAAAATTACGATTGCAAGACGACTTTTCTTGTTGGTCACCAGTATCTTGCTATCACTGTATTTTAAAGTCGGTGGGAAAACGAGGAGGGGGAAGAATTCCGCACACAACGGCGCATACCCTAGCAAAATCGCCAGAATTTTTAAATAGAAAACATATCTTGTGCGGGACATCATAGATTGCAAAGCGATGTTGAGTGCAGTCGTAAATGGATACCTTTTAGGCAAATAAGGAGGAGAAGATGAAATCGAAAATTCAAGATGCGCAACGAGGCGCCCTGACCCGAATGGGTGTGTCTCAAATCTGGAGGGTGATTGGGTTGACCGTTTGTTTCGTGTTTACCAGTGCGGGATTCGCGCTGGCGGTCACTGGCAATTTGGAGCCACCCCCGGGGGAGGCCACGAATTTGTTGACCGGGGAGCCGGCGGCCACGACGCCCACACAACCGTCATGGGCTAATCGGCTTGATGGACTGGTTGGGCAAGCGCATCGGTGGAAGCTTGTGATGGGTGGAGAGGCCGTGTTGGATCGAGAAACGGGGCTGGTGTGGGAGCAGTCGCCAAAGACGACTCGGGTACTCAGGCGCGACATTCCCCTGGGCTGCTTGAATCGCATTGTAGGGGGGAGGCGCGGCTGGCGGCTCCCGTCAGTGCACGAATTGACCAGCTTGGTGGATCCTCCCAACCGCTATCCTGCTCTGCCGGTTGCCCATCCCTTTAGCAATGTCCAGTCGACCTTCTATTGGACGGCGACGATGGCTGCTAATGTTTCCGAGGATAGCAGCTTTCGCCAGTGGGTCGTGGACTTCGCGAATGGCATTGTGGGGCGGCATTGGGAAGATTTCCCTGGTGTGGCCGTCGACGATAGGTGGTTTCAAGGAATATTCCAATGGTGTGTTCGCGGTGGTGGCCCGATATCAGAACATTAGTGGTTCGATGAGGTCTCAATGCTTGAGAGATTCGAAAGAGGGAATGAAGCAAGCGGAGAAGAGATGAAGAATAAGGGAGAGAGACTATGCCTGGGATGATGGCGGTTTCGAATTCATGGAAGTCGGTGGGGAATTCTAGTATTGCTGGGTGCCCCGGCAGGCGAGGTCCTTTTGTTTCGGCAAAAGGACCCAAAACCAGTGACGCCCAGTTCGGTCAACATGAGATGGATCGGACGCCAGATGAAGAGCGGACCAACTCGTTTCACTCAGACAAGGTCCGCAGGATCTAAGAGCGTCCGATCCGAAGACCGAACAGCAGGCGTCGTATATGGGGAATAATTCTTATACAGAGGAGGTTGTGATGAGTCGTTGGAAGCCATGTTTAGGCAGTTTGCTGATGATGCTCGGTCTTAGTCTGACGGTGGCGGGTACCCTCGTGCAGGCGCAGAGTGGGAGTTTAGAGCCGCCGGGGTCGGCGGTGAACGGCAGTGGTGATCCCAGGGCGACGACGCAGACGCAGCCGTCGTGGGATCAAGTGCTGCCAGCGAACGAACGGTTCAAGCTGGTCATGGGTGGCGAAGCGGTGTTGGACAAAGAGACCGGATTGGTGTGGGAGCAGTCTCCTGCGTTCGTGTCTGGAGTTGAGTGGAATAGTGCACGAGTTCAGTGTGTATTACTTCGGAACACAGGGGGTCGGCTTGGCTGGCGGCTGCCGTCAGTACATGAACTAGCTAGCTTAGTCGATGCTACCATCGGGTCTGGGATTCACTTACCCCCGGGCCATCCATTTAGCAATATTACGGACAGTCAATATTGGTCACGAACAGAACCGAGCGTAGGTTCCTCGTTTGCGTGGACCGTTTCGTTCATTAATGGGGGCGCGGAAACCAGAGAGAAAATAAGTAGATTTCCAAGATTTTGGTGTGTTCGTGGGGGCCAGAACCATGGAGATACGAATTGATGAGTGCTGAAGGTGACATGATCAGTGACTAATGGCGGTCTCGTATTTAGGGTGGGGTGATGGGGAATATTGGTATTACCGGGTGTCGCCCCGGCAGGCGAGGTCCTTTTGTTTTGGCAAAAGGACCCAAAACCAGTGACGCCCAGTTCGGTCAACATGAGATGGCTCGGACGCCAGATTTAGAGCGGACCAACTCGCGGAGCCTGTCCTGAGTCCTGAGCTTGTCGAAGGAGCGAAGGGCTCACACAAGGTCCGCTGAAGATACAGAGCGTCCGATCCGAAAACCGAACAGCAGGCGTCGTATATGGGGAATAATTCTTATACAGAGGAGGTTATGATGAGTCGTTGGAAGCCATGTTTAGGCAGTTTGCTGATGATGCTTGGTCTTAGTCTGACGGTAGCGGGTACGGGGGTGCAGGCGCAAAGCGGCAGTTTGGAGCCGCCCCCGGGAGTTGCTACGAATCCAATCACCGGCGAGCCACAGGCCACCACGCCAACGCCGCCGTCTTGGGATAACACGTTTCAGGGCCTATTCGACGTTGTTCATCGTTTTAAACTCGTCATGGGCGGGGAAGCGGTGCTAGATAAAACAACCGGGCTGGTGTGGGAGCAGTCGCCCGACACCACTCGACATGTTTGGGAGGATAACTTTACGGAGCCCGTCGATGCTAGGCGGCACTGTCTGCGCCGAGGCACCGGCGGGCAGATGGGCTGGCGGTTGCCATCGATCCATGAGCTAACGAGTCTGATCGTTCCGGGGGATCCGTCTGGTGGTCCCGATCTCCCGGCTGGCCATCCGTTTAGCAACGTCCAGTCGACCTTCTATTGGTCGGCGACGACGAATGTTGATTTTCCCACGGAAGCGTGGGTTGTGGACGTCGGCGATGGCCGCGTGAGAAACGGCAATAAGACCGACGGCTTCGTTGTCTGGTGTGTCCGTGGTGGGGGGCCGTTGTCGGAATATTAGTGGTCCTGTGATGCCTTGATGATTTGGTCATTTGAATATGGGATGAAGCTAGCGGAGAAGAGATGAAGAAAAACGCGCGCGCGATTCTGTCTTGAATGATAGCGGTGTAACATTCATGGAAGTCGGTGAGAAGTGGGAAGTCAGAAGGAAGAAGATGGGCGGTGCCATGGCCATGAGGCAGGGTAAGCTGGGTCATCCGTTCCTAATAGACATGGCGGCGATGTTGAGCGGTGAGGATGAACACGGTCTGGCTCGATTCCTCAATGCGATAGTTGATTCGATAGGTGCCGATCCGCAGGGACCGTCGGCCGGCATGAGGGCCGACGAGTGCTTTGCCTTGGTAGGGACGATCTTCCAGTGTTTCGAGTTTGGCGACGATAGGATGGGCTAGTTGTCGATCGGCTTGCATGAGGTGCGTCAGATCCTCTTCGGCTTGAGGGGTGACCCGCAGGGCATACATTAGGTTTTGGCGAGACGTTTCTTGAGTGTGGCTAACGCAATGGTGCGTCCTTGCTTGGCTTGGTGCTCGGCTTTGGCAATGGCGGCTTCTTCTTGGGGATGGTGTTGGAGGTCTAGGGTTTCCAGCAGCCCTTCATATTCCTCGGCACTCAGGAGCACCGCGGTCTCTCGCCCATTGCGGGTAATGACAATGCGATCATAGGTTCGATCAACATCATCAACCAAGGAGGATAAGTTGGCTTTTGCTGTGGTTAATGGAATTGTGCGTCGCATGGTGGGCACCCTTTCTCGTCGTCGTTGATCTCTATGGGGATGCGATGATGCAGACTATAATTATAGTCTGATGACGAAGAGAGTCAACCCTCAAATCGTAGAAAATGGTGCTGACAAGAGAATGAAGAAATCTTTTTATGTATAGGAGGGCATTATGAATATAGTCACGCATTTCAGTGTCCAGGTGGGCTTAAGTCTGATGTTGGGACTTGGCCTGTCTGGTTCTCGGGTTCTGGCGACGGATAATATTGATCCGAAAGACGACAATGCTCAGTTTGCGTGGGGGGAAAATATTGGCTGGCTGAATGCGGAGCCGGGGGGCGATGGGGGTCCAGGCGTGTTTGTGGAGGATGATGGGTTGTCTGGCTATCTGTGGTCGGAGAATACGGGCTGGATCAGTTTGTCCTGCCTCAATAATTCCACCTGTGGCACGACGGATTATCGGGTGACGAATGATGGGGCCGGGAATTTGGCGGGCTATGCCTGGAGTGAGAATACGGGCTGGATTAGTTTTTCCTGTGAAAATAACGGGTCTTGTGGTACGACAAACTATGGGGTCACGATTGACGTGGGCACGGGACAGTTCAGTGGCCGTGCTTGGAGTGAGAATACGGGGTGGATTAGTTTTCGCAATCAATCAGGGCCCGTCGAGTATGGGGTGCGGACGTCTTGGCCCGGCGGCGGCACGGGGCCGGTCGTGTGTGATGTGAATAACGATTTACAAATTGATCGCAGCGATATTCAGCTGATTTTTGCGGCGAGGAATACGCCCGCCAGTGGACCAGATGATCCTCGGGATCAGGATGGGGACGGGACGATTACAGTGCTTGATGGCCGACAATGTGTGTTGCAGTGTACGAACCCCAACTGCGCGCCGTAAGGGATGTATCGAGCTGCTTGCTGTGGCTGGTTGTGCCAAGGATGAATGCGGTTAGGAGCGTCTACGAATGATGATTATTTTTTGTGGAAATTGGAGGACATTATGATATCGAGTTTGACTATACGAATTGTGGGAGTGTTGTTGGTGGGGAGTGTCTGTCTGGTCGGCATGTCTACAGCTTGGGCCGTGTCCTTAGAGTTTGCTCCGGTGACGCAGACAGTCGAATTAAGCGATCCGGTGATGGTGGATGTGGTGATTTCGGGGTTAACGGCGGGGGGGGATCCTTCGGTGGGCTCGTTTGATCTGGATGTGACATATGATCCGGGTGTTCTGACGGCCACGGGGGTGACCTTTGGGCCTCACCTGGGGGATGGCCTCGATTCTCTTCAAGCTGTTGTGCTTGCCCCGGGGGTGGTCGATTTTTCGGAACTCTCCTTCTTGTTTGATTTATCTGCCCAACCCGCCAGCTTTACCTTAGCCACTGTGTCTTTTGCGACAGCGGGTGTGGGCGTGAGTGCGTTGACTTTTTCTCAAAGTCTGATTGGCGATGCCTTGGGCTTCGATTTGCTTCTCACGCTTGGGGCCGGGAGTGTGACCGTAGAAGCGATTCCCGAACCCAGCACGCTGTTGCTTCTGGGGACGGGGCTTGCAGGCTTAGTCGCCTGGCGTGTGAGAAAACAATACATCCCCTAACGCCTGTTATTTTAATCGGTATCGTTTTTCGTGCAAGGAGCCGGACTTCTTCAGGGAGTCCGGCTTTTCTTGGCCGTTGTACTGAGGTGTTCTGGTGGAATGTGCTTTTGCTTTTGGCTCTCATCAGCCTGCTTACGCCGTTTGTTCTATGTCTGCCTTGTTCTTACGAAAGGAACACCACGTGAATTTCTTTCGTCTCCCATCCACTTGGCCTGATGTCAGAGAAGCCGTTGTTGAGCCTCAACTCTCTGGGCCAGCAAAGTTATGTAGCCCAAGGGGCTGTCATGGCCAGCAGGTTTCATTATCTTCATCTCCGCACAAATTACCAAAAAATGATGACTTCATTACGACTTCTCAATTGGGCCCCGGTATTGTGCAGACACGGTGATGACGTTGGTGAAGCAATGAGGAGTGCGGCATACCGAAAGAGTAGAACGCATCGTTCGGATCAATTGGGTGGCATGGATGTCAATTGAAGATAACGAACACGCATTGGATGATCGGAAAACACCGCGAGGGAGACTTACGACTGCACGCACCTTTGTCCTGCAATTTCGAGAACAGATCGATGACACCCAAGATTGGCTAGACGGACGAATTGAGCATCTTGCCTCTGGACGAGCCGTGATGTTTTCTTCCCAAGAGGATCTCTTCGCCTTTCTTAAAGAAGCATTGGGTGAAGCCTATTAATGGAAAAAGGTTTAGGCGCGATCGGTCCGATCATAAAAGTAATTATCGCTGTTGTTTGAGAATAGTTAGAGCGATCCATGAGGGGAATTCATACGAAAGGAGTTCATGATGATGGTTTTGTCTTTGCCCATGTTTGTGATGGTTTCTTTCATGACAGCGTTTGGTCTGTTTCTCGATGAAGCACGGGGGGCAACATTGATTTGCAAGAAAGGACCTGGAATGAGCCTGTCAATTGCCCATGATGTCGATGGGAGTGGTGTGCCAGGTGCCACAAAACTCTATATTCATTTTAAGGGTGGTTCCAATCCCAAGCGTCCTAAGCCCGGTGAGTGCGTCTGGCGCGACCGAGCCTTTGGCTCGGATGAACCAGCGGTCATATTCATGAAATCAAAAAATGTTGAACTTCAATTTGAGGTAGCGAGTGATGGCCATCTTGTTGAGGGCACAGCACGTATTGAGGGAGGAAGTGAAAGAGAAGCTCACCAGTGGCAAGGACTTGTGGATGGTGTATTGAACTATCGCTTGTTTAAAGTTTCTGTGAAGAATTCTGGACAAGGTGCGTTAGAGGTGGTCGCTCGTTAACGCTACGTAACATTGGGGAGTGCCAACAATTCATCATTTTGGTGGTAGCGCTATCGCTCAACCAACAATACCTGGCGGTGAGGACTATATTGCTCCATGTCGTGAGGAGGGCGTACCCATCCCTCCAACCTGGGGAAGCTTTCTGTGAAAGTCACCAGGTATATAAAAAAGATGTTCATTCGTCAGAATTATGCTGAGACAGAGGTCTTTACACTCGAGAGTAATGAGCCTAAGGGCGTTTGTGTGGCGTTGCCGCGATCAAATAAAGATAAGGAAAATCCAAGTGTAATAGGACTATTGGGCATTATTTGCCAAGGAGATGAATCCAGTCGAGCTTGTTTTTGGGATAATCAGAATGAAACACAATCATTTCCCGGTAAGGAAATTGAGGTTGTTCCAATTCAGCAATTTGCTGGTGGGGTAGACTTAAAGCCTACCCTCGGGGGAACATGGACCAGTTGCCATGCTAGGGAACATACCTTCATTATTCATCCTTGGACTGCCTTAGATTGAAGTAGAAAAGACATTGCTGCTGACCCGAAAGCCTGGCACATCCCTTTAGTTCTTGCCGATTGGCCTCAGAACCCTGGACCAGGAAAGAATGTAAAAAATATTGCTGCACTTGGTTCAGAAGATTAAGCCTGTCTAGGCTGTTCTTCGGAGGAAGGATCCAGTCTACGATTTCCTGAATTATCTACGAACATACCAGGTTATGGTACAAGAATGTTGCTTAATGCGATCCGCAGTACGATGCCGTCTAAATTGACTCCGCCGGTAGCTGATAAAAATAAAGAAGAGGCTGAGTTCAAAGAAGAGGCCCCAAAAAATATGCTGATGCCTTGCTAACCTTATGCAATGAGGGTCCGAATATTCCAATTGAATGGCCCGAAGAATATGACTTGTGGACGATTCTAGTGACGGTACTCTAATCGTCCTTAGAATAGCGTTCTAAAATCTCACGTTATTTACAAAGCATCTAACGAGTCCTACGCTAGGGGTGGGGGCATCTCATTTCACTTTCTATTTGCAGAGAATAGATTAGTGATGATGGAGGTGAGGGAGGGCGGGTTCATCTGAGGATTCTTTGGTGAGGTGGTTAAGGTTGCAGTGAAGATCATCGGTTTCGTGGCACTCATTCTCTAATTGTATTGTCATATGGTGAATGCCAAATTTTGTGGAAAGTAAGGATTGGATAGGTTGGAGGAGAAGATCTTTATCTGTGACGTTCGTCGTATCGGCAAGGACATGGCAGGTCAGCATGATAATGCGAGGTTCCACCGACCAGATATGAAGGTCATGGACTTTCTTAACACCGGGAATGGCTTCCAGGCTAGTGACAATGTTCGAGGTGTTGAGATGAGGAGGTGTGGATTCCAGGAGTATGTCGAGGGATCTCTGAAAGAGTGGCCAACTACTCTTTATGATCACCACTACCAATACCAAACTGATGAGAGGATCTAGAATCGTCAGTTGTGTCAGCGCAATTCCCAGCCCACAAAGGATTACGCCTACTGACATCCAAGCATCCATCATCATATGAAGGAAGGCACCGCGAATATTGAGGTCGTTTTTGGCACCCTGCCGTAATAACCATGCAACGCCAAAGTTCGCAATCATGCTGATACCGGCAATACCCATGACCCACAAGCCTGGAATATGTTCACTAGGTGTCATGATGCGGTATAGCGCAATGCCGGCGATTACCAACCCGGTCACGATCAAGATCAAGCTATTTAAAAAAGCGGCAATCGTCCCAGCACGATGGTAGCCAAATGTGCGCTCTTCGGTTGCCGGACGGCTGGCTAAGATGTGGGCATACAACGCTAATAGTAACGATCCCTGATCAATGAGGTTGTGGCTGGCGTCGCTCATGAGTCCTAGGCTATTGGTCCAATAGCCGCCGACAAACTCGCTGAGAATGATGATGCCGTTGAGGGCCAAGCCGAGTTTGAGGCGTCTGGTGAGGGGTGAGGATGCTGCGGATATGTGAGACATGGTTTACAGTGTCTCACGAATTTGTTGGATGGACAAGAAGAAGAGGCGGAGTGAAGGTGTTGGCCTCGGGGACTATGAGGAAAAAAGTGAGGCTATTTTAGAGTGCCGAAGACCAGAACTGTAGATCTCACTTGGCGGGTCGTTCGCTAGCAAGTGACTGCTTAATCATCGAATGCGTCTTGTGAGGTTTTGACGGCTTGTTTTGTGGCGTCCACGGCTGAATTCACGCGATTGGCAGCATGCTTCATAGTTTCTTTGGCTTCTTCAGACCATGCATGCATGGCTTCTTTGGTTTGTGCTGCCATATCCGAAAATTCATTCTGTGCAGTTTTAGCGCCACGAGCCACACGGGTGCGGAGTTGGGCTCCGGATTCTGGGGTGAGCATAATCGCCGTCCCTGCACCGAGTAAAAATCCTGCAATAAAGACAAATGTATTGACCCAGCTTGAATCGCCTTGTCCTTGGTAGTCGGTCATAGTCCCACTCCTCTGTAAAGGTTCTCGATGATTAGGAATCAATATGTCTTTGATTATCTTTTGATGTCGCCATCATGGCCATAATTGCGCCTCCTAGAAAAATTCCTGAGGCAAAAATGAGACTGTACGACAATCCGGTTCGTAGTTCGGGCCAGGTATCCAGTACGCGTTTCCACAGGGGTAGTTCCTCAGAAACATGTACATGACCCTCCCAGCCCAGCTCCCCTGGTGGCATGGCTTGATCTGAAAGGGGTTCATCGTCAGCATCGCGGACCGTGTTCAGATTGGTGACAGTCATGAAAGAGGCTCCAATAAGGCAAAAGGCCAATGTGAAAATACTTGCGCTAGAGGTAATCTTACCATGTCTGACTCTGTTTGTGGAGTCATCGTTTCCTGGGTAAACACGTTTCGAAATACGAGAGTCGCGCATTCTTTTGGCAAGGAAAGCCAGGTGTTGCCCCACAGCGCTGTTCCGGCGGGAACTGTAGTGGGCTCTGAAATCACCTGAGTCAAGAAGCGGGGAAAAACCACCAAACACATGGTCTCGGTGTCTTGTCTGAGGAATCCACAGGCATGTTTGTCGAGTTCTCCATGGCCTTCGAGTGGTGAATAGAAACCCTCAAGAAATAGGGATCGATGATTGTTCCGATACTGCAAAGCGGTGGTGGTGACATATAGCTTGAGAATTCCGGTCTCGGCGTGCTGAAACAAATGTTGTATCAATTCGGTGGGTTTGAGCGTTTGTTGGAGATGGTGGAGTTCGGCTAGTCGTTGTTGACGGAGAGAAAAGTCTATAGGACTGCGGTTGTCTGGATCAACTAATGTCAGATCCCATAACTCAGTGCCCTGATAAAAATCCGGAATTCCTGGCGCAAAGATCTTGATGAAGACTTGAGACAGAGAATTGAACATGCCGTAACGAGCGATGCGAGCTTGAAAAGGCAAGAAGTCATCCAGAAACGCATTGTGACCAGACGAATCCAGAATGCGTTCAAGGAATATGAGGACCGCATTTTCATAAGCTTCGTCTGGGTTTAGCCAACTACTCGTGACTTTGGCTTCTCGCAACGCCTTAATCATGTATGTTTGAAGACGCTGAAGAAATGCTGTCCCACCGGCTTTCGACGGTGCGTCCAATGGCCAAGCCCCAACAAGGGTCTGATAAATCAGATATTCTTCATTGCGACTTGGGACTCGTTGTTCATCCAGACGTTGGGTGGCCTTTTTATTTAGACGGCTCCAAGTGCGGAGACGCTGCCGCCATTCGGTGGGTATTTCAGAAAGGACATTGAGACGTGCGCGGACGTCCTCGCTTCGTTTCGTATCATGCGTCGAGGTGCTCGAAAGACTCCAGGGCCAGAGTTGGGCGCGTTCCTGCATGGCATGATGGAACTTTGACGGAGAAATTCCAAAATGCTGAGGTTCTCCGCCGACTTCATTGAGTGATGTTAGGCGGTTGTATTGGTAAAACACAGTGTCTTCCACACCTTTAGCGGTCACGGGGCTGGTGGTTTGTTGAAATTTCATCACAAAGGGACGAACGATATCCCAATTGAGATGAGAAGAATCTTGCGGCAAGTTCATAAGCAGGTCTCGAATGAAATCAAAAACCAGACTACTCAGGGCTGGATTTCGACGTTTAGCACGAACGACGGCGAGTCTAATGTAGGCGCGATCTTGGTCCGTGGTGAGTTCGTGCTCATCGGGACGGATATAGGTGCGATAGACGGGAAAACACGCAATGATTTCGCGAATCGCAAAAATTAAACTGTTGAGCGTAAAATCCCTGGACCGGCGATTTTGTTCAGAAAGAACATTGAGCTCGTGTCCTAACGCGTTGATTTCTCCTGCCATAGAGCTGGTCATGATCAGTTTTTTACACCGATAGACGAGATCTTCGTACTGTAGGAGTTCTTTGGTAAAGCGTGCATAGGCTTGATCGATCTGGCGTTGATGCGATGTTTGAACGAAAAGATGATTCACGAGAGACAAAAATTCATATCCCGTGGTGCCATAGATGGGCCACTGTGCATTGAGCTGTTCCCCCATACCTAAGATTTTTTCGACAATAAGGTAGAAGGCTCGTCCACGAGAGTCCAGTGTTGTGTCAAATTGTTGGGCTGCCCAAGTCTGCCACTGCGTCAGATACCCTTGTGGATCATAGAGTCCATCTACATGGTCAATTCGTAGGCCGGTGACCGCACCGGACTTGACGAGATCAAAGAGTTTTTCTTGGGCTTCTTGGAAAACCTCGGGTTGTTCCATGCGAATGGCAGCTAATTCGTTTATGTCGAAGAACCGACGATAATTGATCTCTTCGCCAGCTACTCGCCAGTACGCCAGTCGATAGGTTTGGCTTGAGACCAATTGGTCTAGTCCATCGAAGCTACTCGGGGACCCTTTGATGCCATTCATCTCCTGAAGTCGACCTTGAAGATAGTCGTGCAGTATAGAACTGTTGGTCAGGACCGCAGCGAGTCGCCGCCGGATTACTTCTTTTTCCCTGAAGCGCTCAGCGATTCGCTCGGGATCGCTCTCGGTTCGTAGCGGCAAATGTGATAAGGCTGTGATGATACTTTGATATTCTTGAAGGTGGGGGGATGCTTCGCTAAGCTTAGCTGTAAGATCATCTTGGTCATCAGTCAGTATTTGTGGCCAGGTCGAAGGATCGAGCGGCAGCCGATGCTCGTAATATCGTAGAAGAAAGCCGCCATCGTGATAATGGACGGAAATCTCCTGGTTTTCTAACGCAATGCCATATTGCTCGCCTAAAATAGGAAGTAACACTTTATTTTCCAGTTCGGGCTTCACTGGGGTCCAGTCGATATCAAAGAACGTAGCGTAATGTGATGAAGGGCCGTTTTCTAACACATCTTGCCACCAGGCATTGGCCGAGGCGGCAATCCCCATGTGATTAGGAACGACATCTAAGAGCTGTCCCATCTCATAAGACTGTAGGGCATCAATATATTTCTGATAATCAGCCTCGGTGCCAATCTCAGGATTTAGACTGGTTGGATCGATCACATCATAGCCGTGTGTGCTCCCGGGTGTGGCCTTCAGGTATGGTGAGGCATAACAATCCGTGATGCCTAATTGGTGAAGATAGGGGATTAGATGTGCTGCGTCGAGAAATGTAAACGAACTGTTGAATTGCAACCGGTAGGTGGATAGTGGAATGCGAGGGGGGGAGTCGAGCATGATCGGCGGATCAAGTGAGAGAAGAAGGCGATGTGATCGCTCGACCTCCATACGAATGTCCACGGGGCAGGATGGTCAAGCCGAGTTTGCCAGGGACTCGTTTCCCTGTCTGTTTTTTTTGGAAAATACCTAAGGTGGTTCCGGATTCAATGACGTTAAATCGGTCAACAATACATCGATAGAGACGACATTTGGAGCCAATCACCGTTCCATCCAAGATAATTGACTCTTCAATAGAACATCCTTCGCCAATCCGTACGTTGCGGCCGATGATCGACCGCGTAATGGTGCTATCAATGACCAAGCTACCTTGTCCAACCATTGCATCATCCATCTGCGACCGAACCATGCTGGCGACTGGATCTGGTAAGGTGTCTGTGGTAATCGGCCATCTGACGTTGCGCAAGTTGAAGATGGGAGTGGCTCCTAGCACATCCATGTTGGCCTGCCAGTAGGCTTCTTTGGTTCCGACGTCACGCCAATAGCCCCATTCTTCATACGGATGAATGCCCGGTACGGCATTGTCGAGGAAATCATAAGCCAAGACCCGATGTGATTTAATAAGAGACGGTATAATATCTCGCCCAAAGTCATGGGTTCCCGCCTGGCTGGCGTCTTTCTCTAGGATGCGGACGAGTGTTTCGGCATTGAAGAGATAATTGCCCATCGAGCTGTACGACATTTCTGGGTTATTGGGCATGGGTTTGGGACGTGCGGGTTTTTCTTGAAAGCCGACTATCTGATGGTCCGAACTGGCTTCAATGATGCCAAATCCTTTCGCTGCATGAATGGGAACGGGAAGGGCGGCGACGGTCACCTCTGCATGGTGATTGAGGTGAAATTCAATCATTTGCCGGATGTCCATGCGGTAGATATGGTCGGCGCCAAAAACCGCAACAAGGCCAGGTGCAAAATCATGAATAAGGTTGATATTTTGGTAAACAGCATCCGCCGTGCCTTCATACCATTTGCCACGACCTTTCATTTGTGGGGGAACGACAGTAATAAAGGCTTGTCGGTTTGGCCCGCTGAAACGCCACGCGCGTCTTAGATGTTCGATCAATGACTGCGAGCGGTACTGCACCAACACGTACATAGCTTGGATGCCAGAGTTAATAAAATTGCTCAGGACAAAGTCGGCGATACGATAGTTGCCGGCGAAGGGTACTGAGGGTTTACTGCGTTGTTCCGTCAGGGGAAGGAGCCGTTCGCCTTTTCCTCCAGCCATAATCATGGCTAGTACCTTTTGAGGGGTTCGTTCAGTTGTTGTGTTCTTGCGCCGCGTAGGCGTCGTTTTTTTCATGGGTCAGGGGTATAGCTCTCACCCACAACAGGTTCCAACTCTGATTTGGCTGTCTGCTGGGCGATTTTTTGCTCTAATTCGGCGATTGTTCGCTGCTGTTTTGAAATGAGCCGTGCTTTTTTTACGAAGGAAGGTAAAGACGCGATGATGCTCAGTAGCACACCGCAGGCTAGGGCGGTAAGGAGAACTACGACGAGCGAACCTTGAAAGGTCCACGAAAAAAAATTCAGGATAATAGGTTCGGAGTTCTGTAAAGAAAAGGCAACGGCGAAAAATAAGACCACTAAAAATGTCAGCAAAGCAGCGTACATATCATCACAATATTTGATAGACTCCTTTCTAGTTAACATAGAACCCATCGGTTGGCAATGCCTGTGACCTCTCAGCAACTGCAACGACTCATCCACGCTCGAGAATGGGAACCCTTTTCGGTTCTGGGTCCTCATCCTGAGGACCTTCACGGTGTAGGGCATATTCGCATACGAGCCTTTTTACCCGAGGCTGCCGAAGCACAATGTATTCCTTCGCCGGAGTCCAAGAATGTGCTTTCGATGGATCGGGTGTCTTCCGAAGGTCTCTTTGAAACCGTATTCCCAGCGAAAGACATCGCCCCAACGTATCAGTTTCGCATAACAACATCCGACGGGCATGTGGTGCAACGGTACGACCCGTATGCATTTTCGCCTGTCTTGTCAGAATTTGATCTTCATTTATTTGGTGAAGGAAAGCTGTATAAAGCTTTCGACAAATTAGGGGCTCAGCATTGTGTGCACCAAGGTGTGCAGGGTGTGAATTTTGCCGTTTGGGCTCCCAATGCTCAACGAGTGAGTGTCGTGGGCAGTTTTAACAATTGGGATGGGCGGCGATACCCAATGCGCTCCAGGGGTGAGATAGGTGTGTGGGAGATCTTCATTCCAGAAATTCAAGAAGGGGCGCTGTATAAATTTGAAATCTTACCACCAGGAGATAGTCCGCCGTTCACCAAAGCCGATCCCTATGCTAAAGCCGCGGAGAAACGTCCGAAAACAGCGTCGCTCGTCTGGGATATTTCTCAATATCAATGGGGCGACAGTGCATGGATTGAACGTCGGACAACCCAAGATTTCTTGAAACGGCCGTTGTCAATCTACGAAGTCCATATGGGTTCGTGGAAACGAGTCGTACATGAGAACAATCGATGGTTGACATATGGAGAACTGACGAACACGCTTATCCCATATGTGAAAGATCTTGGATTTACGCATATTGAGTTGATGCCGATCATGGAACATCCCTTTGACGGCTCTTGGGGTTATCAGGTCACGGGATATTTCGCGCCAACGAGTCGCTTTGGAACACCTGAAGACTTTATGAGTTTTGTGGATGCCTGTCATCAAGCCGATCTGGGTGTCATTATCGATTGGGCGCCGGCGCATTTTCCGGATGATCCACATGGTCTGGCTTTGTTCGATGGCACGCACCTCTATGATCATGCTGACGCGCGAAAGGGCTATCATCCAGAATGGAAAAGCCGCATCTTTAACTATGGGCGCACTGAAGTCAGAAATTTTCTGATTAATAGCGCGTTGAGCTGGCTAGATCGGTATCACGTCGATGGGTTGAGAGTCGACGCGGTTGCCTCGATGCTGTATTTAGATTATGCGCGGAAAGACGGAGAATGGGTGACGAATCAACATGGGGGTAATGAAAATCTGGAAGCTGTCGAATTCCTGAAAGAGCTTAATGTGATCGTTCATCAGGAATTTCCAGGTGCGCTGATGATTGCCGAAGAATCGACGGCATGGCCTGGGGTCTCTCGACCAACATATGTCGGAGGACTTGGCTTTTCGATGAAATGGAATATGGGGTGGATGCATGACACTCTGAAGTATTTCGCTTTGGATCCGATCCATCGAAAATATCACCAGAATAACGTGACCTTTGGTCTGATGTATGCTTTTACGGAAAACTTTGTGTTAGTGCTTTCGCATGATGAAGTCGTCCATGGGAAGAAAGCCTTGTTGGACAAGATGCCTGGAGATGATTGGCAACGGTTCGCTAATCTTCGAGCACTTTATGGGCATATGTGGGGCCATCCTGGCAAGAAAATGCTGTTTATGGGAGGAGAATTTGGCCAATGGTGGGAATGGAATCACGACGAAAGTTTGCAATGGCATTTGTTGGACTATGGCCTCCACCAGGGCTTGAAACAATATATAGCCGACCTGAATCGTGTCTATCAGTCAGAACCGGCGCTCTATGAAGTGGATTATGACGATCAAGGATTCCAATGGATTGATCTCCATGACAGTGAGAACTCCACGCTCACCTATATTCGCTATGCCGAAGACCGAACCAACTATCTTGTTTGTGCGTGCAATTTTACGCCAGTTCCACGCGAGCAGTATCGGATGGGTGTGCCCTGCAATAGGCTGTATCATGAGATCTTGAATAGTGATGCCACAATATACGGGGGTAGTAATATGGGTAATGGTGGGCAGGTCCGGGCTGATCCTATTCCCTGGCACAACCAACCTTTCTCAGTAGTGGTCACCCTTCCTCCCTTAAGTGTGGTCTTTTTTAAGGCTGGGTGAGGCAAAGAATATTTATATAAGGAGTCTGACCCCTTAATATTTTTAGTTTTCAAGGTTTCACGAGATTTTGTAAACCAAAACAGAATAGGCAGGAAGGGAGAAAACTTGTTTTGAAGTCGTGAGGTCTAGTCTATTTGGTGGAGGTGTCATTGGATTTACCGGATTTGTCTGTGATTCGGCATAGTCTGGTTGCATGTTGTCTAACAGAATTTTCCATTGGCTCTTTGGTTGGGAAAGGGTAAGATCAACGGGGTGATCGTTAAATCCTAAGATAAGTAACATGGCGATCGCGCCAGGATTTTTGCGGTAAATTGTTAAGACGGTCTTTTGAGGATTCACCCATGTTCGTAATTGGTGTCCTTTGGTTCCCGTGTTGAGTGATGGGTATTGTTTTCGTAAAGTAATTAATTGCTTTGTCCAGGCAGCCATGCGTCGCTGTTTTTCATCACGCATATCTGGAGGCGTAAGTATGGATGCCGCAAACGTTGCCCGGTCATAGGGATCAGGAATATTTTTCCAGCCAAAAGGTTTGAATTCTGCTAATCGGCCTTTCCGCACAGCTTCTACGAGTCCGGGGTCTCCGTGCTCGATAAAATACCGAAACGGTGCACGCTCTCCATATTCTTCTCCCATAAAGAGGAGTGGAATGAACGGCGACAACAGAACGGAAGCTATCGCGACTTGTTGGGCCTTGTAGGGAATCAAAGTCGTGAGCCGTTCGCCCTTTGCACGATTGCCAATCTGATCATGGTTTTGGGAAAAAACTACGAGGGAGGAAGGGGAAAGATGGGCACCAGATTGTCCGTGGCGTCGTTGCCGATGATACGAATACTGTCCAGAGAGCACAAAATGTTTTCGGTAGGCGGTGGCGAAATGATCAAGTGTGCCAAAGTCTTGGTAATAGCCTTGCCGCTCATCAGTGAGGACTGCGTGAAGGGCATGATGAAAGTCGTCGTTCCATTGTCCATCGAGCCCATAGCCGCCTTTGGAATGGGGCGCAAGAAGTTTGGGGTCGTTGAGGTCACTCTCAGCAATAATGGATACCGCTCGCCCTTCTTGTTCCGCAGCGGTGTGGATTGCATCCTGAATGTCCTTCAAGATATGTGAAGCACTGGAATCAAAAATTCCGTGTATGGCATCCAAGCGCAGCCCATCGATGTGGAAATCTCTTATCCAGTAGACGGCGTTAGAAGTAATGAGATCTCGCACGGCATCACTCTCCGAGCCGTCGTAGTTCATGGCACTGCCCCAGGGTGTACGGTATTGGTCCGTAAATAACGGTCCAAAATCGCCCCAGTAGTTGCCTTCCGGTCCTAAGTGGTTATAGACCACATCTAAAATGATAGCGAGTCCAGCAGCATGGCAAGCATCTATGAGCCGATGGAGCGCTTGTGGGCCACCGTAGGTGTTCTGTGGAGCAAAGAGGTATGTGCCGTCGTATCCCCAGTTTCGGGACCCTGGAAATTGTGCGATTGGCATTAATTCAAGAGCGGTAATCCCGATGTCATCACGTAGATAAGGCAAGAATGGAATGATGTCGTCAAAGGTTCCCCCTTTAGTAAAGGTGCCCGTATGAAGTTCATAAATGATCAATCTGTTTTGTCGTAGACCTTTCCATTCTGCATCGGTCCATCTGAAAGAGAGTGGATCAATGACTTCTGAAAGGCCATGTACGCCTTCTGGTTGAGACCGTGATGCCGGATCTGGCCGTTTGAGTTTCTTATTCAGCACATACTGATAGCGAGTCCCTTGTCCAATATGTGAGACCGTGGTTTCCCAATAACCAAAAGGTTGAGATTCCATCGCGACCATCTCTGGTTGCTTCCCTAGTACTTCCACGGCAAGGGTTTTGACCCGCGGTGCCCACGCTCGAAATGTGACTTGCGCGGGGCCAGAGATGAAGGCGCCTACTTCTTGGGGCGATTGTGTTTTTGGTGATCGTGTCAATGATTGACGTCGCAAGGTAGAAATGCTGTTTTGTAGATTAGGAAGGAAGATAGGATTATCAGAAGTTGAGCTATTGTAGCATGGTTTTTCTTCCCGTCACGAAGTTTGTGGAAATGTTTTCTTAAGGACTTTCCAGGTCCTATCAGGCCTGTTACCGTATCATTGCAGGTTTTGGATGAATTGTGTGACCGTTTTGCCGACTATAGTTAGTTACAGTGTCTCAACTTAGGGAGGGGATTAATGTGAGACAGCGACCTGGACGCCCGTATCCTTTGGGAGCAACCTGGGATGGCGAAGGCGTCAATTTTGCGTTGTTCTCAGAAAATGCTAAGGGTGTGGATCTTTGTTTGTTTGATTCTGAACATCAAGCCCAAGAAACCGTTCGGTTGCCTATGGAAGAATGTACCGATTTGGTGTGGCATGTATATCTTCCGGAGGTGCGGCCGGGACACTTGTATGGCTACCGTGTGCATGGGCCTCATGATCCTTCAGCCGGGCATCGTTTCAATCCCTCAAAACTCCTCATTGATCCCTATGCAAAAGCCATCACGGGTATCGTGAAGTGGTCGGATGCCATGTTTGGGTATCAAGTTGGGGCGGAAGATGCGGATCTCTCAAAAGATGAACGCAACAATGCGGGCAATGTGCCCAAGTGCATGGTAGTAGATCAGTCATTTTCTTGGGGGAATGATCGGTTGCTTCAGACTCCATGGGCGCAGACTGTGATCTACGAGGTGCATGTCAGAGGGTTTACCATGAATCATCCTGATGTACCTGAACGTCTTCGGGGTACGTATGAAGGATTAGCCTCGCCTCCGATTATTGCGTATTTACAGTCGTTAGGCGTCACAGCGGTTGAGCTTCTTCCCGTCCATCATTTTGTGAATGATCAGTTTTTAATTGATAAGGGATTAAGCAATTATTGGGGATACAATTCCATCGGTTATTTTGCGCCGGATATTCGATATTCGGCCTACCCGCGAGAAGGCCGGAAAGTGTATGAATTTAAAACGATGGTGAAAACGTTGCATAGCGCTGGAATCGAAGTGATCTTAGATGTGGTGTATAACCACACTGGGGAAGGGAATCACTTGGGGCCAACGTTGTCTTTCCGGGGCATTGATAACGCCGCTTACTATAGACTGTCTCCGGATGATCCCCGGTATTACATGGATTACACGGGATGCGGCAACACCCTCAATGTTCGCCATCCCCGAACGTTACAAATGATTATGGATAGCTTGCGTTATTGGGTGTGTGATATGCATGTCGATGGATTTCGTTTCGACCTAGCATCGGCATTAGCGCGTGAGCTCCATGATGTGGATCGGCTGAGTGCTTTTTTCGACATCATTCATCAAGACCCAATTTTGTCTCAAGTGAAACTCATTGCTGAACCCTGGGACTTGGGCGAAGGTGGCTATCAAGTGGGGAACTTTCCACCGGGATGGGCCGAATGGAATGGAAAATATCGTGATGTGGTTAGGGGGTATTGGAAAGGAGGAAATGGTTTGCTCGGCGAGTTTGCTTCACGGTTGGCCGGGAGTAGTGACCTCTATGGGCGAAGTGGACGACAACCCTATGCCAGTATTAACTTTGTGACAGCGCATGACGGATTTACTCTCAATGACTTGGTGTCTTATGACCAGAAGCATAATGAGGCGAATCAAGAAGGCAATCGAGATGGGACAGATGACAATGACAGTTGGAATTGCGGGGCCGAAGGGCCAACAGACGATCCTGCCATTCAGCAATTGAGGGATCGCCAGAAGCGGAATTTTTTTGCGACCTTATTGTTATCTCAAGGGGTGCCCATGATTTGCGGGGGAGATGAGATTGGGCGCACACAGGGAGGCAACAACAATGCCTACTGTCAGGATAATGATATTAGCTGGTTTGATTGGAATCTGACGAAGGCGCAACTTGAACTTTTAGAATTTGTAAAACAGCTTGTTGCCATCAAAAAGGAACATCCTGTTTTTCATCGGCGGCGATTTTTTCAAGGCAAACAGATTAAGGATTCTGAGGTGAAAGATATCGCCTGGTTTGCCAGCGATGGAAAAGAAATGACCGGAGAAGATTGGGACAAAGGCTTGTTGACGCTAGGGATTCGGTTGGCTGGTGACGCTATTGAAGAAATGGATGAGCTAGGCGATCCCATTATTGATGATTCGTTTTTATTGTTACTCAATGCCTACCATGAGCCTGTGACGTTTACGTTGCCCGCTCATAAAAAGGGCGTTGCTTGGGAATGGGTCTTTGATACGGCGACGACGAACGATAAGGATATTCCTAAAACCTGGCGAGGCGGAAAATTCTACGAACTCGAAGGCCGTGCGATGGCATTAATGCGGTTACGAGACTCGAAATAACCAACCAAGAATTCTCATTAATCTACAGTGAGGTAAGTTCTTCGGAGTGAGACCTGCATGATCTCAGGCTCTGCGATTGTGATCTTATGAAAACCAGATTGGAGGAATAGGTAGAAGAAAGACGATTGGAGCAAGAAAGAGCAGCAGAAGAAAAAACACTATTACAAAGGCCACTTCCAATGGCAGTCCGAAAAACTCTAGTAAAACATAACCAATGAAAGTGGCAAGGAGTACTCCCAATATCGTTGAATATTTTGTGAATTGAGATCGATTGGGCTCGTCCTTCACAAAATAATCCAGCATAAAGGCAGCTGGCATGAGAAACAGAGTAGTAAGCCAGGGTGGAATTACGCCTTCTTCCCAGAGTATGCCGCCGATTGACAAGCCAAAAATGACTAAGAGGGTTATCCCAATAGCAATTCCAATCAGGTGCACCATGTTATTCTTGAAAAAGTATCATCTGAAGATTTGAAGACTAGATGTGACTGCAGGTGAGACTCTCCCTTCGAGGGAGCCAAGTTGTTGGTTATGCTTCGCTCCCCCGAAACTCTTGGGATGAATTGCTCAGTTATATTCGGTCTTCGACGAAACGTTTGCCTTTGTCCATGAATTCGGACATTCGATCTCTGGTTTCTCCCGCCATATCATTCATGCGGTCGGTCGTGTCGTGGATGTAGTTTTTAATTTGTCTGCGTGTTCGTCTGCCCGTTTGCGGTGCCATCAACAATCCCAGACCGGTGCCTAACAGAATGCCAGTGATGAGAGCTAATCCCCCGCAAAGTATGACGCGCGTATCTGAATCCATAAGACCCCCCTTGTGGTAACAGAATGGGCTGGAATCTTGTTGCTTACAAGTCAGTGTCGATTCCAGATTGCCAAGTGTGTGTTTTTACTACTGGTTTATTGTAGAACGAATTTTGAGCTTTTACCAATGACAAATTGGGACTATAGGTGATGGACCTGTGGAAATTACTAAAAGCGTTCCCTAAGAGCTATTGTCAGGTGTCTAGTTTGTTCAACGAATTCTCGTGTGATTGTCATCGATAGATTGGAGTGATCGTACAAAATCTACTCTGGAAAATGTGTAAGGGTTTTTTCTTGCCCTAGTCCTAAGTTTGTGGTATCTGAGAAGAAAGTCATTGCCGGCCAGTCCTAAAGTTCTTGGCCACAATTGTTGTCCTCCTCACTCGTTGCCAAACACTGTTCATCGGTGATGCTCCTCAGGGAAATCAAAAAGGTGCAAAGTTATGAATTCGAGTAATGGTGCGAATGCTTTTCCTAAGCAACTCAAATCTGAGTTGTGTGAATTGGCCGAACAGATAGGCGTGGAATTGGAGTATGTGGACGGTAGAGGGTCTGCGCATCAAGCAACGGATGAGATGCTTCGCTCTTCCTTAGGAGCCTTGGGGATTGCTATTCATTCGGAGGCCGACATTCAGCGGGCACGAGACCGACTTCAACGCGAATACTGGACTCGTATTATTGAGCCAGTCGTGTTGCATTACCCTAAGACCGAAACCTCCTTGTGCCTTCCACTGGTACTTCCATTGGGAGGATATTCGTTGAATTCTGTCGTTGTAGAATGCCAATTACAGGATGAACATGGGAAAAAACGGTCAAAGACGATCATGGGTGCGGACTGTGTTCCAGGTGAAGAAAAAGTGCTCGGCAGGGCTCGCTATGTGCGTGCCCAGGCCCGTTTTCCGTTCCGGCTTCGCCTGGGGTATTACGATGTCGTGCTCACCGTTAGGATTAATTCATATTGGACGGAAGGAAAAAGCTTTCTGATCGTGGCACCCCAACGTTGCTATCTACCACCAAATGCCAAAAGAACATGGGGGATCGGTATTCAGTTATACGGCATTCGTTCTTCAACGAATTGGGGTATCGGTGATTTTGGTGATTTAGAACGAATTATAAAAATAGCCGGAAAGAAATGGCGCGCCTCGACGATTGGTCTGCAACCATTGCATAGTCCTATATCAAGCCTCAGGAGTCCATATTCCCCGTCGAGTCGATTGTGTTGGAATCCGTTGTATTTAGACCTAGAACGTGTGCCTGAGTTTCGGACCTCACCTACACTCCAGCGTATGGCTAAGACAAAAAAATTTCAGTCCACGTTACAGGCTCTCCGAGCTACTCGTTTAGTCGAGTACGAGGCTGTTGAACAACTCAAGCATTCTGTCCTAGAAGATTGTTACCGGTGGTTCAAACGACACCATCTTAGTCATGATACGGCTCGTGGACAAGCTTTCCTTCGATTTGTGAAACAGAGTCCGGCCTTTCGAGAGCGGTTTTGCATATTTCAGGCATTGAAGGAAGTGTTTCCTGGAATGGTCTGGCGAGAATGGCCTCCTCAGTTTCATGACCCGACATCGCCTGCTGTCGCCCAATTCAAGAAAGACGGTGAAGACCGAGTGTATTATTTTTTCTATGTGCAGTGGCTTTGTGAGCTTCAGTTGGGCAATTTAGATCATGTTGCCGAAAAGGCCTTCCTCAGCTTGGGGCTCTACCACGATTTGCCCGTCGGTATTCATCCCGATGGCGCTGATGCTTGGGGATTTCAAAAACAATTGGCGATGGGAGTTACGATAGGAGCGCCACCGGATGCCTTTAATCTGCAAGGGCAGAACTGGGGGCTTCAGGCCCCTAACCCCCTAGCGCTTCGTCAGTATGGCTATGAATTTTTTCGTGAGACACTGCGGCAAAACATGCGGCATGGTGGTGTGCTTCGCATCGATCATGCGCTGGGGCTCTTCCGTATGTTTTGGGTCCCTTTCGGAAAGACAGGTCGTGATGGTGTGTATATCAAAACGTTTGTTGACGAGATGCTAGCCGTGTTGGCTTTGGAAAGTGTGCGGCATAAGGTCATGGTCGTTGGAGAAGATTTGGGTACGGTCACCCCAGTGATCCAGAAGAAGCTTGAGAGGGCAGGATTGCTTTCCTATCGGTTGTTGCTTTTTGAACGCGATCAGGACGGAGGGTTCCATCTTCCTCAACAGTTTCCACCGCAGGCTTTGGTTTCTGCCACAACACACGATCTGCCTACGCTCAAAGGATATTGGGCAGGACGAGATATCGAAGTCAAAGCGTTGGCGGGATTGTATCCATTACCCGCTGACAGGAAGCGGGAGGTGCAAACCCGTCAGAAGGATCGGGAGTTATTATGGAGTGCATTGCGTCGAGCTGGTTTTCCCTTGCCGACGTCGATGCCCGAGACGCTCTCGTTAGAGGCTATTCACCAATTCTATCAGTTTCTGAGTCAAACGCCTTCAAGATTGTTGCTGGTGCAATTGGAGGACTTGTTGGGTGAGCTTGATACACCAAATTTGCCTGGTGCAGCAGATTCAGTATATCCGTCCTGGAGGATGCGATTGAATCAAGATATGAAGTGCTGGCTTAATCATTCAGACACGCTGGGGTTTTCGAAGGTTCTCAATCGGGAACGGAAGCGTCGAAAGGTCACAGGTTCGTCTGCATCTCGTGGTCGGGGGTTGTTTGAGAACATCGCTGGTTGCAGCTTGCTGAGGGGGAGACTATGATGCTACGTGGGTTCAATCGAATAAGTGACACACCTCTAGTTATGAAAACATCTGGAGATTTCCCGAGTGAAAGGCGCTGCACGTATGCCAGAAACTGATCTAACCATGCTTGGATGGTGGGAAGGGTTGATGGAGGCTGTCACCACAAGTCTCGGCCAAATTGTAACTTTTCTTCCCACGATTATTTTGGCCATTCTGTTATTAGGGTTGGGCTATCTTCTGGCCCGACTTGTATCCTTCGCCTCCACTCGATTCTTGCAGTTCGTTGGATTTGATCGACTCCTAAGTCGTACAGCCATCCAAACCCTTTTAGAGCGATCCGGAACAAAGCTCCGGACGTCTGAGATTCTGGGTCTGATCGGGTTTTGGATTATCTTTCTGGTGTTTTTAATTAAGGCTTCGGATACTTTGGGGTTGACCATGGTTTCTGAGGCATTAACCGGCATTGCGCATTATATCCCTAAAGTCGGCATCGCAGTTTTAGTACTCATTCTTGGGCTGATTGCCGCCAATTTTGTACGCGAACTTATTACCATGACCTGTAGCTCAGCAGGGATTACGCATGGCACCATGGTGGCCCAGGCGGTCTATGTGGCAGTCGTGTTATTGATAGTGGTGACCGCAATTGATGCTTTAGGAATAGACACCGATCTATTGAATAATACGATTGTCATCCTTTTGGCTGGCTTGATTGGTGGGGCGGCTCTTTCATTTGGCTTAGGATCCCGCAATGCTGTCGCAAATCTCATTGCGGCCCACTACCTAGGATCGGTTGTACGTGTTGGTATGACTGTGAAAATTGGGGAAACACAGGGGTCTGTTGTTGCAGTGACGCCGATTTCTGTCGTGTTAGAAACCAAAGAGGGGCGAGTCATTATCCCGGCTTCTCAGTTTTCTGAAGCCACCACAGTGATTACGCACCCAGAAAAGTGACAATGGAACTCGAGTATCAACTCACACTAGGGTATTTTCAAGCTCATCCGGTTGAAGCGGCTCGACATCTCGAAGCCCTTGGTGCTCAAGAAGCTGGGAAACTGCTGGAATTGTTGCCTGGCGAAGAAATCGCTAATGTTTTAGAACATTGTCTGCCGGTGTCCACAGCCAAAATTCTTGCGGTTCTTCCAAAAGATGTCAGTGCGAAAGTTTTAAGTACGATGAATGCAACCTCTGCAATCGGTGTCTTGCGTCAATTTGAAGAAGAAACCCGGTGTGACATCCTTGAGCGATTGGACACGTCAATGGGCTCGACACTTCGTCGAGCGTTGCGGTATTCACCGAATACTGCGGGTAGTCTTGCCGATCCACAGGTCTTTACGTTGCCACCTGACATTCCAGTTGAAGAAGCCATCTTGCGGATTCGTACTTATGGTCAGAAGGCCATGTACTATATCTATGTCATTGATCGAGACGGCAAACTCGAAGGTGTTGTGACCTTAAGGCAATTACTGGTTGATACCACTGAACATTTGGTTGGCACGTTGATGGAAACCCAAATTACCACGTTGTCGGCAGAAGCGAACTTGGAAGAAATTTTAAAACATCCGGAATGGAGCCGCTTTCATACGTTGCCTGTTGTAGATCGATGGGGCACGTTTTTTGGAGCCTTGCGGTATCGGATGTTGCGGCGGATAGAAAAGGATGTTGAAGGCAAAGCACCTCTAGGAACGGTGAGTGATTCGTTGATGCAATTATGGGAGGCCTATTCCATTACCGGCATTCGTTTGATGACCGATGTTGCGCAAAGTTTACATGAGCGGAGAGTGCAGCAATGAGTGAGCAAATACTGGAGACAACCTCTGTTCGCCGAAGCGGTACCCATATCGTGAATGAGGCCTTTTTCTTGAAACATCATCAAGATGCCGCTCGAATTTTAGAGGCGTATCCCCCCTCAGACATTTTGAGAATCTTGCAAGGAACTACTGCAAAAAATGCTGCTAATCTTTTGTCGAGCGTTACTCCTCCCGTTGCGGCCGAAACCATGACATTGATGCCGACGGATTTGCTGAAACAAGTGGTCCCACACTTATCGCCAGCGTTGGCGGCTGGCTTGTTCCAGCGTTTAGAAGAAGATCTACAGCGCGCGATTTTGTTTCGGGTGCCGGATCGTTATGCTGAAGAAATTCGGTCCTATATGACCTATCCACCGGAGTCGGTGGGGAGTATTATGGATCCGAAGTTTTTGGTTCTCCAAGAAGAACTGACCGTACGCGATGCGATGTTACATGTCAGGTCTCGTGCGCAGAAAGACGTTCATGATGTCTATGTGATCGATCGTCGACAGAAGTTGGTTGGAAAGTTTTCGGTACGGGACTTGTTGCTCGTCGATCCGGAAGAAAAACTGCAAGCGGTCATGGTTCGCGATTTGCCAACGATTCATCCTTTGGAATCTCGAGAAGAAATTGTTGAGCTGTTCAGTGAGCGGCATTTTTTTACGATTCCTGTTGTCGATTTGGATAATCGTCTGTTAGGTGTCGTGCGAAATGAGGATATTATTAAAGCCAGTCAGGAAGATGCGACGGCTGACCTACAAACGATGGTTGGTGCGAATAAAGATGAGCGTGCTCTATCGCCAGTCTGGTTTTCGGTTCGAAAACGTTTGCCATGGCTGCAATTGAATTTAGTGACCGCATTTTTGGCAGCATTCGTCGTAGGAATGTTTGAAAGTACGATCGCCCAGTTTACAGCATTAGCGGTCTTGCTGCCGGTTGTAGCTGGACAATCGGGCAATACCGGCGCGCAGTCGTTGGCGGTCGTGATTCGTGGTTTGGCTTTACGTGATATTCGACCTTCGCAGTGGTTGCGAGTAAGCGGCAAGGAAGTCTATGTGGCGTTTTTGAACGGACTGGCTGTTTCAGCCGTAGCTTGTCTCGCCGTGGCCCTATGGAGCCAATCGTTTGGATTGACCGTAATTATTGGTCTGTCGATGGTTATATCGATGGTCATCGCGGGTTTGTTTGGGGCAATCATTCCCATAACGTTGAAAGCCATGAAACAAGATCCTGCCCAATCTTCTTCGATCGTTCTGACTACGGTGACTGATATCGTGGGGTTCTTTAGTTTCCTTGGTCTCGCCACGCTTCTTTCTAGTCTGCTAGAGACCTAGTCAAGTTTTTCCAACCCTGTCCCTTCTGCAGCAATCTCATGTGCCTTTAGTAATCTGAGCATTCGCTTACCAGCAACAAACATCTCTGATCGAGTTGCCCAAGCTAACCAAGTTGGATAGTATCAAGTTTTATGGTCTTTTTACCCGAGGAGGCTTTATGGAATCTCAGGCTGTGACAAAAACAGATCGTGCTCGCTCGTTGGATAACGATATCCGTCGGCTTCGCCAACAGTTGGAAATCCTCAAAAAATATCTCATGAATGAACCATCCGCGGAGAGTTTGCACCAATTTGATACTGAGACTGAAGATATCTTACTGGAAGCATTCGGTAGTTCCTCGTCGCTGTTAGATACCTATGAATATGCGCAAGTCGGCGAGGCAGCTGGATTGATGAACTTAACAGACGAAGCCCCTGAGGGAGCGAGTATGTTGTCGCCACGCGAGACAGTTCGGCAGCGTCTTCGTGTGTTGGAAAGCGGAATTGCAGATCTTGAGGCTCGGCGAGCGTCACTGGCTCAAGAAAAGAAGAAACGGACTGCTACAGGACCGCGGGTGTCGGATTTCATGGCAACCACCGTTCGAGCCGTTTCGTTGGATGCTACGCTTCGAGAAGCTGGACAATGTTTGCAACAATGGAAGATTGGATCGTTATTGGTTCAGAGTGGTGATGAATATATCGGCTCGATTTCCGAGACCGAACTCACCAATGAGGTTGTAGCCTTGGGTACTGACGCTGTCACGACTACGGTTAAGACCTGCATGCGTGAACCTCTTGTAACGATTGAGACTAGTGATCCAATCGTTGAAGCGGTTCGACTGATGAAGGAACGAGGCACACGGCATTTAGCCGTGACCGAAAGCGATCGAATCGTTGGCGTTATCTCCGTATCTGATGTACTTCGGTACTACTCCGGCGTCGTATAACGGCCCAAAACCGTTAGCCCAGTACTCTAAGCGCTAGAGTATTGGCGGCATCCTGTATTCTGCCTGTCGATGTCGAAAAATTTCTTCGAGCGATTTTGCCGTGCGATGTGATAGCAAGATTACCTTTCCATTTTGCCTCGCCTGCGGTTCTTAAAAATTTCTAATCTGTTGTTAATGTTCACTTTAGAGTGCAGGAGTATGCTGACTTCATGAGAGAGTATTGCGCTTAATCAATTTTCACCAAGGAGGAAATTTTATGAGTAGGAAGAAAGTAGGAAAATTGTTTCATGAAGTCTTTGAGACGAGTTGGCGGAAGTGTCTAGGGTTAGTGGGTACAGGGGTTGTGCTCGGAAGCCTGATTGTTGGCTCATGGAATATGCCAGCATCATCCTTTGCACACAACACGGTTTCTCAGGAGAACGCTTCGACCATTCATCCGCCAGACTTTCAACAGGGTGGATTTGCGGAAATCGCACAGCAGGTTACTCCAGCGGTCGTGAACGTTACTGTGAGCAAGCAGATGTCTGTACCAATGTCAGGGGTGCCGTTTGATCCCTTCAGCAAATTTTTTGATGGGCCAAATAGACCTGGATTTCCCGGCCAGTCCCCTGAGCCTCCCATGCCTGATGCACAAGGAGCCGGATCTGGTGTCATCGTGTCGTCTGATGGCTACATCCTCACGAATAATCACGTCGTAGCCGATGCCAAAAAGATTACGATTACTCTGCCCGACAAACGGGAATTCCCAGGGAACGTTGTTGGGGTGGATCCACAAACTGATTTGGCGGTAATCAAAGTGGACGGGAAAGATTTGCCATTTGTCAATTGGGGAGACTCCTCGAAGCTTCAAGTAGGTGAGTATGTCTTGGCGGTGGGTAATCCCTTTGGATTGGATTCGACGGTGACCCTGGGAATTGTTAGTGCGCTTGGGCGGGGAGGAATGGGTATTACCCAATATGAGGATTTTATCCAAACCGATGCTGCCATTAACCCAGGCAATTCTGGTGGTGCCCTAGTCAACGTCAAAGGTGAACTGGTAGGCATTAATACGGCTATTTTTTCTCGCACCGGGGGTTATCAGGGCGTTGGTTTTGCCGTTCCGACAAAGTTAGCCAAGCTAGTTTATACGAGTTTGATCAAAACAGGTTCCGTGATCAGAGGATATTTGGGTGTTGGCATTCAGGCTGTGACGCCTGATTTAGCGGAGTCATTTCAATTGGACAATGCTCAAGGAGCGCTCGTGACCAATGTGGTTCCGGACAGTCCCGCTGATCAGGCCGGCATGCAACGAGGCGATGTGATAGTGACGTACGACGGTCAGCAGGTTGAAGACCCAAGGATGTTACAACGTCAAGTGTTCGGTACTTCTGTGAATGAGGATGTGACTCTGGAAATTATACGTGATGGACATCGGATGACACTCAATCCGGTGATTCGTGAACAGCATCAATCAGCACAGTTGGCACGTGCGGACTCAATAAAACCTGAAGGCCCTTTGGCTGGTGTGGCAGTTCAAGATTTAGATGGACGGACAGTGCAACAATTAGGGCTTGCTGGAGGGGTCAGCGGAGTGGTCGTGATGCAGGTCACGCCCGGTAGTTATGCCGATCGGGCAGGTCTCGCTCGGGGGGATGTCATTAGCGAAATTAACCGAAAACCTGTTGAGTCGAAGTCCAAGTTTGTTGAAGTAGTCTCCCATTTAGAGGACAACAAAGATGCCCTTATCTTTATCCACCGTGGCAAAGGAGCCTTGTATTTGACCGTGAAAATTTAGTTAACAGTCCAATGACCAATTAGTTTGAAAACATTAGTGGAGGGCTTCATGAAAAACGGAGTCCTCCATTTTTCACGTAATAAGAGAATACGTAACGAAATACTGAAGGTCAGATATGGACCAAGAAAAGCAAAAATAGAGATTAGTAAATTATGACTGGTAGTACCCACTTGAAGTCATGCCATCTGTGAAGGTTGTTCTTGCCCAAATTGTCGATGGCTGTGGTACTGCCAACCGTAGTGGAAACGTTCTTCGTAGTACCAGCGTATCCCGCTACCTGACGCTCGCTGGGTGTCCTAAAACCTCTCAAAGTACTGCTGTCAGACGCATCCTTTTTTGAGATTCCGAAAAAGCGTTCAATAAAACCATCTTGTTCCGGCGTATAGGGCGTGACAAATCTGTTGCAGCCGAAAGCCCTAACAGGCTTGGCGACCCTCCCAACTCTAAAAGATTAAGCCATTATTACTCCAGAGCATGGGGGGGTAGAGGCCCCAACAATAGGACATTTATTCTCAGATGCTCAGTGAAATCTTCTCGGGCATATTTTCTTCAACGAAAGGAGCAGAAGATGGCATGGGGATTTCGACGTAATCAATCCCTGGCGTTTAAGGTGAGGGTGGTATAAGTGCGGTCAAGGGGGAGTGCACCTTAGCCGAATGAAATTTGCTTTATGCTGATGTTGAAAAGGGGCCTGTAGTCGACCTTCGTTATGCACGTGGGTTTGTGGTGGTCTAGGCTTGGCGTTTTAGCATACCTTCGACACTAAGGCCTGTGTCGAAGCCTTAGAAGAAGCGTTGGGGAGCTTCGGACCACCGGAAATCTTTAATGAAAACCAAGGGGCACAATACCCGAGTGAAGCCTCCACGACAGTCCTCCCTCTCTACGGGAGTCGATTCGTGTGTATGAGAAGGGTTGTTGGGCGTACAATGTCTTCGTGGAACGCCTTTGGCGCGGGGTCAAGTACGAGAAGGTGTGTCGGCATGTGTATGAGTCACCAGTTGCCTTGCGAACTAACTTGACGGAGTATTTCATGATCGATAATACGTGATCCCGTCATTTAGCGTTGACCCGACAAACACTCGATACCCTATATGTCTCGAAAATACAGATTGAACCAGCGGCTTAAAGAACGGCAGAATTTTCACTAAAACGAACGTGGAAGCCCCTCCCTTTGGGCGGGGTTATTTACTTATCGGGCCGCAAAAAAGAGGCCATGTCTAAACTCAAAGATTGGGAACGGCAATAATTAGATGAAAAGGCAGCTTAGTAAGACAAGGATGGCCGAGATGAGAGTGAGACTGGTTGGACAGAGGAAAATTCTTTGATGGCTTCCGTGGCCTTAGAGACGTAATAGGCATATTGTGGTTCGGGGTAATCATCCTTCATGGCCTGTAGAGTTTGAAGAGCGGTGTCCCAATCTGCGGTGGTAGAGGCAATTGCGGCCAAATGAATCGAGCATGAGGCTGCCATGGCTCGAGGATCGACGGCCAAGCGTGACCGACGGACACTTGAGAGGTTTTTTATAAATCTAGGCATAGGTACAGGAGAGTCATCAAGGGAGATAGGCTTGGGAGCAGCCTGCAATGCATGTAGGTTTTCCTGGATCTCTCGGGTGGTTGTTCCAGACAAACATTGATTATACGCATCCCACAACCCGATAAAGTCATGGTTTTTCAGCGCAAGCTCACCTGGGGTTTTTGACTGTAAGGACTGGCAGCCCAGTAAGTTTGCACCAAATACGAGAAGCACAATCAGTATAACTCTATTGTGATGAAATATGCGGTTGGCCATACCTTCCCCTCGTTGAGGACATCTTAATTTTGTGCAATATTTGTGCTTGAAATGGCAATGCAGAAATATCAAGTTTCTTTGGACTTTTTGCTAAAATATCTATCTTTTTTGCGTTATTAATCGTCTAATCTATACAACAGACTGTGTTGTTTTTGACACGAAATTTCTGTTTTGGCTTATTTTCTATAATTAATGTAAAAAACTAAATTTTATTAATAATTCAATACGATGGTTTAAATTCATATTCACGGAAGAGTTGCTTGGTTTGAGGATGGAAGCGATAGACTTTTCGTTGTTGAATATCGCGATTTTCAAAAAGAGGAACCAATTGACCGCTGGAATGAAGATAGAGGCCTCTCAATGGCACTGAGCGTTGCGTGTGGCGCACAAGGTGACAGTTGGTTGCGCGGATGGAGGTCAGCCATTCCGCCAAGTCCTGAGGATTTCCAATTGATGCGGAGAGAAGTAGCAATCGAGTCTGTGCTGGACACAGAATTAAGGTCTCTTCCCAGACGACCCCTCGTTCAGGGTCAGCAAGATATTGTGATTCATCAAGGATCACCAACCCTAATGCATGAAGACGAAAGTCGAGATCACCACTGGTGGCATCATACAGAATATTGCGCAAGATTTCGGTGGTCATGATGAGAAGTGGTGCTTCGGCATTGTCGCGGCGGTCCCCTGTGAGAATGCCAACTTGATCAGCTCCAAATCGCTGAGAAAATTCCATGTATTTCGTATTGGAAAGAGCTTTCAGGGGGGAAGTGTAAATCACCGTTTGTTTTGACGCCATGGCTTGTGTGATGGCTTCGATTGCGACAAATGTTTTTCCACTTCCGGTTGGGGCACTGACAATGACGTCGGTTTCTGTCAAAGCCTGCACCGCTTCTTGCTGCCAGTTGTCAGGAACAAAGGGCATAGGCTTGGGAACGCCGATTCCCTCAAGAATATCTTGCAGGTGTAGCGAGGAGGTTGTTGGTAGCACACGAGACTTAGGTGTCTGAGTTGACGATTTGCTGTGGGACGGCGTCAGTGGTTTGCCAGAAGAAGATGTAAAAGTTGTGTGATGGTGTCCTGATTCTCGTAATGCGAGCAGGAGTTGGCGAAGTTCAGTGACGACATTGTGCTTCTTGTCTTGAGAAAATCCCAGAATACATTCGATCAAGCGACGCTTGCCCAGTCGAAAATGCCGATGGATGCGGCCCTTTGCCAATTGATGCAAAGATTTTACGGGAAGGCGTTCTAGTGCTTCTTTGAGTTCGGTATCATTCATCGTTCTTATGACGTTCCTTTTTAAGGCAGTTCGGCCAAGACCTCTCGTCGCATATTCACCATGGCCACATGAGCCGTATCAGCAAGACCAGGGTGTGTTGTTTTGAGCCCATAGAGCTGCGAAAGAAATTCTAGCGTTCTGGCCAGTAATCGATAGACATCCCCTTCGGCCATGGATGTTGAGCGCACAAGCGAAGTCCATCGCAGTTGGGTCTGCCCAATCCATCGTTCCGCTAAGGCGGCTACATCGGCGCGGAGGAGGGGGGGAGGTTCGTAGATCGTGAGGGAATCAGCTGCCAGCCGAACCTGAGCGAGCATAGAGGCCATGCCTGCCGTCTGCCGGATGTATGAGCTTGGTCGATCGTCGTCATGAGCGATGCTGGCCATGACCCCCGCTAAGATATCTGGTGAAATTCCCGAAAATGCCTCTCGACGAATGAGTTCCGTAATCAGCAATGAATGATTAATGCGAATCAGACGAGCCCATTCGCCGTCAGCCGTCAATTGAAAGTTAGCCGTGACGTAACCCAATTTATGCAGGATATCAGCTTTTTGCTGAAACTGATGCCACAGACTATCACGTAATGCGTGGATGGTTTTGGTTAACTGTTGTTCTTTCGTACGGAGTCGTGACGCCTGCGCATGATCTTTTTTGCAGGCCGCATGTGAAGGACAGGTGGGACAGGCGAATGCGTCGGTGAGAATTTCGGTCAAAAGGGGATCATCCGATTCTTCTTGGGCTTCGACAATGGGCAAGGTGGGTAAACGCGTTGGTAATGCTGCCAAGGAGGTTTTCAAATGCTGCAAGGTTGCAGGAGAACACCAAGGCAGAGTCCGCATCGGTTGAAATTCGATCATGTGGTCATAAATATGGAGGACGGCCTGAGCGGGACATTCCCCAATGGTGCCTCGGGTTCGAAGAACGGACAGCATTGGTGTCTGTGTTCCACGACTTCGATATTGGCGCAAGATGATGGCCGATCCTTTGGCCAAGCCGATCACACGGCCCGGGGTCAGAAACGGTAAGCAGGCCGTGAGGTACGGGCTATCGGTATGAACCACTGGCCGACGGCGAGCTTTACGTCGGCGAGCTAAATCAAACACTTTCCATTGTGTGACCCAGTCAGCACATTCTCGTGGGCCGTAGGGCGTCAGGAGTTCCTGAACATCATGTAATTTCTTTTGGTGAACGGCGGCGCGTTGATTCAGTTGGAATTGGGCAAAACTTTTTGCCAACAGTCCCTCGATTTGGTCCAGATCATGAGCTTTTAGTAAATTGAGCACCATTGGATAAGAGACGACAAATTGGCTATCAATTGATTCTGGTTGGCCTGTCAAACCTTTACCGAGGACATGTAAGTCGATATAGGGTGATGGTGTGACGACCACGAATCCCACAAAATCTTTGCCGCGGCGGCCGCCGCGTCCCGCCAATTGTTGAATTTCACTAACCGATAAGTCTGTAAAGTCTTGAGATTTGCGAACGCTGGACTGGCTAATCACTACCGTTCGTGCAGGGAAGTCGACGCCTGCGGCCAACGTGGTGGTGGCAAACACGGCATCCAAGAGTCCCTGACGCATCAGTTCTTCAATGGCAATTTTCCAGGATGGAAGATGTCCAGCATGATGGGCCGCGACACCAAAGTCTTGTACGACCGGAATCAGCGGATGATCGGCAATACTCGGGAACTCTTCGGCGAATCGTTCAAGAAACGCATGAATGGCTTCCTGGCGACTGGGAATAAGTTTCTCAGAGTGATGAATAAAACTATCTAGTGCCTCGTCGCATCCTCGGCGAGACGTGAGAAAGACAATCGCGGGAGTAAGGCGATGTCGGCGAAGAGTATCGACGAGGTCAACGGGATGAAGCGCAGGTGGCATGGACCTAGAAATCTTATCAGGAGTCAGTCTAGAAAGAACACAAAAAACGGTTTACCGCAACACAAAACCTCTCCATGCGTAGGAATTTGGTTTATCGGCCATCGACAAAATACATTTGAACAAAACGCGCAGGACGGACAAGTAGGTAAGAAATTACTTTAAGGCTGTAGTGGATGGGCCGATAAGGTATGTAAGATTATGGCCATTGATGTAATTGTACGAGGCGGTCCAGGGGCGACTGTCGTAGATTTTCACGGTCGACTTGATATGCATTCGCGTTGGCATGTGAAAGCTATCATCAATCAATGTTGTCAGACCGAGTTTGAGCATCTAGTACTGAATTTACAAGGGCTGACGTTCGTGGACAGTGCGGGACTCGGGTTTCTGGTCTTGTGTTCGCGACAGTTTAAGGAGTTGGATCGCAAGATCTCCTGGGTTGAACCAAAGGGCTTTGTTGGTGACTTGCTCCAAAATCTGCAGATCCATGACTTGATTCCGATTTGTCCGACGGAACAGGACGCCTTATCCTAGCCAGTACACATTCTTCACAAAGGAAATCTGTTTGAAGACTTTTTCTCTTGTCATGCCCGCGGCACCAAGCGGGCATCCAGTTCTCGTGCCGTAAACCTAGATTCTCGCCTTCTTGAGAATGACATGGTTCCCAAAATTCCCATCGCCGCTGTCTTAGACTTCGTCAGACATTGTCTGAGAGATAACATCTAGGTTTTTACAGATCATGGAATTTTGATAGATCATTTGGCGGTGTTGCAAGTTAGAAGCCGATATCGTAGAGCCGTAGCAAACGATTTTCTGCCTTACCGTCAATCGGTCTTCTGTGTGTCGCTTTCCACATTGGTGAGTCCTAATTGACTGTTTCCAATTTCTTGATTAATCGGTCCTTGCAGGGCCGGGGCTTTTTTGAACTGCAACAATTGTGTTGGGATTGCACTGCGGTGTCCTGAGAGCAGAAAGGCAATCGTGCAACTGAGGATGAGATAGGGCCCGCTCGCAATCCCAAATAATTCCATCCCTAACAACACGGCCGTAATCGGCGTATTAATGGCGCCAGCCAACAGCCCTGCCAAGCCTAATGCTGCAAACAACCCCGCGTCTTGGCCTATAATCCAACCCAGTGCCGATCCACTGGTTGCACCGACAAAACAAATCGGTAAGACAATCCCTCCGCTTCCACCAGTATTGAGCGTGAGCGCGGTACTCAAGATCTTTCCTAGCATTAATGCCCAGAGAATGGGTCCACCATCTAGCGCTCGTTGAATGGTCTGGGTCCCAAGTCCCAGCACTTCCGGCGAGGCAAGCCAACTGACGCCCAGGAGCAAGCTGCCGCCGATCGCCCCCTGGAGCAAGGGTGACGAGGGTAAATAATACGTCAGGCGCTTGGCGCCGTTTACACATTCGACAAAAACCATGGCGCAAAGGCCAAAAACTGCCCCGCTGACGATGGCAAGGAAGAGCAATTTAGCATCCATGACTGGAAAGGGTGCTGTGACGAAACCCAGAGTTGGCATCCCAAGCAGTGTTGCCGTCATGGATCCAATCATCGCGGCGACTACTGAAGGAAATAAAACATGGTAAGCTAATGATCCGACAAAGAGCGCTTCAATGCCGAAAAACGCGCCCGCGAGAGGAGCACCAAAAATTGCTGCAAAGCCGGCGCTTAATCCGCAGATCACGAGGGTTTTTCTATCCGAGGCATCAAATTGGAGAACATCGGCAACAAACGATGCCAGCCCACTTCCAATTTGGACGCATGGTCCCACATTGCCAGCAGATCCACCGGTACCGATTGTCAGCATCGTTGCGCTAACCTTGGCCGGAATAACGCGCCAAGAGATTTTCCCAGATTGCAAATGAATCGCACGAATGACGCGTTCGACGCCTTGTCCTCCAGCTTCAGGTGCGAGCGCGGAGGTCATCCAGGCGGATGATGCGAGACCGAGCGGCAACAACCAATATGTCCAAGAGAATTGTTCCAGACTTTCAATGCACAGGTGTAGCAACACAACAAAACCCGTACTGGTCATCCCGACAAGTAGACCAGTCCCAGCGGCCAAGATAAGCCATTTCAGCACGTGGATAAGCAGCGTAAGTTCTTCAGACAGGTGACGAGTCATCTGAGACGTAATGCTTGTTTGAAACCCTATTGATCAGACTGTCTTAACAATAGCAGGCAAACAAGGTGTCGGGAAGTCAATTGGCTAATTTTCTCAACGCGCTAGAAGAGGCCTTGTCGAAGTTTACTATTCATACGAGAGTGTTAAATAATGAAGATAGTAAGGGCCATATTTCTCCAGGAAGCCCGTGGCGATCAATAACGTTGGGTTGTTCAAAAAAGTCCGTCCAGCAAGGCCGCTTACTGCCTGGCACGTCTCGAAGAGCGACTCCATTGTTTTGCGCGCGGAGCGTACTAGTACTACGTGAGCGCTCACGGCGCGAAGAGCGCCAAGCCTGTGAGCCCGAAGGTCCGGCTAATGGCGAGAACGCCGCTGGCGGCTTTTTTCAACGACCCCGTATGGGCTCGTTGACTCCCAGGAGCACCATTGATAGCTTGCGAGAATCAAGGCGAAGGTTTGCCGATCCGTCTTTTCTGTACAGTCTTGTGCCTGTCGTAGCAGTAACTTTTCTCACTTCGACCGTTTAGACTCGTCATTGTTTCATGAAGCCATCCCGCTCCTTTGTCTACCTTTGTTTAGTGGGTTTCTGTTGTTTCGTGAGTTATGACATGGTCCGGCGTCCAGCCTTAGCTTTATTGGCCGATTCTCTGGGAGCTAGTCCGTTCATGGTTGGGATGATTGTCGCCCTTTCAACCGTCACCGGGATATTTTTGAAGCTGCCTATGGGTTTGTTATCCGATATTCTCAATCGACAACGATTGATGATCGGGGGAGTGTTGGCATTTGCGATTCCGCCATTTGTGTATCCATTCATGACTGACCTGCCAACACTCGGCATGCTGCGATTAGTTCATGGACTGGCTACCGCCATGTTTACGCCAATCGCATTAGCGCTCGTCGGTGAATGGTTTGTCCAACATCGAGGAGAGGCGTTTGGTTGGTACACGTCTGCCACGCAAGGTGGGGGGCTCCTTGGTCCGATGATCGGTGGAGCTCTTGTCTATCAATATGGATTTTCCCCAACATTCTTCGTCGCGGGTATCTGTGGGATCGTCGCCGTCGTGTTTTTCTGGTTGATTCCATGGGCGCGTCCGGTACCTCCGCATCAAGAACATTCCTTTATGGAGTATTGGCCAGAAATGCGCGCTGCACTCCGTCGTGTGAGTCATACTCCACCTATTATATTGACCAGTCTGGTGGAGGCCGCAAAAATGGTGGGAAATGGGACATTAATGGCGTTTCTCCCCTTATATGGTCTATTGATTGGTTTAAACGCGGCGGAAATTGGGGTGTTGTTTGGGGTGCAGGCACTGACCTCGTTTATTGCAAAACCTATTATGGGGCGACTCTCGGATCGTGGATCTCGACAGACCTTGATCGTGATCGGATTGCTATTATGTGCGGTGATGGTCATCCTTATTCCACATGTGCAGGACTACCACCTCTTGCTTCTGGTAGCTGGCGGGTTCGGATTTGGGGAAGCTGTAGTGACCTCCTCAAGCACCGCATTGATTGCTGATCTTTCTCATGGAAAAGGCTTGGGCGCAGGGATGGGCTTGCGTGGGACCATCATGGACTCTGGCCATGCAGGAGGCCCTCTACTAGCTGGTTTGTTAATCGATACACTAGGCTATAGCGGTGGGTTCTTTTGGATTGGCATGATTCTCGGTCTCACCGCAGTATCTTTTGGCCTCTTGATGATAGGGATCAAACGACCGGTCGTGCTATAATCGTGTCTATTAAGATGAAGAGCGATCGATATGGATGAAGCTATGGGAACAGGGGATATGGTCATCGCAGCCGTTGCCTCATTAGGAGTGGTGGTCCTACTGATCGTCTTTGTGTATGTTCTGAAAATAGTCATACTCCGGAAAGATGATGAGCCAGACCAAGAAGGTTAGGGGATTGCATGTTTAGTGGAATTGTAGAAGAAATGGGAGCGGTGCAATCGATCGACAAGGGTTTTGCCGGAGCCAAGTTTTCGATCCTGGCCTCCGTTATTCTGGACGACCTACATGCCGGCGACAGTGTCAGTGTCTCTGGCGCATGTTTGACCGTTACCAATATTGAAGCTCGAAGCTTTTCGGTGGATGTCTCAAACGAAACCCTGAACCGTACTATTCTGGGGAATATTCCCGTGGGTACGCCGCTGAATCTCGAACGTGCGATGAAACTAAATGCTCGAATGGGAGGCCATATGGTCACGGGGCATGTGGATGGGATTGGGACGTTGCAGGCTCGTGAGCAAGAGGGCAATGCCATTCAACTGACTGTTGAAGCATCCGAAAACATCATGCGGTATTGTGTGACAAAAGGATCAATCACCATGGATGGTATTAGCCTGACGATTAATGCTGTGAAAGAACGGTCGTTTGCTGTCGCCATTATTCCTCATACGGCTCAAGTCACGACCATTGGGTTGAAGCAGATTGGCGATTCCGTCAACCTTGAATCTGATTTGATTGGGAAATATGTTGAACGTCTCTTACAAGCCAACGGGACCCTCTCGTTACCGGCAGCACCGGTGATTGACCGAGCCTACCTCCAAAAACGCGGCTTGTTATAAATAGTAGCTGCTATGTCCATGAATCCGTCCCCATCTAAGCATCTACTGTGGCGGCTATTTGGGATTGTGACAGTTTTTGTGATTGTTATTCCCGCCACATTGTGGGGCATTGTCCAGCTGTATGAAATTCTATGCGCCTGGTGGGGACAATGTGACGGAATTCCACGGCCCAGTCGATCGAATTAATCGAGTCAGAACATTGCAATGGACATGATGACGACCTATAACGAGATGTCCATTCCTGCGTTTATGTATGGCACCGCCTGGAAGAAAGAAGACACGGCGCGATTAGTCGAATTGGCTGTCGATTCAGGATTTACAGCTATCGATACGGCTAATCAGCTCATTCATTATCAGGAGGCCTTGGTTGGGGAGGCTCTTTTGAATTTGGTAAAAAAGGGTGTCACGCGAGAGTCTTTATTTCTTCAAACCAAATTTACCTCGATGGCGGGACAGGACCATCGCACGCCATATGAGCAATCTGCTGAGCTTTCCACTCAAGTTCAACAATCATTTGAGAGTTCACTACAACATCTTCACACAGACTATCTGGATTCCTATGTGTTGCATGGTCCTTCGTCTCGATGGGGGGTAAGTCAAGCGGATTGGGACGTATGGAAAACGATGGAAGAATACTATCAAGCGGGGAAAACCAAGATGATCGGGGTGAGTAATGTTCATGCTGATCAGCTCGAAGAGCTCTGTGAAAAGGCCACAGTAGAGCCAATGGTGGTACAGAATCGTTGCTATGCCGCGATGGGGTGGGATAAAGCCGTACGAAGTCTCTGTCAAGCCCACGGAATTGTGTACCAAGGCTTCTCACTCCTGACGGCTAATCAAGATGTGCTACGAGATCCCCATGTGTGGGAAATAGCCAAAAGAGTCGGAGCCAACCCCATGCAAATCATTTTTCGCTTTGCCTTACAAATTGGCATGCTTCCCCTCACGGGCACCACCAATGTCCAACACATGAAAGACGACCTCGCCGTTCTCACCCAATTCGAACTTTCCTCGGACGATATCCAAACCATCGAGTCTATCGCGATCTAATGTAATGACGGATTTGCAGCAATATGAAACCGTGATCGGTTTTGATGCCCGTGTCATGTGGATCTCCAAAGATGAGCTTTGGGACGCCAATCGATTGAAGGCTTTTACATGGGGGTACGATACTCCACGAATATTATCAACAGATGACATGGTCTGGCCTCAATTGTTTACTGGATATGTCCCAGGTCCAAACGGAGACGTAACTTGGACGGTACCAAAAGAACCGGAGCCTTGGATTGGTCCGAATGCACCTCACTGGTCTAGCTTAGTGCAATTAGAGGTCAATCTTGCAGAACATGTCGATCAATTGCCAGGCCCGATATGGATTGTCGCAGTCACGTGTGTCGCAGAACCGACGGTTATGGCTCAATGTAAATATGGGCCGCATCTTGGTGAGGCTCAACCAGCCAGCATCGATTCAGATTGGCTATTCTTAGGGTACGATGTCTCTGATGGTGGGACTTTGAGTGGATTATTGAACTGTGGAATCTCAGCCCGCGATGCACGAGCATATTGGATTGCAGATCTTAACGACAACCATCTCTTTCAAACCATAGAGATAGCCGATGAATTTCGACAATTTATCGATAAACAAGTGAAGGAGCATAGTCCTTTCGCCATCTGTGGGCTTTACAAGATTAAGGAACTGGTTCCGACACTTCCTGCTTCCCACTAGGCAGCGTCATTTTTTTAGATTCTTCACAGGGACAGGCTGACTGCGTGCATACTGAGTCTCAGTAATTTCTACCTGTGGTAAAGAGTGATCATTCGGTAGGAGGAGTACTTCTTGAGCCATGGAATCTGTAACCATTTCGGAATTCTTGTCTGCTTCGCTAGTTGGCAGAATAAAAGGACTGAAGATAAAGAGGCTAAAGAGAATAGGACCGATTATGGGTAGTCTCGTCGGGCAACATGGAATGTCATCTACTTTCAGTCCTTTTCGAGTGCCGCGTCTGTTGCAGTAGTCTCTGTATGCTCTCATTTCGACAATCTTCTGTAAAAGAAGTTAATCATTTCGAACAGATTGCAATTCTGGATACTCGTCTCTCTGGTTCTCATATGCCGTCGCGAATACTATACAAACTCTTTAGAAATCTCTTTGTGGATCATTGCCGAATATTGGCAGTCTTGAATATGTATCGGTTCTCTTTCTAGTTTTTTTGACGGTGTTGTTTCCTTTGTATTCATTTTTGCCTAGTTCTGTGCTGTCTCTTATTCTTCCAAGGTCGAGATATCACCGGGATCTTGGCCGAGTTCCTTGGCCTTGAGAACGCGGCGCATGATTTTTCCTGATCGGGTCTTGGGTAATGAAGACACAATATCGATTTCTCGGGGCGTTGCAATTTTCCCCAATTCCTGTTGGACATGATTCTTGAGATCTTTAATTAATTCCGGCGATTCGGTCTGCCCTTGTTTCAAAATGACGAAGGCTTTGATCATTTCCCCGGCGGTCTTATGCGGTTTGCCTATCACGGCAGCCTCGACGACGGCTTCATGACCCACTAACGCACTTTCCACTTCAGCTGTACCGATACGGTTTCCGGCGACTTTGACGACGTCATCGGCACGTCCCATAAACCACATGTAGCCATCTTCGTCTTTGTGACAGACATCCCCAGCCGTATAGACTCCAGGAATGGTATTCCAATAAAGCTCGTAGCGCTCGGGTTCTTTGTAGATCGTTCGCATCATCGAGGGCCACGGTTTTTTGATCACCGCGAACCCACCACCGTGAGGAATGCTCTGCCCTTCTCGATTGGTGACGTCGGCTTCAATACCTAAAAACGGCCTGGTGGCCGAACCAGGCTTCAGATCGACACAGGGGAGGGGGCTTACCAGGATCATACCGGTTTCGGTTTGCCACCAGGTGTCCATGATGGGCTTGGTTCCCCCAGTCACGCGATGAAACCATTCCCATGCTTCAGGGTTAATGGGTTCGCCGACGGACCCCAGAATCTTGAGTGACGAAAGATCATATTTAGCTGGCCATTCTTCGCCATATTTCATAAGTAGGCGAATGGCCGTGGGCGTTGTATAGAAAATGGAGACGCCATAATGCTCAATCAAATCCCACCAGCGACCGGGGTTTGGGTAGTCGGGTTTGCCTTCGGCGGTGAGAATAGTGGCACCATTGAGCAGGGGGCCATAGACAATATAACTATGCCCGGTGACCCAGCCTGGGTCGGCGACACAAAAATAGACATCCTCTTCCTTGAGGTCGAAGACATATTTGGTCGTGAGATAGGTGCCGACCATGTATCCACCATGCACATGCAGCACGCCTTTAGGTTTTCCGGTCGTTCCTGACGTATAAAGAATGTAGAGCGGATCCTCTGAGTCCAGATGTTCGGCCTCACACTTGGGAGATTGATCGTTCATCCAGTCGTCCCAGTCCAGTTCTTTCGGAGCTTTCAGAGGACTAGCAGGCGCTTCCCGTCGAACGATCACGACTTTTTCAACTGAGGGACAATTCGCGACAGCTTCATCCACGACGGGTTTCAGAGGAATCGTCTTGTTCCGGTCATAGCCCACATCGGCCGTAATGATGACTTTGGCTTCGCAATCATGGATGCGGGTTTGCAACGCCGGCGCACTAAACCCGGAATAGACGACCGAATGGATGACACCGATGCGAGCGCAAGCCAACATGGCCACAATCTGCTCTGGAATTTTAGGAAGATAAATGGTAACGCGATCGCCTTTCTGGAGCCCTAGGCCTTTCAAGCCATTGGCACATTTATTCACCTGCCGAAAGAGTTCAGCATAGGTAAACACCCGTTCTTGTCCGTCTTCACCCACCCAGATGACGGCCACCTTATTGCGCCGCCACGTTTGCACATGCCGATCTAAACAGTTGTACGAAATATTGCAGGTAGCACCAAGAAACCATTTCGCCCAAGGGTAATTCCATTCCAAGACCTGATTCCAGGGCGAAAACCAATGCAGTTCTTTCGCAACACCATCCCAAAATGTTTCGGGATCGGCGATTGACGCCTGATAGGCGGCGTCGTAATCCTGAATATGTGCCTGACCCTTGATGCCTGATGGCGCGGGGATGACGCGGGTTGATCGTTGCAAGGTTTCAATGTTCTCACTCATGGTCGCGGCTCCTTTTTCTTTTTTTATGATCTCAAAATTCAGAAGCGGTGGTAGAACAACGGCAAGTGTCGAGTCATTATGCTGTGCCGGGCGGTTACCTTCAAGTAGAAAAATCACATCAATTCGTGAAAGGGGATATCTCGAGAATATCAAAGAAAACAGGAATGATCGAGACGACGAGTAACAGATAAGGCAATGATCTAATTTAATGTCGACCCAAGCGATGCGAGTTGCGATTGGAGCTGGCCAAACTTGTTGGCATAGTCAGCTTGGCTGCGGGAAATGACTTCATGCGCTTCGTCGCGGCTGTAGACATGGGAAATTTCACAGTTCTTTTTCTGAGACCCTGGCACGTCTTTATAGGTGAGGAAATAATGCATCAGGCGTTCAATGAATGAAACAGGGCAATCTTTAATATCCGTCCATTGTTCGTGCATGGCATCACCCTTGAGAATCGCGACAATCTTGTCATCGGCTTCTTCCCCGTCAATCATACGGAGACCTCCGATGGGAATGGCATCTAGCAGTAAATCCCCATGTGTAATGCTTTTTTCCGTCAACACACAGATATCGAGTGGGTCATGATCACCAATGAGGCCTGGGCGACCTGTTTTCTCAGCGCTGAATGCGGCGACTGATTGACCGCAATAGGTTTGAGGGACAAGCCCATACAACGTGGGACAGACATTGGAATACCGCTGTGGGCGATCGACCCGTAAATGTCCAGACTTCTTATCCAACTCGTATTTCACGTTATCAGTTGGGACGATCTCAATGTACACCGTGAGACAATCTGGAGCCTCAGGTCCAATATCCACGCCATGCCATGGATGCGATTTACAGGGAAATCCCATTTGTTGCCAAAGCGAAAACAGATCTTGGTCAATCTTGTCACTCATGATTGCCTGAGCCCTTTCCAACTTCCGAAGAACACCTATGGTATGCCTTTCGGCCATAAGCGATGAAAACGTAAGCAAAAACCTATGATGGTGACGGGGGACGCATCAAAAAGACCGTCAATGACGGCAGTACCAGCACGACCACCACCTATATCGGCAAGCTCTATGTGTGTGAAGGGACCTCGTGTGCGCGGCTAATCTTTGCGGGTGGGCAGCGCATCGCCATGAAACAGGTGACGAGCGGCTCCATCAGCTACTTCCATGCCGATCATTTGGGCTCCACCAATGTGCTGATGGATGGGAACGGGAACTCGGAAGAAGACCTAGTCTACTATCCCTATGGCGAGACGTTCACGAACACGGGCACTGCGGATGTGGCCTATAAGTACACCGGCAAGGAGCGGGATGGCTCCACCGGCCTCTATTTCTACGAAGCCCGCTACTACGATGCGGCGTTGGGCCGGTTTATTTCGGCCGATACCATTGTGCCGAGTGCGACCGCGCCACAAACCCTCAATCGGTATACCTACGCCAACAATAATCCCATTCTCTACACGGATCCGAGCGGACATTTCTTTAAGAAGGCCTTTAAAAAAGTCAAAAAACACATTAAAGCTGTGGAGAAATTTTCGTTTGATAATCGGGCGTACATCACATTGGGTAGTTCGATCGTACCCGACATGCTTCTAAGAAACAAAACCATCGGCCCTTATGCTCGAATCATCGGAATGGCGGCGGCCTCCTATTACGGCGGCCCCTGGGGCGCGTTAGGCGCACAGGCCTATTTGACCCGATTGGATGGTGGATCCTTTGAAGATGCGGCCATAGCTGGAGGGATTGGATTAGTATCCTCCTATGCTGGTGGAGAACTTGGAAGTTATGCCGGCGGGGTAATTGGAGGGTCGGCTCTTGGTAGCACAGCCGGTACAATAGTTGGCGGAGCGGTCGGTGGGGCAGCCAGTGGAGCACTTGGTGCTCACTTGAGTGGAGGAGATCCTGCCCAAGGGGCCTTATATGGAGCTATCGGTGGTGCCGCTTCGGCGGCGGCATCACTTGGTGCAACAGCTGTCATGGACGCCGTCAAAGAGTACTACGCGGCCTTAAATGCGAAGGCCGTAGGGGATTTAACGGTAAATAAAAGCGAGATTGGGGGAGGAGGCACTTTAGTAGCCAAGGCTCGTCGGCCATACAACAACAGAAGTAATATTTTTGAACTTCCTGGGACTCTTGAGGGATTTAATGAACTTAAGTCTACGATTATGGGGAGTGGAGCCAATCGGTCAGAATTTTACCAAAGGTTCGGTCAGGATTTTCAGCCAGGTGATTAGGTAATATTAAAATTTGATAGGGAAGGCAACGTAATTGATGCTTTCCGGCCTCCCAGGCTTGAAGGAGCAACATATCCTGGGCAATTTAAAGGAATTATTGTACAGTAAGATTTTTTATCTGGAAGGATAATGGTCTAGCGACATCAAAATTTATTACATCCTCTAAACTTTCAAATGGATTCCCGCATGTACGAAGATAGCCAACATCGAATTAGGAATTCTTTATGGGTTATTGGCTTGGTTGTTTTTTACCTTTTGATTTTTTGCCTTATTGAGGAATCTAAAGCGAAGACTTTCACACCCTACCAGAATTCTGATTCTGACATTACTGCCCTATTGAAGGAAGGGTTTGCCTATAAAATTGGGGGTCAAGTCATGATTTGCTATATTTAGACGACGGGATTTGGTGGCAAGTCATGATCTCCTATTTTTGTGGAGCTCTTGTTCATCTTGCGTTTTTCTGCGTTCTACATTCAGGAGTTTAGGAATTGGTCGGGCGCAATCCCGGCCTGCTTGAGAATGGCTCGCAATGTTCCCTCTGGGAGATCTCCTGGGTGATTCGGAATGGTGGTATAGCGGTGCGTGAGAGGATTGAACCAGATCTCATGGCTACCTGCAGCCTGACGATCAAAAGAGAACCCCAATTGTTTGAGCCGTTTGACGATTTCCTGGTATTTATACCCGGCTAGACGCCCTATTAGGCATTGATGATCAGTGGATAATCAAAGGCTTCATTGACCTCAGGGAAAGGTAACTCTTCTGCCCGTTCGTGTTTTGCTTCCAGGAGTTTTTTTGCGACATCACCGGCAATTTCAATAGTTTCTTGGATGGTACGCCCCTGAGCGACTAAACCTTGTAATTCATCTGATGTTGCGACGTACACCCCCTCAGGCAATTTTTCAATATGTAGGTTTACAATGCGTTCCATATTTGCCTCTTTTCTTCTATGTTGTCGTACAGATGTGAAGACTACCTAATCATAGCGAAGCGAAAGGGTTGTGTCGATACAAAAGGGGACAGGATTCACCTCAGTCTTTTCATTCTCCTCTGGGTACCCTTATGCCTTGGTTTCCCGGAGGGTGCCAACATTTTTTCTGAACAGCTTGGAGATTAGGGGTCAGGATTAGGGGTCAGGTAATGTTTTGCTATTATTTGGCCACACGACAGATCGCTCATATTTGATTGGAACAGGTATACAGGTGACAACAAGTGTTGCAGATTGTGGAGGGATGGGAATTCGTTGTCGAGTGTTTGCAGAGAGCTTGCGCCTCTGATCAGCATTGTACGCAAAGTTAAGGAACCTCAAAAGGTAAATCGGATTGATTGGACAATGAGCGCCATGGTCTGACCGCTGATTTCGATTGAATGGTTTCTTGACAGCAGTCCCAAGATTTCTTTGCTAGATTATGCCCTCTGTTTCTTCCGAGTAAAACTGAGCGGCATCTGACCCCTCATGCCTTTACGGTTATTGATCACAGATGTTAGGTGGGGGGTTGGTGGCTGGGATCAAGCCAATCCATGAAGGTTTTTACTGGGTTGAAGGTCGACCGAGGCATTTCTACAAAGAGTGTGATCCAGTCTGCCATGCCACCATTCCAAAGGCCTGGCCATTCTAACGCTTTGAGGGAGCGACCTTGATAGGATTTAGAAGATATGAAGCTGGTGTTGGGATCACGAAATTGTAAGAGGTCAAATGAGTTTCCTTGATGATTGCGCACACCGCACACCAAATCAACCGGGTTGAAGTGGGTCGCTTCACGGAAAAGTTTCTGTTGAGATGTTGAATTAGGATCGGCTTGAGATTGCTCGACAATTTGGCGAGATTGGAAGCCATCTGAATGCTGAACCCAGAAAGGCCCGCCGCCAGGATCGCTGGTGTTACGAACCATTCCACATACGCGGATAGGTCGATCCAGAAATTGCCGTAACCAGCTAAGTTTCTTGGTCTTTGCCAACTCGTCATAGGACTGTGGGAGTGACTGATGTAACTGTTCTTTTATGAAGACTTCAGTCTGTTCAAGGACGAGGTCAGTAGAGTATTCAAGTTTTCGTAAATGTGAAAACACCGCCTCTTGCTGTTCGATCAGATACCCGCCCAGCGCCATACGCCAATCAATGATCGATGTCCTAAGATGGTCGGGTGCGACGTTGTCGATGTTGGAAATCAATACGATATCAGCATCGCCATCATTAAGGTTTTCTAATAGAGCGCCATGCCCGCCTGGGCGAAAAACTAGGTGACCGTTCTGGTCGCGAAACAGGTCTTGATGTTCATCAAGTGCAATGGTATCAGTCGAGGTTTTTTGCTGGGACAACGAAACCGGCACGTTGCGGTCTGCTCGTTCGAATTTATGCTGGATCTGATGAAGTGTCGCACGTATGTTTTGCTCATGTTGTGGAGAAATCGTCAGATGAACCGGAATGCCTGACAAAGATGGTAGGGCATAATCCAACGCTTCGCGGAGATGCTCTTCAAGGGCTGTTCGAGAACCGTCTGAATAGCGATGAAAGAGTAGTACGGCTTTGGGTAACTGACTGTAATTTAATCCAGGGGATGAGACGAGAGCCTGAAAGACAGTCTGCATAGCATTATTGTGATAGAGTTGCTCAAACGGTGTCCCATTTTGGTGGAGGGTATTCTTAAGGGTATCGATAAACGGGAAGTCTTCAATTCGAGTCCAGGCCTGCTGAATCATGGGAGTACTAACAGACTCCTGAATAAACCGAAGCAGATCCTTGAACATCCGAGTTGCAGCTCCTGAAGCGGGGACAAACTTACTGATCCGACCAGCTTGTTGAGCCTTTGCAAAAATAGCCTGATAATGACTGCAGTCGTTGGAGGAAAGTTGAACGATGCCGTCACCAACGGTGCAGGGGCGATTGAGTGGGATGGGTGGGATTCCCTGACAGAGTTGAGCCATTTGGGCTTTGATTTGGGCCACTGTCATACCCCGTTGTTCTATGGAGGAATGGTCTGTGATGGTGAGCATTAAAAATATCGATTCGTAGTTTATCGCCTAGAGGTTGCCATGATATGATCAATGACGAATAGCGATAGGTCAACCAGATATTTTTTCAGTGACGACAGTGATGACTGTACATTCGGAAACGATATTACCAAGCTGTGCGATGGAGGTGTGACCATGAACCAGAGAGGCATCGTATTACATTGGCTAGGCTTGTCCGCGATAATCTTGTGTGCGACGACAGCTTGTACGATCAAAGCCACATTAGATACGACGACAGATGGGACAACCGAATTCGTATCTTCAACATCTGGACATGGTTGGTGGACTGAAGATGGTCTGGTGAAAGAGGGAAAGCAGGCGCAGGCTTTTGTGGCGTTTAACTCAACGAATCTGCTTGAAGATATTGCTCAAGGTCATGGCACCTACTTGAGTGCTTTTCGGACAACGTTGGGTATTGCTGAAGAATACGGGTTAGCTTTTGACAAGTTAGTGCAGTCCGATTATTCGACTCTTGCAAATTTCACAGCGAAGCCTGGTTATGAACAGGCCTTTGTGCAATATGTTGAGCAACTGTGGAATACGTCAATCTTGAAAACTCACAAAGCGAGTTAGCCATTCTCCTGATCATTGCGACGTTAGTCTTGTGCTCCCCCTTGTAGGTACCCTAAGCCGATTTTTAACGCGCGACGGGTGATTTCGGCCCATCGTGCTTCTGGGTATTCAGCCAAAACCTTAGCTGCTTTCATATCCTGAATATCCAGCTCTTTGATTCGAATAATCCCATCCTCTAATTTCACATCAGCCATTGGGCCCTCCTTCGATCATAATCATGATATTAATCTGTGTTCTACACGTAGTCGCACCTTTCTTTTCTTGACAGGGTATAAAGGCGATGCTAGCATTTTCTTATTCCCACTGACAGATCAATCCCTTATAAAACTCGCGAGACTTCTTGTACAATTTTATTGGTAGGTAACTAACATGGTTGCTTTGAAATATCCACAGGCCGTCTATTTCCGTCGATTACTCACTTTAACCCTGGTCGCGTTGCTCTTGACTGCATGCGGTGGTCCTCCAGATTGGGTTGAAGAAGGATCAGGCGCGTTGAATCAAGAAGAAACCCAGGCAATCTACGGTGTGGGCTCAATTGTCGGGGTGAAGAATGAACCGTTGGCTTGGGAAGCTGCAGAAAATCGTGCGCGAGCAGAACTGGCTAAGACATTCCGATCCTACACGGCCTATTTGATGCAGGATTATGCGGCCTCGACTACCGCCGGCGATTTTACAAAGTCGATTGAAGAGCAAAATGTCGAACGAGCCGTCAAGACCTTCACGGCTGTGACGCTGAATGGCGTGCGGCCTGTCGACCGATATAAAGATGAAGATTCATCGACATACTATGTCTTGACGAGGTTATCGGTTGAAGAGATGAAAGAGATCTTACAACAGGCGCAAGAGTTAGATGCTGAAGTGCGAAAATATGTTCAAGAGAATGCTGAGCGAGTTTTCCAACAGCTGCAACAGGAAGAAGCCAAACGTCCGGGCGGGTTGTAGCTTTGTCGCATGTTGGCCGTTGAAGCGTCATTGACCTTATGAAGGATGTGTGATGATCATGAAACAACCGAGACAATTGTTGATCATGCTTCTGGCTTTGCTCTGTTTGGGGTTTGTGACATCTTGTGGCAAAGAAAAGCGCGTGACTCGCGTTGATCCTGAAGTTGTCACAGATCTGAGTGGGCGATGGAATGATACCGACTCGAAATTGGTAGCTGAAACCATGATTAAGGAAATGGTTAGCCGACCATGGTTGAACAGTTTTACTGGCTCTCATGGCCGACAACCGGTCGTGATTGTTGGGACGATTGTCAATAAGAGTCATGAGCATATTGACGTGGGAACCTTTGTCACGGACTTAGAGCGGGAAATGACGAATTCGCAGCAAGTGTTATTCGTGGCGAGCAAGAGTGAACGAGAAGAAGTTCGAGAAGAACGGAAGGAACAGGCCGTGTATTCCCGTGAGGATACGCAAAAACGCCCTGGTCAGGAAATTGGGGCGGACTTTATGATGAAGGGTGCGATTGCCACCATCGTGGATGAGTCTGCCGGGACCAAGGCCGTGTACTATCAGGTAGATCTGGACCTGATCGATTTGGAGAATAATGTGAAATCGTGGTACGGCCAGAAAAAAATTAAAAAGGTTGTTGAACGCAAGCGCCATTTATTTTAATCACTGCCTTTGTCGTCGATATTCTTGTCTCATTTATGGGAAGTGCCCTCCATTCGGTTAGCTCCTTTCAGCCGTCGCCTTATTAGTTTTCCGCACTGGCTTCTCTGCCAGTGGACTTTATCTGCCTTCTTTCGACAGTACACTTTGGGGATTCTGCTGTGTGTCTTCTGGACCACCGGTTGCAGTGGTCCTATGGCTCACTATGCCAGTATCCACCAAAGTCTCATCGCAGGAAATCCCGCACAAGCGCTTCACATCATCCAAAACGCCAAAAACGCGTACGATAATAAAAGCCGATTACTTTATCTTATGGATCATGGCATGGTCCTGCATTTAGCTGGCCAGTATGCCGAAAGCAATGTGGTCTTAGAAGAAGCGCACTATCTCGTGGAAGACATGTATACGAAACGTCTGAGAGATACGGCTGCTGCGATGTTACTCAATGAAGGCCGGCAACCCTATAAAGGGGCACCTCACGAGCATGTGCTGATTAATGTGATTAAAGGCCTGAATTATGCGCTTCAGCAACAATGGGACGCCGCCTTGGTCGAGGCCAGGCGTATTGACCACCGCCTCAATGTGTTGAGTGATCAAGAAGAGGGAACCGACACCTATCAGGAAGATCCCTTTGCCCGTTATGTGGTTGGGTTGTTGTATGATATTGCGGGCGACGTTAACAACGCTTATGTAGGCTATCGAAAAGCTGAACAGGTCTATGAACAAGAGAAAACCTGGACTCGTGTTGTCTTTCCAGAAGTCTTGAAACAAGACTTGATTCGTACGGCAAGCCGACTTGGTCTTCATGATGACGTCCGTCGCTATCAGAAAAAATTTCCCGAAATCTCTCCACAAGCGACTAAGATTCCCAGTTCCCAAATGGCGCAGATTATCGCCATTTCCTACCATGGCCAGGGACCTCAGAAAGAGGATTTATTTATTGATGTTCCGGTTAGTTTGGATGCCCTTCAATTAGTTGCTCTCACCAAACCAGGGTTTGGCCGGAGTACACGACGAACCAGGGGAGGGGAGGCCTTACTCTATGGTCTTCATGGCAGAATTGCGCGTATCGCATTACCGCGGTTTTCGTTGAATCGGCAACTTCAAACAGTCGATACGATTCAGGTCAAAGGTACTAGCAGTGTCGTCAGGGCTCGCACACAACGTCTGTACGATATTAATGCCGTCGCGGAAAAAACATTATCAGATGTCTACGATAGTTTAGTGCTCAGGGCAGTGGCCAGGACCGCCATGAAAATGGCGGCAGCCGAAGGCATTCGAATTGGTGCGCGAGCTGCAGGTGGCAAAAAAAATCGTGACTGGATTGGTCCATTAGTTGGAGGCCTTGCGCGGGTGGTGGTTCTTGCAACTGAAGAAGCGGATATTCGATCTTGGCGAACACTCCCTGGGGAAATCCAGTTGGCCCGACTGTGGGTAGAACCTGGTAGTTATTCGGTGGCTATTCAATCCAGACTCGCGCAAAATGCACTTGCCGAGACATCTCATGACCACCGGCAGTTGCAGCTTGAAAAAGGTGAGACTCGTTTTGTTCTCTATCAAAATGGCCAATAGCTTACTGGCATGATAGTGCGCCCTCTCCATCTGTTCACTCTCTCAGTCTCGTTCCTGTTTGGAGCCTGTGTATGGGCTGGTTCCGAAACGCCGCCATCCTGGGTACTGTCGCCGAAGCAGATGTATCCAAACGAACAATTTCTCACTGGAGTTGCAAAGGCTTCTGATCGCGATCAGGCTGAGAAACATGCGTATGCCGCCGTGGCTCGAATCTTTTCGGCGAAAGTTCAAGCACAGTCAACCGATCGCGAGTCATACCGGCTAAGACAATCGACGGGCCTGGAACGCGAAGAACGAACGTTGCACCTTGATCAGCGCACACGAGTAACGACGAACAAAGTCTTGCGAAATGTAAAAATACTTGATGTGTGGTATCAGGCGTCTACCAAAGAGTTTCATGCAATAGCCGGGCTCAATAGACAACAGGCGGAACAGGACATTCGGGAACGTTTGCGGAATCAGGATGATGCGATCAATGCTCTTGTTCAACAGGCAAGAGCTCATCCACGAAAACTTCAACGGATGCGTGCTTACAAACACGCAATCGCCACTCTCACTGAACGGGAGTTATTGAATGCAGATTTACGCATTATCAGAGTAAGTGGCCAACGTTCATTACCACCGTATCGGATTGGGGCTATCCAACAAGAGTTTCAGGATTTTGTGGCTAGTAACGTCGCCATAGCTATTTCGATCACAGGGACACATGCACAAGAAATAGAACGTGCCATTCAGAAACGTCTGGAAGAAGAAGGACTACTCGGAATGCCTGCGGAAGCCCTAGAGACCGATTCAACCAATGTGGATCTGGCCATTAACGGCCAAACCCATCTCTGGACGGTAGATCTGCCAGACCCACTCTTTAAATATGTTCGGTGGTGTGGGGATATTGACATCTATGAATATCCTTCGCGCCGGTTGGTGGGAGTTGTGTCAACAACCGGTAGAGAAGGACATATCACAGAGCAGGAAGCCGCAGTGCGAGCGGGCGGTGTGATGCAACAAAGGCTCAGCGACGAGGTTGTTACGAAACTCACTCACTCCATCTTTAAAAAAGAGCCTGCTGAATCACTTGATGCTCAGCGGTCTAAAGCCTGTCCTTAGTCATATCGATGTTAAAGAACTCTTGAGCTGCTTGTCCTTCGAGTCGTTTGCTATGAGCTGTATCAGTAAATTCTCATCTACTCATTCTACTTTCAGATTTCTCCTGTTGCCTGCTTCCTCTGTTCTGCCAAACCGCTGCATGATTATGTCTTAATTCTTGAAAGGGGTTTTTTCTCAACATTTTTGAGAGAGGGAACCTTTTCGCTGCACAAAGAGTCTTCCCGTAAGCGCCTAGTGGTGTCTTGTATTCTCTGAGAGGTATGCGAGAATACAGTGATATCTCAACTTTATGAACTTTTAGTAAATAGTCGTAGATCAAAACCATATTTTTGAAAGGATTCTCTTCCGAGTGCCATATCCCAAAAGTAGAGGGGGTACGGATCATGTATGAGAACAATGGACTGATGGTCAAGATACGTGGATGGGCAATTTTCATGTCTTTAGGGGTGGTGCTTGGATTACTAGGCAACTCGGGGTTTAGCTTGGCGAAGGCTCCGTTAGCACCTGATGATGTACCAGCGCCACTGAAACCTTGGGTGCCCTGGGTACTGGACAAACATGACGATTGGGGATGCCCCTTTCTGTATAACGATGCGAAACAACGCATTTGCGCCTGGCCGTCTCGGCTCATATTGACCGTGACCTCCAACGGCGGATCGTTTGTTCAAGAATGGAACGTGATACGCAAGACTACTGTGACGCTTCCAGGTGAACGGGCTTTCTGGCCACAGCATGTGTCTCGCAATTCTCAATCCCTGATCGTTCGCGATCAGCGTGGTCGGCCGACGGTTGAGTTACCGAAAGGAAAACAGACGATACGTGGTTCGTGGAAATGGACCCATATTCCAGAATCATTATTGTTACCGAAGGAAACGGCCTTGCTTGATGTGACGATGAACAATCATGCGATTTCCTTCCCTCAAATCGATACCAAAGGACGATTGTGGTTTCGGCCTCAAGCCGCATCCTCCAGCAGTTCAGAAACCTCCAATACGTTAGAAGTACGAGTCTTTCGCAAGCTCATCGATGAGATTCCTTTTCGTTTCGTGACCCAACTGCAAATAATCGTGGGCGGTCAAGCTCGAGAGATTGTCTTTGCGGATATTATCCAACCCGGCATGCAACCGCTAGCACTTGCGAGTCCTATCCCGGCGCAGATTGACACGAGAGGAAAATTACGGCTCCAAGCCCGCGCTGGCGAATGGACGGTGATGGTGACTGCAGCTTCCTTGGCGCCCATTCATTCCCTCACGGTCCCAGAGCGACCTCAGCCGTGGCCGGCGGAAGAAATTTGGGTGGTCGATGCACGACCAGCGTTGCGGGTTGTGGAGATTACGGGTGGGCAAAGTGTGGATCCCCAGCAAACATTGTTGCCTGAAGCATGGCAAGCGTTTCCTGCTTATGTAATGACTCCGGGCACGGCAATGACACTGACTGAGCAGCGCCGTGGGAACGAGCAACCCGGGACCGATCGCGTCGCATTAACTCGTGAGTTATGGTTGGATTTTGACGGACAAGGCTATACCGTGCGTGACCAAATCCAAGCGACCTTGGCTCAAGCCTGGCGCCTGACCGTTCAGCCATCCATGCAACTTGGCCGTGTGGAACTAAATGGGCAACCTCACGTTATTACACGTTTGCCAAAGATGGAGCAGGAGGGTGTGGAAGTTCGGCGTGGTGAGATAAAGATGGTGACTGAAAGCCGAATGGAAGCCGTAGGCCCTACAATTCCAGCTTTGGGATGGGATGTCGATGTCCATTCCGTGTCAGCCGCATTACACGTCCCGCCGGGATGGCGCGTGTTGCACGCGGGAGGCGTGGATCAAGCCGTTCATACTTGGATCACGCAATGGACGCTCTTAGATATGTTTTTAGTGCTGATCGCGGCCGTGGCAGTGGCTCGCCTGTGGTCTTGGCCCTGGGGAATTCTAGCAGGCCTGACGCTGGCCCTGGTGTATCATGAGCCGGACGCGCCCGTCTGGGTATGGGGGCATGTGTTAGCCGCGGTGGCGCTAGTGCGGGTCTTGCCAAGTGGTTGGTGGAGCATGATGGTCCAAGGTTATCGTCTTGTGAGTGTCATCGCGCTATTGGCGATCGCCTTGCCTTTTATTGTCCAACAAGTTCGAGTAGGACTGTATCCGCAACTGGAATATCCGTGGCAGCGGATCGCAGTCGAAACACGTCCACAACTAGCAGAAGGAATCACATCAAGTGCACGAGAAACATCTGTGGTGGAAGAATTAGAAGCTGATCGTCTTGAAAGTCAAATGGAACAAAAAGAATCTCGATTATCGAAACGAATGGTGAAAGACCCTCGGCGCGATCAGTCGCTGTCGGATTCTTTGAGGTCGTCTTATCTGAAAAGCTACGCGCCGGATGTGGCGATTCAAACCGGCCCGGGCTTGCCTCGTTGGGAATGGAACCGGGTTGATTTGCATTGGAGTGGTCCGGTTGCTCGAGATCAGCAACTCTCTATTTGGTACCTCTCACCCTCTATGACGTTGATAATGCTCTTGGTTCAAGTGGTTGGAGTAGGTATCTTATTGTGGCGGGTTTTGGACAATCAATCAAAAATATGGCCTTGGGGGAGAAGCCCTCACACTCCAAAGGCTACCGTAGCGACAGCAGGATTCATTGCAGTCGTGGGGGCTATTGTCCTGCTTTTGTCGTCATCCATCAGTCATGCAGAGATACCCTCGCCTGAATTGTTGAAAGAGTTGGAAGAGCGACTATTGGCTCCGCCTTCTTGTTTGCCGGCCTGTGCGGATATTCCGATTCTTCATCTCACGGCTAATGCAGAAAGCTTACGAATGAGGATGACGATTCATGCCCATGAACCCGTTGCCGTGCCAATCCCCGGCTCGTCCAGGCAGTGGCGACCCCATCAGATCTTCGTCAATGGAAAGCCTGCTACGGGCCTGTCGCAGATCAAGCATGGACAAATCTGGGTTGATCTTTTGCCGGGGTATCACCAGGTAGTAATGGAAGGTGCCCTGCCTAATCAGGCTTCGTTGGCCTTGTCTCTGCCACTGCGACCGCACAAGGTGAATGCGGATGTCACGGGTTGGACGCTTCATGGAATTGGAAAAGAGGGTGTTCCAGAGAATCAGGTGCATTTGCGTCGAGAGAAGGCGCTCAAGCGATCAGCGCAGACCGCCGCAACCACGTGGCAGCCACAAGCCATACCGCCGCTTGTCCAGATCACACGAACTATTCACATTGGCTTGGAATGGTCCATGCAAACCGTTGTGCAGCGCCTGTCGCCGAAAGGGTCTGCCTTTGCATTGGCTATTCCGTTGGTTCCTGGAGAGACGGTGATGACGGAACGCGTCACGGTGAAAGACGATCAGGTCCAACTCCAGGTAGATCCGCATACTATGAGAACGGCCTGGCAATCTCAACTGACGCCGACAGCCGCGTTATCGTTAACTGCCAGCACAGAAACATCATGGGTTGAGATCTATCGATTGGATGTGAGTCCGTTGTGGCATCCGACGTTTGAAGGTATTCCGGCGGTGCATCCGAAATCGCCCAAGCAAGCGACTATACCCGAATGGCGGCCGTGGCCAGGCGAATCCATTACCGTGCGATTTGTTCAGCCGGTCGGTGTGGAAGGAGCTACTTTTACCGTCGAGTCCAGTCATCTCACATGGCAGCCTGGACAACGTGCGACCGATGGAACACTGACGGCCTCGTTTCGATCTAGTCAGGGACGACAGCATAGCATCCAGTTACCCCAAGACATCAAAGTCGAATCGGTGACCATTGATGGAACGCCTCAGCCCATTCATCAGGATGACCAACTCGTCACATTCCCCCTGCGGCCTGGACAACAAACCGTTGAAATCACCTGGCAGGAATTACGAGGCATGCAAACCCGATTTGTGACATCACCGGTAGATCTCGGCGCCGAAAGCGTAAATGCACAGGTTACCGTACGTGTCCCGCCAAATCACTGGGTTCTGTGGGTGAATGGCCCCAGTCTGGGACCAGCCGTTTTGCTCTGGGGTATTCTCATTGTGATGATCGGTGTGGCGGTCGTTTTAGGACGATTATCATTTGCCCCGCTACCCACATGGCAATGGATTCTCTTGGGTTTGGGACTTAGTCAAATTCCTATCTTGGCCGCACTAGCGGTCGTAGGATGGTTTGGGGGGATGGCATGGCGTCGATTGGTGACTCCGAAGGTTTTACCTGCCTGGTCGTTTAATCTCTTACAGATTAGCTTAGCGTTTTTGACGCTACTTGTGGGAATATGTTTAATCTGGGCGATTCAAACGGGTTTGGTGGGACAACCGGACATGGGTGTTATAGGCAATGGATCCAGCGCCAGACATCTTGAATGGTTCCAAGACCGAGCGGATACTATGTTGCCACAAGGAACGGTGGTCTCGCTTCCGCTGTGGGTATATCGCGTCAGCATGTTGCTGTGGGCTTTATGGTTAGCCTTGGCCGTAGTCAGTTGGATTCGCTGGGGCTGGCAAAGTTGGACAACCGGTAGCTACTGGCAACCAGTCTGGCGGCAAAAAATCACGCCACCGATGTCAGAACCATCCTCACTGTCACCAAAATAATGAAACAGTGAAAAGTCATATCTGTCGCTAGGTAAACTCAAAGAGCGCAATGCCCTGTAGATAGAAGTATTATCAATACCTGCCCCTAGACTCTACTAAATTCTTCGACAAAAGATCTTTGACCGTCTGGTCTTGTCCTGACGGGACTTCGGCTTCGCGGAGTTTGTGAATGATTTGTTCGACGAGGTATTTGATCCGTGGCATGAGATGTCCTCCTTTAAATTGCACAAGTCTGTGACATAGACTTTGGAGTGGTTTAAAGGGAGCAGGTCAGTCACGAATTAGATGCTTTTCTAATCCAAAGATATAAATCTTCAGGTAGCCCCGTTGCATTCTCCTGTCGAATGAAATTGTGCTGGATATAGCTCCAAACATGGTGGTGAGTGTTTTGAAATCTGAGTTCTTCCCGTTGGTCTGATACACAATTATCAACAAAAATTAGATTGGGCTGATAATTGACAATATCTGATATCATCTTCTGTTGTTGTTCTGTGCTAGCTGGATAGACGCAGAAAATATCATAGGACACGGGTTCTTTGTTGAATAGGGGGTAAAATGCTGGAAATCGAGGCAAAAATAGGGATTTTTTTTGACCATAACAATGAGTATTCAGCTGATCGCCAATCCAAGAGATTTTTTGATAGATCTTTTTTTTTATCCATAATCCGCCTTGAGTTGACTCAAAATAAACGTACCTGTAAGGCCTTTTGAGGTATTGAGAGTACTCACTTAACTTCCAGGTCAGTGAGAATAATGCGAGCAATGTCATTAGGGCCACAATAAGCTGTAGCAAAGAAAAGGGGATAAGGATTATGAGTACGCTCATCGCTAGCAGGGCGGGATGGATTGATGTAGTGAGATGATCGATTTCACAGCGGGAATACAAATGCTGGAGGTACGGCATACCAACAACTGCAGATGCCACTAACAAACTGCTTTCTGGATAATGCGTTTCAGGTAAAAACAACCCAAAAATGAAAGAACCTATATAAAAAAATGGTAGTAATGTTACGACAACTCTAAAAGCACGCTTTCTATACGGACGGTACTGTGTCGTCTCCACAGAGTATTTGCGCCATAGCCAAGGAACAGGCAAAGGCAGGTTACTACTTTTGCGATGAAGCACGGTTAATATTTTTTTTTGCCAATATACGGCTAGAAATCCTTGATGGTGGATTGCCATATAGACTGTTGGTAAAAGGCCAATTAAGGCGCCCAGTATTATGTTTATGCCTACATCTATAAGTGGACCCGTATGAGTAAAACAGCGAATGACGAAGCTTATTGAGAATGATAACGCGGCATATAATGCTAAGTTGATTCCAAAAAATATGCAGAGACCAAGGAAAATCCCAACACAAAAAAAGGCCAACGGGCTATTTCCTTGTAGGATGATCACACAGCTGATAACGGTAACTACACAAAAACATTTTTCGAAAGCTTTATAGTAGGGCCTACTACAACTCCATACGAATACTGAGGTTAACATTGCGATGATCAGATTCTCAGTAGCTTGGTAAATTAACGTTGATCCCATAGTCATTGTTAAGAACATTGGAATCGACATTACTGCACGCAAACTAATAAAGTTTGCCTTGAAGGGCTTTAAGGCGGAGGCACAAAAATAGTAACGCCCAGGATCATAGGCACGAAAATCACGAATAGGAACTTTACCCTTTAAGCATTGTTGTACACCAAAGAGCAAATATCCCTCATCTGCAGTGTTTAATCCAAAACGTAATGAGGGCAACCACTGGAAAAGAATAATCAACGCTGCTGTTACGATCAGCACGAGAGTGCCCATACTGGCTCTTATCGAATTGCTGGTCTTACAAACTGGCCGAAATGGATTTAAATGCGGCGAAAGGTTGACAGAATGGTAGGCGATCAAAAACTTTCTCTATCTTATTACCTAATGCAGTATTTTTGATAAAGGGTGGCATGGCTCCGTAGTTTTGGATTTGTATCTTTTTGAATCCAGCCTCTCTTAGCGCATGTGTTAACAATGTGTTACGCATATTCAATATGCCTTTTTCTGCCCTCCAACTCATAGTGGGTGCAAGAGTGACCTGTAAATAGTAAAGCGGGCAAAAGGCATTCACATCTATGAAGCAGACCTTTCCGCCATCTTTGAGCAACTTTCTTACACCTTGAAATGCGAGATGGAGATTATGCAAATGATGCAGCATAAAAAATCCACTGACTACATCAAACTTGTGTGTTATTTCTTCTAAAGGCATATGAATATCGGATTGATAACATGGAATTTCTCGACCTGATTGATTGGCAGATTGAAGCTCGTTCAACAAATACGATGAAAGATCAAGGCCCGAAACATCGTAGCCCTTTTCTGCGAGAGGAATAGTAAATTTACCCATGCCACAACCAACATCGAGTATGTGTTGTGTTTTGTTCAGGGCGTTGTCTTTAATGAGGTGCTCAATATGATTCAAAACATAGGGCGTGGTCCTAGGACGCATACGCCAGTTTTCTTTGTGAGTGCGACTCTCATAATAGTTTCGCTGTATCTGATTATGCTGGATTGAATCGCTTGACATACATTAACTCCAATACACTCAGAATGTTGTCCATTGCTGTTTTCCAACGTAGTCCTGAACTATAGGCTGATTGTCCTTGTCTTCGTTCGACCCGTTCAGCTTCTATGCCGGCTATTGATGAACCGATATAACAAATATACCCGGATAGGTAGAAGCCATGGGTAGGAGACTGTATCAGTTTTTTTCGCATGTTCTGAGTCATTAAGACAAAAGCGCCAGCTCCTTTTGGTAAGCCGAGCCAGTAGCGCATCATAGCTTTGAAAACGCGTGACTGTAACATCCGAGAACGACTTTGATAGCGGTTCTGCCTCAAACCAAATACTGCATCAAGATCGTGCTGTTGTTGATAATGATACAACTCGATAATATGTTCTGGAATATCTTGTAAATCAGCATCGATAACTACTACATATTCGCCTATGGCTTGGCGTAACCCAGTGCGTATTGCCTGCTGTTGACCTTGTTGATGTGCATGGTGAATAACCAGAATGCTTGTGTCTTTTGTTGCGCATGCTTGCAGATATGCTTGGGAATCATCTGGGCTTGCATCATCGACAAAAATTAATTGATGTTGCATTTCTACTGCCTCCGCAACCACGACCAAACGATCAATGAGTTCTTGTAATGTCCCCCTATTGGCATAAACCGGCACGACCACAGATAAAGTTTGTGTTGGCTTAGACATGTTTGAGTTCTATGTCTTCAAGCCAATTGAGAGTCTGTGTGAGGCCTTGTTCAAGACTATATTGTGGCGTCCAACCTATGAGATCTCGTGCTTTTTGATTGTCTCCATACCAGTCTGATTTATCCCACTTACGTTGTGTGAAGCCACCAATATCAAGTTGGGCTTTCTTGCCAAGTATTTTTTCGATAATGGCGACGACATCTTCATTATTGGTTGGTGTACCAGTGCAGATATTCAACAAGCCGGTGTAAACTTCTGCGGTTTCTGCTGCCATAAAGCAGGCTGTTATGACATCATCAATAAAGACATAATCATGGCAATAGCCCTTCGTTGTTAATGGGAGAGTGCGATCATTGTAAATGGCCCGTATTGCTGTTGGGATCAGACGATGGGCTGGTTCACCAGGGCCATACACATGGAATAGACGTAATAGTGCACAGGGCACTTGCTGCTGCCGCGCTAACAAGATCAAAGCCTGAGAGGCTGCTAATTTGCTAGCACCGAATATACTGTTAGGTTGAGCATGCGCGTATTCTTGAAAGGGCGCGGCTATCTCACCGTATTCTGTTGAGCTGGAGAAGCCAATAAATGCTTGTAAATGCTCAGACAAGCTAGCTTCAAATACATTGATAGCTGCAGTAACATTGCTATGAAACAATGCTGGTGCGTTTTGATACTGGCGGCATGTGGCAGTGTGAAAAACATAATGCGGTTTTATATGTTGAAGGACTTCAGTGGTAGCTGGTAAATCATCCAAATCATTTATGATGTAATGCTGTGGCTCCCCAAATATAGAAAAATACGATCGATCTGAATTTTGCCTGAGCATGGCAAATGTCTCAGCATTAACTGTACCCAGTTTTTCAATCAATCTTGACCCTATAAAGCCATTACCGCCAGTTACTAATACTCGCTTGTGCTGTAAAAAATGGCTCATTAACCCGTAATAGCGGTCTGGAGGAGGGAAGAATGTGGCTCCACTACCTCTAAGAGCAGCTTTTCATCTTGTTGTTGTTGCTGATATATCTGGTGCTTTGAACGATTGGCTACTTGTTGTTGATAGTTCCTAATGGTCCTAATGGCCGAGGCAATTTCGCTGCCGTGGGTATCACGGAAAAAGGATCGACGCAAAAATGTAAAACTGCAGTCAAGCCTATGTAACTCATGAAAAAAATAGGTCGCCGGCAGTGGGTAACCTTTCCAAGGTAAGGTTAGACCGCCAAAACCAAAAGGTGTATGCGGCATTAACTGTCGTATTTGCTCAACAATCCCTTCATGTAACAACTCAAAAATTGACTGCCTGCCAAGGCAAATTGTTAAATCATTCAACCCAACAAACGCTCTGGCGAGATCATATCTTGCCAGCAGTGGGGCTAAGCCTATCGCTTCTGGAGTTTCTATCATGACGCCGACTTTAACCCGTCCATCTACCCACTTTAAAATACTGTCAACTTCAGCTAAGCCTCTAACCATGGGCACGAGTATTTCCATGGTACCAGCATCTAAAACTTGTTGAATTTCCGTTTCAGAGCTAGGACCGAATCCGTTAATTCGCGTGATTGTCGGGATATTTGCTTCGGTACGCACATAGATGTTGGCGATATGATGCTCATTTATCTGAGTATCAAAATCTTGTTGTCGCCGATGCTTATCAGTTTTTTCCAGATCGACGACTATCGCCTTCGCTCCTGCTTCGATAGCCTGTCGATCCAGCTCGAGTTGGCGTTGAAAAATAAATAAATCCATGGCATTAGGGCTCCTTTGTTGCTACCAATACCAAGCTTGATCCCCAAGGAAAATACAATCCTTTGCAGTGTAGCCTGAGCTCAAGACTTGCAATGGTATGGCAAATACGATTGATGAATGGGCTTGGTTTTTCTTCATGTTGGTGTATGCGTTTTTTCCTTGAGAAAAGTCGCGTGATCAGCACCAATGGAAACAGCAGGAATTGATAGTAATTGATATACTTCACCTTAAAGCCAGCTTCTGTGACTAGTTCAATCAATTGCGCTTTGTTGTAGCGCCTCTGGTGACCTGCTTGCACATCTCGTTCACTCCATAACCACTGAAATGCAGGGACTGTAATGATCATGAATCCATTTTGTGATAATACCCGAGAGGTTTCAGTTAACAGGGCTCGGTCATCGACGTGCTCAAGTACATCCAATAACGTGCATACTTCCACGGATTCATTAAGCAGAGGTAGTTGAGGTAATTCAGTGCAAGCCATGTGGCAGGGGGAGGCGACCTGATGAGGGGAGTGCTCAACTAAACGGTCAAGGCCATAAACCTGGTGGCTAAAGGCCGTGAAAAATCCAAGATTGTAGCCGGTGCCACAACCTATATCTGCAAAATGGCGTACTTTTCTCTCGCAAAATTTTCTCAATAAAGACAAGACATGTTGCCTTCTGGCAATAAACCAAAAATGTGTTTGCTCTAATGCTGCCAATTGAGAGTAACGATGCGTACTAAAACCTGACAAATTTAACACCCTCATTCAACAGGAGTGGGTGACTTTGTTGTTTTTTTTCGTATCTTGCCGAGAACGGCGGGTAGGCTATCTCTTGTGAAATTCATTGTCAAATCTGGTGTCCGCATCGTCAATTTAACCTAGATTTGTCAGCCGTACTGGCATGATTACCAAAGCCCTCGGCCACCAAAGACCTCAGCCGTGAACCGGGCGAGATGCTCATGGATAAACTGAGAAGTTATGAGGTTGTTCATTGGATAATGATGCCGACGGTGGAGTACAGCAATATCACCTACGCCAATAATCGTGTGGAAGTCTCACATTAGCTGAGGTGTCAATAAGAAGGTCATATGCGGGATGTTGCTTTGCCACATCAAGCTCAATGGGTTTTGACCTTATACGGACTCGCGCAGAATCTCTTTCGCCTCGGCAGCCATATCATACGGCTGATGAATTGTCGATTATAGCGCGCCCAATCGTTTCATACTTGAGAGGAATCTGCATGTGCTTAGGTAGGGGGTAGGAATCCGCTCTATTATTTCTGCAGGAAATAAGCTGTCAAAGCCTATCGGTTTCTTGGTCTAGACCTTCAGATTCCGGACAGTCCAAATCTTGATAGAGCTCCTGTAATAGAACCTTCCATTCGCTGTTCTTGTCGTGAATATCAGCTTGTCTAGTTAGTAGTGATTTTTCCTGAACATCAAACTGTGCTTCCAAGAGGGCACTAGATTTTTGTAGTCTGTGATTTCCCTGAATAAGATAGTGGCAGACGCCGGCGGGTGCAGGTGGCTGTCCTCCGGCTCGTTCAAATAGGCTTAAGGCTTGAAACGCTAATTCTTGCGCGCGATAGAGGTGTGACGCTGATTGGAAAAGTGTTTTCTTATTAAGTTGCATCTCATGTTCTGCGATCAGATCAGCCATCATTGCGGCTTTGCCGATGGCGAGTGCGGCTCCCTCAGGATCGCTTTGGGCGGCTAGATCTTCTGCTTGTTGTTCCAACCGATCCATTTCGGCTGGGTTGCCGATCCGTTGGGCGGAAGAACAGGTAGGGATGAAAAAACCAAGGAATGAGGGGAGAAGAAGGATCAGGGCGACTTTAATTATTTGGTGACCATTCATTGAGTGACTGTGATCGGCATTTTTTCTCTTTGGTGTGCCACCCTCGCCCTAAATTCCCTCTCCCGGTTAGGGAAAGGGAAGAATGTTGTGTTATTGGATCTGTCCATCCATGTCGACCATCTTGTGGGTCCAGTTCGTGGCTTCGCGTAGGGTCGTCATATCTTTCGATGTATCATAAATCAACCAGATTTTTTCTTCGAGTTCCGCTATTGGCTCTATAGATCGTTCGTTGCGGAGCTTACCTAAGCTCCATACCACTTCCGTGAGCACCGGAAAGTCGATATCTGCCGATGTTTTCATCTGTTTGAGATTGGCGATGAGATAATCCAAAATTGGCGGAGTAATGGTTGGATCGCCAGTGTGTGAGCCAATTTCTCCCAGACCTTTGGCTGCGGCGGCCCGAATCGCTGAATTCTTGTGTGTTTGAAAGACTTCCGTGAGGATGGGAATCGCCTCACTTCCTGTTGTAGCCAATGCCACGATTGCCGGTTCGGCTAATTCTTTGTCTTGAATAAATTCCTTAAGATAGGGGAGGGCATCGTGGGATTGCATGTCAGGCAAAAGAGTCAAGATTTTCAGCTTGCGGGGTTTAGCAGTGCCTGGATCTTTGAGGAGCTGAAAAAGTCGGTCATCATGCCCCCACTCCGCTGCTAGCATGATGGGAAAATCAAACGTTTCCAGTCGTTTCGCCAGTTGCGCAATAGCGTAAGGCCCAGATTTTGGAGCGTTAGCAGCTTTCGCAGCCTGTGTGGGATCTTCGAATTGAGTGCGTGCTTCTTTTTGCCAACCTAGGTCTCGTCCGTTTAGCCGATATGTAAAGAGACAAGCCGGTCCTGTCCACAGGCGAGCCGGGGCATCTGTATGATCAGCGTCGCCTCCTGACCGCGTGGTGCCTGACCATTTTTTTCGTTCCTCACATTTCACCATGAGCATGACATCAGAGGGTTGCTCGCGGTCGGTAACAACCTGATAGCCTAGGCCTGTGAGTCGTTGTTGAACAACACCTTCAATGGATTGCCCATCAGTCTTGCCTCGCTCTGTGAGTGCCAAGACTTTCACCCAGATGGTTTGAATAGCTTCGAGTTGCGACTTTTGCTCTACTGTAAAATACGTGCGACGTGCATCCACGTCAGTTTCCCATATTCCCCATGTTGCAATGATTACGAAGGCACCAGCTGCCCAAGCCTGCATAATTTACCTCCTATCTGTGTCGGGGGTCGTGATGATTAACTGACGTGACCATCTAAGTCTAGTTGTTTGTAGGTCCAACTTGTGGCTTCACGAAGATTGGCCATTTCCTGCGAGTTGTCGAAAATCAGCCAGACTTTTTCTTGAAGTTGTCCGATAGGCTCTAACGAAGGTTCCCACCGCAACTTTCCGATCGCCCATACCACTTCGGTTAAGACTGGGAAATCAATGTCTTGAGAGGTCTTGAGTTGCGGTAACACGTCTGAGACATACCTGACAAGCGGGGGGATCGTACGTGGATCTCCGGTTTTTGCGGCGAGATTGCCGAGTGTCTTAGCAGCCTTGGCGCGAATCGGGGATTGGGAGCTATTTTCAAAAAAGTCAATGAGCAATGGAATTGATTCGACACCAGCGCCTGCCAGAGCATGAATAGTTTCCTGCTGAAGGTCTTTCGACTCCAGTAACTTAGTGAGTTTTGGTAACGCTTCCTCGGCATGTAATTCACCTAACACCGAAAGAATTTTGACTTGTCGTAATTTCGAAGTATTGGGATGCTCTAAAAGTTGAAGTAATCTATCAACTTGACCCCATTCAGCTGATAGGAGTACAGGAAAGTCATAGTCATTCAGTCGCTGATTTAAGTGAGTCATGGCATAGGCACCATAGTTAGCTTCTCCAGCTTGCTGAGCAGCTTCCGCAGCATCGGAAAACGACGTGCGGATTTCTTTATTCCACCCCAGGTCTCGATGCTGTAATCGATAGGTTAACAAGCAAGCTGGTCCCTTCCAGAGTCGATCGGGAGCGTCTGGCAAGTCAACATCTCCTCCTGTTGTTGAAGTGCCAGTCCAGGTTTTTCGTTCTTCGCATTTTACTTTAAATTCCACATTATGATTGTCTTTGGGATTTGTAGTGACAGAGTAGTTGAGTTCTTTCAGTCGGTGGCTGATAGTCGCCACAATTGGTGTCGTATCAGCAGGGCCCTTTTCCGTGAGTGCCAGAACGTTCACCAGAATAGTTTCTGCTTTCGCAAGTTGAGTCTTTTGTTCAGTGGTGAGATGAATTCTTCGGGCATCCGAGACTGACAAGCCAATCCCATGTGTTGCCAGGATGAGAACAATAAACACCCACAATCTTGTTCGCTGTACATTGATAGCAAGCTTCTTACCCATTGTTTGCCGTTCTCCTCTTCAGAGTCAACGAAGGAAACAGAGTGTAATGGATATAGTTCGCTCGTCGATCATTTCAATATACCTCTTGTGACGAGAGCGGATCAATAAGGGCCTGGTCGTGGGATTACCACATTATTGCAGGCCCTATACGTGGAAGCATTGAATCAGTCATCACCGCATCATTGTTCCCAGGGCAATGAGGCTCTAGCAGCCAACAATTTTCAACGGCCACCGAGTTGAACCCTTTTCAGGTGCCAGCTATACTCGGTTCGTGATGTCACAGTCTTATAATACTATCGCCTTTCTTGGTGCGGGCAATATGGCCGAGGCTCTCATTGCGGGAATTTTACAGGCTAAATTGGCGGAACCTGGAAATCTTTTTGGAACGGATGTGTCGACAGTACGGCTCGATCATGTTCGAGATCGATATCATATCAACGTTGATTCGAGCAATGTTTCTGCCGCTGAAAAGGCCAATATCATTGTCGTTTGCGTCAAACCTCAAGTAATAAATGATGTATTAGGTGAAGTAAAATCAGTGGTATCCGAACGACAATTAGTCATCTCAGTTGCCGCTGGGATCTCGATTGCTCGTATTCAGGATTATATTGGAATACATGTTCCGCTGGTAAGAGCGATGCCCAATACACCAGCCGTGATTCAGGAGGGCGTCACAGCCTTAGCTGGGGCTCATGGTCTTGCGCAGGAACACCTCGATGTTGCCGAAGCGATATTTCAATCTGTCGGTCAAGTTGTGGTTGTGGCGGAATCATTGATGGACGCGGTGACTGGCTTGAGTGGAAGTGGACCTGCCTATGTCTACCTTGCGATTGAAGCTCTTATTGACGGTGGAGTCCGGGTTGGGCTCCCACGGAATGTCGCTCACACATTGGCCGTTCAAACAGTCTTGGGGGCAGCCAAGATGGTTCGTGAAACGGGCGAACACCCAGCTGTCTTAAAAGATCGTGTGACGTCTCCAGGTGGGACCACCATTGCTGGGTTGCAGCAACTGGAGGAAGGTGGGTTGCGGGCGACATTCATTGAAGCGGTGGAAGCCGCCACGTGGCGGTCGTCTGAGCTTGGGAAATACACATTATAGCTGTAAGAACGCCAGTGCGTTCCTAGAAGAAAGGAGTGTCTCGTGCAGTACTGGGTCAAAGTCGTATTTGTGGATAATAAAGAAGTAGAATTCAAAGAGGCTGTTCGCCATACGATCAGCGATGACATGGAGATTTTGGAAATTGATACCCCAAAAGAGATTACAATTATTCCCTTAAAGCAAATCAAGTATTTTTCTTGTGATGCCAGCGTATTCTCTCAGCAAGCTACTCAGGCCAAGTAAGGACATTCTTCTTAATATTCGAATTTAGTATCCGAATAGAGTAATCTATGGAGATTTGATAGAGATTCACGCCATGAAAGCAAATTCTTGAGAACTGGTGTATATTAGATGACAAGTATGCTTGCGAGTACCTTCTATGTCTTCAAGCAAGTGGCGCTTTCGCTGATTCTTGTAACGGGAATTCTTGCGTTATGGGAAATTCCTTACGATGATGCCGTCTTGCCACACAGCGAGAGGGTAGTCCAGTCTTCAGGTCTTCCAACTTTTGAAGTCAAAACGTTCCTCAAGCATGTGGCCACCAGACTGCCCTTTTATCGTGAAGAGTTCCAACGCGCAGAGAAAGCCACAGGAATATCATGGGACCTTTTGGCGGCCATGGCCTATCAAGAGTCGAAATGGAATCGTCATGCCGTGAGCCCAACCGGCGTTCGTGGCCTTATGATGTTAACGCAGACAACCGCTGCGGAGTTGGGTATTCGCAACCGTTTAGATCCCAAGAAAAGTATTGAAGGCGGTGCGCGGTATTTAGCGAATTTGTATCAGCGGATACCTAATATCCAGATGCCTGACCGAATGTTTGTTGCACTGGCAGCCTATAATGTTGGAATTGGACATGTCCGTGATGCGCAGTTGTTGGCCGGTCGGTTAGGTAAAGATCCACATCAGTGGAGTGATCTCAAAGCCGTGCTCCCTCTGTTAGCAAAAAAACAATATTATCGAGACCTTCCGCATCGCTATGCTCGAGGATGGGAGCCCGTACATTATGTAAAACGTATTCGCGCCTATCGAGAAATCCTCCAGCAGATAGATAAAAACGGCTCAAACGTTGAGATTTAGTTCATCACACCAAAACACAATGCGAGATGGCTGCAGTAAAATCGAGTCTGACCCCTAATAAGTGTGTTCATGAGTGAAATTGTTATGGAGTGGTGATACCAATCGGTTCATTTGGAGCGGCGCGTTCAATTGTGAGAGCTTTGTCGTTGGGAAGAACGGTAGCTTTAATGCGATCACCATAGTCGAAGGCTTCAGAAACGACAGTTTTTGGCGTGACTTCGATCTGGATTTCTCCCCGTTCACCACGAACAATATAAAAATCTCCATCAACCATGAGCACGTCAGCTACGATGACCCGTTTTGTTGGAGTTTTGACCTGAGGTTGCTCTGATTCTTCCGGCACTGGTAGTTTTTCTGAATCCAAGGGCTCACGTGTTGTAGGGGAAGAGGGCGCGTTCGTTGGGTGTGGTGGTGCGTCCTCTTGAATCCCCGGTTCTTCATGCTTTCCTGCCCGAACGACAGATAAGGCTTTGTCTGATGGGGTCACGCGTGCCTTTATGCGGTCGCCGAATTGAAACTGCTGGCCTAATTTCGTGTCGGGCGTAATTTCTATCTGAATTTCACCATGCTCGCCTCTCACGATGTAGAAATCACCATCAACCATCAATAGATCGGCTATAATCACCCGATTGGCGGGTATTCGAGGAGTAGGTGGCACAGTCTCAGATGAAACTGTCGGCGGCTTTTTAGGTTTTAGAGCAGGTGGCGGGGGAGTTGGATCATTGTGCTTAGTCATCCCAACGGGTTCATCACGGCCTGCCCGTGCAATTGATACAGCTCTATCATTTGGCAATAACACTGCTTTTATACGGTCACCAAACTTGAATTCTTCAAAAAGCTTCGTATCCGGCGTCACCTCAATCTGGATTTCTCCCCGTTCTCCACGTACGATATAAAAATCCCCATCAACCATTAAGATGTCGGCTACAATAGTCCGGGTTGCTGGAGTAGATGCAGCGGGCATTTGATCTTCAGCCAATACCAGATTTGCGGAATAAATCAGCCATATCACAAATAATGACAATATTCCTGCCTCGATTATTCGAACAGCTGAAAGGGTGAGTCTATGAGTCATGCGCATATAATTCCCAAAACGAAAGACTAATCATATAAACAAGCTCGAGGGGATAGGAGTGGCAATTATATGGTGCCGAGGCGCAGAATCGAACTGCGGACACCAGCCTTTTCAGGGCTGTGCTCTGCCAACTGAGCTACCTCGGCACAAATAAATATATTCGGATCTTCACAAGAAGACTATGACAAAACGACAATGTGTGTAGCAAGATTGCGCCCTGAAAATCAAACAAAAAAGGTGGACAGAGTAGCGATTACATGCTTCGCCAGTTTTCTTGACGATTTTTACAGTGGGCAGGTATTCTCCTCACAGTTTTTTAATGGAATTTCTCGTTGAAATTTTCATAATGTGACCATGTCGTTGATTAATATAGGGTCTAAGCATGGAACATCAGATATCTGAAGAAAAACCTGAGATTTTGACCGATAAAGATCCGAAAGTTGTATCCTCCGATGACCCAGTCCAAGAGGTCGAGCTCTCAAACGAAGACTATCTCAGAGGAGTCTTGCAGAACGCAAAAGAAGCAGCGCGTCCGTTAAGTGGCATGATTGCGGCCAAAAAAAATGCCGCGTTGCTAGCCATGGCTGATGGACTAGAAGAGGCAGAAGAGGTACTGCTTGAAGCGAATAACAAGGATCTCGAAGCATTCGATGGCGACGAGACTCGGGCAGCAATGGCAGATCGTCTCCGTCTTACACCGACCAGAATCGCTGATATGGCCAAGCAAATACGGGAAGTGGCTCAGTTACGAGACCCCATTGGGGAATCGATGGGGTTTTGGCAACGTCCCAATGGTATGCGAGTTGGACGGGTGCGTGTGCCTATAGGAGTGATCGGGATGATCTATGAATCTCGACCAAATGTGACTGCTGATGCTGCGGCGCTATGCTTGAAATCTGGCAATGTGTGTGTTCTTCGAGGTGGATCAGAGGCTCTTCACTCCAATAAGGCGATTGCTAAGATTTTAGGAGAAGCTGCCCAGAAGGTTGGGATTCCAGATGGTGCTATTACCTTTATTGACCGACCCGAGCGAGATGTTGTGTTAGCCCTACTGAAAAGTGATCAGTATGTGGATCTGATTATTCCTCGTGGAGGAGATGCGCTGATGAAAACGGTAAACGAGCATGCCACGATTCCCGTGATCAAACATGATAAAGGGGTCTGCCATATCTATGTTGATTCTGATGTTGATCTATCGATGGCCCAACGTATAGCTATTAACGCCAAAGTCCAGCGATCTTCAACTTGCAATGCGATGGAAACGTTGTTGGTTCATGAGAAAATCGCTAAAAAATTCTTGCCGTCGCTTGCTAAAGAATTCATCAGAGCTAACGTGGAAATGCGTGGTTGCGAAAGGACTTGTCGGATCGTTCACGAAGCCAAACCGGCTGAGCAGAGCGATTTCGGCAAAGAATTCCTAGCCTTAATTGTGGCAATTAAAATTGTTAAAGATCTAGATGCAGCTATGACTCATATTCACCAATTTGGTTCACGGCATACGGAGACTATCGTGACGAACGATTATAACCGTGCGTTGCGATTTCTTCGTGAAGTGGATGCTGGAGCTGTTATGGTCAATGCATCTACACGCTTAAACGATGGGTATGAATTTGGGTTGGGTGCGGAGATCGGGATCAGTACAACGCGTATTCATGCTCGTGGGCCTATGGGCCTTGAAGACTTAACGTGTTCAAAATTCTTGGTCTATGGTACGGGCCAAATCCGGGACTAACTATCTGGTTCCTCAAAATCGTTAGGCTTAGGGCACATCGTGCTTCCCAGCTCTGGTCTTCTAGGTCATTGCCGCCCAATTTGTCATTTCCTCTAAATTCTGCATGAACACCCAAGAGGTTCTACAGCATCCGGAGGCCATTCGGTTTTCGGCCAATCATGTGTATCGGGATACTTGGTCTGTAGCCGGTGGTCGTGTGGTGGAGCAGTCCACGGGACATCATGTGTTTTACGGAAGCCATGGGCAACGCATCTTACTTGCTGATCCTGATGGGCAGCCCTTACATGAATGTTGGTGGACGAGCGAGAGTTCAGAGGTTCCCATTCTGCTCGCGGCTAGAATTCGTTTGGATTGGGGGCAATGGGTTGGCATTCAACCGGGCAATCTTGTGAATACGATATCGATCGACCTTTCCAAACGGCCGGGTTGGGAAAACCTCACACGACAAGATTTACGAAAAATGGCCGCATGTGCGATGAATGTCGATCCCGCGACTATAGAGTTCTTTTATCGTGACGACGATTTAGAGCTTCGAGACGATGGAACAGCCACGATTCGCCAAATAAAGGATGCCTTCTATGTTTTATCAGAAGGCTCGTTTGAGAGGGCCGAATTTATGTCCTGTATGAGCCGTATGGAATGGGGCAAAATCGATTATTTGCCGGTCGTGGAATTGTTTCTGTCGTTATTGCCTGGCACCGGCAGCGCCACGTTTGAATTGATTCGTGGTCTCTATGACGATCAGCAAGTTCAGGTTCCAATTCCATTACACTATAGAGGCATTCCAGCATATCCGTCGGTTGCCGCCTTTCGACTGTTTAGCGCATTCTTTACCCCCGCGATCCCATCAGGAGAACCGCCGCTGAATGTCTTTCTCGATGTTCATCGCGCCCATGAAATCGAATGGTACCCTTCACCTCAGCATCCCGTCCGATATATCGATGAGCAGCAACGGGTGGGTGTAACCATCTATCAACACAATGTTCAAAAGGTCACCTGCTGGGATGATTCAACGGGATTATCCTATCTCGCTGCGACTGCCTCGGGAGAAGCTCAAGCAGATGGGCGAATCGCTCAGGTCTCTGGGCATGAGTTGTGTCTTTTTGATGGCAAGCAATCTACCGTTATGCACACTCGAGCCTCATGGCAACTTGCGCCCGATGATCACGCTAGGAAGGACTTCAAGCCGGCTGAGTCTTCTTGGCGTGACTGTTTTCCGCTAGGACCTCCGGAAATTTCCTCTAAGCAGGCCTTTGCTGCCGTGTTGCTCTATCCTGATGATGAGAAGGTGATTGGAGAAAAAGAAAGCCAACCCTTTATTTTTGATTATCTTGAAGATTTTCTAGAGGAACATATTGAGCTCGCACATTTTCGGGAAACGGCTGAGCATTTCCTGCTAGTTGGTTGTGAAGCCAGTCTGAGTGCCTGTCTCAAATATGAACGCGCCCAGCACTATACAATTTGGTATGAATGGCCAGAATTCGCTCAGAAACAGGCGCAAAAGATTTGGAATACTTTACGTCATCGAAAAGCATTAGCTTGGCTCTCGCATTTCCAATGTTTCCCAATAAGACAGCAGGCATTCACGAACCTCATAGCACCTTTTGAATGGATCTACGCCTGGCTTCCATTTGCTGTGTATGACGATCCCGAAACCTTACAGCAATGGAGCCAGTTTCTTGCACAACATCTGGTTCCAGGAGGTATTGGTTGTATTGCAGGGCCCGAGAGTATGGGATACCGATTGCAGGAAAATCAATTAGCTATCATCCATGCTGAAAACGGAGCACAGCTGCCAACATTTAGGATTCATCAGGCGATTCTACAATCGGGGCAGCTTCATCCGGATTTGTGGATTTGGATCATTCAACAATCCTAAGCCAGATATTCAATTTCCAATCGACTATCAATGCCCAACGAGGAGTGGTAACTGATGAACGAACAGGAGAAGCAGTTAGTTGTGTTAGCACATGCCTTAGCCCACCAAGAAAATGAGATTCATTATCTTAAAGCAGTGCTCGCGGAAAAAATGAGCATCGATATTGAAAAACTTCAACAAGAACAAGAAGCATTCTGGGAGAAATCCAAGCATTACCGCATCTATGAGACGATCAACAATCTCCAAACTCTTCAACAAGAAATGGATGCGACTCCTAAGGATCTTGATTTGCACATGTATCGTGATCACTTGCGCTGGCCCAGTGAACCCCCTGAAGATCCCGGACCATCCTCTTTCTAGCGTGTCTGATATTCCTACGGATCGTTAAATATCATAGCATCAAAGATCTGGTCGTCATGGTTGTTTGCTTGACAGCAGCTTGAAGGACGAATAAGATGGGACAACCTTTAAGACTCATCCAGTGAGGTGGGTAAGGAGACAATTAGGAATGGTGGCCAGCCCAAGGCCAAAAATTTGAACCCTTCTCATCATTTGCCATGAGAGGGGTTTTTTTTTAAGCAATAAACATTGTTCAGGTAGGGGATTAGGTGTGTTGTGAACTCAGATTCTTCTGTCCGGACCTTAATGGATTCGCAAGAAATGTCTCGTGCATTATCGCGAATCAGTCATGAAATTCTGGAGCGAAACAAGGGGTTAGAAGATTTGGCGTTGGTGGGGATACAGACAGGAGGAGTATTTCTGGCCCAGCGGTTGGCGACTCGAATCCACCAGATTGAACAACGAGATATTCCATTAGGAGAACTTGATATCACCTTATATCGTGACGACCTTTCAATTCGTAAAGACCAACCAGAGATTCGAAAAACATCGATTCCTTTTGACATTTCCGATCTGAAAATTGTGTTGGTTGACGATGTCTTATTCACAGGCCGAACTATTCGAGCTGCCTTAGATGGGCTCATGGACCTAGGTCGTCCGGCAGAAATTCAATTAGCGGTGTTGGTCGATCGTGGGCATAGGCAATTGCCCATCCGTGCCAATTATGTCGGGAAAAGCCTCCCAACTGCACGGGAAGAGAACATCCAAGTGTTCTTTGAAGAATTAGGCCAGACAGATCGGGTAGCTATTCTCACGGCGTAATCCATACATGGGATTAAAACGCAAAGATTTATTGACTATTGCTGAATTATCGGCTGATGAACTTGATTTGATCCTGACCACAACTGAGTCCTTAAAAGAAGTTGGTGGGCGGGATATTAAGAAAGTTCCGGCCCTTCGTGGTAAAACCGTCGTCAATTTATTTTTTGAACCCAGCACGAGAACCCGAACGTCGTTTGAATTAGCCGCCAAGCGCCTAAGTGCGGATGTGATTAATTTCTCTCCCTCAACCAGCAGTGTCGTAAAAGGGGAGACGCTGACTGATACAGCTCAGAATATCGAGTCAATGCAAGCTGACCTCATTGTGCTACGACATTCCTCGCCTGGCGCCGCCGAGCATTTAGCTCGATTCGTCAAATCCTCGGTCATTAATGCCGGTGATGGGTGGCACGAACATCCCACGCAAGCCTTGCTGGATGTCTATACGATTAAAGAGAAAAAGAAGAAATTCGAAGGGCTCATCGTCATAATCGTGGGCGATGTGGCACATAGTCGTGTGGCACGATCCAATATTGTTGCGTTAAATAAATTAGGTGCTGAAGTTCGTTTGGTGGCGCCACCTACGATGATACCTGTTAACGTTGAACAATTGGGTGCGAAGGTGTTCTATCGGTTCGAAGAAGCCTTATGTGGTGCGGATGTAATTATGATGCTTCGGTTACAACGGGAACGACTCGGGCGGGCCTTGTTGCCGAGTATCCGCGAATATGCCAAATTCTTCTGTCTGACATCAGAACGGGTAAAGCTAGCGAACCCCGAAGTCATAGTAATGCACCCAGGACCTTTGAATCGAGGGATTGAAATTTCCCCCGGTGTCGCTGATAGTGCTGCTGCTGTCATTCTGGACCAAGTGACGAATGGTGTCTCAGTTCGTATGGCGTTGATGTACTTACTTTCAGGAACTGCTTGACAGACTAGATCGATCAATGAAGCACGATTTCTCCAATCAACTGCAATCCCAGACAATTTGTCTTCAGGGTGGAACGGTCATTGACCCGGGACATTTCAATGGACGAGCTGATGTGCTTATGCGAGAGGGAAAAATCCTAGAAATTGGCTATCCCCTCAGTTCGTCGGTTAAGGATGATTCTTCCGTGACAAATCTAGATGTGAGCGGTTGGATTGTTGCTCCAGGATTGGTTGATTTGCACTGCCATTTGCGTGAGCCTGGGTTTGAATATAAGGAAACTATCAAAACCGGATCGGCTTCGGCAGTCGCAGGGGGGTTTACCTCCATCTGTTGCATGCCTAATACACGACCGGTCAATGATAACGAAGCCATTACACGGTTCATATTGACTAAGGGACAAGAAGCAGGAAAGGCTCGAATCTTTCCGATTGGAGCCATCACCAAGAATTCAGATGGTGAAGAGTTAGCCAACATCGGCGAGCTGGTTGAAGCCGGCTGTGTTGCTATTTCGGATGATGGGCGGCCTGTTATGAACAGTTTAGTCATGCGTCGTGCCCTGGAATATGCCAAGGCCTTTGATATTCCGGTTATTGATCATTGTGAGGACCTGCATTTGACCGATGGTGGATGTATGAATGAAGGCGTTGTTTCAACGGAATTAGGGATGCCAGGTATTCCGGATGCGTCGGAAGAAGTCATGGTGGCTCGCAATCTTGCGTTAGCCGATCTCACCGGGGTGCGGGTTCATCTCGCGCATTTAAGTACGGCACGGTCAGTCGAGCTGGTTCGACATGCCAAAGCTCAAGGACTTCCGGTAAGTGCCGAAGTCTGCCCTCACCATTTCTCCATTACCGAAGAAGCTGTCCGAGGTTTTCATGCGAACGCCAAAATGAATCCACCGCTTCGTACCGAAGAGGATATGCAAGCGCTCAAACAGGGTCTGGCGGACGGGACTATTGATGTCATTGCCACCGACCATGCCCCTCATGCCCTGCAGGAAAAGCAGTTGGAGTTTGATACTGCCCCGTTTGGCATTGTGGGGTTTGAAACAGCCTTGACGTTGACGCTTCGGTTGGTTCATGAGGGTGTTGTGTCTCTGGAGCAAGCTCTTGATCGGTTGACTCGCGTACCGGCTCAGCTCTTTAATCTGCCAGTGGGCACACTGCAAAAGGGGAGTGCTGCTGATGTTGTCGTTTTTGATGCGAAAGAGGAATGGATCATCGATCCTGAACAATTTCATTCAAAAAGTCGCAATACGCCCTTTGGTAGCATGGCCACGAAGGGGAAAGTGAAAATGACATTCGTCGATGGTCGATTAGTTTACGATGCGCGTTAATCTTTATGAGAACGCCACGTTTGAATTGGGGAATGATTGGGTTTACGCTGGAAATGTGTGCGTTAATGTTATGGGTGGGCGGTCTGGCGGTGGTGATCGGGGTTGTCATACCAGCCGTGTTCAATTCGTTTGGAATGGAACCGGCTGGACGGTTCCTACGTCGGGTCTTTGATGGATATGGGTACCTGACTTTAGGCATCTTATGTGTCCTGAGTCTTGTAGCGGTTCTTCGGTATCGTTCATACGGCAAAGAGCCATCGATACTGTTTGCTTTAACTTCCGGGGAGTGGTGGCTGTTAGGCGCGATGGTGTTTGTGACAGTAACCATTCTGGGAATCCTAGGCCCTCAAGCAGAAGCACTGCAGGAGCAGGCTTTTGAAGCCGTATCTCCAGAAGAAAAGGATCGGGCCTACAGTCAATTCTTTCGGTTACATATGATCGTCAGAGCGTTACATCTCGTGAATCTCGGACTTGCGTGTTCCTTGTTCATTTTGAAACTGCGAAAAGCTGTTGGCCATCATGTTCCACAAGTTTTAATATGATCACGTAATTCCATGACTCTAACGACGAAGAATACTCAGGTGATACAGTGAAGCCCGCGATTTTGGCCCTGGCAGATGGGACAGTGTTTCGAGGTCAGGCGCTGGGTTTTGAAGGAGAGACAGAAGGTGAAGTGGTGTTTAACACCGCAATGACGGGGTATCAAGAAATTCTGACAGATCCTTCCTATCATGGCCAGATTGTCGTGATGACCAGCACGCAGATTGGAAACTACGGTGTGACATCGGAAGATAACGAATCCGAAAGGGTTTGGGCCAAGGGATTCGTCGTGCGTGAGGCCTCTAAACGAATGAGTAATTGGCGAGGGCAGCAAACTTTTGAAGAATATCTTTCTGAGCAAGGTGTCGTGAGCATTCAAGGTATCGATACCCGAGCGCTAACCATTCATATCCGAGACTATGGTTCGCAAATGGGTGTGATTTCACATGGGAATCCGAGCGAAACCTCCGTATGCGAGAAAGCTCGTGCTTTGCCATCAATAGTTGGCCGGGATCTTGTGCGGGATGTGACTTGTGCAAGCCCGTATGAGTGGTCACAGGGAACGGTGCCAATTGATTCTCCCACCAATACCAAGATTGACCTACCTGAGTCTTCATCAGATCAGACCTACAACGTTGTTGTTATGGATTTTGGAGTCAAACATCATATTCTTCGGAGCCTTGTGGATGTGGGATGCCATATTCAGGTAGTGCCAGCCACCACGAGTGCCGAAGAAATACGTCAGTTAGAGCCTGATGGTCTTTTTTTATCGAATGGCCCTGGCGATCCTGAAGGGGTATCCTACGCAGTGAAGACGATCAGGGACCTGTTAGGTTGGAAGCCCATCTTTGGTATTTGTTTAGGGCATCAAATGCTCGGATTGGCGTTGGGATTGAAAACTCGAAAATTGCCATTTGGGCATCATGGGGCGAACCATCCGGTTATGGATCTTCGCACTAGAAAAATAGAAATTACCTCACAAAACCATAACTTCGCCGTAGAGCTTCCCCATAAAGAACCCGAGGTTGATTGGAAGGTCCAACGATGTGATACGTCTTTCGGTCGCTTGGACATCACACATCGGAGCTTGAACGATGGGTGTTGCGAGGGTATGGTCGGCATCGACACCCCGATTCTTTCTGTCCAGTATCATCCCGAAGCTACACCTGGGCCTCATGATTCTGTCTATCTTTTTAGACAGTTTGTCGACATGATGAAAGGGGGAAAATAGTGCTGAACAATAGCAATCGGATGTTGTGGGTCGCTCTTGTCTATCTGGTTCTTAGTGGGTGTATCCATGTCGATGTGTTCCCTGGACAAGGTGCGTTACAGGAAGTCACGATTTCTGGAACTGGCAGAGATAAGATTTTACTCATAGATGTGTCTGGAACGTTATCAACTAGTCGTTCCTCTGGGTTAATACCCGAGGCCAGCCTTCCGGCCCGATTTAAGGAAGAATTAATGAAGGCTCAAAAAGATCAACAGATCAAGGCCATTATTCTTCGAATCAATACTCCAGGAGGAACAGTCACTTCATCCGATATTTTATATCACGAACTTCAGGCGTTTCGGGAAACACGTAAAATACCAATCATTACATCTATTATGGATTTAGGAACATCTGGTGGCTACTACGTCGCCATGGCATCTGACTATATTTTCGCCCACCCCTCGACCATTACCGGAAGTATTGGGGTCATTATGTTAACCGTCAATGCTCAAGGATTACTAGAAAAAGTTGGTATTCAGTCTGCTGCAATCGTGTCAGGACCGAAAAAGTCAATGGGTTCTCCTTTTCGTGTGATGACTGAAGAGGAACGTGCAATATTTCAGAATGTCATTGACAGATTGTATGAACGGTTTTTGACGGTCGTAGAACATGGACGGCCGCAGTTGAGCAAAAGTAAGATTCTTCAGTTAGCCGATGGTCGCATCTATACAGCCGAGAGTGCCGTGGACCATGGCTTAGTTGATGAGATTGGCTATTTAGACGATGCGATTGCGCGTGCCACGAAGGACGCAGAGCTAACCGATCCACAAGTGGTGACATATACTCGGAGTAAACGTGATACGCAATATACGATTTATTCACAATTTGATCCGCCAACTATCGGCAATCTTGGATTTCCACAAGTGAATGCACAGACTGTCCTTGGGATGTTACAGGGTGGTACACCTCAAATGATGTATATGTGGATTCCATAACGATGGGAAACCTTGTGGGATGAACTCTCAACCATTTCAGTCACGGGTTTATCATGAGAAGACTCTCGTTCAGACTATTTGGTTGTGGGTGTTTTGCTTCTCCCTCGTAGCTTGTCAAAAGGCACCGGGTACGGCGCGTGACCAACTCATTTACATTTCTGAAGAAAAAGAAATTGCATTGGGGCTTTCTGCATTTCGGGAAGTGTTGAAAAACGCTCGATTAAGTCAAGACCCGGACATTACCTTGATGGTCAACCGCGTGGGGCGTCGTATCGCTAAGGGTGCGAACAAACCTGAATACGTGTGGGAATTTGCTGTCATTGATGATGACGACCAAATAAACGCGTTTGCTCTTCCGGGTGGGAAAGTAGCGGTATTCACTGGAATTCTTAAATATACGAAAACGGAAGCTGGTCTTGCGACGGTTATGGCGCATGAAGTCGCGCACGCGCTTCAAAGGCATGGCGCGGAACGTTATAGCCGAGGGATCTTGGAACAGATCGGGCAGATTGGAGCCTTGGCTGGGGCAGCGGCTGGGGGTATAGATCCGGGGGTGGCCATAGGGGCCATGCAAGCGTATGGCGTAGGCGTAGCGCTACCAAATTCTCGGGCGCAGGAAACAGAAGCGGACTTTATTGGCTTACAACTGATGGCAAAAGCCGGGTACGATCCACATGAAGCTGTTCCTTTTTGGGAACGGATGAGCGGTTGTCCGAGGAAAATGATTGGCAAGTTTTGCTTTCGTACCCAAAATGCTGTGCCCGAATTTTTGTCTACGCATCCTTCCGATGTCACACGCATCAATCAAATCGAAGCTTGGATCCCTCAGGCCATGCGTTTTTATCGACCAGCTTCATCTGAAACCAGTGCGACCAACAATACAAGACTGAGTTGTTCTGCTTGAGGATGATCTTTGCCGAAGATTTCTGAATGCCTCGCCGCAATGACATCCATAGAATTTTTTTAGTCGGCTCAGGACCGATTGTCATCGGACAGGCTTGTGAATTTGACTATTCAGGAACACAGGCCTGTAAAGCGTTAAAAGAAGAAGGCTATGAAGTTATCTTACTGAATAGCAATCCCGCCACAATCATGACGGATCCTGACCTCGCCGATCGGACCTATGTGGAGCCGATAACTGCGAATGTCATTGAAGCAATTTTTGAACGAGAACGCCCTGATGCACTCTTGCCCACAATGGGAGGACAAACAGCATTGAATGTGACGGTTGAGCTTGCTGAACGTGGTGTGTTGGAAAAATATGAGGTGAAAGTTATTGGAGCCTCCTATGCCTCGATTCAAAAAGCTGAAGATCGTGACCTGTTTAAGGCCGCAATTACGAGAATTGGTTTGCAGGTTGCTGCAAGTGGCTCGATTCGATCACGGGAAGAAGCTTTGTGTTTGATCGAGGAGATTGGCTTTCCAGCCATTGTCCGTCCTTCCTTTACGTTGGGGGGCGCGGGAGGGAATATCGCCTATAATCGAGAGGAGTTCGAACAGTATATTGATTGGGCGTTGGTGACGAGTCCAGTTGGTCAGGTTCTCGTTGAACAGTCGTTGTTGGGGTGGAAAGAATACGAATTGGAGGTCATGCGTGATGCGAAAGACAATGTCGTCATTATCTGTCCCATAGAGAATATCGACCCAATGGGGGTGCATACTGGCGATAGCATTACGGTGGCACCGGCCATGACTTTATCAGATAAAGAATATCAATACATGCGTGATGCTGCGATCCGGATTATTCGCGAAATTGGAGTGGAGACCGGCGGGTCTAATATCCAGTTTGCTGTCAATCCGGATACGGGCAAAGTGATCGTCATAGAAATGAATCCCCGGGTTTCTCGAAGTTCTGCGCTAGCATCGAAAGCCACGGGCTTTCCGATTGCCAAGATTGCCGCCAAACTGGCTGTCGGTTATACCCTTGATGAAATCCCCAACGATATTACGCAGATGACTCAAGCATGTTTTGAACCCACGATTGATTACGTGGTCGTAAAGATTCCGCGGTTTACGTTTGAAAAGTTTGAAGGTGTCGACCGTACGTTAACAACGCATATGAAATCGGTGGGCGAGGCCATGGCCTTAGGAGGGACCTTTAAACAGGCCTTACAAAAAGCCATTCGGTCACTGGAAACAGATCGATACGGCCTGGTTTCTTTACATGGGCTCGATAGGATGACCGAAACCACCACTGCTCAGGCAGAGTTGTCTGATGCGATTCGAGCTGCGCTTCATATGCCAACAGCTGATCGGTTATGGCATATTGCGGATGCGTTTAGGATTGGCATGTCGGTAGATGACCTGTATCAAATCACAAAAATTGACCCTTGGTTTTTAGATGAAGTTCAGCAAATTGTGAGCTTTGAAGCTGAATGGGTTTCAGCTTGCAAGAATATTGGGGGAACCGGTGCAGCAGAGATGTCTATCAGTTTGCCGGAAGTCGTACTGGTACGGCTTCAGGAGGCAAAAAACCTTGGATTCTCAGATCAACGTCTCGCACAATTGATTGGTCGGCATGAAGACTGGATTCGACAGATACGAATGAAGACAGAAACCCAATCATATGTATTTAAACGCGTGGACACCTGTGGTGGAGAATTTCAAGCGCATACTCCCTACCTATATTCTTCAGCGGGTATCAATTGCGAATCTCGACCAACCAAGAAACGGAAAATCGTAATTCTTGGGGGTGGGCCGAATCGCATCGGACAAGGAATTGAATTTGATTATTGCTGTGTGCATGCGGCGATGGCCCTACAAGAAGAAGGTGTTGAGACCATTATGGTCAATTGCAATCCGGAGACCGTCAGCACCGACTATGATATTTCGGATCGACTTTATTTCGAACCTTTGACTAAAGAAGAGGTCATGCGGATCGTTGAAACTGAAGAGCCTGAAGGAGTGGTCGTCCAGTTTGGAGGACAAACACCACTTAAGTTAGCTGTACCTTTAGCCCAAGAAGGGGTCACAATTCTTGGGACTCAGCCTGATTCAATCGATCGGGCTGAAGACCGAAAACGCTTCAGCGATTTGTTAACCCAGTTAGAACTTCAGCAGCCTGCTAACGGAACCGCTCATTCCTCGCACGAGGCGCATCTTATTGCAGTTAATATCGGATATCCTGTCATCGTTCGTCCATCCTATGTCCTGGGTGGGCGAGCTATGCAGATCATTTATGATTCGGAATCCTTAGACCAGTATTTACGTACGACAAATGTCAACCTTACTACTCATCCGTTACTCGTTGATAGGTATTTAGAAGATGCTGTTGAAATTGATGTTGATGCGATTGCCGATGGCAAAGATGTCGTCGTTGCCGGAATTATGGAGCATGTAGAAATGGCAGGCATCCATTCGGGAGATTCTGCCTGTTCCTTGCCGCCCCATTCGCTTTCTAAGAATTTGATTGCAACCATAGTGGAGCAGACGAGGCGTCTAGCTCAGGAGCTGAACGTGATTGGACTTATGAATATTCAATATGCCGTCAAAGACGACCAGGTGTATATTCTAGAAGTCAATCCTCGAGCTTCTCGAACGGTACCTTTTGTAAGTAAAACAATAGGCAAACCACTTGCAAAATTGGCCATGAAGATTATGGCAGGAAGATCGTTACGTGACCTCGGGTTTTTACAGGTACCTCAATGTTCCTATGTCGCCATAAAGGAAGCGGTTTTCCCTTTTACAAAGCTGGGGGTCTCGGATGTATTATTAGGTCCTGAAATGCGTTCGACCGGAGAAGTTATGGGAATTGATGCAAGTTTTGCTTGGGCCTTTGCCAAGTCGCAGGCTGCGACAGGCCTGGCTCTCCCTTTGAGTGGAACAGCCTTGCTTAGCGTTAAAGATGGTGATAAGCCATTGACGCGTGAGATTGCTCAACAACTGACGCACTTAGGGTTTTCTTTGAAAGCGACAAAGGGAACAGCTGAATTTTTACATCAACATGGAATCGATGCGCAACCTGTGAACAAGGTCAAAGAAGGACGCCCTCATATTGGCGATCTGATGAAAAACAAGGAATTTGCGATCGTTATTAATACCGTGGGTGATAAAGCCTCTCAAGAAGATTCCGCATCGTTGCGAACAGCTTCAGTATTTGGGGGTATTCCGTACTTTACGACCATGCAAGGTGCGCAAGCGGCAGTTTTTGGTATTGAAGCCATGACACAAGCACCAATGAATGTCCGGAGTTTACAAGAGTTTCACGGTAGCTATTGATAGCTTGTCCCCAAAATAGGCAATCGTCTCGTTTATCCTATTGGGACAACTGTGTGGAGTGACATCCTATGAATATTCCTATGACAAAGAAAGGGTATGAAGCTCTTCAAACCGAACTCACTCGCTTACGAAGAGAAGAACGCCCAAAGGTCATTCAAGCGATTACCGAAGCTCGAGAACATGGGGATTTAAAGGAAAATGCGGAATATAAGGCGGCAAAAGAACATCAACAGTTTATTGACACACGGATGGCCGAATTAGAACACAAGTTGAGTCATGCACAAGTTGTGGAACCCCCTACGGGAGATGGTGACACGGTGGTATTTGGAGCCACGGTTTCATTGCTGAATATGGAGTCACAAGAGGAAAAACGATATACCCTCGTTGGGCAGGATGAGGCCGATCTAAAGAACGGCTCGATTTCCGTGCAGTCACCTATCGGTCGGGCACTGATTGGACATCGCGTGGGAGATATAGTCGAAGTTCAGCGACCAGCTGGTGCGATTGAGTATGAAATTCAATCGATCTACTTTGAGGCCTCACCATAATGGCTTCGGCAATTTCACTCGTGACACTCCTCACTGATTTTGGAGAAACGGATTATTTTGTTCCGAGCATGAAAGGGGTAATGTTGGGCATCAATCCACAAGTCCGCCTTGTGGATCTGAGCCATGAGGTTCCGACTTACAGCATCGAGCAAGCAGCATTTTTCTTGAGATCGTGTTATCAGTACTATCCTGAGGGAACCGTTCATCTTGTCGTGGTTGATCCTGGTGTTGGCAGCGATCGCCGAGCATTACTGGTGTCGACTGCCCGTTACTTTTTCCTGGCACCAGATAACGGTGTGTTGACCTATGTCTTGCAAGAAGAGACGTCCGTCGAAATCCGAGCCATTGAGAATAAACATTATCGATTAGATTCGGAAGGAGCCACGTTTGATGGACGCGACCTCTTTGCGCCATCTGCGGCATGGTTAACGAAAGGGCAGGTTCCTGGATCCTATGGACGGCTTATCCATGATCATGTCACGATTCCAACAAATGCACCGAAAATGCAGGACGACATTCTCCACGGCCGGATCATCTATATCGATCGCTTTGGGAACGCTATCACCAATATTACGCCGACAGATATAGAAACCTTTCGTACTGCTACAAAACAGGAATTATCTGGCTTATCCGTCGGAGATACAACCATCAAAGGCTTGAAGACGTATTACGGTGAAGGAGCCACAGGCCTCCCTGAGATGTTAATCAATAGCAACGGCTATCTTGAAGTATTTATCAAACAGGGGAGAGCGGCTGATCGGTGTAGTTTACATGTAGGCCAAAAAGTCGAACTGTTTTCCTAGGTTCGAACTCGGCACCTCTTTGGTGTTATCTATTTTTTTGCTTGGACAATTTCAATGGCAAGACGAAGGATATCTACCATTTGCTTGAGTTCTTGTAACGATGCCGAAAGGGGCGGCATAAGAATCATGATATTGCCAATAGGCCTGATGAGAAGCCCTAAATTTCTGGCAACCATTGCAACCTGATGACCAATGCGATCTGTGACTGGAAAGGGCATTTTAGTTTTTTGATCTTGGACTAATTCGATCCCAACCATATAACCACATTGTCGGATGTCCCCAACCCAAGGATTGTTGCATAATATCTTGAGGAAATTTGAAAGTTTGGGTGTACGTCGCCTCATGATCGCTAAGGTCCTCTCGGTTTTAAAAATAGAGAGGTTCGCTAAGGCAGCAGCACATCCTAAGGGATTGCCAGTGTAGCTATGACCATGAAAGAACGTTTTATTTTCGTGAGGGTCCCCTAAAAAAGCTGAATAAATCTCATCAGTTGCTAATGTCGCGGCCAACGGAAGGTACCCGCCAGTTAGTCCTTTTGCGATTGCCATTAAATCGGGCGTCACTGACTCATGTTCACAAGCAAACATACGTCCGGTTCGTCCAAGCCCGGTTGCGACTTCGTCGGCAATAAGCAAAACGTTAAACTGCTGACATAGTTGATGGAGACGTTTAAGATATCCTGGTGGTGACGGGATTAATCCGGCCACACCTTGAACCATGGGTTCAACGATGATGGCCGCAATGTGTTTCTGATGTTGTCGGAGGACCTGTTCCAGTGGACTCAGGCAAGCTATTCGGCATTGTGGGAAATATAAATCGAGCGGGCAACGATAACAATAGGGCGGGTCCACTTGATAATGTTTGGAGAGAAAAGAGGCGAAAGGTTTTCGGAATAGCTCAATGCCGCTCAAGCTCATGCTGCCAAGGGTATCGCCATGATAGGCTAAACCCAGATGAATAAATTGTGTTTTCTGGGGTTGCGGCGATGAACATTGTTGCCAGTATTGGATGGCCATTTTGATAGCAATTTCTACGGCCGTTGAGCCATTATCGGAAAAAAAGACTCGTTCAAGACCCTGGGGCGCCAGTGATACCAAAGCTTTTGCAAGTTGTATTGCCGGCGGATGAGACAAACCAAGAAGAGTTGAATGGGCAATCTGTTTAAGTTGCTCACGAATGGCATGATCAAGAGTCGGATGTTGATGCCCATGGAGATTAACCCAAATTGATGACGTGCCATCCAAGTACGCATTGCCGTCGACATCAAAGACGAAAGACCCTTTCCCATGGCTAATCATGAGAGGTTGCTGTGCTTCCCAGTCAGTCATCGGTGTGAATGGATGCCAAATGTAGCGACGAGCATCCTTGTCTAGTTGTTGTCGTGGGTTTGGCAATCTCTTTTCCTCCAATGGCAATTCGAATTAGAGTATTACATTAAAATTTCGGCACCACCTGAAACTACAATTTCCAGAGCCTTGAATGCGTAAAAGCTTTCCACAAACGCACATACGAAATTTTTCCATCATTGCTCACATTGATCATGGCAAGTCCACGTTGGCTGATCGTTTTTTGGAAATAACAGGAGCGGTTTCTCAACGGGAATTTCGTGCTCAATACCTCGATGATATGGATTTAGAGCGTGAACGTGGGATTACCATAAAAGCCCATGCCGTGACTACTCAATTTCAGGCTGATCGCGGAGAAACCTATCTTTTTAATCTCATTGATACTCCCGGGCATGTAGATTTTGCGTACGAAGTCTCACGAAGTCTGGCGGCCTGTGAAGGGGCCCTCTTATTAATCGATGCCACGCAAGGGGTCGAAGCGCAAACCATTGCCAATGCGTATTTAGCCATCGCCAATGACTTAGTGATTATTCCCGTCATCAATAAAATTGATTTAGCGAGTGCGGATGTCGATGGGGTAAAAACTCAAATTCGCGATGTCTTGGGCCTGTCTGACCAAGAACCATTTCTTGTGAGCGCAAAAGATGGACGCGGGGTCAAGGACGTTCTTGAAGGATTGGTCGACATTATTCCTTCTCCAAATGGCGAGTGCGATCAGCCGCTAAAAGCTTTAATCTTTGATTCCTGGTTCGATAATTATCAAGGGGCAATTGTGTTGCTACGAGTAGTGGATGGGAGTATTCGGCCGAATATGATGATTAAAATGATGTCAACTGGACGGGAGTTCGAAGTGTTAGAGGTTGGAGTATTTTCTCCAAAGCGAACAAAGGTGTCCCAACTCGGTCCAGGCGAAGTCGGCTATATCTGTGCTGGGATGAAAGAGCTCTCGGATACCAAGATTGGAGATACGATTACAGATGTCCGGAAGCCCACCCCTGATCCATTGCCCGGCTATCGAGATGTCAAACCTGTTGTGTTCTGTGGGCTCTATACGACGGATAATGCTAAGTTTGAAGATCTTCGAGATTCGTTGGAAAAGTTACAACTCAATGACTCTTCCTTTGTCTATGAGCCAGAGACTTCTTTGGCATTGGGGTTCGGATTTCGATGTGGATTTTTGGGTCTTCTTCACATGGAAATTATTCGTGAGCGGCTTGAACGTGAATATGCACTTGATCTCATTAGTACGGCTCCCACGGTAGTGTATCGGGTGTATTCCACAACAGGGGATGTGATTGATATTGATAATCCATCCAGACTTCCAGATCCGTCACAGATCGACAGAATCGAAGAACCGTTTATCAAAGCGACGATTATTGTTCCCGAGCGGTATATCGGTAATATTCTCCAGCTCTGTCAGGAGCGTCGAGGTATTCAAGTGAGCTTGACCTATCTTGATCCAACGCGGGCCATGTTGACCTACGAGCTGCCATTAAATGAAATTGTGTTAGACTTCTATGATCGTTTGAAATCCCGCACGCAAGGGTATGCGTCTTTGGATTATGAATTAATTGGCTATCGCAGGTCGGATTTAGAAAAGTTAGATTTATTGCTTAACGGGGAAACCATTGATGCTCTTTCAATTATCGCGCATAAGGACAAAGTGAATAGCCGAGGGCGTCAATTAGCCGAGAAGATGAAAGAGCTTATTCCAAGGCAAATGTTTGAAATTGCGATCCAAGCGGCTATTGGTAAACGAGTCATTGCCAGAGAAACCATTGGCGCTCTCAAGAAAAATGTGACGGCTAAGTGTTATGGTGGAGATATTTCTCGGAAACGAAAGCTATGGGAAAAGCAAAAGGAAGGGAAGAAACGCATGAAGCAACTAGGGAGAGTGGAAGTTCCTCAAGAAGCATTTCTGGCTATTCTTAAAACAGATGCCAACTAGACAAGCCTATGTCTAATCAAACGCCTCAACCAACTGATCCTTCAGGAACGAATTTCGATAAGTCGACACCGGATGCTCAGGTGGAGGCGAAGGATGCCGTGCCGACAAAATCCATATACCGGGAATATGCCGAGGCTCTCATCATTGCGGTGATTCTGGCTTTGACGATCCGAGTGTTTTTAGTCCAGGCGTTTAAGATTCCATCGGGATCCATGATTCCGACGTTGTTGATTGGCGATCATATTTTAGTGTCAAAGCTCGCCTACGGGTTGCAATTACCTCAAGACTGTGAATTCCAGGTGGCGTTTCCTCCGATCACATGCTTTTCTTCAACCATGGTCATGGATTTTGAGCCACCTCAGCGTGGAGATGTGATTGTCTTTCGCTATCCTGAGGATGAGAACAAAGATTTCATTAAACGTGTGATTGGGACTCCTGGTGATGTGATAGAGATTCACAACAAACAGATCGTGATCAATGGAAAACCATTTGACGATAAGGCATTTACGCAACGAGTCGATCCGGGAATGATCGATGGACGTATTAACCCTCGAGATAACCTTGGCCCACTAACGGTTCCACCAGACTCCTATTTTGTCATGGGAGATAATCGCGACCAAAGTTTAGATAGTCGATTTTGGGGATTTGTCAAAATGAATAAGATTAAAGGGCGAGCCTTTTTGGTGTATTGGTCGTGGAACGGGCAAGGGTCTTGGGCAGATTGGATTCGTTGGGGTCGTATCGGCAAAGGTATCGAATAGCAAAATGGTTTAGGTTAGCTCGCGGTCTGCTTTCCCCGTATATTTCTTGCGAATGAAACCTCAGTCGTCGATTCCTTCTCTTTCCTCTCGCAAACTGAAAAATATTCTTCGCGGGTTCTCCAAAGCAAAAATCCTTGTCCTTGGTGATCTCATTCTCGACCAGTATATTTGGGGGAATGTAAATCGCGTATCTCCTGAAGCACCCGTTCCGGTTGTCCATGTGAATTCTGAATCTTATCGGATGGGCGGAGCCGCGAATGTCTATCAGAATATTGTCACATTAGGCGGTCAGGTTGAAATTTGTGGAGTGATTGGCCATGATGTGTACGGGAAGCAAATTGAACGCGAAGTTCACCAATCTTCAACGTGCACCCATGGGATTTTTGTCGATAAACGTCGTCCAACAATTCGGAAAACCAGAGTCATCGCGCATAATCAACAGATCGTTCGTTTTGACGTCGAGCAACGAGATCCCCTATCTACACACATGACGCGGAAGATTGCCCGCCATCTGGCTTCCCGTTTCCCTGACCTGTCTTGTGTGGTGATCTCTGATTATGCCAAAGGCCTGATTACTGCTGACCTCATGCATCAGGTTCATCAATTAGCCACACATTATCATGTGCCTGTTCTTGTCGATCCCAAAGTGGAGCATATGCCCTATTATCGTGGAGTGGCGGCTATTACGCCTAATCACTTGGAGGCCAAGCAGTCGGCAGGGTTTCTGCCGAATCAAGAAATCCCAATTGCACAGATTGGGACGTCTTTGCAAGAACGTTTGCAATGCGAGGCTGTGGTGGTGACACGAGGCGAGGAGGGGATGAGTATTTTCGAGCGGGACGGGCGGTCGTGGACTATTCCCGCGGTCGCTCGACAAGTGTATGATGTCACTGGGGCGGGAGATACTGTGATCAGCACCTTAGCATTAGCCGTAAGTGCGAAAGCATCAATTGTTGAAGCTGCCATTCTAGCAAATCAAGCTGCCGGGATTGTCGTTGGAAAAGTTGGGACGGCAACGATCACACGCGATCAGTTGCAAGAGGCATTGAGGCAGAGCGTTGCTTGAACCCAAAGTGAGTGTCTGTATACCCGCGCGTCAGGGATCATCACGTTTTCCCGGAAAGCCTCTTGCGCAGTTGGCGGGAAAACCGTTAATTCAACATGTGTACGAGTCAGCCGCGCAAGTGCCAGAGGTCGGACAAATTTTGGTTGTCACCGACCACCAGAAGATTCTTGAAGCTGTCAAGGCTTTTGGTGGTAAAGCATGTCTGATGACCGATCCCTGTCAGACTGGCACGGATCGAGTAGCTAAAGTGGTATCAGAACTTGAGTGCGATGTCGTGGTGAATCTGCAGGCCGATGAAATTCTCCTTCAACCAGATTTATTACGTGACCTTATTCTCCCTTTTCTGGGGTCGAGTTCAGATATCGGCACATTAAAAAGGAAAATCCGACACAACGAAGATCGAGAAAATTTATCGGTCGTTAAAGTCGTCACAGATCAAAAGGGGCAAGCCTTGTATTTTTCCCGCAGTCCGATCCCATGTTGGCGTGACGGGATTCCAGCTAAAATCACGACGAATGCGTGGATGCATTTAGGAATCTATATTTTCAAGAAAGCCACCTTGCAACACTTTAGTCGTCTTCCTCCCGGAATTCTTGAAGAAGCTGAAAAACTTGAACAACTTCGAGCCTTAGAACATGGGTTGCCCATTATGGTTTGGGAAACCTGCCATGAATCTCTGCGTATCGATACGCCTGAAGATTTAACCTTTGCAGAATCCGTATTGTGCAACACATAGGCGAAACTGAAAAAGAGATTGTGGCTAACAAAAAACTTGAAAAGACCATGAGCAATGTGGTGGACTTATTCGACACCACACAATTCGTTTTTTGGTTGGTAGCGTAAAAAATATTGAGATGAGTAAATTTATTTTTATTACTGGCGGCGTTGTTTCATCGTTGGGAAAAGGCCTTTCTTCGGCCGCGATCGGGCATTTGTTAGAAAGTCGAGGGATGACCATCACGTTTTTGAAGCTAGATCCGTATATTAATGTAGATCCGGGTACCATGAATCCTTATCAACATGGTGAAGTCTATGTTACGGACGATGGAGCCGAAACCGATTTAGATTTAGGACATTACGAACGTTTTACTACCGTTCAACTACGACGCGAAAACAATTGCACGACCGGAAGAATTTATGAATCAGTTATTCATAAAGAGCGAAAAGGCGAATATCTTGGAGCTACGGTACAAGTTGTCCCGCATATTACTGATGCCATTAAGCAAAGAATTCAAAGTGTGGCTCATGATGTGGATGTCGTTATCGTAGAAATAGGGGGTACGGTCGGGGACATTGAAAGCTTGCCGTTTTTGGAAGCCATTCGGCAGATGCCCTATGACATTGGTCGTGAAAATGCCTTGTATATTCACCTGACCCTTGTGCCGTACATCAGCACGGCGGGCGAACTCAAAACCAAGCCGACGCAACATTCCGTCAATAAATTACGAGAAATTGGTATTCAACCACATATCTTATTGTGTCGAACGGATCGGTATCTCCCTCCAGGCGTGAAAGATAAGATTGCGCTCTTTTGCAATGTTGATAAAGACTCTGTGATTACCGCAAAAGATGTCGAGTCGATTTACGAGGTCCCAATTGTTTTGAGAAAGGAAGGCCTAGATGAGCTTATTGTTCGATCGTTGCGGTTAGACACAGGGCCACCCAATCTTCGTGACTGGGACATCCTTGTTCAAAAAATTAAGCGCCCTCGGCATGAAGTGACGATTGCCCTGGTGGGAAAATATGTCGAATCGCGTGAATCATATAAAAGTTTGTCCGAAGCACTCGTTCATGGTGGTCTGCAAGATGAAACGAGTATCAAGATACAATGGGTTGAATCTGGTGAAATTGAAAAAAATGGTCCAGAGCGTCTTCTTGCCGACGTGGATGGAGTCCTCATTCCAGGTGGGTTCGGTATTCGTGGCATCGAAGGGAAAGTCGAAGCTATTCGCTATGTGCGAGAAAAACAGCTGCCATTTTTTGGCATCTGTCTTGGGATGCAATGTGCGGTGGTTGAAATCGCTCGTCATCTGGCAAACTTCGAACAAGCCAATAGCGCAGAATTTAAGAGCGATACGCCTCATCCCGTCATTGATTTACTCCCAGAGCAACGTGCCATTCAGGATAAGGGCGGGACCATGCGATTAGGAGCTTTTCCCTGTCAATTAACTCCTCACACCCAGGCTGCTGCTGCCTATCAGACGAGTGAAATCCAGGAACGCCATCGCCATCGCTACGAGTTCAATAATGACTATCGAGAAGCATTAAGCTCAAAAGGCGTGGTGTTTAGTGGAACGTCTCCAGATGGTCGGTTGGTAGAAATTATCGAGTTACAGGATCACCCATGGTTTGTCGGAACCCAATTTCACCCAGAATTTCATTCGCGACTGTGCTCACCGCATCCTTTGTTTACGGCCTTTGTCGGAGCTGCTCTCCAACGAAAATTCGGCACCTGAGGGACCGAATCATTCATGACGTTGCCACATGAAGTTCAAATTGGCCCTGTCAAGGTGGGTGGGAACTCTCCCCACATTTTGATTGCAGGTCCCTGTGTAATTGAAAATGAAACGGTCGTTCTTGAAACGGCAACCCAGATTGCCGAAATCGCCCAAGAACTTTCGTTGCCGTATGTATTTAAGGCTTCGTATGACAAAGCAAATCGAACATCGATTTCTTCATTTCGAGGCTTAGGCCTTTCCGCTGGACTGCAAATTCTCGACAAAGTCAAGAAGACGGTTGGTGTTCCGGTTTTGACCGACATTCATGAAGTTCAGCATGTCACAGAAGTGGCTGAAGTGGCCGATGTCTTGCAGATACCCGCGTTCCTTTGTCGTCAGACTGATTTGCTGTGTGCTGCGGCTCGATCTGGTCGAGTCGTGAATGTCAAGAAAGGACAATTTTTGTCACCTTGGGACATGAAGAATGTCATCAAGAAACTCGAAGAGGCTGGAACCAGTAATATTTGTCTTACCGAACGGGGATCAAGTTTTGGGTATCAAAATCTTGTAGTGGATATGCGCTCGTTACCGGTCATGCGGAACTTCGGGTATCCAGTGATATTCGACGCCACGCATAGCGTCCAGCTTCCTGGCGGCGGAGGGACAGTTTCGTCTGGCCAACGAGAATTTGTTGCACCCTTAGCTCGAGCGGCTGCCGCGGCTGGATGCGATGGGTTTTTCATGGAAGTCCACCCTCATCCAGAAGAGGCATTATCAGATGGGCCCAATATGGTACGCTTATCTGAATTGCGGGAATTGTTGGTACAAATTAAAGCAATTTGCGAAGTTTCAGGAAAAGGGTGCATGACTCTCTTAACCTAGCAAACTCTAATCATGGCAAAAATACGATGAATTCAGCAGACATGCTAAAAGCTAAGACCGCTAGCCAGGGTTTATCAGGAGCGGCAAGCCTCAATCTTCCCAACTCAATTACCGTCTTGCGAATTTTGCTCATTCCGGTATTTGTTTGGCTTTATTTGGAGCCTACACCTGAACGAGCCTTTTGGGCCGCAGTCGTCTTTGGGGCGGCAGCTTTTACCGATTTTTTAGATGGCTATTTAGCGCGTCGAAACGGACAAATCACGAACCTTGGAAAATTGCTTGATCCGGTAGCCGACAAGTTGCTCGTCGCGTCTGGCCTTATTCTGCTTGTACAATTTCAACAGATCGCCGTATGGCTGGCCATCGTTATGATTGCGCGGGAGTTGATTGTAACGGGGGCACGAGCCGTTGCGGCAAAGGAAGGGTTTATTGTTCCAGCCGATTCGCTTGGGAAATATAAGGTTGTTGGTCAGATTGGTGGCATCCTCTGTTTAATCCTGCAAGGAGCTTGGATGGAGGCACAGGCATTCCTTTCTTCGACAGGGCTCTTGTTACTGTACATGGCCCTTATCTTATCGTTGGTGTCAGGCTGGCGTTATCTCATCTTGATCTTTAAAAAAATTAGCGCCCAATACTGGTAGGCCACTCATTCCCATGCCAGAACCCACGCTTCTCTATGCTCTTGCGACTCTAGCAGCCTATCTTTTAGGTTCTACTCCTTTCGGGTTGCTTGCCGCCAAAATGCTTGGGGAGAAGGATCCTCGAGCTTTCGGCAGTAAAAATATCGGGTTTACCAATGTCTTGCGTGTATGCGGGAAAAAAGCCGGAGCCTTGACGCTCATTGGGGATATAGGAAAAGGCCTTGTGGCTACGGGAATCGCGCAAAGCTTTGGGATACCAAGGACTTGGCTCCTCTGTATAGGCCTGGCGGTCATTTTAGGGCACATCTTTTCGGTCTTTTTAGCCTTTAAGGGGGGCAAAGGCGTTGCGACAGCCATTGGTTCAGTGCTCGGGATGGCGCCATATCTAGGGCTTTGTATGGTTGGCATATGGATTGGTACGGTAATCACATTCAAATATTCTTCTGGGGGGGCACTGGCAGCCTTTGGGGGGTTTCCAGTCTTGGCAATATTGTTTGGGCGGGACTTCCAGCTCATTGTGTTTTCAGTTAGCGTCTTAGCCCTGATACTGTATTGTCATCGCGATAATATTTCACGGTTAGTAGATGGGACGGAGCCCAAAATGGGAGTATTCTCAAAGTAGACCTATTTGTATTTAACATAATATTTCTTATGCGACATAAATATATTTAAAGAATGGCATGAATATTTTGCTAAAAACATTTATTTTATCAATAGCCTATACGGTTATTTCTTTGAATGTTGTGTGGGCCAATGATTCATCAGAGAAAGAACGTCGTGGCCTCCAAGCGTTGGAGGATATTCAATTTACGATTACCAGCTTGGCGGAACGTATCACGCCAACGGTGGTCAACATTACGCCGATTCGGGATATTCAGCCTTCAGATGGATTCAAAAGACGTGGCTCATATGCGCAAGGCAGCGGGTCTGGAGTAATTATTCGGGAAGATGGCATTATTGTGACCAACAATCATGTGGTGGGAGAAGACACTCGAGAAGCTGAGGTTCGTCTGTCTGATAAAACCCATCTCATCGCCCAAATCATTGGGCGAGACAAAGAAACTGATATTGCTGTTTTGAAAATCGAAACTGAGCAGAAGTTACCTGCTGCTAAGTTCGGAGACTCGCAGTCTTTAAAAGTCGGTCAGTGGGTGTTAGCGGTGGGCAATCCAATGGGGCTGGACCGGACTGTCACATTAGGAGTCATCAGTGGTATAGGCCGGGAGCGGCTCAATTTGTCGAAGTATGAAAACTTCATACAAACTGATGCCGCCATTAACCCGGGAAATTCAGGTGGCCCGTTATTTAATCTTCGGGGAGAAGTGATCGGTATTAACACCGCCATTATTCATATGGCCCAAGGAATCGGATTTTCTATTCCGGCCGAAATGGTGTCAGGGGTGGTCATGCAGTTAGTGGCACATGGCCGGGTTGTCCGAGGGTGGCTGGGTGTGGGCATTCAAGCCCTTACTAAGGAACTTTCCAAACAATTTGGGATCAAAGAAGGCAAAGGAGTTTTGATTAACGAGGTCTATGAGGGCGATCCTGCCCATGCTGCTGGCATTAGACCTGGCGATATTATCCTCACAGTACAAAACCAGCCGGTTGATTCACCCAATCAGCTCTCCCGTTTAATCGCTCAAGTTGGCCCTGGGGAGGAAGCCAAGATTCTGGTTCTTCGAGATGGGAAAGAACTAATTTATCATGTTCCCATGGCCGAACGGCCTGAGAAAAACACGCTGGTCTCACTCCCCTCCAAGCGATCGGAAGTGAAGCTCGGACTTGATGTGCAGTCTCTAACTGCGGCACTGGCAAAAGAATTTGAACTCAAAGAAACGGTGGGGGTCCTGGTCGCAAAAGTTGACCGAGGGGGGCTCGCGCATTCAGAAGGGATTCAAGCAGGCGATTTTATCACGGAAGTGAATCGACAACCCGTTCGAAGCGTCGCTCAATTCTCAGAAGTAGTCGCCAAAGTTAAACCTGGCCAAACCGTTCTTCTCCGCATCATCCGCAAAACCCGCGCCTTCTTCATCGTCCTCAAAACTCAGCAATAACAAGGAAATGCATCCACCTAGAGTTGAATTGACATTTCTTGAAACTTTTCTTGTTTGGTCAGGGAGAGTCGATGAGTGTGGTCGATTATCGTTTGACGCTCAGCACGCCCGCTTTGGTGAGTGTACCTTCAAAAAAATCATTTTCCATAGGCAATTTGCTAATCTTGGCATACAACCGTATTACTCCAACGGGAAGTTGAGCCGACTAACTTCCCAAACACTTCTGCCGCTCGCTCTACGAATAACGTTTTCCATTGCGTGATCTGATCGGAGGCACAATAGCAACGCTGGCCCAGTTCTACAGCTGTGTGCACTCCCTTTGATTGCAGCCAAGGCCACTTTGGATTAGAAGCTGGCGAATGGTTGCGTCGAGATCGTCTTTTCATCGTCTATGTTCCTGCTGGCATAGCCACTATCATGCTACATTAGCAGGGCGCATCCATTTAACCCGTTGTTCAATTTCTTTGGGCCAACTCTATTATTTTATTTGATATCAACAAGTTCAAATCTGCAGTAACCATCAGAATCGACGTTATAGTACACAGTCACATCTTTATCCGTAGCCTTAGCGGTCAAAAGCACGGCTAAGGCAGCTTTGATGCCCTCAGGAGTATAATACAAAAAATCTGAGTACATATGATGTGGTGAATTTGTGCAATGAGCAAAATTAGCTCCGTCCGCTCGCTCGAAGCCACTAATGCCCGGTTTATTAGTATAAACTCGAACTAAGCCAATTTTAGTCACTTCAGAATAAGTCCAGGCCTGTGCAATGCCAGGAAAAATCAGCAATATTATGCTAGTCAAAAATTTGCGAAAGTGTTTTTGGTAAATCTTCATGAAACCTCCCAAGCATTTTTACATTTAAATCCAAAAAAAAGAGTAAAAAAGAATGGCAATAATATGGGTCACGCCCAAAGTGATGGTTGGAATTAACAACAATGCTAATATCAAAAAAATCTTCTCCATAACTCCCTACTTGATAGTAGCATTCCCCTTATTGGGTACAATATCTTCTCAACCGGAGATCTTCTATTTTCTCATCATTGCTCTATCTGATTTGCAGGGAAAACTAGTAGCGTTAATTTCTAACCGAACTTCTGTATTGGTATGAAACGCGCTCAGTAAGATCGCCATAATCTCTTTGTAATTATCCAGGTCATCGTCAATCATATAGATTCGATTTTGGTCGCAGTTGGGATCTGTATAGCCAGATAAGGTAATATAGGCCCCTTCTATACCTAGACTGTCAATTTCCTGTATCGTCAACCAGTCTGTTTGGTAAATGTTAGCGAACGCGTTGCTTGTGGTAATAATCAGCGACAAAATTAATGTACTCATGAGGAAAGTTTTCATACCAAACTCCTTTCAATTTGAATTGAACACTGCAGGTAAACTGGCATGACTCTTTATAGATGCCCGATGATCAATCTAGCTCTGTTTTTAACACCCCAACAGATAGAGGATCGGCACCAGAAAACTGACATCGATGACGGTAATGATGGCTTCAGCAGTAATCCCTGTGCCATCACGAACTTGGACGCGGTCAATTCCTGTGGTGAGCGATCCAGCAGTATAGAGGCCGGTGTTCATATCAATCGTCCCACCAGAGATATTGTCCACAAACTCAAACGTATAGTTGCCATCACCTCCGGTTGCAGAAAATTGGACAGTGCCCGTTCCTAAGACTGCTGTCGTCGACGATGGCGTAATGGTTAGCGCTACTCCAGGAGCCGTACGGGCAAAAACATCTAACGCATTATTCGTATCCGCGGGCACCAAGTTTGAGGCCCAAGATTGAAAAACCATCTCCTGGCCATTGCCACTGATGACCGGACCCGAGCTAGCCCCATTCCCTTCGGTATTGGAATTGGGCACGCTGACTCGCGTGGTCTCACCAGTTTGACGGTCATGGATGAACACATCCGTCTGACCATTGGTATCACCTGGCACTAAATTCGTCGCATCAGAGCTAAAGGCTACATAACGACCATCTGCACTAAGACTGGGACCGCCACTGTGTCCATTGGATTCATCCCCAGCACTGGAAACACTCACTCGGATGGTCTCGGCAGTCTGTAGATTATGCACGAAAACATCACTCGCCACATTCGTGTCATTACTCACAAGAGTGCCACGTGAGGCAAATGCTACATATTGGCCGTCTCCACTTAGAGAGGGCGAGTCACTAGGGCCATTCGCCTGTTGTCCAGCACTTGAAACGCTCACCCGGATCGAAGCGTCGGTATTCCGGTCAAATACAAAAACATCCTGTACTCCGTTTGTGTCACCTAGCACCATATTCGAAGCTGAAGAATGAAAGGCCACCAGGTTTCCGTCATCACTGAGGCTCAAGCCAATGCTATGAGCATCATAATGCGGCCACCCATTTATCCCTTTCGCGCGAATTGTCTCTCCAGTAATAAGATTATGAATAAAGGGTCTCCAAAATGCATTTCCACCCCAACCATCCCAATTTTCAGATGCAGAGGAAAACGCCACATAGCGACCATCTCGACTCAATGTTGGGTATCCGCTAAACCCGAATTCTTGGATTCCTTGAGGCGTTAATAGTTCCCTGGTTGTCCCCTGCTGTCGATCATGAATGTAGATATGGGGATTGAATAATGGTCCTCTCCAAGCAGGATCTAAATTGCTCGCACGAGAAGCAAACGCCACATATCGGCCATCTGCACTCAACGAAACCCCCTCGTTGCTATCATGATTCCCTTGAACATCCGAACTAGATACGCTCACTCGTGTAGTCACTCCAGTCTGTCTGTCATGGACAAAGGTATCCCATCTGCCATTCGTATCATTCGGGACTAGATTGGTCGCTGCGGATTGGAACGCGACATACCGGCCATTATCGCTAATGGCATGCCGAAAGGTAGCGCCGTTTGCCTCCACTCCCGAGCTGGAGATATTCGCGCGTCCAATATCACCATTGGCCCCTGCTAAGTTAGGAGGCACTATACTTATGAGAATCACGAGGCCAACAAACATGAGCCTCATGAAGAAAGAAGCGCAATGACTTTTACAAGGATGTTGGAGCTTTATACCCATTGATGTTCTCCTGACGATAATATTTACGTATTGTCACATAAACTCACATTTTGCAGACTGTCCCGCATGACCAACCAAAAGAATCAGCCATCGACGACATCGTTTCTCTTTTGCCATTTTCTGGCGCTCCATGGTTCTTGGCCCGAATCTCTTCCGTCTCGGCCGCCATCTCATGCAGTTAGGCAACTATACAGAGCAGAGATGGCGCGCACAGTCCTGTCACATTTGGAAAGAAGCCGTGTGTGTATAAGCAGAGAAAGAAAGCCCCTTCATTTCTGGCTGCAGTAAGTGAAGCTGTCAACAGCGACAATCCCTATCGAATTCTTACCGTCGTAATTTTTGGCCTATTGTTTGTACACCCATTTATAATGATTATCACTTCACGTTTGCCTATAACTGCTGCAAGTAATGAGGAAAATATTCTCGCCGTATTCTTCTCTGACAATGTTGGATCCACCATATAAGAATCAGGGTTTGTGCAACCATCTGGATTTATTGCAGAAGAAGGTATAACTCGAATTGTTTCATCGCCATATGTACTTGTCCACAGATCAAAATCTTGTATTTGCACATCCGTATTAGCCTGCACAGAGACACTCATTGCTAGGCTGGCTATTATTAGTAATACAAAAGCTTTAAACATCACGGTCTCCTTTTTTCGTTATTGGGTTCATAAAAACAACACAGGATACCATTTGGTTTGCTGGGGGTGTTTCCTCCTATTCCTTGTTACATTGAGATGCCAAACATTGCCAAGACGACCCTGTTGTTTCTTCAGTTGGTGTTAATACGTTGGCCCAAACTTCAGGCACCAGTGCCGGATCGATTCATAAGTGACACCGATGCCGCGTTCGGCCAGGAGGTTCGTCGACTTCAGGATGTTCAAGCAGAATCGATAAAAGAGCCAGACGGCTTGACTGCTGATTGCAGAAAAGAAACGATAGTGTTGGTAGCTGATAAGTTTGGTTTTCATGCCGGGCAATCTGCTAAATTAGAGCCTAGGTAGCAATACCGACAATAACCTTTTGCCCATACATGTGTAACAAAATATCCATTTAAAAAAAATTCGTAAAATTGCTCAACCTATTCAGGTTTAGAAAAGCTACGTATCCAAACAGATATACACTGTATATTTTGGATAACAAATTTTGTTGGTCAGGCCTTAAGTTCTATTATTTCAAGCAACCGATTGGCACTTACAACTCTATGAATTATAAGAATTAAGTGCACTATTTATTCTTTTTTATTCTAGGTTGCACGAAGGAAAGCTGCAGGTATAGGTCTTGCTGTTTGAGATATCCCATTATGGGTGCCTCTCCCTCAGCCCGGATTTCCTGTGCACCGCCTATATCTGATGACCTTCGTACGGAAAATTCTCATGATATTTTGAATCTTTCTCCTGAATTCTTTGTAAACAATGACCGACAACGTCCTCCCCTTCATTTAGTTCGTAAAGTACGAGTCACTTCTCAGGAGGGCAAAGTCTTAATACATGTCATCAGAGGATGGACCAACCGTGAGATTGGAGACGCCTTAGGGCTTTGTCCCGAAACTGTGCGGACGTATCTGCGAAGTTTGTACAGAAAGACTGGCTTGCGGAGAAGAGAAGCTTTAGTTTGGTGGTGGATAAAGCAGCAGATTGCTTCGCAATCTCTGTGCGAAGACAAATGAGAGCAGTGAAAGAAATTGATGCAAATAGCTGCTTCAGGGTAGAAGAGTCTTGCGCTGTGAGTTCGGGGGAATCCGGGGAAATAGTGCAAAAATCCCTGAATTCAAGTCGTAAGTGCAATTTCCTCTAACCCAGCGGGACGAAGTGGTGGGGAAAGAGTTGATTGGGCGTGTCATAGCCTTGTGAATATGGGAATATAGGGTCAAGTAGCAATATAATATTTATAGCTTTCTCCAGTACTTGCTCTGCCCTTATGGAGAGGGTATGGTCTGGAGAATCACAATTAATGCATTGACCTCCTCTGGTGACGAAATCGGGTGGTCCAGGCGTTTGGCTGCATTTTCCAAGAGACGGGTGAGAGCATAAGGGGGCAGTGGTGAGGAATGGATATGAACACATTAAAATGGGCAGTGGCCGGCGTCAGAGACACAACGGCCTGTGGCTCGCATGAGGCACCCATACGCTCCCATCTGGTTTTTTCAATGATTCGCCCTAGACAGTTTCCGGATGATCTTTGCACCCAAACATTCCGACATTATTGCATCCAACAGCGTGTTGCAGCTTCAGACAGCCAGACAGGCTGCTTGCAAGAAGGATGGTGACCGTGGAGATTGCCAGCAATCCACGACGGACGTACGTATTAATTAAGAGATTTTAAGGATTTGGGGTCAGATTTGGGGTCAAGTAGTGATATCATACTTTTTTAGCTCCTCCTGACATCCCTCTCCTGTCCTCATGTCGATGTCATAATGTTCAGAGACAAACGAAATTGGTCACGCTCATTTGTAAAACCTTGCACTTCTGTTGACAGACAGTGTCCAATCCATTGAGATCTGACATGTTGAAGAATGCTTCTCTTGTCATGTCTGCAGTATCAAGCGGGCATTCAGTGCTCGTGCCGTAAACCTAGATTCCCGCCTCCGCGGGAATGACAGGGTTCCCAAAATTCCGACGGTTCCTGTCGTAGACTTCATCGGACATTGGCTGAGAGATAAAATCAAAGTTTCTACAGCTCACTTCCCTTATGAGCACGTTATGAAGGTGATGCCACAGCCTCTTTTTTATGTTCCTCCACCACGCGATTGACCATTTCTTTGGGCACTTCTTCGTAACCGAAAAATTCCATGCGATAGCTACCTTTTCCAGCAGTCAGTGATGTCAGCGTTGGGGAATACGTCAGCATTTCTGCCAATGGCACATGCGCTTTGACGATTTCATTATGGCCTTTGGCATCCATTCCTTGAATACGTCCGCGACGGGAATTAAGGTCGCCAATCACGGTTCCAACTAGATCGTCAGGAACAGTCACTTCTACAGCCATGACCGGTTCAAGCAATGTGGGCTGGGCCGATTCCATAGCTTTTTTGAATCCCATAGAGGCCGCAACTTTAAAAGCCATCTCTGAGGAATCTACCGGATGATGCGAACCATCATAGACGGTCACTTGGAGGTCGACGACCGGAAAGCCTGCAATGATGCCATGCTGCATCGCTTCGAGGACGCCTTTTTCCACCGCGGGAATAAAATTGCGAGGAATTACCCCGCCCACAATCTTATTATGAAATTCAAACCCTTGCCCCCGAGTCAGCGGTTCGATCTGCAACCAACAATCCCCAAATTGTCCATGACCCCCGGTTTGTTTTTTGTATTTTCCTTGCGCTTGGGCCATTCTATGGATCGTTTCTTTGTACGGGACTTTTGGCATATGAAGATTGACATCCACTCCATATTTCCGACGCAATTTTTCCAGGGTCGCATCAATATGCACCTGCCCTACCCCACTCAGCAGCATTTCTTTTGTTTCGTCATTGCGCAAAAATTCCAACGATGGATCTTCTTCGACCAATTTATGTAATCCCAAGCTGACCTTGTCAATTTCATTCTTGCTTTTAACTTCTAAGGCATAAGACATCACGGGCTTCATGATGTTCAGGCCGGGATACACGATAGGATGTTTATCATGGCAAATCGAATCGCCTGTTTGTGTATCTTTCAGCTTGGCGATTGCCACGATATCTCCCGCGCTTACCTGATCAACCTGCTGATGTTTTTTCCCGACTGAAAAAAAGAGATGTCCTCCTTTTTCCTTGGTCTGTCGAGAAGCATTAAAAAATGCCGAATCAGCCTGAAGTATTCCGGAGAGCACTCGAACATAGGTGAGCCGGCCCATAAAGGGATCGATCGTCGTTTTAAACGCCAAGCCTGAAAAAGGCGCCTGTTCGGTTGGCTCACGCTGACTGTGTTCCTGGGTTTGAGGGTGGCTCCCGGCTAGAGGATGGAGAGTCGCTCGATCTTCGGGAGAAGGAAGAAACCTGCCGATCGCATCCAGCAGACTCGCCATACCAACATTGCTCGTTGCCGATCCACACAATACCGGAACAATCTTCCGTTCAAGCGTGCCCATCGTCAGGCCATCAATAAGATCTTCTTCGGACAACTCCCCATCGGTGAGATATTTTTCCACTAACTGATCGTTCGTTTCCGCCACGAGTTCCATAAGACGCCGCCGTTGCTCCACGGCCAATGTTTCTTGGTCTGCCGGAATATCTCCACGCTGTATTTTCGACGATTGCGCATTCGATGACACAATCTGAGAACCCAACAGGTCAACCACACCAGTGAGTTGCCCTTCTTGGGAAAGTGGAATAGTGAGTGGCACTCCCTTGAGTTCCAGTGTTTTTTCAGTTTCTGTCAGAATGGTTTGAAAATCAGTTCCTTCTTTATCCAACTCATTGACAAACAGCAGGCAGGGCAATTCATTCTCTTGGATGTATTCCCATACCCGTTCAATTTCTGACCGAAGGCCGGTGCCGGCCCCTACGACAAGAATAACCCCATCGGCAGCTCGCAGCGCCGATTGGACTTCTACAGCATAGTCCGACATGCCTGGGGTATCGAGCACATTGATTCGTATCCCCTGCCACTCAAATTGCAACAGTGCCGCACTTAACGAATGATGGCGATGCACTTCCTCAGGTTCAAAGTCGGCGATGGTATTGCCTTGCAGGACATGGCCCATGGTGGGAATTATACCGGCTGAAAACGCGAGGGCTTCGGTGAGACTTGTTTTTCCAGCCCCAGGATAGGAAGCCAGAACGACATTGCGAATGGCGCGGGGGGTACCGTCTTTCATACGAACCTCCTCATCATGTGAATAGTCGTGTGTGAATTCTATGTAGTGGGGGGGGAGGAGTCAATCCTCAATTATGCATGTCGTGTCAAGGAGCTCTACGAAAAGGGCAGAAACTGTCATTCGCTCGACAGCTTCTGAACCCTTTCCCAATCCATCCATGATTGGCTTTTAAATGGTAGACGGCAAAAACTTCCGCGTAATTCAAAAGGAATATTACTTTTGAGTTACCACGACACCACAATACTGCACTTGGCATTGAGGTTGCTCTATGAGTCACCTGTCGATGGAAATGGACCAGAAGGTCTCATGAACGACAACGATTGATCGTTCAGCTCCTCCCCTCCAAGCTTCTCGAACCTTCTTCGATTCATTTCTGAAAACAGTTTCATCTTCGAACAGATAAGGTCACGCGGGGTTGATACCAACCCGAGAAAAGCTTGGCCTGATATATAGGTATAAATACCTACTTATTGATGAATGGAGGTGCTTGCATGGATGGGATCTTGGTTGATGAACGGAAAACCACAACGACAGAAGCTATGCAAGATAGACCCCACCCGGTTGTCGTTGACCAATACAACGTGGTTACAAGTGACTTCTGGATTCCCTTGTACTTCAATTGTTGCGGAGGAAATTGGGAAGGCTATATTCAGTTGTTGTCGACAAACTGCTATCGGCTACGGGTTCACGGCTTGCCTCCAGTCGCAACGGGACAACGTCTTCAATTCCGGTATTTCGGAATGCCCTCGCAAATGTCATCAACACTTCATCATGGAGTTATTAGAGAATTTTCTACACGACTAGGTTCATCGAAGTGGCAAGGTACCACCCATATCCTGGTTGAGCACCATGTCTCCTCAACTGACGTTTCAGATGCTCCGTCACCCCTCAAGGCATCTTCTCATACCCATCATACCCAGCAAGGTAGCTTTGTATTTGGTCGGGTTCTTGATGAACACATAAGCAAAGATAGTAGCGAGGCTGATGACTCGATTTTACCACTGTCGTTTGAGAGACGCTTTCAGGGAAATCGTAAGATTTTCAGTCAGCGACTCTGTATTAATAATGCGCAAGGCTATCCCATCATTGCCTATCATGATTATCCAACTGGGGTGAGTCTGGATGCTCTGCCTATTGTCGCTATTGCTCCAGGGTATGGGGAAACCAAACGCGACTATTTGATTCTTGCGTACTATTTGGCCAGCAATGGTTTTCACGTGATTCGGTATGACCACACTAATCATGTTGGCGAAAGTCATGGCTTGCATTTTGATGTCTCCCTGTCCTCAATGAAAGATGATTTTCATACCGTGACCGCGTTTATCCGTCAGCAATGGCCTCAATGTCCTATTGTCGGTCTGGCGTCGAGCCTTGCCTCACGTGTCGTCTTAAAAGCCGAAGCCGAGCAACCGTCAGTTGCTTTACTCGTGTTGTTGATGGGTATTGTGAATGTTCAGCAGACGGTCGCGACTGTGCATCAGGAGGATGTGTTCGCCAAGTATTTGGATGGCTCTCGCCAAGAATCCGCAAATATCCTGGGATTTAACGTCGGTCGACATTTTCTTCATGATGCCATCGTGAAGAAGTTTTCAACATTGCACAGTACGCTTGAGGATATTCGCGCCTTACAAACTCCCACGATCTACGTTTCGGCTGGCAAAGATACCTGGATTGACAAACAGGATTTGACGGTTGTTCAACAAGCTTTTGGGGCGCGCATTGCCAAATGGATTGATGTTCCTGAAGCGATGCATCGTTTGCCAGAAAACCCAAGAATCGCACGAGCAACCTATCAACAAATTATTCGTCACTGCCAGACATTCCTCGGGATCGCCCCAGCGACGAAGATTTGTTGCAAGCCGGATCAATTAAATCTTGGCCAACAGAAACGCCGAGAAAAAACGGTATTCAACCAGATGCCCTCCACAGATGCGGGGCAACCTTTTTGGAGTGATTATCTCAGCCATTTTCAAACGGTTAGTCAATGCCAGGACTACATTCGACTCTTGGATCATGTCTTTCATGCCCTGGGGCCTATTGTTCCAGGTGACCAGGTTTTGGATGCCGGCTGTGGAAATGGCAACGCCGGATTATTCTTCTTGCAATCCTTGCAGAGCTTCACTGAGGCGTCCTGCTGGACTTCTCATGATCCAATTCGTTATGTCGGTATCGATGTTGTTCGTGAAGCTTTAGGCCGAGCTCAAGGGCATATGCATGAGGTGTATCGAACTTTACGGCGGCAGGATCGATTGCAATGGCCGACCGTCCAAATGTCGTGGCTTCATCTTGATATGCAACACTCTTTGCCTTTCCGTGAGAATCAATTTGACAAGATTATTTCTAATCTTGTGCTAGGTTACGTCGCCAATCCAGAAGCGGCCCTGCAAGAATTGTTTCGGATTTTGGCCCCCGGCGGTCGGATGGTCATTTCCAACCTCAAACCAGACGGAGATTTTTCAGAAATTTATCAGAATCTCGTGAATCAGGCGCACCACGCCGATCAACGAAACGACGCACGAGAGCTTCTGAATAATTATGGAAAAATTCGACAGGCGGAAAAAGAAGGGCAATTTCGTTTCTTTGGTCCGACTGAATGGGAGAAGGCTCTCGATTTGTTACACTGCGTACATGCTGGCGTCTATCCCACCTTTGGAAATCAGGCTTATTTGATAGTGCTGGAAAAACCTGCTCTACCGTCGAGAGAAGCTCTTGTCCCTTACCGAGAGACTGCGTCTATTCAATACCCGATCACCAACTCGCCCCTAGCGCTCAAAACCGCGGCTTAACCACAACAACACCATCAACGATAGTCCGTACTTCCTCCCTACCTCATCATAGGTTGTTTGCAGATAGACAATCAGACGTGTTCTTCCTCATGAGGTTCTCGGTTTTTGAAAGAAATGGGCTCGTGTCTGCCGGGCCTAAAGTTTTGACTTCTCGCCGTTTTTGGTGTCCAATAAGAAATCCAAATTGTCAGTCTTTGCTTGGAAGGATCTGTTCGGACATAAGGACGTTCCTGCGACGTGAGTTTTCACGCTTTTAGCGGTCTTCTAAATGGCCTTGCCGCAACTATTTCTGGGATTATTGTTTATGCCAAGAATCCGACGAATCCCAAACACCAAGCCTATGGAATCTATGCACTTGCCGCAGCTGTCTGGGGATACGGCTACTGGGCCTGGCAGAATGCTGCCTCAGACGAAACTGCCTTGTTGTTCGTACGGGTGCTCATGGTTGGTGCCATTGGTCTTCCTGCCGCCTATCTTTGGCATGTTTTCACTCTGTTAGATTCTCTTCAAGAAAATCGACGGCTATCGTGGTTTGCAGTAGGGATTAGCTTCCTATTTTTGATCTGCAATGGGACGCCCTATTTTGTTGCGAATGTTCGTCCAATTGCCGGGTTTCCGCATTGGCCTCAGCCTGGGCCGGTCTTTCACATGTACTTACTGTGGTTTGTTTTCTGTGCGCTCTATGGTACCTGGTTGTTGTTTCGAGAAGCTCGACAAAAAGGTAAAAAAGAACAAGACTGGCTGTATCTTCTCGCCGTGGGTTCGATTGTCGCTTACGGTGGCGGGATCAGCACTTTCCCATTATGGTATGGCATTCCTATTCAACCCTATGGCGCAATCCTTCTTACTGTTTACACTTCTGTTGTCGCTTACACACTGCTCCATTACAGGTTGTTAGACCTCGGCACTGCATTAGAAAGAGGTGTCACTGGAAGTGTCTTACTGGTTCTCGTGGCCCTCCCGGCCTATCCCATACTCTTACTGACCCAACAATGGTCCTTAGGCTCGATCAATATCGGATATTCGCTGGTTGAGCTTGCGGTCTTACTCCTACTCATCTTTGGCGCATCGTCGCTCAAGACACAAGCCAAAACGTTTATCACGAAAGCGTTTTTTAAAGAACGCTATGATCAATACAAAACGGTATTAAATTTTTCGAAATCTCTGGTCTCTATTCTTGAGTTGCAAGACTTGACTACCACAATTGTTCATTCAATCTGTCCGGCGCTCGATCTGAAATGGGGAGCCCTGTTCCTACGCAAACCAGGAGATCAGCAATATCAACCAGCCTCAAGCTACGGGAAACCCTTGAGTGAGTTTCCTGCCATAGAACTTGACCCCCTGTCTCCCTTGGAAGAGCAGTGGAGGGAGGGTACCACGTCCTATGTGCTCAATGATTTGCATGAGTTGATGGCCGATGCGGAATCACAAAGCGTACTAAAAAAGCTTGCAGCAGTCGAAACGGAAGTTTGTTTACCTTTAATGAATAAAGGTCGCTTGTTAGGGTTTTGTATTTTCGGTCCGACTGGGCGTAGCGACGTTGGCTATACCTCACAAGACTTGGAACTGCTGGCAACCATGTCGCAAGAAGCCTCAGTGGCGTTAGATAATGCCTTGCTCTATGAAGAACTCAAACGCTCTCAAGCCTTGGTTCGGCGGACCGATCGGCTTCGGTCGTTGGAGACGATGGCTGGTGGGTTAGCGCATGAAATTCGCAATCCCCTGACATCTATTAAAGCCTTTGTCGATCTTGCGCCTGAACGAAAAGATGATGAGGAGTTCTTGGCTCGATTCAGCAAAGTGGTGAAGGAAGATGTTTTCCGGATCGAGCGGCTGACCCGAGAAATTTTAGATTATGCAAAACCCATCGTTCCTTTACTGCGTGAAGAAGACCTGAACCTCATTGTGGAATCATGTTTATACACACTACGGGTTCGCCCCTCGCATGAATTGGTGGTGATTGAAACTGATCTGGTGCCGAATCTCCCTAAAGTCTTTGCTGATCGGCAACAACTCAAACAAGTGATTCTCAACTTCCTTTTTAATGCCGTGGAGGCTATGTCACCTGCCGGTGGAGTCTTGACGGTTCGGACTCGACTGCTGCAATCCAATAATATGTCGGACTCGATCCAAATCGAAATTCAGGATACCGGGTCCGGAATCGCTCCTGACGACATCGAGCATATCTTTGACCCTTTCTTTACGACCAAACATCTCAGTGAAGAACATGAGGGCACGGGCCTTGGTTTAGCGATTGCGCACCAAATTATTCAAGAACATCATGGCAAAATCGAAGTCCATAGTCTCAAGGGACGTGGGACTTCCTTTGTCATTACGTTACCTATCGTACAGTCATCACCTTCCTCTAGTGCAGATCTTCTTAAGCAAACAGGGTCGACTCCACTGCAATCAGACAACAAATCCTGAAGACAATACGTATTGTTCAGAGCACCCAAGCTCTTAAATTTTGTTACGTGCTTAAGCTGTAACAGGTTTAGGGCAAAACTGGGAGCCGAGCTTCGAGTAGTCGACCTTCCCAATCGCCTGTTCCAGCTTTAAGAGAAGTCACACGAGTTCGGGGGAAACCAGCTTTGCCTAACCATCTCCGGACATCTTGTATAGGGTAGGTATTGCCAGACTTGGTGTACAGCAACATTGTCACAGCAAAGAGATTTGCCTCTAAAGGTCGAAGGCCCCGAGGGGTCTCTAAGAAAGTATCTTGAATCAGAAAACGGCCGCCGGGCTTCAAGGCCCGCCGCACCTTTCTAAAAACCTTGAGGTTTTCTAACGGAGAATAAATATGGAGCACGTTGGAATACCAAATAATGTCGAAGGATCCGGGGATCTTGTCATTTACAAAATCGCCTGGATGACATGAAAGACGCGACTCTAGCGAATGTTGTTGTGCCAACGTCTCTGCCACTTCCAACGCTGCCGGACGATCCATAACTGTCGCATGCAGTTTCAGGTTCTTTTTCAAAAAGGCGAGTGCATAGGTGCCCGGCCCACCACCCAAGTCGAGTAACCTGCGGGCCGACTTGATCGCAATTTGATCAGCTACCTGCTCCGCTGGTTCTTGCGAACGATGATGCATGGCCCAGGTAAAGGAACGCCGATACTCGGGAGTTTCTGGGCGGTCGTCGTCAAGTGGGGTACCTGTTCGAATTACGTCTGTGAGACAAGACCATTCAGCCCACTGCCGTTGGATCAAGGCCAAATAATCGCTACGATAGTCCGCACTCCCTTTTTGAAGATATCGCCTGACCATTGTGCTCGTTCGATAGCGTCCAAGCGTGGGTACGAGCAAACCGACACTCGCTAAATTCCGACAGAGAATGTGGAGCCCACGAGCACTGACGCGCAGGCGTTTTGATAAAAAAGGAATCGCCCATGTTCGATGGCCCATGACATTAAAGAGATCTAAATCTAAGGCCGAGAAAATGACTCTGGATAACCGAAAGCCATATGCGATATCACGAAACTCTTGAAAAGACTGAATGGATGGGGATTTAGCCATGATTCGAGTTCAAAGAATCGTGTGCCAGTCCAACACGTTCTGGAACAATTCCCGTTAAGAAAACCACGATTGGCAGGTTTGGATTCTGTGCTGTACGGCAGAAGGCTTTTGTAAATCAATCCTCTGTTCAAAGTACGCAGCGACGAAGTCTTCATTCATCTCAATTCGTTCAGAAAAACCTTCTTTGACCAACTGTTGGCGATATTTCGCTGTTGTTTGTTGAAGGTAAAATTTGGCTTGTTTGGCAAGTTCGTCACTGCCTAAATCTTCCGCGGTTCCATCGGAGAGCAAACTTTTCATGTCATCCATATCATAGCCCGCCACACAGACTAGACGTCCATCTGGCGTCACTTCTAGTAACCAATCTTCATCAGCTAATGACATAGTCAGCGGTTCGTTTTCCTCAGATGTGAACCAGGAAAAATTCTGGTTGATAAGGGCTCCTCGAACTGCAAGCCAATATGGCGAGATATCGCGTTGATCATTCATGTCGACGTTCAGGCGACACCGAAACTCGGGAAATTAACGCCTGGAGGCGTTTCGAGTTTTCGGCGAGTTTGGGTAACTGATATTTTTTGTCGATCTGGACGACTTTTTGTAGGTAACCAATGGCATCCTTCAGTAGACCTTGATTTTCGCAACAGTTCGCCAAAACATACCATGCCCCACCCATTCTTAATTCATCTCGTAGGCGTCGAGCGATATCCAAGCTCGTCATTGCACAAGATTGTGCCTCTCCAAAGCGTTGTTGATGTAAGTAGAGGCGTCCCATCATGCGAAAGACATCCGCTTGTCCAGCCTCATTGCCTACGCGGCGCATCAAAATCAAGGACTCTTGATAGTACGTGAGAGCTTCCACTTCTTGGTCTGTCTCGCGCGCCACGAGGCCTAAATCCGACAGCACGACTGCTTTGCCAGCGTAGTCAGACAAATCATCCATGAGATCCAGCGCTTCCAAATAGTAGGCACGAGCCCGAGTCCATTGCCCAGCGTCGGCAGATAGATTGCCCAAATTAGCCAACGTTGTGCTAATCCCTCGATCATCACCCAAAATCTTTTGGAGTTCTAGGACTTCTGAATAATACGAGTGTGCCTGGTCTCGACGCCCGCTCACTGCACAAATATTGCCAAGATTTCCTAGAGTCGTTGCTAGCGCTCGATGATCTCCATTCTTGCGATCAACGACGAGCGCTTGGGCATAGCATTCGTAGGCCTCTGTATAAAAGCCTTTAGAAAAATGCTGATTGCCTAATGAATTGAGATCGGCAGATTGAGACCACGCCATATGACTCACTCACGAATTCATTCAATAATCAGGACATACTTGGCTGTCACACCCACTCATGTTACAGCTAAGGCTTGAACAAGGACGGGTTTGGCATTGTCTAAAATAGAAGTCCCGTCTCCAACAAGCAACTTTGTAAAGTTATACTTCAACAATCTATCCAAACCTTCGCGAGCTCTTTGAATGTCTGAATATTTTTCTGGCGGTAAAAGACGCAAGGCTCCTGGAGGATTTCCAATAATCGCATCGCCCACAATCAGAATCCCATTTTGTTTTTCAAGGAATAACGCACTTTCGCCTGCAGATTTTTGATGAGCCAAGTGAATCACCCAGAGTCCGCCTGGAAGTAATTCCCCATCTCGAAACGTCTTATCGACATCAATCGACATGTCTTTGGCATCCAATTCTGGAGCCATGACCGTACAGCGAAATTCTTTGCGTAGTGGTCCCGCCTCTCGTTCGTGATCCCGGTTTGTGACAATGATATAATCGATCGAGCCACCTTGCCGAGCGAATGCCATATCCGTCGCAGTCATCAGAGGCGGATCCACCAGAATCCGATGCTCTCCGACCGACAAGAGATGTCCATTAAAATTCAGTTGTTTGTCTTCCGAAAACCAGGACCACTCCCAGATGTTGGGAAGGAGGGATTTCATAAGGCCTTGATGGTTTCTTGCAGGAGGGCTGTGGTTTTTTCCTGCACGGAGACTTCTTGGGGAAGATCTAAGATGTCATCTTCATGAACAGTGATAAATTGACGCTTGACACCTTTGGTGAGTGAAATGAGAAAGAGACTGCCAGAAGCAGTCGTGGGGATCACAGCTGCAACTGAACTGTCTACGGTAGAGACAAGTTCCAAAAACTTTCGCTTACCTTCTTCGAGTTCATCCATAACAGGTGACGACAGACAGCCACTCTCACATTTGAGAAGGCAGAGACGCATGTAAAAGTTTATCGACTTCCTGCACAATCATTTCATGACCCGCTAATGTCCCATCTGTAAAGAAATTCCCGACTCGCTGCCAACGAATGACACCTTGTTGATCAATGACATACACATTGGGAATAAACTTTCCCCCACCATAGAGTTTGTCGGTCTTTTGTTCAGGATCAAGCAGATAGGGATACGTCACCTTCACAGGGAAAGTTTTCAGAAATTCGCTGACATCTGTTTGTGAGTCTCCCGATGAATTGACTCCGACTACTGCCACTGGCTTTCCTTGCGTAGCCTCATACACTTTTTGCAAATTTGTGCCTTGCAACAAACAAGGTTTGCAGATGTGAAATAGCCCCAGTACCACAACTTTCCCTTTAAATTGCTCAAGGGAAACCTTCTGTCCATCCACTGCCTGTAGGGTAAAATTTGGCGCGGGCTCCCCAACCTTAAAAAAGCTGCTCGCATTGGCTAATCCCCAGAAAAGCAGAACGATGCTGAGTGCACTTGCTAGGAACCGTATATAGTGCTTCATGATTTTTCCTCCTTAGTGTTTACGCAGATTGAAAGCTGTCCTTAAGATTCGATGGATGCAGAGCCATCGCTAAATGTTATCACACGATTTTTAGAGGCAGCAAGAACAGGTAGGGTTAAGATGAGGCAACGTGGTCAGGCTCAAACAGTCCCAGTTGCATTTGTTCGGCTTTGGTCAAGCTAATCGGATAGATATCAGTAAAACACGCATTACAATATTGCTGGGAATTGCCGGGTGCAGTGGCCAACATGCCTTCGAGACTCAGATAGCCTAAACTATCGGCCGTCACATACCTTTGAATTTGTTCAATGGAAGACTTTGAGCCAATCAATTCCTTTTGCGTCGGCGTGTCGATCCCGTAGTAACATGGTGCAATGACAGGAGGAGAGCTGATTCGCATATGAATTTCCTTGGCGCCAGCCTGGCGCAACATTTTTACGATCTTGCGGCTGGTCGTTCCTCGTACGAGAGAATCATCGACGACCACAACCCGTTTCCCTTCCAACACATCTGGGACAGGGTTCAACTTGAGCTTCACGCCGAAATGGCGAATGGCTTGCTGCGGTTCGATAAAGGTGCGGCCGATATAGTGATTCCGCGTCAACCCAATTTCAAACGGCAATCCCATGCCCTCGGCGTACCCAAGCGCCGCTGGCACTCCCGAGTCAGGAACCGGGATCACCAAATCTGCTTCGGTTGGACATTCCTTCGCTAACTGACGTCCAAAAGCCTTGCGAATGGGGTACACCGCATTGGAGCCAAAAATCTTGGAATCTGGTCTGGCAAAGTAGACATACTCAAAAATACATTGCGCATGATTGCGTGGGAGAAAGGGATGATAGGAGGTCAACTCCGTACCGTGGATGACTACAATTTCTCCCGGTTCTACTTCTCGCACAAATGTGGCATCCATGAGATCAAACGCACAGGTTTCTGATGCCACAACCCAGCTCTCCTTGTACCGCCCGAGACATAACGGACGAAACCCATAGGGATCCCTGGCGGCAATAAGATGGTCATCGGCCAACAGCACGAGCGAAAATGCTCCACGGACGAGGCTTAGTGCATCAATCACCCTATTGATAACCGTTTCACCTTTTGAATGTGCGATGAGATGAATGATGACTTCACTATCCGAGTCAGATTGAAAAATCGCTCCGTAGGCTTCGAGCTCTCCGCGGAGGACACCGGCATTAATGAGATTGCCATTGTGTGCTAGGGCCAGGTTCCCAAACGCAAAATTCACGGATAACGGCTGAACATTATGGACATCACCACTCCCCGCGGTGGAATAACGATTATGTCCAATGGCTTTTGATCCAGAAAGCTCTCGTAGTATTTTTTTTGAATAGATATCGGCGACAAGCCCTAAGCCCTTCTGCTGGTAAAATCGTTCTCCATCAGAAGACACAATCCCCGAACCTTCTTGTCCGCGGTGCTGCAGGGCATAGAGTCCTAGGTAGGCTAAATTGGCAGCTTCTTTATGGCCGGAAATACCAAAGACTGCACATTCTTCCTGAAAGCGATCAAACGCAGAAGGGGCCTGGATGATTGGCAAGGATTTCATGAGGCGTAATGAGAGAAAATTGTAATGAATGGCGCTTGTTGTTAGCTATTGCTGGTACATGGCGTATTTTTCTGACCAAGGAGTCGTTCAAGACTATAATGCCATCGATCAGCTAAATCACTAACCGATAGTGAAAACTGCGTTGCTGAATGGCCATCGGATTCTTGAACTGTTACCTGCATTTTTTCATCGTGTGTGACATGTCCTAAGAGAATCATCGGCACATTCTGGTGAAAATCTTGAATATGCCTTTGTACGTGCTCCAGGTGTTCTGGCTTCACCGAAACCACCACTCGCGACGGACTTTCCCCAAACAGTAAGGCATCCAGGCGCAGCCAGTTTTGCATGAGTGTAATCCGTGCCCCAAATTGTGTTGTGGGATGTGTGAAGCAACACTCAGCTAGTGTAACGAGGAGCCCACCTTCGGAGCAATCATGCGCTGATTGCACCCAGCCCTGATGAATTAACGTTAACAGACACTGTTGCACTGCCTTTTCTTTTTCCAAGTCCAACCATGGCGGCATACCTTGTTCCCGCGAATGGATGACTTTCAGGTACTCCGTTCCTCCAATATCCTCGCTAGTTTGACCTAACAAGATGATGACATCATCGGACTGTTGAAACCATTGCGTCGTGATATCTTCTGGCCGCTCAATGAGTCCAACCATACCGAGAATTGGTGTTGGATAAATCGACAATCCCTTTGTTTCATTGTACAGACTGACATTGCCACTCACGACGGGAGTCTCTAATGCCCGACACGCATCGGCGATACCTTCCACAGCCATAATAAATTGCCACATGACATCTGGACGTTCTGGGTTGCCGAAATTTAAGCAGTCGGTCACACCTAGGGGTTTGGCTCCGGAACACACAAGGTTTCTAGCCGCTTCCGCGACAGCTAAGCCTCCACCTATATAAGGATTGAGTAAGCAATATCGGCTATTGCCATCTGTGGTCATGGCGAGCGCTTTGCTCGTGCCCTTAATCCGAACGACAGCAGAATCCGAGCCTGGACAGACCACAGTATTGATCCCCACCATATGATCATATTGACGGTAGACCCATCGTTTACTCGAGAGGCTTGGTGACTCTAATAATTGCAATAACGCATCTGCTGGATCTTTAACATCCGGTAACGTGTCGATATTCAAGGCCTGCAAAAACTCTTGATAGGATGGAGGTGCTGATGGCCGTTCATATCGTGGAGCACTTTCAGCAATCGCATCGGCGGGAATTTCTGCTACAACAGCCTGGCCTTCACGAACGCGAAGGAAGCCATCATCGGTCACCCGTCCTACCACCGCTGCGTCGATGCCCCACTTTTGACAGACAGCCAGCACATCGCGCTCTTTTCCCGGCTTCGCGACCAGAAGCATTCGCTCCTGAGACTCAGAGAGCAAAATTTCATACGGTGTCATCCGTGGTTCACGTTGAGGAACTTTAGACACATCTAAGTCAATCCCCGTGCCGGAACGAGAAGCCATTTCACAAGAGGAACTCGTCAGACCTGCAGCTCCCATATCCTGAATACCTACCAACAAGTCTTGCTCCAAAAATTCAAGACATGCTTCAAGTAAGAGTTTTTCCAGAAAAGGATCGCCCACCTGAACATTTGGGCGTTTTTTCTCTGAGGCATCGTCAAAACTATCCGAAGCCATTGTGGCTCCATGAATGCCATCCCTCCCCGTCTTAGCGCCAATATACAAAACAGAATTTCCCGTCCCTTTAGCCACTCCCCGAAGAAGCTTGTCTTTTTCGACAATCCCCAGACAGAAGACATTGACTAACGGATTTTTCGAATAAATATCGTTAAACGTGATCTCACCGCCAACCGTAGGCACACCAATACAGTTTCCGTACCAAGAAATTCCTGAGACGACACCTTTGAGAAGATGTTGATTCTGAGCCACGTCTAACTCACCAAATCTGAGAGAATTAAGAATGGCAATTGGTCGTGCGCCCATCGTAAAAATATCACGGAGAATACCCCCCACACCGGTTGCCGCACCCTGAAAAGGTTCAATGAAGGAAGGATGATTATGGGACTCCATCTTGAACACTGCCGCCAACCCGTCGCCAATATCGACCGCGCCTGCATTTTCACCAGGTCCCTGAACCACGTGTGGCCCTTCGGTTGGAAATCGCTTTAAATGCACGCGAGAGCTTTTGTAACTACAATGTTCACTCCACATAACCGAAAAAATCCCCAACTCTGTCAGGTTTGGTTCCCGGCCTAAATGGTTCAGTATCTGCTGATACTCATCTTTAGAAAGGCCATGTTGTTGCACGATTTCTTGTGAAATAGTCATTGCGAGCTACGCTTGATTATTTTCTGTTATACCAACAAGAAAGCTTCTGATAGTGATCGTTTGTTATTTGGATAAGGCGAAAAGGAGAAACCCTGTAGGCACAAGCTTAGGTTTTTAAAAAATGAATTCTTCACTCGTCTCTCTGGCTAAGTAGAGTGACGGATGAGGGTCGAAGCACTGGTCTCACACAGAGAGAAAAGAATTTGCTATAGATACCTTTTCTGTCTTCAGAGCGATTCACGAGCTAGGCATCCGCAATGGCAAATGATCTGTAACATATGAGGCATATCGGAGAGCCATATAAATCTGCTCGCGGCTAACTTGGAAAATCTCCTCGACGTCTTCAAAAGATTTCCCTGTGCCCAACGTGCCGACAATTGTTGCGACGTCAATCGATGTACCCAATACACATGGCTTTCCATCACAGACATCAGATTGCATTGAAATGCCAGGGAATACTTCCATCTGTCAAATGAGGAACGACACGAATGTGTGCATGTCAGGTTAGGGAATCGTCGAAATATTCTGTGATAGAGAATGTAACATCGATTCAAAGATAAGGAGTCCGTCCTGATTATTTAGCAAAGATTCCGCGCAGCGTTCGGGATGCGGCATCAGGCCCAGAACATTCCCTTGAGCATTTCTGATTCCGGCAATGTTGTCGAGAGATCCATTGGGATTGGCTGAAGGGTGAGTTTTGCCATTTTTATCGCAATAGCGAAAGACGACCTGCGCATTCGCTTGAAGAGCTGACAATGTGACGGGGTCGGTATAGTAATTGCCGTCGGCATGAGCAATCGGCAGCTGTAAGACTTGTCCTGGTTGGCAGTGATTGGTGAATGGAGTATCGGTATTTTCGACTCGAACGTAAATGTCCTCACAGATGAATGAAACGTCTTTATTCCGTAGCATAGCCCCTGGTAGTAGGCCTGCCTCCAACAGAATCTGAAACCCATTACAAATACCAAGGACCAGTCCTCCTCGACTGGCAAATTCTACGACCACCTCCATGATTGGCGAAAACCGCGCAATGGACCCCGTACGCAGATAATCTCCATAAGAAAATCCTCCAGGAAGGATAACCGCATCCAGATTGTCCAACGAAGTCTCTTGATGCCAGATCGGGTGGGCAGACTGTCCCAACACTTCTGCGATGACATGAAGGCAGTCGCGGTCACAGTTGGAGCCGGGAAAAACGATAACGCCGATATTCAAGAGATTAGAATTACTAATTTGTGTATTCGTGAGGTTGAGAAGGTCTCTCCCGCTCCAATTTCTCTTTTTTCGAGAAACATCCCTTTATTGGCATCAGGAATGGAGGGGGCCGGCAACTATGTTTATGAATCTACTAATTCGTAGCGAAAGTCTTCAATGACAGTATTAGCAAGTAACTTTTGACACATGCTGTTAATCTGAGTATCAGCAGAGGTTTTTTCCATCTCTCCCAATTCAAGTTCCAAAAGTTTTCCAACTCGAATAGCCTTCACATCCTGGAAACCAAGGGTCTGGAGGGATCGATGAACAGCATGCCCTTGAGGGTCGTGAATACCGTCTTTTAACGTAATATAGATCTTCGCTTTCATGGGAAATTCATAGCCCTAACCACAGACCCGCTTCAGGACTTCTTGATAGGTTTCTTCAATTCGTCCCAGGTCTTTGCGAAACCGATCCTTATCCATCCGTTCTCCAGTTTGAATATCCCAAAAGCGACAAGTGTCTGGCGAAATTTCGTCGGCAAGAATAACTTGTCCGTTCCACAGGCCAAACTCTAATTTGAAATCCACGAGCATCATCCCTCGCTTCTGGAAAAAAGGCAACAACACATCATTGATCCTGAGAGCTTGATTGTGTAGCTCGTCCACCTGTGGCGGCGTGGCGAGTTTTAGTAGGCGAATATGCTCATCGGTGATTAACGGGTCGCCTAATGAATCATCTTTGTAGAAAAACTCTACCAATGGTGGGTCGATGATCATCCCCTCCTCCAGGCCCAACCGCTTGATGATACTGCCCGTCGCTCGATTCCGTACGACCACTTCTACGAGAATAATTGTGACACGGCGAACCAACATTTCCCGACTATTTAATTGTTGAATAAAATGACTCGGAATGCCTGCCTCAGACAATTCCTCAAACAGTCTGGTGGAAATCTTATTATTGACGACACCTTTCTCGAGAATTGTGCCTCGCTTTTCGGCATTAAAGGCCGTGGCATCATCTTTAAAATATTGAATTACCTCATCCTCTTTTTCCGTCAGAAAGATTTTCTTAGCTTTTCCCTCATAAAGCAGTTCACCTTTTTCCATTATGACAACCCCTTACCTTAAAGTTTTTCTTGAGGATGGTGCTTTTCTGTCATTTTTTGTTCGGCGATGTCCCTTTGCCTTTCGAAATACCCGATTGAAAATCTGCTGCTGATGACGAAGATAGGCTTTGGGATTAAAGCAGGTGGCAATTTCTCGACGAGACAAATATTGTGTCACAAAGGGATCATTTTCAATGAGCGCTTGAAATGCTTCGCATCCTTTCCAAGCCACCATAGCCTGTCGCTGCACATGTTCGTACGCCTCTTTCCTCGCCGCGCCTTTTTCAACCAATGCCAGCAACAATCGCTGTGAATATATTAACCCTCCGGTGCGATCAAGTGTCTCTCGCATGCGTTTGGGGTAAACGACTAATTTTGATAGGACTCTGGTTAACCGTGCGAGCATATAATCCAAGAGGATCGTGCTATCCGGGATAATGATTCGCTCAACCGATGAATGACTAATATCCCGTTCGTGCCAAAGAGCTATGTTTTCCATTGCCGCGAGACTATTGCTCCGAACTACCCGTGCAAGCCCACACAGGTTTTCGGATGCAATGGGATTACGTTTGTGCGGCATAGCCGACGACCCCTTCTGTCCTGGCTCGAAATATTCTTCGGCTTCCAGAACTTCCGTCCGCTGTAAATGACGAATTTCAGTGCCTACTTTTTCAATGCTCGCTGCTATGAGCGCCAACACTGAAAGAAAGGCGGCATGACGATCTCGTTGGAGCACTTGATTGGAAATTGGAGCGGGCTGTAGCCCTAATTGTTTGCAGACCGTTTTCTCGACTGAGGGCGATAAATGGGCAAACGTGCCCATCGCTCCAGAGAGTTTGCCCACGGCAATGTCATTGATCGCAGCCCGAAGGCGTTCGCACTGGCGTTCAAATTCTTGGTACCAAATGGCCACCTTCCATCCAAATGTAATCGGTTCGCCATGTATGCCATGAGATCGACCAACGGCTACCGTGTCTTGATGTGCGTACGCAAGCTTTTGCAAAACCTCGAGTAGGACTTTCATGTCTTCTAGTAAAATGGACGACGCCTCAACCATTTGAAGAGCGAGTGCCGTATCCAGAATATCTGATGATGTGAGTCCGGCATGCAGAAAACGTGCATCGGGTCCAGCCTGTTCGGCAATCGCCTCCAAAAATGCGATCACATCGTGTTTGGTAACTTGTTCGATTGCAGCGATACGTGCTGGACGAATAGTCACTTTTTTCCGAATGCGATTGGCCACCCCTTTAGGGACTTTTCCCTGCTGTTCCATGGCTTGACACACTGCGAGTTCCACGTCCAGCCAGCATTCATATTTTCGCTGTTGGGTCCAAATGGCACCCATCTGGGGTCGCGTGTAACGATCAATCATGTGGCAACAACACAATCACGAAGTAGGTTTGGGAGTATCGACCGTCACAGGTGGTCCAGGCATCTGTAATCGTTTGGCTTGCAGACGTGTTTCTTCACGTACAATATGATCTAGCACACCATTAACAAATCGCTGAGCTTCTTCATCAGCAAATTGTTTGGACAGTTCAACGGCTTCGTTAATGGTCACAGCTGCGGGGATTTCTGGCTCCCAGAGTAGTTCGTAGATGGCACAACGAAGAATATTCCTATCGACGAGTGGCATCCGTTCAATCGACCATCCCACGGCAAAGGTTTGAATGAGACGATCGATATCCGATTGATGCGCGAGCACACCCTCCAACAGACTGATTGCAAACCGTTGAGTGTCATCTGAAACTGACTGGTTTGCAAGGAATTTCTCACGCCACATTGCATCCTGAAGATGAAATTCTTGTTGAAAGAGCATCTGCAAGGTCAGTTGACGGGCCAGGTGCCTCGATGACTTTACAGGCTTGACCTGTTCTGACGAACGGTCTGGCGAAGTCGTCATGACCATGCGAGATACATTACCGCAAAAATCCTGACTGACGAAAATTTGTGGTGTTAAGTTGTTTCATTAATGAAATCATTTCCACGACCGTCCTAGCTGCATCTGCACCTTTATTACATTCTAGGGACCCCGAGCGTTCCATTGCCTGCTCGACGGTATCTGTAGTCAACACGCCAAAAATAACAGGAATGCCGGTTTCTAAGGCCACTTGCCCGATCCCTCGGGTTGTTTCTTGACTAATGTAGTCAAAATGTGGAGTCTCACCTCGAATCACCGCCCCTAAACAAACGACTCCATCAATGCGTTGTGATTGCGCTAACATCTTGGCCGCGAGTGGAATTTCAAACGCACCAGGTACTCGAACACGTTGAATATGATCTTCCTCAACGCCTAATTGCTGTAACGTTTCTTCAGCTCCAGCTAGGAGTCGCCCTGTTACTGGTTCGTTAAACGTACTGACGACGATACCAACCGTGCAATCTATTCCTTCCAACCGTCCTTCCAAAGCTTTCATTGAAATTGAGTCGTCTTCCAATTTCTGGCATTGCACAAATCAACAATGCTAGCAGTCTCTACCACTTGGCTCGGCGAACCGCAAGGCCTATCTACACATTATTGAGTAAATGGCCTAATTTTGTTTTTTTTGTACGAAGGTAGTGAACATTTGATTCTTGGGGAGTGATTTCGATTGGCACCCGCTCCACCACTTCAAGCCCATAGCCTTCGATACCAACGATTTTCCGGGGATTATTGGTAATCAAGCGGATTTTCTTTAAGCCAAGATTCACTAAAATTTGTGCGCCGATGCCATAGTCCCGTAAATCTGGCTTGAAGCCCAGTTGTAAATTGGCTTCAACCGTGTCACTTCCTTGGTCTTGCAAATGATACGCTCGAATTTTGTTTGTCAAGCCGATTCCCCGGCCTTCTTGATTCAAGTACAGCAAGACGCCCTTGCCTTCTCGTTCAATAAGCTCCATCGCTCGATGCAATTGTTCTCGACAATCACAACGCAACGACCCAAACACATCAGCCGTTATACATCCAGAATGTACGCGCACCATTGTTGGATTGGCATCAATCTCACCTTTTACTAGAGCAATATGTGTCCCTGAATCAAGCTCGTTCTCAAATACAACAGCTTCAAATTGTCCAAAACTCGTGGGAAGATCCGCTCGAACCATTTCCTTTACAAACGTCTCTTGGTGTAGCCGGAATTGAATCAGATCCTTCACGGTAATCATTTTCAAGTCATGCTGTTTGGCAAATTCCATGAGATGGGGAACGCGCGCCATCGTCCCGTCATCGTTCATGATTTCACAGATAACTGCCGCAGGAAACAGACCTGCCAGCCGAGCCAGATCTACGGATCCTTCAGTCTGTCCAGCTCGCCTCAAGACGCCACCCTTATGGGCTTTGAGCGGGAAAATATGACCCGGACGAGCAAAGTCACTGGGCTTGGCGTCGGGATCGACTGCGAGTTTGATTGTCGTCGCTCGATCGGCTGCAGAAATACCTGTGGTAATATTCTTTGCGGCATCAATGGACACGGTAAACGCCGTGCCAAATGTGGCGGTATTTTCTTGTGTCTGTGGCGGAAGTTTGAGCTCTTCAACGCGTTCTGGGGTCAACGCTAAACAAATGAGCCCCCGCCCGTATTTCGCCATAAAATTAATGGCGTCAGGCGTCACTTGGTCGGCAGCTAAAACCAGATCTCCTTCATTTTCACGATCCTCATCGTCCACAAGAATCACGCACTTCCCTTGTTGGATATCTTTGATGGCTTCAGGAATATCATGAAATTGGGATTCAGGGGGCAACGCATTGTTGATCGTCATTTGTTCACCTGTGTTTCTCTGAATAGCCTGAAATGGAAGCCCTCATACAGACTTTGGAATCGTGAATCGCAATGAACGCTGGACCATCATAACACTAAACGCTGCCATTGCTGAAATCAGACCAAATAGTAAAAATCCGATTGAAAATGTCCCCGTCGTATCTTGGAGCCATCCAAAGCATGTGGGTAGAAGAAACCCTCCGATACCTCCAGCAGCTCCGATCAGGCCTGAGGCCGTTCCCATGATATGCTGGAATCGATAAGAAACAATTTGAAAAATCACCCCGCTCCCAAACCCCAAGCACGAGACTGTTAGAATGATCACTCCAAAAAACCAAGCAGCGTTTGACAGTTGTCCAGCAACAAGACACAGAATAAAAACAAGAATACAGACCCATTGCATAAGCATCAGCCCACTCGCCCGATCAGCCACGAATCCTCCGATTGGTCTCGCTAAACTCCCAACCAGGGCTATGATTGCCGTTAATGTTCCGGCGGTAACCATATCAACCTGAAATCGGTCATGAAAGAAGATTGGCAAGTAACTCGATAACCCAACGAACCCACCAAATGTGACGACATAGAGTCCGCTCAACCAATGCATGTATTTTTCTTGGAGCCCTTGTATCAATAGTTCAAAACTGTTTTGAAGCCTCCAGGTTTCCGCATTGTCATGTTGACGCCCAGTTGCTCTCACTAACTTAAGAAAGATTACGGCGGCAAATAGCACGGGAACGACCATCACTGCAAACACCTGATGCCAACCAAGCATCACTGCGAGACGTGGAGCAATGAGCGATGCCAGAACGACTCCACTGTTACCAATAGCCACCATGCCCATCGCTAATCCTTGATGTGCAGACGGATAAGCCTGACTGGCTAGTGGTAACACAATGGCAAAGCTAGCTCCTGCTACACCCAGAAGTGCTCCAACTACTAACATGTGCTCGAACTGCGTTGCCCATTGCCAACCTAGAACAAGCCCAACAAGTTCAAGGCCTAGAATCCCCAATCCAACAATCTTGCCACCAACCCAATCTCCTAAGGGGCCAACAACGATTCGAAGCAATGCCCCTCCCAAGAGTGGCACACCGACTAGCAAGCCTTTTTGAGAGGCTGACAGGCCAAAATCATCTGATATGGCAATGCTTAACGCTCCAATCAATAGCCATACCATAAAACTGATCTCGAAATGTAACCAGGCGCCCAATAACGTTGGCCAATGTCCTGATCGAAGACTTTGCTGGAAATCTTTCAACATCGTTCTGCTCTATCTCACTGCTATCTGTATGACCGAATTACTCTCATGGAACGCCAGTCTATCTTGCTGCCACCTTTTTGAACAATTCAAACCTTAGTTGGTCGCAGCGGAAAAATTGATTACAATACCTTGTAAAGCCTGGAAATATATGACATAGCGAACGCATCTCAAACCATGCAATCAAAATCTTCAAAAAAACCGTCCTCAGACTTGCCTGAAATCATCGACGTTCAGGCTAGCCCAGCAGATTCCGGAGAGACCCTAGAGGAATTTGATGCTCAGGTTGAGGAATTATTGCCAGGAGATTCTGCTTCTGAAGTCTCGAATGAATCTGATCAAGACACTCAGCCCAACGGAGAAACAATTACTTGGGAGAACGTCTCCACAGCACTAGCACCCACAACCACATTGAGTCGCTATTTAGCTGAGGTCAGGCGATATCCCTTTCTTTCGAAGGAAGAAGAACTTCAACTCTTTCATGAATATCAACAGCTTGGCAAGCGTGAAGCTGCCATGAAGCTTATTTTAGCCAATCTTCGAGTGAGTGTGAAAATTGCTTCCGAATATGGACTAGCTGGCTTGGATCAAATGGACCTCATACAAGAGGGTAATGTGGGCCTGCTCCAGGCAATGAAAAAGTTTGATCCAACAAAAAATGTCCGCTTCTATGCCTATGCGGCCTGGTGGGTCCGCGCGTTTGTCTTGCGGTATCTCTTGAACAACTTTCGATTGGTCAAAATCGGAACGACACAGGAACAACGGCGACTGTTTTATAACCTTCGGCGTGAAAAAGCTAAGTTGGAACGCCAGGGGTATGTGCCCGATCCTAAACTGTTGGCTGATCGCTTAAATGTCCGTGAACGAGATGTTGTCGAAATGGACCAACGCTTAGGCAGCTGGGAATTGTCCTTAGATCAGCCAATGACAGAAGAGGGAGAGGGGACATTTCACGACATGCTGCCTGCTCTTCAGCCGGCTGTCGACGAGCAACTTGGCAATTCACAACTCCGTGTTCTCTTCCGAAAAAAACTCGCCGAGTTTGCCAAAACTCTGACCGAACGGGAGGAGGATATTTTGCGAAACCGAATGTTGTCAGAGACACCTGTCACGCTAGAGGACCTCGGGAAAAAATACTCGATTACGAAAGAGCGAAGCCGCCAGATTGAAGCTAAAATCATTAAAAAACTACAAGAGTTTATGAAAAATGAAATTCGTGATTTTGAGCTCCTCAAACAATAACTTAATAAGTAATACGTATTCCTAGCCAATAATCGTTGCCATATCTACCCTTCCCTTCTAATTTGTGGTCCTCTTGTTTCGGTAGGCTCTTCATTCCAAAAAATCTTCTTCTGGCCTCTTGACTTCCTGTCAGCCCGACTTATCTGCATGTTCATCCGGGTCGTTCCTAGGTGGGAATGAAGTCCTGGCGAACCAACAAATATCCATGTAGTCTATTCGCAACACATTTCTCAGTATTAGTTGGCCAACAACCACTTGAAGGAGGTAAGCATGGCAGCCACGAAGGAAAAAAAGGAAACAAAAGAGGGAACCAGTGCCAAAGGGTTTCGACCCCTTGGAGACCGCGTGTTCGTCACGTACACCGAAGAATTAGAGCGGACAGCAGGAGGTATTTATGTGCCGGACTCAGCTCGAGAAAAACCGCAACGTGGCACCATTGAGGCAGCTGGCACTGATGTGGAAAACGTGAAGGTTGGCGATCAAGTGTTGTTTGACAAGTATTCCGGAACCAAAATCAAAATTGACAATGACGATTGTTTGATTTTGAAAGAAGAAGACATTTTGGGTGTATTCGAAAACTAGTGCTGCCACAAACAAATTGACAACGATTCAGTTTGATATCCATTTACAGATGAATTCCAAGGAGGACATGTATGGCTAAGCAGTTACAATACAGTGAACAAGCACGCGGATCAATTCTGCGAGGCGTGAACAAATTGGCTGACGCCGTGAAGGCCACATTGGGCCCGAAGGGTCGCAATGCGATTTTGGATAAGAAGTTTGGTGCACCCAACATTACCAAAGACGGTGTGACTGTGGCGAAAGAAATCGAGTTGGCTGATGCCTATGAAAATATGGGCGCTCAACTGGTCAAAGAAGTTGCGAGCAAGACCAGTGACGTTGCTGGTGACGGAACCACGACTGCCACCGTCTTGGCCCAGGCCATCTATCGTGAAGGTGTGAAGAACATCACCGCAGGTGCGAACCCCATGGAAATTAAACGGGGTATCGATAAAGCCGTAGAAGCGGCTATTGAAGAACTGAAGAAAATCAGCAAACCCTGCCAATCAAAGAAAGAAATTTCTCAAATTGGTGCCATTTCAGCAAACAATGATCAAACCATTGGTGACCTCATTGCGGAAGCGATGGACAAAGTGGGAAAGGATGGCGTCATTACAGTTGAAGAAGCCAAATCCATGTCCACGTCCTTAGATGTTGTGGAAGGAATGCAATTCGATCGGGGGTACATTTCTCCCTATTTTGTCACGAATGCCGACCGCATGGAAGCCTCATTGGAGGACCCATTCCTGCTCATCGTTGAGAAAAAAGTTAGCGCAATGAAAGATTTGCTCCCAATCTTGGAACAAGTGGCAAAAATGGGTAAGCCACTGGTGATTATCGCTGAAGACGTCGAAGGAGAGGCCTTAGCGACTTTAGTGGTTAATAAACTACGAGGCACGTTGAATGTGGCCGCGGTGAAGGCTCCTGGCTTTGGCGATCGACGGAAAGCCATGTTGGAAGATATTGCTACACTCACTGGCGGACAAGTCATTTCTGAAGAAGTCGGCTTGAAACTCGAGAGCGTGAAATTAACTGACCTAGGACGAGCCAAACGGATCAACATTGATAAGGACAATACTACGATCGTGGAGGGCGCAGGTGATCCGAAGCGGATCGAAGGTCGCGTGAAGCAAATTAAGACGCAGGTTGAAGAAACCACCTCTGATTACGATCGGGAAAAACTTCAAGAGCGTTTGGCGAAAATGGTGGGCGGCGTGGCCGTTATTAATGTTGGAGCTGCCACCGAAACCGAAATGAAGGAGAAGAAAGCTCGGGTCGAGGACGCGTTGCATGCCACCAAGGCCGCAGTGGAAGAAGGTATTGTGCCAGGTGGCGGCGTAGCCCTCCTTCGATGCATTCCTTCCTTGGAAAAATTGAAACTCAGCCACGATCAGCAAGTTGGGGTGGATATCGTTCGCCGGTCCTTGGAAGAGCCGATTCGCCAAATTTCCATTAACGCAGGAGCCGAAGGCTCGATCATCGTGGAAAAGGTGCGTGGAGAAAGTGCGCTCCGTGGGTACAATGCGGCCTCCGGTGACTACGTGGATATGGTCGAAGCGGGCGTCATCGATCCCACAAAGGTTGCCCGTTGCGCGTTACAAAATGCCTCGAGCGTTTCCGGGCTTATGCTGACGACTGAAGTCATGGTGACGGACATCCCTGAAGAGAAGAAAGAAGCACCTATGGGTGGTGGCCATGACCACGGTATGGGTGGCATGGGCGGCATGGGCGGAATGATGTAATTCTCATTTCAGCCATAGAGAATAGAAAACCTGGAGGGCTATACCCCCTCCAGGTTTTTTTTTTGCCAGACTCGTTTCTTTCGTGGCTCCGTGTTTTATAATTTACAAGGCAACTAATCAAAACAAAAAATCGTGAAGTCTTTTTCTCTTATTTTCCTATTTTGTATCGCTACAGTGACTGGCTGTAGCCCGACCCTCACTTGGATACCGGACCCCTCGCCTATTCCATCATGTCACCCCGACCGCTTAGTGCAGTGGACAGACTTTGTACAGAGGACTCCGCAAGATCAACGAGGTGCAGAAACCGCTATTCGCTTTTTACATCATCCGCTCCAACATCGACTTTCAATCATGTTTGACCATGAACATTCGTGGGTCAAACCAGAGCTCGTCAATCCAACAAATGTTACATACTGGAAAATGTCTGAACGACTCTTAGCCCACGAGCAACTCCATTTTTTGATTAGCTGTCTGATTGTCAGACAAGCCAATCTCAGCCTCACTCCGCAAGACAATCTTTGGAAAATGTTAGAATTAACGAAGCTTGTCGCTCAACGCTTGAATTTGCAATATGATGCCGACACCAACCATGGGCTCAATCTCGATGCTCAAGAGTCATGGGAATCGGACGTTATGGAACAATGGCAAGAACTTAGCACTCGGCCCTCTCCACATCCTTTTTCGGCGGACAGCAAGCCAACAACTTTTTGACAGGTTGTTTCTGCTCTGTGGTATAAGGAAACTAAAGCGTATCACGAACAATGACAACGTTATTATCCTTTTGACGAATAGGTAATTTATGAATATCTTTTCGGGCGGCAGATCGCAGATTGTTTCCCAATATCTCCGTTTTCTACCAGGATTCATATCTGGCATTCTTCTAGTGAGTACGACTGCCTTGCAGCCATCTTCTGCCCAGCCAATCGAATCGCAAGCCCGGACAGAATCGAATTGTACGATTGGCATGGTGAAAGGGGAAACTCAAGCAGAATGTCAGGTGCCCATTCCTCAAGGGTGTACGGTGGCTCAATTTCCAGGCTATGAGGAACCATGGGCGGAAGCCACGAAAGGTGGGGTGACCTCCTGCCAATTTGACGAAGGTAAAACCAATTGGAAAACATCAATTGTTGGCACGTGTCAAGCCTGTGAAACCGACCAATGTACCGGAAGATTTACCGTGATGTTTAACTGTTCGAGTAATGTTCCTCCAGCAAATCAAACGCCTTCACAGCAAAAATAGCAATTTCAGTTTTTTCCCCCTGTGAGTCGTCGCTAGGAATGTCTTCTGCATCGACTCACACGCATCACATCAAAGAACAGGCTTGTGCATTAGGATTCACTGCTGTAGGCGTTGCCTCAATCCTAGCGTCTGATTCACCTCCCAAAGTCTTTCATCACAACTCGGGTCAGACATCTCACGCCCGATCTCTCACCAAGCAGTTGTGGAGTCGATTAACCAAATGGTTAGACAGCCATTTTCATGGCACGATGACATGGATGGAACGTGATCCTGAACGTCGTTCAAATCCCACGAAGGTGCTCCCTGGATGTAAATCGATTATCGTGGTGGGAATGAATTACTACACGAACCATGATCCCAACGAATCACGGGGTGCGGGCCGAATTGCTCGTTATGCCTGGGGGATGGATTATCATGACCTGATGCAAACTCGATTAAAAAAATTGGAAACGTATCTTCACAACCAGAATCCAGAAGCTCAAACAAGAGTCTATGTTGATACGGGCCCAATCATGGAGAAAGCGTGGGCTCAAGAAGCTGGACTTGGATGGATTGGCAAACATACTAATCTTGTGTCCACAAGCCATGGATCATGGTTATTACTCGGGGAAATTCTCACCACTCAAGAATTACAACCTGACGAGCCAGCAAGCGACCTTTGTGAATCGTGTTCGTTATGTATACAAACCTGCCCGACCAACGCCATTGTCGAGCCCTATATCCTCGATGCGGAACGCTGTATTTCATACCTAACAATCGAGCATCGCGGGGATTTCGGTGAAATCCCAACTGAACGACAAAAACAAATAGGGAACCGAATCTTTGGTTGCGACGATTGTCTCGATATCTGTCCATTTAATATCAATGCTCACCCGACTCATGAACCGGCCTTTCAGCCGTTACCATGGACCCTGCATCCTCAACTATCTAAACTTTCAATGCTGCCACAAGACGAGTTCAAACGAATAACGAAAGGAAGCCCGATTCGCCGCGCAAAATATGGAGGATTTCAGAGAAATGTGCAAGCAGCCCTCCAAAACGAATCTACCTCCTCCCTCCCTACTGCAACTCAATGACTGTCACGCCATCTCCGCCTTCTGTTGGATCGCCTGCACGGATATTTTTCGTGTAGGGGGATGACTGGCATAGTTTTCGAATGCCCGATCGTAACGCTCCCGATCCTTTGCCATGAATAATCTTGACATAGTGAGCTTGTGCCAAAAGTGCATCATCCAACGCCGTAAGGGTGGCCTCTAAAGCCTCCTCAAGTCGTTTCCCCCGAAAATCATGCTCACATTGGTAGACATTGGAAGAACCGGAAGGCGTGAAGGTTTGTGAAGTCCGAGACGGAAACTCCTGGTATGGCGACTTCGAGACTTCCGTGTTTTCTCCTGAAGACCGTGCAAGACGCAACCGCGACGGCGCAACCTTCATGGTTTGATTTCCCACACGAATCGAGACAAGTTTTTTCCCGTCGACATCTTCTTGCAAAATCCCCAAGGTCCCGAGATCATCAATTTCCACATGATCCCCGACCGTGGGCGTTTGATCCGTTAATGATTGTTCGAAAGAGAACTGAGCCTTCATATGTTGATTGATTTGGGATAATGTGTGCTTGACGGCTTCAACTTGCCCAGCCGTTTTAGTTTGTTTGATACGATGAAGCAGTTGATTGACTTCCCGCTGAGCCTGTGAAAACTCCCGTTGCCATCGTTTCCGATATTGTTCTCGCTCATTTCGTTCTTGTGTGGAAAGTTGTTCTCGAAGATGGCAAGTTTCGTCATGGAGACGTTGTGCGTCTAGACGAAGCTGTTGGGCCTGGGCCCGTTCTTTTTCTAAAGTCGAGGCCGTATCTTGAAGTTTTTGGAAGATTTCGTCGAACCCTCGATCGTCTTGTTGAATAAGTGCTCGTGCTTGGTCAAGAATCGCGCCTTCCAATCCTAGCCTCCCGGCTATGCATAAGGCTGATGATCCTCCTGGAATTCCATCGATCAAGCGATAGGTTGGAGTGAGATTGTCCAGATCGAATTCTTGTGTCGCATTCTGCACATGAGGTTTTCGAATGGCTAAAGTCTTTAATGATGGATAATGAGTCGTGACGATACTTAAACAGCCTAGTTCGCTTAATCGACTAAGAATAGCTTCGGCTAATGCTGCACCTTCGATCGGGTCGGTCGAGTTGCCAACCTCATCTAATAGGACTAAGCAAGAAGGAGGTGTGGGCTGAGCGCAAGACACAAGCTCACGAAACAGATCCACGAGAAAAAGAATATGGCTGGAGAAACTGGAGAGATTCCGACTTAAATCTTGAGTGTCTCCGATATCGGCGAACACCGTTTGATAAAACTTCATTTCAGAATCAGCTGCGCAGGGAGGAAGGAGTCCGACTTTCACCATTAACCCGACCAGACCGATGAGTTTTAATGTGACGGTTTTCCCTCCCGTATTGGGCCCCGAGATAATGAATGTATCAATATGTTTATCAATACGAATCGTATTCGCGACGACATCATCTTTGGCCAGGAGCAGGAGTGGATGTTTCGCGTGAATCAAATGAATTCGAGACGATTGATTAAGCTGAACAGGCCTCCCCTGGATTTTCCTGCTTAGCCGGGCTTTAGCCATAAGGCAGTCTAAGTCCGCTAATCGGTCAAGATTATTCCGAATCAGATCTACTGATTCAGCGACGACAGTGCAAAGGTCGTGAAGAATACGACGGGCTTCTTGAGATGCCTGTAATTCGGCAAATTTAATAGCATTGTTCAGTTCGATGAGATGACGTGGTTCAATAAAGACCGTCGCACCGCTACTCGAAATATCGTGAATAATGCCATCGATGTCATGTTGCCGTTCAGCTTTGACAGGAATGACGTACCGATTTTCCCGTTCTGCGAAATATTGTCCCTGGAGGCAGGTCTCATACTGCGGGGACGCCACAAGACTTTCTAGTCGGCGTCGCATGGTATGTCGGAGACTCTGGCTCTTCTGTGTTAATTCAGATAGCAATGGAGTGGCGGATTCGCGAAGATTCCCATATTCGTCAAGGCATTGCTCCAATGTTTGTCCGACCCAGGACACATCCTGAAATGCTTCTGCCCGCTGCCCGACATTCGGACAACGGTCTCGATGTGTGTCCAACCAACGGGTCATGCGCTGACTGAGCGACAGAACGATAGAAATATCGCGCAACTCGGTTCCATCCAGTATCCCACCTTTCTCTACTCGCGAAAATAGTGGGCGAACGTCTGGGAAGTGTAGGCCTGGAACCGTCGACGACTCCTCAAGCACCTGCACCAGTTCGAATGTTTCTTGTTGTTGCCGCCGAGCTTGTTCTAGATCTTGCGCAAAGGCTAGCTCACGACAACGTTCGCCTCCCATGCTAGAAGCCGCATGAGAAGCAAGTGCTTCGAGCAATGCATCCCATTCAAGGACCTGTTTTGTTCGTTCCTCTAACAGAGAGGTGCTCATAACTAACAAGTCTAAAAAGGGTGCCCAGAGGATGCAACCCTATGACAAAAAAGAACAGAAAAAGAACCGGAGGCTTGACTTAATGATAGGTAGGCTAGAATCCAGCAGAGATGCTGTGTTCGATGGAGGATTGATGCAACAATACGCTGGGATTACTTATCGATGGTTTCAACGGAGGCTTTTAAATCTTCGATCGCCTTTTGAATGTTTTCTTTAATATCCTGCCACGCCATTTCACTGTTATCACGTAACTTTTCAATACGAGGGACAAGAGCATCTCGTTGCTGTTTCAAAATTTCTAATTGATTTTGCAGTTTGGCTTTGGTTTTTTCTTGTAATTCAAGACTCTGATCACGCAGTTTTTGGATCTGGCTATCTAAGTCATTAATTTGTTTCTGTAAGGGATCATTCGATTGTCCAGTGCTCTTCTCTGAATTCCCCCCCGAACTTTTCTTCCCAGTTTCACCTTCGGCAGCAACCGAGCTTATTCCAAGTCCCCAAAACAACACCATCACAAGTCCTGAAACCGTTAGCTGTCGGCACATTGTTCGATAGCCACGCATATTTGTCATGCAAAGTCCTCTCTTTCTGATCATCATCGTATCACAGACTAATCCTTCTGCCCAGACGAGGGTCTCCAAATACATTAGCTTGTCCAGCGCCTGCCAAAGGGCGGATTGGAGAACGACCAGTGGTACTTGCCCCAATGGATGGATTACCTTACAATGCCCCGCTTTTGTAAGGCTGTAATTATGACGCCAGAAGATGCTCGCGCCTACCTTAACTATCTCCTGACACTCAACCTCCGTCAAGAGGAGGCATTTGGCCCATTGGCGTTGGCATTTATCAAAGACCACGATTTAGGAAAATTGGGGTTACTTCCTGAAGAACAATTCAATTTGTTCATGGCCACAGCCACAGTTTTTGCTTCCGAGCCAAAACGATACACAATGAAGCTGGAGCTTTTGCAAAAGGCTCGTCAGCTACTCCCTCATACCCGATACGATGACCCGGAACTAGGCCGTGACCTCGATCATCTGACTCAAAAGACTCAAAGCGATCTTCAACGATATCAGGAGGCGATGAAAGCCTCTCGGCCTCATAGCATTGACCGCCAAGTCTTAATCGTTGAAACTGATTTTCCAGACTATTTTCTAGAAACTGCCCAAAAACGGGCATCAACATATTTCCAAGAGAAATATCGCTTAACGAAGGAGGCCAAAACTGCCCAGCACTTTGGCGGCACCCCAAAAAAATTCGAGCCAGAAAATCTAACCATCCATAAAGAGTTCCCAGGGGCCTGTGCACCTTTTATGAATGCACGCACGAATGCCTTTCATTTGCTCCTCCCATTTGATCTGAAAATTAGTCGAAGTCCGGAAGATCCCTTAGAAGGTGGTATCCGAATCTTTTATGGCAAGATGGGGTATTCCTACCCTTTGCGTTATGAAATGGGGAAATTATGCAGTTACCATGACGGCCAGGTGCTCGATGTGGATCTTCAAGACCCCAATTTAGTCTTTGTGTCTGTGTCAGCCATTAAAGATCCAGACTTTCCTCAGCGCCCTTTAGAAAACAATCCCTCGCTTCCTCCTGACTTGGCGTATCCAATGGCTATCCTGGAACATACGGGTAGTTTAGGGCCGTTCATTCAAGTCAGTTGCAATGTCAAGGTGTGGTTCGATGCTTCGGTTGTTTCACTCCTCATCCAAGGTGCGCCAGATCTTGGCGAGCATGGGCTGCAAGGTGGCGCTGGACTGATGACCCGCTCCTACGCCTCCGATAAGGTAGAATCCTACGTAGAGAATCTGTCACAACCCTGGCAGGAAGGTTTGAGTTTTAATTTTGTGAATCTACATCTAGCTCTAAATCCAGGAGTAACGAACGCTGTTATCCCCAGTGGTACCCCTATCTTTTCAGTGTATCCAGTTCTCAACCGCCAGTGTTATCGCTATGTTGATCGTCGTGAAGTAGACCAACACCAATAAAGACGTTGTCTCAAGCACCATACGCCAAGCCCCCTGTGGTGATGTTCACAACCTCGCCTTACCATGCTCCTGAAAGTTAACCGAAACTCTGGCCTCTTAGTCTTCGGATTTCTTTTGCTGGGTGGTTGTTTCAGTCTAGATCAGCCGTTGAGGCCATTGCCGTCGGAAGACCCCTTGCATGGGATCGCCTCTTGGTATGGCCCCAGCTTTCATGGCAAACCCACGGCCAATGGTGAATCGTTTGACATGTGGGCAGCCACGGCCGCCCATCGGACGCTGCCATTTGGCACCTGGGTTGAAGTACAAGATCTCGCAACGAGAAAAACCGTCGTGGTTCGAATTAACGACCGTGGGCCATTTATTGACGGACGGATTATCGATTTATCCTATGCCGCGGCTCGAGAACTGGCTATCATCGGAAAAGGAACCGCTCACGTTGTCTTAACGATCATCAATCAACCCCAGACAACTCTACCCAATTCTCACGAAACCATACAGGAGTACTGGATTCAAGCTGGCTCCTTTCGAATGCTCACCGATGCCATGGTTCTTCGTGAACGTTTAGCAAAAGAATTTTCAAATGTCCGCGTGACTACTGCCGACTTACCTACTGGCACATGGCATCGCGTCCAGGTAGGGACATTTCCTTCCAAGGCAACTGCCAATGCTGCTATGCGGCGATTACAAGAAGAATTCGATATTGAAGCTTCGGCTCCTCTATCTAACTAACTGATAATGAATAGGAATTTCTTGGATATTTCATCCGGAATTGCTATAATCCCTGACCCTGTGGTAGCCTATTTTCTACATGGATGTTCAAGGGGCAAGACCTTGTAGCCTGGATAGATCCTTTGCCCGGATTATTAATCCCTCTCAATATCATCTGATCCTCTACCCTCCCATAGTTTGTTCTCCTATTCTGGTAGTCCAATCCGACACTACCTGCTTCCCGTGCCCTGCCGGAGTACGCTAATCCATCTATGGATTTTATCGCCGTCCTTATCTGCTTAGGACTGTCAGCATTTTTCTCTGGGGCAGAGATTGCATTTTTCTCGATCACAGAATCGCGATTAAAGACTCTCGCCGACGAAGGCCATAAGGGCGCCAAAATGGGGTTGAAACTGCGGTCCAACCCGCAGCGACTTCTTTCTACGATTCTTATAGGGAACAATCTCGTTAACATTATGGCGGCGTCGTTGGCGACGTTGATTGCCATCCGGCTCTTTGGTTCAGAGGCTGTCGCTGTCGCGACCGGTCTTCTTACCTTTATGGTGTTGTTGTTTGGCGAAATTGTCCCCAAAACGCTCTGCGCAAAATATGCAGAAACCGCCGTTCAAATTTTGTCCTATCCTATTTATTGGTTGGAACAAGTTTTTTTCCCCTTTCTCTATTTTTTAGAGCCATTCATTCTAAAGCTTACTGGCGGACGAGGTCTGACTGTGCCATTTATCACAGAAGAAGAGTTAAAGATTATGCTCGATGCGGGTGGGAAAGCTGGAGTGTTAGAAACTGATGAAGTGAAAATGATTAAGAACGTCTTCGAATTCAATGATGTGACCGCCGAAGACGTCATGACGCCACGCATTTACATGTTCATGCTAGATGGCACACAGACCCTCGAAGGAGCCCGCCAAGAACTGTATAAAGCGAAATATTCACGGATTCCCATTCATGACGGCAATCCCGATAACGTTACCGGTATCCTGTATCGTAGCCATGCCTTAATGGAATTAGCGCAAGGCCATACACAACGCCGCCTCAACGAACTGGCCAAACCCACGCTCTATATCCCAGCCACCAAAACCGCCGATGACCTACTCAAGCAATTCCAACAGGAAAAGCGGCATATCGCTCTTGTGGTGAATGAATTTGGCGGAGTGATGGGACTGGTGACCGTAGAAGATTTACTTGAAGAAGTGGTGGGTGAGATTATGGACGAAGGCGACCTTCACGAAGAATGGATTCGCCGAACGGGGAAAAATCAAATTTTGGTGGATGGCCGCACAGAAGTGCGTCGGATTAATGAGTTTTTGAAAGTTGAGTTAGATGATGAACAAAACACCATTAGTGGACTGATTTTAGAGGAACTCGGACACATTCCCACTGTTGGCGAAAAAGTGCAAAGCGAGAATTGTCTTTTGATTATTCAAGAAGCCGACGAACGCTCAATAAAAAGCGTCCAAATCGTCAAAGAAGAAATCGTCACAGAAACGGCAGAAGAAGAACCCTCCCCAGTCGCCTCCGAATCCTAGGCCTTTCTTACACAACCCCAAGCTCATATTCCCTTAATTAGCTAAAGCGTCGGCTAAGAGCCCAACGCTGGTCGCAAAATAGGTCGAGCGATTCCACTTCATGATGACGCGGTAATTGTGATAGACCAAGTACGCGGAACCGCCTTTCCCATCAGGCAGGACAATCGATGCCTTGAATGGGGCAGCAGGTAAATTTCTGCCATTATTTCGTCGGATGCCCATCTGTTGCCATATCATCAAAGGTTTGCGGATCTTCAAGCTCGCCTGTGTAAAATCAAAATTCTTCGGCAATTGGGCCCGTCGTCCCCAAATCTGTTTCGGATGCCATCCTGATTGAGCCAAATAGTTCGCTGCGGAGGCAAACACATCGGCAGGAGTGGTCCAGATATTTTTTCGGCCATCACGGTCATAATCCACAGCAAACCGCAAAAAACTACTGGGCATAAACTGACATTGTCCCATGGCTCCAGCCCAAGATCCTTTCATGCGCGTCAGTGCAATATGCCCCTCTTGCAAGATCCGCAAAGCATTGAAGAGTTCCTTTCGAAAATACTGACTCCGCCGCCCATCAAAGGCTAACGTAGCTAATGCTTCGATAATCGAATAGCCACCAGTGTTCTTTCCATAAAAAGTTTCGATTCCCCAGAGTGCCACAATGAACCGAGGTTGCACGCCATACTGCCGACCAATTCGTTCCAGGAGCCGTCGATGTTGGGCTAGCTGTTTCCGGCCCCGTTCAATCCGTTGGACGGACACAATGCGTTTTTGATATTGCTCAAAAGTCATAGTGGATTCAGGCTGTTTCCGATCAAGCTCAAGAACACGAGAGAGGGGGGTGACTCCATCAAATGCTTGGTCAAGCAGAGACAATGAAATTCCTTTTCCGATAGCCTCAGCTTTAAATTTTTCCATCCATTGCTCAAAATTAACTACGCCCCATGCTGGGGAAACAAAAATTAAATTGAGTATTACGGTTACCAACAATAATCTCATGAATCCATCCTTACTCGCTTCACCATGAGTTGCTTCCGAACTTTCCTTTGAAAGCATTATTTTCCATCATACTACGAAAAACCCTTCAGACTAGAAGGAGGTATAGCCACTAAGGTGCGAATTCACCAGTAACATAGGGAAAAATCTAGGTGGATGCTTGCTGCTAGCTGAGAACATGATCATGTCGCATGAAGAACTACAAAAAATGATCGAATAATGAAAGCAGAAGACTCACTCGAAATGAGATGGTTCTTTATATGATGCCAAAGATTTGAAACCTTGTTCATCTAACACTGACACCCCCAGCTTTTCTGCCTTCTCAAGCTTTGAACCAGGATCTACGCCGGCCACCACATAATCTGTCTTCTTACTCACGCTTGACCTAACGCGACCACCTAAGGCCTCAATTTTCTGCTTTGCCTCATCACGTGTCATGCTGGCTAATGTGCCAGTGAGCACAAATGACTTGCCAGTTAGCGGCTGTGGGGAGGTATCTGTCACAATCTCAATTGCTTCAACGCAGACGCCCAATGCCTGCATACGCTGAACCACATTGAGATTCCGTTCTTCCTGAAAAAAATCCTCGACGCTGGCGGCGATCTCCGGGCCAATTTCATGAATGGCTTGAAGTTCTTCTAGCGGCGCCTGCTGAATATGTTCCAGCGAGCCATAATGCTGAGCTAGTACCTTGGCCACATGGCTTCCCACATGCCGAATGCCTAGGCCTATGAGAAATCTTGGTAAGGGAGCGTGTTTGCTGTTTTCCAACCCTTCGATCAATTGAGATGCCGACTTTTCAGCGAATCCCTCAAGCTTGAGTAACTGTTCTTTTTTCAAGGTATAGAGATCAGCGAGATTATGGACAAGCCCTTCATCTACAAATTGAGCAATGGTTTTTTCCCCAAGGCCGTCGATGTTCATTGCCGCTTTGGAAACATAATGTTCGAGAGATCTTTTTAATTGAGCAGAACAGACTGTCTGTCCTGTGCAGTAGAGCACGGGGCCTTCTTGCCTTGTATGAGACTGACAGACCGGACAATGGGAGGATGGCACGAACGGCTTAGCTCGTCGTTGGCCTGGCACGACCACCCGTTCCACAATATCAGGAATGACATCCCCTGCCCGCTCGATCTTAACCGTGTCGCCGACTCGTACATCTTTCCGACTGATTTCTTCGACATTGTGCAAACTCGCACGGCTCACGGTCACACCACCAATATCCACGGGATCAAGGAGCGCTATAGGCGTCAAGGCTCCCGTCCGCCCAACTGAGACAGCAATGGCCCGCACTGTCGTCAGCTCCTTGCGAGCCGGAAATTTATAGGCAATGGCCCAGCGCGGGCTACGAGATTTTTCTCCGAGCTGTTGTTGCCATTCGAAACGATTGACTTTGATGACGATGCCATCAATTTCAAAGGGGAGCTGGTCCCGCCGTTCTGCCATATGACAATGAAAAGCCATCGCTTCTTCAATATTCTGACAGCCTTGACGAAATTGCGGGATAGGCAGTCCCCAGGATTCTAAACATGTCACGGCATCAAAATGCGTGTGAGGTTTTTCTTTCCCATCACTCATAAAGTCATAGCATGTGATGGTTAAAGGGCGTTTGGCTGTGATTTGTGGGGCTAATTGTCGTAGCGCACCGGAGGCGGCATTCCGAGGATTCGCAAACGTGTCTTCCCCGGCCTCGGTCAGCTGTTGATTGAGTCGATGAAAATCGGGGAGTTTAATGAACACTTCTCCTCGCACGACTAAGTGCCTCGGGAAATTGACGTTTTCCTTTAGTTTTAGCGGCAGCGCACGAATGGTGCGAAGATTATGGGTTACATCCTCACCGATCAAACCGTCACCGCGAGTCGCACCGCGGACAAACACCCCTTCTTCATAGGTCAGTTCAACCGATAAGCCATCATATTTAGGCTCGGCTGAATAGCCAATTTGTTCTAAACTCAGCTCACGACAGACTCGTTCATCGAAAGCCTGTACATTCTCTTTTGTCATTTCGGAATCAAGACTTAATAGCGGAAACTCATGTTTGACTTTTTGAAACTGAGGAAGTGGGACTCCACCAACTCGTTGGGTTGGAGAATCCACGGTAACGAATTGGGGATATTGTTGTTCTAAGTCTTGTAACTCGCGAAAGAGTCGATCGTATTCAGAATCCGAAATCTCTGGTTGGTTGTGCACATAATACAACTCGTCATGACGGCGAATCCGTCGGCGAAGATCTTCAAGTTGTTCTTGAATTGTACGCAAAGTGGGAAAATGGTTGGCGGTACGATTATCGTCGAATAAATCGTGCCGCGTAGCTTCGGATTTCGTGACCGTTTAATACATGAAACTGGCGTAAGCGAGCAACCGTTTGTCCTGAGAATCGATGTAAGGGCAGTGGCACCAACTTGCGGCTGAATCGACGGGCAATGTGTCGCCAGACAGACTTGAGAGGAACAGGAGACACGACCGCTACATACGATTCTTGGGAATGGGCACAGGCGCCTGCCAACAACCGTTCTTCTAAAGTATTCGTAAAATCGAACCCTGGATTTTCCCAAATATCAGGAATGGGCCTTGGAGGATACAAAAACATGGCCCCGCCGTATCGCGCTTGTCCAATTCCAGGTCCAACCATTTGGGTGGAAAAAGGTGTAGCATAAAAACATAAAGTCGACTCTTCTTGATGCTCCGCAAACCAGGTGGTTCGCCAGGTATAGACATCAGGATCCGCTGGAACTTCAAAGAGAAACACCAAGACTTCAATGGTCCCACGTGCGGGAGGCGCAACTTTAACCTGCAGATCAAAGATCGACCGCTGTGGCTTGATTGCCCATTGACGCAATGTTTCTCGTAAATCAATCCCGTCTTCTAACGAAGTACAAAATTGTTCAACCCTGGCCAGATCCGCTCCCAAGAGCTGCGTACTCTGCTGCCGAACATGACTAGCGAATGATTCAATCCGTTGGTCTTCCGGCGGCCACGAGCATTGCCGAAACGGATTCCATTGATAGGCCCAGTTCTTTTGTTGAGGCATGCGTGGCTTTGGACGCAACGTCAAGTTGCGCCAACTCTGGGGACAGCCTTGTAGCCTATTGGTCGCCGGAAGCACTGTGCCGTCAGGATCTTGCAATTCGCCAATCCCCATCGTGGTTGTAGGCTTGGTATCAAGGCCAGAGGATTCGGTCTGATAGTCATAGGTCTTAGCGGCCTCCAGCACTGTCAAGGCAAATTCATCCCCCGCTATTTGTTGTGCTGCATGAACCAACGTATACAAGTCCGGTTGCAAGTGATGTTCAAGGAGCGTTCGGTTCCGAACATAGTAAAAATACCGTTGCAACAATTGTGGAGTGATCCAATTAGCTTCTTGATGAACGGTTACCGAACGTGTTGCCAGCCATCGTGAACGTGCTTCAAGCACCAGTTCTTTGACACCATCGATAGAAAGATGCGTATCGGAACGCGCTTGTTCTCGTCGCTGTTCATAGAGCTGTGTGACATAGGGTAGCTCACTCAATAGGAAGTAGAGCGACGGATGTGCCACCTTCCACCACTGAGGACGATCCACGGGTTGTTCAGGAGGGACGTATGGCATCCGATCTTGATAGGCTTGCCGCAACCATGGCCAATCCAGCAGCGGGCATAAACATAAGACTGCTCGATATTCGAGTTCCAGTTCATGTAATCGAAATGCCATCCAGGCAAGGCGCATATGACGTTGACTCTCAGGCTTGGGCGATGGCAGAAACGGAAGAGCGGCGGTTGAAAAACTTGCGAGCGAAACGGATTTGAGCACATAGGGGTCAGGCCCGATCCACGGGGTTGGGTGAAACCGTGCCACGTCCCGATCAATATAGTCACGTACTATACCTTCTCCCATTGCCACCCGTATCGCCATCACGACTGGTTGACATGGATCGATAGGCACATACGAACAACATGGGGTGTCGTGATTGTTCGATTCCTGACAAACCACGACACTGATTGCCGGCAACGCAGCCACTCCCCGCTCAACCAAGGATTCAACCGAGGGCGGTAATGGCAGTGCAACGCAATCAACCTCACGGGAAATCATAATGTCCCGGACTGTCTGTGCCATATCCCCGCCTCCATGAATGATCGGGAGTACGTGAATGCGAGACGATAGAGAAAAAACGCTATCTGGCAGTGCGAGAGGACCAGGCATCACATAATCAGACTGTTGAATAATTCAATTTCAAGTCACAAAAATGGGTTCAAATCAGTTGCAACTTCACTCCGAGGGGAAGGTTCAAAAGGAGTGGGGTTTCGTGGCAATCTGATAGAGCTGCAAGATGGAAGTGTGAAGAGACCCGTTCATGTGATTAGTGATCAGGATGTAACGGCGAGTCATCTTCAAAAAAGAAATCCCCTAAGCCTTTTGGCAACCCTTGATTACCTAACGTCTGTGTGCGGCGCCGGGCCAGTCCGTCCAAGTCCAAGGCTTCTTCACCTAAGACTTTTATTAATGCTTCACGCCAGGCAGCATCACGAGCCAGTGGATGCTTGGCATCCTGTGCTAACCGTTTGAGGGCATATTGAATGATATGAATTCCATCTCGAGCTGAAAATGAGAGGTCAAGCTGGTGAGCCTTCTGGAGAAACGCCACGGTGAGCTCAAGAAGATCGGCTGGGGCAAACGGCAAATGATACTGCAAGATTGCCAGCTCATGATCTTTAGATGGAAATTCAACTTTGAGTGTCGGTTGCAGCCGGGACAAGATATAGTCGGGTACCTCATAAGTCGAGGCATCCTCATTCATCGTGACACAACAACGAAAGTTGTCACGAGCGGGAATTTGAATTCCAGCTACCACCGATTCGACCAATCGGCGATGGTCGAGTAACGATGCCAATGACGCCCAACTTTTTTCATTCATGCGATTGCCTTCGTCAAGCAAGCACACATTGCCTGTCAGCATCGCCGTCACAAGCGGCGAAGCTTGGTAAGTAATAGTCCCGTTTGCAGCAATCACCGGAGACACTAAGAGATCCTCAGGACGGGTATCCGCCGTACATTGGTAAATAAATAGCGCTTGTTTACGCTCCTGTGTTGCCGCCATCGCCAATGTAGTTTTACCAACACCTGGTGGCCCCACGATACGGGGAGAGAGTGGTGAATCTTTTTCGTCAACCACAAACCAACAGGCGAGCAATTGCTGAAGAATGTCATGACTGCCGATCCACTGTTGTTGCAGACCGACGGGACGGGCAAGGCGAAGAGAGACCTGGTCGACCTGGCAATGTTGAGCATCGAGAGAACAAGGATCATCGTGCTTCATCTTGGTCATCACGCTATCACAGCATTTTTTTGAGGGTCAATGACAGTGCGTGGATGTGTTCGACACTTCTGTCGGAATTACAGCTTTGATGTGTTTGACATTACCTGAAATCCGAATTATTGTGTAGGGGAAGATAACTGGATGCTTCCGCATCTGCCCTTTGGTTCTGGGCATCATCCCGGCAGGAGGGATTCTCATGACACTCAATGGAGGAGGAATGCGCAACATGATGCAACCAATGTTTGGGGGATTTCAGGTAGCCCCTCACCCATCTGCAGGGCCACTCTACCTGAAAGTCATTGCAAGCATGTTAGTCTGTGGCGGACTGTTGACCGGATGTGTGAGCTCTGAAAAATATGAAGCTGAAAAAGCTCGAGCCCTCAATTTTCAACGGCTGCTCGCGCAAGAAGAAAAGCGCACGGGTGAACTAAACGTAAAATATCAAGATGCCCAACGCCAACTTGGATCCTTAGAATCGCAAACTCGTGACCTCAATGCAGAACTCGAAGCGTTGCGAGATCAGCTTGACCGTTCGCATGATGAATTATCCAGAGTCCGTGGTGGCGGTATGACTAAAGATGACCTGAAAATCTCTGAGCCGTCCATCTCTGAGTTTGGGCTCGACGACTTAGACTTTAAAGACTCCGAGCTGGCAAAGCTGGAATCCGAATTGGACCTGAACAGTGACGTTGCTCCATTAGAGTCTGCCGGCGATACCGTGAGTATGGCCCTTGATGGAGTAGAAGGGGCACATACGGTGGTCAAAGGCGAGACGCTGTACCGCCTATCCAAACAATATGGCGTGACAGTTGATGATCTTAAATCCTGGAACAATTTGGTGGATAATACCATTCACGTTGGCCAACAACTCATCGTCAGTAACCCGTAGTTCGCTGCGGGCATTTCCGCTCACAAGAGGCTAAAACCTACCGAGGATTGTCCTCGCTGGTTTTAGCCTTTTCTTCGTCCTCCAGCCAGCATCTCTTCTTTTCATTGACAGCCCACCCAGGGCATATGCTACCGTCAAAATCATGAAAAATGCTTATTATTCAGTGGGTTTTGAAGATTTCTGTAAGTTGGCTCACAAAGGAAATTTGATCCCTATTTACCGCGAAATTTTGGCTGATTTTGATACACCGGTCTCGGCATTTACGAAAATTAACAGGGGTGCACATGCTTTTTTGTTTGAAAGCGTGGAAGGTGGTGAAAATTGGGCCCGGTACTCCTTTTTAGGTAGTCAACCGTCGGTTGTACTTTGGGAGGAAGAAGGCCAAGTCATCACCCAACGAGGCCGGAAACGCTCGCAGGTTCCTCTAAAGGCCAATCCCTTAGATCATGTACAGGAGGCAATGGCCTCGTACCATCCGGTTCCTGTCTCTGGACTGCCTCCGTTTGCCGGTGGTGCCGTGGGATTTATTGGCTATGATATCGTACGATCGTTTGAACCGATCCCTGCCTGTCCCAAGTCGCCAGCTACGACACCCCTGTTTGCATTCTGTATCACCGATACCCTATTAATTTTCGACAATGTTCTCCACACCATTAAAGTGGTGGCAAACGTTCATCTTACCTCTAATAAGAAGACGTATCTGCGTCAGCGTTATCGAGAAGCCAGTGCCCAAATTGACTCAATTATCTCAAAACTCCACAGGAGCACAGTTCGCCCACCCGCCAAGCAAAAACAGGCAACCTTGAAATTTCAATGCAATATGACCCGTGCTAATTACGAAAAGATGGTGTTGCGGACCAAGGAATACATTCAGGCCGGCGACATTATTCAAGGCGTGATGTCGCAACGCTGGGAAACCAATCTTCAAACTAATCCGTTGCAGATTTATCGAGCATTGCGGGTCGTGAACCCCTCGCCATATATGTACTATCTTCGTCTGGCCGGGACGCAGCTAGTCGGAGCATCACCCGAAACACTGGTACGCTGTGATAATGGGAGAATTGTGGTACGACCGATTGCTGGAACACGCCCACGGGGGAAAACGCAAGCAGAAGACGAGGCTCTGGAGAAAGATCTGCTCGCAGATCAAAAAGAACTCGCTGAACACCTCATGTTAGTAGACTTGGGACGAAATGATGTAGGGCGTGTGGCCCAAACTGGAACGGTTCAGGTGGAACGATTTCAGACGATTGAGCGCTACTCGCATGTCATGCACATTGTCTCCCAAGTCACTGGAAACTTAGACACGAAATATACTTCGTATGATGTATTACGGGCTTGTTTCCCAGCTGGAACGTTGTCCGGTGCACCTAAAATCCGTGCCATGCAAATCATTGAAGAATTAGAGCCAACGCAGCGAGGGCCATACGGTGGTGCGGTGGGATATTTCAGCTTTTCTGGAAACATGGATACCGGCATTAATATTCGAACCGTCGTAGTCCGAGGCAAGAAAGCCTATATTCAGGCAGGTGGTGGGATCGTCGCCGATTCAGACCCTGAACGAGAATACGATGAGACTCGCAATAAAGCGGGCGCTGTCATGCGCGCGCTAGAAATGGCTGAACGCGGCTTAGATTAGAACCACTGAGGAGTAAAAAGTAAGGGGAAATACTACAACTCCTATTCTGAATCCTTACTATCTTCTGTTGATTCTTTAGGCAATACTTTAAACTTCTAACTTTTCACATTTCACTTTCACATGATCTTAGTCATCGACAATTATGATTCTTTTACCTATAACCTTGTACAGTACCTGGGTGAACTGGGAGCTGATGTCAAAGTTGCCCGGAACGATAAGTTAACCATTCCAGAAATTGATCGCTTGGCGCCCAGCCAACTGTTAATTTCACCGGGCCCGTGTACGCCCAAAGAGGCAGGCATCTCGGTCGATGTCATTCAGCATTTTGCAGGGAATATCCCACTGTTTGGCGTCTGCCTCGGACATCAATCATTGGCATATGCCTTTGGGGGCCAAATTGTCCAGGCCGATCGTTTGATGCATGGCAAGACGTCTATGGTGCATCATGATGGCAACACCATTTTTAAAGGCTTGCCCAATCCTTTTGAGGCTACACGATATCATTCATTAATCGTCAAACGCGAGACCTTACCACCCGACTTTGAAGTCTCGGCCGAAACCGTTCAAGGGGAAATCATGGGCCTACGTCATCTACCCACAGGGGCGGAAGGCGTGCAATTTCATCCTGAATCCATTCTGACGAGAGCAGGCAAGGACTTGTTGAAAAACTTTTTGGCATTTCCCCTACCAGCCACTGCGTAGAGCTAACTCCTGTACCCTGGTGCCCGTAAACAGAAAAGAAGAAGCCATGGAACATTTCAAAGAGGTATTGGCGAAAATCTCTGAAGGCATCAACTTAACAGAAAAGGAAGCGAAAGCGGCCATGCAAGAAATCATGCATGGTAACGCGAGCGATGCCCAGATCGGTGCCTACTTAATGGGCTTACGCATGAAAGGAGAAACGATCGACGAAATTACGGGATCCGTGCGCGCGATGCGAGATCTTGCCCTCCGTGTTCCGATTACCGATCCCCAAGTCGTTGATACATGTGGAACCGGCGGCGATCGTAGCCAAACCTTTAATATTTCGACGGCGGCGGCCTTTGTCGTAGCCGGCGCAGGTATTACTGTCGCGAAACATGGAAATCGATCAGTCTCCTCACGGTCGGGAAGCGCGGATGTATTATCCGCCCTTGGAGTCAACATTGAGCTTTCTCCAGAAAAGGTCGGCGATTGCATCAACGAAGTTGGCATCGGATTTTTGTTTGCCCCTCTCTATCACGGAGCGATGAAACATTGTGCGAAACCCCGTGCGGAAATGGGTCTCCGCACATTAATGAACATCATGGGGCCTCTTTCTAATCCAGCTGGAGCATCCATTCAAGTCTTAGGTGTGTATAATCCAGACCTAACCGATAAACTCGCACAGGTGCTCATCCGACTCGGCATCCAACATTGCTTTGTCCTCCATGGGATGGACGGGTTAGATGAAATTTCGCTCACAGGGCCAACAACGGTTGCCGAAGGGAAAAAAGGGCGTGTGGCGAGCTATCTGGTTCGACCGGACGATTTTGGTCTTCAACCAGTATCGCCAAAAGAATTGAAAGGTGGAACTCCAGAAGATAATGCGAAGATTATTCGCGATATTCTTCGAGGTACTCCCGGTCCCCAACGCGACATCGTCCTGATGAACGCCGCACCAGCATTGGTTGCCTGCAACAAAGCTCAATCGCTTAAAGAAGCGTTTGAGGAAGCCAGTCGTGTGCTAGATAGTGGTGCACCGTTCGAAAAACTTGAACAACTCATCTCCTATACCAAAAACCTGACCACATGATTCTTTCCCGAATCCTAGAGCACAAAAAGGCTGAATTGCGGCGAAAACAAAGCCGAGGGTATCTCTCCACCTTGAAAACGCGAATTGCCGATCGAAATGCTCCGTTGGGCTTTATCAAGGCCCTTAGAACAGGGCAGGCTTCTACCTCACCGGCATTGATTGCGGAGGTAAAAAAGGCCTCTCCTAGCCAAGGCTTAATGCGCCCTGAATTCAAAGAGCAATTCGAACCCGTTGACATCGCTAAACAGTACCGCGATGCGGGGGCTCATGCCTTATCGGTCTTGACCGATCAAGAATTCTTTCAAGGTCATTTAGACTATTTGCAAGTCGTAAAAGATGCTGTCAGCCTTCCAACATTAAATAAGGAATTTATGATTGGCGAGATTCAGTTTTATGAGGCACGTGCCTACGGCGCTGATTGTATCTTGTTGATCGTGGCTGGTTTGGACCGCATTCAATTAGAAGACTTTTTCGTTTTTGCCACGGAACTCGGATTGGATGTCTTAATCGAGACGCATGACGAACGAGAACTGGATATCGTACTCGAGCGGATTCCTCAAGCTAAGCTGATCGGCATCAATAACCGTGACCTCAAAACCTTCTCAACGGATTTGGGTGTCACCGAACGATTGGCGAAACGAATTCCCTCCGATAGACTGATTGTCAGCGAGAGCGGCATTCATAAACGCGACGATGTCATCAAGATTTTAGAAGCCGGAGCTCAAGCCATGCTGATCGGCGAATCACTCCTTAGAGCCAAATCTATCGCAGAAAAAGTCCACGAGTTATTGCCTACGCCGACCTCTACGGAAGAACCAACAGGGACTCGTTGGGTATAACTACTGGCTTTCATTGTCATACTCTCGAAAGCGGTTATCCAGACTAATTCAACAGACATGCCTATTAAAATAAAAATTTGTGGGATAACGAATCCACAAGATGCCGAGGTCGCTGTCAAAGCAGGGGCCGATGCCCTAGGGTTCATGTTTTATGCAAAAAGTCCGCGTTACATCAAGCCAGCGGTGGCCAAACAAATTATTGCGGAGTTGCCACCATTCGTCCTCCCCATTGGTGTTTTTGTCAATGAAGATCGGAATGCTATCCGTACTATATTCGATGAATGTGGCCTAACCTTGGTGCAACTTCATGGTGATGAAACGCCAGCATTCTGCGAAGAGCTAGGGCGACCAGTGCTACGCGCTCTTCGCCTGCGTGATCGTGGTAGTTTATTAGCACTCGCTGAGTACAAAGGGCGAACGAGGGTGAGAGGATTTCTGGTGGATACATTTTCAACTCAAGCCTATGGAGGAACAGGCCAAACCGTTGATTGGTCATTAGCCCAAGAAGTCGCACAATCCACACCCATTCTTCTTGCGGGAGGCCTCACACCTGAAAATGTCCACGAAGCCATTCACCAGGTTCAGCCGTATGGAGTGGATGTGAGCAGTGGCGTGGAAGAACGTCCTGGCAAAAAAGACCCCGAAAAGATTCGTGCCTTCATTCAAGCTGCTCGTCTTGTGCGTTAGACATCTCGTCGCTATACTCCTCTTTTCAATTTCATAGAACCTCAGCCGCGTTTCGTATGCCCACATATCCTAATAAATATGGTCGTTTCGGTCAGTACGGTGGGATGTACGTCCCTGAAACCTTAATGCCAGCCATCCACGAACTCGACCAAGTCTATCAAAAGGTCAAACGGGACAAACGATTTCAACAAGAATTTCAAACCCATCTCAAAAACTACGTGGGCCGTCCTACGCCACTCTATTTTGCTGAACGTCTGACAAAAACTCTGGGTGGTGCCAAGGTGTACTTGAAACGAGAAGATCTCTGTCATACCGGCGCACACAAAATTAACAATACGGTCGGCCAAGCCCTCCTCACTCGCCGTATGAGAAAAAAACGAGTCATTGCCGAAACTGGTGCTGGCCAACATGGTGTTGCGGTTGCCACAGTGGCTGCTATGTTCGGACTGGAAGCGGAAATCTATATGGGAACCGAAGATATGGAGCGGCAAGCACTCAACGTGTTTCGAATGCGATTGCTGGGTTCAAAAGTCACTGGAGTGAATGCGGGAAGCCGCACCCTCAAAGATGCTATTAGTGAAGCAATGCGGGATTGGACGACGAATGTTCGAACAACTCATTACCTTTTAGGTTCAGTGTTGGGTGCCCACCCCTACCCGATGATGATTCGAGATTTTCAATCAGTAATCGGTCGAGAAGCCCGAAGGCAAATTTTATCCATAGAAAAACGACTTCCCCATTGTCTGATAGCCTGCGTGGGGGGTGGCAGCAACAGCATGGGGCTCTTCTATCCGTTCGTCAAAGATCAAAAGGTCAAAATGGTCGGTGTCGAAGCTGGAGGGCACGGTATTGCAAGCGGGAAACATGCCGCAAGATTTTCTGGTGGGCAGCCTGGTGTGTTACACGGCACGATGACCTACTTGCTTCAAGATCAGGATGGCCAAGTCAATCTCACACATTCGGTGTCGGCAGGGTTGGATTACCCTGCCGTAGGGCCAGAGCACAGCTTTTATCATGATATAGGACGCATTCAATACACATCGGTGACCGATGAAGAAGCCCTAGCCGCGTTTGACCTGTTGGCTCAGGAGGAAGGCATCGTCCCTGCACTGGAAAGTGCTCATGCGATAGCTGAAGTCGTAAAACTTGCTCCGACGTTGAAAAAAAATCAAATTCTTTTGGTGAATCTATCCGGTCGTGGTGATAAAGACGTTCAACAGATTGCAAAAATGCGAGGTATTCCCCTCTAATCTTTTTCCTCTTTTTTGTCAGGGGTTTGGGTCCGAAGAGGAACCACGTAATTCTGCGAGGTGGAAGCACAGACTCTCTTATTGGTTTTCAACAGGTAACAATGACCAACCGCATCCAACAAATGTTTGATGACTTGAAAGTCAAAGGGCAAAAAGCACTGATCCCTTACATCATGGCCGGCGATCCTTCTCTAGAAGTGACTGAATCGCTCGTTCTTGCTTTGGTTGAGGGAGGAGCAGATCTGATTGAACTGGGCGTCCCCTTTTCCGATCCGATTGCCGACGGTCCGGTCATTCAACAGGCAGCTGAACGGGCTCTTCGGTCAGGAACCACGCTGAACAACATTCTTTCGACAGTCAGAACTCTACGAACAAAAACGTCGGTCCCAATAATCTTGATGGCCTACTACAACACGATCTTCGCTATGGGCTTAGAACAATTTTGTGTCGAAGCAGGATCTGCTGGCGTGGACGGATTGATCGTTCCAGATTTACCTCCGGAAGAATCAGACGCATTATACAACGCAACAAGAGCTGCAGGCGGTCCAACGCTTATTTTCCTCTTAGCACCAACCAGTACGCCTCAAAGACGAAAAGAAGTAATCCAACGAACCCATGGCTTCATCTACTACGTTTCGCTAACTGGCATCACCGGCGCGCAACTCTCCGACCTTGGTCAGGTCAAAAAGAATGTACAGACCATACAAAAAATTGGAAAGAAACCTGTGGCCGTGGGCTTCGGCATCTCGACTCCTGACCAAGCACACAACGTCGCCCAATTTGCCGACGGTATCATTATCGGTAGCGCTCTGGTTCGACAAATAGCCAAGGATTTTCAAACACCCTCCTTTATGGACATGCTTTGTGTTACTGCTCGAAACTTCAAGACGATGATAAGCTAAAAGAAGCAGTCGATACACCAACATCGTCTGATGCCGATAATTTCCTGATTTCCTCAACTGTATGGTCTGTAGACTTCCAAAGGGATCACTCTACTCTCCCACCAAGATTTCTTCTCTTCGAGATCTCGTATAGACAAGTTCCACAAATAGGCGCTTGAAGGTTTTGGCCTCGCACGTTACATTGTCTCATCAAAACGTCCCTTTTGATAGGTCTTCATAAACTAATCAAAAGAATGTTTTAGGAAGGTTTCATGGCAACCCAGCCGTTTCGTGCCCTTCAGAAATATTGGAAGTCAGGAACTCATTGGGTTTTGGCTTTCCCTATCTTGTTGACGTTACTGTTTTTGGGAGCTTTGTTTTACCTCTATGTCTCCCAGAATTACTCCTATCTAGTTGAGCGCAACTTTCGACTCCTGGCTACATGGAGTAAAGAATTGACGGAGACATTAGAAAACTATCAACGGAGTTTCCGATTCCGTATTAAGGAACAAGAAAGTGATAGCCGTGCACCCATTCGTTTCCATGGCGTCGATAAAACTCTGACAGACGAAGGCCTTGTTCTTGAAGGATTCGCTCCTGTCCCCAAAGCCAAAGAGGAAACGCGTGATATCACCCGATACAAATTTGTTTTGGAACAACAACGACAAGCACAACTTAGTCAGTTGCCATTTTCCTACGTCGAAAAAGCCGGCTCGAAGACAGATGCGTCAAAGACGCCGCCGAACAATGGTCAAGCAAAATCGCTTCCTCCCACTGTCAACTTTTCCTATTCTCCGAACCAAGACGACGGTGCTATTCATGCTGAAGCTCTTGAGCAGGGCAAAACCACTCCAACCTCTGCCACTATTAAGCTTGGAGAGTTGCTTGAGCCTATTGCCACCGAAAAAATATTTAGTGATGTGTTGTTAGTCGACCCTTCAGGAGCCATTATTTTCCAGCGAAATCCTTCGACATTAAAGTTTCTACACATTGGCAACCTCTTTCACCATCAGCGCATCGATGACGGATGGTTAACGACTGTCTTTCGACAAGGTGGAGTAGAACAGACTCAGACATTAGACCCCGAGAATCTCACTCACCTCCTCAAGACGACCACGCCATCACATTTTCAAATCGCGGTAGGCGGGAATAGCTACGAGGTCTTTATGCAGGCCGTAGCATTTCCAGATGTTACGTACGAAGACCGCTATGCAGGAATACCCTGGATTATTTGTGGCATCCTTCCCAGTTCAACGTTTCAGGAGCATTATTTAGCCATTCCATTTACGGTTTTGTTATTTTGTTTGTTTGTCTTGGTCAGCGCATTTTTAACCTTACCATTTTTTAGCCTGATCATGATGAATCCGCGCGAACGATTGACTCGGTTGAGCATTGTCAGTCTTCTTATTACAAACCTCCTTGGTGCTGGAATTGGCACCTTGTTCCTCTTGGATTTAGGTATTTATCGCCAAACCGTGGCTGACTTTCGCGAGCGTCTCGTTGAAACAGCCGATTCGGTAGCGGAAGCATTTGATGCACAACTGGACCGAATGGTATGGCAGATTGACCACTACAACCAGCGGTTCCAAGAGCTTCAAGACCGAGAACGTTTTCCTAAGAACCCTGACTCAAAAGCCTGGCTCGCTCGCGTGAATCTTCCCGATCCTTGTGTGGATTTCGACAACACCCCTCTGCCATTCTGTTACCCGAATTTCTCGGTAGCTTTTTGGGTCGATGAAGGCGGAATACTACGAGAGACTTGGTCTCAAACAGCCACGCCCTATGTTCGCGGCACTCATGACTTACGTCATCGAGACTATGTGATACGAGTACAATCTCGTTCAGCGCATCTACATCGCCGGTTGATTAACAACCGCTGGATTGAATTCTATATCCAACCATTGATCTCTTTAGAATCGAGTACTAGGAGCCTCGTCGTTTCCATACCTTCCTCCAGAGTCTCGGGGACTCAAGCTGATGGTATTCCCTGGGTCGCGGCGATTCAATCTGAAGATTTCTCACTTCTCCAACACCCGATTCTTGCTCCAGGAACCGGATATGCTGTCGTCGACAACCAGACAGGAGTGGCTCTTTTTCATTCCGACGGTCGACGGATGCTTCGTGAGAATTTCATGGAAGAAACAGATAACAATCAGAAACTCGCAGCGCTTATTCACGCCAGAGCAGCTGGCACCGTCGAGGGCAATTATTGGGGCATCAGTCATCGTTTTGCCGTTAAACCCTTGTCGGGCCTCCCCTGGACTCTGGTGCTGTTTGAAAGTAAGGAGGCATTTCGAACCACAAATTTTGAGATGCTTATTTTGTCGTTATCACTGTTTACACTATACGTCTTTGGGCTCTTTTTTTGGATAAAAATTTTGACACTGGTGTATCGCCGTGACACCTCGGGAAATCAGATGCGGTGGACTTGGCCTAAACCCACGCTAGGTAAAGCTTATCGATGGCTTAGTCTTTTTCAGATTGGCATTTTTTTGTTGGGATTGTCCGTCATCTTCGGCATGGATTGGCAAGAGCCATTCAAGCTGCCTTCTCGACTTGTCGTAACCATAGTGCCTTTTGTTGTCATTTGGATCGTGATTCGTACGTTGTGGAAAGATCATAGCAATGCTGATTCGGAACGTTTAGACAAGATGAATGACCCCTGGGCACTCTTTGATACCACCGGATTAATCTCGACTTTTAGCAGATTTAGCTTAGCAACCTTCCTCTTGCTGGGTGTGTTTCCTGCCATTCTTTTCTTCAAAGTGGCGTACGATCAGGAGATGCGACTGTTCGCACAGCATCATCTTTGGGAAATGGGAACATCCCTCATGCACGAAACACACCGTCCATGGCTAGCCAAAGGTCTTGGGAAAAGTCATCGAGACTTTCAATTCGTGACATCTCCTACCCAATGTTTGATCAAAGGATGTCCAACTAAGGATGAGGCCATCAACACAATAGAATCAGGAACATGCGCATTATCGAACAACGGATCCACAACCTCAATACTCCAATATACGATGCACGGCCTCTTCCCTTCATTTCCATTGGCCACCTGTCTATCCTTCGAATCTCTATCCTCGAATCCAGAGGACATTATCACACCTTCATGGTTTGACCGACTACATCAATTGATTCGAAAAAGTTCATTGCAAAATGCCATGAGTCAAGAGAGTTGGGGGTTCCTTCATGGCTCTTCGTCTGGGGGGGCATTGCTATGGACTCATAAGATTCAAGATGGGCATCAACATACCATGCTCCGTATCAATGGCTTTCCTCAAAGAAATGATGAAAGATCAACTTTTGGTCCGCTCTATCTTTCTCTGTGGATGCCTCTTTTTCCTGGAAACGTTTCTGTTCGGCTGGTGACAATCATCTGTCTGGCAGGTTTACTTATCCTGATCAGTTACGGCATCCTTCGCTATATGATCAGAAAAATTTATGTCTTACCGTCGTTTTTTCATCGCAGCCACGAATTAGTGATGAGCTCAGATCCGCCACCTTTTTCTACACCGACCCATCTTCTTGTCATCGGACCTCCGGGTATAGGCAAGACTCAGTTGGCTCACACGCTTCAAGGCCATTGCCAAATTTTGGATATGCATACCACCTCTGGAAAGCAGGATTGGGTAGAGTCGATGCTCGCATCCGTTTCCGAGCGCCCAACAGGAATTGTTCTTGACCATTTTGAATACCAATGGGAAGAACTAGACCACAGGAAACAAAAGGGTGTGCTTCTAGAGCGTCTCCTAGCTCGTGGGTACCAGATCTGTATTTTATCGACGAAAGATCCCTTAGAATGGACACGTTCGTCATGGGGGAACCAGATAATCCCTGTACCAGATACACCCCAAGCCTATTGGGTTGATTTGCTGAGTTCATTCGGATTTACTCATTTTATCCCAGGCCAAATGGAGGTTCTTTTCCAAGAGTGGCTTCATCCCAAAAATGAGCCGTGGTTAACGTCGGGTCCAGTCCTTCCCGTAAAACAGACTTTGCGACGAGAGGCTCAGCCAACTCTTCATCTCGAACGGATGGGACGATGGATACGCACCCATCAAGAATGGGCTACATGGACTCCAAGGCAATTACAGGAACAATTTCTCCGGATCAGTTGGCCCTACTATCAATCCTTGTGGCAATCCTGCTCATTGAGTGAAAAATTGTCCCTGTATCACCTGGCTGTCGACGGATATTTACATACGGATAATCCAGATCTTACGGCGTTAACGCATAAAGGGCTTATTCAGCTTACCCCCGAACTTCGAGTCATGAATGAAAGCTTTCGTATGTGCATTTTGCAACTAGGGGCTGATTTGAGGTTGTCGGACTGGGAGAAACAAACCAGTCACGACACCTGGGGAAGACTAAAGTGGCCCTTTCTTTTCATTTTTGGAACAATTATCCTCTTTTTCTTTTTCACACAACAGGAATTCAAAAATTCATTTATTACCTTAGTTTCGCTGTTGCCAATTCTCCTCCCTGCCCTACCAGATTTCCCTAGTCTTTTTACAGGACAAAAGACCCCTCAAAACTCCTCAGGGTGAGACACTGTACTTCTTTTCCGCAAGCTGCCATCGTCCGCCCTTCATTTTTTTCCGGTATCCCGGTAGTCATTGCCGAGTAAGCAGCCATCTCTGAGATTTCTTCATTAAAATCTGAGAGTTTCTTGAGGTTTTGAAATCTCAATTCAGGTATCTGCCTGGCATACTTTTTGGTTATTTGTAGAACAGCTAACCACTCGTTTTCGATTAACCAGAGGTTGTTCATGAATGATGCTGATTACTTAGATCCCGAAGATCAGGAGAAAGCGGTGGAAATCCGTATTGAAGATGTGATTTATCGTTCCGATGAGAGCCCTGCAGTCGTGCTTGCGATCAAACGCACGTGTTCTCTTAGTGGCGAATGCAAGACTGGCCATGTCACGCTTGGACAGGAAAACACCCTTCGGCTGTATCTCGAAACCTAATTCTCAGGCCACTACTCTATTTTACCGCAACACATCTACTCGTCCTAAAAGGTTCTATTCACCACACGTAGTACAAGCTCTCCACGACCTTCGGCCTTGCCTTTTTTCAAAAAATCGATTATCAAGCTTCGACCAGGTATCAATCTATCCTTTTAAGGGAGCATGTTGCTTTCCTCCCAACAACCTCTAGAAAGGAAAAATAATGTCCAACTTATCCTTCCACGTGACAAAAGCACTTCTCACAATCTGTTTCGTGCTAACCATTCCAGCAACTCTCTGGGCCTCCTGCCATGATTTGCCAACGCATGCCCAGTTAACAGCAGCCTTGCAAACCAATGTACAGGCAAGTGGCGGTCCAGCAAATGGAGGATTAGACAATCATATGTGGGCAACGATTGTCGATGCCGATGGTATTGTCTGCGCCGTCACAAAATCCGGAAACAATCGCGTAGACCAATGGGGGTTGAGCCGTGTGATATCTGCACAAAAAGCCAACACCGCGCGAGGGCTGAGTCGTGAAACTGGATCAGGTGGGTTAGAAATCGCTCTGTCGACTGCTAACTTATGGGCAGCTGTACAACCCGGAGGCAGTTTGTTTGGCCTTCAGCATAGTAATCCTGTTGATACCAAAGCTAGCTATGGTGGAAACCCCACGCACTTTGGCAGTCCTCAGGATCACATGGTGGGAGAAAAAATTGGGGGTGTCAACGTCTTTGGTGGCGGACTAGCGTTATATCATGAAGGGAACATGATTGGAGGTCTTGGGGCAAGCGGAGATACTTCGTGTGCCGACCACAATGTGGCTTGGCGAGTACGTGAGGCCTTGGGATTAGACGGTGTACCAGGTGGAGTTCATCCCAACGGCAATGATGGCATTATCTATGACGTGACCAACGCATTTGGCCATCCGGAATGCGGTTTTAACGAAAAAGCCGTCGCCATCGACATTGGCGCCGGAGGCTGAGCACTTATCGGCACACAACACAATTGCTAACCAATCGCTAGGAGGGACGCAGGTATATAGCGGCGTTCCTCTTGGTTAGCAAATCAGCAGAGCGAACCCGCGCTCATTAGGCAACCTTACTTTTGCGACATTACCAGGGGAATACCGTTGGTTCCAACTGGAATATACACGGTCGTATGATTGGGCGATTCAGCCATTTTCAGTTGCGCGCCAATGGCTTCATGTTGAAGATAGTTTTTTGTTAGCGTGGCATTAATAATTTTTTGAGACTCAGCCACTCCTTTTGCTTCCTCAATTCGAATTTCAGCGTCCCGTTTAGCAATTTCCCGTTGCGTATCTTTTTCCGCCAGGAATTGTTGAGCAGCCAGCTTTTTCTCCACCGCTTTGGCCACAATTTCTGGATAATCAATGTTTCCCACGATAAGATTCACGAGCCGGAAAGGTGTTGTGTTTAAGTAGTCAGTCATCTTGGCATGAATCTCTGATGCCATTTCGTTTCGTCGTCGTTTGAGCTCGGTACTGTCATAACGCTGCGCAGCATCACGAATAAACGTTCTGAATGATTCCTTCACAAATCGGGCATACCAATGCGCGCCCCCATATTGCTCGATTACTTCTTTCACATTTCCAGGTTCAACGGCAATCACCGCATGAAAGTTAAAAGACACATTGAGATCATCTTTGGCCAAAATATTGAAATTTTCCGTATAGGTATTGGGGCGCACATCAATATTCTTGACGTTATTTCTCCAAAAGGACATACCAAAGTTAGCTGGCCCAATAAGGACTCCACGAAATCCTCCCTCTCCAAAAATGCGCGGTTGCTCATACACATAGCCTTCATTTCCCATTGGGGTATGGGGATTTGTGGTCAGATACATCATAGCTACTACAATAAATGTCACTATGCTACCCAGAATGATAAGCCCTACAGAATAACTGTGATTTCTCATAGCGAATAGTTCCTGGAAACGATGGGCTCTTCGGGCTCGATGCCTTCTTCTGCTTTTCGGAGACTATTAATATGATCTTAAGAAGATCTGAACAGCACACAAAGAGCTATGTTGGAGCAACCGAAGGAGATGCAACAAGAAGCAGGCCCTGTTCATAGGATAGGGGATAGGGCTTCAATCGTTACTTGTTAGGAAATAGTCCAGGCCAACCTTTTTGGGGATTTGTCTGATGATGAAACGTAGACTTTTCACGTGCAAAGCATTGGCGAGACAAATTGGTGAAGTCTCCATCACGACGAGCATGCTCCACAAATTCAACCACCTGTTCCCCTTGTACAAATACGAGCAGGCCTATCGAATCATTGTGGGTGATCGAAGACTTGGACTCGAGATCCCAATGAAAGGTAAGAGTGTCTTTTGCAGCTTTGTCATTTGAATACGGGCCGAAAATACACACTCGATCCCACATAGCAGGCAACACTTCAACTAAATTTACAAATGTTCGGCCTGTGGCTTGAAATTGCCGGGAAATCTCCTGTGACAGATACGATTGTGATGAGTCACAAGATCCTAAGATCAAGAACAAGACAACGCTGACTATGAGTTTTATGAGAGTGTTGAATAATGAAGATATCAAGGGGCACATTTCGCCAGAGACCCAAGGCCACTGACATTCAAGGTGCTTGTCGCCATTGTTGCCATTGGAAATCACTATGTTTCAACACTCCCATGAGGATTTTTGAAAAATAGCCAGTGAAAAGACCCAAGGGAGGGTCAATAACAGATCAGACGATGGTCAGACAATGAGCAGGAAAACGATCCCTGGCGTGCTTCGTGGAATGTACGAAAAGCTCATTACACGGTGGAAGGCTCTTGAAACAACTGCGTTAGGCCTTCTTTGAGATCTGTCATGACCATCGGACCTATTAATGAACGAAACTGGCTGGTGTTGGCTTCGGAGAAGGGAATATCACCAGATCTTGCCGGTCGGTGAACAATCTCTAAGGGCCTATTCACACAATCAGATAGAACGTCCACCAAGCGCAGCAAACTCAGACTTTTACCTGTCGCGACATTACAGACACCTGTCATCTCATGCCGTAACGCTGCAACGTTTGTCTTTGCGACATCTTGCACAAAGATAAAATCCCTCGTCTGTGCCCCATCACCAAAAATTGACAGTGGTTCTCGAGCTTCGATCATCGCAAGAAACTTACTAATCACACCAGCATAATCGGACTGCGGATCCTGGCGAGGCCCATAGACATTAAAGTAGCGCAACCCCAAGAGAGACAAGCCGAATTCATGAGCGAATAGAGTGGCATATTGATCATTGACAAGTTTTTCTAATCCATAGGGAGAACATGGCTGAGCGATATCAGCTTCAGACAACGGCAAACGCCTCGGGGGCCCATAGGCCGCTGCGCTGGACGCATAGACGATTCGTTGTATTCGGAAAGCCCGTGCGGCTTGTAACACATTCACAAAACCTCCGATATTTGTCGAACAGGAAGATGGTGGATGATCAACTGAGGCCTGCACAGAAACCTGGGCTGCTAGATGCAAAACATGGGTGATGTCCTCCATGGCTTGGCATACAGTCTGTTCATCCCTGATATCTCCCTCCCACACCTGCAATAATGAATGCTCCGGCAAATTTTGCCGAGATCCGGAAGAAAAGGTATCGAGAACCCGAACGGGCACCTCAGCTCGAAGAAGGTGTTCGACCGAATGCGATCCGATAAAACCCGCTCCCCCAGTCACTAACACGTGCATGCGATATTCCTTTGCTAGAGGTTACCTTGACAGACCATCTCTTGAAGCAGCAAGGGTAGTGCCAATTGTGCCCAGACCGGACGACACCATCACCCCCTATCATGAGCAGTTGTTCCGCCAAAACGAGTTCCCTATAATCCCAAGAGTCATATTTGAGAAAATTCTCGGAACTAAAAAATTCAAATCGTTTTCAAAGGAGTCCAAAACATGGAAATGTATACTCGACAAGAGCAGAGCACTAATGTGCAGGACGACCCCAAAGCTCGTGAACTTCTTCAATCGGCATTTGCTAAAACCGCTCGTTGGCAAGCAGACTTCAAAGGCTTTCGTGCCGACTTACGGGTGAATGTTAACGGAAAAGAAACCAAAGGTACTGTGACGGTTAAAGGACCGCGGGACGTAACGGTCGAGATTGATGATACCGACCTTCAGACATGGGCTCAAAACCAAATCGGGATGATTGCCGTCCATCGTGGGCCCAGAAATTTTCAGGAATCAGATGGAAAATATACTCTGACGTTAGGTGGGGAAGAAGAGCATCCGCTTGGACAACGAATTAATATTCACGGAGATGGTATGGGTTCCTGGTATCGCATCAAAGATAACCGCATCACGCAAATTAACCGGAACATGCCCCAAGCAGCCTTTACCATCAACGTGGAAGACAGCATGATTACACAAGATCAACATCATCTGACGACCCGTTATACTGTCTATTACTTTTCTCCGAAAGATCGTTCATTGAAAAATGTCGACAGCTTTTCCGATACGCATGTACGAGTTGACCATTCCGACCTTCCAGCCACTCGTCGCATTATTTCCTATGAAAATGGAGAAACCGTAACCCGAACGCTGACCTTCGAAAATCACACCATGTTGTGATCGTCCGGCAGAAAACTGCTGCAGGGGCCATCCGATCAAGCGAATCTCGCGCAACAGGTAATACAAAACTCTGACAAAAATTACGGGATAATAGGCTCCGAACAGGAGACAGCGTTAGGCGAGTCCCTACAAAAGGGTGTTTTGCCGCTATCGAGACGTTTCTGAATGGTCCAACATGTGGTCACCTACTCGGGTTTATGACTAGTGGGAACCTCTAAAAACTCGAAATTCGAAAATTCAAATACAATGTTTTCAAGAGGTTTGGGAACCAGATTCAAGAAAAACATAGGTTTTTAGAGGTGCCCTAGTGGCATAATTGCTAAAAAATCAGGAATACTACTGTAACCCTTGTCCGCCAGTTCCTCCACCAAACCCCCCAAAGTTTCCGCCAAAGCCACCCTGTCCGGTTCCCCAATATTCGCCACGCTTCCACCGTGGAAATGGATGACGACGTTCTGGACGCGTGAAGCGCCAAAGGGCATAGACCATCAGAAGAACAACAGCTCCGTTCATCCAAAAACCTGCCGCTCCTTTGGATTTTTGCTCTCTTGGCTCAGTAGAAACTCGCGCGGCCAACGAAGCCAGAGACAATACCGAACGGTACACATTCATTCCATAATTTCCGGAATGAAACATGGGCTGTAAGAAATCCAAAGAAATCTTGTCTAACTCTTCAGGAGTCACAATCGCTAAAATATTTTTCCCCACGACGATCACCGCCTGTCGTTCTTGCTGGGCGATAAGTAATAAAATACCCCGCTCTTGTTGTGTAGTCCCAATACGCCACGCTTCGTATAGACGCGTGGCATATTGCTGTGCATGAGGAACTGGCTTGATCGTTTCCAGTGTCACAACCAACATCTCAACGCCAGTATTCGTCTCCAGATCTTTACAAACAGCACGAATTTGGGCATACCATTCGTTAGATAAGATGTTGGCATAATCACTCACATATCCAAGAGGTGTGGGTAAATTTTGCTCCTCCGCAGACATTCCCCAAGAATCAGGAGAAAACATCGCTACTGTAGCGACCATCACGAAAACGATTGCGCGTATACACTCAATCATTCATACGTCTCGTCATGTTGATATTGAATATGCTCGATAAATCGTTCTAAATTTTGAAGGTAGCGTTCATAGACATTGATCCATTCTAAGGAACCCGGACTACTGAGCCCGCGTTTCATGCGAAGAATTTCCACGAATGTCGTAGGATCAAAGTGTAGAGTGCCAGGCAAATCTTCCAAAATTTCTAAATCTTTTCCTTTTGTGGGTTTGCCAGCTAGATAAAGAAGGCCCCGAATACACGATAAGACTGCCGTAATGGATAACATCAGTATGGTTTGAACGGCTTCCTTGCGACCTTCGCCCTCTATAAAACATTGTCGAATGCGCAACAGATTTACCTGTAACTCTTGCTCACATTGCCGAGCTAAACTGGAGGCATCAATCAATAATTCTTTGAACGGCTCCTGGCCCGCTAGCAGAACATGCGCCTGCGACATTTGGAGAAACTCAAGTGGGAACGAACGACAAAATCCGCCAATCTCACCCTGATTCATCAATAACGGAGCAACAATTTGATGCTTTCCCCATTGGCGATGAAGGCTGCCTGCACGTTGCAAGACCGCAACTGACATTGATTGCACGATAATCAGTATATTGAGATTCGACCGTCCCGCAATGAAGTCTCCACGAGCTGCGCTCCCAAAAAGGACCAGCGAATGAATATCCGTCTTCCATTTTTTAGTCAGATCAGCAACGAAACTTTCAAGAAGGTCGCGGCTTTCTTCAGGAAAATCCAAAGAACGAAGAGACGACATAGTACGACGTTGACCTTATGCGAGTTGGGTGTGGGTCGGGAGGTGGTGCGCCCGAGGATCAGGTAAAATGCCGGCAGCTTGCAATCGGTCCAACCAGCCAAAGGGTGCCGCTGTCCGTAAGCCAGCCGTTGCTGCCAAGATCTGATACTGCAAACGCAGATTGGTGTCAATAGTTCGAAACACGCGGTCTCGCAACATACTCAAAATCGGATTGCCTGTATTCCAAAAAAAGACTTCTTCGTCCGCTAACCGCTGTAACATTGTGACTTGTGGCCGACGGGCTATTTCAAACTTTCGAAGAGCAGGCGCGGACCAATCCTGTCTCTGTTGGCAGTCTTTCAGAACATGCGAAAGCGCAACAGCGTCTACCATGGCTTGCATGCGCCCTTGAGAGGCATGAGGATTCATCCCATGGGCAGCGTCTCCTATAACCACCGCACGGTCAATCACCCAGCTTTTGGCCCGTACTCGTCCGGTACCCATATAGGCTGTCTGGTTCCAATCCACCAAGGAATCAAAGAGAGACGCACAATCTGGTGCAATCTGCTTCCATTGTTTCCGAAGGACCTGAATTCCCTGCGCCTGTAGCTGAGCCAGTGAGTCCTGGGAAACCATATACAAGGCATAAACCTTATTATTGGGTGCGGGGAAAAGACCTAAGATAGTTTTTTGTCCGATATAGTACTGCGCTTCATCAAAATCATAAGGGACATCTAAAGCTGCCACCAGATAGCTATCTTGATAGCGATAGAGATCTGCCTTTACTCCCATAGCTGACCGAACTTGCGAAAACGGGCCGTCGGCTCCCACAACCATTTGGGCATGGATCGTCATTGGCGCCCCATCACATTCAGCTCGAGCACCGCAAATTTGGTTCCCCTTCCAGATCAATGATGTGAATTTCGCATTAAAATAGAGCCCCCGCGGATTCTCCTGTTGTAGACATTCGAGAATAGTGTGGTGAACTACATTTGGCCACATGACAAGGGCTCGGTTGAACGGAGATGGCAACATGTTGTAGTCAATGGTACAAAGACGAGCTCCACCGCTCTTTCGAAAATGAAAGTATCTGACGGGCTTTGACGAGTCAGCAGGAAGTCGATCTAGCAGTCCTAAATCTTGTAACAAGGCTTGGCCGTTTGGTTGTAGAATCTCTCCTCGGAGCCCTTGCGGAGGGGCAGACGCTTGTTCTAATACAATAGTAGAAACACCTTTTCGTTCCAGTGCAATTCCCAGAATAGCCCCACCACCTCCTGCCCCAATAATGAGAACGTCTGTTGTAAGATCCATAGTTAACGTCTAGGACTCGATTAATTCATAAAGTAAAACTTGAATTTTTAGTGGCATAGAAACTATTAATTACTGCTGCTACGTATACCAACAGAATGCTGCAGCGCTAGTCCGAGAGAATAACTTGAAAATGCTCTTCGGTCTCTTGCCAGGCTTGAGGGTAGGTCTTCGACAACCAATCACGAAGGTACAATTTTTGTGGACCAGACAACATCGTTCGTATTTGATGAGAACGCCCTTGCAATGGTTGTAAAAACCCTACTTTTTTGACAGGATCTAACGTGGCCGTTCTAACATAAATGTTCGTATACACCGTTGGACTCTCCTCGTCTCCTTCTCCCTGGAGCCACACCGAGATATATTTGTCCATTTCTAGTCCGGAACTATCCAACGCTGGATCCGTTTCGTGGAACAATTCAGTTTCAGTTTGTTCTAACGGCTCGGCTTCTTCGGCTCGAAACAGGAAATTTCTCTTCCACATCACTAGATTCCCTTGTGCAATATCTTCAACTTGACCAACCGGAAATGATAGTCTCAGGGCATTCAGACGAAAGTCAAGGTCATGTGGTTTGTTTGACAGGAGGACAGATTTTACGGTTTCAATTCAGGTAGGCCTTGCGTTAAAATTCGTACTAGACTTGCCTATTCCCCCTCCGTCTTAAACTTGAATTTTCATGATGATACATCAGCGTTCACCGTTGTCAGGTAAGGAGGATTTATTTGTGACTACACCAGCCATAGTTTTGAGGTTGTTTGTTTGTATGATTGGGAGCCTACTGTTGATCGGTTGTCAAGGCACTGGCCGTACGATCAACTTTGAACCGCACGCTCTTTCGACCCGTACGACCAGCCACGAAGCCCTTCAGGCGGATACGCTCACCATTGTGGTGGCTCCCTTTCAAGATGCGCGTGCTCAACAAACTAGGTTGGGATCTCGAACGCACTTATGGGGAGGCGTGACACATTTTGATGCATGGAACGGGAATATCAGTGAAGGTATGGCTGACCTTGCGCTTCAATACCTTCAGCAAAAGAAATGGCAGGCACTACGTGCTCCGGCTGTCCAGGATGATGCTAGTCTCCCCCATGACGTGAAATTAACCGGGACGGTATTGGCTTTGAAAGCCAACGCAAAGAGCGGATTTGGTTTCACTGACCTCAGAGTTGATATGAAGGTCCGATTCGAAGCCACGAATAATATCGATGGAAGCACCGTTCGAATGGTGTTGGGAGCCAACGGTTCGGACACTGTCGGGCTTTTTGATCCTACTGATGTCGAGCGACTTATCAATGTCGTGGCTAAAGACCTTTTTCAGCAATTATTTCAAGATCTGATGGTCAAGGACAAAGCGTTTCAATTGCGGCCCGGGGCGGCCTGATAGCTTTCTACGTATAGATATGCCACAATTGCCAGTCGACTTTGATGTTGTTGGTATATTCTTAATTTTATCGAGAGGAGGTAATCAACAAATTCTCTTAATCATTTTCCCCTGATCGAATAAACATTTACAGATTCCTCAGAATGTGCATTGTAGTTTTTCTATATCCGATGATTGCTCGATGTACCGGCTTTATGGGGCACATGACTGATAAAGGAGTTGTAAATGAACACTGACGTAACCGAGCCTACTGTTTCCCAAGCCAACATCTTAATTGTCGAAGATGAACAGGGACCACGAGAAGCCCTAAAACTTGTTCTCTCACCGTATTTTAACCTGTATACGGTTGACCGAGCTGAAGTCGCTCAAGAGATTCTGGCTACCCATCCCATTGATTTAGTCACTCTCGATCTTAAATTGCCTGACCAGCCTGGGACAGATCTACTCGCCCATATCAGAGAGCACGGGCATGACGTGGATGTTGTCATTATTACCGGGTATGGCACATTGCAATCAGCCATCGAGGCGATACGCCATGGCGTGGCGGCATATATTCTCAAGCCATTTAATGTCGCAGATTTACTAGAAGTCATTAAAAAAGCCCTTGAGCGACGGACCAGACTTAGCTCAATTCACCAAGCACTTCAAGCCCTCGGGACCTTGTGGTCCACTGGTATCGACGTGAAAACTGCCATGACCAATATCGAAACTCTCTTAGGAGCCAAACATCCCGAACTGGTACAACATGGGAATCGTGTGGACTTTTACTCTTCGCTTCTCACCGAACGTCTTCAGATGACGAAAGATGAGTGCGAGGCTATCCACCTAGGGGCATACTTACACGACATAGGGAAAATCAGCATCCATGATCGACTGATTGCCGGTCAAGCCGCCATTTCTGACCAGGACCAGGAAGTCATGAAATGTCATCCTACAATTGGTGCCAAATTTATCAGCAATATCCCGTTCCATCCCTCTGTCAAAGATATCGTTAAATTCCATCATGAAAAATTTGACGGGTCAGGCTTCCCTGAAAGTCTTGTGGGAGAACAGATCCCATTTGCAGCCCGAGTCGTAGGATTGGCAAATGTCTTTGATAATCATGTGACAGGACACGGGAGCTCTCAGGCCCTGTCCATTCCTGAAGCACGTGAACATATTCGACAAGAAGCAGGAAAAAGTCTTGATCCACAGTTGGCTGATCTTTTCGCCAATATTGTTTGGTAAAAACAGGTGTCGTTACTCAGACAGCCCAACATCGAATATTGCTGGATATCATGAGCAAGATTCTTCAACCCATCCCAGAAATCACTCAATTCGATAACGCTGAGCAATGGGAGCAAGCGTTCGATGCCTTGACTGATCACGTAATGATCTTAGACCGCACGGGGAAAATCGTCTGGGCCAATCAGGCCATTCGTCATCAAGTGGAACCTCAAATTGGATCAATAATCGGCCAGCATTACCGGTTCCCTTATTATGGAAACCGCCCTCCGAAAACACCGCCACCATGGGAAACCGTTCTTGCCGGAGCATTATCAGCGGTGGTTGAAACCACATTTCCGTCTCTCCCTGGTTACTTTCTTGTGTCCTGTTATCCCTTGTTTGACTCCCAAGGAATGCAGTGGGGCATCATTTCTGTCGCGAAGGACATTACCGATCGCAAACGAATCGAGGAAGCCTTACGAAAAATGGCTCAAAGCGATCCTGCACCGGGCAGCTTCGGGTTTTTACGATCCTTGATCAAAGACCTCTGTCATGCCATCAATGTCCCCTACGCAATTTTGGCGGACATTGAAAAAATGGATCAACCAATGACACGCACTGTTGCCGTCTGGGCGAATGGGGCCTATATAGAAAATTTCTTTTGGTCACCACCACATGAACTGTTTCGAGACTTACTTCGGGTGAAGGACTGTACGTGGAATACGGGTGCCACTCCCCTCTTTCCTTCTTCTTCTCCACTGGCCTCATGGCAGGTCACGAGTTATATGGGCAGTGCTCTCAGAGGGCCAGCAGGACAAATCATTGGGTTACTTGTCGTGATGAGCCCCAAACCCATTACCAATACTCATGTCGCGAAACCCATTGTCCAATTGTTTGCATCACGTGCCGCGAGTGAACTCCAACGAAAGAAAATCGAAGATGCCTTGCGAGACAGCGAGCAACGCTACCGGGCAATCATGGAAAATGCCTACGATGTGATCTTCGAAATTAACCACCAAGGAATTTGCAAGTATGTCAGCCCGAACTGCCAGGTCGTACTAGGGCATGACATAACCGATATGCTAGGAAAAAGTTTTTTTGACTTTGTCCATCCGGAAGAACGACACAGTCTTTCGGAATCCTTCGATGCTCATATCAAAGCCCTTCAAGAGATTGACATGATCTGTCGCCTACAAACTCGTGAGGGCGAATGGCGATGGTTTGAAAGCCATATTCACCCCTTTCGTACGAGTACGGGGTCGGTTATCGGGGTAATTGTGACTCGCGATATTACTGAACAGAAGCGGCTCGAAGAAGAACGGTTACGAGCAACAAAACTAGAATCAGTCGGCTTATTAGCAGGTGGGATCGCACATGACTTCAACAACATCTTGACATCAGTGTTTGCCAACATTGGGTTAGCTAAGATGGCCACAACAAAAGATTCTTCTCCTAAGCATTCGGTCGTTGAACGACTGAGTGCAGCAGAAAAAGCTTGTCTTCGCGCCCGGGATTTGACGAAGCAACTCTTAACGTTCTCGAAAGGCGGAGCCCCCGTCAAAAGCACCACATCGATAGCGACCATAATTACCGATACTGTGCAATTTGCCCTTCGCGGCTCACACGTCAATTATCAACTGTGTATATCTGAAGACCTCTGGCCAGTAGAGGTTGATGAAGGTCAAATCAGTCAGGTGATCCAAAACCTTGTTATTAATGCGGATCAAGCCATGCCTGAAGGGGGCACGATTACGGTGAAGACCGACAACTATTCAGTTTCCACTGAGACTGATCTTCCACTGAAACCAGGAAACTATGTGCGGGTTGCGATTACGGATTTAGGAATCGGGATTCCCCAGGAACACCTTCCGAAAATCTTTGATCCTTATTTTACGACAAAGCAGAAAGGGAGCGGACTAGGCCTCGCGACAACGTATTCAATCGTCAAACGTCATGACGGACATATCACCGCCACTTCTGAACTTGGGAAAGGGACATCCTTTACAATTTATCTTCCCGCATCATCTGAAAAACAAACCTCAACAGAAGAATCCCTTGATGATTTGATCCAGGGCCAAGGCAGAATCTTAATTATGGATGATGAAGCAGAAATTCAAGAGGTCTTGGGAAAGATGCTGCAGCAACTTGGTTTTGACGTGGATTTCGCGGCTGACGGTGAAACTGTCTTGCAGAATTACACCCATGCATTGCAATGTGGCCGGCACTACATCGCCACAATCCTCGATCTCACGATTCCCGGGGGAATGGGAGGAAAGGAAACGCTAAAAAAAATTAAAGTGCTTGATCCACAAGCCACCGTAATTGTTTCAAGTGGATATTCCAATGACCCGGTATTAGCTCGTTTTGAAGAATTCGGATTTTCTGGTGTGATCGCGAAACCTTACAATCTCGTCGACCTGTCCAAGACTCTCAGTCAGGTTCTGTAACCCTCCTGAAACTTACCCCTTTTTGAAGCTCTTCTTTGCCGATTCATGAAGGTGACGAGCATTAGCTACATAATTCTTGAGGTAGGAAAACACCTCGTTCCGTAATAATGCCTGAAACAAATCTTGCTGGGGTTACGTCGAACGCAGGATTCCAAACCGAAATGTCTGAGGGAGCAATCCGTCCTCCTGCATAGAGCTGAGTCACCTCCGACGAATCTCTTTGTTCGATAGGAATCTCGTTGCCGTTGGGTGTATTGAAATCAATCGTTGAAAACGGAGCGGCCACATAAAATGGTATATTATGGGCTTTTGCTAAAACTGCGACACCATACGTACCAATTTTATTGGCAACATCACCATTAGCAGCAATACGATCGGCGCCTACGAGACAACAATGGACCGCTTCAGTTTTCATGAGCGCTCCGGCGGCATTGTCGGTTATCAGCGTTACGGGAATCCCATCTTGCTGTAATTCCCAAGCCGTGAGTCGGGCACCCTGAAGTACGGGCCGAGTCTCATCGGCATATACATGAAGACGTTTGCCCTGTCCCCAAGCAGCTCGGACCACACCTAAGGCCGTCCCAAATCCTGCCGTGGCCAGTGCGCCAGCATTACAATGGGTAAGAATATGATCGCCATCATGAAGAAGCGACGCACCGTAGTTCCCCAACAAATGATTGATTTGCACATCTTGGTCAAGAATAGTTAAGGCTTCTTCCAATAAACGTTCCTGATAGTCGTCAACCGTATCAAGAGATGATTGGGACAAAACTTGCTTCATCCGGTCAACAGCCCAAAACAGATTCACAGCCGTTGGTCGCGTCGCCGCAAGGATATCACACACTTTTGCCATATGAGTATGAAATTCTTCTATATTATTTCCAGAAAATTGCCTGCTCCCTAAAGCGATTCCAAGCGCAGCGGTGACGCCAATTGCTGGGGCACCCCGCACCGTTAAATCTCGGATCGCAGCGGCCACGCACGCATAGTCGGCACAATTCACAAATTGCACCTCTTGCGGCAGAACTTTTTGGTTAAGGATACACACACAGTTGTCTTTCCATTGCACGGTAGGAATCATGGTGTAATTGTTTCCTCTTAGTTTGCTGTGTTGTACATCATGGCTATTTCTTGAGATCCGACTCCTCTGAGCCCCGAGAAGCCAGGAAACAAAATGTCAGGGAATTCATCATCACAAGTCTTATTGCACATCCTGAAGTGGTTCATTCTTTTCCTCACCACGTATCTGATCCGGCGAATGAGGTGTTGGACTCCGTCGTGTGTTTAGTGACGCGTCAGAATCAATAGAAGGTGTATCTAAGACATCCAAAGGTTTGAAGACCGTGTTTTTCAAAATATCGAAAGCCAATTCCGTCAGGCCTGTTAACCCTGCCTTCAATGATTCCGTTGGCAAATAGGCTATTTGTGGTTTGCCTAGCGAACCTTTCATACGAAACATTGCCGTTGCGATACCTGTTCGATTTCCAGAAAAAATCTGTCCAAAAAGTGGGATGGCTTTTAAGGTCTCAGAATAGGCTCCAAAAGGACTCACCGCAGCCACACCGTCGAGACTATCTATCCCAAAATCATAGCTTCCAGCAGCAGTGGCTTTCATGATCGGACTCTGCAACAGAAAATTTTTTGTCGAAAATTTCCCATCAGCAATACTCAATGATGTGGTAATGGCATCATAAGGAAACCCCGTCTCTTCAAGGTTAACTTTGTCTCGCAGCACATACGGAAGATTTAAAATCTTCAAGATCTGTGGTAAGATAGTTTCCTGATGAACATAACCGTCTCTGAGTTCAACTTCCATTCCTCCATGTAATGTGGGCCGGATGCCACCGGCATGCCTCCCATGACCTTGAATCATTCCCCGCAGAGTTAAGTCTCCAGAAATCAGACGCTGCTTATCCCCAAGCACAGACAGAAACTTTTCAAATGGCAAGTGGTTGGCTTGAAACGAAGCCCGCATGGCAGCAGGTTTTCCAGGAGGAAGATGGACGAATATTCTCCCGTTCAGACTCGCCTTATCCTCAACCATCGCCTGAATTTTATCTATGGCGACGAGGTTATCACGAATATTGATGACCGCTGACATGTTGGCCCCCAACAATCCTTTGTATTCCGGTTGTTCAATCACGACGGATCCAACCAGCCTTCCATAGTTAGCTAACCATTCGGCCCAATCACGTACAACAGACCGATCTTTTTTGGGAATGAGCAAGTCAATATCAAAACGTGGCGCTTCCCACATCAGACTCACTTGAGGGCTGGTCCTCCAATCCTTAACAAATCCAGTGAGTACTGCTTGACTGTTATTCATCCGGAATTCCATGCGGGTTAAATCTAGCCGATCATGGTCAATTTTTAACCGGACAAAAAGATTCGACAACTTTTCCGAAATTCCTGGAATGCCAATGACACCATCAGTAACTGCCAACCAACCGCTGAGATTCCAGTTCGTCCAGTCCAATCCTCGGCCGTTTCCCCCAAGTTGAATTTCGAAGATGCCAGATTGCACAGCACTTCCGAACATTTGAATTTTTTCAGGTAAGCCCCCAACTGAAATTGGTCCCGAGTTCAGCTTCCCTTTCCAAACCCAGGTTGGGGAGAAACCTAAGGTACCCTGCCCCCGTAAGCGGAGAGGCAACATGGCCAACTCAAGTCGCTTAAATCGTATGGCTTTTCCCGAATGAACGGTTCCATCAAATTCCAGCATCGCTGATTGCCCAGACTGCTTCTGCAGAAAGGACGGTATAGACAAACTGGCATGCTTGCCATCAATCGTTCCTTTTATCTGAACCCTGTCTATAGGCCCACGCAGTGAGACAGACAAGTTCAAAGGTCCAGAGACAACCAGAGCTGGATCTATGCGAGAGTGAGCGGAGTTCGTGAAAAAATGTTCTCCTGCAAATCCTGCAGTCAATTGTATAGGTTCTAAACGCAGATGATCTTGATGAACAATCGTCCCGCTTAACGCAAGCGGAAACGTCCCTAGATTTCCTCCAATCTCCTTTAAGACCGTACTTTCAGGAGAAAATTGAATTTCCCCAAAGCCATGAGATAGAGGCTGTGGCAAACCAGGTATCGTTAATGTGACATGACGAGGTTGGTAATCACCTTCTTGAAAAGTTAGGCCACCTTGATCCAGTATGTTTCCTCCAAAACGCAGTCTGAGAGTTCCGGCACCTTGGGTAACATTCCATGTTTGAAAAATACTGCGCTTAGAGGAGGGCTTGCTCAAATTTCCTACAAAATTCCAGACTTTTTTAGCAGGTACTTCTCCTTGTAGTTCTACCGTTCCTAGTAATTCTCTATTGTTAAACAAAAAGATCCCCTCGTTCACCTGCACGGCGATGCCATCATATATCCCATGCCCTTCTAATATTTGCATTCGATCGGGATCCACGACCACAGTGCCCCGAATCTCATGGGTTTCCGGAAGCTCTGGAAGATCAAGAAACCCGTGGTCAATCCGAAATTTTCCCGTAAGTGACGTATCGACGTCCGAGCGGGTGGAAGTTGTAAATCGTGCTTCGAGAATCTCTAATTCACCGCCCCAGTCGCTATGTCTCCATACCTTCATCAGACGATTAGGAAGCCACTCATAGGGGACAACTCGTTGGAGCTTTTTGAGATCGATATTAGAAGATGTCATCGTAAGAGAGGTCATCTGATGGCCGTCTTCTAGGCCCTCAATAGTAGCGTTTCCAGCCAAGGTTATCGCAGAATTGCTTACGGAAATATTAGACAGGTTAATCTGAGAACCAGATTCCTTGTTCACCCACTTAATATTCGCCTGTCCATTCAGAATCTCAGTGAATTTCGCCAGCAAAGCACCACGGGGTATATATTCAGCTAATTGATTGACGGCAAGATTTGATGTATTTATTTTTCCGGAAAACGCCATGTCTTCAAAATGAATCGCGTCGCTCCTCAGGTCTGACAACGGCACATTTGACGTTGCTTCGAAAGTTCCCTTAATCCGAAAAGGAGCAAAATCAGATACCTGTCGGACACTTCCCGATAAATCCAAATTCGAATGCACGAGGACATTGTCATACGACGTCTCTGATATACAAGTCACATTTTCAATGACGATGCCTCGGACACTATCAGAAGGTGACTCATCAATAACTATAATCTTACCGTTGTTAACGATAAGCTTTCCCAACACAAGGAACGATGCAAAAAATGCAAGAGATGAATCATGACGTGCATGGCCTAGGACTCTCCAATGTCCTGTCTCGTCTCGATGCACTTCAATTTCTGGACGCTCAAGCAAAAATTCTTTGACGACGAGCTTTTCTTGGAATAATTGGCCAATACCTAAGGTTAAGCTCATGGATTGAGCACGAAATACTGCATGGGACTCTGGCCGTTCTTTAATCGTAATGTCAGAGACCAAAAAGTGAGGCGACGGAAAGAAGGCAAACGTGGTCTCACCCACATTGACATGTGAACCGAATGTCTGCTGAATACGTTCGAGAACGAGACGTTTGACATAGCCTGGATTCAGGAGCCATGGCAGGCTAATAATTAACGAAATCAGGAGGATGAATCCAATGCTTCCCCATACCACAGGACGTTTTATTATAGGCCGCACAACATCAACTCCCCTTTATGCACTCAAAGTCTATGGTCATAAGGTCACGAAAGCGAATCGTAGGGTGGCTCTTCCCCTACTAGAGTTGAGTCGCTAGCTAGAGCAAAGCACAGTGGGTGACCGGCAGAACGAATCATCAACCATCGTTATACAGAAAGAATACCACGAATTGAGTAAATAGCAGGGTAAAAACGTAAGAGGCTTTAAAGTTTCTTGACCCATTTAGCAGTTCTACGATAGTCTGCATGATGAGATCAAAAGTTTACAGCATTGGCTCTGCAACAGGATCTGCTTCCTTTAAAGCTTGATATTTTTCTACTATTTTGAAGCCACCTCACACATTTCTGACCCGGCACCAAGTCTCATCCCTCCTCAAGTTCTACGATGTTCCTCACCCCGATAACCCTCAGAAACTACTTCCAGGCTATGATAAAGCCCATGCCCATCGCACTGCTCGTTTATGCCTACCAGTAGCGGCCGAATTGCACCATCCACTCCCGCGGCTAAAGCAATTTGAAGCAGCTTGTCTGCTTCATGATATGGGTCGAGCGGGACTTGACTCCAAACTGTTCGGCAGAATCTGGTCGTGGGCTAAACGAGAAGGTATTCCTACTCGACCACGAGAATGGCGGGCCAGATACCCCCTGACTGTGTACGGACAAGAATCACAAGCGTTCATCAAACGGTACAAAAAGAAACTTCGAGAGCAAGGGCTGACACTCACACCTTCGGTCAGAGATCACATTGCCATGCGATTGGGATTCGCGAAAAGACTCAAGAAATATCTTCGTCCAGTCAAAACTACATTAGCAACTTTAGGAATCGACTGGGCCCCATGGATGGAGCGAATTATGCTCTATTATTATTATCCAGAGAAATTAGCAACCGCCCCGGTCTGGATACACCAATTGGGAGAAATCCTCGTCGCCTGTGAGCAGCTCGAAGCTTATAGCAATCATCGTCGTGGGCAAGACTATTATGCTCGATCCGAAGAAAGTTTTCAGGCTGCCTTCAATTACCTCCGGCAACTCACGAACCAAAAGATCGTGAGTCGAGAAGTATTCGCCACTATTTGTTGGTTAACTCGTGAAGGATGTTTTACCAGTATCTTGCGACAAGCACGAGGAGGCAAACTATCCAACAGGGAGCAGCATTTCCTAGCTTCTGTAGCGGCCTAACCTATTATGACGGTTGCATCCCACTCGCTCCAAGTCGCGATGACCGGAGATTCCCAGATAGAAAACCTCACGCAATCCATGAAAGACATTCTTGCCAAGTCAGGCATTACAAACGGAACCTTGACCCTTTTTGTCAAACACACCACCGCTAGCGTTATGATCATCGAAGATGAACCAGGTATTCGGGAAGACACTAAAAATTTCTGGAACAGCGTTATACCGCCAAAAAGCAATTGGCAACATAATACGCGAAACCCTGGAGAGGATAACGGGCATTCCCATTTGCGTGGGCAATTGCAAGGCCCATCCCTTACCATTCCTATTGTTCAAGGATCGCTAACCTTAGGCACTTGGCAACAAATCGTCCTGATTGATTTTGACACACGGTCACGAACTCGAGATCTCGTTGTGCAGGTCATGGGCGATTCACAAGCAGATTAAGAAGGCTACGTAATTCGGTCAGATAAATAAAATAGATTTTTTCTCTCTCTGACCCATCCTGTCCCCTATATGAAATCCCAAAACTCCCGTTATTATCTTCTGATCATCACCATTGCAATTACACTGAATCCTCTTAGTTGGCCAAGCAACGCTCCAACGGCTTCGGAGAGTAGCAGAAAAGTTGCACCGTTTATTCATCTCGTCACTCAGCGATCGCTGAGTCAGGAAGAACGTAATACGATTGCAGTATTTGAGAAAGCTGCCAAGTCAGTCGTGTATATCACCAATACAGCGCTCCGACGTGATTTCTGGTCGTTAAATACCTTCGAAGTCCCCCAAGGCTCCGGCTCGGGGTTCATCTGGAGTTCTAAAGGCTTCATTGTGACAAATTTTCATGTGGTCTATGGAGCCGACTCGATTCAAGTCGTTCTAGACGATCAATCAACACATGCCGCCCGTGTGGTCGGGGTAGATCCTGATCATGATTTGGCTGTCTTGCAGATTAAGGCTAGCAAAAGCCAACTCAAACCCCTCGACATCGGAAACTCGAAAAATCTTCTTGTGGGGCAACAAGTTTTGGCCATCGGGAACCCATTCGGTCTGGATCATACGCTGACCACCGGAGTCGTCAGCGCCCTAGGCCGCTCCATAAAATCAGTCAACGATCGAACAATTGAAGGCGCGATTCAGACTGATGCAGCCATCAACCCTGGTAATTCCGGAGGTCCACTCTTAAACAGTGCCGGAAAACTCATCGGCGTGAATACGCAAATCGTTAGCCCGAGTGGAGCGTTTGCAGGGATTGGCTTCGCCGTCCCAGTCGACATCGTGAAACGCATCGTGCCGCAACTCATTCAATATGGAAAAGTCATTCGACCAGGGTTGGGAATCTCACTCATACCTGATTCCATCGCCAACCGATGGGGTGTTACTGGGGTCGTGGTTGCTCGCATCCAACCCGGTAGCGCTGCGGCCAAAGCTGGCCTAAAAAGTTTAGAAGAGCTCCGGTCAGGAAGAATTCGACTCGGAGATGTCATCATCTCAATAGATGGAGAGCCTGTACGAGGGTACGACGATTTAGCCAGAATTTTAGATCGACACAATGTGGGTGACCGCATCAAACTCGGCCTCCGACGCAACAACAAAGAACGCACGATTAAAATCACCCTACAAGCTGTGAATTAACCTACTCGTCATACCCGTGGCAGTAGGCGGGAATCCATCCTCTCCCCGTTACTCCTATTCTCTTCTCCCAGTCATGCCCAACGTGTGTAATCGGGCATCTATCCTCTCTTCCCTAGTTGTATACTCAATCAACTTCCCAGAAATGAATAAACAAAAATTCTGTACTTTTCAGAAGCTGTTGGGTAGCATGACATCCTTCAGTCGTTATACCCAAAGACATGCCAACAACACCCAAGAAGAAAATCGTGATTCTGGCAGGACCAAATGGTGCCGGCAAAACAACATTCGCACGAGAATTCCTTCCCAAAGAAGCAGCTTGTCCCCGCTTTATCAATGTCGATCTTATCGCAGCAGGTCTCTCGCCCTTTGTGCCTGAAGTTGCAGCATTTAAAGCCGGTCGTCTCATGATCCAGGAAATAGCTGCTGCTATCCGAAGTCGAGAAAGTTTTGCCTTTGAAACGACTTTAAGTGGCTTGCGTTATGCCCGTTTGATCCCTCAATGGAGGAAGAAAGGATATTTTGTCAAACTCATTTTCCTGAAATTGCCGAATTCCGAGATGGCGATTGCTCGCGTAGCCAGCCGAGTCGCACAAGGCGGGCACGCAGTTAAGGCAGATATCATAAAGCGACGATTCGCAGCCGGCTGGCGAAATTTCCAAGAGGTCTATCAACCCTTGGTCAATGCATGGGTCTTGTATGATAATGCGTCAGAGACACCAAGACATTTAGATTCTGGAGGGGCACGAAATGGCAAAGAGACGTGAACGAATACAGGATCCTGATCTGGCCAAGGTAGGCGTAGCCTTAAAACGGGCAGCAAAAAAAGCTAGACAATTGGGATTTGCGACGAACACACCCGTCTACGTCTACCGAAATGGAGAGATTGTCGATCTCGTCGCAGAACATCGAACGAAGCTGACATCAAAAAATTCACCGACAAAGAAGGCTCAAAGCAGGAACACAGGATCTCCGAAGAAAACTCGCTTTATAGTTTCTCGGTGAAACATCAGCCTTGATGAACTACAGCCGTCAAGAAGAATTCGACTAGGCGATGTGATCATCTCGATAAATGGCGAGCCTGTCCGTGGCTACGACGATCTGGCTAGGATCTTGGACCGACACAATGTGGAAGACTGGAGCAAACTCCGCCTCCGCAGCAACAACAAAGAACGCACGATCAACCTCAAACTCCAAGCCGTGAATTAACCTCCTCGTCATTCCTGCTCTCTTCTTTCCAGTCATTCCCGACGTTAGTAATCGGGAATCTCTCTTTCTCTATCATTCCCAAAGTCCTTAATCGGCAATCCATCCTCTCCCCGTCATGCCCGACATGTGTAATCGGGCATCCATCCTGGATTTCTCCCTCTGCCTTTGCATGCAAGTGTCACCCAAGAATATAGCCACTAATTGAAGAGGTTAATACTTCAAACTATTTGCAACAGAACCAGCTTGCTTTCCTTATATGTATCCAAACAGATATAAACCATATCTTTTTTTGTACGTTTCTTTTGTCAGGTAACCTAGGTCACATTGTCTAGCCTTCTTTAATTCATTCTAAAATTCTCAGATTTTCAGGTGAAAAATTCTTTATTGCTTGTTTGCTGCAAAATAAAAGGAATGACTGGTCTAGCTATTGCACTGGCAAGAAATCACCGAAGGGGAAAAAAGAGGGTATAGTATAGAAGAGCCCAATTCTCTAAAAAAGATTATCGCAAAGACCATACAAAAATACTCTCTAGCCGAAAAGGAGGCATTATGAGATATTGCTTTGCGGCAGCGTTGTGCATCACTTTGCTGATAACTTCAGTAACATGGGCCGGATCGTGGTGGTGGGGCGCTACCGGGGTCGTCTATGCAGCCAAGGAATCGGACGTGACGCTCTACTGGAGTCATACCAATATCGACGACTCGTCGAAATTCTCGAAATGGAAGTTTTGCTGGCGGCGAAAAACGAATACCAGCAAAGGCAAGAACCTTTGCGAGTATAACACCAAGATCGTGCATGACCCGAGGGTGACCGTTCATGTGGATCACAATCGGGTCTACAAGTTCCAGGTTGATGCGTGGAACAAGAAAAAGAAGAAATGGCAGACGAAATCGCCGACGATTTCACGCCCCTGTTTCCGCACCTACCTTGGCGATGGCACGATCTCGTCAATCTGCAATCCGTAGCCAGACAGCTGGACCTGTGGGTCTGGAGTCGCTAATAATGCTGCACGTGTAGACCCGACGAGGCAAAAAAACCTGTCCCAGCAGAAATGATTGACCTCGTCTGGTTTCACCCTTGACAAGCCCCGGCCTTCGGCCGGCGTGTTACTAACCAATGCAGCATGCACGCGGATTGTCCTTTGATGATCTGAAGACCATTTTAGACCGACACAATGTGAGAGACCGCATCAAACTCGACCTCCGCCGCAACAACAAAGAGCGCACGATTAACCTCAAACTCCAAACCGTGAATTAATTGACCCTTTTGCAACTTTTCCGCGGCTTAAATTAGGTTATCCCATAGCTAAGGGATCAGGTGGAAAAGGCTTTAAGCTGCTCCAAGTTATAATGGGAAAGGTTTAATCCCATATTAAGCGAGGAAGGGAAAGTCTTTCACCGTATCAACCGGTAAATGGGGGTTGCGAAAGACCAATGCCTTTGCGTTAAATTCCTCACCATTTCTTGTTGCCTTTAACTCAGATTCTCCACAAAAAATCAAGGCCGCTAAGTGTTTATTTTCATTCTTTTCTAGAATATAGGAAGCCATCTTCTGCAATCCGCTTTCAGAAGCAAGTTCATTTAAATCACTTTCCACAATGGTTTCCAATAGGCATGCGATTATCCCAATTTTTCCCGGATCAAGTTGTTTCCTAGCTGCATCTTCAATTTTATTTTTGATTCCTGTTAAAACCATATTAGCTCTTCGTGACTTCATTGTTAGGATCAGTGGGTCCACGGGAGAATCATTGTAATTATCGGCAAAAATGGCAACGTGGCCATCAAGTCTATTCTCTATAAAAAGTCTGTTTATTTCTTCATCCAAATTTAAGGGAGATTTTTGGAAATCTCGGAATCTAAGTTCTGCCTCCCCTTGTGAAAAAATGATTGTATCCTTTGTGGCATGACCTTCAATTGCCATCAAAATCTCATCTGACAATTGTTTAATGTATAGATCACTAGCATGGAGTCTTTCATTTATGACAATGTTAATGTTTCCTTGTAAAAGGAATCTTCTAATTTTTGGCAATAAAATTTCAGCAAATCTGTAAAAATCTTTACGGCGGATCATCCTAGCCGCATCATAACTAATTCGTTTGCATTCGACGTCAAAAGAAAAATGAGGAGTATGGACACAGAACTCAGGTTTGCCATTTTCCTCATACCACTTGACTTCAAATCCCCTTCGGCAAAAATGGAGTTATATTTGAAAGTAGTGCATGAGGTGAGTTGAAAAGACGCGGCGTCTCGGGTTGAAATGGTTGTGACGAAACATCCACCTTCAACCACACAGGAGAGACGCCACGATGCAGAAGCCTAACAAACCAGAGGAAGAAGATCGAGACCGGCAGGATTCGCTCACGGGCTTGATTCGGACAGGGGCTCAACAACTCATCGCTCAGGCCCTGAAAGTGGAAGTCGCGGAACTCTTGGCCACCTATGCGGACCAACGAGATGAGCAGGGGCGGGCGCGGGTAGTGCTCAGCGGGCATCAGCCGACTCGCGACATTCAAACGGGGATTGGGCCCGTGACGGTGCAGGTGCCGAAAGTCCGCAGTCGTCAGGGTGCCCCGGTCACGTTTCATTCCGCGCTGGTCCCGCCGTATGTGCGCAAAACGGCCAGCTTGGAAGCGGCGATCCCATGGCTCTACTTGAAAGGCATTTCGACCGGCGAGATGCAACCCGCCCTGGAAGCGCTCGTGGGGCCTGAAGCCAAGGGCCTGTCGGCGAGTACCGTGGCCCGGCTCAAGCAGGTCTGGAAGGAGGAGTATGAGACTTGGAGAAGTCAGCGTCTTGAGACGAACCCGTGGGTGTATATCTGGGTGGATGGTATCTACAGTGGGCTCCGAGCCGAGCAACAACGGTTGTGTGCCTTGGTGGTGATCGGGATGAATGTCGATGGGGAGAAGCAGTTGTTAGCGATGGAAGATGGGATTCGCGAGTCGACCCAGAGTTGGCGGGAAGTCCTCTTGCACCTGAAAGCTAGAGGGCTGCAGGCGCCCGCGTTGGCGATTGGGGATGGCGCCCTCGGCTTCTGGGCTGCTTTGGAAGAAATTTTTCCCGAGACACGGCATCAACGCTGTTGGTGTCACAAGACCCAGAATGTCTTAAATGCGTTGCCGAAAAGTGTTCACCCGAAAGCCAAGCAGGCGTTACACGAAATTTGGCAGTCAGCCACGAAAACGGATGCGGAAAAAGCCGTGGACGTGTTCCTCGACACCTACGGACTGAAATATCCCAAGGCGACGGCCTGTTTACAGAAAGATCGAGAGGAACTCCTCATGTTCTATGCCTTTCCTGCTGCGCATTGGCCCAGTCTTCGCACCACCAATCCCATCGAATCGACGTTTGGGACGATTCGCCATCGGACCACTCGCACGAAAGGCTGTCTCACGCGAGACGGCATGTTGCACATGATGTTTAAGTTAGGTCAGTGTGCCGAGAAGCGGTGGAGACGGTTACGAGGATTCAAGGAATTGCCCAAGGTCATTGCAGGCAGACAATTTACTGATGGAATCGAAGCCACAATCACGGACCCCGTCGCCGCGTGAACAATTTACTCAGACACTACATTTGACAATAGCTCCCGGGCCGAGACCCGGCACTTGTGAAAAATATTTAGCATTATGATTTCCCATAGAGAATCATTGAAAACGCTTTAGCAAACTGTTGTATTTGAAAGACTTCTTGCCTTCTGCCGCTGAAATGCCGGAGAAGAGAATAGGATCAATCATGTATTGTGGTAAAAATCCTGCACACGATATATAGGGTGTTCCCTTAACTCTCTATGTTTGCTAATTTGGTAATTATTATGATGTGTTAGCTGGTACCGTTTTTCATATCTTCGTTTTCTCTCCCCCCCGTTTTTATCCTTTTTATCTCGTCGTTTATTTGTTTGAATTTCTCCTTTCGGAGGTGATTTCAGGGCAAGCAATTCCCCTAAGAATAATCAGTACCCTCACATCCCAGGAGGTCTCTTATGAGTTCTCACAATCGATCGTCCAATCGGTGGTCCATCGTGTTGGCTGGTGGTGATGGTAAGCGACTCCAGCCGTCCATCCAAAAATGGCTTGGGCACCCTTTACCCAAACAATATTGTACCTTTGCCGGAACCCGATCCATGCTGCAACATACATGGGGTCGGGCCAATCAGATTGTGAGGGAACGCCAAAAGATGACCGTCCTCGGAAGGACACATTGGCCACGAGCCCATGCTCGCTTCCTGGGCAACAGTGAAGAAGGCCCTTTTATCATTCAACCACGAAATTGTGACACGGCTCCAGGGGTTTTTCTGCCTTTAACCTATGTGAAAGCCTGGGATCCCCAAGCAATCATCGTGATTTTCCCTTCTGATCATTTTATTTATCCCGAAGATCAATTCGTGCAAACCGTGCGACGCGCGATACGGGCTGTTGAATTGTGGCAGGATCGGATGATTCTGTTAGGAGTTCGGCCTTCTCATCTCGAACTCGATTATGGGTGGATCACTCCCGGTGCCACGATGGGATGGAGCGACGGGTCATGTATTCGCCATATTCAAGGATTTATCGAAAAGCCGGAACTTGCTGATGGCGAACGATTACTGAATCAAGGAGCGTTGTGGAACTCCATGGTGCTCTTCGCCCATGTCGAGACATTATGGAGAGCCGGATGGGCCTTCATTCCCGAGGTCATGGAACGATTTGAGGAATTCCAGGAACATATTGGTACTCCAGCTGAAGAATCGATGCTTCACACCATCTACCACGACATGCCTATTTGCAATTTCTCTTGTGAGGTCTTGCAACCCCTTTCCACGCAATTAGGTGTCATGGAGTTGGAAAAGGTCCTGTGGAGTGATTGGGGTCGTCCTGAAAGGATTCTTGAAACTCTTCAGGCTGTTGGGATCAAACCCACTTTCCCCACCGAGGTTTTTGAGGAGGACAACACCTCGGCCAACCTTAAGACGGAAGTCGGTGTGGGCTGAACAGTCTTTCGAGTTCTGTGCTTGGCGAGTTGAATCCGAGGTTGGTTTCCTGTCTTCGTAGGAATGACGGTGTAGGATTAGGTTTCGGATGCCTCTTTGGCCCGCAGCACGAACTTGCCGTCGACGACGTCGCCCACGACCGGTTGTCCATCTACAACCTTGCCTTGAATGATCAAGCGCGATAGGGGCGTTTCGATCTCCTGTTGAATCAATCGCTTTAATGGTCTTGCACCATAGACCGAGTCATAACCTCTCTCGGCCAACTCAGCGACCGCCTCCGGTGACAATTCCAACGTCATCTGTCGATCGGCTAATCTCCCCCGCAACCGTCCTAATTGAATTTCCACGATCGGTCCCAACTCTTTCTGAGTCAACGGATGGAAGACCACGACTTCGTCTACTCGATTTAAGAACTCCGGGCGGAAATGTTGTTGGATTTCTCGAAGCACGACGGCGCGGATTCCTTCGTAATCCATTTCCCGCTGCTGGGCTTCCAGAATTTCTTGGCTGCCCAAGTTAGAGGTCATGATGAGCACGGTGTTTTTGAAATCAACCGTTCGACCTTGAGAGTCGGTCAATCGCCCATCATCTAAAACTTGAAGCAATACATTAAATACATCGTTATGGGCTTTTTCGATTTCGTCGAACAAGATCACGGAGAAGGGTTTCCGTCTCACTGCTTCGGTCAACTGCCCGCCTTCTTCGTAGCCAACATAGCCAGGCGGCGCGCCGATCAATCGCGCAACCGTATGTTTTTCCATGTATTCGGACATGTCAATCCGAACCAGATTGGATTCATCGTCAAAGAGCGTATGGGCTAACGAACGTGCCAATTCGGTTTTCCCTACCCCGGTAGGCCCAAGGAACAAAAACGATCCGATAGGACGATTGGGATCTTTAATCCCAGACCTAGCACGTAATACGGCATCGGCCACTGCCCTAACGGCTTCGTCCTGTCCGACCACGCGTTGATGTAGATGATCGTCCAAATGAAGAAGCTTTTCCACCTCCCCTTGCATGAGTCGGTTCATCGGAATGCCCGTCCAGCGACTCACAACTTCGGCAATATCTTCTTCATCCACTTCTTCTTTGAGTAGACGGCTTTCCTGGCTTTTATTTGTCAGACGCTCCTCTTCTTCCTGCATCTCTTTTTCTAAGCGTGGCAACTCTCCATACCGTAACTCGGCGACTTTGTTGAGGTCGTAATTTCGTTCCGCCTGCTCAATGGCTTGCTTCACGCCTTCGATGGATTGCCGTAATTCTTGCAGTTTGCCCACCGAGGATTTCTCGGCATCCCAGCGCGTCTTCAGTTCGACCAATGTTTGTTGTTTATTTTGTAATTCTTGCTCTAGGTTTGCTAAACGCGTTTGACTGCCAGAATCTGTTTCCTTTTTTAAGGCTTCTCGTTCGATTTCTAGTTGCAAGACTTTGCGAGAAATCTCATCCATCTCTGCTGGCATACTATCAATTTCTGTTCTCAATCGGGCCGCCGATTCATCAATCAGATCGATGGCTTTGTCCGGCAAAAAGCGGTCGCTGATATACCGGTGAGACAACCGCGCAGCCGCAACCAGCGCAGAATCCTTAATACGTACCCCGTGATGCACTTCATAACGTTCTCTCAGGCCTCGTAGGATGGAAATGGTGTCTTCTACCGATGGTTGATCTACCACAACTGGCTGGAAGCGCCGCTCCAACGCCGCATCTTTTTCAATATGTTTTCGGTATTCATCCAACGTCGTCGCTCCGATCAAATGCAGCTCACCACGAGCCAACATCGGCTTCAAAAGATTGGCCGCATCCATGGCTCCTTCTGCTGCCCCAGCGCCTACGACGGTATGTAATTCATCGATAAAGAGCAGAACCTGTCCTTGCGAAGCCTGAACTTCCTTTAGGACGGCTTTCAACCGTTCTTCAAACTCTCCGCGAAATTTGGCGCCGGCCACCAAGGCTCCCATGTCCAAGACCACCACGCGTTTCTGTTTCAGGCCTTCGGGCACGTCGCCTTTGATAATGCGTTGTGCCAAACCTTCCACGATCGCGGTTTTTCCTACACCGGGTTCACCGATCAAGACAGGATTGTTTTTGGTGCGTCTAGATAAGATTTGGATCACTCGACGAATTTCTTCGTCTCGGCCGATGACCGGATCTAACTTTCCTTGGTTGGCCAATCGCGTTAAATCGCGCCCGTATTTCTCCAAAGATTGGTAGGTTCCCTCAGGGTCTTGGCTGGTTACTCGCTGATTGCCCCGCACATGCTGAAGTCCAGCCAAGAGTTTATCTCGCTTGAGTCCTAAGACCTTAAACACCCCACCTTCTTCCACCATAGCCAACAAGACATGTTCTACGCTCAGATATTCGTCCTTGAGCTCTTTCATTTCAGCTTCAGCTTGGGTAAGAACGTTGCTTAAACGAGGGGTGATGTGCACCTGCCCAGGGGCAGCGCCACTGCCTTGAACTTGAGGAATTTTTTGGAGGGCTTGCTCAGCCGCATTACTAACAGATTTTGGAGAGATCCCCGCCTGCTCAAGAATCGGTATCGTCGAACCATCAGCCTGCTCCAATAGCGCCGCCAACAAATGTTCAACGTCGATGCCCTGATGGTTTCGCCGCATCGCCAACCCTGAAGCAGTTTGTAGTGCTTCCTGTAGTTTGATGGTCATTTCATTGGGATTCATATCTCCACCTCTCTTCTTATTTCGTCAAGATCGCTAAGAAATCTAAGAATGTTCGACCCGCAAATATTTTTCGGTGTCTAGTTAGTACAGATAACCATTAATCTAAAAATTTCAAGTCCAATCAGATTGTTTTCTAAGACGTGGGTACCTAAAGAGGCAATAAACCATTTGACGAAATTTTTGATGTATGGACAAACGACACATGAGACGTTGTATGAGTCCATTGAAAAAAGCCGCCAGCGGCGTTCTCGCCAATTTTCCGGACCTTCGGGCTCACAGCAACGGTCCTGCCTATGAGGACGGGCCAAACGAGAGCCCTCTTCGGGCTGTGAGCGCCCACGTAATGCCAGTACGCTTCGCGCGCAAAACAATGGAGGCGCTCTTCGAGACGAGCCAGGCAGTTAGCGGCCTTGCTGAACAGGATTTTTTGAACCGACCCGAAGCTCGTGGTGTCTGACGTTACTATGAGCCAATATGCCCTTTGATATCTTCATTGTTCAACGGTCTTAGTAATGATGATTCAGAACAAAGAGGTTGTCTCGATGGAGGGCTGAGCTAACCAACCGACTGGTATTCTAGAAGAACTCTGTAGTACCGATGGACTCTAGCCGTATGTCGGCTATAATCCTGGACAAAATTTTGCGCGGTCTGTTCTATGGACGAAGTTTTGGGGTAGCCCATTCTAATCGCACATTTGGCAATTTCGTCAGTTTTCGCTGGAAGCACATGGGTTTGTAGCTCCTCCACCATCTGTACTTTGTTTTCGACGTTTCTGAGAAACAAGTACGATTCTCGAAGTTCTTCCATCATACTGAGTGTTAACTTTCCAACCTTGAATAACTTGGATAAACTCTTCAAGGTTTGTCGATCTTTAATGCTGGGATAACGATAGGCCCATCGCAATTGTAGGCTTTGGACAATAAACTCGATTTCGCGGATACCCCCGATCCCTAACTTCACATTTCGGTCCAGTTCTCCTCGACGCGTGAGTTTGGAGATCATTTGCGACCGCAGTTCTCGAATAGCTGGAACGACTTGCTGCGCTGTTTCGCGCGTTCCATACACAAACCCTCCCAATTTCCTGATGAGAGATCGTCCAATCTGAAGATTGCCCGCGATGGGTTTAGCCTTAAGAAAAGCCAACCGTTCCCACGTTCGTCCTCGGGTCAGATAGTAATGGTGCGCATCTTCCAGAGAACATGCTAATGGCCCAACCTCTCCTTCTGGACGCAACCGCAAATCTACCCGAAACAGGGCGCCTTCAGCAGTCGACGTCGAGAGCACTGTCGTCAGTTCACGAGCCAGACTTTGAAAATATTCCACGCCTGACAGGGCTTGATGTCCTTTTCGCGCAGGAGTCGTCTCTGAAAAGGCTTGAAAGACAAAGATCAGATCCACGTCCGAACTATAGTTGAGTTCCCATCCGCCCAATTTCCCCATGGCCAGCACCGAAAACCCAGCGGGACCTGGCTTTGAGACCGAAGAGCGCAATGTCCACGTACCATGCTGTTGTTGCAAATGCTGATCGACTAGATCATGCGCAAATTGAATCACGATGGCGGCTAAATCCGACAAAGCCGTGTAAGTTTCCCGAGGCGAAGCCAAGCCCAGTAAATCACGAATACCAATTCGCAACATCTCCCGCCGCTTGAACCGCCGTAAGGCTTCGCATTTGACATCAAACCGTTTGACACCTGCTAACATGCCTTGCAAGGTTTCAATAAGAGTTTTTCGGGCCTGCCGCCGAAACAACACTCGATCATCTTCGATCCAATAGACTAACATCGGATCTCGGATCAAGGTTTGTGCCATGGCTGGACTATTTCCGAACACCAGTCCTAACACTTCGACCAAATGTGGTGCCGCGGCTAAATAGTGGAACAACTGCAGTCGATGGATACCGGAATTGACGTAGCGCTCCCATTCGTTTAAAGCCTGATCAGGATCAGCTGTTCGAGAGATGGTCGTCAGAAGGATGGCCAGAATCTTCGCGAAGGCTTTCCGGCTGGCCGGTTCTCCAGCCATGGCTTGAAGATTCTGATCAGCATGCTTCCAGTCTTGAAGATGATAGCTCTGCAGAAGGCGCGCAATATCAGCAGGCGCCAAGTCTTGGGCTAACAGAATTGGCGTCGGATCAGGAAGAGCAGCTTGACCATGAGTATTTCCTGATGCGTGTTGCGTGGCCCGACGTTTAGGGAAAGATTTCATGAAGGAACCAAATTATACGAGACTCCTGCACACCTTACAACGTCGAAGAATTTCAGTATACTCCGCATATGAAACTACCTCGCCTGCTTGAATCAATTCAGCAGCAATGCCCTGAGCTTCCTGCCTCATTTGTCCAAGATTTTGTCAATCAGATGGATCCGGACTATATGACGCAGTCATCATCGGACACAATCATTCGCCATGTAAACCTGGCCCATCAGTTGACCTTCCAGAACCCCTGTGCCTTATACATTCAATCTCATCCCGCTCGCCAATATGATATCCATTTAGTGGCGTATGACTATTTTTCAGAGTTCGCCACATTTTGCGGCGCTCTCGCGTCGTTTGGATTGGACATTCGAGAAGCAGCGATTTTTACTTCAACACCGACTTCTACGGCGAAAGCAATCCGAGCTTCGAACATCCCTAGTCGATGGAACCGACGCCGTCATCAGCCAACACATAAGGGCCTGTCGCATAAAATCGCCGTTGACGTCTTTCGAGTACAATCCTTTCCACATTTTCCCTTTACCAGCTCTAGGCAACAAGAGCTGTCTGAAACCCTGATCACATTGCTGCGATTATTACAAAAGAATCAGGTACGGCAGGCGCGACGTCAGATCAATCGCCGTCTGACAGAACAAATGGGAAAACTTCAGAAACAACCGAGTGATTTGTTGCACCCGGTCCACATTACTTTTTCGAACACACGATCCTCTCCTCACACGATTTTGGATATTCGTTCTGTTGATACTCCCGCCTTTCTCTATACCTTTGCCAATGCACTCGCCATGCGCGAAATCTATCTGGTTAAAGCCAGGATCGAAGTCAAAGATGCCCAGGTCTTAAATCGTCTGCATGTTCAAGATCGTTATGGCAAGAAAATTCAAAACAAGCACAAGCAGCAGGAACTTCGAACCGCGGCTGTCCTTCTGAAAGAATTCACTCATTACCTAAGTTGGGCCCCAGACCCTGGAAAAGCCCTTGATCATTTCGATCAATTGCTGGATCAACTATTAGAACAACCTCAAAAGTCTTCAACGCTATCTACGCTCGCACATGCCTCCACGCTAGAATATCTGGCACAACTGTTTGGGAGTAGCGACTACTTGTGGGAAGACTTGCTCCGCCGCCAGCATCATAATCTTTTGCCCATGCTGTGGAAATATAAAAAGGGGCCCACCACTCGCTCGAAAGCCGCGCTCCATCGAACGCTTCACAAGGCCTTGCAGACAGCCAAGACTCGCGAACAGAAGAAACAACGCTTGAATCAAATCAAAGATCAAGAACTTTTTCGGATCGATATGCGACATTTATTGGAGAATGATCCACTTCCAGAATTTTCCCATTCTCTCACCAATTTGGCTGATGTCATCTTGCATCATGCCCTCGAACAGTCACACCGAGCTATGGCCTCGCGTACTCCACGGAAGGCACCGCCTCCTATGGCGGTCTTGGGTCTTGGGAAACTAGGTGGAGGAGAACTGGGCTATGCTTCGGACATTGAAATTCTTTTCGTCTACGACGAAGCTCAGAAGCCTAGAGCATACCCATCGTCGGGAACGACAGCCGACTACTATGAACGCTGGGGGCAAGAATTTCTCCAATGGATCGATGCGAAACAAGAAGGGATTTTTCACGTCGATACACGTCTTCGACCATACGGCGACAAAGGAACACTCACCACCTCCCTTACAGAACTTCGAAACTATTATTGTCATGGTGGGCCTGTAGCGCAGTTTGAACGGCAAGCGCTCATCAAACTGCGGTTTGTGGCTGGCCCAGCCAAACTTGGGGCCGCCATTGAAGCCCATCGCGACAAATTTGTGTATGGTGGAGAACCGTGGGATATTGAAGCAGCCTTGCATTTGCGCGAGCGTCAACTCACTGAGCTAGTGGAACCAGGCACCATCCATGTGAAATATGGAGCTGGTGGACTTATTGATGTGGAGTATATGGTGCAATACCTGCAACTCATGCATGGGCATCGTCATCCATCGCTTCGGACACCCAATACATTGGAGGCTATCGAACAACTCTGCCACGAATCACTTCTTACCCTAGCAGAACGAGCTACCTTGCGCGACGATTACCTATTCTTGAGGCAAGTGATTGATGCCTTACGAATCGTACGTGGACATGCCAAGGATCTGGTCCTGCCTCCATCTGGATCGGAAGAAATGGTGTTTCTTGCTCGTCGTTTGGGAATGGCTACCACCGACTGGCGAAAAAGTGCTGAAGCGTTTGAAAAAACGACGCTTTCACGAATGAAGCAGATTCATGAAAGGTTTCTTCTGCGATTCTCAAGTAAACAGTGAGAAGTAAAAAGAAGGCAGAGGAGGAGGAAGGAACTCAGAATTTCTCCTGACCCCTTACTCCTCACTCTTTACTGAAGTTTACACATCGTAATACATGAAGAATTCATGCGGATGAGGGCGGACTCGAATGGCATCCACTTCATTCGTACGCTTATACGCAATCCACGCTTCAACTAAATCTTCACTAAACACTCCGCCTTTCAGCAGAAATTGGTGATCGTCTTCGAGAGCATCCAGCGCTTCTTCCAGACTCGCTGGCAGTGTTTGGATATTCCCTAATTCTTCTGGTTCAAGATCATACAAATTTTTATCCATCGCTTCATTCGGGTGAATTTTATTCTGTATACCATCCAGTCCAGCCATCAACATAGCGCTAAAGGCCAAATACATATTGCACGAGGGATCAGGGAATCGAACCTCAATCCGCTTGGCTTTGGGGCTGGGCGAGTACATGGGAATCCGAATGCCTGCCGATCGATTTCGGCTGGAATAGGCCAACAGCACTGGCGCTTCAAACCCTGGCGTCAGTCGTTTGTACGAATTAGTCGTGGGATTGGTGAGTGCAGCCAATGCTGGACCATGCTTTAGAATCCCACCAATATAGTAAAGACAGAGTTGCGAAACCCCGGCATATTCTTTCCCCGCGAAAGTGGGTTTCCCCGCTTTCCAAATACTCTGATGCGTATGCATGCCGGTTCCGTTGTCCCCAAACACGGGTTTGGGCATGAACGTGGCAGTTTTTCCATGCCGGCGCGCGACATTGCGGACAATATATTTGTACATCATCATTTGATCCGCCATTTTGACTAACGTATCGAAACGCAAATCGATCTCGCCTTGACCGGCTGTGGCGACTTCGTGGTGATGTTTCTCAACACGGATACCAGCTTTCTCCATCGTTCTCACCATCTCCGAACGAATATCCTGTTGCGAATCCACAGGAGCAACCGGGAAATAGCCTTCCTTATGCCGCGGACGAGAACCTAAGTTTTCGCCATCTTTTCCAGAGTTCCAAATGCCTTCCTCCGAATCGACAAAGTAATAACCAGAATGACTATTCTGTTCGAAACTCACATGATCAAAGATAAAGAATTCGGCCTCGGGACCCCAGTAGGAAACATCTCCGATCTTCGTATTTTTGAGATATTGCTCTGCACGCATAGCCACACCACGGGGATCACGCTCGTAGATCGTGCGGGTGATCGGATCTTGCACATTCGCCACCATGCTGAGTGTGGGAATGTCGGTAAACGGATCGAGTCGAGCCGTATTGGGATCCGGAACCACTAACATGTCGCTATTTTGGATCATCTTCCATCCACGAATGGACGAACCGTCGAATCCGGAACCTTCCTTAAATAAGTCTAAAGATAATTCTGATGTAGGAATGGAAAAATGCTGCCAGGATCCGACTAGATCAACAAATTTCAGATCGACCATTTCCACCTTATTCTTCTTGGCAAAATCCAACACTTCTTTCGGGGTCATTCACTTACCTCCTTTTTCTTGAAACAGCCATTTATAAAACGAAGCCCTATTTTACTTTTTTACCACGAACAACAGTCCTCTCATTAAGAATAGGCCCGTTCACTATGTTGACTCAGATCCAGACCCATTTCTTCATCTTGCGGTGAAATACGAAGTCCGATGGTCAGATCGACAACTTTCAGAATAATATAGGTTCCCGCAACAGAAAACGCTAAGGTTACCAAAGCCAGAAAGACTTGTATACCAAGTAGCCCGGCATTTCCAAAAAACAAACCGGTGGCTCCCACGGAGGCAAAAAGACCAGTTGCCAAAATACCCATAAACCCTCCCACGCCATGAATACCCACAACATCTAAGGAGTCGTCATAGCCTAGCTTCATTTTCCATATAACCGCGATATAACAGAGTGTTCCAGCCACCAATCCAATGATCATGGATGATACGGGTCCGACAAATCCCGCCGCCGGTGTAATCGTGGCTAAACCTGCGATAATTCCACTCGCAATGCCGAGTACCGTCGGCTTTCCTCTGTGAACCCATTCGGCACCCATCCAACTGAGTCCTCCAGCAGCAGCTGCAATATGAGTGGCAATAAACGCTACGCCTGCTCCACCATTGGCTCCCAAGGCACTGCCCCCGTTAAAGCCAAACCAGCCGAACCAGAGCAGGCCTGTGCCCAAAACTGTCATCGGCAAATTATGCGGAGGCATGGGCTCCTTTCCAAATCCTTTCCGTGGGCCCAACACCAGTGCACAGACCAACGCACCAAAGCCAGAACTAACATGCACAACTGCTCCACCAGCAAAATCTAAAGCGCCCATCTTTCCCAACCAACCGCCACCCCACACCCAATGGGCCAATGGAGAATAAATACACAAGGACCACAACGCAGAAAACAAAAGTAATGCTTTAAAATTCATTCGTTCTGCAAAGCTGCCTGTGATCAGTGCAACGGTAATAGCAGCAAACATGAGCTGGAAGACCATAAACACTTGGTGCGGAATCGTTGAGGCATAGTCTGGGCTCGGCTCTGGCCCGACTCCCTGAAGCCCCACCCATTCCAAACTGCCAATCACGCCACCGATATCAGGCCCGAAGGCCAAGCTGTAGCCGCAAATCACCCACAGCAATGTAATCAAACACAAAATGACTGCTGTGTGCATGATTGTTCCTAGCACATTTTTACTCCGTACTAACCCACCATAGAATAAGGCCAATCCTGGAAGCATCATGCACAAGACAAAAGCTGACGAGACCAGAATCCATGCCGTATCACCCGTATCTATCGCAAGCGCTGTCCCGTCTTCTGCCCACACTGCAGACCATTCACCCATTCCGACTACTATTCCAATACAAAATCCTATTTTTATGAATATATTCAATATGCTCATGATATCTCCTCTACAACTCAAACGTCGTTCAATAGTCCTATCTCACACAGCTCCTTCACCGGTTTCTCCAGTCCGTATACGGATAATACTTTCTAATTCCGACACAAAAATTTTTCCATCACCGATGTTTCCAGTCTTCGCCGCGTTGGTAATAGCTTCCAACGCCTCATTCACTCGACTGTCCGCAACGGCTATCTCCAATTTGATCTTTGGTACAAACTCAATTTGATATTCCGTCCCTCGATAGGTTTCCTTGTGACCTTTTTGGCGCCCAAACCCCTTGACCTCAGTCACCGTCATACCATGGATGCCGAGCTCAATAAGCGCTTCTTTCACTTCATCTAATTTAAATGGCTTAATAATGGCTTGAATCAATTTCATGGGATGCGTCCTTCCATAGATTGAGAAACAATGAAAACCTGCAATAGCCTTTTCGAGCAAATGTGTTTCGTTCAGCCATAGGCTCGTTCGCTATGCTGCGTGAGATCTAGTCCCAGAATTTCCTCTTCTTTTGTCACTCGCAATCCCATCACACCATCCACAATTTTTAGGATTACGAACGTTCCGACTCCAGCAAATGCCCAAGTCGCTCCTACACCAATGGCCTGAATGAGCACCTGGCCGGGATTTCCAAAAAAAAGGCCTGTTCCTCCACCAACACTGGCGAATAATCCTGTAGCCAATGCTCCCCACGTACCACCAATGCCATGGATACCAAGCACATCCAGCGCATCATCATAGCCCATCTTATTCTTTAGAAAGACTCCGAGATAGCACACGACTCCGCCGCCTAAACCAATAATAATTGCCGAAACAGGTCCAACAAACCCCGCAGCAGGCGTGATGGCCACAAGTCCAGCTACGGCTCCACTGGCCGCTCCTAACATTGTCGGATTTCCTCTATAGCCCCATTCCACCCCCAACCAAGATAAAGCACCAGCTGCTGTGGCAACTTGCGTGGCAACAAAGGCGCTTGCTGCAACACCATCGGCGGCTAGGGCGCTCCCAGCATTAAATCCAAACCATCCTACCCAGAGAAACCCTGCGCCAATCACAGTAAATGGAAGACTATGAGGGCTCATATTATCTGTACCATATCCATGACGTTTGCCGAGTACGAGCGCGCAAGTTAACGCAGCAACACCAGAACTGATATGAACTACCGTTCCTCCAGCAAAATCTAAATCTCCGAGACCAGCAAGCCAGCCTCCACCCCACACCCAATGCGCTAGTGGTGCATAAATGAAAGTCACCCACAGGGTCGCAAACAGTATAAACGCAGAAAATTTCATGCGCTCGGCAATGGCTCCGCTAATCAGCGCTACGGTAATCCCCGCAAACATCAACTGAAAGACCATGAATGCCATATGTGGAATCGTCGAGTCTTCAGAGGGTTCAGAACCCACCCCGTCTAACCCCACCCAGTCCAGTCCTCCAATCATTCCTCCAACGTCGGGTGCAAAAGCAAGACTGTAGCCCCAAAAGACCCAGACAACGCTCACGATACAAATAGAGATAAAACTATGCATCATGGTACTCAGCACGTTTTTACTGCGAACCATTCCGCCATAGAATAAAGCAAGACCGGGGACGATCATGGCTAGGACAAGAGCAGAAGAGGTTAAGACCCAACCCGTATCTCCAGCATTCATGCTCGTTGTTTCTTGAGCAAATGCCGAACTGATTGAAATTGCAAATAAAATAAAGAACCCTACCACACTTATAGTTGTCCATTGTCTTGTATGTTTCAACATAATGTTCCCCTCTCCTCTTTAGAATAATTAGAAGAGAAATATCACTTCAGTCGCCAGAGTTTCCTGATGATTTGCCGCTCGAGACCCGTACTGAAAGGTATTGCGATTAGATTTGTCATACCGAAACTCCACGCGAGTAATCAATGAAGGAACCGGCTTATATTGCATTGTTATTGTACTTTCCCATAACGTTTGGGAGGCCGGTGCAAGCCCGCCAAAACACGTGTTGGCATTGCCAAAGGTGCCAACTGCTCCACCGCACCCCAAGAAACCCTGGGCATCCTCAAAAATTTCCCCGCGCAACCGAACTCCCCACTGGTCATCAAAGTCGTGGATCAGATACCCCGCGATCCCGTTCCATCGAGCATTCACTCCGGGCGTTGCATTCGCTTGATTGGCATAATACCCTTCCACCACAACAGACGTGTGGTCAGTGGCTTGGACAGAAATGATCCCTCCAATTAAAACCCGATCAGAGTTTTTTGCACCAAGGGCCCCTTCTGGTCCCCAAAAGCCAAAAATAGAAACTCCGAGCTGATCGAACGGGCTGAGACTCAGCAGTGCCTCAACTGATTTACTCCGGTTTGCATCGACTTGGCTACCGGTGAACGAGTTGATGACTCCCACAGCGAAGGACACATTCTCTGAAAAATCATAAGAAGCACGAATCCCGGTTGTCGTAAAAGGTTCTCCCAGCCCAAACAACCAAGATCGAGAAAAATTGGGATTCAAGGGACTTTCAATCACCTCGTAACCGATTAACGTATTCATTCGACCAATCCGCAAGTCCAACCCATTGCCAATCGGGGCAACATACTGAGCATAGGCTTCCTGGAAATCTACTTCATCCGCTCCAGTATTGCCGCCCGTAAACTTCGCATCTTCTCCAAAGTTCAACTTAATCCGAAACCCAGCTCGGTCTACCATGGCCTTATCCGTCCGTGCTTCTTTCTCAAAGACGAGCTGTGCCATATGCGGGCGGAACGAATTGGCATCGCCATCGAAAATACGGAGAGCATTGGTCTGAGAATTGGGATTATTAAAGTTATGGGTATAGGACGCCTCCACGTACCCATACAAATTGAAATCTTCTTTCGAGAGGACCGTTGCCTGGCTTACATCGAGCGATCCTATAAAACATAGGCCTATCAATCCACACAATCCGCATAGACTTCGTGCGTTTATCATCACAACCTCTCTGATGTTTTGAGTAACTAATTTCAAGCCTTGCTCCTTCTCCATTCACCCCTCCTTGGTTACGCCCATCGAACCCAGATTCCTGTATAGCTCGCGTACACTCAAGATTTTGGCCAAACACCTTTGTCGGGAACTCTTGTCTCGTGCTGTATCCCGCTAGCTGCTACACACCGAAAGCCATGCCGTCAAAATAGCAAAAAAAAAGCCCTCAGCCAGAACACCTGGTTGAGGACTTCATCGTCCGGTTCGCGTCACACGACTCAGACATCGTTGTCTGGGCGTGTTAAGTATAAGGGTAGTTGTACCATCGCAAACACAGACTGTCAAGAGAGCACATTCTCCTAGCTTTCTTTTTCGCCTACTTTCGTCCAGTTGATCTCGACGTCGCGTGGCAGGAATCATTTATCTGTTGCGTTCTTTGTTGAATGTTCCTTAGTGAACTTCTGTCAGAAACCGACCTTGCTCAACAAAGCCTTGCATAGGTAACAACCCTTGCAAGAATATCAAAGAATTTCGTCTTGACAAGATCAAACAACTGCAACACCACATAACGATCAAGCAGAAGGAGAACTCTTATATGGAACAGATCCTTACTGAACAGCTTTGGCCCTTCTTGCGAATAACTCCATCCTCTTCGTAGAGATTGGTCTTCGAATCCTCTTAATCATCGCCATTGCCTGTGGCGCGACTCGTGTGATCCGCTTTGGACTGATCAAACTGAAGCAGACTCTCCTATCCTGGCGAGAGCGAGAAGATAAGGAACGCGTGGTCAACGAGAAGCGAATCAAGACCCTGACTGGGTTGGTACGAAGCATCTGTACCACAGTGGTATGGGTCATTGCGGTCGTCATGAGCTTAGATCAAATAGGCCTGGATATCACACCCATTTTAGCCGGTGCAGGAATTCTGGGGGTTCGGTGGGAAAAATCTCGTCCGAGATGTAATCAATGGATTTTTTATAATCTTAGAGAATCAAGTTCGTGTAGGTAATGTCGCGGTTGTGAAGGGAACAGGTGGCCTCGTGGAGGCCATTTCATTTCGAACGATCACATTGCGGGATTTGTCCGGTACCGTTCATATTTTTCCGAATGGAACCGTCACGATATTAGCCAACATGACAAAGGATTGGTCCGCGTATGTGATGGATATTGGCGTAGCCTACAAAGAAGATACTGACCATGTAGCAGAAATCATGCGAGCGGTAGCCGAAGATTTAGGTCAAGATAAACACATGGGCAGGAAAATTCTGGAACCCATAGAAATTTTCGGTGTCGATGCCTTTGGAGAATCAGAAGTTGTTATCAAGGCTCGAATCAAAACGTTACCCATTGAACAATGGGCCGTGGAAAGAGAATACCGGCGGCGTTTAAAGAAAGCTTTTGACTGGGAGAAGATTGAAATCCCATTTCCACATCGGACACTGTACATGGGAAAAGGCAGTCCTCCCTAATTATTCCAAAACGTTACTTCGAGACTCTGAGGACTCAGCACATCATTCGAATAGGACACGCGGCACAATAACGCGCTATGCGCTGAAACTGCATTGCGATTCCTTGGCAAAGTACGCCGCCGCATCGCGTCAAAAATCCCTTTCTCGCTTTATCCGGCCTAATTCGGATTTCAAGTGAACCAGTTCTTCGTCACGGGCTATGAGAGGGCCTCGGAAGACTTTTGGACTTTCTCAGTTGTCTTCTTTCCGTCACCGTCTAAGCACACTGGGATCCAAACCTAGATCCTTGGACACCTGGGTGAGGGACACTTACTCTTGACTCATCGGCCGCAGGGTTTCTTCTTTGAATTGTTTCGTGTAACGTTTACGTTGCGCCATGACACAACTCCTCGCACAATATCGAGCTTTTTAGATGTGCCCACAATTGCGAGGATCGACCAGTGTATGGGAGTGTTGAATAATGCAAATATCAAAGGCCATATTTGGCCATGGAGCCCCTGGGGCTCAGCGACGGCGGGTCTGTTCAAAAAAGTTGTCCAGTAAGGCCGCAGCCCTTTTTGCGCGCGGAGCGTACTGGTACTACGTGAGCACGGAAAAATGGCGAGAACGCCGCTGGCGGCTTTTTTGAACTGACCCTGTATGGACTCGTACGCACGGTGACGTCACAGGGAATGCCCGCTAGGGCTCCACTATGTCGATTGGTCTATGGTTTGGGAAATGGTTGTCTTGATGATAAGAAAGGACGGGGTATTCCGAATGACTGAGGCATATCTTTCTAGGCAGACAGGGTAGGAGGAAGGATGACCATCTGATTCCAATCACTTTTTACCAGGAGGAGGTGAACCATGAAAAGAGGAATGGTTGTTCTAATAAGTTTCGTTTTGGCTAATCACTCTTTCGGTTGTGCGCAGCCCCAAACACAGATGCAAACTCCCCGCCTTTCTTCTCAGGCTACTAAGGAGTGGTCTGCAGAAGAGCATCGGGAAGCTGCTGACCTGTTGCATGAAGAGGCTGTACGGTTGGAAGACCAGGTGGCTCACTTGGAGCAACGGGTGGAGCGGCTCAACCAGAAGCCGCATCTGGATCCGAAAGGATTCAAGCGACAGAACTGGAGGGCGCGTATGGAAGCATACCGTACGGAAATTTCGGAGCTTTATGAACGAATTGCCTGGCATCATGGGGAGGCCGATCGATTTAATGGGGTGCTGCCATCTGAAGAGAGGGTGCTGCCTTCCCACCTTTCCTCTCAGGCTGCCAAGGAATGGTCTGCAGAAGAACATCGGGAGGCTGCCGACTTGCTTGATGAAGATGCTGTACGGCTAGAAGCCAAGGTGGCCCATTTAGAGCAACGGGTGGAGCGGTTCAACCAGAAGCCGTATCTGGATCCGAATGAAATCAAACGACAACAATGGAGGGCGCTTATAAAAGCAAACCGTGAGGAAATTTCAGAGCTTCATGAACAAATCATTTGGCACCATGGGGAGGCTGAACGGCTTTCCTCGCTGCCATCATCTGAAGAGAGTGAAAAATAGGGAGAAGGCACCAGATCCTAAGGGGGAATGAACACTCCCACCAAAAGGTTGTTTAACTCAAGCCCATCTGAATACTCGTGGGCTTGGCCTTCAACAAAATTTTCAACTGTGTCGTGATAAATAACTTTGATATCTGATGTGGCCTTGTGCGTGAACCCTAAATCAAGCAGTTGAGAGACGGATTTCTTGGAAAGTTCTTGAATCATAAGGCACTATCTCTTCATTGCCGTTCACCAATAAGGTGAGAGATCCAACTGCTCCGCAGTTTAAAAAAGTCCATGGTTTCATATTATTTTCCACGAATTACGAAAATATAATACTTTTTCAACTGTCGGATTTAGGTTCAACAGCCTCTTTAGAGAGACTGTTGCAAGACTCGTGATATCAGGATTTAAGATTTTGAAGGAGAAGATTCACTGGCAGAATTCAACTTCCAATACCCCCACGCAAGGAGGCCCCAGCCAATCAAAAAAGCTAGCCCTCCAAACGGCGTAAGAATACCAATGCCACGAATACCCGATAGGGCTAACACATAGAGACTGCCTGAAAACACTAGGGTGCCGACAAAGAAACTCCAGCCGGCTTTTATCAACAGAGGTTGCTTGAACCACCGGGCACTCAACCCAGCGATAATCATGGCTAATGCATGGACCAAATGATAGCGCACGCCCGTCTCAAAGACGGTTATCATGTTTTCCGAAAGTATCGACCGAAGGCCGTGAGCACCAAAGGCGCCCATGGCTACTCCGATGCCACCTAATAATGCTCCAATGGTGAGAAGGGGATTCCCCATATTCTTTAGCTTCAGACGTGAGAATATTATGGAGCATTGAGGGGCGGAGATTCCCTTCCCCACCCTATGGCTTGCCAGATGCGTTCATGGCCCCAATACAAACCGATTTTTATCAGGGAATCGCTCGCGCCAGCAAACAACGCCATGGAAACTTCCCCAGAAATAACCCAGACCACAACAGTCGTGACAAGTGTCGCAATAACTCGCCAACTGATTCCTTTCACCACACTGCGCAGATGCGTTTCCATATCATGCCTCGTACCGAATGTATAAGTATGCCATTATCAGCAAACAGAACAACCTTTTGGACCCAACAAGTTTTCAAAGTTTCTTTATGATTCTCTGTGCCTGCGATACTGTTTTCTCTTTACCAGAGCACCTTTTTGAGTAAACACAAAATCTTCCAACGAATAATGATCCAGCACCGATGCAATGGCATTTCGCACATTCAACATTATGCCTTGTATCGGACACATCGTGGTTTGTGCATGGGGACAATCTTCACATTTTTGATAAGCCGTTTGACTCACACATGCAATTGGCGCGAGAGGTCCATCTAAGATTCGGATCACTTGCCCCAAAGTAATGTCCTTGGGAGGTTTCATTAAAAACACACCTCCATTCATTCCGCGTCGACTTCCAATCAGACCACCATGCTTCAACGCTAACAGGATTGTTTCTAAGAAACCCAACGGGATTTTCTGCCGGTCGGCCAAGGTTTTTCGTTGCACGAGTCCCTGGCCATATTCCTGTGTCAGCTCGATCATGGCCCGCAACGCATATTCACTTTTCTTCGAAAATCGCATAAATTAATAAAGTTAGTTAAGTTTATTAACAATAATACCATATCCATCCGCTCTTAAACCATCTACTTGTTCACTGCTCTAAGCTATTCCGAAAAACACACGGCCGGCGGCCAATTTCACGAACATTACAAATCCGGCCATCCACTCGAGGCTGTATTGCCTCACGACTCTCCTCCAAAACTAACCGCAAGTATTTCTTTAACGATGGGACAACCGATATCCATTCTGATGACCGAAGCATCTGATATCCGTCACCGCCCTGGATAAGGTATTTATTGGTAACAACCTTCAGAGGACGATCGGGAAGGTCACGTAATTTCCCCTCTCGAAACAGTCGAATTTCATTGATATGATGGCCTTCAGCATGACGAGGATGATGTTGAAACGCCAAACCACTAATTTGCAGCCAATGTCCTTGGCTAACCCAATCTTCTGCTGCTCGTTCTAGAACGGCGTTCAATTGGTCCTTGGTGAGATCGGCACCAACCAATTCGCTATCGTAATGCATCAGCTCTTCGAGATGCCGTCGAGTAATCGGCCCAGGAGGAATGGTTTGGTTCACTCGTAATGACCCAGCATTAATAAACGCGATATCAGCATCAGGAACGGCAGCACGAATCTGATCAGCTACCCAGTTTCCCAGATTGGTCTCGTAGCTCCGAATTTCCAACTCTTCGCCATTAAGGGGAACTGCTGTCTGGCCCACAGCTTGATTGAGACACCCCGATGATTCTCTCTTTTCCATACAAAACCAGTCATCATGTTCAGCCAAGATTTGATTAACGTGCTTTTGCACTTCTGGATCGGGAGTCACCCGTCCTTGTTCTACGAACCGATATCCAAAAGAAATAAATGGCTTTTTTCCAATCATTCGTATACGCACGACTGTTGCCGTCCGTGCATCGGCATCGGCTTTCAAGATCCATCGTCCATCGACCTCGACGTGAGTACGACGATGCTCATGCCCTCCAATAATCAAATCTGGTCCTCCATCCCTCAACTTCTCAAGAATCTCACGATCTTTTTCAAGGGCAAGATGGGTCAAGGCAATCACTATTTCTGCCCCTTGCTCTCGCAAGATTGCCGTTTGCTCCTCCGCCACACTCACCGGGTCGACGAATTCATCCACATACGCAATTTTGTAAGCAGGTTTTTTGTTCGTCGTTAACCCAAAAATTCCTACCTGCACACCTCCACTTTTGACAATTGTTGAGCTCAGCAAATTCTTGGACGTCACCAATGGCGTGAGTCCTTCATAGGCGAACCTGATGTTTGTTCCCAGCCATTGAAACTCCGACTGGTCTATCCGTGCTTGCAAAAGAGCCGCATGCTTGTGTCTTGATTTATCAAATTCATGATTACCGAACACCACAAACATCCGTGAGTCATCAGCCCCTACGGCCCCATCCAGCCAATTCATCATGTTCACCATATGAGCCCCTTGTGTCCATTGCGACAGGAGTGAAGGAAATAAAAAATCTCCGGCATGAAGAAACAGTAAATCAGGATGTTGTTGTTCAAGTTCCTTCCGTAGCGCTCGAACCCGGCTTATCCCACCACGGCGCCCATCTTCAACTCCTTCTATTCGATACACGTCGTTAATAGCTAGCAGCACAACTTCTCGATCAACTTGCTCTTGAGCCCATACTAGAAGCGGAGACAAAAGGGAGGTGAAAAGTAATAAGCTTGGCAACAAAAGCTTTCTGCGCCATTTCTTCTTGATCAAAAACACAAAAGCACCTATTGTAACTGGAACCCCGTCTTGAGACAGAGAAAGAAGCGACGCTCCTGTTGGCTTCCGAAAATTACTGAAATGTATGCGCATTTTGGTGGAGGCCACAGGAGAAACTTCAAACCACCTATTCAAAATTCTAGAAGAGTGGAGCCTTATTCTCCAGATTGCTTCGGTCAATCTTAGTGTAACTTACTAAAAACACTTACAAATCGTACGTCTTTACCGTACACTTGGAGATAAATAAATGATCATTCGTTCAGTTCGCCATCGAGGCTTAAAGCGCCTTACCGAAGATAACCAGACCAAGAGCCTTAGGTCAGATCTGGTGAACAGAGAGGTGGCCCCATTTCTTTGAACAACCGGATGGCCTTCGCTAAGTGGATCGCTCCGGTTTGAATTAGGCCGCTCGAGGCTGTGGCTGGTCATGAAAACACCGATCATCGGGCGTCTGCCCCGCAAGACTGGAATGCGGTCGACGACTATTGTAAAACTGAAAATACCGTTGCCCCCCCTTCTTGCTGCTGCGACGGAGTCATACGCCTGCAAGTAGACTTCTTCGTATTTCACCGATCGCCAGAGGCGTTCGACGAAGATATGGTCGCGCCAGGCCCCTCGACGATCCATACTCAGACGAATCCCTTGTGCCTTGATGAGCTCAGTAAACGCATGACTCGTAAACTGACTGCCTTGATCGGTATTCATGACCTCCGGGGTTCCCTACTGGGTGAGGGCCTCCTCAACCGCCTCAAAGCAGAAGTGGACGTCCATCGTGATGGACAGACGCCAGGCTAAGACGCGGCGTGTATACCAATCCATCACAGCGACCAAATAGACAAACCCTTCGGCCGTGCGGAGTAGAGTAAGAAGCAGGGCGTAGTCATTCGCTATTTCCCTGCTTCTCCTCCCCGAACCATACGTGCGCCTCTCAGCGCATACAGCTCTCCCCTCAAGCATGCGTCATAGCCATGGCGACCTCGCGGTATCGTGATGTGAGCGTTTTGCGGTCGGGATCCATGTTCAGGTAGGGATTTCCCGATGGATTACGCCATCGAAATTGCTGCTTTCGACTGGTGACCAGCCGGCGCAGTGTGATCCCACACCGAGTCCCATTCCCGCTCCGGCCAAAGAAGTGCCAGGTCTTGGCTCGCCCTTCGCCCGGGCGCTTCACGTACTGCCGCATCAGTGATGTGATCGACGTTTTGTACTTACGGGCCAGCCAATGCGCCAGCTTCCAGAACACGATACGATCCAGATGCTGGTACACCTTGGCGGTGTAATCCGTGTACTAATGGAAGTTGGCCCAGCCAGCAAGTTACTGGTTCAGCCTTTCCACCATATCGATCTTGTTCACATGGTCGTTGCCGGAGAGTGCCGCGGTCAATGTACGCGCCAGACCGCGGCTTTGCTCCTTGGGGATCGTCGAAACCGGGCGCATCATGCCCCGTGACCCCCGTTTGCGAATAATCCGGTGCCCCAGGGCGGATCGCCTCGGCATGATGCTTGTTCCCTTTCACGATGACCACAAAGTCATCGGCATATCGGCAGTAAGCGACAGCCGGTTTCCATTGGCGATTCTCGCGAATCGTAATGGGCCGACCGTGCTGAATGCCAACATTCCATGCCCAGCGGTCCTTTCGGGCCTTCTTGCTCAGGTAGTTCGCCTCCAAGTACGTATCAAACTCATGGAACATGATGTTGGAGAGGAGGGGTGAGAGCACTCCCCCTTGTGGAACACCTTCGCTTGCCGCCCGGAACAGGCCATGATCAACATGGCCGGCTTTGATGAATCGCCAAAGCAGGGACAGGAATCGCTGGTCTCGGATTCGCTTCCGCACGCTGTGCATCAACCGCCGATGATGCACCGTCTCAAAATAGCTAGCCAGATCTCCTTCGATGACCCAGCGGCCTTTGGTCTCGGTGCTATCTAACAGCTGAAGCTTCACGGTCCGTATCGTATGATGTACGCTGCGCTGAGGTCTGAAGCCATAGGAGTCGCGATGAAAATCGCTTTCCCAGATTGGCTCCATGGCCATCAACATGGCGCGCTGTACGAGACGGTCGCGCAGCGTGGGTATCCCCAGTGGTCGTGGCTTGCCGTTGGCCTTCGGAATCAAGACCCGTCGAGCCGGTGCGGGGTGATAGTCACCGGCCAGGAGTTCCGCGCGAATGCGCGCAAGCTCCTGTGCTAGGACCGCCTCCAGTTTCGATTTGTCCATGCCGTCGATGCCTGGTGACCTGGCGCCTGAAGACGCCAACGTCACGCGGGCGGCCTCGGCCAGCCAGACCGGGTGAGCAACGAGCCGAAGCAGACGGTCAAACTTCCGTGTATCGTCTGCTGTCGACCAGGTCGCCAGCTTGCGTTGCATTTCACTGATTTTCAAAGGTCTTCACCTCTCTACGGGCAGCTAATCAACCTCGCAAGGTACTTGAGCTGCTCCCCTTCGCCCTGTAACAGGCTTTCCCTGCCTCCGACTACTACGGGAGCTCCGCCAACGAGGGGGCCTCAGAATCGCACTTCCTTACCATCCCCGCCCTCGCCTTCCCCAGTTCACATGGTGGACTCCAACGTACAGGTGAGGTTGCCGGTTGCAGTCTTTACCCTTGCTTGCCGCAAGTCGCCACAGACGCCACGTGCTAGCTACGCACTCCACTCGGCTGGATGACGGCGCGGCTACATCTCGCCCCGCCACCCGAGAGCAGCCCATACATCTGCCTGCTCTCTGTCCGTGAACCTCCTGGTAAGCCGTGTAGGAGATGGTGACATTTCAACCCACAGACGCGCATCAACCGGTTCGTGTTCCTCAACCTTCCCGCACTCAGCCTAGAGACGCATCTTGGCGTAACGACTTCGCCTCACGTCCCGTTTCCCACGGGCTTTGTCACCCTACCAGTGCCTAGCAGGTCACCGCCGCTTCGGCTCTCACTCTTCCGTAGCAAAGAGCGGGTAGTGGACTCGTCCTTCCTACGATTTGTCCGACTACATTCCACACATGCTCGCGCTTCGGTCACGTCATCCATAACACTCCGAAGGCTGGGCGCACTGTACCTGATATCCATGGCCCACACCTGATTGGCTCAAGTAATCACTAAATCCCCCAACACATACGGATACACCTTGTGGGCTGGGTGCCGCTGTGTCGTCCGCGGCCGGCGATAGAGTGCTTCCACGCCCATCCGCCGCATCAGCGTGGCGACATGCTTCCTCCCAACGACCAAATCTTCCTGTTTCAGGAGGGCTCGGAGCATCCGGGGCCCAGCAAAGGGCCATTCTAGATGTAACTGGTCAATCCGGTTCATGAGCCGCTGGTCCGCTTCAGAAACCGGCTTAGGCCGATAATACACACAGCCACGACTGACCCCCAAGGCGTGAGCTTGTTTCGTCATGGATAACTGATGCGTGCGGCTCATCATCGTCTTGCGCTCAGTACGCCCGCTTTGGTGAGCGCCGGTTCTAAAAAATCATTTTCCAAGGGCACCTCACCAATCTTGGCATGAAGCCTATTCACGTCAATGGAGGTCTGCGGCGATTCTCCTCCTTCAAAAACCGCAGCCGCTTGTTCCAGCAGCACGGTCTTCCATTGGGTGATTTGATTCGGATGCACATCAAACCGTTGGGCCAGTTCCGCCACCGTTTGTTCACCTTTGATCGCAGCCAGCGCCACTTTCGCTTTAAAGGCGGGAGACTGATTCCGTCGGGGTCGTCTACTCATCATACGCTCCTTTCTTGAGTGGCCGTATCATGCCACCTTTTGTCGAGCGTATCCACTTAGCGGCCTGTTCAGATTCTTTGGGCCACCTCTCAGGATACGAACCATCGTCACGCGATTATCCTGACTGATGATATGACAGCATTTCGCAAGTCAGCACCACTAGGATGGCGAGTCCATCAACTGTCGGGAGACCGGAAAGATACCTGGAGTGTTTCAACATTCGGTAACTGGAGGATCCCCTTTATAGAAGAAGATGAATATCTCGACTTACTGGACTTGGAGGATTACCACTGATGAAGAAAAAACCAATTAAAGTCGGGATGAAGCCATCTCATCCAGGTAGGTTTATCAAGACCGAAATAATTGACGAATTCGGCCTCAGTATTACCAAGGCAGCAGATGTACTGGGTGTACGCCGGGCAACTCTATCCGACTTGTTACATGAGAAAGCTTCGCTCTCACCGGAAATGGCATTACGACTTGAAAAGGCGTTTAACCTCGACATGGATATACTTCTGCGCATGCAGGCCTGGTGTGATTCCAATGAAATGCGGCGACAAGAACAAAAGATTAAAGTTGCACCCTATTGTGCACGCTGAAACGGAAACACGCGTTTAAGTAAACAGTCCTATCAGTTGTACCCACCTACTTTCACAGCATAAGTTACTATACGAAATGGGGCACGACTACCGAACAGATAACAGAATAGTTTGATATTAAAAGATATTCTCTATTTCGACATTTTTTGTTGCCCCCACAAAAAACACGCGGAATTTTCTTGACTGGAAAATAGCTCACCGTAAAATGAACAAGATTCACACCGAATAGCTTTACCCAGTTAAAGATAAAAAACTGGGACTATTGGAAGTTTTAAAATTTTTCCTGCCACTTATCTTGTTTAGTCAGCAAATCCATTTAGATCGATCAAGCGTAGATCAGGATCTTGCCCGTGTACATTCGGTATGGTTTCAAAGGATTGAAAGGGACGCCACCCTGGCTCATGTTGCCGCTCGTAAAATCCTGAGACAGGCTGTGAGTATCGGGCAATGTCTAATTGGCCATCTTCAGCAAGATCTACGAGTTGATGCTGACCGGACCCCGCCTTTCATCCGTAGCCAGTTATGGATGGTTTGAACATGTACCTGAAAGAGCCAGACGGCGTCCGTCTTCTTGCCCCCTCTCAACACATAGGCTTCTACTCGTTTGCCTAAATCATAGGAATAGCTCATCCCTACAATATACAACAGATATTTATTTATTCAAAAAAATATAGTGCCCTATCCGAGTCTGTATTTGGAAGATCCTTCTGATTTAACTCTCTTTTTTTTCATTGTTTCGAAACCCTCTGTTTTTCCCCCATCAAAAATCAGTTGTTTTCCCCATTCAGTTTTTTGAGTTCTTTCCGAGAAAAGCTAGAGCTCGAATTTTTATATTTGAATAGGAGGACAGACACTCCTGTTGACTATTAAAACCTAAGGCCTCTTCTCGATAAGGGCAAACCCATTGTGAAGTGGGGACGCAAAGCCACGGGTCAGAAGTACCTTTCTGATAGCCGGGTTACCGAAAGAAGAGAACAAGGGAGAGATGGGGCCTTAATCATGTTTGGAGGGATCCCATGTCTACCGTATGGCCTGCAGGCATTCAAAAAAGTTTCGCTTTTTTCATTTTTGTGTGTGGCATAATTCTCCCGACGATTGTTTATTCCGCCACCAACTCAATAACTGTTCAATGGGCTGTTAATTCAGAGTCGGATCTGGCGGGATATCATGTATATCAAGGTACGGATTCGGGATCATACGGCCCACCCATTGATGTCGGAAATACCACGACCTACACGGCAGGAAATCTTCAGTCCGGGCTCACCTATTATTATGCTGTTACAGCATATGATACAGCGGGGAACGAAAGCCCACCTTCCACCGAAGTAAGTAAATTCTTCGAAGGTTCTGATTCAGTCGATACAATCCCTCCTTCAGTCTCCGTCACATCTCCTATCCAAGACGCGACTCTTTCAGGTTCAGTCACGGTAAGTGCGTCTGCCACAGATAATATTGGTGTCGTAGGTGTGCAAATTCAGGTGAACGGTACGGATTTAGGAGTAGAAGATGCGACAACTCCCTTTTCGATCTCTTGGGATACGGCGGGTGAAACCCCAGGTCAATACTCTTTAACAGCTATTGCTCGCGATGCAGCCGGCAATACCACTTCGTCGGTGCCGGTCCTTGTAACGATCAGTGAGGTGGCTAAGGCTGACTTTACCAGTGATTTGACTTCAGGCAATGCGCCACTGACAGTAACCTTTACCGACCTGTCAAGCGGAACTCCCACGTCTTGGTCGTGGGATTTTGGCGATGGGAGCAGCTCTACCGCCCAACATCCCTCACATACCTATACCGATCCAGGTACGTATACCGTGACGTTGACAGCATCGAATGCTGAAGTATCCAATGTGAAGACGAAGGTAGACCATATAACGGTGACTGAACCCACCCTTAACGTGATCGGCATTTCGCCAAATTCCATTGCGAGTAGGTCGAAAAAGGTTCCGGTCACTATTTTTGGCAATGGTTTCGTCTCTGGGGCAACCGTTGTTTTCTCAGACGGGGACGGTCCGACGCCGACTATCACGAATGTCACTGTCGTAGATCCTCAAAATATAACGGCATCGTTGACAACAAAGTCCGGTGGGCCGCCACGAGATCGCTATTGGACCATCAAGGTGATCAACCCAGACGGCGGCAGCGCAATTTTCTCAGACGGCCTCTTGGTGACGCCTTATAGATAGAATTTTGAATAAATATCTGTTGTATATTGTAGGGATGAGCTATTCCTATGATTTACGCAAACGAATAGAAGCCTATGTGTTGAAAGGGGGCAAGAAGACGGACGCCGCCGCCCGACTCTTTCAGGTACATGTTCAAACCATCCATAACTGGCTACGGATGAAAGGTGGGGTCCGGTCAGGCGGCAAACCCAGGCCGAAAACTGGACGAGCCGTGCAACGTGAGGCCTTGCAACAAGCGATTGCGACCCACCCGGATGCCCGCCTGAAAAAGTGGTGGAGGGCACGGGAGTCGAACCCGCGACCTCAACGTTGCGAACGTTGCGCTCTCCCAACTGAGCTAGCCCCCCACGTTTGAGAAGGTTGGGATCTGAAGTATCTCGTAACCGTTGGAATTATAACGAAGCTTGTGCGATCTTGCTATCTCTTTGCTCGTCTCAAATATTTTTTCTACTGATCAGCAATTCTACCTCCCCCCCTCCTTACAGAGAAGGAGGGGAATTTCTAACTACCTTAACTTACCTTATTGAAGTATTTTCACGGTTCGACCTTCGACCTGTAATCTGCCTTGTGACAATAATTGCAATGCTAGCGGATAGAGGCGATGCTCTTGTTCTAAAATCCGGTCAGATAGAGTCTCAACCGTGTCTTCTTCGTTGATCGGGACGGCCTGTTGGCAAATAATTGGCCCTTCATCCATACCCTCTGTGACAAAATGGACTGAGCAGCCACTCACTTTAGCGCCCCACTTCAAGGCCTGTTTTTGGGCATTCAACCCTGGGAAAGCCGGGAGGAGGGAGGGATGAATATTTAGCATCTTATGAGAAAACATTCGAATTAATGCAGGAGTCACAATGCGCATGTAGCCTGCTAACACAACACACTCAACGCCCTGTTCTTGAAGAATTTTCCCCACGGCCAAATCATAGGCTTCACGAGGCTGTGGGTTTTGGGCATACAACTTGGGGTCAAGAAAAACGGTTTGCACTCCTCGATCATTCGCTAATTCCAGCCCAGCAGCATTGGCTCTATTACTCACCACAACTTTCACAGTGGCCTCAAGTCGATCGTGTTGGATGGCATCAAGAATCGCCATGAGATTCGACCCACGACCAGAAATTAAGACACCCAGAGCCAGAGACATCTTTTTTGTCTTTCTTCGCGTTTTAGGATGAATAGGTCAGTCGAGGAGCTGAAGGAGAAGAGGCATGAATGTCTCCTATCGCCCATGCATCTATCCCCTGCTCTCGGATCGTCTCTAGAATTTTGTCAGCTTGCTCTTGAGAAGCCAACACGATGAGCCCCACACCCATATTAAATACTTGAAACATTTCTGCTTGTTCAATTTTTCCCGCCTGTTGAATAACATGAAACAACGGGAGCGGTTGCCAACTTGAACGGTCTATCACTGCACAACAATCATCAGGAAGCACACGAGGCAAATTTCCTGTAATACCTCCCCCAGTAATATGAGCCAGCCCATGCAAGTGACTATTGGCTAACAACGCTTTGACCAATTGAACGTATATCGTGGTTGGTCGAAGCAGGGCTTCTCCTAGCAACTCTGGGAGGTCGGCCACTTTTTTATCAGGAGTCCATCCTTGTTCTTCAAACAAGACTCTTCGTGCCAACGAATATCCATTACTATGAATGCCGCTGGATGCCACTCCAATTACCACATCGCCTGGTTTGATTTTTTCTTTTCCCAACATTTCTGAACGTTCAACGACACCAACGGCAAAACCAGCCAGATCATATTCCCCTTCCGGATAGCAAGAAGGCATTTCTGCTGTTTCTCCCCCAATTAAGGCACATCCAGCTTGCCGGCAACCCTCGGCAATGCCTTGAACCAGGGCTTCGGCGGCATCAACTTCCAAATGTCCCGTGGCTAAATAATCCAAGAAAAAAAGTGGTTCCGCCCCACTCACGAGAATATCGTTCGCACACATAGCCACGAGATCAATGCCAATGGTGTCATGCTGGTTCATCATCTGGGCCAGCTTGACCTTCGTCCCCACTCCATCAGTTCCGGATACCAAAATGGGTTCACGATAACGATCCGAAGGAAATTGAAATAGGCCTCCAAACCCGCCCACATCCCCCAAGACCTCTGGACGAAATGTTGACCGCACTAAAGGACCGATACGTTTGACAAATTCGTCACCTCGTTGAATATCGACACCCGCATCACGATAGGTTGTCATCAAAATATCCTTATTTATCTTCGTTGATAGTTTCTATGAATTGAGCTCCGAGCCAACGTTAATTCCACTAGCGTTTCCAGATGCGCCGTTTGAGGAAACATATCAAAGGGTTGTATCCGCTGAATTTCGTACCCTTGTTCACATAACGCCTTGATATCCCGGGCTAATGTCGGAGCATCACACGAAAGATAAAATAGTGTCGGCACTTGCAAGTTCCCCAAACGCTCAACCATCGTCGTACGAAGCCCTGTGCGCGGTGGATCCAAGAGAATAACATCGTATTCTCCCGGTTTCACCAACATAAGATACGATTCTACCGAGCTACGTTTCACTCGACAGCCAGCGATGTTATTCACTGCAATGGCCTCACGGGCATCATGAACAGCAAAAGGACTCCCTTCTACACAGGTGACATGAGTACGCTGCTGCGCAAGCTTGATTCCTAATGGACCCGTGCCAGCATATAACTCCAATATCCGTAAGCCCTTTAGATTGTTGCCTAACCATTCCATCACCTTTTCACTTACCAATTGAAAGCATGCCCAATTAGCCTGCATGAAAGATTGATAACCTATTTTTAAACGCAGGCCGCCAAAGTTTTCCCAAAGATGATCTGTGCCCTTCACGAATGGCTCGTCTTCTCCCCGATGTCTACTCTGAGATTCATCAGGTGTGCGTTCATAAATACACCCATTGATGGTAGGAATCTCTCTGCAGACATTTGTCAGATCTTCAATATAATTTGCTGCCAGGGCCCTTCCACGAAAAATTAATAGTCCTTCGTTATCCAATTCCGACCAACGGATTTCCACACTTTCCAATTTCCCCTCTTCAATAGCTGAGGAACGTAGATTCGAGCAAACAGCAGTCAGAATAGCTCGAATTTTTTCATTAACCAGATAACATCTGTCCACTGGTAGGAGTTGTTGAGTGCCCGCCTTAAAAAACCCTAAAAACACTCCATCACGCCCCTCCCCTATGCCCATCCGAAGAACCTGCCGATAGCCATAGGATTGAGGAGATGCAATCACAGGAGAAATGATGACATCTGTAACTTTCGCAATACGACGGAGGGTATCTTCTAACATTAAATGTTTTTGCGCTAACTGAGCATCGTGCTGAATATGCTGAAGCTGGCATCCTCCGCATTGTTCAACCACGGGGCAAACAGGGAGCACCCGGCTTTCTGCTGATTCTTGAACTTCGAGAATTTTCCCCTGTACGACTCCTTTCCGCTTCTGCAGTATCTCTACTTGAACTCTTTCACCGGGAATGCCTCCAGTACAGAGCACCACTTGACCATTCAACCGCCCAAGGCCTAGTCCTCCAGCCACCAATTTTTCAATATGGAGGGTTGAGATTGATCCGGGCGAGACGGATTCGGAAGAAAACGGAGGGTTGGCGAGCTTAGTGTTCAGGTCGGAGTTCGACATTAAGAAGTTTGATCTTTCGGTGCAAATGGCTACGTTCAATTTTCAATTCATCAGCCGTCTTTGACACATTCCAGTTATTTTCTCGCAATTTTTGTGAAATGACTTCTCGCTCAAATGCATTTCTGGCCTCGCGTAAGGAATCATAATTTGTCCCCACAGAGAGTGCGGGAACGCCACTTGATGTTCGTCCCTGCAAAAACATTTCCACATCTGGACCATCGATAACCGGCTTTGGCACCATGATGAGGAGCCGTTCAATCAGATTGCGAAGTTCGCGAATATTCCCTGGCCAATCATGCTGCTGTAATACCTCGAATCCTCGGGCATTGAATTCCTTTGGTTTCATCCCTTGTTCTTCAGAATGCAGCCGCAGGAAATGTTGGGCCAGCTCTGGAATATCACCACGGCGTTCCTTTAACGTCGGAACAACGATGGGCAAAACATTCAATCGATAATACAAATCTTCGCGGAACGTCCCTTTCCCAATTTCTTCGGCAAGATCTTTATTGGATGCTGCAAGCACACGTACTTGCACATTCAAAAGTTTCGTTCCCCCTACTCGTGTAAACTGCTGTTCTTGGAGGACACGCAACACTTTCGCTTGGGTGGCCAAACTCATGTCACCGATTTCATCTAAGAACAAGGTGCCTCCATCAGCCAATTCAAATTTTCCACGTTTCATCGACGTGGCTCCACTGAACGCACCTTTTTCATGTCCAAACAATTCGCTCTCAATAAGTGTTTCTGGAATTGCGGCACAATTAATTTCAACAAATGGTCGATTGTGTCGAGGACTATGCAGATGGATAGCACGGGCGACCAGTTCTTTCCCCGTCCCATTGGCACCCGAAATCAAGACCCGGCTGTTGGCAGGCGCGGCCATCTCAATCATTTCTCGAAGCCTGTTCATCGAGGCCGACGACCCCACGAGCTCAAATCGACGTTCGACCTGAATTCGTAAGTTGAGGTTTTCTTCTTCTAATTTGCGTTGATGCAACGCATTGCGCACTAAGATTGTCACTTTTTCTAAATCAAGTGGTTTTTCGAGGTAATCATAGGCACCTAGCTTTGTAGCTTTGACTGCAGTTTCTATCGAACCATGGCCGGACATCATGATGACCAATATCCCGGGAAACTGGGAACGAAGACGCTTCAGAGTTTCGAGTCCATCCATCTCTGGCATCCAAATATCAAGTATGACTAATTCTGGTGATTCGGTTTTGACTACCTTCAGACCTTCGATGCCACTTTTGGCCACCGTGACCTGATAGCCTTCATCTTCCAGGATGCTACTCAGCGTGTTTAAAATAGCCGGCTCATCATCAACGATACAAATCGTTTCCGCCACAGGACCTCCTCCAGCAAGGATGTGAAATGTATGTGTTCAACAAATATGAGCAACTCAATCGCACATCACGGGCCTAGGTCATCCCCGCAGGCTCGCTCTTGCCTTACAGGGGTAAATCAAACCGAAATAACGCACCCTGCGGATGATTATTTTCTGCATGAATGGATCCATTATGGTCGGATATAATGCGATGGACAATGGCTAATCCTAAACCGGTTCCGGTTTTCTTTTTAGAAAAATATGGCACAAACAGTTTCTTTTGATCGTCGGGTTGAATGCCCATGCCATCGTCAGCTACCCGCACCAATGCCCGATGGCGCCGCCAGTCTGTTTCAGTGGTTACCCAAATATGTCCATGATCACTAATGGCCTGAATGGCATTATCAAAAAGATTCACAAAGACACGGCGCATTTGTTCAGGATCGCAATTGAGCTCAGGCAACCCCTCGTCTAACTGAAGGATAAATTCAACCTCCCTGTGGGCTCCAGTATACAGTGAAACAACTTTCTGAATGATGTCATGAAGCGATTGACGCGACACCTTGGGCAGCGGCATACGTGCGTACTTCGAAAACTCATCCACCATGCCTTTCAGACTCGTCACTTCATTAATGATTACGCCCGTTGATTGGTCGAAGATTTCTTCAAATCCCTCAGAGCGTTCAAAAAATTTCTTCCGTAACCGCTGCGCCGATAGCTGAATGGGAGTCAAAGGGTTCTTGATTTCATGGGCGATCCGTTGCGCGACTTCTTGCCAAGCGGCAGTTTTCTGAGCCTTAATAAACTCGGTGCGATCCTCAAAAACAAACACAAACCCCAAATCTTGCCCCGCTTCATTTTGCATCCTGGATATGTTGAGGCCAAGAGTCAAAAGCCGCCCATTCGGCGTTTCCATCTGCCCCTCCATCGACAAGCTATCTGTCTCCTCGACGAGAATTCGATCGTACGCTTTCTGAAACAAGTGTAATCCAAACTGCTTAAACGCGTCGTAGACAGGTTGCCCGCGGAGCTCTTCACCTTTGACTCCAAGAATCCGTTCTCCTGACGGATTGAACCTGGTTACGATTCCAGTCATATCAATCGACATCACGCCTGCCGCAATCGTTTCAACCACGGCTTCGGTATAGGCTCGTCGCTGATCGATTTCTACATTCGACTGCAGAAGCGAAAGATTGACTTCTTCCAAACGAGATTTACTTGTACGCAAATCGGTCGTCATTCGATTAAATGATTGCACTAACGTCCCAATCTCATCTGTGGCTTTGACATCAATCTTGATATCTAAATTGCCTTTGGCAATCGCTTCAGTTCCTTCAGCCAGTCGCTGGATTGGCACAGTGATCCCGCGCGCGACATAAAACCCAAACCACGTAGCACCAAACAATATAAGGACCGTCACGACCGCCACAAAAAGATACGCTCCTCCCTTAATCGGATTCTTCATAGACTTAATTTGGCGATACTCTTCAAATTGCTTGGCAATCGTGTCCATTTTTCGCAGCAACGATTCCGGCACGTAGGATGAGACGACTACGACCCCTCGGACTCGCCTAGTGTTTTCGTTGCCCATAATCGGGGTGGCCGCGCGAATCATTCGACCAACTGGAGCTTCTTGTGCGGAAGTCAGGGCTTTGCCAGTATCCAGTACTTGCAGAACCAGTTGTCCAACTGGAAGGCTTAGCACGGCTTCAGATAACTGGGGATCCATCATTCGAGCTAATGTTTCCATTTTCGGAGAAAACACTTCAACGCCAGCCAAATGATACTCATATTGCATTCTTGCCATCATGGATTTGAGCAACTCTCGATGCTCAGGCCTGAGAATATCCTCTCGGAATATTTCTTTACTAATCACTCGTGCAGTATCGGCGGCCAGAGCTTCTCGTTCTTCTTGATACAAATGGGCGACATCTTCCGAGTCACGCAACACATGCATGACCTGATCGTTAAACCATACATCAATGACTTCACTAATGACTCCACTCGCCACCAACGCCAACAAAACCGTGGGAATGAGCGCAAAACCAATAAACGCCGCGACGAGTTTCGAGCGAAATCCTGAACCTAATAAGCGGTTGCGTTTTTCGAAAAATGCTCTAATGAGATTGCGGGAGAGTAGGAGTGTCAGAGCGACAAGTCCAACACTATCAAGGTAGATGAGAAACAGCACTAAGGCATAACTGGGACTTGGCAGGAGCGAATCTGGTTGTAGGGGGCCAGAAAGGCCAAAACGAGCATAGTAAATCGTTAAGGCAATACACGGCAAAAGCAAGACCAACACGATCCAGACCGGCGTATAGTGATGCCGTTTCTGCTTTTGAACAGCTTCGGATTTAGATTCACGAAGGGGCCCCGGCTTCGGTACCGCGGTAGCCCGAGGAAACTTTTTGGCCTCAGGCAAATGTTCAGAAATCAGATTCACAGGTGCTCGCAGACAGAATGAGTCTTTCGTATACCTACGACACAATCATTATTGATGATGGGAGGAAACTTCGCAAGGCACAGCAGGGACGAATCTCAGAGACGATGACCGTCAAGGCTTTTCAAAACCGATGGCCACTGCCTACCGAACGAGTCCGGCATTCTGAGCAGAACTAAGGAGAAACCGTATTCCCTTGGCCTGAACTGGCACTGACGTATTTCATCCGCAAAGTATACAACATATCTCCTATGACGGATGCTTCATCAGATGACAGATTCCCTTTGGTCTTTTCTTCAAGCATCGACAAGATATCGATGATTTCCTTGGCCTGGGGTAAATTGACGGGGGGCGTAGGTTGCTGGGGATCAATCGATTCGCCCATCAACATTAGAGAAGATGTTCCAAGAGAAAACACAAAGGATGAGAACGTTAACGGAGGAGCTTGGGATGATGGCTCTGCTGAAGTGGATGATGGGGCAGGTTCTGGATTCGAGACTGATTCCTTCGAAGAAACGACCGGCTCGTCAGATGCCGAACGACCACGTTTATCACGAATAACGAATCCCTGTTCTTCTTCACTCATCCTGTCCCCTCCTCAATCAGAAAAATTCTATCATTATCCAGGTGTTATGATCAAGAATTGAGGATTACAGACCACTGAGAAATAAGTATAATGCTCAGGGGTTCTCCAGTGTAACTTTGCCTATGGACCATTCGTTATCCAACTCATATTCTCTCCCGCCCGATCCAGACTCCTTATCCGATGTTGTGGAGATTATGGCCATTCTCCGTGGCCCCCACGGCTGTCCATGGGATCGCGAACAAACCGCTGAATCATTGAAGCCATATCTTCTAGAAGAAGCCTATGAAGTCTTAGAAGCCCTTGATACAAACGATGCCGTCGCTCTCAAAGAGGAATTAGGTGATCTGTTACTGCAGATTCTTTTTCACAGCCGAATTGCCCAAGAACAAGGGAAATTTTCCTACCAGGAGGTCACCGAAACACTCGGCAAAAAACTGATCCGTCGCCATCCACATGTCTTTCACAAGAAAGACACCAATCCAGCAACCACAGCCAGCGAAGTCCGCCAACAATGGGATCAGTTAAAACGACAAGAAACTCAAAACCAAGAAAATTCGTCTGTGTTAGACTCGATTCCCAAAATTTCTCCTGCACTGCAACGAGCCTTTCAAGTACAGAAACGCGCAGCTCGGGTCGGGTTCGATTGGAAAACCATTGAACCGGTCTTAGAGAAACTTAAAGAAGAGCTTGATGAACTCTATGCAGCTGCAAACCACATGGCCGAATTTCCAACACATTCAAAAGGAGAATCTTTAAACGTAACTTCGTCTAGGCAAGATATCGAATCCGAATTAGGAGATGTGTTATTTTCAGTGGTGAACATTTCACGCTTTCTCAACATTCATCCCGAAGAAGCCCTTCGAAAAGCCACGAACAAATTTATTAGAAGATTTCAGTATGTTGAGTCACAAGCCTTCAGAGAAGCACAAGACCTCCACGCTTGCACATCTGAAGAACTGGACCAGTGGTGGGAGCAAGCTAAAATACAAGATGCACATCAGCCCAAGACTGATGATCCCTAAAGCCCCAACCCAGCAATGAGCGATCACAAATCAGAAGGGCAGCGGGTTGGCGTCCACCCAATCCTCGTCGTATTTGGAGTGATCTTCGGCTTGTGGTTATTTATTACGTTGATCATTCCAAAATCTAAGGATACACCTAACCATCGGCCTGGCAATTCCCCAAATAGTCAGCCGCCACTCCCAGGTATTATGTCAGATGATCTCGTGCCAAGCTTTATGGTCATGGGAAAAGTACCAGGCATGAATGCGGTGACGGTGCTCGTGCCTCCTGCAACAACCGACAGTCAGGTCATCGCTTTAATACAATCGTTTCAAAAGGCCCGCATCGATCATACTTTGGTCGAATTACTACCGCCCACTACTCCCGAGGATGCACTGGGAACCTTTGCGATTGCCGATATTTATATTTTTTCGGAAAAGGAGTATGCCAAGCCGGAATCGGCCAAAGCCTTAAGTCGGGGAGCCCACGCCCCTGGCGAATTCTACCCAAGTTCGATTCCCTATGAAGTGGCCATGGAGAACGTTCGTGGACATTATTCAATCGACTTGCATAATAAGACTACACCTGAATATGCATCTCTTGGATTCGGAGAAGACGAGACTGGCGTGTATTCCAAACGCTATCAACGCGTGTTTTGAAATCAGCAGTAGAATCCAATCTTACCCGTATTTGTCAGATGCCAACTTGCTCTTTAATCATGGACCGCAAAGATTCTTTTTGCGATTGCATCCATTGGTCGAGTGGACGAAAGAGGTGTTCATGGGCCTGGCCTCGAAACGACCCCAGCATCACATTCAACCGTTCTGCCAAGAGACCATCTTGATCGGCCAATTCTAATTTTTGGTCGGCAATCGCTCGAAGAAGTAGCTGGTTAACCTTAAGCTGTTGCCCCACTGACCCCCCTGAAAATTTCAGCACCTCATTTTTAAGATAATCCAGTTCATCTTCGATTGATACTTTGACTCTCACACCTTGCGGCGTGGCCCAATCAGGGCGCTGAACGGAATAGTCATACGAAAACGCCGACTCTTGTGGCTCCCGATACGGACCCATGACGTTCAGGACGAGAAGATCAGATGGCATGGCGTCTTGCAGTTGTTCCTCACAACGGAGAAGTCGGCGTCAAGACCTTCTCCTCCACGAAAGTTCTAACCTTTTTTGAATGGATTTGTATTAAACTTCCGCTCTGATTCCCTTCAAAGGGACCTGGCCAACCCTGCAAGCCATCCGTCAGATAATAGACATTGCCAAAGTCATGGCGACTCAGAAAATCACAGGCAAGTCGGCTTCGATCACCTGTTGCACAGTACACAACAAGTTTTTCCACTGTAGAGGGAACCTCAACATGATAACGCCGTTCCAGTTCTTCCACCGGGATCAAATGGGCACCCGGCACACGACGTTGGGAGAATTCTGAAGGCGTACGCACATCCAACCACCAGACCTTATCAGAGGCTGGGCTTTCTAACCATGCTCTAGCCTCAGCTCCAGAGATCTCATGGTACAGGCGCCCTTGCCGAATCAATTCAGTCGATGCAGGTTTACCTTGAGCGACTAACCCTAATTGAATGCGGGTTGACTCAACTTGTGACTCAATGCGAGAGACGAGACCTTTTAACTTTTGTTCAAGATAGTATTGGTCTCTTTTTATTTCTGAAATGTCTCGTCGTAATCGCCACAGGATCACGAGTGCCATGATGGCTACCCCCATGCTCAACACACTAAACCATATTCCAAATCCACTCATCGTGACGGTGCTTCTGCTATTACCTGGAAGAAGAACTGGCTAGGAAAAACGTTGCAGCATGAAATTCGATTTGGTCGGGGCGAGAGGATTTGAACCTCCGACCCCCGCGTCCCGAACGCGGTGCGCTACCGGTCTGCGCTACGCCCCGATTATCTACACAGTCGACATTTCAAAAATCCAGAGACTTCGTGGGCAAACCATGAGCGTCCCCAACTGCCTGACAGGTCAATTGGCCCTTCAAAATGCTGACTCCTTTTCTCAGGCCTTTGTTGACTGTAATGGCAGCTTCTAATCCGCCTTCAACCAGCTGGACTATAAAAGGTAGCGTGGCGTTGGTCAAGGCAAAAGTCGACGTGTGAGGCACAATACCAGGAATATTTGATACTCCATAATGCAAGACGCCATCTACCATATGGATCGGATCAGCATGGGTTGTGGGCCTCGTTGTTTCGGCACAGCCGCCTTGATCCACGGACACATCCACAATCACCGAACCAGGTTTCATTTCGGCCACCATCGAGCGAGTGATAACTCGTGGAGTTCGTGCTGCTGGCAAATAGACTGCTCCAATGACCAAATCGGCTCGTTGTAGATAGTCGTGAATGAGAGCCTGACTAGATGCCACTGTCACAATACGATTATGATACTGGGCATCCAAGGTTCGTAGCTGCCAAAGATCGATACTTAATACTGTGACATTCGCCCCCATACCTACAGCGATTGCAATAGCCGAGGCACCCACCACTCCAGAACCTACCACCACCACTTCACCTGGAGGTGCTCCAGGGACCCCCCCGAGCAAAATGCCTGATCCTCCCTGTAATTTTTCTAAAAAACGTGCACCAATTTGCACTGACATGCGCCCTGCTATTTCGCTCATGGGACGCAAGAGTGGGAATTGGCCATGATGATCTTCCGTAGTCTCGTAGGCAATAGCCGTACAACCGCTTTTTAAGAGGTTTTCTGTCAGTTCTTTCGATGCAGCTAAATGGAGGTACGTAAACAAGACATGATCGTCACGTAGATATCCCCATTCGTCAGGTTGGGGTTCTTTGACTTTGAGAATAAGTTGAGCATCGCCAAACACCTGTTCAGCCGATGGAACCACCATGGCGCCCGAGTTGAGATACAACTGATCACCAAAGCCACTCCCCGTCCCTGCTCCTTCTTGAAGCAGTACTTGATGCCCAAGTGCAGTTAATTCTTGAACTCCATGGGGTGTCAGTGCGACTCGAAATTCATGATCTTTGATCTCTCTTGGCACTCCGATAATCATGGATGGACTCCTATCAAAGTTGATAGTCTGGAAGATCTCTCAAGCCTCCGAGCTAGCCTCTGAAGAATCTTATCTCAGCACACATTCTCCAAAGTTCCTTCGCCTAGACAGCTCAAAGAACCCTCAGGTAAGATCGCACATTTTCATTATCGGTAAAAGTTTTGAGGTTTTTCAGAAAAATCGTGCCAGAATGAGCAAATTTACTCATCATATTTTTGTCTGCATTAACGAACGTCCCAAAGGAGATCCTCGGGGATGTTGCGCAGCATTAGGATCTGTTAATCTCCATGCCTTTTTCAAAAAAGAAGTCGAGCGGCTTGGGTTGAAAGGTATTGTCCGCGCGAATAAAGCCGGATGTTTAGACCAATGCGAGTATGGGCCAAGTGTTGTCATCTATCCCGAAGGAGTTTGGTATTGGGTAGGGAAGGAAGCCGACGTGACCGAAATTATGGAACAGCATATTGGTAAGGGGCAAATCGTGGAACGGCTCCTAATGCCAGGAAAGAATGGCACCCTTCCGATTGTGGCATCGTAGGCATATTCTGGTTCTTTAGCGCAACCCCAACTAGGAATATAGGTGTTGTGTCCGTCTCTCCGGCTTAATAGGACTGGATCCTCTCTTGTATGGAACATGAACAGAAATGGGAAACCAATCGCCAGAAAGTGGCTTATCTCAAAAATTTCCCAGGCCTGCTGTCGTCTTGGGACCAAAGCATTGGTGCCACTATCGAGCAAATTATTTCCATGACAGACCGAAGTAACAGCTCAGTACTACTCCTGTCCCACGGAAAATTTTTAGTGACACCCCAGGTTCATACCGAACCCCAAGCGGTGACGGCAGGACTCATCGCTGCTCGCCCACTTCTCGAATGCATACATGCGCAGGCCTTTCAAGAATACGATCGCCTGGCACAACAAGACGAAGAAGCACGGAAGCAAGCCCGTTTGCAGAATATTTTGAATGCGATAGACAACAACCTCGAACATATTCCAGAGCTGAAATCTCACATTCGAGCATTAGTCAGTCAATGGGATCATGAAAGGCCTCATGCCTAATGAATATGCTGGACATGTTTTCTCAAGGCCTTTTTGAAGGAGTGACACCAATGATGGTACGGCGAGATCATTTAATACGGCATCCCGATCGATGTACGCATAACGCAATATGCGTTCCTGTTTGCCCCACCGGCGCATGGCTCTCTACTCCACCGTATAAATTTGATTCCTCTCGCTGCATGGAATCTTGTCGCCTTTGCCTGGATGCTTGCCCAACCCAGGCAATCTATGGGGTATTCCGAAAAGGTGAAAAACTTTTAGGACCACAACAAGAGTAGTCTAAACAATACGCTTTCTCCAATATCCCCAATACGCCGTCCCCACCAATCGAGACCCACCAGTCAATCCTGTGGCGGTGATAATGCGGTAGACCTCGGATCGATTAACCTTGATCGGATAGGTTGGATCCAAGAGATGCTGTGTCATTGATAGTGCCTGTAATGTCCGAATACCGATGAGGAGCGGCCACATGCAGGCCAGCCGCAGACGAATTTCCAGACGAGGAATCTGCATTGTATAGTACCATCCCTGATCCAAGTGGTCGCGGGCCTCTTGAAGCAATTGTCGAAATAAAGGACGAAACACAGGTACCGATGACTGATCGAAAAGTTGTTCGGGCAACAAATTGATCGTCGTCAACCGATCTTCAGGGACATAGCAGCGCCCATTTTGAAGATCCTTTGGCAAATCTCGAAGAATGTTGACCATCTGAAGACCTTTTCCAAAACGGATGGCTAAGGGAATCATAATCGTCTGATTCCAGCGGCGCATCCCAGAAACATGGGTGCAGATCATCCGGGTCCAAAACTCGCCAACACATCCCGCCACGGCATACGTATAATATTCAAAATCGTGACTATTCTTCAGGGCATGAATAGAGCCCTTGCCCGTCCCTTTCGGAAACCGCTGGATGTCAAATTCCATCCCCCCAATCAAAATCGTAACAACCTGGGCAATCAGCGAACGATCGAAATGATTGAACCCCTGATAAATCCGAAAACATTGCTCGAGCTTTTCTAACAATCGACGTTCATTTGGGTCCGATTGTTTGGTGACGACTTGCGCCTGAAGCCGCTGAATCAGTCGCCACTCGGGAATGTCTTTGCCAAATTGCTGTTTCAGCAGTTGCAGACCTTGCAGACGAACGTGGTCTTTGAGTTCACCAGTGTCAGCAATAGTGTCAGCCGCACGAGCAAATAAATAGGCTAACCCTATCTGGGAACGGACCGCTTCAGGTAAGACCGCAAGCGTCAGATAAAATGAACGGGAAACCCCTTTGAGCACCTGACTGAGGAGTACACGGTCGGATGAAGACAGGGACATACCTTACGGAACGACGATGTGACCTTCCATTCCTTCTTCGCGGTGGCTGGGGAAGAAAAACAATTGCTTATCACAATAAAACAGGTACCGGCCTGACTCGCGTAGAGTCAGGATGCGCATTTCAGTCTCCCCACTCGAAATATCGACGTCGAGCACACGGATTCCATGAGGATCATCCAATAGAAAATTATGGGGTACCAGAAATGATTGATTGCGCAACACTATTTTCACAGGTACATTTTTCTCTATAGTAATTTCTGAAGGAGTATAGGCATAACTTTCCATGTTAATCACAATTTCTGGACGACCTTCAACTTCATGTTGCACTGCGATTTCTTGACTCTGTGCAAAACTCCCTACAATCCATAGGAAAATGAACACCATTCCGAAACAAAGTCGTGTATAATATGACGATAGGAATATCACAACGTTTTGAACCTGGGTGATTCTTTTTATGATAGCGATTTTCAAAGGAATGGTCACCTCAGTTGAAATTCTTGACTTTTAGGTTTTCGTGGTTATCTATAAATAAGGATGTATCACGCTCTAACCCCTGACGGGAAAACCATAACAATTGGTCATACTGGAACTCCCTTGGTAATTCATTCGAGCATATAAGGAGCCGGACTATGAAAAAATTAAAAGGAATTGGATTGCTGCTTCTGGCCAATATCCTTATTTTTGTTACCCTCTCAATTTCTTTCACGGTACTGTCAGAATTCGTACTTCCAGCCTTTGGGATTGATTTGCGCGGCTCTATCGCGCAACAGGATCTGCTGTGGGCCTTTGTCCTTGGATTTGGCGGAGCCTTCATTAGTTTAGCATTTTCGAAACAAATGGCTCGAGCATTTATCGACTGTACTCAAATCACACAGCCACGCACTCGAGCCGAGACGATGATTTATGAAACAGTTCAAAAGATTTCTGAAAAATTAGACATCACCATGCCCGAAGTCTGGATGTACGACTCGCCAGATCCCAATGCATTTGCAACCGGACCCTCGAAGAATAATTCAATGGTCGCCGTTTCCACTGGTCTTATGAATAGCTTGAATGAAGACGAGGTGCGGGCCGTGTTAGCTCATGAAATGGGGCACGTGTATAACGGCGATATGTTTACGACCACCGTTCTTGCTGGATTAATGAATACGTTTGTATATTTTGTGAGTCGGTGGGTCTATCGCAATATGGCTGAACGCAATCAGTTGCTGGCTTTTGGGGCGTACATTTTTTTACAAATCGTGCTATCGTTCTTGGCGATGATTCCTATTAGTTGGTGGTCACGTCGCCGGGAATTTGCCGCTGATCGCTTTGCGGCGAACACGGTCGGCAAAGAACATATGATTGGAGCGCTCCAGGGCATCGACAGATGGGTCCAGAGAACTCAGTTTGAATATAGCTCTCAAGACGCGTTAGCTACCATGAAAATTTCTGGACAATCCAAGAGTTTCATGCAGCTCTTTGCCACCCATCCGCCTATCGAAGATCGCGTCGCTGCACTGCGTCGACTCTAAAATTTATACATCGCTAATTGAATGAAGACAAGGGACTTGGTAACACCAAGTCCCTTGTTATTTGTGGTCATGGTACTCCCACGAAAGTATATGACTATCCACCTAGTTGAGACGAGCTACCGTATCAGAATCGAAAAAGACAGGAGGGACTTCAGGAAGACCATGTTTCTGCAAAATAGGGAGTAGCGAAGCCGGTGGTTTCACAAGCGCAACGGGAATGCCAACTTGTCGCAAATGATAGAGTCCATGGCCACACAGCACTAATCCTACCGCATCCACAGACTCCACAGCAGAAAAATCAATCACAACTTGCCGTCTGTCCAGGTAGGTGGCCCGTTCGGTAGCCTTCTCAAACATATCAGAGAGAGTGTGATTAACGACTCCGTATATTCGAACAATAATGGCATGTGGCAAGATCTGGAATCCCCATCGCATATCGAATGTTCCTCCCGACCATCGTCTCAAATGATCAGTCAAGAAAAAAGGAGCCACCTGGATAGTGCACCCAAGCAGCCCCCATCTATATGAAGGGTAAAACTGGAATATAGGTTGAAAACATATTTGATGGGTATTTGATTTTCTACCCACCGTAACGACTAGAAATCCATGGGCAATAAATGAAAAAAATGGCCAAGGGCCGGCTGATATTCATCAACCTTCCCTCAGCCATCACACAGGAGGATGTGCGTTGGTGTTACCCTATAACACCTTCGCTTGAAGCTCTATTCCCCAAAAGATGTATGCGGAAAAGTAGGAAATGGAGCGGGCGATGGGATTTGAACCCACGACAACTTGCTTGGGAAGCAAGGACTCTACCCCTGAGCTACGCCCGCTCACGAGATTAGGCTTGGCATTCTAGGTAGACACTGTAGGTTAGTCAAGAAGGCACTGAGAAAGCATGACGCTATCTTTCGATCATTTCGACAAGAGCGAATTTTCGTTTGCCGATTTTCATGGAAATTTTTTGGTTTGGCTTAAAGGCAATGATGCGATCAATGTCACTCATCTTCTCACCATTGACCTGAATCGCATGCTGAGAAATAAGTCGTCGGGCTTCGCCTTTACTCGGCACTAATCCCGTTCGCAACAGAATTTCTACCAATAACATTGAGGGTTCCTTAGGGTTGGCGCAGTCCGCAGCTTTCAGAACCACATGGGCATCGGGTTCATCCGGAAAATCTCGTTTTTGAAATCGCTGTTGAAAGTCGGCTTTCGCCTCCAGCGCAGCTTCTGGGCCATGATATTGTGTTACCAACTGTTCGGATAATGCCATTTTGGCTTCCATAGGATGTTGCTGTTTGACCGTTTCTAAATCCGTCACCGTCAGGAGTTCATAATATCGCATCATCAGATCATCACTAATTGACATCAGTTTCCCAAACATCTCCGCAGGACGATCTTCTAAAGCAATCACATTGCCAAAACTCTTGCTCATTTTACGCACGCCATCGGTTCCCTCAAGCAAAGGCATTGTCAGCACAACTTGTGGCTTTTGACCGTAATCCCGTTGAAGATCGCGCCCCACCAACAGATTAAATTTTTGATCGGTTCCCCCCAACTCCACATCGGCTTTCAGCACGACAGAGTCATAGCCTTGCACAAGCGGATATAAAAATTCATGTATACTAATGGGCTTTTGATCCCGATACCGTTTGGAAAAATCATCACGTTCCAACATACGTGCAACGCTATAGTGCGAGCAGAGTTCCACCAGTGCTTCAGTCTGTAATCCACGCATCCATCGGCTATTGAATTCAATATGTGTCTTTTCAGGATCCAGTGTTTTGAAAATCTGCTGTTCATAGGTCTTGGCATTGGCAGCCACTTGCTCTTTGGTCAAGGCCTTTCGGGTTTCCGACACCCCACTGGGGTCACCAATCATTCCAGTAAAGTCGCCGATCAGAAAAACCACCTGATGACCCAGATCCTGGAAATGCTTCAGTTTCTGAATAAGAACGGTATGACCAAGATGTAAATCGGGTGCGGTTGGGTCAAAGCCCGCTTTCACAATTAATGGTTGCCCGTTTTTCAGAGACTCCGTGAGCTTAACCTTCAGCTCATCAAGCTGAATAACTTCAACCGTTCCTCGAAGTATTAGCTCTAACTGTCGATCAAGCTCTGACATGGATATCGTATGCCTGGTACCGGTTGAGCTAACTATTACTCTCTTCAATTGTCACAAATGGCCGCAGCCTTTTAAGCCTCTTTTCTCCAATACCTACCACACCTTCCAAATCAGAGACCTGCTGAAACGGTCCATGCGTAGATCGATAGGTCACGATGCGGTCAGCCAGCACCTTCCCAATACCTGGAAGCTGCTGCAATTCCCTTTGAAAACTTCGATTAAGATCAATCAGCTCCGAAGTCGAACGAACCTGATGCGTCATGGTTTTGATTGCATCATCGGAGGTTGGCAAGAGGCGGTTTTGCGACAGCGAAGGTACAAGCGTACCTGTTCGGTCTGCCTGCTGAACACTTTGACTTAAGGGCTCTAAAGAGACACTACCTTGTAAAGATGAGTCGAGGGCTGATTCTGGAGGAGAAGGCCACTCAACCCATAAAGCCCCCACAATTCCAAGGCCAAGGATTCCACTTTTATACATAAGCGACTTCGCCCACACCAAAAAATTAAAAGATGTACGTGAGGATTCCATGCTTACGATATCACGCTATGACGATCCAGTGGGCCCCTGATGAATCGCAAGGCCTTCAATAGCTTCAGCCACTTCCATCATTCCTTCCGATAGAGTCGGATGGGCATGAATCAAATTCGCGACCTCTGAAACCCCTAACCCAGCCTGCATGGCCAACGCACCTTCATGAACAAGATCTGCCGCGTGAGCGCCAATAATATGGATACCCAAAATGTTCTTCTTCTGCTCATCCGCCACGATTTTAAATTGACCTATTGCGCTTCCAACCGCCTGGGCTTTGCCAAGCCCACCATAGCGAAATTGCCCAATCGCAGGTGTCATTCCTCGGTCACGCACCTGTTGTTCGGTCATCCCAACCCGTCCAATCTCTGGAAGCGTAAAGATACCAGCCGGGATCACCGCATAGCTCATTGATTGAGAGGTTCCCATAATATTAGCAACCGCCACTTTTCCCTGAGCGGATGCCACATGAGCCAGCATAGACTTCCCCGTCACATCCCCAATAGCAAAGATACCGGGAACCGATGTCTCCATATGTTCGTTAACGAGGATTTCGTTGCGATTTCCAGTTTTCACACCAACAGCTTCCAAACCTAGCTCTGTTGAGTTCAAACGGCGTCCAATACATATAAGCATTTTTTGGGCCACTACCGACTTGCCAGCGTTCGTGGTAATCCGAATCCCGTCAGTAGCTGAGTCCCAATTTTGAACTGTTTCATTAACATAAATTTGCACTTTACGTTTTTTAAGCTCACGGTTCAGAATGGCGACAATAGCTTCATCTTCAGTTGGCAGAAGAGTCTGCGCCATCTCAATGATCGTCACTTGACTCCCAAGTCCACTGAACAAACAGGCAAACTCACACCCCTCAACCCCACCTCCAACAATCACGATGCTTGGCGGAACCTCCGTTAGATCAAATGCCTCTTTGCTCGTGATGACTTGCTGTCCATCGATCGGAAATTGTGGTAACTGCGGCCAAGACGAACCTGTGGCAAGTATGACAGCTTCCGCCTCGACAAGACTGGTCGCGCCATCAGCATGCGTCACTCTCACCTGTCGATCACTGACGAGTTCTCCGCGCCCTGCAATATGGTGAATCTTCCATTGTTTAAACAAAGTCGTAATGCCTTTCACCAAAGACTGCACGACAGCGTTCTTTCTGGTCATCATTCGGTTAAGATCAAACCCAATTGGGCCTTGAAGCGTAATGCCCCAGGCTTCAGCATGCCGCACACGCTCGCCAAGATCCACAAGATTCAGCAGGGTCTTACTGGGAATACATCCCCAATTCAGACAGATCCCTCCAACCGCCTGGTCTTCCACAATCGTCACATGGGCACCTAACTGTGCTGCACGAATAGCGGCGACATACCCACCAGGTCCTGCCCCAATAATGACAATGCGTGGTTGAGAAGTCATGACTCTTCAGAAATCAAAAACGCGTCGTATTGCTCGGCTGTCATGAGGCCATCAATTTCTTGTAGGTTGGCCAGCTCCACGACAGCAATCCATCCTTTTCCATAGGGATCGTGATTCAGCAATTCAGGATGATCTTCCAATTCTTTGTTCACCTCTATCACTGACCCAGTCACGGGAGAGTAGATCGTCGACGTAGCTTTGGTGGACTCAACTTCGCCGATTTCAGTATCGGCTTCCAAGCTGGCCCCAACTTCAGGAAGATCCACAAACACCACATCCCCGAGGGCATCTTGAGCAAAATTACTGATCCCGAGAGTAGCCCTGTTCCCCTCTACTCGAACCCACTCATGTTCTTTATGATACCGTAGATCTTGTGGTTCCATACTGGTTACCCCCTTGCGTTCAATATCAAAAATATACTTAAAAGACCTATCTTCAACCAAAATGTCGTTTGACAAATTTAGCTCAACTCATGAGAGCGTACCAAGGCAGAACACACCGTCAGTCGACTGGCTCGACGCTGAGCACTGGGGTTAAGAAAATGCGCGCAGGTCGTGAACAACACCGATTCCAGAAGGAAAGTTACGAAATAGCGATGATTCGCGGGACGCATTGTTGGGAGCCACTCGAGTTGCTCCTTTGGATGGCAGACTCACCCACACACGTTTTGGATCGTCGACGACTGGAAGCAACCGACTCAGAACCGCTTTGGTTGAGATACGGCGTAATTTGTCGATGACGGTCTGTTCTGAAAAAGCCGATCGGCGATCAAGCTCGGGCCGCACAAAGAAGAACGAAAATGATCGTCCAGCAGCATCCATTCCATCTTCCGCATATTCCGCTAAAGCCCGCACGGGATCCGTCAGCGCATGTGGATGGATTTCCAGACCATACTGAATCGAAGGATATTGTATACGAAGAGCATCGACGACAGCCTCAATGACCGTAAGCCGCTCACGAGCTTTCCACCCTGCCCACCGCCAAAATAACGAGTCATTCGTCGACCCATCATGCGTTTGAGGCGATGCTGTTGACGACTGAGCCCCCTGCAGAGGGTTAAATCCTGGATAAAAAACTTTAGATGGTTGAAACCGCGCCTGAAAACGCTTTTGAAATTTTTTCAAACCAATTTGAGTCACGCCATCGTAGATGGTCAGATGATGATCATTTAAAAAGACCAGACCGTCTACTCCGACTTTGCACAAACGAGTGAGAAATCGGTTCACAAATTGTTGGTAGCCAGGATGAAAGAGATCAAACCACCGGGTCGTTTTGACCGCGCCACGATCAATTTGATAGGAACGATCATACCAGTCTTTCGAAGTGGCGGATGAAGCCCAATATCCCAAACAGCGGAAATTGATGCCGACATACAACTGCAAACCAGCTCGGTGGCTTCGTTGGCTGAACGATTGCAACGTTGCTCTTAACTCACTGGCCCTGTGACCAATTGTTGACCTTCCAGCCGACGTTTTCGTCACTGGCCGACGTGGTTCACATCCCAAATCAACAAGGAGAGTCGTTATCCCATCCTGCTTCATTTTGTGAATTCCTTGATCAAATCCTTCAGTCATGGGCAACTGATCAAGGGTAAAACGTATCGCCTTGGTCGGCCCGGGTGGAACCACCGACGGTTCAAGGAGTTCTTGAATTTCCTGAAGTCGCTGCGCCGACTCGACTTGGTAGTCCTGACCTGTTGGCGTCGATGCTAACCAGCGATATTCAGCCTGCGCGTCTTTCCAATGCTCCAGACGATCATAGGATTGCCCTAGTAACCAATGACCTTTTCGCTCAAATGCTCCTTGAGGATCTAATGCTAACAACCTCCGTAACTCTCGAATGGCCTGTTCATAATTCTGCAACTCAAACTGACGCTGTGCATCCTGGAGCAAACGTTCATGAATCCGCTGAACAGAAACCCTCCCGCTCTTCGACAGATGGTCGGGATCACTTAGCCCATCACGAATAACTGGCGCGGGCGTATCATTCACAGGAGGAATGTCTGGCCGGGCCCTCCCACAGGCAAAGAGCATGAACGAACAGACCAGACCTACGACGATGTTCTTGGCAATATTCATTTGGCCTTGGCTAACATAAGCTCAACACGATCTAACAGAATTCCGACTCCGCAAAAAAATACCGAATCTCAATTTCAGCATTCTCCACGGAATCAGACCCATGGACAGCATTCGCCTCAATTGAAGCGCCATGAACGGCGCGAATTGTCCCTGACTCGGCTTGCTTGGGATCGGTGGCGCCCATTAATTCCCGATTTTTTTTGACGGCCTCCTTACCTTCGAGGACCAACACCACCACCGGGCCAGAAGACATATAGGTGGTTAAATCATTAAAGAAAGGACGTTCGCGATGTACCGCGTAAAACCCTTCAGCACAAGCTTTTGATAATTGCACCATCCGCATTGCTCTTGGGTACAACTGAGCCTCTTCATACCGTCGAATAATATCCCCAATCACATGTTGTTCTACAGCGTCGGGTTTAATGATCGCTAACGTTCGTTCGGTCATACACAAATATCCTTTCACCTAAAGCAACATAAAAATAAAGGAAGGCAAACGCCGTCATTGTAATGAGCTCCTGAAAAACTTGCAATCGCAAAGCCAAACAAAAAATCTTTAAAATCAGGCTGTTAGTATTGAAAGACGTAGAATAACTGTCGCAAAGGTGCAACACCGAAAAGCGACGAGACACCAGAAAAAATTCGAAAGAGCTTATCCGTCTCGTAAGCCAATCTACGTATCTTCAGCACAGACCTCAATAGGACGAGTATCGCTACCGGATCCTTTCGAGAGCACGATACGACTAATCTGTTTCACATTAGCACAAAGGTCTCCGAGCCCTGGAGTCACCAATCTAAACGGCCCACCTCGGTCAGGTGGAAATGGCGCATTGCCCTGTTTATACAACAAAATGCCAAATTCCCGAGCTTGGTGAATCGTGAGACATACTGAATAGTTGCTATCTTCAGAAAAAAACGTCACATGATCGACTCCGGGTTTAAGAGTCGCAACATCAAGTATTGCTTTAATTTTAATGCCGCCGCCCTGCATAGCAGGCATCAACGTCTCAATATCGTCTATCTGATCATGACTTGGTAAATTCGCAAGATGGGTTTTAGTAAACTCAAGTGGATGCTGCACTTCTCCCTCCACGAACAGCTTAGATTCCTTTGTCGTAGAGCCGGCTGTTATGCCTTTAACCAAAGCCGTGAGCATTTCATTCATCGGAGTAGGCACTCCAAGTTCGTTGCCTTTTCGTACGATGTATCCATTTAAGTCATCGATTTCCGTAGGCCGTCCAGCTTTCCAGTCATCAAACATCGATGTATGAATATCCCGCAGTTCTTGCGACCATTTCACAACTTTCTCTGGCATATCTGAATCCAAAGGCACCCGGTGCGCTGCCATCGCGACAGCAGACACTTCTCGAACGATCGTGGCCATCACCGGCTGAAGTTCCAAGTGATCCAATGCTTTAGCCACATGATCGTTGAGCGCAACCGTTAGCGGATTAAACACACAGTTCCAACACATTTTCTCCCACTTGGCTTTTCGAATGTCTGGGCTCACAAAACAAGAAATACCTGCTTCCTTAAACAGCGTCACCAGCTGGCGAACCCGTGGAGATTCTTCCCCCATGAGTTCCCCAATCGTCACCAGGCCTTTTTTGTAATGCTCAATCACCCCTGGTTCGGCGATTTTTGAATAAATAAAAGCCACACCCCCAACAATACGTTCCCGTCCAAACCGAGCTTTGAGGGTATCTTCAATCGTGACTCCATTCTGTAACGTCAGAATTGTTGTCGCTGGTGTGAGGACCGATTCAAGTTGATCCATCGTTTGAGCGAGATCATAGGCCTTGACGCCTAAAACAATAAGATCAGGGCTCGGCAACTCTCGAGGATTCGAAGAAGACCGCGGATAGACCGTGAAATTCTGGCCTATTGCACTGCGAATCGTCAGACCGTTCTTTGCGACGATAGCTTGAGTGGCTGGCCGTAATAAAAAAGACACATTTTCATGCTTCCGGGCGAGATGTGCCCCGAAAAATCCGCCAACAGCTCCGGCACCTACGACCATAATCTGTTTCATTGTTGTCCTATTCTCTCGATGTTCAGTCACCCAAGACTCCAGACGTTAAGTGACATAGTATACCCAGCTCTAACAGCGACTTTCATCCGCCTTCCTGAAAGTGAGATCATGCCAAAACCAATGCCTTCCCCATAACGATTATGGTTACAGCTTTTTGCAATCATCATCAAACCCTCCCGCTCGGCAAGATTTTTCAATCCCGCATGCATGGCTACCATATAGGGCTTTTGGCTTACAGACCATCTTTGTGTCAATTTGTTACCGTGCGAATCGCATGGAAATTGGTATCGTAGGCCTACCCAACGTTGGCAAATCCACCATCTTTAATGCTCTGACTTCTGGCGGTGCCACCGCATCCAACTACCCGTTTACCACGATTGAACCCAATGTCGGCGTCGTCGCAGTCCCCGACTCCCGTTTAGCTAGGCTCACTGAAATCTTTCAACCGCAAAAAACCATTCCGGCTTCCTGCCGATTTATGGATATTGCGGGACTCGTCAAGGGCGCAGCTCAGGGCGAAGGGCTTGGGAATAAATTCCTGGCCAATATCCGAGAAGTGGACGCGATTCTGCATATGGTGCGTCTCTTTGAGGATGCTGACGTCATCCATACGATGGGAAGTGTCGACTCACAACGAGACATCGAGGTCATTGAGACTGAATTAATGCTAGCTGATCTCGATAGCCTCACCCGTCAGTTCGACAAAGTCACCGGCAAGGCCAAATCTGGCGATAAGGCGGCAAGAGAGACACTGGCGACCCTTGAAACCCTGAAAGCTGGGTTAGAAGAAGGTAAGCCCGCTCGGTCGCTCAAAATTGCGCCAGAAATTTTGAAGGAGTATTTTCTTCTCACTTCCAAACCCATACTGTACGTGGGAAACACGGACGAAAGTCCCGATTCAATTGTTATCAAGGATTTTCAAGCATTCACAAAAGGACGGGGGTCAGAGTCATTGGTGATCTGTGGAAAACTCGAAAGCGAAATCGCAGAATTATCAGGCGACGACCGCGAGTTGTTTATGAATGATCTCGGCTTGGAACAAAGTGGCTTAGAAAAAGTGATTGTGGGTGCCTACGCTACCTTAGGACTCTGTTCCTATTTTACTGGGGGTCCCAAAGAAGTACGTGCATGGACAATTCCGATTGGATGCAAAGCCCCTCAAGCCGCTGGTGTGATTCATACGGATTTTGAAAAAGGTTTTATCAAAGCCGATGTCTATGGCTTTACCGATATCGACCAGCATGGCTCAGAACCCGTCCTACGCGAGAAAGGACTCATTCGCTCGGAAGGCAAAGACTATGTCATGCAAGACGGCGATGTCTGTCACTTCAAGTTCAACGTGTAAGAACACAACTTGCGCTGCTGAATCTGTAAAACCTTGCATTTCAGTTCACCGACAATGTCCGATCCCCAGAGATCTAACAGATTGAAGAATTCTCTTCTTGTCATGCCCGCAGTCCTAAGCGGGCATCCAGGGCTCCTGCAGGAAACCTAGATTCCCGCCTTCGCGGGAATGACAGGGATCTCAAAATTCGACAATTCCTGTCGTAGACTTCATTGGACATTGTCTGGGAGATACAATCTAGGTTTCTACACACGCGAACAGACGATAATTCTCACGACTCTCTCCCAATTCTCTGGTTATATTTGCTACATTAACTAACCTTAACTAACCTTGCATATTTCGTAAAGAAGGGCTATGGCTGCACGCGTTGTCATTACCGGTATGGGCATTGTGTCTCCCATTGGGATAGGTGTCTCAGAATTCTGGGAAGCCGCGCTTGATGGGCATTCGGGGATTACCGCCATTGAATCCTTTGGCGAGTTTCCGATGGAGGGGTATCGATCCCGTATCGCCGGACAAGTGGCTGAGTTTGTCCCTCCAGACCCTGACCACGATAAATTTTCATCTCGAGTCGATCGCTATGCTCAAATGGCGCTCATGGCTACCAGGGAGGCCTTGCAAGATAGCAATGTTCACCCCGGGCAGGTACCTGCTGAACGTGCGGGAGTTATGGCTGGCGTTGGCATGGGTGGCATGATGATGGGCGAACGAGAACTCACCAATTTGTATCAATGTCATAAACCACACCGAGTCCACCCCAATTTTATTCCCACTATCACGCTCAACTCTGCATCAGGCATTATTGCCCTGGCCATTGGGGCCAAAGGCCCGAATCTCACCGTCTCAACGGCCTGCTCTTCAAGCATTCATGCCATTGGTCAAGCCATGGAGTGCATCCGACGGGGGCAAGCTGATATGATGGTCGCAACCGGGGCCGATGCCAGTATCACGCCTTTGGTGTTTGCGGGCTTTTGTTCATTGCGCGCGTTGTCCTCAAAGTATCATGACCAGCCCCGTCAGGCCTCTCGGCCATTTGATCGAGGTCGCGATGGATTCGTCATGGGTGAGGGCGCTGGGACGGTCATTTTGGAATCCTTGCAACATGCCAAACGCCGGAAAGCTCATATCTATGCAGAAGTTGCCGGCTATGCGTCCACGAGCGAGGCCTATCACATGGTGATTCCTAAGGAAGATGGTTTGGACATCGCCCGCACCATGACATTGGCCCTTCAAGACGCTAAAGTGGATACGAAACAGGTTGACTACGTGAACGCCCATGCGACATCGACTGTCGTCGGCGACGAAGTGGAGATTAAGGGTCTTCGTGCGGTGTTTGGGAAGCGGGTAGATAAGATTCTTGTCAATGCCACCAAGTCTCTCCTGGGACATACATTGGGTGCATCAGGAGCGATCGCGACTATCGCCACGGCCTTATCTCTGGAAAAGAACAGGATTCACCCAACGGCAAACTATACCGATCCCGATCCGGCCTGTGCCCTACCGGGCATTTCCCACAACGTACAGAAGAAAACCCTCCATACCGCGTTAGTCAATGCCTTTGGCTTTGGCAGTAATAATGCGGTTTTGGTCCTCAGGAAATATTCGTGACGATGTCTCAACCGTCTTCTAATGGTCTTCATCAACGAGTATACGCCACGTTAGGCGAATATCTCCGGCGTGACCCTGCCGCCCTTCATCCCGAGGACACCCTACGAGACGATTTGGGGTTGGACTCATTGCAAACTATTGAATTGGTGTATGAAGTGGAATCTGCATTTGATTTACAGATACCCGATGAAGATTTTGGTCGTCTTCAAACCATCGGAGATGTCGTCCTCTACCTCAGCGAACGAACAAGCAGCAGTCATAACGAGATTCGGTCAGCTCACATTCTCCAACAACCACCAACCAACAATCACCATTCTGGAGTAAATTCGAGCCGTCCTTCGACCTCCCGCTCAAAATCAGAGTCATGAGTTACACCACTCGCCCCGTGTCCCTTCGAGAGCTGGCGGCAAACATTCAAGCCACCGTCGTCGGACACGATGATATTCTCATTGCCGGACTCAGTCATTTAGAAGGTGCCACCGGCAACGACCTTTCATTTGTGCTTAAACCAAAGTTTCACGACGCAGCCCGAAAATCTGAGGCAGCCGCGTTTCTGACCAGCCAACCCATTCCCGATGAACAACGCCCTCAACTGCTAATCCCCAACCCACTACTCGCCGTAGGAATATTGGCAGAGCATTTTTTTTCACCACCACTCCCTGAACATGGCATTCACTCTTCAGCCGTGACCGGACACGACGTGCGTATTGGGCCGGATGTCTCCATCGGTCCACTCGCCACAATCGGCGACCGCGTACAAATCGGATCCGGTGTCACGATTTATGCTGGCGTCCACATTGGAGACGATGCGGTGATTGGAGACGAGTGCATCCTTTATCCTCATGTTGCGGTCCTTGCCCAATGCATCCTCGGCCATCGAGTAATTCTCCATAGTGGGACTGTAATTGGCAGTGATGGATTCGGGTACGCGCAGCAAGATGGCCGACATCACAAAATTCCACAACTGGGAAATGTGTGTATTGAAGATGACGTAGAATTAGGCGCAAACGTGACAGTGGATCGGGCGACATTCGGGAGCACGATCATTAAACAAGGCACCAAAGTTGACAATCAAGTCCAAATCGCTCACAACGTGGTCATTGGTGAACATAGCATCATTGTGGCCCAGGTCGGAATCGCAGGCAGCACCAGGCTTGGCCATCATGTCATGATTGGGGGACAGGCTGGATTAGTCGATCATCTCACGATTGGCGATCAGGTGCGTATAGCCTCGGGGGCGGGTGTCACAAATCATGTCGAGTCTAATCAAACTGTAGGCGGACGACCAGCCGTACCCCATAATACCTGGCGTAAGGCGCAAGTGTTGCAATATCAGCTTCCCGAGATGCGAAATGAATTACGAGCGCTTCGAAAAGAAGTCGAACGTCTCAAACAACAACGCCCCGAATCCTAATCTTCTGTACCTGGCTAGCTTAACGTTTCGTACTCTTCCATTTACTTCTTCCCTGCCGGCAAGACCAACCCTTTCCAAAAAAACATTTTGGCCCAAAAATACCCGGCCCATGGCAATGCAAATGCCGCAACAGGATCAAGAAACCCAGTCCAGATACAAATTCCCGACAGCGTGACCAACGCGACGATTCCTAGAAAATACCAGAGAGGAACCAAGCCCCGTCCGCGATGCTCAATCGACACATCCGTGGCCATTTTCTTGGCTTTTCGCATTGATCGCTGTGTAAAGGCTTTCATTCGATTTGCGAAATATCCCGGAAATTCCCGCAACAGATATTGTTGATATTTGGTTTGCCCAAGCCCGACCAGCACGCCTGCAACAAGAAGGGCTGAACTATACGTAAAGGTCTCCCATCCATAGCGCCCCTGAAACAACTGATACCCTAAGGCCACCACACCCACCAGAATTGAAATGAGCCCTAACAAACTCGCGGGAAACAAGATATAGGTTCGAACAAACTCTTGGGCCTTCTCTAGCTCCCCTTCGTGACGTCGTGTACTGACAATCTTTGGCATGGTTGCAACAAGAAATTTTAGAGAGGTTTGATCCCGAGATCGGAGTCAATATCGTCAGTCCCCAAATCATCAAGATTCGGTTCTTCACTGTCTGGAACGCGATAGCGCTCACCTAACCAACCTTGCAAATCAATTAATCGGCAACGCTCAGAACAGAAGGGTCGAAAGCCATTGCCCTTCCAAGCCACTATCTGACGACAAATGGGACAGGAATATCCGCGTTCAGCCATCGCGCACCACATGGCAAGAATACCATGCCTTAGACATGGAACTGGGCTTCGTACAGGCCAGCATACAAGCCTCCTTTAGCCAGTAAAGTCGAATGATTGCCGTCTTCAAGAATTGTTCCGGCATCCAAAACGACGATCCGATCCACCGACTGCAAGGTGGAGAGGCGATGCGCAATAATAAATGTCGTACGTCCCCGCATCAATTCAGCCATCGCGATTCGAATTTCTACTTCTGTCTCAGTATCAATATTCGACGTGGCTTCATCCATCACCACGATTGGAGGATCCTTAAGTAAGACGCGCGCGATCGCCATCCGTTGTTTTTGCCCGACAGATAACTTGACTCCCCGCTCACCAATCCATGTCTCATATCCTTCACCAAGGCCGAGGATAAAATCATGTGCCTGCGCCACCTTGGCCACAGCTTCAATTTGGTCATTTGAGGCGGAGAGATTGCCATACGCTAAATTTGATCGGACCGTGCCATTAAACAAAAAAGGCTCTTGCTGAATGAATCCCACTTGGCTGCGTACCGTCGATAACGGAAGATCTCGAATATCATAGCCATCGAGTTCGACCACACCGGCGTCTACATCATAGTACCGAAACAAGAGCTTCATGAGCGTACTTTTTCCAACACCACTTGGACCAACTAATGCCACATGCTCACCTGGCTCGACCCGCAAACACAGATTCGTAAACACAGGAGCTTTCGAGCGATAGGAAAATGCCACATCTTTCCATTCCACTTTTCCTATAAATCGAGGAAGCAATGGCGTGCACGTACCAGTATCGGGCACGTCAGGCTTAGCATCCAACACATCAAATACCCGTTCGCTGGCGGCCAAGGCATGTTGCAACAGGTGATTCACCGCATGAATTTGATTCACGGGGGTATAAAAGAGCCCAAGATAGAATAAGAAGGCTACAAGCTCTCCTGGTTTCAACGCTCCAGCAATCACCTCACCAGCCCCGTACCATATAATAAGCACAGTTCCAAAGCTCCCAACAAAAATCATACTCGGTGAATACATCGACCACAGGAACATTGCCTTCAAATTAGCTTGGCTATATTCTAGACTCAATTTACGGAAACGGTCACGCTCGTAAGAATGTTGATGAAATCCCATGGTCTCTCGAATGCCCGACAAGGCATCTTGAATATAACCGTTCAAATCAGCTCCATGTTGTCGGATATCATGATAGTATCTATGCACCTTTCGAGTGAATACAATCCCACAACAGATCAAGATTGGAATAGGAATTAGCACCAGGAGCGCCAGCTTCCAGTTCAAGAGAAAAAGAATGGTCGTAATGCCCACTAATGTCAGAGACGCCGTCAACATGCCCTCAAATCCGTCGATAAAAATCCGTTGAACATGTTCCGTGTCACTCACAACCCGAGACATAATTTCCCCAGTCGATCGGTTTTCGTAATAGCTCAAGGACAATCGCTGTAACGCATCAAACACTTCCTGACGAAGGCGGTGCACAACCTGTTGCTCGAGCATATTATTAAATCGAATACGTAAGGCATTACAAAGATTTTTGAGTCCGTAGGCCAAAATCAGACCGAGAAGAACCCATGAAAGGAGATCCAGATTCTTCTCCGGCAAGACATCATCGATGACAATCTTGATCAGCCATGGAGGAAGAAGCTCTAAGCCAGTGGTCAGCGCCGCAAAAAGAAACGTGGCTGAGACCAGCCCTCGATAGGGCTTTAAATATGTCATGATTCGAAGCAGAGATTTCACGACAGCATCAGACTTTAAGGTTCACGAAGTCGCTCGATTGACTCACGTATCCACATCATCTTGCAAGAACTCCAGACTGCAACAAGGGAAGAAAGGGGAAACCGTTCGTGATAGGTCGTTAGATAACAGAAGCAGATTCTTCACGCCAATAGGCATCGAATTCTTCTAACTGCGTCAAGGTCGACATATCTGTCATGCGATCAATAAAAAGCTTCCCAACAAGATGATCCATCTCATGCTGAATACACACCGCATAGAGGCCGTTCGCTTCAATATCTTGGAGCACGCCCTGTCGATCATAGGCCTGCACTCGTACCATTGATGGCCGAATGACTTTTCCACGCATGTTATCAATACTGAGGCACCCCTCCCACATTTCACTCTGCGTCGGTCCGTAAAACACGATTTTGGGATTAATCAGCACTGTTTTTGGAATGCCATCATTGGCACTTGCACATTCCATCACGACCACTTGTTCAGATTGAGCCACTTGTGGAGCTGCTAACCCGATCCCATCATAATGGACCATCGTTTCAAACATATCATCGAGAAATTCTTGAAAGCGTCGACTGCCAATCGTTGAAGGATCCACGGGATCAGCAACCTTCCGAAGAATCGGGTTTCCAACTTTTGCGATCGATAATACGGCCATATGTTCTTATCCCTTACGACTGTTCATGTCTCAGCCAACTGCTCAGCGACTAACTGACATCTGGATCAACTTGTGGAGAGGAAGGTGTGTCGGGAGCGGTTTGGTCAAATCGCGCTTTATTCTCTTCCCACCACGTCCACCATTCCTTGGCCCATTCTTTTCGATCAGCCGGCGTCGAAATCTCCCAGTCATGCACGGCTCCACTAAACCGCGTAAGCATCCAAAATGAATCGCGCGCAGTGATGGACACATATTGTTCAGGATCCGGTATGACTTGAATAATAATTGGCAGAATTTCTTTTCGGTGGACATAACGAGCTTCAAATACGGCGGTATTGCGAATCGTTGAATTCGGGTCCTTCGCCATCATCTCGATCGCCGGAATCACCTGATTCGGATCCAGGCGAGTCGCCACGCGAAGGGCATGGGATCGAATTTTGGATTCTTCATTCGCCTCCATCGCAACTTCGACTAACGCAGGCACTGCGGAAGGATCCTTAATCATTGAGAGGGTCTCAACGGCATTAAATCGAACGCGTGGGCCAGGCATTTTCAGGGCCTTCATCAGATGAGGAACGGAATGCTTTCCAAAATGCACAAATTCCCCCATCGCCCAAAGTTCTTGTTTCCCATCTAATAGGGGCAGGAGTGACTCTAACCGCTCATGATCCTCTTCTGTGAGAGTCTCCGGAGCTGGAGTGGCATCCTCTCCCGGGGTATAGTCTGGTTGCGGAGGTGGCTCGTAGGGAAGTTGCGTTCTGAATACACCTGGAAACGATTCCCTATCCCTGGCATCAACAAACCCATACCCTAAGCTCATCGCCAGGGCCAGGCATATCGCAATGGGGGATCGCTGGATTATGTATCGAATCATGAGACTCCCTTTCATATGAACCGTACAGACATCGCTACCTTCTCTTTAGTCTAGTAGCAGATCCCTAAAACGGTCAAGCCAATTAGCATTGGTAACGGTGGGGTGAGACTTAATGAACTTTTAGCTCTGTCCAAGCACGATCGTAATCTCGAATCGCCTCCTGAACATCTTCCATCCATTCCATCCGTGGGAGAATGTCATCAGGTGGATACACAGCAATATTGTCTTGAACCTCTGGCGGCAACCGACGGCGGACATGACGATTCGCTGAAGCAAACAACAGACGCTGCGTCGTTAACAACGCTACTGAGTCTTGTAAGAGGTAATTAATAAAGTCCATAGCCAACGATTGTCGTTCCGAACTGGCTAACACCGCTAAGCAGTCAGTCCAAATCGTTCCCCCTTCTTGAGGAATCGCATATCGGATAGCAGGATTCTCCTTCATCGCGCGAGCCACAGTCCCTCCCCAGGCATGAGCCAGCACTACATCGCCCGACACTAACAATTGATCATACTGCTCACTCGTATACGCTTTGACCAATGGTTTTTGGAGAATCAGATGTTTTTTGGCTTCTTGGATGATATGAGAGTCTCGGCTATTCAACGAATGTCCTAGAGCTCGCAACGCCAAACCGAACACCTCTCGCTGATCATTTAGCATGCTAATACGGCCTGAATACTGAGGATCCCACAACACATTCCAACTGGTTGGCGCTTCGGTTACAACTTGGCTGTTATAGCCAATGCCGACCGTACCCCATAAATATGGAATGGCATAGCGTTGAGTCGGATCGAACGACAATTGGGTCAAATGCGGTTCTAGATCACGAACGTGAGGAATTCGCGCCAAATCTAACTCGGCAAGTAGCCCCAATTGTCCTAAAATACCTGCCATAAAATCAGAAGGCACCACAACATCGTAACCAGTCATCCCTGCTTGGACTTTCGCTAACAACTCTTCATTGCTACTAAAGGTATCCACAACGACGCGGACGCCATGACGTGCTTCAAATGCCGCCAAAATATCAGGGTCGGCATAATCCGACCAGGTGTAATAGTAGAGAATTGAAGGAGTAGTGGGCTCAGAGGAAGACGGCGAAGAAGAATCCGAGCATCCAACGAATAACAGAATCCCACACAGCACACAGCATTTCCAAATGACCTGCTTCAACCGAGTGAAGAATACACAATCAGGTGGAGGCATTAGGATAACGCCCGTCGTTGAAATACCCACGATACCCCGACACAGATCATGGAAACTGTCACCAACACCGCGGATAATGCATTCACCTCCGGAGTCACCCCGGTTTTGATCATCGAGAAGACCTTCAACGGCAACGTAGTCGATCCGGGACCAGCAAGAAAGAACGTCACAACAAAATCATCAAGCGAAACTGTAAAGCATAAGAGGGCAGCTCCCCAAATGGCCGGAGCTAACATAGGAAACGTAATTCGGGTGAGCACTTCCCACGACGACGCTCCTAAATCTCGGGCAGCATCTTCCAAGGTTGGATCGAGTTTTTGTAGACGGGCTCTGAGCATCACCACACTTAGCGGAACATTAAACACCATATGTCCAATGATAATCGAACTAAACCCCAAAGGTATGTCACACAATACAAACAGTAACAGTAATGCCACCCCTAAAAGGATTTCAGGTATCACCAAAGGTAAAACCAGCAACCCAGTCATCAAAAAGGTATTCCGACGAGGCTGTCGTTCCACCATGAGGGCCACTCCAAGCCCCAATACCACAGACAAGCTTGTGGAAATGAACGCCACGACAAGACTATTGATTGTTGCATCAACCATTGATGCATCCGTCAATAATTGCTCGTACCACCGAACAGAGAATCCTCCCCATGCCACTCCTACGCTAGACGCATTAAAGGAAAGACCAATCAGCAAAAAGATTGGTACATATAAAAACAGCATGATCAGAAGACCCGCAACAAAGATAACTTTTGGAACACGACTCATGCGGTAGGTTCTTCTAACGTGACTCGACTGATCACAAGCCAGATCATGAGAACGAGCCCCACCAATCCAAACGAAAGAGCTGAGCCAAAGGGCCAATCTCGAGAAACGAGGAATTCTTGTTGAATAAGTGTGCCGAGCATCATAGTTTTCCCACCTCCTAACAAGTAGGGCGTAATAAAGGCCCCAAGCGACGGAATAAACACCAAGATCCCTCCTGCCCAAAAACCTGGTTTGCTTAATGGCAGCACGATATACCAAAATGTATTCCCCACAGAAGAGTAGAGATCAAGGGCTGCAGCCTCTAGGTCAGGGGAAATGCGTTCAACGGCCACGACTAACGGAAGCACCATAAACGGAAGATAGCCATAAATCAGACCCACACCCACCGCCACATCTGTAAACAGTAAAGAGCCCGACAGTGATTGAACACCCAAATATTGAAGAACGGTATTGAGGACGCCATCAGCACGCAAAATCAAAACCCAGGCATACGTTCGCACTAAAAAATTTGTCCAAAATGGAATCATAATCAACGTGAGCAATACGAAGCGCCACCGAATAGGGGCTCGTGCAATCCCATAGGCCAACGGAAATCCGACGACAGCACACACCGCAGTTGTGAAGGCCGCAAAACATATCGATCGAATCACAATCATTCCAATTAACGGGTCAGCCACGCGACTATAATTTTCGAAGGTGCCCACCCATCTGATGCCTCCGTAGAGCCCTCGGCTGGAAAGACTGACGCCCAACACAATCAGCAGTGGGACCAGAAAAAACACCCCCAAAAAAAGAGTTGCGGCCCAAAACGAAATATGAATGGGGCGCGGCAATGAATCCGTAGAATGGCGGGTCACAACAATACGGCTTGAGCGTTAGGCAAATAAGGCTAATCCGTGGCGAGCAGACCACTGCAGATACACAGCCTGACCAACGGAGAACGAATGATGAGACTCTCCAACTGGCACCCGTGCAGTCCAGGTCGTATCATTTTGTAAACGAAATTGATATACCATTTCATTGCCACCAAACACGGCCTGACTCACGATTGCCGACAAGGTATTGTCATTGCCGTTGGATGAAGCTTTGTCAGTAATGTGCACGTCTTCCGGTCGAACGATTACAGTAGCAAAGCCCTGTTCCACAGCCCCTGAAGAACATCGGGCTACTATTGGGGAGAGAGCCGCAGGTTCAACCCAACAGACATCTTTCTCCCGGCGAGTCATTGGCCCTGACACCGAATTAGACAAGCCGATAAATTGTGCTACTGCAGATGAAACCGGTTGTTGATAGATTTCTTGGGGTGTGCCTACCTGCAACACTTTTCCACCCTGCATCACACCTAGTCGATTAGAAAGCATAAGTGCTTCCTCTTGCTGATGAGTCACACAGATAAACGTCGCCCCTAGTTCCTGTTGTAATCGTTTCAGTTCTTGTTGCATTTCGAGTCGTAACTGTTGATCAAGGGCAGCTAACGGCTCATCCAGCAATAATACGACGGGACGGTTTACGAGAGCCCGGGCTAAGGCCACACGCTGTTGTTCACCGCCAGAAAGTTGTGCCGGGAGCCGATCGCTTTTCCCTTCCAAATGTACCAGCGCAATGATGTCCTCAACGGCCTTTCGAATCTGAGACACTCCTTGCCGCTGCATCTTCAATCCAAAGGCAATATTGTCAAATACCGTCATATGTGGAAACAACGCATACTGTTGAAACACCATATTGACGGGACGGGCGTGGGGAGGATCAGTATTGACAACCCGTTCTTGAATCCTGATCGTCCCAGAATCGGGAATATCCAAGCCTGCGATGAGGCGTAAGATCGATGTTTTTCCAGATCCACTAGGTCCAAGCAACGAAAAAAACTCGCCCTTGTTAATGCTCAAAGACACGTGATCAACCGCACACACCGATCTGTGTGTTTTTACTAGGTTGTCCAGTACCACGGCGGGTACCATTCGAGGGGATTCCTTTGTTCAGAAATTGAAGAATGGCGTGAGATTGGTCAGAATTCTAGGAAGGCAGGAAAAAGGAAGTCAATGTACTTCACACTGACAAGACGGGCGCTGTACCAAACCTACTAGGGAGCAACGCTCTATGAACAAGCCTGATTTTCAGGAAATTTCTCAGGGAATGCCTTTACTCAGTCTTGGCACTCATCCGCATTAAAGACTGGAGAACCGCCTCCTGAACCGTAGAACACGGATCATGAAGTGCCGTGGTCAAGGCTTCAAGCGCGATACGCTGATCCGATACACGAGTCGTCCCACCACCTAATTGTAAGGCCGCATCCAATCGAGTGTCAGGATCTTGGTGAAAGAGAAGATTCTGGGAGGATCCTTCTACATTTTTTTGATCTGTTTTGATATACATTGACCATCTCCTTTTGCACAAATCGCAGTCGCTACCCCTCATCAATCGGTATATATTTCGAATTTCTTGAGCGAATGAGCTTCGATAGTGGCTGTTTTTTCATTTTGTCGATTCTTAGACAATCGAACGCTCTCTGGATTTCGAGTAGGAGCATCAGGCGAAATTCGCTATGCTGAGGAATTTCGCATTAGCGACAGCAGTAAGGAATAGAGAACCGTTAGCTTACGGCTAAGAGCACGGAGCCTTTAGACCACCCCACGCCACTGATGGTTTTGTATAGGAATCTCTTCCATTGATTCATAGATAGGCACAATTCGGGGGAAATTTACAAATTCCAACATTTCGCGCACCACCGGCCTCGGCCCAACCATACTCAATCGAATCTTCTGACGGTTGAGGTGATGATAGGTCAAAAACAGTTTGCCAAGGCCCCGACTATCGATGGTTTTTAAATCTTGCATGTTCAGGAGTATGTGCTGCCATTGAGCTTCTTGAGCCTGATAGACCGCAGCCTCTAATGCATGTTCGGCTTCCCGATCTAAACATGCACCAAGGGTAATCACATACATAGGGGAAGGTCGCTTCTGTTCGGCCACCTGCTTACTCATCACCACTGCCTCTATCGGTTTTACTGGAGATCAACTTAAGAAATCGGACAACATCCAGTATGATCTTGCTCATTCTAAGCCACCGACCGCACCTTTGGCGTTTGCTGGATTATCGGAATAATCGTCGCAAGATTGACGACTTGCAATAGGTCTTCCACCATTGGCCTCGGATTGACGACGGTGAGTGCTACACCCTTTTTTCGTAATGTATGATACAGCAATAATAATTTTCCAATACCTGCACTATCAATTGATGAGACTTTCGAAAAATCAAAAATCACTTGCTTGCAAGGTTTCCCCTCGCCCGCAGCCAATGCAGTTTCCACTGGCACCCGCGCTGTTTTGTCGAATCGCCCTGACAACAACAGGATGCGTACGTCCTTGTCCCATTTCGCCATCACTAACATGCCTCACCCCCTCTGGACTAAGAAACTCCACTCAATATTCCCAACTTATCTCCTTCACTCTTTTCCACAGCAACAGACATGCCACGGAACCACACAAAAAATAGTACTGGGATACAGCTGATAACGACGGAAACCCACTATCAATCAAAGAACATAAGAATACCTAGTGGCTTGATCTCTCACTCATGGAAAACCCCAGTGCCGTGCAGACCTTACCCCATGGGAAAAAACGTTCTACTCCAAAAACGCACAAACTGAAATAGTGAAGAGCGCATGGCACATACTGCAAGCTGGTCTTTATGCAGGAGAGGATGAACGAAGTCTGATCGGTTGATTCTATGGGCAATGCTTTATACTATGAAGATTTCGCATCGACCATCTCAATGAAATCTCCAGTTTCTATCTGTTTGGGAGTTCAGAGGAACTGCAGGGATCATGTCTCCTTGGATGTCCATTTACAACAACCATAGATCCCACGAGGCCTTACGAAGGATGGGCCGAGCTTGCTCACCTAAATACTCTGCTTATGACCTGTCCACTAGACGGGGAATCTTACATTTCATCCACTACGAACGTGTCGACTAACAGACCCGAAAATCTCCTGACATGAACATCCCTAATAACCCATCAGCATTGTATCTGTCACATGGTGGAGGCCCACTACCCCTTCTGGGAGATGAAGGGCATAAGGAAATGGTAGAGAGCCTCACGACTATTGCCGAGAGCATAAGGAAGCCATCGGCCATTATCGTGATCAGTGCACATTGGGAAGAAGATGTGGTGACGATTACTCACGGAACTCGACCTCCCATCATTTACGATTACTATGGGTTCCCGGATGAAGCGTATCAGATTCAGTATCCAGCACCAGGGGCGCCAAAAGTGGCAGAACACATACACAGAACACTAGAGGCCAATGAAATACAAGCTAAGCTTGATGACCAACGTGGGTTTGATCATGGTCTGTATGTACCATTGAAGGTGATGTATCCAAAGGCTGACATCTCATGCGTGCAGGTCTCTCTGCTGAACACCTTGGATCCTATGCAACATATTCAGGTTAGCAAAGCTTTGTCCCAGCTAAACCTCAACGATGTATTGATCATTGGCTCAGGTTTTTCATTCCACAATATGAAGGCCTTTGCATTGAGTAACCCCGGAGTAAGAGATGAGCAAAATGAAGCGTTTGAACGCTGGCTCATCGAGGTAAGTTCCAGTCGGGAGATAGATGAAAAGACAAGAACAGAACAACTGGTTCATTGGACTCGTGCCCCAGGGGCCAGGTACTGTCACCCCAGAGAAGAGCATTTACTTCCATTGCATGTGTGCTATGGGCACACCAAGCAACCATGTCAGGCTTATCAAGAACTCACGATTATTGGCAAAAAAGCCAGTTTTTATGTTTGGTAATAATTAGACATTATTGGAGAATTGATTCGATGAGCGATCAACTAGAACAGAACAAAAAAAATGCGGCGCGCTTTTACGAATTGATGTTTAATGAAGGTAAACCGACTGAAGCGATTGAGAAGTTTGTTGGCAACGTCTATATTCAACATAATCCCCTTGTCGGTGATGGGAAGGAGGCCTTCATTAAATTTTTTGAGCAAAGTGCAAAAGATTATCCTGACAAACGAGTCCATGTGAAACGCGCGATAGCTGAAGGAAATTATGTGGTGCTACATTGTTATCAAGAATGGCCTGGAGACCAGGATTATGCGAGCATGGATATATTCCGCTTTGATGAAAACGGGAAAATCGTTGAGCATTGGGATGTGATGCAAATCATTCCAGAGAAATCAGCTCACGAGAACACGATGTTTTAGTGACAAGAGGGAAAGTGGCAAGGAGAAAAGTACGATAAAACACAAGGTCACAGGCTTTAACGAGAGGGCCAATGCATGAAATAACACTTACTGTCATGATGGTATTGCTTACGGCGTTTTTCGTTTTCGCAAGCTCAGTCAAGATACTTGGCTGGCAAAGAACGGTATTCACTAAACAGCTAGAGTTCTTCATCAAGTATGGCCTCAATAGGGCGATTATGGCACTGATCGGTTGCGTCGAATTGTTCGGAGTCATAGCAATGTGGTTGCCTGACCATCTTGGGTTACTTAGGTGCAATGGCGTTGTTCGGCACTTCGGCAGGTGCTATCTTCTTTCATCTTAGGTTCGACACATGGAAAGATGGTATCCCAGCGATGATCACCCTATTACTATCTGGTTTCGTCGTCTTTGCGAAGAATACAGTTCTCTAGCATTTTTCTTGAAATGTGTTCTACAAGACAGAGTCCTTAGATATCAAAACAGCAGATTATGCCAATAACTCCTTTTCAGCTGAGAAGACGATGAAAATTATTGTGTTGGGTGCAAGTGGAAAAATCGGGAGTGAGATAGTCCAGACTCTGGCGCACAAGCATGAAATTGTGAAAGCTGGACGTACAGGTAAGATACAAATTGATTACACCAACACTGAGTCCGTCAAGAAGATGTTTGAGGACATCGGCAGCTTCGATGCGCTAGTAGCCGTGGTTGGCGGAGACAGTCGATTTACCGTCTATGAGGATTTAACTGACGAAGATTTTGTCTATGGGTTTCAGAGAAAATTTCTGGCCCAAATCAATTTGGTTCGTATCGGCACACCCTACGCCAATGACAACGCGTCGTTTACTCTATCAAGTGGATACCTCAGCGACTATCCGAATCCTGCCAGTGCAGCTACCGGTCCTTTTAACGCCGCGGTTGATTCGTTTGTGCGAACAGTTGGCCCACTTTTGCCTCGCGGCATTCGCCTGAATGTTGTCAGTCCCGCTCCAGTCGTGTCTTCTGAGGAAGCAGGCCGTGGAGTCGTGACAGCAGAGCAATCGGCCACAGGTTATATTCAAAGCATCGAGGGCACCATGAACGGAGAAGTGCTCCGCATTTGGGGTGGCCTTGAGCATGACTCACGTCCATAAAAACGATTACTATCAATAAATTCATTAATCCTCTTGAAAAGAGAAAAGGAACCTAGCGATGTCTCTACCCATTATCGCGGATAACAGGCCTCATGTTGTAAATCTGCAAAAAGGTGAAGAATATTACTTCTGCACATGCGGACGATCAAAAACGCAACCCTTTTGTGATGGTTCCCATGCTGGCACAACTTTTACACCTAAAGCCTTTACGGCTGACGAGGATGAAGAAGCCTACCTCTGCGCCTGCAAGCATTCCAAAAATCTCCCCTATTGTGATGGCACACATAAAAAATTCAAGAATGACCAAATCGGGAAAGAAGGCCCGGGCATCGATACCAGCCAAGCGGCTCCTCAGGCGGAACCCACGGCAGAAGAACCTCATGTGGCCTTTATTCACCAGTTGGCCAAAGAAGGCCTCAGTAAAGTAGGGCATCATGGACCAATGGGCGCGATGGGTGTCACGAGAGAGCAATTACCAAAATGGGATGATATTCAGATTTTAGTGGCCCAGGTGCATCGCAAACCCTTGTTTGAAGATGTGGCGGTAGGAACAAATCTGATAATTGGACCAGAGGCAAAGAAACCCCTGGAGCTCAAGATTCCGCTGTTTGTCTCAGATATGAGTTTTGGGGCGTTGTCTGAAGAAGCCAAGGTGGCCATGGCCAAGGGAGCGGAATTAGCCGGAACTGGTATCTGCTCAGGTGAAGGCGGGATGTTACCAGAAGAGCAGCAAAACAATAGTCGATACTTTTATGAGTTGGCCAGCGCCAAATTTGGATATCGCGAAGAACTGCTGAAGACAGTCCAAGCCTTTCACTTCAAAGGCGGACAAGGTGCGAAGACCGGAACAGGAGGGCATCTCCCTGCCGCGAAAAATATTGGCAAAATTTCTCAGGTGCGAGGTATTCCCGAAGGACAACCAGCCGTCTCACCGCCCACCTTTGACGATTTAACCACGCCACAAGACTTTGCCCACTTTGCTAATCGAGTACGCCAGATCACAGGCGGCATCCCCATCGGGTTCAAACTCAGCGCCAATCATATTGAGCAAGATATCGAATTCGCTCTTCAGGCAGGCGCAGACTATATTATTCTAGATGGACGAGGCGGCGGCACCGGCGCCGCACCACTGATCTTTCGAGATCACATCAGCGTCCCCACGATACCCGCGTTAGCTCGAGCCCGCGCTTACTTGGACAAGAAAGGGGCTAGAGGACGAGTGACCTTAATTGCGACTGGAGGCCTGCGTGTGCCTAGTGATTTTGTGAAAGCCCTAGCCTTAGGCGCTGATGGCATTGCCCTCGCCAATAGCGCGATGCAAGCCATCGGCTGTGTCGGCGCACGCATTTGCAATACCAATAATTGTCCTGCGGGCATCGCCACGCAAAAACCTGAGCTCCGAAAACTCGTGAATGTGGAACAAAGCGCCAAACAACTGGCCAACTTTTTCGGCGCGTCAGTAGAACTCATGCAAGTCATGGCCAGAGCCTGCGGCCATAATCATCTAAATCAATTCAGCCAAAACGACCTCACGAGCTGGAAACGCGAAATGGCTGTTCTTGCCGGCATTCAATATGCTGGAACGGCTTTGTAACTAAGAATTCAACTCCCTGCTGCGACAGCAGCCCTCGATAGCGTATCTCGGGACATCCAACCGACAACTGACCTTTCTCAAACACGAGGATCCGAAGAAACCACCTCTGAAGCTACAGCGCAAACTTCAAGACTATTCAATAAGCTTCAATTCACCAAGTATCCGAATAATCCTGTAGAGCTTGCACTGAACGTAACAAGCTCAACTTAGGAGAAAATCAAAGTCTTGTTGCGTTAGGCCGGCACCGGCACCACGATGAGTGGCGCCTTCTAGAACGGCGTGGTAGAGCTCAGTTTTTTGTTGCTTAAGTTCCATCATTTTTTCTTCAATGGTATGTCTCATCAATAATCTCATGATCGAAACTTTTTGTGTCTGCCCAATTCGGTGCGCCCGATCAGAGGCTTGATTTTCCACCGCCGGATTCCACCAAGGATCCAAATGAAAGACATAGGAAGCTTTGGTTAAATTTAACCCTTGGCCGCCCGCCTTGAGACTAAGCAAGAAGATTGATGGCCGAGCATTTTCTTGAAACTCCTGCACAAGTTTTTTTCGCTTTGGGGTCGGTGTTCCTCCATCCAATCGTACATATGGGAGGTGATGAGATTGAAATTCCTGCTCCACAAGGTCGAGAAATGAAGTGAATTGTGAGAAGACTAGCGCGCTATGCCCTTCTTCCATTAATTCTTGGAGCCGATCCAACACACAGTGCAATTTTGGCGACATATCGGCACCCCCCTTTTGAAGAAGACTAGGGGACAGACAAATCTGCCTCAATTTTAGGATCGCGGTCAGGGCAATGATTCTGGCCTGCGCCGCCGTCTTCGTACGATAAGCCGTCGTAATCGTTGATCGAATACTAGCGACTGTCTGCTGATACAACGTTTTCTGACGGTCGGTGAGTTCCAAGTAAATATCCGTTTCGATTTTGGGTGGCAATTCTTTTAAGATCTCTCCTTTCGTACGTCGCAAGACAAATGGCTTAGTACGTTGCATGATCACTTCTAATGCAGACGATGAGGGAGCCTTGCCCTTGTTATTGATATGCTCATCATCACTCAGTAGCCCGGGGACACATAAATCCATCAGAGAATAGTATTCCCCAACATGATTCTCGAGTGGCGTCCCCGTCATCACGCATTTGAAGTACCCTTTCAAACGTCGTGCAGCCCCGGTCGTCTCCGCCTTGATATTTTTGACGGCCTGCGCCTCATCGAACAGGATGACATGAAACACGACGTTTTCTAGCACGGCGATATCACGACGGACCATTCCATAAGTTGTCAACACAACGTCGGCTGAACGAAAATCCGTATGACGACCCTTGCCACTGTATTTCTGCAGGTTCAAGGTTGGATAAAATCGAGCAATCTCTTGTTCCCAGTTGAACAACAGACTCGGGGGCAACACAACCAAATGCGGGCCAGCAATCGACCGGGATGGCTGAAGAATTTTTTCCTGAATGCCTGCCAGTAAGCTAATGGCTTGAATCGTTTTTCCCAATCCCATGTCGTCAGCCAAACATGCGCCTAAACGATGTTGATACAAAAACGCCAGCCACCGATACCCTTCTTGTTGATAGCGGCGCAACTTGGCCTTGAGTTTTTTGGGGACTGGCACTGGCTCTATTTGCTTAAAATTCAGCAAACGCTCTACTAACGCATCATCTTCTTTTGGTAATCGAACTTGCACACCTTTCTTACGCAGTGCCACCCAATCCAAGATCTGTAGCTTTGGAATACGAACCACAGGAGATTGAGTCGTGCGTCCTTTCGGAGATGAAGGAGAGGCCGCCAATGTCGTCATGAGCCGCAGTATGTCTTGGGTCTTCTGATCTACAATCCGGACTTGACCACTGACTTCCATCAAACCACCCTGGCTTAAAATAGCTTGGATATCTTGTTGCTGAAGACGCACACCGTCACACATGATCTCGGGGCGGAGTTCGAACCAATCGATCGTGGCTGGGCGTTCAGCCTCGACCGCAAAATCCCACTGGGCGGTAGATACAGCCTGGTCCTGAAAAAAGAGTTCAATACCGGCTTCTTCTGCTTTCGCATAACAGTCAGGCAGTCCCGCGTACAAAACATCTTGAGGTAACAGCATCATATCGTGGCCGACGAAGTTCTCAAACGCTTGCAAACCCCACACTTGATAGGGAATGGCATAAAGAGCCGCTTCTTTTGTCCACTCATTATCGACGGCATACCATTGTCCATCGAACACAAGTAACCGGACACTTGGTTCTAGCAGCGGAGCCACAAATAGCTGCAGCAGCTCTTCAGCCTCCGACTTAATACGAAAAGGACGAAAAGCTTCCTGGCGCAGACAAGCCTTAATGACCTTTTTTATTTCAGTTGGCTTATGGGCTCGACAGAGTTGAAAAAATGTCTCATAGAGAGCCATGCGTCGTTTTTTGGTTCGCAGATTAGTCGAAACCACACGGGCATACTCCAGGTATGGAAACATGCCAAAGATCTGTTCACTCGTCCCTGACAGGTATGGGCCATGCCAAACCTCCGCTTGAAGAGCAGCCGTATCGGGTCGTACAACCGGGAGGTCCAAGGCCCTGACTTCCGGCATAATGCTAAGGCGATATCGTTTTGTCAGAGCTTGAGGAGTCTGGCAATCCCGTATAAGCTGCACATCCTGTCCATCCACCCTCAATCGAACGGCCTTGAGCATAGGAGCCAAATCTTTGGTTGGAAGATCAATTTGTAAACTGGCAAACTCTTCGACAGGAATTGACAACGGAGGCCGATAGGACGTTTCGTAATTTTCATCGTGACTATCGAACGTACGCTCAGCAAATTTGTCTTGTGTCAGGTCGAACGCGTCGAGCGATGGCGATACGCCTAGAGACTCAGGACCATTGATGGCATGGGCTAAGACATCATACAGAGCCCACCCCTGTTCATTATCGAGCGGGGCGAGTTTTTGCGCATCCAGATCCACCACTAATCCCATAAACAGCCGGGCTCGGTCTTGCACCGCACCAAAACGAAAACAGCGGGCCGCCACCCATACCTGATCTCCCCGAACATCAAATTCCGTTTTCACCGTGTAGGTCGTTGATGGCGCCCATTCCACTAACGACCGTCCCTCTGCGTTGTCAAAATAGATAGGAAACGATTGCCCGTGATCTTTCAGGAAGTCTTGAAAGGCATCCTGTATCGACCAGGCCGGATCTTGTGTCGCGCGCAAAAGTACCGCAAGTGCCGTCGGCATGCCTAAAAACGTCCGGCATGGCTCTCCATGATTGGTGATGACAACCGATGCCTGACCACTGCGTTCAAGCAAGTTGACTTCGAACTGTGGAACAGCCTCGGACCGCGGCATCGCGCCAGACAACTCTGCCGTACCATTAAGGAGCTGCTGTGCGAGATGTTCTGAACTTTTCGACTGTGCCGTTGAAACGCGAAAGGTGTCAGGAGCCAATACATTTACCGTTGTCAGCAACGCACAGATCACATGTTTGCACTGGGTAGAGGGCGTCCAGGCTGGACAACGACAGGAATGGGTAAGTTGTCCATGTTGGACGGAAAACGTCACGGCATAGTATTTTGAGCCTCTGACAGAAGCAGAAAGAATGGTTCTGTTCTTATTCCAGTGGTAGGCCTCAAGTCGACCCTGCGCATAATATTCATAGCCCCGGAGCACAAAGGCTTTGGGCGCCAAAAAATAGATATGATTCGGAGAAAGAGATTTAAGATGTTGGAGAACAGCAGGAACTTCTAGGGCCATCAGTACTCGGTCTCAGGTTCTTTTGTAAGATGTTCCTCATCACACATCACGACGAAGGGGCAGGACGCTCAAACAGTCTTAGCGAAAGACCTCAAGAGGTTGGCATCGCCGACGAAGCATGGGGGTTTTTCTTTTTAATTTTTTCGACGATTACTCTTGCTGCAGAAGTAGCTGCGTAGAGTTCTAAGCGTTCTAACTCCTGCGGATGAACGGGTTGCATCGCTAAATCACGACCCCTTTGACCGTTCCCATTCATAGCATGCCGATAGGCCCGATGAAATATTAGATACCACCAGATATAGCGGATATGCTTGGATACAATTTCCCCTAGGTATCGGGCATAGAATATCACCGGGTTCTCCAGGGACCTGCCTTCTCGTCGGTCCTGGCGATATTTTCGACGAAAGATGCCGCTATCCATCGGATGCACATTCTCCACCTTCGCAGCAACATAGAATGAGAGCATCATCCACTTTATCTTGTTCATACTGAATCGCCATTCTTTCGCCCGGCGAATAACCGTCTCGACATGCTCCGGAGAATAATAAGTATCCCAGGCCTGATGATAGACCTTCATCAATTGTTGTTTCGACATTCGTGCATGAGGCATAGCTACATGAACCGAATCGTATGCGTTCATATCCTCCTCCAAAGACACCCCCTGTTCGATGAGTTCCTTGTGATCCTGCGATCCGGGCAACGGAGTCAAAATAAAAAAATACAACAAATCGATGGGAAGTTCTTTTTGAATAATCCGAATATCTCGAACAATGCTTTCCGGCGTATCAGTGGGGAATCCCAAAATTAACCCCGCTAGCGTTAATGCCCCGGCACGATGCCAGGCTTGGAGCATGGCTCGATATTCGGTAATCTTATTTTGGTGTTTTCTCGACCCTTCTAAGGAATCCGGATTGATACTTTCCAAACCGATAAACACTCGATCCACACCCGCACGACCAGCCTTCTCGATAAACCGAGGAATTTTATGGCACATGGTATCCACTTGAATCGTCATCTTAAATTGAAGACCTTCTTGTTCCCGTAGTTGAATCAAGCGATCCAAGATCGATTCCCACGCCTGATTTCGCGCAAAGTTGTCATCGGTCACGAAAAATTTATGAATGTTTTGTGCAAGGTTAGCCCGTATCAATTGCTCTATATCATCGGGCGAGCGAAATCGGGATTTTCGACCTTGAACATTAATAATCGTGCAAAAACTACAGAGAAAGGGGCAACCTCGCCCAGCATCTAAACTCGTCCGCGCACCCGACATGCGATGCACCAGGTGGGCGGGAAGATAAGGAATCGGTTGCCCTTCAAGTCCAGGAGGATTTTGCAGGACATTGTAAAGAGGTTGCAGTTGTTTGTTATGAGCATCCTTCAACAACGTCTCTAAATGCCCTTCGAGTTCACCCGCAAACAGAGAAATCCCTTCGTGCATCGCTTGTTGAAGCTCTGCAGGGATCGTGGATAGCATCGCCACACACCCACTGACATGAAAGCCCCCTATACAGACCTGAAGTTGAGCTCGTCGAAACGCTCGGGCGAGATCCATAGCCCGTGGAAATTGATTCGTTTGAACCCCCACCATTGCAATAAGCCCATGGCCACCGGCCTCTTGAACCTTGCCTACTAGTTCACGCGGTTTGACGCGAGTATTGGTTTCATCCACAGCAGTAATGGTCAACTGTATGTCTTCTCCCAAAACACCGCGCTCCGAGCAGTCAAGGGCTAATCCGTAGATAGCAGCCATGGTATTAGATGGGATCGATGAACGAACCCATTGGATCACATACCCCTCATCATCATAATGAGAGGGCTTAATCAGAATAAGATGAAATGTTCGAGTGGGAGAAGCGAGACTCACAGAATATCTTCCGGAAGACCAGTATTATACCACTGTTGTTGATGCATGGTCATCTGGGTCCGAATATCTTGTCTAAGTAAGAACACTTCTTGAAACCACGACTAACTAGGACGGGAGTACTGAGGAGAACGATTACGGGGACTTAAGCGGTTTACCTGCTTCTGCAGCGATTTCTATGCAAATCACAGAAATGGGGACTCAATCTGAGCTGGGCAAACACCACAACATTAGTGGCTCGACATTTTCCCTTGGCTATAGAATGTAATTTTGGCGCATCATCAGAGATGGCCCACTTCCTTCTTCAGAAGAGCTTCAACCAGAAGAGTAACGCGCGGGTGGTCTTTCCAACGTTTCAACCCGAGTTCCGATGCCATGCCAAACCAATGATTGATGCCACAGAACACAAACTCTTTTACTAGAATCCGATCCCAATGCTGACTCCGCCACCTACCCGTCCACCGGTGCCTGCGCCACCGAAAATCCCGTAGCGGGGGCCAGAATTGCCGGGTTGATTTGGTTCAACCTCCGGCCAGACATGAAGGTGTTGAATCGCCACCGTCGGATACTGATACTCCATCTCATCCAAATTGGCCTGTGTTGAACCCGTCACTTCACCAACAAGTGTCACTCGAGTGTTAGGAGGTAAGGTGGCTGGATCTAAAAACGTTGGTTCAAGGGCCAGAAAACGGCCTTGAGATGCTGTCCGGTCAAGAACAGGTTCCTCAGAGCTATCTAAAGGAAGATGTAAAATTTCAAGACGCGTCCCTTCACTCAAACGTTTCGCATTCAACACTTCCCCTCCCAACAATACCATCCTCCCCTGATGGCTTGTCGGGTCTTTGAGTACCGCAGGAAAAGTCACAGAGGGGTCAATTTGACTTTCAAGAGCCTCAGGCACAACGTCAGGTCCCGACATACACCCCTGACTAGCCAACAAAAGGCAACCAATAAGAATGGGTAAGAGACGTCTATTCATGATAAACCTCATTCTACCATAGTTGACAAAAAGCCTCGAAACCATCACAAAACACCATAAAAGGGAATGTTGAAAAAAGCCGCCAGCGGCGTTCTCGCCCTTTTTCCGGGCTCACGTACTAAATGTACGCTCCGCGCGCAAAAATGGCTGCGGCCTTGCTGGACGGACTGTTTTGACCATTCCCATCGAATTGAAGTCACCAGTGCTGTGAACGCCTTTTTGTAACTTGAAATTGAATGATTCAACAGATCCTAAAAGCACGATAGAAAATGTGACGAAAAAGACCGAAGTGAAAGATGTGAACGTGCTACAGAATCAAATGGGAATCTAGTAGAGGGGAGGCTGAGGCCCGGGTCTTAAACCCACGAGGTCTGGATCCTCGCCATCAAGAACCGGTCGTTCCGTTTCGCTTTCAGCCTTGCGTTGCGCACGTCGAGCTTCTTTATCTTGTTGTTTCATCTTCTTCATCAATTCACGATTACGCTTGGCCTGCGTAACTTTAGCCGGTCGTCCCATGACTTCCTCCTTTCGACTTGACCCTAAAGCTACCGCGGGCCAATCATGAAGTATAAATAGGAATAGTATGACGTAGAAAATATTTCCCGGAGACGGAAAGTCAGAGTACCAACCTGGTAGAAGGGAGTCAAATCCTAATCCCATGCAGAAGGATTTGGGGTTGCGACAGTATGTTGAAAAGTCCGCTAACGATCTAAAGAGCTACCTCTTCTCCTCGTGGAGTCCATTCCTCGGCTAAACGTTTACCCTCTTGAATTTGATCGGCCGTCAGCTCGTGCTCCAAGAATTCCAACGCCTGTACCGCTGGCTCTACCCCTTGTTGCGCCGACAGATAGGCCCATTTATAGGCTTCGATCTTGTTTTGAGCGACACCTTCACCTTGAAAATACATCAAGCCCAAATGGTTCTGGGCCCCACCATTTCCTTGTTCCGCCGACCGCCGAAACCATTGTAAGGCTCGAGAATAGTCTTGGGGCACGCCCAATCCCTGTCGATAGATCGCGCCCAAATTATTTTGAGCTCGGGCATGGCCCTGATCGGCAGCTAATTGGTACCAATATCGCGCCTGCTCAAAGTCCTGAGGAACACCTTGGCCGTAGCGATACATATAACCCAACATATTTTGGGCTTCCACATTGCCGCGTTTGGCCAGTGGCCGCCATTCTTCAAGAGCCAAGTCATAATCACCGCGCAGGTACGCATCTTCGCCAGCCAAGAAATTGGCCAATGCAGGGACAGCCCCGCCAACTACTAGCACCAGCATTATGATAAGCAGCAGCATCTTCATCGACGGGCCTGGCTTCATAGCTCTCTTCACTTAAAGTCGCTTCACCACTCCTTGTTTTCGGTGACTCGACAGGTACGCACCAAGAACCTGAATCTTCGATCGTCACGATTGTTTGGTACGGTTTCTCTGTTTCTCTCAGTCTATCATAGCCTACACCTAGCAACCTGAGACATCTCGGAAACGGCACTCATCCACTCAAATTCCTGTCATCTAGGTATGTTCCCGGTAGGCCTGGCATTTCGCGTCCAGTTCGGCCCAACGCGCATATAACTGTTCCACATTCCGTTCGGCTTCCTGCAAGGCTTCAACGGCTTCTTGCAAGCGCACATGATCCGTCGCGAGTACCGGATCGTCAATCGTGGCACGACACACATCGCGTACGGCTTCGATTTCTAGAATGCGTTCTTCTATCGCCTCATATTCACGCTGTTCATGAAATGAGAGCTTTTGGGGTTTGCTTTCTCGTCGAACACCATTGCGTGTAGAGGCTATCACAGAGACCGGCTTCGAAGATTGTCGACCAACAAGCCATGTTTCCCACTGTTCATAGGTCGCAAAATTCCCATACGCCCCATGACCATCCAACCCTAAAAATTCTGTACACACCTCTTCTAACATATAGCGGTCATGCGTCACTAAGATCAGCGCCCCAGGGAACTCCCTAAAATTTTCTTCTAAAGTCTCTCTGGTTTGAATATCTAGGTCATTCGTGGGCTCATCTACGATCAAGACATCCGCCGGCTGTAGCATCAACCGCGCCATTACCGCTCGGGCTTGTTCCCCACCGGATAAGCATTCAACTGGCAAGTCGAGTTGTTCCGGCCGAAAACCAAACCGTTTAGCCCAACCGGCAACATGGAGGGTTTGGTCCCTGTACGTCACCGTATGTTCCGTATCGGACAATACGCGCCGCAATGACACCTTAGGGTCCAAATGTCGGCGATGCTGATCAAAATAGACCACTTGCAAATTGTCGGCGTATCGAATCGTGCCTTTATCAACATCTAGTTCTTTAGCCAAAATTTTCAGTAATGTCGATTTACCCGAACCATTATGGCCTAACACCCCAATGGCTTTTCCTGGCGAAATCATCATATTCACCTGTTGCAAAATCACTTGCGCGCCAAAGGCCTTTCGAACATCTTTTACTTCGATCAATTGGGTCGTTTTCCGCCCTGATCCCACAAAATCTATCGAGACATCTTGTTGACGCAAGCGCACCTCGGTTTCCACCAATTCATCCCGTAACGCATGAGCCTTCTCCACTCGGTATTTGGCTTTGGACGTTCGTGCCTTAGGGCCACGTCGAAGCCAGGCTTCTTCGCGTCGTACTTTGCCGGCCAGCGCTTGAGCCTGTTGAACTTGCGCCTGCTGTACGGCACCACATTTTTCCAGAAACCGCGAGTAAGACCCATCGCACATCAGTAGACCATCTACATATCGATGATGTAGTTCAGCAACTTTCCCGACGGTTTGATTTAAAAACCAGCGGTCGTGGCTGACCATTACCCATGACCAGGATGCTTGCACTAACAACTGTTCCAACCACTTGAGACCTTCAAGATCTAAATGATTCGTGGGTTCATCCAGCAACACTACGTCCGGGTCCTCCATCAATCCACAGGCTATAGCCAACCGTTTTTTCCAACCTCCCGACAATGTACCCAGAGGTTGATGTAGATCAACAAAACCGCCACGACCAGCAATTTTATACAAACGAGTCTGGATATCATCCGCGGCCACACCCGCAACATGAGCTCTTCGATGTAACACGTCGCCAACCAGGTCTTCATCGCAAAAATCATGTTGCTGAGGTATGTAGGCCATTCGGAGATGTTGTCGTCGTGTCACGGTCCCTACATCTGGTTTCTCCAAACCGGCCAAAATCTTCAGAAACGTGGACTTCCCTGCCCCATTCGGGCCAATTAACCCTATTCGATCACGGTCCGAGATCCCAAACGTCACACCTTGGAATAATCGTTTGGCCCCATAGGATTTTTGAATGGTTTGGGCATAAATTAACGCGGACATACGAGATTCCACCCCTACCCTTGCTCAAAAACTCAAGTTTCCTGAGATACCCCTTCCTTTTATAGGACCATCTTCCAGTACAATAGAGCAATTCTTACCGCGAGATTTTGGAAAAGGTATGGGTATTGTCCTTTCTGAAGGTTCGAGAGATTTTCATGTGCCATATGGCCCAGCCGTGACCGATGGCTCCCTCGAGGCCCGATTTATTGATGTGAAGTCCAACCCGGATATCATTCGGGTACTTCCCCCATGTCTCGGTTGGCCAGAAACACAAGCACTCCTAACGCAGATCAACAAAACCCAGTCGCCATTCATGTCATTAGCGGCAGATCAGAGTTACGCAAAAGGTCCGGATCCCAATCGCCCAGTGATCTTGGTCTCGTTTGTTACCCTGTGCTTTGCAGACGTCACACACAATGCCAAAGACTTATTATCAGACCTCATCAGGTATCTTCAGGTACAGATGGATGACCTGCTACAAAGTGTCAGCACCATACTGGACGAGACCTTGGATTTAGAAATCATCCTTGAGATTCAACCCACTCAGTTCCATCATCACCGAGTTTCCGGCTGGAGTCTAACGGTCATGATGATTGCTTCCGGGCATGACCATCATACTGTCCGTGGCGCATGGGGATACGGCGTCCAAGCCCTCATCGATGGATTAAATGCCTATGCCCCTCAAGGTTAAATCTGTTACTTGTTTTATCACCCCTTACTCTGGCACTGCCTACTCATACCTCACATTTCCGTACAAATGGCCAATAGAGTCGATGAAGAATGCGATTCCACAGACCTTGATACGTTTCTTTTCCTTGCAGCACTAGGCAATATCGATGCAACACGCGCTGATACGGTCCGGGATATCGTTGCCCAGCCCACCGATGCATCGCACGCGGCAAACCATACACAATCTTCGCTAACCGAGCCGCCGCATGAAATTCTCCCCCAAATTCTTTCTCCAGCAAGGTCTCGTACTCGGTTAGTCGATCTAACGCCGAATAGGCAAACATGGCAGTGATACTTTTCGCAGCCAGTTGACCTGAACGAATCGCATAGTAGATACCCTCTCCCAATAAAGGATCGACCAACTGTCCAGCATCCCCCACCAACATGGCTCGACCACGAACTAAACGCCCCGACCACAGCAAGTTGGTGGGAGAACGAAACAGGTGAGCCAACGGCAAGGGATACCCAAGCGGCTCAGGAATGTTGAGTCCCGCCAAAGCCAAATCTCGACCAACAAATCCACGAAAACCTTGCTTCGGTCGTCGAGTCCCATTCACAAACTCTCCTACGCCAACTGAAAGCCCATGCTGCTTGGGGAAAATCCAGCCATAACCCTTCTTCGCCGCCTGTAAACTGATCAACGCCGTCGGGTTCAGTTGAAACGGATGCTTAGTCACGCAAGGCACTTCACTTTCTAATGCTGGGATCGTCGGTCGTGCTAGACTTGCGAAACACCGTCGTGCCACCACACTCATAACGCCGTCAGCACCAATGACAACACGACTGGTATAACGGCCTTTATTAGTCTGGACATGAATATTTGACTCCGTATCTTGGACATCTAGCACCACTTCTCCTTCACAAATCTCAGCTCCCTCGATTCGAGCTTTTTCCAGCAGCCATTGATCAAAGCGTTCTCGCATCACCATATACGCAATCGGCTCTGAGGATTCGATCACAAAGGTTTGGGAAGATCCAGGATTGAATTCCACACGATGAACGATCTTCTCCACAATATCCGTAAAATCTTCCGGCAATATATTCGCGATTCTGGCCGAAAGACCACCGCCACACACTTTATACCGAGGATGTCGCTGTTTCTCCAACGCCAAGACCGAGAACCCTCGTCGGCTCAACTCATAGGCCGCTGACGCCCCAGCAGGCCCCATGCCAACTACGATCACATCATATTGTTGAGAATAATGTGAAGAGGTCACAGAGAAATTCTCATCTCAAGTCTACCAACATTGGGTTCAATGCCATTCTCAAGATCCTGGAACCCTCTGGCAGAAGCAGTCTGGTTTCACGACGATGACATTGATGATTTGAGCGAAAATAAGAACAGCCAAGTCATAAAATTTCCGAATCGGGTGGATACCTTAAGGAAGCAGAATCTAACCTCACAATCTATCGTGACTCTCCTAGCGTCACAGAGATCGTACGGTGACTATCACCTCGCTTCACGTGTATGGACACTGTCTGCCCAGGCCGCGTGTCCTCGATAAGATAATTTTTGAGTTGCGCAGGGGTCGTAATTAAGAGATCATCAATTGTCAACAGCACATCTCCTTTTCGAAAGCCAGCATGACGGGAAGGCCCGGTCGCTTTCGCAACACTCAAGACCCAACGTTCTCCTTTTTTTGTCGTTTCAAGATGAATACCTAACACCGAAAATCCTGGGATTTTCCCCGCTAACACAGCCTCAACCACACGCTGCACCAGTCTCCCAGGCACGGCAAATCCGAACCGACTACATCCTCGTTCTGCCTTGACATCTTCTGTTTGAATAATGGCATGTACAAGACCAACTAACTGGCCGTGCTCATTGAGTAGTCCTCCTCCCGAATTTCCTCGGCAGGCCGACAGATCAATCTGTACAAGCCGACTCTGGACGGTTGATAAGAATGTATTGGGGTTGCCAACTTTCCCAAACGAGAGGGCCGGACCTCTCCCCATCGGATAGCCCACGGTAAAAACATCATCACCGTATGTCGCATCATCTTCAGCAAATGATACATGCGTACGCGGCCAAACTGACTCTGAGCCTTGTAGTGTATAGAGTGCAACATCCAGATAGGTATTCGCTCCCTGACGAATCGCGGCGACTTCCTGCAGATCATCCGTCAGCACATGAATCTGGTCTGGAACCACAATCTTGCCTCCCTCGGAACGCTCCACCGCATGCCGCGCGGTAAGAATCACTCCTTTGCCTATGTGAATTCCAGACCCACGAATCGCAACCGGCAATCCATACTCAGGACTGTCAGTCGTCTCAATCTGTGACTGTAGGATACCAACGGTCGCGAGTTTTGCCTGTTCAATCACAGCTGAATAGTCATTCGAGATTGGTTCAGCTTCCACTCTGCTCAAGCTCCCGAAACCAATCACAAGGACAGCCGCAAGAATACAACGAGATATCATGTTCATCTTCTGTTTTTTTACAGTATTGATTGCAATGCCAGTTTCTTGTTGGCCGTGCCAGACACGAGTAGGTAAGCTACATCTCATTCTTGCTAATTACTCCAGTATAAGTCGAGCCGTAAGCGCCTTCAGCTCACAAAAGAGCCCTTTCATTTGGACATACGAATAATGAGCGTTCCGTCCGCTAGGATTAGGGAGAACAAAGAGTCGCGCACCGGCTAGCAGCCCAGATTGAAGCCCCACCTGAATTGGCCCGTTGAGTTTGCCTTGATCCCCAGAGTCAGTGGTGGTAAGCGGCCCAAGCACTCGAGCCACCGTGATCCCAAGAATCGCTACGACTTTTGGTTGGTATTTTCTGATTTTTCGAACTAAAGCTTTTCGCCCTTGCTGAAAATCTTGGGATGTCAAATCTTGTATTCCTACGGTCGGTCTGGCGACCAAGTTTGTGAAACCCATCCCTACATCCACTAACCGCCAGTCGTCTTCAAACGACATCGGAGTACAGATAAGTCCAGACTCATACAGCAAGCGCCAGAATCGATTTGAGTGTCCGGCATAATGATGCCCTAGTTGGGAGGATCGAAGCCCCGGGTTGATTCCGACAAACAGAATACGAAGCCCATGGCTTAAATGATCAGGAAGACCTCTCGACACTCGAGCCATGTTTTTCCCAACGGGGAAGGTTGAAAAAAGCCGCCAGCGGGGTTCTCGCCCCTTTTCCGTATTCACGTACTGGATGTACGCTCCGCGATAAAAATTGCCTGCGGCCTTGCTGAACGGACTTTTTTGAACATTCCCCTCGCCGTGGAATCGCAACTATTTTGCAGCCATTTTTGTGACTTAAAACTGAATTAATCAACAGTCCCGACAGTCATAAGCGTTCATATTCCTATAATATGAAACCGTAGCACGATATTCGAATTGACACTAGAAAAATGAAAGGCAAGATGGCTTACGTTGACCCGGCAGAAAAGCCGGAACATGAGAAGAATGACTTGAAACGGGAGTCGCTCGCAGCGGCAATCTATTGAATGTTGAGCTGTGCTTGAATATTCTGAAAGGTCTCTTCGGCCTCCGGAAGCAAGTCTTCACGCTGTTGAGTTTGGGCTAATTCCAACGCAGTCTTCGACAAAGCATAGGCCTCCTGATACTCCCCACGTTCGGCGCAGATCCTGGCCACGACCATTCGGGCATTGATGGCTTCGGGCTCAGCCGCAATCACTTTACGGAGCATGGCCTCTCCTCGTTCATCGTCGCCACCCAGCAGTTCCGGCACTTCAATCAAGATGGTGCCTTTTGACGATAACGCATCCAAATGATTGGGATTTAAGACCAACGTCTGATCTAGTTCTTCCATCATTCGGCCATATTCAAAGACGGAGAACATCACTTCGCCATTCGCCCGCATGCGTTCACCGATACTACAAAATAGGGCAAAATGCGCATCGGCTGATTGTGTATCCATCGCCACTGCTTTTTCAGCCAATTCTCTGCCCCGTTCAAAGTGAACCAACCGCACATCAGAAGTCTTTGCTCGACGGCCTTTCTGACATTCCTCCATAGCTTGATGCGTCAAAACTTGAACCGATTCTTCTGCACCAACCGAGGCGATGCTAAATAAGGTGAGAGAGGCCAGACCGATGGCAAAGATTTTCTGCATGATGAACCCTTCAGCTAGGTAATACGAACCTAATACTTTTCGGTTGTTTTGAGGAAATTATAAAACCGCTATCAAGAGGGTATTTTTCTATAGCATATTTTTGGTTCCGTGCCAATATTTTTGGATATTTCTAAAATTCTGACCGTTTTCTGAGCAACCTTCCAAAAGAGCTAGACAAAAAACAGGCTCGTCAACCCAAAACAACGTGCTGGCCTCTTTAGTTGCCCCAGTATCTAGACGAAAATAGTATAGTCAGGAGCGCCACACCAGACCATTTCGCATATCAGATCCCGTGACGAGAAGCGGTTTGAGCCACGCAATAGGAGATCGTTAGCATGGAACAAGAAGAAATTCGACAACTTTGGGCAGAAGGAGAAGATTGGGTCATTAAACTCCAAAACAACCAATACTTCCATCGCCCAGATCAAAAGTATGGCGATTGGCAACCTGGATTACCACCTGGCGTGTTCCCTTCGGATGTGGCGACGCTGTTTGAAGACTAGCCTTATCCTCAAAAGTATCTTTTCCTCGGTCGCACTTTAGTCCAGCAAAAATCTTTTCGGTCGTCCATCACCCTTCACAACACCATGTCCTTCCAGCTACGCTGTCCCATGCCTCTATCTGGACGAATCATCGGCCTTCTCAAGGAATATATGCATGATTTGGTCGAACAGGCTAAGCAAGAAGAACAGGCCCACGCCACCTTCGGCTTCGCCACCCTACCCTATCGTGCAGATCAGGCTATTTCCGACCTGCTCGCTATCTTAGACGACCGTATCGAATCCGAAGGTGTTCAAGTGGGGCTATCAGTTGAATTTCTCCATGAGATGTGGACTCTGTGCGATCAAGCCAACACAGAAATTTCTGAATCTCTTTGGTTGCGGAAGAATATTGATGGTGGGCACAGCACTAAAGCGGAGGTTCGACAGCACACCTATCAAGCGCTTATTACATTCATCGAAACATACAGTGAACATGAGCATGGCCCGGGGGATACTCCAAACTAAATGAAAAATATATAAGATGTCTGACCCCTTTTTATTCTGGTCTTTAGGCAGAAAATTGTATAGCAATCCACTCAGTACAGCGGCGTGTCGCTTGCCATTTCCAACTACACTGTTTCAGCATTTCTCTAATGTCTGATTCATCCTCGTCTAGTAGACCTGAAAGAACCAGTTGCGTTGTCGGAAAGCGGAAACGCATCAGTTCTTTGGAAAGATCCAGAATCGTTTGACGATCAATATTCGCCATAATAATATCAAACCGTTGGGATTTCAGGTCTTGAAGCACATTACACTGAAGTTCTAATTCTTCTTGAACGAACCCATTAAGAGCTGCATATTCCCGGGCATAGTCAATCGCAACGGCATCACAATCAATACCTAACGCAAATTCTGCCCCAAGACGGAGGGCGATCATACTTAAAATTCCGCTACCGGTTCCCACATCCAAGACACGACTATGAGGATCCCACGTCCAATCTTCAAGCCATGCGACCAGTAGTTGCGTAGTCGTATGATGACCAGTTCCAAATGCTTGTTTGGGATCGATGACCAGCTCAATCCCATCCTCAGGCAATTCCAGAGTTTCCCAGCTGGGCCGGATGCCAATACGTCGACCGATCCGAACCGGTTTCACCGAGGCTGCCCACTGTGCATTCCAATCTTCTAACTTCATGGGCTCTGGACTCAGCAAGGAATCCGTCAATGTCACCCCGCATAGAGCAAGCGCATCTTGTAGTTGTTGAAGAAAATAGTCCGGATGGCCCTGCCAATAGATCGTGAAAGTTCCTGCTTCTTCCCACAGACCTAAAAATTCCTGATCGGACAAGAATCCAGACAATTCAGCACTATCAGTACATGCCGGAATCTGGATTTGAAAAATAGTCGGACTCGCATTCATGCTGTTTGACGGAAATCGGAAGACGGGCTAAGGTCTCTGCGTATGAACACTCTGCTCACGGACCAACGACAGCGCGCGTTGACTCGCCTGCTGCGTCGGGGCAATCATCTACTCAACCTGGGACATACCGCAAGCCAACAATTTAGTCGCGCACGGCTTGGAGTGTTTTTACTGGGTGCCATCACCTGCGTGGGCTTCTATCAATATGGATGGTTTCGTACCGGAAATATCCTACTCCTTCTTTTTCTGATAAGCTTTTTCACTATCACCTGGTTTCATCAACGGTTGAAATTTCGCCTGCGTCGATTACACCTGTGGTTGGACATTAAACAAGATTTACTCGCCCGCCTAGAACTAGATTGGCCCGGTATCCGAGTCCAGGTTCATCACGCCCCACCTCAGCACCCCTACGCACTCGACCTAGACCTCACTGGCCAGCATTCGCTCCTAGCTCTCCTCGATACCACATTTTCGTCCAGTGGCCATGGGCAACTTCGCGATTGGATCTTACAAACCAATGAACCATCATCTCAGCACCTCTCTTGGATCACCAGGCAGAACCTGATCCGGGAGCTCACGCCCCTAGCTCGACTACGCGATCGTTGCCTCCTGGCAACACAACTGATTAGCTCCGATCCATTAGATGGCAACCGTATTCTCTCACTTCTCCAGCAACCAGTGGCCATTCCCAACCTCAAATGGCTGATCATGGCAACATCAGGACTTTGTGCACTAACCCTGTGTTTAGGATTGGCAACAGTATTGGTAGGGCTCTCAAATTTTTGGGTATTGTCACTCTTAATGTATGCGGGCGTATATTTTTCACTCTCCGGATCGATCGCACCCTTGTTTGGCCATGTGCTCGCCCTACATGTTGAACTAGAAAAACTCGTCACCGTGATCAAGATCTTCGAAAACTCCACATTTTCCAAACAACCCACGATCAATGCGCAATGCCGCCAGTTCCTCGCGAACGACAAGCCGCCGACAACCTATCTCAAACGCCTGAGTCGGACTTGCCAAGGCCTCAGCGTGAAAGCTCATCCTCTGGTGCATTTGGGTTTGAACGCCATCATTCCATGGGATTTACTCTTTGTCGGGAAACTACAACGTCTTCACGTGACTTTGCAACAACAGCTTCCCAATTGGTTAGCCATCATCGGACACCTCGATGCCGCCAGTGCATTGGCTCGCTTTGCTTACCTGAATCCAGACTATCACTGGCCGATCTTGGAAATAGACCACGATCCAGGGCTCTCCGCAAAGGAGCTGGGGCATCCACTGATTGCAAGACATCAGCGCATCACTAATGACCTTCAACTTCGCGGTGAAGGCCAAATCCTTCTGGTCACTGGATCCAACATGTCGGGGAAAAGCACGTTCCTTCGCACAGTAGGCATCAATATTTGCCTTGCTCAGGCAGGAGGACCGGTCTGTGCCGAAAATTTTTCATGGTCGTGGCTTCAACTGTACTGTTGTATTCGCGTGACAGATGCCTTAGATGAAGGCCTGTCTTATTTTTATGCCGAAGTCAAACGCCTTAAGGTTATCCTTGATGCCGTTCAAACGATGACGACGCAACCTGTCTTATTCTTGATTGATGAGATTTACCGAGGCACCAACAATCGCGAGCGTCTGGCTGGTAGCGAAGCCTTTGTCCAAGTGTTACAACGTAGTAAAGGGTTCGGCTTGATTTCGACGCATGACCTAGAACTCACACAGCTTGCTAATAGCAACGGCCATATTCGGAATGCCCATTTCCAAGAAACCGTGTCCGGCGGCGCGTTGCATTTTGATTATCGACTCCGACCAGGCCCCTGCCCGACCACGAATGCACTTCGCATCATGGCGCAAGAAGGCCTCCCCGTTCCGAAGACACAGTGAAAAGTTAGAAGGGAGAAGTGAAAAGTAAGGAGTGAGGAGTTTATAAAAAAGGAAGAGAAAGGCTATAACTGTATGGCATGAACTTACGATGGTAGAGACAAAAAAGAACTGCTATCTTTTTGTTTTTTCTGACTTGCTCACGGTGCAATCAATCCACCGCTCTCAGCTTGATCAGTTTTTGATCCAGTCGATGTCCCACATTGCGCACAGATATATTCGTAGAGATTGCCGCTGGGCAGCACCAACAGCAACCGTTCCCGAGCAGGTGTAGCCGTCTGACATTTTGGGCAAAACAACAACGACGCACGAAGCGACTCAAACTGTTTCGGATCATCTTCGGGAACTGATGGACGGCGGGGCCGCATTCCATGCGTGGGACGTGAACCGCCAGGAAAAGGTGGCATCGACATGGCTGTGATCTTATCCAAGCAATCTTGATCGGTCAAGAATATTGCCCATCATGTTCCCTCACACGTCTTTTCTGTTCCTCTCCCTAGCAGGGAGAGGACAAAGGCGAGGGTTGAGAGCTTCAACAATCGATGAGCACCAATTGAAAGTCTCCAGACTTCATGATGCTTCGCCCCTCACCCCAACCTTCGTTCCTCTTCGGACCGAAGCCCCACTGGGGAGAAGGAGAACAAAAAGGAAAAAGGAATAAAGGGAACAGGGTTACGGGGCGTCCTGGACACACCGAAACCCCACATAGTTGTCTCGGAACGTCGGACGAATCCAGTAACGGTCCGCCGACCGCGCATAGATCGGTTCATAGTTCCACGACCCGCCGCGGAGCACACGATGGGTTTGTTTCTCTTCATACAAACTGGCAGTCCATTCCCAGACATTCCCTGCCATGTCGTAGCACCCGTAAGGACTCAAACTATTCACATATTTCGTGACGGGAGTGGTCCCTCCCAAGTTTGATTCATAGGTATTACATTTTTCTTGATCAAAGTCATCTCCCCACGGATAGACTCGGCCCTCGGTTCCCCGCGCCGCTTTTTCCCATTCTTCCTCAGTGGGCAACCGCTTACCCGCCCACTTAGCATAGGCCTCAGCTTCATACCAACACACGCCCACTACCGGATGATCTGAGCGGTTCCATTGTTCATCTTCCCAATATTTTGGCTGATGCACCCCTGCACTCGTCCGCCACTTCCATCCCTCGTCAGACCAGAGCCCCGTTTCGGTATAGCCTCCAATTTCCACAAACCGTCTAAATTGCTCATTGGTGACTGGATAAATATCAATACGGAAATCGTTCTCAGTGATCTGTGAAATATTGTTTTCACCATATAGAAAGTCCCCCTTGGGAATGGTGACCATTTCGACCCCAAGCCCTTTGCTCTCCCTGGTCACCATCGCCTGGACCTCTTCAGGCAGGGTGGTGGCCGTCCCGGACATACTCACCATACTATTCAGCGTCGCGGCATCCGAGGGAAATCCCTCCATGAGGTCCACCACCTCCCGTTTAGTCAGGTAGTCTTTTAATGAGGCAGGAATGGTCACCTCCTGCACTTGCTCATCAGCAAGATTCCAATTGGCGGCCTGCAACCCCTTTTCTTCTAACTCTTTCACCACCCCCTGCCACACTGAAACATTCACTGGGTTCTCTTTTATGAGTTTAGCTAGTCCTGGATAGGCATATTGCAGAATACTCCACCGCATCAACGCATCTGAAGGCAGCGCGAGGGGCGGCTCGGCATTGCGCAGTAACCCTTCAGATAACCGCAAATCATTCAGAAACCGTTTCACGGCTCGCACATTCGAACGCAGGACTCGGGCCAGCATCGGACCAAACTCGGTTAAGAGCGGATTCTGAGGTTCTTCTTTTGCAAGAAATGCTTGTAGAGCGTCATCATGCACTTTGGGGAGTGTAAAGGTGACCTGCACAATTTTATCCATAAACTGTTGGGCTTCTAATTTCGTATAGCGCTTCTCAGACAAGGCCGACTCCAGGACCTCTCTGGCCGCCCCGATCACGAACACACATCCTTGTTTATCCAAAAACAATTTTAATGTTTCGAGTATTTTGACAATCCGATCTTTGGGACAACGATCCAGATCGTCAATGAAAATAACCAGGACGCCTTTCTGGTCATCAAAGCGTTGATCAGTGGGCAATCCACTGGGCGTCACGTAGGCCCACAGCAACCGTTCAAAAAATCGCTGAAAGACATCATAAAACCCTAACTTCGCTCGATAGGCTGGTTCGGCAAACCACTTCTCCAGATCGACCGTGCCTATGGTCACGGCTTTGGTAAAATCGGAAAACACCTGCTTCACCTGAAAGCGATCAGCTAATTTCTCCATCGAGGCTTTCGTCCAGGTAAACCCGCCAGCCCCTTCCATCGATTTGAAGATCTCTTCAATGAGCGCCGCTAAGATCGCGTCTTCATCAGCATACTTCCAGGCTTGAAACCAGACCGTTTTACAAGCTCGATACGGCGGCACGCCATCTTGTTGCTGGAGCTGGGTTTCAATCGTTTTCATCAAGGTGGTCTTTCCAGACCCCCACTCCCCATAGACACCGACCACCAAAGGAGATCGATTGGCGGGATTCCCAATGATATCGGCGATGGTTTTGGCATAACCCGGAAAGTTGAAGCCTAACTGCGAGGCATCTTCCTGAGGTTCATCGCTAAAAAGACGGGGAAGTTGATCAGCCATCTCACATCCCGCGGCAAAGAAAGGTAGACGCACATGATTCGCAGCCCAACTCCGGACCGGCCCTGAGCCAGTACTTGGGCCGTTGGCCAGTCCAAATTCGGGGTCATGCCATATTTGGCTTACCGAGGGCAAGCCGGGAGTTGGCCTGGACGCCCACAGGATACACTCTTGCGCTCCCGGAAGAACAGCAAGACTCCGACCACGGGGCATGCGTCTTGGACACACCGAAACCCCACATTGTTGTTTCGGTTCGTTGGTTGATTCCTGTTACGGTTCGCCGACCGCGCATTGTTCGGTTCATTGTTCCACGACCCGCCGCGAATCACCTTCTGTGACCAACCCCCTATGAGCCCGAAGTGACTCCCAGGCCCAGATCGTACAAAACCTACCGTCAAAGGATTACTGATCCTCACAAAAAATATTCACCCGCAAACGAGCCGTGTCAGCATGTTGAGCATGACCAAGCCAGGCTTGTACTCGAGCTCGAACCCCTTCTAACGGCATCTCTCCCTCTTGCCAGGCTTGGCGCCACCTCCGCAGCTGTCGCCGAAATCTGCGAACATTTCCAGCGTCTAGGCGGCGATGCGTGGGGAAAATCCGCTGCCCTAAAAACATGCACCCAGCCTTCGTCGGCATCACCACGCATTTCCTAGCATGGAAACGCACGCGCAATGAAACGCTATAGGCCCGGAGCCGATGCAAGACGTCATGCAGCTCGTCTTTCTTGTGGCTAAAGAGCAGCATATCGTCCCCATACCGAATATATCCTGGCACCCGAAGCTGCTCTTTCACGAAATGGTCCAGCCCATTTAAATACACATTGGCAAAAAATTGACTGGTTTGATTCCCAATGGGCAATCCCCTGCGCCGCTCCCATGGGGTAAATAAATCATCCCCAGGAAAATACCGGTTTACCTCAGGCTGAGGATTGCTCCCATCGATGATAACCTTTAGCAACCACAGCACCTCATGATCCCAAATTTGTCGCTTCAGAAGATCAAATAAGATTGCATGATCAATACTCGGAAAATACTGTGCGATGTCGGCTTTCAATACATAGGGAAAACGCCGAGCATAGTGCGAGGCCCGTTCAATCGCGGTATGCGTCCCTTTTCCTTTTCGGCAGGCATAGGAATCAAACAGAAAACTCCGGTCAATAATCAGCTCAATCACATTGCATAAGGCATGGTGGACGACCCGATCACGAAAGGGAGCCGCACTAATCAACCGAGGCTTCTTTTCTCGCAACATGAAGGTGCGATACGGGCCGGGCCGATAGGTCTGCACTAGCAGTTCCTGCCGTAGGGCATGCAGCTCGTCCTCCAACTGGAGTGTGAATTGCGCAACATTGGGCCGAAACCGCTTCCCTTTGCTCGCGCGCTCGGCCGCCAGCATGAGACTCGGAAAGGCCACAATTTTATCAAACAAGGCTCCCATCCCTCGCGACTCAAATAGCTTTCGTCCATCCTCCAACTTGCTGCCCGAGGCCCAGCAATTCACCTGAAATATGTTCATACTGTTTGATGCTGGTGAACCCCAAATCCTTCCCTATCCGAATCAGTAATCGCAGAACCTGCAATTCGACATTCGCCCGCTCGAGATATAATTTTTTCTCACGAGAATAGGTAGCCCGGATCAGTAGCTCCATGACGGTTAGCATCTTGGTCTCAATACGCTCTCCCAACACAAACCGGTGGGAGCGGGGGAATTTCCCCACATGATTCACTAACCAGAGCACAATGTCATAGGCCTTCGTCACCGCAGCAGGGAAGGTGGGATCCATGGAGGCCTTTCTTGCTGCCTCTCCCTTTTAGGGAGAGGACTGAGGTGAGGGTCAAGAGGTTCAACCTTCGATGATAACGAATGAAATCTTTCCAACTGCTCGGCACCACCCCCCTCATCCCAGCCTTCGTTCCTCTTCGGACCGAAGCCCCACTGGGGAAGAAGGAGAACAAAAAGGAAAAAGGAATAAAGAGAACAGGGTTAAGGGGCGTCCTGGACACACCGAAACCCCACATTGAGGCTTCGGAACGTTGGTTGAAGCCTGAGACGGTCCGCCGACCGCGCATTGTTCGGTTCACAGTCCCACGACCCGCCGCGAATCACGCGATAGTCTCCGGTCGAAGGCCCTCTCGGACTACTCGTGGTGCTCTGGCTATAAAAATCCTCCCCATACCAATCTGCTGTCCATTCCGCCACATTCCCAATCATGTCAAACAACCCCCAGGGATTCGCGACCATCGTTCCCACCGGTGCGGTCCGCTCAAACCCATCGTCATAACTGGCCACATAATTCTTGAATAAACCCTTAGTCGACACATCCGCAATATTCGCCACCCGCCGAGAGCCCGGAGGATTATTCCCCCACCAATTGTGTGTCGCCGTCCCGGCCCTCGCAGCATATTCCCATTCGGCTTCTGTCGGGAGGCGCTTCCCATACGTGTCGCAATAGGCAGAGGCGTCATCCCACGACACCGAAACCACTGGATGATCTGCTCGATTCGAGACAAACACTGCATCCTTGCCTTCGGGTTTTCGCCATGAGGCTCCCTTGACTATTTCCCACCCCTTTCCCTCAACAAACGCATAGGCATCCCCTTCCCGCTCGGCGGTAGTCTGATATCCCGTCACCTGCGAAAATTCGCGAAATAGTCGATTGCTGACTTCAACCGTGTCCATATAAAAGGCTGGAAGCGACACCTTGTGACGTGGAACTTCGCCTTTGAACCATCCTCGACATGTCTCCTCTTCAACATCATAGCCCATACATTCTTTCACCACCGCCTCCACCTCATCAGGAGTACTCCCCATCCAAAACGTCCCCTCAGGGATCAGCACCATCGCCGCCCCGTCTTTCCCCGGCATCGTTTTAGGCAGCGTCTCCGGCATCGAGTATGAAGGCCCTCGGGCGATAACAGATGACTGAACATCCTCTCCAAAGGCTTTTCCCGGATTCCACTCAGTTAGGTTCCCTTCCCGAATTTGTCGCCGTCTATCCAAGAAAAAGAATCCACCCACATCACCATGTTTGGACAAGTCTCCCAGCTTGGGATGTTGTCTTTTGCCCGTGGCCTTGGGAATTTGATCTTCAAGATACAAGTTGAGTTCTTTCGTCGTAATGATTCCATCACCCCCTTTGGGAACCAGGTCGGCTCGGCGATCCAATCCGGCAAACACCTTCTCAAAAAACACACTTCCTGAACCCACTTCCGGTTGATGCCAGGTCAGTTGATTACTCCCCCCTGCCATAATCGCCCATGCACCCGGATCTTCGGGAGCACTCGGGGTATCACCAAATTTCTGATTCAGAAATGCCCCGCTGTAACACGAATTAATAAGCACTAATACATGATGACCTTTGGCGACAACATTCCCTATCCAACGCCGCATAATACCCAAGTCGATACTATTCGCTGTATCCTTCATAGAGGCAGCCTTCGCCGTCAACACATAGCCGTTCACCTGTTCATCGTCTTGAAAGCCATGACCGCTATAGGCAAAAAGAAATCGTGATTTGGGAAATCGTTTGAGCTGCTGTGGGAAATAACTCTGTAAAAAATAGTTGAAATTTTCTAGATTGACATCGACATTTTTTAATTCCACAACCTCATCAAACTTCTCCACGTGAATGAGATAATGTCGAAGCTTCCTTATGTCCTCAGCAGCTGGGATCAAATCCTTATTGCCGCCAAGTCGGGGATAGTGAGACACTCCAGCGATGAGCGCGAAACTTCTACCAACCTCGAGATTTGTCTGGCCTACCGCATTCAGAGCGGTTTCATACCACGAGCGATTATCCTCATATTGAACAAAATACTTTTGGTACGACACATCAACAGGAGGGGTTGCACCTAAACCACGAGTTCCCAGTAAGACACAAAACAATACGACAAAGAGGGGGAAATATACTTCTGCCTTTTTCATAACGACAGTTTGTCCATTCAATGCTTGAAGAATGGCTTATCAGTTTCGCTAGCGAGCGGTACATCTTGAGTGGCCTTGACGGAAAATCCGAATAGCATCGCCGCTATCAGGATAATCAAACAGCTCATCTGGGGGTTACACTTTGGCTTTTGCATGTTCCAAGACTACCTGCCAGAAAAACCCATTTTGAAAAGCCAGGAGTGCAAATGACAACATCTGCATCGTTTCCAATTCCTGCATCCCCTGTACAGATCCAAACAGGGGCAACAGCACAATTGGTGACACGCAGAGCGGCTTCACAAATGCCAACCACGAAAATTTTCTTTTCAGATAAAAGAGATACCGCGCCACCATGCCCAAGATGATACATATAAACATCAGTCCGATGGCCGCCAGTGGAGAAACCCCGCCAAAGGCTTGTCTAGTGGAAGGTTGAGGAAAACCGGTGGCCAAGTTCAAAATCAGAAATACCAAAAACAAAACGGTACATTTGATCACTAAGCGTCTATAGGCTTGTTCCCGAAGATCTTCAATGAGAAAAATGATCAAGAGCCCTGCCATTCCAATGGCAATGATCAAGGTAATCAGTGGAGACACGTCGCCTTACCTTCCATTGATATCGCCGATAACTACGCAGAGTGTTTCATCATCCCACTTTCACAAACATCCGATCTTGCCAATGAAACGACTTCGTCAAGGACTATTGTACTGAACTACGTGAATTTATCAAAGTTGCCATCTAGCTTGGATGAAACATCCCGTCGAAAGGTCCTGGCAAGACCAACTTCTACCAACAATCTTCCAGCTTATGTCGAGACGTTCCGTTGGAACATTTTCTCTACATAACAAAAGACTATTCTAGCCGAATATTGTCAAAATAGAGGATAAATTCTTGTAGTGGATTGACGGAAAAGAGCAAGACGGCTCTGATAGCACTCAAATCCATGTCTCGACCAACCGGGGCTTGGCGAATTTCCTTTATCGGAATTTTGATGTGATTGAGACCCTGGAAAACGGTCACAGTTTTATTGAATCGATCTGCATGTTCGTTATTATGATGCGCATCGTCAATGCGAATAACGAGAGAGCGTGATGCCAGCAACTCTGAAAAGACATCGAGCCGTAAATGGGAGTAGTCCCGCCAATCTGGATAAGGCTCATCAATTCGAATGCCGGGATACCGCCTGGGATAAAATTTTACGCGCCCGACCTTGTCTCCTGCTGGTCTTGGCCATCCTGATGGTGCGGAAACAATCTGCAACTCACTATCGACCGCTTTCACGAATTTCATTTCCCAATACGAGGAGAATGCAACTAAAGATGGAAACCGGTCCGCACGATCCCAATAGGCATAACCCCATTCCCAAACCGGCCAGAAGCTTATTGCGATCATGGCCACAACACCCCCACGGACAACGGATCGTCCTAGAACGGATCGACACCAGGCCCAATGCCCTGAGACAGTACAATCATACGTCAATGCCAGGGCGAGACCGCAGATTGCACCCACCACATCGTGTAGCACGTCAGTGGCCTGCGGATGTCGGATCGTACTCAAAGATTGCAACGCCTCTGTCGTCAACGCGAGAAGCACGACCCCACCCATCGCCATCGCATAATGCCGAATAGGCCACCAGCCACATTCTCTCCATACGATTTGTGACAGCTTTAACAACAATAGACTGACGACGAGAAAGAGCGGGACATGTCCACTATTGTTGACCGCTTTCCACAAGAAGGTCTCTGAAGGAACAGGAATAAATAGAATCGCGAGCGCGCTGACCAGCCCGAGGATCAACCACACGACTTGAGGCAGTCTTGGCTTAGATTCGGCCTTTCGCGTATTCAATTTAGGCGAGATTCACGACTGGAACGACATCCGACACCGGCACCCCCTTCCGAAAGAGAATCGATTGAGCGGTGTGAGAAGCAATACGGTCACCCGGAAGGATAATGCCAACAAGATTCATTGGATCAGCAGGTGATAGACGAATCTCCTGTCCACCAATGTCGGGATTTCGACGAACCGCTCGAAGTGCCTCGAGAGCCTCCGGCAACGCAAACTGTTCTCCCATGAGGCCATCCACGAACCGCCCGCCTCGCATTTCGCCACACCATTCCATTTTACGATAGTGAATAAGCAGTTCACGCCAGGTCACCGGCAAGGATTCTCGTTTCACAATATCCCGACACACCACTCCATAACGGCGTGCTAATTGCTGGGCCCACTGTTCATGAGGATGCTTAAGAGAGGCCTCGTTTTCCTCCCGCGCATCATGAGCAGACTCCAACAACGCCCACCGTCCGACACTGTATCGAGCCCGACGCGCACGATCCTTACCATCGGCTCGACGTCGACGTGGATCCAGCAACGCTCTGAGCGGATCAAACCCATCTGCCGTCACCAATCCCGCAGCGACAAGCTCCCACAAGGCCTGTTCTAATTCTGCCGCAAGATGTCCAGTTCGCTGAACCAGATCACCAAAAAAGCAAGCCCCGCGATGATCTAAGCATTCGTGAATGGCTTGGGCCACACCACTTACACTCATCCTCATACCAAGCGGTTCTGTCGAGCTTTCCAAGCGAGCGACCGCCAACATCCATGAGAGACTCTCTCTGGGGAAAAAACTGATGGGGGCAAGACTTGTGGGGGTAATCCGTCGGAACTGCTCTCCGTCTACGACTGGCCTCAAATTTGGTCTGCGTTCAGGCAGCGTCAATCGTCCCCACCCGACTTCCCCACGCAAACAGAGATTGTCGAGCCAGTCTAGTTTGTAGTTCGCGATGCGCACTTGTAGCAAAGAGGGTTCCCACGAGGAAGCCGGAGCTTCATAACCAGCTAACTGTGAAAGAACTGCGCGCAGTCCCGCTTCACCATGTAATTGTGAACCTTTGGCACAATGCTGCCATTGAAACAAAAAGCGCATGAAGTCTGAGGCTGCAACTGGCTCAATTTCTCGGCGTAGCGCAGTAACGGTACGTCGATGAATGCGGGCGACGAGACTACGATCACACCATTCATCGTCGAGAGTTTGATCAACTCTACCCTCACCCTTGCCTTGTCCTCCATTCAAGGCCAAACCTTTAAAGGGAGAGGGACTATTGGGGCAGACAGGACGGAAGTGTCCACGCAGCACTCGGCCTTGGCCTTCTAATTGGAGTAATGCCTGAGAAACGTGAGAAGTTGCCATCCCTAACCGATCAGCCAACTCCTTGACCGTCACGGGACCAACATGAGGCATCCAGCCTTGGAGAATATACTGAGCTGCTGCTTCCGGGGTTGGGACCTCTTCATTATCCAAAGCATATGATTGACACGTTCCAGCTAGCACTTCTACTTCCACAAATAAGGCTTGGACACGTGGTAGATGATCCCTTGTAGTCCATCCTTCAAGAAGATTTGTACACGACATTTTTTTTGCTTTCACACGAAGAACCAGAGCTCGGCCCTTCCCAACAAGTACATCCATCTCCTCTCGCCAGGATTCTCCTTCCTTAGCAGGCATCCATCCCATCACCTGCAAGACATCGAACAACTCATCTTCATCTCGAACGTTCGGCCACACTTCCTGGATAACAGTCTCAATGACTCCAGCATCCAATGTCCCAATTTTGCCATCAAAGTCAGCCGGCAAGGTGCGTCGGAGATTAACCGCCCGCGCTCGGCGTTCCTCTAACGGCGCATCATCCAAAAAAGCATAAGGATTTGCATTGAGAATCTCATGCGCAAATGGAGACGGCACTGGAGATTCCACCGCTCGAACCTGAATGGCCTTTGCCTCAATGTGCTGCAGAACATGACGTAGGCCTTCCACATCCATCGCTTCAGTTAAACAATCTTGCAGAGTTTCTTGAACCAAGGGATGCTCCGGTACCGGTATATCGCCAACATGATTATCGCCACAAGCTGCGGCCATCGGAAACGCCGCCGCGAGCAAATCCTCTGCGCGCATGCGTTGGAGATGCACAGGCACCCGTTTGCCGTTCTGAAACCGCAACAGTGCCAATGCACGGCTGACGTTCCATCGCCACCGCGTCACAAACAACGGCGTGGCTAATGTCGCCTGAATGAGTACCTCGCGCACAGTCTTTGGCTGAAGGAACTGAAAGATTGTTTCGAGTGGAAAGCTATGATGGGCACCAAGGGATAGCACGATACCATCATCCGTCGCTGCAGCCTGCAACTCAAAATCAAAATTCAGACAAAACCGTTTCCGCAGCGCGAGACCCCATGCGCGATTGAGACGTCCCCCGAACGGCGCATGCAACACTAACTGCATTCCTCCCGCCTCATCAAAAAACCGTTCTGCTATCACACAGTCTTGCGTCGGCACCTCCCCTAAAATGTGGACCCCACCTGCGACATAAGCCAACAGTTGATCAGCGCCAGCGGCATCGACGCCACAGTCTTTCCACAACCGCTGTCGGGCCGCCACATCACCAGGGCTGACGCCACTCTCTAGCAGTCGATAAATCTCCTTGCGAAGGTCGCCCACCCCATGGGACAGTTCTTGAGAACGCGACGGCGCTTCGCCGCGCCAGAAGGGAATGGTGGGCGGTTGCCCATGAGCATCTTCCACACGGACTTTCCCGGGTTCGATCGCCTTAATACGCCAGGAGGTGGTCCCCAACAACATGATATCGCCCGCTAAACTTTCGATCGCAAAATCTTCATCGACCGTTCCCACTACCGCACTATCTGGGTCCGCGACCACCGCATAGGTACCCGTTTCTGGAATCGCGCCACCAGAAGTCAGCGCCGCTAGTCGCCCTCCACGTCGTGGACGCAGCCGGCCCTCAGGCTTGTCGTAACTAAGATAGGCATACAAACGCCGTCGGCCCGGCACAAACCCTTCGGCAATTAGTTCAATGAGAGATTCAAATTTTTCCCAGGTGAGGGCTCGATAGGGATAGGCGGCCCGACAGACCTCATACAAAGCACGGATCTCCCATTCTTGTGCAGATACCTCGGCGATCACCTGTTGAATCAAGATATCCTGTGGTGCCACTGGAATTTCAATCGTTTCTAATTCACCTTGTCGAATCGCTCGAACAACTGCAGCGCACTCCATCAATTCGTCTCGCGTGGTGCAAAACAATCGACCTTTCGGAACAGCCCCTACCCGATGCCCAGCACGTCCCACACGCTGGAGGCAGGTCGCAATCGCCCGAGGCGACCCGATCTGGCACACCACATCGATACACCCAATATCGATTCCCAACTCAAGTGACGCCGTGGCCACCATGACCTTAATCTGCCCTTTCTTGAGCCGTTCTTCTGCCGCCAACCGCAGCTTGCGGGACAAACTCCCATGATGAGAAGCCACCTGATCGTCTCCCAGTCGTTCAGCTAAATGATGCGCAATCCGTTCAGCCAGACGACGGGTATTCACAAAGACCAAGGTAGAACGATGGTCTTCAGCCAGAGCAGCAATACGATCGTAAGTTTCGGACCAGATCGCATTGGTCGCGATCGGTCCTAGCTCATCCTTGGGTACTTCAACTTGCAAATCCAGCGTCCGATGATGCCCCACATCCACAATGTGACAATCCTGGGATTTAAACAGAGAGGTCTGTTGATCTTTCATACGATGAGTTAACTCTCCAACCAGAAACTGGGCCACATGTTCCAATGGCCGTTGGGTAGCTGATAACCCAATGCGCACGAGATGCGGTTTCGTGACCGCATCTAATCGCTCCAAGGACAATGCCAAATGTGAGCCGCGTTTGTTGGGTGCCAAGGCATGAATTTCATCCACGATCACGGTATGCACCCCCGTTAAGAGTTCTCGACTCCGCTTAGCTGTCACCATCAAATACAGCGTTTCTGGCGTCGTGACAAGAATATGTGGCGGGTGCTTCAGAAGGCGTTGCCGCTGCGCGGAAGGGGTATCGCCGGTCCGGACTTCGACTCGAATATTGGGACTCAACAACCCAGCTGACAATGCCAGTTCGCTGATCTGATCTAACGGCTGCTGTAAATTTTTATGAATGTCATGACTGAGCGCGCGAAGTGGTGAGACATAGACAATTTGGATACCATCCACTAACTCACCATGAATGGCTTGCCGCAACAACTGGTCGATACAATTGAGAAAGGCCGACAGCGTTTTTCCAGAGCCGGTAGGGGCGGAAATAAGCGCATGTTTTCCTGATTGCAAGGCCGGCCAACTGGAACGTTGCACATCGGTCGGTTCTCCTAACGTCGTGGAGAACCAATCTCCTACAATGGGGTGAAAGGCTTGCAACGGCATATAGGTTCAGATTCCCGTCATCAACATTCACGAACACATATTCAACAACATAAATCCTTTAAAAAACGTATATCTCAGCGACGACTGAGAGGAATCATCCCCAAGATCCTAAACCTTCTCACATCTACCGTAAAGCCTAAGTCTTTCAATCAAAAATTCCAGCCGATTCCACGACGAACTTGTTTCTTTAGAAAGAATCTACTGAAATTGGCAACCATCGTTCTTATTTATGATGGTTGTGTATGAATTGTTTGAATTCGCCCGGTCATCTAAAGGAAAACGCTAAGCAGCCGATAACAGCCGTAGTGGAGGACCTGAAAAAGGCAAACTGCTCGAAAGGGTAGGACGCAAAGCCACTGGCCTACGTTCAAGACATTGAATAGGGTCGCAGGGTTGCCAGGCGAACGCAATCTCGTAGTCGGACGAGATATGGCGGTGTTTCATGTGCGTTCAGACCTAATTTTGGTGGTCCCCAATATCATCAACACTACAATCCATCATTCACTTACTGAGGAGGTCGACATGCACATGCTCAGCAAAACTGCTTTGGCAACAGGAACACTTGCAGCCATTTTGCTGCCAACACCGGCTATGGCCCAGACCGGCAATGGCGGTCCATCTGGAGCCCATTACACCTTAAACATTATTGGTGTCTCGAAAGAAAAAGACGCCGATATGACTGGCAACAAAGGGCATCGCATTTTCGTCAAACTTTCTGGAAAGTCAAAGATTTGGTTGGCAGAGGGGCCGGACTTTGAAGTACTGGATGCGAATGCCACCGATGGAAACGGCGGAAAGTTTATGCTGCCGAACCCAGACCCAGATAATGATGGCGTAACTGAGTACGCGGTGTACGCACGTGCGCTGGGGAAACCAGGCGGCACTTCCACGACAATGACTTGTGCCACGGAAAAAGAAACTGGGGATGAATATTGCTCAACTTATAGCAAAGTGTTAACACGTGAGAAAGGTAAATCTTCATTTGATAATGTAACCCGAGACCTGTTGTATATTTACCAGGACCTTGACGATGATGGCCAATTGGAGAGGTATCCATTATTTCACGACGACCTCGAAGGTTTTTACTGGGGCTATGACAATAATGGCTTGAAACTGGCCCAGTTGCGGTTCTACGAAATTTCTACCGAGGTAGAGTAGAGGCAAACTAATCAGAACATTCATACTCACATGCTCCTGGACTGCCCTGTAGAATCAGGGTGAGTCCGGGGGGCCGGACAATCTTAATCAGATCGATACAGTGATAAATAAACGGAATCCGCTCGATCTTTGATCCACGGAAATCGATTGAGGGTCCGAGTTTGACTGGAATATTGTCCGATATTGACTCGCTGCCAGATCCCTTGCTGAAACGCTATTCGACGTTGGCTATCGTGTAAAAATCCAGCATACCGGTCATCTGTAAAAAAACTCACCGCCCAGCTATTAGTCCATGTAGGTAGGCAATGCCGCACATAGTCATCAACCTGGTACATCCGCACTTGGACCGACTGGACATTTTCCATCACAGACTCAGGCATGAGAAGAAACAGCACCGGATGGCCTTCGGGAGTGTTGATCAGACCAATGGCTTGTGCCATCTTCTGACATCGATGTTTGTCGATCAAATAAATATCTGGCTGCCCAGGATCGCCCTGAGGAATAGTCAGGTTCTGTAGCGAGTTATCCTTGCAGACAAACTTCAATGATGCCGGGGGACAATCCCACTGAAGTTGTACACCAAACTGAGCAATATCATCTAATAACGAGGGCATTCTGGGATTTAAAAGCATCGTGTCCTGAATTGATTCGCCTGGAAGCAACGTCACCAGTCGAGATCCTAAGTTCCAATCCTGAATCTGCTGCGTAACCAGAGTCAGCTTTTCATCCAGACGAACAGCCGTGAACCATTTCGAATCATTAGGCGGATTCCACGGAAGATCACGAATATTCACTTTCACAGTGCTTTGACTCACATTCGTCAAATGCACATGAAGTTCATACACCTGATAACGTGGCTTTTTTAAAAATACTTGCAACGCCAAAGGCAACCTCGGGACTTGTTCCTGATCAGCAGCCAGACTGGTCAATGACAAGAGAATGAGCAGCAGCCCACACATGTACGAGATCAATACAAATCGAGAAAAACTAGTTGGTACTCTCTTGTTCATTTTTGACAAATAGGTCACATGATCGAAAACCGTTAACATCGACAGGTCTTCACAATTCTCGTTATGTACCGACTAGTCTTTCCAGTCAAAACCGGTAGCTGACGCTAATGTGCGAGGAGTCTGCAGGCCAGTGAGCCGACGCTCACCAATCATCCAGGTTGGATAACTTCGAATCTTTGCTGTCGAGCAGGCTTTTGTCAGCGGGCTGCCACGGCCACCTGAACTACATTCAACATAGGGCAACCGCTTTGCTGAGGCTTTGAAGACCGCTTTTTGCTCCTGACAGCGTGGGCACCAATACGCTCCATAAAATTTGACTCCAGCCTCGGTCAAATGCATCGCTAACTCGCGAAGCTGAGGATCCTCGGGTCCCGCCGCCGCATCAAAGATTCCACTATAATGAAGATGTAGCCCCGCTACAATTAGCACTCCAATGATGGCGGCTTCCTTCAAAGAGGTACTCCAATTCGGAGGCTGTCGAATTAACACCAAGATCATGATTGTTGTCATCATTGCGAACGATACTAGGCAATAGGGACAGGTTGCCTCAATTTCTAACACTGACACAACCGTCAGGTAGGCGCTAATTGCAAATCCACAGACAGCCACAAAAACCAATATCGTCCAACTGCCTGGTTTTTTTCGACTACGCCAGAGGAGTTGTGCGATGACGACATACGTCATCAATCCCCAGAAGGCCATCGGCAAGCCAAGAAAGGTTGCCCATCGGCTCGCTTGCACGAGATCGCATCCCGAACCCTCCTGACAAAAGGCTGGATGCGAATCAAACCAGGCTCCATAACTGAGATAGGCCGTCAACAGAATCCCGGCAATCGAAAGAATACCCAGAAGAATATCAACCAGAGGCATTGACGTTATCTTTGGCACGACAGAAGACTTGGAAACATCTCCTCCGACGTCCTTTTTCTTGCGTTTGCTCATTACGCTCTCGGTCTACTTCCTGCGAAAGGCCACAATCTCCGAAATTTCGCTCTATTACTGTACATCAGAAATATCAAAACCTGTAAGAGAATGCAATCAACACGATAGTCGGTTATGCTATATCACATCTTGATCGGAGCAGAAGAAACCCATCCCGTAATGTAAGCCAACGCAGAATAACTGTTACTCTACAGTGCCCCACCAACTCCTCCCGATAACAAAATGACTCAACCCAAAAACATCGTCGCAGCTGAAAACATCCCGTATGTGGACGAGGCATTCGGCAACCTTGGTCATATTCGCCATTTACCTGGACGCACGATTTCTCAGGCTGACTTGCTAGACACAAATATCTTACTCATTCGTTCTATCACTCAAGTCAATGAGACTTTATTGCGAGACAGCCCTGTCGAATTCGTCGGCTCTGCGTCAGCTGGCATCGACCATATTGATACACAATACCTGTACGAACGAAACATCGATTGGGCATCAGCAGCAGGATCGAACGCTAATTCTGTGGCCGAATATATCATCGCGGCTTTACTCTACCTTGGAGCACAACACGGCTATACCCTGAAAGGCAAAACTATTGGAATTATTGGAGTTGGGAATATTGGCAAACTTGTTCAGGCAAAAGCTGGAGCACTTGGGATGCACCCAGTGCTTCATGACCCCCCACTGGCCGATGCTGGTCTCATCACTAGCCAATCCCTGGCAGACACTCTGGCCTGTGACTTCGTGACACTTCATACGCCACTGACTACAGACGGGCCTTATCCCACCTATCATTTGCTCAACAAACATACGCTGCAAGGACTCAGTCCATCCACCGTTCTTATCAACGCCGCCCGAGGAGAAGTGGTTGACACTGAAGCCCTATTAGATGCCATTCGGCTCCAACGAATCGGTCCAGTTATTCTTGATGTCTGGGAACAGGAGCCGCACATCAATTGGGACCTCGTCAATGCCGCCACGCTTGCCACACCCCACATTGCAGGACATTCCCTTGATGGTAAGGCCAATGGCACATTGATGCTGTACTCAGCCCTCTGCAAGCATTTAGACATCATCCCCATCTGGAATCCAGCTACATGTTTACCTAAATCCACCGTGCCAACCGTTTCAGTACGTCCTAACACCTTGTCTGATCAAGAACAAACGCGGAAAATCCTCAACAGCATCTATAACATTGAAGAAGATTGCCAGCGCATGCGCCAGCTCTCAGGTGTTGAGAGCAACGAAACCGCTCAAGGCTTTGACCTTCTCCGAAAGAACTATCCAATTCGCCGAGAATGGCACAGGACGAAGGTTAAGCTTCCAAAGCGATCAAAAAATCTAAAAAAAATACTTCACGGGCTAGGGATTGTGAACATCGAAGAATCCGACTAGACAATTTACCCGTGGCGATTTGCACCTATCGAGGCTCTCGTAAAATGAGCGACACCATCACTACGAAACTCGATAGGTGGTTATGGCGTGGTTCACGGATTACACAGAGATAGTACGAGGCTTCAAAACAGGTCAATTAGACTGTTCATCAGTGGCGGTATGACCACGCATCGATTTTTCGATAATATTATGCTCAATCTCCAAAGCTATGACCTTCGCCAACTGCTCTTTTGATAGCGCTCCCATCGAAAGGTTCTTGGTTTCGGCATAAAACGGATCATCTGGAGAGGCCAATCGATACACATTGACCAAAATTTTGGCGGGCTGAATTGTGCGTCTTGCTTGGCCAACTTTGACTGCTTTTTCTCGAGGGAGCACTCGAGTACGCGTTGCCCAATCTCGTGATGCAATATCAACAAATGAGACATTCCAAACTTTGCCATTCAACAAACTCCGAACGGCTTTGGGCGTATGCTCGAGAAAGTAGGGATCCCCCACTATATGTTGAAGAGCCTCACGCACACGAATATCGTAGAGCTTGCTAGTCGAATCTGGCTGACTCGGTTCGATCTTGTTTGAGGTTCCTAATTCAAAGTAGGGTTGGCCCTTAAGACTTTCAAATGTGTCAACCGTGATGAGATAGTCTTGGAATAGCAGCTGAAGTGCAGCTATACGTTCAGCCCCTGACAGAGTTCGAATAGCTTTATTTGACAGAATCGGAGCTGCCTCCAATTTGCGACTTCCAATTCCAGACTGTCGTTTTTTGGTTGTATCGGCCTTGCTCACCACCCATTGAAATTCCCGCGCTAAGACGGGAATCAACCGATCTGGCTGTCCCAGATATCCTTGTTCTTTGATGCTGCCGGCATTGATGAGGAGATTCACGTGTCCAGCTTTGGATGTTCGAGCCACCAGAAACATAAACTCCTTACCATCACGATTATAGACTTGAGGTTCAATAATGACCTTATTGAGTGCCTTTTTTGTAAGGGCTTCATGAAATCGTTGATACTCACCACGATGCGCAATCATTTCCATAAACGCATCAATGACCGTTTGAATCGTTTCTTCTTTCTGAGTTTCAGTGATCACCAGATCTTCGACCATTTCTTTGCCTTTTCCCCAAAACACTCGGAAGGGGGCGTTCGGAACCGAATGACCACGGCCCTCCTCTCCTTCAACCGTATCAACTATGTGGTGACCTTCTGAGCCACGGTGATTGGCAAATACCAGAAGATCAGGCCGTAAGATCCAATAGATTAGAAAAAAGCCAATCAAAAGCTGTTTTAGAGACCACCTTCCTCGCATTTCAGTTCCTCTCACGATTTCATAGCATTTATATAGCCAAAACTGTTGCATATATTAGCGTCCATGAGCATCCGCAAGTAGAAAGCTCTCACAAGATCTTCTAGATTGAACCTATTAAAGTGGCAGGGCGAATTTTTCAATCACACACCAACTAAACGCAAGGGCCCTATCATCCACAAATACGTCTGCGCGTTTTTTCTATAAGGAGGGTCCATGTATTTGATACTTCGCAACACAGTCACACGATCAAAGCTCATCGGGCTTTTCGCTGTTTTCATCGGAGGTGTTTTTTTCTCCAGTTCTGCATCAGCTCATAATATTACGTTTGCAACCGATTTTGCCAATCCCGACGCAGGCCCCGGTACCATTTTAGAGTCTGATGGCGCCCGTATCTTTAAGTATGTTGAAGATGACTTGTTTACGACAGCAATTCAAGATATCGACCCCACAAGTCATTACCACTTATTCGGCGACGGTCTCCTGATGGGAGGTGATGGAGAAGGGGTGATATTTACCTTCGGAGGCATGTCCCCAACGATCCCATTTAGAGTTGAATCGTTGGACATTGTTGGATTTGATAACATCGTGGATATTGACCCCGGAGAAGATAATGGCTCAACTGTTCAATATTTTCTCACGCCGTTTTCGGGAGCCACAGCGGGAACGGCACTGGAAATCAATGGACTTGGCACAATTAACTTCGATCAGGCTGAATGGGGAAACATCTCGCATTTCACCGCAACCTTCGATACTCCTCGACCAGGGGAAGGGGTAAGCTTGATCATGACGAACTTGGATCTTCACCCGGTGCCTGAACCATCAAGTATACTGCTCTTAGGAACCAGCCTTCTAGGATTGGCCACATGGTATCGCAGACAAACTAGAACACTGACGAAGTAAGACTTTACGCTTTCCACTTCTAGGCAGTCCTCTATAGGGAGGACTGCCTAATCTCTTTATCGACGAATTACTTCTGACTGCAACTTCTCGTTGGCCTTGAGCTAACACTGAGTGGTTAATTAGTTTAATTCTCAGCACCATCTGGAAGGTCATCTGGGTGAGTAGCCCCTGCGGCTTGAGCGGCATGCTGCAACGCTTCGAGACGCGTCGCAAAGCGGTGACGGGGGCGGATATGAGACAGCACATTCAAGCCCTCCAACGTCTTGGTGACGTTGGGCTGCATGCCCACAAAGAAGAGATGCTGCTCGTGCGCTCGAATAATCCGCAGCATATCATCAATAGCTAAGGCCGCCGTTCCATCAATCACTGGAACATCAGAAAGGTCTAACACACAACTCGTGAACGTGCGAAGCCCTGGCACCGTTTCCAAACGCTTCACCATATTCTTGGCCGACCCAAAACTCATCGGACCATCCACGTGAATCAGCACGATCTTCCCCGTATTGCGCTCCATAATCGCGGCTTCTTCAGACGACAAGGGGGTTTCTTCGTGAACTTCGGTAATGACCTTCATATTGGCCAACTGCAGATCAGCCATCTCCTTCACGAACAGTAAACTGGCCAAGACGACGCCAACTCCCACTGCTGTGATCAAATCCACCGCGACGGTGGTAAGAAACACCACAACCATGATACCCACATCGGCTCGCGGCGCTTCCATGACATGACGTAAGAATCGCCAATCAATAATATCAATGCCGACTTTTAATAAAATGCCCGCAAGGACAGCTAGTGGGATTCGTTCCGCAAGCGGACCCAACCAAAGCAAGGTGGCCAAAAGCACGAGTCCCATCAACGCACCAGAAATGGGCGTTCGGCCACCAGATCGAATATTGGCGACAGACCGCATTGTGGCACCAGCACCAGGCAAGCCTCCAAAAAATCCCGCGACCATGTTGCCGATCCCCTGCCCAATGAGCTCTCGATTCGAGTCATGTTGGGTGCGGGTCATGTTGTCGCAGACTAAGGAAGTCAACAAACTATCGATTGCGCCCAGTAAGGCCAGCACACATGCGCCTTTGAGGATAAGCGGCAAAAATTCCATTTCGAATGGGGGAAATTGAAAGGGAGGAAATCCAGAGGGCACGGAACCTATCACGGGAGCCTGAGGGAAAAACCAAATGGCCGCAGGTGTGCAAACAATTAAAGCCAGTAATGGCGGAGGAACCACTTGTCCAATGGCTTCTGGCGTGAAGTACACGATAGCCAACGCAAGAGCTGCCAGAATCACAGCATGAAGAACTGGCGCGGTGATAAACTCGGGAATACCGATCACATTCGGCACCACTCCGCCAGGCTTGGCGGCATGCCCCAAGAGTGGCCCAATTTGCAAAATCATAATAATACCCCCAATACCACTCATAAACCCTGAGATGACTGGATAGGGCATCAAACTAATGTAGCGCCCTACGCCTAACAATCCCAAAAGAATCAAGCCCACGCCACCCAACACAACAATCGTATAAACCAAGTGCGGATTGTGAGCCATTTCAACCACCAATCCAGCAAACACGACAGTCATCGGCCCAGTCGGACCAGACGCTTGTGCAGGAGTTCCCCCAAAAATGGCCGCAAAAAATCCCACAAAAATCGCACCGTAGAGCCCTGCTTCGGCACCTGCTCCCGACGCGACTCCAAACGCGAGTGCCAGTGGCACGGCGATCACCGCCGCTACCACCCCCCCAAACACATCCCCTTTGATATTGTTAAAATGCAGTCCGTGAATGAGCATTCCAGAAATTCCTCATTTAACACTTTAGATTTTATCGATATTGATGCGCCTAGAAAAAAGTACGAATTCTGAAGAACAAGCCAATCCCATTTGATAACAATTCCAAAGTCACTTGAAGATTTCAGTCACTCGCCAAATCAGTTATATTCAAGGGAGTTTCATCGATACCAAAGTAACCCCTTCCTATTAATTCAGCGAAAGGAAATTGTACGATGCCACGAGTAACCACACAACCCAGCATTATCCCCCCTATCGGACCCGAACATAAACGGATCGAAGAGTTTGTTGGACGCGTAGCAACGGAGAGCACGACGGTAAGTATCGCACGCATCATCTGTCCTCCCGGATGGAAAGGAAACGGGCAACAACCAGAATTCGAAGAAACCAAAGTCATACTAAAGGGGATGCTTCAAATCGAGCACCGAGATGGTCTCTTGAACGTACAGGCGGGTCAGTCTGTGACGAGTCATCCTGGAGAGTGGATACGCTACAGCAGTCCAGAAGGCGAAGGGGCTGAGTATATTGCCATCTGCACCCCAGCGTTTTCGCCACAAACAGTGCATATCGATACCACCCCTTAACGTTAAGATGTAATAATCCAATGTCGCCCTCCCAACAAAAGGAATCAAGCCCGTGACACTTCAAGCTCATGCCTCCGCAATATATCAGACGATTCAAAACAAACTTGGAACACATGACGCCACAGAACTCAAGATACATTTAGAGCGCGAATTACGTCATTTACTCCCTCAATGGACGACTGATCGCCCGAATTGTGCTGGATGGTATTGGTATAAACCTCAAGGGATCGGGGACCCACAAATGCTATCTGTGGATCATGGTCGTATCGATACAAAACTCATGGCGGACCTCGGGCCACCCAACAATTTAGTAGATGTCCAGCGCATTAAAGGGCAATGGGCCGGCCCCTTGCTGCCGCCTAGGTGAACGCTCTGGCCACCCTTTTCATGTGGCCAAGGCCTTATGTCTCTAAGGTGCCCATATTAATTACGAATCGGAATCGCACATCCCCTTGAAGGACCCGTTCATAAGCCTCATTCACCTGTGTAATCGGAATCACTTCGACATCGGACGTGAGTTGATGCTCCCCACAGAAATCGAGCATCTCTTGCGTTTCACGAATACCTCCGATTAAGGATCCGACCAATCTGCGTCGTCGTAGGATAAGTGAAAAAGCATTGACCGCCATGGTTTCAGGCGGTACGCCAACGAGAATGTAGGTACCATCGGTTTTCAGCATATCCAAATACGCATTCAGATCATGAGGCGCCGACACCGTATCAATCACAAAATCAAACGCCCGAGCTACGCGAGCCAACGTGCCTTCTTGCGAGGTCGCCGCATAGTCTGTAGCTCCCAGACGCTCGGCATCCTTGCGCTTTGATTCTGACCGACTGAAGACCGTCACTTCAGCACCTAGCGCGCGTCCGATTTTCACCGCCATATGCCCTAATCCTCCAAGGCCGACAACCGCTAATCGATGGCCTTTGTTCACACCCCATTGCCGTAACGGCGAATAAGTCGTAATCCCTGCACAGAGGAGTGGAGCAACCCCTTCCAATGGGAGTCCATCTGGGACCTGTAAGACATAACGTTCATCCACGACGATGTGATTAGAATATCCACCGTATGTGGGATGTCCATCTTTATCTAAACCATTGTAGGTAAAGACCGCACCAGTTTCACAATATTGTTCCAATCCTTGCGTACAAGATGCACACATTCGGCAGGAGTCAACAAAGCAGCCAACGCCAACTCGATCACTTACTCGAAATCGAGTCACGTCTGACCCGATCTGTACTATATGGCCAACAATTTCATGCCCTGGAACCATAGGGAAAATCGATCCACCCCATTCATCGCGCGCTTGATGGATATCTGAATGACAAATCCCACAGTAAGCAATCGCGACCTGAACATCATAAGGGCCGGGTGCGCGGCGTTCAAAAGAAAATGGCTGTAGCAACACTCCAGCTCGCAGAGCAGCGTAGCCTTTCGTTGGCAACATTTGGGAACTCCCTTGTTAATCACAGAAAATCGTCGTGGGTGGTCTGGCCCCGATTTCGTGGACAGGTGGGTTAAGCCCGGAGAAGGGTAGAAAGTCCCCCATCAGAATCCCGATTAAGACAGAGTTCTTACCATACTCCGAGAGAATGATCCATTGATTAAGATTCCCTTAGCTTTTTCTTATTTGGCCGTGGTTGCCTTGAGCATTTCAGCAATGGCCTCGGTCTTTGCGAGGGTTAAAGCCGTCTGACCATCTATGGCGCCAAGGTCCACGTTGGCTCCCTCGGCTATCAAAAGTTTCACAATCGCTTTATGCCCCCCGTTAGCAGCCCCTATCAATGCGGTGCCACCTGTAGAGTCTTGATGATTTATCCTCGCTCCTTGAGCTATCAGATATTTTACAATACCCTCATGGCCCTGATAAGAAGCCATCCCGAGGGCCGTAAAACCTTTCGAACCGGTAAGGTTTATCTCGGCTCCTTCCTCTAGTAGAAATTTCACAATCTCCTCATGCCCATTCTGAGAGGCCATCATCAAGGCGGTGATGCCTTCGAAATTTTGATGATCTATCGCTGCCCCAGAGGCTACAAGGATTCTCGCAACTGTCCCATGTCCCCACCAAGCGGCCGACATCAAGGCAATCTGGCCCTCGGAGTCTTGACGATATATCTTTGCTCCTTGAGCTATCAGATATTTCACAATTTCCTCATGCCCTTTATTGGTGGCAACCATCAGAGGAGTCGCGCCATTTTTTGTTTGCAGGTTCACGTCAGCTCTCCCTGCAATAAGAACTCTTACAGTTGCCTCATGACCTAACTCAGATGCTAGCAACAAGGCCGTCGAGCCCCTGGTGTCTTGAAGATTCACGTTGGCTCCCCCGGCTATCAAGAGTTTCACAATCGCCTCATAATTATGCACCGAGGCCGCCATTAAGGCCGTCCCTTCAAGCCTTGAATCTTTAAGGTTCACCTTAGCTCCTTCGGCTAACAAGAGTTTCACAATTTCTTCATGCCCTTTCTGAGAGGCTATCATTAAGGCTGTCGCGCCATCCTGGGAGGTTCGATGATCTATCGCAACCCCTTGAGCTAACAGTTTCTTGATTTTGGCTTGGTCCCCCTCAAAAGAAGCCTCAATAAATTCTTTGGTGTTTGGTGTTTCCAACTCCTCTGATGTCGCCCAAGCAGAATTGGGCCCTTCAGTGAACACTCCAAGAAATATGTCTAGAACCAGAACTGCTAGGAGGGTCAAGGGGAAATAGATGCCCTCAGGCCTGTTTGTCTGCTTCGATGATGAAAACCTACCTATGACTCTATCTGCACATGCGCCGTCCATCGTTTCACCTCATGTGAATAATAAAGGAGAAAATTGGGTAAGGTTGTGGGTGATCATAAACAGCTTCCATTTTGTAAGCACCACTGAAGACGACTGCCAAAAAAGGGATAGAAAGGATGCGATATGGTAGCGCTTCGCCTGTATTTGTCAATCCATTCACATACCGAGTCTGTAATGTTAGATGACAGAACGTGTCAAACCCCTTTCTCTGTGAAGGTCCGATCCTTCCACTACTATCGCTATTAGGAGAAAAAGATTGGGATATTGATCCTGAACTTGGCTCCCACTTTTGAGTAAGACCCAGCAAAAAGGGAATCGGTCTTGTGCTCTACTCAAGAAGCATCAATTCCTACTGAATTGGGACTTGGAGATGTGCCACCTCGAATTGCACTGGACTTTTCAGGCCCGCTGCAGAATGTCGCCACTGCCGGTTGTAAAAGACCTCAATATACTGAAAAAGATCACTTTTTGCCTCATCTCGTCTCCGATACATCTGCCGATAGACACGTTCTCGTTTCAGCGTGGCAAAGAAACTTTCGGCCACGGCATTATCATAACAATTCCCCGTCCCACTCATACTGCATTGAATATCATGATTCCTCAGCAAATTCTGAAAGTCCTGGCTGGCATATTGACTGCCGCGATCACTGTGATGAATGAGACCTGGAACCAATGTCCGTAGGCCTAACGCCATTTGTAGGGCTTCCAAGACCAAATCACTCTGCAGTCGATTACTCGTACTCCAGCCCACCACTTTGCGGGAATACAGATCAAGAATGACCGCGAGATACAACCATCCCTCACCTGTCCAAAGATAGGTAATATCGCTCACCCAACGTTGATTGGGAGCTGAAGCCGAAAAATCTTGCTTGAGCCGATTGGGGGCGACGGGCAGCCGATGAACGCTGGTGGTCGTACGACGAAATCGTCTTCTGGGAATCCCTTGAAGGTCGGCAGAGCGCATCAAACGGGCGATACGATGTCGCCCACAAGCAAATCCCCGATCACGCAATTCGGCCAGGACCCGAACCCTCCCATAGGTGCCCGTACTCTTGGCATGGATTGTTCGGATTTTACCCAGAAGTCTGCGATTCTCACACGTTCTTCGACACTCTGGCCTCCGCTTCCACACATAGAATCCACTGGCCGAGACCTTGAGAACCCGGCACATCAAGCGAATCGGATAGGCGGCACGATGACGCGCTATGCAGTGAAACCGCGTTTCGATTCCTTGGCAAAGTACGCCGCCGCATCGCGTAAAAAATCCCGTTCTCGCTTCACTCGGCCCAATTCTCGTTTCACGCGGGCCAGCTCTTCATCTCGGGGCAGACCCTGGCCACGGAACGCTTTGGCGCCCAGCTTTTCAGCTTCCTTCCGCCATCGCCGGGGCATACTCTCGTTCAGGCCCAAATCCTGAGCTACTTGGGCCAGGCTCACCCCTTCTTGGCTGACCAGGCGCAGAGCTTTCTCTTTGAATTGTTTGGGATAACGGTTGCGTTGTGCCATGACACACCTCCTTTGCGCATTTTCGCGCTTTTTAGATGTGTCCACAATTTCGGGGGTAGACCAGTTTCAGATAGTAGAGGAATGGAACATCATTCTCCGAGGCGCTTCCGTCGATTTTAGCCTGTCTTTCTAACGCCTATAATTCATAAATTCTTCGGAATTAAGGAAATGAAAGAAGGCCATGAAACTGGAAAACCCATGGTTGTTACAGAATAAGGTATTTGGTTAACGTGTTTGATCTGCTTTTTCTTTGTCAGATCACTCGATATACCATAAATCACACCGTCTACTCTCGATCCAGGCTGTGGGAAAACCTAAAAATGGTCACCTGAAATTGTCTTTAAGCCTATCAAGTAAATTCACTTACTAATAGGACGCTATCGCCTCCACGGTTAGTCAATGGCCTGTCGTCACACGGCATTTGGACTAGACCTCTACTGTCAAAGGGCTGTCTGTTTTCACACAGCCTGGACCCACAGCAGACAGACAGTTTCTCCCTGAGCATCTTTTAGGAATTGTGCTTTCTTGCCTTTTTCATGAAATGCAAAAAGAGCTGTGAACTAAATACTTTAAACCATTGATTTTGCCGGTGTTTCAATTTTCGGTTCTCCAGAAAGTAAAAACTAAGGGTAGCGCTATCTTTTACTCATAAATCTGTTTCAAAACCGATCATATCTGTATACAAAGATAACATATCTGTATCTATGTAGATAATTATTACCTTTCCGTTTTTTATCTGTTTAAAAGTTCTTCATATCTATATTGTCCCTAAATCCTGAAGTTTCATATGCCTTTGCATATAAAAAGGGACGTTCAGACAGTATCAGCGCAGTTAGCATGGAATGTGCTTTGGGATGGATTAAAGGGGGATTGTTAACCTCTTGATTTGAAGGCCTGACAAATCAAAAATTGCTGTTCTTTTTATTCCATCAACTGTAATGCTACGGGTATGAACCCGAGGTTGAAATTCATTCAAAGGAGAGCAAAATGAATTTAATTATTTCTCCAATTGTTTTATTGGCACTAAGTATAGGAATTGCAAATGCACAAACTGTAACTGTCAAACCAGACTTTAATAGAGAAGAGATTCGGACGATTTTAAATAAAAGAGAAATTCTGGAAGCAGCGAAACGATTTGAACGATTTGAATTTCAACGATCAAAGATAGTAAAGAGGCTTGGATTTAAAGACGGTCCCATGTGTGTTGCGCCATTGGCAATATCGACAGATAGCATTGACCATCATCGATCTCTTTTTGTTCACGATCTTGAGACTCTGACGGCGAAAGACTTTAGTTTGCAGCGTACTTTAAGTCAAATTGCCTCTCAGGTAACTAGCAAAGTACCTGGCACCACGGCTGTTAGTATTTTTCGGCAATTTTGGGATACGCAAAATAATACAGCCACAGCTGTTGATGCAACTAATATCCATTGCGATGACAACGATACAAAAGTTAATGGCTTTCCATTGAATAATTGTCCACGACCCGAAGGAGGAGAAGCCCAAGGAAGCAATGCAGCTATTGAAGCACGCATGAGTGAGTATAAGCCCACGGGATTAATAAATAGACTAGATCTTGCCCATGATGGCTGGCGCAATTGCGGAGAACACCGGATAATCTACGCTAAAGAGGGGGGCGGTAAAAATCTCATAATTTTTGAGGCCGTCCTTCCCAATCCGAAACCTGGTTGTCGCTCCGGATGCCGGGATGTGGTGGAATTTTGGGTTAATCTTTCACAGGAAGCAGACTCTGTGGAAAGAGCCAAAAAACTAGAAGAATTCTTTTACGCAGGGCTTCCGGGATTTCAACCCGTTGTTCATGTAGATCATTATAATGCTTCTGGAGCTTCTTCGATATATGGAGGGTCAGGAAGTGGCCAAATTCGCACCAATCAATTTCTTAGCGGAGGACCATGGACCCTCAAAGAGTTTAAGACAATGGTAAGTTGTACCGGCGGATCTTGTGAATTTGATATCGTTCCTATTAGCGTAAAGGTTAACCCCTATGGTGAGTTGTGGAACAGGGATATCGCTACTGGGGCAACTTCACCAGCCAGTCCGATTACAAATATTGAGGCACTCGCCACTAACTTTCAAAGTGATGTTATTGCTCAGGTTACCCTTGATAAGCTCGGCAATCCTGATCGCAACATGTTTACCTATTCTGTTGATCTCAATAAGAATGCAGCGGAAAGCCAATCTCAAAACCCGGTTATTGACCACTATCCAGATCAATTTACTTTGGCCACAGATGCAACTTTTCGCACAAATCTTGATGCAGCCGCATCCAGTTTAGGGTTAACTGGAAGCCAAATTGTTAATCGCGCAACAGCGCATAGCTGTGCTGGATGTCATCTGCCAAGCGCATTTGGATTATTAGCACCAAATTCTATTGGTCCTGGAAAGAGTTGGCCAGATGGCCTAGGGTTTATTCATGTTCAATCACATGATGAACCATTGTCACCCACGCAGTTGCCTGAAAGCCATACTTCCACTCAAGGATTCAAGTTATCTCCTGCGTTACAAAATCTCTTTCTTGACTCTAGAGAAGTTGGCCTAATTACAGTTGCCAATGAAGATGTTTGTGACTGTGTTCATACACGATCTGCTTTTCCTTTTACAGCGAAACGACAATTTAATTTTAATCGAATCATGAATGCTTCGAAGATTAAATTAGGTGATGCCTTACTGAAAGAAAACGAAAAGTTTTCCAAACGAAAAAAAATTACGAAAAAGGATATTGCTGAACATTTCAGTAAACAGAGGCAACTTATCACTCAGGAAGAATCTGTAAGAGAAAAGGCTATGCGTAAAGCCAAAATTCCGCTTCCTAAACCACCATCAGATATAGTCACTGTTAATCTTAATTTGTCTGGAAAACAATTTTCACCAAAAAAACTAAAACAACTTAAAATCAAAACAGTAACGAAATTAATAGAAAAAGAACCAATGCGAAAAACCATTTCTGGTTCCTTCAGAGCACATTAAGAAACCACAGAATTTGTTTTTCCTAATATTGCTACGGTAGCAAAAGTCCACCTCTAGGTATTAGCCAGAGGTGGGCTTTTGCCTTTGTATATTAGATAATTTCCAATTCCTAATTTTCGATTTTTGCTAAGTCGAGCATCCGTTCGGAACCTTGAAAGCTTGGATGGGCTACATCCACTTCCAAATGAAAACTCTTAAGCATGTGTACACCGAAATGAGCTTGCATGTGTGGCGTATAACTTCAAACGGGTGCTATCGATTCTCGTGGTGAGGCCGCTACTTCAGGCTATCCAGGCGTGAGTGGCACTCTACCCCATGCAAAACTGGGCTTAGCAGGGCCGCCTATGACGCATCAGATGAGCTCGTGGTGACATAAAGAAGTGCCGGTCAAAACAAACAGCAAAAAACAAAGAGGAGATGGGCTGAGGCGCCTACGATAGCGGTAAAATGATAGAGGACGTGAGTTTTTACACAGCCTCGGCCGGAAGAAGACAAAAATTCCCAACAAATGCCAGAACAGATACAAGAAATCTAGAACCGCCTAATCTTTGTTTCTATAGCGGACAATTGACGATTTTAGCTATTGGGGGTCCGGGATGGCCTTAGTGAGAAATTCAGAATTAATGAAGGAATTTCAATCACTTAGAAACGTGGTGCCGGAGACCGGACTTGAACCGGTACGGGCCGTTAAGCCCGAGGGATTTTAAGTCCCTTGCGTCTGCCTGTTCCGCCACTCCGGCAATACGGAGCTAAGCGGTGGACTGTACCACTCCATTGAAATCCGTGCAAGATTCTGCTGACTGCCAGGACGACTACACCGCACAATGATACTAAGGACTTGATACGAACAGAATTGGTACAAAAAAAGAGGGATGCGACAGTTGCGCATCCCTCTTTCACCATAACTAAGGAAGTTGACCGAAATCTACGACTGGTTCACGCGAACAACCATATGATTGCGCCGATTTTCTTGAAAACAGTCCTCATTAGATTTTTGACAGGCTGGTCGTTCTTTACCATACGACACAATCTTAATACGATTGGCTTGCACTCCGAGATTCACGAGATAGTCACGCGCCGCTTCTGCCCGCTTTTTCCCTAGAACCAGATTATAGTCCTGAGTCCCTCGTTGATCACAATGCCCCTCAATTGTCAGCGCTTTTGTCGGATTGGCATGTAACCACTGTGCCCCTTCTTCCAAATATTGCGCCGCTTCAGAAGAAATACTCCAACTATCGAACGCAAAATAGATATCGTGTACCCGACCTTCTGACGTGCTCGTCATATGACGAAGAGTTTGACCACCATTGTTTGATGTACCTATTCCGCCGCCATTAGACACCCCATTCTTCATTGAACTAGAGTGTTGGCTATTGGTTTGAGCGATAGCCCTGCCGGGATCGACATATTCGGGCGAAGCTCCTCCATTTTCTTGCAAATAGGCTTGGGCCCATGTTTCAGGATTCGACTCCATCGAGGACGCACTCCCTTGACTAAAACCATCTACCGCTCCATACTGTGGGCTACTTCCGGACACTCCATTGTAATCATGCCCATAGTTTGCAGTTTCTCCACTGCCATTCGAGGGACCCTGTCCCGACGGATCGCCATAAAACTCTTGACTGCTTTGTCCCCCCCGTAAATACGCATTCGCCCAAGCTTCTGGATCGGGATTAGTAGCGTCAGCCGAACCTTGACCAAAGCCTGACACGGATCCATAATTTGGCCCCGAACCATCTACACCTTTATATTGATGGCCATAATCTGCTCCACTACCAGCTTCAGATGCCCCATCACTTCTCACCAGGGATTCCGAATTCATTGCTCCCTCATCTCCAGAAAGATACCCAGAGTTGCCATCGACCGTTCCTCCATGAACAGGTGTGCCATCAGATCGATAGACCGTCCCATAAGGAACTTCCCCTGTTCCCCCATTCATGTCCTCTTCAGTTGAGGACATTCCATCACCTTCCGAGCTGGCCCCATACTTGACCGAATGGCCACTACACCCTGAGGTCATCAAGACTCCTAATACAACAGCAAGGAACAACCTATTCTTGTTTTGACTTACGCACATGAGATCCTCCTGATAATTGGTATAATGGTTGCCAAATTCATGGGTTTTTTTTCTGCATTCCAACATTTAACATGTCACACAACACGAGGGTCGATGGGAAACAAATCCATGACCTATACTCATTCTCGGCAATTCTCCCAGAAACTTAAGGACTCAACACAAACCCACAAAACAAATACCTATTAGATGCATTAGGCACCAACCGCAACAAAGGACGGAATGAAGAAGCGTTCCTTTGTCAGTTGGCCTTAAAACCGCGGACTCAAGCTTCAAAATCGATGGGGATACCAGGTTAGAGTCGCTGCATGCAGACTTCGTCCCTGGTTATCCCAGGGGAGAGGATTTGTTAACTAGACGAGATAGCCGTGCCTAGGGGAGCTGGGAAGGTGTAGAAGGCAACACGGAAGTTTGATACCAGTTCCAAAATTCAGAAACGCCTTCAGGAACCGAAATACGAGGAGCATATTGCAACATTCGTTGTGTTTTTGAAATGTCAGCGAATGTATAGGCAATATCTGCATCTAACATCGGCGTCGGTGTTAAGTGAGCGGAACGGCCAGTTAGCTGCTCGATCCCCTTGACAAAGTCAGATAACAACACAGGCTCACCACGTCCAAGGTTTAAAATTTCATAGCCAAGTGGATGATCCACTGCAGAAACGAGCCCGCTTACAATGTCATGCACATATGTCCAATCTCGATGCATTTTGCCGTTGTTGTAAAGCGGAACACCACAACCCGTAAAAATGTTATCCAAAACCTTATAGGCCATCATATCCGGACGTCCACGGGGACCATAGACGGTAAAAAACCGGAAGACCGTGCCGTTCAATCCGTAAAGATGATGATAGGTATAGACTAACATTTCTCCTGCCCGTTTACTGGCTGCATAGGGTGCTAACGGGCGATCACAAATATCTTCAGGAACAAATGGCACAGTCCGCGTGTTGCCATAGACTGATGAAGTAGAGGCAAAAATAAATATGGGAAGTTGCTCTGATCGACGCGTACCAATGCGCCCAACTGCAGCATCGAGTAACGTCAAAGTGCCCATCACATTGACATCATAATATAGCCCGGGATCATCTATAGAGACCCGCACTCCGGCCATAGCCGCTAGATGAACAATGGCATCAATCTGATGATCAGAAAAAAGATCGGCAACAAGGTTGCGGTCACGGATATCTCCTTTCAAGAATTGAAAGGTCCCTTGCCATTTCTGAGAACGGGCTTGTTCAGCCACCTCGCGAAGATTCGCTTCTTTTCTGGAAGGGTCATAATAATCATTCAAATTATCAAGACCAATAACATGGTTTCCCCGCTTTACCAGCCGCTCTACCGCATGGCTTCCGATAAAACCTGCAGCTCCTGTTACTAAAATCGTTTTATTCACTGCATCTGCCATATGAAATTCCTCGTAGAAGCCCTTATTTCGGCAACCTAAATCCGAAGCTTGATGACCAGCGTAGTCCTCATGAGAATCATCCTCCTATGTTGAGAGGCAACCCCTCCATTGTTACAATGAAGCATCATGAAGATCTACGTGAGCAAAACTGTTGATGTGCCAGATACCGAAGAAACAACCACTGTCGGAACAGGTAGAGACTTCGAAGCCGAAGTCGTGGTGTTTAATTGCGATTGTCACACTTACCAAGAAGTCATCATGTTATTTTGCCAAGTCATTCCAGGAATGACGCCCCCTAAAGCCTTTGAACTTGCCTGGCAAATTGATCATCAAGGGAGCGCTGTTGTCTTTCAAGGAGATTTAAAGCAAGCCAACCAGATCGGCAACCAATTAGCGACTGGAGGACTGCGCATCGAGGTTCGCCACTAGTTTTTGCACTTTTTCCTCACACCATCCGCTACTTTTTCTTTGCTACGCGAGTTTTCTTTGAAGCGCTCACCTTTTTCGGTTTGGTGTTCGTACCAACCGCTACACGACTCTTCTTGGAGATGGTTTTTGGCTTAGAAGACCTCGTCAAAGTTTTTAGGGATTTAGACACCGAACGTTTAGTATGTTTATCTTTCGCTTTCAATTTTGGCACTGCTTTGGGTGTAGCTTTAGCCTTACCAATTGACTCTTTTTTTGATTTCACATCAGCTCTGGAACCCTTCGTGGCCTTCTCCTTGGATTTTGCCGTCTTTATTCGGCCCTTTCCAGATCCATTAGATGACTCTATTACTGGAAATGACGGCAACTTTTTCTTTTTTAGCGCCTCACCGGAAAAAACCTTAACCTGATAGAGCTCAAATAACAAATCAATCGATTTTTGATCTCCTTTTCGGGCCTGTGTCAGAAGACGGCGACGTTGATTCATTTCTTCTTCTTCTGTATGAGAAGTTACGCGCCGTTCCATATGGTCAGATCCTTTCTTGGAAGAGGGGCTGCCTTTTGGCCTTACATGAATGGGCCATTATTGTACATGACGAGAAGAATTATTCGCAATATTCCCTAATGAACTTTTCTAGCCAAATCGAAAGCACTAGCCTCGAAACAAGAAAATAAAGCCCCCCAGCAAGCAAGGGGAAGTCTAGAAGCAGTTTTTATGAACTGGGAACTTTAGCTGTATGAAAAAGTGAATCAAGAATAGAGGAATATGGCCTGACGGCTGTTAGTTCATACCAGCCAGGCACACAAACATCTAGACCTCAGGACAGCAGCTGGAATTCTGGCCTACAAGGCCTCAAGCGTAGCTTTGGCTTCGTCAGCCCCCGGAAAATTTGGACTGAGCTGAAACGCCGCTTCTAGTGTTTCCTTGGCTTTGACTCGATTGCCATTTTTAAACTGCGCCATGCCAAGATGGTACTTGATGACAGGATTTTCTGGCAGTTTCGTTACTGCCTCTTCGAGCAACGACACAGCTTTTAAGTAGGCACTCTTCTTATAGTAAATCCAACCAAGCGTATCAGCAATATGAGGGTTATTTTCTTGTTGCGCCCGAGCAGTTTCTGCAAAAGACAAGGCCTCATCAAGATTGCCGCCATGTTCCGCCATTAACCACGCCAAATTATTTGCTGCCGGGGAAAACTTTGGTTCGATATCTAAGGTTTTCCGGTAGTGCAGTTGAGCTTTTTGAATCTCATTTTGTTGTTCGGCAATCATCCCTAAGATCATATGTGCTGAGGCCGCTTTGGGATTTTTCTCTAACAGCTTTTCATATTCTTGAACCGCTTCACCAGTTCTATTGGTCCGCCGATAAAGTTCAGCCAGATTCATATAGGAAACCTGCAGTTGATCGTTGAGCTCTAAAGACTTCTTGAATGCTTGCTCGGCCTTATCCGCCTGATTTGCCTGCATCCAAAGACGCCCGAGTAAATTATAGAGAAACGGATTATCCGGAGAGGCATCAAGTTGTTGCTGAACGCGTTCGCGCGCCTTCGTGGCTTCGCCTCGACTCACCCGAATGTTGACAATTTGTGCCACTGCTTGCGAAAACTTCGGATTGTGGGTTAAGGCCTTTTCAAAATGGGCAATCGCCGACTCATATTTCTTATCTTGTCGATCAATTAATCCTAATTGATAATGCGCCACAGGGTCTGTTGGAATTTGTTTGACAATAGCTTCATAAACTTTTTTGGCTTGTGAAATATCTTTCTGGCGAAGATACGCCTGTCCTAACAGATGAACGGCTTGAACATCGCGTGGGTTCAGCCGGATCGCCATTTGCGCCTGTTCAATAGCCATCTTGTATGAACCCTCGGCCATTCGGACTAATGCAAGCGCTTTCCGAATTCCACGATCCTGTGGTGCTAATTCAACGGCGGCATTAAGTTCCTGCAAAGCTTGAGGAATATCTTTTTTCGTCGCAAACGCCACGCCTAAATATTGATGCGCCATAGCATGTTTCGGTTCATCCTTAATGACCCTTTGAAAGGTTGGGATCGCTTCATCGGCGTTCCCTTGCCCCAACAGTAACCGCCCTTCAAACACCCGGGCCACTGGGTCTTTTTTATTCTTTTCCATCGCAGCAACAATCAAGGGTTCAGCCTTATCCCATTGCCGATTATCTAAATAGAAGTTAATGATGGCATTACCAGCCGATTTAGAGTCAGGGTTGAGTTCTGTCGCTTTTTGAAAATGTTGTAGGGCCTTACTACCCGAGCCCATGAAGGTATAAAACTCGCCCAACAAGATTTGTGGGGTTTCACTTTCAGGTTTCCGATTTGCATATTTTTGATAGACTTCTTCGGCTTGTTTCCATTTTTGAGTCGCCAGATAATACTTCCCTAGCTTGGCATATAGAGTGTCATTATCTGCATCAAGTTCTAACGCACGTTGAAACTGAGCTTCAGCCTCCGCCTTTTTTCCCTGAACCAAGAACAAATCACCTTTAGCCAACATCAACGTCGTCGAGGTGCTCTTCTGCTGTAAGCCCTGATCCAGAATTGCTTCAGCTTCCTGAGGCTTTTTCATCATCAGGTAAGCTCGAGCTAAATCTAGATAAATCTGTTGGTTGTCGGGATCGAGCTCAAGAGACTTTTTCAGTTCGGTAATGCCTTCTTCAAACTCTTTTTCCACGATCAAACTACGACCACGTAACAAATGCCCTTTCGGATCTTGCGGAGACGAGGTCAGCACAATATCTGCATGTTTTTTCGCTTCTTTGGCATTTTTTGAAAGCAGATAAAATTCGCCTAACTTGAGTTGGGCGTCTTGAATGGTTGGATCAATTTCCACTGCCTTAGAGAGCTCCCCAAACGCCGCCCGCAAGTCAGGCATGCCGCCTAGCTTGAGGTGTATGAGTGCTAACTGATGATAGGCATTGGCATCCTTGGGATCGATCTGAATAATATTCTTAAACTCGATCAATGCCTCTTGATATTTTTCTTCATTAAAATATGCCATCCCACGTTCATAATGTTTCGCCTTTTTCTCCTCAGCTGATAACTGAGTGCAATTCCCCAATGTCAACAGGAGAAATGGCACAGCCAGACACATCAACTTGTTGTAGTGGCATTTTTGGAACATTTCTAGAACCCCTTTCACGATAAGTCTATCGATATATTACAGACCATCAGCCTTATCACACCAAGTAGGAGATCAACATTAGTGAGTCTTCAGGTTAAACATCTTGCCCTACGATTCTGCAAGGGTTTTCAAGGTGGCACGAGCTACATCAGAGCCTTCAAAATCCGGGCTTAATTTCAATGCGGCTTTCAAGGTCTTCTTAGCCTGCATTTCTTCACCTTTCTTGTACAAAGCCATCCCTAGATGGTACTTCACATCGGGACTTTCTGGTAATTTTCCCTCAGCTTCTTTCAACAACGACACAGCCTTCAAATAGCCCTGTTTATGGTAATAAATCCAACCTAAAGTATCGGCAATCGCCGGATTATCACTCTGCTGCGCCCGTGCATTCTCTGCGAGCGCTAAAGCTTCATCTAAGTTTCCACCTTCTTCCAGTAATAGCCACGCTAGATTGTTCCCTGCCGAGGCAAACTTGGGTTCGATGTCTAAGATTGTCCGGTAATGCCGCTTGGCTTTCTCAAGGTCTTTTTGTTGTTGCGCAATAACACCTAGCACCATATGGGCAGCAATAGCTTTAGGCGACTTCTCAAGTAAATTCTCGTATTCTTTCACTGCCTCGTCCATACGATTCGTACGTCGATATAATGCTGCTAGATTCATGTATGTGGCTTGCAGTTGATCATTCAAGGCTAACGATTGCTTAAAGGCTTGTTCGGCTTTGTCTGCTTGATCTGCTTGCATCCACAAACGGCCTAACAAGTTATAAAATAATGGATTCTCCGGCGAGGCTGCAATCTGCTTTTCGACGCGGGCACGAGCCTGTTGAGCCTCGTCTCGCCTTAAACGAATATCGGCAATCTGCGTCAGGGCTTGTGCGAAGTTTGGCCGAAGCTTGAGAGACTCTTCGAAATGACCAACCGCTTCGTCGTACTTTTGATCTTGTCGATCAATGAGACCTAATTGATAATGAGCCAAAGGGTCTTGGGGAATTTGTTTAACAATCGCTTCATAGACCTTTTTGGCTTTCGAGATATCTTTCTGGCGCAAGTAAGCCTGCCCCAAAATATGGACGGCTTGGACATCCCTCGGGTTCAGCTTGATGGCCATTTGCGCTTCTTCGATAGCCATCGCGTACGAGCCTTCGGCGAGTCTAGCCGTCGCTAAGGCTTTACGCACTCCTCGATCTTGCGGAGCCAACTTAGCCGCTTGACTCAACTCTTGTATGGCCTGAGGGATCTCATTCTGTGAGGCATAAGCCAATCCCAGATATTGATGCGCCATGGCCTGCTGGGGTTCATCTTTGATAACCTGCTGAAAAATAGTGACCGCCTCTTCGGTTTTTCCTCTTCCAAGCAATAATCGTCCACGATAGACTCGCGTGACGGCATCCTTGGTACTCCCCTCAAGATCTTTTCCTAAGGCTTGTTCTGCGTCGTCCCATTTTTGATTGTCTAAATAAAAATTGATGAGAGCATTTCTCGCTATTTGGGATTTTGTATTTGTCTCAACAGCTTTTTGGAAATGTTCCTGGGCTTTGGTTCCATGCCCCATATAAGTGTAAAATTCACCTAAAAAGATTTGAGGGGTTTCAGAATTTGGTTGACGGGTCGCTAATGTCTGATAGATGTCTTCTGCCTCTTTCCATTTTTGGGTTGCCAAATAATATCTCCCAAGTTTTGCATAGAGTTGCTTATTGTCAGCATCGAGTTTCAAAGCCCGCTGGTACTGAATTTCCGCCTCGGATTGCTTGCCTTGTACGAGCAGTAAATCTCCCATCGCAAGAATCAACGTGACAGAATCTTTACGGTTTCCCAAAGCTTGCTGAAGGGTATCCTCGGCTTCCTTTGGCTTTTTCATCGCTAAATAGGCCCGGGCTAAATCAATATAGATTTGTTCATTATCCGGGTCCAATTCAATTGACTTCTTAAGCTCAGCAACGCCTTCCTCGAATTCCTTTTCAATGATTAGGCTTCGTCCTCGCAAAAGGTGCCCTTTCGGGTCCTGTGGTGACGCCGTCAAGACAATATCAGCATGTTTTTTGGCATCGAGTGGTTTTTGGGACAACAAATAGAATTCACCAAGTTTTAAATGCGCGTCTTGAAGCGTGGGGTCAAACTCAACAGCTTTAGTCAGTTCAGCAAAGGCCGATTGTAGATTTGGCAGTCCTCCAAGCTTCATATGAGTTAGCGCTAACTGGTGATACGCACTGGCATCTCGGGGGTCGAGTTGAATCACATTTTTAAATTCGATTAGCGCCTCTTGATATTTTTCCTCATTAAAGTAGACCAGCCCCCGTTCATAATGTTTCGCCTTCTTTTCTTCTGCCGACATTTGCGAACAATTCACCACACTAACCAGACTCAAGAGTAAGATCATGACATGAAGTAGTACTACTGACGTTCTTTGCCGCATGAAACGCTCCCTTCTTGGACCGTAAGCCTTTTCCCTTTTTCGCAGATACATCAGGGGATTAAGCAACCGTTTCCTTAGGTAATTACATTATCTTGTCAGACTCGCTTTCTTATGACCATAGTTCTATTTGATGCTTTACCGATGTACCGAATCTCAAACTGGCAAGTTTCTTGTTTTGTTTCCAAAGCGACCAAATCTGATAAACCCATTGGAAATTGACACTTCTACGAAGTCATCGATATAGTGTTTTGACATTTTTTCCGAATAAAATCAATCGATTAGTATTGTACACCGTTGCTTTATTTTCTCCAAAGGTTCTATCTATGACTCAACAAACGACTCCGTATTCACGGGATCAAATTGGCTACAGTCTTTTGCGCTTTAATAGTACGGGTATCTTTGAAACCCATAAAGATCATATGGTTGACCCCTATGCCGAAACTCGAATGCCCAAGGTTCCTCAGGTTGAAGGCATACAATATGCCCCCCAAGACACAACAACACGCCTTCCGGCCTTAGTTGTCCTTCATGATCAATGGGGTTTGACTGCACCGATACAGGACCTGGCAAAAAGCTTGGCTTGCCATGGCTACGTCGTTGTCGTTCCAAACTTGTACGGACGCCAAGGTGGAATGGTCACGGCCAATCAAGAAGTCGCCGACGCGCTTAGGGAACGCCTGAATGAACAGCAAGCACTCCAAGATATCAACGCCTGCTTTGAATTTCTGAATGCGAATTTGACAGAAGATGCCTCATTAGAACGTACAACACGAAATGCTCATGCCGTCATTGGTTTTGGAATGGGCGGGACATTAGCCATCAAGACCGCGGCGCATCGTCGTCGACTACAGGCCGCAGTTGCCATTGGCGGAAGCGTTCCTTCTTCTGATGGTGAAATAGCTCAAAAGCTCTATTGTCCATTACTGGTGCATCAGCCGCTACAGACTCCGGAGTCCAATTCTGAAGATCTAGATCAGTTTTCAGCCTCGGCTCAAACAAACGGGAAAACTGTTGAAATCGTAAAATACCCCGATGCGGCACCTGGATTCTGGTATACCAGTTCACCAAATCATCGAGCACACGATAAAGAAAGGGCCATGCAGAAATCCTTAGACTTTATTGGCAACATCATCAGAAAAATATAAACACAGGATAGAAGCGCTTCACCCGTCTTACCCATATCATGTTCCCGTGAACGTGCTAGACGATGATCTCTTCAAGGATGAGTCTGCTCATGTCTCCTCAACCCTATGGTCTGAGGTTCTATCAAGTTCTTCTTTGCTGTAGCCTACTCCTTTCTTTCATTTCCCCGGTTGAGGCCCATGAGTCGAATACTGAAAACCCCAAACAACTCCTCACCAAACATCGAGCCCGCATCCTCCAGATTTCTTCGGATACAGAAGCATTAAGCTTCCAACAGAATATCCAACAGCTGAAACGCCAACAGACAAATCAGTCTTTATCCCGAAAACATCCCAACAATCGAAAGAACATCGAGCTGATACCCCAAGAGGTCAAGGATACGATCACAACTTTTTGGGCCGCAATGAGCACTATCGCGTATGCTCAGACGTTTCATGCCACGGTAGCCTCTGAGGCTGAGGATCTTGCAATCCCCCCCACACTCCCTTCAGAAAGCCAACAAAACTGGCTCCTATCCAAATCGGCACTGACCACCTTGCAATCCACGTTGGCACTACACAAAAAACTGCTGAACCAGCCTACAATCTCCAGCGGGCATTCGCATGTCGACGATGAATATGTGCAATTTTTGGTATATAGGGAAAAACAGTATCATTCCACTCATAATCAATATTGGACTCAGCTTCTTCTCGAACAGGGATACCAGGGAATATACGACATGTTGAACGATTATTGGCAACAGGACAATGGCCAAAAAACCAATGTATCGATATCAACCTCCCAACAACAGACATACATGCAACACTATGTTGCCTCATACTTGCTTCCAAAATTTTATACACAACTTTTCCGACAGGCAGCATCTGTTGAAACACAGGCTTATCGTACGGCTTGGGAAACATGGATGCAGATTCAAGAGTGGCAGGCACACATCCACACAGATCGAGCATTGGAACGCCTCTGTGGCAAATGGAAATGGATTATTCATAACCATCTTAACCATGGCGACCACAAAACCATCATGACATTTGGTTCGCAAAAAACTTCGCCTGGCCAACCTGCCGTCATTCGTCTCAATGGCGATACCGTCTATCTTCAATGGATCTTTCCCCAAGGGACTCAAGAAGATAGTTTGCTCCTCAGCAGTCGCGACACTCGTCTCGAGGGCACCTTTACTAACTCGATGGGCCCTCACGGCACGGTCTCAGGGCAACGACTCTCCTCCTGTCAGGATTAGATTTCAACTCCTCGATCCTTTACCTTCCGCCTGCTATCACCGAAAAGGTGTATAATTCAGTAAGAAGCATGAAGACAGGGAGGATACCCCCATGGCTTCACAGGACCTCTTAGAACCTTCCATTCAACAACTCGGCCATGAGCTAGCCACACAGGCCCAATATCATACGCCGGGAATTCTTGACCATCGTTGGTGGACCAATCTTCTCTTAGATTGGGGGACGCGAGACGAGCAGTTTAAGGTTCAACTATTTCGGTTCATCGATGTCTTACCAGCGCTAAAAACGGATGAACAATTCATCCGAATCCTCAAGGAATACTTTAAGTATTTGCCATCCATTCCCTTACCCCTACGTGGAATCTTAAAACATTGCTCCAACCATTCGATACCTGCTCGCATCGGCACTCGCCTACTACGCAGACAGTTCTTAAAAATGGCCTATACATTCATGGTCGGCGAATCGGTCGAACAGGCTGAGTCCACACTGACGCACCTCTGGAAGACATCCAGTGCCTGTTCAATTGACCTCCTTGGAGAGGCAACCATCAGCGAAAGCGAAGCGGAACAGTATCATCAGCGCTGCCTGCAAACCCTCAATCAGTTGCATCAAATCGGCCAATCCTGGAACGCACAACCACTTCTGGAAGAAGATCATCTTGGCCCGCTTCCTCGCATTCAACTGTCCATTAAACTTTCAGCGCTTTCTTCACAATTTGATCCCATAGACCCCGACAGCAGTTACGATGGAGTCGCTCCCCGCTTACGATCGATCATCGATCTCGCTCAAACCTTGCCAGTGTCGATCACCTTCGATATGGAGCAAGCGGAGCTAGAACCGCTCATTCTCTCTATTTTCATGCGACTCTTTTCTGAACCAGCGTATCAGCATTTTCCCCATGCTGGCATCGCAGTGCAAGCTTATCTCAAGCATTCCAACCACACCGTGGATCAACTTTTAGAATGGGGACAACAACGAGAGACTCCATTCAGTATTCGCCTTGTAAAAGGCGCCTACTGGGATTCTGAAATCGTTCACCATCAACAACGCAACTGGCCCGTACCAGTCTATATGAAGAAATCGGAGACTGACGCCAATTACGAAACGCTCGCCAAACGTATCATCGAGCACCGAACATTGATCCGACCAGCCTTTGGGTCACACAATATCCGGACGCTGGCCTATATCCAAGCTCTCGAAGAAGCTCACCAACTTCCACGGGCAATGTGCGAATTTCAAATGTTGTATGGCATGGCTGAGCCATTGCGCGATACCTTAATCAAACAAGGGTATCGTCTTCGGGTCTATACGCCTATTGGAAAGCTGTTGCCCGGCATGGCCTATCTCGTCCGGCGCCTGCTTGAAAACACCTCGAACGAAAGCTTTATTCGCCGGCAATATGAAGCAACGACTTCGTTCGAACATCTACTTTCATCGCCAACCGATTCAGGAACAGATGAAATCGGCGAACAACTGATCGATCCAGTTCACTCGAATCATTCAGCGTCACAACCCGGATTTCTAAACGAGCCGCCCACAGATTTTTCTCGAGTGGAAGCTCAGCAGGTTATGACCCATGCCCTCGAAAAGGTCACGCCACTTTTAGGCCAGACTTACACATATCCCTTGGCAATACAGCAGACATACGATGGCCCAGAACTCACGTCTATTAATCCGAGCGCGCCAAGTCAACACATCGCCAATTTTCCCACATTGGCTCCTGAACAAATCCCGAGCATTATCGGAGCAGCTCAAGACCGACTAGCCTATTGGACCGCAATCGATCCAAATACTCGAGCCGGCTTTTTATTCCAAACAGCTCAGCTCATGCGAGAACAACGATTCGCACTAATCGCTTGGGAAATTTTGGAAACGGGCAAACCTTGGCGAGAAGCCGACGGTGATATTGCTGAAGCCATCGATTTTTTAGAATGGTACGGTCGGGAGATGCAAGAATTGGGACGGCCGTTCAAGCTCGGTCGGGCACCCGGAGAAGACAACCTTCGAACTTACCACGCACGAGGCTTAGCCGTTGTCATTCCCCCATGGAATTTCCCTCTCGCAATTCCGACCGGACTCGTTTCTGCAGCCCTTGTGACCGGAAATATTGTCTTGTTCAAACCATCTGAACGATCGCCCATGATGGGATATCATCTTATTAGACTGCTTCAAGAGGCTGGCTTGCCAGAAGGCATCGTGCATTTTCTCCCGGGTGGGCCTGATATCGGTCAAGCATTGGTTCAGCATCCGGATATTCATCTCATTGCCTTCACCGGTTCACAGGAAGTTGGCGTCAAAATTCTTCAAGAAACAAGGCAACTCGCTCCTGGCCAACGGCATATCAAACATGTCATCGCAGAAATGGGCGGGAAAAACGCCGTAATCGTGGATGAGACTGCTGACCTTGACGAAGCAGTGACTGGTGTCCTGGCCAGTGCAACAGGCTACCAAGGACAGAAATGTTCAGCCTGTTCTCGGGTCATTCTCTTGCAGGACATCTACGACATCTTCATCGAACGCCTCACCCAAGCGGCGCTGAGTCTTCCGATCGGACCGCCTGTAGAGGCACACAACCAGATGGGGCCCCTAATCGACCATCAAGCACTCCAACGGGTTCGTCAGTTCATTGAAGAAGGAAAAAAAGATGGCACATGCCTACTCGATCGACAACTGCCAGGTCCAGGCTATTTTCAAGGCCCTGTGATCTTGGCAGATCTTCCAATTTCACACCGAATCCTCCAAGAAGAAATTTTTGGACCTGTCATAGCGGTACTCAAAGCTTCCACGATTGATGATGCCGTCAGGCTCGCCAATGATTCGCGTTATGCACTAACCGGCGGAATCTATTCCCGCAGTCCGGCGAACATCCGCCAAGTCCAGAATGCGGTCAATGTAGGAAATTTTTATATCAATCGACCCATCACGGGGTCATTGGTGGGACGACAACCCTTTGGTGGGCATCAACTCTCGGGAGTCGGCCGAAAGGCAGGAGGCCATGGATACCTGGAACAATTTATGGTGGAAAAAATCACGACCGAAAATACACTTCGACGGGGATTTGCGCCCGTGCAATAACGCCACTTGGTTAGCCAGAGTTACCTTCTCCAAGACTTCTGTTACCTCCACCATCCGTTCCTGCTGACTTCGCATGGAAGGTATCGTTTGACGTTCTATATACTTTAATAAACCCACGCCACGTGCAAACCAAACCGTCATGGTATCGGTCCCCTCAATAACCGTTCCACTCTCCGAGAGATGCACCTGCATAGTCATCTTGGCTTCTAAACGAATGGCTTTCTCAAAGGTACCGAACGGCACGGTAATAGCCTCTTGGCCTTGGACAGACGACACAGCCACGATGTCCACCTGTTCCGTCTGGCCATCTCGGTCAATATCCATACCCAGTTGGAGCCCTTTGCGGTTAAATTGCTCAAATGAACTGGGCACCTCCAACGGAAACCTCATGATTTGATAGGGCACTAACTGACGCTCTAATGTTGTTCCAGGTTTTGATCCATAGTAACGAATACCCGCAGCATCACGCCGGTAATAACTATCTGACGGTCCTTGATTGCCGGGATTCGTATCATGAAACACCACGACCTCGAGCCCGTCAATCGTTTCTGTGCCCACGACTTTTGATACATTGGTAAATTGCGCATCCTCTTCCGCAATTTGGACTAGACCACTTTCCACCATCGTGCCACGATAGACCCATTCATTTCCCACTTGATCGGGGAAATACTCTTGAACATTCGAGACCACAAACGGGGAAGCAACAGCAGAATCGGCTAAGCCAGACACACCGAAGCACACCACGCCGATGAAAACACTGTGAAAAGCTTGTCGGATAATTGGGGAAAACTGAGTGGAGGACTTCATAATGTGGAATGTATCATCAACCTATCACAGCACCTTCAAATCCAGCAAGATCCACAATCGCCAAAACTCATACAGGCCTTGTCTGCTTAGACTAAATAACAGACAATGAGCAACATGAAAAGTGCGGCAGACCAGAATGATCGAGAGAAAAAGCCGTTGACTCTCCTTGTTTTTGGTGGATCGGGAACGATTGGCAGGGCCATTGCTATCGAGTTTGCTCAACAGGGATGGAGAGTCGGGATACACTATCATCAGAACCGTTCAGCGGCAGAAGAAACTGCGATGACAATCGACACGAACAAGGGAAATGCCCAACTTTATCAAGCAAATATCACGGATTCTTCGCAAGTTGGAACACTGCTTGAATCGTTTTTGCAAGTTCATGGCAGGCTTGATCTTGTAATTTGGGCGATCGGAGTCGCACCGTCTCAGTTGTTACTCAAGACTACGGCCAATGAATGGGAACAGTGCGTTCAAACCAATCTGACCGGAGCGTTTCACGTGTTAAGAGCAGTTGGGCCAATTTTTCAACGGCAACAGGATGGTGCAGCAATTCTACTCGGCTCTCTTTCTGGCGAACAAGGTATAGCTGGACAGAATGCCTATGCGGCCACCAAAGCTGGCTTGGTGGGCTTGATGCGAACCGTCGCCCAAGAATGGGGAAGAAACAACATTAGAATCAATGTCGTGTTTCCTGGATGGCAGGCTTCAACGCTTTCAGTATCTGGAATCAATTCAGCATTGATTAAGCACCAGCACCTGCTCGGCCGCACACCATCGCTTAATCAAGTTGTGAAGACCATGTACCACCTGAGCACGTTAAGAGATGTATCAGGCCAAATTTGGAATCTGGATAATCGTCTTGGGTGAATCAAGAAAAAATGTCGTCGACATACCTTGAGGCAAGAAAACCAATGGCTAATCGAGCATTTTTCGTAACAGGGACCGACACAGGTATCGGCAAAACGACAATCACCGGAGCCTGCCTATGTGCCCTACAGCAACGGGGGCAATCGGTTGGCATTCTTAAGCCTATGGAAACAGGTATCGACTTCAACGATCTCTCTCAATCAGACACTGAACGTTTACGTCTGCTACTCTCCCCCTCCCCTGCATTCGACTCGGTGTGTCGCTATGCTTTTGCTCAACCGCTCTCTCCATTGGCCGCTGCTCGTGAAACCCACACAGCCATTGATCTTTCTCTGATTCATTCACACATAGACCAACTGACACACCAATACGCCTTCTTGTTGATGGAGGGAGCAGGAGGAATTTTTACCCCTTTAACTCCGAAAGATACCATGCGAGACTTTCTCGCCATGCTGAATATTCCCTGTGTCGTGGTAGGACGCACAAGCTTGGGCGCGATTAATCATTGCTTACTCACTTTAGAGGCTTTGCAACACCGACACATCCCTGTGCATGGCATTGTTCTCAATGAACCTACCTTGGAGCACCAATCCGCAATTTCCAGGCGTCAACAGGAATCTACCGTTGAGCTGATTCGTGAATTGGCACCAGTACCGGTCTTTGGCCCGATCGAGTTTCATCCAGCTATCTTGATAGACTGGCAGGAAGGGATGAATCAGATATCGAGAGAACCAGAAATTCAGCGACTGGTCACATATCTCATCGAAATGGTCTAAGAAATTGGTGGAAGGCCTGTTGTCGGTCCTTGGCATCCAAAATTCCTGAGGCTACCGCTACTCCGTTGGCTCCTACCTTAGCCAACTTCTCTACGGACTCCACTGTCACACCACCAATCGCAAAAATTGGAAGTGTCGTCAGCCCACGAATCTGTTCCATACCCTCAATGCCTACTACCGGGTCAAGGTTAGTTTTGGTGTCCGTTGGAAAAATTGGACCAAAACCTAAATAATCCACCTGTTCTTCCATAGCCATTCGAACTTGTTCAGAGTTGTGCGTAGATGCGCCGATGATCATCTCGGTCCCAACAACCTTGCGTGCAAGTGCGAAAGGAAGATCAGTCTGTCCAAGATGGACTCCATCCGCGTCCACGGCTATTGCTAAATCACAACGATCATTCACAATAAACACCATAGCTTCTTCTTTTGCAATTTCTCGAAGTATTTTAGCCGATTCATAGGCTTGCTTCATCGACCCGGTTTTGTTGCGATATTGAACCAACTGCACACCTGCCTGTACTGCTTCATGCAAAACTTCCGCCAACGAACAACGAGAGGACCATTGTTCATCTAAGATAAGATAGAGCCCCTTCAGCGAAGCAATCGCACGATGTCGGGAATTACAGTTGACGGTCATACAGACTGGAGGGTCAGCATTCGATCTAAGAAACGTGTCGAAACTTGGCCTTTTGGGAAAAAACGGGGTAATCTTTGATCTTTCGATGAAGGGGAATATTACTTGGAATCCTTTCTAATGACAAACTCACCCAGAGCAGCAATCAATTATGATTGAGCATAAAGAGTCAATCCCTTACGTGGATCAGTGTGTGGAACGGTTCTTTGAGGAAATAGATGACTCGTATACTTCTTGACATTGCACAAACGTCCGCTATATTCCTGAGCATAGCCTCTTCATGAATGCCCGCTTGCATTTCCCTGCCAATGTTAAGTTCTATCGCACATACTAGTCCATATCTTTTTACCGAGAGCATACGGTTAGCCAAATTTCGCACCATCATACACAGTCGCCAGTACACAGACTAATTGAAACCGAACACGTTCAAGCAACAAACAAAAGCTGCTCGAACGGGTTCAAAATCTTGCAGCAGGAAGAGTGTTTAGGGGAATAGCTACTCTCGCCACAGAATTTCTACACTCTTCGAGTATAGCGAGAGTTATATTTGAAAGTAGTGCATGAGGTGAGTTGAAAAGACGCGGCGTCTCGGGTTGAAATGGTTGTGACGAAACATCCACCTTCAACCACACAGGAGAGACGCCACGATGCAGAAGCCTAACAAACCAGAGGAAGAAGATCGAGACCGGCAGGATTCGCTCACGGGCTTGATTCGGACAGGGGCTCAACAACTCATCGCTCAGGCCCTGAAAGTGGAAGTCGCGGAACTCTTGGCCACCTATGCGGACCAACGAGATGAGCAGGGGCGGGCGCGGGTAGTGCTCAGCGGGCATCAGCCGACTCGCGACATTCAAACGGGGATTGGGCCCGTGACGGTGCAGGTGCCGAAAGTCCGCAGTCGTCAGGGTGCCCCGGTCACGTTTCATTCCGCGCTGGTCCCGCCGTATGTGCGCAAAACGGCCAGCTTGGAAGCGGCGATCCCATGGCTCTACTTGAAAGGCATTTCGACCGGCGAGATGCAACCCGCCCTGGAAGCGCTCGTGGGGCCTGAAGCCAAGGGCCTGTCGGCGAGTACCGTGGCCCGGCTCAAGCAGGTCTGGAAGGAGGAGTATGAGACTTGGAGAAGTCAGCGTCTTGAGACGAACCCGTGGGTGTATATCTGGGTGGATGGTATCTACAGTGGGCTCCGAGCCGAGCAACAACGGTTGTGTGCCTTGGTGGTGATCGGGATGAATGTCGATGGGGAGAAGCAGTTGTTAGCGATGGAAGATGGGATTCGCGAGTCGACCCAGAGTTGGCGGGAAGTCCTCTTGCACCTGAAAGCTAGAGGGCTGCAGGCGCCCGCGTTGGCGATTGGGGATGGCGCCCTCGGCTTCTGGGCTGCTTTGGAAGAAATTTTTCCCGAGACACGGCATCAACGCTGTTGGTGTCACAAGACCCAGAATGTCTTAAATGCGTTGCCGAAAAGTGTTCACCCGAAAGCCAAGCAGGCGTTACACGAAATTTGGCAGTCAGCCACGAAAACGGATGCGGAAAAAGCCGTGGACGTGTTCCTCGACACCTACGGACTGAAATATCCCAAGGCGACGGCCTGTTTACAGAAAGATCGAGAGGAACTCCTCATGTTCTATGCCTTTCCTGCTGCGCATTGGCCCAGTCTTCGCACCACCAATCCCATCGAATCGACGTTTGGGACGATTCGCCATCGGACCACTCGCACGAAAGGCTGTCTCACGCGAGACGGCATGTTGCACATGATGTTTAAGTTAGGTCAGTGTGCCGAGAAGCGGTGGAGACGGTTACGAGGATTCAAGGAATTGCCCAAGGTCATTGCAGGCAGACAATTTACTGATGGAATCGAAGCCACAATCACGGACCCCGTCGCCGCGTGAACAATTTACTCAGACACTACATTTGACAATAGCTCGTATAGCGACAAGGCAACCGTGACAAACGATGCGCACGGGCCACACTCACAATAAATGGCAACATTGCGACTATGATCTAGAGCAACCTTCCTGAGAATCACTGCTCACGCAAACACATGTCCTCTTTCGAGAATATTCTCGGCATAGAAACCCATGTCCTCACGGACGTGAGAGTTTCAGTTGCATAAGCTGAAGGTCCTAGACCATGTCGTGACCCCAAACACAAACGCATCATTAGAATCGTTAAATGCCAAACTCGAGAATTTCCAAGTACTCGTAAGAGGAAGCAGAGAACGAAGTTCCATCTATTGCAGAATTGCAAGGTCGTATGGCTAGAACTATAAATTCAGTATAATCAGGAGGACCCTATATGGAAAAACCGAATTTCGCAAAATGGTTAGGCTTTTTCTTCCTGGCAACGATTATTTCTATAACAACCCCTGCTGCCTTTACTCAAATCTATACCTCAGACCTTAACTACAACGGTACTGTAAATCTTCTTGATAGCTCCATAGTGTTAAACTGCTTCGGTGTTACCTTAGTAGACAATCCCCAATGCCATTGTGCCGACACGGATGAAAATGGCCGAGTAGATAATACAGATGCCAATGTTGTCTCAAACTCGTTCGGACAAACCGGATTTTTCATCGGTCCCAATCCCTGCGTTACCACTGCAAACAATCCTCCTGTCGCCAACGCAGGTCCGGATCAAACCGTGCCAATGGGCACAGTTGTGACCCTTGATGCCAGCCGCTCCAACGATGTGGATGGCAATCCGCTCTCCCTTTCGTGGACCATTGTCGCTGAACCTGCCGGTAGTGGAGCGATCCTCTCTGACCCAAAGGCGATGAGGCCAACATTTATCGCAAATGCCGCAGGGTCATATAATTTCCAGCTTATCGTTACAGATGGACAAGGTGGCATGGACACCTCTGAAGTCACCATTAGTACATTCAATTCATCCCCCGTGGCAGATGCTGGCACCAGTCAAACCATCTCACTCGGCCATACTGTCCAACTCGACGGCAGCCACTCCAGCGATGTGGACGGAAACCCCTTGACCTATGCATGGGCATTCACCAGCATGCCGCCTGACAGCAAAACCGTCTTGGTAAACCCAAGATCAGTCTTTCCTACTTTTGTATTGGATGCAACCGGCACCTATATGGTGCAGCTCATCGTGAACGATGGCCTGAGCAACAGTAGCCCTGCCACAGTCCGCATCACCACCAACAATTCCGCACCTTTAGCTCATGCGGGCCCGGATCAAACCGTCAGTCTAGGGGACCAAGTCTATCTGGATGGCAGCCGCTCTACCGATGTGGATGAAGACATGTTGACGTTCTCATGGACCGTGGCCAGCCGCCCTTCTGGCAGTACTGCGACCCTCTCCGCTCCGAACACAATGTCCCCAACTTTTAACCTAGACTTACCCGGGACCTATGTGGCCCAATTGCTGGTAAGTGACGGGATCCTCAACGGAGCCTTGGACACTGTCGTCATCAGCACAGATAATTCTTCCCCAGTAGCCGATGCCGGCCCAGATCAAACCGTCTCTCTTGGTAGTACCGTCCAACTCGACGGCAACCACTCCAGCGATGTGGACGGCGACTCCCTGACCTATGCGTGGGCATTCACCAACATACCGGCTAACAGTGCAGCCATGTTGTCTGATCAAACGGCGGTTGCCCCATCATTTGTGGCTGATATGCCCGGCATCTATATTTCGCAACTTCTCGTGACTGATGGAACATTTCACGACGAACCAAATGTGGTGGTGATTCGGGTGCCTGAGCAAGCCACCGATACAGAGCTCGCATCAGAACCGTCGCTCCTGAACGGGAATATGACGAACGAATCAACCAGTGCCACCAATCAGCTCACGCAAGCATTGGCAACAGCAGGCGGCGGGAGCGGAGTGTTTCTACAGAGTACCGGTCCAGATGGATTAGTGTCTGTAGAGGCAGAACACTTCCACCTCAACACACCGAATGGCGGACATAGCTGGAATTCGGTCATCGATTCCCAAGCTTCTGGGGGAGAAGCTCTGGAAGCTGTGCCTGATTCAGGAACAAATCACGACACAAATTTCGCGGCTAATAGTCCTCGTCTGGACTACTACATTCAATTTGTCAACAGCGGAACCCATTACGTTTGGGTACATGGGAAAGGACCCAAAAATCCCTCGAAGTCAGTTCATGTGGGGCTAAACGGATTAGAGTTAGCCACTAGCGATCGAATATCAGGCTTTAAGAAAAAATGGCAGTGGTCACAAAATACACTGGATGGGCCAATGGCAACATTAGATGTTCCTACAGTGGGACTTTATGCTCTAAACCTGTGGATGCGAGAGGACGGGTTTGAGGTGGACAAAATTGTCCTGACACCTTCAGAAGGCTATAGACCTATCGGGCAGGGTCCTGTAGAGAGTCTCCAGGGAGCACCCCCAATACCTCCCAGTATTACCACTGCACCTATCAATATGTCAGTGGCGGAACCAGCTCCAGCAATCTTTACAGTGGTCGCATCAGGAGATACCCCCTTGAACTACCAGTGGCGGCGCAATGGGGTACTGATTGGCGGAGCCACGGGTTCCAGTTACACCTTGGATCCCACGTCTCTCGCGGATTCCGGTGCATTATTTGACGTGGTCGTCAGCAATAGTATTGGAAGTGTAACCAGTCCTGCCGCAACCTTGACCATTTTGGCGCCTCCTAATGTTATCGTTGCGCCTATGGATATGTCAGTGGCGGAACCAGCTCCAGCAATCTTTACAGTGGTCGCATCAGGAGATACCCCCTTGAACTACCAGTGGCGGCGCAATGGGGTACTGATTGGCGGAGCCACGGGTTCCAGTTACACCTTGGATCCCACGTCTCTCGCGGATTCCGGTGCATTATTTGACGTGGTCGTCAGCAATAGTATTGGAAGTGTAACCAGTCCTGCCGCAACCTTGACAGTAACAATGTTCGGAATATCAACCGTCTTAGAATCAAGTCCAGGAAGTGGTGATATCTCTGACACCTGGCTCCCACAAGTAGGCGCCGGTAATTCTACCGTGACGTTGACAGCCACTGTCACAGAAGGAGGAACACCAGCCAATTTGAGTGGTGAGGATACTCTGAGCATTCAGGTGTTGAGTGTCACGAGTGAACCAGGGCAATATACTAACCATGCTGCACAAGATATTGCCTATGATAGCCTAGCCGACATCTCTTCCCCTGATTGCCCTAATGGGTTGGAAGATTTGACCACCATACCTTGTATCAAGACGAGCACAACTAATGGGGTGCCTTTCACTATGACAGCCCTCGATTACGGGGCCTCAACCACTCTGGAACTGACCGCCACAGTGGGAGGACAATCTGTAGGGCCCATTACTGTGACCTTGCCAAAGGATACCGATGGAGATCAACTTCCAGATGAATACGAGCGGCAAATAGGTTTCGATCCCAATGTGGCCTTGAGTGAAGATGCTGATCTCCACGACGCAGAGGATGACGGCCTGGGAAATGCCGTCGGGGATGGATTGAGCACACGACAAGAGTACCGCGGTTTTATTTGGGGCCCACCCTTAAACCGTGTGGAGCCTGAGGATTCCAATGGGCTGTATGTCACGCCGGCATATATCCCGCATACGACGGCCCCAACTCATTTTCGCACAAGTCCGTATGAGCGAGATCTTTTTCTAGCAGTAAGTGGTTATGATTTTGGAAATTTTGATTCAAGCATAATTTTAGAAGACAATGGAGATGGATCCAATCTGATGTCTTGGGGACTAAATGGTAGCACAGGAGAGGTTGAACTAACTGCAGGACCTTCAACAGTCGTGCGAGACTGTTCTTGTCCATTTGCCCTTGGAGCTGCGTTCGACAACGCTGGAATTGCAATACATGCGATGAATTTGATGGACCCAAACAACGACGGCATCACTGGAGGATCTAGCCCATTCCTCAATAGTTTTGAATTATATGCCCCACGATCTCCAAATATTGACATAGCCTTTATGTTTAATGAGTCGCACGAAACATACAACAACGCTGATGGGGCCATCAATCACACAGGACGTCGAAGCTGGTCGTGGGACACTAAAGGAGTGGCCCTGGTAGGTAATGCTTTAGCCTATGGAGGTTATGGCACAACTTTTCAACGCCCCTTAGATCACTACTTCGCTGATACTCCTTATATTGATGATGCAGTTTTCGGAACTTCCAACCAACTTGATCCAGTGGGTCCATGGGTAGAGGACAAAAATGATAATGGTAGATTGGATATTGATGAAGATATTTTAGTATTGAATGAAAAGCTCGACGGTGATAGATGGTTACATGTTCCACCTGATGGAACTCGCTCTGACCCATTTGCCGTTCCACAGCCAGCAACCGTAGATGCTTATATAGAAGTAGAGCCAGGGACGAGTTTACAAACCATACTTTCCCCCTTCGATGTCAATAATAATGGCCTGGTAATATTCTCAAATGCACCCGAAATCGAGTATTCGAAACCTCACTGTATCAAACATACCCTTACCCATGAGTTAGGTCATATCGTGGGCATCAATCATAATGGGTCGCCTAACGCTCTAATGTATTCTCAGAGCCCAAATTGGATCCGCGATGAGTTTTTTGCAGCAGATCCGCTAGTAGAATTACAATACATACGGATTCACAATGGGAATCAATAAAAAACACAGTCAACCATGACGTTGGAATTCCTCAACAAAAAACTGTCTAACGAGACTTTCTCTTCGATAAGGAGAAAAACCATGGCCAACAAATCGGCAAATAGTTTTGGCATAATGTTTGGAGTAGTCCTTCATAGCCTGTTGTTCCCAGGACTGAGCTCAGCGCAACCCCCATTGGCTATTGATCTTCAATTGAATCGTCATACCTACCTCCTTAAAGCGCTCCCACATATTGGGATGTCGCAGGATCCTATTCAGGTTCAACTGACGATACAGAACCCTGGCAAGGCTCTATTAAGCGACGCAGGGTTTGGCAAGTTGAAAACGAGTAACGTACCAATTGAGTTACACCTCCTTATTCGAAACTCCGCTGGCCGGTTAATCACAGCCAAACAGCTGGCGCCAGTGGCGGAAGGAGGCCCACCACCAACTCTTCCGATTAATGGTCGGATGGTTCCAATTGCCCAAGTAGAGACGATTCTCCCCGGCAAAGTGGTAAATCTTACTATCCCAGACCTACGGCACTTCTACGATCTACTACAGCCAGATCAGTACACCATTCAAGCCCATATTCCCTTTCGCACCTTTTCAAACGTCTCGGCTAACGACTCGCAGAGAAAAGCGTTTGCGAAGCTTGCCGATATAGAGTTCCGTGGGGTTTTAACCTCTAATCTTTTAACCTTTGCTCTGATTGCCGACAGTGATGCTGACGGCTATGCCTTTCCTGTTTCCGATCCTCGATTGCCAACGGCTCCTGCTATCGACTGTCACGATCATGATAGGAATATCAACCCTAGCGAGCAGGAAATTCTTGGGGATGGGCTCAACAACGATTGCGATATCACCACTCTAGATAGCATGGAGGTCTTGACGGCTTTTGATGTCACAAAGGTCTACGTAAAACAAAAACTTAAACCTAATCACGACATGTTTCAGATAGAAGGGTCTTTCGCTGTTGACGCAGGCCCACAGAGTATTCGCGTTTCATCCGAGGAAGTGAAGGTACAATTGGGAAGCTTCATAGAAACCATTCCAGGAAGGGCATTCCGACAGAAAGGAAAGGATTTTGTGTACGACGGCTCACGCCAAGGGGGAATCAAAGAACTAAAACTCTCAAGCAGTGGTCGCTATAAGATAAAGGCAATGAAGGTAGATCTCAGTCGACTGAATCTCACCCAACCAGTGCCCTTCCTTTTGCGCATTGGTGATGTAGTAGGAGAAAAAGACGTGTTAATAAAAAATGGAGGGTAGCACCCTAATTCTTTGTGCCAATAAAGAGCCTATCGTCTGCCAAGGATGAGAGCGAGCTCGTTCAATGGGGAGCTGTTATACAGACTGGAGGGTCAGCATTCGATCTAGAAATCGCGTAGAGACGGGCCCTTTTTGGAAGTCAGGATGATCCAAAATTCGGCGATGGAGAGAAACATTAGTCTGAATACCTTCGATCACAAATTCGTTTAACGCGCGGCGCATTCGCACCAACGCCTCTGTCCGATCTCGACCATACGCAATCAATTTGGCAATCATGGAATCATAAAATGGTGAAATGACGCCTGTCGTATCCATGGCCGTATCAACTCGAATCCCTGGTCCTCCAGGCGGGCAGAACTTCGTGACAGTTCCAGGGCTCGGCGTTAATCGCTCTGGATCCTCAGCATTAATACGACATTCAATCGCATGGCCTAACAGTTGAATGTCTTTTTGCCGATACGACAACGCTTGCCCGGCCGCTACCCGGATCTGTTCTTTAATGAGATCTACTCCTGTGACCATTTCTGTGACCGGATGTTCCACCTGAATGCGTGTATTGACTTCCATGAAATAGAACTTGCCTTTTTCGTCCACCAAAAATTCAACGGTGCCAGCGTTTCGATATTTCACCGATTTCATCACCTGAACTGCAACCTGCCCCATCTTCTTCCGCAAGACCTCATCTAACGCCGGCGAAGGTGATTCTTCTACCACTTTTTGGTAGCGCCGCTGAACGGAACAGTCTCGTTCATGAAAATGCACAACATGCCCCTGCTGATCAGCCATGACCTGAAATTCAATATGCCGCGGGTCTTCAAAAAACCGTTCGAGATAGACGCCACCATGTCCAAAGGCCGTATGAGCTTCTAACTGAGCGGCCTCTACAGCTTGTTCAAGATCCTCTTCATGCCACACAACGCGCATGCCACGTCCACCACCACCTGCCGACGCCTTGACAATCACCGGATAACCCAATTTTTTCGCCGCCGCTACACATGTCTTAGCGTCATCTATCTCACCATCGCTACCAGGTAAGACTGGAATGCCGTGTTTTTTCATATGAGACCGAGCCCGAGATTTGTCGCTCAACAACGCAATATGCTCAGAAGATGGCCCAATGAACGTCACGCCAATGGACTCGCACACCTCCGCAAAGTGGGCATTCTCAGCTAAAAATCCATAACCAGGATGAATTGCATCCACACCGGTAATTTCCGCTGCGCTCAGTACATTGGGAATATTGCGATAACTGAGCCCTCCATCCGCCGGTCCCACGCACACATGTTCGTCTGCATAACGAACATGCAATGATTGTTCATCGACCTCAGAATGAATAGCCACTGTTCGAATCCCTAACTCGCGACAGGCACGAATGACTCGCAACGCAATCTCGCCCCGATTCGCAATCAGTATTTTATTGAACACCACTTTTCCCCATAAAGATCCCTAATGAATTTCAAGAGACGAAAATCTCTGCGGCAGATCCTCGATGACGAGAAAGTCTAGCAAGCGGTCAGGAAGATGGACGTGGATCGATCAAGAACAATGGTTGTCCGAATTCGACTGGTGTCGTACTGTCCACCAGAATTTTGACAATGATGCCGTCGGCCTCGGCTTCGATTTCATTCATGAGTTTCATCGCTTCGACAATACACAACACTTGTCCTTTTTTAACCGACATGCCCTCTTCAACGTATGGATCCGCATCGGGTGAGGGTGCACGATAGAATGTCCCCACAATCGGGGAGGTGATCGTTAGAAAATGTGAGGCATCAGACGGTTCTGGTGCAACGGGTGGCCCCACCGCTGACGCAGCGGCTTCCGCTGTCTTCGTAACTTCAATCGAAGGCGCCGCAAGTGTTGGGGTCGGATCGCGGCGAACTCGAATTCGCACACCCTTTTTCTCTAGTTCCAATTCGGTAAGCCGATACCGATTCAGAAGTTCGACTAGATCTTCGATCTCCCGTCGAGTAGAGTCAGGCATATCTGTTCATTCGGCTCGCAGGTTTCTACTAAGACTCGACCTAGCGAACTCGTTCAACATAAGCTCGCGTCCGTGTATCAATCTTAATAATTTCGCCATTTTCAAGATAGAGTGGCACTTTCACTGTTGCTCCGGTCTCCACCTTAGCCGGCTTGGTCCCACCAGACGCCGTATCTCCACGAATTCCAGGATCGGTTTCCACTACTTGCAGTTCCATAAAAATAGGTAATTCCACAGAGATTGGCTCTCCATGATACAACAAAATTTTGACGACGGTGTTTTCTTTTAACAAATCAACATTCTCGCCCAACTGATTCCGCAGATAGGTGAACTGTTCATAACTCGTCGTATCCATGAAGGAAAACTCGTCCCCACCACTGTACAGAAACTGCATTTCACATTCGTCTAAATTTGGCTCATCGAATTTTTCGCCAGACCGAAAGGTGCGATCAATCACATTCCCAGTTTTATAGCCTTTGAGCTTTGTGCGAACAAACGCGCCACCTTTTCCAGGTTTGACATGCTGAAACTCCACAATATAGTACGGCTGGCCATCAATCTCCAGCCGTGCGCCACTCCGAAATTCCGCTGTTGAAATCACGTCGTCATACTCCTCAACATAAATAAAGTTAACGAACTATCCCGTTTTCTGTCCAAGTCGATCAACAAGAGCTCGCAGGCCTAAGAGATAGCTTTGAATGCCAAACCCCGAAATTTGCCCGAGTGCCACGGAAGCGAGATATGAATGCTGCCGAAATTCTTCCCGACGATAAATATTCGACAAGTGAACTTCCACCATCGGCAAGCCGACTCCCAGAATCGTGTCCCGCAGCGCAATGCTCGTATGCGTGTAAGCAGCCGGATTAAACACCAACCCTTGAAATCTTGATGGTGCCTGTTGAATCCAGGTAATTAATTCACCCTCACTATTCGATTGCCGAGTTTCAACCGTCGCGCCCAATTCTTTTCCAAACGCGATCAACCGCGCATTCAGCTCCTCCAACGTCAATGTGCCATACATGTCCGGCTCTCGCGTTCCGAGCATGTTCAGATTCGGCCCATGCAGTACCAGAATGTTGAACATATGCTGTTCGAAAGACACCAATCAGATGGGAGTGGATCAGAAAATTTGCTATACCGGCCTAGGAAACCAACGGAGACCTGCACACGATAGGATGAGGAGGATTTTACCAGCGCAGAAACAATGGGTCAAACATCTACGAATGTTGCGAAAGCAACGTTTCCTTAGCTCGTCGCATTAAGACTCGGCGAAGCGCAACCATCGCCCACGTATCACGTCCGCAATATTCCTTCAACGCCTCGGCAATCCTCGCTCGTTCCATGAGATCAGTTTCAGAAAAAACCATGTGTTGGTACATCACAGCAGCCACCGCACCGTTTTGAATCGTCAGATCATCATAGGCCAAACTGGGCACTAACGCTGGCAACACTGTTTTAATCGAAAACGACCCACGAAAGTCAGGATGGTAATAATGGCGTTGAATCACGGACAGAAGGTCCCATAGACGACGCACGATTTTAGACAGGGGCAGCTTGAACTGTGGAAGGACATCGCCCAATGCATATAGTAGAAATCGTTCATATTCCGAGTAGACACAAATGGTTCCGGCGGTTCCGACGCTCGCTAGCAACTGCTGAGTCAATCCCTCTCTAGGATCATGAGCATCCATACACAAATGCTGGTGGTGCACCACTGTACCGTCTTCATATTCAACATGATTCGACCATTGAAACGGGATAGGGCGATAGGGCCTCGTGCGCGGAAAAACAGGGATGGCCGGCATGAAGGTCTCAAAATCCAAGTGGTGAACCGGATACCGAACCGATTGTAGACGAGCACGCAATACCGGCGAAATCCATTCGACATTGTTCTTGATGCGTTGTTGAATATCTGACAATTCAACATGAGCTGGAATATCATCAATCGTTTTGATCCCTTCCCGAACGAGTCTTTTCTGTAATTTTGAACTTCCCGGAAGATGGAAAATCCAGCGCGGTGACTTCTCTTGAGTACAATGATCCCAAAACGGGCATTCATAGGGTTGGTAGCAATGTCCATCTGGTTCGACCAACGGTGGAGAGGGCTGTTGCAAAACTTCCCGCATCGCTTGTAGCTGAACTTCTACATCAACTCGCCGCCCCGCGACATCTCCGGTCATATCTTCCAATGTAAAAAGTTCTTCTAAATTAAGGGAACCACCCAAATAGACATATTGCGTATTAAGATGCATCAGAAAACAACCATCCACCACGATACCTGCTCCTTCTAACACAGCCGCTTGTATCGCCAGATCATCCAGATGAGTCGCCTTCACTTTTGATGTGGCCTTGACTTCAATCAGTCTCCAACGTTGAGCATCTAACCGCTCGATAATATCGGCTCGTACTAAAATTCCCTCCCAGACAAACGCACCTTCAAAAATAGCCGTGACCTGAGAGTCGGCCACCAGCTCGGCCGTTCGGACTAAAGCCGCAGGAATTTGCCGATGGGATTCTTCAACGAGGACACCTTGAGGGAAATATTCCCGTGCTAAAACCCCTACGTCGGTCCCCATATCCATAATGGCTCGTCGGTCCGGTGTCGGAGGCGTGGCTAATTCCGGTGAGTGGATTTCTAGAAATAACCGCTTATGACATTGTAAGCCAGCCAGGAAACGGCTTTTAGAAAGACGGTGCCTCGGAACGGCTGGCTCGGATGGGACTTCAGAGACAGAAAGGTCCGGCGTGGGACTCTGAGGATCCACTAGATGATGGTTATTTGAGAGTGAGGGGGGATGTGATCAATGCCAACCTATGACTAATGAGCTTTTATGAACCGAAATTTGGATGATTCAATGTGGTTACTATATGTCCAACAATACTGGTAAAGTGAGAACGATGACAAATAGCACTCACAGAAAAAACCAGGGCTCCACACCCCAACCCTCCGCAACCGAGGTCAATAAGAAAAACATCAGCCAGATTGCCAAAGCATTAGGCCAATTACTTGATTCCTCAATGACCATACCTGGAACCACAATCAAAGTGGGCTTGGATCCGCTTATTGGCCTCATTCCCGGAATCGGAGATCTTATCAGTAATGGCATTGGATCGTCTCTCCTTTTTTTAGCCACAAAAGCCGGGGTCCCCCGCATTGTCATCTTACGCATGTCAATAAACATTGTGATTAACATGGTCGTGGGAACCTTCCCCATTATAGGGGATCTTTTTTCCATTTGGTTTAAAAGTAATCTCCAAAATGCCAAAATCCTGCATAAACATTCTCAAACCACCGCTCCGGTTACCACTGTGGTTGATTGGTTATACGTCGGAGGCATTATTATTGGAATGATTCTCATACTGACTCTCGTCTTGAGCGTCATGTTCTGGTTAGGCTCTTCCCTTCTTGCTCTCCTTGACTCCACAAATCCATAAATCTCTTCATCCTACCGACCAGAGAAACCGCTTTACCATAATTGTTCACCTACCATATCGGCAAACTGCCGGCCTTTGTCCGTCAACACCAATCGTGAATCTCTGTGAACGACATATTCCTCTTCTACCAAAGATGCCAACGATGTCTTCCATGTGGAATGTTGCTCATCTACTGTGGCCGGATTAATTGACACCCCCTCGAGTAACCGCAAACCAAACACGACACGTTCTTTTTCTTGCTGAACCATCGACAAATGCTCATGTTCTGTAACAGGAATTTCCCGGCACTCCAGCTTCCGACAATAATCATCAAGATGTGTCACATTACCAAATCGACAGCCAGCTACATAGGACTGGGCACTAGGGCCCAACCCCAGATAGTCTCGACCCTGCCAATAGCGAAGATTGTGCCGACAGGCATGCTGAGGTTTTGACCAATTGGAAATTTCATAATGGTTATAGCCAGCCAAAGCCAAGCATGCTATCGCCTGGGCCTGAAACCCTCGTTCCACGTCCGTCTCCACGAGAGCCAACTCACCCCGCTGAAAGGCTACATCAAAGCGTGTGCCTTCTTCGAGCGAAAGGGCATAACAGGAGAGATGCGCAGGCTCATACGCACAAGCTTCTTGAAGCGTTTGCCCCCAAGACAAGACAGTTTGCCCAGGAACTCCGTATATAAGATCAAGATTGAAATTCGCAAAGCTTGTCTGCTTTACCAACTCAATCCCTGCCAGTGCCTCTTCCCGTGTACTCGAAAGCCCTAAGCGGCGTCGTTCCTGCTCATCAAACGTTTGAATCCCGACACTCAGTCTGGTAACTCCTGCATCGAGGAACACATCGAGATAGTCAGCCGTCAAGGACTCTGGTGTAGCCTCGATGGTCACTTCAGGATCAGCTGTCACAGAAAACTCTGCCTCAACGAGCGTCAACACTCGCGCCAATTGTGAAGGAGATAAGGCCGTGGGAGTCCCGCCGCCAAAATAGACGGTGGAAATCTGTTGTCCAGTATGATCCAGTTGTGCGGCATACATTCTCAATTCCATTTCAAGCGCAGCAAGGAAACGTTGAACGCGTTTCTCTTCCTGTATCACTAAATAAAAGGCACAAAAATGACATCGCTTCGCACAAAACGGAATATGAATATACAGCCCAATATCCGAATGCCTCTTGGTCACTTTGCCGTGAGAGCTGGAATTCTGTGAAGTCACTAACCCTTTATTCATCTTTCAATAAACCCAATCAATACAGCAACCCATCGTTCGATCAACTACTCTCAGAATGTCGTTCCCGATAGATGGCGCAGCGTCCTTTTGCTGTCAATAACTCACTGACTTCCTTGACCATTGCGCGGTTGCCACAGACATAGGCTGACAGATGATCAACACATGAAAGCTCCTGGAGCACATCTGTGACTCGCCCCTGCTTTCCTCGCCAAGAGACGCTAGGCTTCGACAAGGTCAGGACATAAGAAAAGTTTTCATGTTGCGTAGCCCAGGCTTCTAGCTCCTGAAGATAATATTGGTCTGCCTCACTTCTTAAACCCCAGAGAAGCTGTATGGGTTGCGAACAGGAATTTTCCAAGAGACTCGTCATCATAGACCACAACGGCGCCACTCCAGTCCCCGTTCCAACGAATAATAATTCTTTATCTGGTTCATGATGGAGCAGAAACGATCCGTAGGGACCCGATATCTGAACCTCGGCCCCAAGGGCCTGTTCCAACAAAAAGTTTGAGCCCTTTCCTCGATCTTGACTATTCAGCAATAACACCAGATGTCTTGATAATCGGGGTGGAGAGGCCAAAGAAAAATATCGGAGGACAGGAGAGGGAGTACTACTATCCGGCACCGCCACAGCAATGGCCTGTCCGGCCTGAAAGGATAGCGCTGATGGCTCAATCATCTCAAGCGTTAGTTCTCGAATCTCTGACGTCAAATGTCGGATTTGGTGGACTTTTGCCCAAAAAGGAGGAGCCATCATGACTAAGAATGTAGAGAATCTTCAGTCTTCTGGCAAGGGATTTTCCCCTCAGAACAGAAAACCCAATCGAACACGGAACCATAGTGAAAGAACTGTGCAGACGTCTGGAAAAATCATGTCCCTCTCCTTTGTAAAGAGAGGCTAGGTGCGGTAGAGACATCCGTTTTGAAAAAACGATGGCCGGCACAACTCGCAGGAAAGTCATACCGGCCATACTTGAAAGAATAAACTACTTGGACGTTACTTCACATCAATTTGAATCGTCCGGGGCTTAGCCTTTTCTTGTTTGGGAATCGTAATCGTTAAGACCCCTTTATCGTAGGTCGCTTTTGCCTCATCGGGATTCACCGTACTCGGGAGCAAGAAACTCCTGGAAAAATTTCCATAACGGGCTTCACGAACATGATACCCATCATTGGATTTTTCCGATTCGGTCTTTCGTTCCCCTCGTACCTCCAAGGTCTGCTCCTTCACCGATAGCTCAATGTCATTTAGATCAATCCCAGGCAACTGTGCTTCAATTGCTAAATGATCTTTATCTTCATACACATTGACCGGTGGCTGCCAGACAAGAGCTTCCGCATTTCTATCATCCCAAAGTGGACGCAACCCAAACGGTTGATCAAATAACCCATTCACCGTTCGTTCAAACTCAGTATATGGATCCCATTTAACCAACATAGTCCTTCCCTCCTTTTTGATAGTCCGCAAATAATTCGTTTTTTTTACTCACCCAGCTGGGAAGATGTTTCGTCGTTGAGTTTCAGATAAGCAGTAATGACAAAAAGTCAAGCCCATGTAAAGAAAATACCCTCCAATACTATGGAAAGAACAGAAAATCTATTCAATTGTGAAGAAAGTCTGTACAGCGACGAAACTCTATTAGAATGGATTAAAGGCTAAACAGCTTCTTTAACAAGACCAAATATTTTCAATCATTCCGACATTGCTATGACATCATCACAAAAAAACTTCAGTGCGGGCCTCCTATCCTCCAATAGCTCATACAAATGAACATCATTTGAGGTTAAGGATTGACGAACCTACAATCAAAACAACAGACCAACCCTCAGAGCTTTCTTCCGCTTTTCATGAAAACCCTCATGTGAAGATCTTGCCTGGAATGACGGGGTTCTTTACTCTGTGGAATGGTCATTCAACGAAAGATCGGATCCCACAACCCTGCGTGTTAAATGATGTGATAACTTATTGAGGTAAGGTATCATTTCGTCGCCGATGAAGTGCTGGGGAAGCGATGCTTCTAAGTTCTCATGTAATTCCCTTTCCTCAATGGCTTTGATTGCCCCAGAAAAGGCCAAAGGAAACGAGAATTTTTCTTGTAGCTGATCCTTTAATAAAGCCTCCCCAAAATAGGTAAATTCACTTTTATTTCCGCAGCCAAAGGACTGACGGTCTGGGGCTGCTGCAGACGCAATCGCCGTGTACGGAGTCTTGAGCGGTTCAATAAACCCTCCAGAATAACAAGCTGAAACCACGATCACCCGCCACTTAATCCCTGCCTCGTCGAGATACCTGCGAAGCATATCAGGCGAAATATCGTTCAACTCTAACGGCCAGAAATTAACCGATAGCTTATGGTCTTTCGACCCGTGACTGGTCATATAGAGAATTAAAAGATCTTCATCTGGATTCATTATAGTTCCCATATATTGAAGGGTTCTATTGAGATTGTGAGATGTTGCCAATGGAATGGTCTCGTAAGTTGACAGATGGTTAATCAGAGTCACAGAGCGATGCTGACTTTCGAATCGATGATCAAAGAGGTCTTTTGCGTACATAGTCTCTTTGAGAAAAACATCTTGAAAGGCCCAGGCACCTACTCCAATGAAAAAAACATCTTTCTTACCTAATTGGCCTGGATATAGAGATTGTAGTGCTTGGGTTAGTAATTGAGGTTGAGCATAGTACATCCCCTCGACATCTAACTCTTTATAGGCATCATAAGGATCCTTGGTTTCCGTGATGTCTTTTTCCTCTTCTTTCGCAGTCCAAAAGGTATGCCCGGTACTGAAATAGGCTGACGGGCCCAACCAAATTAAGACGAGGACACCAAAAGCTATGGTCACACTTTTGAAATCACGGCCGGTGATAGTCCAAAGACTCCGACAAAATATAGCCAACATTAAAACAGCACAAAATTCAATAGCCTTTTCACTTGAAATAAGACCTTCAGGTAAACGCTTGCTTAAGCCGTAGACTAACCCCCATACAACCATTAGTGGCGGACCGATGCTGAGAAATAAAATATGGGTCATGACTAGTTAAGCGGGTATTTTCGAAGGACCTTGAGTAATAAGTGGTAAAGGTTTTGTCCTCGATGATTGAATCGAAATTCACATTCCTTCAGATGTAAGTAAAAGGTGCTTTGATGTATCCCGCGGAATCGGAGCAGCCGGGCTTTGGCGAACCCCCAGAAGCCCTCAATCCCGTTTACATGGACTCGACCTCGGACAAACTCATCCCTGCCATGATCAACCCGGAGATGCTTACCATAACCCACATCGACCAAGCCATTATAGCCTCGCCATCCATCGGAATAGATGACGCTATCCAAGGCGACCTTCCCACGAATAATCGCTTGCAGCGTGGGTTTCCGGCAATCTGGGACGAGTTCGGTGTAGACTTGCCCATTGCGTTGGAAAATGCCAAAGACAATGGTTTTGCCGTATGCCCCTCGTCCTCGTTTCCCTTTAATGCGGCGCGCCCCGAAGTACGATTCATCAACTTCGACCTCGCCACCGAACGGCGATTGGGCTTCACAGACCTCGGCAATACGCTCGCGAAGAGCTCGCACATAACGGTTGATCGTGTTGCGGTTCAACCCAGTCAGGAGGGCCATTTGTGAGGCCGTTAAATCCAAGACAAAGTATCGCACGAGTTGCCGCAACTGCCACGTGGAAATTCGTGCACGGTTGGCGTACCGATTTTTCCTCGTCATGACTGGAGATTATCGCCATTTCTCCCTTCTTAACTAGTCATGACCCTAAAATATAAAGGGAAAGAGTGACTTCTTGATTGAAGAAGAACCGATTAATGATGTAACAGGCAAATATCAGTAAGACGACACTTAAGGCCTCGTAAGGAATACCATTTGTGTTAAAGGTAGGATTGACACCACTGATTAGATAATCATGGCCAAAATCAATAAGAATATTCAGAACAACCAGTAAGACTATTTGGTCAGACGAGACTCTAAAATCTCGTAGCGATGCCTTACGAAATACACTAAACCGAATACCATTTATGATATTACGGTAAAGGTCAGAAAAAACTTGTTTCATTGGTCATTTTTCGCCTCAGCGAATGAGGAAATTGCCTAGCAAAACACCATTGAAGTACTTACGGATATTTCTGCTAGCAACTTAATATTTTGTGCCTGGTAGAGTTAACAGAGGCACAAAACGAGGACAAACAAGCTTTAAATGAGTGGGAATCCTCTATAAATGAAAGGGGCAAAAACTAGAAGGGATTAGGGATGATCTTCTCTAGCCAAATCTAACAAAAAGGCATAGATCATCGCGGTTTCCTCGTATCGTTTAAACCGGCCAGATGCCCCACCGTGCCCCGCCTCCATATTGGTTTTGAGAAGCAGACGATGATTATCAGTTTTTAATGCACGCAGCTTGGCCGCCCACTTCGCCGGCTCCCAATATTGGACTTGCGAATCATGCAGCCCTGCTGTAACGAGGAGATGCGGATAGGCTTCGGCTTTGACATTGTCATATGGAGAATACGACAACATGTAGTCATAAAACTCATGTTGGTTCGGATCACCCCACTCATCATATTCTCCAGTGGTGAGGGGAATACTGGAATCCAACATAGTCGTAACCACATCCACAAAAGGGACTTGTGCCACCATGCCATGGAATAAATCTGGCCGCATATTCATCACAGCACCCATCAACAGCCCCCCTGCACTGCCACCCATAGCATAGATTTTCTGTGAATGGGCATACCCCTGCTGAATGAGAAATTCCGCGCAGGCAATAAAATCAGTAAACGTATTTTTCTTTTGGAGGAGCTTTCCACTTTCATACCACTGTCTGCCCAATTCCTCCCCTCCACGAATATGAGCGATCGCATAGACAAACCCTCGATCTAACAAGCTCAGCCGTGCCGAGCTAAAGCTCGCATCCATGCTCGCGCCATACGAACCATACCCATAGAGCAACAACGGCTGTGAGCTGTTTGGCGAAAAGCCCTTTCGATAGACTAACGAAATAGGAATGCTCGTACCGTCCGAGGCCAGAGCACATACTCGTTCAGTTTGATAATGGCTCATTTGAAAATCACCTAGCACTTCTTCTTGTTTCAGGAAGACCTTTTCACGTGTTTCCATATGATAATCATAGATGGTCATCGGGGTAGTCATCGAGGTATAACCAAAGCGCAAATACGGCGTATCACTTTCATAGTTGTCCCCTAAAGCAGCCAAATAGGCCGGCTCGCCAAAATCTAACTCGTGCTCTGCCCCTTCGTGGTCAAGAATGCGCAAATGTATCAACCCTTGTTTTCGCTCTTCGAGAACCATATATTCACGGAACAACTCAAATCCTTCAAAAAATACATCCTGACGATGTGGAATGACTTCGTGCCAATTCGCTTTGTGCGTCGCTTCAACGGTCGTCTTCACCAACCGAAAATTTTTGGCCTGTTCGTTCGTGCGAATGAAAAAGGCATCTCCGATATGATCCACATCGTATTCATGCCCTCGCTCCCGTGGATGAAAGAGGGTGAATCTCCCTCCGGGATTATCGGCATCCAAATACCAGTACTCACTACTCAAGGTTTGATGCACACCAATCATGAGAAAGCGTTTGGACTTTGACTTGGTCACAAAGGCCGAGAACGTCTCGTCTGACTCCTCGTAAATCAGTTCATCGGCATCCGGATCGCTCCCCAATACATGTCGATAGATTTGAAACGATCGCAACGTCTCAGGATCTTGCCTCGTGTAAAACACCGTCTTGTTGTCATTCCCCCACTCCAAATTCCCCGTGACGGCTGGCAGAATATCAGGCAACGTTTCACCAGTCGTGAGGTTTTTGAAACCCACAGAATAAATCCGCCGTCCTTGTGTATCAGTCGCATAGGCGAGAATGTCTTGATCTGAGCTCACCATCCAATTGCCCAATGCAAAATACTCATGCCCTTTGGCTAACGCGTTACCATCTAGCATGAGTTCTTCTGATCCCTCGATCGACCCCTTTTTTCGGCAATAGAAGGCATATTCTTTGTTATGTTCATAGCGAACATAATAGACGTAATCCCCTTGTTTAAACGGAACAGACAAATCAGTTTGCTTGATACGACCTTTTATTTCTTTGAACAGCACATCCTCTAAATTGGCAATTTGGCGACACGAGGCGGCCGTATATTCATTTTCTTCTTTCAAATAGGCAAGCACTTTTGGATCGGATCGATCCTTCAGCCAGTAATAGTCATCAACACGCACGTGGCCATGCTTTTCTAACTTATGAGGAATAATCATTGCACGAGGGGGATCTGGAAAGGCCGGCATAGCTTGAGAAGTAGGAGTGCTCACGAAAATTTCCCTATCGTTTAATTATGTATTTTATTAACTTCAATATGGATTATGCTTCATCAAGATTTCGAGGGGCTTTGCGAACTCGTTTGATCTGAGTCCGATGTTTTTTTTGTTGCAACCGCCGTTCATGAACACGAGTGGGCACACCAGTCGGAACGCGAGGCTTTATAGGCTGTAAGGCTTGTTGTAGCAACTGTGCAAACCGCTTCAACAATTCTGCTCTATTAACCGATTGCGATCGATGTCCTTGAGATTGCAATCGTAAAATGCCATGTTGATTGATTCGATTGCACAACTTGTTCGTAATACGCCGCTTCTGATAAGGCGTAAGAACCGTCGAATGTCTGAGGTCAAACTCTAAAATGACACGGCTATTGACTTTATTCACATTCTGTCCACCAGGTCCACCACTCCGGGCCGTTGTGATCTGGAGCTCGTTGTCTGGAATTACCGTAGACGTATTAATGGCAATTGACATGATAAACCTAGCTCTCCTCAAACACCCTCTCGCCCGAGAAACTCACCCTAACAGTTACCAAAGAAACACTTTCGCTAGTATCTCTAACAGTGACCCACATGACAGTCCAGCCTTACCTTGGGGACGAGAAACACCCCTCTCACCTACTTCCTCTTAATCGGCGGGAACACTGTCCAGCAGAAGGTAGAAACATGATGCTCGCTTCGCTGGAGGCACTCTAGAAGAGTGATTCGACCAAAGAGACGTCATGTACAGGGAATCAGAGAGAATTTCGTACTACTCACAGATGAAACCACAAACAACCAATAACACGCAAAAAAGCGAAAGCAGGAGCTAGCACACTCCTGCTTTCGCATCTACGACCCTAAATACTAAGCGATCCGTAGTTACCGACTCAGTATAAAATACTCCTCAGCATCCTGAATCTTCGCATCAGAATTGTGGCACATTATTTAATTTCAGCTAGCATAGTCTTGACATGCGACTCTTTCAGCTTATTCAATGCCACACCTTCGATTTGCCGAATACGTTCTCGAGTCACTGACATCGAACGGCCAACTTGCTCAAGTGTCCACGGCTCGTCCACACCAATCCCAAATCGCAAGCGAACTACTCGCTGTTCACGCGGATTCAACACTTGAAAGACCTTCGCCAACCATTCAGCATTGGACTTACGAGAAACCTCTTCGTCGGGAGCTGCACAATCTAAGTCCGGGATAAGTTCGACTAGTTCAGTCTCACCATCCGCCGACGGAGCATCTAACGACACGGGATCTTGAAAGGCCTCAATAGTTTCTTTCACACGCTCGCTACTGATATCTAAGGCCTGTCCGATTTCCTCAAACGTAGGTTCTCGATCATATTGTTGTGACAGCCGTTGAGCCGTCTTTGCAATTTTTGTCGAGGCTTCATTGGTATGAACTGGCACGCGAATCGTTCGACTTTGATCGGCCACCGCCCGAGTGATCCCTTGACGAATCCACCAGGTCGCATAGGTACTAAATTTAAATCCGCGCGTATAGTCAAACCGTTCCGCGGCTTTCATTAACCCGATATTGCCTTCTTGAACGAGATCTAAAAAACTCAATCCCCGACCCAAATACCGCTTGGCAACATCAACCACCAAACGGAGATTGCGCTGCACCAATTCATCTTTGGGCTCCTCGATTTCGACACGAGTCGCCTTGAGTAACCGTACTATTTCTCCACACTGCGACCTTGTCTTTTGTTCCTTTTTCCCATTGGAAGTACCACACGACGGCAATGACTGAACGGATTCGATAATCTCATCGATAACCGGCGCCGAATACCCTTTTAATTCCAAGAATCCTTGCAGTTGCCCATAAAGCAGCTCAGTGCTCTCTTGCATGTCCAAAGTAGACGTAAGATCTAGAGCTCGTTGTAACAGAGTACGAAGATCGTTCGTCCCGTTGTATAGACGTATTCCTAACGCCAATTCTTCATCAGTCTGTAACAGAGGACGAGTCCGGAATCCCCGAAAATACATCGATTCGAGATTCCCCGAACCCGACTCGGCCACCTTTTTCTTTTCTTCTTTCTTGCCCCAACCTTTTGCCGTCCGGACTGAAGATGATTGAGAAGCTCGTGCTACACGTTTCATCACACGCCGTCTCTTCAAGTACGGGGCATGATTTTCCTGTTTGTTGGCTAAGGTTGCCATAGTTTGAAGTGTCGTCATCTCAGCCCCCTTTCTCACGTTCATGCGAGTACAGTTTCCATGCTACAGGTATAGGTGTACCACCTCGACATGAAAGGGGAATTAAGAGAACATTAGAAATTTTTAATGGAAAAGCAAAGATACGACAGGAAGCGTTACGCAGCCGCAGACTTCATTGGAAGAAAAACAGTAAAACATGCCCCGCCTTGCGCGGCACTTTCCAATTCAATATTACCGTGATGTACGTCCACGATCCACTTGCAAATGGCGAGACCCAACCCTGTGCCTTTCGCGGCATGGGCTCTGGCATCATCAGTCCGATAGAATCGGTCGAAAACTCGGGATTGGTATTCTTGAGCAATCCCAATCCCTTCGTCTTTGACGACAATTTTGGCTTGATTCCCGACAGACTGCAACGCCAGTTCAACGGTTTGTCCTTCCCGCGAATACTTCACGGCGTTATCAACCAAGTTTAACAACAACTCCCTCAACCTCAAATCATCTCCATAAATCACCACCGGCTCGGCTACCTTCAATATCGTTTGAACATGTCGTTCCTTACCGAGAATCATCGCCTGTTGATGAATTTCTCGAATAAGTTCGTCTAATTGCACAGGCGCCATTTTCAGTTTGATCTCACCTAGATCCGCGCGTGACAAGAATAACAACTCATCGACAATTCGGCTCATCCGATCAATCTCTTCTAGATTACTTTCCAACACCATGCGATAATCTTCCGCATGTCGAGGGCGCCGCAAAGCCAGCTCTGTTTCACCTTTGGTAATCGTGAGCGGTGTCCGTAATTCGTGTGAAGCATCAGCACTAAATTGCCGGATCTGCTTGAAGGACCGTTCCAGACGTCCGATCATGTCATTAAATGTCGAAGCCAGCTGCCCAATCTCATCATTAGAATGTGGCGTTTGAATTCGTTGGCCCCAGTCTCCAGCCGCAATACGACGAGCTGCTTGAGTAATGGCATGGACCGGCCGCAGAGCTCGTCCGGCTAGAAACCATCCTCCCACCAACGACACAACGAGTGCTAAGGGAGAGGCAATATATAGCCCAGTTAATAACCGACGTAACATGCGATCAGTTGGCTGCAAGGAAGTCCCAACACGCAGCACATTCACAAGCCGCTCACCCTGCCGAATGGGCACTGACAACAATCGTAACGACACACCTTTTTGAAATTCGACAGATTCAAACGTAGACCGCCCTTCTAATGATGCCTGAAAGGCCGATTGACTAAGGGGAATTTCCCGACTTTGAATGTTCGAGGATTGAATGGTAACCTGCCCAGCTGGGCCAAAAATTTGAAAAAACTTATCTAATAAGGCAATCTCTGGAAAGTCTTGTGACAAATCTTCGAAAATCAGAAACGGGCCAAAACGATGTTCCCCTAAAGTCCGGATCGCCACAGCAGCCGCTTCATCTAAAGAGGCATCAACCTGTTCTCGAAGGGCTCGAGACATTACCAAATAGAGAGCTACAGCAAAGAGGAGTAAGATCAGCGCTAACGCTGAGCCATACCACAACGTCAAACGGACACGTATGGAAGTATTAGTCACGCATCAGACCTCATCATGTATCCACTTCCACGAATAGTTTGAATCAGACTACGTTCACGACCTTTATCAATTTTATTTCGCAAATAACTAATATACACATCAATGACATTCGTAAAAGTATCAAAATCCAGATCCCAGACATGTTCTGCTATCATCGAGCGGGTTAACACCCGCCCTGCATTTCGCATGAGATATTCCAACAGCGCATATTCTTTGGTGGTAAATTCTAGACGCTCTCCGTTCCGAGTCACTTCCCGAGTCACAGGATTCAAGATAATGTCATCAACTTCTAAAATTCCGCTGGGAGCGCCGCCGGCACGTCGAAGTAGCGCTCGAGCCCTAGCCAACAATTCCTCGATAGCGAAGGGTTTTGTCAAATAATCATCTGCTCCCGCGTCTAAACCCTTGACGCGTTGATCGACTTCCGAACGGGCAGTCAGTATCATCACGGGAGTCTTGACACCGGCCGTACGCGCTCGTTTAAGCACTTCGACTCCCGGCAAACCAGGCAACATCAAATCCAAAATAATCAAATCGTAGTTCACCGTTTGTGCCCAATCTAACCCACCGGCGCCATCGGCACAGACATCCACCGCATAACTTTCTTCTTCTAGAGCGCGTCGAATAAAGGACGCAACTTTCGGTTCGTCTTCAACAACTAAGATTCGCATTATTTAAGAATTCTATCATCCTCATTGCAATTGGGAGAAGGGTCAGAACGCGAGCTAGGTAACGGAAGGAATGCAGTGGACGATGAACTTCTAAAACGATCGGCATTCGTTAAAACAAAAAAGGCCTCGCCATGCACATGACGAGGCCTCTTCATTTGTGGAAACACCAATGGCCTTAGAGATGATCAACCAAGCTACGGAGCTTGTGGCTACAACTTGGATGACGCAGCTTCTTTAATGCCTTGGCTTCAATTTGACGAATCCGTTCTCGAGTCACATCGAAATCTTGTCCAATTTCTTCTAAGGTATGGTCAGTACTGTCACCGATCCCAAAGCGTTTACGTATCACCGTCTCTTCCCGTGGCGTCAACACACCTAAGGCATTCGCGATCTGACGTTGCAAATCATAGCGATTGGCCGCATCCATCGGAGAAACCGCATTTTTATCCTCAATCAAATCCCCTAATTGACTATCTTCTTTTTCACCAATTGGTGTCTCCAAGGAAATCGTTCCTTTTGAAATATCCAACATCATGCGGACTTTTTCTGGAGTCAGTGCCATGCGTTCGGCGATTTCTTCCGGAGTCGGTTCCCGACCCAACTGTTGAACTAACTGCCTAGCCGTTCGTGCCAACTTGGTATTCGCCTCAATCATATGGACTGGAATCCGAATCGTCCGCGCCTGATCGGCAATGGCTCGTGTCACACCTTGTCGTATCCACCAGGTCGCATACGTACTAAACTTGTACCCACGCTGATATTCAAATTTATCGACAGCACGCATAAGGCCAATATTGCCTTCTTGAATAAGGTCGATAAATTGTAGACCGCGGTTTGTGTATTTTCTCGCGATGCTCACCACCAAGCGTAGATTGGCCTCGATTAATTGTGCTTTCCCTCGCTTCACCTTTTCTTCTGCATTACCTAAGATGGCTAAGGCAGACTTAAATTCTTCTAATGGCATTGCCAGAACTTCATCTTGGATATTCTGCAATGCATGCTTTGCAGCGTGAACTTCCTTCTTCAGTCGTTCGATTTCTTCAGCAGTCAGTTGATGCTTTCGCCTTGCCGAGGCTTTTGAGGTCGCCTTTGTCTTTTTCCCGATGACCTGAATACCATCTTGCCCTGCAAAGCCCAGTTTCTTCATGTTCCGCGTCACAATCTGGTCAGCAGAACGGATTTCCTGGCCCAACTCTTTGACACGCATCAGCATCGAATCTTTGACACGCTGGTGTAAGTTTAACGATTCGACCTGATCGACATACTGATCAGTCACCGCTTTGAGTCTCTTAGCAATTTGAGACTGTTTGGCTTTGGACAATCGGCGATCTCGATTTTGTGTATAGAGAGACAATAAGGTTCGACCAAATTTTCGGACCGTCGACAAACTCTCCAATGTGCGAAGCCGGAGCTCCTCATCTTCTTGTTCACTATCGACGGTTTCTTCTTCAACATCATCGTCATCCAACGTGTCCTGAGATAACACGATATCCTTGACACGAATCTCCTCTTGTTTCAGTTGATCTTGAAGGGACTCCAGATAATGAATATTTACCGGCATTCCAAAAACTGCACAGGCTAAATCCCGCTTGCCATCTTCAATATGCTTGGCTAATTCAATTTCTCCTTCTCGGGTCAGAAGAGGCACTCGACCCATTTCTTTCAGGTACAGCCGAACAGGATCATCAATGCGAGTCGGTTCACCTGGGGTTAAATCAATGTCTAATGAGGCATCAGGTTCGTCATCCCCTTCGTCCCCATCCTCAATCCCAGCACCTTTCTTTAAAGAAGACAGTTGCAACGTCGTTCGTTTTATTGGATCAATGACTTGAATACTCGCCTCGTGCAACGCACCTAAGATGGCATGCAATTGGTCCGATGTAATTTGATCGGTCGGAAGAACTTGGGTCAAATCCTTCACCGTGATGTGACCTTTCGGTCGGCCCACTTCAATCAACCGCTGAATCACATCTGCTAGTGTCATCGTTTTACGCATACGTGGCTCCTTAAGATTAATTTCCCTCACTCAATCATAACGTTTAGTTCACAAGGGGACGCCGCCGGCCCATTGATTCAGACCAAATATGTATATCGAGGTTATTATGGTGTGCAAACAAAAAACGCCTAAAAGGCGCAAATCGACAGATCGATAAATTTTTCAGAGCTCCCCAATCTTGCCATACTGTAACACTACCTAAGCTGATGTATGTAACTAGGCAGGCAACAACCTTACACAATATTCCAAAAAGCAAAATTTGATAACACTATACGAAAATTTATGAGTAAAAGTAAAGAGACTGCCCTTTCTGCACAACCAAATATCACCTATAAATACCTTGAAAACCGATTATTCTAGCGTAACCCACCTTCCCTCATTCCAATCACAAACTATTGTTTCTAAGAGACTAACAATACCTCTAGCTCCCCCTGATCCTTGAGCATCTCAGTATTACTACATCCAACCCAGCCATCAAGAATACTCTCTAAAATCCGAAAAGATAAATAGAAGGAACAGTTAATACCGTATTGTCTCACGAGATAAAACAACGACAATTTAGAAGGGCAACATCATGATTAAGCTCTTGTTAGTAGCAAACGATCACAAAGAAGCTTTAATGATAACCAAGATGCTCAAGGAAGGCTTACAAAATCAGTTCATACTCGAGCAATGCCAGTCAGTCACCGAAGCTTTGGAGCTAGTCCGGCAACAATCTTTTCAGGCCATTATTTTGGACCTGCATCTACCCGAAGGACAAAGCTTCGAGTCGATCCCTCAATTCATCCAATACTGCCCCGGAGCCCCGATTTTGATTCTGAGTGGGGTCGAGGACGAAGAACAAGCGATTCACGCTGTTAAAAGTGGCGCTCAAGATTATCTCATCAAAGGCCAAACTAGTAGTTCAACACTATGTCGCGCCATACGGTATGCCATGGAACGACATCGGGCGACTCAACGCATCACTCAACTCGCACACTACGATCATCTTACCGGACTCGCAAATCGTGGACTCTTTTATGAACGCCTCAATTGTGCCGTTGCTCGCTGCAATCGAAATGATATGGCCATGGCCCTGATGTTCCTAGATTTGGATCACTTTAAAGAAATCAACGATTCCTTTGGTCACGAATGTGGAGATTCTTTACTCAAAACCGTTGCGACAAGAATTAAAAAATGTATCCGCGAAATCGATACTGGTGTCCGTCTCGGCGGAGATGAATTTGCAGTCTTACTCGAGCAAATTATCTCGGTCGAAGACGTTGCCTTGGTTGCCGACCGTATCCTTCAACTTTTGTCCCAACCAATCGCAGTCCAACAGCATCAACTTCAGATCACGGGAAGCATTGGCATCACAATCTATCCCTGGGATAGCGCCAACCCTCAAGAACTCCTGTCGCATGCTGACGCCGCCATGTATCGCGCCAAGGCTCAGGGAGGGCACAGCTATCAATTCTATACCGCAGGCATGAAAACAGCCGGATTGGATGGGTCTACATTAGAAGTCGAGCTCAGACGCGCCTTAGCCAAAAAAGAATTCCTGCTCCATTATCAACCACAGATGAACCTTCGGACCAAACAAGTTATTGGAATGGAAGCTTTATTGCGGTGGCATCATCCCTATCAAGGACTAATCGGCCCCAATCATTTTATTCCACAAGCAGAAGAAAACGGTATGATTATTCCCATTGGCGAGTGGGTTCTACGAGCGGCCAGCAAGCAGGCCAAATACTGGGAGAAACAAGGCTTCCCGACCCCTCAGGTCGCCGTCAATCTTTCCGCCAGACAAATCCACCAAGGCAACTTGCCGGTACTCATCCAAGACATTCTCAAACATTCTCATCTTGACCCAGAGAATCTTAAATTGGAACTGACCGAAACCTTCCTGATTCATGAAACTGAAGAAACCCTTCATACACTCCGCGAACTCAAAGCCATGGGCGTGCATCTCTACATTGATGATTTTGGAGCAGGGTACGCCTCACTGCGCTATCTCAAATCATTTCCTCTCGATGGCATTAAACTCGACCAAAGCCTCATCCAACAACTCCCCAATAATTCGAACGACGCCGCAATTGTTGAAGCCGTCATTTCGCTCGGTAAAGCACTGGGCTTGCAAGTTATCGCCGAAGGGGTAGAAACCCAAGAACAAGTTGATTTTTTGCAAGCACACGGCTGCGATGCGATGCAAGGCTATTGGATCGCCCCTCCTCAACCAGCAAATGAAAGCGCGCAGCACATGGTCCTGACTTAACAAGTGAGCCTTCAGCCAAAATCTCTCCTGAACAGGAGAAGATTGGGCCTCCATTCGCCCTGATTTCCGACCAGCGACGCAATTTTCCCCGAAATATAAATACACGCTACTTGCCTGATCATCGAATAAGGCAGCATATCAAGAGACATTAATAGGCCTGGTTATTGTTTGAGTATCATGACGATGCTATGATTAGAGAATCTCATTTCCATATCTCTTTTATCCCTACTTCTTAGTGGCCCTGCGAGAGGCACTGACTTCAACAATCCGAGAGTCATTGCTGCCAAGAGCAACCAGGACATTATCTTTTATCCAAATCATATTCAATTCTCTGTCAGCCAACTCCAGGCTCTTAGCATAAGCCCGATAGCCCTTATTAAAAACCAGTCCTGAGATACCCTCGGGAACCAAGAAAAGAGGAATTGTAAAGAAGCAGTTCGAATCTACAACTGTTTTCCAGAGTAACAACCTAGCCTACCTGCAACTCTTACGTCGTCTATTCTTTGCGATTTATGGAAACCAATCATCTACGAGTTCCAGTTTCGCTTTCTCATGAATGCCTGTTTCACGACCTGATCGAACAAAGTATTGATGGTGTTGTCGTTATCAATCGACAAGGAACCATTCAATACAGCAATCCTGCGGCCCAGCGGATGTTCGGCCTCAATAAAGACGACCTAAACAACACCCCCTTCGGATTTCCAACTTCCTATTCCAACCCTCATGAAATAGACCTTTTGCGATCTGACGGTTCCACGTTACCCATAGAGCTACGAGTACTGAATATCACTTGTGATCGCGAATCAGGCTATTTGGCCTATCTGCGCGATATTACCGAACGACGAAAGGCTGAAGCTAAACAGCGCCGCCACGATCTTGAACGACAGTACGCCCAAAAAATCGAAAGCCTTGGTGTCCTGGCAGGAGGCATCGCCCATGATTTCAACAATTTATTGATGTCTATCGTGGCCCGAGCTGGATTAGCACTCCGCTTGCTCCCAGACAACTCGCCCGCACGAGAGCATATACGGACGATTGAACAATCCGGACTCAAAGGAGGTGAGCTCGCCAACCAAATGTTGACCTTTGCTGGAAAAACTCGACTTGATTTCGAGCAAGTTGTTCTTCATGAATTTCTAAAAGAGATGAACCCTCTTCTTCGGGCTGCCGTTTCAAAACGCATTAGCTTGACTCTCAAAACGATGGGCAATCTCCCACCCATCCATGGCGACCGTTCACAACTTCGGCAACTGCTCATCAACATCGTCACCAACGCGTCGGAAGCTATAGGAGACCAGGTAGGGACGATTCAGATCAGTACTGCCTCCTTAGATACCTCTGCCCAAGACCTCCGACATTACTACATTATCGGAGATATCCCGTGGGGGTCATGCATCACATTAAAAATTAAGGATTCAGGAACTGGAATCACACCCGAAACGATCCCGAAGATTTTCGATCCGTTTTTTTCTACAAAATTCCCTGGTCGCGGCCTCGGACTTGCTGCCTTACTAGGAATCATTCGTGGCCATGGAGCTGCTATCGCAATCCACAGCGTCATGGGAGAAGGCACCGAATTCATGTTGTTATTCCCAATGATGGAAAAACGTCATATACCACCCTCTCCCTCTCTGATTCTGCCTACAGAATCGGCTCACGCGCCGCGACAGACAAAAGTGTTAGTCGTCGACGATGAGGAAGAGGTTCGAACTGCTTGTACGCTTATACTGGCAGAAATAGGCTTAGATACGCTCGTTGCTCCGGACGGAACGGCAGGAATTAAAATATTCGACCAATATGGCGATCAACTAGCTCTGATCTTTCTGGATCTCACGATGCCCAATATAGACGGAGCTAATCTGGCAGCATATATCCGTTCCTCTAATGCCCACGTCCCAATCTTAGTTTCAAGCGGGTTCACCGAGGCCGAAGCTATGAAACATTTTCAACGCTCTGACGTCACCGCCTTTGTTCAAAAGCCGTTTCAAGTGGACACGTTCATTAACAAGGTTCAAGAATTAATAACTATGCCCGTCACGGACTAACTGTGGCATATCCAATTATTGACCATTTATTTGTTGTTGTTTGTTTTCCGTTTCCTCCTTTCCCTTTTCACCTTCCCACTGATAGCGATACCCACCACTCAAATGTCGTTCAAGCATCGATGATAATCCAAGATGATTGCGATAGAGCGTTGATTCCACGATAGATGCATTCGTCGGATCCAATGCCCCCGCCCGCTGGAAGTACTGAGTCGCTTCTTGATGTCGACCTAATTGATGTAGCGTAAGTGCTGCATTAAAATGGGCTTCAACGAGATCAGAGTTTATATCCAACGCAGATTGAAAAGAGTCTAACGCCACGCCCCATTCATCTTTATGATAGTGATCGATTCCCCGCAAATTAAGCGCAGCAGCCTCTGGCGCCACAATCGGCAATGTCGCGAGTGGTACAGCTTGAGGAAAACATCCCATCAACAGGCTGACAGTAGCGAGAAGACTAACATGTCGTATTAACAATGTCTCTGTGCAGCACCTTCTATTCATGAACGTCTCATCCTTTTTCCCACATACTTAGTACAACCCACCATTGAACAATGCCAGCAGAACTTACAAAACATGATATCTTAGTTATCGGGGGCGGCTCAGCCGGCTATGCTGCCGCCCGTACCGCAGAAGAACAAGGTGCCGATGTGGGAATTGTGGACCACGGCCCACTCGGCGGCTTGTGTATCTTAAGGGGTTGCATGCCCACAAAAACCATGCTCCGGTCATCTGAGATTGCTGCCCTAATCAAACGAGCCCCAGAATTTGGGCTAAAACACGCCAGCGCCGACATTGATCTTAGTGCGATTATTGACAGAAAAAATCGTTTAATCAACGAATTTGCCGATTATCGAATCCAAGCGCTCAAGCAACCACGATTTACCCTCTATCAGGAACGAGCCCACTTCCTAGCCCCAACCCTAGTTCAAGTAGGAGCTCGTCAATTGTCGGCGAAAGCGTTCATTATTGCAACTGGTTCCGTGGTATCCAGGATCGACATTTCAGGTCTCGAGGACGTTGATTATATCACTAGCGATGAGGCCTTAGAACTCCGCACCCGGCCCGAGTCCATGATTGTTCTTGGGGGAGGAGCTGTTGCCCTAGAATTGGCCCAATTTTTTTCACGTATCGGGGTTACGGTTAGTTTGATTCAACGAAGTACCCATATCATGTCACAAGTCGATGAAGACTTAGCTGTCCCAGTGGAATCCAAACTCCAAGACGAAGGCATGTCGATTTATACCGGTACATCCATTGAACATGTGACCCAATCCTCTGATGGAAGAAAGACTGTGCGTTTTTTACAGGATGGGCAACCACGAGAGGTCATAGCCGACACCCTATTACAAGCACTGGGGCGCCACCCCAATACCGATGGATTACATCTTGAAGCCGCTCAGGTCAAGACCAAGAATAAAACCGTCGTCGTGAACCGCGCGATGCAAACGTCTCAACCTCATATCTTTGCCGTGGGTGACGTGAACGGTTTACACGAGATCGTACACATCGCGATTGAACAGGGAGAAATTGCCGGGTGGAATGCGGCCTATTTGGATAAACCAGCCAAACACTACGATGACAGGCTTAAAGCTCAGGTCGTATTTACTGATCCACAGATTGCGAGCGTCGGCTTATCGGAAAGAGAATGTCGTATTGGCCAGATTCCCTACCTTGTCGCCTCTTATCCGTTTAACGACCACGGAAAATCTCTCTGCCTTGGTGAATTGCACGGGCATGTCAAAATTCTGTGTAATCCTCAATCGGGTGAGATTCTCGGTAGCCATATCGTCGGACCGGAAGCTTCAGAACTCATCCACGAGCTCATCGCTGTCATGTATTTTCATGGCACCGTACGAGATCTCTTGCGAATACCTCATTACCATCCCACATTGGCCGAAATCCTAACCTATCCAGCTGAAGAGCTGGCTGACCAACTCTCTGTTACATCTACGGTATAGCAGTCTTACGAATCTTCTAGCTTTCCACACCACCCACATTGGTTCTTGTTCGTTTGTTCATCCACAGTCGACTCGACCACCATAGATTGGCCTTGAAGCAGTCGAACCCACCAGGAAAACCTATGGCTCATGATCCACTTGGGAAGCAAGAGAAATATGGCGACTAACAAACCTCCTGCCAGAACAAACGGCCATTGTACTGTCACAACTGCACTTCCCAGATAGGTCAAAGCGAATGTCGGAGGAATCATGCCCAAGAACGTCGCCAAGGCAAAAGCCTTAAGACTCATATTGGTCAACCCTGCACCATAACTGACGATATCAAAGGAAAACACAGGGACTAGCCGAGCTACCACCATTAAGCCTAATAAGTGATGATCCGAGCATTGTTCGCAAAACGTGATCTCTCGTTTAAGCCAACGACTCAACACATCCCGCCCTAAGGCCCTGGCAATCAAGAAGCTCAGGATTGCCCCTAATTCAGCGCCAAACAAGACATACACTGCACCCCAAAAAGGCCCATAGGTTGCCCCAGCAGCCAAATCTAACGGCAGACTTGGAATCGGACTGATGACAACCGCTAGAGTCATCAGACCCATCAATGCCAAAGGACCGAACAAACCCATTTCGTGAAGAAGTGTCGTCAATGTTTCGGGAGTAAGAATAGTCTGAAACGGCATGAATTGCATCAGCGCGTAAAGACTTACGATCGCGATTAACACCACTACCCCTTTCCAAATACCTGAGGACATCAACATGCAATTACCATTTGTTATTTGTCTTGAAGGTTCTTGTCGATTCCTTCACTCTCTAGATGTCTGCTAGTGCGGAGAAGGCGTTACAACAAGCTTTTCAGAGATCCATTTATTTGCCACGTAACAAACCTTCTCAAAGTAAGACTACAAGAAAGTTCATCGTCCACGAACATCTAGAGAAACGATTCAGCCAATATGATAACCCGAACGACTGGAGAATTTTTATGAAAACCCACATAATGGAGTCCAGCATGCCCCCGCCAACTAACGTCTCAAACAACTCGGCCCATCCAGCTATGGGCAAGATTATCACGGCCATTGTTTTTCTGATCGGGATCGGTGCGTTTTTCTATTTTGATCTTGGTCAGTATCTGTCACTCGCTTCACTCAAGGCTAATCGAGATTTCTTACTCAACTATACCGATTCACATTATGCCATTGCGGCGAGCTTATTTATCGTCATTTACATTCTCCAAACGACATTTTCTTTGCCCGGGGGGGCACTCCTCACCTTAACTGGGGGGTTTTTATTTGGAAGCCTGATGGGGACAGTCTTCGTCAATATCGGGGCAACTCTAGGAGCGACACTCGCATTTCTTGCCGCCCGTTATCTGCTACGAGATTGGGTCGAGAAGAAATTTGGAGACCGCCTGGATACGATACAATCAGGGTTTGCCCAAAATGCGTTTAGTTATCTCATGACTCTTCGTTTGATCCCTGCTTTTCCCTTTTTCCTCGTTAACCTAGTGTCTGGTCTGACACGAGTTAATCTCGGCACCTATATCCTTGCAACTTCGGTCGGAATCATTCCGGGGAGCTTTGTCTTTGCATTTGCTGGACGTCAACTCGGCTCTATTAATTCCTTGAGTGAAATCGCAAGTCCGCCGGTTTTATTGGCTTTTACACTTTTGGGGCTGCTGGCACTGATGCCGGTGGCATACCGAAAATGGACGAATAAACCCTCGCAATCTCCGACAGTTTAAGCAGAGATCACATCAATCTTAGGAACCTTGAGGCACCTATGAAGACTGCTCGAGCAACAGACGATTCTGTCTTGATTCTTCCCCAAGATCAATTCAATGAAGAATTAGTCAATAATGTCCACCCACCCCAATGGCAAAACCCAACACCAGCAGGGCGATACAATTTGGTGGTGATCGGAGCGGGCACAGCTGGACTAGTGACCGCAGCCATTGCCGCGGCTTTAGGAGCCAAAGTGGCCCTCATCGAACGCCATCTCATGGGAGGAGATTGCTTGAACGTCGGCTGCGTTCCTTCTAAAGGAGTCATTCGTGCAGCCAAAGCCTGGACTGCAGTACGAGAGGCTTCTGAATTCGGCTTGCAGATCTCTGGAGATTGGAAAGGCGATTTCGGCGCGGCCATGACTCGTATGAGAAAGCTCCGAGCTCGCATTAGTCACACGGATTCCGCACAACGCTACTCTAAATTAGGAGTCGATGTTTTCATCGGTAACGGGCATTTTTCCGGTCGACAAACAATAGAAGTGGCCGGCACAACTTTGACTTTTTCAAAAGCCGTCATTTGTACGGGGGCTCGAGCCACAGCCCCGCCAATTTCCGGATTGGAACAAACTGGATATCTCACGAACGAAAGCGTGTTTTCCTTGACTGCCTTGCCCCCCCGACTTGGTGTCATCGGCGCTGGACCGATCGGCTGTGAAATGGCACAGTCCTTCGCTCGTTTTGGCAGTCAGGTGTTTCTCTTCGAACAATCCGATCATATTCTCCCCAGAGAAGATAGTGACGCCGCTACGATCGTCCAAACACAGATGCAACACGATGGCGTCCAGTTTGTCTTTCACTCAAAAGTTCAAAGAGTTGACCAACGCGGAAGCGAGAAAGTTATTTACTATGAATCCAGTGGTACAACTCAGGAAGTGGTGGTGGATGAAATTCTTGTAGGAGTCGGAAGGGCTCCAAATGTCGAAGGGTTAGGGCTAGAGCAAGTCGGCGTAGAATATGATTCTCGAACGGGAGTCAAAGTCAATTCTCGTCTTCAAACGACCAATTCGAAAATTTTTGCGGCCGGGGATATTTGTTTTCCATTCAAGTTTACCCATACTGCCGATGCCCTGGCTCAAATTGTCATTCAAAACGCCCTCTTTCCACATCCCCTTGGACTAGGTTATGCGAATACAGATAGTTTAATCATTCCATGGTCTACCTATACCCAACCCGAAATCGCTCATGTTGGGCTCTACGAAAAAGAAGCCCAAGCCAAAGGCATTGAGGTGAATACCTTTACATTCCCTCTCAGTGAAGTCGATCGAGCCATTCTAGATGGTGAAGATGAAGGCTTTGCACGCGTCCATGTCAAAAAAGGAACGGATACGATCCTCGGAGCAACCATCGTGGCGGCTCACGCCGGGGACATGATCAGCGAATATACTGTGGCAATGAAGGGAGGGTTAGGATTGAACACGATCGCGAGCACGATTCACCCCTACCCGACCCAAGCCGAAGTCATCAAAAAGACGGCCAACGCCTGGAGAAAAACAACGCTCACTGAAAGCAAAAAACAATTCATGAGCAAACTCTTTTCCTGGTCTCGTTGAGAAAGTGAAAGGAAGGCATGATGGCACACAGAAACCTATCAAGACAATTTTCTTCGATAACATTGGGGCTGATGCTCGTATTTGCCGGCTCGGCTGTGGTCATTGCAGAGTCGGGCAAGCAATTACCGGTTGGCACATTTTCACAGGCCCAACCCGGGAAAACATTCCCGGCAGATTGGAAACCACTCACGTTCGAAAAAATTCCGACCCATACCCAATATGACTTGGTCAAGGACGGAAGCGATGTCGTCGTGAAAGCGATCAGTCGGCAATCATCATCGGGAATGACGAGAGAAATCACCATTGATCCCAAAGAATATCCAGTAGTGGAATGGCGATGGAAAGTGGAAAATATTCTGAAGAACGGAGACGTCAAACAAAAATCAGGAGACGACTATCCAGCTCGTCTATACATTACGTTTGAGTATGACAGCAGCAAGGTTGGCTTTTTCGAAAAAGCCAAATACGAAGCGGCTCGGCTGATTTACGGCCAGTATCCTCCAATCGGTGCCCTTAATTATATTTGGGAGAGCAAGAGCCCGATCGGCACGATCGTCTCAAACCCCTATACCGATCGCGTTCAAATGGTGGTCATCGAAAGTGGGGAAACTCGTTTGGGAGAATGGATTACCGAAGAGCGGAACGTCTACGAAGATTATAAGAAAGCTTTTGGAGAAGACCCCCCAAAAATTTCAGGGGTGGCTATCATGGCAGACACCGATAATACTAAAGAAAGGGCTGTAGCCTATTTCGGAGATATCGTGTTTAAGAAAAACCCATAAAAAGAACAGATTAGGTTATCACATATGAAAATGTATTGGCTTCTTTGTCTCCTATTTTTCGAATTCATTGGCTGTTCATCTGTCCCAAAGACGTTTTCCCCACAAGAACCTCTCTTACCCGAAACCTTCACCCACCAGACCTTTCATGAGGTACTTGAAAGACACGTCAGCGATGGATCCGTCAATTATCTAACTCTAGCTTCTGATACCTCTTTCTCAGCGTATTTGGAGGAACTGAAGCATATCGCTCCGCAACAACTTCCTACGCCTAATCATCGTCTGGCTTTTTGGATCAACACGTACAACGCCTTTGCCCTAAAAGGTATCGTCGATGGGTACTCCCCTTCGACCCTGTCGGGACGCTACACCTACTTTATCGCCCGGGACTACATCGTTGGTGGTGAAAGACTCAATCTCTACGATTTAGAACATGAGATCTTGATTCCGGCTTTTCAAGAACCTCGCATCCATTTTGCGATTGTTTGCGCATCACAGTCCTGTCCTAAGCTGCAAGCCTGGGCCTATACATCTGAACGCATCGATCAGCAACTGGCCATGAGCGCCAAACAATTTATCAACGATCGTTCCCACAATCGTTTTGACCAAAAACAAAAGATTGCCTACCTTTCTCAAATATTCGATTGGTTCGAGGAAGATTTTGTGAATCACTCAGGCTCTCTGCTCGATTTTGTGTCACAATTCGTACTCGACCCAGCGCTTGCAGATGATCTTCGTCATTCTCCTTACACAATTGAATTTCTGGAATATGATTGGGAGCTTAATGGCATTCCCCCTCAACCAGGATCATAGCGGCACGACTATCATCACTTGAATCTGTTTATTAGGGTTCCTTTCCGCTTTCTCTGCTGCTCCATAAGTCATTTCTATACAGCTGTAACGTTTTATCTGAATCGAGGACTTACCCATAAATGCCGTTTTGGCCGGAAGTTTTCCTTCTTGAAGAGAAAGCTTTAGACCATTCACAGACTCTTCAACATAAAAGGGGTATCAACATGACACAAAAATCTCTGTTATTGGGCGCGGCCCTTTCAGGTTTACTCATCGCTTCAGGCTGTGCTCATTCCCACGACTCTATGTCAACGGGAGAAATGGCCAAAGGTCAATGCCATGGGGTGAATAATTGTAAAGGCAAAGGCGAATGCAAGACCGCAGCGAGCTCTTGTGAAGGCAAGAATGATTGTAAAGGGCATGGTTGGCTAGGGATGAGCAAGACCGACTGCGATGCCAAAGGCGGTACCTTTGTGGCTAAAGCGCACTAACAGGTTGTTGTTTCCATATGCTTAGCGAACGACTATACACCGGGGTGGGACTACGTCCCACCCACTACCCGTATCTCGAGCTACGCCCACAGACGAACATCCAGTGGTTCGAGGCGATTAGTGAAAATTACATGGATACCGAGGGACGTCCGTTAGATATGCTGCAATTGATTCGAGAAGACTATCAAGTGGCTTTGCACGGTGTGTCCCTTTCTATCGGATCGGCTGAAGGGCTCCGTCCCCAGTATTTAAAGAAACTTCGCGCGCTGATTGAATGGATCGATCCGTTCATTGTCTCGGATCATTTCTGCTGGACTGGCTTACATCAACAGAACTTACACGATCTCCTTCCGCTTCCGTTTACAGAAGAGACCCTGAATCTTATCGTCGAACATGTGGATCAGGTTCAAGAATTTCTTCGGAGGCCAATCCTGCTAGAAAATGTCTCCACGTACCTTCAACTTCCCAATGCTGACTATACGGAATGGGAATTCATCCGAGCCATCGCCGCTCGCTCAGGATGTCGAATTCTCTTAGATATCAACAATCTTTTCGTTAATGCGTACAATCATCGATTTGATCCTTATCTGTACCTGCAGGAAGTCCCGGTGCATCTGGTCGGGCAGGTGCATCTAGCTGGCTACACTGACATGGGTACCCATTTGTTTGATACGCATTCTAAACCTGTCTACCCTCAGGTTTGGGAACTCTATTCCTCATTCATTTCTCGCGCACCAGACATCCCCGTTTTACTCGAATGGGATGAAGATATCCCTGAATTTCCACAACTCGAAGAAGAAGCCCTAAAAGCAGCATATATTTGGAACTATCATCATGGCCAGACTCACGCTCAGCCAGTTTCAACACCAGTTCTCTCAAGCCTCGGGTAGACTTGAAGACACGCCCGTTGACCCTGTTCTTCTCAACGACATTATCCCAGGAGGATCGTTATCTTCAGGGGCAGCTGTAGATGTCTATCGAACCGGACATATCGTCCGGCTTACTGAGGCTTTAGGAGAAACGTTTGAAGCAGTTTGGTGGGTTGTCGGAGACGAGCACTATTTTCGGTTGGCCAGAGAATTCATTCTGTCGCGTCATTCCACCTCCTATAATCTTTCGGATTTTGGAAAATCCTTCCCTAGTTTTCTTGATGAGAAACGACCGTTCTCGGATCTACCGTTTTTAGCTGACCTTGCCCGATTTGAATGGGTATTCAAGGAAGTATTTCATTGTCCACCTCACATTGGACTTTCACCAGACCAATTTCAACAATCTATGCTTTCCGGAAATGTGTGCTTGTCCTTTGGGCCTTCCGTTCGTCTTTTTGACGCACCCCATTCGGTGTATGAAATCTGGAAAATGCGTGGCACGCAGCAGGAATCGCTCCCGGAACAGGACTGGAACAATCCGCAAAGACTACTGTGCTACAAACATGAGCAGAAGGTGTATGTGAAGCATGTGAGCGAACAGGACTATCAAGTACTAACATATCTCTATGGAGGGGACAGTATTGAAAACGCATTGGAACGCACGATTCACGATTTTCCTGACCTGTCAACAGCAACCATTTTGGATTTATTTGCGCTGATTAAGAAAATGGGAATTGTGACAGCTCTCAAGACCAAGCCGGGCCTACAAGAGATCCGCTGAAGGACAAACGTGACGTTGAGAAGTTTCCGCAAATCTACAAAACCAAATCATATTTGTGTTGGAAATCCATCGTGAGGGATTGATGGATAGCATTAATTTGACCCACGTGCATGCCCCTTGTCCTCTAAACGTAACATGAACATGGAATAAACTGATGCTTGTTAAACCTGGCGAACATGCTCATTTGGCCGAATTATTGACGTTCATGGTCATGGGCGAACAACTTGCCCACGATTGTGCCAAAGCCCAATGCGCCCTAGCCCCGGAATGGGGCATGAAAACGTTCCTCTCCGGGCAATCAAGGCAAGAAGGATATCATGCCCTCGTCTTTCAAGGTGCAATACGGTGGCTGATGCCACGGTCCAATCCACCTTCGGTGGTTTCCCAGCACATGACTCAATACCGCAGACTCATTGAATCAGCCCTTACCCGAAAAAACTTCGCCGAAACGTTAATTGCGGAACAAATTATTTTGGAAGGGCTCGGAGAAGCTATTTTGACGAAAATTGAAGCTGGCTTAGTCAAACGCGGGGCGCCATTTCAACGACTCCGACGTATACTCATCCATCAAGAAGAAGCCCATCGCCAGTTCGGACTTCGTATTCTTTCAAAAATGGTCAAACAAGGAGAAGAGTCGTATGACAGCCTCCTTCAGTACGCCCACACCTATCTTCCTCTAGCGAAAATGCTCCTCTTTTCGACCCAAGAGATGTTCGCGGCTATTCAAGAAGACCCACAAGAATTTTGGGACGAGTTCCAACATCATCTTCCACCGTGGCTACCCCTGCATTCGGAACCCATAACACAATCTTTAAACATCTCAGTTGCACAAGCCTAGTCGTCAACAACACATAACAAGGCACCGCAGATGATCTGGGTCATCATCCCGACGTATAATGAAGAACGAGCGCTCCCCGACACGCTCGCCTCAGTGTGCCAACAGAAGGGAGATTACCGCATTATCGTCATAGATGGAGGCAGCACCGACCGAACCTATGACATTGTCCAAGCTCATTCCAAAATAACGTGGTTGACGGCCCCAAAAGGTCGCGCGTCACAAATGAATGTTGGCGCCAACTATGTTTTGGACAGTCAGCACGCTTCCAGCGACTGGCTCTTGTTTCTTCATGCTGACACCTGCCTTCCGATGGCAGCATTCCCAGAGCTTTCCCGATTAGCATCCGATAGAAGCTGTTTGGCAGGAGGATTTCACCATCAATTTTCTGGCAGTGATTGGCGACTACAGATGATCTCCTGGTTGGATAATTTTCGATGCCAGCATTCACGAATCATCTACGGAGACCAAGCGTTATTCGTTCGGGTTGGGGTTTTCTTCGATTTAGAAGGATTTCCAGAACAGTCGGTGCTGGAAGACGTACGTTTTGGGGAAAAACTACTTGAACAAACAACCCCTCGCCTTGTTTCCGCTCCTGTTGTAACTGATGCCCGCAAATTTATTCAGATGGGCATCTGGCGAAGCTTGTTTCGTGTCCTCATGATCATTCTTCACGTGGAATACGGACTTCCGACATTCACACCCTCCTTTTTCTCTGACGTTCGATGATGGAAAATTTTCCAGAAGTATCCCACAATATCAAATTCTGTGGTTGTTTCTCAGGCACCAGTCTGAGTCAACCTCAGCCATTCGGGGACAAGATTGTACAAGCAACCTCGCGTTTTTGAACACCTACGGAATTTGCTAACTCTGAAGTGTCGAAAACATAATCCCCGTAGCAAGATCGTGGACATTCAGAGGATTAAATCAATGGCAAATCCCCCTACCCCCCGTTTTCAAAGGGGGAGATTCAAGTGGTTACCCACGTAGCTTGCAATGGGGAATCGCAGATCCAACTGAATGTCATGCTATCAGATACCAGGCAGGCACAGGATGAAATAACAGACCTCTTGCGAGAAGATATAGGAAGAAACGCCGAACAATCGTATGCGCTTGGAAATTTTGTCTGCATTCTTTTGATGTTTTTTTTCCACTTTTCTCATGCGTAATCAGGTTCATTTCCAGGCTTCCATTTAATATTGCATCCGGCACTGGGATATTGATGAATAGTGACAGAATTCCCCGCCAATACAGCATCCAATGCAGCTCGAAGATCACAACCATCTATCGGCTTTCCATTCCCTGGTCGGCTCTCATCCAGTTGTCCTCGATACACCAATGTCCGAGCACGATCGAAGACAAAGAAATCAGGAGTGCAGGCTGCTGTGAAGGCCTTAGCGACATCCTGCGTTTCATCGTACACATACGGAAACCGCCACCCTAGTTGTTCCGCCATTTCTTTGAGTCTCGACGGAGCATCAGCGGGATATCCCGCCACATCATTACTACTAATGCCAAGAATGCCCACATTCTGGTCTTGATAATCAGTCGCAAGTCTGGTGAGCTCCTCTTGCACGTGCACGACATAAGGACAATGCCGGCAAATAAACATAACGAGAAGCACCTCACAGTGCGGAAATGTTGCTGGGCGAATGAGCTCTCCATGACGCACATCCGGCAAGGCAAAGTCTGGCATTGAAGTCCCTAATGGGAGCATCGTGGATTCTTTCAGAGCCATCACCTACTCCTTTTTCCTGGATCAATGATCACCAACTCAAGCATGGGGGAGCGTATCAGGAAAAACATGATACGATGAGATCATTGTGGTTTTTCACAGATACCATCTGGGCTCGATTAACTGAAAACGACGCCAATTGCTAGGATGGTTCGGATTGATGCGACGCAGATGCCTGATCTTTCTTCCACGATTGAAACCGTCTCAGTAATTCCTCTTTCACATGATCAGGAATGGGTTCCGAGGGCAACTGACCTAACGTCTTGACGGTATACTTAATCTGAGACAAATAGCTTCGACAGGCTACACACATGCCAACATGCATCTGAAATCGCAATTGTTCCGAGAAGGTCAATGAATCATCCAGATAGTCAGTTACTAACTCAGCGATCTCTTGACAGGAAAAGTTTCCTGTCATATAGCGCATCAATCGTTGTCGAAGGTTTTTATCCATTGTTACTAAATACTTTTCCCCCGTATGTAAGGGTCTAAAACCTTACGGACTTTCGTCCTCGCCCGATGCAACAAAACTCGTTGATTAGTCTCGCTAATGGAAAGGATATTACAAACATCCTCAGCACTAATACCTTCCACATCTCGCAAGGTTATTACCTGGCGCTGAGTATCCGGTAACGTTTGAATCGCTTGCTCAATCGCCATTCGACATTCTTTCGACAGGAGTGCTCGTTCCGGAGTATCTGGCTCCCAAGCTTCAGGAGGATCGATCCAATGTCCCTGGCGAGGCCCGTCGGCCACAAACAACGTTTCCTCCAGTGACCCCCCACTATCAACATCAGATTCTGAAGCTGTCAAACCAACAGGTTCGTATCGGCGCTCTCGCGTTCCACGAGTCTTGGCGCGATTGGTCAATATCCGAAACAACCATGTCTTAAACGACGAACGGCCTTCAAAGCGACCAATACCCTCCAAAACCCCCATCCAAGTTTCTTGCACGACTTCTTCCGCCACCGCACGGCTGGGAACAAAAGCCATGGCTAAACGTAAGAGAGAGCCAGAATACCAGTCCATTACCTGAGTAAAAACCGTTTCATCGCCTCGCTGAAGCGCCTCCACCAATCCCGTTTCGTCGAGATGAAGCACGTCCAGAAGAGTCGGAGTAGCCAGTACGAACCCGAGGCGAACGGGAAAACCCTTAACAGACCACCACATGTAGGCGATTATCTATGAGACACGTTGAACAATCAAGAACAAAACACGGCACTCAGTGGGAAGGGAAGAGAAAGGTCTTGACTCTCATGTATCATGAAAAATCTGAGCCAGAATACCCGTACGGGTAGTACTCTTTGTTTTCTTCAGCAGATGACGGACATGTTCTTTCACGGTGTGTTCACTAATATCCAAATGTTGGGCAATTTCCTTATTGGTCCAACCTTCACTAATGTACTTCACGATTTCTACTTCCCGATCGGTGAGCCGAAACTCTTCTTTAGCTTGATTGGGTACAATTCGCCGCTCTCGCCCAAGCTTTTCCATCAGAATCAACATACAGGCCTCATCAGTGGGAGAATGCGGCGCGAGAGGAAACCCTCGGAGCAAGATTGGAGATTCCAGTTCTCCTGTCACCCGTCGCAATTCATGTTCTCCATCATGCGCTTCCGAATCCGGACCATCCAGTAGGAAGTGCCGCAACGACCCACAAAGATCAAGAATTTCCGTTGGCAACTCCGGTTCGGTCCCATCAGATTCACCGTTCACGATCTGTCGGGTCAAGACTTTGGCTTCTGTATTCATAAAGAGTACATCACCGGTTCCAGCAAACAACATCACTCCAGGAACTGAACGCCGTTCAGCAATCGCTTCAAGACGAGTTAACCCTTGCCCATTCGACCCGCTTGAAGAAGGAGTACAGGGAATACCATTCGATCGACGACTCATCCGTTATTTTCCCAGAATTAGACGATAGTTCATGATCACAACCTAACCCAACTCCTCCAACTCAATGACTTTTTGATTGGACGCGGAAGACTGTACCGACTTCTATCGGCATGAGAACGCAAGAACTTAAATCAACCCATCAAGAATGGAACGAAAGAAGGCAAAAACCACCGCAGCGCAGTCGTAGAGATGACCTTGACAAGAAAAGATTCGACCTCGTCAAAATCCTGGGCAATTAGAACCGCGAACTCGCTAAAACCACATCAGCATCGGCCCACGCTTTGTGAAACTGTTGTTGTGTTTCTTCAGCAGCTTGTTGTTTGTCTTGCGCTCGCAGGCTTTGAAAAAGGCCGAAAAGGGACCATCCATTTTCTGGGTGAGCCTGCAAATCTTCTTGATACACTCGCTCAGCTACCTCAGGTTGCCCTGCTTGTAAAAGAATTGCTCCTAACACTTGGCGTGGAGGCAAATACCAATCTTTAGGCTCCGTATAGTGCAGTCCATCTTCTACTTTCACCGCATGTTGCAAGTGCGTTATAGCACTTTCATAGTTTCGACGCTCCGCCGCAATCTCTCCTGCCAGGATATCTTGGGCGATGCTCAAAATATCCGATATGGCATTTAAGTCAAAAATCGTTAATGTCGCAATAGCGGAATCTCGAGCAAGTTTCTTCAACTGTGCATGTTCTTGAATGGCTCGGTCTATCTGACCTTGCCGAAGGAATGCGAGCCCTCGCGCATAATGGCGAATGGCAGTAGGGTAGACCAGATCTGCAGAAGGCGCTGGTTCCTCGAGAATTGACTCCCACTGGCCAAATAACGCGTTGGTAAATAATGGCATTAACCAAAAATGTTGGAGTGTTCCAGCAAAGCTTGGATCTCGCATTGCCTCAGGGCTTACTTGAGAGGCTGTATCCTTTGCCGCCTGCATGGCCAATCGCTGTTGCCCGAGCTTGCTAGAAGCAGCCCACAAGAAATGATGGTTATGTGGCACATATGCAGCAGTATAAATACTTTCCTCATGAGCATGAGCCAGATACTGCCCATCTACTTTCACAGCCCGTTGATTAGCTAACACCGCCTCACGGTACCACCCTATCCGGATATAGATATGCGCGGGCATATGCACTAAATGGCCAGATCCGGGAACTAACGCCGGCAACCGCGACGCACTGGACAATGCCTTTTCTGGATGAGGAGAGGCTTCCATAGTATGAATGTAGAGATGGTGCGCTAAAGGAAGATTGGGATTCAAGTCGAGCGCTCGTTCCAACGTCGCCACGATTTCTGGAGTCCAGGGTCGAGCCTGCCCTTCCCTGGTCCAGAAATCCCATGGGTGTAAATCCATCAAGGCTTCGGCTAATAACGAACCAATAGTTGCATCGTCGGGAAATCGTTGAGCGACAGTTCGCATCGCCTCAGCATACGCTTGATCCAGTGAAGAGCGATCATCCAAAACATCCTTGGAATATCGCGCGCGGAGTGCTTTGAGAAGTGCGACTTCCTTCTCCGTTAGGCCATTACTTAGCATCTGCGCTTGCTCTACAGCTTTCCACGCTTGCGGAACAACTGCCGCCTCCATCGGCGCATTGATATTGGGACCCAGGACTAAGGCTTCGCCCCAAAAACACATTGCACAGGTTGGATCGAGTTCCTGCGCATATTGAAAAGACCGAGCTGCTTCAGCATGATTAAACCCATACATTAAGACCATACCTTGGTCAAAATATCGCTGGGCCATGGGGACATGCGTAGAAACTCGAAAATGATGTCTCCCCAACCCTTCATGCAGACGAACAGGATGATCGATTGCACACACGAGGTTCGGCAAACCCAATCCAGTGACCATTGAAACAATCACACACCACATGCCTTGAATGATGACTTTACCGTTCATTCCAAGCCCTCCTCCCAACCAAATACTTGTACCATACCCTATAATGACGAAAGACTATCCTGACTCTAAGAACATGTATTTTACTATCTCAAGATCCTGAAACACTCGGCCGTGGCTGCTGTCTTTCCAGTCAGACGCCGCTCCTCGCTCCCTCAGCCGAAGAGCTGGTTCGCATGTGAAGACAATCAGTGGTCTCAACCAGCTTTCTTCCACGAAACCCCTGTTGCCTCCAGGCTTCATAGACAATCACCGCAACGGCGTTACTGAGATTCAAGCTACGAGATTGAGGACACATGGGAATGCGCAGGTGATGCGCTGCAGGAATATTCTGCAAGACCGTATTAGGAAGACCTCGGGTTTCAGGACCAAAAACCAATGCATCTCCAGATTGATAAAACACTTCGTGATAGTCCGTGTGCCCCTTCGTCGTGATCGCATACAAACGTGACGGCTTCTTCGAATCCAAATAGTCCTGGAGCGTCGCATGATCGTTCATCCGCGCTAACTCATGATAATCCAAACCAGCACGCCGGGCCCGTTTGTCATCAAGTTCAAAACCAAGCGGATGGATTAGATGTAGGCCAAATCCGGTGTTGGCGCAGAGACGAATAATATTCCCCGTGTTTGGCGGGATTTCTGGTTCAAATAGAACAACATCCAGCATAAAGAATGGTCCACCAAATAACTAATCGAACCACCGATGTAAGAGCACTAGCCTTTCAAGACCGCTCATCCATTTAATAATCATCTCCGTGTCCACCTTGTTTGACTTGACGAAGACTCCAATCCACAGCTTCTCGAAATTCCTTGAAATCGGGACTACGCGAATAGTGAGTCCAAATCTCGTGTTCTAGCTGAAGTAACGTGGGCAACGCTCGCATGTCGGGAGCCTTTCCCAACGCCCAGACCAATTGGGTCCGTACCCGAAGATCAAGACTGGCATCGGCAATCATCTTGAGATATAGAGGAACGTGCTGGCTGTCTCCAGTGGCTGCTGCAATTCTTCCCAGACCTTTTGCAGCAGCAATTTGAAGATTGAGATTCGACCGACGCTGGACAAGTGGCAACAAATGTACCTGCCCACGGCTGCCAAAAAACCCAAGGGCTTGAGCAGCTTCATCTGCTATAGAAACGTCTCGAAGTTTGTCCACCAATATGGGAAAGGCTCTCGCAGCCCGAGTTTCTCCTAGCAACTTGATAATCAAGCGCTGTCGAGAGATGGCTGTACCGGGTTGCTTCAATACGTTGAGCAAACGATCCACATGGCCCCATTCAGCCGCAACCAGGATAGGAAAATCATACAAACGCAGAAATTGCTCAACACATTCTTGTGCCTTGAGGAATTGACGACTTTGGGAAATGCGCTCCATGGTCGCCACACTTTCGGAATAGACCAATCGATCAACCTGTCTCCAGGGAATTACGTTTGAATGATAGGAATAGGCCAATCGACAAGGTGGGCCAACCCGCTCAGCAATCAACTGCTGCCCACTCTGTCTAACATCAGATACTCTCTTCGCTTTATCTTGAATAGCTGCACAATCCACCTGCAGATTAAGGCCATCAAATGAAGCATTCGAGGCAGACATGACTTGATAGCCTATTGATTCAAGCCGAGGCCGAAGAATGTCAAGAATGTTTTGCCGCGTCATAATAGATTGAGCAGAACCACTGTTCACTGAAATTTTGATACGTGAGACATCCGCTATCCCGGGTACAGGAGCGCGGGAGTATCGAAGGTCGCCTAGCTGAGCCTTGGCAGGACTATTCACGGACAAGAGAGAAAGGATCCCGAAACCTACTAATATCCGTTTACATCTACTGAAAATAGCCGCGTAGATTCCCTCTCTCAACGTATCATTTTTTGTCCTGGTCACCATTGATATCAGCCTATATCGAGTTCACGTCTTTCTTAGCCAACCCAAGATGCTACCTTGTGGACACCCCTCAAGTAAGTGCGTGTAACTTCTTCATCACATCTTCCATTTCAGAAGGTAACTCTGTCCTAAACTCGTTCCACCGGCCGGAAACAGGATGGCGCAGCCCTATGGAGCGCGCGTGGAGCATAAGTCTTGATACCGCAATCTTTCCACTACTCCCGGCTTTCTCGTCACTATAGATCTGATCTCCTAGAATCGGACACCCACGGCTAGCCAGATGTACGCGAAGCTGATGTTTGCGCCCAGTTTCAGGTAGCAATTCAAGATGACAAGCCCTTCCGTCGTAAGATTGCAGAATTCTAAACTTTGTCACGGCACTGCGAGGCACTATTGTATTATCGGAAACCTTCTTTTCGTCTTTGATATCATGACCAAGACCTAAGATAATCGTTCCCTGCTTATCAGATGGCACTCCGTATGCCAAGGCTTCATACATTCTTCTGACCGTGCGCTTCTCAAATTGCAAACTCAGATCTGCGTGAGCTCGTTTCGTTTTGGCCACCATCATGACACCTGATGTTTCCTTGTCGAGTCGGTGTACTAACCCTGCGTGACAATTCAGCCAATGCATACCGTTGCCATTGCAAGTTGATTGTCGATGCTTTAACAAACTATTCAACAGCGTCCCTTCCCAATTTCCTGGGGACGGATGGACAACAACTCCAGAAGGTTTATTGATAACTAACAAGACCTCGTCTTCATACAGAATATCTAGCGCAACAACCTTCTTGTTTATAATCATAGGTCCAGGTGTTGGCTGTTCGATCACGATGTGATCGCCACCTTTAACTTTCTGTCCGGGTTTTGCTCTTTGATCATTGACTTGGACTCGACCAGCTACAATAAGCCGATGAAGGCGCGAGCGAGACATTCCTCGTTCATGATTAGCTAAAAACACATCAAGCCGATTTTTACCTTTTCCAGGCATGACCATAAATTCGGTAATCATTCACACCTTATCTTCTATCCACCTTATACACATTCGATGCCCTTATACATGATAAGAGCTCACATCAAAATCAGAAATCCCCTCTCCGCATTATCTGGTTGCGCTCTTATTGCTTGTTGGCAGTCAGTTGTTTGACATCAAGTTTTTTTCAATCTTTTTGCTGACATTCGCAAGCATTTCATCAAATTGCCGATAAGGCATATAGGGGCCTCACAAGACCGCGAACTCTGATTTTTCTGCAAAGGAGTACACGCTATGACATTAGGTGGCATCGAAACCCCACAGTTTCACCAACCCCCAATATCAAATCTGCAGGATCGTCGGCATGTCACCGCTGTCCGTTCGAGTGCTGAGACAACTGATAAATCGAAAGAGCAACCCCAACTCAATACGCAACAGTCGGTCCAAGACAAGGTTACGTTATCTCAAGAAGCCCAAGACCTTGCAGCTACTACAAAAGGGAACTCTTTCCAAGAATCCCCATCCCCATTCGACAAGTAACATTTCCCCAGAGCCCCTGTTTATGAGGGGCCCTGATTTCAAAATGGCGCTTCATCTCGTAAAACGCTCACACCACCGCTATCGTCGCTCATAGAACAGCTCACAGGCTTGAGCATATCCTGCTACCCAACCTTCATGATACGCCTGTTGTAGGTCGCGCCTTACCTGTTCAATGGCGTCAGTCCCCTGAAAGACACCGGGAACCTCTGAACACACCATTTCAACAGCGATATCCACTAAACGTTCCCGCAGTTGCCGTAATTCTTGATTAACAAGGATATTGAGCCTCTCCTCGGCACATTGAGTCACCACTCTTTCAAGAAAGGTGTCATATCCTTGGATACGAATAACTTCTTGCCGAATGCGACGCAGTTCGTCTTTGATCATGGTTGGATCCTTCATCATGACCATAAACAGCTGCTTACGGGATTCTTCGCGTAACGTGCTTTCCATGCGTTGCTGAACAAGGGCGGGAGAAACAGATTCGTCTGGCTCCTCCGAAAAATCAGAAAAGCTTGGTTCGAAATGCCCTAGACGTATTCGGTCATAAGTCTTTCGGGCATCTGGATCTCCAAGAATTTCATAGGCTGCATTCACTTCACGAATCTTCTGTTCGGCTTGCCGGTTACCTTGATTTCGATCAGGATGATATTGAAGGGCAAGCTTACGGTACGCCTTTTTGATCTCCTCTTGCGAAGCTTGATGCGGAACGTCTAGTACTGCGTAATAATTTAATGCAGCCATTAAATTATCTTTCTCAGTTTGTCACAACCTTTTTGACCAAGATTAAAGGGCAATAGGTCAACACCGTCATGAGCCAATTTGTGCTTGCCGTTTATGAACCAATAGTGGATTATATCTATCTGTGATCGTAAGTGTTCTATATGTGATAGCCATCCTCGGGGGGATCCTATTCTCCTACTATGATGGATACACCCTTCCATCATGGTTTTTGGCCACGCCATCACCGCTCACAACCTCATCCACGGTCATTACTCAACCAAAACATCCGTCGTTCCACAGGCAGCCTCAAGAAGTGTCAATTCGTGACCTTCTGAAGCATGGCCAAACCTACCACCAACAGGTTATCAAAGTACGAGGCGTGATCACACAGCCAGAACTTCATTTAGATGACACCCAACTCTATTTAGACTTTGTTTTTCGTCTTTCTCAAGGGGCTGATTCTATAATCGTGTATGGCCGACATGATCGAACCCAGAGTGCGCCATCAATCGTCACCAATCATTCAGCCCAAGTTGTGGGCACGTTTTGGATTGAGCAACACCGTAATGGATTGATCATTTCCAATATCCTCGAAGCATATTCTGTCACGCCTTACCCACCCTCTATCCCTGATCGTACCTAAAGCATCCAAGAGTCTATCGGTACTTTTTTTAGAGGAAACCTTTCACCACGCCCGCTACTCTCCTACAGTCGGACTCAGGAGCTATCTTCAAAGGAGGAGGCATCATGAGAACAGACTTCAGAGTTGGTGCCCAATGACCAGCATCGAAATCTTCACGTGATAATTCTACCGCGCGGCCGTATTGACGGACATAGTCAACCAATGGTTGCTCATCTACGAAATTATTTCGCCGGACAAAAACAACAGGAATTTGACAGTGAACCGCCGTCACAATCGTTGCATATCCAGGTTTGGTCATGACAACATCGACTTGAGAAAACACGTCCTGAAATTGCAGTGGAAGATTATCTAGGGTATGTACTCGTACCGACGGCTGTTTGAGGTTCGTCCCGCTAACTACAAAGTGAAATCCTTCACAGGCCTCGAGTTGTTGCCATGGCAGATGCCTGAGCGGAATACCACCAAATGCGAGAAGAACCACTTTTTCATCTTGGCTGACTCCAAGAAGGTCTCGCAAATGCTGCGTAGGTGCTCCTGGCAACATTACTGAGGGGCCACAATCAGTAACGAGCGAAAACGCGGGCATCTCAATACCGGGGCGAAGCCGGATCAATTGGCTCGCTTTAGCATATTCTCCTCGTATCAGTTCTAAGATTTCTTGATGAAACGAACTACGCTGTTGGAAAAATCCTTCTAGGACTCTGTCCCACGACAATGAGGCTATGGCAATCGCTGGACAACCGACTTGCACAGCACTGGCCATGGCCAAATACGAAATATTTGTGACCACAAGGTCAGGCTTGACTGCATTCATCGCCCGAGCTTCCTGATCCACACGACGTGTCCATTCCTCGTGAAACGCTCGATAGGCCATCCATGTCTGAGGAATATCAATATCCAATGGACCATGCTGAATACAGCCAATGTCCTGAGGCACAGACTGCATACTCCAACTGACATGTAAATGGTCCTCGAATAATCGAGACGATACCGTGGTTCAAAGAACCACATGCAACTGCTCAACAACCACTCCCAGTTCATTCAAGATCGGTATGAGTTGCGCCGCATGCCCATAGCCATGGGCTGAAATTGAACACCATATCACTGCCACGACGCCTACTCTATGAAGCCCATATGCCGCACACCTGCAAATGAAGAATATTGAGACAATGTCCTCAACAAGAATTCGTGTACCAATTCTTTCGATTTCGTCCTATCAACAACACCTGTTTCTGATTTGTGCCGTCCCAGAACATACTCGGATCACGGAGGTCATCATTGCCATTTCGACCGACTGGTTACGGAAAAACTTACCCATCAGTACGTTATTGACATGCATTTTTCTGCCTTTTTATAGGTTTTATCAAACATTCGTATCCATTTTTTTGGCATAAGACTTGTTTAGTTCAGGAGCTTATTCACTCATTGTTGACCCAGGACTGCTTATGAAGAAACTCCCTCAAACACCCGCGAAACGTGGTCGCCCTAGAAAAAAGGTTGCCAAAAAATCTGCAACCAACACCCCGAAGAAAGAAACGCATCCGCGATGTTCACGCTGTGGTTCGCGAACCGTCAACATCGAACAGTTAGAACAAGAACTCCTGGTCACGCTGAGTATGCATTGCCTCATTTGCGGCCATCATACCTTTCTCGGCCGCCCCGTTATCCGCCTCCTCAAACGTCCCAACGTCACCATCCCTTCTTCAATCAAACGATCCCCAATCGGTTAAGCATCTCCACCCTCTCATCTGTTTGGCAGAAGTCAGTCGAGTGTCTACCAGGATTCCGTTCGTATAGTCAGAGGAGAAAGATTTCGTTCATGTAGACCGTCTAGTAATTGCCGACACGCCAAAGAACTGCCACAGACACGCAGGTCGGATTGCGCCAAGTCCGGAACTACTTCGAGGAATGGCGTCACGTCAATCTGCTCATCCCCAGAAAGCAAAACATGCGTACGTACGATTCTCCCCGTGAGAAATGGCCAATCGTGAGGCCATGATCGTGTCAGAACCGGGACATATCGAAAATACTCTGAAAACTCTCGTGCAATCTTCGTCAAGTTTTCATGAAGCATGAGTTGGCCTTCATGCCGCACACTGGCAATTAACGTCATAGACACAGACGGCTTTTTATTTCCTCTTCCCCAATCGTGATGAACCATATAACGAAGATACGATAAGAAGGGCGTGACACCGGTTCCAAACGCCACGCACACAAAACGCCGACCTTCCCATTCCCCCTCCGGTTCCAGACGAAGGTTGGCTTTTTTGCACATCAGAGTATTTTCGAAGACCGAAGCGTGGCCTGAAGTCTCATCAACCCTGACACGAATCTCAATAGGTCGCTTGGTGTTGTACCAATGCCTCACCGAATCTGATTGCCACCAGATCGATGTATCACTGTTGGAACGATGCGTATGATTCACGAATGTTTCTAGGATGCCCGGTTCATCAGAAGACGAATTTGAACGTGTATACATTCGTCGTCGATGCTTGTGCGTTCGCATTCCCCAGGGTTTCGCTAAGAAGGCTGTCCCAGGGCGCATGGTATCAATGAGCGGCAAGCGCTTCTCGTCAACCTCGATCATCGCTGGCAAAGCCAGCCGTATCTGGCTAATTTCACCGGGATCAACCACATGAAGCCCGACAATTTGAGCGGAAGCTACATATTCCATCTGGCGATCTTTTTCGTTATGTTTCCAACGGGTCTCTGAGTTGCTTCTTTCCCATATATTTCTTATGATCTATGTCTACGCTTTAGGATAGAAATTATGAATCCGCTGTCATCAACATCAGCTCACACATCGTCTCCTTCTTCAAAAGAGCCTGTTCATACGCCAGTCGGCCAAGAACACAAGACGCAATCTGTTCCCTCACATGACGGGCAAGAAAAGGTTACATTATCCAAAAGCGGACAGAACATCTCTCGGTACACTGAAGTCATGTCGCATCTTCCAGATACACGATTGGATCGCATCACGAAAATTCGAATTGCAGTGGAAAATGGCACCTATCAGGTTTCCTCCCAAGATCTCGCCAATAAACTTATTCAAGACATCTCCAAACGATCATCTGAACAGTAATCTCTGAACGCATCGCACACCGTCCTTGTTCACTACAGAGGCCAACTCCAAGTCTCTCAGATAGGTACTCCTTCTTCGTGTATGAAATGATGACCGCGTGGTACTCGCCCGCAACCTGCACGTTCCAGAAAGAAGCGACATGCTATTCGGTGATCTTCTTGGCGGTTTCTACTGGTTGTTCGTTGCCAGTCTTGTTTCAGGTTATTTGTACTTGTAGCATGACCTACAACGACCGAAAAGGGAAACATGACTGTATCATCGCATTACCCCGCAATGGGATCCAATATTCTTTGGCTGACCATCGCCTCTCCTTCAGACACTGTCCTGGTACGATCTTCTTTGCTCGGACTGGGAGCTGATCATTCGCTCCTTTGCTCCATCCCCAATGACCAACCTCTGGAAATGTTGTCAGCTGGGTTACCCTGTAAAGGTCGTTCATATATTGACGGAGAGATTTATGAGTTTGAAACCGTGATTCAAGAATTTATCGCCTTCCCTCCAGCCATTCGCCTTGAGGCCCCCGCCAAAATCCTCCGCCAGATCCCCCGCTCCTTCCCTCGATTAGCCGTCGACATCCCAGGTTCCGCCCGCCCCCTCAGCCGAACAGGACACATTCTCGCAGTGCTCCCCATTCAATTGAGCGATCTCTCTCCCACTGGCTGTCAATTCAGCATTGACCAATCTGCTTGGCCAAGAATTTCTGCCTTGCAACTCTATCTCAGCTGTCGTTTGCCAGGCTTCGATCACCATTCGAAATTTCATGCTTCGATCGAATGGGTTCATCCCACCCAGCAACTCTTCATCGGAGTCAAATTCTTATTCGATTCTGACCAAGACATGGCCCAGCAGGACATTCATCGATGGTATACATCCCAACAGGCTAAATTAGTGAATACCACAGCCTAATTTCCACGATTCAAAACATTCCATCAGACCTTGGTCTTGTCTACCCTCTGAATTTTTCTGCCTTCCTTTTGAGATAAACGTCCCTGCTTTCGAAACTGAGATTATCCGCCAAGAGCCGTTATGCATTCCGAAAGAAAAGTTGGATTCCAAGCCGAGCACGACGCCAGTTGCCTGATTACAAGCCTTCGGACTACAATACAGCCACATTTCCTTTGTTTTTTGGCTTTTTTAGTCATCAATGTATGACTTCAGAGTCTTTATTATTCTTACCAAGGATCTAATTTATGGCCGAACGCCTTACCAACCAAAACATTATTGATATCGCACCGCTACCTACTCCTAAGCAGGTTCAAGAACAGCTTCCGCTGCCACCAGAAACTGGAAAAGTTGTCATTCAAGCCCGACAGGCCATACGAGATATACTTCATGGACGTGATGCCCACCGACTTCTGGTTATTATTGGGCCTTGCTCGATTCATGATCCCGAGGCGGCTATTCAATATGCTGAACAACTGAAGCAAGTCGCGGAGCGCGTGTCCGACCACCTCTTTGTAGTCGCACGAACGTATTTCGAAAAGCCTCGGACTACAGTAGGGTGGAAAGGATTAATCAACGACCCTAAGTTAGACGGATCGTGTGATATCGGAAGAGGATTTGAACAGGCCCGCGCTATCTTATTAAACATCAACCAACTTGGGATGCCTTGTGCGACAGAATTTCTTGACCCCGTCACCCCTCAATACATTTCCGACTTAATAAGCTGGTCAGCGATTGGGGCTCGCACAACAGAAAGTCAAACGCACCGAGAAATGGCCAGTGGATTGTCCATGCCAGTTGGATTAAAAAACGGCACAGATGGAGGGCTGCAAGTAGCCCTGAATGCCATGATTGCCGCTCGACATCCACAAAGTTTTATCGGAATCAATGCAAACGGTCTGACCTCTATCATCAAAACCAACGGGAATCCTGATCGCCACCTGGTGCTTCGTGGTGGAGGGGGACGGGTGAATTACAATCCGGAAGATATTGCCAGTGCCGTTCAAGCCCTTGCTCAAGAAGATATTCCGCGTCCCGTACTGGTGGATTGTTCCCACGGCAACTCGGAAAAAGACCATACTCGCCAAGTGCCCGTCGCCCGGTCCGTCGTCAAACAATTCAGCGGCGGTCAATCAGCAATTATGGGTCTGTTAATCGAAAGCAACCTTAAGCCTGGCAATCAAAAATGGGCTGTTGGCAAATCACTAGAATGGGGGGTATCGATTACCGATGCCTGCATTGGATGGCAAGAAACCGAACAGCTCCTTGATGAGTTAGCGGAAACCCTAGACAAAGTGCGGAACAAGGCGGCTGTCTAGGATACGTAAGAATCCAACTGCACAATAGCACTCAATACTAGCGTCACCAGAAATCAGCTAAGACTGAGAAGGGAGGTCTGGAATCGGATCTATCCTCTCGGATAGTGATACATCAGCATGCTCATGTGTGTGACAACCAAGGTGATGGCACAGACGCCGATTCCAAAAGCCTGCCCAAGCTATCAATGATGCCCCTAACACATCAAGGAAGATTTCCGTTCCACTCCCAGCCTCAATCCACAGATGGGAAATTGTCAAAACCACTAGGCCCAACACTGTCAGAATCGTAGGTCGTATATCCCAATGACGAGGATAGGTCGCTAGCAGACCAAAACCCGCTAAGAGCCCAATTACAGCAATAAAAATCCATTCAGTCGTTTCAGCCCAAAACGCTCCTAAAATCTGATCTAACCCATCCCAAGAATGCGCGGCAATGACCGGAAGTGCTATCAACGCCAAAGGGGTCACAGCACAATGTACCGCGCAAATAAGGGAGGCAATAGAACCAGCTCGCGAGAGTCTAGGACCCAAACTACTCATCAATCGACATCCTCTCTATTATTGGCACTTGGGACAAAATCCGGTGAATTCTAAGGTATGATCATCCACAACAAACTGCGTGCGTTCTTCAATTAACTTGGTCAGTTTCTTTAAAGGACATAACAACAAATCGACAATTTTCCCGCACATTTGGCACCGAATATGATGGTGGTGTTTACGCCCTTCTTTTAACTCATAGCGAAATTGCCCTTCTTGATGAAGGTCCAGTTGAATCACCAACCCTAGTTCCTTTAACACATTAACGGTTCGATAGACCGTCACCAAGTCGATAGCTATCTGTTCTTCTTGCAATTTCGAAAATATTTCAGAGGCTGTCAATGGTTGATGCGTCTGTTCTAGGAGCGCCAGCACGGCTTTTCGGGTTCGGGTCATTCGCCGTCCCGTCGCCCTTAATTCCTCTCTCATCGTTGGCTCTAACATATGTCAGATCTTCCTCGCACAACTCAAAGATTACAGAGACTCAATTCATTATTGCAAGTGCCTTGCAAATACCACAACGAACGTGGATTGTCAATCACACGACAATGAGAGGAACTGGAAGACTCAGGGCATCTAACGGCAGGAACGCTCGAGAAAAGAACAGGCCATCGCACTCATCCGAACGAGAGCAATGTATAGGTTGATTTTTTACAGAGGGAGAAAGGCAAAAGAGGAAAGAAATTCCCAAGAATACTGAAAAACGCGTTAGTCCAGTAGCAAATCCGCCCTTCGATTAAACTGATGACACCGATTTTCGTCATCAATATCACACAGGACAAGCACATTCCCATATGACACAATATCCAGCCGAGACCGTGGAATCCCCAAATGCGCGAGGTACTCTTTGACAGCTTTCGCTCGCTTGACGCCTAAGACCATATTATAGCTCTCGCTGCCTCGAATATCCGTATGGCCCTCTATGGTTAACCCATAATTTGAAAAATTCCGCATCCATTTTGCCGTGGCATCAAGACGATCCTTCACTTCAGGGGTAATTTCCCAACTATCAAAAGGAAAATAAATAGTTGGAAACGGCTCGGCCTCTTCGTCAAGGATTGAGACCACCTCTTCAGCTTCGTCAGGAATAACCATGCGCTCAGTTATTGCCGAAGATTCAGGCTCTTGAGTAGTTGTCAGGGAAGTAAGAATGGGTCTAGGTTGTTCAGACTGGATAGAATCAGATGTGCGATGATTCATCGAGAGCGACTCACAACCCCAAGCCATACAAACCAGCAATATTCCAAATAATCGTAAAAACATACAGTAAATCCCTTCGTTTTCCATGATTGTCGGCGGATAGAACGCAAGACTTAAGGGGAGGGAGAAGAACATGACACGTGGCGTACATACGAAGAACACTTGAAGCGAGGTCACCAGTGGGGCCTTGACGGTCACTTCCGAAACATGGGACAATTACCCACACCCAATGGGTATGGGTTTATAAGAGATATTTGATGAAGACTGATATTCAAAAAGACGCACTCAAACGCCTAGCCTACATCGAAGGACACCTTCAAGGCGTTCGGAAGATGCTGCAGGAAGAGCGCTACTGTGTGGACGTCTTGAAACAAACCCATGCGATTCGAAAAGCCATCGAAAAACTTGAGGCGATGCTTTTGGATGGCCATCTACAAACCTGCGTCGTCGATGGCATTCAACAAGGACAAGCCGAAAAAATTATTGAGGAGCTCCGGTCACTGTATACCGTTGGACGTTAATGAGAGAAAGGAGAACTCAATGAGTGTTCAACATACGTTTCCCATTCAAGGTATGACATGCGGCAATTGTGCCCAGCATGTGCAAAAAGCCTTGCAAGCTCTTCCCGGAATTTCACATGTTCAGATCGATTTAGACAACCATCAGGCGGCAGTAGAGTACGATGCAGCGGTGGTCACCGTCGAGACCATGGCCAACGCCGTCAAAGAAGCTGGGTATACAATAGAAATACCTCATTAACTCACAGGGATAGACGATATTAATGTCAAGCGCGTCAACCAGTATCTCATTTCCTGTTGAGGGTATGACCTGTGCTTCCTGCGTGAAGCATGTTGAACGGGCATTGCGTACCGTGTCAGGCGTCTCGGCTTGCAGCGTGAATTTCGCCACTCACACCGCAACCATCAATTATGATACAACTGCCTCAACGGCTCAGACCCTCACAGAAGCAGTTCAGAACGCGGGTTATGATATTCCCATCCAGACGATGACTTTGCGGATTGGAGGCATGACCTGTGCCTCCTGTGTGCGTCATGTTGAACAAGCCCTCATAAAGATTCCCGGGGTGACTGCAGTTTCAGTGAATCTTGCGACTCACCAAGCCTCCATTCAACTCTGGCCGGATACCGTGTCTCGCCAAACGTTGCAGGACCAACTAGAAGCAGCGGGCTATACACTCAATGCAGAGCCTGATCTGGATGCTGATTCCCAAGTGCAACGTCCAGACACAGATGAACATGTAGAGACAAAACAACTTCACAAAACACTCGTTAGTGGTCTTGCCGGATTGTTGGCAATGCTCATAACGATGAACATGGTTCCGGGACTAACATCCTGGAACATTCAGACGAAACATGTCCTACTGTTTGTGGTGACCACCCTTGTCTTGTTTTGGGCGGGGCAACCCATTTACCAGGCAGCCTGGAAATCTGCCTGGCATGGGTCTGTCAACATGAATACCCTCATTGCCGTGGGAACGTTGTCTGCCTATGTTTATAGTATATTAGCCACCTTCACACCCGCTATCTTTGAGGCCAGCGGTATTCCTGTGGCCGTCTATTATGACAGCGCACTGATTATCATTGCATTGATTCTCTTTGGCCGATACCTAGAAGCTGGTGCCAAAAGCCAGACGTCCTCTGCGATTCAAGAATTGGTCAACCTTCGGCCGCCAACAGCCAGAGTGCGTCGCGGATCACAAGAAGAGGAGATCCCTGTCAAAGCGGTAAAACTTGCTGATGTCTTAGTTGTCCGCCCAGGAGAACGCATTCCTGTCGATGGATGCATCATTGAGGGCCAATCGGCCATTAATGAATCTATGCTAACTGGTGAAAGCCTTCCAGTGGAAAAGCAAGTCGGCTCAAAAATATTTGCCGGAACCATGAATACTTCAGGAAGCTTTCTATTTCGTGCTCAAGCTATTGGCCAAGAAACAGCACTGGCCCGGATAGTCCAGCTTGTTCAAGAAGCACAAGGGTCCAAACCTCCCATTCAACGAGTGGCTGATCAGGTTGCCAGTCTGTTTGTGCCCACGGTTATCGGCATTGCGATACTAGCTGGTCTTCTGTGGTGGAGCATTGGCCCTGACCCTGCTATTACTTATGCCCTGCTAACGTTTATCGCGGTGTTAGTTATCGCTTGCCCCTGTGCATTAGGCTTAGCCACGCCAACAGCCATCATGGTGGGAATGGGGCGCGGAGCGGAACTGGGCATTCTTTTTCGGCATGCTGAAGCCTTGGAGACGGCTCATCGGATTCAGACCATTGTGTTCGATAAAACTGGAACCTTAACACAGGGACAACCTGTCGTGACCGATGTCGTGAGTTTCAGAAGACAGCCGCAAGAGCTCTTACAGCTAGCCGCTTCACTTGAACGACGATCCGAACATCCTCTCGCTGAAGCCATTGTCGCTCATGCCGTTAATCAAGGAATCACACTTGATGATCCTGATAACTTTGTGAGTCATTCTGGAAAAGGTGTGGAGGGAACGATCAGTGATCACAAGGTGATGATTGGCAACGCGTCACATATCATAAATGGCCAATATCAAGTTGAGACCGAGAAATCGTCTGATACGATTGCGAGACTGGCGCAAGACGGAAAAACGTCCGTACTCGTGATGATTGATGGTGTGATCGAAGGAGTTATCGCACTTGCCGACACCATCAGACCGGAAGCCAAAGAAACGGTTCAACAACTTCAACAGCAGGGCTTGAATGTCGTCATGCTAACTGGCGATCAGGAACAAACTGCCACCGCAATTGCCGCGAAACTCGGCATCACACAGTATATTGCCCAGGTCCTACCTGATCAAAAAGCCTCGGAGATCCAGAAACTCCAAAAAGAAGACAAATGCGTCGCAATGGTGGGAGATGGTATCAATGACGCACCGGCATTGGCGCAAGCTGATATTGGAATCTCCATGGGAACTGGGACAGACGTGGCGATGGAAGCGGCACAAGTCACGATCATGAATGCAGACTTGCGCAGTATCGGCAAGGCCATTCAGTTAAGTCGGGGCACCATGCGGACAATTCACCAAAATCTCTTTTGGGCGTTTGCCTACAATATCGCCCTGATCCCTATCGCAGCCGGACTCCTCTACCCTCTCGTTCAGATGGTTGGCAGTATCCCATCTTGGCTCGGGTGGGCAGTTGAGGAACATGGGTTTTTGCGTCCCACGTTAGCCGCTGGAGCAATGGCATTCAGTTCAGTCAGCGTGGTAGCAAATTCACTGCGGCTCAAGACACTGGCATTGTCTTAAAACATTCAACGAAACGGCGAGTCTCATGGCATCAATGATGAAAAACTCTAGCAAGTCCGTAGTCAAAAAAAGATGTTTTAAGAATCCCGGCTATTGGGGTACCGCTATCATGTGGTTTGTCAGTAGCTTAGTAATTTTCACCGGATGTACATCAGTGCCTCGCGTCGAAACCCCTATTCATACCAGCTCCTCTGGCTCAATTTTTCTCAAAGTCTTGCCAGAACCTGAACCCCCACCCTCTCACCCCGCTGTCATAAACCCCTCACTAATGCAGGCCATTTTAAGCGGGGTAACCGTTCAAGAACAAAAAGGCTTACTACAATCATTGATCATTGACAACCCTCAATCCATAGCCGCGTTTACTCCAGAAGAAATATCCTTTTTGACCCCATGGTTGGTCGAAGCCTTCTCCGTCGCGACACCCGAAGAAGCCATTCATTTTCACCTGAACCATGCGGCAAGCATGCCGGGTCGGCATACCGCTGGATCGATGTTTGTGAAAGACTCAATCTTACATATGTCTTTCTCACCGTTTCACTCACCTTCTGAACGTTCGGCACAACTATCACGACCTTCCAAATCTTTTGCTCGTCCTAAACACTGGCAGGTCAGCTTTCATCCAGAAGAGAGCGTAGAATCAACTTCGCACGCAACTGCATCAGCATCTGAACCGTCCGCTCCTCTTGCTTTGGCTATCAATCTTCCGAAACTTGCCCAGCAGTTGAATAGACCTCCAGCAGAGTCCACAGACGTTCCGCACAACAACCAGGACCCCACAGTCAGGGAAGACCTGCAAGACGAGATACAGCAACTTCAACAGCAACTACAAGAACAAAATCAAAAACTGGATTCCCTGCACCAGAAGATACAGTCTCAATAACTGATAAAGGCTTGCTCTTCCCACAACCAGAACTGAAATGGGAGCCTAAGTGCTAGCCCCAGATCTGGCGCGAATTTCAATTGAGTTGTCTGAGCTGCCGGTCATGTAGATGTCTAAGGGTCAGTTGGCTGATCATCGCACCAACTAATGCTAAACACATGTCCCATTGCGTATCCCATTCATCGCCTTGCGTGCCTAGAAAGGCTGTTGCCGCTTCCCCCGTGAGTACCGCTGTTCCCCATTCAAAGAGCTCATAGAGCGCGCTGAACGCCAGGCTTACGCACGTCACCAGAAAGAACGTCCATTTTCCTGGAGTTAACGGTGATCGACGCAGAAGAATCTCGCGTGTCAGCATGGCGGGCACAAAGCCCTGAGCAAAGTGCCCGATGCGGTCATAGTGGTTACGAGTGAATCCACACCACTCTTGCATCCAAGATCCAAGAGGCACTTCCGCATAGGTGTAATGCCCGCCGACCATCAAAATTACTGCGTGAATCGCCAGTAACCAATACAACACAGCCGTCAAAGTGAATTGACGAAAGGTCCAGAAGAGCAAAGGCAACCCAACAAGCACTGGAAGCACTTCTAAGAACCACGTAAAGCGGTCATGCGGTCCAATTCCAGACCAAAGCAACAGGAGCGTGACGACCGCAACCAGGATCCACTGCCATGGCCGTGCCTTCGGAACGCTCATATTGCTCTCACCGCTCTTTTGCATTTCCACAGCCATTGTCCAACCGAAACGAGTTCTAAGAGACTAAACCTGCTAAGAGAGCATCCGTCGCTCCTGTAGGCCAATCAAGAAAATACGAGATGACAAACCCATTTAAGGCAAGCGCCGTCCTATGCAGCTCGCCAGAATCGGAACCACGAAAAATCGCGGGGCGAAGCGTACAGCGTTCATCACCGCCAATAAAAGAAATGCGAACGTCAACAGGGGACCAACCATCAACACGCCTAATGAGATTGCGAACCCAATGAGTCCATAGAGTAGCGTATCCCAGACCCAAAGGCTTTTACCCATCAACAACGCAAATTCTCGATCGACAGACACGAGGAGTAGCTCGCGTTTGAACACGCTCAGTATGGTCACGACGACGGCGCAACCAATGCACAGTCCAATCAGATCCATATCGGAGATCGCCACCATCTATCCACGAAATAGTGTGACGATGCCAATTTCCGGTACACGTTCGGAAGCGAGCAGTAAGATCGTCAATACTCCTACAGCAACATAGATGGCCTCGATACGAGCTTCAACTAGTTGATACCCTTGCCGTTCCAGTAACGCCCATACTTTTCCTGAAATATCGTGTTGTCTGTGAGATGGTTGCATAGCAGCCTCCTGCCTTGCTGACATGATTCTCTCACATTGTCTATGTCGTGACTACACTATCTAGTTCGACTCATCAAGCCCCTTGGGAAACTTGAGATGCTTTTGATGTATTTGACATCAATCCAGAAACTTACAAGACCTCGTTTTGTCGAACCTAAAGATTTTCAGGAACTTTGAATGCTAAAATTGGCTAATGGACGAATGTTGCAAAGTCACAACTATTTCAGAACAGCAGCAGGGAGTTGTTCGATCAGTGCTCTGGATCAATATCAGCATGTTTCTTCTGGAGGCGATTGCTGGCCTTCTCAGCCATTCCACTGCACTTCTTGCAGACTCAGTGGATATGTTAGGCGATGCTATTGTTTATGGATTCAGTCTTTATGTGATTGGACGGGGTTCCGTCTGGCTAGGACGCGCTGCTATGCTCAAAGGTGTCATGATGGGCGCATTTGGCATAGGTGTACTGGCTCACGTGGTTTTCACAACTGTCTATGGCTTCATACCAATAGCTGAAATGATGGGCATAATTGGGATGATGGCACTTGCTGCCAATCTCATCTGTCTTCTACTCCTCTGGCAACACCGTAGTGATGACATAAATATGCGATCCGCATGGATGTGTTCTCGCAATGATGTCATTGGCAATGCGGGCGTCCTCCTTGCGGCCCTGGCTGTCTACCTCACTGGTTCTCCATGGCCAGACATTGTGATCGGGCTCTTGATCGCCACTCTTTTCATTCGGTCTGCGATTACCATTATCCAGGAAGCTTCTCGAGAGTCTTATTTTTTTAACCGGGTTACCCAGTAGAACGGAAAGGCTGGCCTAAAAGAAAATCCAGGAGGAGAAATCTAGTATTGCATAATAGATGTTAACGAGAGATCCAGAGAGGGCCAAATCTAGGAAAAGAGCGGCAAAGAAGATAATTAAGCTTTGCAGTCAAACTATCAAGAGAAGCAGGGATTGACCTGCCCCCTTCAAACTAGCCCATATTCTGAGCCAAGATTGTCTGAAATACCATTTAGCAATCATACATACTTCACAGTCAATAACTGTAAACAAATCTGGCAACTATGAACATTTACTCGTTATTCTATAGCTCTCTCTTGCGTTTGCATCGTTATTGTTTACCTTTTTCATCACGTATCATCATTTCGATGGTGGTGGTTGCATTGATCGTTGGAGAATGCTCGATTTCTGCCAATGCCTTAACATTGGAATACCGTTGCCGGGCGACGCCTGATGCTGTTTTTCGAACTGCTAGTGAAACCGTGCAGGTGATGAACCGCTGGCCATGGGCGAAAATCATCGAATCTGACCGGACCATCAAGACGTTTGTTCGCAATTGGCGAAATTTCAGCATTCCGGTTTGGATTCAGGTCCATACATTGGAAGATAAAACGGAGTCAATCAAGACTGCTCTAGACATTCAGTGGGAACAAACACTAGATCCACTCAATTACCCTGATTTATTCGATTTCTTAGAGGCTTTTGATGATGGCCAACGGAAGAAAAAACTGGGATGTCTTCGCTCAGGGACGGATATCGGTTTGTAACAGAGGTATTATAATAAATATGATGATATCAATACCTGACTCTAATATTGATCCTAAGATCGCCATTTATGCGCGCCGAGCGTATTGGTACTATGTGAACATGGGAAACTCGCGAGACCGCTCCTGAGGGCTTTTTTCAGATCCGTTATCTCGAGCTAGGACGGTATACCAACCGGTATAGCCATTGTCCCAGAGTAATGAGGCCTAGAAAGATACAAGCCAACAATGAATCAGTCGCACCGGTAGGCCAATCCATGAAAAACGAGACAATAAATCCGATCACAGCAATTCCTGCCCCCAAAAAAGCGCCTAGAAGCGGGACAAGAAAAAACCTGTTGGCGAGTCGGATGGCTATCATCGTGGGGAGGAGGAGGAAGGCAAACGTCAGTAAAGGGCCGACCATCAGCACTCCTAAGGAAATGGCGAATCCGACCAGCCCATACAGAAGGATATCCCACACCCAAAGCGTCTTCCCCAGAGACAAGGCCAGATCTCTATCGACCGAGACCAATAATAGTTCCCTTCGGAAAAGAGTGATGAGTAGGACAATGCCAGTATAGGCCGACAGGAGAATGGCCATATCCATATCGGAAATGGCAATGATTTGTCCCCGCAACAATGTGACGATGCCGACTTCGGGAACGCGCTCCGAAGCCAGCAAGAGAATGGTCACGGCTCCAGCGAGGACGTATACCGTTCCTATCCGGCTTTCCACCATCTCATGGCCTCGCCGCTCTAGTGCCGCGAGTAACAACAACGTTCCCGTGGTCACGATCGTTGACCCCAAGAGGGCGAGAAGAAAATCACTATGACTCGGCTGTTGTTGATGAAAGGTCAAATGCCAAAATACAGCCGCAGCGATACCACCCGTCGACAACTGAGGAAGGGTGACTCCCAAAAATACCATCCTTCTACAATACATGAAGACCCCGATGAGGGGAAGAACGATCCCCGTGACCATTCCTCCGTACAAGGCATTCCGTAAAACATAGGAGGGATGAAGAATGGTGAAGAGTTCTTCCATATACCTTAGCTGTCCGTTAACACTCTTTCTTTAGCCACGTCGGACATAATTTTCTACCGGTTGCGTTTGCACCGTCCGATACTCTATCTCCAGAACGTCCTGGACAACTTGGAGAAGTTCCGGAATAAAATGATCTGCCCATAGGAGGGTTATGCCTGTATCAGACTTCAACTTTCCCAATAACCTCAACATCGCTTGGACCGTCTTTTTATCGAGGCTTGCTAACGGTTCATCCAATACTAGGACAGCGGGAGAACCGGCCAATGCTCTGGCGATTAACACACGCTGCTGTTGACCACCGGATAATTCTGAATATCGGTTCTGTTCCAAGTTCTCAATTTCTACCTCTTGTTTAGCCCAATCAATTCGCTCCTGTTCTTTTTTCCCCAACCGCTTCCATGGTTTGAGGTTTCCATATGTCCCCATCTGAATCACCTCTCCAACGGTCAGAGGGAGTAGGCCATTTACCGCCGCTCGCTGAGGGACGTATCCGACTCCCAAGGCATTATTACCCCCTGAAGTTTCACGATGTAGCCTGCCCTCTAATGGGGAAAGAATACCAGCCAAAGTTTTAAGGAAAGCGGTTTTCCCTGAACCATTTGGGCCTAAAACCGCGTATGAGTCTCCAGGAAAAATTTCAAGAGAGACCTGTTCTAAAATCGGAAAACCTGGATACCCGATTGTCGCATCGTCCAGAGAGATGAGGGGTGTTGTCACGGCAAAATTCAGATGTGATTATGAGGTGCTGAGAGCATTCAGCATAGAATGAATATTAAACTCGATAAGTTTTTCATAGGTGTCAATTCCTGGATTTCCTCCAACCATAATGAGAAATTTCGCGACCTTGGATCCGGTTTGGTCGGCCACCCAATTGGGAAGCCGTTCAGGATAATGCGGTTCGCGCAACACCAGGCCAACCTGCTGGTCTTTCATTCGATCCACTAACCAGACTAAATGAGCTTGAGTCGGTTCAATGCCGGGTTTAATTTCTATTTGAGCGACTTCCTGTAATCCAAATCGTTCCGCAAAATAAATTGTATCTTGATGGTACGAGACAAATTTGACTTCACGGAGAGGTTCTGCAAGCTTTTTCCACTCAATAAGCTTCTTGTCCAAATGCACATGAAATTTTTGTACATTGGCTTGAAAATGAGGTTTCCCTACCGGAAAGGCCTTTGAAAGTCCATCAGCAATGGTCTGAGCCATGACCTTGGCATAGACTGGATCAAGGTTAAAATGTGGATTCCCAAGCGGATGCACATCACCCTCTCGACGAAGTAATGATTTAGGAACCTGTTTGGGATTGATGTTCCGAGCACAATTGATGAATCCTTCATTTCCCGGAAGAATTTTTGGGTTTCGGGCAACATCTACTAACGCCGGCAACCAAGAATGTTCGGCCTGCAGTCCTAATACAATCAGAACATCCGCACGATTCAGTTTCGGGACAAAACTGGGTTTGATCGGCACGCCGTGTGGATCTTCCACGCCTTTAGCCAAGCTCTCCACCGAGACAAACTTTCCCCCGATTCTGGCGGCAAAGTCCGCCAGATCGGGGATAGAAGTCACAACCTGAATTCTTCCTCCTTGCTCAAGCGTCGGACGTTCTGCCATCCCGAGTGAACAACCCAGGAGGAACACAAGAAGCAGGTTCTTGAATATCTCTCTCATATCAACATTACTCTCTTTCCGTAAACCCATGTTGATGACTGCCAATCACCACCTGCCATTGCAGCAATACCTGATTTTGCGGATCAAACGTATTGCCGTAACGGCTATGATTATATTGCAACACAAAACGTTGAAACTCACTCGGATAGTATGTGACATAGGGGGAATATGTCACAGCGGACGTTCGATTTCCTGAAGTGTTGACCGTACTACCCGGATTCCCCGTTTTAGGATTGGTGATCAAGGCAGGTTCACTGGGCATTTGGTGATAATCAAACCGGAAACCTGGTCGCCATTGTTTGTTGATCCGATATTCTGCGTACGCATACCCCCCCCAAGCCCCCCGAGATTTTGTATTTCCAAAAATACTTCGGCGACCTTGTCCATAGTCATAAAGGATTTCCCCATGTAGCGAAAGGCTTTGCCGTAACCCTCGTCCCAACGGATACCAGCGGTAGTGAAAATCCACATTAAAGGTACGCCGATCAATCGGATCATCCTCATCCACAGCCAGGAAGGCCAATTCACCCGCCTCTGCAACCCGGGATTGCGGGGTATAGAGAAAAGAGAATCCTAACTCGACATTGTGATCATCCGTGAGATCTTTATAGGTACGAACCGAGCCAAATACAGTGCTTCCTTGAATCGGCTGGGTTCGAAGACTACTCAATGGGCCTTCCCCCACCCACCCAAAATGAAACCCATAGCCAGCGGTGACTGCTAAATAGGTATCCGTGGGTGCCAACCATGATAGCTCGACCCCATCTGTTCGATTCCCTTGGCCCATGTACAAGGCTAAGGTTGGGGGAATATCAATTTGGGGTAAATCATGGGCATGCCGTCGCCCTAAATACCCCCAATCTGCAAAAAAGCGACCTCCGCGTATGGATAGGTTATAGGGTAAGGACGTGGTCTGTATGGCCGCCTCTTCGATCTCGAAGAACGCTTTTCCAAATTCTTCTGATCCGCGAGCATTCACTCCTTCCGCATGCCCGGCGGCAATGATGTAGGCTCTGGCAAATGGATCGATATCCGCCGCCGCGAATAATTCAATCGTCCGAAGTGCTGAAGAAAAACCGGCAGGGAGTTTGGTTCCGACTTCCCCACCTGCATCGTCTCCATCACCATCCACAAATCGCATGCGGCGTTGGGTATAGCCCCCTATCGTTTCGATCACAAACCCCAATGCTGGGTTGAAACGATTTAAAATTTGCTGTCGACGGAGAATGCCCTTTTCTCTTGGCGTTTCACCAATGTCCAGAACTGGTGGTACGGCTATCGGCATACCCCCTGTTCGATTGTATAAATCCTTGGGCTTGGCAGAAGACTTCGCCCCTGGAAATCTACTCTCCACCGAGGGGCCATATACAGAAGTTTCAGATTCAGCCGTTTCCCCAACATCCGAAACTGGTGGAACATCCATCGGCATCCCACCAGTTCGTTCGAGTAAATCCTTTGGTTCAGCCGCTGACTCAGCACCCGGAAACCGTGATTCGACTGAATTACTCACTGGCACATCTTTTACATCAACCGAACTATTTGAGGTTGTGTTAACGTCAGAATTCTGATTATCGCCAAGACCTTGTGCAGATACAATATCCACCTGCACAAACATGAAACATATGAAAAAGACAAACATGTAGGATTTCATAAACCGTTCTCCTTATTCCCAATTCCAATGACACGAATACCGAGTACCATGCCAGTACGATCCGCAAGATCCCGGCAATAGCAGCACCGGGACTAACGGTTAATTATTGTTGAGGGGTAGAAAAGGAGAAACGAGGAGGAGCGCGGGGGATACACGTTCGAAAGATAAAGTTCTCAGGAATCCGTTTTGGTTCCGTTATGCTCCGAAGGACAAGGCTACCATTGTTCGTGACAATGCCTGGGGATATGCTTAACTGGGCATGCGTATGTTGCTGAACCCATTGGCAAAGATCAGAATCAGAATGTTTATGGCCATCATGATCAATTTCTGAAAAAACATGGTGGATGGCAAGTGCATGTCCCAACGGGGCAACACCCAATAACACCACACAAAGAATCGCGATACACCATGACCGAGTCGAGAAAATATCAGATGAGAAACACATAGATGCTGCAACCTAACAAAGAACCCAAAGCCTGTCAATTGCAAATAACTTGCAACATCATAATCCTTGATACTGAGCACAGCCTATGCCCTATGCCTTGCAATGACGTTTCGGCAATCGTGGAAAGCTGGAAAACCGGGATGGTTCTATCACAACAACAGATCATCCTATTTGATCCTCATCCATCTCTCTTTTGATCCCTCTTTTGGCTAGAGTTTTTTCGTCACGCCCCCTGTCAGATAACTAGCTGCATCGCGTGTATAGAACTAAAACCTGTTATCAACAAGTGGTGCCGCCAAACGTTTCAAGAGTCTTGTTCAACAATCCGAAAAGAGTACTAGTTTCCATATCATCGTCTGAATGATTTGCCTCTTTCAGGAGTCTACAGAATGGGATCAAGCCGTTTCTTTCTGGTCTTTGCGCTATTAGTCATTGGAACCGTTGTTGGCGGTCAGACTATCTTAAGTCGCGTTTCCTTGGATCAGATACCATCGACCCTAAGCGAGCGCTCAGAAGATTCAGGTACGATTACCGCTGATTCTGAAGATACGATCATCCCTTTGGAACGAGAAGCTGGAGTTTGGATTGCTACAGTGGAAATCAACGACCTCCATGAGGCTAGACTCATCGTGGATACCGGCGCGACATTTACCACAATTTCAGAAGATCTTGCTTTTGAGATCGGAACGCAACCAGATCCCAATGGTCCCCGCATCAATCTCCATACGGCCGGAGGCAACGTACAAGCGGAGATGGGCCTGGTCTCACGAATCAGAATCGGTCGTGCAGGGCGCAATGATGTGCGTGTAGTCATTCACACGATTCCGAATCTTCCAGAGGACATTGATGGATTGCTCGGTCTCAGCTTTTTTGACCGCTTTCTCGTACGCCTCGATCATTCTCAACGTCAACTTCACTTGACTCCCAAAACCTCTTAAGCCTACCGACTCAGAGATCGCCTCACATATTTCGGTCTCCTAAAACTTCCCCAGGCCTCCTCGATATTTGCTCATCGCTGTCAGCTCCAAACCGCTTCTTGACAGTCTACGAAGGCGGTATGGTAATACTACTTCGTGACTTAACCTAGAGGACGTCATCTATTATGCGATTTTTTCTCTATGCTGATAATCTGAATCCTACACAACTCAAACGACGCGCGCCGGAACATCAATTTTTATTTAAGGCCTATATTCCAGATCACACGATTCAGTTCGGACGGTGGTCGAATCAATGGCGATGCGGGCTCGCCACCATTGTTCCATCTGCTGGAGAACGTGTATGGGGGGCGGTCTTTGAATTGACGCCAGAAGATGTTCAAGAGCTGGATAAATTTGAAGGTGATCTCCCCGAAGGCGCCTTCCGACATGTCGAAATTAACGTTTTCAAGGAAGATTCAGAAAAAGAATTTGTGACCACACATGTGGCACAAGCCATCGGAAAATTCAAAGCCAAAGACCATTATCTCGACTGGATTATGGCTGGCGTCCAGCACTGGCAATTGCCAAAGGAATGTGCTGAGATGTGGGACCTTCATCGACCGCGGTAACACCTTCTATCTTAAGAGCCGTTTTCGTATTTCCTGCAACCATTGCTCATATTCATTTCACCTCTAAAAGGAGTCTCTGATGCCAAAACCCAAATATCACATTTTGGTCTGTACGAATTCTCGCCCTCCCGGACATCCCAAACCCTCCTGTGGAGCAGGAGGCGCTCAGAATCTCCTCATGGCTTTAAACATGGGCTTAGTTGAACGGGGCATACAGCCAGGAGAAGTCCTCGTCACAGGAACGACATGCTTGGGACCTTGTGAACAGGGACCGAGCGTCGTCGTCTATCCAACAGGAACATGGTATTCACAAGTAAAAGATTCAGATGTGCCAATCATATTAGACGAACATATCCAAAAGGGTGAGCCCGCCTCTCAGCTTAACCCTGATTCAGTGTGGGCCTAGGTTCCACTGACCTCACACAACCCACATATGGGTCATCATTCAGAACACAGTGAACATGAATCTCACGTTCACCATGACCAGCCATCGTATCTTGGTCATAAAACTCACGGCGCCCTCTCTCTGGCTTGCATGGTGGTCACTTGCAGTGATACTCGAACCCGGGAGTCCGATACGAGCGGGAAGCTCATCTGTCATCTTTTGAAGGAACACGGGCATTCAATTGCCAACTATCAGCTCATTAAGGATGAGCCAACAACTATCACCCATCTCCTCACTGATGCAGCGAAGCAAGTTTCAACACAGGCCATTATCATCAACGGCGGGACAGGGATTTCCCGACGTGATTCAACCTTTGAAGCCGTGGATGGATTTCTTCAGAAACGACTGGATGGATTTGGAGAATTATTTCGTTATCTGAGCTATAAGGAGATCGGCTCTGCAGCCATGCTTAGTCGGGCTACGGCGGGCATTCACGAGCATCTCGCTATTTTTTCAATTCCAGGTTCACAGGGTGCAGTTCGGTTAGCTATGGAACAGCTTATTCTTCCTGAAATTGGCCATATCGCTGGTGAGCTCACAAAGTAACCAAACGTCATAAGCATGTGGCCGGTACCATTACGATACTAATATACCATTCTCCCTTCAGCCACCATGACAACCTGTCCTCCAACTTTCACCTTCTGAATAACATCGTCGTCCGAAAATACTTGAACCAAGATTCGTGAGGGACGATCTATTTCATATCCTTGCTCCATCACGATTTCTGTCGTCGGGCCGACCTCTACGACTCCGTTTTTGACACAATAAGCCCCAAGCGCCCCACTGGCGCTCCCTGTCGCAGGATCCTCTGGAATACCGATCGGATCTGCAAACATACGGGTATGCACGTTCGCATTTTCTTCAACAGTCATAGTCGTATAGACCATCACTCCATTGGCACCAAGTTGCGCGCAGAGATCTCGAAGGGCCTCATGATTCACTTGCATGGCTTTTACGGCTGTTAGCGTACGAACTGGGACAATTAAAACCGGCAATCCTGTTGAAACAACTTCAACTGGAAAGGGTGACTCAGTAATCTGATTTTTTTGGACTCCTAGTGCTTTGGCCAGTTCATAAATTGACTCTACTCGGTCCACGACATCGAGAAATTCAGCCGCAGGCTGAGACATCATCACTTGTTCGATGCATCCGCTTAACACGACCAGTTCAAGAGGAAACACTCCTAAATGGCACTCATAGTACACGTTTGTTAGGGGCTCTTGAAGCTCAATCTGTTTCAGCATGCCCAGGATATAAAACGTGCCTAATACGGGATGACCGGCAAAGGGAATTTCTTGCAGTGGTGTAAAAATACGCAGTCTCGCAACAGCTCGTGCCTCAGTGGGAGGAAGTACAAAAACGGTTTCCGAGAGATTCATCTCCCTGGCAATTTGCTGAAACTCTCGGTCAGTCAAGCCTCCGGGCTGAGGAAAAACCGCGAGTGGATTTCCCCCGAACGGGTCACTTGTAAACACATCTGCCTGATAAAACTGAAGCCACCGTCGTGAGGCGTCCATGTACGAACAAGACCCCTAGAACGATGAACCAGAAGGGAAATGGTTACAATGGCACAAATGGAAGATCATACATTTTCATGCTATCAGCGAATATTCTTCATAGGACTGGGCCAGTGGATTACGGACATAGTCTTCAACATAATTGTGCAATGCGCCGTTTCGATACAACCGATTATTGGCAAATTTCGTGTCGATCTTTCGTAACATCTTAACCTTCACTCCAGTCATTTTCACAAACTCATCCACATGGACGCCAGCAATGTCGCGTCCGTGGCCACGCCCAGACTCAAGAACACATTGTGGCAGATAGAGGTACTTCTCATTGGTCAGCCGCTTGGCAATATCGTTGAGCGTCAACAATACGGTACAATCTGAATCTCCACCCAAGGTCGCATTCGGAACCCACAAAAACTTCGCGCGGTTTTTTCGGAACATGGTTAAGATACGATATACACTTCCAGCCATCACCACTGGATCACGCTTTTCCAATTCCAATGAATCGAACATGCTGACGATTCGTCGACGATTCAAGAATGCTGTGACATAGGCTTCAGTATGAATCGTCGTCAAATTAGGCAAGCCAGCATCATAGATCTTTTCTGCCTCAAGAGGCAGATGATGGCGCCCCAACCGCATCAAGGCTTTTGTGGAATCATTGACGCCCTCTACCGGAGTCAAGCAACCCATCCATAACACACACTTCGAATTGATCTTCGAAATTCTCTTGGCATCTTCTGACATTGTATTCTGATCAAAGGCGTAAAAGTTCGCCGCTGACACAGCTGGACCATCCAGGACTTTCATGAGATGTTTGACAGACGGGGCATGCGGCATCAATTTCTGTCGATAGTCCCCCAGAGTGATAACCGACAATTCAAAATTAATCCGGCCAGGATATTCTTCTACCAATCGATGGATTTTGGGAACATGTACAAAGCCAACGGTAAAAAATTGAATGTTCTTGTCCGTGTGCTTCAGAAAATCTTCCAGCCATTCCATCGCTTTCGGATGCAGAAACAGATCGGTCCATTCCATGAACTCATTCCCCCCCAAACACCAAAACTGCAGAGGGTCAGTCGGTCTGGAATTAATGTAGTTCAACATGAACTCCCAATCTTCTTGTGTCGTTTTTGGCGGGTCCAATGTTTCACGATAGGAATGATCAAGTTCGTAACAAAACTCACACCTCACAGGACATTTCTTCCCCAAACTTAATGGGATCTTGCCGGCATCCATTTCTCGTTTCAACACATCACGATAGTTCTGACTCCCAAACAACTTGGGCGCTGTTAACATTGGGAGTTGTCGTACGGCAGGCATGTTAGACACCACAGAGTTTTTATTGTCCCATTCGAACTAGCACTCATTGTCAACACCATGTTACCGTTGGCACCCCAGTGCCTTTTACGCAGAAAGAGCGAGACTTTGACATTACACGACTCGAACATTCCATCAGATCTTGATATCGCGTTACAGCTCCTTTGCTTGACCGAACCATTCTCATACGAAATGCTCACCAAACAGTATCACGATGCTCGACGAGCATGGTATCCCCCTCGATATGCGGGACTCACCAACAATCCAAGTCAATACATGGAAATGTATAAAAAGGGCGAGGCAAAAACCAAAGAGATCCAAAAGGCCTATGAATTACTGCTGACTCATCTGCAAACGCAGCAGCTCCCCTTAAAAAAGAAGGATTAACGAAGTTGGATACCTTCGATAAAATTCCGGAAAAGGCGAGTCGCATACTTTCCTACCACATATCACACTAGGGAGCCGCATGGCTCACCACACGAGACATACCGGGATCACTCGTCGAATCATCGTCTGCTGGGCCGTGAGCCACTGGCCACGTAATCAACCCTTGTACGCCATCAGTCCGTGGCTCTTCTTGCCCGGCCTTTAAGGCATAGATCTGTGGCAAGTAGTTCGTACCGTATTTTGAAATATACAAGAACACATGTTCACGCGCATTGACTCGAACCGCCCATGGGTCAAAATCTTTCTGATAAAACTCTTCAGCCAGTTTCATCGCATCTAAACAGGTAAGGCTTTCTGAATCGTCCACGGTGTAATAGTAGTCCAAAGGCATGTCATATTCATCTTGTTTATGTATGGTCATCCCAAATTTTTCAGGATTCCGCACCATAGGCGTGTGTCGATAAGCCACAAAATAGAACAATTCGACTGAATGGATATATCGTTTATTTTCGATGAGAAATTGGCGGGTCTCTTCCGCCTCTTCTCGGGTTTCTCCAGGAAATCCATAAAATGCCATGACATGGTTCCAAATTCCTGCCTTAGCTGCCTCCTGTAGATTATTTCGAATGACCGATTTCTTCGCATGTTTATCCATCAGCTCCAACACACGTTCATTGGCTGATTCCATACCGTAATAGAGGGTACAACACCCGGCTTTGACGGCTTGTTTCCAGATTTCTGGATCCTGAAGCGTCTCTTCAAATCGAATCAACGTTGTCCATTTGATATTCACCGCTTCTTCAATAAGGAGTTGTGTAACTTTCTTTAATAATGCCGGTGGGTAGGATTCATCTGAAAACAAAAAATGGTCTGCCTGGTATTGTTGCTTGAGTGCCTTAATTTCCCTAACAACATCTTGCGCAGGTTTTCCCCTATATTGGTCAAAATACCCTTGCCCATGGTCACAAAATGTACACCGGCCCCAATAACACCCTCGCGTTGCTAAATACGGTAAAATTCGTACAGGTACAAAATACGTGTCGAGCGGCAGTCCTTCGAAATCAGGCAGCGGCAACATCGTGGTTTTCTCAGTGTAGATTTCCGCATTCACCTCCACTTGACCATCGCGATACCACATCAAGTTAGGGACGTTGTCCCATGCCCGGTCGCCCGCCAACGCTTCGAGGAGCCATACCAAGGCATGTTCGCCTTCGTAGAGTACGGCGGTATCAAAGACCTCTTGAAAAAACCGATGGTGTTTTGGCAAATCCTCCTGTAACCGGGTAATCACGTTTCCTCCAACTGTCACATGAATATCCGGAAATTCCGTCCTGATCATTTTACAGAACGTCAGTCCTGCTAATAATTGCATCTGTGTTCCAATCGAAACCCCCACAACCTCAGGCTGTTCTTTCTGGATCGTTGGCAGCACCAATTGCCGACACACATCTCGATAGACATTGACGTATTCGTCGTCGAGACTCGCCAGTACTTCTGATGAGACTCCCGATCGATATCCCAGATTACTTTCCATGGGATAAAACACCAATGAAGCTGGGAAGTACGCGGCCGAGATAAACTGCATCACATCGCGAAACGTATTCAAGGCCCATTCTAATTTTTCGGCTTGATAAAACCCTTCCCCTCGAACGATGGCTTTAGCAGCTTCTGCGCGTTCAGCCAAATCCATCACCTCTACCCCGTCTTGGGCTCGAAGACAGGCGAGGCGTTCCTGCTCGACGTCAGTTAACTGTTGCCGAACCTCACGCTCTTCCAGGGCTCGACGTTGCTGATCCATGCGTAGTTTGACCCAGATGAGAAAGGCATCGCTAAAAAACCAATCGTACATTTCTATATTCACGTCTTTTTGAACGACTTGATGCCCATACGAACGAAGGACTGCCGTCAGACTTGGCAGGGCAAGATATGGTGCGGTCGGCACCCACTCCGGAGGAAAGAGCAGCAATGTTTTAAACTGCCGGCGAGGTTTGTCCGCTGCTGGAACTGAATTAATTGTGGGAAGGGAACGGCCCATCATCAATACGGGTAGTATCTGGCCATTTCAGACCGAAGCCAAGTTTGAAGATGAGTCCTGAGACTCAAATTGAAATTGCAGACAAGGCAATTTATTCGTACCGAAATGTGCGACATACAGGAAGACATATTCACGAATGAAAATTTTCAAATCCCAGCCCGAATAATGATTTTGTTCAAACTCCTCGAAAACCCGTTCAGCATCTTCGATTCCCAACCCTTCTTTGACAGTGAAGTAGTAGTCCATCGCCAAGTCCCAATCGGGATTTTTGTAATAAGTGACGCCAAATCGCTCAGGATCTTTCGCCACCGGATTGTGCCGGCTTAAGTCAAATGTTCCAAATCCAATGGAATGGACATGCTCACGATTATCTTCCAAGAATTGAATAGAAAATTTCGCATCCTGATACGTTTCGCCAGGAAACCCGAAAAAGCCCATAATATGATTCCAAACACCGTGCCGGGAAGAAAGTTCAAGGCTACGTTGAATGACATCCGTCGTCGTGGCCTTGTCCATAAGTTTAAGCACACGTTCGCTACCCGACTCATAACCCATGTGCAAAAACTTGCATCCTGAAGCTTCGGCATCTTGCCACACCTGGTCATCAAGTAAACTCTTTTCAAAACGAATGTGCGTCGTCCACGCAATATTCAAACGAGACTCAATCAATTTTCGTGTGAGTTTTCGGAATAAGGCTGGTGGATAAGATTCATCCGTAAAATGAAAATGGCGCGCCTGATATTTCTGCTTAAGAAACGTCAATTCTTCAATAATCTGCCAATCTTTCTTGGTTCGATAACCAGCCGTGTAACCTTCACCATGATCACAAAACTCACACCGGCCCCAATAACACCCTCGAGTCGCAAGATACGGCAGGACCGGTTCAGGCACAAAATACTTCTCCAGCGGCAACCCGTCAAAATCTGGCGGTGGCAAGGCTCCCATATTTTCAGCGAAGGTTTCCGTATTCACATGAATGCCAGCGGCATCCCGAAACAAGAGATTGGGTATATGAGACAACTCTGTTCCATTTGCAACCGCGTCTGTCAATCGCAGGAGAGCCGTTTCGCCTTCATAGACAATCGCGCTATCAAACAGGGCGAAAAGGCCTGGCGTATGAGGAAGGACATCCCGTAAGCGAGTCACCGTGTTCCCACCAATCGTGACATGAATGTTCGGAAACTGTTCTTTAATCAAGGCACAAAACGTCATTGAGGAAAACAGCTGCTGCCGTAGCACGATGGAAATACCAATAATGTCAGGTTGTTCCGTCCGGATCGCAGGTTTGAGAATCTGCTCAAATACATCACGGTAGATATTCACCTGCGTGTCCGACACGGCATCCAGGACTTCCGAAGACATAAACAGCTTGTAGGATAAATCCGTCTCCATCGGGGGCATACAAATTCTGGCTGGAGCGTATACTAATGAAATCGTGGCTGTAATGTCCCGAAAGATTCCCAACGCCCATTCGAGTTTTTCACTCTCATAAAACTCTGACGTTCGCACAATCTGCTTGGCTTTTTCAGCATTTTCAACTAACTCCGCAATTCGACTTCGAGTGCAGTCACATAACGCTAATTGCAAGGCCACTTCGTCTTCCGTCAAATCCCGATTCCGTGAAATCTTTTTCAGGCGGTCTAATTGTTGCGGCACTTTTTTCAAGATTCGACGTAAACAATCCCCGCTAAAATACCAGTCATACATCTCAAGATTGACATCCTTTTGTACAACCTCATGCCCAGCTTGTCTTAAAAAGGCCGTCAAGGTTGGTAAGCTCAGGTAGGGCTCAGACGGATACCAGTCAGGTGGAAAAATGAGCATGACCTTCGCACGTTTTCCAGAGGTCGAATCAGGTATACCGAAGCGAGATCGATTAGGAGTGGGGCTAATTAATCCGCCTTTATCGTAATTGATTCTCATCATTAACTCCTAAGAAATTGTACCTATAAATATATACTGCAAAAGTTCCGAGAATGACGGTATTTTCTCAATTGGTAAATTAAAAAATAAGCTATTGATTTCTCATTATTTTTCTATGAGGAAACACGACATTCTAAGTCCCTGAAAAATGGATGGTCAAGAGGACTCACCAATGAACCTCCTGACTGCCGACTACTGAAAATTGACCATTGTCGAACCATCGATTACTATACGTACTAACATGTGAATAGTCCCGCCTCACAAGCAGACTCCTTCATCAACAATTGTCAGCCATCTTTATACGAAAACAAGGTGGCATATGAGGAAAATTAGGTATGAATACCAAGGCTATGTCTGAATCGAGAAATTGGATGAGCTACCTCCTGGACTCGTTAGTGAATTCTGGGTCCTTACCAACATGGGAAGCAGTGGAATATCTTACGGCAAATCTTGTGGGAGAAGGGCCAAACACGGCCTTACACCAGTCTAAATCGCCTTATGAAACCATTCAACAATTCTTGTACCGCATTTACGGTCCAATTGTGGAAGCCGCCTCACGAGCTGTCACGATTCCGTCTGAGGCCATGATCCACATGTTCACCGATATCAGCCTCATGGGCAAATCTGCTGTCCTGGTCGTGTATTACCCAGGACATAACCAACCGCATCAGTTATTACTCCTCGATTCGGTCCGAGCATGGGATCTCATGTTTGAAAATTCGACTGCGTTTAATAACTGGGCCGAAGAGCGATACGGTTGGATCGTCTCTGCCCTTTACACCGGCTGTCGGCCTGAAGAACCAGCTCTCGTTCAACATACAAAAGACTTTCAACACATATTATTGGCCACGGAACAACCAGTATAGTATGGTTCCGCTATATGCCTATTAATGTCCTGCCGAAGAACACCCCTCGCGGATATGGCCCTGAGCCAAACGCAATCGTTATTGCGCCAGGTGAAAAGCGAGCCGGAGAAAACGAGAAGTTACAAGAATCTGATCTTGCTGCCCAAGAAGCCCAAGACCTCTGGGAATCTCAAGAAATTGGCAACACGAGTTGGTCCGGCGAAGGCGGCGACCGCTATTCCGACCCCGACTAAAATTTCTAAGGCTCGAAAAGGGGTCAAACTCGATTAGATAAATAGCAAAAAAAAGATGCCAGCTATCTTTTTTCGAGGATCACAAGCAACACCTTTCCAAAGCTTGACTCTGACCACCAGGCATATACACTTACTCGAATATTGCCTCACAATTTACACACATCAACAATGGAAATTTCGCAAGCAATAACCAGAACGAAAGAAATAGCACATCAGGCAGTTCAGCTCATTAGAACGCAACTGGATCCCACCGTCAAAATTTATTGGTTTGGTTCATGGCCAAAAGGAGAAGCCAGGCCCGGTTCAGATATTGATCTAGCATTGTCGTCCTCTACCCCTATCCCGTTGGGCACAATGGCCTCACTTCGTAACAAACTGGACAACCTTCCCACCCTCTATCACATTGATGTTGTGGATTTAGACACCGTAGGTCCGTTATTGAAACAAGAAATCCTGACGTATGGAATTCTCTTATGACCTCTCGGCTCACAAGCTTCCAAAAAGCACTTCAACGATTCAACGAAGCTTTGATAGCACCAGAAACAGATCTCAACCGGGACGCAGCTATTCAACGATTTGAATTTTGTTTTGAACTGGCCTGGAAGATGATCCAGGAAAAATCTCGAACAGAAGGCTTAGACTGCTATTCGCCAAAGAGTTGTATCAAACTTGCCTTTAAAAATCAGTGGATACAAGAAGAAACTGCATGGTTAGTTATGTTAGAAGACCGGAACCTCACCAGTCATACCTACGACGAAGTCCTAGCCGCTGCCGTGTATTCCCGCCTACACAACTACCTACCGCTTTTTCAATCTCTCATTGAACAGATCAAATAATCTGTCTCAGCTCTCCTAACATCACACCCACACTCTATTCTATTCCCACACCTTTAGCAGAACATCTCATACCTAGAAAGTGTTGATCTAACCTCAAAGTCTATCGGAATCATACCCAAGGTTTGGTGAGAGCCAGCGTTCCATGTCGGCAACTTCCATATTTTTTCGTTTGGCATAGTCTTGGATTTGATCTCGGTTCAATTTCCCCACGGAAAAATATTTGGCTTGGGAATGGGCTAAATAGAAGCCACTGACTGACGCGGCAGGATACATGGCGCAAGATTCGGTCAGTGTTATGCCAATAGTCTTTTCAACTTGTAGCAATTCGAACAAATGCTGTTTTTCGGTATGATCCGGACAGGCTGGATAGCCTGGGGCGGGACGAATGCCACGATATTTTTCTTGAATCAGTTCCTCATTACTTAATTCTTCATCTTGCCCAAAACCCCATTCTTTTCGCACTGCTCGATGCAACCATTCTGCAAAAGCTTCAGCTAAGCGATCAGCCAAGGCTTTGGTCATAATGGAATGATAATCATCATGATCTTTTTCAAACCGCTGACACAGCGCCTCAATACCGATACCTGCGGTGACGGCAAAACCTCCAATATAGTCAGCCTTTCTACTTGACTGCGGAGCGATAAAATCGGCTAATGCATAATTTGGGTCACCTTGAGGTTTCTCCGTTTGCTGGCGTAACGTGTGAAAAACAGCTATGGCATTGGAACGCATTTCATCCTCATAGATGGCAATGTCATCTCCCTGACTATTGGCTGGAAACAATCCATAAACACCTTTTGCAGTAAGCAGCTTCTTGTCAAGGATTTCTGTTAAAAGTTTTTGTGCATCATCAAACAGCTCTTTAGCTTTTGGCCCCACGAGTGGATCTTCAAAAATTCTTGGATATTTCCCGCGCAGTTCCCATGCATGAAAAAATGGAGACCAGTCAATAACTGGCAGCAATTTCTCTAGAGACATATCCTCAAGAACTTGCGTACCAAGAAAACTTGGTTTGGCCAGATCGCTTGTTTCCCAGTTAATAGGAACCCGATTCTTTCTAGCATCCTCAAGGGAAATTAGTTTTTTCGCTGAGGTCTTTGATTCATACGCTTCCCGAGTTTTCTGTTGTTTATCTTGAATATCTTGGACAAAAGCGGTTTTATCATCCGGGCTCATCAACTTACGCACGACATTGACTGCCAGGGAAGCATCTAATACATGCACCACCGGACTGGTATAACCCGGAGCAATTTTCACGGCTGTATGCGCTTTACTCGTTGTGGCTCCGCCTATCAGTAAGGGAACAGAGAACCCTTCTCGCGTCATTTCACGTGCATTATGGACCATCTCATCTAATGACGGCGTAATGAGCCCACTCAGGCCAATAATATCAACGTTCTCCTCTCGTGCCGTTTGTAGAATTTTGTCGCATGGGATCATCACGCCTAAGTCAATAATTTCATAGTTATTACACGCCAAGACGACTCCGACAATATTTTTCCCAATATCATGGACATCACCCTTCACGGTCGCGAGCAAGACTTTGCCTTGGCTCTGACTCGCACCTTTACCTTTTTCTGCTTCCATGTAGGGCAACAAATAGGCCACCGCTTTTTTCATGACCCTTGCGCTTTTGACAACCTGTGGCAAAAACATTTTTCCTGCACCGAACAATTCTCCGACTATATTCATGCCATCCATCAGCGGCCCTTCGATGACATCTAACGGTTTATTGAGTTTCTGACGGGCTTCCTCAACATCGGCATCAATAAACTCTACGATACCTTTGATTAACGCATGGCAAAGCCGTTCTTCAACGGTCCCTCGACGCCACGCATCATCTTTCACGACGGTCTTGCCCTGCTGTTTCACCGTTTCGGCAAAGGCCACCAATTCCTCCGTGGCCTCAGGTCGACGATTGAGCAAGACATCTTCAACCAACGTGAGCAAATCTTTGGGAATTTCTTCGTATACCCCAAGTTGCCCGGCATTCACAATTCCCATATCAAGACCAGCTTTGATGGCATAGTAGAGAAATGCCGAATGCATCGCTTCACGCACCACATTATTTCCTCTAAATGAAAAAGAAATATTGCTGACCCCTCCGCTGACTTTGCAAAAAGGTAAGGCCGCTTTGATTTGCCTCGTCGCTTCAATGAAGTTCACCGCGTAGGCATTGTGTTCTTCCATCCCAGTCGCCACAGTCAAAATATTGGGATCAAAAATAATATCTTCTGGCGGAAAATCTAATTTATCGGTGAGCAACCGATAGGCGCGGGTACAAATTTCTACTTTTCGTTCGAGGGTATCGGCTTGGCCCGTTTCATCAAACGCCATGATGACCGTCGCGGCCCCATAGCGTTGAATCAGGCGAGCTTGTTCAAGGAATTTTTCCTCTCCTTCTTTCAGGCTGATCGAATTCACGACACCCTTTCCCTGAATGCATTTCAGTCCTGCTTCAATCACCGACCATTTGGAACTATCAATCATGATCGGTACTCGCGCGATATCCGGCTCTGACCCAATGAGATGTAAAAACTCCACCATGGCCTTTTCGGAATCCAGGAGGCCTTCATCCATGTTCACATCGATTATTTGTGCGCCCCCTTCGACCTGCTGCCTGGCGACGGCTAAAGCCTCCTCTAAGTTTCCACTAAGAATGAGCTTGGCAAACTTTGGGGAACCTGTCACATTGGTACGTTCTCCAATATTGACGAAATTAGCCTCTGGTCGAATGGACAGGGGTTCTAAGCCGCTAAGACGCGTAATGCGGGGCACATGTGTTTTTTTGTGCGGCGCGCAATCTTTGACCCCTTCGGCAATCGCTTGAATATGCTCGGGTGTGCTCCCACAACATCCGCCAACAATATTCACCCATCCCTGACTGGCAAAATCTCGCAGATCCGCCCCCATCCTTTCCGGCGTTTCGTCAAATCCGCCAAAGGCATTCGGCAATCCCGCATTGGGATAACAACTAATGTAGACCGGCGCGAGATTGGATAATTCAGCGATGTAGGGACGCATTTGCTTCGCCCTAACGCACAATTAATTCCAACACTCATGAGATTGGCATGCGAGATAGAATTCCAAAACGCTTCAATTAACTGTCCGGATAACGTCCGTCCGCTCAAGTCCGTAATAGTCACCGATGCCATAATGGGAATTTCGCGATGAATCTCTTCGCAGTATTGAGAAATGGCGAAAAAGGCCGCTTTGGCATTTAACGTGTCGAAGATGGTTTCAACCATCAGCAGATCAACTCCACCTTCCACTAAACCTCGAACCTGCTCATAATACGCCTGAGATAAATCATCGAATGTGACCGCACGAAATGCTGGATTATTTACATCCGGAGACATGGAGGCGGTTCGATTGGTAGGGCCTAAGGCCCCAGCCACAAAACAGTGTCTGCCCGGTTGCTCCGCCATCACTCTCGCCGCTGCACGTTTAGCGACTTGGGCCCCAGCCACATTTAACTCATGGACTAATCCTTCCATTTGATAATCAGCCATCGATATGGCATTGGAATTAAAAGTATTAGTCTCAATGATATCGGCTCTTGCTTGCAGGTATTGCACGTGAATATCTTCAATAATCTTTGGCTGGGTCAGCACTAACAGATCGTTGTTGCCTTTCACATCACAGACATGATTAGCATATTCCGTCCCCCGAAAATCGGCTTCTTCTAATTTATGATTTTGAATCATCGTGCCCATCGCGCCATCCAACACAAGAATTCGATTATTTAACAATTCTTCTAACAACTCATGCATCCCTATCTCCTATCTGCTTCAAGTTATCTCTTTTCAATCGGGCACGATATCTGTACATCGCATGGCTCATTCTTGACTTCAAGGATTTTCACGAAATAGGATGAATCAGTATTTGCTTGGATCTACTTATGACATTTCTTGTGCAAATTTGCAAAAAACTCTGGCCTATCCCAGCAATTGTTACGACGCTCATACTTGTTGTCGCCACCGTCACACCAACAGTTGGCGTTGCGAAACCCTACTTTGAAGACGGGTTTTTAGGCCTAACTCAGGAAGAGCTGCGCGCACAGCTGGGAACCCCAATGGCTGTTCGTTCCCGAAAGGCTGCGCTTCGAGTCTTTAGTTATTATACATTTGAGGACTGGCAGAAATATTTCAAGAACTTAGTATCACCGGAAAATGGCGAAGACGTCTATACCTACACGCGAAATGGTGTTCAAGTCAGATACTCCTTCACCTATATCCCAGACCTCTCAGAACGTAAAGATTTTCCAACCCTGTACGTCCAGCGTTGCGAAATTGAATTCTCTCCCGCCGTTCCTTTAGACCGTATTCGGTCTTTGGTTCCAGAATTTTTGCCCCCGACCAAGGAGTCCGCGCCGGCGTTTCGTTCCAATTTATGGGTGCTCGTCTTCAAGGGACCCCCGTCACCCGAGGCATCCTTCATCGTCAAAGAACGCGGCCGAGACAAGCTATCCTGGTCTTTAGCCTATCAAATATTTGCCATTAACGGGATCCCTGATTATCTTTCTGCTCAAACCCCTATCGATCGTTTAGAAATTAGCACGCAAAGCCTGCAACTTGTTCGGAAGCAACAACGCCTTACCCACGAGCCTATACAGAATCCCTTTTCTCCAACATTTCAACAACGGCCTCCTGTGGAGGCACCAACAGTCAAATCCATCCCTCGTCCCGAATACGCCGAGTAAAATGACTCTGCTGAAGTTTTTACCATGTCCACCAATGGGCGACACTCATCATGAGTCTGAAACTAGCTCCAGTAGAAAACGAATATCTCTCTCATCTCCAATAGACAAATAGCCCTCGCCCCATTGCCGAGCATCATAAAGATTCCACTCTCCACGGTGATCTTCGGGCTTCAACCGAATTCCCCAATTCCCTCCGAATATAATAAATGTACTACCTGCTCCCGAATCTTCGACTTTTTGGGCATAGGCTTGGCACAGAGCCTGATCGGGTGCATCACACCATCCTGTGATCTGATACCACTCCCCGCGAGAGATTCGATCATATGATTTAACATGAGTAATGGGCCGAGCCGAGCCTATTTCCTTGAATCTGAGAAAGTATGATCCCTCAAAATTCGGATTGTTCTCAACTTCGATAAACATCGATGATCACCTTGACCCCTTTTTTTCGCCACTGATACAGTATTTTCAGAATTGTCTCGATCGCCGCGAGGAAGAATCCTTTTCGATTTTTAGATCTCTGCGAATATGTCTCTCTCAACTAGCCAGACACCTAAGGTCTCTCCTACACCTTGGATCTGTCGACGACCGGTTCGTATTACCCTGTACCTGCTCCTGTCTGCGTTTGTGCTCTGGATGCTCGGTTGGGGGATTGTTCCACGCCTCCTCGATCCCACGTTCGAGCAACACCTACAGGATCATGCCGTCATGGCTGGCATGAGTCGAGAGCAAGTCATGCAAGCTTGGGGTTCTCCTTATCAAATGAACGTCAGCTATACGGATAAGGGCATTCGTCGAGAAGAATGGATCTATGAGGATTGGATTGATTCTAGCACTATCAAGCACCGATATTTATACTTTGAGGAAGGAAAACTACTTGGTGGCTGGCATTGATTATCATTTACCACAATCGTCATTAGACCCCAAATTTGCTCGCCATCTAGACAACTCTCAATTCTATGAACCGCTCTGTTACGGCGTTTCCGTAATTTGCATACGGCGTTCTTTGCCCGCCCCCCCAGAAATAGTCAAGACTCGCTTCCATTCCCTCACTTGATAAACTGCCCAGGCATTGGCCTGCCCCTTAAAATATGCATCGACATCCTCCCCTCTTGCACTCAGGTAAGTGGGTTCCATAAATCCCTCGTCCATAATGTATTCCATGAGATTTTCGGTCGTCACCCCCTGCCCCCGAAGAGCCACATCGGCCAATAATTCCAGAATCTTATCGGGATCCGCCAAACTAATAGCTTGCATAGTTACAGACTCCACCCATGTGTGATATTCTATTAATAGACATTTCTGCAAGGCAAGATCTCGTCACATAGCACAAGTAATCAGGAACCACAAACCTCCTTAATCCCTACGACTTTTACCCCAGGTATTATTCGGCGTGTTTACTACCCTTTCTCCGGAACAATTTCGTGACCGCATGTTCGATATCCTACGCCGCAAACAACATTGGGGAGCAACCTATTTTCAAAGTAGCACCGTTACAAAGAATCAACTCAACATCTATTTCCATCAAGAGTACGTCGTCTATATCCGCGATCTCTCGATTCTCTTGGCACAAATTCTCGGGAAAAACCCTCCGTGGGAAGCCCGACGATGCCTAGCCACCGTCATATACGAAGAAGAAACTGGTGGATTTTCTCTTGGACAACCTCATCAAGAGTTGTTTCTCCATATGATGAATGGCCTTGGGTTCGACCGCGCTGGTTTTCGAGACGTGGCACTGCTTTCCCCAAGTCGAAACTACCGACAATGGCTGAATCAAATCTGCGAGGAAGACGATTGGACGTTAGGAGCCGCAGTACTGACGATCTTTATCAAGGGAACATCAAGTGATCCAGAAGAAGTGTTATACCCTCAACCCGCCCAAAACCAAGCAGAAATCGAAGACCTGGTTCATAAGTCTGCCCTCGTTCAATTTCAAGGACTTGCTCCGGAACATATGGACTATATTCGAGCCCAGCACATGTTCACACCCGGCTCACGAAAAGTCATGTATGATATGATTACCCACCATGTATGCGAAACCAATCAACAATCTCAAATCCTTTCGAAACTAGAAGAAGCGCTCACACTCTGGGGCCGCTATCAGGACGGTATCGCACGAGCGTGCGGTCTTCGACACCCGTAAACAGAATAAGCTGTTCGCAGCTTAGACATCACTTCGCTTAAGTATCAGGCATGTGGTTGTACAATGATATTCAGAGACATCTAAGATAGTCATCCATTCATTTTTTTTCGACTAGAACCTCAATGAATAGAATCCATGGAGTCGCCCCCTAACAACTTGCTTAAGACTGGTCGGTCAGCAGGAGGGAAATCATAAAACGGCAGATCGAGCTTAGAAACCCAGGCTAACTCAAGGCAGTCAAGTGCGCGGGGTATACCTTGATATATAGAACAGGTAAAAAATATCAGTTGTACTTCTTTTTCAGAATATCGGTAACACGTGGTATAAAAATAGGTTAAATCAGTAACCTCGACACCAATCTCCTCTTTCAGCTCCCTCTGCAAACACGCTTCCAACGTTTCATTAGCCTCCTGCTTGCCACCTGGGAATTCCCACAATCCTCCCTGATGCACATGAAGTTTCCTTCTCGTCAGGAGAACCTTCCCCTCTTGTTCAATGATCGCAGCAGCCACGACGACCTGTGGCAATTTCGGCTCAATCACTTCGCGAAACCATCTGACAAATTTCTCGCATCGGACACAGCAAACAAAACGGTTTTCGAGCTGTACACACTAACGCCCCGAAATCCATTAAGGCTTGGTTAAAATCATAGCCTTTTCCTTTGGGAATCAGTTTTTCTGCAAGAATCCACAAGATCGTTGTTTGCTTCTTCGGATTGCCACTGCCAACGAAGATTCGATGTAACACCCGCATCACATTGGTATCAAGGATAGGAGCATCTTTCTGAAACGCAAAGGACTGAATGGCTCCAGCGGTATAACGTCCAATACCTTTCATCGACAACAATTCATCTTCTTTCCTCGGCAAGCTTCCTCCGTATCGCTCCACCGTTTCACAGGCAATGCTGTGTAAACGATACGGGCGGATATTGTAGCCTAGTGGGTACCAGGCCTTGCGAACATCATTCGGATGTGCCTCAGCAAGATCCTGTACTGTGGGGTATTTTTGCAAAAACTCATGGAATTTTGGGACCACGCGGTCCACTTGCGTCTGTTGCAACATCACTTCTGAGACAAGAATTTTGTACGGATCCTCGGTCCTCCGCCATGGTAAATCTCGACCATGCTCGCCATACCATTTGAGTAACCGTCTTTGAAATTTCCGGCGTTGAGAACTTGGGAAACTCTGAATCACCCGATTTTTTTCTCCAGATTTCTCTGATTTTTTTAGTTTTTTTTGAGCAGACATACGACAAACATTCCAACATTGACCATCTTGTCAGGTCAGCTGAACATAACAACACGATTTCGATCGGATCAATCTCATGTGTGACTGTAGCTATTCAATGTCAGCCAGCTTGGAAAGACTCTCAGGTAGACAATTTCATACATTTTCGGGTAATGTCCCCTTTTTTACGCAGGGTCATTATATTCCATTCCCATGTACAGATTACCCCCACTCGTACTTCTTATTGACAAAGATGGAGGAATACGCAATGACCTATAAATATTTATAACCGTTACATTTTTACTCTCATAACCGCATTTTCCGGGGCCTTTGTCCAATCATGTGGACGAAATCCGGTTCAATACCTTTCTGTGCGCTTTCGCCCCCACTTGTCGGGGTTCGTCAAGACTCAGTCCACTACAACCAACCTTCGCACATCATAGTTTGTTTCTTCGCTAGACCTCGTGTTTCCTTTCTCGCCGAGGTCTGGCTCACCAGTTACCATCGTTTTCACTACTCAACTTCATCGTAGGAGGTGTTCTATGTCCACGCAACCCATTCCTCTCTCTCTCTTTGCACCCACTCATTCTTCCAAGGTCGGGAGACTCGTTTACGAAACTCATGAATTCATATCCTATTTGATCGAAAAAGGTGGGCCAGACCCCACAGATTACTTGAGGCTCAATATGTTGCTCCAACACTTTTCTGGAGGCAAAAGCCATGCAATGCTTTTGGAATCGCATTTACAGGCCATTCGAACTGCATTCGGAGAAACCCTTTCTCCAGATACCATTCACGGGTGGGCTTACCAGAAACCCATGGGATATGCCGGAGATTTTCAGATAATCGAACGAATATATACTCGCCATACCTCTCCAAAGTCTCATTTCGCAAAATGGGATCACTTTTCCCATCATCAAGCAGCAACCAAGGCCATTAGGAATCGCATATCGTTTTTCCTTGATCAAGTCTGGAAGGCTAAAACTCAAGCTACGTCTCAATGCCATATCCTGAACCTGGCATCAGGTCCAGGACGAGATATGTACGAAACCTTTAAGATCTTAGGAGCTCCAGGAATTCAGTTAGATTGCGTCGAACAGGACCCGCATGCGATCAACTACGCCACCGCACTCTGTCACGATTTTCTCGGGCACATTCACTTCATCCAGAAGAACGTTCTACGCTTTACCACGCGACAAACGTATCATATGATTTGGTCAGGTGGACTTTTTGATTACTTTAATGATTCCATTTTCAAGCGAATCTTGAAACGGCTCCTCCCTTTACTAAAAACTCATGGGAAACTCATCATTGGTAATTTTTCAACGGACAATCCTTCTCGCGGATACATGGATCTTTTCCAATGGAATCTTATTCACCGAACAAGAAAGGAACTACGGCAACTAGCGAGGGACTGTGGAGTCCCTGACCAAAAAATCTCTATCGAACAAGAACCTGAAGGAATCAATCTCTTTCTGGTAATTACCAACTCATGAAACCATGGATGAATGAGTGTTCGCCCAGCCAAATCGATATGTCATTTGGCTTAAAAAAACCACAGTTTTGCCGATAGAAAAGTACGGCTCTTTGTGACAGCGCTGTCACTCCTTCAGACAAGAGGCATCTATCCTCACGAGACGGTCTCTTGTAACACGTCATTGAGAACATTGCTTAGATCGATAAGATTAAAGGGTTTAGCAACACGCCCCTTAAAGCCATAGTCTTGATAATGAGCCAGGACTGGATCATTCGAATAACCACTAACCACTATGGCACGAACTTGCGGATCTAGGTCCAATAATTGACTGATGACATCTTTCCCACCAAGCCCACCTGGAATCGTTAAATCCAAGATAACCGCAGAAAACGGCGCTCCATCTTTTTGGGCTTGAGTAAACATCTGTAACGCTTCTTCTCCATCTCTAGCCATTTGACACTGGTAGCCACAGGTTTCGACCATTTCTTCAAGTACCTTTCGAATTTGAACCTCATCATCCATGATCAAAATCTTACCCTGTCCAAACTTAATATCAGTCTCGAGAGGTTGCTCAGCCGATCGCTCTTGAGAAATCGCTGGCAACACAAATGAAAATGTACTGCCAACTCCGATCTCTGACTCTGCATGCAACACTCCCCCGTGACTTTTAATAATTGAGTAGGAAGTGGCTAAGCCTAGCCCTGACCCACTAGGCTTCGTGGTGAAATACGGATCAAAGATCTTGTCAAGATTTTCTTTCGGTATGCCAGTTCCTTGATCAGTGATGCCAACCCACACCCACTCATGGTGAGCAACATTTTCAGGGAAACCGAGACGAACCCTTTCAGCTTCGTCGACATCCAAATTTCTCGCCCGAATCACAATTTCACCGCCGTCTTCCATGGCCTGCCTGGCGTTAATCACCAAATTATGAATCACCTGACACATCTGTCCAATATCAATGTCCACGGCCAATAAGTCTGAAGAAATGTGAAATACGGGTTTGACATTTGCTCCGGCCAAAACTAAACGGACATTTTCTTCTAAGATACCCTTGAGGGACACAACCTTTTTAATTGGAACCCCTCCCTTAGAAAATGTCAGGAGCTGTCGAGCAATATCTTGAGCTCTCAGTGACGCATGTTCTGCCTCGGAAATTTTAGGCAAAAGGGGATGAGCATGATCCAAGCCGTACTTCGCTAACGATAGTTGTCCAACAATCGCCGTCAGAAGATTATTGAAATCGTGTGCAAGGCCTCCGGCTAATAGTCCAAGAGACTCCAATTTTGCCGCACGTACCCGTTCTTCTTCCCATTTTTTGCGTTCGGTCACATCTTGGGCAAAACCAATAATACGAGAGATTTCTCCGGATACTTCCACCACGGGAAATGTCTGATTCTGAACCCAGCGTACCTCATCATTTTTCGCAACCACTCGATACTCAATATCAAGACTTTTTTCATTCATTCGCCTCAGAAAAAGTTTTTCCACTCTTGCGCGATCTTCGGGAGCCACAGTGGTCAACCAATCGTAATGGTTTGCCATTAACTTTTCCGTATCCCCTCCCCAAAGACGCTCATAGGCCGGGCTCACGTATAGCATTCGCTGGAACTTTATGTCCCAAATCCAAAAAACACTATCGATCGTCTGAGCCAATTGCGCAAACTTTTCGTCACTCTCCCTAAAAGCTAACTCAGTAGCTCGAACATCGGTCACGTCTCGCCAAAGAAGTAACACCGTGGCGACATGTGTCCCCACAGTAGACTCTGGACAAAACCGCACTTCATACATTCGCATTCCTGTAGAACTGGGATAAGAAATTTCAACTGATTCGGATTCTCCTTGACCCAATACAGCATCAATCTTTTTCTCAAAAAGGTCGGTGAGTTGGGGAGACAACCCTAGGTCACTCAACTGCTTTCCCAAATATCGTTCCGGGAGCATTTGTTTTGAATCCTCCCATGATCGATTGAGATACAACACGCGTTTTTTCCGGTCCATTCTCACAATGACATCCGGGATGTTTCCTGTTAACGAATGCAACTCCTTATCCCACCGCCGCAATTCGTTGTGAACCTCCTGGTAGTTGGGAGTCTCGAGTAGAATACCTTGGCACACATTCGCCCGAATTTCCTGATCGAAAGATAGAACGCTATGTTCTTGAATCCACCTCACCTGGTTGTCATTCACCATAATTCGATAATTAATATCGATCACGGCAGGGAGCACCCGTGGAGCGACCCACGCCTGAAGAAATTCGCTTCGATCTTCGGGATGAATGCGACGAAAGAAGGCTCTGGAATCACCGAGTAATTCATCTGCAGTCAAGCCAAGCAGAGTAGCCGCGTGAGCCGTCACGAACTGAAAATTCCGATCGAGCCCTTTTTGGACACATCGATAAGCCACTAAAGGTAGATGATCGAATACAGAAAAGATCTGTTGCGAAGGATGATCCATAGGGTGGAAGCGAGTCTTTCTGTGATTGAAGGCCAGCCAATCAGGTGAAACGCAACCTCATCAACGGACAGAGACTAAGACAAAAGAGTTTTTGTACCCGAAAACGATTGTCCTGGCTTCACAGAAAAGGAAGGAACAGACATGGAACCCACCGGACTGATGTGATCTTCGGAAAGAGGAACGGGTAATTCGAGGTGAAATCCTATGATAGCCCCCTGACTGGCCACCAATTGCAAATCCCCGAGATAACGCTGGATAATCTGATGAGCAAGTACGAGACCTTGAGCAATAGAAGAATCATGTGCATCAGACCGAAGACCCTCAAACTCCCAACTTTCGATAGAAGCCATATGAACATCCGGCAGCGGCATGCCAACCTTCCATTGTACGATTACTTGCAACCAATGTTGCCCTAAGGTATCGATATTCGTTTTGGTAGTAATTTCTATAGTCTTGGCGACACCCGAGGCATCTTTAAGGAGAAACAAGAACCCATTAAAAAACGCTTGCATGATGGCTTGTCGATCGACAAGAACCATGGGAATAGCGGACCCAAAGTTTTTTTCAATCATCACATTGTGATAGTCCGGATTACTGGCAACAAACAACAAACAGGAATCAATCACCTCATGGACATGCACCGATTTCATCACGGAAGCAGACAGGGGTTTGACATATTCCCGGATTTCCTTCACCAACGCTTCAATGCTGGCAAGATCTTTGCCTACCACATTATGAAGTTGTTCCATAAATTCCTTATCATGACGCCGCATGTGCGCGACCTGAACAAACGCTTTAATCGACATGACCGGGTTATAGAGCTCCTCAGTGAGCCCATTCGTCATAGTTTTGACTGAACGAAGCCGATCCATCTGACAGAGCATGCCCTGAAAACGTTGTATGTCTTCCCGCAAAATTGAATTCTCTAAAACTAACACTGACTCCTGCACAATCGCATTCCAGAATGTTTTGCCCCCAAGAATTTCGGTTGATGGAGTGGTCGCAGAACCTATAACAAGGAACCCTAAGAGTCTCCCATTATCTAAAAGAGGATAGCACCACCCCAAACCCAATTCGTTAAATTCGCGCATTATTCCTCGCGCGACTTGATCTGATTGCACATTTGCGAAGTCTTCAATCGCAATTCGTCCTTGGCTTAATAACAACATCTGTGGCAGGTTATCAGAAAGCGCCCACCCCTTCTGAAGGATAGCCTCATCTTCAGAAAAACCAAAACTCGAAATCACTTGATAGCGATGCGTGTCATGATTCAAAACAAAAATGGCTGCTTTCGGTACATTCATCCCGTTTTGGATCGTCTCCAGAATCATTTGGCCTAAACTGGAGAGATCCTGAGCTTGTACAGCTTTTTCTTTCAGGCGATTCAGTGCATGAAACCGGTATTCGCGACCTTTAAGAACCGTCCGTGCAATGGCTCCTCGGGTACCGACTTTCATTTGATAGGCTCCCGCCACTGTTAAGAGATGAACAATCAATTGCACGACAGAAAATCTCATGTTAATCGAACCAAACACTGACTTTTGCGCAAATAACAAAAGAGGGTAAATCGGTTGAGACACGAGTAACAGGAGGGCAAAGTATGACATCCCCTTTTCTACATACACCGAAAAATCCAACCAATGAAATCGTAATAGGGCATAGGCAACCAACGAGATATATAATGTAAAGCCAATCGTTCCATACGGAAGAATTTCAATACCATACCAAAGCGGAAAATTCGTTGCTCCACCAATAAAACCAATTGCGGACCCGATCATAATATTCCGAATTTGCCGACGTCGAATGCCTCCTTCCCTTTTATAGGCAGCAACCAGATATCCCTGGGTTATGAGTACGATGGCAAACCACCAAATTAAACAAATATGAAAGGCAATCCCAGGTACACCCCAATATTGAAAAATTGAGATTTCCCTCACTCCTGTGACAAAAAACGGTGTGCTATCTAAGAATAAAAATAGGCCTCCAATGAGATAATTGCCTTGAATAAATTTTGAGTAACGTTCAGAACCTTTTAGCAAATAGGCAACGTGATGGAAGAAAGTAATAGGAATAAAAATTGCTCCAGCCATGAGCACCCGCAACCAAAACAACGCCGCAACGTCTGATGAGGCCATTTGCCACGCGAAGTATCCTAGGCTCCACACGGCGGTGGTAATACCTACAAGTCCAAACGTCCAATGCCGAGGATCGGCCGGAGCGCGACAATACACAAAGGTAGCGAGCCCAATAGCGGCTAAACCATTTAATAGACCACTGATTGCGAAAAATTCCACGGTGATATGTGTTATTGCGAGGCAGCTAACTTAAAAATATACTAGGACGCAGGATACTGACCCCAGAGACAGTTGCGGCGGATATAAGGGCTTCCTGACCTTGACTAGAAACAGTAGCCGGAAAGGCAAGAATGGTCAATACCCTCCTCCTTATTCTTTATTCCACTTCTTCCTAAAGTGTGACATTGGTCACACATCCCAAAAGCATTATTGCGGTTGGGAAAATCAGCTATCGTTGCAGAAAAGGTAACTCAAAGATCGCCCGGAGGCCTGGAAGAGTTAAGGCAGGAGATTCAGACATGGACGGTTTCTTACGATCAACTAACACAGCATTCAAGCCTGCTTGTCGGGCTCCATCAAAATCCTCCAAGCGATGATCTCCAATATGAAGAGCCTCGTGAGGATCAAGCAAATGCTCCTCTAGAGCATGATAAAAAATCTTTCTGGCCGGTTTGGCTGCACCAGCCAGACTGGATAACGTAATAGAGTCAAAAAAATGATCAATGTGTAGGGCGCGCATGACTTGATAGAAACGTGTATCAAAATTTGAAATAATACCGAGTTCAAACCCTCGAGACTTGAGTTCCGTTAGAACATCTATCGTCTCTGGATAGAGTTGCCAGGACGAAGCATGTCCGAACGCCTTAAATACTTCATCGAAAAAATCGTCAAACCCTTCGAACATTCCGACACGGTAGAACACAGCATGCACAACATCAAACCACCACAAGCGCTCACATTGTTTCAGTTTTTCTGGCCGTTCAACAGAAAAGATCGGTGGGGGCATTTCCCTCACGGTTTCTTGAAAGGCTTTATTTAAGGCAATGACCATATCCTGGGTATCTGGAACGCCGTATTTCTTGGCATAGGTCACATAGACTTCACCCACTGACCCTCGAACATCAAACAATGTTCCGACCGCATCAAAAAATATCACCTTGATGACAGAAGACTTCATCGATAGGTCTTGGCGCAACTAGAAATATCAAGAGCACTGAGTGGCAAAGGACGTTGCCGGGTAAGAGAAAACGATTGAAAAACCGTGGAGGGCTTGACTTGAAGTACAACGAGACCAGCAAGCCAGTCGAGTCTTAGGAGGAGATCTATTATTTCTTTTTCCCGTTGGCCTGTCGATCTTTTTCTAAGGCCTTTATTCGTCGTTGATTTTTTCGATGCTTTCTTCGTAATTCACGATCTTTTTCACGACCCCGAGGCATAGACAAACTCCTTTCTCCCAAATGATGTCAACCATTGAATTCTATACCATAGGATTTCTCAATGGAACAAGGTCTATATTGCAGGGGGTCAGATCCCATGCTAACATCTGGCCGCCTAAAGATTCTTTCTATCCTGTATGTCATCTCCTCCATTAGACAAAACGTACAACCCCAAGACCGTTGAGGATCGTTGGGGAACTTTTTGGGAAAAACACAAGCTTTTTCGACCACAGGAGACAGGAAAGACCGCTTCATATTGCATCGTCATCCCTCCCCCAAATGTCACAGGCTCGCTTCACATTGGCCATGCGCTCAATAACACCCTCCAGGACATCCTGATACGATGGAAACGTATGCAGGGCTTGAACACCCTTTGGATACCCGGAACAGATCATGCCGGTATTGCCACACAAAATGTCGTTGAGCGGCAACTTAAAGAAGAAGGCATTTCACGGGAACAGTTAGGCCGTGATGCCTTTATCGAACGCGTATGGGCCTGGAGACACCAATCAGGCGACACGATCATCGGCCAGCTCAAGCAGTTAGGAACTTCTTGTGACTGGGACCGGCTACGATTCACAATGGACGATGGGCTATCGCTAGCTGTCCGGGAAGTGTTTGTTCGGCTTTATGAAGAGGGACTCATTTACCGTGGTGAGCGCCTCATTAATTGGTGTCCTCGATGCCTTACGGCCCTTTCCGATATTGAAGTAGAGCATGAAGATATAAAAGGCACGCTTTATCATATCCGCTATACACTCACTGACGATCCAAAAACGTTTCTCACGGTAGCGACTACACGACCTGAAACGCTGCTTGGCGATACTGCAGTGGCCGTACATCCAGAAGATCACCGTTATCAGCACTTAATTGGCCAGCGAGTCAATCTGCCTTTAACAACACGAACCATCCCTATCGTCGCCGACCACATCTTGGTGGACCGTGAGTTCGGTACGGGGGCAGTCAAAATTACTCCCGCGCATGACTTTAACGATTTCGAAGCTGGAGAACGTCATAAACTCCCTCGTCATTCACTCCTGAATCATCATGCACGAATGAATCCGAATGGCCTGAGGGATGCGCTCGTTGACCCCCAATTACAATCCTCCCTTGATGGCAAGTCTGTCCAGGAAGCCCGCCCAATCGTTGTTGAAGAACTCAAACAACAGGGCCTTCTTATCAAAGAAGAAGACCATTCAATGGCCCTCGGGAAATGTTACCGATGTAAAACCGTCGTGGAGCCATATTTATCGCCACAATGGTTTGTCAAGACTGGCCCATTAGCGACTCCAGCCATCGACGCCGTTGAAACTGGAAACATCCGCATCATTCCTGAAGGTTGGAAAAACAACTATTTGGGGTGGATGAAGCAGATTAAGGACTGGTGTATTTCTCGACAAATTTGGTGGGGGCATCAAATTCCAGCCTGGTACTGTCAAACTTGCATTAGAGAACATTTTCTCGAGGACAATCGCTCTACCCAAGCCAAAGATACGGATCCCTCGTTTGCGTTGACAATGAGTTGCTTTATTGCATCCAATGCGAAACCCCTCGTATCAAAGACAGACCCAAAGGTATGCCCCGATTGCGGAGGATCTGATTTCCTGCAAGACCCCGATGTTCTCGATACCTGGTTCTCTTCTGCCTTGTGGCCATTTTCTACGCTTGGGTGGCCAGACCAGACCCAAGACGTGAAGACGTTCTATCCCACCTCGACCTTGGTCACTGGTCTAGACATCCTCTTTTTTTGGGTGGCCAGGATGATCATGATGGGGATCAAGTTTACCGGACAAATTCCTTTTCGGGACGTCTATATCCATGCCTTAGTCCGGGATGCCGAAGGCCAAAAAATGAGTAAATCCAAAGGCAACGTCATCGATCCTCTAACGAAAATGTCCCAATACGGGACCGATGCGTTACGGTTTACCTTGGCTTCAATGGCTTCACCGGGTCGAGACATCAAGCTGGCAGAAGAACGGATCGAAGGCTATCGAAATTTTGTGACCAAAATATGGAACGCCGCTCGTTTCATCCAACTTCATGCAGATGGACCTCGAACCCCCACTTCGCCAAAGACTCGTCCATTTCCAGATCGATGGATATTGAGCCGGTTGAACTTCACGATTCGAGAAGCCACAAACGCCCTAAATCACTATCGTTTCGATCAAGCGGCATCATCGCTCTATCAATTTATCTGGCACGAATACTGTGATTGGTATATCGAATTAGCCAAGCCGACTCTTCAGCAAAACGATCATCCAGACGCTTCTCTCGTTCGCCACACGCTTTTAGAATCCTTTGAAATTCTTCAACGGCTTCTTCATCCGGTGATGCCATTTATTACAGAGGAAATTTGGCAAACCTTCCCCCACGAAGGTCTGTCGATCATGACTCAACCGTTCCCCGTTGATAAGCCAGATTGGGAAAATTTTCAAGCAGAACATGAGTTTTCTTTACTACATACATTTGTGGCCACCACTCGTACTGGTCGCACCCTCTTGAATCTTCCAATAAATCAAACATCTTCCCTCCTAGGGACGGCAACTATTGATAACGATACAGAAAGCCTCAAGACCTTAAAGCCATATATCGAATCAATTCTTCGATCTTCACTTGATATCACTCCAACCACAAGCTGGCCTTCGGAACGCATTCTACGACTAGTGAACGGAAATTTGACTGTCGGCATCCCAGTACAAAACAATCTTGACCTTCAACAAGTCGTGAAAAAGGTCAAGAAACAGGTCGAAGCCAAAGACAAAGAATGCCGCCGGCTCCAAGACCGCCTGTCTTCTTCTAAATTTCGAGAAAAGGCGGAAGCCTCGATCATTCAAGAATCCGAAGAACGCTTGAGGAGCCTCAGGCAAGAATCGAGTCTGCTCAAGGATAGCCAACAACAACTCGCCACGATGTTGGGCTCGTGACGATGGGACAGTTCGGGGCTCCCCCTCCACATTCCCAGCTTCGACAAGTCGTCGAAGCTGCCCTAGAAGAAGATCTTGGGTTTGGAGACCTGACATCCAGATCTCTTCTTTCTGACTCCATGTCGGCGAAAGCTCAGATTATTTCCAAAGAAGCGATGGTAGTCGCCGGCCTGATAGTGGCCCAAGAAGTCTTCCATCAAATCGACAACAGACTAACTATAACATTTCATCGACGCGATGGAGATCGCGTTGCAGAAAATGTCCGACTCCTCACGATTTCGGGCAACGCCCGCTCACTGCTTCAAGCCGAACGAGTTGCACTGAACCTTCTACAGCGACTTTCTGGAATCAGTACGCTTACTCATCAATTTTGTCAGGCGGCCCGAAACTATCCCGCAAAAATCACCGACACTCGCAAAACCACACCGGGTCTCCGTAGCTTGGAGAAATGGGCTGTCCGTCTGGGAGGCGGATACAATCACCGGTTCTCACTTCAAGATGGCATACTGATCAAAGATAACCATCTGATGGTTCTCGCCGCCCATAAGGTTCCACTCAGTCAGGCATGCCAGTTGGCACGGCAACAAGCCCCTCACGGACTTCGAATAAGCGTAGAAGTGGAAACCCTAAGTCAGGTTCGTGAGGCCCTTCAAGGTCAGGCCGATATCATTCTGTTGGATAATATGTCTTTGGCAAAAATCCAGCAGGCTATAAAGATTATTCAAGGTCAGGCAATAGTCGAGGTGTCTGGTGGTATCACGATAAACAACATTCGAGATGTTGCCATAACGGGTGTCGACATCATTTCTATTGGGGCCTTGACCCATTCGGCACCAGCAGTGGATCTATCTATGGATATCATTCCAGAGCGCTCTAAACGGAAGCAGCCCAAAAAGTCAGTATCTTCCTAACCTCTCCCCCATCGCCATTACGGTCTCCATGTTATCTACAGAAATCTTAACGTCTATACTTCCGTCGAAAATACTCAACCAATCTCTGTTTGTCTTCAAGGAATTACCTTCAACCAATACATTTACTTTAGACCTGGCAAAAAACCCCTTTCCTGAGGGCACAGTCGTGGTCGCAGACAGGCAAACGGCAGGACGCGGGCGCCTAGGACGACCCTGGTTTTCTCCACCAGAGGCCAACATTTATGGCTCGCTTGCATTTTCAGACAACATCCACCCCTCGATCGTCGGCTGGATTCCCTTGATGGCGGGTACTACCATTGCTGAAGCCATAGAAAACGATACAAATGTTCACGTTAACTTAAAGTGGCCGAATGACCTTTTAGTGAACGAACAAAAGGTAGGTGGGATCCTATGTGAATCCTTTAATAAAAGCGCCGGCGAGACCTGTGTCGTGATCGGATTTGGTTTGAATGTCAATCTCCCAGAGACCATAATTCCTCAAGACCTCCAGCCATTCACAACATCTCTTCACGTTTACACCAAGCATCAGATAGACCGTCATCGCCTACTCGGCAGTATCATCACGAACCTAGAACAAGGCTGGCAAACATTGTTGACAGAAGGCTCGGAAGCCTGTCACCCCTCTTATACCGCTCGTTGCAGTACATTGGGCACCCAGATTCGCGTTCAATTCCCCGATGGCAAGCACCTTGAAGGGTTGGCGCAATCCATTGGCGAACAAGGCCAACTGCAAATAGTCACTACCCCTTCCGTGACGAAAGATCAATCAGCTAGGATAAACATTCAGGCAGGAGATATACAGCACATCAGAAAAGTCGGTGACCACTATTAGCTAAAAACATAAAGTTTTACTATAAATTTAGCATTATGCTCTTGGCGATCGACATCGGAAATTCGCAGATTCTTATCGGCGTATTCCAAAACGACACACTCATCGCAAACTGGCGTCTTTCGACCAATATGACCAAAACGGCTGACGAATACGGCATGACACTTCGTTCTCTTTTAGAGGCCAGCAAGTTAAAACCTCGCGACATACAAGGATGTATCATTTGCAGTGTGGTCCCGCCTATCACGCAGGTCTTTGAAGCGTTAACACAGACACTCATTCAACAGGCACCAATCATCGTGACCTCTACTTGCCCTCACCAACTGACTCTTCGCTACCACAACCCGGAAGAAATCGGGACGGATCGCCTCGTGAACGCTGCAGCCGCATTTGCACTGTACCAGCGGAGCCTGATCATTGTGGACTTCGGGACGGCTACGACATTTTGTACGATTACAAAAGAAGGGGCATATCTTGGCGGGGCGATTGCCCCAGGACTCAAAAGTGCGGCTGATTCTCTGCACCTCAAAACGGCAAAACTCCCGAAGATTGACCTGAGCGTTCCGCCATCAGTGATTGGCCGTGATACGGCAACCAGCATGCAATCCGGCATCATGTATGGCTATGCCGGCCTGGTTGACGCCCTCGTTAAAAGGATTCAACAGGATATTGATCAAGCTGCCTATGTGTTAGCCACAGGTGGGCTTGCCGCCACAATTGTCCCAATTTCTGAAACAATTCAAGAAATTAGACCTCATCTAACGCTAGAAGGGCTTACCCTGCTCTACACCCGGATGCACCCAAGCTGTGGACAACCACTCTAGCCCTTTTTTGCCTACCTTATTTTTTTTAAAAACGTTAAGAAATTTCAGTAGATGGGTTGACTTGTCAGCTTCAGTGGCTATCTAACGATGGAATCTCGAAACTATCGAATTTGTCGATTCATTGAGTCTTATGGCAGAAATATCTGAAGAAAATCATACACCGACATCAGAGCATGATGTAGAGACATCAAATCCCGTGACGGAGGGTTCCGATGCAGGAGCGTCGGAACCCTCTCAGGAAGAATCATCAGAAAAAGAATCGCAAGCAGAGGAAGAACTTGAAGTTTACAAAAATAAATACTTGCGACTCGCCGCCGAATTTGAAAACTATAAAAGACGTGCACAACGTGATCAAAGCGATGCCATTCGGTATGCGAACGAATCATTATTAAAAAATTTGCTTGCGACGATAGACAACCTGGAACGCGCCATTCAATGCGCAAAAGACGAAGGAACGACGGGAGCGTTATTAGAGGGTATCGAACTCACCCATAAACAGTTTCTGGAAACGGTTGGGAAACTGGGTGTCCGACAAATTTCGAGCCCAGGGAATGTGTTTGATCCATCCATGCATCAAGCCGTCGCGCATGTAGAATCAGACACGGCACCACCGAATACCGTGGTTGAAGAATTTCAAAAGGGCTATTTTTTACACGATCGTATCTTACGCCCGGCCATGGTCACCGTGGCAAAAGAAAAATCTGATCCAACAGAACCATCATCTGTTCAAGACGCTGGCAAAGAGGGAGGAATAGAAGCATGAGTAAAATTATTGGAATTGATCTTGGAACGACAAACTCGTGTGTAGCCGTGATGAGCGGAGGCGATCCCAGCGTCATTGCCAATTCTGAAGGCGCTCGGACAACCCCGTCAGTGGTGGGCATTACCGATAAGGATGAACGGCTGATCGGGCAGATTGCCAAGCGACAAGCCATTACTAATCCCGAAAATACGATTTTTTCGGTTAAGCGTCTCATGGGGCGCAAAATGTCTTCGAGAGAAGTGCAGGACGCAATCAAACGCCTCCCCTATAAAATTACCGAAAGCTCGAATGGCGATGCCCACGTCGAAATCCGTGGCAAGAGCTATAGCCCCGCTGAAGTCTCAGCCATGATTCTCCAAAAAATGAAACAAACGGCTGAAGACTATTTGGGCGAAACCGTCACCGATGCTGTCATCACGGTCCCCGCTTATTTTGATGATAGCCAACGACAGGCTACAAAAGATGCCGGTCAGATTGCCGGCCTCAATGTCTTACGGATTATTAACGAACCTACCGCAGCTTCATTAGCCTACGGTCTGGATAAGAAAAAAGATGAACGAATAGCCGTCTACGACCTGGGTGGTGGCACATTTGATGTCTCAATTCTAGAGATTGGCGAAGGAGTCTTCGAGGTCAAATCCACCAACGGCGACACGTTTCTTGGTGGTGATGACTTTGATCTTCGTATTATTGATTGGCTGGTCGACGAATTCAAAAAAGACCAGGGCATTGATTTACGCAACGACCGAATGGCTTTACAACGACTCAAAGAAGCGGCTGAGCGGGCCAAAATTGAGCTGTCTTCATCACAAGAAACCGAAATCAATTTGCCCTTTATTACGGCCGATGCTAGTGGGCCTAAACATCTTGTTCTCAAACTCACCCGAGCCAAGCTTGAGCAGTTGGTCGACGATCTGATCGAACGCTCGATTGAACCCTGCAAGAAGGCGCTGGCTGATGCAGAAATGACCACCAGCGATATCAATGAGATCGTGCTGGTTGGCGGGATGACCCGCATGCCCAAAGTCATTGAACGAGTGAAGCAGTTTTTTGGAAAAGAACCCCATAAAGGCGTGAACCCTGACGAAGTGGTGGCCATTGGAGCCGCGATCCAAGGTGGCGTGCTCAAAGGCGACGTCAAAGATGTCCTACTATTAGATGTCACACCGCTTTCACTAGGGATTGAAACCTTGGGAGGCGTCTTCACACGCCTCATCGAACGCAACACCACTATTCCGACCAAAAAGAGCCAAATTTTCTCAACGGCCGCCGACAATCAAACAGCCGTCACCATCAGAGTCTTTCAAGGTGAGCGAGAAATGGCCAATGACAATAAATTACTCGGTCAATTTGACCTTGTAGGCATTCCTCCAGCCCCACGAGGCATGCCTCAAATTGAAGTCACGTTTGACATTGATGCCAACGGTATCGTGCATGTCTCCGCTAAAGATATGGCCACCCAAAAGGAACAGTCCATTAAAATTACAGCGTCCAGTGGATTGAGCAAAGAAGAAGTGGAACAACTGGTTAAGGACGCCGAAGCCCATACCGAAGAAGATAAAAAGAAACGTGAACTGGTTGAGCTAAAGAATCAAGCTGATACACTGATTTACAGTACCGAAAAGAATTTAAGTGAGCATGGCGATAAGATCAGTGAAGAAGAGAAGACGAATATCACCACCGCCATCGAGGGCCTGAAGAAATCTCTGGAAGAGACAGATCTCGAAGCTATTAAGACCGCCATGCAAAATCTCACGACGGCCTCGCATAAATTGGCCGAAGAGATGTATAAAAAAGCTTCGGCTGATGCCGCACCTTCTGGAGATGGCCCTGATAGTGACGCCGGAGCCTCATCGGGAGGCTCGACTGAAACGTCCTCGGCTGGTGATGAGAAAGTGGTCGATGCCGAATTCGAAGAAGTCGATAAGGGAAAGAGTTAATAATCTCAGATTTTGATGATGAAAAGTTCTCACATCTGATCCATACGCAGCATCACAAGTAGGGTTAGGCACCATTGATGGCACAAACAGGAAAGCGTGATTACTATGAGGTACTAGGTATCGAGCGCAATGCCTCCGAAGACGAAATCAAAAAAGCTTTTCGCAAACTAGCCAGACAATACCATCCTGATCTCCAGTCGGAACCCGATAAGAAAAAAGCTGCAGAAGAAAAATTCAAAGAAGCCGGAGAAGCCTATGAGGTCCTGAGTGATCCTGACCGCCGGAAAAAGTATGACATGTTCGGTCATGCGGCGGCCGGGCAAGGTGGGCCGGAGGGATTTGGGTTTGGCGGCGGTGGATTTGGTGACATCTTTGGCGATATCTTCGAAGACTTTTTTGGGGGAGGACGAGGACGAAGCCGTGGGGAACAAGGCAATGATCTTCAATACAATCTAGAGATCTCGTTCGAGGAGGCGATAAACGGAAAAGAAGCCAAGCTCAAGATTCCCCGATGGGAAGTCTGTGATACCTGCCATGGCTCCGGCGCTAAATCCGAAGAATCCATCAAACCCTGTTCGGCTTGTCGCGGTGCCGGTCAGATTCGACTGCAACAAGGCTTTTTTACAATCAACAGAACTTGCGGACAATGCCAAGGGTCTGGAAAAGTCATTGCAGACCCCTGTAAAGCATGCCGTGGGCAACGACGCACACACAAAGAGCGCATGTTAGCCGTAACTATTCCTGCTGGCGTCGAGTCAGGCATGCGCTTACGCCTTTCCAATGAGGGCGAACATGGCATGAATGGCGGGCCGCCTGGCGATCTCTACGTAGCCATCAACGTCAGAGCGCATCCTCATTTCATTCGAAAAGGCCAGGATGTGCTGTATGACCTTCGTCTTCATTTTGTCACAGCGACCTTGGGCGGACGGGTCGAAGTACCCACACTCAATGGTCCCACGATGGTAAAAATTCCCGAAGGCACACAGCATGACCAAACACTTCGTTTAAAAGGACTCGGGGCACCAGGGCTCAAATCACAGACTCGCGGCGACCAATTAGTCCGAATTAAGATTGAGATTCCCACCAAATTGACACCGCAACAGCGAGAACTGTTAAACGCCTTTGCCCAAGAAAGTGGAATTTCGACCGATAGCCAAGGGGAAGGTCTTTTCGACAAAGTCAAAAATCTGTTCGACTGAACTCAGCCTGTTGATTTCATAAATCTCAGAACTCCACGCACATGCCAGTTTTTTTTATCCATTCCACTGATGTGGGGAATGGAGCAATCAGGATTGGCGACCCCCTCCTCAGCCATCTCTCAAAAAGTTTACGCACGAAAGTCGGCGACAAGCTGATCTTTAACGATGACCAGGGACGCCGCTACCACGCCTCTATCACGCACATCACCATGAAAAGCTTGGAAGCTAGCATCGACCAGATTCAAGATCATACCAGCTCTACAACCCGTCCTCTCATTCTCGGACAAGCGCTCTTGAAAGGAGAAAAGATGGGTTGGGTCATTCAAAAAGCGACGGAGCTCGGCGTATCAGCAATTGTTCCCCTCATGACCGATCGCGTAATCGTCAAACTCAGCGAAAAACAGAGAGAAGGACACCAAATGCGTTGGAATCGAATCGCGCGAGAAGCTGCTCAACAAAGCGAGCGCTGGACGCTGCCAACCATTTTGCCCTTGCAAACCTTCCAAAAATTTTCCCAGACGGCAAAAGACACACAAGTAATCTTCATGGCCGAACGGGAACAGTCCGCACCTTTACTGACTATTCCTTTTGATTCTGACGAATCAAGCAAGAATCTGACTCTCATGGTCGGACCTGAAGGTGGCTGGTCAACGGATGAAGTACAGACGGCCCGAGCAAAAGAATGGGCATTCGCCTCGTTCGGAAAAGAAATTTTGCGTGCAGAAACAGCTAGTCTCGCTGCTCTGGCGATCTTACATGCACGTTTGATCGTGTGAAGGGAAAGCCTGTTTATGTGTCCATACGCGGATAGCAAGGGAAAACTGCTATGGATATAACCGCGCGTGGCCAAGGATTACAGAGCTTGAACGATATCAGGACGCATCGGAGCAAGCAAAGACAGCAATTCCTGTTGCTCCCGCTCCGACACTTTATACTTATCCAATGTTTTGACAAGATCGTCCACAACGTAATCGAATTCAGCATCAGTGATCTCTAGGCCAACGTGGGCAGTTTTCATATCCCTACCCTGATACGTACAGGGTCCTCCAGTAGCCATACAGACCTGATCAGTGACTAAATTTTTTAGCTCACCGACATCAATCTGAGCTAAGCGGTCCGCCACCATTGCGTTTTGGATCCGAGTGTCACTACCCACTGTGTCAATGAAGTCATTGACAACCATGGCGATCGCTTTTTTACCCCCAAGACGGTCATATAGCGAAGTCGACGAGCTGGGACCGGTGGCGCAAGCGCTTAACATGGCCAGAAAAATCAAGACAATAACCATTGGAACGAGCCGTCGAGTCATGGGGGGCCTCCCGTTATGGATTGTGGGTTGCTGGTGAATATTAGGAGACAAGATTCCGTTTTGGGTAGGCTCACCTACCCAAACCAACCATTTTTAACCGAAACACTAGTTTAAGCACAACTAATCGCTAGGAGTCCGAGGAAAGCGGCAATCGAAAATGCACGATGGTTCCATGATCACCAACAGCAAACCCCTGCGCCGAATCAGGAAGGGATAAACCATAGAGTGTTTCAGTGTTGAGAGGCTCCACCTCATTCCAAGTAAACCCAGCTTCTTCCGTCATGAGAATGGTCCCTCGCTCACCGATAATACGCCCACTCAACGGCGTGGTGAATTGAATATCCACCAAGTCGGCTGGCTTGAGACAAGGACTTCCACAGTCACGTGCGCGGTCAACCCAAACCTTTCCCGCATTTAACGTCTGAAAAATAGTGCCTTGAGTCCCCACAGCCCAGCCGGAGACTGCATCTGTGAAGGTCACGTCAAAAAACGTGGCCTGGCTATTCGTAGCTTGAGCGTTCCAGGTTGTCCCACCATCGCTCGTCACGAGGATCGTCCCAAGTGCACCCACCGCCCATCCCTGCTTTTCATCCTGAAAGTGCACACCGAATAAATCAGCCGTTGTCCCACTGACCTGATCATCCCAAGTTTGTCCACCATCCTTCGTGATCAAAATGACCCCGCGCGCACCAACAATCCATCCCTGCTGAGAAGTAATGAACGACGCACCATAGAGGATAGAATTTGTCCCGCTCACTTGCGACACCCATTGTTTTCCGCCATTCGAGGTATAGAAAATTGTGCCGCCTTGTCCAAGAATCCAGCCATGCTGTGCATCGGCAAACGTGACAGCCGTCAATAATCTATTGGTCCGACGTGGGGATTTTTTCCAAGTCTTCCCCCCATCGACAGTATGCAACATGATTCCACCTGCACCGACAACCCAACCATGCTGTGCATCTTGAAAATGTACATCGAGAAGCGTCCCAGGCGATGGACTTTCTTGCAGCTGAAGCATCAAGAGAGAGTCTTCTTGAGCAAATCCCGAATGATTCATCCCCAATACACAAACAGTCGAAAGCATTATGGCAACAAAACTCTTGTTTAACCCATCGAATAACATATTCAGAGCAGTCCTAATCAGAGTCAATAAATAGTACGTAACCAATCAGACCTATTGCGCACGGCCTTTTTCGTTCCAGTAATCCATATCCGGAAGCCCCCGCTTCAAAATCTTAAACGGTCCGCCCACAACCGTCATCCATTGCTTAGGGGTACAGCAATCACCGGTTTCCAGCATATCCCACGAGCCCCGCTTTAAGATCAGGTTCCCCTCGGTCAAATCCGTCTCAAATCCTTCAGGATTCCCAAACCCGAAGGCCGGTCGCCGAGGCACGCGAACCTGAATTTCCTTATCGTTCCAGGACACAATTTGCGTGGCCACCCCGTTAATCAAGACTTCAGTGCGGGAGACATCTTCTCCTAAACGATAGTTTTGCCAAGAATGGGCTTTTTGATTCAATGACAACCTTGTAGCTTCAGAAATTTTCAGAAAATCCCCAAACCCTGAACCCTTAATCGTCACAACTTCATCCAATCCCGCTTCTTTGGGTGAATAGTCGCGAATCTCAGGTCTCACAACAGTAAACTCTCCAGCGACATGCTTGACCACTTCTTGCCGTTCACAACAGGTTCCGTCAGGCTTGGGAATACCCCCGCCTCGCTTCACGACAATTGTTCCACTCTGGGCACTGAACGGGACCCACACATCAATCTGATCATCTAGCCACCGATGAATCACCCCAGGTACGCCACCAATCTCGACGCCATTATTGGCCGCCTGAAAATCAAATGCGTAAGCGGTCTCCCCGCCTTCAGAATGTACGCCAAAATTTTTTCCCTTGATAATGATCAAGGTGCCAATCGGACCACGCTTGGGAAAGAATTCCTCAATGGTGGTAGTAAGAACCTCAAAGGTTCCTATCGTACGGTCCTGACCATCGCGATGCAAAACCAAGGCACCCGACTCGGCATTTAATGGCACATGAGCAACAATTGTCCGATCCGACCATTGCGCGATCGCGGCCGGTTTGCCACTAAAAAAGATCTTCCCATCTTGAGGGCGCATATCGCCAAAACCTTGCCCGGAAAGCACAACTTTACTGCCAACAGGACCAGACGGCGGATCAAAGGCAATCGGTGGAATCACGATTAGAGGCACTTTGTTACTGACTGCATAATCCACCGGAGCGCAACAGGAACCATCGGGCAAAGGATCGCTGGAGGCTAACCGTACTTCCACATCACCCGTCTGCGCATTGGCAGGAACTTGTATTTCAATCTTTGTCGGCCGCCACCGGCGCACTTCAGCCTTAATACCGTTGATTAAAACTTGATTCACCCCAAACATCGTATTTGGATCGCGGGAGCCGGCCGTATTTCCAAAATGTTGACCTTCGATCGTTACCAAAGACCCGGCTTCCACTTCCGAGGGATTCACCTTCGTGATCTTCACTGCCTGAACCGTAAAAATCCCGACCTCATGTTTCTGCCCCCCGTTCAGAACCGTAACGGCCCCTGAACCAGCCTTCAAGGGTACCTTTACCAGAATAAAGTCTGGTTCCCAAGATTGGATCAAGGCGGGCACCCCTTTAAACTCTACTCGGTTATCCTGTGTATTCTGAAATTCCCCAAACCCTTCGCCACTAATCGTGACAGTTGTGCCTGGTGGACCTTCAGCCGGAAACATCTCGGCTTGCGCAACCGAACCAAGAGTCATCGCAAAAAAGACAACTCCACTCACGATTGATAAAGGAGATAACAATGTCATCATGTCAACAACCCTATAATAGTAAAGGAAAATAAGATAGATCACTCTGTTATATGATCATTAAAACACTCAATAACCCGTCTCTTCAAGAACCACAAACGGAACGGACCAACCAAACCTGGAGGGTACCAACAACTGGGGTGGGACCAGACAGTACAAGGTGGCGAAAAGACTATATCAAGCCCTCTTTTTGGCCGTCAATTTGAACAAATCAGTAATCAGATTTCGTGAAAAACAGCGTTCAAAGAGGGAAAACCATGCATGAGACAACTGTCTGACGAGTGGAGAACAAACCAGAGGCTACGCGACCTGCTTATGCTGTGAGACTGCCGTTCATGTACGCCTAAGGGTCCTAATCATCACATTGACAGGATACTAGGCAGTTCCTAGAATGAGAAGCATGAGTATTGTCAACCATCCAACAGTCATCTCCCCCGACGAATTAACTCATCGGTGGACGGAACTCGCCCACGATGAACAGGCTCCGGATTATTATGAACTGACCGAATATGGAGAACTGGTCTTGAGCCCACGTGCTGAAATGAATCACCAACGCCTCTGCACCAAAATCGCCTTTCAAATCCAAACCCAATTAGGAGGCGAAGCAGTGGTCGAAGCCGCCGTCCTGACCCCCACCGCCGGAATTCGGGTCCCCGACGTCGTCTGGATGCCCCAAGATCGCTGGAATCAGCATCCCCGTAACGCAGTCCTTGAAGCTCCCGATCTGGTGGTCGAAGTGCTCTCACCTGGGAACCGGCAACCGGAAATGGACCATAAAATCCACGGGTATCTGCAAGCGGGCATCAAAGAAGTGATCGTTGTGGGTCTCACAGGCACCATTGAGTATAGACGCCAAGATGGCCGGCATCCCACCTCAACCTTTCCGCTTCAACTTTCCCTACCTGCTGAGCTCTTCTCATAACCTCACCTCCGGTTTGTCCTACACTCCGAGAGAGACAGATTTCAATTGTCGCTTTGGCAAAAAGCGAGAATAGACGCCAGCAACTTTGATATCGGTCCTCTATAGTTGGCGTGTTGTGACTAGATTCTTAGGACCCGAGTGCGGGACTGTCGGTAGTTGAACAAGCGGAAGGATGCCCCTCTATCTTCGGATGCACATAATCTTTAGTGGATAACTCGGGCTTCCGGTCCAGCTGCTCGAACTCCTCCTTCGCTATTTTGGCAAAATAATCAAAGACCGCACTGCATTTTGGGGCACATAGCCTTTCCTTCTGATCCTTTTTCTGCATATTGAGATTCTGTATTAAATCATTTAAATAAGGCTGGCATTTTTCCCTGTCATGCTCATCGGGTCTTATATCTTTTTTTTGAGCCCAGTCTTTAGTCGCACTGATAATTTCCTTTCGTGCCTGCGGACCTGCGCGCCACCGAACAAACCACATTTTACTAGCAACAGTAAGTTTGTCATATAACCCTTTTAGTCGTTTATCTTCATCTTTTAAAGATTTGTCAGGAAATATTTTCGGAATTTCGTTAGTGTATTCTTTGATGCCATCTAACTTTGTAGCTGACTCCAAGAGCCTATCAGGCATTGCTCCATCCTCCGCATGCCCCCAACCTGTAGGATACATCATTGTTTTATTATCTAGACGGCGGTGAGCCACCGTGTCTCCGAGTAGATGCACACCAAATCCAATGGCACACAATATTTCCATTTTTTCAGTAATAGTCTTTGATTCTTTGGCATTAAAATCTTTCCAAGATTTTGCCAATCTCCGAAGAATAGCGTCAGAGGTTTCTACCATCCCTTTTTTTCCTTTTTCCCCTTTTGCCTTTCCACCAGTCAGACCATGCAATAACTGGTGAACCGTTACAAGTTCACGTGTGCGTTCTGAGTTTTTAAGGACCCCTCCCATCTCTTCACTATCATTGTCCGTCCATGCCCAATCCCAATATTCATCGAACCACTCGCTATCCCTATAAAATTTCCAATATTGTTTCACTGCATCATATTCTTCCGTTTCATCTGGAAGCTGCGCACATAAGGATACCACCCACTTTTGATCGTCAGTTAGTGATGGATTCAAATGCTCCACAACTACTGCAGTATGGAAAAAATGAACAGTATCGTTATAACTGTGGGCTGTTATTGGCAGACACAAAAACCCTAGGAGGCAAACGATAACAAATTTCTTCATATCCAAAACATATTCTTAAAAGGGCTCCAAAACATTAAATAGAGCGCCAACAACAGGGCTACTAAGGTAAAGAAAAATGTCCACCGCTCAGGGGCAGCCTCTTGCACCATTGAGCGCCCACGTTCCATATGGCCAATCGTCGTGTGGATGTGCTGGTAACTTCTCTTCACACCTTCCTGAAGTGATGGCATTCCCGGAATGGCGCTGACACTAGAAGCAAGACCTTTGGTCTTATGAGCTATCTTTTCTGCACCAGGAATATAGTGGGCCAAAGACCGGGCTCTCCTATTCAAAGCTTTAATACTTTTTTTAGTAAATTTTGTTCCGGGAACCCAAGGTCGTTCAATGGTAGGAGGTAGAGGCTCTTTTCTACTGCGAGATATTCGGAATAACTCTAAGGACATTCCGAACAGACTTGCAAAAACAATTAAAAGGAGCAGATTAATGATCCAACTGAGCCCACAGAACCAACACCAAATTGAATGACAAGCATCCGACCAGCAAAAAAAGAGTCGCACCGCTATCCAGATTGGCATCCCTATCAGGCATAAGATGGTCGAAACGTTAATGTAACGAAGACGACGCCTAATGCGTGCTTTTCTTACGCTGAAAGATGGGTCCTTATCCTCAGGGACCATTCCTGCATTGTTTTCTGCCATCTAAGAAAAACCCTCCATTTCTCTTCCAAGTCAGACTAAATAACCTAATGGAGTATGGTTCATCTGTTCTTTTTGATTTGCCTATCACAACAAAACTGGTGAATAACATCAACTCCCTTAATTTGGGAAATCCCACAGAAATTCAAACTTGCGCTCTTTTCATACAACGGTACATTCTATTGGCGCTTTCCAGAAAAGCGAAAATTAGAACTCATTGAAAATCAACACCTTACAGAGAGTAAAACCAGGCTATTTGTGCTTTTATCAAGATAGTGCAAAAAGCACAAATTGAAATCAGGCCGTCAAAAAAGGTAAGCCGGCTCCCCGCATTTAGGATCAATCACAAATTTGGTGGACCTGCCGGCTTACCTTCCCCAAGCTCGCCCTCATGCCTCCGACTCCATGTCCCTTCCGAGAGCATTGTCATACTGAGCCCCTTCGACTGTACTCAGGGCTCGGCGAAGCATCTCGCTCAGCCATCGCGCAGGTGAGTTGGGCACAGATCCTTCGTTCCACTCAGGATGACGATGAGAACGATAGAGGGAGTCTATGACAAAACGCAGCCTTCGAACGTCTCTCTCCACTAAATTTGCAATTGATCCCTCTTGTACACGGAGTCGGTCAAGAGTACCCAATCCAACGGTAACACGAGGCGTCCAACTCTAATGAAATTTTCTCTCATCTCTTCTTTACACTCATTTTATAGGATTAACTATATTTCGAATCCGACCCCTTATATCGTAGGTGATCGTGTGATGCCAGGAAAGGTATCAAACCCAGCATCGAAACTGAGGATTCGTGTGATCTTGTGATGTGCCATCACAGCGATATGAAGCGCATCACGAGCCGACAATCGCTCGGTCGAGAGCACGACATCCTTCGCACGCGCGAGATCTCGTTGATCGATGGGAAACACCTCATCCACGACACCTAACAGAGCTTCAAACGCTATGGGAATAGCCTCACGTCTGTCGATCGCCACATACCGATGGAGGATCTCTTGTAGGACTTCTACGTCTGTCACAAGCCGTTCATGCCGCGCAATACACGCTTCTAACATCTGTTGCGCTACGGTTTTGTTAGGATGAGCAGCTCCAATCAAATACATGGGGATGTTGGAGTCGAGAAAAATCATGAAGGGATGGTGCCCTGATAGCCCTGGTCAATCTCACGAAGAATCTGATCAATCTCTCCAGTTGGGAAGGAATGCTGAGCCGCAGTGTGAACCACTCTTAGCTTCTTATTTGTATCAGTCGTAGGAACTTTCCGTCGTGCAGACCGCAAAGCTTGCCGAACCCATTCAGCCACGGTCATTTGCTCATGTTTGGCAACCCGCTGGATTTCCCTCATTTCTTTGTCGTCCAGTATGACTTGCAGTCTTTTACTCATGTATATGAGTATATATTACTACTTGCAATGAGTCAAATGTTAAGATTAAGATTCAAAGGAAATCTCTCCGTAAGATTCAGATTTGGGGTCGATTTGGGGGTCAGGATTTTGGGTCGATTTGGATTTGGGGTCAGGTACAGATATTATAGCTTTTCATTTACTGATGCGCAGGACAAGACCACCACATTCACCTAGGACCCTTGGGATAATCTTAAAACCACGACTGATTCCAAGGGGCAACTCATCACCAGAATTTATGATGATCTCGCGCGGCTGACCGACGGGTGGCACTTTGGTGCCATTACGTTTGATATGGTGAAGGCCGTAGACAGAGTCTCTGGGCAAGCACCTGACCTTTAGAGAAAATAAGGATTAGAAGTTTGATCCTTCTACCGGAGCGTAGGACAAACCGAGGGCTGTCACAAATCCCCATTTTGACAGCGTCATTTTACGAAGAGACTTGGACGATCAGTTCTAATTCAATCGGGGCATGAAGCGGCAATTCAAAAGCCCCTAAGGCCAATCGCGCATGGCGCCCTTTGTCACCAAACACATCGACAAATAGATCTGATGCCCCATTGATGACCGCAGGTTGTTCCCCGAATCCTTCCGCCGATGCAACATGGCCCGTCAGTCGAACAACACGTGTGACGCGAGATAATTCCCCCAATTCTTGCTGAAGGATCGACAACGCATTGATGGCCGCGATTCGGGCATTAGCCTTTCCCTGATCGATTGATAAATCTCGTCCCACTTTTCCTGGTTGCAGGATTTTCCCCTCTTGAAATGGCAACACGCCACTGACAAACACTAAATCTCCAGTCTGGCAGGCGGGAACATACGAACCGACTGGTCGAGGCGCAGATGGCAATACAAGACCGAGACGCTGGAGATTTTCTGCAACCGTCATGGAGAAACCCACAGAAAGGACTTAGAACAACTGTTAGGACTGAGGTCTTCGTTGATATTTATCAACGGCTTTGTTGTGTTCAGCCAGCGTGGCCGAAAACTTATGGCTCCCATCATTACGCGAGACAAAATACACAAAATCGCTCGGCGTGGGATACAGGGCTGCTTGAATCGCCGCTAGTCCAGGATTCGCAATGGGGCCGGGCGGCAACCCACGCACCTTGTAGGTGTTATAAGGGCTATTGACGGCAAGATCCGCTTTACGAATATTACCGTCAAAATATTCCAGCGCATAAATCACGGTGGGATCGCTTTGTAGGGGGATATTTCTTCGCAGGCGATTATGAAATACGCCAGAAACAAGGGGACGTTCTTCAGCCAGCCCAGTTTCTTTTTCAATGACCGACGCTAAGGTGAGAACCTCCTGTAGCGTCATGCCCATTGATTTGGCTTGGGCTTTCAATGCTGGCGTCACCATTTCATGAAATCGATTGACAAAGGTTCGAATAATTGACTCTGGTGGCATGTAGCGTGCGAATCGATAGGTATCAGGAAAGAGATAGCCTTCCAACGTCGAGGCTTTGATGTTTAGACTAGCCAGAAAAGTGGCGTCTCGGTTCAATCGAAGAATCTCTGTTTTTTCAGCTAGGCCCTTTTGATCCAATATATCGGCAATCTGTACCACGTTAAAGCCTTCCGGAATCGTGACAGAATGCTGATACACATCACCTTTGACTAACTTCGCCAATAATTCTGTCGGACACAGCCCCGGATGTAGCTCATACTCGCCGGGAATGATTTTTCGATCAACTTGTTGGACACGACCGAGTATTTGGAAAAACCATTCAGGACCAAGGAGCCCCTTTTGATGAAGCAAATGCGACACCTTCGTAAACCCAGTTCCGGGGGGGATATCCACGACTTGCACCTCCTGGGATGGGCCAAGAGGTTGATTGAGATGTTCATACCCACGAATGGCCAAAAAACCCGCAATCCCGACCACCAGCCCAATCACAATCAATTTGCGAAGCACTGTCATCATGACAAGTTCCTAGTTATGAGATCCTTGTCGGTTCATCATCTAGAAAATTTGATAAAAAAGTAACGAAGAACAATTCCTTTCATCTCTCATGAACCAAGCTGAGTCGCTATATACTCATAGACTTTTTCCAAGGCCATATCCAGATGCTCTGGCTGGTTTCCTCCAGCTTGAGCCATATCTGGCCGGCCTCCCCCAGACCCGCCCACGAATTGCGCGATATATTGTGCGACCTTTCCTGCGGGTAATTGCTTCGTTCGATCTTTTCCGACAATTACCAGCAAAGCCACTTTGTCATCTTTGACAGAGCCCAACACCAACAAACCAGACAGCACCTTATTCCGAAGTTTATCAGAAAAGGTGCGCAATTCCTGCATGTTGAGCCCATCGACCCGTTGCACCAAAACCGGAACTCCGTTCACTTCTCGAATCGCGGCTTCTTGTCCAGCACCTTGCTGATCCAAGGCTTTTAGTTTGGCCTGCTCTAACGCCCGTTCAGTGTCACGTAAAGTGGTCAGCAATTTCCTGGTCTTGTCTACGACTTCATGGGGACTGGCTTTCAACAAACTCGCCAACTCCCTCCAATCGGTTTCGCGTTGTTGCTCGTACTGCAAAGCTCCATCACCGGTCAAAGCTTCAATTCGGCGCACGCCTGCCGCGATGCCTCCTTCGGAAGTGAGACGAAAGAGCCCTACATCCCCAGTCCGATGGCAATGCGTGCCACCACAGAGTTCTTTGCTAAACTCGCCAATCTCCACAACCCGGACTTGATCTCCATATTTATCGCCAAAGAACGCCAAGGCCCCTCGATCTAACGCATCTTGAATACCCATCTCTTCCGTCTGTACGACCGTATTCTGCCGGACCTGCTCATTGACGAGATTTTCAATATCCTCCACATTACGCGAGCTTAGGCCTTTAAAATGCGAAAAATCGAACCGCAATCTATTGGGCTCGACTAAAGACCCATGCTGCTTCACGTGTGGACCAAGGATTTCTCTCAACGCCGCATGAACCAAATGCGTTGCTGTATGGTTTCGTGCCGCTGCAGCCCGCGATCCCCCGTTAACCGTCGCATTGAGATGATCGCCGGTCCGGACCATGCCCTCCAGCACCTGCCCCTTATGAAGAAACCATCCTTTAGCTAATTTTGTCGTGTCCTGGACGAGGATTCTTGCTGCGGGTCCGACCATCGTTCCATGGTCTCCAACCTGTCCTCCTCCTTCCGGATAAAAGGGCGTAGTGTCCAGAAGAAACTCTACTTCCTCCCCTTGTCCAGCTTCTGATACCAAATGTTCGTCTTTCACCATCGCTAACAGCGTCCCTTGGGTTTTTTGATGCGCATAGCCCACAAATTGAGTCACGGGGAACTGCTCAATGGTTTTCACGAGCTCTGTCCGGGAGGCTGCTTGCGTGAACTTAGCCGTCTTTCGAGCTCGTTCCCGCTGTTCCTCTAAGGCTTGCTTATAGCCATGGAGGTCGAGCTCAAGGCCTTCTTCTTTCGCCGCATCTTCGACTAAATCAACTGGGAAGCCATATGTATCATAGAGTTTAAAGACCGATTCTCCAGAGACTTGCGTCTCTCCCTTCTGTTTCGTTTCCTGTAAGATCTGATTCAGGAGAGGCGAAGCTTGCTCCAAGGTTCCAATAAAACGACTTTCTTCCCCTTGGACGATTTCCGAGACTGTATCGGCCATGTGACGAAGTTCCGGATAGGTCGAGCCCATTTGAGTCACCACGGTCGGCACTAAATCATAGAGAAACTCTCGCTCCATCCCTAGCAATCGCCCATGCCGTGCCGCCCGTCGCATAATGCGTCGCAAGACATACCCGCGCCCTTCGTTAGACGGTAACACACCATCTGTAACCAAAAACGTCACTGCCCGGACATGATCCGCAATGACTCGCATAGATCGATCAGAGTCAACCAATGTTCCGTATTCACGATTAGTAGCCTTCCCGATAGCTTCCAACAGCGGTCGGAACACATCACTGTCATAATTGGAAGACACCCCCTGACTCACAGCGGCTAATCGTTCCAACCCCATACCGGTATCGATGCTTGGTTTGGGGAGCGGATTGAGCGTTCCCGCCGAATCTCGATCATACTGCATAAACACTAAGTTCCAGATTTCCAAATACCGGTCACAATCACATCCCACGGCGCAAGTCGGCCGGTCACAACCAAACGCGTCACCTTGGTCGATCAGAATTTCTGAACAGGGTCCACAAGGCCCCGTTTCACCCATCTGCCAAAAATTGTCTTTTTCCCCGAGTCGCACCAACCGGCTCTCGGAGAGTCCCATTTCTTTCTGCCAGATATCATAGGCTTCTTGATCATCCTGAAAGACGGTAACCCACAAACGATCTACAGGCAGGTCAACAACTTTGGTGAGAAATTCCCACCCGAATGCGATCGCTTCTTTTTTGAAATAATCGCCAAAAGAAAAATTGCCCAACATCTCAAAGAACGTATGATGGCGTCGCGTAAAACCCACGTTTTCCAGGTCATTATGCTTTCCCCCTGCCCTCATGCATTTTTGAATCGACACAGCCCGGGTGTACGGGCGAGACTCTTCGCCCAAAAAGACTCGCTTGAATTGATTCATACCTGCATTCGTAAAAAGCAACGTCGGATCTGCTTGCGGGATAAGTGAGGCGCTCGGCGTAGCCGTATGACCCCGATCAACAAAGTAGTCCAGAAAAGCCTGTCGCAATTCAAGAGACGTGGCAATCATGAGAGGCGCATCAGTTAAAAACGAGAGCGAGAAGAAAAGTCCGTGCTGCTTAGACTAGGACTTGGCACCGGCCGGTTTTTTAGTTTCGGCACGAGCCACGGTTGAGGGCTGATGATTATGTGGACTTGTTGTCACACCAAAACTTCCTCGGATTTGTGAAGCAATAGTTTCCGCCATCTCAGGGTTACTTTTCAGGAAATTCTTCACGGCCTCTCGGCCTTGTCCTAACCGCTCATCCTTGTAAGAATACCAAGCCCCGGCTTTATCGATAATTCGTCGATCCACGCCAAGATCTACCAGCTCCCCAACTTTGGAAATCCCTTCAGCAAACATGACGTCAAATTCAGCCTGTCGAAACGGCGGGGCCATCTTATTCTTGACAACTTTCACGCGTACTCGGCTCCCCATCACTTCTTGGCCATCTTTAATGGATTCAATTCGACGAATATCTAACCGAACCGAAGAGTAAAATTTCAAAGCATTCCCACCCGTCGTCGTTTCCGGATTACCAAACATCACCCCAATTTTCATACGAATTTGGTTAATAAAGATGAGGGCCGCCTGAGACTTGGAAATGGCCCCTGTTAATTTTCGTAGCGCCTGAGACATGAGCCGAGCTTGCAATCCCATATGCGAATCACCCATTTCCCCTTCAATTTCAGCTCGAGGAACGAGTGCAGCCACTGAATCCACCACAATAATATCTAACGCTCCACTCCGAACCAGGGTTTCAGCAATTTCCAACGCTTGTTCACCCGTATCAGGCTGTGCAATCAGCAAGTCATCCGTCTGCACACCTAATTTTTTTGCGTACGAAACATCCAAAGCATGTTCGGCATCGATAAAGGCCGCGGCACCTCCAGCTTTCTGAGCTTCAGCGATCGCATGCAGACACAACGTCGTTTTGCCGGACGACTCCGGTCCAAAAATCTCGATGACTCGTCCCCTTGGAAGCCCACCAATTCCCAACGCCATATCAAGCGTTAAGGAACCTGTGGAAATCGCAGCAATATCAGCTGCAGCCTCAGCCCCCCCCAATTTCATGATGGCACCCTTTCCAAACTGCTTTTCAATTTGGGTGAGTGCTAAATCCAACGCTTGTTTCTTCCCATCTTTTGAGGTGTCTTTTTGTGAGGCGCTACGATCAGCCATGGCCATTCCTTTGGTTCAATGTCCAACAATAAGGGTCTGGCTATCTTACCCGACGTGTCTAAACAGGTAAATGCTTTTCTTCCGTTTTAGTTCCACTGTTCAGAGGTCTTTTGTGCAAGGGGAACACTTCCCAGAGCCGTATAGGTAGCCCCGTGTGGGCTTAAATCACTTTGAAAAAGAATCAATCGATCGACCGCCAAACTTCCAAAATGATCGTCGCGTTCTAAGATCTGATGTCGCCTGATTGTCGCGCCAACCTGAGCATGCTCACGTTTAATCCGCGCCAAGGTGAGATGTGGATGGAAATGTTTTTCCTCCGGCGAGAACCCAAGCGGTTCCACGCCTGCTTCGATGCTCAAGACCAATTCATCCAAGGCCTGTATCGTGCCATGTAGCCCTGCCCACAAAATCCTTGGATGGGCAAGTTTCGGAAAAACCCCCAATCCCTGAATCTCCAGCGCAAAGAGTTCATGGGCATTCCCCACAGACTCGAGAACGGATAACAAGGGACCGATGGCCGAAGACTCGACAGAGCCCAAAAATTTCAACGTTAAATGGATCGATTCCGGTCGAACCCAATTGATAGAAGGTAGTGCTCGCCTAAGTTCTTGTTGCAGTCCTGCCAACTTTTCCCGGACATCGGGCGAAAGTTCCACTGCAACAAACAGGCGTGCCATTATTCATCACATCTCATGAGTGCGCACGAAGACAATATCGGCGAATCATATCCAAAGCCGCCTGTGATGAGCGGAACTTGATCTCCGTTCGATTCCCAAAAAACTGGCATCGTTGGGATCGTTGCCCTCTGGCCCCATCGAGCGCCATGTACACCAAGCCTACTGGTTTTTTGATCGACCCACCGTCAGGACCTGCGATGCCGGTTACACTCACTCCAAGATCTGCGTGGCTTTTTGCTCTGATTCCCTTCGCCATAGCTTCGGCAACTTGAATACTCACTGCACCATGTTTTTTTAACATTCCCGCAGACACGCCCAACAACTCTCGTTTTGCATCATTACTATAGGTCACTACAGATCGGTCCAGATATACGGAACTCCCTGGCACATCCGTGAGACGATTGGCAATCAATCCTCCTGTGCAGGATTCGGCGATAGCCAATCTCCATCCACGAGCAGTCAAAAGTTCACTAACAACTCCCTCCATCGATTGCTCGCCTTCGCAAATCAGCCAGGGCGCTAGTGCCTGTCGGACCTCGTCTATCAGAGCATTGGTTTCTGAAAAAACTGCCGGAACCTTGGGTCTGCCTGACACCTGTTCTTCTGGCCGCCAACAACTCAGAGTGACCTTGACTCCACGAATTGAAGCCAACAAACTTAAGGTCATGTTCGTTGAGTCCGCTAGTAACGGCAATACTCGCTGCTGAATGTCAGTTTCTGGCAATCCAATAGTATTAAACGCATGCGACCAGAAAAACACGGCGGTCTGAAACTTCCGCTTCAGAATGGGTTGCACCTGATGCTCCATCATTTCCCGTGCCTCCCGGGGCACGCCCGGCAATACAAAGACGTGAGAACCTCCTGATTGCACATAAAATCCGGGAGCTGTTCCTACGACGTTGTCTAACACAATACCTCCGGCAGGAATCATGGCCTGCTTGGCCAATATTGAGGTAACCGATCGACCTCTAGCTTCCACCTGTCTCTTGAGGATCTCTTGTGCCTTCCTTCTTACCTTGAGAGGTCTTTTCACTGCTGCTGCGATTGCTTCACGTGTGCAATCATCTACGGTAGAGCCAAGACCACCGGTCACCACCACCACCTGTGTTTGTTTCACTGATGCTCGAAGAGCCGCTCGAATCTCAGCTTGATTATCTCCTAGGACCAACTTTCTCCTTACCTTAATTCCACACTGAGCTAAACTATCGCTGATAAACAATGAATTAGTGTCAACTCGTCCACTGTGAAGTAATTCCGAACCGATAACGACAATGTGTGCATCATGGATTTTCATGTTGTGCGTACTTGGCTAGGGGATGCTCGACAAATCCAGATCAAACTTGACTTCCCCACCCCCTCCAGGAAACACCTTCAACGTTGAGGGTGCGAGAGGATCAAAGGTGCTGTAGGGGAAAAAGCCAACAATTTTGGCTCGAAAAACTGGAATCCCGCCACGGCGCCCAGCAGATTGGGCTCTGGCATCAAAACGAACAGACTCAGGTTTCACAATGTGATCGTTTTGTTGGAGAAGAAGATAACTGTCTCGCGCAAAGCCAGGAGACTCGCCAAAGATGGTTACGACCACCTGTACAGCCTCTTCTTGTAACACTCGCTGAATTTCTTGATCGGTTGGTTTTTCACCCCGCAACGCAAAATGGTTCGACATGACGGTTAGGCCACTAATCTTCGTGACAAGAAATCCACGAGCTTCAGTTTGCTGACCCGAACCAAAATGCCAATACAGCTCATTGGGAGGCCGATGCTGTTGCGCGAATTTCTGACCCCGTTCGATAGCACGGTCAATCTCAAGCTGATTAGGGTTTTGAATGATTGCAATGGTGGTAGCCGGAGAAACCAGCAACGACACTCCTACGATGCTAATCACTTGGCAGTTCTTTAACCAGCAAGATTTCACAAGTGACTTTATGCCTTCCATTGACGGGCTATCAATGCATTGCCATGACTGATGGCAAGAGGTTTAACGATTAGCTTCCCAGGCATCAATCCTCAGGGCAAATGCGCATTGACAAGCCTACAACATCGATGGTAATACCTTCAGTTTTATTTTTAACTCGTTAAAAATACACAAGTTTTTCTTTCCACGGGAGGTACGATCATGGCCGGTGCCGAAGAGGCTGCCAAAAGACAATTCGTAAATTTTAGCTTTTATAAAGTTGACCCTTCGTGGAGACGTCTTTCTAAAGAAGAACGAGACCTTGGCAAGCAAGAATTCGTGCGTGCCGTGGAAGAATATAGTGGAAAAGTCATTGTGGTTCCCTACACCACCACAGGCATTCGTGGCGATTGTGACTTTATGTTGTGGCGAATTAGTTATGAATTGGAAATGTTTCAGGAGATGAGTTCCAAGCTTCTTGCCACAGGCTTAGGTCGTTACCTTACCACGCCATATTCCTATCTATCCATGACGAAGCGATCTATCTACGTTGACCACCATGTCCATGAAGGCCAAGAAAGTCGGCGTTTGAAAATCACACCTGGACGAGCCAAATATATCTTTGTCTACCCCTTCGAAAAAACAAGAGAGTGGTACCTGCTGACAAAGGCCGCCCGACAGGGCATGATGGATGAACATATTGAAATCGGCCATAAATATCCCTCGGTCAAGCTCAATACGACGTATTCCTTTGGATTGGACGACCAAGAGTTTGTCGTGGCTTTTGAAACTGACTCTCCACAGGATTTCTTAGATTTGGTGATGGAATTGCGATCAACCGAAGGTAGTCGCTATGTGAAACGAGATATCCCAATTTTTACATGCCTGATGAAAAGCATGAAGGAGGTCGTTGATACACTTGGTGGTTAGTTAAAGCGATACACTTCTCTCCCCGATTCAATCTGAGCTACCCTCGGCTTATCATTTGTTGGTTGAGTCGAAACTTGAATAAATCCGTTTTTTGCCTACCCGCTTTTTAGTCCCTCTAAAACTATTTTTCTTATCGCAACCTCACAAAAGCTTCAAGCCATTGATTTTATAGTATTTTCTAACAGCAGGTCGTTAGGGGATCAAGCGATCTTACGATCCAGCACTGTCACGGCTGATTTTTTGACAGCCTTTCGAACGGTATGCTATCACGAGCCATGTAAAGTGCTGATATACCGGAGGAGACCTTGAGCGAAGACCAGAATATTTTGTTTGTCCGCCGAGAACCTGATGGAGCCGTGACGCTCTATGTGGACGAAGATTGGGCAGCCGAACGGGGTGCGAATCCGGCCGAATTAGTCAAGGTTCCCATTCCCAGGGAATTGTATGCTAGCGGGACCGTCCAGCAACTTCGTGAATACGCAGCCACATACTTAGAATCATTGGACGAATCTCCGTCATCATCGTAAAACTAATTCGGCACGTACATAGGCATTCATCAAGGACAACGCAATGACAACGGTTTCGAGTAGCATACAATATGAACACATTGAATCAGCGCTGAAGGCTCTCTCCGTACAGAATCGAACGATGATTCAGCTCCTCTTACTGCAATACTTTGACGTGACTCAAGATGCGATCGATTATATGGCCGAGGATCAGCCAGACTCTCGATTTTTGGCTGGGAACCAACCGAAGGGTAAGACCATTTCCCTGGAGGCTGTACAAAACGTCACATCTCGCGCCAATCAGTATAAAGGGTATTACCGACAAAAGCGGGAACGGCCAAGTCTGCATGTTCAGTTTTTGACTCAGTTCTTAACAATCATTGAACAAAAACTTCAGTTGGTCAAACGCCTCTTACAAGAAAAATTTCACATTGATGAAACCACCATCGATACTGCAAAAAGCCAGGCCCCATCTGTGCTCCTTCGACAGGAAATACGCAAATTAGAACGAGCTTGGGATCGAGAGGAAATCACTCAAAAAGACTATCAGATTCAACGTCTGCTACTGGAGTTTCAGAGCCTGTTGAGAAGGCGGGCAATTCTTCGGCGTCGACACAAACTGGCACAGCAAGATTTTTTAGCAGCAGGAACTGCTCCTCTTAAAGATCATGAAATCGCACATGTGTGGGGAATTCCTTTAGGAAGTCTAGCTGCCAGGAAAGTGAAAGCCCTCCAACAGTTCTTAACGATTCTCCAGAGTTACCATGAAAGTCCCTCTTCGCCTTCCCATGACGGCGGGCAACCCCTGGACATTTGGCGAGAAACCTTTCAAGTCTTAGCCAAGCGTCCACCAGAACGATCCTTGGTTGACTACGATGGCTTAGAAAAAACTGAAGAACGATTGATGGAAAAGTTACAGGCTTTTGTGAACGGCGAGATGTCCGAACCCGAGGAGTCAAAATTTTGGACCAGTATTACCAAGGTCACCGACACTGAATTTTCAGGGTCATGGGCTTCACATGCTCGTTCTATCCTGGCCTTTCAGCGGTTACAGGCACTTTTGAACGACATGGATCTTTCCGATGAGGCCTTTGAAGAAGAACTGCAAGCCGTCATTACTCCAAGACTACCCGACGATCAGCTTGCAACCCCAGAGGATGAAGAGCAACCTACCGAGCTCAGCGAGGCAGGCCTAGGCGTTCTCAACGCTTTTGTTGGCGAACAGGACGATAAACGAAGAACATAGATTCGAAAGTGTATTTCAGCCTTTACGCCGATACCTCAGTTCTGCCCTTTTGGGGAACAACTGTATTAATCACACCATTCGCCCATTCAATACTCTGCCAGTAGAAGGTTTTGAGCATGTGAGGCTCGATCTGTCCCTTTGTGCCCTGATCCCAATCTCCGCGCTCATAGGCAAGAATTCCTTCCAATACTTCCCCTAAGGTTCCTTCTCGGTGTAACAGCGCATCTAGAATTTCCGGCGCTAAGGGAAGATCTCCCAGCAACTGTTTCATTTCACAGTCAAAGTAAGCATCTAATATCGAGAACATCCCGACTGTAAACCCTTGGCTTGGGGACAACCCATACCGTGGACACATCGCTTCCCCCATCCGCGCCCGAATCAAAGCTACTCGCATCAATTCTGTTGGCTTATCTCCCATTTGAGCTAGAACCAAAAGCGAAGCCCATTGCCGCATGCGATCGGTCCCCACCATGGCAATCGCCTGAGAAATTGAGTCAACGGATCTTGACAATCCCACCGACGCCGAATTGACATAACGAAGCAGTTTCACGCTCAATGCAATATCGTTTTTCACCAGATCCTCGAGGTCCTCCAGTTCAATAGACGGATCTTGAAGCCTGGAAAGAAGCAACACCACCGCCATGCGATTGCTCGAAAGACTGACGCCCTCCATGACTTGTGGCTTACAGAAATAGTACCCTTGAAAATATTCGAATCCCAGATCCAGACAGCGGTGGTACATCGCTTGATCTTCCACCTTCTCTGCCAACAACCTAACTGGATATTCTTGCAACATTGCCACCTGTTCTCGAAGCTCATCGGACGTCAGTGCGAGCACATCCACTTTGACGTAATCGGCATGGTTCAGTAAGGGCCGATGCGAATCCCGCACAACAAAATCATCTAGGGCAATGTGATATCCGTTTTTTCTCGCCAAGATAAGCGCCTCTAGTACGGCAGGTGTCGCGTCAATCGTTTCTAGGACTTCCAATACAACATTTTTCGGCGGAAGAATCTCATAATGACGCTCCATAAAAAAGTTCGCCGTCAAATTCATGAAGGCCTGGGCTTCGCCAGCAATCTTGTCTAGACCTAATTCCAGAAAGGTATTGGCCATGACCCTTGCCGTTGCCTCTTCTCCATCTAAGAAAGAGGCCGCATTGCCTGTACCGTCACGGTAGAGTAGTTCATACCCAAATACTTCCATGTGACGATCAAAAATCGCTTGACGGCCTACGAGTGCCGATTGTTTGAGATTTGGCGCGGCTAGGTCCGACATCAGTGTTGATCTTCACAGAGAAAATGAAAGGCCATAGGTATCTGATCGAGAAGTATTCCTGCGTTATCGATCATTGCACAACAGGGTTTCTCCAAGTCCAGATCTCAGTCATGTAGACTTAGCCAGGATAGATATCGGGACTGTTGAATAATGAAGATATCAAACGCCATATTTCCGCAATATGCCCTCTGTCACCAGACCCGAGGGGCGGTTCAAAAAAGTTCGTTCGGTAAAGCCGCTTACTGCCTGACTCGTCTCAAAGAGCGACTCCATTGTTTTGCGCGCGGAGCGTATGGAGAATACGTGAACGCTCACGGCGCGAAGAGCGCTCTTTTCAGGCCGTCCTCATAAGCGGGACCATTGCTGTGAGCCCAAATGTCCGGCAAAATGGCGAGAACGCCACCTTGCCTGGTCCATCCTGAAAGGTGGCCCACTTATTTTCAACAGCCCCTATTGGAAAAGAATTGTCCCCTGTTCTCTTACTATGGTATAGATTTGGTCTCGTCACGTTCGAATTATGAGTCACAGTGATTCATTCAATATTGGCAATATTGGCGGTGTAGCTCAGGTGGTAGAGCAGCGGACTCATAAGCCGCGGGCCGGGGGTTCGAAACCCTCCACCGCCACCATTTCCACATGCTCGGTACCCTCTAAAAAAGAGATGCCATACCCTACACCTCGACTCCCCCTGAAGTACTAAATTGAGAGCGTTACAATATCCAACTGTCACGCGATGCACGTAGGTGATTCAAGCCACATCCTCAACTTACGGACGTATTCTTTGCTGCCCAATCAGGCGCTTGAGAAGAAGACACAGAATAGGTATTGCTAGAGGGAGGGTCCTTGCGAGGCAACTCGATGAGAATCGATGTGCCCCTATTGACCTGACTATGGACTTTCAGACGAGCGCCGATTTCTTTAGCTCGAAGAGCCATATTTCCAAGACCATGGCCTTGAGCACCCACAAGATCGAATTCGAAGCCTTTCCCATTATCCGAGACCTCGAATACCAGTTGAGCATCGGAAACTTTTACTGAGATTTTCCCTTTTTTTGCCTTGGAATATTGCACGCTATTCTTGGTCGCTTCCCGTATGATATGTAGGAGTTCGGCTCCTTGATCGTAAGACAACAAATCCTCGATAGCCGGGTCGACATAGATCGAAAACGGCACGTCACCTTCCTTGCTAACATCCTCGACAAGGGTCTTCAGGGCTACTTCAAATTTGTTGCCCAGTAATACTCCAGCCTTAAGATCCTCCACAAACACCTGCAATGTTTTAGACATCTCCGCAACTTGCTCAATGATATGGCTCGTGGGCTTTCCAACTTCCATCGCAATCTGCACTTGGCGTAGCGTTCGTCCAATTCGTTCATGAAATTGGCAAATCACCAGGTTCCGTTCATCAATCACTTCGAGCAATTCTTTATTTCGCTGAAGAATTTTGAGTATGGGAGACAACATGACAATGCCTCCCAACATCAAACCTGCTACTACGAGGCCCAGAATTTCTTTCAGGAGGCTCAATACAGGAGGACTGACCTCTGCAAATTGCAGGTAGAGCCCATAAGTTTGTTGCATCGCAAGCATGCTGACAGCCAGACCCAACAGATTCCAAGCCAGCGGTTTCTCAGTCTCTCGAACGCGCCGAATTAAGACCGAAACCGTCGCCCAATGTAAGATACATGTCCCGACGAGAACCCAGAACGCAAGCGGTTCATCCCCCATTCACAACACTCCTTTTTCAGATACCTTTTGGGCATCATTCAGCATCAGAAAATCCCCGGCATGGGTTTCACAAGATTTCGCAGTATCGTTCTATTTGTCGGAAATCACAGACGTTATCTTAAGATTCTCAGGAAAGCCCTATGCGAAAAATCGAAGGAGGCTGTTTGTATGCATGAGAACATTTTTTAGGAGGGGAATCCATTTGGTCAAAATGCTCTAAGACGTTGTATTTTAATATTTTTCAACACTCCCTTTGAGGTATTTACCACTCAATGGTGGCTCTGTCACACTCGCCTGACTACCAGAGGAGACATCATGCGACTGGCGCTTTTTTTCCTATTGGGACTGTTTCTTTGGGCTGGAACAGTCTCCATCAGATACTCTCAAGAGGGCCTCACAGTTCCTACCTCATCAGGCCATACCTGTTTGCTGCAATCGGCTGGAGACCACCTTTGGGGTTACCTCACCAAAGGGACCATTACCAGTATTCATGATGATGGAAAAATCTTGACGATTGGCTTATCGCCGAACTGGAAAAGTCTGTCGCCCGCTGAACAACAGAAAGCATATAAGGCCATTGCCTGTTATAGCACTTCCTTAGAACGGCCGTTTCAGACTCTGATTCCTGAATACCTGTCACCGAGGTAAAGACGACTCCGTCGTCAGTCCCATAAAGTCATGCTGAGGGACTCATGGCCGCTTCAATCGACTCCTGATAATACTCTTCTAGGATTGATCTTCCCGCTCGATCCACAAGAAGGAGTTGCCGCTGATCAAAGGTATTAGCCCAGTAGAGATAATGCAGGGTGCTAGTCGTCCCCAATTCGATATGCATTTCCCTTCCGTGGCCATCAGTAAATGTTTGTTCTTGTTCAAGGATTTTGCCAGGCAATCTTCCATAGATAGCTTGTGCAGACGGCAAATGATTTTCATACCCTGGGACAATGTCTATGTTCGACGTTTCAAAAAAATCACCCCAACAGTCCCGTAAAAATTCATCAAGATGTTGTTCTGACAGATTTCGAAGTCGTTCACTCAACTGGCACAAGATATGTTTTTCGTGTTCCCCGGCAATCATCAGTCCAACATCTCCTGACACCGTTTCAAACGAGGCCCAAGCTAGTGACTCTTTCCACACTCCAGACTGGCAGGTCCATTTTCCAAACCTCTTATGCTTCCCACCAAAGTTTTCATAGATCTGATCGGTACTCAGTTCTCGCGCCATACGTTCGGCCGTAACGCCAACACAACGATACAGAGTATCTCCTGCGATATTGGGGGGTTCCTCATCCCAGAGATTGGATTTCGAGATGGCTGTTCGGGAGAGCTCAAATACGGGTCCATCGATTCGCATTTCGCCCAACTCCAGGTAGGTACAGGAAACGGGTTGGTAGAGGGGAAAGAAACCTCTCCTGCTAAGCGCCCGTTGAAAAAAAATCCTTCTTCCAAGGTTCCAAGTTTTTTCGATACAGAGCAATCTTCCCGATGGGGATAACAAAGGCAGTAATTGTTGCAGACGATCATGCAAACCTGTTCGTTGTTCAAGTTCGTCTTGCTGACACAGATCGAAGGCGCGAGAAAATGTCCGCCAACTTTCACTAGGCAAACCTGGTTCCCGTTCCTGTTGTAGTAAGGCCTGTGTGGCAAGCAAGCAGTCATACTGGCCCGGAACGGCCCAGCCAGCATCTTTTTTCAACTCCCGGAACTGCACATTGCCAATGCGCCTTCTTTCGGCCTCCGATCGCGCAACTTCGAGCGATCGTATGGATCGATCAACGCCGATAAATTGTATTTCAGGATGTTGCTGGGCAAACAAGCAAGTAAGAATGCCAACACCGCACCCAAAGTCTAACACATGGGTGGACGACGAAAGCCGTGGAGAAATATGCTGAGTGATTTTGACAAAGTAGTCGAATCGCTGGGAATAGATGACAGGAAGGAAGTCCGGCTGGGCTATAAGGTCATAAAATTGTCTGTCAGCGGTTTCATTCTCACCGCCATGCCGTTGCTCAACTAAGATTTGCAAAGCCTGCAAATCTTCATGTGATAATACTTTCCGTTGCCATTCATAGTAAGACGCTTCGTCGGAAAATTCTTGCAACCCCCATGATTCGAGATACGTTCGAACAGATTCCTCTGATTCATGGCTGATACCCTTTCCTGACCCCATGACAAATCTACTAGAAGAGAGTCGTTTCGATTGTCTCCTCGAGTGGTACCAAAGCCAGCGTCCAGACTGAATTTAGAATTTTGAAGACAACATCATCGCATCCTGGTAAGTCTCAGGAACAGGATGAGGATGCTGTAGTTGACCCGTTCCAAGCACCATGTATTTTTCAATTGTCAATTTTGACAACGTCAAGGGGCCTCGAGCATGAAGACGTCGACTATTACTTCCCAGTTCGGGACCTAGCCCAAATTGCTCTCCTCCATGAAGGCGAGTTGATGCATTGATTAAAACCGCGCTTGAATCAACTTCCCGCACAAACTGCATGGCAAAATCATAGTCACGAGTGACTAGCGTATCCGTGTGACCCGGAGCATACTTCGCGATATGATCCAAAGCTTCCTGGCGATCATCCACCACCTTAATATTCATAGTCATCGACAGAAATTTCTTATCCCAGTCCTCCTCTGTGGCTTCCTTGATACCCAAATGTCCTGTCATTTCTAACATTCCCAGCATTGAGGCAGTCTTCGGACATCCGTTTACAACTACGCGATATTCTTGGAGCAACCGACGGGTTAATCCGGGCAACAAATGACGGGAGGCATCGCGATGGACCAACAGTGTATCCATCGCATTGGCCGATGTCGGAGATTGAACTTTCGCATTCACCGCGATCGTTTGTGCTAGGGGAATATCCACATCCTGATCCACGTAGACATGACACAAGCCGCCGTCAAACCCAATAATCGGAACCCGTGCATGTTCAACCACACCGTTCCTGAGACTGGCTCGTCCCCGTGGAATAGCGACTTGTACATATTCCGGTTGCCGTACCACTTCCAATGCTGCCTCTGGTGCTGCTCGATCTAAAAACACCAATCCGCCTTCCGGAATGCCATTTTCCACCGCAGCCTTTTGCAAGCTCTGGCCGAGTGCCCCATTGGTATGTAACCATTCAGCCCCTCCACGATACACGCACACATTATTCGTTTTCACACACATCCCAAAGGATTCCACTGTCATCATGGGCCCCATGTCTGAAATTACTCCAACGACACCAATTGGGGAACGGACGGTATGAACATGTAACCCATCTGGGGTCATCCAAGCCTGTCCCACCTCTCCAACAGGATCCGGAGATGCCAGAAGATTCCGTAACTGGCAGACCATGTCCTCAACACACTCGTCATTAATACGAATACGCTCGATTGCCTGCCGATGAGCTTGCTGGTCCAAATCCTTCGAAATGGCATCCAGATCCTTTTCATTGGCCGAGAGAATCTCTGGTTTGTCATCCAACAACCCTTCAGCCATCGCCTCTAAGACCTGATTTTTAGTTTGAGAGGAGACACAGGCCATCGAACGACTTGCAGCCTTGGCCTGCTTGAGTAATCCTTGTACATAGAGCTTCAAGGGAATTTCTACCATCAGACACACTCCTTAATATTGACGAAAAACGTGAAACCCGCATTGACTATAGCCAGGAGGTCTCATAGAGTCAAAAGTAACACCTAGAATGACAGACGACGAGGTTGCAACAGAGGAATAAATGAAGCTCGCACCCTGCCTCACTTCGCATAGGTAACGTCCAGGAAAGAAACTTGAATTCGTTTTTTGAGCTGTGATACAGTTGATTGGTTTACGTGCATTTTCCTGAATTTACGCAATTTTCATGGATGCCTCTTCACTTGGACAAACCTGCCTGACTAGACAATCTCTCCTCGTTGTCTCCTGCCGGTCCCATTTGAATCAACACACGCAATTGACCATTTCTATACATCCAACAGCTTGGAGTTAATCAATATTTTTCCGAAAGGGGGTGGGAAGGTCTGCTATGGTCACGATTAAATCGTTATTGGAAGCTGGGGTCCATTTTGGGCATCAAACCAATAGATGGAACCCAAAGATGAAGCGCTACATCTTTGGCGAGAAAAATGGCATCTATATCATTGATCTACAAATCACGTTGCAGTGTTTTCAAAAAGCCTATGAGTTTGCTCGAGATACCGTGGCAGAAGGAGACTCGGTATTGTTCGTCGGGACCAAACGACAAGCCATGGACATCGTCGAGGAAGAAGCCAACCGTTGTGGGATGTTTTTTGTGAACCAACGCTGGCTAGGCGGCATGTTGACCAATTACCAAACACTCCGTAAAAGTATTGCGCAACTGAAAAAGTTAGAGGCCGCTGAGACTGACGGAACGTACGAACGACTGAAGAAGAAAGAAATTGTTCGCATGAAGAAAGAACAAGCGAAATTGGAGAAATACCTGAGCGGCATTAAGGGCATGAAGGAAATCCCTGGCTGCATTTACATTCTGGACACTCGTATTCAGCATATTACGGTTAAAGAGGCCAACCGGCTCGGTATCCCGGTCATTGCCCTCGTTGATACCAATTGCGACCCCGAAGGCGTCGACTATCCCATCCCCGGTAACGACGATGCGATTCGATCACTTAGATTATTCACAGCTCAAATTGCTGATGCCTGCCTGGAAGGCACTGAACTCCGCCGAAAACGCCAAGAATCAGCAGCAAATGGAGACGGATTCGTCCCAGAGCCTCCAACATCCGGACCTTCAGAAGTATTGGCTTCTGAGAACGCACAACCCGCCTAATAGGCGGTCGTGTCGTTTGATTTTCCATCCACATTTCTTACGTAGGAGAAGATAAGTATGTCTAGTTTGAGCGCCTTGGTCAAAGAGTTACGAGGGAAAACCGGGGCAGGAATTCTGGATTGTCAAAAAGCCTTGCAGGACACGGGCAGTGATATCGAAAAAGCTATAGATCTATTACGGCAAAAAGGATTGGCCGCCGCCCAGAAAAAAGCTGGTCGAGAGACGAAAGAGGGGCTTATCTCATCGTATATCCATGCCGGATCAAAGATCGGCGTACTCTTGGAAGTGAATTGTGAAACGGACTTCGTGGCCCGCAATGAAGAGTTTCAAGCGTTTGTGAAGGAAATCGCATTGCAAATCGCAGCGTCACAACCGCTCTTTATCAAACGTGAGGATATTCCTGCCGATCTCATTGAACGTGAAAAAAACATCTATCTAGCCCAAGTGAAAGAATCGGGCAAGCCAGAAGCAGCATGGGACAAGATTGTGAACGGCAAACTCGAAAAATACTATCAAGAACAATGCTTGCTCGAACAAGCATTTATTAAAGATCCGAAAGTCACGATCCAGGACCTTGTCGCCCAAAAAATCGCAAAATTAGGCGAGAATATCTCCATTAGTCGATTCACTCGCTATCAGCTTGGCCAAGACTAATGCCACTCAAATACCGCCGGATTCTCTTGAAAATTAGTGGGGAGATGTTGGCCGGCGATCAAGGGTATGGAATCCAACCCTCTGTCCTTGACAATCTTTCTCGTGAAATCGCGGACGTGATGACGACAGGCGTCGAAGTGGCCATCGTCATCGGCGGAGGCAATATTTTTCGTGGGCTGGAAGCGAGCGCATCTGGAATGGAACGGGCTTCAGCCGACTATATGGGCATGCTGGCCACAATGTTAAATGCCCTGGCTCTCCAAAACGCATTAGAGAAAGAAAATCTGCCTACGCGCGTGCTCTCAGCCATTGAGATGCGCCAACTCGCGGAAGGCTATATCCGTCGACGTGCCATTCGGCATCTCGAAAAAAAACGTGTCGTTATTTTTGCTGCAGGCACCGGAAATCCGTATTTTACGACGGATACCGCCGCCGCGCTCCGAGCGATGGAAATTGGCGCCGATGTGATCATGAAAGGAACCAAAGTAGATGGAATTTATGATGCCGATCCTGTAAAGAATCCCTCGGCCAAGCGGTTCACCGAACTCCCCTTTCTGTCGGTCCTTAATAAAAGTCTCAAAGTCATGGACGCCACGGCGATTACTCTATGTATGGATAATAATCTCCCGATCATTGTGTTCAATCTGACGTCGGCCGGCAATATCAGAAAACTTCTTGAAGGCGAGTCGATCGGCACAGTGGTCTCAAAAACTGCTTGCCTCAACGAATAAAGGGAACGATCATGACAGATCCTACCACTCAAAAAGTCACAAAACGCATGGAAGGGGCAGTTGAACATCTCAAGAAAGAATTCGCAGGCCTTCGAACCGGTCGAGCCTCCTTAGGACTGCTTGACCACATCATGATCGATTATTACGGGACTCCGACACAGTTGAAACAAGTCGCCAATTTGGGAATTCCGGAAAGTCGACTCATCACCATTCAACCCTGGGACGCCACACAAATCAAGGAAATCGAGCGTGCCATTATCAGTTCGGAACTCGGCCTGACACCGTCAAACGATGGCAAAGTCATCCGCCTTCCCATTCCCCCTCTGAGTGAAGAACGCCGAAAAGATCTCGTCAAACTCAGCAAGAAATACGGCGAAGAGACGAAAGTCCAAATTCGAGGCTTTAGACGAGACGGCAACGACGAACTGAAAAAACGGCAGAAAGATAATGATATTACCGAGGATGATCTTCGGCATCTTGAAAGTGACAATCAAAAGCTCACAGACAAATTTATTCATTCGGTGGATGAACTCATTAAGAAAAAAGAGGAGGAAATACTCACGGTCTGAGGATCTGTTTGTGACGCCATCTTTGCCTTCCCTTTCCCTATCAACATCCACGCCGCGAGCGCCCCTCACGGTCACCATTGACTGTAACAACCTAAAAGCCAACTTTCGGCAAATACGTCAATTTGTCCCTTCTGCCACAAAAGTTTTGCCCATTATCAAAGCTGACGCCTATGGCCACGGCGCGGTTCCCGTCGCGCAAACGTTAGAGTCGTTAGACATTTTTGGATTTGGCGTCGCGTCTGTCCGGGAAGGTATTCTTCTCAGAGAACATCAGATCAAGGCTCCTATCGTCATCATGGGTCCGCTCTTGGGCGAACATCTGCCAGACATCGTTCATTTTGACCTCACCCCAGTTATTTCAAGTCCATATATTGTTGGTCAACTCGTTGACCAAATTCCGCAGGAAAAGCAGCCTTTTCCTGTCCACCTAAAGATCGACACAGGACTACATCGACTCGGACTTGACCCCACAGAAGCGATCACGCTCGTCACTTCACTTACGTTGACAGGGCAACCGATTGAAGTTCAAGGATTGCTATCGCACTTTGCTGACGCTGACAATCCAGACCCCAACCTCACAAACCAGCAACTCCGGCAATTTCACATGTGTATCCAACGCATTCAAGAACAGGGCATTCGGATTCCAATGTGTCATATGGCCAATAGTGCCGGAATCCTCTTTCATGCGACTTCGTATCTCGACATGGTTCGTCCAGGCATCATGCTCTATGGCTATACACCCGGGCGAGAGCAGCAGTCTTCGCCTCTCAAACTTCGGCCGGTTATGCAAGCGACAACCTATATCGCACACCTCCGATCGCTTAAACAAGGCGAACTAGTGGGGTATAACGCGCTATTCTATACGACCAGACCCTCTCAGATTGCTGTGTTACCCGTAGGCTACACTCACGGGTTATCTAGAAATCTGACCGGTAAGGGGCACGTCTTAATCCAAGGACATCCGGCTCCCATCATTGGGAGAATTTGTATGGATATGATGATGATCGATGTTACCGACGTCCCTCACCCAAAAATCGGCGAGGAAGTCGTTCTATTAGGAAAGCAAGGGCAGGAAGAAATTACTGCACAAGATTATGCGAACTGGCTGGACACAATCCCCTATGAAATCCTGTGTGGAATCGGAGGGAAAGCCAATCGAACCTATGCACCATGACAATAGGAGCTTTGCGGTGAGACATCTGACATCATGAACAACAATACATGATGGGTCCGTTAAAAAAATCCACCAGCGGCGTTCTCGCTATTTTTCCGTGCTCAAATATGGAGTCGCTCTTGAACGAGCTAGGCAGTAAGCAGTCTTGCCGGACGAACCTTTTTGAACCGACCCGGTGCTGATGAACGCCAGAGGCTCCAGAGTGAAATATGGCCCTCGATGTTCTCATTCTTCAACACTCCCCTGATAGCGACTCTCATCAACCAGAGGTTTTCAAGGTTCGATTGAGCTGTGTTTCGACACTGGCAACTTTGCTGGTCAGACGTCCAGTATGCCCTTCACGATAATCGACTTTCATCACACAGGAAATTCGTGGACAATCCTTCTTCATCCGTTCATAGCATTGTTTCACCACACCAAAAACGTCATCCCACTCCCCTTCCAATACGGTTCCCATGGGATTCAACCGATAGTCCACCCCACTTTTATCGATAATATCCAGTGATCCTGCCACATACTGACTCACACTCTCTCCCTTGCCAAGTGGAGACATACTAAATTCCAGCAACACCATTACCCACCTTCCTTTCCCACTTGCTCAAGCTGTTCTTCTTCAGCCAATTTCCAGGATTTGGGGTACTGCAAGGTCGCCGACAAGGTAAAGCCATCTACGGCCTCAAGCAGGCGCTCCCGCCTCCGACGATCGCTCGCTTCAGTTTTTTTCAGCTCATCACGCAACGCACCCAACCAATCTAAGAATTGATCGAATTCTTCATCAAAAATCAATTCAAGGTTTTCACGAAGCACTCTAGATAAGGCCGGAGCTGCACCACTCGTACTGATGGCCATACGCAAGGGACCGCGCTTTACTAAAGCCGGCATCTGCAATGTGGAATATTGGGTTTGGTCTATCGACCACACCAAAAACCGTTCAGTTTTGGCCAATTCATACAACGATTTCGCCAGCACCCCATCATCTTTTAACGTGTTCAGGATGGCCACTACATCTTGAGCATCAGTTGACCGAAACGTCCGTCCACGATGAATAATTTTTCCCGAAGCCGTGAGTTTTCGTAAATCCCCATGCAATGTCGGATTCACAACAGTCACTTTGGCGCCAGCCTCCAAAAGACGCGACGTTTTCTCGACCGCTTCCTCATCGCCGCCGATGACCAGACATTGACGTCCTTCGAGGTCTAACGTGACTTGCAACCCAGTATTCTGACCCATATTTCAACCTCCTTCACAAGTCCGCTATCATATCTCATGGCCAATACAGGAAGAAAGTCAAAATCCCAAAGGGTTATGAGACCGTCGGTCGTGGAAAGTCAAGTTGAAAAGAAGACTGGTGAGCGAGCCGTACAGGAAGAGACAAAAAAATGTTCTGTGAGGATTAATCTGTGGTCTGTTGTAACCCTTCTGAGGTTTGCACGCCCAAATATTTGTAAATTTTGAGTGTCGCCTTGGACTTGTTCAAAGTATAAAAATGAATGCCGTTGACTTTATTGTCGATCAGATCTCTCACCTGTTCCGTGGCCCAATGAATGCCAACCCGCTCGGCGGCGATATCATCATCAGCGCGATCCATGGCTCTCAGCAATTTCGCTGGAAACCGTGCACCTAAGGCCAATTCCGACATACGCCGCATCCCTTTCCGTGAGGTAATAGGCATGATACCTGCGATAATAGGAACTTTAATACCTGCAACTTCACAGCGCTCGCAAAAATCATAAAAGTCCCGATTATCGAAAAACAATTGCGTGCAGATGTAGTCTGCTCCCGCATCGACTTTTTGTTTCAAGTGGTCCATTTCGGTCAGCCGATTGGGTGTTCCTGGATGCCCTTCAGGAAACCCCGCTACCCCAACCCCCATGGCCGGGAACCGTTGTTTAATAAACTCTACGAGATCTGATGCAAAGGTAAAACCACCCTCGGGAATCTCCACTCGGGCGGTGCCCTGAGGCGGATCTCCCCGCAAGGCCATAATATTATGAATGCCATTCTCCTGATATTTGACTAAGATTTGATGAATTTCTTCACGCGCAGACCCTACACAGGTTAAATGCGAGACAATGGTCAAATCAGTTTCGCGCTGCAGCTTCACAACAAGATCATGCGTTCGCTCCCGCGTGCTTCCGCCTGCTCCATAGGTTACGCTGACATAAGCTGGCTTTAACGGCATGAGCGTTGAAATCGATGCAAAAAGTTCATTAGAGGCTCGCTCAGTTTTAGGCGGAAAAAATTCAAAGCTAATCGCCGGATGATGTTGCCGCAACACTTCTGAAATATGCATATCCATACCTTAGTCGGCTTCTCACACTTTGTCTAGTTGTGCAAGCACTCTTGCAGGCTGATTGGTCATGGTAGACGGCCAGATGCACCATCGAATCAGGATCGCGACCACCAATCCCACAAATACAAAGACAGATAGAACATGCTGCCAGGATAATTCCGTCACCGCAACAGGCAAGCGTTGCGCTGTCAATGTCGTTACAAGGGTTTCATACCGAACAATGCTCATCAAGATGAGCGTGATAGCCACATTCGCTAAACCACCCCAGACCAGTCCTCTCACATACGGTGCCATAAAAGACGCATTTAATAGAACTAACGCCAGTAATGCCGTAGTGAGACTTACAAAAAAGACGCCAGAGGTCAAAGTTGTCCCTTCAACAAGCAGTCCTTGCGACCCGCCAGTCAACATCAGAAATAACCACGGCCCTATGAACACTTGCGGAACCAGTCCAGCAAGGATCCACCCGACACCAATACGAACTACCCTGGGAACAGATCTGTCAGCATCGACCTCCACCTGTCCCAAAGGACTAGGACCGGCAAATATTCCAAACATGCCAAAGAGGACGACAACAATACCACCAGTCACCAAGGCCGAAAAGAGGAAATGGACACTCTTTGGAAATATTCGACCCCACTCACATTCCTCGATACTTGAAAGAAACCATCCGTCTTGCGCTGTCTCTAGATTAGGCATAAGGTCCCAACGACCGATCCAGAATAACGCGGCTGATAGAAACGTGAGCACGACAGCACTCACAATGAACACGTGTACAACCTGCTGCCGATCGATCTGTTGTTTGATATGCCAAAGCAAGAAAAGCCCTACGATATGTCCTATGATCTGTTCGTAGCACCATGGACCACCGGCCATATAATGTCCCAGCGATCTATAGTCCAACGCCCACGGAACCAGTACACCAACGACAAGTAACATCACCGTCAAGGTCAACGTACTGCGATAGGCAAAATCCCATAACACCAGACTTCGCGTCGTCTGGTGTCTTGTTGCTCGAAGACGTTCCCACATAGTCGCCCCCGTACAGATAACAGAGAGGCCTAAGGGTAAGAGAATCCCCCAAACATCCAACACGGTGAACAAAAGGAACCCATCAAGCACGTTACGTGTCCTTGGTCTTTCAGATGAGTAGTAGTCTCAAACTCTTCGATGGTTCAGATTTTTGAGGACTAGCGATATTAATTATCCCTCAATTGCGATCCGCCTACGACTTATCTTTCTTCCAGTTATTTGACAAGTGCCATGGGAGTTAAACTTGAAAGTAGTGCATGGAGTAAGTTGAAAAGACGCGGCGTCTCGGGTTGAAATGGGTGTTGCGAGACATCCACCACAACCATAAAAGGAGAGACGCCACGATGCAGGAATGTACCAAACCAAAACAGGAAGATCGAGGAGGCACGGATTTACTGACGAACTTAATTCGGACCGGTGCTCAACAGCTCATTGCCCAGGCGCTCAAGGCCGAGGTGGCGGAACTGTTGGCCACCTACGCGAACCAACGGGACGAGCAGGGGCATGCGCGGGTTGTGCTAAGTGGCTATCATCCAAAGCGCAACATTCAGACAGGCATTGGGCCGGTGACGGTACAGGTACCCAAAGTCCGGAGTCGCCATGGCGAACCGGTGGCCTTTCGTTCGGCCCTGGTGCCGCCCTATGTGCGCAAGGCGGCTAGCCTGGAAGCGGCGATCCCATGGTTATACTTGAAAGGGATCTCGACGGGAGAAATGCAGCCAGCCCTGGAAACCCTTGTGGGTCCCCAGGCCAAGGGATTATCCGCCAGTACCGTGGCGCGACTCAAACAGATCTGGCGGGAGGAGTATCGCCAGTGGCGGCAAGGCCGTCTCGATACTGATCAGTGGGTCTATATCTGGGTCGACGGCATTTACAGTGGGATCCGAGCGGAGCAACAACGGTTGTGTGCCTTAGTTGTGATCGGGATGAATGTCCATGGGGAGAAACGGCTGTTGGCGATGGAAGATGGCATACGCGAGTCGACTCAGAGTTGGCGTGAAGTCCTGTTGCATTTGAAAGCCCGAGGGCTCAAGGCCCCGGTTTTGGGAATTGGAGATGGTGCCCTGGGATTCTGGGCGGCCCTGGAGGAAATCTTTCCGAGCACTCGCCACCAGCGGTGTTGGTGCCATAAAACACGGAATGTCTTGAATGCGCTGCCGAGAAGTGTGCAACCCAAAGCCAAAGAGGCCTTACAGGAAATCTGGCGGTCTGAGACGAAAGAAGATGCAGAGCAGGCCTTCGAGGAGTTTCTGAAAACCTATGACGGAAAATATCCCAAAGCCACGGCCTGTCTGCAGAAAGATCGGGAGGAGTTGCTCATGTTCTATGCCTTTCCTGCCGCCCATTGGCCGAGTCTGCGTACGACCAATCCCATCGAATCAACCTTTGGGACGATTCGGCATCGGACGGCCCGCACGAAGGGCTGTCTGACACGAGATGGTATCCTGCACATGATGTTCAAGTTGGGGCAGTGTGCGGAAAAAACATGGCGGCGCTTGCGAGGATTCAGAGAGTTGTCCAAAGTCATCGCGGGCATTCAATTTATCGATGGCATCGAAGAAACAATCACGGACCCAGTCGCCGCGTGAGCAACAGCTCAGACACTACATTTGACAATAATTCGTGCCATGGGCAGAGATAGTACCGCATATAACCAAGTTATTGAATCATTCCAGACCTAGTTTGAAAGATCAGAGCCTTTCCACTATCGAATAAAGACTGGTCTTTGAAATATAAGTCATCGATTTTAAAGGGATAAATTGCCTTGAAAATTATTCTGGACTCCTAGTAATTATTTTCAATATTAGCTTGCATTATTTAACCGATTTGGCTACTTTTACTTCAGGTTATACACCATTTTTTGGTGCAATTTTATTTTACATATTTTTATCCGGCTCCATATTATGGAGTAAGGTAAGAAGGAGGGAGGGTCATGAAAAAACCTCAACGGTTTCTTTTAACAATTGTCGCAGCTGGTATCATTGCTATGCTGATGGTACCTCTACAGTCTCAAGCGGCCACTGTAACATTTGAACTCGATTTTGAGTTTAGTGGAGCTCAAGAACCAGTCGGACCAGACCCATGGTTAACCGCCACATTTGATGATATGGGGACTCCAGGTACCGTCCGATTGACGATGGATTCTTCTGGATTGACCGATGATGAGTTTGTGAGCCAATGGCTCTTCAATTCTGACACGGCCATTGATTCCATTACCTATGTTTCAGGTCAGGTCGCCGATAGCACTACCTATTCAGCAGACGCCTTTAAAGCTGACGGTGCCGGATTTTTTGACCTCCAATTTGATTACCCACAGACAGGTGATAGATTCGGTGCTGGCGAGACGTCTGTCTACGACTTAACTGGTGTTGGGATCACAGCCAGTACGTTCAACACCTTCAGTACTCCAAGTGCTAAAGGTATATTGTTGTCGGCGGCACACATCCAAGGAATTGGGCCCAACGGCGAAGGTAGTGGTTGGATTGGCGCGGTTCCCATTCCTGGTGCAGCCTTGTTGTTTGGGAGCGGATTAATTGGGCTCATTGGCGTTGCCCGACGTAATCTATTTGGAGAAACCAAATAACTGAGGCAGCAATTGCTTTGGTTTCGAAGAAGAGGCCCCGGTTTTATAAAAAGCCGGGGCCTCTTTGTTATTGGTCAATAGACAACACAATATAAAGCATGTCAGTGGTGTTTGCCTGCGAAAGATCTAAGCGTCTGATTCTCGGACATTTCATTTCCTATACACCAAGCCAGAAATTTAGGCACGACAAGCGACTTCCCATTTTCCACCGTTGCGTTAATGGTCTCGTCAAGCAATGAGAGGGAACAGTAAGCGCAAGCTTTTTGGATGACCTCTATACAACAGCCACGTCAAGCATTGGGCTCCCAGTCTTAGTGGATTCTGAGGCCATTCACATGTTTCGAATCATCCTGGCCGAAGATCAACATCTCTGTACCCTCCGCACCAGTATCGAGGCCCAAGCCAATCAGACACTCCAGGCCGATTCTGATTATCAGCGCCTGCAGACTTTCTTGCCCGATGTCGGACCCGTCATCCTCGCGGAAGCCGGAGATCTCCGGCGCTTTCCGCACCATCGCCAATTCCTCAAATACTGTGGATTCGATATTTGTACGTGTCAATCAGGCCAATCCCGAAGTCTGCCTCATTTGTCGAAGCATGGGAATGGACGCTTACGCTATGCCTTTTGAATGGCCGCACAGGGGGCCGTCCGCATGCGCGAGAATACGTTTCACCAGAAATATACGTGCTCGCCAAAAGTGATCCGTTGAATCCTGATCGCAAGCGCAAGGCCCCTCCCCGCCGTCGCCGCAAAAATGGCACGGGTGGCCCGTGGCCTGATCAAAACCGCCACGGACTACCGGCCCTACTTTAGAGTCAACCTCACCCCATGGAGCACTCCCCTCGCCTGGGCCACGGGAACTGTATGTTGTGTTGAGTACAGTGAAGGCCCTCGCGCAGCGACCGAAACGGGTGTGCGATTGAGGGGTGCGAAGAATCAATTCGCGGCCTTCTTGCAGGCCATAACCTTTAACCTGAAGCGGTTGTTGATCCTAGAACCGCCGTCGCTGAGCGCCTAAGCGAAAGACGAGGAACGACGCCTCGCCGACGAAAAACGGTCTCGACGCAACACAGATGACCTCTCAAGAAAGTGACAGGCGTTGAGGTTACAAAGGCCGGTGGTCCTCCCAAGCCTTCAAAACACAGAGGGGCCAGAACATCGCCTCGTTGAATGCCCATGCTCAATTCTTCAACAGTCCCCTTATTACGCTGCTGTCCAAAGATTGGGGGGCACTATTTGAGTCCAATCCTCCCTCTTAGTTGAGGTCCGAGTGTAGTGTAACGGATTTTTCTCATCAACTTTGGTTTAATTTTCAGGGAAGAGAACAAGTCTTTGGCAGAAAGATAAAATGGCGCCATGAAAATGTCAGGAATTTTTACATAAAAATACTTTCTATTGTTATGATATATTTACATATATCAATAAAATCATATGCTTATATACAAATATTTGGGTGGTATTAAATTTGCTCATCTACTCTTATGATGTGAGGGCTTACAACATTTCGGTGCAATTTTATTTTACATATTTTTATCCGGCTCCATATTATGGAGTAAGGTAAGAAGGAGGGAGGGTCATGAAAAAACCTCAACGGTTTCTTTTAACAATTGTCGCAGCTGGTATCATTGCTATGCTGATGGTACCTCTACAGTCTCAAGCGGCTACCATAACTTTTGTCCTCGATGTGGAATTTAGCGGAGCTGATGAACCCGAAGGGCCAGCGCCATGGCTAACAGCCACGTTTGAGGATGTTGGTGTTGATATGGTGGAGGTAACTATGGATTCGTCTGGATTGACCGATGCTGAGTTTGTGAGCCAATGGCTCTTCAATTCTGACACGGCCATTGATTCCATTACCTATGTTTCAGGTCAGGTCGCCGATAGCACTACCTATTCAGCAGACGCCTTTAAAGCTGACGGTGCCGGATTTTTTGACCTCCAATTTGATTACCCACAGACAGGTGATAGATTCGGTGCTGGCGAGACGTCTGTCTATAAATTAACTGGTACAGGGCTCGACGTTAGCGATTTTAATACCCTGAGCACTCCAAGTTCGAAAGGAGTATTCTATTCAGCAGCACACATCCAAGGAATTGGCCCCAACGGCGAAGGTAGTGGTTGGATTGGCGCGGTTCCCATTCCTGGTGCAGCCTTGTTGTTTGGGAGCGGATTAATTGGGCTCATTGGCGTTGCCCGACGTAATCTATTTGGAGAAACCAAATAACTGAGGCAGCAATTGCTTTGGTTTCGAAGAAGAGGCCCCGGTTTTATAAAAAGCCGGGGCCTCTTTGTTATTGGTCAATAGACAACACAATATAAAGCATGTCAGTGGTGTTTGCCTGCGAAAGATCTAAGCGTCTGATTCTCGGACATTTCATTTCCTATACACCAAGCCAGAAATTTAGGCACGACAAGCGACTTCCCATTTTCCACCGTTGCGTTAATGGTCTCGTCAAGCAATGAGAGAGAACAGTGGATGCCGCCCTAAGAAGTTGACATTTAAGACTGACGTATAGTATCCCCCAAAAATCAAACCGCCCAACTAGCTTATTGAAGACCATCCCGTGTCTCAAAGAAGTGAGGCCATCTCTCTCTAATGGGGTCACCCATTAGTAGGTTCTGTCAAGTAGGCACACGACTCCTCTCTTGCTCATTCTCCTTGTTGTCAGTCCTCTGCTCCTGACCATCCGTGACGGGACCCCTGACTCGCATCTGAGTTTTCTTTGGAAGCGGTGTCGTCTTCCTCGTCTGAGACGCACCAGTCACCCATCAGGATCAAGGCGTGGCAGATCGGCGGCGTGCGCCGAGCTGTCGCCCCTGGCACATGCGTGCCCCAGAAAATCCTCAGTGCCCGACCGCTGTCCATTTCGACCTCTGACAAATCGTGTGGCTACCCCAGAGCGGTGTGCCCTGTTGGGTCCCAACCCCTTGTTGGCTCAGCATCGAGGCGACTCAGTCGCTCCCGCAGCGGGAGTAGAGCCGGGGTGCGACCATGGCTAATCAAGTCTGGTGGTTGTGAACCAACCCCTAAGCGAGCTTATGGCCGCATCCCCATGTCCGTTAGGCAAAGGCGCGGGTGACCTCAAACGGTACGGTATCCCGCAGGATGTAATAGCAGGCCCGCGCCAGTTTATGCGCCACGGCCTTCCGAGCGATGACGACCTTGGTCTTCGCACGCTTGCGCTGGTAAAATTGAGCAATCTGCGGCTCGTAGCGCATCGCAAAATGTGCGGCTTCGACAAAGGCCCACGCTAAATATTTGTTCCCATTCTTCGTGTTGCCCTGGCCTTTGCGTTTCCCATTGCTTACCTTGGTGCTCCCGACGCACCGGCAGTAGGAGGCGAACTGGCCGACGGTAGGGAATCGTCCAATCTCACCGGCCTCCAACATGATCGTCAGGGCTAACGTCTGGCCAATGCCGGGGACGGTCAACAACGCCTGAAACTCTGGGCGTAGCTTCACACGGGCGTGGACGGCCCGTTCGACGCTAGCAATCTGTTCCGTGAGGTGCTGCATCACCGCCACGGTCACCTGTAGCGCGAGGGCTTGTTCGGGGAGCACCACTAATTCGCTGACGGTCGCGGGCGTTAACTGTTTAATCTGGTTGCCCCGCATGGCTTGCCCCGTATTGCGGGTCAGAAGGTTTTGCACACTTAAGAGATTGGCCGTCTTCTGCCGGACCAGCTGCCTGCGTTTCCGCAAAAGGTCCCGCACGGCCCGTTCCTCCCTCGGATAGATATAGCCGGTGGGCAAGAGCCCTAAGCGGAGGAGATGCGCTAACCAGCGGGCATCCGTGTCATCGTTGGTGTATTTCAGCCCTGCGTATTGTTGCATAGCCGCAGGATTGGCCAAGTGCACCCCGTAGCCCGCTGCCATCAGGCCATCCACCAACCAATACCAATTGTAGGTGGACTCCACGACCAGGCCCTGCAGTTGGGCCCGAAAGGGGACGAGTTGCTGAAGAATGATCTCTAACTCATTCGACAATCGTTTGTGAAACACCACATGATCCTGTTCATCCAGCACGACGATCACACTGTTGTTGGCATGCAAGTCAATGCCGCCATACAATTTGTTCATGGCTCCTCCTTTGGGTTGAAGTAAGGTGGGATGATGTTGGAATATTCTCCCCACTGTACCGCCCACTCGAGGAGCCTGCTAGATGTATATCAAGTAGTTATAATGGGGTCATAATGGGGTCAAATAATGGGGTCAAGTAGTTATATTATATCTTTTAGGCCATTCCTTTTTTTAGCCTACTATTATACCATTCAACTTTCATCGTACACTCAACTCTGAATAAGAAATACAACAGCTTGCCTGCATTGGGCGGTGCGAGAATTACAGAAGTATATTGGGACGCCACTTGGATCCTCGATCTTGCTGATGGCTTCGTATCAATACAGGTCTCAGCCTCGAAGCAATTCTTGCGTTCATCTTGATGAAGAACTCGTCAACCTCAGATAACGCGGACATTAGATCTTGCAGACAACCGATACCAAGAGGCCTCTTCATGGCCTATGGCTATAGCATTTCAAAGAGTCCCGTTCGTAGTTATCGGATGCTGAGACAGATTGGCCTGAGAATAGACGTGAATTTCTTACAGGAGTGGGTTGCGAGGAGAAAGTGTGGGGAATCGACTGAAGTCGCGATCGGCTGTCCATAGTTCTTGAATGCCATGATGCTGGCAAAGTGCAGCGATACGACCATCATGGATGAGCGGTCCCTGAATTTTCCCCTGCAATACCACTTGGCGTAAGTCCGACCAGTAACGGTCAGTTTCTGACAGGAGTATTACGTGTGGAGACTCTAACCAGGCGTCCACTTGATCGCAGGCTGCGTCAATAGGTGTCGGTAATGTGAAAATGCGAGGATGCGTGACTATCGCCAGAAACTCATGCAGACAGGGCCATGGAATGGCCCATGCAACAGCGCCTTCTGCTAGTTTGGCTAGTTGATGGAAAGCAGCCTCATGCCATGGAGAGTCTTCACGATGGGCATACACCATGACATTGGTATCGACCGCTATCACCCTCCATGACCTTCATAGGCGCGTTCTCGAATCTTTTCCCACGAAGCCTCTTGCATATCAGGTTGAAAGCCGTTTCCCTTAAACGTCGCCCTTCGAAGACGGAAATTTCCAGGACGTTGGTGCTCGCTAATGACGCGGCGCAACCCCTCTTCGATCAACGCCTTCACGGTCGTTCGGCGGTTCGCTGCCAGCTTTTTGGCATCATCCAAAAGAGATTGAGGAATATCTACAGTTGTTTTCATACATAAATATGTATCATACTATAAATATCTATGTCAAATTGACAACACTCCCTTTGTTCGTTCCTAAATATCACCATCATGTTATATTTCAGCACTACAACCCAGGCAACTCATGAGGGCAGCCATGAAGGTCCGCCGGCAGACCATTGCAAAAATCAGCCACTCGCAACAACGCCATGGTAACGGCGTCCAAGAAATAGATGAATTTGTTAATTGACTATATGTCATTTTAATATTACTATCTTGGAAATTCCGTTGAGTACTGTACTGACGGCCACTGCCCCCTTTTTTCGCTGTCCTATACAGAGGTTCATACAACGATGTCAGATCTTGACCTAGGCCCGCTATGGCTTACCTTGCAATTAGCCGGGGCCACGGTCATCGTCCTACTGATGATGGGAACTCCGATCGCTTGGTGGTTGGCATTTACGCGGTCGAACCGCAGAACAATCGTTGAAGCCATTGTGGCCCTTCCTCTTGTCCTTCCTCCTACCGTTTTAGGCTTCTATCTGTTGATTGTCTTTGGACCTCATGGATTCATCGGAGGGCCTTGGAAAGGCGTGACAGGTTCGACATTATCATTTAGCTTCACCGGCCTGGTGATTGCTTCGACCCTATACTCCCTCCCCTTCGTGGTCCAACCTTTACATGGTGCTTTTGAAGCTATTGGCAGGAAACCCCTTGAAGCAGCCTGGTCGCTTGGGGCATCGCGGTTTGACGCTTTTCTGACAGTGGCATCACCGATGGCCGCCCGTGGATATCTCACGGCCATCGTCTTGGGCTTTGCTCATACGCTTGGAGAATTTGGCGTCGTGCTGATGGTTGGCGGCAACATCCCAGGCGAGACCAAAGTTCTCTCAATTGCCATTTATGACCATGTTGAAACCTTAGAATACGCTCAAGCCCATCTGCTTTCAGCGGGCTTGCTCATTTTTTCGTTTCTCGTATTACTTGCAGTTTATACTGCCAACCGACGCCTCCCACTCAATGTCACATGAGCCAGCTGGCTGCGAAATTTGATCTCAAGTTTCCGACATTTCGTTTAGCAGCTGACATCACAATTGCTGCTAAGGGTATTATCGCCATCTTTGGCCCTTCTGGATGCGGGAAAACCACCCTTCTCCGCTGTCTCGCCGGGCTGGAACGCGCTCCCACAGGTTCAATGACCCTCGGCCACCATGTCTGGCAGGATGAACGACGCGGTGTATTTGTGCCTACAGCAAGCCGTCCCATTGGGTATGTCTTTCAGGAACCTCGGCTCTTTCCTCATCTAAACGTGTACGCCAATCTACAGTATGGCTGGAAACGAACCTCCACGTCGGCACGGTTCATCACTTTAGATCACGTCAGTCACGTCTTGGACCTTCACAACCTATTCAAACGTCGTCCCTCAGCTTTGTCAGGAGGCGAACAACAACGGGTGGCCATTGGCCGCGCGCTTTTAACCAGCCCTCAACTAATTCTTATGGATGAACCACTGAGTTCGCTAGACCTTCAACGAAAACGCGAAATACTCCCTTTTATTCAACAGCTAGATGCTGAATTTCACATCCCAATTATCTATGTGAGTCACGATCTGCAAGAAATCATCGAACTCGCCAGCAATATCATACTTTTAAAAGAAGGAAAGGTAGTCGGGCTCGGACCAATCGAAAAGGTATTCTCCCAACTCAATCTCCGTCACCTAATTCCCGAAAGTCATCTTGGCGCATTGATTGACACAACTGTCGCTGAGCATGACAGTCTATTCGGCTTAACCACACTGGCATTTCCTGGCGGAACGCTCCAGGTACCTCGCCAATCCCAAAAGGTTGGCGAACACCAGAGAGTGCAGATTTTAGCTAAGGACGTAAGTCTGGTGTCCCATCAACCGTCATTTCACACCAGCGTCTTGAATGTGTTGGAGGCGAGAGTTATCGAGATTGGCACAATCGATTCGGAAAACCCATTCGTAGACATTAAACTCGATATTGGCTGTCCACTACTCGCAACGATCACCAGAAAGTCACTAGCCACACTGAAACTTCACCCCGGACAACAGGTCTATGCTCAAATCAAAACTGTTTCGCTCAGCCCTGAACTTCATGCCTAGCTTCTGTAATAGATATCTGGTATTAAAGAAAGACACAGAGAGAGTGGTCAGTTCTCAATAGGACCTGATTACCATTCCAGTATTTTGCCAACATCGCGGAGATTGTATCCCCCAAGAGCTTCAATTTCTCGCCGAAATGACTGACTCACGACGGCATCGAGAAATGCTTCTGCCATTGGGTGTAGGTCGAGGAAATCTGCACGCATAATCAGGTCGTACTGTTCTTCTCGAAGCGGGATAAAATCGAGATCGAAATACCGGGCTACTGTTTCGACCCCAACACCCACATCAGCGAGCCTATCCCGAATGTGTCGAGCCACTTCTAGATGCGACCCCACGACGTCGCGGTAGCCCGTAACAGTCTTTGAGTTGATTTGTTTTTCATTGAGCAGCTCATCCAAAAAAAACCTTGCGCCAGCCCCTGTCTCACGGTTCACAAGCCGAACGTCAGATCTGCCTAAGTCCTGAATCCCACGAATCAGTTTCGGATTTCCTGATTGCAGTAACAACCCTTGTGTCCATGACGCAAAGCGGACTCCACGATAATCTCGACTGCGTACACGTCGTTTGAGGTAGGGAATATTGCTCTTTCCTGACTTCTTGTCCACCAAATGAAGCCCTGCCATATGGACTTCGCCTCGTTGCAGCGCATTTAGGGCATTGGCACTGCCCATGGTCCAATTTGAAACACCGGCCACGGCATTAATTTTTCGGACATGCTCTCCCGCTAAAAACAATGCCGGATCGCAACCTGCGATCATAATCCCCCGCTCCACCACTTCACGAGGCTGCAGCAACTTTACAGTTACCCGACACGAGCCTTTTTTCTTTCCACTGAAGGTCTTGTCTTGCACAACACCGTCCGCCGGCATGACAAAATTCAAAACGTCCCCAAGTTCAGCCATGGGCCGTGCCAAGATTCGCGTCCCGACTTTCAATAATTTTACTCGGACGGGTTCTTTGGATGATGTCCAAGGCCCTATCGATTCGGCGTCAATGATTTCTTCTTCCTCTTGAAAAGAAAAGAGATCTTCGACATGACAGTTCAAGACTCGCGCGATTCGAAGAGCGATAGCCGTGCTCGGCAGGTATTGATTGGTTTCAATGGCATACACCGCCTGCCGTGTAATACCAACATGTCTAGCAAGTTGGGTTTGAGAGAAGCCTTGTGTTTGACGAACTTGAGTCAAGTGATTCGTGATCGACCCCATGGGTTCTTTGAGGTCTTCCGGCTTAGTGACAACTTTACGTGTATTCATCTTGTCTATCTCGCCTCGGTTCTTTTGAAATTGATCCAGAATCATCCCCTACGCGAAGACTACTTAAGACACAAGGACTCCCAATCCAGTAGCCTTGACTGACTTTCTCCACAAGGGTAAGGTTATCAAAATTCATTTCTGTATTCATTGTCTCCCCCTCACCACATTACCATGATCGTTGACGATTCCGATGCTGAGCTATGGCATCAGAAATAGCAGACTGCCATGTTCTTGTGGAATGTTTAGCCCATCACACTGTCTATAACCAATTATTTCACAGTCGGACTGTGCCGATAAGGAGGAGTTTCATGCCTGAACGAATATGGGCCATCGCATTATCCCTCATTTTTCTCATCCACTCGACGGCCATTGCCCATGATCAAGATTCTCATGGTTCACCAAAGGTCCCAACACTCAACAAGCCTTTAACTTCTGTAACTCTTAACCACGAAACCATCACGATTACTTTCGGACCCATCGACCTACCGGTGCACCACAGCGGCGATTTAGCAGCCAGCATGCCCAAGCATTTCTTCAATCTTCCCGAAGACCGTTATATGACTGGCTATAAGACCGAAGCTTTTACAAAAGACGGGAAGGCCTTACCCCAAGAATATCTGCACCATATCCTCTTATTAGATACCGACCAAGAAAGTATTTCCTGTCCGGGAGAACCTCTTTTTTTTGCAGGGGCTGGGATGGAGATGCGGGAGACTCGTTTTCCGGATGGCTACGGGGTCAAGCTGGATCACACCCATAAACTGATGGCCCTTGTCGCCTTTTACCACAAAGCCGCTCCAACAAAAGACGCGATGGCGCGCTTTACCATCTACACGGCTCCGAAGGAAAAAACCATTCATCCGATGGAAGTATATCAGGTGGGAGTCAATGTGGTCTGTTACAGCAAATTTGATCAGCGGCCAGCTAATCAATCGGATGAAGGCATTTTCATCGAGCCAGGCGTCCAGGTGATGCAGGAGCCTCTCAAATTTTTAGTTGGGGGATGTGTGAAATTTGCCTACCCCCATGGTCACAACGGAGCATTATTGATCGCACTGGAAAACCGCACCCGGCAACAGACACTACTGCGAACCGTCCCCGACGTGTTGGCCGACGGCACACTCTTAGGATTCCCTGACCGGCAAGTCTATTCCAGCCCTACAGGATTCCCGGTTAGCACCGCTGAAGATTACGAAATGGTCTTAGTGCATCACCGCCCGTTAGAACAGCGAGGGGATATCAGAGGAATGGGCAACTATCTACTGTATATGACTCGAGACCCTTGTCCGGATGTCCCTACCGATTCAACGGTAGCGGCAACAGACAAGCCTTAAACCTGTCTAAGACGACACAGACGGTACGTTGCTAGGTCATGACCTAACATATGCTCCCGCAGTAAGCTACAGCACCTTACATCTTCATAAGGGACAGATGCGCGAGATCAAGAACAATTTCTTGACTTCGCTCATCTCCAACAACACCTTCGAGAAAACCTTCCTCTCGAGGCAAAATGAGTTCGTCGTCAGCCTGATAGACCACATCTACCGTAGAAGGCACGAGAGAAAAAAGGGGATACCGCCGATCATAAATCAGCCCCGCCGGAGGAATTCCATAGATCGCTCGGTAGTTACTCAAAATAATATGTAACTGGCCCTCGGTCACATAGAGCCCCCCAGATGTTACTTCTCGTTTTGTCGCATTGACTGGATGGCTGACATAGAAGGTGACCACTTCCTGTGGAACGGCCAACTCCAACCCTTCTATAAGACGAGGCGCCAACATCTCAATTTCTGCTTCGCGAAACGCTGGTTCCAACTCAGCTTGCCCACTGATCCACCGAACAAGTGGGGCACGATGTTCCTGAACGTGTAACCCTCTCAAAGCTTTCGTGAGTTGCTGAAAAGAGAGTGTCACCGGATGGGCATTCCATGTCTCAGGAACATCAGATTCAGCCCAGGGAGAAAACTCTAAGCGAACAAAAGAAGTAGGATTTTCGTAGACGACATAGGAATAGAAGGAAGGTACTGCGCAGCCAAAACATAGCCCAACTATCACCAGGGTGGGCAAGAGCATATAGCACGGATTACGCTTGTGCATCCGTGACGCTCATACTCATTTCAACTCGCTGCAGGGGATTGTCATTGCCATCGCGCTGGATATTCACAATACGATCCACAACATCCATACCGCTTACCACTTCCCCAAACGCGGTGTATTGCCCGTCTAGAAAATTGGCATCCGCGACACAGATAAAAAACTGGGACCCGGCACTATTGGGATCTTGCGCACGTGCCATGGACAATGTCCCTCGGCAATGAGGTCGCGAGTTAAACTCTGCATTCACGCGATAGCCTGGCCCTCCCGTACCATGGCGAGACCGATCCGGGTCTTTACTATTAGGGTCTCCTCCTTGGATCATGAAGCCTGGAATGACTCGATGAAATGTTGTCCCGTCATAAAATGTTTCCTTGGCCAAACGGACCATATTTTTTACATGATTTGGTGCAATATCTGGGAAAAATTTCAACTGAATATTTCCCCAAGACTCCTGCTCCACCTGTATGGCAATCGTCACACAGGTGTGTTCATTCACAGTGATCTCACTCATCTTGCTATTCCTTCCACGTCCCTCTGCTAATCATACGGCCCTTTGGGAAGTTTTTGTATCCCAAAACCTTCGCTGATATTCTTCCAGTGCTGGCCCTCATCATCACTTCGAAATGCGCCACTACTGGTCCCCACGTACCACACTCCTTTACTGGCAACCGTTAAGCTCTGTATGGCTCGGCTGGTAAGGCCTTCATTCATCTCGACCCATTGTTGTTGCTTCTGTTTCCACTGAAACACGCCTTTCCCAGTTGCCACGACCACATCATCGTCAATGGGAACGATTCCTCGAATCGAATCATTGGGGAGATTCCGACTGAGCGATGACCAAGAAACACCCTGGTCAGTGCTCCGAAATATTCCTCCATCTTGAGTTCCTAAAAAGACATGTTGCGCCGCGTTGACGGCAATGACCCGAAGATAGCGATGTGGCAAGCGTTCACGCGGATCTACAAATATTGACTTTGAATCGACCCATTTGGGTTGATCAACTTGTCCAAGTTGAAAATGATGCAGCCCTTTTCCAGATGTGGCAGCAAATAGCCGCCCGTCGTCAAGAACGACCAATCCGGAAACCAAGACTTGTTCGAGACCATCGCCCACTTTTCGCCATTGTCGGGTCTGTTCAACCCATTGGTAGACCCCTTGACCCGTACCCGCATACACCTGGCCATCATGAACCAGAAACGATTTGACTTCGGTCTGTTCTATTCCTCTGCTGATTGACTCCCATTGGGCCTCTTGTAACGACAGACGATAAACCCCACCTCGCATGGTTCCGGCATAGACATGTTGCCCAGGCACCACAGCCAAACAAAGAAGGAAAGGGTCCGTCAATCCACGATTGAGTGGTTCCCACGACTGCCCTTTGTCAGTACTACGAAACAGCCCCATCCCAAATGAACCGGCATAAACGATCCCGTCATCTGTCACCGCTATAGTTTGTATGCTTGGGGCTCTCCCCCGCCACGGACCATCCGAGCCTTTCGGATGAATCGACGGCAAGCTGGAAACTCGATCCACATGAGCAGGCCACTCACCCATACTAGCAACACTTGTCTGTACATTCTGAAACACAAGGATGCCGCAAACCCATCCTATAGAAACAATGAACCAGGTGCTGAATTTTCTTCTCATTAGCTCACTTTCGTCAGTTCACCTTCGATAATTGCCATCACTAGACACCCTTCGAGTCATCTGCCATATCTGATGCTGGGCCATCGCTCTCTGGCGTCTCTTCGCTCGGTCGAGGAATTTGTCCAAAGAACTTCGCACCCCATATCCCAATCTCATATAAAATAATAAGGGGAACGGCCATTAATAACATAGTAAACAGGGTCGCATCTGGAGTCACCACCGCTGACAAGATAAGCGCCACCATAGCCGCATGTTTTCGATATTGAATCAACATGGGAGCTTGGAGAATCCCCACACGAGCCAATAAGGACAGCACCAATGGAATTTCAAAGGCAAAGCCAAAGGCCAACAGAAACTTGACATTGAAATCCACATAAGTCCCAACCGCTAATTCGGGCGTGATCGCTCGGTCCATCCCGAACGCGACAAAGAAATTAATTACCAACGGCAAGATAATTAAATTACAAAACACCAGGCCCAATAGGAAGAACCCCAGTCCGAGAAAGAACAATGGCACTGCCCACCGTTGCTCTTTTTTGAGTAAGGCCGGTTCAATAAATTTCCAGAACTGATAGAGAATCATAGGAAAGCTCACGACCACCGCAGCCAAGAGCGATACCTTAATCGACGCAAAGAGGGCTTCAGCCGGGGCATAAAAAATCAAGTCATCGTCAAAGGGTCGTTTAAACCACTCAATCAACACAGGCGAATAGGAAAAGGCCACGACAAAAAACACCATGATCGTGGCCCCGACCACCAACAGACGACGTTTAATTTCTTTGATATGGCGCTGAAGCGGATGCACCACCACATTCATGGCCATGGTTGGAGAAAAAGCAGCCATTTTTTAGATCAACGGGAGATCAAATGTCGAACAATAGCCTTATCCTGGCAGACCGGCTTGATCTTCCGCCGCACGGAATTCTCGAACCAGCGCAGCCATGCGGTCCTTCTTCCCTAATTTTTCTTTTTGTATATGTTTCTTGAGAATTTCTTCTTGAGGCGTAAGCACATGATGCTTGAGTAGTTGTTGCAACTCGGCATCTAACCGGTGATGAGATTCTTCCAGCTCTCGGTACTCTTGATTGGATGTCCGTAAGGTTTCAACTATGTGTTCATCAGCCACCATAGGTACCCCCTTTCACCTGTTTCATTGTTGAAGTCGTGTGAATGGTTCTTGAACGATTGTTTAAACTACCTGTGGGCTAAACCTCCTTTCTACCTTCCGAACGGACAGAGGCTCCAGAGTCATAAGAATAGCATCCTCAACGGGATTCGTATAGTAGGATTTGCGTGTGGCATAGGAAGAAAATTTAAACGATTCGTAGAGTTTTTTTGCCGAGTGATTAGACTCTCGAACTTCCAGCATCGCTCGACAACAACCTGCGCCTCGTCCACTCTCGAGGACATGCCTGATAAGCTGGCTCGCAACCCCCTGACGTCTGAAGTTCGGATGGACGGCGATATTCAGAAAACGCAATTCTTCAAACACGATCCATGTACAAATATACCCTAAAATCTTATCTTCTTGTCCACCCGCCAAATGAGGAACGATCAATATCTGGCTGAACTGATTCCCCTCCAATTCGGCCTGGAAACTCTTGTGTGACCAGGGAGCTGAAAAACATGCTTGCTCTAACTTCACTAATGCATGAAGATCCTCGGTCTTTGCCACTCGAATGTTCCATCGTCCTACGCTGTCACAAATCAAATCTGTTTCTCCTCTGACACGTTAATCTAACCCTATGGTTTAAATGTAAAGCTCCAAACTACACTCCCGGCTTCTGCGTTTCAGCATACGAAGGTTGAATATATCGAGGCGTACAGCCTTCCGGCAGATATTCTCCGGCTTCCAGTAACGCTCGTCCAGCACATCCAACACTTTTGGCTGATGCCCTTAGCGCATCAGAGGAAGGCTCAACGACTGAACAGGCTTGGGCATGCAACTGATCTCGACAACGGGTCCAGCCATCTCCTAACACTATCGTGGGTTCCGACAAACGGGCACAGACTTCGGGCAATTTGCCAATCTGATCGGGATCCAAACAGAGTAGCCGTGATTGCTGCCATTGATAACGCCCCCAATAGACAAGATCCTCTCGAATGGACACCGTTGTCAAGATCGGCAAATCGGTGTGTGGTACATTCCACGCCAACGCTTCCAAGGTGGAAATCCCGACAAGTGGAATTCCCAAGCTGAAGCGAAATCCTGCCATGGTGGCTAGACCTACCCGCAAACCGGTAAATGTTCCAGGCCCCAAGGAAATGACTAAACCCTCTAAATCCTTGGCCTTTAATGAAACATCGCCTAAAAGCTGGTGAACGGCTGAAATAATTTGTGGAGTGAGAGAACGACTGGAATCGCATTCTCGATAGTTTAGGAGCTGCCGATCTTGGAAAACAGCCACGCTCGCAAGAGAAGTCGCGGTTTCAAGCGCTAAGAAAATCACCGCACACCGTAATAGGACAGGTACGTCACCCCACTCATTTTCCAGTCAGAATCCCCTAGGCCGCATTAAGCACAAATTCCTGAAAAGTGAGCGTAATCGTGCCGCCACTTGGACGATGATCCTTAGCTGTCACCAGAAAAGGTAAGCGAACATGCCGTTGTTCATGCCCCACGGTAGCCTGAATATCTCGATAATCCTCACATTCTACCGAGACAACGACGTCATCATATGATCGTCGATATTCGATGGACGTCAAATCCATGGTCTGGGCATCTACCCACGTCCGAACCATAAACTCCTCTTGTCGAGTATCTCCCTTCGCACGTAGAGGCACCATATCCAGTCGGTAATGCGTTTGATCCTGCTGCACTCGAATATCACCCTCAGATAGGCCCGCAATCTTTCCTAACACGGCATCTAATGCTCGAATGCTCAATTGGACCGTTTGATCCCACCGCGTTTCGCTTCTCCCACCCTGAACTTGTCCAGTAATCATTTCATTGTCCGCTGGAAAATAGAGTTGGTATGAATTCCCCTCACGTTGAAAATCCATCATCGGCACGCCCAGGCGCAAAAAGCCTCGCAAGCGCACACGATCGGGACGAACATAAGACATCATGCCGTTAAACCGCTGAGAAAATGGAATACCTGAGCCAGAGACCGACGCATGAAATAGCCCACGCAGCTTTCGAATGGTGTTTTCTTTTTGACGCAAGGATTCCAACACTTGCTGGCTACGATCTTCAGAAACATCGGTAAATGAGCCCTGTAGCAGTCCACTACAACCTGAGACAAACAGGCAGAACACCAGACTCAGATGACGAACATCGAGATTCTGCTGAACTTGTCGTAAGCCTGTACCCATAAGACTAGCCCACCGGAGAAGAAACAGTCTCCCAAATTTCCCCAATTTCCTGGATGCCGACCACATCGATTCCATCAAGGGGTTTCCATTGCTCAACATTCGATGCCGGCACAAGACATCGAGTAAATCCTAACTTCATGGCTTCTCGGATTCTAAGGTCTGCATGCTGTACAGGACGCACCTCTCCGCCCAACCCAATCTCGCCCATGACAGCTAACCGAGAATCTAATCCTATACCTCGAAAACTTGATAACACCGCACACACAATTCCAACGTCGACCGTGGGTTCATCAATTCGCAAACCTCCAACCACATTGATATACACATCATGCCCCGTGAAATGCAGCCCCAATCGCTTTTCCATGACAGCCAACAGTAACGCCACCCGATTGACCTCAACTCCCTTTGCCATCCGTTTTGGCATCGGATAACTCGTTTCAGCCACAAGAGCTTGCAATTCGACCATCAGCGGACGTGATCCTTCGACGCTTGACACAACAACCGAGCCGGTACTGTTCCCAATCCGTCCAGTCAAAAACATGGCGGAGGGATTCTCAACCTCCGACAATCCCTCATCCTTCATTTCAAACACGCCAATTTCATTCGTGGGGCCAAACCGATTTTTTACTGCACGAAGAATGCGATAGCTTTGTCCTTTATCACCCTCAAAATACAGCACGGTATCGACGATATGTTCCAATAAACGCGGTCCGGCAATCACGCCCTCTTTGGTCACATGCCCAATGATAAAGACGGGCACATGCGTTCGTTTGGCATACCACATCAATTGGCACCCAATTTCTTGAACCTGACTCACACTTCCAGGAGCCGAGGTCAAGGCACTCGTGAAGACTGTTTGGATCGAGTCGACAACAATCACATGTGGGTGAATCTTCTCTGCCACACGAAAAATTTCTTCAAGGGCCGTCGCGGCGACGACAAACAGGTCGGGCGAGGTGATGTGTAATCGATCAGCGCGCATTTTGATCTGCTGGGGTGATTCTTCACCCGAAACATACAAGCTCACCTCCCCCATACGTGCCAAGGAGTTCAGAGTCTGCAAAAGTAAAGTCGTCTTCCCTATTCCTGGATCGCCCCCAATCAAGATCACAGACCCTGGGACCACACCTCCCCCCAATACGCGGTTGAGTTCTTGGATCCCGGACTTCAACCGAAATTCCTCCGCCTGAGTTATGGCTTCAATAGGGAGAGCTTCCGGAACACCACTGGAAACAGTGCGTTGATTTCCGACAGAAGGGTCACCCTGCACCTCTTCTTTCAGTGAGTTCCATTGCGCACATTCTGGACATCGCCCACTCCAACGAACACCCTGATAGCCACATTCCTGACACACAAATCGTGTTTTCGAACGCGCGGCCTTCATCGTTTTTCTACCTTCCGAATCCCAGGTCCTTGCTCAAAGATGTCTCCGAACCCGAGACCAATCATTAAGGATAACCGCTCGACGGGGAAAGCGCTCTTCGTTGTCAGGTAGCGGCAGAATGATGGTCTGTAAACGATTCTTCACCAACACTTCAGCAAAATCGGCCGTTCGCCCTATCCCCCCACTGACATTATTCCATCCCTCTTCTTCAAGGCTCTGTAGCAAATCAGCCAGCGCTGTGGATGTCTGAGGAAGAATTCGAATCATGCCAGGAGGAAACGCCTGCTCACGAATCCACGATTGAATCCGATCAACCTGTCCCTTACCCGTTCGATCAAGATACACCAGATTATAATAATACTGCGCAAGCTTACCCAGTTCTGCCGCAGCTAAGGGATGCGGGGTACCAAGCACTAAACCCGGATCGGGAAAAAGTTCAGGGGGTGGCGACGTCATATTCAGTTCGTGTTCTAGAAGCACAATCAGATCGATCAGCAAAATAGGACGCCGACGTTCCCAGGACAACACAATACCATGTCCCTCGACCACATCTGCCTTCGATGCCGTTGCCCATCGAGCGCGCAGGGCCAAATTGCCCCGCATCTTGGGAGTAAAGAGGAGCCGAGCCCACCCTTGCGCATCGGTCGTGGCTCGACCGATAAGACGTTCTTGAACAAAAAACTCAATCGGTTCTTCGGCGATGCCTTGCTCACCTTCAGGCCGTAGCATAGTCAGTCGAGCCTGCAACTCGACATCCTTACTCGGAAATGTCAAAACATCGGTCACGGCAAGACTGACGGTGCGTTCTTCAGAAACGGCCTTTGTCGCAAGGGCCACGACCAACACCAGAAGAACAAATAAAAAGAACCCTCTACAGGTACGGTTCATGTTTCTCTAGAATATTGGAAGAACGTCAAAAAAATCCTCTATCTCGTTTTCCAAAGGAAAAGGCATCAAACCCCGTTAAGATGGCCAACTGAGCATAAATAAACCAACCCGTTGGCCAAAAGAATTTAGAAATCACAAGGAGCAACACACCAGGGACAAGAAAAATTGGAGCCCGCTTGACCCCAAGATACAGATGCCCCATGCCTGGCAACACAGAGAGAAAAGCCGCGCCGATCGCATTCAACGTTTTTTCCCGTTCGTTCATTTCCATCTGGCCTCACCACCACGGGCCTCATTGCTGCACCGTGTTTCAACCATACCATGCCCCCTTACGGAGAGCTAGAGAGAGACCCATTCGGCAAACACACTGGATAATACCTGGCACGGAAAGCAGGATCGATCTAGGAAGGGAAACTATGCAAGCTTGCGCTTGCGTAACTCTTCTTCGAAGGTTTTGTGGTAAAGGACATCCCATTCCTGAGATCCTTCAGGAATCTTGCGGGAATAGGATTCTAGGCGGTGGCGCACATGACGGTCGACTTCGGCTTCAACTTTCATATGTTCAGTAATGATAAGTTTGACTTCACGGAGGGCTTTGGCTTGATCGCCAAGAAGGCTGGCTTGAGGCGTGTGTTTCAAGCTTCCCAAAATCACATGGGATAAATGCATTTGTTTTTCGTCACTGAGCGTGAGGGCCATTAGAGCATTTTCTATCGAAGGGGAGAACAGCGTGGAATGTTCAAGCTACAATACCACACCACGTTCTTTAATGAGTTTTTGTTTCACCATCGAGAACATTTTTTGATAGTCGGCTCGGCCGGAAGAAAATTCCTGATCGAATTGTTTGAGCATTTCACGAACATCCGCATTCAGGCGATCTTCAACTTGTAATTCATTGGTTATGGCGGCTTCCAATTGCTGAACAACGAGCTCTGGCTTGCCTTGAACCTCCAATAAGCCACGCGCTTGCAGCCGCTCCACCACGGTGGTGGCCATATGATGAATACGGGCAGAATTCAGCCGCATCAGGATCCCTCAGGCACAATTTCGACTTGCATAGTGGTGGCCCCCACTGCCTGTTGTAACACTTTGGCATCTCCCTGTATTTTCCCGATCACGTTTACACGATCCGCCGGCACGGGATCCTCCCCCAAACTCATGGGCGTGCGTCCAAAAAAGACGGCGAGCATTTGCCCCATGCCCCAAAACGCTACGTCTCCGACTTTGACCTGATTTTTGGCGGTTTCGCGGTAATCCTTGACACCTGGCAGACTGCAATAAAACTCTTCTCCCCATTGATTGACCGAAGCATCGATAGGTAGGGCATCCACAATAGCTTGTGCAGTTCGGTTTGGCTGTAACTCAGCCACCACCTGAACCCCACCGATTGTTATTTTGATTTTGTGCGCCCGAAATTCCATAAAACCTCAAATGTCCTTCATCTGTGAGAAATACATGGCTTGGCGGAATGTAGCTTGTCCCCCCGACGAAATCAAGGCTAGAATCCCGACTGTTCTCTTTGACCTCTCATGATGCCTTCCACATTCATTTTTCTTCCCGGAATCGGAGACGCAACAGAACAACGACTATGGAATACAGGTATTCTCGACTGGAATACTTTTCTAGAAACAAGGACCATCCCATATATTTCACCGACTCGCAAAGCACTCTATGATACGATGGTGCAGGAAGCCAAGAACCAATGGTGCTTAGGAAACGCAGACTATTTTGCGAAACTCTTAAAGAGTCGAGACCACTGGCGTTTATACCCACATTTTCGTACCAATGCTGCATTTTTAGACATTGAGACTAATAGTCTTCCATTCCCTGAGGGCCAGATCACAGTCGTGGGCATTTTTGGTCGAAACGAAATGACCACACTCATCCGAGGAGTCAATCTCTCAGCGGGAGCCCTTGCAAAAAGCCTCACCGGCTTTGACCTACTCGTGACATTTTTTGGTTCAGGGTTTGACTTACCTTTTTTAAGAGCCTCATTTCCTGGCCTTCGATTTGACCAGCCCCATCTTGATCTTTGTTTTGCAGCCCGGCGACTTGGCATGAAAGGCGGGTTAAAGACCATTGAACATGAAATAGGATGCTATCGTCCTCCCTTGCTCAACGGCTTAACTGGATGGGACGCAGTTCGCCTTTGGAAGGAATGGCAGACTGGGAATGTCGAATCGCGAAACCGGCTTATTGAGTACAATCAAGCCGATTGCCAAAACTTGGAACCTCTCGCAGATCTGATTTGCGATCGAATGGGTCAAAAATATGGCCCACCTACCACAATGGGAATCAGTCTCTCATGATACACCCCTCACACCCCGTTTGGATTGGTGCTGGGCTTACAGATATCGGGCAGATTCGTAAGATGAACCAAGATGCGTTTTCTATTAATCATGAATGCCAACTTTGGGTCTTAGCCGATGGCATGGGCGGACATGCAGGAGGAGAAATTGCCAGTCAGATCTCAGTCGAAACCATTCCAAAAGAGTTTCAGCGACTCATCGCAACTTCGTTGTTGCAGGAGCTCTCCACCGACGTTATCGAAAGCTATTTGCGTGAGGCAACTGAAATCGCTAACCAACGTATCCGCAAGACAGCTCATCACAATGACGAAATTAAAGGCATGGGAACGACCGTTGTTGCAGTAGCAATTATCTCCCCAAAAGGTGACTCCCAAGCTGTCGTCGCCCATGCCGGTGACAGCCGTGCCTACCTTCTCAGGAACGGTGTATTATCTTTGTGGACAAAAGATCATACGGTAATGGAAGAACGATTAGCCCTCAATCTCATTACTCCAGACCAAGTACGTACCCACCCGCTTCGACATGTCTTAACGAAGGGGTTAGGGATCGAGTCCCAAGTCAACCCCACCATACACACCTACGCCTTAGAACCCACTGATTTACTGTTGTTATGTTCGGATGGCTTGACGAAAATGCTAACTGATGAGGAAATTCAGACTCTTATGCTGAGGAACGTCTCTGACATAAACAAGATGGTGAACACACTAGTCACCACCGCAAACCGCCTCGGCGGTGAGGATAATACCACCGTAGTTGTGATTGGATTAGATAAAGATCAAACCTTAGTAGACGTCCCACAGCCTATCGGATAGACCGTCCCAATAGGGCCGACCAACCAAAATACCCCACGGCATCCTTCATATTCGAAAACCACCGGTTGACAAATCCCATCCCCGGGTCTGTCACATATTGCATGGTCAACACAATACGTTTTTCATGCTCAGCAAGGGGTGTGACCGCATGATAAAGCTTATCTCCGTTAAATAAAATAACCGTCCCTGGTCCAGTGGCTAAAGACAGTTCTTCGACGGGTTGTCCTTCCTCTTTCGTATGAAGACGACAGAGCAAGCGACTGGTTGATTGATCATACAACCCGATGAGAAGCGTGTACCGTGCCCCTTTATAGTATGACGTGTCGTAATGATAGCCAATATGATCGCCTGGTTCGGTATAAAAATAGAGGGCACAAGCATGCGGATCTTCGTCAGGACATAGGAGTAACGGCATGCCGACAATTTGGCTCAACAGAGTGATCCATTGTGGATGCCGATACAGAGTCACCATGGCTGGTGCACAGTCGTGAAGGATATACGAGCTCACACTGCCACCCTTCTTATGCTTGGGAATAAAGTTGCGATTAATCTGTGAACGTACACCCTCCACTTCCTTCATAAACACCTCAACGAGAGAACCCGGCATAAGATGCTCTTGCACGAGAAATTCCCCTTGTGCCCAATACTGCCTGGTCCATTCATCTAGATTGACCCCAGTCACGAGATCCGCGACTTGTTGGCCAATCACCTCTTGTGAAGTTGCAGTCATTTATCACCCCCGAAGAACTATGCGAATTTTTGGACAACCATCGCAGTGTCGTACTCACACTGTAGCATGGTCGAAAATCGACTATACCACGTAGGAGCGTAAACCACATTACTTGACCATTGCCTAACCAGGCTTTTATGGTCGCCTGATATCTGTACACACGTTCATTAATCTTTCATGATTGGTAAGAAAAATAATACCCCATGAGCCTTCTTCCTTATCGAGAACTGATCCCAGGGCAAGATTATTGGATCGAAGACAATGTGCTGCCTAATGCCATTGAAATCGCACAACGGTGCATGAGTTTTAGTACCTGGACGTTGGGATCCCCTTGGCGCCCAGAACCCTGGCCCGGCATGCGAGCGCCCTATGCATTGACCGAAGACGAGGTGAGAACGGTCGAAACATGCGTCAAACAGAGGCTGAATATTCCCAACCTCACCCCGCAAACAGATTCTGAGGCCGGCATCTCCGGACATAATCACATCCAAATATGCGGTGGCTCAGAAGGGGTGGCACGCCCCCATGTTGACTCGGCCAGCATCTGCGATTACGCCGCAGTCCTATATCTTCATCCCAGTCCACCTACTACCCACTGCGGAACATCCTTCTATCGCCTACATGTCCCTGGAGATGGACTTGATGGGAATTACTGCCCCAAAAACTATGAAAGCCTCAGAGAAGTGCCCGGCTTACCGAAGGAAATGGATCCAACGATGTTTGATGAAATCCTTGAAGCCCAGTATGTTTTCAATCGACTTGTGGCCTATAAATCCGATCTTATTCACTCAGCCACAGGATATTTCGGATGGGATCACGCGCTGGCCTCCAAACGCATGGCCGTGGTCTTTTTCTGGAAAGCTGGCAACTAACAGATATGCGTCCTGTGAAAGGCAGAAAGAAAAAATTACACTAAACGCGCCAGCAGGTTTTCAGGAACGAGTTCACGCACATGAGGATAGGCTTCAATCAGGCGTGCGATATCAGCGAGGTCTTTTTGCCGCTTACTGGACCGACGAGTCGCATCTTCTGCAGCCCAGACTTTTCCTTGCAATACATCTTCTAAGGCCGCAACTGGCATTTCGTAACCCAACACATCTTTCAGCGACGCCCGCTCGACAAATGACGCGTATCGTGGGTCAGTTTGCAACTGAACACGCAAGTCAGAACCTTTGGCAGACACATTCACACTATGGGTATAATGTTCAACCTGAAATTGTTCACCCAACCAGCGCTCGACATCGGCATACTGTTCGACGGCAATGACCACATCGAGGTCTAAACTGACCACGGGGTCGACATAGGCATTGACCCCTTGCCCACCCAACACGCAAAAACAGACGTTCTTGTCCGCAAAACCTCGAAGAAGTCGAGCGAGAAAATTAGTTTGATCTGAAGTCACAGCTTTTAAGAATTCTGCAGCTAACATCGCTCATAAGGTCTCCTAAAACATTCTATCATCGTAACAGAGCCCAGAGAAACGAACAATCACTCGCGCAGTAATTTTCAAAGACTACAAATCATCATCTAAATCTCCCGCCACCCCTTCCTTGAAAATATGCATGCTAAAGCCTGAGATCGCGCATAAGATTCGAGGCCAATCCCAATTATGGATTTTAAAAAATCCTTAAGGCACCCTACGTGTTTAATCTCTTGGTGGCCTGTAAATCAGACGTGATTCATTCAGCCCCCGGATATTTCGGATGGGATCATGCGCTCGCATCAAAACGCATGGCGGTCGTGTTCTTTTGAAAAGCCAAAACATACTGACGAGACCGGTAAATAGTGCGTGACTATGTGTAGGCAATATATTAACCATGTGGTTACTACGAGAGGTCTTTGAGGGTTCAAGGCTATTTCATGTACGCACTATTTAGCGACCTCCTCAGTAACTACCTTGACGCTTTTGACTTCTCACGTATTTTACCCTCATGGTTGACTAACTGAATTTGAACATTACACGTGAGGATGCGTCCAAGGGTCTATCATTGCCCAAAGATTTTTGGAAGAATGCGAAGGTGGTCTACACGAAGAGTCCGAGCAAGCAGTGAAAATTCGCTACAATCGGGACATGCCCGAATGGTTTAAGATCCAGAGCCACGGCTATCAAGCGAGAATGAATGCCGTGTTGCGCTTTTATTCTGAAGCGCACAAAGACGAATCTGCAATCAAACGATAACTCGCCTCTGAAAACCTGCCTTATTTTTCAAAGAAAACGTTATTACTCTTAGGCATTAAAAAATTCCACACCTGTCCCCACACCCTTCAGAGGAGAAATGGGTGTTTTAGGCAAAGTCATAACATCATCCACCCAGTCTGAAACACAGGAAAAAAAGGGGGTTTTGTCGTAATATACACAAAGACAAAAATCTTGGCACGCCTTCATTTCACTACTACCAAGATCATAATTTTCATAACACATAAGTTGACATTCTCTAAGTCCTAGTGATCCTCTCTTAGCCTTCGGTTTACTCGGCCCAATCAATGAATCATTGCATCGATGATGTAAGAAGTTAAATTTTTCTGGGTGGCTCTGGATAGGAAGTTTCATATGAGTACCTCGTTTTTAATCAACTATAAATTTTTTCGATTTTTGTACTGCACTAAGTTATGTATCGCAGCATCTATTCCGAGTCTAGCCCAACCAAGGCCAAGCGGCCATTATCCTAAACCAAAATTTTCCTGATACTCTAGATGGGCCGTTCCACACTTTTATACTTCAAACGGGGGAAAAGCCTCCACCTTCACCGGAAATGTCTGAATCTGAAATAAAATTGCAACAGGCATCGTGTTTATAACAATACGGCTCCCCACTTTTTCTCCCATCCACAATAACTTGCGTGCATTCCATCAATCGACCGACGGGGCATCCTCCCCCGGGATGGCATTCGAACCACGTTTCATCGTCGTCAATGAAAACACCGCCGGATCCATTCCTATTAAAGGTAATCCTTGGGAACAGAGAAGTATAAATTCCCTCTCCATGCGTCATAAAAAGAGATCTGCTATACCCCTTCTCGTTTAATCCAGTTGACAACATTGGAATTTTCATTGTAACCCTCCTCTTCAAAGAACGTCAGACACAATAAAACGATTTATTCCAAATGTCGGTGGCATTATTGAGCTTAAAAGTCATCCATCCATTTACTGTGATGGAAGTAAAGGACTCGCCAAGGCAAACTGGAACCCTCCAAGCAACATTTTCGGATTCAGCGGCCCTGGCATATTTATATTACACCGATTCTCACAGGCCCAATGAACACGAGGATTGCTCATATCATCACCGTGGTCTCTATGTTCATCCATGCAGTCCCAATAGCAACTCTGTCCATAACCAAAACTACCATTACCAATATTCCTGATTGATGGAATAATGTTTCCTTTCGAATAACAACGCACGTTGTCTATACGACACCCCATAGAAAATTTTGGAAGTTTCATTTTCTGCCCTCCTTGGGAAACACATAAAATGCTGCCACTTCTGAAAATCACCCGTTTTTCACGTAGATACCCACTGGATCAAACCCGTGGTCCTCCGCGCTAGCAAAGATTGATTTTATGAAAAGCACAAAGCACTTCACCAGGGCCAAATACACCGCTCACATGGATACTCAGTCCAGTTTGTACATACAGGCCAGCAGGCAGTGCCATTACATACTCGTCTCCACTCGATACATTTGGTGCATGTGGAATCCCAGCAACCCCAGGCCCTCATACGCCCCCCATCCGAAATGGGAACGCCTAACGAACCTCGTGCAAAAGCATTAGCGCTAATTCCTTCATTAAAAAACCCTCGTCGCAATCCAAAATCTGAACCATTTGATAAAGTTGGAAGTTTCATTTTTCCACCCCCATAACTTAAGAGAAAAAATGTTTACCTTTTTAAATACAATTCACAACACAAATCTCTATATCCAATCATCTAATTGACCAGGAACGCACTGCGCCAACCATGACAGGGCAGATATCACTAACATCCACAGTAAATCGATATACTTTCCTGGCACGTTCAAGTTGTCGATTAGGGTCAAAAAATGTCAGTTTGACATCCCAGCAATCTGTTCCAGGGTTACAGATAGGGCTTGGCTCAGGCTCAATAGTATCCAGTTGCATATGATCTTTTAACATTGCTTCAAAAATTCCAGCCGCAGTTAAGGCATTTGTGGCAGAGTAATTAATGGCTCTGTCTTGTGGAGAAATGCCTAAATTACGCAATTCATGATAAACCCTTTCGAGAAAATTTCTCACACCCCCAACGTTTTGAGCATATTTATCCTGCTCCTTAGATTCTTTCCCAGGCGCTTGACCACACACGGCTTCAACAAGAGCTTTCGTGGTCCAATTGTTCAATTCACGAGAATCTACAACGTTGACAATAGGCACCGCCTGTCCAGACATTAATCGAACCGTCCCCCCACTAGTGACACCAGGTATTGAAACTCGCTCAACACCTTCACAAAGTTGCTCGTTAAGAAATTCTCTTAATCGTTCATAAATAAGACTCGCAAAAGGTCCTTGGGGCTGAATGGCATAAATTGGTGTTGAATCAATATTGAGTGTCCAGTAGACAGCGGCAGCATCCGAAGGACTCTTTTCACATTGTTCCAAAAATTTCACTGTATCATGAGGACTTCCTTGCATCCTTTGCGCAAAGGAATTCAGCCGTGACTCACTCCCAAAATCGATACCAAGCTGCCCTAAGGCAAATACCCTTGTTACTTCCATTGGGGTAGCACAACTACACGGAGAGCCCCCACATCCACCACATGCGCCAATACCTTGAATTTTTTCTGTTGATTGCAAGCGTAATTCTGAACTTTCCCCTCTATTTTCTGGCACATCATAGGATGAACCCATGCTGTCCTCTGTGGTCACAGCCTGAATTCCTGATGTTTGTATTCCTTCTGCAACAACGTTCTCAGATAATGCCGTGTCTGATGAATGTAAGTTTTCTGAATGAGTCATACTTCGCCCCCCTTTTTGCATAAATGTATGATGAAGACAATTTATCGCACCGGAAATATTCACTCTCCCTCGTAAGAGTTTTCGACAATCCTGGGCGGGCCAAATATCACATCCTAAGGAACCCTCCAATAAACATGCCTGAACACGCTTAGCATCAATGTTATTTTCATTGTTAAGTTGAAGACTGAGTAATAACGCCGCAACGCCTGATACGATGGGAACCGCATAGCTGGTTCCTGTCTCTGATGTTATTCCACCGCCTGGGACTGCACCGGGAATATTTTCACCAGGAGCCAAGATGCCCGTCGCTTGGTACTCTTCCCCCCAATTACTAAAATCTAATGGCTCTCCATCCCAGTTCATGGCACCGACGGGCAGAACCAAGGGCAGGGCGCCAGGGACATGAATACATTTACATCCCTCATTTCCTGCAGCAGCAATGATAAGCACACCTCTTTCAGTTGCCTGACGGATGGTTTCACTAAGCAGAGGATGTGCCGTCCCACTTGCTGAAAACTCTCCGCCACTTATATTGATGATATGCGCCCCTTCTTGCTCCGCCTGCTGAATGGCACGGGCCAGATCAAGTTGTGAACAAGGGGAAATGCTGTCATGTTTGCCATCACGAAAAATTGGAACGATTAACCCTTTGCTATTTGGGGCAATCCCTTTAATCTGGCTATCATGTTGTCCGAATATGACACTAGCGATATGTGTACCATGTCTTGTTGCAGATCCTTGATCGGCTCTTCCTTGACCAAGTGTTTCAATTCGACAAATGTTGGCTTCCCTCAAGCTTGGATGAGTGAGATCAACCGGTCCATCAAGAACCGCAATACAAATACGGGGATCACCTAAGGTTTCTCGCCAAAGCTCTTTCAGGCCAGGAAGGTCCTCTATGCAGTGGGGCACACTAGAAAGCACAGCTTCACCCGTCCTTCTCCTGTTTCCAAAACTAACTGATAAAGTAGGCAAGTGACATCAGAGACATTTAGACTTCCTGTCTATCAGAGTCTAGCTATCTTTCTTGAATCTCCCAGAAGACCCAACTAGCCCGAAATTATAGGCAACTCCCTAATGACAGATGACTTTTCAATGCAGCGCCACTGGGATCATGTTGGCTTGAGATTCTAACTTGGCCAACCGAGCTTGGAGCTCTTGCAGCTGTTGATACTGCGTTTGCACGACTGTCAATTGTGCTCGAACTTCCTGAAGTTCCTGGGTTTGTGCCACAAGTTGTTTTTCTTGCGCGAGAAGCTGTTCGTGTTGCACCTGAAGGGTCTTAGCCTGATTCTGGTTAACCTGATGTTCTTTTTGCAGTTCGTTCAAGAGCATGGTGGAGAGTTTCTGATATTGCACTGTCTCTATCTCTCCGTCAGCATTGTAGACCACCAAATCAGGATAGACTTCTGCCACTTCCTCTGCGATAAGACCGTATTGTCTGGGTTTTGAACCATCGGCAAGGGCCTCCTTATACCGAAACGTCACCGGGCGCAGTCGGAACAACCCCTGACTGGCCTGCGACATATCCTGGATATCCTCCTTGTAGCGAGCCGAAGATGGCTGAGTGACCAAAAATCCAGATTCCGTGATTAACACGGGGACTCCTCCACCAAAAGGAGCACGCTGCCCAAAAATACCATGAATTAACGTTCGGGTATGGTCTTTATTGCCAATGTGTATAAAATGGTTCGCAAAGGCCCCACTAAAAGAACTACCATCATTGCCGATAAAGATGTTATTGCTTCCAGTACCTGTAGCATGCTGGCTGCCAGCACTCCGCCCAATAGCGATGTTGTCCTTACCGCTCTCATAGCCCAATAGCGCCCCAAAACCTAGGGCTACGTTCCCGTCTCCCACAAGAAAAGTTCTCATGGCTAAATTCCCTACAGCAACATTTTCACTAACGTTATTGCTGAGTTCAAGTGTATTGCTTCCCAACGCAACGTTACGACTTCCACGTTCAGCGCCAGCCATCGCAGCACTTCCCACCGCGGTGTTTTCTCTTCCTCCACTATTCTCGCTGAGAGCGCGTATTCCCACAGCCGTGTTTTGGCCTCCGCTGACGTTTTCCAAAAGGGCACGGCTCCCAACAGCTACGTTTCCGGTCCCAATGGTATTGTTTTGAAGTGCACTAGCCCCTATAGCAGTGTTTTGCCCGACTGTATTGTTTTCAAGCGCAGAAGCCCCTATGGCAGTGTTTTGGGAACTTCTGTTGAATCGAAGCGCGGAGCTACCCAATGCCGTGTTGAAGGCCCCAACGGTATTAAAGAAAAGCGCATTGCGACCAATAGCAATATTGGAAATGCCAGAGATGTTGTTGAAAAGCGCAGCGTTCCCTACCGCAACATTTGAATTACCTCCTGTGTTCCGATTTAAGGCCGCAGCCCCAATGGCAGTGTTTTGCATACCAGCCTGGTTGAGGAATAACGCCTGACTTCCGACAGCTGTGTTGGATGAGCCACTCGTATCGTTGTTTAGGGCATTAAAGCCGAATGCGCTGTTATCAGTTCCGGTCACCGTACCGCTTGGGAGGGCAAATAGCCCGGCCCCAGTGTTGCGGGTATCGAAAAGGGACACCCCTACGCCATCATTCCCTGGCGGACCCGGAGGGCCGGGCGCCCCATCTACCCCATCTTGTCCCGGCGCACCATCCTGGCCATCCACACCATCTTGGCCGTCCGCTCCCGACGGCCCGACGGCTCCAATCGTCAAATCATACTCATCATTCTGACTTTGGCCGTTCCCCGTCGAGACGGTCAGCAAATAGTCTCCTGGCTCAAAAACCTGAGGCAAATCAGCAATAATTTCGGTATCAGTCGGTACCCCCACTACATTTAACGGAATGGGGACTTCTCCCAAGGTGACGGTTAAGGTATTGCCGAAACTAAAGTGTTCACCCAAAATCGTCAATTGTCCAAACGCAGACACATTCTCATCAAAGTTCACCTCTACTTGTTCAATCGTTAGGTGGTTACCTTGAAGTCCAGGATCCATCCGGGCTGCACCTACGTGGATAGCCCCTACGACAACCATCGCTCCCACCAATACACTTGACACGATCAGTTCGAGACAACGCTTCCGATTCATCCTCAAACCTCCTTTTCACAGTAAGAACAGCAAATATTTGGATGGCTCTCTCAGTTTTGAACAGATATTCATCATTATTAAATGAAAATATGTTGGCCTTGCCGCGGTCACCCCGCGGAGCACCCATCCCGGCGCGATCATCAACGCCGTCGCTGTAAATCGGGATCGGATGGAGGTTCTGCATTGCATGAGACGCGGATGCCATAAGGACCGCGCGGGTGAGCGTTGGGTCCTCAACCAGATCCCCCTGGAAATTAGCCATCAACAATCCCGCCGTTCCGACGACGAATGGCGTCGCGAAGCTCGTGCTGCCCCAACCCTCGTACTTGTCATTGTCGAGACCATCGCAGATTTCTGGTCCCAGCAGGGCATCGCCATGGGCTAGATGATTGGCTAGTCCCGACTTATCAATTCGTTGTATACGAAACTTTGTGGGTTGGTTAGGATAATAATGGCAAATATCCACCTTTTCTCCTGTCGGTTTGGCCGCCTCACTGATTCCGGGCAAGTCCAACCCGAGGGCCAATACGCCGGTGATTCCCATACGAGTCAGCGGTCCCATCGTATCTCTCCTTTTTCCTCAACAAAGAAAACAATACAACGCTCCCCGTCCCCGTCAGGGTTCCAGCAAGTTTTAGTCCAACGGAATTTTGCTTCAGGCTATCACACCTTTGTGAGTCCTAACCCTTTGATTCACAAGAGCCCTATGATCCCTAATGGTCTTCGCTATTCCTCAATCTATTCTCCGGAGGTTGTCCTACATCGTGACAGTTTGAATTAAAAGGAATGACCTATTTTAGGTCAATTGTAGGAATGGGTTTTTCGTTAGTATCAAGAACGATAGTAGCAGCATTCATGTTTTTATGGTCTCTTTGCCCCCTGCGAATGTGCGGCCAACAATGCTCAAATTGATCTTGCTTGATTGATCCTTAGGTCTCAAACTTGCTGTTCGACCATTAGTTCGTCAAAAGGCTTAATCGGTCTGTACGATTCTTCAGTGTCTGCAAACCAAGAATCATACATGCAAGGCCTTTATTCCTGTTTTCAATAGCTATTAGATCTGACAAATGTTACTTTTCACATTTTGTGCAGCTCAGAATGTGTCGAGATTTTTATAAGATCATGACCTCTGAACACCATTATTGGTTCCTCATTTTCTATTCTCAGACATACCATGAGGCTTCATTCCATTTTCTTATTCAGATTGAGGTAAAGGAGACATGACATGTCATGGCACCGTTTTTCTTCTGATGCCTTCACACACATTTCCGTCATAAGAAGAAGGTGGTGGATCACTCTGGCCTTATTTGGATCACTGTTCTTCTTGCTCCTTACCCAACCTCTCGTTCACGCAGACGAACAAGCCGGGATCCCACGCTTGCCGTCCAGCCTTCCTGAATCCCTTCAGACCGACGTGCAATTCATGGAAGAGGAAACCGTGTCTACCGCCATCCGACATGCTCAACCGATTTCTGAAGCACCCTCGAATGTCTATGTCATTACCGCTGAAGATATTCGGCAATCTGGTGCGACGGATGTCCCGACTATCCTACGACGCATCCCCGGCATGGAAGTCATGCAGGTCACGGGCGCGGATTTTAACGTCAGCACACGTGGGGCCAATCAACTACAAGCCAATAAACTGCTCGTGATGGTCGATGGGCGCTCGATTTATCAAGATTCGCAAGGATTCGTGCTGTGGAAAGCGTTACCGGTGACCTTGCCTGAAATCGAACGGATCGAAGTCTTGATTGGGCCTGCCTCGGTGATCTATGGGTTTAATGCGTTCGATGGAATTGTGCATATTTTCACGAAGACTCCGAAGGATGATCTGGGAACCCATTTTCAGGTCGGAGGTGGAGAATTCGGAACTGTCCAGAGTTCAGCGAGGCATAGCGGGCAACAGGGTAATTTGGGCTATCGGTTATCCGGAGGATGGGATCAAAATCAGAAGTGGCGGGATCGGGATAGTTTAGCCTTTCGTTCCTATACGATGCATGCACTCGCTCAATATGATCTCCCTGGCCAAGCGACAGTGGAGGCGGCGGGTGGCTACCTCAAAGCCAATCAATTTGATGGGCTGGCATTTGAATCGGTTTTGAATCAAATGCGAGGTTCCCAAGCCTTTTTTCGGGCAGGCTATGAACGTCCCAATTTTTTCCTTACGGCCTTTTGGAATCGCAACAATAATCGCATCCTCAATCAAACCCATCCGCTCATCCCGAGGTTCTTCTTCATCACGGATCCTGATGGGAACGATCGCACACGCTTCATCAACAATACCTATAATGTCGATACGCAATATGCTTTGGAATTTGGCGATTGGTTTCGTGTCACCACCGGGGCTAATTATCGCCACAATGCGCTTTCAAGTAATGCCATTGACCAGAAAAGTCGTGAAAATCGCCTTGGCCTGTTCGTTCAAAGCGAATGGAACCCACTTGCACAATTCCGCGCCATTGCCGGTGTGCGGTATGACATGCACTCACGTATTAATCCGACTTGGAGCCCTCGGATCGCACTTTTATGGTCCCCGATTACCGACCATACCTTACGTACGACGTTCTCGATCGGGTATCGGCCACCCACGCTTTTTGAGACTAATGCCGATTTGCTGTTGACGTTTCCTGGAATTAGTCAAATTGGATTTCAGGGAGGAACTCAGCAGCTTCCAGAACAAATTACCTCATACGAAATAGCCTACCAAGGGTGGTTTTGGCAGCATCGACTTCGTGTACGTGCCAACGGTTATTACAATCTCTTGCGTGATTTTTTCGACCCACAAACTCCCGGCCAAGACAACACCAACTTTCAATTCGATCTGGTGTTTGTCAATCGAAGAGAAAAGGCCAAAATCTGGGGAGGGGAAGTTGGGCTAGAAGCTCTTTTCATGCCCTGGCTGAGTGGGTTCGCCAACTATAGCTATCGACAATATGATCAAAATTTTGGGAGAGGAAAATTGACGACATCGGTTCGCCGAGGCGGGCCGCAAAACAAAGTCAATGTCGGGCTACGTGGCAGATGGGGCTCCGGTATTACCATGGAAGTGATCTACCATTATGTCGGTAAGGCGACGTATCCCATCGTGAATGGGTTTCAGTTTGCCCCATTATTTGGGAATACAGCTCCTCAACACCGAGTCCCGGACTATCATCTCCTCAATATCCGTGGTGGCTATCGCTTTTGGGATGACCGGGCTGAAGTGGCGCTCTCGGTGTTTAACGCCCTCAACGACCGGCACAAGGAACATCCGCTGGGCGATACAATTGGATCTCGAGTGCTGGGCTGGCTGATCGTGAAATTATGACGACAAAAGAAGGACGTATACTTATGTGAGGAGAGTGGCAAAAGAGCGAGCTCCGAGATCGCTCGATACGGCTTGACCATTCCTGTGAGAAGACGCAAGAAACATATCACGACAACGGCAGCCTCATGTCTACTCCGCGAGATATGCCTAGGAGGCCAAGCCGATAAATAATGCCAAGCTGCGATTGAGTCGAACGAGAGTCTCATCATCAATCGTCCCAATTTTTTGATCAATGCGCTCCCGCCGCAGAGCAACAATTTTATCCACCATGATTTGTGAGGCCATTTTTAAACCGTTTTCTTCTGTTGGTTGAACATCAATCCGAAACAGCGGGGCCTTCTGTTTCTCACTGGTTACCAAACAGACGACAATACTGGCATGAGTTTCATTGAAAATATCCGACTGAATAATGACGGCTGGGCGTGGCTTTCCGTAATCGCCTGGCGCGGACACGATCACCAGGTCGCCACGTTTCATTGGTGTGGAGACAGATCGGCAACGGCTTCAATGAAGTCAAGAGCTTCCTGCTCAGATTGGTGCCGGCTGACAGCTAAAGACTGGCGACGAGCTTCTTTTGCAAAATGTGCGGTGCGGGTATCAGGTACCCAGATCTGGATAGGCCGAAGCCCTGCCGCTCTCAGCCGAGCTCGATAGTCTTGCATTTTCTTGTGTCGGGTGGTTGAAGGTGACGTGGACATATTTTGTTTATCCTTCTTCATACCAATATGGTAACATGTTACCATGGGGTACAAAATGTTTCAAGACCAGATTGCCTTGGACATTTTGATATTTACAGTACGCTGCTCATGACGCGCAAAACATATTATCGAAGATAGTGCCAGGCTTTGCGGACATGGAGCGAAACTTATGATGTCGTTCTTCAACCCGCTAAACCACCTGAACTGGGAATGCTAATTGGACGATATGATTGGGTTTTACGTCTTAGGCTAGCTGACAGTGAGATGATAAGGTTGAGGAAAAGATCCAGGTGTAAGTATCTGGCTCTATGCATGACCTTGCATTCGGTTGCGGTTTAGCACTCAAGGTCTTCTCCAGTTCCACGTTGTCACATCTCATGGCCGTGACAACACAAAACGACTATGTCCGATGCAAAAAGGAATCATCTCAACCAGCACAGAGAATGGGCGACCCTTGTGGACATCCTGGAAAGGAATTATGATTCTAGGAAGAGTACCCCTATGATAAACACCCAGCGTTTTTTCACCAATTACTTCAAGCAGCCGATTGCAGTCCTTTGGGCCTTCCTCATCCCTTTTGCATGTCCATTTGCTTGGTTGTTGGTCGACCCAGCCTCATCATCGGGGGGTACCCCTGAAACGGCCATCCTCGTTTCGGCAGATTCTCCTCCATACCTGCAAGCTGTGGAAGGATTTACCAGACAAGTATCCTCCATTTCGACGGCCACGATTTATCAAATGAAGGGTGACACGGCACAAGGCCGCGAGATGGGTAAACGCATCCGAGCCTCTGGCGCCCAAGTGGTCTTAGCCGTCGGTCTCAAGGCGGCTCTCGTGGCGAAGCTGGAAATTATCGATATTCCCGTGGTGTTCTGTTTGGTGTTAAATCCCGCGGACTATGGACTCCCTTCTCCGAACATGATCGGTATTCGCCTTCGCGTGCCGAGTGATGAACAACTGGAAACCATCCGATCTCTTGTTCCCTCTGTGCAGAAGATTGGTCTGGTGTACGACCCAGATTTTTCGGCCACCTTTGTTTCGCACGCACACAACCACGCCCAGGACCTTGGACTTTCTCTTCTTGGTCGACCTATTTCCAGTTCAACGGATCTTCCTGACACCCTGCGCGCACTCCTTCCTCAGATCGATGTCCTTTGGCTGATCCGCGATCCCACGGTGATTACCGAGGCCTCCATCCCGTTCATTCTTGAGACGGCCTTAGAAACTCGGCGTCCGGTTTTTGGATTTTCGGCTGGTATGGCTCAGCATGGTGCCATGGCTGCTGTATCGGTGAACTATTATGAAATCGGGAACCAAGCCGGGACACTAGCACAGACTATCCTGAACCATGAGGGCTTGTCGGCCTCGTTTCCCTCGCTGGTGGTCCCGAGTCACACACGGTTGGCGCTGAATCTTGGGACATCCCAATTTCTAGGTGTTACTCATACATCCCAGACGATTCAACTGGCCTCGGAAGTGTTCGGTGGGGCTGGAGCTTTTGCCCAACGATCAGCTTCTGCCCCATCAGTCCTTTCTGAGGATCAGATACCCAACTCTTTGCTTCTCCCCTAGCTTCTCATCATCCAGAACTCAATAGCTATGAACCGGATTTGTTCACTGTTTCGTTTTTCTTTCAAGCAGAAACTTATCGTATTCATGAGCAGTGCAGTGATCGTCACCTGTTGCGGCCTGAGCTGGTATCTGATTCATCAACATGCTCAATCCTTAAAAGCCTCTCTTATTCACACCGGCACCCTTCTGGCAAAACAGTTGGCCACCACCAGCCTCTTCAATGTGATTAGCCAAGATCGGATCCGCCTACGCTTGTTATCGGATAGTACCTTATCGATCCCTGAGACTCGGTATGTTCGCTTTTTCGATACCGCTAACCAGGTTGTGTTTGCCAAACACAAAACACCCGAATTGCCGATTCTTTCATCGTCCCCTTTGAACATAAGGGACAACGGCTCTGCTCGCGACCCACTCGTGACTCCTTATCAAGTTCATGACGCACAGATCCACACCGTTGATGGTGCCCTGAGCGCACCACAGCTAGTCCTCATGGTCCTGGGCGTTCCTCTTCCTGAAACGATTTTCGATGTCGTATGTCTCATTCAAGCACCTCATCAAAGCACAACATTGGATCAGTCCCTTTTGGAAGATATCGCCGTGTCTTCTCAAAGCCGTAGCCCGACGGCGGCTTCTTATGGCTATGTCCAACTTGGCATCAGCAATCAGAACCTTCAACGTCAACTCGCAGAGACCACACAACAGGTGTTGGTTCGCACTGCTGTGATTATCCTCTTTGGGGTGCTTCTGGCCATCTTCGTCTCTGCACGCCTTACGGCTCCGGTGCACACTTTGGCGTCTTTGGCCAAGGATGTTGCCAAAGGTAATCTCTCGATAACGGTACAGCCCACCACCACGGACGAGATCGGGGATTTAACCCAATCCTTCAACGAGATGGTTCAAGCCTTAGCCCATCGCGACCAAACCCTTGCCCACCAACTACAACGTTTAGACACGATCAATCAGACCGGGCTGGCTGTTACCTCTTCCTTGAACTTAACCACGCTTATGGATGTTGTCCTCGATCTTGTGGTTAAAAATTTGGGATTCACGCAGACCTTCCTCATGTTGTACGACTCTGAGCGGCACGAAGCTTTTGGAGCCCGAGCTTCTGGAATCCCCTCGGATGTGACTGAGTCGGTTCGAAACATGACCATACCCATCCAGCATGAGGAGATGCTCCCCGCTACGGTCTTGCTTTCAGGACAACCTGTTCTCATTCCTGATATCGACACCTCCATTTCTCGTATCGACCCTCAGTTGTTGAAACTCGTGAAGAACCTTGACGCCACCTCCTTTATCCTCGTCCCCCTTCAAAGCCAACAGGGGATTCAGGGATTTGCTGGAGCTTCCCGAGGAACCGTCATGTGCACTCAAGCTGATTTAGATCTTCTAGCTACGATAGGCGGCCAGGTTGGTGCGGCCATTGATAATGCCCAAGCCTACCTGAAATTAGAAAACATGACGGAAACCTTAGAGCTTCAAGTTCAGGAACGAACCGAAGAACTTCGCCAGGCCAATGAGAAGCTGCGTGAACTGGATCGTATCAAATCAGCCGTCGTCACGAGTGCTTCGCATGAATTACGCACACCGCTCACGTCAATTCAAATGCACGTTGACAATGTCTTAGATGGCGGGACAGGTCCACTTGGCCATGAACAAAAAGATTTTTTGACTCGCGTACGGAATAACACAAATCGGTTGCGTCGTATCATTAATGAAATGTTAGACCTCTCTCGCATCGAATCTGGCCAATCATCCCTCAATCTAAGTTGGGTTTCTTTTTCCGAAGTACTGACCGACGTCCTGGCGAACTTGCAACCTCTCGTACACAAACAACACATTGAGATAAAGACGTTTTGTGATGCTTCTCTTCCTTCTTTACGAGTTGATGCCGACAAACTCCATCAAATCCTGACGAATTTGATCCATAATGCGATTAAGTTTTCTTCCCCTGAAGGCATCATTCACATGTCGGTCTGCAAAACCCAAGACCACCTCTTACAAGTGTGTATTGCTGATGCTGGACCCGGTATACCTAAGGAGGATTTGCCAAAAATTTTTCTTCCGTTCTATCGTTCTCCTCTTAGCGTCATTAAAGGACGTGGAGCCGGATTGGGTCTCGCGATTACGAAGGCCTTACTTGAATTGCAAGGAGGGGACCTCTGGGTTGACAGCAAGCCAGGATCGGGCAGTCAATTTTTCTTCACGCTACCTATCGCTGTAACTCAACCCGAGCCGGATACGATCGGAACGTCTCGGGGGCAGAACGTTTAATGAGATTGACCTACGACAAGACCGGATTATTGGAAATCCCCAGCCGCTTTAATAACCTGACTAAGTAGGAGCGATGCATTTGCAAGGATTCCGCTGCTTTCGTCTGATTTCCACCTGTCTGTTTTAACGCCTCCATCACCAAAAATCGACTGTGCATTTCCATGGATTCCCGATAGGACAAACACGAGAGCGAAGATGAGAGTTTTTCTTTATCGAGGACGTTGGAAGCTTCTAATCTAAGATGCTCAGGTTCAATGATGGGTCCATTCGTTAAAATGATGGCACGTGCCAGTACATTTTCTAGCTCTCGAATATTCCCAGGCCAATGATAGTGCATCATGGCCTCTAAAGCCCGAGTACTAAGACTCCACTGACAGGCATGGGACGGCTGGCCTTGTCGTTGTAAAAAATGCTCTGCCAAGTACGGGAGATCTTCCATACGCTCCCGAAGGGGTGGCATGGTCATGGAGAGAATATTCAGTCGAAAATACAGATCTTCCCGAAAGGTCCCTTCTTCGATTCCTCTGACTAAATCCCTATTGGTTGCTGCGATAAAACGGACATTGACTTGAATGGATCTCGTTCCCCCCACACGATGAAATTCTTTATCTTGAAGGAGTCGTAGCAATCTCCCTTGAAGTTGTGGCGGCATGTCTCCAATTTCATCTAAAAAGACCGTTCCCCCTTCAGCTGCTTCAATTTTCCCTTCTTTCATCTCTGTTGCGCCCGTAAACGCACCTTTTTCATGCCCAAACAACTCATTCTCTAATAGTGTCTCTGGAAAGGCTGAACAGTTGACCGCCATAAAGGGCCCACTATTGTGAAAACTCCAACGGTGAATTGATCGTGCCAGATGATCTTTCCCCGATCCCGTCTCCCCCAATAATAAGATCGTTTCCTGAGAACGGGCAGCCCTTTTTGCTATCTCGATAATTTCTGTCATTTTTAGGCTTTTGCCTATCATCGTCTCGTACCGACTGTTGACTTCTTTCTGGAGGTACTGCACGTGTTTGACCAAAGCTGTCCGTTGCAACACTCTCGTAATCACGATAGATAAATGATCAAAATCAAATGGCTTGGTCAAGAAGTCATAGGCTCCACATTTCATTGCCTCGACCGCTTTGGCGATAGATCCATAGGCCGTCATAACCACAACCGGCGGACTGACAAATTCATAGCCTATCGGGAAATCTGATTCAGCCTGAGGCTCCTTCCCCAACAAACTCCGCATACGTTTTAACACCTCCAACCCAGATAATTTGGGCAATTCCAGATCAAGTAGGACCAAACCCGGAACTTCTTTTCTTATTTGATCCAAAGCCTGTTCCCCATCTTCTGCTGTAAATGCCTCATAGCCGAGCATGTACAACCGTTTTTCTAAGGCTAGACGGATATCCGGATCATCATCAACAACAAGAATTTTAGACTTCATGACTCATTATTTTCTGTGGAATACTATTGAGCACGATCGAGTAGCAACTGATCCTCAGCAACCACAATGCCAGTTCGATCTCGTAATGAGTAGGCATTGTTGACAAAGAACCTAAGCACCTGATTGATATGAACAATACTGGTTAGAGCCTGGGCACAGAAGTCAAGCCTATTTCCTTATCTGTCTCATATCATGACAGTTTTGGTGCCAATGGGTGAAACTTTTTCGCACAACGATAATACAGCCCTGAACCACTCATCTCCGGACTATTTTCGAAGGCGCTCTTTTCGTCTTTTTGCCTTTGCCCAACATTTCTGCCGCCGTTTTTTTGAGGGTGCTGGTAAGTTCTCCACCCCCAAGCATACGCGCGAGTTCGATCTCTCGTTGATGCTCTTTCACTTCTCGTATTTTAGTAATCGTTCGATCGTCTAAGATGGATTTTTCGACCACAAATTGCGCATGAGCTTGAGATGCAATCTGGGGCAGGTGGGTAATGCAACACACCTGGTGAAACTGAGCCAACTGTCTTAACCGATTCCCCATCACCATTCCAGCTTCTCCTCCAACCCCGCTATCGATTTCATCAAAAATCAAGACAGGCGTACGATCGTTGCCCGCAAACACTGTTTTGAGGGCAAGCATGATGCGTGATAATTCACCGCCAGACGCAATTCGATTCAAGGGCATCGGAGGCTCACCAGGGTTCGGGGCTAACAGTAGCTCAACACGATCAACACCTCTTGGCCCAAATGCCTCTTCACCATCGCCAGACACCACATTGGCTTGAATCTGCATCGCCTCCATTTTTAACTCTGTGAATTCTTGGTGAATCTTCTTGACTAATCGCTTGGCCACTTTCTGTCGTTTACTCGTTAATTCCCGAGCCACAGCCTCCATGGCTTCAAAGCTACGTGCCACTTCTGCTTGCAATGTGGCCAGCTGCTCATCTTTTTGCTTCAAGACAGCCAAATCCTGATCAAGACTGCGCGTCAACGCCACTAATTCTTCAATCGATTTGCCATATTTCTTTTTGAGCCGCTGCAATCCGGCTAAGCGATTGTCGATCTTGTCCATTCGTTCCGGATCAGCTTCGATTTCTGACCCAAAATCTCGGAGGTTATCCGTCACTTCCCGTAAGGAAATTGCCGAAGATTCCAACAGCGGCACCCATGCTTGGCATTGTTCATCAATCTGGCCCAACTCCTGAATCCGATTCGTGACTTCACGAAGTTGCCCCAAGATCGAGTGCTCCCCCTCATGTAGTGCCTCGAACGATCTACGCGATAATTCCCCCAATCGCTCACTATGTTTCAAACGATGGTATTCATGATTGAGCGATTCTTCTTCGCCAGCCTGTAGCTGCATCTTTGTCAATTCCTCATACTGAAATAGCAGCATATCCTGACGTTCTATCTGGCTCTGAAGTTTTTGTTGCAACAACTCTAAGGCTGTTTGGTTCTTCCTCCATTGTTCATACGTTTGCTGAAATCGTTCAACCAAACCCTGCAATCCACCATACGCATCTAAGAGTTCGAGCTGAGTTTTGGGTGATAAGAGCGACTGCTGCTCATGTTGGCCATGAATATCGACGAGTTGTCGACCAAATTCCTGAAGTGTTTGCACTGGCGCTAATTGGCCATTGATATAATTTCGATTTTTTCCAGAACGTGCGAGCATCCGGCGAACGTAGATCTCGCGTTGGTCATCAATGAGGTAACCGCTTTCCCGTAACAACGTGAGACTAGGATGGGAGTCAGACAGAGTAAAACAGGCTTCTAGTAACGCTTCGTCGGCACCGGATCGAATATGCTCCGATGACGCTCGGCCTCCAACGAGCAGCAGAAGAGCATCGATAAGGAGAGATTTACCGGCACCAGTTTCTCCGGTCAGCGCCAGAAACCCCTCGGGAAAATTCAGGTGTAGTTGATCGATTAGCGCGAAGTTTGAAATTCGCAGCTCGGTTAGCATCGCACCGAGTGGTCCAACCTAACGCTTAGGCTGTTGCAGTGGAATCCGATAGAAGAGAGTCAATAATTTCTTTAAATTGTTGCTTGGGTCGAGCCCCAACAATTTTTTCAACCACTTCTCCTCCCTTGAAGAACAGAATACTGGGTATACTCATGATCTGATATTTTCCAGCAACTTCGGGAGCTTCGTCAGTGTTTAATTTCATGACTTTGAGCCGACCCTGATATTCTTGAGCTAATTCATCAACAATCGGAGCAACCATTTGGCAGGGACCACACCATACCGCCCAAAAATCCACCATGACGACTTCAGAGGATTTTACGACTTCCCCATCCCAATTCGATGCATCGGCGACAGCAACGAGATCAGACACTGATTGCCTCCTTAGAAAAGAGAGAAAAGAACGACCACCAATTTCATCATCCTAAAACTGCCCTCTGCGGGCTGTCAACTCAACCAATAATCAGCGGCATTCCTCATTTCGAAGAGAACACTTGGAGACAATTGTCCTCAACCAGCTATTCGTGACCGATCTTACCCATTACCACGACCATTCTTTTGGCACTCCTGCCCACCAAGAATCTGGCGAAGCTGTTCGCCACGCAGCCTGCTCCACCCATAACTCATCGGTTCGTACGCGATTGAGGCGGTTCGCCATCGATGCCGTGATATCAAACTGTTGACGGAGCCCCTCGTGAATCAACTCCTGAGCCATTCGCGGCATCACATTGGGCGGATCGATGATATCGATGACTTCTCGTGCTGTTAAATTGAGGGATAACTGTTCAACCTTTACATAATCTTCCTGTTTGACCAAATGCGCTAAATATCCGTCCACAGCTTGGTACACATACGCGAGATACACATAGGCTTCCACAGAGGGATTGTGGTCAATATTTTGCTGACAGGCCTCAACCGCGCGACGATAATCCCCAGCCCGCAAAAATGTTCTTGCCGCAGCCAAATATTTGTCTGAACCCTTCCGCTCTCCTACTGTCTGCGCCATGCTGGTTGACCAATCCATTAGTCCAAAACCCATCACAAACAAAAAGAGACAGCTGTAACGAACAACAATAGTCATAAGCAGTTTCAAGTTCGTTGTCTGATCCATAGCATTTCCCCTTGTCAGACTCATACGAAAAATGTTCAGACAAGAAGGTAGTTCTTACCTGAATACATTCTTCCTGAGCGTCAAATTTTTTGTCACTTCTCTAAATTCTCTTTTTCCCTATCTTTTCAACGACATGCGATGCCGTGCTCGCAAGGTATCATTCTTTTTCACTATGCCTCCTGGTTGTAAAGACTGACAAATTTCCGTGGTGACATTTGCAACATGTATAAGTCCGTTCTTACCAAGGCACACAAACTTCACTTTACATGCCAGAAGCTCTCGCGTTTGACACCATTCACCACTCAATGGCTCCGCTGGCATATCCCTTGCGATTTCACTCAGCCAACCTAAACGTCCAGGAAACAGCTTGAAAAGCTACTGACAAGGACCTCACTGAAACTACAAATAACAACATAAAATCCACCATCATGAAACAGCATTTTTCGATAACATATTTTAGCATGATCGTTGGGCTCAGCACTTTTTCACTGTGCCTTTTCCCACTGTCGCCTACGCCTGCAAGTTCTACAGACATGGCCGCCGGCCTGTCGTCGTCGCTCCATCATGCTAAACAAATGCCCACTCAAAGCCAAAATCCTCTATCACCACATTCTGATGATATCCTCGCGGCCCTGACGATCTATCTGGAAGCTCGAGGGGAAAGCTTTGCAGGGAAAATGGCCGTAGCCGCGGTCATTCGCAATCGCATGATCAACAAATATCACAGCGACGGGACTGTTAAAGGCACGGTCCTTCGCGCGAAACAATTCGAACCGTGGATTGGACGATCTCCAGAAACCATCACGTTTGATCCTGGCAATCGCAAAATGCACGAAAGCTTATTGGCTTGGACCTTGGTGCAAGATGGACGAAATGTCGTAGACGGTGCCGTGCTTTTTTATAATCCAACCCTGGTGAACGCGCCACGTTGGGCAAGGGTCTACCAAAAAGTCGCCAAAATTGGTGAGCACGAGTTTTTTAATACCTATCAGATCTGACGAACAGGAAGGCTTTCAGCTCTCCGAAGATTTCTAGGACGCCCTTTTTCTCGTCCTCCATTCTCTATATTCTCTAACTCCATCCGCAATTGCCGCAGCGCTCCAGAATGCACACGACAGACCCCGGACTCAGTTAACCCTAACCGACTGCCGATTTCCTTCATCGTGATACCCACATGGTAATACAGTTGCAACACTTCTTGTTGACGCGTGGATAGGGTTACAAGGGCAGCTTCCAAAGCCGTCTTCATTTCCGCATCTGCACAGGCCAGAAACGGATCATGGTGTTCGCCATCCGGCAACACGTCGCGAAGGGTACTGCCATCTTCCCCCTGACCAACGGGCTCATCCAAACTGACAAGCTTAGGATTACAGGCTACGAGATTCTCTAGCTCTTCTTGCCCAACCCCCAACGCTTTTGCTAATTCTGCCGTGGTTGGCGCCACACCATTTTTCTGCAAACATTCGTCAACTGTTTGGCGGATTTGTTCCCGACGAGCTCGAACCGAGCGAGGCACCCAATCCATAGACCGAATTTCATCTAACATCATACCGCGAATACGATATTCCGCAAACGTCCGAAATTTGATATCTCGATTAGGGTCGTACCGTTTAAAAGCACTTAACAAGCCCATCACCCCCACACTCGTCAAATCTTCAGAATCCAATGAAAACGGATTCTTCAACGCCATGGCCCCGGCCATTCGACGAATCATAGGGAGAAATTCTTCTAGCAATGCAGCGATTTGCTCCTGCTCCGATTCGGTCTGCACTACCTGATCTTCCTGCAATGTCGTCGCAAGAAGCGTCGTAGAAGCAGCGCTCGCCGTGGATGCCACAACGGGCTGTCCATTCGCATGTTGTTGTGTTTCGTTCATGTTCTGGCCTTTCAATGTGTGGACCAAAAAAAAGCGCCCAATTCCGAGGAACGGGCGCATGAACGAACACACGTCAAACTAGATACAGTTCGGCAACCAGACCAACCCTGACGATTGAGACAACTTCAGGGTCTCTTGGCTTTGCGCCCTACCCTCGCGGATAGTTTGCCCTTGTCACCTGTTCACTCACTTACGCTATAGCTATCACCCCTTGATAAAAGTCCTTATGAATCAGCATTTGAATATCATGTTGTCTTGACGGAATGGTGTCACTCCCGTCACTTCATTGTTCCCTTGTGCTGATGTTATCGGGCTCCTGGTTTTTCGAATTAAGGAAAAAACTTGACGGATGAAGAAAAAAACATGGAACGTCATCTATTAAAAAGAATCCTTCTATAATTCCTTGCCATTATTTGCCTTTTCTCCTCCTCTTTTGCGCATTATTTCAGTCTGAGAAATAAATTCGCCCCAATCATGAAAAACATGACCGGTGCAGTCCAACTTGCCACAATCGGCATAATCGCTCCATTCTGGCCCAGGACAATACCCACTGAATGCACAGCCCAAAATAGAAACCCTATCGCGAGTGTTTGCCCTAAACCTTTTGCCACACCCACTGTTCGTACTCCAGTTTCACGCAAGCTAATGGATAGGCCCAAGAGTGTCATCACCAAGGGAACAAATGCGTACGCAACACGCGCCCAATAATCAGTCAGATATTGTTGAGGATTGTGGCCTTGCAGTGTCACCTGTTCAATGTAATCATGCAATTGGTATAGCGTCATATTTTTCGGAGATCGTGCTAACCAATTCTGAAAATCTTGGGGAGTCAAGCGAATGGTCGTTCTCCGACTCGGTTGCGTCATCACACGGACCGTCCCATCGGTTGACAGGTAACGCGTTCTTACATGCTCCATTCGCCATGTATTATTGACGAACACGGCGGCATTAGCTTCTACGATTGTCGAAAGCCGAAACGGATTCTCCAAGGAATACTGTTGCAGACTGTTGAGACGCCTGCCATCCTGTTCAACTGAATCAACATGGAGCAGTTCCATTGGCCCTACACGAAGCCAAAGACGGTCAGGCGTAGAGAGCAAGGCTTCGGGTTTTTTTTGAATTGACACGGACTTGACATATTCGGCCTCCATATTGGCCAAGGGAATAAACACTGCCGTGAGGCTCAAACTGATCACGCTGACTAAGAGCCCGAACGAAAAAAAAGGCAGGGCAATTTGATAATAACTCAGTCCACTACTCCGCATGGCTGTGATTTCTTTTGTACGATTGAGACCCCCAACGGTCAAAATTGAGGCCATTAATGTTCCAAGTGGCGCCAGTAAAAACATAATCTCAGGCATCCGGTACATAAAAAAACTGAGGATCAACGCAAGATCCGCATCATATTTCAAAAACTTCCTCAACTTTTCAAAGAAATCTACTACCAAATAAATGGTTAAGACCGTGACCAAACACAAAAGAAAGATTCGACTAAACCTATGGAAGATGTACCAGAATATTTTGCCCATCAATTCGTCTCTCAAACCGGCAAGACATTATTGGGCCCGAGCCCGCATAAATAACACCCCAGTGACTCCCAGCAAAATGAAGTTAGGCACCCACGCACCGATAAATGGGGCCGCCAGTCCGGTGGTCACCAGAAACTCTCCCAACACATTCAGCATGTAAAACCCAATCACGACCAGGACACCGATTGCAAAACCACCGGCTCTCCCCGACCGTTTTGACACAATACCAATCGGGACCCCCAACAAACCCAGCACAAACGTGCTGACGGGAAAGGCGGTATCTTTGTGGTACTCCATCAAGCGACGAAGGGTACCAGCATGTTTGCCCCCTGAGGCCGCCAACCTCTCTAACAGTTCATCATAACTTTTCCGCTTCGCTTTCTCCTTAGCTGATCGAAACGGCGAAGGCATCCAGAAATCATACGTTCGAAAAGCCACGCGATGAAAACGAGACTCATCATCAGGTATTTGATGAATGGCACCATTAAACAGACGAATGCCCATTTGACGTCGTTCATTCTGTTTCAACATTTGGAAATGTTCCGCGACGATAATTAACGGCCGATCGGAATCTCGCTGATCAGAGATAAACACACCCGGTGGGCCTACTGAAGACTGTCCATGATCAGGAACATACACCATCAATCCAGGTGTCGGTTCATTAAAGACCCCTGAGTCCACACCTAATGTCATTTCATCTTCAATGACACTGAGCGCCAACGTTTTTAAGGAAACACTCGCCCAGGGTTGTCCCCACTGCGACAAGACAAGCGTCAGCACAAAAACGGCACCCGCGAAGACCACTACGGGGATATTGATACGTAAAAAACTCACCCCCACCGAACGAAGGGCAATGATTTCATTATCAAAGGACATACGGTTAAATGCTGAAATGGTGGCGATTAAACAGGCAATGGGTAGAGTCAAGACAAGAAAGGATGGGAGTAGATGCATGATGATGGTGCCTAACGAACGAAAACTAATGCCCCGGGACACCACCAAATCCACCAGGCGTAACATTTCTTTGGTAAAAATGATAAAGCAGAGGCCCGCCAGACTCGTCCAAAAGGGTGCGAGCAGTTCGAAGAAAATGTAACGGTCGAGACGTCTGGTCAAAATATGGAGGATGGAGGATAAAATGCTGCTAAACTAACAAGTTCTGAAACTTTAACCCTAGGGATATATTACGAACGACTTGATGAACTTTCTACCTGAAATGGGCCTGAATGTGCCACTCGACCGATATTGATGCCGCCATTTTATTTATTGACAGATTTTTCAAACTATGCTAAACCCCATCTGTTTTGGAGTAGCTATTCGATTTATTGAGTGATGATCCGGCAAGCCGAAAGAGGAATAAGCCCCTTTTTCGGCTTTTTTGTTGGTCTATTCTTCTCTAGAATTTGTCCATATTGATATATTTTCGCTCACTGCCAGGTAAGGGGGAGGAACGATCGTGAAGAGTAAAGGAACGGTTAAATGGTTTAATGATCGAAAAGGATTTGGGTTCATTCAAGTCGAAGGAGGACAGGATGTCTTTGTCCATTATTCGGCTCTTCAAGAAGAAGGATTTAAATCACTTAAAGAAGGAGAATCCGTCGAATTTGAGTTGGTGGAGGGTGCAAAAGGCCCACAAGCCGCCAACGTCACAAAACTTGGAATTGCGCAACCATCCTAATTGAATTGACGCTACGAGTTTTGTGGTTGAGGCAGCGAGCCTCCCCCCTCTAACTAGTCCCCGAGGAGTTGTGAACGAGCCTGAGGGATTCTGCCTTACCTAACAAAGATGTAGCCGGACTTTCCGGTTAGCGCGTTTGTTTTTCTCACCAGCGTAACTGCGTATCTGGTAGCCAAACCTTTCTTGACTTCCCACTTTTCCTCCTGATAGACTCCCGCCATAAGTATTTGTATTTATTGGTTTTTTCTGTAAACATTTGAATAGTTTTTTAGGGGAGTCGCATGGCCAAGAACATTTTGCAGGCATTATTTGGAGATCATGAATCACATTGTGTGATATTGCAGGTAGACAGCGAAAATGAAGATTGGGGAGCGGGACAAAACCAAGACACTGAGCTTCCTCCTGCCCCTTCGAATGTTCGGGCAATTCCCGATAACGGGCAGACGACCATTACCTGGGAGCCTGTTCCTGACGCTCTTTACTATAATTTGTATTTTGTTGCCACGAAGGGCGTACAAATCAAACCCAATGAGCTCGCACGTCCAATTGCTTCCTCAGAAGATTTCATCCCGATTGCCGGCATAAAAAAGGACTCCGCCAGCTGTATCGAGGGGGTGGCATCGCCCTACGTGCATACCGATTTAGCCAACAGCCTATGTTACCACTATGCGGTAACCGTCGTCACAGAAAACGGAGAAAGTCCTGTTTCCGAAGAAGTCATGTCCATTCCTTCACCGTATCTCACCGCCATGCAAATTGGGTGTGAGGGCGTGGATGATGGCGAATTTAAGTCACCAACAGGCATTGCCGTCGATAAAGACGGCAACATCTATATCGGCGACACTGACAATCATTCAATTCAAAAATTTGATTCATCCGGAAAGTTCCTTGCTCGGTGGGGAGAGGAACCGGATTCTGTAGAAGGAAGTTTTTACTATCCCCGGGGTATCGCTACTTCCCCCGAGGGCGATGTGTATGTTGCTGATAGCGGGAATAATCGCATTCAAAAATTCGATGCCGAAGGAAATATCGTTAACGCATGGGGGAAGTTTGGGTTTGCATGGAGAGGCGCAGAGGCTGGAAAGTTTGATGTGCCATGGGGTATTACCACAGACACTCACGGCAATTTATTTGTCTCAGATACCAGCAACGCTCGCGTTCAAAAATTTCTGCCTGATGGTTCGCCTGTTCTCACGTGGGGCCGCGATGGCGGGTACGATGGCGCCTTTTTTTATCCTCGAGGCCTTGCCGTAGACTTTGTCGGCAACATTTATGTGGCTGACGAAGGGAACCATCGCATCCAAAAATTCGACTCACGTGGCAACTTCCTTTTGAAATGGGGGAAAGAAGGAAATGCCCCTGGACAATTCAAGTCACCATGGGGCATCGCCTGCGACCCCTTAGGATACGTTTATGTTGTCGATAGTGGCAATCACCGCGTGCAAAAGTTTGAATCCAACGGCACCTATCTCTGTTCATGGGGCAACCGGGGCCTAACAGAAGGGCAACTCAATTTCCCTTCTGGGATTGCCGTGGACAAAGAAGGGAATGTGTACGTCATTGATAGTGGGAATCACCGGTTAACCAAATTTGTTCCGACGGAAGAAGAGCTCAAACGAGGCAAGCAAGAAAAACCCACTACCACAGACCTTGTGGCACCGATTAACCTTGCAGTTAAGCCTGGCGATACAGAAAACATCTTAAGTTGGTTAGAAGTACCTGGTGCTGTCAGTTACAACTTATATTTCAGTACCGATCCGAATTTGACCATGGAAACCGCAACCAGAATCGAAGGCGTAACAAGTCCTTACACGCATAGTGGCTTAACGAACAATACCCCGTATTTCTACGCTCTTAGTGCGGTTACTGAAGATGAGGCTGAGAGCCAACTCTCCGAGGAACAAACGGCTATTCCTGTCCTCATCGACATCACTGCGCCACAAAACCCCGATATCGTGTTGAACCATGGGGCGTACATGACCAATAGCCCTGATATGGTGGCAACTATTTCTGCCAAAGATGTAGATAGTGGAGTCGCTGCCTATTTTGTCTCAGAGAATCCTATGACGCCAAGTGCCACGATGCCCGGTTGGGTCGATGTGATTCCAGAACAAAAGTTTGGAGCGACGATCCCCTTCACCACTTCTCCCGGTGACGGCACGAAAACTGTCTATGTCTGGTTTAAAGACTCCAATAACAACGTCTCGGTCCCAGCCAGTGCGAACATTCTTCTCAACACTTCCGGTTATATCTGCCTAACCAATTGGGGAAAACCTGGCCGTGGGGCCTCTCTACTGCATGGAGGCGAATTCATCAGTCCGATGTACGGAATGGCGATTGATCGGCAAGGATCTATCTTTGTGGTGGATAATGGAAACAATCGCATCCAAAAATTTGATCGGAGCGGCAACTTCATTCTCCTGTGGGGAAACTTTGGAGCAAATAATGGCAGCTTCAATAACCCAACGGGCATCGCGTGTGATGCCAGCGGCAACCTGTACGTGGCAGATACGAACAATCATCGCGTTCAGGTATTCGATGGCAAGCTAGGGCATTACAAGATGAAGATCGGTTCACGAGGCAATGGTGAAGGACAATTTAATGCCCCATGGGGAGTCGCTATCGATCGTGTCCGTGGCTACATCTACGTCGTGGATAGCGCAAATTTCCGTGTCCAAAAATTTGATGATACCGGAGAATTCATCATGCAATGGGGTAGCTTTGGGAATGGCGACGGCCAGTTTTATTTTGCTAGAGGACTGGCCGTGGATCAAACTGACGGGACAGTCTACGTAGTCGATATGGGCAATCATCGAGTGCAAAAATTCGATACCAGTTCTAATGTTCTACCTCAATTACTGACCAAATGGGGGGGCGGTATCGGACCGGGTCACGCCAGTAGCGCCCAAGCCCAGGAACCTGGACAGTTCCGTTCACCCTGGGGTATTACGATTGACGAGGCGGGCGACGTCTTTGTGAGCGATACAGGCAATCAACGAATTCAAAAATTTGATCGAGACGGCAATTTTATCACGCAATGGGGCGGCTTTGGGACCAATGAGGGCCAATTTAACTTTCCCTATGGCCTAGGCGTTGACAGCCGTGGGCACGTCTATGTCGTCGACAGCGGTAATATGCGCGTTCAAGAGTTTATGCCTGCAGAGGATGCAGAAGATCACTTCCAAGAGGAAGAATCATTGACTTTTATTCCCGAAGCAGCTGAATAACTCAATACAATCAACTCTCGACCATTCACTGGTGTCTCGTTATCTTGGGCCAACGAAGATCTTAACCCATTGATATGTAGAGATGGCAACTTCAGTGCGAGTCATTGACTAGTACAAGCGTCTGCTCCACGCAGTCAATTGACTAGGCTTTCAATGACGCTTATGATTCTTTGACGACGTCTACTACTCTCAATATACGCACCCTTATTAATTAGTGTAGTCGCTTCACCAATTTCGCGAGCCGAGTAATGTGGGACCAGGAACTACGTGTCGGACTGACATTTGATGATGTCGTGTTATTACCACGACGATCAAACATTGTTCCTGCCGATGTCGAAACATCAACACAGTTAACCAAAAACATTCGCATTAATATTCCGATGCTGAGCGCGGCAATGGACACCGTCACCGAAGGACGGTTGGCTATTGCTCTGGCCCGTGAAGGCGGCATTGGCATTATCCACCGAGCACTTTCCCCCGACAGCCAGGCCGCCGAAGTGGATAAAGTCAAAAAATCAGAAAGCGGAATGATTCTTTCTCCGATCACAATTTCTCCAGATCATACGATCCGAGATGCACATCATCTGATGGCCACCTATCGGATATCAGGAATACCTGTCACGCAAGAGAAGAAACTAGTTGGAATTTTGACCAATCGGGATCTCCGTTTTGAAGATCGTATGGATCTCAAGGTTGGCCAAGTCATGACGAAGGAAAAATTGGTGACTGCACCGGAGGGCACAAGTTTAGAGAAAGCGCAAGCCATCTTACATGAACATCGTATCGAAAAATTACTGGTCGTGAATGACCAGTATGAACTGAAAGGGCTCATTACAATCAAGGACATTCAAAAACGAATCAAGTATCCCTTCGCTTGCAAGGATGACCATGGACGACTGCGAGTTGGGGCAGCGGTCGGAGTTGGTGCTGATACAGATGAGCGCGTGGAACGGCTCACCAAAGCTGGCATCGATGTCTTGGTTGTTGATACCGCTCATGGCCATGCCCAGAGTGTCCTCGACAGGGTCAAAGCAATTAAGGCTGAATACCCGAACCTTGATCTCATTGCAGGAAACGTGGCCACGGCCGAAGCAACCCAAGACCTCATCAACGCTGGAGCCGATGCGGTGAAAGTTGGAGTAGGGCCAGGCTCGATTTGTACAACTCGAGTGGTGTCAGGATCCGGTGTCCCGCAGCTAACAGCCGTGGCAGATTGTGCAAGAGTTGCCAAAGAAACTCACATTCCCCTCATCGCTGATGGCGGCATCAAATATTCCGGAGATATCACCAAAGCGCTAGCAGCGGGAGCGTCGTCAATAATGATTGGCTCTCTTTTTGCGGGCACCGAAGAATCCCCGGGTGAAACGGTGCTTTACCAGGGCCGAACCTATAAAGAATACCGAGGGATGGGGTCACTCGGCGCCATGGAACGTGGAGGCAAAGATCGATACTTTCAAGAGGGTCAGGAAGCAGCCAAATTAGTCCCCGAAGGCATTGAAGCTAGAGTCCCCTACAAGGGAAATTTATCGGTTTTAGTCTATCAATTAGTAGGCGGACTCAAGGCAGGGATGGGCTACTGTGGATGTCGGACAATTCCTGATCTACAACGTGACGCTCGTTTTCTCCAACTAACATCTGCCGGACTGCGTGAGGCTCACGTTCATGACGTCATTATTACCAAGGAGGCCCCAAATTATCGGGCTGACTAAGACTGAAGTTCCTCATCGCAAGAAACTTCGATCTTATGCTAACGCGTTCTACCTATGCCGCCTCGTCATGACACGATTGTCATCCTAGATTTTGGATCACAATATACACAACTTATTGCACGACGGATTCGAGAATTCCAGGTCTTTTCAGTCATTCTTCCTGCTGGATCTTCGCTTCAAGAAATCCGCAAGCACGAACCAAAAGGGTTAATTTTTTCAGGTGGCCCTTCGAGCGTCACACACGCAAAAGCTCCTAAACTCGACAGTCAGATCTTTCAACTCGGCATTCCTATTTTAGGAATTTGCTACGGGATGCAACTCATCGCTCATCACTACGGGGGAGCGGTACATCCAACACCAAACAGAGAATTCGGCCGAGCCGACCTTCTCATTGATAACAGCCAAGATTTGTTTAAAGGCATCAGAGCAAAAAAAGCTTTTCCTGTTTGGATGTCACATGGAGACTCCGTTGAGCGCCTTCCTCAAAAATTTCAGGCAATCGCTCATACGACACATGCTCCAATCGCCGCCATGCGCTTTGTCAAGGGCGCCCAACAAGTCTTCGGCATTCAATTTCACCCAGAAGTGGCTCACACGCAACACGGGCCCACAATCCTGAAAAATTTCGCTCGTCGCATTTGCCACTGCCGACCAACTTGGACAATAGGTTCTTTTATTGACCAGTCAACAAAAGTCATCAGACAGACAGTTGGCAAAGGAAACGTGATTTGTGCCCTCAGTGGCGGCGTTGATTCGACAGTGGCCGCAGTACTGGTTCACGAAGCCATCGGTGAACAACTGACGTGCATGTTCATCGATAATGGATTCATGCGTAAAGATGAAGTCACGCAATTACAAAAAACGTTTAACGCGGCTTATCACATGCCAGTCCGTATCGCCAATCATGGATCAACATTTCTTTCTGCTCTCGGACGCACGACCAATCCAGAACGCAAACGCAAAATTATCGGCCGTCAATTCATCAAGGTCTTTGAGTATGAGGCAGCCTCTTTGGCCAACGTCAATTTTCTCGTGCAAGGCACCCTATACCCTGATGTCATTGAAAGTCTCAGTGTGCATGGACCGTCTGCGACCATCAAAACTCATCACAATGTCGGCGGACTTCCTAAACGGATGAAATTCAAGCTCATTGAGCCATTTCGCGAGTTGTTCAAAGATGAAGTCCGTCAACTAGGTTTAAAGTTAGGCCTACCGGAATCTATCGTCTGGCGCCAACCTTTCCCAGGACCAGGTCTGGCCATTCGCATCTTAGGTTTGGTCACAGCTGAACGACTCACCATGCTGCGCGAAGCTGATGCCATCGTCAGAGAAGAAATAACAGCCGCGGGCTTATCTCGAGACATTTGGCAGTTCTTTGCGGTCTTGCTGCCTATACAAACCGTAGGCGTAATGGGCGATAAACGTACATATGAATTCGTGGTGGCCATTCGAGCGGTTACGAGCACTGACGGTATGACCGCAAATTGGGCAGAGATTCCTCACTCCGTGTTAGCAGCAATGTCCAACCGTATCATTAATGAAGTGCGTGGAGTGAACCGAGTTGTGTACGATATCAGCTCTAAGCCACCTGCGACGATCGAGTGGGAATAGGTATAGGAACAAGCATCAAAATGGTACGTTTACAAAAAGCCATCGCAGATTCGGGAATGACGTCACGGCGCAAAGCAGAGGACTATATTCGAAATGGACTGGTCAGCGTGAACGGCAAAACGATTATGACCTTGGGAACTAAAGTGGACCCAGTGTATGATCACATCAAGGTCGACGGTCGTCATTTGAAGACAGCGCCACCCGATATGTTTATGATGCTCAATAAGCCCTCTGGCATATTGTCTACACTCCATGATCCGACCGGACGTCCAACGATCAAACACCTGATCCCGAAACCTTCCTTGCGATTATTTCCCGTAGGTCGTTTAGATTGTGATAGTGAAGGGCTCCTGCTCTTAACTAATAACGGAGATGTTGCTCAAGCCTGTCTCCATCCCTCACGCCATGTTCCTAAAACCTATCTTGTTAAAGTCAAGGGGGTGTTAGAAAATGTTGAGATTCAGCAACTCCGTCGAGGGATTCTGCTGGATGATGGCCACACCGCTCCCGCGAAAGTGCGGAAGGCCGGCAAAGCACAAGCGAACTCCTGGATTGAGATAACCATTCATGAGGGGCGCAAGCACCAAGTTAAACGCATGTGTGAACACATTGGCCATCCTGTACTTCGGCTAAAACGTATTCAGTTTGGCCCGCTAAATCTTGGAACCCTTGCGCCTGGCAAAACACGCTATCTCACGGACAAGGAGGCGAACAACCTACGAGCTCTGTTATCACCGTTAGAAAAATCAGTGGAAACGAGAGCGCACACTCGACCACGCCGCCACAGAAAGGCAGCAACCACAGCCAATACCCGACGCAGCCTCCATAGAGCAAAGACAGAAACAACGTAAGCTGTTATTTGGACGAAGCCACTATGCGTCATACTGCTATCAATCCTATAAAAGATGACTTCAAGAAAGATCAGGACGGTTTCTTGTGAAACGCTCTCATCACTGCGGAGAACTCTCGCTCACTCATGTCGATCAAACTGTGACGTTAGCCGGATGGGTGGCTAGCCGCCGCGACCATGGTGGGGTCATCTTTATCGACATTCGAGATCGTTATGGCATCACCCAACTTGTCTTTGACTCTGAAGAAAACGCTGCACTCCATACCCTAGCCGATCGTTTACGAAATGAGTATGTCATTGCCGTAGCAGGAAAAGTCGCCGTTCGTCCCGAAGGATCCGAGAATCTACATCTCCCAACTGGAGGCATCGAAGTTCGTGCTGAGACCCTTGATCTACTCAATGAAGCGACCCCCGTCCCTTTTTCTATCGAAGATGACGTGCAAGCTTCGGAATCACTTCGTCTGGAACGAAGATACTTAGATCTTCGTCGACCCGAAATGCAAGCGCTCCTTCAGTTACGAAGCCACGTGTCTCATCTCACGCGGCAACACCTTCATTCACAGCAGTTTTTGGAAGTAGAAACCCCGATTTTAACGAAGAGCACGCCTGAAGGCGCACGCGACTATCTGGTACCAAGCCGGGTCAACCCCGGTGAGTTTTTTGCCTTGCCTCAATCACCGCAACTCTTCAAGCAGATTCTGATGATTGGTGGGACAGATCGCTATTTTCAAATTGCACGATGTTTTCGGGATGAAGATCTTCGTTTGGACCGACAACCCGAATTTACACAGATCGACCTTGAGATGTCCTTTGTGGACCGAGAGGATATCATACAGCTCACCGAAAATCTGATCCGCCTCATTTTTCAAGAGACCAAACAGATTGCCCTGCCCACGCCATTTCCTCGTCTTTCATTCGACAAAGCCATGGGCAAGTATGGGACAGACAAACCCGACGTCCGTTTCGATCTTCCATTGCAAGATCTTTGTGAATTTGCGAAGACTTGTGAGTTTCAAGTCTTTCGACGCGCGGTTGAAAGAGGCGGTATGGTCAAAGGGCTTGTTATTCCAAAAGGCGCGGCATTTGCCAGAAACCGCATCGACAATTTAATCGATACAGCCAAAGAGTTTGGCGCTAAAGGCTTAGCATGGATCAAAATAAGCGAAGAAGGGCAACTCGACTCATCGATTGCAAAGTTTTTCGATAACCAGTCTTTGCAAAAGGCCTTGCCTTCAGCAAACCCCGGGGATTTACTAATTTTTGTGGCGGACAAGGCTGCGATCGTCCATGACGTCTTAGGCCGCTTACGATTACTGTTGGGTGAAGAATTACAACTCATTGACAAAACGCGATGGGAACCGCTCTGGGTTGTAGACTTTCCGATGTTTGAGTATGACGAGACCAGCCAACGATATGTCGCGCTGCATCATCCCTTTACCTCGCCGCATTTGGAGGATCTCTCACATCTAGACAGCAACCCCTTACAAGCCAAGACATTGGCCTATGATCTAGTGTTGAACGGTTTTGAACTCGGTGGCGGAAGTATCCGTATCCACACACCACACATACAAGAAAAAGTGTTTGATTTGCTGAAGATTTCTAAACTGGAAGCTCGTGAAAAGTTCGGATTTTTATTGAACGCGTTGGAGGCCGGTGCCCCGCCTCACGGAGGCATTGCCTTAGGATTAGATCGATTAGTGATGCTCTTAGGACAAACCGAATCGATTCGCGATGTGATTCCTTTTCCCAAAACACAAAAGGCTCAGTGCTTGATGACACATGCGCCTTCTTCTGTCGCTCCCGAACAACTCCAAGAACTGTCTATTCGCACGACCACAAAAAAGCCAGTCACAACACCTTAAACCTTCACCACATCTAGCACAATCGAATGGAGGCCAGTCGCGCCAGCGGGTTGCGGTCGAGCCATTTCCGAAGTCTGCACTTTGCCGCTGGCATCAATCGCCCGAACTGAGACCATGTGTTTTCCAGACTTGGGAACCTGCCACTCGTAATTCCAAATCACCCAAGTATATGGGGAAAGCGGTGTCTCTAATTCTGCGGACACCCAGGTCTTTTCCTGATCAAAACTCAACTGCACTTCTTGGATTGTTTCCGGACCTCCAAAAGCGATGCCTCGCAATCGTTGAGCCTGTCCTTGTAAGGCTTGATAATGCCCCGGACTATCGATCCGAGAAAAAATATGGATCGTCCCATCGTCCGTCCACCCCTTCTGTTGCCAATACCCTTTGTAGTCACCATTATAGACTTCGATCTCTGTGATCCATTTCACATTCTTGATGCCATACAGTCCTGGAACGATGAGTCGAAGCGGGAAGCCATGATCCTTGGGGAGCTTCTCTCCGTTCATTAAATACGCCAACATCACATCGTCTTCCATGGCTCGAGAAAACGGAATGCTGTCGTGATATCCATCTGCCCCCCTAAAAATCACATCCCGCGCGGTTTCTTCATCAGCACCAAGATCTTTCAAGAGCTTCTTTAAGGAAATACCCCGCCACATCGCATTCCCTAAGCTACTACCGCCTGGTAGGGTATCGATACACATCAACGTCACTGCTTGATCCATTGATTCGCGGTTCAATACATCGCGCCATGTCATCACGACAGGATCAGCCACTGACCCTTTGATCAACATTTGCCATTGTTCAACATCAAGATCACGCGTAAAATTATACGAACCTTCGTTATAGTTCACTCGATAGAACTTATCGTTCGGCGTAAAATACACCGTATCTCGCGGCGGCACTGCAAACATCGACCCCAGATCGCAACCCGGGAACACCGCTGAGGCAGAGAGAAGGCTCCCTAATGTCAAGACTTTACGTCGCGTGACGGGAAACGAGGACAGATTCATGATACCTATATTATCCTCCAGGTGTTTTTCCTTGACAAGATCATTGATAACAACCCACTACTAGCCCTCTCGACAGTCTCTCGGATCGTTAAAAACCTTGACTTTTTCAGATTTTCTACTAAGGTCTTATCGATATCATGCTGTAATCTAGCTAAAGAATTACCGATATCCGTTTTGTACAGGGAGGTACCATGATGGCAAGAACATTCTTCACACAGGTCTGGGGAACAAGCTTCCTGGCATGCGTCTTCACAGCTGTCCTTCCGCAACCTAGCCATGCAGTCGAATTTGTCATTGTTGGACCACGCGCCGTGGGTATGGGAGGCGCCGGCGTATCTGTCACCACAAACTCATTGGCGACCTATTGGAATCCTGCTGGTCTGGCACTTTCCCAAGACATCGATATCCGGGTGCAAGCGTCGGCTCAAGGGATTGATCGCCTGGGCATTCGCGACACCCTGGACGATATCGATGATATCGACGATTCCGATATCTCTCCTGCCAACCAAGCACGTCTACAAAACCTGTTAGACGACCTCAACGGCGCCTCGCTGTCAGCTCTTGCGGCAGTTGGATTGTATGCAAAAGGCTACTGGGGTGATCATGCCGTGGGCATCAATATTTCTGATGTCGGCACAGGCGGCTCCTTTTCCTCAACACCATTGACCGCCGTGGTTTCAGCCAGCGAACTGGACATCAACGGAGAGCTGCAGGTGAATTTTCTGGAAGCACGGCAAATCGCCCTCTCCTATGCCTATGCGTTGTGGGACAAGAAGATCTCATTCGGTCTGACCGGCAAAATCATACAAGGCGTGGCGTATAGTCGGGGGGTTGATGTTGACGATTCAGAAGATAGTTTTGATCTTTCTGATGAACTGAAAGATGCCAAAAAGTCGTATCGCTTTGGGATTGATGTTGGCGCCATGGTCCAACCGGTTCCGTGGTTGCGTCTGGGCATTATCGGGAAAGACCTTAACAAACCCTCGTTCAAAACCCCTGGGGGAGGAAAGTTTAAGCTACGTCCACAAGCGAGAGCTGGCATCGCACTCCTTCCTTTTGACATGACCACCGTGACCTTCGATGCTGATCTCACCAAGAACAAAACCTTGCTCCCTGGTATCAAAAGCCGCGTCCTGAGCGTCGGTCTCGAGCAAGGGCTGTTCAATCTTCTCTTTCTGCGATTCGGAGCGCTGAAGAATGTGGAAGATGCCAAATCACGAGTCACACCCACTGCTGGACTCGGCCTTCACCTCTGGGCGTTTCACTTTGACATTGGCGGAGGCTATGACTTCGATGATCGAGGCGCCCTAGGATCGTTTTCTCTGGGCTTGACATTCTAGAAGCCATATCCTGCATATTCTACTCCGCCTTACTTCTTTTCTCTCTGCAACAATAATGAGGTAAAGATGTTGCTACCAACACACCTCTATCTAGAGATAAGAATGTCACGCCCTCTTTCTCCTGCCAAAAACTGACATAAGTCAAGAGTCCATCATTCTTCAAGGCAAGCCTAATCGTCTTTTTTTTCAAAACGATGAAGATTTCTTCATGATTTCTTCATGGGTCCCTCATGTTGACACGGTATGGTGAAATCATAAGTCAACTTCACCATCATTAGTCTTACCAAGGAGGTATCACCATGAAACGTGTCTATTTGATTCTTGCAACGCTATTCGTCTCTGGATCCCTGACCGCATCAGGCTTTGCCTTAAACTCGAAGGGGATAGACAAACATAGCCAGCGGCTTCCGCCTATGCCTGTGTCCATTCAAGAAGCGATCACTGCTGCCACCACAGAGTTTCCAGGACAAGCCCTGGAAGCCGAACTTGAAGACGAGCATGGTCAGGCCGTGTATGAAATCGAAATTGCTAGCGATAATGGCGAGGTGATGAAGGTTCTCATTGATGCAGAATCCGGTGCACTGCTATCTCACGACATAGAGGATGCAGATGAGTCAGATCAGAAACCGTTTGAAACACAGGATAATGGCTAAAACATTTTGCAACCCACCGGCTCTTCCAGCCGGTGGGGCCATTTTAGGCTAGCACGAGTCGAAACAGGAGGGACATCATGAAACAAGAACTCACATTGGTCAAATTTGGATTAGCGCTTGTGATCTTTGGACTCTTATTTGGCGTCATCATGGGAATGACGTTTGGAATTAATGAAGATGTCTACAAAGATTTTGTTCGTGATGGCATCGCTGCCAACCCTACTGTTCACGATGCCAAAAGCCAGGACAAGATTTGGCGCTATGCGCAACGAGCACATTTTCATGCCACCGGCATCGCCGCGTTTGCCCTAAGCCTAATTGTTCTTGTGATGTTTTCAGACCTCAAACCTAAGATGAAGACCGCGTCTTCATTTTTTCTGGGCCTCAGCAGTTTCTACCCACTGGCGTGGCTGACCATGTTTCTGTTAGCCCCTTCACTTGGACGAGGGCCGGCTCATTCTCATATTCTGACAGAAACCTTTGCGTCTCTTGGCGTTGGGGGACTCTTGCTGGGCTGCTTTCTGGTCCTGTCTAATCTCTTTTTAGGATTGTTTCGAGACGATGGGGTCGAGCCTTAAACAAGCCCAGAAGATCGCCATCTATCAAACATTGCAAAGGATCTTCAGAAGGGTTAGATTCGGTAGCTGAAACATCATGCGTATTCTGTTAGTGGAAGACGATTCCAGTGTCGCTGAATTTATCGTAAAAGGGTTAACTGAGGAGCAGTATGCTGTCGACCGGAGCGCCGATGGCGAAGAAGGGTACAGCATGGCCCAGACAATTGAGTATGACCTCCTCATTTTAGATATCATGTTGCCTAAACTTGATGGCGTCTCATTGTGCCGACGGTTACGCAATCAAGGTAACACTGTGCCGATCATTCTCCTGACTGCTAAGGATACAGTTGAGGATCGAGTCACCGGGCTGGACATGGGAGCCGATGACTATCTCACGAAGCCTTTTGCCTTTCCTGAGCTTCTGGCCCGAATCCGCTCCCTGTTTCGGCGAGGAAGTGGAAAGGCTAATATCCGTCTGAAAGTTGAAGACTTAGAATTAGACCCCGTCACACACCAGGTCTGGCGAGCTGGCCAAGAACAAACACTCACGAATAAAGAATACGCCATCTTGGAATACCTGATGCGAAACGAAAATCGTGTGCTCACACGATCCGCAATCATCGAACATGTCTGGGATATTCAGTATGACAACCTCACCAACATCGTCGATGTTCATATCCGCTCGCTTCGCAGCAAGCTTGACCGTGATTTCTCACAGCCCCTCATTCACACCGTTCGCGGGGTTGGCTATGTCCTGAAAAGCACCAACGCGTGAGCCATGACTTCCTTCCACACTCGTATTCGGTGGTCAAGTCTGTCGCTGATCACGACCCTTCTCTTGATATTTTGTGCTGTCTTATACAGTACACTCTCCTTTCTCTTGCATGATCACATCGACGCCCAGCTTGTCTCGATCGCGCAACTTCAAGCTGATCAAATCAAAAAGGAAAGCGGAGAAATTAAGGAAATTCTTGAGAGACGGATCCATTTTGAAGCGGATCATAACGAACACTTGGAGGAGGAAGAGCACGAACTCCGTGAAGCTATTCGCGACAGTGTCGTTTTAAATCGCAATGGGGCCATACAATGGAAAGGGGAAGGCCTCGGGGCGGTCCCGACCCTAGATCCCCAGCTCCTGAGCCAAGTTTTAGCGGGACGCATCATCTATGACACCCTTCCTCAATCTCACGGCTCCCATCTCCGGCGCATTTCTTTCCCGATCACTTCTCAGGGAGAGGTTGAATACATCCTGCAAACCCACTCTTCACTGGATGTAGTTGATACCACCTTGCGATGGTTACTCCTTGCCCTTGCCATTGTCACGATTGGGATCTTCGTATTTGGATGGATAGGCAGTAATTGGGTTGCGCACATTGCTCTTTCTCCGGTAGAGATACTCAGCCAAACTGCGTCGAACGTTTCAGCGCATTCTCTGGATACACGCCTGGTCATGGATGCCCCGTATCAAGAATTTCAGCAATTGTCCCAAAGTTTCAACGGCATGCTTGGTCGCCTACAAAAAGTATTCGAATCACAACGCCAATTTATTAGCGATGCCGCGCATGAATTGAAAACGCCCCTCGCAGCCATGAAAGGACATATGGAAGTCGCACTGCAGCGACCACGCGCAACAGACGAATACCAAGAGACATTGTCCGCCAGTTTAGGGCAAGTTGAACACCTTACTCGACTCGTCAAATCCCTGTTGACTCTTACCCAATTTGCTGGGGAACACCCACCTGTTACCTTACAACCTCTGCTCCTGACCCCCATAGTCAAAGAACTAGTCGCAGAGTTGTCGATACTCGCGAAAGAAAAGGGATGCTCACTAAAAGCCGAACTTCAGGATGTCCGAGCTATTCTTGGAGACGCGGGGCAGCTTAAACAACTCGTCATCAATCTACTCGACAACGCGATTCGCCATACACCTCAGGGTGGATCAGTAACCGTAACCCTTCACTCATCAGCATCGCATGTGCAACTCACCATAGAAGATACCGGATCAGGCATCAGCGCGGAGCATTTGCCACACATCTTCGAACGATTTTACCGGGCCGATCCCGCCCGCGATCGAGGAAGGGGAGGAACTGGCTTAGGGTTAGCCATAGCCCAAGAAATCGTACGGGCTCACCACGGAACAATTACAGTCAACAGTGCGGTGGGGACAGGCTCGGCATTTACAGTACACTTTCCGCTAACAAACGGGCTTTGAGGAAACCCCTCTTAGTCAATACTCAACATCGCTCAATCAGATCCTTCCTCGTTGAATTCTCTAGCTATGAGGTCCCGAATTCCTTCCCGACAAACCGCTCGAGTTCAGTGAGAGCAATGGCAAAGTCAAATCGGGCCTGCGCATAACCTTGAAATGTTCGCCAGAGGACCCGTTGAGCATCTAGTACATCCAACAAACTTGCTTCCCCAAATCTAAAACTGGTTCGGGCAATGCGAACTGCCTCCTTGGCTTGTTTCAACAACCCATGCTCAAAGGTCTTGATCTGGGCGGATGCCGTTTTAGCTATCTGGACATGTTCGGCAATTCCTCGTTTCAGCACCATCTTGGCTTGGTTAAGATTCGCTTCAGCTTGACGGCGGACACCTAAGGCCGTCGCCATTGCACCCTGCCGTTGATTCCAGAGCGGCAACGGAAAAGAAAGCCCTCCCACAAATCCTTCTCGGCCAGCATCGCGTTGATAGGATCCGCTAATTGTCACATTTGGTATACGGGCCTCCCGCTCCTGATCATATCGGGCGTTAGCGGCATCGATGAAGTTCTGAACCTTGCGAATGACAGGATGATGTGTCAACGCCTCTTCAACCAGATCGTGTTCATTGAGATCAGCTGAAGTTGACAGAAAATCACCTTGAATCGCAAAGTCATCACCAAGATTTCCTGCTGTCAACTGATTAAGAATCGCTTGGCTTGTCCGCACTTTTCCTGAGGCCTGGCTAAGGTGTTTTTTTGCCTGCAACAGCTCCACCTTCACCTTTACTCCTTCAAAAGGTGGAGCTTCGCCTGATTCAACCCTTCGGTTGACGGCTCTTTCCAAATCTGCAACCGTGTTCATGAGTCGCGACGCCAAATCAGCCATCGTATGAGCCAAGAGCAAGTGGAAAAAGCTACGTTGTACTCGCGCCCTCACATTGATCCGCATTTCTTCCAAACCGGCTTGCGCGCTGCGGCTTCCAGCTTCTGCCGCTGCTTGCCGTGCTGCACGAGTGCCTGGCCATTCCAGAGACTGGCTTAACGTAATGTATCGCTCAAACAACGTCCGCCCAGCAGGATCCAACACCTGACCGCGGCCACCCTGCAGCTCCAAGGTGGGATTCACATACACATCAGCACTTAGTTCTGCACCGGCTTTTTCATCAATCAATCCTTGCCCCAACTCAATGTTGGGATTGTGAGTCAGAGCTAAGTCAACAATTTGTTGCAAGGTGTAGAATGGAGCAGTGTTGTCAGCTCCCCAAACATCATCGCCACCGACTATCCGTACACTGAAACAACCCAGGAGCGCCATTATCGTCAGCAGCCTCAACCATCTCCTATGTAATCTATCGTCAACGCTCCCGCAAAAGCCAAATGCTCTCTGTTGGTTACTCCTATACAAACAGGAATCCAGCGTTCGATTATGATTTCTGAATGCCTGCTTTCGTGAGTTTGACGAAGAAAAGCAAGGTATCGTCAGTCTCACTATGTAACTTTTAGTGAACCATGGTATTCGTTTCATGAAGACTCCTCGGACAAAAATATCGATAGACGGCCGGGATAACCAGAAGGGTGAGTGCGGTGGAGGTCACAAGTCCACCAATGACGACTGTGGCAAGTGGTCGTTGAACTTCAGCACCCATAGTCGTCGCCAGAGCCATCGGCAGAAAACCTAGGCTCGCCACTAGCGCTGTCATTAGTACTGGTCGCAATCGATCGAACGCACCTTGTGTCACAGCCTGCTCGACCGAAAGGCCTTGTTCTTGTAATCTGCGAATGCGTGACACCAATACCACCCCATTCAGCACCGCAATACCAAATAACGCAATAAAGCCAACAATAGCCGAAATACTCAAGGGCATTCCGCGAATCCACAAAGCCAGAATGCCTCCCGAAAGAGCCAGCGGGACATTCAGAAAAATCAGAAACGCTGGGCGCAGCGCCCCAAAAATCAGCGAAAGCAGGCCAATGATCAGAAGTAAGGTGATAGGAACGATAAGGGTTAATCGCTGCGTCGCTTCCTCAAGATGCTCAAATTGCCCGCCCCATTCCAGATAATACCCCTGAGGCAGCGTGACACGTTCTCGAATCGTTTCTTGAGCTTCCGTCATGAACCCGCCTAAGTCTCGCCCTCGAATATTGGCTTCGACGACGATTCGCCGATGATTATTTTCACGGCTAATTTGCGCCGGGCCTTCATCAACGAGGACTTGGGCAATTCGGCTCAATGGCACCAATTCTCCATGTGGAGTCGGCACCAGCAGATTGCGGAGAGCGGCAGGACTGCCTGAAGATTGATCGGTTAATCGTACGACTAACGCAAACCGCCGTTCCCCTTCGAAAATAGTCCCCACATGTTTTCCAGCTCGAGCCGTCTGAACATAGGTCAAGACGTCATCGGCCGTAATCCCATACCGAGCCATTTGGTCTCGGTCCACAATTACACGAATACGCGGTACACCTGACACTTGTTCGGCTTTGACATCCGTCGCGCCAGGAATATCTTGTAAGGCCATCGCAACTTGTTCCCCATAGGTACGGAGAACAGAAAGGTCTTCTCCGAAAATCTTTACAGCGATATCCGATCGCGTTCCGGCAATAAGTTCATTAAACCGCATCTCAATCGGTTGAGTAAATCCAAGACCGACACCATGCACGGATTTCAGAATCGCCTGTTGCATTTTTTCAATCAATTCGTCTTTTGTACGAGCACTCACCCATTCGTCTTTGGGCTTTAAAATCGCAAAGACATCGGAGAGCTCAATGCCCATGGGGTCGGTCGCCACTTCAGGACTTCCAGTTCTGGATACTACTTTCAGCACTTCCGGAAAAGTTCGAAGGCTGGCTTCGACTTCGAGTGCCGTCGCAACGGATTCATCAAGAGACACACTGGGAAGACGCCAGACCTGAACCGCCAAATCACCTTCATCGAGACGCGGCATGAAGACCAGTCCAAGAGACGAGCCCAAGAACACACTCATCACAAACAAGGTAATAGCGACCCCTGCAGACAATGCAGGCGTACGCATCGTAAATTGGAGGCACGGTTCATAGATCCGACGAAGGGTTCGAAGCAGCCAAGTTCCTTCCTGATGTGAATGAACCTTGGCAAACCAGAAGGCCAGAGTAGGCACGGCTGCAACGGCAAAGAGCAAAGAACCGCCAAGAGCCAAGATCACCGTCAGCGCCATAGGCTGAAACATTTTGCCTTCCACGCCTGTCAGAGCCAAAATGGGCAGATACACCAGAATAATAATACCCACAGCAAAGGTAATTGGACGAAGTACTTCCTTGGCGGCATCATGGATTCCTTGTGCTCTGGCTTCAGCTGAACGGTCTTTGAGAGTGCTCAACTTGCGGAGAATGTTATCAATCATCACAACCGATCCATCCACTAACAATCCAAAGTCGATCGCGCCTAAGCTCATCAGGTTTCCAGATATGCCAGTCTTGAGCATGCCGGTAAAAGCGATGAGCATAGAAACAGGAATAGCGGCCGCGACAATCAGGCCAGACCGGACATTGCCAAGGAACAGAAACAAGATGGCGATGACCAACAAGCCGCCTTCCCAGAGATTATTTTGAACTGTACGAATCACCTGAGACACAAAAATCGATCGATCATAGTAGGCTTCAATTTTCACACCCTCGGGCAACGAAGCCTGAATTTCCCGGACCCGAGCTTTCACCTGTTCTAGCACGCGTTCAGCATTGGCCCCAGCCAGCATCTGCACCATACCAATGACGGTTTCTTCTTCCCCCATTCTGGTCGCCGCGCCAATGCGAAGGTTGGCTCCCTCCTGAACAATCGCTACATCCTTAATATAGATAGGGATACCCCCAGGCGCATGATCGACAAGGATTTTCTCCAAATCCTTCACTCCCTGAGCCATCGCTTCACCGCGAATGAGAAACTGCTCGCGCTCATGGACAATATAGCCTCCACCCGTCAAGGCGTTATTCTGTTCCAACGCCTCATACACATCTTTCAACGAAAGCTTCACGGCCAAGAGACGTTGAGGGTCGATCATCACCTGAAATTGTTTCTCTCGGCCTCCCCAAATATTCACTTCGACGACACCAGGCACAGCTCGAAGCCTCCGTCCGATATCCCATTCCAACAACGTGCGTAACTCCATAGGACTGTAGCCTTCACCACTCAGCGTAAACTGGTACACTTCACCAAGCCCAGTCGTCAGCGGGCCCATCATGGGCCGCGCATATTCAGACGGAATTTGTTCAACCGCGATCGCTAGGCGTTCGTTCACCAACTGACGGACAAAATACAAATCTAAATCATCCTCAAAGATCGCTGTCACGACCGAAATCCCATATTGTGAAATCGACCGAAGTTCTTTGAGCCCCGGGAGTCCACTCAAATTCGTCTCAATGGGAAACGTGACAAATTGTTCAACTTCGACCGGACCTAAGGCGGGAGCCCGCGTCAGCACTTGGACTTGAACTGGGGTTAGATCTGGAACCGCGTCAATCGGTAACTCTCGTAACGAATACAGGCCTATCCCTATGACGAGAAGAATCGCGACCAGCGTAAAAAACCGATACCGAAGTGAGAGAGTCAGTAGTTGCTCCATGAGTCCGTTCGCTTAATCACCAGCGATAGAATCTTTGAGAAAGGCGTTTTTCAAATCAAACACACCTTCAAGCACAATGACATCACCAGGGTTGAGACCCTCGGTCACGGCAATCCATCCGTTACTTTCATTTCCAAGAGTGACAGGGACAAATCGATAAGTTTCGCGATCCTTGACGAACACCCCACGGACACCTTCAAGCAAGATTGGTGCGGTCATTGGAATAGCCAGAACGGAAGAGGCCTCTTCTTCCAACTGTACTTCGACGTATTCGTTGGGCTTCAATAAACCCTTGGTATTCTCAACATCAAACCGGAACTGAATTGTCAATGTGGCTCTATCAGCCACGGGTGCGATATAGGCGAGAACAGCGTTAATCGGTTCACGGCCTTTGGCCACAATGGTCCCACGGTCACCTTTCTGAAAACGCTGAGCTTGTTCTATAGGAAGATTGGCAAACACCCAGACTTTCCGTGTGTCTACCACTTCAAAGAGTTGGTCGCCAGGGCTCACACCTTGCCCTAGGACCACAGTCTGATCAGATATCGTTCCCGTTAGTGGAGCCTTGATAATATAGCGATGCCCTTCCATGGTGTGACTATGCAGTAGTGCATCGAGTTCTTCCCGTGGCAGTCCCATGTTCTGTAACTTTTCTGTGACATGTTGATTGATGGCCTTTGCCTCAAAATATTGTGCTTGATCCTCCATGAGACGCCGTTCCGATACAATCTGTTCAGCATGCAACTGTTTCGTTCTTTCGAAGTTTGCTTGACGAAGGTCTACTTGAACCTTAGAAACTAAAAATTCTTGTACCAACTCATCTAGCTTCAGACTACCGATTGCCAGCAATGGATCGCCGACCTGTACTCGATTTCCCAATTGTACAAACACATCTTCAACTTGCCCTTCGATGCGGGAAGACACGTTAGCCACTTTGGAGAGATCCAAAGAGACACTCCCTGGTGCGGTAATGACTTGTGAGAGCCGGCGTTTTTCGGCAGGAGCGGTTTTGATCCGTTGTTTTGCGGATTCCGTGAGGTGCAAGGGGGCTGGATTTTCCGCTAACGAGATCTTTATCTCGTCAACATTACCTGAAGGTATGGACTCTTGTGGATCAGAACACCCCTGCACAAAAAACAATGGAAGGAGAAGAATCAAGTAGATAACCACAATACACCTCTTCACAATTCACATTAAACCTATTCAAAATCCCCTCTCTCTTTCAGGGGTTTGTTCCAAAAAGGAACGAACGTTAGGGTGAGGATAAGGCTCACCCAATATGGACACTTTACTTTTCGTCATACCCGCGAAGGTGAGTATCCATCTGATAAATTCCGTCAAGATAGATTCCCGACAAATAAGGTCGGGAATGCCGAATAAAGTTATTTAGTTAATGAGTCTAATGCCCGAAACCCCCGACCAATAGCCAGAGAGCTCAGGAACGGGTTGAAGTTAAACTGATTGACCAGGCGGAGCGCGCGGAGACAGGGTATGTGGGAGAATTGAGAAATGTTGGCATTCTAAAAAGTCAGAATTTTTTGAACGTCGATTGACATAAGCTAGAGAACTGCCGACCGCTACAACAAAACCATGAGAAATGCCAGACTTATCTGCTTCCGGATCCAGTGTTGGTTTAATAACAGAAAATCCATAGGTCGCTTCTTCAAACCCATGAAAAGGATGCGAAGAATTCTCCTTGGAACGATGATGATTCTCCGGAGAAAAGAATCCATCATGGTGATGTTCGTCCTGTTCATGCCCCAGGTGAGCATGTACGGGAGTATTGACTAAAATAGAATGATAGGTCCCTCCATGAACATGTCCCGACATTCCATGGGCATGATCGACTTCGGGATGAATATGGACAAGAGGTAGCGTAACAACCCATACAATCAACCAGAGCCGAAGTACTATCTTATGCATGTTTTTCACAAAACACCCCTACCTCAACTGATCGGCAATACCCATTCAGTAATTGAGCCTATCATAATATAAGGGAAGAGAAAACACACATTGAAGGGAACGATGAAAGCTTCCAATTTTTCAACCGCTTCAAATCAACCGAAGCAGGCCAGATTAGGAAAACTTGTCCCGTTTATTTTGTAGAATCGAAGGATACCGAAGAGATCTCAACGTAAAACTTTGAGGAAATAAAGCTGGCTTGAATAGTTGTGGAAACGTCTTAAAACAAGGAAATTTAAACCCGTGACATCCTGCTCCCAAAGGTGATCCCCCATTATAACACCAGTCAACATGATGCTACTCCATACCACAGAATCGCCAATAATGACAAGGTGATTCGTTGTTTTCTGTTATTTCTTGTAGCAACGCGTAGCATGGTCTAACCGTGACAAAATTCGTGATTTTAGATTTTTAACCGTGACAAAAACCGGAATTGCTTCAGTGAAAATTTTCAAGTAACTCTTTGCTTCGAAAGAGTTTGAAAACTGCTATATGCCTTCTCCAAAAATATTGAACCAAATAGAAAAGATGTTGGTTTTGCCCGAATAACTACGAAAAGAGCTGCGGAGTAGAACTAGAGCTTTCGCAGTCAGAACCAGAATCCACTTAACCCCAATTGTGATACAGAATGATTATGTGAGATACAGTGCCACAATCCTCGCATCAAGACAAGACATTCAAACATTCTGATTGTGATTAAGTACGATTAAAATAGATCTGGAACCATGCCCACTAAAACAATAACTAAACCAGGACTAGCATTAATTAGCTTTGAAGAGAATCCTCCAGCATTAACAAGCCACTCAACGGATCCCGTTAATCCAAACACTAATAGAAATATTCCGAAAAGGCATATTAGACCACCGATTGCAATTCCCAAAATACTTCCTGTCCTGTGCGTATGAGTGATTTTCTCTTCAATATATCTTGTTCTTTCATCCGGCATTCTTATTGGTGACATTGTTTTCTCCTTCCGCAAAATATCTGTAGATAGGACTAACAATAAATAGACGGATTCACATAAAATGCGTAGTTCTGGTGTTCTGTCCCCATAACACGCAATCAATTCTCTTGCAAAATAAGTAGAATTTCTTTCCTTTTCAGTCAGTTACTTCTAATGAGACAAGGTATCATAACATTTCTTGTGGATCGGCATTACACTACCCCCTTTACCGTCCCCTGGGCGGTATTCTCACCTGAATTCTGATTATCTTAAAACTGCAGTGAATAAGGGAAGCCTAAACACATCCGTTACCAAAACCGTTATTCAAGTGGGGAGAATCGGGATTGAGGCCGGAGCGAATTTCTCGGAAGCCGTTGGAAAGTAATACAATTTTAATGGCTAGGACTAGTGGACGATCTTAGAACTTTCCAGATAGAACGTCCAGGATCCGAGTACTTTGAATTCCTGGCTGATTGAATAAATAAAAGGGGCAGCTGACTCTTATTCAGCGGGCCACAGGTTCGATCCCTGTACGACCCACCATATTTTTCAGAAACTTACATCCTCCCAACCGTCCTTCCAGTAAATTCAACCGAATGGCAATCCTTGAACGTTGAAGAACAATTAGGAATTCGAGACCCACACATTTAATTCCGTTTCTTTAAGTATTTCAGAAACTCGGAATCGGGACTGAGCACCATGGTCGTCCCTTTTGCAAAAGTTTTTTTGTAGGCTTCCATGGATCGGATGAATTCAAAAAACTTCGGGCCTTGTTTGTAAGCGTCCGCATAGGTTTTATAGGCTTTGGCTTCCCCTTCACCGCGAAGCTTCTGAGAGGTTTTATAGGCCTCAGACAAAATAATTTGCTTGTCTTTTTCGGCCTCCGATCGAATTTTTTGGGCTTCTTCCTCTCCCTCCGCACGATATTGTTTAGCTTGCCGTTGTCGCTCAGCTTGCATCCGAGCAAAGATAGCTTTTTCATTTTGTTCGGGGAGGTCGGCTCGTTTAATCCGCACATCGAGGACTTCTAACCCATAAATCGAGGCTTTTTCATTCGCTCGATCTAACACGACCTTCATGATCAATAACCGATTAGCAGAAACAATCTCTGCTAACTCATGTCGGCCAAGCTCGACGCGAAGCTCGGAATAAATGATGTCATCCAACCGTTGCAGGGCGGCTCGCTGTGTCTGAAAGGCTTGATAGACTCGCAAAGGATCCACAATCCGCCATTTAGCGAAATTATCGATCAAGATAGTCTTTTTATCTGAGGTAATGACATCTCTGGCTGGCACGTCATAATCGAGAAGTCGTTTGTCAAAATACGTGACCTCCTGAATGAATGGAATTTTAAACTTCAGCCCCGGCTCCGTGACTGTTCGAACGGGTTTCCCCAATTGCACGACAATCGCCGTTTCTTTTAAATCCACAATGTAGAAGGGAGAAACTCCCAATAGCAGGAGAAGGACGGCAACGACAATAACCCCGATCACGAAGTTTTGTTTACTCATTGTCCTGCCTTCCTATCGGTTCCACCACCGTCTGTTGAATGAGAACGGGAAAAGCGATCAAGTGGAAGATACAGCAAGACATTTCTGTTGACGTTGGAGTCCAAAATAATCAGGTCTGTTTTCGATAACACTTCTTCCATCGTTTCAATATAGACTCGTTTACTGATGACATCTTTAGCCTGTTTATACTCTTTCAGGGTTTTGAGGAAATGGTTCGCTTCTCCTTCGGCCCTTGCAATCCGTGCCTGGGCGAAGCCTTTGGCCTGATTCACATCCTGAGCGGCTTCACCCTTGGCTCTCGGGATAAGATCATTACGATACCCATGTGCTTGGTTAATAAGTTTCTCTCGGTCTTCTTTCGCGCTAGCCACGTCTTTGAATGCCGCAGCGACGGCCTCTGGGGGATTGACGTCTTGAAGTTGTACGGTTTGGACCTGGACGCCGGCTTGATATTGATCAAGTATTCCCTGGAGGAGATCTTGGGTGCTCTGCTGGATAATGGCTTTTCCTGTCGTTAAGGCCTCGTCGATTTTATTCTTTCCGATTACCTCCCGCATCGCAGCCTCAGCCGCGTTATGAATCGTCGTCTCAACATTCGCTATTCGGTAGAGATAGTCTCGGGCATTTTGGATCTTATATTGGACAATGAACTCGAGCCAAAGAATGTTCATGTCACCGGTCAACATGAGCGCTTCCCGGGGAACGGTACGAGTCCGGCCACGTGGATCCGTGCGAAATCCAATCTCAACACGGTGAAGTTTTTCGACCTTCGGTGTTTCTACGGTTTCTAAGATCGGAATTTTAAAGTGGGGGCCTGGCCCAACGGTTCTGGTGATATCTCCAAATCGTTTCACGAGCCCCTGTTGGTCTGGGGCCACAATAAAGACAGACTGCCAAAGCAGCAGAATGGCCAATACAATCCATATGATTGATTTGAATCCGCGACCAGGAACGAGACGATTCAACTGTTCTTGAGCTTTTTTTAAAGCTTCATTGAGAGGATGGTCCCCGCTGCGACCAAAAGGATCTTTCGGTTCCCATGCCATGCATGACCCCTTATAGAATAGATTGAAGGGAGTGTTGAGTGAGTTCAGAGGATAGGAATTTCACATTAGGCCAAATTTTTTGATAGCGACTTTTTATTAAGCGTCTGATCCTTTTCAGCGTATCGCAGAACCGTCCACACAAAAGCGGAATGACTCCACGTGAGTGGCGAAACACAAAGAGGGGAACCGCTTACAGGATGTACCTGCTCGGCAAGCACGCCGGAAGGCAACGCATTTTTTCCGCACCATTCAAGATAAGGAAGAGTCGCTTGAAGTTGCTGTTGACTCTCGGCTTGGTCGATATAATATTCGGCCAGCCACAGTGTTGAAATGAACCATGGATTACCGGGAATGTCTTTTGGGCTATCCTCCGCCCGCTGATAGACATCCCCCTGATATCTGGCGCAACCTTCAACAGAAGTTTTTAGCCACAGCTGCTCGCGTACAGCTGTGGCTGTTTCAATCATTCTCAGATCTTTGGGATCGAATACCCCAAGAGTTGCCAAACCCAAAAGACTGATATCGATAACTTCATCAAGTTGATACCCTTTTTCTGTTCTGGAGCCCGAACGGACAAATCGCTTGAGGCCGTCATGATACAGGTGTTGGCTAATTCCCCCCGTCATTTCATCAGCCACGGAGTCATACTTCTCGGCCAGGGAAGTATCCTGAAAGAGTGTCGCAAACTTCGCCGCCGCTCGGAGACCGGCAATCACGGAAGCTACCGTAAAGCTGTGTAGAGCATACCGCTCTTCCCACAGATCATAGGACGGGAGCGGCAATAGGGTTTGCGGGTCTCGGTAGCGGACTAAAAAGTCGGCAGATTTGGTAATGAGGGTCCGGTAGAGGGGTCGAATAAATTCGACGTCTTGCAAGTTTTGGTAGTGTATCCACAGCGCCCAAAGGGTCAGCGCGGTTGAATCTTCTTGAATGGGCAGAACCTCTTGCCCAGCCACCAACCAGGAATGCCAATTACTCGCGAGGGAACCATCTGGATTATAATGCTGGAATAAATAGCCTTCGTCCGATATGATCCGAGCACAAAAGTCAAAATATTTCATACACACATGCGAGTATCGTGCTTTGGCTAAGGCGGCAGCCACAAACGCCCCATCCCGTCCCCACATGTACGAATAGGTATCTTTTCCAAAACGAATAATATCGGAATCAGTGGCGGCAATAATCGCGCCGTGGCTGTCGATTTGTGTGCGTAAAATCAACAGACTCCGGTGAAACACGTCGCTCACCGATTTTGGCAGGCTTTGGAGCTGTAGCGAATCGCTATGGACCCAGGTTCGCCAGTATTTCGACGAGCGCTTGAGGAGTTCTCCTGGGGTGATTGCATGGACTTCCAAATTGAGCTTGGCCACCTCGGAATAGGTCATGCCTGCGGCGATCCAATAATACGCGGTCGTGGTTCCCTGCCCTGCCAATTCCAGCCACATACCAAGGGTGGAATGGGGGGAGCCCCATGCGGAGGCCTCCCCGCTTAATTCTCCATTCTCTGTATCTGTTATCGACTGCAAACTCTCTGAGCCCTCCCTTTTCCCACAAGCAAAGTGATTCACACCCCATTGATCATGCGCCCAGCAACTGATCAGAAAATACCGGTGGTTTTTATAATGAATGATCGAACGACTCCGGGGATCAAAGTATGCCGTACCACCAATGTCATTCCCATACAGATAAAAGTCATGACTGAAAAAGAGCCGGATTTGACGAGGTTGGTCTTGAAGGTTAGTCACTTCAATCTTTTTGACGTAGATATTAACTTCTAAATCCACAACATCCGAACATCGTAATTTCAAACCCAGATTCTCATTTTTTAGGGCGACCTCCGTCACCAAACTCTCATTTTGATAGCGTAAATCTTTTTCCCATTCCGGCCCCATGGCCGAAAAGTGCCCATCCGTCCATACCCCGAAGGTAAAGGGATGTCCACTTGCATGGTTTTCCTGGCCGATAAACGGGAAATACACGTCGCGGATCTGATAATCCGAGTCAAAGTTTACAAGGAAAGACCCGTTACTGACGGGGATGTCTTTAGGCATAACGTCCTTTCATCCACAATCCACTGATACAGGTCAGAGTACTTCCCAGCCATACTGGCAATTGAGAAGTGGTCTTTCACGTGCTGACGACAATCACTCGGATCAAGAATGCGAATGGCTTTCACGGCCTCCGTCATATGATCGATGGAATCCACCACAAAACCCGTTTTCCCATGAACAACAATTTCAGGCACTGAGCCTTCATCAAAGGCTAACACCGGGGTGCCGCAGGCCATAGATTCAATCAGCACCAACCCAAACGGTTCCCCCCATTGAATAGGAAAGAGTGTCGCACGCGCATGCTGATACCATAGCTTTTTCTGGGCACTATTCACTTCTCCGATATAGATGATCTGCTTGTCAGAATCCAGAATAGGCTTCATGACCTGTTCAAAGTAATCGCTTCCGGTGAACAGTTGGGCTCCGTCAGCCATCAGGTCGATTGAATGTTGTAATTTTTTGAAAAATTCTCGGTCCTTTTCTTTATTCTGGACATTGCCGGCAAGGATAAGCCGGAGGCCCGTTTTTCTAGCAATCTCGATGGCAATATCCTGCCCCTTATCTGGGGTAATTCTTCCAATCGAGAACAAATAGTCGTGTTTACTGGGATGAGTATTGAATGGATAATCTTCCACATCAATGCCGTGATGGATCACCTTCTGCCCGTTGACTATTCCCAGATGCTGCGATCTCTGGAAATCACTGATGGGGACAAAATAGGCAGGGGAAGAGGAAATAAGCGTTTCATTCCATCGCGAAAATCCTCGGTGATCGTCTGCTGGCACATGCAGCGTCATCACAATAGGAACAGGGTTTTGGCGGACTCCGTTAAACATATATTCCACCATGTCGGCATCATGCATGTGAATGACATCAATGTCACCCCTTTGCGCTCGTTGAAGTGAGGTAACCAGGTGTTGGAGCATGTGTTCCTGCTTCACGAGTGTGTGATCAGTACAGTATTCACTGAAGCTTTTTTCAATGGTTGTGAATTGCTCTCCCACAACCTGAGAGTCTCCTGAGCAGGCTACAATTGAACGATGTCCGAATTCATGCAATCCTTTATCGAGGTTATAGACGACCGTTTCGATAGGGCCATAACCCAAGTTCTGCTTAATCGGCCGGTTGAGCGTCGCAACATGGAGCACATTCATCTTTTCTCCCTTGTTGAACTTATAGAATCGTTTGAAGAATTGCATGGAATACGCTGCAAATCCTCATGGTGTTCCCTTCTCGGCGGGTCACACGAATCTTATTCTTTCGATTTGAGGCATTGGGGTGACTGAAGAATTCCTGCTAAGAGCTACGATGCCTTTTTGCCTCTGTAGCCGAAGTCTTTGAGCGATCGCATTCGAATCATGAAGTCGAGGCGTCTCTTTACCCTTGTGGCGTCAACGTACTGGGTAACTTCGTCGCCGGGCCTTCGACAGGTAATGAGATATGAAACGAGGTTCCCTTGCCCAACTTGCTTTCAACGGTAATGGTTCCTCCATGCGCCTCAACCACGTCTTTCACAATCTTTGTCCCCAGGCCGGTCCCTCCCACTTTTCGACTGATTGCCTGATAGGTGAAAAGGCTTTCCCGCACTTCGGAAGGCATGCCCTTCCCGGTATCAATAATAGACAGCACAACCTGCTTTCCCGCTTGCTCGGTCCGACCCTGGACCGTAACCGATCCCCCGGATGGGATTTCGGGTATGGCGTTGTTCACAAGGTTATAGAGGGCGTTGAAGAGTCGACTTTCATCGGCCTGGATCACAGGGAGGCCCTCGAGACCGTTAACCAGGAGAATCACGCTTCCTTCGTCAGCCGGGATTCGGAGCATTCCGTACACGCTCGAGACCACCTCGTCAATGCGGCAGGGAGCAAACTGTGCCGCTCGCGGGGGACCTTTGACGGAATCGGCGAACTCCTTGACCCGGTCCTGAACGCGCCGAGATCCATTCTTGATCATCGCAATGAGGTCTTTCGTAAGTTCTCGACTATTTTTTACTGAGTCCACCACGGGCTGGGGCAACCGGTCATAAGACTCGTCAAGCTCATCCTCCAGCAGTGAGACACCCATACTGACAGGCATCAGCATATTCTTGATATCGTGCGCGATGTCTCCCAGGACTCGGGCCACTTCCGCCAACCTCGCCTCTTCCTGAAGTCTCATTTCCGACTGTCGAAGATCTTCCTCGGCCTCTTTGCGCTCAACAAACTGACCCACTTTGATGCCAATGTCGGCCATCATCTCCAACACCTCGTTATCGGTCTCCCGGATTTCATTGGTAAAAAATTCAATGACCCCATACATGCGCTCGCCCTTATAGATGGGAAATCCACACCAGCCATGAAGACCAAGATCGACTCTGGCTGCCATCGGAGCCCGTAGGAAGCCCAGGTCTCTGGCCACGTCAGGAATCCACAGGGAGTGGCCACTCGCCCAGATTTGGCCAATCAGACCATCCCCTCTTGGGAAGGTCCGTTCCCGGCTATCGTCGCAGAAAGCAGACGCCTCAACGTTCGGGGCCTGCCAAAAGTCAACAAAGCGAAGCACAGCCGTTTGGGTATCCACGTGCCAGAACATACCCAATTTCCAATCGAAACTCTCACCGATGGCTCGAAGAATGTCCTGACCGGCGTCTTTCAGGGTTGCGGATTCGGCCAAGACCCGCGTGACGGCATATTGGGCGAGAAGACGCTGTTCTGAGCGTTGTACTTGGGCTAACATCGCTTTAAGGTCTAGGCCTTGATGCGCGCCCATACGGGCACGGCTCCTAGCTTTCTGACTGTTTTGGCCACTTGGCTTCTCATATAGCTTCATAATTAGCGGATGCTCCTTATAGGTTGGATTTCCTTAAGCGGTTGGCCAGGAAACGCGATATTAAAATACGCCACGTTGGGGTGTTGAAATTCTAGGCGTTTCTCTCGCTTCGAGAAGGATCGGTCGCCGATCGCGAGGAGCTGTTGCTTATTCAAGAAAAGATCTCGTTTATTGTAGACAGCCCATTCATATTCCCGGGTCATGGCCAGCGCGTCCACTGGGCAGGCCTGAACACACATGCCGCAGAACAGGCAACGGGTCATGTCCATCGTATATTCCTTGGCATAGCGCTTGATAGGTTCATCAGGGACTTCCGCACTGAAGACGTTGATGACCCGACTAGGGCAAGCAGCTTCGCACAGGTCGCAGCCAACGCATTTTTCCGTACCGTCGTCGTATCGTAGTAAGGCCAGCATGCCCCGATAGTTCTCGGGAAGCAGGCGTTTTTCGTGGGGATATTGAATAGTGATGGGCTTGTAATGAAGAAGATGGCGCAGGGTCGATTGCATCCCTTCTGCAATTTCATAGAACGTGATGAATTTGATCCATTCCATGAGTTGGCTATAACACCGGAGCACATTTTTGGAAAGCTGCATCAAGGGTCTTTCTTGGACGTCATCTACACCCGTTGACTGGAATGCTGATCGGCGTTTCTTTCAACCTTTACTATTCACTCGTGTAGAGGCAGTGAATGTTTTGGTGTCAGTGAAAGCCCACCGTCACACCATATTTACCCAGCAAACTTGGCAAGCGCTGTAATATAGGATTCTTCCAAGTCCGCCAAGGTTTCATCCATGCCGTCTTGAAGCGCAGGGTGGTCTTCCCCTTTTGCCGACTTCATGGCCTCGATTTGCCATTGTACCTCTTCACCTTTCTTCGTCAGTTCCTCCAGAATGGCGTCCAAGACTACTCTGGAGTTAGCCCCTGGCCCAGCTTCCGGCACGTGATTGGCCAGTTTCGCATGCTTATCTTTCAGTTGGCCTAACTTGTCTTCGATCCCTTGTAAATACATCGTGAGGTTTTGGCTCAAACGAGCTTCTATGTTTTCCGAAACGGCTTTGTCACTCAACGGCGTGTTTGCCACAGCCAACTGGGACTCTGGTACTGAGCTGACTTCGGAATTGCTACAACCTATAACCATCATACAACCTATCCCAACAAAAACATTTCCTAGTGCAGAATATTTCATGTGTTTCTCTCCAGACGTGTAAAAGTAATAATTTTTTTATTTTTCATTGAAGCCGTTAGACCACAGAAACGAATGTACCCCCCTCAGGTTTTCACCTTTTCGCTCCAGATCCTTCCAGCCCCGTTTTGGGTGCAACACGAGCCCGCCCAATCATTGGTGCTGGAGCGCTCAGACGATTTTGTAAAATCAGAGGGTCTACCACTTCACCACAATTCAAACAATGCAACACTGAAATGATGAAGATCCCCATTTCATCTTTCAGATCCATACATGTTTCTTTGGCCATCCACCCTTGGCAGCGGGGACAAATCACAAGAAGCACCCTTCGCCATCATCGCAGATACTCAATATGTCATTAACCAATCCAGAAATTGTTTGACATCTTTATATACACTGCGTTGTCTCCTGTGCCCCCCTCCCTACGAAATGTCCGGTTGCATGGAGGAAGGAGGGAGCCGGTGAAAGAAGCCAATTAGAAGGTCAAAGAGGTCTTTGTCCGTTTTTCCTCGATACGTTGGCAGTTTTGTTCCGCCAACATGAGTTGTCCGACACTCGCGTCTAACGGAATGCGGCCGAGGCAGGCCTTCAGGGAGTCTTGAACACTTTCCACAGCGATTTGTTCAACACCCTGGATGAGTTTTTTAGGAGCAGCCGTCACCTCTTTCATTGGTTCGGCTGCTGACAACCCCATGGGAAGGATCAGCGGAAGAACCACCAAGAAGGCGACTAAAACCGCACGATTTATAAAAAAATCATGTTTCATAGCAAATCTCCTTTGTGAGTGGATGAAGTATGGATAACGCACACGTCGTGGGAATCACGATGCGGTGTCCGTTCGAAATCCCTACAAAGCGCATGATAATTGTGATTGCTTGATGGCATCCGTCACCGAGGCGACTAATATTCTGACATCAATCGGCTTCACCAAATAATCGGTGACACCTTGTCGCAAAAATGAAGTCACCACTTCCCGATCGGCAATCCCCGTTAAGACAATCACAGGAATACTGGGGTATTCTTTTTGGAAAGAGGCAATAGCCTCAAATCCATCAACCTTGGGCATATTGATGTCGGTAATGATCAAATCAACCGCCATGGGGGCTTCCCCGCTACTCAACACCTGGAGAGCCTCCTGCCCGTCTTCGGCTTCCAGGACGTCATATCCAGAATGCTCCAATATTGACCGGTTGAGCTTCCGAATAGCCGGGTCGTCATCCACCACGAGAATGCCCCCTAAAGATTTCTTTCCGGAGGACATTCCCACGGCTATATTCCCAAACTGCCCGAAAGGTGGCCTAAAGTCTTCGGCCTGACCGGTGGTCTCTCCCTCTTGTATTTCGATAGTCGATGCAACATGAGGTTCCATAGAAGGCTCCTTTTGTTGACTGAATGGAATACTACTCATTCTCTGATTCAATACTTCCAAACCATAGTCATGAGTTGTTATGAGGCTCTTTGAGGAACTCCCTTTAAAAGAGGGCAAGAACAGCGGGACCGATGTGCGCTTTTCAATCTCGTCCTCAGATGGTGACATCATTTTGGAAAACAACGATTTTTCTCCATTGGTTTCACACCGGAATAATAGCCACACGGCCATCCCAAGCATGGCAACCAAGCCAGTTGCCACAACTCCTGTTTCTAACCCTGAGCTCAGTTCAACCATTCTTTCACTTTTCTTGTTTCAAAAAGGCATTTATCATTATGTTCTTGCATGAGATTTGCTTTTAGTTGCCTCGCAAAAGTCTGATCGGCCTGTTCGAATTTTCTTGCGAGTTTTAGGATTCAGCGGCGGGTTCCCAGGCCAATTTTTCCCAACCTGGGAATTTCCCACCCAGCAAAGGCCCCTTAAAGATTACTCCATGCAGTCTTGGGTGGGTTATCCATGAAGGTAGCCCATATAGCGGCACCCCAAAATAGAAACATCAGTCCTAAGAGGGCTTCAACTTGGTACATGGCTGTCACTCCGTTCTTTGACCGTGACGGTCGGGAATTGCCTCTTCTCAAAAACCTGATCTGACGACCAGCGTTACAATCGATGAAACAATAGTCCAGCGATTGCTGAGGAGAGGTTAGGCGTAACGAGGCACGGACAGAGGAATCAGACGCACGGGGAAAAAGCAGGAAGGTGCGAGGGATAGGAATGTCAATGTAGACTCATACGTCATACCGTCATCCTATACCTAAACTAAGGGGACGTCAAATTAGTTAACCGCCTCATTTGGTCAGGTTTCTGGCCAATATCGTTGGTCATCGGGTATTCCCCCAGGATCCACTATCATTCCTTTCCCTTTTGTAATTTAATACCCTTGCTAGAGATGTCCTGCACTTGCCGCCTGATTTCCTCAATGGGAATCGAAGAGGGGACTTTTCTAGGATCCGGAAGTCCCAATACATCCCACCGAACTTTTTGCATGGGCTTAGAAGTCTTTGGCGCTAGACTATTTTTACGCCATTGCCTGGATAATTTCATGACAACCTTTCTTTCTCATACTATTGTGACGCAGAAAAAGAACAATCTCGATATGGTTCGATTTTTTTGTGGGCCTCGGCTATATCACCAAAAAGCAACACTCTTCCCCTCGCCCCCTTCCAACAGTACGCTTGAGGTTTTGATCCCATGGCATCGGGTAAAGTACACCCGAGAAACTTTTTACCATCATGGCATATATGGGCTTTCTCACTTACCAAATCACCCCCTGCTTCTATGCGCCTGATTGTTGTTCTGTCTATGGTGCCCCCCGCCCTCCAAACTGCCGGTTGGCAAGAAGGGAAGGGGGAAACCTGCACAAGGTGTCGCTCAGAAAGATAAGAATGTCCCCGTTCGTTCATTCGCAACATGTTGGCAGTTTTGTTCCGCTAACATCCGTTGTCCGGAACTTGCGTCTTCTGGAATGCGGGCTAAACAAGCCTTCAAGGTATCTTGAACACTTTCAACGGCATGTTGTTTCAGCCCTTCGTTTTGCAAGGCCCTCGTCCCTTTCTCTGGCTCGGCCCCAAAAGTTCCAACTGGCAGAATCAGTGGGAGCAGCATCAAGGAGGCAACGAAGATTGTGCGTGTAATAAAACGTTCATGTGTCATAGCATTACTCCTTTGTGAGTGAGTGATGATTGAATGACGCAAGCATTGCGAACATCACAATGCCGCATCCGTTGGAAATCCTAGTTAGGCCCATGAGAGTTGTCGTTGGGCGATGGCCTGTGCCACCGAGGCCGTTAATTTTTTTTCATCAACCGGTTTGACTAAATAGTTACTGATCCCTCGACGCATGAACGAGGTCGCCACTTCTAAGTCGGCAATCCCCGTCAAGACAATCAAAGGAATACTCGGGAATTCTTTTTGAAAATAGGCAATGGCCTCATACCCATTGACCTTCGGCATGGACAAGTCGGAAATGATCGTATCGATGACCATGGGGTTTTCCCCGCTACGTAACAACGCAATGGCGTCTTGCCCGTCTTCGGCTTCCAGAATGTCATAACCATCCTTCTCTAATATAAGTCGGATAAGCTTTCGAATGTCCGGGTCATCATCGACGACCAAGACCCCTCCTTGAGATTTCTGCCCAGAAAACATGCCTGCTGATTTCTTCCAAGAACGATTGGCATGCTTTGTTATCTGTTCTTCTTTCAATACTGCCACCGAAGCTAGGCTTTGGGTTTTCATAAATCCCTCCTGTAAAACCGCAGTTACAAATAGGTCCATCAACTTTTGCCTAAAGCAGGCACGGGTAGTGGTTCTTTGAAGGATGCATACACGGCGGCACCCCAGGAAAGAAACATTAATCCTAATAGGGACAGAACTTGGTACATGGCTGGCACTCCTTTTTTTGACCGTGACGGTCGGGAATGGCCTCTTCTCAAAAACCTGATCTGATGACCAGCGTTACAGTCGACAAAGAAACTGGACTGCGACTGCTGAGGAGAGGTTTGGCGTAGCGAGCGCGGACAGAGGAATCAGACGCACAGAGAAAAAGCAGGAAGGTGCGAGAGATAGGATGTCAACGTGGACTCATACGTCATATCTTCACCATATACCCAAACACAGATGGAGTCAAATGGGTACCATTGTCTTTGGTCCGATTTCAGGCCCCAAAAGCGTGCAATTTCGGTTATTCGTAAGCTGTGTTGATTAAACCCCAGCTATCGCTGGTTTTCGTTCTCCCTTCGTGATGGTCAAGATATGTTTTCCTTGGCAGACAAGGTAGGATGAACAACAAACCCCTCAACTATCAACATTATCGTTTTCTTTTTGAAGTTTATTAAATCTTCGTAGGTTCACTATTGAATTTATTGAGGTGCTTTATACTGAAGCATGAACGTCTGCTATTGGCCATAAGCAGATATTTAGAGACGATCGTTTTCGTTGCACAAATGATCATTTTTGCAACCACTCTCGTACTTCAATGAATTCAATGACTTGAATATTGCATAATACCGTTGCATTATTATTTTATAAAAATTTGACGTGCGCTGTTCTTGAAATACAAACCACTCCGCCACCTCTCGTGTGAAGAATGAAAGAATATCGTTAAGGATCAGAATGAAATCTGATCAGACTTCCTAACTCATTCCCACTTCAAACTACACGTCTTTTAGATATCTTGTTTTTTGGAGAGCGGTTCTGAAGTATGACGAGAAGAGCCGTCAGAACAATAATCCCGGCTTTCTTGGATATAGGTGCGGAAGGGATCGCCCATGACGAAGACAGGACTCCCTTGGAGTTGTAGGACCGACCAATTGATGACATAGGGTAGGCGGCGCGGGTCTTGGTGTTTGGCCGTCTGCTCGAGAAAATCGGCCCAGCCCTCTTTGACGACATGTTTAATGACTTCTGAACGGCCAAATGCCCGCGTGTTTCGTGGTGATTGATATATCACTCAAGTAATTGTCTGATTGTAGCAAGCTTTAGGTTTCTTGCTAAGTCTTGATAAACATTATAAAATTTCCCAAGATTACAAGCCGTGTTTCTAGAGGTAAGCTGACCGAGCTTATCAGCGATTGAGCGATATCCAAAATAGTTGGAGAGTGATAAATGCCAGCAATATCAATGTTCTATGGAATCATTGTGTACATGTATTTTCTTGATAATAAGCAACACAAAGTTCCACACATTCATGCCAAATACTAGGAGTATGAGTCTGTGGTTTCTATCCCCGATGGGGTAACATTGGAAGGGAGCCTCCCAACCTCAAAAATGAAACTTCTTCAAGCTTGGATTGAGTTGCATAAGGATGAACTTGTTGCAGATTGGGAACTGGCAGTGTCCGGTCAACATCCGTTCAAAATTGCCACGTTGAGGTAAATCATGAATCCAAGAATTAAAAAAGTAACACCAATGAGTGATTATAAATTAAAACTCGTTTTTACTAATGGAGAACAGGGGACGTATGATTGCTCTCCTTTGCTAAACTTCGGGGTGTTCCAAGAACTCCAGGATCACCATTACTTTCAGCAAGTCACGATATTGGACGGTACTGTCACCTGGCCCAACGAACAAGACATCTGTCCTGACACCATATATTTAGACTCCCAAAAAGAGACCGCCTAATTCTTCCTAAGCCAGTAGAGTTTGTAGAATTTTTACGCCGTCAGACTTGATTAATATTAGCTCATCCTCGTAAAACAACAAATGATTTTCTGAAGGAGAAGGTACTCGTAAAGAAACGCAGCAGTCCCGGCTTTCTTCCACGTAGATGCAGACGGACTCAGCTATAACAAAGACGGGACTACCTTGGAGTTGTAAGACCGACTAGTTAATGACAATAAGATAGCCTCCACCCCTTCTGTTCAGAAAGTTCTTACCGATTAGCCCGTGCTGCAACGGCAAAGTAGTAGAAATATCGATCAAGGCTTGCAAAGTCACTTCCGTATACATCCCCTCCCAAACTGGCATCACAGAGGAACTCCCGCACACGAGTCAGTTCTTTCCTCCGCCCCTTCCACCGAGGGTCTTGTGTCGTTAGGTCAAGAAGCTCTAGGGCCCGGATGAATGCCTTTTCACAGGCCTGAGGATCTTTTTCTTTCCAGCGAGAAGCGCGCCCAACCTCACTACCGACATTACCCAACTGCTCCATTAATGACATCGTATGCCATCTTCCTTCCGCCAAGCCTGTATGTTGATGAGACATGATTAGCCCTCTACCAATTGTTGAACGATCTTGATGATAGCTTTTCGTATTTCTTCATTCTCCACATTTCGAGAACGATTCCCAGCCGATGGACGCACGTTGATCATCGAATCAAACTCAATCCATTCTTCAGCCGACTTTTCGGGATACAAATTGATTCCCCATAGATTTCTTTGTATGGAACCTTGATCTAACAACAGGGCCTCTTCATCAGAATGGAGTTCCCCTCCAATCGCCATAATCCCCTGTTCCACGTCCACCACAGCCTTGACCATGTCGCCAAACTGTTGAGTGGCCATTTCTAGCAGGATGTCTCTGGTCACCGCATCTCGAATGACATTGATTTCCATCTTACGCCCAATCCTTAGAAGAAAAGATTAACAGCACGACGATTACAAATTCCCATTATGACTGTCAGCAACTTTAGGAAGATTTGTTTTTTTCATGAGACAATAGAAGAGCCGCCAGATGACCTTAAATGGAGTGACCTCATCCTACATATGCCTTCTTTTGACTGATTCACCTGTCCTGTTTTTCTGGAAATGGCTTTAGGCTTGGCCTGGCAGGACCCTCCAAGCAATAAGACCGGCTTTCTTGGACGTAGGTGCGGAAAGGATCGGCCATGACAAACACCGGACTCCCTTGAAGTTGCAAGACCGACCAATTAATGACATAGGGTGGGCGGCGCGGGTCTTGGTGTTTGGCCGTCTGCTCGAGAAAATCGGCCCAGCCCTCTTTGACGACATGCTTAATCACTTCTGAGCGCCCAAATGCCCGCGTGTTTCGTGGTGGTGTGTGTTTCGATAAATTGACTAAGTCATTTGTCGTGAAACGGGGCGCATCACCTTCTTCAGCCATGCCATGGTACAGGCCAGCTTGCAGATCCACATTGTGATATTCCAAATCCAGGCTTTTGAGCCAGGGATCGTCCCATTCTAATTTCTCGGCTGCTCGAAAGTTCTCTAACAACCAGAGCTTGGACGCCCAGTCCACTCGACCAACGACCGTTTGATAGCCTTTCCGTAAGTCTTTCACGACTGATTCCCAATGAGCTAAGACCCAGTCTGTTTCCTCATCCTGTCCGGCATAGTGTTTGGACGCCGCTTGCCAAAACTCTTCTTGGATATCTAAGGCTGAAAGATGTTTGCCGGTTGAAAGGGTCACCATCCATTTTCGCTTCGGATCGCGAGAGATCCCACGTAGGGTCTGAACGGGGTCATCAAAATCTAAGCCTGTCGGGGCATGGCCATCTTCGATGAGTTGTAGCACTAATCCCGTAGTGCCCATTTTTAGCAGAGTCGTTTCTTCAGCCATGTTGGAATCGCCCATGAGCAAATGCAATCGACGGAATCGTTCGGGATCCGCCAATGGTTCGTCCCGCGTATTCACGATCGCTCGATTATGTTGGACCCATTCAAAAAAGTCGTTCACAATGTAATCCGGGCGTTGAGAAATTTGATAGATCACAGGTTCTTCAGCCGAGGCCAGTGAAAGATTTCCTCTACCTCCTTCAATGTCGTCTAAGCCAATCCATCCTTCTAAATCCATGGAACGAGCCATCCCAATGCGGCCAGCACCAGTAAACACTTGACGGGTGACGAGAAAGGGCATGAGCAGGCCTAGCCCTTGATAGTTGAATGGAAACTCTCTGGAGACCAAGTAATTTTCATGGCACCCAAACGTGGCGTCCGTTTCATGATCGATATTATTTTTGATAATGGAAACCTTATCCCTCAGCCCAAGCTCTTCTAGACAATCTTGCAACAATAAATCTCCAGCCCGATCCACAGCCAAAAGATCCCACAAGGAATGGCATTCTGGAGAAGCATATTCGAGATGCCCCATATCCACATACATTCGCCCTGCATTCAAGAGAAACCCTCCATTACCTGGGGGTTCATCATGCCCACGGTAATGCCAATCAATCACGCCATGTTTTTTCTGACCGAATAAATGCTGGATGATATGACGGGCGACTCCGGACGGGGATACATTCGATTGATCGGCTTTGATGAGTAGGCCGTATTCCGTTTCTATCCCGAAGATTCGATTTTTCATGAGGGAAGGCTCTACCCCACCTAGCTCACAGTATCATGTAAAGTTGCATACGACGTACGGTTATCGCAGACGGTGAAGAATCTACCTCCCCTCGACCCCTCCTTACAAAGGAGAGGAACATACGAACAGGTCTAGGCAGATTCGAGGTATTGAGGGATTAAGGGTTGAAGTTCGGATTGGGTAAGGGCGCGATAGGTTTCCATTTTTCCGCTTTCTCGGTCCAACAGCACACATTCCAACGTTTCTTTGGCTAACGTCTCCTTGACCTGCAAGGCAATTGCTTCATCATCAGGAATGGTGGATATCGATGCATTTGATGAGGCGCTTGTCTCTTCGTCTTCTGCATCCGAAGAAGGAGCCGCCGATTGGAGTAGACTCGCCATTCCCCATAGACGAAGACTCACCTCCAACGCCTTCTGCAATGAAGAAGGCTTTTCTTGCGTTTTCCATTCATTCGCGAGACTCTCACGAATAGATGAAGACGCGGCCAGCAGGGCAAACTCCCGTTGCTCCTCATACATACCATCATAATTAATACTGAAAAGGTGATCACGATCCTTCGTTGGCCCCACTTCGGCTAACAACACTTTGGTGATATAAGGGGCTTTAAATATTTCCTCAAACGCTTGCTTGATGACCGGGGCCAACCCATTTTTCATCAAGCGGGAGGCGGTAACATCGGACGGGGACCTCTGAAAGCCTTCCACATGAGCCATATCTAACAGGGTGTATCGTAATTTTTCCAGGTCTGCCGGATGTCCCATCCCACCCAAGGCAATACGATCGTAAATTTCATACACCTTTTCTGTGCCACGATTCACAGTTAGCAGAAGAATCCCTTGTGCAAAGGACACCGCCACCAGCGGATTGCCTTGAGTGAATTGATCATCGAGATAGGTCCGCCGATTGGCAACCGCTTCGATCCAACGGTAGGGTTCTTCATACATCAGCTGACCACTTTTTCTGAAAAGAGCGTTTGTAAGCAATCGGCTGGTATGGTTCGGACTCCTTCAGCAGAAATGCGTTTCACGATAGGATAGAGTTGCGCCTGGGCATCGACGCCTCCCGTGGCCGAATCAAACTCTGCAGCACTCGTCATTAGTCTGAGCACAAAGATCAGGGCGTCTTCTTCATTCAGTCCGCCAACAGGTCCATTTCCCCAGCGATTCATATAGTATAAAATTCCCCGAATCGTAGGAGATCCTGATCCCGACACGGCATATTCCACTGCTTCAAATTCAGCTCCGAGAATGTCGTAGAAGAAAATCTTTCCGCAACCTTCCAGTGCATCATACCCTGCATACACCGGCGCGACGGTTCCAGTACCAGCCAAAGCGGCAGGTGCATTATTTTTCAAGAGAGTCGCGACCGCCCGCAACTTACCTTCAAAGCTCAAATCCTGCAATTGACTCCTTCGATAATACTTAAAGGAATGCTCTAAGACTCTGGCCATCTCAAAGGCCGTTGCTGGAACTCCAGCAATCGCCATCACGGAAAATCGATCGATCTCTAAAACCTTATCGGTCCGGTCATACATGACCACATTGCCTGCTGTCGCTCGTCTATCACCTGCAACCAGTACGCCATCAGCATACTTCATGGCAAAAACGGTGGTCCCGTTTGTCACTTCTTCCCTGGGGCTCACGCCACTATGTCCTAATGAAGAGTGAAACAGCTTGTTGACCGGATAACCTTGTTCTTCAAGGACCTGAAGAAAGTCTCCTTGTTGTCTCATCCTTGTTACTCTCCCGTCCGTTGACGATATTTTTCCGCCTGCTTCGGATCGACCTTCCGCATACGCTTCATGAGATTATCTCGAGAAGGCGACTCTGTTTCAGGACGCCTGGGCCCTGAGTCCTCACCTGGTCCTGATGGCTTTGATATTGGGTCAACCGGGCGTTCCTTCCTATCAAAGTTTCCAACTAATGGGATATTGCTATATTCATGTATCATAAAATTCATCCTCCTCTTGAACTATTTTACTGTCATGGATTCAATCATATCTGAAGGGGTTTTGGCATCCTTGAGCACGGTTCGACAATGAGCCACCGACATGGGATCAAGATGCCCAAGCAAATCAAGATGGAGTTTCCCATTGAAATGAACCCCTTCCCATTGTATCGAAGAAATGTCTTCACCGAATCGTTGCACACACAGACCCCTGAGACCACCACGAGTATCATGTGGCCCGTCTTTGATTGCCGCCTGGATCTCATCTTCTTGACATATGCGAGTTGTTCGCCCCTCGGCTTCTAACCCGCAAAGGAGACCACGCTCTGGATCCACATTATGATATTCCAAATCTAAACTGGCGAGCCAAGGATCATCCCACCCTATTCCTTCTTCTTGAACAAAACTCTCGAGTAACCATCGTTTGGTCACCCAATCTATTTTCCCTATCAATTGAAGTGAATCATGTTCCAATTGATTTAGCACGTGCTCCCATTCCTGGACAATCCATTCCGTTTCTTCATCAGGGTTCCTTAAGACGAGACGCGCCTGCTGCACATATTCTCGTTGAATGTCTAATCCTGAGATCGTTCCCCCTTGCTGTCGCTCGACGACGGCTTTCAGGCCTGGGTCCTGTGACAATGTTTGAATGGCTTGAACAGGAGACGCCAAATCAAACGAAGGGACAAATCCTTCGGCAATCATGTCTAGCACCACCCGAGTGGTTCCTATCTTCAGAGCAGTGGCATACTCACACATATTGGCATCCCCTAATATAAGATGTAGGCGTCGATAGTATTCACGAGTGGCATGGGGCTCGTCTCGGGTATTCAGAATAGGACGGTTATGCATGGTGTCTACACTGAGTTCTGTTTCCATAAAATCAGCTCGTTGTGAAATTTGAAACCCACCTAGAGTCAACCCTTGCTCTTGTACTTCACGACCTACTTTTCCTGCTCCAGCAATCAATTGTCGACTGACGAGAAACGGGAGGAGGCCGCGGACTAGGTTTTCAAAATTAATTGTTCTGGAGACCAGATAATTGTCATGACAACCATAACTATGTCCGTGGAAATCGGTATTGTTTTTATACAACTGGATGACCCGCCCCCCCAACGCTTTGTTCCGCCGCTGAGCCGCTATCCAGAGGATACGTTCCCCAGCCCGGTCATGTGCCACAATATCTTTCACCGTCCGACATTCCGGCGTGGAATATTCTGGATGTGTGTGGTCGTTATAAAATCTGGCACCATTAGACAACACCAAATCACTTTTCATTTCATGGAAAGAAAAGGGCCTATGGGCATCCTGCTCGGCAAAGAAATCTTCTTCTTTATCCTGTGCTAACTCGGCAACGCGAAATCCCCGTTGATCTTCATGGGGATGTTCTCCGCGATAATCCCAGCGGCGGATAAAATGCCCATCCAAATAGGCCCGAACTAATTCCATGGATTCAACCACCGGATCAGCAGTGTCGATATCTTCTCGAGCAATACCATATTCGGTTTCGATCCCAAAAAGACGAATGGGGTTCATAAAAGATTTAAACAATTTGAGAGGTCCGATGTTCTTCGCCATCTTTGCCGGGTTTGAAGGCAGAGATCCCCACCACTTGATCAGGATGATAATCCAAGAGCTTTAACCATTCTTCGGAGGAATCATCTGGAGGGAAAATTTCACTTTCCTTAAATTCCTGATTAGTCGCAATCAGTAAATCTTCAAGATTCAAACCTGACGATTCTTGCTCATCTGTCTGAATCGCTCGTTCGATGGCGCGTTCTTTGGCTCGCCGAACGATTCCTGCTAAGACCGCTCCGCTTAATAAATCTTTGCGATAAAGAACTTCTCGCCTTCCATTACGTAATCGAATGGTCAGCACTCGATTCTCCTGCCTCTGTTGGAACACATTCTCAAGTAACCCATCAATAATGTTCGACACAAATGATTCATTGGCCATGACATCTGATCTGGAATCACTTGTGGCATAAGGAAGATCAGCCTTTAAATATACGCGTAAAATTTCGGCGACATCATGCCGCCCAGGACGACCCACCTTAATCTTACGATCAATTCGACCAGACCGCAGGACAGCTGGATCGATCATATCCGGGCGATTCGATGCCAAAATCACCACCACCTGTGAAAGGCTTTCGATCCCATCCAGTTCCGCGCAAAACATGGGGACTAATGTATTGGAGAGATTGTAGGACCGCATGGTCCGCCTCGTTCCCAAAATTGACTCCGCTTCGTCGATAAAGATAAACGGCAACTTTCCATCTTGTCGTTGTTGACGTGCTTGCAAAAAGAGGTCTCGGATGATTCTCTCCGATTCTCCTACCCACATATTCAAGACTTCTGGACCTTTGACATGGAGAAAGACCCCACCATTAATTGGCGGGAGTTTGGCAGAAACATCTGATGCTGCATTCTCCGTATTCGAAGTTAGCGACTCACTCTCTTTGGCTAGGATTTCACCTAAACTAGCTGCCGTGGCTTGGCCAATGAGTGTTTTGCCGCACCCCGGAGGCCCATACAACAAGAACCCCTTTGGTTGATGAAATTGATATTGTGAAAATAAGTCGGCATGAAGAAGGGGATATTCAATAGAGCGGCGAATGGACTCAATGGCTTCCTGCTGCCCTCCGATCTGGTCCCAACGCACAGTCGGTAATTCGGCAAGTAAATGCGATTTACCCTGAGTATTCTCTAAACGCTCTATGGCGATTCGGTGCGTGGGATCTAATCGAACCTCATCTCCTACCTTCAGATCTGTACTCGCCAAATCATCAGCTCGTTGAATGAGAATCCCCTGCCGACCTGCCTCCTGATCAATTCGAAGACGTCCCTCTTCCAAGATCTCGCGAATTTTCACTATAGGCCCACTTCGATCATACCCGAGAGACCGGATAACCACATAGGCTTCATTCACTAAAATCTGATGTCCGACTTTCGGGATATCCCCATCGAGTTGCAGATCAACATTGGCATAATATTCAGCGCCGCCCACCACAATTCTGGCGACCCCGTCTTCGGGTAAGCCAAGCAGGGTTCCAATGCGATTGGCCGGAGCAGTCAGTTTTTCAATCACCGCCTGCATTTTTGTTCGTTCAGTTTCATGTTGTTGCGAGGCAGTACTCATTTCTATAAATCGGTGCCGCAATTGATAGAGCAGAGAGATCTTGTCATCACCTTCCGGCAAATCAGCCAAACACTGATCAATCAATTCCAAAGATGAAGGCGTAGATAACCGTTTGGCTTCTTTGGACAAATGATCCATAGTACTTGACGACTCTGAATCTGAAGAAAGCAGATCGCTCACGCCTGTTACCTATTTCTGAATAGACCTACCGTTATGAGAGGAGCCTAAACGCACAACGTCACTCACAAGAATTTCATTCTACAACTGTTGAATAATGACGATATCGAAGACCCTATTTGACCATGAAGCTGCTGCCCTCCAAGGGCCTCGGGTCGGTTCAAAAAAGTTCGTCCAGCAAGGCCACAGCCCTTTTGACGCGCGGAGCGTACATTCAGTACGTGAGCCCGGCAAAGGGGCAAGAACGCCGCTGGCGGCTTTTTTCAACGGACTCATTCTACAATGTTTCTCGTGTGTTACCCAAGGGCAAAAAAAAAGCGGGGAATCTGTTGCCAGATCCCCCGCCTATTCGCTTCAAATACCTTATTAGTCTATCTTACCAGCGATCACCTCCACGCCCTCCAGGACGTCCTCGCCCACCTCCACGATTCCCGCCCCCACCAAATCCAGTACGTGGCGCCTGCGGTTTCGCCTCATTGACCGTCAAGGTGCGCCCACCAAGCTCAGTTCCATTCAACGCATCAATCGCTGTCGTGGCTTCGTCGTCAGAACCCATTTCCACAAATCCGAACCCGCGAGACTGTCCGGTGTACTTGTCAGTGATAATCTTGGCTGATTGAACGCTTCCATGCTGTCCAAACAGGTCAGCCAGTTCCTGCTCGGAGGTGGCATAAGGCAAACCACCCACGTAAATCTTTGAACCCATTGGGGTCCCTCCTTCTAAAAGCGATATTGTTTTGCACGAGTTGAGGAGAGAAGGGAAGGAACGGCCCGAGAACGCGGAACAGGAGGCGACTTAGGACTAGCTTCCAATCAGATTCCTTAGAGATGCTTAGGCAAAACAACATCAGTGAAGGGCCGCTTCACCTGATCCGTCCATCACGCGGCCCCGACTTCGTGATGAACAACTTTCTTAGATAGCATAAGCTAGAATCGCAGATAATGCAATACAGTAAGATGTTAGGCACCCTTCCTCTCATAAATCAGCTCTGGCATGCCCGAACCCTGAATCACATCTTCAGTGATCACCACTTGTTTAACATGTTTCAACGCCGGAACATCAAACATCAAGTCCAGCATCACATCTTCTAGCGTCGCGCGAAGCCCACGCGCTCCGGTTTTCATCGATGACGCTCGATCCGCAATCGCTTGAATCGCTTTCGGCGCAAACTCCAACTGCACCCCATCTAATTGGAAAAGCGCTTGATATTGTTTCAGTAACGCATTTTTTGGTTCCTGTAATACTCGAACTAAATCTTCTATCCGTAAATCATTTAACGAGGCTAAAATTGGAAACCGGCCCACAAACTCTGGGATTAATCCATATTTCAACAAGTCTTCTGGCCGAAGCTGACTGATTAACTGCGCCGATCCATGAGATGTTTCATTTGTCCAAGCCGCACCAAACCCCACACGCTTCTGATTAGTGCGTTGCGCAATAATGTCTTCAACCCCTACAAACGCCCCACCGCAAATAAAGAGAATGTTACTGGTATCCACACGCAAGAATTCTTGTTCAGGATGTTTTCGACCTCCCTTCGGGGGAACATTGCACAACGTTCCCTCCACCAATTTTAATAAGGCTTGTTGGACGCCTTCTCCTGAAACATCGCGGGTAATAGAGGCGCTCTCTGACTTCCGACTAATCTTATCTACTTCATCAATATAAATAATTCCGATTTGAGCACGCGCAATATTAAAATCACAGGACTGCAATAACTTCAGTATGACATTCTCGACATCTTCTCCTACATATCCAGCTTCCGTCACGGTCGTTGCATCGGCAATGGCAAATGGCACCTGTAATATCTTCGCCAAGGTCTTAGCAAGAAGCGTCTTCCCAGTCCCAGTGGGACCAATGAGCATCACGTTCCCTTTTTCCAGTTCCACATCCGGCACATCTTTGCCGCTAAACACACGCTTATAATGATTGTGAACTGAGACTGAAAGAATTCTCTTTGCCCGATCCTGTCCGATCACATATTGGTCAAGAATGGCTTTCATTTCCGGTGGAGTTGGAAGAGGGCCTGACGGAAGGTCTAGAGGTAATTGTCCATCAGGGCTGTTACCCGCTAAAAACTTAGAACATTGCTGAACACAATCGGCGCAGATCAGGACGGAACCTGGGGCCTGACATTCCCCGCATACATGCCTTGCTGGAGCTTGCAACAAATTTGCCGCCCCCCCTTTCGCTTTTCCACAAAAAGAACAGATGGCATCAGCGCGATTTCGGCCTTGTTTAGAATCCCAAAACGCCACAAGTCAGTCCTTTCGACAAATCAAGTAGTATTACGATGGTGCCGGTCGTGCGCCTCACAGAGTACAATGAGAAGCAAGCATCATCCATCTCGTCATCACTATTAAGTGACTTGGGGAATGGTCTTATCGACCATTAATGGCACTTGTTTCCATGCGTTCCCACTATCGTCGCTCACAAATAGGCCTTCTCCATTCGTCCCAGCATATAGCACTTGCGAATCGACTGAACTGATGGCCAGAGCTCGTATATTCACATTTGTTAACCCTGCGTTCCGAGTCTCCCAAGAAACACCACCATCCCCACTTCGAGAAATACCTTTTCGATGACCAACGTACAACACTCCGGCTTTCTTCGGATCGAGAAGCAATTCACTCAACATATGATCAGGCAGCGATTCACCCAAACGACGCCAGGACTCTCCTCCATTATCAGTGGCATAAAGCCCTGATAACGTAGCGGTATAGACTCTATCGGGATTAAACGGGTCAACCTTGATTCGGGTCACACCCAATGCCCGTGAGGATTTTAAGACATTGGGGTCTATCAAACCAGTGTTAATTTTTCGCCATGTGTCGGCACCATCTATAGATTTATAGACCCCTCCGCTCGTTCCGGCATACAGTGTCTGCGGTTGTCGTGGATCAATGGCCAACGTAATCACCATGAGCACCTCTTTCATGCCCTCCATCCGTTTTGTCCATGTTTCCCCGCCATCATTCGACTCAAACACCCCTAACGACGTCGCGGCAAACACATGATTGCTTGATCCTGGAGCAAACACCAACTGATGAACCACTGATGAAATAGTGACATCATGAAGCCCAGTCCTTCGCGAAACCCAGCGTTGTCCACCATCATAGCTCTTGAAAACTGCATCGCCTTTGGTTCCTGCCAAAATATTGGCAGGGAATAACGGATCGATAGCAAGAGCAATGACCCGGGAATGGGTCATACCACCCGACATTTTTTCCCATTGGGCACCACGATCACGCGTCTTATAGATATAATCATTGGTGGCCACGTAGATGATCTGGGGTTTTGTTGGATGCAGCGCAATTTCAACAATCGTTTCGCTTTGGCCACAACCTCCCAGCGCGAGGCATAGCCACAGCAATTGGCATAAACGCTGTAATGGAACACCAACTTTGACAGGATGAAAGTACACAGTCCACACAGTATCGTCGTAATCTGTCGATCGACTGGAGTACCTACGTTCCAACTGGTTAGAGTGCAACCTCCGACACCAGGATAACCATCGATTGTGTTCTTGAGATGAGAGTCGGGGGAACACCTCTTAGTGTCTTCGTGAGGCATTCCCCGACCACATGTTTTTGTGTATGAAGAGTATGACTTAACCTGAGATTTGAGCGTGCACCTCAAGGTGGGTCAGGTAATCAGTGAATAGTATTCTGTTCCTCACAATACCCATTGCCTCAGATCCTTATCGAAAACGGGCTCCCGCAGGTTGGGACGATGGAGGAGGGCTGGGAGTGATGGTTGGAAGCATTTTCATCGAAGCTTTCGGAACTGTTTTGTAACGAGCCATAGCCTCAGGCATCCATCCCTCTAGATCCGAAATGCGCGTTTCATGTGAAGGATGGGTTGATAACCATTCCGGCGGCCCACCTCCTGTAGCCGCAGCCATGCGCTCCCAAATCCGTATGGCCTCCCTTGGATCATACCCCGCATCAGCAGCCAAAAGCACACCAACATAGTCAGCTTCCGACTCATGTTTGCGACTAAAGGGTAACAACACGCCAGCCTGTAACCCTGCACCCATGACCTGCATTGCCGCTTGATTGAGTCCGGGGTCAACACCCGCAATAGCCAAGCCAATATTGGCTAATGTAATGCCAACCTGTGAGGCCATCCCATGACTCATGCGCTCTCCCCCATGCTGGGCTAAGGCATGAATTACCTCATGGCCCATAATGGCGGCTAGACCTGCCTCGTTTTTAGCCATCGGGAAAATTCCGGTGTAGACAGCAATTTTTCCGCCAGGCAGAGCCCACGCGTTTTTTGTGTTGTCGTCCTTAATCACCGACACTTCCCATTCAAATGCTTGGGCGGTCTCCCCATATTTTGACCGTTTTGCGGCTTCAATGATTCTGGCGGCCACACGCTTCACAGGTTCGACCTCTTTAGGATCCTTCGAGAGCACAACTTCAGGATCACTAAGCATTTGCGTGTATTGCGCAGCGCCCATTTGATTCATCTCATCAGCAGAGACCATCAATAACTGAGATCGGCCTGTGTACGGATTTGTTTCACAACCCACGAGCGCTAAACAGCTCGCAAGGATCACCCCAGCAATCATCCACTTACATTGACGTATGATAAATACGTGTTTCATGGCTCCCCTCATGATCTAAGAACAAGAGTAAGTACATGTCACAAGTAGAGGGACTTGCTCATGCGGTTATGCTCCGCTTGGCGGATCTGGAATACGAATGTCCAGCTCTTGAATATTCTTGTACTTGGTTAACGCAGGCGCTGTGCCTTCTCGAGGTCCTACGACTAGTATCGCAAAATCTTTCGGTCGGAGATGCTGTTCGGCCGCTTTCCGTACTTGCGCCGTCGTCACTCGCTCAATTCCTGTACGAAATGCCTTAAGCCACGTTGAGGGATATCCATAATATTCATACGTCAAATATTTACCCAACACTTTTGAAGGCGAATCGACCGAAAACACAAACGAATTCAGGATGCTGGCTTTGGCATTCGCTACCTCTTCGTCTGTCGGCGGATCTGCCACCATATTGCGGGATTCTGCGATCAAGGCATCAATGCCTTTTCCGGTTGTCTCTGTTTTCGTCGACATGGACAGAATCGCCATCCCCGGATAATCCCATTGAAGACCAACGCCTCCATGCACATCATACGCAAGCCCTTGTTTAGAACGGATATTGGAGAACAAGCGCGCACCAAAGGATCCAGAAAGAATCTGATTGACCACAACGAGTGCGTAATAGTCCGGATGGTCACGCCGAATGCCACGATGCCCCATTGCAATCTTGGCTTGCGTCATGTCATTTTTTTCTACATAAAATAGCCCACTTGGGGTCTCCTCTTGAATGAAGGCCTCAGGGTCATTTACCTCCGGTCCTTTAGGCCAACTTCCAAACAGCTTCTCAAGCAACGCAACGGTCTTGTCCTTTTCGAAATCGCCAACCAATCCTAACACGATACGATTAGGATGAAAGTACTGCTGATGCCAATGAATCAGATCCTCCCGAGTAATTGATAGTATGGTGGCATAGGTAGGAACCCGTCCATACGGCGAGTCCTGACCGTAAATCAGTTTCTTAAACTCTCGCGAGACAACCCCACCGGGATCATCATTTTGACGGGCAATGCTTGCCATCACTTGATTCTTGGCAATCTTCAGCTTTTCCGGCGCAAACGCCGGTGATCTCAACACGTTGTAAAAGACTTCAAGCACTTCTGGAAAATCTTCCGTCAGACAACTCATAGAAGCCGTGCCGGCTGTCTCCCCAATCGCCGTCTCGATCATGGCCGCCTTGCCCTCTAAGAATTCATCAAGCGCATCGCCTGACTGCATGGTTGTTCCGCCAGTGCGCATGACTGTTCCGGTCAACGACGCTAGACCAGTTTTCTCGCGGGGCTCTAGACGAGCCCCCGTCCGGACAAAAGCAGACAGGCTGACGAGGGGTAACTCGTGATCTTCCATCAATAACACGACCAGACCATTATCTAACACCACGCGCTCAGGCTCTGGAACCACAAGATCACGGAGAGGAGGAAACTTCAATTCTTCCACATGATTGACTTGCCCAAGAGCCGGATTGCCCACTCCGATCATCAAAAGAAAAAGAAGCCCTCCGAGGTAACTCCGACTGATTACATAGGACCGAAACAGTGAGTGATGGCTGATCATGACTGACCTTTCTGACCCACAGCTGGCTTCGCATTGACGACCGGGGTTACCGTTTCGATCATACCCACGACACGATTCGTTGGCTGAAACATCGATTTCGCCACTCGGCGAATGTCAGCCTTGGTAACTCGATCAAAACGCGTTAAACTGCGAAATAGTTCTCGCCAATCTCCAAATAGCATATGATAGTCCGTCAGATGCATCGCCAAACCGAGGTTGTTATTCAGCGCTCGGAGGAGTCCTGCCTTTGCTCGCGTCCGAAACCGAGCTAATTCTTCGTCGGACACGTCTTCGGTCTGAAGCCGAGTAAATTCCTCATGGAGTGCCTGTTGGACCGATTGATTGGTCACACCACGAGCCGGAACCCCATAGGCAAGCCACACGTGAGGATACTTGTCTCCAGGGTATGCTGCATAGGCTCCCACTGACACAGCCAGTTGCTTGTCTCGCACTAACGTTCGGAATAGCCGAGAGGTGCGCCCATTCGTCAAAATATCATCGATCGCATCATAGACAGGTTGATCAACATGCGTCACGGCTGGCTTATGGTAACCCTCAAGATACACGGGTTGTGACGGATCTTTAAGAATTACGATTTTTTCAGTGGTTGATTTAGGCTCTCGAGTACGAAGCGGCGGAGGGGGGGGACCTGCCGGAATTCGTCCAAAATATTTTTCTAATAGGGGAATCACGACCTGAGGACGAATATCGCCAACAATAGCTGTTACCATATTGGATGGCACATACTGAGTTTCATAAAATTCTTTCGCATCCGTCATCGTATAGGATTGAATGTCACTGGCATAACCAATAACCGGATGATGATACGGATGAGCCATGAACGCAGTGGACACAAACTGTTCTAAGAGCCGACCAAACGGACGGCTTTCGGTCCGTAAACGCCGTTCTTCCATCACAACATCTCGTTCCTTATAAAATTCACGGAACACTGGTTGGAGAAATCGTTCCGACTCTAAATAGGCAAACAATTCAACTTTATTAGCCGGCAATGAATAGAAATATCCCGTCACATCCGCGCTGGTGAACGCATTCAATGCCACACCACCTTCACGTTCAATAATATCCCCAAATTCATTCTTTACCACATATTGCGCCGCTTCTCGCTGCCGTTGTTTGAACGTGGCATAAAGTTGTTGCACGATGTCAGGGTCAGCCGTTGCCGAAAGCTTTTCTAATTGATAGGCTTGGTAGGCTTCTTCCAGAACGACTAAGGCTTCTTTTTCAGCCTCATAATTCGTCGTTCCGATTCGAGGGGTTCCTTTAAATGCCATATGTTCAAACATATGAGCTAGCCCTGTCTCGCCTGCCCCTTCCTGGGCAGAACCCACATTCACTCGCGTCATAAACGAAAATACTGGCGCGACAGGACGTTCAACTAAAATGAAGGTCCACCCATTTTTTAAGGTATGTTCGGTGACCCGCTGTGCAAACGAATTGAGGTCTTGCGCAAGCGCCGAGCTCGTCGTCACACACCCCACTAAAACCATAACAATCAAATGGCTCATACATTTCCGATCAAGATTGTCGGTCCACATCGCCTAACATCCTCGAATAAGCTATAATAGGAATGTTGTTTCTTAGTTTATCCTACCCAGGAAAGAAGTAGGGTGCAAGCAGATATGCCTCAAACTTCATCCTTAGGGCTGAACCACAAGCCGGTTTTATGGAGCATACACGCGCAAGAAAATAAGGGCCTTGGAAAAACGGATAGGTCGGAAGGATTTCTAACGAAAGCGATATCAGAATCTAGCCATATCGATCATTCTCCCAAGGTAATGCAGTATTGGAATAGCCCCGCATTTCCCAAAATCCCTTCTGGTCACGATCCAGAAAAGTAATTTTCTTGATCCACTTTGCCCCTTTCCAGGCATACCGCTTGGGCACAATCATTCGAACAGGCCCTCCATGATCTCTGCTTAATGGCTTTCCATTCCAATGGGTTGCCAGCAACACATCGTCGTCATCACAGACCTTCAACGACAAATTCGTGGTGTAGTCGTCATACGATTCGAATAGCAAGAACTTAGCAGACGATAACGGACGAACAATCGCTAAGAGATCTTGAAATTTCAGACCAGTCCACTCGTTATCCAGCATACTCCACGTCGTGACGCAATGAAAATCAGCATGAATGTGCGACATAGGTTGCGCTTGAAAATCCTCCCAGGTCCAGGTAACAGGATTGGCCACAAACCCATCAATCGACAATGCCCAATCTCCTAGAACAATCTCAGGCTTATATCCCAAATCCAAAACCGGAAAATTATTCACCAGATGTTGCCCAGGAGGAAGACGTGAATCTTGAACATCATCGACCTCACGACAAGAAAATTCACGGCGATGCTGCGCCATCGTTTGCTTAGCTTTCACGATCTTTTCATTGGCTTCCATACCATCTTCCTCAATAGCTCACCGGTGACGAAGTTTTCTGTCTTACGAAAGCCCTCTAATCTCAAACTGAATTACCGTACCATAGCTGAGTCCGGAAAGAGCAAGAGCCACGACGACTCAATGATCGGTTGGTTAACTCTCAGTATTTTGATATGCTATCTATGACTCACACATTGCTAGCCTGGAAACGTTCGGCTCTTTGCCCCCCTGGCGTCGCACCATCCTATTCCAGCCTACCATTTATTGATCTTTTTCTCGGAGGACCAGTTTCATGACACTGTACAGATTTGTCCAAAGGGCGTGTTGCGCCCTCCTGGGATTAGCCATGTTGTTCACACCAGAGTGGGCCGTGTCACAGGAAGGAGCGCCCCCCATGACCATTTCAGATGGAAAGCAGATTTCCATGGAATACACCCTCACTCTGGAAGACAAGACTGTCGTCGACACGAATGTCGGCCAGGAACCGATCACCTTTACTCAAGGATCGCACAATATCATTCCGGGACTAGAGGCCGCTCTCAAAGGTATGACCGTTGGAGAGAGCAAACAGGTAATGGTGGAGCCTGAACAAGGCTATGGCCCCATCGACCCACAGGGGTTACGAGAAGTCCCGATCGAACATATTCCACCCGACGCACGGAAAATTGGTGTTCAACTACAAGGAAAAGATAACCAGGGCCGGATGGTCCGTCCTCGTGTAACAGAGGTTAAGGAAAAGACCGTTGTGCTCGACTTTAACCACCCCTTGGCAGGCAAAACACTGTACTTTGATGTGAAAATTGTAGACATCAAGGCAGCAAGTACTTCAACCCCTTGAAGGCAAGCATGGTCACTCCCACTAGGTGGGAGCAAACCTCTGCTCCCTCGGAGGCTTTGCTCCAAGAAAGAACGCAGAAGTGAGCTAGTTGAGAATGCCGTCTTGACTGTACATCAAAAAAGCACAACACTTGCTCAACGAGTTTCTCGCTGGAAAGCGAGGAGCTCTTTTTTATCCCACATTGGGGTAGAAACGCGGCTTAACTCAAAGATACGGGCCATGGCAGAACCCAACTCAGAAAAAAGAAGAGGTTTATCAAGGACCGCAACAACACCGAGGCTGAATGCTTCCTGTCGTTCTTCATTGGTAATCGTTCCCGTATACAGGACGACGGGTATCGCACGAAGATCATAGCGAGTCTTCCACTGAACCAAAAACTCCATCCCTGTCATGACGGGCATATGATTGTCCGTGATAATAAGCTCGAAGGACTGCCCTGACTCCAGCAATGCTAGTGCCTCATACCCATCAGTCGCTTCCTCATAGGCATGGCCTTCATGGTCAAAGAACGCCTTCAATGCGTCTCTAACAAACGGATCATCATCTACTAAGAGAATACGCTTCATTAATCTTGGTCCTGACATAAAGACTGTTACCAGTGTCAGAAAAAAATTGAGTGTCTTATGGTGCAGGTTGCCTGAGCAATCCGAAGACTAGATTTCTTTCAAATGCGCCACAGCCGACTTGGCGTGAGAAGTTGCGACATCAGCATGCCCAGCTTTTCCATGCGCAATGGCTTCACCCAACTCAGCAATGCCCGCATCCAAATGAGGATTGTTCATCTCTTTTGTTGCAGCTTGGGCATGTTGAAGAGACGCTTCTGCATGGGTCACAATCGCATCAGCATGCCCCATACCGCCATGTTCGACAGCTTCCTGCCCATGGGCAATCGCTTCTGCCACATGGGGGTTGCCTTTCCCCTTTTCACCTGAATAACTTGCACATCCAACCACCAACATCACTGAAAATGCCACGAACCAAACCATTGCGGCCCATCGACTTCCAAACATCTCGACCTCCTTCACTCGATAAGAAATTACATATTGAACTCTTCCTGTTTTGGCTTCAGTGATATCACAAAGACCTTTAAATTGTAAAGTTATATATGTTAAAAGTGTTAAATAAAGTTCATATGAAACGAAGCGCGTTTTGTGCTAACATTTATATTTTCTTTTCCAGGAATCTCAAGGCATGCTTGAACAATTTGAATCTCGCCAACATCAAGTTCTGACGCTACTTCAAGAGCACAAGCTTGGTCTAACTATCGATGATCTCGTCAATCGGCTAGAAATATCCCGTACCGCCGTCAATCAACATGTCGTGAGTCTGGAACGAGATGGGTTCATTAAAAAATGCAATCAACAAAAAAGCACAGGTGGGCGCCCTGGATGGGCCTATCAAATCACGGATGAGGGAATTAATCGCCTTCCCAAGCAATATTCCTGGTTTTCAGAATTGCTCTTGGATACGCTGAAGGAGGAGTTTGGAAGCAAACGCTTAGAATCCTACGTCACAAAAGTCGCCGAGTCTCTCATTCCACAACTAGAAAAGCAATTGGATGGCAATACAAGTGAAGAACTCATCAAACAGGTAGCCGCTTTGCTACAAAGCCTTGGATACCAAGCACAAACTGAACCCGCCAGTTCTAAAAAAGAGCTCCCAATCTTGAGTGCTCACAATTGCGTGTATCATGACTTGGCTATTAAGCATCCAGAAGTCTGTGCGTTTGACGTGACGCTTCTTGAACATCTGGTCAAATGCAAAGTGGACCATCAAGAATGCATGGCCAAAGGCGGTCAAACTTGCCGATTTATATTCCAAAAACATTGAGATATCGTTAAAACACCCTCTCGAGCAAACCGTTTCTTTATCCCATCCCTCCGTCACAAAAAATCCCCAAAGAGCCTTTCAGCCCTTTGGGGACAACAAGTCCAGAACTCTGACAAACAGTCTTAGAAGGTATACGATGACGTACGTGGACGACGACTTGCTTGGTTGCGTCGTGGGCGATCCGAAGGGAGTCCTCTGGAGCCATTATGATTTCCATGACTCAGCCGAGATCCTCTCGAATTGTTGGTCCGACCATGCTCTGAGCGAGATACCCGCGTACCAGCGTAGCTCGTTGTCGGTGGCCGACTCCCCGGAGCGCAGGGCACACGCTGTCCTAACAATTTTTCAATCATTCGCAAAGAACGATTATCTTCACCTGTCACAAAACTGGTGGCCCAACCCGTGGCCTTCATACGCGCAGTGCGCCCAATACGATGCACATAGTCTTCTGGCACATTCGGGAGATCGTAGTTAATCACATGACGGATACTGTTGACATCCAGTCCTCGTGCTGCAATGTCAGTGGCCACGAGTACCTGAAACCGCCCACGACGAAACCCTTCCAGGGCAGCACGACGTTGCGGCAACCGACGTCCGGCATGGAGCACCGCCGCACGGCATCCGACTTTTTCCAGGGTTTCTCCAATCCGATCAGCTCGATGTTTTGTCCGAGTGAAGACTAAAACCGAACCCTCGGTTTCTTTGAGAAGCGAGAGCAATAAGGGCGTCTTTTCGGAATTATTCGTGTGATGCACCGTATGCGTCACACCCTCTGCTGGCGTGGCAGATTTTGCGACCAGCGCTTTGACGGGATCTTTCAAGGACATCCGCGCCAGATCTCCCAAATCAGCCGGCATGGTGGCAGAGAAGAGCAAGGTCTGCCGGGCATCAGGCAAAGCCTCAATGATTTGATTGAGTTGCGGCGCAAACCCCATGTCTAACATACGGTCCGCTTCATCGAGCACCACAATACTCAATTTATTGAACATGACAGTCCCCTGCCACATATGATCCAATAACCGTCCAGGTGTGGCAATGATGATCTCAGGGCGCTGACGAAGCCCACGAACTTGGGCATGCATATCAGCCCCACCAACTAAGGTTGTCGAAAACACCCGACAGGAACGGCCCAGCTTATCTACCGTCTCTTGAATTTGGAACGCCAATTCCCTAGTAGGCGCTAATATGAGTGCACGGGGCTGACCCTTGGGGCCACCAGCCAAACGTTCTATCATTGGAATGACAAAGGCCGCAGTTTTACCCGTACCGGTCTGGGCACACCCTAGAACATCCTGTCCTTCTAAGGCTGGGGGAATGGCTTTGGTTTGAATGGGGGTTGGTTCTTTGAACCCTGCCCGATCAAGGGCTTGAACTAAGCGCTCGGATACACCAAGCGCACCAAACTGAGACAACACAGTTGCAGACATACTACTCTTCCTTTTGTTACAAGGATCGTATCTGTACGTGGTCAGAAAACCGAGGGAGGCAGAATCAGGTGGGGAGTCCGCTCCGAGCAGGATCTGGTCGCGATACGATCGCGAGGCCCGAAGTATCTAGAGTGTTCTCGCCGTCGGACCGAATCAGCGTAAACAGCCTACAGAGTACAGGACAATCGAAAAGCTGTCAAATAAATCCAGGAAATTCTGCCTTCCTTGCCAGGCACGGACAAAGGACGAGACAATATGCAACCCATCTATCACATCATGTGCCAACGCATCACGGGAGAAGAGCAGGCTCTGTCAATATATCAAGGCAACGTCTTGCTCATCGTTAATACCGCATCAAGATGCGGCTTCACACCCCAGTTCCAAGGCTTAGAACAACTCTACCAACAATACCAGTCGCGAGGATTTGAGATACTCGGATTTCCCTGCAATCAGTTTGGCCACCAAGAACCAGGTAGCCATGAAGAAATTTTCACCTTTTGTCAAACCCACTACAACGTCACCTTTCCAATGTTTGCCAAGATCGAAGTCAATGGATCCAACACTCATCCGCTCTACCACCATCTCAAGAACGAAGCACCTGGCTTGTTAGGGTCAAAAGCCATAAAATGGAACTTCACCAAATTTCTCATCGATCAATCGGGCGCTGTCAAAAACCGCTTCCCCCCTCCCACGAGAGCAGAAGATATCGCACCGGCCATTCAACAACTCTTCGACTCAATCCGCTGAACGATTCTTGAAAATTCGTTAATGAGTGTCAAAACAAGCAAATTTGAACATTCGGTGACCCACGCAGGAGACAACGCCGTCGACCAATGCCACGGTGTCAATGCCTGTAAAGGCAAGGGCTGGGTAAAAATGTCAAAAGAAGATTGTGCAAAAGATCCCAAAGGGCATTGGGAGCCGATGCCTGAAAAGCATTAATCACCCAATTTACTCGAGATTGACGCTTCTCCTCCCCCTCCCGTTACGGGGAGGGGGATTTAAACACTCTTCATCCCCTCACAAATTCCCTAGAACAACTGCAACCACACCCCTAGTTGTCTCAACTTTGTCTGTCAAACAGGCTTCTACGCTACCCCTGTCATAAACCACCGTTTTAGTCTTAACGTCTTCAGAAAAAAGGTGCAGTTCGAGGTTCAAACAGATTACACTATGCGATAATCAGAAATGTAGACACCCGAATCTGGGTTATCACACATCGCATTTTTTCATTTCGAGGAAGAAAGGATTCAGGACTTATGGCTGAACAACACAAGCAATATGCTGAAGGAACATCTGGTGAACTCTATGGATATACAGGAAAAAATGCCCCGAAAGGCACCAAGGCGCTGGTACAAGAAGATGGAAAAACACTCACACCAGATGGTATTAAATTTTGTGAAAAACGAGGGTACCCTTCTCCAATGGTCGAAACTATCCGCGTCATCTACGACCAATACCATGCACCGGCCATAGGGCATGCGATGGAAGCCCAAGTCAAAAACAATGAACTCATTGTCCAAAGACAAAACAAAACAAAAGAAATCTCGGAACGACTCCGATTGGACTGGGAATCTCAAGACAAAGCTTTTAAGGCCAGTGCGGCCGCAAGGAAATAACGCCAGGCTCTACGTCATAAGCCATGCACCAATCTGATTTCAACCTTGGTGCAAAAAACTCTTGTGAGTCCATCCTAGGACAGAATTACTCTGAACGTCATCACGGTAGCCAGTTATCGATGGGTCCTCGCGTAGCCTGGCCTCCAGGGAGCTTTCCTGCCCCCATTTTCTGAAAAAGTATACAGCAGACACGGAGAGCACCATGCCCCAACCTTTCATCCGTAAACCGAAGGCATCTCGTGTCTTCATTCGGTAAACATGCATTGTTCGCTTAACCAGAGAAATGGCCAACTGCAATTAATCGATCTGGACCAACCCCATCTTACTCCACTGATCATTGATTTTGCCTCAGGCAAAATGGCGTACCGAAGAAAATACGGCCATGCTGGAGGCGAGGCCATTAGTAAAGCCGTGGGAATCAAAAGAGGCTATCGTCCAACAATCATTGATGCCACCGCTGGACTAGGACGTGATGCCTTTGTCTTAGCAACCCTAGGATGTCGAGTACATATGATCGAACGATCGGATGTGATCACTAAGCTTCTCGAGGATGGCCTACGCCGAGCCAAACAGGATGCCACCATTGGAATGACGGTCAAAGAGAATCTTACCCTCACTTGCGGTGACAGTCTGCAAGTACTCAGACAAGCTCCATTTGTCCCAGACGTCATTTATTTGGATCCGATGTTTCCACAGAAAGAAAAATCAGCACTGGGAAAGAAGGACATGCGACTACTCCAGGAAATCGTAGGGCACGACACCGATGCTGATACGTTACTACACCTCGCACGAACACTTGCGACCACCCGCGTCGTCGTCAAGCGCCCAGCCCATGCCAGTTTTCTTGCGGAAACCACACCTCACACGTCAGTGAAAACCAAAAAACATCGATTCGACATTTACCTTGTAAAGGCTTAAGTGCTTATCTATTCGCTCTATGCAAACAACTCGTAATCATATGAATCAAGATAAAAAATCAAGTAGATCATAGAAACCCAAACGACCAAAACCACATGTGTGTCTCGAAAATCTTCATTACTATACTCGTGGTTCTGGTGTTTGCCCCACTAGCACATGGAGCCAGAGGCGAGCTCAATCCCATCGCGATAAAAGAATGGATCGCCCCTTGGGAACGGACTCGCCCCAGAGATCCCTATGTCGATAAAAATAATCGAACTTGGTTTGTGGGACAAACGGGAGATTATCTAGCAGTTCTGGATCCGAAAGTCGTCCAGTTTCATCAATTCAAACTGGATCCCGGAACCGGTCCGCACAATTGTATCGTCGATCAAAAAGGATTCGTGTGGTATGCCGGCAACCGGGCCGCCCACATCGGGAAACTCGATCCCACGACCGGAGACATCACCAAGTATGTCATGCCCAACGACTATGCGACCGACCCTCATACCTTGGTCTTCGGAAAACCAGGAGAAATTTGGTTTACCGTCCAGCAAGGGAATATGATCGGCCGCCTCAAGATGAACACCGGCAGCATTCTGCTCATACCTCTCCTCTCACAGAACGCAAGACCCTATGGCATCGTGATGGATGCGACCCATACACCCTGGTTTACCGAATTCGGCACGAATAAGCTGGGAACCTACGATTGGATCACAAAAGCGGTCAAAGAAATTTCCCTCCCGCGCAAGGAGACCCGCCCTCGGCGCCTGGCCATCACGTCCGATCAAACGGTTTGGTATGTAGACTATGCAGAAGGGTATCTTGGGAAATATCACCCCACCACGCATAAGGTACAAGAATGGCGCGCACCCAGCGGGAAGGAAGCCCGACCCTACGGCATGACCGTGGACGACCAAGACCGTGTGTGGTTCGTCGAAACCGGAGCATTCCCCAATCGCCTCGTAGGCTTCGACACCAAAACCCAAGAAGTCTTCAGCATCACAAGCATCAAAAGCGGCGGCAATACCGTCCGTCATATGGTGTACCATCAACCCACACAAACCATCTGGTTCGGCACCGATGCCAACACCATCGCCCGCGCGACCCTCCCCTAAAGGATCAACTCAACATGTCAACGCGAAAAGGCCTCCAGTTATGCAAAATACTCCCTATCATTCTCTTTTTCCTTTCTACATCTTGCACCAGCCTCAAACAATGGGCCTACGAAGGCAACGTACGGGACGAATGGCAACACCCGGAACAAGTCATCAAAGCCCTGAAGATTCGGCCGGGAGACCACATCGCCGACCTGGGGTCAGGCAGTGGGTATTTTACGTTTCGACTAGCAGACGCAGCAGGATCGACTGGAAAAGTCTACGCCGCAGGCGGTGCAGCGGAACTGCTTGGGCTCAAACCCACCACCCTCCTCTCCCGCATCAAAAAGATGGGGATTGTGAGATCAGGACATTAAATCACTAAACCCACTGGAAATGAGGTAAACCGAGGAAACTGGGCAAGGACTCATCATCCTGTGATGATCAAAAGATCGTCCCTAATATTTTACTGTTTACGTAACTAGTAAACTATGATACCCTTATTATTATAGAATGATACGAAGCTTTAAAGATAAGAAAACGGAGCGGTTCTTTGCGGGCGAATCGATCAAGGCTTTCTCCGGGTTCAAAAATCAGGCAGAACGTAAACTGGTAGTCTTGGACAGTGCTATGGAATTACGAGATCTTCAGGCCCCTCCGGCCAACCGTCTTGAAAAATTGAGAGGAAATCGTGCTGGGCAGCATAGTATTCGGATTAACGATCAGTGGCGGATTTGTTTTGTTTGGAAAAATGACGGTCCTCACGAAGTGGAAATCACGGATTATCATTAAGGAGATAACGGTATGATGAAGAATGGCATGCGGCCAATACATCCCGGAGAAATTTTGCTTGAGGAGTTTCTGAAACCTTCGGAACCCATTCTCAATGCCAATACGCTGGCCAAAGCTCTGGGTGTTCCGGCCAACCGCATTACGGCGATTATCAAAAGACAAAGGGGAATCACGGGGGATACTGCCGTGCGACTGGGCACGTTTTTCAATACCACAGCAGAATTTTGGATGAACCTGCAAAAAACCTATGAACTTTGTCTAGCTGAAAAGGCATTACCCAACAAGATCAGAAAACATATCCAGAAAAAACGAGCAGTCTTGGCGGGAGTGTAGGCATTGCGGTGCCATTGATGCTCTCTTAGTCTATCTTCATGACGACGATCTTTCCCCCTGTGAGAACTTCCTCGGTTTACCTGGCCCAGACTTCATTGGATTAACCCAAACCCACCACCCTCCTCTCCCGCATCAAAAAGATGGGGATTGTGAAGTCCGGGTAAATAAAGAAATTGGGCTAACAACCTCCCTCTACTGCTGGTAAAAGGCTGTTTTGAATAATTTAAAAACTTCATATAAATTAAATGTTTATGTATAATAAATTTTTAAAAATACTATAAAGAATATGAAAAATAGTTTAAATTATACTGTAAAAGATATAATATTTAATTTGAAAAATATCGTAAAAGATATAAAATATATGAATGAAGAAAAAGTCCACCACGATTATTGATGACATTGCGTTATCACAACTGCAGGCCAATTCACCTGATAAGGACTATGATCTCAAGGCACATGATTGGATTCGGCTTCTCCGACAGTACCTGCGGATGACCCAGGCTGAGCTGGCCAAACGCGCGAATATCACGCAAGCCAACCTGGCAGGAATTGAGTCTGGAAAAGTGGATCCGAGAGTCAGTACCCTCCAGCGAATATTCAACGGACTGTCCTGCCATCTTCGTGTCGAACCACAACCCAAAAAGCCGCTTGAGGAAATCCTTCGTGGTCGTGCTCGGGCTGTCGCCCTCAAACGATTGAAAAAGACGATGGGGACCATGTCGTTGGAGGCACAAGCCCCGGACAAAGAAATATTTAACAAGCTGTTGGAAAAACGAACAGACGAAATCCTCCAAGACTCACGAGAAAAATTATGGCGCAAAGATCATGACGGATGACACACGACCTCTTGGGGCCACACCGGGCGGAGATATGTCAGGGCTGATCCTCATGCATCTTTCAACGCCCGCGGCACGCAATGCCGCAGAAACGGAGGCGATCAGTCGAGCGTATGATACCTATATTTATCGCGCACGCAGAAAGAAACAGGGATCGGAATGGCTGACAGAGGACTTCATTCGAACCGTCCATGGGGAGATGTTTAGGAGCATATGGGAGTGGGGAGGCCAGTATCGCCAGGTAAGGTTAAATATAGGTGTAGAACCGTATCGGATCCGAGAGGAAGTCAAACTCTTAGTAGGGGATTTTTTATCGTGGAATGAACCAACGTCGACGATGCCGGTGGTAGAAATTGCGGCACGACTGCAACACCGTCTCACGTACATTCATCCGTTTACGAATGGAAACGGGCGGCTGGCACGGCTCATCACGGACATATTTGTATATTCCCGACACCACGCGATCCCGCAGTGGCCGCAAGTGCAACTCATGACAGAGGGAGATCAAATACGAAAGCAATATATCCAAGCCCTGAAACATGCCGACGATGGGGACTTAACTGAATTGATACAGTTTATTGAAACGTGCCTGAAAGAAACTCAGTAGAGTGTGGTGGGTGTTCCCCCTGTCTGCAGCCGACCTTGCCCAACTCCCCGCCCTCAAACCCACCACCCTCCTCTCCCGCATCAAAAAGATGGGGATCGTGAAGTCCCCATAGGGATTTTCTGCAACACTTCAACTTGCAGTTACAGTAGAAGGCACTACCCTCTCCGGCTTCGTCCATGGGCTTGTGGTGGAATGAAGATATCAATCATCCTTGCACCATCAATGCATTTGTCTTTTTCGGAAGATTCGGTACAACCAAAAACATTTCAAATAATTTACATTGTGATGTTTAAGATTTTGTTTGGGAATTAACATTACTCGACCTAATGGTCGAGTCCTACGAACTACACAAACCAATTGGAGTGGGTTGACAGGATTCGCCAAAAATGTGTTAGTTCCTATTTTTTTCGTGGTCTAAAATGATGGATTGGTAAAATCTAAAATCCCAGAGTAAAACAACGGGAAATAACCATATAGCAAGTAGACAAGCCCTACCCAAAAAATAAAAGGTTGAGTTCCTCCTTCCTCTTCGGCGATTGGGAATCTGGCGGTGTGAGCTTCGGCAGTACGGTGAACAACTGATGAAACATGACGTTTGACGTGAAGAAAATATACATAGTTTGCGCAAAGAGCAAAAAGTATCCGTAAGCCAATAAGTATCACTTGTTCAAATGGCCCATCAATTAAGCCCCACACAACGAAAGGTAGGACAAAGGTAATAAAAGCAGGTAAGAATAGTTTTCTATAAAGACACCAAAGGTATACCTCACCTAGCAGAAATACTGCCCAATTCCAGCTCAGGGAGAATTTATGAGTCCCAGGCTTTCCTTGAAATCTTTGAAACTGATTTAAATAATATTGGAAGCCAGGCTGCCAATTCCAACTGCGTTTACATGAAAAAGAAAGGGTTCTTTGCTCACCGATTGACCTTTTCCAGAGTTCCAGATACTTGAAGTCCTTTTGGCTGAATTCTTTGATCCCCTCCCTATGCATTGACTTTTATCCCACAAGCCTCTGCAACTCATTAATGTATGCAATAGCCAGGAATACGTAGATTGACATGAAAGCGATTCGTCGCCACATGGTAATTTTGGTATAAATAAATTTTGAATTAAGAGTCCTTAGGGCCTCACTTCGCACCCATTGTAATCGTTCTTCTGAGGTTTCCAACGATTGTGGATAATCTGGAAGTTTCCCTGGTTCAAGAAGTTTGGGGTCCCAGGATGTATTGAAATATAGTAGCTGGGCAGAGCCAATAGACAGGGGTAAGCCTTTCGGAAACAATGAAGCCGTTGCCTTTTGAAAGGCCAAATAATCCCAGACAGCATGAAATCCAGGAAAAAACAGGATTAACCGTTCAGGGTTTATGTGTTTGATAACCTGCTCCACCTCCCAAATTAACCCCTCCGAAATTCCAATGTGCACCAATACAATTTGAGTTTGGCTTAGAAGCTCTTTTAGCGTTTGTTGCCAATTTTTGTCTGGGGTGTATCGCCTGGAAAAACCAATAGGAGGCAACTCCTCTCCAGGTCTCCCTATAGCTACCATCGACCCTAATCTCCGCAATTGAAAGGAAATTCTATCCTCAGGAGTTTTGAGGAACCATGAGCGCCAATTCCATGGCGCAGCATCTGATCCAAATGGAAATGAAATCCCATCCACGGCAAAGGGGCGTAGAAAGAGAAGGGTTTGCTCCTTCTCTTCGTGAAAAAACTCTTGTCGACAATAAGCAACTAATCTTCTACCTCGAGCAATAATCGGATACGTAATGGGAGAAAGGGTATACATTCCCAAAAATGAAATCAAAGAGAAGGAAGCAAGGTTACTGCCCATGCGCTTCGAGATCTGGCTGAAGGTTGCAGTTTCCATATATGAAGAATAAAAATCTGATAAAAGTGAAGTTGAAAACAAAGCTACTAAGAAGGGAATAAAAACACCAACGATAATCATAAGCCAGCCTGTAGTTTGAATTGCAGTCGCAGTAGCATCAACCATTCTATGTACATACCCCATTACGATTACTAAGAATAAAATGTGTAATATTACCGGAATACAGAAAAAGAAGTCGTTGGATTCCCACACGTTCAATAATGCTATTGTTGTGCTCCATAAAGTAAAAATTCCAAACAGCAGTAAGCCCTTGAATTGCATTCGCCATATGCTTACAGTTGCTAAAACAAAAACCATGAATTTAAGAATGAACAAAAATTCTGGACCAAACCAAATATCTTTGAGGTTATAAGATTTTTTCCATAGATTTTGAATGATTTCAATTTCTTGATAATAGGCGAGGAAATATAGGCAGAAAAAACAGACACAAAAAAAAGTTATGGAGGCTGGTCTTTTGCCAACTAGGTTCTGATTGCGAGAATAGAGGTCAATTCTGTTGTTATATGCTTTAGACATGGCTGCTCTTCTTCCGCATCAAAAAGATGGGGATCGTGAAAGTTGAGTAGGATTCAAAATAAAAAAAGTGTAATAGGTAAAATTTAAGAAAATCATAATTAGTCGGATTGGTTTTCTAAAAATCTTGGTAGTAAAGACCCTCAATAAATCCCAAGTGCCCTCTCTCCTTAATTACCTCACAAGAAGTTTCCAGTTTCTGCCTTTTAGGATCAGGAACATTATCACCGTATATTGAAAGTTCCCCATGAATCTTGAAGATTTGGGTTGCGAAAATGAAGATGGTGTCCTTCGAGAAAACGGTTTGTTTTAGTTGAACTTTCTCAAAGGGAATTTCCAGATGAAAATGTTCAGGCAGTTCCTTTTGAGCTTCCCCGTCAAGCCGACGGTACAGTTCACTTCTATGAAGACATGCCTTTGTTTAGCCTATTTCTTATGAATGTTAATTAAGAAAGAGTCCCACCATTTTTTTTGTCCTTTTGTGGGACGGATTATCCTGTCCCTTCCATTACAATAATTGGCATTTTGAGGTGACTTATTGCTTTATAAGCTGGGAGGAGTAAAATAATCACGATTTTGGAATCGAAAAAAATTACTTAATAAACCAAAAATCAGAAATTGTCGCTCTTCTTTATGAAAGTGGTTTTCCTCGTATCATGACAAATGGTAGCACTTATTCCAGAATTTTTTATTGCGTTGGTCAGCCTTATAAGATAGGGATCTTTTTGTTTTCTATTAGGTAGTAGAAAGAATGGCATTCTTTAACAAAAACAAGAAATCTGGGAAACTCCCTGATTTTTACGAAAGCCTTCCGACTGAAGGTGAGAATAACCTTTGGTATCGATTAACAGATGGGGAAACCGTAATTATCTTTGTCCATGGAATTTTTTCTGATAGTCGTGGGTGTTGGCTATATGATAAAGGCAAAGATTTATCTGAAAATCAGTATTGGCCGAATCTTTTAAGCCTCGATCCAGACTTTGATGGAATTTCAATTTTTCTAGGAGGGTATTATACTGCTTGGGATTCTCAAGGATATGACGCAAGTCAAGCTTCAAAAGAATTATTCTACGCCATTAAACGTCCAATTTTAGGCAGAAACTGGTCGGCAAAAAGTGCTCCCATAGAAAAAAGTACCCTAATCTTTGTTTGTCATAGTACGGGTGGAATTGTTGTTCGACACCTGCTTTACCATAATTCCAATTTTTTTAAAAACAAAACCGTAGGCCTTGTTTTAATTGCCTCCCCTTCCTATGGATCTAAGGTGGCTGATAAGTTTGACCTCCTAGCGAAGTATTATAACAATGAACTTGGTAAGCAACTACAATGGAAAAATCCTTTTTTAAAAGAATTGGATAATAATTTCAAAGATTTTGTTCATGACAAAGAGATCCCAAATTTAATGGGAGTAGAGGCGGTTGAAAATCACTTTATTATTCATAGCAAGTGGATTCCATTTTGGACGAAGACATTATTAGTTAATGAGGATTCGGCAGGCAAGTATTTTAAGTCTGTCAAAGTACTTGCCAATACAGATCATTTCAGCGCTGTGAAGCCACATGATAAAACCCATCCTGCGTATTTATTTTTATTAGATTTTAAAAATGCACTACTAGAGGGTGCCAAAATAGATAAAAAGGGCTCTCATGTAGGGAAGTAGAGCTATTGTCAAATGTAGTGTCTGAGTAAATTGTTCACGCGGCGACGGGGTCCGTGATTGTGGCTTCGATTCCATCAGTAAATTGTCTGCCTGCAATGACCTTGGGCAATTCCTTGAATCCTCGTAACCGTCTCCACCGCTTCTCGGCACACTGACCTAACTTAAACATCATGTGCAACATGCCGTCTCGCGTGAGACAGCCTTTCGTGCGAGTGGTCCGATGGCGAATCGTCCCAAACGTCGATTCGATGGGATTGGTGGTGCGAAGACTGGGCCAATGCGCAGCAGGAAAGGCATAGAACATGAGGAGTTCCTCTCGATCTTTCTGTAAACAGGCCGTCGCCTTGGGATATTTCAGTCCGTAGGTGTCGAGGAACACGTCCACGGCTTTTTCCGCATCCGTTTTCGTGGCTGACTGCCAAATTTCGTGTAACGCCTGCTTGGCTTTCGGGTGAACACTTTTCGGCAACGCATTTAAGACATTCTGGGTCTTGTGACACCAACAGCGTTGATGCCGTGTCTCGGGAAAAATTTCTTCCAAAGCAGCCCAGAAGCCGAGGGCGCCATCCCCAATCGCCAACGCGGGCGCCTGCAGCCCTCTAGCTTTCAGGTGCAAGAGGACTTCCCGCCAACTCTGGGTCGACTCGCGAATCCCATCTTCCATCGCTAACAACTGCTTCTCCCCATCGACATTCATCCCGATCACCACCAAGGCACACAACCGTTGTTGCTCGGCTCGGAGCCCACTGTAGATACCATCCACCCAGATATACACCCACGGGTTCGTCTCAAGACGCTGACTTCTCCAAGTCTCATACTCCTCCTTCCAGACCTGCTTGAGCCGGGCCACGGTACTCGCCGACAGGCCCTTGGCTTCAGGCCCCACGAGCGCTTCCAGGGCGGGTTGCATCTCGCCGGTCGAAATGCCTTTCAAGTAGAGCCATGGGATCGCCGCTTCCAAGCTGGCCGTTTTGCGCACATACGGCGGGACCAGCGCGGAATGAAACGTGACCGGGGCACCCTGACGACTGCGGACTTTCGGCACCTGCACCGTCACGGGCCCAATCCCCGTTTGAATGTCGCGAGTCGGCTGATGCCCGCTGAGCACTACCCGCGCCCGCCCCTGCTCATCTCGTTGGTCCGCATAGGTGGCCAAGAGTTCCGCGACTTCCACTTTCAGGGCCTGAGCGATGAGTTGTTGAGCCCCTGTCCGAATCAAGCCCGTGAGCGAATCCTGCCGGTCTCGATCTTCTTCCTCTGGTTTGTTAGGCTTCTGCATCGTGGCGTCTCTCCTGTGTGGTTGAAGGTGGATGTTTCGTCACAACCATTTCAACCCGAGACGCCGCGTCTTTTCAACTCACCTCATGCACTACTTTCAAATATAACTCAGGGAAGTATGTCGATGACCTTAGAAAAGAGATCTTAATTCTTCGGGGAGATTTTGAAGCAAGCGAAGAAAAGGGAGATATTTCTTCTCGCAATGTAAGGGGTCGAGCGGTTCAATTAGGAGAGCAGCTAGAAAATATATCCGAAGAAAATCTGGGTTTTGGCTCAACTATTTCTAAATACGAATATACTGCATATGCCTATTTTCTAGCTGCTTCTGTTGAATCGGAAGTTACAAGCCAGCAGAAATATTCTCGCCATGTTATAAATTATGGGGAAAAAGCTATTAAACTAATTGAAGAGGCTGAGAAAAAGGCAGCTAGTGGGGATGAAAAGGCAAGGGCTGTAATTAAATGGGTGAATAATGGGCAGGATAGAAATAGAATTCGATTTATTATGGCTGTGGCACATGCCATAAATATTAGGTCGAACGGTGGTTCACAAATGAAGGACATCCATAATCTATTGAATGGAATCAGTCCAGATTACTTGGAGAACTACCCTCCTGCCATACATCCTGATCTTGCTTCTGTGCTTAATGAAGAAAAGGGGGCATAAACCAATGGAGCCTGATAGTTACGAAAAAATTCAACAACTAGTGAAGCGTCTGCAGTCAGAGTATCAGCAAGACAACCAAGCTGAGGTTCATGTAGTAAAAGAAAAAATAGTCAGACTCTTGCCTCAAGAAAATGAGGAAAAAAAAGCTTACCTTCATAAAATAATAGTGAGTCAAGATGAGGAGACAGGTATTACAGTTGAAAGCGGTGAGGCATTGGAACGTTTCATTTTAGGGCCATTAGACCAAGCAATCATTTCACCTCCAGGTGGATATGAACCACCCCCAGATTTGGAAGATTTTCAAGATTTTAAGGCTTCCTTCTAGAAACTCCCTTTTTCCAATTAGTCTCATGAGGAAAACGCTTTGGCTGGCGTTCTGCGTCAGCTAGGTAATAGGGCTGGGCTAGCGGAAATGAGTTAGGTTAGGTGGCAAGTCTGTTGCAGGCATTGCTTCTCCTCACCCTGCATCTTAAAAAAGGAAAAGAAGAAAATGGGGTCACCCATTAGTAGGTTCTGTCAAGTAGGCACACGACTCCTCTCTTGCTCATTCTCCTTGTTGTCAGTCCTCTGCTCCTGACCATCCGTGACGGGACCCCTGACTCGCATCTGAGTTTTCTTTGGAAGCGGTGTCGTCTTCCTCGTCTGAGACGCACCAGTCACCCATCAGGATCAAGGCGTGGCAGATCGGCGGCGTGCGCCGAGCTGTCGCCCCTGGCACATGCGTGCCCCAGAAAATCCTCAGTGCCCGACCGCTGTCCATTTCGACCTCTGACAAATCGTGTGGCTACCCCAGAGCGGTGTGCCCTGTTGGGTCCCAACCCCTTGTTGGCTCAGCATCGAGGCGACTCAGTCGCTCCCGCAGCGGGAGTAGAGCCGGGGTGCGACCATGGCTAATCAAGTCTGGTGGTTGTGAACCAACCCCTAAGCGAGCTTATGGCCGCATCCCCATGTCCGTTAGGCAAAGGCGCGGGTGACCTCAAACGGTACGGTATCCCGCAGGATGTAATAGCAGGCCCGCGCCAGTTTATGCGCCACGGCCTTCCGAGCGATGACGACCTTGGTCTTCGCACGCTTGCGCTGGTAAAATTGAGCAATCTGCGGCTCGTAGCGCATCGCAAAATGTGCGGCTTCGACAAAGGCCCACGCTAAATATTTGTTCCCATTCTTCGTGTTGCCCTGGCCTTTGCGTTTCCCATTGCTTACCTTGGTGCTCCCGACGCACCGGCAGTAGGAGGCGAACTGGCCGACGGTAGGGAATCGTCCAATCTCACCGGCCTCCAACATGATCGTCAGGGCTAACGTCTGGCCAATGCCGGGGACGGTCAACAACGCCTGAAACTCTGGGCGTAGCTTCACACGGGCGTGGACGGCCCGTTCGACGCTAGCAATCTGTTCCGTGAGGTGCTGCATCACCGCCACGGTCACCTGTAGCGCGAGGGCTTGTTCGGGGAGCACCACTAATTCGCTGACGGTCGCGGGCGTTAACTGTTTAATCTGGTTGCCCCGCATGGCTTGCCCCGTATTGCGGGTCAGAAGGTTTTGCACACTTAAGAGATTGGCCGTCTTCTGCCGGACCAGCTGCCTGCGTTTCCGCAAAAGGTCCCGCACGGCCCGTTCCTCCCTCGGATAGATATAGCCGGTGGGCAAGAGCCCTAAGCGGAGGAGATGCGCTAACCAGCGGGCATCCGTGTCATCGTTGGTGTATTTCAGCCCTGCGTATTGTTGCATAGCCGCAGGATTGGCCAAGTGCACCCCGTAGCCCGCTGCCATCAGGCCATCCACCAACCAATACCAATTGTAGGTGGACTCCACGACCAGGCCCTGCAGTTGGGCCCGAAAGGGGACGAGTTGCTGAAGAATGATCTCTAACTCATTCGACAATCGTTTGTGAAACACCACATGATCCTGTTCATCCAGCACGACGATCACACTGTTGTTGGCATGCAAGTCAATGCCGCCATACAATTTGTTCATGGCTCCTCCTTTGGGTTGAAGTAAGGTGGGATGATGTTGGAATATTCTCCCCACTGTACCGCCCACTCGAGGAGCCTGCTAGATGTATATCAAATCTGTTGTTAGTAAAACTTTTGATCTCACCTTCTCTGAGAAAGCACAGGAAAAAAGAAGTGGCAGCAACCCTTTCTTTCAATTTGAGTATTCCGCAAGAAAGGCGTTGGACACAGAGAGAGCCAAATACCCACCCCATTGAACATGACTCTCATTTATGCAACTTCGGATGCGGGTGGAGAATACATGGTCAATTGGCTAAACAAATCCTCAATCTCATTCTGATTTGGTATAATTCAAGCGATGCGACTTCAAATGCTATCGGCAATGCGCCGTACTATTCCTAGCGTTAAATCTTCGGCAGTGCTGGTGCCGTTTCTTGGGGTTTTCTGTTTTATCGTCCCGTGGGTATCCGCTCAATCGGCGCAGCCCGATACAGATAAAGGCACTTGGCGCACTGCCGCGCCTGCACCCACCAAACGGACAGAAGTGGCCGTCACCGCCTTGAACGGGAAGATTTATGTAGTAGGTGGGTTCGAAGAGCCGAGCTTTGGCAATTTTTTGAATTTTGCGATTACGCCATCTCTTCAAGAATATGATCCTTCTACCGATCGATGGAGAACCCGTGCTTCCATGCCGGTCGGCTTGCACCACGTGGGCATCGGTGTATCGGGCGGCAAGCTGTATGTTATCGGCGGCTACAAACAATCGGGAATCACCGTCTGGCAGCCTGTGGCCACGGTGTATGCCTACGATCCAACGAACGATACTTGGATCGAACGCACACCTATGCCGACACCGCGTGGCGCGTTGTCGGTAACCGAGCTCGAAGGGAAGTTGTATGCCATCGGGGGATATGACCGGAAGGCCAACGTCGCCGCAGTTGAGGTCTACGATCCCGAGCAAAACACTTGGGCTGAGCGGGCACCGCTGCGGACTCCTCGCGATCATCTGACCACCGCCACCGTGGCCGGTAAGGTGTATGCCATTGGCGGACGTCTGAACGGGGATTATGGGCGGAATCTTTCTCTCATGGAAGTGTACGATCCCGGTACGGACCGATGGTCGCGGGCTGCCGAGCTTCCTACGGCCCGCAGTGGAATCACCGCATCGGTGATCGGTGGGCAGATCTACGTATTTGGCGGCGAAGGTGCGGATGGAACCTTCCAAGAAAACGAAGCCTATGATCCGGTGCGTGACGCATGGCACACCATGGCGCCGATGCCGACGGCACGTCACGGGCTTGGATCGGCGGTCATGCAGGGGAGCATTTATGTCATCAGCGGCGGACCGACGCCCGGAGGCTCCTTTAGCGATCTGAACGAAGTCTTTACCCCGCCCCAGTCTGTCACCGCAAAGAGCAAAAGTATTTTTTCCGAAATCCTCTATACTAAAATCAATAGAACTCTCCTTCCATAACAGATACTAGGCACAGAAACCCGACGAGTTCCTGGCCAAAAAAAAATTAAACGCTCTCTTTAACTTTCACCATTCCACCTATCAGTATTAAAAGGAGGAGAAGAGATGAGCCTTGAAATCCTGCGGCACTTTCTTCAGTGGTGTACACTGATCAACCTTGGCATTCTGCTAATGTGGTTTGCGTGGTTCGTCTTCGCGCACGATTGGATTCAGAATTTTCATGGGAGGTGGTTTCACCTCTCCCGTGAGCAGGTTGATGCCATTCACTATGGAGGGATGGCTCTCTTCAAGATCGGAATCTGGCTGTTCAACTTGGTGCCCTTATTGGTTCTCTACATTATTATGTAATAAGGGATGCATGACCACCTCCCCGAGAAGGATGGACGGGAATACGCGCCTATTTATTCTTTAAGGTTTTCTTTAAGTATTCTTAGCTCTCCCCCATCAGGACCGACGAGATTTTTAAAGAGGGGTCAGACTCGAATTAAATGCCTCTAGATTGCGCTTTTTGAAGAAGATCCTACTTCGACTCTGCCCTCTACGGTTCGATACATTCTCGATTCTTAGGCCACACCAGACAAATACCTCGTTCGCTCTCGTTCGGGAAACCTCTCAATGGCATACCGGAGCATCGTGCGAGGCATTGTCTTATAATGCGCATGTAAAAAAGTTTTCTCGCTCGCTAAATCCCGTTTCCCGATTTCTCGCAACATCCACCCTACCGCTTTGTGAATCAAGTCTTCTTGATCATTCAGCAATCGTTTCGAAAGAGCGAGTGGCTCCTTAAACTGATTCTTCTTAATGAAATGAAAGGTGGCGATGATGGCGATTCGTCTCTCCCACAGGCTTTTGGATTGAGCAAACGTATACAGCGGTTTTTTATTTTTGTCTTGAAGATACGCACCCACAATCTGATGAGCAGAGGGATCGACTAAATCCCAATTATTGATGTACTTGGTGTTGTTCATATACAGCGCATAGATGGCGGCTTTTTCTTTATCATCGCCTTTGCCGAACTTCTGGACTAATAGTAACAAGGCACATAAGCGTTCCTCATGAAACACCGATTTCAGCAAGGCACGCACGTCCTTTAATGCCACGCTATGATAGTGCTTCGCCTGCTCCCTGAGGACGGGTACGCGGATACCCAGAAATCGATCCCCTTCGCCATACTGGCCTTTGCCTGTCTTGAAAAAGCGTTGCAAATGCTCCGCAATTTTGGGGTCCGCCAATTTTCTGAGGCTTTCACTGATGTGTTTGGCCGTCATCTTCCCTCACACGATCAGTATCGAGAAAAAACATCCTTCTCCTCTTGCTTTTGATTGGCTCTAATCATTCAGCGTCTATCCGCCATCTATGGCGCAACCCTGTGGATCCTCATTATAGTATAAGGAACGCTCTCATACTGCCACCTTCTTTGAGTCTTGGAATGCCACCATGAAAACCCTGTACCTGGTTCGCCACGCCAAATCTTCTTGGAACAATGCCAATCTTTCCGATCATGATCGACCGCTCAATGATAGAGGAGAGCGGGATGCTCCACGTATGGGGAAACGATTGGGCAAACGGAGACCGCAGCCCGAGCTGATTATCTCTAGTTCAGCTTTACGAGCCGAAACCACTGCAACAATTCTGGCGGAAACGATTGGGTATCCCTCTTCAGAATTGAAGATTGACGCACGCTTGTACGGAGCAGAGCCAAAGGATGTTCTGTCCATTATTCGCGAAGTGAATGACAACATCGCATGTATCATGCTCGTGGGACATAACCCCACGTTGACTACGGTTATCAAAACGTTAGGCCGTTGTGAGATGGATGATATACCAACCTGTGCAATCGCAGTACTATCCTTTCCCATGGAAACTTGGTCGGAGATTGCGCCCGTCAACGGGGAATTAGTGGACTTTGACTATCCGAAAAAAGACACAGCCGCATTTTGATGATATGATGGTTGCTCAATGTGTCCATCGATAGCTAATCCCTCTCTATCGTTAGCCTGATTCGCTAGTATTTCCTCTTATCCCCACAAGCCGTCTGATTTTCAACTCCGATGCCCCATACTTCTGAAACAGACACGACTACCGCACATGCCATTTGGAATTTACTGAACGAAAAACGTGATGGCCACCGAAAAACCAACACCATCGGCCTGGTTGTCCAGGGAGGTGGCATGCGTGGGGTGTATTCCATGGGTGCATTGGCCGCACTCGAAGAAATGGGGTTTAGCCAATGCTTTGATCATCTCGTCGGGTCGTCGGCAGGGGCCTTAAATGGCGCATATTTTTTGACGGGTCAGGCAAGTTATGGGGTAGAAACCTATATTCACTATTTGTCCAAGAAAAGCTTTGTGAATCCTTTCCGGCTGAAAAAAATCGTCGACATTGATTATTTGGTTGACCAGATCGGGAAACGAGTTCGTCCCCTTCAGCTCAACAAACTACGATCTTCGCCCACAACACTCCATATTTCTCTGACTGACAAGTGGCATGCCGAAACCCAATGGGTCACAAACCGCACGCCTGGCATTGACATCTGGGAAGCCTTTCGTGCAACAGCCGCTATTCCGCTTCTCTATAATAAAGCCGTGAAAGTTGGTGATGGCCATTATGTGGATGGATCAATTAGTGCCCGCATCCCACTTCGACGAATCATGGAATATCCCTGCCGGTATATCGTCGTCATTTTAACTATGCCACATTCACATCGGATTACATCCACTCACGGTTTACTCCAATCTCTGACATGGCTAGCCACCCGACATTATAGCCCCGCGCTCCGAAAAGCGTTTTTTGGCGAAGATGTGGACTATAACCTTCTCAAGACTCACCTCTCCCCAAAAAATCCCCAGATCTCCGGGTCCACCACTAGAGTGGTCGTTATTTCCCCTCGCAGGAAACCTGAAATGTTTTCCACGATCACGACGGACTCTCGGCTTTTGCTCCAAGGCGCGCTTCAAGCCCGCGAAGATACTTGGCGAGCCTTCGGGCAGACTCCACCTTCTCTGGCGAACCCTTTTGCTGCATGATATTGAACAAGCCTGCACGTCTCGGTCCCACACATAGGCACGCCGCTCAAGATTGTTTTGCGGAAAACCTCTAACTTCTTTTATTTGATGCCCCTTATTGCTTAGGATCGTCTTCTCGGGCAGAATTCTTTTTCCGTTTCTCTCATCCACCCATTCCGAACGAAAGGTTACCATCATGACTCCCTTTGTTGATCGAATGATCCGCGCAGCCAAGCTTGATGTTCACCTCTACGAAGAAGTGGAAGCAGACAAGGGTGCGATGCCTCAAGCCATTGCTGTCGTGGCGTTATCAAGCTTAGCTGGTGGAATCAGCTTCATGTTTGCGGCTGGGCTAATGGGCCTCGTGATCGGAACACTCGGATCGCTTATCGGATGGTATATTTGGGCATTCTTAACCTATATCATCGGAACGAAACTCTTGGCTGAACCACAGACTCATGCCGATCACGGCGAGCTGTTACGGACAATCGGTTTTTCCAGTGCTCCAGGGGTACTCAGGATTTTTGCGATCATTCCGGGTTTGGGGGGACTCATAAATTTTTTGGCAGGTGCATGGATGCTCGTCGCCATGGTCATTGCGGTACGCCAAGCTCTGGACTATCAGAGTACCTACCGTGCCATTGGTGTATGTTTGATCGGCTGGATTGTGCAGGGCATCATTTTCGCGGTTCTCGTGACGATGACGGGAGGAATACCCGAACCCATATTGGGAAATTAACCTCGTTCGATGAATGCCAGAGTCGCACAGCCGATAACAAAGGAACGGCTAATCACGACATTCTTTTGCTTAACGATTTGTGTAGGATGCAGTACTGCCTCTATGCCATGCGGGGTCTCCCCTCCATCGAACCTTAACCTACCAACACGAGGCATTTCGGCACATCGGGGGGGCTTGCTGGGCTGTCCCATGAATACGCTAGGTGCGTTTCAGAGAGCAATCTGTCGCGGCGTGCATCAAATCGAGCTTGATGTGCGTAAGACATTAGACAACATCATCATCGTTGCCCACGATGATCGTGTAACGAACGCCACTAAGGCATTACATATTTCTGAGTCATCGCTCGCCTTGGTACAAAACCTCAAACTTGCACCCTGCACTGGAGAATCTAAGAAGCAGGAATACATTCCTACGCTGGAAGAAGTCCTGGCTATCATGCCCGAGAATATCTGGATTAATCTTGATATTAAAGAAAATAGTCCGCATGTAGCCAAACTCGTTGCTGAAGCGGTAGCCAAGGCTCATCGTTTCGATCAAGTAATCTTCGCAGCCCGAGATCAGGCAGCGCCAGCTATACGCCAGGTTGCAGCAGAGGCCGGAGAACATAGTCACATCGCCAATATGAGCCGCCAACTTTTTCGCTGGCAGTATATTGACTCGACCATTAATTCCTGCGCCGAGTTTATTCAGTTGGTCAATATTCCATACCTGCCATTTTTACGAGGCATCCCAAACCAAGATACAATGGATCGTTTAGATGGTGCTGGAATACGCGTCAATTTCTCCTGGCTCAGAGAAGACAACGAGGCGCAACTAAAACCAAAACTACAAAACCTATTTGATCGGGGGGTGGATTTTATTCTGGTTGACCATGTTGAAGAGGCAAAAAAGGCAGCTTGTACGATCGGCGTCGATCCGATCACGCCTCACTGGAATGGTCCACCTCCTTTCACCTGCGACGAATCGTCACGCTGTCCACTCGACCAGTCACCACAGTAACACCTATGGGGTTTTGTAATCTTTATATGATGGCCTTCGATAGGTTCGTCTGCAAAGCGTAAATCTAGGCAAGCATAGCAAGATAGAACTCACAACTCCGCAATATCCTTTGTGAAGCCGTCTGGGTTTGCCAAGCAATCTGAAGTGTCAAGAGAAACGGCCAACTCGTTCATGTGAGAATTAGGACAATCATCCTATACGAGAGGATTATGTTAATGACGTACGTCTATCTATTCTTAGCGATCCTGGCAGAAGTGATTGCAACTAGTGCACTCAAAGCCGGCGAAGGCTTCACGAAACTTGGGCCAAGTCTGTTGGTCGTGTTGGGATATGGAGCCGCCTTTTATTTGTTAAGTTTAGTCTTGCGGGACATGACAGTAGGTATTGCCTACGCAATTTGGTCGGGTGTCGGAATTGTTCTCGTCGCGCTTGTTGGTCTCGTCGCCTTTCGTGAATTTCCGGACATTCCGGCAGTTGTTGGTATGGGGTTGATTATTGCCGGTGTCGTCATCATTCATACGTTTTCCAGTACTGTTCGGCTCTAACATTTATGACCTGAGGCGAGATACAACGTTCAAACCTTAATGGGATTACCAGGTAAACCATGGTAAACTGATAACGAAATACTCATGAATATCTGGCGATTTACCCAACATTTCATGTGCGAAAGGGTCGCTTGAACCATGCAATCTAGACCAAAACTGAAAGCTATTCCTCCACGGAAGAAACCTGCTACGACCTTGGAACTTGATGATCTGGCTCAGGTCACCTCACGAAAAGGTCTGATTCAGCTCTTACGATCAAAGAAAGTGGATATCAAACGCGCCGCGCGGGCCTTGCAGTACGAGCAGGAATTGCGAAAGTTACAGGTCGAGCTGGTCAAATTACAACGGGATATTCAAATGACCGATCGCCGCATCGCCATTGTTTTCGAAGGACGCGATGCCGCTGGGAAAGGTGGTGCGATTCGTCGATTCGTGGAACATTTAAATCCTCGGTCTATGCGCATCGTCGCCCTTCCAAAACCTACTGAGATCGAAAAAGGACAATGGTACTTTCAACGATACGTTAAACACTTGCCCAATCCAGGGGAGATCGCATTCTTTGACCGCAGCTGGTATAACCGTGCGGTAGTGGAACCCGTCAATCAATTTTGCACCAAAAAACAATACCAAGTGTTTATGCAACAGGTCCCTGAATTTGAACACATGTTGTACGAAGATAATATTGAACTCATAAAGTTCTGGTTCTCGATCTCGAAAGAAGAGCAGGACCGTCGGTTTAAAGCTCGCAAAAAGAATCCTCTGAAACAATGGAAGATCAGCCCGGTCGACGATAAAGCTCAAGAACATTGGGAACTCTATACGAAGTATAAAGAAGAAATGTTCAGTAAAACTCATACCTCCTATGCTCCATGGGTGATCGTCAAAGCCAACAACAAGATTCGCGCTCGCCTGGAAAGTATTCGTCATGTCTTAAGTACCCTCTCTTACAGCGGCAAGGAGAAAGCCGAGGTCGATCTACATCCTGACCCTAATATTATCTTACGTTTTCATCGGCGCACAGCAACGGTCGACTAAGAACCAACCACGGCGCACAATTCCTACGAGGACGTCGAGCCTCCAATTATAGTCGATAAGGTTTTCCTTCGACGTACCGGCTCTACTGGCCGGCCCCGACTGTACAACCTCTTCTTCGAATTGTTTACCCTGGCTCAATGCCTGTGCTGCAACGGGGGAAATAGGTTGGGAACCCAACACCTCGTCCCCCCATCAATTTCTCGGAAATATTTGTAAGCTCAACAATCATTTCTCTCTCCACCCTAACACTCTGTAACAGTTGAAGATGTCTCAAAAGAGATACCCTTTTCTAGTAATCTTCACTGTTCTTGCGTAAGTGATCAAAAATCTCACCAACTAACACACAATCTCTCTCTCAAAAGCAACGCCCCCCAACAGACGAATCTCTCCTCAATTCTCCATGATTCGGTTTCCACGGAATTTTCAATACTCCCCCTAAAGAACCTCTGTGCCGAAAACCGATAGGAACATTAGGGGAACAGCCATGAGCCATAGCAACGAACCTCTTACTCATACCGACGATCTCACGAGTTTTTTGCGAGATTTTGAGGATAGTGACTTACAACGCTACACCTGTTTTGCCAGTGAGTTCCGCGATCAACGGTTAGAATCAGGATCGATGGCCGAGGCAGGATTCTGGAACACGGTAGTCAACTTGTGCATTGATGAACGAATGCGGCGGGATCAAGACATTCGACGATTGGAATATATGTATCGAACAGGCGTCGATCCTGATCAATATGCCTAGACAGCTACTCTTGTAACACCCCCCTCTCAAGAATCTATTTTTCTAATTCCTTTAAGCGCTGCTGGGCTTTGTGTGCCACAGGACTGTCAGCATAATCTCGAATGATTTGCTCGTATAGTTCTCGAGCATGAGTTTGATTGTTTTGTTGCTCTTCAAATTGTGCGGTTTCAAACAATTGTTGCGGATCCTCTCCACAGGCAAAGAGGCCTCCGCACACTAAGACCAAGCCAAACAACCGGCTGACATATCCAAAACTTGACAACAAATTGTTGATTGAACACTTTCTCCTCATCCAGACGCCCCCTACGCTAAGGATCGATTTCCGAAGCACCGATATACCTTTTCAAGTGCCTGCAGATATCACGATGTTTTTTTACCATTGAAAAGGTATAGGAATATATGCAACCTGAAGACGAACTACTTGATGCCCTCCGAAGCTTTAATGATTGTGAGATTCGGGTGTATACGCGTTTTGCCACGGAATGGCGAGATCAACGCATCACCGAGGGTTCTCCATCTGAAGTGGCCTTTTGGAACTCGCTCATATCCTTATTAATAGAAGAACGCCATCGACGGAAGGAAGAAATTCGGCGTTTGGAAATTATGTTTCAAACCGGTCGTGATCCCGAATGACCCAACCCCAACCATATACTTCAACTCTCCGATACCTCTCACGTTCTATCGGCTTCATCGCATATTCTGCCTTATGCCGTCGCGAGAACGATTTCATAAAGTGTCTTTGTCCGTTGAGCGATTGCCGTCCAGCTAAATAGGTCCTCCGCACGACGGCGCCCAGCCTTCCCCATTGGCTCTCGTAATGCGGGATCTCTCATGAGTTGATTGATACGTTCAGCCAAGTCCTGAGAAAACTGTTCAGGGTCTTTAGGAGAAAATGGTGCATCTTCTTCTTGCTCAACTGACACCAGAAATCCCGTTTCGTCCTCAACAACCACTTCTGGAATGCCACCCACCGCCGAGGCCACCACAGGTATTTCACAAGCCATGGCCTCCAAGTTAATAATCCCAAATGGTTCATAGATCGACGGGCAGCAAAACACGCCCGCATGAGAATACAATTCAATCAGACTTGATTTATCTATGACATCCTGGATCCAGTACACATGGTTCCGGTGCGCTGAAGCTTGTTCAACCGCTTCCTTCATCTCGGCGGCTATCGCGGGGGTATCAGGCGAACTGGCACACAACACAACAGGAAAATCTCCATCTAAATGTGAAAGGGCCCGTACGAGATATATGATTCCCTTCTGTCGAGTGATACGCCCGACAAACAACACATAAGGTTTCCCCATTGGAATTCCATATCGCATTAAGACGTCATGACTCGTGACTCTTCGAAATTCATGTAAATCAATACCATTATGAATGACATGAATACGTTCTTCTTGTCCACCATACAACCGAAGAATATCCTGCTTGGTTCCTTCTGAAACCGCGACAATCGCATCGGCCTGCTCAAGCGCCGCCTTTTCAACCCACGAGGAAAAATCATACCCACCCGCCAATTGCTCACGCTTCCAAGGACGCAGCGGCTCAAGAGAATGGGTCGTGACGACCAAGGGAATCCCATAGTTGAGCTTGGCTAAAATCCCTCCTAAATGGCTGTACCACGTATGACAATGCACCAAATCAGCGTCTAACCCACCAGCTGTCATCTGCAGACAACGCTCAACCGCTCCGAATACAGAATGTAACGGCTTCGGCGCACCAAACGATGGAGTGGCTAGCTGAAATCCACGGACTTTGAGATTCCCCTGGTCAACGTCTTGATCACCAAAACATCGTACGTCGACTGGAAGCAGGCGAGAGAGCTCGCGGCTTAAATACTCAACATGCGCACCAGCCCCACCGTACGTATACGGAGGAAACTCGTTCGTGAGCATGAGCACTTTCATGACTGTCTCACTCCTCGGAAGCCTGAATAGAGCAGGTACGACAAACGATTCTCTACATTAAAAGAAAACCGCGGTTAAGTCATCTCCGCCAAGTTAAAGAATACTGGATAGATCAGCCTGAGAAAGGCGAAGTTCGAGGGAACAGCCGACTAAGGCACCGATATGTAGCGGACAATACAATTCCTACTATTTAAAAAATGGTTTGTCCAATTTATCTCATGTTTCCCATGAAACTACTAGGCAATTCAAACAAGAACATTATTCAGCAAAAAGAATTGGAATACCTTCCCTCACTTCTTTTTCCGGGCTTTCTTGACTGGCTTCTTTTTGGATGCGTTTAAGCGAACGGCAGCAGCATATGATCGCTCGGCCCATACTTTGGCTTCCTCAGGATCGTCGAAGATCTCCTCCGGGGCCATATAGTAGGACATCTTAAAAGCCTTTCCCTGTTTCTCGTATATGAATTGCTCCAACTCCCGTTCGGTAAAGTGATGCGAGATCGTCCCATCGGCTTTGAGATAAAGAGCATCATCCGCCACCAACGCGAACATTAATCCCTTGTGAAAGACTCCATACCCCCCAAACATGCGACGCGGTGGAACAAGACCGAATGCTCCAAAGACTTCCTTTAAATACTCAACATACTCGCTCATTGTATGTCCTACATTATCCTCTAGAATAGTTAAGCATTTCCTGAATCAACGATTCATGTTGTCTTCGTCGTAGATCGTCGTGGTCATCAACTGACTCAATCTCTTCGATTGACCGAATGTAGGCATCCGGAAACCGTAAATATTCGGCACCCAGAAGGACGAGGTTTTTATACCAATGATACGGATTGAGATGATTATCAATGTGAGAGGATTGAGCAAAATAGGTAAAACACTCGTACTGTTTCCCTTGAAATTCTAACGCAATTTCACCATCCTCATAACCGTGCCCTTTTCCTTCATGACGATCTAGATCAACCTTATGGACGGGTTCCAATTCATATATCGCCCCATACACGAGATTAGATTCTTTACCGGTGTGGGCCAGGTTGCATTTACTCGAACCATCTTTACTCTTTTTCTGAAAGGCCAAACGGTGTTGCCTCAATTCAACTACGCCAACCAATTGAGCAGAGGGCACTCGTTTAAGCAATCTGACCGGATGCAGATTCGACCCATACGCAAAATAATAGAGCATGTTATAAGAGAGTCCGTCTCTTCAGACTAACTTCCTTTCAAATGCTCCCAAAAGGCACGCGGAGAAAGAATCAAAACATCTTCTACTTTTGCTAACTTCAAAAGCTCCTTATCCCCTGTCACGAATATATTCGCTCGTCCGGCTACAGCACAGGACAATATGGGCACATCATCCATATCTTTTAGGGAGAGGTCCAAAGGCAAATTTGCCTTGCAATGAATAGAGTCTTGTCGAAGAAGAGCTAAGATATCTTTAACCAATGAAGAGGGAAGGAGAAACTTTTTAAGTAAAACCTGTTCTAGTTCTCGGCACAGATCATCGGAAACCAGAAGGTCATGAGCACTCAAGACTTCCCGCATGACATCTGCACACAAGCCCCGAGTACCAAATGCGCTAGCTAGCACATTGGTATCCAGAAAGACTCTCATCAGGACAGATCGCGAAAAAGATCTTCATCGGAGAGGTAACCCCGAGCTTCCGCAAACGGCATGGTCTTCTTGCGCAAGGCTTCAAATTGAACAAGTCGCAGGTGACGAGCCAGCGCTTCCCGCGCCAATGTGCTTCGGGATTTGCCTGACTGGCGACTGGCCTTGCTAAGCAATCGATCGAGGTCTTTATCCAGTCGAATGGTCAGAGAGTTGGACTTCATGTATGACAATGTAAGACAGAATAGTTGCGATGTCAAATACTGCTAGAGCATTCATAAATTGGAGATGCCGGGTTTCGGCTCGGCGGCCGAGGTCTTGCTTAGTGGGTCCTGAAAGGCACCACCTTTGTGGTTTTGGCCAAAGTGGCCAAAGCCATTGACGCCCCGTTTGGCCATATTTGATTGGTCGGATGCAAGGATGAAGGCAGGCAACTCGCTCCGCTCAGACAAGGCCCGCCATCTGATAGTAGCATCCTCCCATACAGCCGAACGGCAGGCGTCGGGCATGGAAAGGGAGTAAGGATAAAGCTCGTGAGTCCATGATCATCAAACATGCGCCGGAGGAATTGAGGAGTCCAGGGCCTCCAAAATCTCTTTGACAAATCCCACATACTCGCTTATTTAAATGGCCTGATTACCTGGGAAGGATGTGAGCAAGCTGTTTGCGACACGCACTTTCGGTTGTTCAGTTCGCATTGTCTTGTTATGCATTTCGCAGTTTTCAGCCTTGCCAGTCAACCCGGCAATCCTATGACATCGCGTGAATGTGTACTCCATTAGAATTGACCAGACTTTATAGCTTCTTGGGCGAGATCTTTAATTAGGTAAAGAGCTGAATTAACCCGGCGAAGGTGCAAAACATTATCAGGATCGACCACTTCTTTGCCCGAGGCTAAGTTCACATGAGCAATAGCGTTCCTATTGGCCTCGTATAAATAGGACGTCACCGTTCCACCAAAAGCACTAAAGTCCCTCTGAAAATGATCATTATTAAATGAAAATAAACTAGGTGCATTACTTTCAATCCAGCTAGTTATTTTGCTCGGTTTCTCATGAAATGCAAATTGTATGATTTTATAGAAGTTAAGAAATCTATAGAATGGACTACTACTCGACATACCTTCCCGATACAAAGACAGAGCAAAATCTAAATGTTCCTGATTTTTCCCCTTAACCTCTTGGAAATAACCTTCTGGAACCACTTCAAAAAAATTACGACGTCGGGGATTTGATATGGCTGGATTATAGCGATTAATCGATCCTACCCAGCCATCAATCTCAATTTTCCTATCAAAAACAAATGAAAAATGACTCATAGCTTTAAATGATCTCAATTCTACATCAACATTAGTCTCACCATCCGCATAGGTCGCGATTAGAACTGGATAGGAAGAAGCAGTACCATTCACCCACCGGTATTTATGGCCTCTGAAGTCAATCCATGTTTCTAAATTGTCACCAATGCACAAATCCGTTTCTAATGCAAAACTGTACATTTGTGTTGCTTTTCCAAAGGCTTCGGTCCATTTTTGAACAAGCGAGGGATCAGCTGTAGCAAAGCCGGGTTCTACTTCAAGCTTTTCTTTTTCCGAGATGTAAGTAGCAAGATCAGCGGAAAGCCAATTAGGGTCACAATAATTATTGTCAGGCCTCCAATTTAAGGGTCTCATCTCATATGGCCATTTTACTTCCCACCTCCAATGGAGAAAATGCGTGCTGTGATCGCTTTCACCCAATACGATTTTTACACTCTGGGGGAAAATATCTGCATTTAGGTGAGAGAGTCTTTGGATGTTAGTTAAGGCAAAAACTTTCAAACATAAGTGAAGAAGACCACGCTCTCCGGTAATAGAATGTGAGTAATAGTCCCATTGTTCTTCAAGCATCGTTTTTGCTCCCAGAACCCTAATTTCCTTATCCTTTTCCATTGTAAAGTATTGCCCATCTTTCCTATAGATCCCGTGCAATAGTGGAAATCGCCTATGATTCCATCGCCAACCTGAAAACATTTCAACATTGTTATAGATATAGTCACGCAACTGAGGCCATACCTCACAAGCGGTTTTGTCCTGACAAATAAATTGAACATATTGGCCTAGAACCGGCCGCCACGATTCGTCCTTTCCATCCGACGTTCTCTCAAACTCTTCAACTAGTTCACTAAGAAACTGCTTCCATGTTGCTTCCACCGAAATCCTCCAGCCTAACGCATCCTTAATTGAATGAACGCGTTTATACCTTTCTTGTTTCGATAGATGGACTAGACCAAGATTCTCTTTGAGTTGGGCCAAAAGGTTTAGAGGTACATGGCGTTGTGTACCCTTGCGATAACGAATGACAAGCTCCATAATTCTAGACCTTCCTTACTCGAAAGACTCCGGAAACTTTTCGAAAAGCACAATTTCTAGTGGTTTTTTTGACCGCTCATACACCTCTCTTATGTCCCCTCACTAGCCAAAACAAGAATCTCAAAGCCCAATGCACTCAGTTGATTTGGTCATATTTAGATTTAAAGAAATCTGGCGATGAGGCTTTCAAATCGAGCCTATCCCTTAAAATCAGTACTAAGGAATAATAATAGTTACTCTTATCCGCAGTCGGACCAAAATGAAAGCCTGCGGCACTGCCCAATCGATTTTTGGTTAAGCAACGAAATAAGTCAAGGAAAGACGGATTCTCGCTAACCATCGACAGGAATGAGGAAGCAGGAGAGTAATCCCGCCTTGGGCGCGGCTGAGCCCCTGGTCAAATTCGACTCTCTGGCGAGCCTGTCTGAGCGGAGCGAGTTGCTCGCCGCTAGAATTTGGCCTGTGGCGAAGGTACCCCAACGAGGCCACGAACGGGCGGAAATGGTTTTGGCCACTTTTGCCAAAACAAAAGTGGCTCGGCTGCCGGGACGAACCCCGGCATCTATAATTCTTGTAATTCTAACTTCCTACGATGGATACTTACCGAAATTTCTGAGGAATGACGAGCGAGAAGAGAAGTTACTAAAAGAATCTACCTCCCCTAGCCCCGCCTTACAAAGGCGGGGAATCTTATAAAATGGTATTCCCTTATTGATGAGCTGCGAGTAAGAAGAAGATAGATTCCCGCTCACAACTAGCGGGAATGACAATCGATGCGGGGATGGCCCCGCATCCCCGCGTGCATCCCCACAATCCCCGCAAGCTCTCATACAGCGTCAATCTCGCAAATAGCTGTTTTTATTAGAGAATTTCGATATCTCAAATTGGCAAGTCCTTTGCGATAGGCCTATTTCATTCAACACGGCGTCGCAGAAAGGAGGTGAACCGGCGACGGCATGTAACCAAAACGATCAGGAACATTTTTATGATTTTAGCCTGCATCCAATAGATGCTTCGCAAAGGAGAACCTCATGAACCAGAAACCGAATCGACTGACTCAATCCGCAACAGAATCTCACAAGCCCTCTGGTCTAACCAGTGCCGGCAAATCCGACACGAAGGAAATTATATTCTTGGCCACGGGTTTAATCGCCCTCGTCTTAGGAATTGGGGGCGTTCTCATGTACACCGAAGAAAAAGAAACACCTATGACAGTGGCTTCTCAGGACCAGAACACAGAGTCCTTTTCCATCACGACGGCATTTGCCTCATCTACCCCCTCCTCTTCTCCTTCTTCTCAAACGGTAGGAGACCATTTCACTTCGCCATCATCTGCACCGACCGCACCTACCACCCTCATCTCGAAAGACTCAGAACCGATCGATCCCACCGACCTATATTTTGATTTTGACCGATGGGGGCTAACCGATATGGCAAAGGATCAAATTAAAACGCAAATAGAAGCGTTACCCGAAGAATGGGAAGGCACATTCCATGTTCAAGGCCATACCGATGCCCAAGGAACGGACACCTACAACAAGGCCCTCGGCCTCAAACGAGCTGAGGCCGTCAAGAACTATTTACTCTCGTTGGGAGTAGCTGAAAACTCCGTGCAGATCGAATCGTTGGGCGAAAACGGAGCCATTTGTCTGGAAGAAACGGCGGACTGCTATGAACTCAACCGACGCGCGCACCTAGCATTTGTTGCGCCGTCATTCACGCAGGAGAATTCCTCTCAGCTTGCACAGCTCTCATCTGCCCCAGTTCCAGAACAAGATTCCGTCCCATCTCCTGTCATGGAGACAGAAGAAGATCCAGTGTCTCAAGACTCTGAATCTTTGACCTCTGCCAACCCATCATCGGATTCGGAAGACATATCTGCAGAGCTTGTGAACACCGAACCGTTGATGACCGCAGAGTCTCAACCCTAAATCGGACATCTGGCTGATTCGCGTTGTTGCGAATCAGCCAGCCATTACCCCTTGCACCATACATTCGCGGAGAAAAAGGAAGGATTCTCTATGTCCACTGGCAAACAGATGATCGTTGTACTTCTCGTATGGATGAGTGGCTATGGGATAGCTGGCCTGGGACTTCTCCCCATGGCTGTCGCCGCACAATCGACCCAAGCCACTACTCACAAACAGACCGATGAAACGCCTAAACCTGGATTTTTGCTGAAGACCCCAGACCAACCCACTCCTATTTTGGCCCCGCTCCTCAAGACCGACGTCAAGATGACGGTTAGCGGACTCATCGGTCGTATAACCGTCACACAACAATTTTCCAATCCCACCTCAGAATGGACGGAAGGTGTGTATGTGTTTCCACTACCCGATGACGCCGCCGTCGATCATTTACGAATGAGAATCGGAGACCGCATCATCGAAGGACACATACAAGAAAGGACAGAGGCCAAAAAGACATACGAAAAGGCAAAAGCCAATGGACAACAGGCCAGTTTACTGGAACAGGAACGCCCCAATATCTTCACCGCCTCTGTCGCCAACATCGCGCCTCACGCGGCGATGACCGTAGACATCGAATACCAAGCTATGGTCCGCTACGATCAAGGGCGGTTTTCTCTTCGTTTTCCGACAGTCGTGGGTCCTCGCTATATCCCCGGGCATCTTCTCCCTCAAGAACATTCCACCGGCCTGCCTCAGGGACTGGGATGGGCAACCAACACGGATGAAGTTCCTGATGCCTCACGCATTACACCCCCAGTTCAACATCCAGTACATGGTCTCCTCAATCCGATCACGTTACATATCGACTTAGCTCCAGGGTTTCGGTTGCAGTCCATCGAATCGCCAACCCACCCAATCCACATCACCAGGCAGGAAAACCGCACCTATGACATCTCCTTTCAGGATTCTCAGGTCTATGCAGACCGTGATTTCGAACTCATCTGGATTCCGATGGAAGAAGACAATCTACAAACCACCATTTTCTCTGAAACGATTAAGGACGAGACCTATTACTTTCTGCAACTGATGCCACCGGTCACCCCGACTATGATCGAGTCCACCGTTCCACGTGAGGTTATCTTCGTCTTGGATACCTCTGGTTCGATGCAAGGACAATCCATCAGGCAAGCCAAAGCCGCACTTCAACTCGCCTTGACTCGCTTAACTTCAAAAGATTCCTTCAATCTTATTCAGTTTAACTCGACGACTCAGTCGCTATTCCCAACACCTCAACCTGCCACTTCGCAACATATTCACCAGGCACGGCAATACCTGCAGCATTTGCAAGCCAACGGTGGCACCGAAATGAAACCGGCGCTCGATCTGGCAATGGGACAACCAATGAGCAACGAGGAAGGTTCAGTTCTTCGTCAAATTATTTTCATCACCGATGGACTCGTGGGTAATGAAGATGCTTTGTTTCGACAGATTCAACGTGATTTGAAAGACCAGCGTCTGTTTACTGTCGGAATTGGCTCAGCCCCGAACGGGCATTTCATGCGGAAGGCAGCGCAATTTGGCAAGGGCACGTTTACCCACATCAGTTCCGCGACCGACGTTCAAGATAAAATGTCTCGGCTGTTTCATAAATTAGAACAACCGGCGCTGACCAACATCACCCTCGACGCCAGCAACTTTGACTTTGTGGATCTGACACCTAACCCCATCCCAGACCTTTACGCAGGTGAGCCCCTTACATTGGCCTTTCGCTCGAATCATGCCCCTGCCTCGATCGCTCTTTCCGGTCAACGAGGCTCGGTATCATGGGACACGACCGTATCCTTATCGGACCATCACACACGTGAAGGGATTGCGATACATTGGGCCCGGCAAAGGATTTCTCATCTTATGGATCAACACAATCAGACCAACGAAAGAACAGAACTCCGTCAACAGGTTTTGAGTCTAGCGCTCAAACATCATCTGGTCAGTCGATATACCAGCCTCGTGGCTGTTGACGTGACTCCTGTACGGCTCAAGGAACGGCTCCACACTCATGCGCTCAAGACCAATTTGCCGCATGGTATGCAATATGAGGCAATCTTTGGCTGGCCACAAACCGCGACACCCGCGTCGTTGTATGTAATCCTAGGAACTCTCACAGTAGGACTCGTATGGCTCTGTTGGCGATATCATCTCGCGCCACAGTAACCATTCCGGTGGCATGGGTTCTCGCGAGTCTTCTGTTTGTCTTGGGAAGCTGGTTAATCGGCGAAGGCCTCTGGATTCATGCCAAAGCTGCGCTGGCACAATACCTTCTACGGCAAAGCTGGGCAGAGACACTCAAAACCCAGCAAACGGTGAAACCCTGGCCCTGGGCTGATACTTGGCCTGTCGGTCGACTGCAAGTTCCGCAACTCGGAATCGATCAAATCGTACTGGGAAATGCCAGTGGGCAATCCTTAGCTTTTGGTCCATCTTTGATAGGACCTGGCCCGTTTCCAGGTGATACCAACCACATCCTACTCAGTGGGCATCGTGATACCCACTTTATTTTTCTTCGAGATCTTCGACCAGGAGACCGTCTGTTCTTTCAGTCCATTCAAGGTACGTGGTTGACGTATGAAGTGAACGCGACGGGCATCATCGATATACGAGTCCAGACGCTCATCAAACATACCAGCGCAGGACATCTGTTCTTAGTCACCTGCTATCCATTTGATGCCCTATTACCAGGAGGACGGTTGCGGTATATCGTAACGGCAGAGCAGATTACAGAATCAAACCAATCTCACACAGCCGCTTCAACAATGGCCGGAGGCGGATCTAATGGAAGAGGCACAATGGAAGCCGACGTCTCTAACTTCAAATAGGCATGATGGTCATGCATGATCGCCTCTGGTGGCAGCCATTCCCACAAGGGGCCAAGTTTTTTTTGAATTTTTCGAGAATAGAATGCGGGCAGCTCCATGGTTTCAGCTTCCATAAAGTGTCTGACCGACCGATTGGCGTCTAACAGTCGCCTAATTTTAGTGTGATAGGCAATTCGTCCGAATCCTTCGCTAGAGACAGAACGCACAAAATTAAACCACTTTGGAATCCATCCTCGGTTTAACATGAGACGTCGGCCAATCATGGGCCATGAAAACGCATGGCGGGAGAGGTCCACAACATGATCATAGAATTCCGGCCACGTATAATGTTTCGGCTTAACATTCATGGCATGATTATTATCCAAAAACTGAAATGGGAAAGGGAGCACGCGCCCTTCCTGCTGCAGCGCCAGATTATAGGGGGCCGACTGCCCGAAAGCCGTGAGCAGCGAAAAAGCAGGGAACGCCCCCGGGGCCGCATTTAAAAACTGTTTTGTCAACTCAAAAGGCTCTGGGCCTTGGTCTGAGTCCAATCCTAAGACGAAATTGACTTGCACGTAAGGGATGTACTTAAGAATAAGATTAATGTGATCGGCCACCCGCTTAACTTTGTCTCCGCCCACCTGCTGACCAGTCCGAGACTTGTCCCCCATGTCGTACCAAGACTCAATGCCCGGGAGGATAGCTTTGAATCCATTCTGCTTGAGCCGCTTCAAATGAGGTTCTGACAATAAGGACAACGTGCTTTCTGCGATAAAATCAATACTATTTGGGGGGATGGCCATTTCAATGGCCTGCATATAGTCCTGGAACCGGACACCAAAATTCGGATCGTGCCAGGCAACAATTGGTCGCTTTAGCTTTGTCCGTAAAAATTTCAAATCCTCGGTGATCTGATCAAACGACAAGGGCTGATACGGCACATGCGCATCAACACAGAACCCACAGGTATAGGGACACCCCATACTGCCAATCATCGGCACGACCTTGAACGACGTGGGAGCTTTCGCAATCGTGGGCTCAATGAACTTCCAACGTTCTTTAACGCCGGGCAAGTCGGCAGGCTGTCGGTCAGCATGAAGCTGCAAGCCCAAAGGACGACTGGGTGCACATTCAGACAGGATATCGTGAATGAGAGATTTGTCCGTAAATCCCAGGACATAGTCAAAATACTTTGCAGCATCCGCTGGATAACTCCGCGCATGAGGACCACCCAGCACGGTCACTGCTCCTTTAGATCGAAACAAATGACTGATGGCATAGGCGGTCAAAGCTGACCGCGTAAAAGCACCAATAAATACAATGTCAGTGTCTTCTATGAGTTCGCGATGAAGGTCTTCACGTCCTGTATAACAGATAAATCGAACATCATGTCCGAGTGCCTCACACCATACCCCAATGACTTGAGGCATAATGCCGGCTAAATTTTGATTCATCACCCGAGCATACAACGAATTCGTCGGGCCCTTGGTGACAAGGTCGATGATCGTGACACGATGTCGCCGCATAGGAATACTCCGTAATTAAACATGGTGAGGACAAAAAGAGGGGATGTAGGATACTACTGACTTGACCTTATAGCCTCTTGTGCCTTAGGTCAAATGATTATTTCGTCATGTTGAGCAAACGTGAAAGTTTGAGGACTTTCGAAAAAAGCCTAGGGGAAGCAACCGAAGCGCAGACAATAAGGCAACGAAAAGCCCCTCTGCCATATGTAAAATGGCCAGAGGGGCTCTCAAGCGGATCATCGTAGATGGTCTTAGACGGCCTTTACACAAATCCTAAATTCGCTGTTGGAAAGTTCGGCAGATGAGGAAATACGAGATTGAGATCGGCCGGAGCTATCCCAAACCAAGTGGCTAATGTAGCTCCGTATTGATCCATTCCAATGGTTGGAATCCATCGGCCACGGGAATCTGTCGTACTTGGTCCGTCAGGTTGAAAGTTTGGGAAATCACCATAAATGCCGCCTTGGACGCTGCCGCCGAGGGCAACTTGATGGCTTCCCCAAGCATGATCAGTTCCCAGATTCGGATTGGGTTGAAAGGTGCGATTAAAGTCTGACTGCGTAAAAGAAGTTACCTGATTCGCCACCCCTAATTCTACGGTGGCTTGATAAAACGCCGCCATGGCTTCACTCACACCACCCAGCAACCCTGCATGTTTAGCTAATTGATCGGAATGAGTATCATAGCCACCCGTTGCACAGAAGAAAACTTGGCGTTTCACATTGGCATCGCGAACCTTTATGAGTTTCGCAATGTGTTGGAGCTGTCTCCCTAAGCTAGAGTCTGGAAAGACGGTGGCTAGAGTCGTCGTGGGATCAACGGCAGCATTGATGACGTTGCCGGTCGCAATCCCTTGTGCAAGTGTGGCGTCCGATTCCTGGATCAGGGAAAATCCCGTATCAAAATTCAATAACTCCTGAAGTCCGGCCAAACGCGCTTCTCCCGATGTTCCGGTCGAGCCATTTAAGGCTAAGCGAGAGCCTGCTGACAACGTCACAGGCTGCGCAGTTAATCCGGTCAACCATATATTCGACCCCGACAGCGAAAAACTCGTGGGGAACTGCGATGTCGAATTTGCGCTATGTACGCAATCAGCCAGTCGTCCACCCCATCCGGTTGGGGACGGTGCAATCGGACTTGCTGTTTGAGATTGAATTTGTTGATCACGATGGGAAAACAGTGCTTGAGGAATCGGTTCCAAGCGGTTGCGATATTGGTCTTTGGTCAGCGGAGTGACTAGCGTCCCTACATTGGCAATCACTGCCAATTTTGTGCTCAATGCATGCAAGTGCGTCATACTCGGATGCAGCCCTACTGTTGCTGAAGCAGTAGAGAAGTCCGGCATTGTATAGTTAGCTGTTCCGAGGCTCAGCAGTGATGTGGCGTCAAGCTGTAACGTGGAGGCCGCTGTCCGGATCGCCTCGTAATCTGTCCGAGCTTGTCCATTAATAGGCACAACCATATTATTGGCATCATTGCCACCAAACAGGAAAATGCACACCAGTGCTTTATAGTCGCTGAAGCTGTCAGTCGTTCCGGCTAGAGCATTGAGCGTGCCAAATGGAAACATCCGCGCTGCCACGCCAAATGCAGCGAGTTGTAAAAGTTTACGTCGTGAAAGTTCAACCATGATATGTCCCTCTCTCTTGAGTTAAATGGTCCCAGTCCGATCTCATGGCCTGTTCGGTCAATGTTGCACTTGATACCGTGACGAGGTTGCTACTAAATAGACTGCATTTCTCGCCCTCGTACTAGGCGTGCTGCTGGCTGAAATAGCTGTCACAATGGTTTGGTGTTCAAAGGCGGAAAGAGGTTGATGCAGTAACATGGTCACGACGGCATCAACTAACTGATTGGCATCGGCCGCAATGGCTTCTAACGCACTCAAATCGACGGTTGTTCCTGTACCTAGACTTGATCGCACCACTCGATCAACAAAATTCCCCCTAGCTATGGCATTCGAATAGGTATGAATCTGAAATTCTGGGCCATACAGCGGAGAATTTGGAATTTGATTCAACGGGGAAAAATAGTTAAAGACGCTGGGGGGCGAGAACAGCACTTGCCCCATATCTCTCGCTCGCGAATAGAGTGAATTTTCCAACTCTACGGTCGCACCCAATGCCCGCAAGAGCGCAATTTCCAACAAGACCGGCTCACGAAGATGTCCGCCAGATGGAAGAATCGACGCAGCTTCTGGATCTAACAAGATAGCTTTCACGACTGACCGCAGGTCGCCACGGACACCGGTGTCATTCGCATCAAAGACTTGGGCCACCCGCGCAATGTATTGAGGGCTGGGATTGCTGGTCACGAGATTGCGAATCAACCGCGTAGCCACGAACGGCCCCACGTTCGGATGGTCAAAAATATGTTGGATGGCTTGATCCAAATCTTGTTGGGCGGTTTGTCCCGCAGGAATAATAAACCCATCCATCAAAGTTTTTTCACCGGTGTCATGATGAGACTCAATGGCTTCCATCGGTCCGACGTAAAAGGATGGATTGCGCCAGCGTGGTGTTTCCCCAGGTTTTGTCGGGTATGTCCACCCAGTCATGACGCGTGAAAGATTCAGAATGACATCTTGGTCATAGGGTGGAATGGGTTGTCCGGTACCATCCGTCTGATCTGAACCATCAGGATTCAATAACGTGGTGCCGACCGAAAACAACTGCAGTAATTCCCGGGGATAATTTTCATTGGGATTCAGCCCAGATCCCGGTTCGGTTTTGTCGTTGTTGACCATATCCAGAAACCGGCCCATCGTTGGACTGAGCGTGACCGCCCTCATAAGATCTCGATAATTACCAAAGGCACCATCCCGCAGAATTTGCAGATAGGGAATCATTTGGTAGTCGGCCCCTACAGTATTTGCTGAAACCACAAACAACTGGCCCAGTGCGAAGGCAACGCGTTGACGCAACTGATCATCTCGATGGAACGCGTTATAGAAGAATTGATTCCGTGCTGGTGTCAGCGAACTGGATTCTGGTGTGGCGTCCGGATCGGGATAGGTTGATAGATTCAACGCAAATTGTTCATCTAAAAATGCCTCTTTTCCAATGTCCTTCACATGAGCAATAAGTTCGGGGGTCGGTCCCCACGTCGCTTGTTCCAAGAACCGTTTAGCTTCGGCGTCCGACAAGCCTGGATTCCCGGGAACAAATACAGCCGTGACCGTCATGGAACTGGTCATCTCTTCTATTTGGCAACTCATACCGGTTCCTGTACAGTCTCCTTGCCACTCCCTGAACGTCTGTCCCTCATTGGCCTTAGCGGTTAAGACCACCGTTGCTCCATTGTCAAATTCATGAAGACAGTTCACAGCGGGACAGTCAATTCCCTCTGGGACACTCGTCACCTGGCCCTCCCCAGTTATAATCACGGAAAGACCCACTGATGGGGGGGGAATGAGGGTAAAGATCGCTTTTACCCTTGTCGGACTGTTTAAAGTGACGATACATTCTTCCTTTCCGGTACACCCTTCGCTCCACCCATCGAACATATATCCTGTCTTTGGTTCAGGCAGAAGCATCACCTGTTGTCCGTTCTCAAATTCCTGCATACAAACCACTGGACAATCGATCCCTGCAGGATCACTTGTCACTTGACCATTTCCCTCTACGACAACTGTCAGCGCTACAGGTGGAAGTACGACGGGAGTAAAGGTGGCGGTCACAGCTTTTGGAGTTGTCATCACCAATTCACAAGGTATTGTTTTTCCAGTACAGTCTCCGCTCCAACCAGCAAACTCATGATCTGGTTTAGACTTCGGAGCGAGAAGCACTTTGCTGCCTTCCGGGAAATTGGCGACACACATTCCTACATCACAAGACAAACCCGCCGGATCGCTTTCTACTAGGCCGTTCCCGCTGATCGTCATCGATAAGGCAACCGGTTTAGGGGGAGGCGGTGGAATAGGCACAAAGGTCGCCGTGACTTTACTGGTCTTTTTCTTCATAGGCAGCACACAAGCATCCGTGCCAATACAATCTCCGCTCCAACCAGCAAATTCCTGTCCCTCGCCAGGAGTGGCGGTTAAGGTAACCGTCGTTCCTTTAGGTAGCATGGCGCTACAGGCATCAGGGCAATCAATGGTTCCCTCATCACTTTTGACTGATCCGGTCCCCACAACCATGATTGTCAGCATGCGTTCCTGTGAAGACCCTTTTCCGCCACCTGGTCCATCTCCTGTAGAGTCCCCGGGTTTGGCTAATGCGAAAGAAGATGTCGCGACAAGGAGCAACGCCACCCATGCTAAAACATGGGCAAGTCGAGGGAACTGGGAAGACAATCGACCAGTACGCGCTGACAAATTTCCTTGTTGAAACCACCAGAATGCTTGTTGCGCATGATCATTCGTGGTTGTACCTAGTTGTCGGTCCATACCTGCCTCCCTCGCTTCAGAAGTGAAATGACTGTCTGTTCGCTAAAATGTGATGTGGGGGAAGTAACAACATATCCATCTTCCGATTTTCTGATTAGCAGCATCGGCTGACGGATATGTCGGAGGGTTCCAGAAAAACTAAAGAGCCCTCAACAGAAAGAAGCACGGTAAAAAAGTAAGGCTCTTATTCCTCATCAAGAATCATAGGAATCATTCTGGTCTCTCATAAAGATGTCAAAACTTTCACAATGATCGAGAAAGCGCAGGGAGCTTCATCAATCGTCCTCAAGAGCACAAGTAAAACTTACACCAATGGTCATGAACAGTTGGGAAACATTATTTTTCATCTATTTTCAGGAGGTTGTAGCCATATTCGGACGGCCAGTTTCCTGTTTCTTGAAGCAAGAACTCAACATGCACTGTATTCACTTTCCTACATCTCATACAAGATTTGTTTTGGCTATTCTGTAAAAACAAAGAAACAGCCTTCCTAAACACGGAATACAAAGATTCACTGTGTATGCAATTAAGAGGAGGAAAATATGAATATAACTATTAGCCTCTGCCTGATAGTATCGCTCAGTGGATAGGATTTTTTAATCCCGCTTGCTTCAAACTTCGAACGGCGATTTTGAAATCGTCCGCATTGGATTCCGCGAGCGAAATAGGTTGCTTGAGGGTCATCACCTTTGTACGTTCTTTCGGGTTTTGCAATCAGGATTACACAAAAAGGTGATTTCACTTTGTCTTGGCAATCACATTCGGAGAAAAACTTTAGAAGCTTTCCAGTTGCGTTAACCCAGTTGTTCCAGTACCGTGTGATGAATCGACCGTCTCGTCAGACCAAGCCATTCTCCGGCCATTCAGGCCGGTGTCGTTGCTCAAATCTCCGCAGACCGGCCTCGATATTGACCTAGTCAGCCTTAAACATTCATGTTTAGGACGCTGACGTAATACGCCAAACCTAAAGGAAAATCCAATATGCCCAATCAAAAACGACGCAAAAACCTTCGCAATGTCGCTATCATCGCACACGTGGATCATGGCAAGACCACCTTGGTTGACGCCTTGCTTAAACAGACTGGTGCCCATGTGTTCAAGGAAGGCGAGACCGTCATTATGGATTCGAATCCCCTGGAGAAGGAACGGGGGATTACGATTTTCTCCAAGAATGCCTCACTAGAGTACAAAGATATCCGGATCAATTTGGTTGATACGCCCGGCCATGCCGATTTTGGAAGTGAGGTTGAACGGATTTTGAGGATGGTGGACGGCGTGTTGCTGTTAGTCGACGCCTTTGAAGGCCCCATGCCGCAAACGAAATTTGTCCTCAAAAAATCCTTAGAACTCCATCTGAAACCTATTGTGGTGATCAATAAAATTGACCGGCCCAACGCCCGGCCAGAAGAAATTGTGAACCAAACATTTGATTTATTTTGTGAACTCAACGCCACCGACGAACAATTAGACTTTCCGATTGTCTATGCCTCCGGGAAAGAAGGACGCACCACGCTAGACCTGAGCGATCACGCGGTTGATATGAAACCGCTCTTGGATACCATCATCCATCGCGTGCTGCCTCCAGTGGCGGATGCCGACCAACCATTTCAGATGCTCGTCACCATGTTGGAATATGATTCCTACGTTGGGCGCATCGCAGTTGGACGCATCGTCCATGGGAACATAGAAGTTGGGAGTCCGCTCGTGGCGGTCAAACGGGATGGCGGAACCACACGTGGAAAAGTCACCAAACTTTTGGCCTATCAAGGGCTCACCCGTATCGAAAGTGAATCAGCCACAGCCGGAGAGATCATTTCACTCGCCGGAATCGAGGATATTCGTGTGGGAGAAACGCTGGCCTCACCGCAAAACCCTGTGGCGTTACCGACGGTCAATGTGGATGAACCCACCATCTCCATGAATTTTTCACACAATACAAGTCCCCTGGCCGGCAAAGATGGGGGGCGTTTTCTGACCTCCAGGCATATCAGAGAACGCTTAGCGCATGAAGCGATGATGAATGTAGGGATTAAGGTCGAGGAGGCCGACGGGGGCGAGCGCTTCAAAGTGTCTGGGCGAGGAGAATTGCACCTAGCCATCTTAATTGAAACCATGCGCCGGGAAGGCTTTGAACTGGAAGTGTCTCCACCTAAAGTCATCTTTAAAGAAGAAGATGGCGTCCGCTTGGAACCCATAGAAGAAGTGGTGATCGAAGTTGATCCTGACTATCAAGGCAGCATCATCGAAGCACTGGGAAGCCGAAAAGCTGACATGAAAGATCTCCAAATGAGCGCGGTCGGGACCGTTCGTATGGAATTTCATATTGCATCACGTGCACTCTTGGGATTTCGCAGTGAATTATTACGAATGACCCGCGGCACCGGCATCATGTCGCAGATTTTCTACGAATACCAACCGTATAAAGGCGATATTCCTCATCGACCAGCCGGGGTCCTGATTTCTCAAGGCCCGGGTCAAGCGGTGGCCTACGGACTTTGGGGACTACAAGACCGAGGAGAAATTTTCCTTCATCCGGGAGACGACATCTACGAAGGGATGTTGGTTGGCGTGAACAACAAAGGCAATGATCTTGTCGTCAATGCGATCCGTGAGAAAAAGCTGACGAATATCAGAGCCGCTGGGTCCGATGAAGCCATCAATCTCGTTCCGCCACGAGAAATGACTTTGGAATTTGCCCTGGAATTTATCGAAGATGATGAACTAGTCGAAGTCACGCCAAAAAATATCCGCCTCCGCAAACGCTTCCTAACCGACAACGAACGCCGTGCGGCCCGCAACCAAGCCAAACGAGCTTAAACCTTGATTTTTAACTGCTTTTTCCAGCCTCGACGCGTTTCTGCAGTGTGGGATCTTAGCGCACGGCTTTCTTCGCCTCCGCTGTGGAGACTGCGCCCATGAACAGCTGATAGCCTTCTCCTGCAAACGCCGTGGGTTGTGTCCCGCCTGCGGAGCCCACCGCATGGCTGAGACGGCAACCCACCTCGTGGATCAGGTCTTCCCACCAGTGCCGGTGCGCCAATGGGTGCTGACCTTTCCCATCCCCCTCGGTGGTCAGCAAGATACTCACGCACCTAGGCCTCCCGACCCGCGCCCCACCCAAGGCCCCGGCCCGGCTCGACTGAGGTTGCCCCTCTTTAGTGGACCCCAGGAAGTATGGTAGGAAGGGGTCACTAAAACAGGAGGGAGACAAGATGCAGACCATTCCGCATCGACAGTACACGAAGGAATTCCAGGACGCGGCGGTGAATCAAGTGCTGGAAGGGGGCCGCTCGCTTGCCGAGGTGGCCCGCCGTTTGGAGATGTCCGACAAAACCTTGGGGAATTGGGTTCGACGTGTGCGGCGTGGGCAACCGCTCGCCCACGGAGGACGGCCACCTGAAGTGACGGACGTGCAGGCGGAGCTGTCCCGCCTGCGCACCGAAAACGCGCAGTTGAAGCTCGACCGGGAAATCTTAAAAAAGGCGGCGGCGTACTTCGTGAGAGAGTCGCGGTGAGGTACGCCTGGATTCAGCACGATCGCGACGTGTATCCGGTCGATCGGAGCTGTTTCTTATTTGGAGTGGCGCGCAGTGGGTATTATGCCTGGCAGCAGCGGCAACACCGGCCATCGGCTCGGACGTGGGCGAATACGCAGTTACTCATGGAGTTGCAGGAGCGGCATCGTCGGCATCGGCAGTGTTACGGGAGTCCCCGCATGACAGCTGATCTGCGGGCCGCAGGGTGGCGAGTGAATCGGAAACGGATTGCTCGAGTAATGCGGCAGGCGGGCATCCGGGCTCGCGGACGCTGTCGGCGGCGGTATACCACCCAATCCCAGCATCCGTATCCGATCGCGCCCAATCGGTTAGCCCAACAATTTACCGTGGTCGCACCCAATCGGGTCTGGATGACCGACATCACCTATGTGGCGACGAAGGAAGGATGGGTGTATGTGGCACTCGTGATGGACCTGTTTTCTCGGAAATTGGTGGGCTGGGCGCTGGAAGCTTTTGTCGATACGCGGTTAACGCTGGCCGCGTTGCGCATGGCCCTTGGCTGGCGACAGCCGGATACGACGCTCATGCATCACTCTGATCGAGGTGTGCAATATGCCGCGGCAGCCTATCGTACGGTGCTAGAAGGACACGGTATCACGCGCTCGATGAGCCGGAGAGGTAATTGTTATGATAATGCTCCGATGGAATCGGCCAATGGGACGTTGAAAACCGAACGGGTCTACCAGCAGCAGTACCAGATGCGAGCAGAAGCCAAAGCAGATCTCATCGAGTATATCGGGTATTACAACACAGACCGTCGCCATTCGGCATTAGGGTATCTGAGTCCACCAGAGTTTGAACGGCAGTGGCAGAGCCTCCAACAGCCAGCAGCGGCGCCGTCGACCGCCGAACAGGGGGATGCCTAGGTATGGACCGAAGGGCGATCGCCCGTTATCGGGCAAATATGAAGGCCAAATTTTTCATGGAAACCTGGTGTCCACTTTTTGGGGGAAAGATCAGTCCCCATGGCGCAACATCCGGGCTCGAGCTACGAAAAAGGAGCCGGGCCGATCCGACGCGCACGCAGAACACCCGCAGGGCGGAGAGCGAAGTCCGGCGATTGATCCGTTCACGAGTCCTTTGGTACATTCCGGTGTCGGCAAAAAGGCCCTTTGAAAATCCTATTCCCTTTTCTATCCCATACCGATAGAAAATCCGTGCAGTTTTTGATGGGCTTTGGTAAGCTAAAACTATGAATGACATTAAAACCGACGACATTTCTCACGTGAAAATGACCTCGACCGTGTTTCCGACGGATGAGGATATGAAGCTGTGGAATTCGCTCACGCTTGAGCAAAAGAAAGCGGTGGAACGACGCGATGTTGAAGAAGGCGAGGCCAGCGGTCTCGCTGAACCCTGCACCATGGCCGATATCATTGCTGAAGCCAAAGCCGACATGAACGGTGAATGACCTATCGGCTCACCCGGCAAGCACGATCTGATATCAAAGCCATTTACCACTACACAGTTGAATATTTTGGTGAAGGTCAGGCCGAAGAATATTTAGGCGGTCTAGAGTACAGCTTTGATCTGCTCACTGATAATCCCAATCTTGGACGGGCGTTCGAGGGTAATATTCGGCGCTATGTCTACAAAAGCCATCTGGTGTATTACCGAATTGTGAAAGAGGAAATCCGCATCCTTCGTATCCGTCATGGACGGCAAAAACCTTAACCATCCCTCTTAATGGTAGACTCATGTGGGAGTGGCTACTAAATGCTGGTCTATTAACAGGTCTCGGCGGCTTAATTTATGTGGTCCTTAAAACGAAGCTCGAAGCGAAAATTACAGCAGAACATGAGGAGAGAGCTGTTAAGTTTAAACATCTGTACGAACAAAAGAATGTCATATATCAAGATGTCATTCGGAAATTATGGGAGTTAGAAAAAGCGGTTTCGAAATTTGTCTCACTGTTTGGCAATATTCAATCACCAGAACGTGCGGAGGCCGGAAAAGATTTTATCGATCGATTGGAAGAATTCGACGACAGCTTTCAACCATATCGTGTGTTTTTCGCTGAAGCGCTTGCGGGTAAAATTCAAGACCTTCGTGATCGCTGCGCCATTGCCGGAAAAGATTTCGCTGTTGCTGTTCAACAAAAACACGCTGGATCAGAGGGCAAAAGCGGAGCGGATACATGGGTTGAAGTCAATACGTTCATTCAACAGGAAAGTCCAAAGATTAGGAAGGAAATTGAAAATGAGCTGCGGAAAGAATTTCAGTTGTAAAGATTACGGCTTACACCGTGCTGTACGGCGAAATTTGCGTCTAGGCTTGGCGTAACGCGGCTTGAATTTTGGGCCTGAAAATTTCTCTGACAGGCGGCGTTGCGGCACTTTGGCGGGTTTAAAATTAGTCGGGTTCATTCCCATAATATGAATGAAATCATTATGGCTGCCAAGAAAAAAATAATTATTGTGGTGGGCGGAGAGCGAAGTCCGGCGATTGATCCGTTCACGAGTCCTTTGGTTCATTCCGGTTTCGGCAAAAAAGCCCTTTGAAAATCCTATTCCCCTCCGCAAACGCTTCCTGACTGATAACGAACGCCGCGCGGCCCGCAACCAAGCCAAACGAGCTTAAACCCTGATTTTTCACTGCCTTTCCCAGCCCAATTCTTTTGCTCCAGGGAATTAGGACTTTCCTCTTTTGTCTTTTTTACGTATAATTCAGGTCCTACCGAATAGCTAGGTATCGGCCTCGGGAAGGGTCCTTTCCTGGCAAATACTTATTCCATGGCGGAGTAGGCATGAAAAATCATTTCTTTAAAGGTCATGGCTTGGGCAACGACTATATTGCCCTAGATCCCTTGAAATTAGGCTTTAAGTTGACGCCTCGCACGATTCGTGCTGTCTGTGATCGAAATTGGGGGATCGGAAGTGATGGCATTCTCGCTCTAAGTCCTTCAAAAAAAGCCGATTTTGGTCTACGAATTTATAATCCAGATGGAAGCGAAGCGGAAAAGTCGGGAAATGGCTTACGGATATTTGGCTGCTATTTGTATCATACCCGCCAGACAAGGAAAAAGCGTTTTACGGTAGAGACGAAAGGTGGAATCGTTGGCATTCAGTTAGAGTTGAATGGCCATGGTTTTATCGGTGGAGCGACTGTCGATATGGGGCGTGCCGTCTTTCAACCCATCGCCTTACCCTGTACGTTACGGGTACCGGAGCTGATTCAACAACCTGTGAAAGCCGCCGAGCAGTCATTACGTTTTACCGGCGTCAGCGTCGGCAACCCACATTGCGTCGTTTATAAGAAACGCGGAGAGCGCTGGACACGCGAAGATTTGTTAGAAATTGGGCCAGAGCTTGAAACCCATACCATTTTCCCAAAACGGACCAATGTCCAACTCGCCTATCCCACTGGCCCCAAGACCATTTCCATTCTGATTTGGGAACGTGGTGCTGGAGAAACACAGGCGTCAGGATCATCGGCCTGTGCCGCAGCTTGTGCGGGTGTGCGATTAGGGTTGGTCAAAAGTCCCGTCACCGTGAAGGCTCCAGGAGGAACATTAGAAATCACCGTTGATCCACAGTATCAGGTAACGATGAAAGGACCCGTGACCGAAGTGGCTCGAGGAGAGATTAGCCCAGCCTTTATTCATAGTCTGTAAGAGATTTCCTGTTCAGTTCATCATCGTCATTCAGGACAGTTGCCTGACCCCTTCTGACTTCTGTTCATTCCGGCAATGTTGGAAACTCGAACGGAATGGGTTCTCCGGTTAAGGCGTTGAGAAATTCGATCAAGTCTATGGTTTCGTCTGGGGTTAGTCCAATTGGCTTCATCAATGGACTCAAGTTGTCATTTTTACCTCCACCGACATTGTAAAACGCCACCACTTCTTCGAGTGTGTTAAACGCTCCATCGTGCATGTAAGGAGCTGTTTCGCTAATACTGCGGAGCGTTGGTGTTTTAAACGCACCACGATCTTTGTGACGCAGGCTTACGTTATACCGCCCCAGGTCTTCTTTCAGGGGACCCACTTGCGGAACGCCCAAATTGTGAAACTGATTATCAGTAAAGTTAGGGCCGTTATGACACAGGATACAGCGGGCCTTTCCTTTGAATAATCGCAAGCCACGTTTGGCTTCCTCTGGCAAAGCTTTGTGGTCACCTAACGCATACTTATCAAAGAGCGAATTGGTCGAAATGACCGTCCGTTCATAGGCCGCAATGGCTTCACCTATGCCCTGGATGCTCACGCCTGCACCAAATACAGATTGGAACTGGTCTCGATAGCCTTGAATCTGACTGAGTTTTTTTACGACATTTTCATGTGTTTCCGCCATTTCAATGGGATTATGGATTGGACCAATGGCTTGCTCTTCTAACGATCCGGCACGACCATCCCAAAATTGGACGGGGTTAAATGCCGTGTTATAGACCGTTGGAGCTTGCCGGCCACCTCGCTCGCCGGTGACTCCTACAGAAGTTTGTTTCGGATCTGCGAATCCCGTTGCGGGGTTATGGCAGAAGGCACAAGAAATAGCATTATTCTTGGAGAGACGCCCATCGAAATAGAGTTGTTTGCCAAGTGTAACTTTTTCAGCATATTGCAAGTTGGTCGGCGGAATCGGGACAGCCGTCGGTAAAGCCCCAATATCGCGAACGGCTAAACCATCGACCTTCACCATAGCAAAGTTTTCATCCTGATCTACTGCATGGGCCCAAACTCCGGAACACACCAATAAAAGCCCAATTAGGCTACTGACAACCACATCGGCCATTTTTGAACGTCTTATAGTCATACGAGTCACTCCTTCTAGCGGGATGGTTAATGCCCCACGCGTACTAAGATACCAAAGACAGGTTGCTATTGCTCCGTCAAGGCCATTTGATGGAGATACAGAGAACATCGCATATGCTTGAATTTACCTACACCGAACTTGGTCATCGGCAAGCCAACATTACCGGGAGAATGCCCGTTTCAATCGACGAGGCAGTGAATTGAATTGTTGCAATTTCCCCTCTATCACTCCTGCCAAATCTAGCCTGTTTGCCGCCACTATCTGAGACAAACAGTCTTTATACACATCATGTACTGTTTGACTATCTATCTTCACTTTTTTTAGATCCTCTGCCGTTAACTGGCCCTTTTCAAACGCATTCGAACAATCAATCACTCCATGCAAAAGCAGATAAAGTTTCGTTCGAATACACTTTTGACATTCTCCACAATTACTACCTCGACTCTCCGCAGAAGTGCATACTTGCATATTGTTCAGGGCAATATCCCAATCCAAAACCGCACCAATCTTATCAAGGCGGGACAACTCATATCCATGATGCACAATATCCAGATGAGCGCTGGAATATAGCCCATCCAACATCGGATGAGAGCCCCAGGGATAGCTACTAGCCTTTCCTGCAAAATGGCGGGCTGCAATACTGGCCGCAATATAAAAACGTCGAAACCGGTGCCCCAGAAAATGCGCGATACCTGCCATCAGGGCACCATGATAACGATACATCCAGAACCTGTTACTGGGATGTAGCTCACGCAAATTTGTACTGACAACAATTAAATCAACACCTACGTCATCCGTTATCTGCTGACATCGAGTTTGCCGCCCCTGCAATCGCAAGCGTGTCTCTTCAGGAGACAACCCTTTAATACCGTGATAATCAATCAACACTGCTACTGATGGCCTGTATAGATCACCTGCTGAATACTGATGAGTAAGGTGTCGTAGCGTCGTCAACGAGTCGACCCCTCCGGATAAGAACTGGGCAGACTCATCCGCCGCATCTCGGGAAGCAAACGAACAACGGATTTCTGGAACCCCTGGCCAGTCCTTAAACCAGCTCTTGAGCAAGCTGCTGGCTGTTGACAGGTTGGCATACAAACGCGGACACACAGCCCCCTCAACAATTATCCGTTTCTCCCCATTAATCCAGGCTGGTAAAAATGCTGCCAATAAAAAGCCATTGGCATCATCCAGCAGACTTTCACACCCATCAGAAGAAACCCAAAAATCCTTACAGTCGCCTCTCTTCACACCATTGCCATCAGCTTCAAAAACAAACTGACTGGAAACCTTACTGCTATCGCCCCTGCAATTTCGCTGAACTTCTCCAACAATCAACCTTTTCCCCCCTGGCATATTGAAGCGACCAAAGTAGCTTCACCTCTCCAGCATCCTCTCTCACACCCACATAATCCTGAAGCGCTACATCGACCTCTGCATTTGTCGCACTCTCTATACCGAACAACATCCGGCAAAAAGCAGCCATCTGTTCACGGCTGTCAAATACCCACGGCACTTCTACCAAATGGTCAGACAATGGCGTAATGCCTGCCGCTTCCATAAGTGACGAAAAGTCATCTTGATTAAAGAACAGTCCTTTGTGCCCTTGCGGATTGTGTTTATCCACATAGACATTCAGGAATGCTGCAGCCCCGGATCCCTCCGCCACATCGGCAACGGCCAAAGCACCTTTTGGCTTCAGCGTACGGCTCCACTCATTAAAGATAGACTGCTTGTCCTCCGCATGATGGAGCCCCGCCAGACTGGCTATTACATCAAAGTAATGATCATCGACTAATGTATTGTACAAAGGCTGGTTCAAGATATGGAATCGTGGCGAAATAGCCTTGGAAAACGGCTGAGACGGTTCAACGCAAACCACCTTCACCTTATTTCCTTCGCGATGATAAATGCCTTCTGCCACATAGCCCCCACCGGCAGGCGCATCACAAACAACCTGCCCTTCTTTAAAATCAATCAACGCCAACAGCTCGTTCAGCTCCTCATCACGCGCTTTCGGGCAAAGTGCAGTAGCCGAGTTATACAAGTGCCCTCTGGCATTAAATATTTCTGTATAGCTTTTCTCAGCCATTACTTTTTTCCGACATTAACCTGCTACCAGCGCTCTATCTAATTCCTGACACTTCATCCACTGTCAACGGACTTTTTCATTTCTCCAGTGATTCTTTAAGACTTTCTGGAACAACCAGCGGATTTTTCAACCCAAGAAAACCCTGTAGCTCTTCTATAGTTTTCTCCGGCCTTTCTGCAAACGTTTCATAACTAATCACCAGCAAATCCTGCCCCAAAATCCCGACAAGCTCTTTCAATCTTTGATGGCGCGCTCACCAGCGCATGGCACATTGCACTTATTATATGAATCCCCGGTTTTCAAAGTGAGGATGAAGGACAATGCGAGTCGATCGATCAAACATAGGTTTCTCTTCAACCGTAGACCTAATTTCAGAGTAAGCCGCTATTGCGTACCCTAGCCAGTAGGTGCCGGAACGACCAGTTTCCAACGTAAAAATAGGTTGTCAAAAAAATAACCACCTGCCATAAAACATTAACTGAATGGAAATGAATCAATCAGCTCTGACTGAATTCGAGTAATACCAACTCTCTTATAAACACTTGCGCTTTGATCAACAAAAGCATCCAGATCATCAATCCGACTCAACCCCCAGGCTGTCGCTTGAACATTAGGATAGACCGAATAGTAATCGAAAAACTTGAAATCGTTACCTACGACTCTGGAAGAGATTTTCAACCACTGGTTCGGTATACCCAATGCATCAGCCACAATCAAACCATGCATACTGCTGGATAGCACAAACTCACAACTGGCAATCTGCCTGATCACATCAACCACCGGATCAAAAACATTGATCACCTTGACATGGCGTTTATCTCGAAGCCACTGCTTCAACATGGCATCATCTTTGTCCACGTAATGAGGAACCAATCCCACCCTGAATCTCTTACTAATGGATTCTCCAGCAATCAGCAAATGACATAACAAGCCTGGATCACCCAACGGAACATTATCCGCACTAGGAATCTTCGCTAATGTAGCCTGGCCTCTAACAGCATGGTAAACTGCACGAGAAGAGTAGTTCCCCTCCTCCCCTATAGACCCTGTCCCCCATATGTGTAGCCTCCGCCTGCGAAATACTCCTCCTGCCCTGCGGGTTTTTTTTAAAATACTTCCTATTGCCATCAGATCTGCTTTAGCTGGCTCAGCATAAATACATTTCCTGCCGGAAACAGCCTCACAGATCAAAGGAGACATCCAGTCACCAAAGTTCCTACTGATCTCACTTGTACGTCCCTCTCCCATCCACCAATAAAGCTTTATTTCAGTCATAAAGAACCTCAACGCCAACGGTGCAGATAACGCAGCTTTTCAAAAGCACCTAGTGCTGGCGCACAACGAATATCGTCTGCAATTGCATCAGCAAAACTCTTAACACGATCAAGTACTCTATGCCTTGTCGCAACCAACTGCTTACCTGCCTCAGCGATAGCTGAAGCTTTACTATCATCTTGCTCCAACTGTGTCACTTTCGACAAAAGCTCCGACAGAGAATCATACAAAACTACATTCACCATATCCTCAAACCCGAGAGACTCTTCTTCCAACCCCTGCCGCTTGGCTACCAACACACACCCTGCAGCCATCGCTTCAAAATTCTTGTACATATACTCCCTATAACCAATATCTGCGCTAACAAAGAATTTTATTCTATTCAGCATTTCGCAGTACTCTCTGTCACTCGAGGTCCGAAACAACTGCAAGTTGACTTTTCCCTCCAACGTACCAAGAAATCTAGCCCTGTCACGATACACCCGATTATCAGTGCGACCGATAAAACCAAACTCGATATCCCTGTTGAAACCCATGTCATAGATTTTATTGTTATCGTAGAACTTGGGTATATAAACTGTATCGACCCCCTGACCACTAAACTGCTCGGCAACAAACCGGTTTGTCACAATAACTTTGACCACGCCAACATACCTAAAGATTGGTGCAAATTTACGATAATACTTACTATTAGGAACGTACTCCTGACACGCATCTTCCTCATAAAAAACCAATCCTGGAATTTTTTTTAATGAGGGATAATGGTTTGCAACTCTCGGTAAGGGTATATCGAACAACACCCTGCCATAACCCGAAAACTGGCGATCGGCAATAAACCGGTCTAAACATTTAATCTGGTCCTTAGAAAGGCGCACAACCTTCATATCAAAATATCTCTCCAAGCCATCCCAAAGCGCAGCAGCATCTGGCTCCCGCTTTTCCCGAGTCAGCACAAGAGCTTTCCTTTTCTTCCCGTCAACCACTTTCAACTACCCTTTCCTGCCACCAACTATACTGACAAAGCCCATCATTTGGGCACCTCTAAAAACCGTTTGGGGTAGCTGATTTCCCCTGCTGCGAATCGGCTGGGCCAGACATCCAGGAACTCAATGAGCGGGCAGTCATCCTCGTGCCCGTCCTGTTTTCGTTTCATCAGCAGTCCCCATTGCCTTTCTTACACCATCTGCTCTCAGGTGACAGCCCTCAACACCAAGAATCAAGGGAAATATCAATCAGTTGCCCCCCACGAGCTTGTAAGCCGTGCCCCGTGAGATACGCATCAAATTGGGTGAAGAGGATTTCCCCTACCCCCGCTTGGGTTAAGGTCTCCCGAAACAAACAGATGGTCTTGGCATCGGGAATCCATTGATGCAAGTCGAGGCCTAAGAACCGCATGAACGAGAGCCGATCTCGGATCTGATATTAGGTTTGGTCATCAGACAAGTTATAGAGGGCTTGCAGCACGAAGGTCTTGACCATGGGGGGCATCAAACGGAGGCCGGCCGGCCTTTGTATGCTGAGAGCGGCACAAGTTTGTCCCCAGTAGTTGCCGAAAGTAGGCCCAGGGGACATGCTGCCCAAGTTGCTCCAAGGGATCCCCCCCTACTGGGTCAGGGCGTCGTAAACGAGAATTCTACAGTCCGTAAAGGTTTGAACCAACACACTTTCGATTGCCTTTCGAATCACGCTCGCCCGATTAAACGTTGGAATAATAACGGTGACCAAGGGCACGATGGATGCCATTTCTCCATCACAATTTCTCAGTAGTCGCGTGTTGCCTCAACCCCGATGTTTCTGCTGCTATTCGAAGGAGACCCGCTTCTATCTGAGGTGCCCCATATTTTTCGTACATTTTAATCCCACGCCGTTGGACCTTGTGCCACAAGCTTCGCGATTGCAATAACGAACTGCGTAGAGGTCGTTGGGTGTAGGTTTCCACAAATCTCAACCAGTCACGCTGTGTGAATCGAAAAGGTATACTAGAATACAACAGACTGCCTATATCCTTCACAATCCATCGGACTGGGGGTTTTTTTCGAATTTGTGCTCGATGTAGATCCATGATAAACATCTCAGGCTCTGATGTTTCCAGCCCTTCCCCGCCTGCTTTCCCGGCGATTCTCAAATGGCACAGATACAAATCTCGATGATTAATACCATGCTCATGCAACATTCGCGCATAATTCGCTACTTTCCTGATGAGTTGCCTTTTAAATAACACTTGGTGCGGAGTTAAGCTTTCTCGTTGAATCCAGCCTGCGAGTATTTCTTCAACTGTCTCGGAATCTCCAATATCTTCAGTCACTAAAAAAGATTGCCGAGTTGCAGGATTCCACCCGCGAGAACCTACTGCTATGGGAACTGGAGCTGCAACGCCTATCTGCTGGATTCTCAGCAGCGCGTTCCATTCGCCTCGAGCATCTACAACGGGGATCTTCAGCTGCAATAGGTTCTTCCAGATTTCTTTCCAACCAATGCCTGAATGAACCTTGAGAAAATAGGATTTTGCCCCAACGACCACACGCAACGTTCGACGTCCAGGCACATCCCGATAAACGATTCCGGAAAGACGAACAATCCTGTCAAAAATATCGCCATTTCCTGGAAGCTTTGATGCAAAATCTGAAGGAACAACTAACACGTAAGTATGTCCTAAGAAGTTTCAATTAACCTGACCACTTGAGAGGTATGCTCCTGAAAACCATGACGTTGAGCATACTTGATGCCATTAGTAGACCATGTTTTTTCATCCAGAGAACTAAGCATTTCCAATAATGTGCGGTCAAGATGTGTCTGATGAAATGGAGAAGACACAACTCGCCCCGCCTGTGCTTCTACAACATTCTTTGAATATCCACAGACATCCGTGGTCAAGATCGGCAGCCCCATAGCCATCGCCTCCAACAAGACGACGGCTCCCGAGTCACAGATTGACGGATGAATGAGTAAATCAGCTCCCGCCATTAATTCAGGAATAGATGCCTGAGGGGGGAGACACACGATGTTGTTCTGAATGCCTAGACGTCTCGCCAACCGTAGGAAAGGTTGACTTCTTCGGTCTCCCACAGCCACAAGCTTAACCCGTTGTTTCAGGCCAGACGGTAAGGCCGCCACTGCTCGAATAGCCCGATCTAACCCCTTTGTACGGAACGCCGCTCCGACCAACAGAACACATATCTGATCAATTCCTACATTTAGCAGGTTCCGGCCAGTCTGCCGGACATTAGTCTCTTGTCCTTGAAATCTTCGATCTTGCAGTATCCCCGGGGGTAACACATGAAAGCGTTCAGAAGGCGTGCCATAATGGAGACGATAGTATCGCTCTTCTCCCTCTGACAGCAGCAAAACCCGCGATGCTCCCCCAGGGGCAAAGACCTCTTCCTCCAATCCTTGTAGCGTGCGATAACGTGGTGTCCATCGCAACAGACGAGACTGCCAAGACAAATATTTCTTCGAAATCCTTTCGACGTAGCATGGATCTCCTGCGTAATAGATATCGAGGCCTGGCATTTTATTAAAACCAACCACGACATCAAAGTTTTCATTGTTAAGTACCGGCAAGACTTTATTGACAAATTGTTTAGCTCGCCCATGATTACTCAAGCTAAATGTCTTGATGACGGTCAACTGAAATTCGGAAGGGCACAAACCTGACCACTCCATTGTAAACACATGAACTACATGCCGTTGTTGAAGGCAACGCTGAGCAATTTCCAGAAACTTTCTCTGCAACCCGCCATGTGGAAAGTAACGAAAAATAACAAAAGCCAACCGCATAAAATAACACTACCTCACTGCTTCAATGCCCGATAGAATGTGTCCAAAAGAAGTACAAAGTCAACATGGGCCTGTGCTGGCTCAATCGTGCTCAGAGGCTCTGGGCCCCTACGAGGAATTCGCACCGACAGGTATAGTCCATCAGGAGGCAAAATTTAGGATGGCTTTAACATGCCATTAGGTTATAATGTTAAAGAGCTTCTTAGATTCCTTAATTTTAAAAAGTTCATCTCGATCAGATCCATCTTTCTTCGTTCAACAGTTTTTCATGACTTTAGGGCTTAGCAAATCGACTTTTTGGTCTTTCCCCTCTCACATAATCATAGCCATAAGCCTCCTATTTTGTCTGTCAGTCATGGGCTGTTCACGCTCTCCATGGATGAAGGCTAACGGACATGAGGTCCTACCCAGCGAGCAGTTGGAATGTGTCCAAGAAGTCAACCAAGCAAGTGAAGGCGAGGTCTTAGGTCAAGACATTCTCGAGCAACGCATTGAACAATGCATGTTGGACAGAGGGTACCACCGTCGTCCCTGGTGGCTAATGAACGACTTACATTGGCATATCAAGGAACCAGCCTATTAATCCTCTTCCTTGCTGTTTTTCTCTAAATTTCCTTATAGAGCGCTCTCTCAAACCCCCAAATCGTCCCATACCCTTGGGATATCATAACCCCCTTTCTGTCTGATAGAGTGTAAGCATCATTTTTGATGCTTCATGCAACATGTCATATCCACCATAGTCGCCAAGGAGTCGTCATTCTTCATGATACAACAGTCGTTTCTCCATCCACTCGTCAAGTACCTATGGCTTCAAGGGTTGTGTGTCTTGTGTCTGTTAAGTTTGCCAGTCAATGCAGCTACCCTCCTTGACGGATTTCGCGACCTAAAATTTGGTATGACCCAAAACGAAATCAAGCAACTGGCAGCATGTTCAACTGCTCTCGAATGTATGTACGAACTTTCTAATAAGAATCGTTACGTTCAGCTAACGTATGCCGCAAGCCATAAGAACCCCAACGCGGATGCAGCCAATGCCACACTGCGGCTGAGTAAGATTACGATCGATATGGGACATTTTACCGACGAATGGTACCAGCAATTACAAATGATTTTGAGCAATAGCTATCGCCTTACCCATGATTTCACGAAAGAAACCATGGAGGCGTTTCTCAAGAAACAATCGAAAACCTTAACCAGTGGCTACGAAAATGGGCAGGTGCTATTAACCGTGGCACGGAGACCATTCGGAAACCTAGTATTGAAAGTCATTTATCAGGATACAACGCTGGCGCATGATTTTATTAAGACAACAGGGCCGACTTCTGAAAACTTTCAATAACTCTCTCTTTCGATCTCACCGATCTCGCTTATCTCCTTGTCTCTAAACAGGTGGCTATGAAGCCTGTCGCGGTATAGAGGTCGGCTTCACCATCAGTAGACGTGGCCGGAGTTTTTGCCCTCCGATAAACATTGCCCTCGGGAGAACAACAATTCCGATTTGACGTTGATGATGCATAAGTTGTCGCCAGCATCGTCGACATAAATCATGATCTTTCATTGAGACGCTTCGGCCTAATTTGCTGGAATGAGGATTACGTCGGGGTGATACAAACACTTTCACTTCCCCCCCACATTCCGCACATTGGCCATAACCTTGGGTCGCTCCCCTTTTTCTTTGCGGCAACCGATGAAGGGAGTCAAGGAGATTTTTTCGTTTTGGATGCACTTGAGATTCGGGAGAAAGAGAATATTCGGATGCATTCAAATTTCGGAGTCGTTTCATAACCATCCTCCCCAAAGGGCCTCAGAATATTGGCAACATTTCACTATCACCGAGCAAAGGACATGCCGAGGCCAGCCAGGTTATGGCGCCAATTAAGAAGAGATATCCTGAATCAGGAAAAACGGAGAAGAATAGGGAGAATGACCTCGGGTCTTGATAACCCAGGCAAACCGGCTTGTACAACGATACTCACAGAATGGATTCTCAAGTTTTTGACGCCGTGTTGGAAGTTCTGACAGTACACCCCCACAGTTTCACTACCCAAATTTTATGACGAAGTTGTTGAAGATCCCATTGGAAAGCGCTTGAGTTAGACCAGGACGCTTTCCAGAGCTGCCTCGTTCAAAAATAAGCCAGTACAGGCCTAGATTTTGGACTGCTTGGGAAGATGCTTGAAAATCTACTGATTTTCTTACATAGCTATTTGCCCTTAATTGATAGCTCTTCATAATATCCTGCTCTTCTTTTGAGGATGTTAAGACAACCACTGGTAGAAATTTCGTCTGGTCATCAGCCTGTAGTCTCCGCAATACTTCCAAACCATCGATCTTCGGCAACTTCAGATCTATCGCTATTCCAATTAAGTTTCAACACATGTATGATTCTAGGTATTATGGCCTACAGTCTCGATTTGCCGAAACAGGTGGTAGAGTCGACCTTTGTACCTGGTCTGTATGTGCTATTTAGAATTACCAACTTTGCCAGTGCCCATCAGACGCGAGAGTTGCAATTAGAACAGAAACAAGGAGGCAGCAATGAGTGTTAAGCTCTATGTTGGAAATTTGCCATTTTCGACAACTGACGAAGAACTGCAAGACCACTTTAGTTCACAGGGCACTGTTGTTTCCACGAAAATTATCATGAATAAGTTTTCAGGACGATCTCGAGGATTTGGCTTTGTCGAAATGAGCACTGAAGAAGAAGCCTCAAAAGCGATCAGTATGTTAAATGGGATGGATCTCGGAGGAAGAATTTTAATCGTAAACGAAGCACGACCACTTGAAGAACGTTCCCAATCCAGGGCAAACACTTCTTAGATGGAAGATTGATTTTGTGTGGCTACCGCCAACATCGTATCTTCGAATTCTTCAGAATCCGTGATTCGATCTGACCTTTCAGACACCAGCGCCTCCAACTCTGACTCCTCTGTATCGGTTTGACTGACACCTGATATCTCACTATCCAATTTCGCATCAGGATACAAACGTCGCAGATCCCAATCAGTAATCCAACCCCTGACATACTCACGCATTCTGGTACTCGATAATTTTTCCACTGCAGAAACCGGGGGAGGATTCCAACTGTAGGCCGAGCCGTGCAAGCTTCTTAGACTTTCATACAACGCATCAACCATCGAGTCATAAGGCTGAATAAGCGCCTTACAGCATTCTTCAATCAAGCGAACACCTCTAAGAGCCACATTAGCCAAATCGGCACTATCAGAATCATCCCCTTCCATACAGGCTGGTTCAATTTTCATTAAATTTTGTTTGTCCTCAAACACCACATTCCGAAAATCATCGGTCAAAGCGATGATGGTGGAAATTCCTGGACAAGCTGTTTCTTCAATGCCACCCAACCAATGAGCAATTTCTACGTACGATTTCAATCGTTGCTTGAATGAATAGCGGGCAATGGTTTCAACCTGATCGATGAACAAAATCCAACCTTTATAACCTGCAGCAAGCATCAATCGTGAAACAAATTGAAAACGACTCCGGGCGAGATCAGATGCCATCACTTTTTCAAAAACATACGGTTCCTCGGGCGCACAACCTTGGAGATATTTCTCTAACTGCCCATTTCCCAACGGATCTCCCGCCCAAAATCGAATCATCCGGTGACTCAATTCTGGATCATACATCAGTCGTTCGTACAGGTAGAGCGTTGCCGCACACCGCGCATCACATGGTTGGTCTTTTCGATGGGCCCAATCAAACAGTTCGGTATAGTGTGGACTTTGAAAATTTAACTCCCCGGCAATTTCGGTTAATGGATCGCCTTGCTTTCCAGGCACAATCGCGTGGTTGACCGCTGATCGAAAAAATGTTGGAACATTATGAAAAAGTGTCTCTTTACTAATCGCGATTGGACTACAAATGAAATGCTGCTTGAGCGCGAGATGTTGTAAGGCTTCAAATAGATGCGATTTCCCGCTTCCGAATCCACCCTCGATGCCCATCCCTGTAGTGGGAATCCCTTGAGGAGCCTGTGTCTCCATCTGCTGTAGAAACCGTCGGAACCTTCCCTCCAGATCAGGTTGCTGGCTTCCCAGAATCTTGACGACATCCCGATTGGGCACACCAGATCGTAGCGCTTCCATCGCACGCTGATGACCCACGTCCCCATTGGCCATGGCAACTTGCCCCTCGTTTTCTAAAGAATTCACAAGATCACTTCGGTCTTTTGCAACTTCTTCGAGCTGAATTAACGCGCCCAGCGGATTTTGGTAATGCCGATCTCGTCTTTCATCCCAGACTCGTAGCTTCAAGGCTTCATACCGATTGAATCCTCTCCGGGTGTCAGTCAGAAAGGTTGGGGGAACAACCACAACCAACAACAGGCTCTCAAGTTCGTCAGTCCCATCAATAAATTGTCTCAGCATTTCATACACATCTAAAACAGCGTTGACACTGTAATGTAATCCATCAGACAGATCTGCCTTTTTTGGCTCTAAACAACGACTCAAGTCCAACGAGACAACTAACCCAGTTCTTCCGACCACTCGCAACCAACGGGATAACGACGCAAACATGTACCATGCATTAGTCTGAACAATTTTTTGAAAAATCAAGGCATCCTTCAGAGCGGAAATTTGACGCAACTCCCCACACAACCACGCCTTGATTGCCTCAGTCATAAACGGACTTTCAGAACCTGAGTCCAATTGTCCTAAACACAAGCGAATCATCGCCAGACGAAATTCCTGGCACATCTTGGTATCCCGATAAATGGCCCGTTGAAGCCAACTATTCAGATCCCGCCGCAAGAGTGGTTCAGCTCGTTCATTCATGCGGGCCACCCCCACCATACAAAAATCTTCTATCGCGACAGGAATTTGATAGCCGTTTTCCTGAAGAAGACGGCGAACAAACTGCGAGGCTAAAGCATCCCATGGAATCCGAGACGAAACCTGATGAAAGAATCTATCCATCATATGAACTTTCGTCTCTTTAGCATCCACGTGTACGTGAGCATAATGTTCGATTTCGGCCAAAGCCGCTAGATGCTTCTGTACATGCACACGATCATCGACCGATGGGGCCACGACAAATTTCATCGAAGAACCACCTTGACCAATAAACCGCTGCAGATATTCTTGTCGAATCGTCTGCGACCACTCCTGGAGTCTTAACTCCATAGTCTATATTCCTCTATGTTTGGAAACATGGGTACCGCATGTACGACCAAGACACGACATCACGATCACGCGAAGAGCACCGTGAAGGGCAAGGATCTAGAACACTACTGTGAATGGGCGAGAACAGGTTGCGCAACGTCGTCACGCATTCCTTCTAACTCGATATCTTCCGAGTAATCTTGTTTAATTTCTGTCAACTCGATCTCCACTTGTTGAGTAGGATCCAGCCGCTTCAGGTCCCACTCCGTAATCCATCCTTTGACATATTCCCGTATCCGTGTACTGGAAAGACGTTCAATCGTAGGCACCTGAGGAGGATCCCATCCATACGCAGCTCCGTGAATCGCGCGGATCTTATGATAGATATCTTCGAGTAGTTGGTCATAGGGCCCAACCAGCGGTATCCGCTCACATTCAATCAGACGCATCCCCTGTTCAGCCTGTCTCGCCAACACCAAGTCTGTTTCTGAGCCGGTTTTCCGTAACTTTCCTGGAACTTTTTCACGGTCACCTTTTTCATCAAGAATGGCACTTTGAAAATCGTCAGTTAGCGCCATCACAGCAGACAACCCGGATTGATAGCCCAAATCAGCAACACTTGAGGCCTCCAATCGTCCTAACCACCGCGCCAGCTCGGCATAGGATTGCGCACGCTGTCTAAAGGAGTAACGGCCGATGATTTCAGCTTCATCGACAAGCAAGATCCAACCTGAATACCCTGCGGCAATCATCAAGCGGGAGACAAACTTAAACCGCTGGAGAGCCATTTCCGTGGGCGAAACTTTCTCGAAGCGGCATGTGATATTGGCGTCGCAGGATTTCAAATAACGCTTGATTTCAGCATCCGTCAGCGGATCGCCGGACCAGTACCGAATCATACGGTAACTCAGTTCTGGATCATTCACCATGCGCTCGTAGAGAAACAAGGTTGCAGCAAATCGTCCATCAATTTCCCCATCTTGCCGATGGACCCACTTGTAGAAATCAGCGTATTGGGGGCTTTTAAAATTAATGTCCGCGGTAACTTCTGCTAAAGCATCTCCACGTTTCCCAGGGATATTTGCCGCATCCACGGCCGCGCGAAACATTAATGCGGGGCTATAAAGCGGCGTCTCCTTACTAATAACCACTTTACTACAGACAAATTTGGCTTCCAGTGCGACATGCCGAAGCGACTCTAATAGATGCGATTTGCCAGTCCCAAAGCCCCCTTCAATCAACATTCCCTGCGTCGTCCATCCTTTTTCAATGCTTGCCTGAGCATCTTGCAACATTTGCTGAAATTTGGATTTCACCGTTGGCTGTGGACAGCCCAGAGCCTTAACCGCTTCTGAACTGGGCACTCCAGCCCGCAGCGATTCGATCACTTGCTGATGATACACATCATCTTTTCGACTGCCCACCCGCGTAAGAATGCGGTCTTCCTCAAACTGACTTGTCTGGTTTGTCAGGCGTACCATTGGAGCAAAGGGATTTTGCCGATTCTTGTCTCGAACATCGTCCCAAATCCGTAGTTTGAGAGCTTCGTATCGATTGAGACCTAAACGCTGATCTGACAGAAATTCCTTCGGCGTGACCACTACTAACAAGAACCCTTGCATGTCGTCACTGCTATCGATGAATTGTCGTAGCATTTCATACGCATCCATCACCGCCGAAGGGGTGTAGCTAAGAGAATTCGGATCTGCCCCTTTCGGCAACATGAATGCGGAAATGTCCACTGTGAGCACGACGCCCGGCCTTCCAATAAGACGCACCCAATGGGTAAAGGACGCAATCAGGTCTCGAGCATTGCTACGAGTGACTTTCTGAAAAATCAACATTTTTTTCAACACAGACATCTGGCGCAAATCTCCGCGAAGCCAGGCTTGAATAGCCGTTGCTCCTTTTGATTGACGCCCAGAGGGATCCATTTGAGCCAAACACAGTTGAATCATAGCCAAACGAAACTCACAGCTCATCTGAAAATCTTGAAACAATCGGCTTTCCAACCACGAATTCACATCACGCTGAAGGGTCGCTTCATCACAGTTATTGAGCGTAGCGAGGCAGGACCAACTACATTCCTCTCGCTTTTCCGGAATTCTCCGTTCATGATCTCGAAACATTTTTTTCACAAACTCAAAGGCCAAGGCTTCCCAATCAATGTGTTTCGCCATATCCTGAAATAGCAAGTCGATGAGTTGCACCTTCGTCTTTCGTGCATCAGCCTGAATGGTGACAAACCCTTCGCCGCGGGCTGCTTCTTCTAGCCCATATACGACAGCCCTGGTATCTACGACTTCATCGACCACGGCAAACTTAACCGATGAACCACCTCGACGGATAAACCCTTGCAGATAGGCTGCCTTCAGAACTTTCAGCCATTCCTGTGGCGACATAGTTTTTCCCTTAATGGTACCTTCACGCTGCTTCCTATTCTCGGAGCTCAAGGATGAAACTTAAATAGCGACACCGTCTTCGCTCTTAGGTCTTGATAAACGAAATCCCATAGTACGTCTTTTCACGCCCGCCCTGTGCGATCACCGTCAATGTTTTGGAGACATCCCTGACGCCCGTACTCGCATGGAAGTTTGCTCGGTGTCTGTTCTTTGTGATGATCGCTCCACTCTTATCCAATAAATACACATCGCGTCCAAATTCTTGTCTGGTATACTCATTGGCCTGCCGGGACAAAATCGTGAGTAATTGATACAACTCCAATAAAGGAATGATCGTTCCTTTTCCGATCACATGCTTTCCTCGACCTGCCACCACCATCGAATAGGTCATAAACAGCATTTCCAAAAATCTCTGTGGTTTAAACCGTAGTGGTCTGTTCTGAACCTCCTTGAGCCGTTTGAGGAGGACGGAAGGACGCACCCGACTCTCCCGCATCCGATCAATATACACGGTTCGTTCTTTGTGAAGGATCTTCAGCAATACGGGATAGGAAAACAAATATCCATCATGCTCAAAAAGATTGATTCCCATTTGTTGGGCCGTCGTCAGGAGCTCCTGACGGAACGCTTTTCCCGCGAGATAGTTGGCTTCATCAAAGTTGAGACGTTCGTGGGTTTTGACAAAATCACAACCCAAATTCAAGGTCGCAGCCCTACCTTCCTCAAGCAACTTTCGAAGCCTGACTAAATCTCCTACCTTGGCAGCATCTTTAATCTTTTTAAATGACACCATCACCTGTTTCGTAGTTTTCACCAGATCACCAGCTTGCACTTCAATATCAGCTAAAGCCTGCTCCAAGCTTCCAGCTTGAACAGACGAGTCCGTCGCAGGACCATCCGTTTCAATCGCATCCAACACACCAGTTCCAGCCTCACTGTTATATGGCCGAGACATCTTCGTTTCAACTCCTACGGACTTCACGTGGAATGGTATATCTGATCACACAAGCACCGCCCTACATTCAGTAGGTCGTTCAGCAGATCATTATTTAGATAAGACTCAATAGACTGATTCGGCCAAGCAGGCCTTATTCTTAATATTTCTGGGCTATTTAGGGCGTGATCGTGGTAAATTGAATAGTCTATTTATCAACGAAATCGACAGATTCTCTTCAAAGCCAAGCTTCAAGCTTGGCCACGTTGGCTGCATGCAATTACAAAGAAACGAATGGCCATCACTCAACCACCATTCGCCGTCATTACAGGAGCTTCTCGTGGCATCGGAATGGAATATGCCAAGGTCTTGGCAGGTCAGGGATATGACCTGCTACTAGTCGCGCGGGATGAGAAGCGACTTGTAGAAATCGAGGAAAATTTACGACGGCGACATAATCGAACTATCTGGACAAAATCACTGGATCTGAGCCAGCCAGATGCTGCGACCATTCTTCACCAAGCCACACGTTCTTGCCGACCCTACACGTCGCTTCTCATCAACAACGCTGGATTTGGATGTTATGGAGATTTTGTTGCGATGCCCCTGACGGACCTGCGCCGAATTGTAAGCTTCCCCAAAATCCGGACAGATTAAAAGTAGAGCTTTCTGGCAGAATGTACCCAGGAGGTTCATATGAAACGGACTCGATTCAGCGAAAGCCAGATTGTCGCCATTTTGAAGCAAGGCGATGCGGGCATCAAGGTCAAAGACCTGTGCCGGGAGCATGGCATTAGCGATGCCACCTATTACAATTGGAAAGCGAAGTACGGGGGCTTAGAAGCGTCGGATCTGAAACGCCTCAAAGAGACAGAAGGCGAGCTATCCAAGCTCAAACGGATGTATGCGGATCTGGCCCTCGAGAATCGGGCGCTGAAGGATTTGATCGAAAAAAAGCTTTAACGCCGATGGAGAAACGGGAGGCGGTGCAGACTATGCAAGACACGCATGGGCTCTCGATCAAGCGAGGGTGTACCGCGCTCGAGTTTGCTCGGTCGGCGTATTATCAAGCTCCCGTGGATTGGCAAGTCCGTGACCAGGAAATCATTGATGCCCTGAATCAGTTAGTGGAGGTGCATCCGCGGTGGGGCGTCTGGAAATATATTCGGCGGTTGCGAGCCCTGGGACATGGCTGGAATCACAAACGGATTTACCGCGTCTATCGGCAGTTAGGGCTCAATCAGCCCCGTCGCACCAAACGCCGGCTGCCCAAGCGGCCCTCCTTCTCGGTGTTTGTGCCAGAAGGCCTCAATGAGGTGTGGTCCGCCGATTTTATGAGCGATGCCCTCTATCATGGCACGCGGTTTCGCACCTTCAATATCCTCGATGACTTCAACCGGGAGGTTTTGGCGATTGAGATTGATACCTCCCTAAAAGCTGAACGGATTATACGCGTTTTGGACCGTTTAAAAACTGAGCGGGAGTTACCCCACATGATTCGAGTAGACAATGGCCCCGAGTTCTTAGCTCAATGCCTGAAAGACTGGGGCAAAGCGAATCGGGTGCTGATCTACTACATTCAACCGGGGCGTCCTACACAGAATGCCTTCATTGAGCGGTTTAACCGGACATACCGCAACGAAGTGCTCGATCTCTATTTGTTTCGGAGTTTGGAAGACGTGCGAGAGATCACGGCCGAGTGGATGACCATCTACAATGAGCATCGCCCTCATGAGGCGCTGCAGGGAATGGCCCCGTATACGTATCACCAACAAACAGCCGAAAACTCTACTTTACAACTGTCCGCTTGACGGGGAAGCTTACAGTATCACCCCATGACGCAAGGCAAGATCGAACGCTGGCATCGCGCTCATTGAAAAATCGCATTCTGCTGGAACATTATTACCTCCCGGGCGATCTTGAACGAGAGATTGGAGCGGGCGTGAGCCATTACAACAAGAGACGCTACCATGAAAGTCTGAAGAATCTGACCCCGAAAGATGTGTGGTGTGGGAGAGGACAGGTGATTCTCGATGAGCGAAGAAAACTCAAAGAGAACACGTTGAAACTGAGAAAGCCGTGGTACTATGACCGGAAGACCGCATAACATTCATTCACAGAGCCAAAACACCACCTTCCGTTTTGCCCCTCGATGTCCAACTGGGCTGACGACATACACCGTCTTCTTCCCAAAACATTAATCCTCATCTGATTCCTTGGATAAAGGATAGTAATAGCCTTGAAGGTCAACGAATCCCATAATTTCGTAATTTTTCTCTGTAACCTTTAAAAGTATCTTTTCTAGTTCAATATGGGTTGTTGGAAGAAATCACTCGGAGAACTGTACAGATTTGGCCATCTTCCAATTTTTTAAGATCTCACTTATATAATGTAATCCATAAGCAATTCCAACGGCTAATCCCATTGAGCTCAAAAAATTGACCATGGTATGACCTCCAAAATGAACAGTCAAATAAGGATGAATAAAGTAAATTTCCAAAATACACCCTGAAAGCAAATTTACGGGAAAAAGAAACTGGCGGATCCACACAGATCCTAAAATCAATGTCACGGTGAGCAAGGACAAGGCCAGAATAAAGAAAAAATTCAACCCCTTAATCTGGAAGTAATAATTTAAGGTTCCTCCTCCAACCACCAGAATTCCACCCAATAATCCACAAACCCAAGTCGAGGGAATTCGATTAAATTCTACCATACGACAACCAAAGTAAAAAGCTAACATGGTCGACCAGAGGCTATGCCCCACATTGAAAAAATAATTAAGGAAAAAAAAGATAATAACCAGAGAAACATCCATAAAAACAGATCCCTTTTTTAGTACGGATGTGCGGCTTAAAAATGGGTAGAAAAAATAAAAGAGAAGCAGGAGGGTGAAAAACCAGAGACCCCGCCCAAAAGGACTAGGGTTTTCCAGGCTTAACCAATTCAACACTCCTGTGAAACCCAATACATTGACAATTGACTGCCAAGACCAAATCCCGGGCTTCTCATTCACCAGGAAAAGACACAACAAAAACAGATTGAGAACGATTAAATTAACTCCTAGGCGACTAAGTTTATTTTTCCAAAATTGTTTTGCATCAAACCTTCCAGAATACTTAAGACTCGTAAAATACCCTGATGAAAAACCAAAAACGAAAAGCCCTATAGTAGAAAAAACCCAAAGATTCGACTCTTCAAAAAAATGCCCAGTTGCCACAACAAGGATAGAAATAACTTTGGCAATAGAAAAATTGGAACTAATTAAATCCTCATTTTTCATTACCATAGGAATATAAAGTTTCAAATTATTAATTTCCTATATTCAATAGCTTCGAGAGTTCAACTCGTAAGTTCAAAGAAATGGGGCCTCCTCTCTGTACGCCAGAGGCGTTCAATAAAAATATTGTCAAAGGCCCGTCCCCGCCCATCCATGCTAATACGGACACCCCTGATCACTATTGAAGATCGCGGGGCACCACTATGTAAAAGCTTGCTCCTGCTCGAGCATCTCCGTACTCTCAGCTGCTGGTTGGTAGTACCAATTCGCTCGTCCCAGCCCCAGGAGCTCACACTGGCGGCGAATGCTGAGAGAAGTATGGCCACAATCGATCCACTGCCGTGTCTCGTCAACTGAGGCCGGCAGTTTTTTACCCAGTCTAACTCCATTTTCAAACTCCCCACTTTCTCATACAGCCGTAAAAAGCTCTTTGGCCTCTAGTTGCTCCTGCCGTTTCCATTAACTGATTTGCGTTGGATGCACCTGATACTGGCCTGCCAATTCGTTGACCATCTCGATCCCTTTCAAGGCCTCAAGAGCAACTTTGCTTTTAAACTCGGCACTGTGTCGAACTCGTTTCTTCCCCATGCAGTCCCTCCATGTCAGATCACGTCAAAGTCTTACTTATAGCGTAGTCTAACTTTTGGGGCCCACTATAAGACCCAATGGGCCCAGGGAAGGCTATACTGGCATTTGCGGTGCCAGCGACACTGCGGTGGTATCGACCTTACAGTTGTGGCAGCCAATAACTCCCCAATTAGTCTTCATCGAGGAACGTCCAACCATCATAGCCCACCGCGGCTTGCTCGGCTATTTGGAAGTGGATACGATGGTCGGCAAGGTCATCAGAAGGCCCAGGTCTCCTTAACCAAACGCACACCGCGCTTGAGCCATCTGGCCAAGGTCACCTATGAGTGCAAACGCAGTCGCCATTGCAGTGAGTACCCCTCACCCTGACGCTGCATACCTTGACGTTGGATCATGATAAAGAATGCACTCACCATGAGAAAATCACTTAGGCCCTCAAAATTCACTTCGTTTTTGCTCATCCCGATCTCTCCCGAGAACGCGGCCACAAAGTACTCTGTTAAAAAAAATCCAAATCACGTATGTTTTGGTAGTATCCCATCCGTTACCCTAACAAGTTGAATTCAAGCTTTTAATTAAAGGGTCATGACTAGTTAAGAAGGGAGAAATGGCGATAATCTCCAGTCATGACGAGGAAAAATCGGTACGCCAACCGTGCACGAATTTCCACGTGGCAGTTGCGGCAACTCGTGCGATACTTTGTCTTGGATTTAACGGCCTCACAAATGGCCCTCCTGACTGGGTTGAACCGCAACACGATCAACCGTTATGTGCGAGCTCTTCGCGAGCGTATTGCCGAGGTCTGTGAAGCCCAATCGCCGTTCGGTGGCGAGGTCGAAGTTGATGAATCGTACTTCGGGGCGCGCCGCATTAAAGGGAAACGAGGACGAGGGGCATACGGCAAAACCATTGTCTTTGGCATTTTCCAACGCAATGGGCAAGTCTACACCGAACTCGTCCCAGATTGCCGGAAACCCACGCTGCAAGCGATTATTCGTGGGAAGGTCGCCTTGGATAGCGTCATCTATTCCGATGGATGGCGAGGCTATAATGGCTTGGTCGATGTGGGTTATGGTAAGCATCTCCGGGTTGATCATGGCAGGGATGAGTTTGTCCGAGGTCGAGTCCATGTAAACGGGATTGAGGGCTTCTGGGGGTTCGCCAAAGCCCGGCTGCTCCGATTCCGCGGGATACATCAAAGCACCTTTTACTTACATCTGAAGGAATGTGAATTTCGATTCAATCATCGAGGACAAAACCTTTACCACTTATTACTCAAGGTCCTTCGAAAATACCCGCTTAACTAGTCATGACCCTAATTAAATTTCACCGAGACCAAAATTTCCATATAATGGCTATACCACCTGTTTGTTAATAATCGTTTTTGTGTTCTACTTACTAACAACGTCACTTTATGTGAAACTGCCGGTCAAAAACTATAAAAACTTTCCACCTAAAGACTTTATTTACTCGTCCGATACAAAACAAAAGGTCTTATTTACCTACCTTCTATAATTCAAGATCAGGTACTCAAATGTTGATTCATACATTATTTCAATGAATGAAGGATTTCGGGAGGGTTTATTTTCATGAAAAATTACAAAAAGAAATTGTGGATTTATTCATTATATTTCTTCATAAACCTATCTATTCTTGCTGCTTTGGGAATTTTTTGCTCATATGGAGCAATAGCCTTTGCTAGTTGGCAAGAAGCCCCTAATTCCCAAATGCGCACCGTGTGTATGCCAAATTTCCCATTCGATATGCGTTGCCCAAATATCATCGATGCCTGGGGGGGGGGAGCACTAGATGCGAGCGGAAATCGCCTCTATATTTTTGGGGGAGGACACGGTGATTCCCCTGACAATTCCGTCTACATGTTCGACCTCTCCACCCTGACATGGCAACGCCTCACCGATATCAGCCCCGGATGGGATGAGTATTACGGTCTAGCCTGCCCAGATCCTACTGATGCCAAACTCGCTGATGGCGCTCCCATCTCTCGACACTCCTATGGCGGCTTGGCCTATCTCGCCCATGCTCATGTTCTCTGGATGTATGGCGGCTCCATGGGCTGCGGCTCCGGGGGATTTGGGAAAGATACCTGGACCTTTGATCCCCTCCACAAGGTCTGGACCAATAAGTTTCCTACGGGAACTAATCCGGGCCAATCCGTTATTCTCGCGGCCTATGACCCACAGACTCAAAAAGTGTTCGTCCGCAACTCCTCTCGCCTCTATGCTTATGACTATGATGCCAATACCTGGGAGTACCTCTCCACCGCGAACATTGCTAACTTCTCCTTCTATTCTATGGTCCTTGATCCCGTCCGGCGCCAATTGGTACTCGTAGGAGGCCGTGAAACCCCTCATACCTATGTTATCCCTTTAGAGGGAGCCGTCGCCTATACTCTCACCCCCCTTACAACCTCCAATGGCCAAGCCATCGAAGGCACCCAGTCACCAGGCTTAGCTTTTGATCCCACCACTAATCAAATTGTAGCCTGGGATGGCTCGAAACGAAACAGTAATCTGAGTAGTGTCTGGAGTTTAAATCCGGATACGGGGCACTGGACACTCCAAACCTCCACGGGCACCACCCTGACCACCAATCCCACCTCCACGGGCACGTATGGCCGCTGGCACTATAGTCCCCTCTTGAACAAATTCGTGGGTGTAATGGACGTCGATCAAGATGTCTGGCTCTACCAAGCCACCGACACTAATGTCCCGCCTGACACCGCTCCGCCCCATGTGACCCTCTCGCAGCCCCCCTCGGACGCGATACTGTCCGGGCCTACAACGATTACCGCCAATGCGACCGATAATATGGGCGTCGCTAGTGTGCAGTTTTATCTCAATGGGAATGCCTTCGGCAGTGAGCTGACGGTGCCACCCTTTTCGACAAGCTGGAATACGGCCTCATCGCCAAACGGCTCTTACACTTTAAAAGCTACAGCCCGTGATGCAGCAGGCAATACGACCGAGTCCAGGACAATCACCGTCACTGTCAACAATCAAACGGCCTCTCCTCCCCCTGCCCCACCTGGACAAATCGATATCCCCTTAAATACCTGGGTGCCTGTCCCTTTAGATGGCGACTGGACCAAACAACCCACTGGCCCGATGAAACATATGCGGCTTGCCCATAATCCTCTCGATGGCAAGATCTATTTCCTGGGTGGTGATCACGCCGGGACACCAGGATGGTCACAGTCCGGACGCAATGAAATGTATACCTATGCCATCGCGACGAACACCTGGAAAATGATTCAGCCCTATTGTGATGGCACCTCTAACCTCAAACCCGCCCATCCTGACGAAGTCGGCTGGGTCTTTGATACCAAACGCCAGGGGTTCTGGATGACGCTCGGCTTTCAATGGGGCACCGGGGATACGTCGGATGCCTGCCCCCAACCCAATGGCAGTTTCCGCAAGAAGGGCGTGGCCTTTTATGATCCCGTCGCCAAAACGTGGGCACACAACAATCGAACGGGGATTGAGAGTATCAATATTAGCCCAGGCAGTCAGCTCTTTGCGCAGTACGATCCGGGCACTGATCGTATTATTGTCCTCTCCGATGCAGCCGTGGCGACCTATGACATCACCAACGATATCTGGAGTAAAGTCAAATACAACTTCTCCCCCACCATGCGCCTCTCTCATCATTACTCAGGCTTCGATCAAGTCAAGCGAGTCATTTATGGCATCGACAAAAACAACCCCCGGTTGTTTCGCTATAACATTGATGCCCAAACAATGGACGTACTCGGCCCAATTCCAGCCATGCCCTATATCCAAGCTCAACCCGTGTGGAATTCGGTCAGTAACGTCCTGATGTGGTTTGATCATCAAGCAGGGCAATTGAATATTTACCATCCAGACACCAACACGTGGGACGTAAACATCCCGACACAAAAACCGACGGGCATCCAAGTCCAAGGAAATCATGCCGTCTTCGATCCCTATCAAAATGTCTTAATGATCATGGGCGGCACCAGCCTGGTGGCCGGCGTCAGTGCCAATCCCTATGTGTTCTTGTATCGCTATGCACCAGGTGGCGAGCCACCCCCTTTGGATACCACGCCGCCTGCTCACCCTCAAAATCTCACAATAAATTAAGGGGCTCTCTAAGAACTCATGATTCTGGAAACAATCTTAGCGACTCTTGAGGTATTAACGTTCAGAAGACGTTGAGAAGAAAGTGACGGAAGACACATGCGAGAACCAAACAAAACTCTTCTCATGGCGCATAGATGTTGAGAGAGATGCAAGGATCTATGGTGGTGGACCTGTAAGCTTCCCCAAAATCCGGACAGATTAAAAGTAGAGCTTTCTGGCAGAATGTACCCAGGAGGTTCATATGAAACGGACTCGATTCAGCGAAAGCCAGATTGTCGCCATTTTGAAGCAAGGCGATGCGGGCATCAAGGTCAAAGACCTGTGCCGGGAGCATGGCATTAGCGATGCCACCTATTACAATTGGAAAGCGAAGTACGGGGGCTTAGAAGCGTCGGATCTGAAACGCCTCAAAGAGACAGAAGGCGAGCTATCCAAGCTCAAACGGATGTATGCGGATCTGGCCCTCGAGAATCGGGCGCTGAAGGATTTGATCGAAAAAAAGCTTTAACGCCGATGGAGAAACGGGAGGCGGTGCAGACTATGCAAGACACGCATGGGCTCTCGATCAAGCGAGGGTGTACCGCGCTCGAGTTTGCTCGGTCGGCGTATTATCAAGCTCCCGTGGATTGGCAAGTCCGTGACCAGGAAATCATTGATGCCCTGAATCAGTTAGTGGAGGTGCATCCGCGGTGGGGCGTCTGGAAATATATTCGGCGGTTGCGAGCCCTGGGACATGGCTGGAATCACAAACGGATTTACCGCGTCTATCGGCAGTTAGGGCTCAATCAGCCCCGTCGCACCAAACGCCGGCTGCCCAAGCGGCCCTCCTTCTCGGTGTTTGTGCCAGAAGGCCTCAATGAGGTGTGGTCCGCCGATTTTATGAGCGATGCCCTCTATCATGGCACGCGGTTTCGCACCTTCAATATCCTCGATGACTTCAACCGGGAGGTTTTGGCGATTGAGATTGATACCTCCCTAAAAGCTGAACGGATTATACGCGTTTTGGACCGTTTAAAAACTGAGCGGGAGTTACCCCACATGATTCGAGTAGACAATGGCCCCGAGTTCTTAGCTCAATGCCTGAAAGACTGGGGCAAAGCGAATCGGGTGCTGATCTACTACATTCAACCGGGGCGTCCTACACAGAATGCCTTCATTGAGCGGTTTAACCGGACATACCGCAACGAAGTGCTCGATCTCTATTTGTTTCGGAGTTTGGAAGACGTGCGAGAGATCACGGCCGAGTGGATGACCATCTACAATGAGCATCGCCCTCATGAGGCGCTGCAGGGAATGGCCCCGTATACGTATCACCAACAAACAGCCGAAAACTCTACTTTACAACTGTCCGCTTGACGGGGAAGCTTACATAATAACCGTGGACACTCGTTTAGGTGATACACTACAGCCCAAACGAGGTGAGAGATGGGACGAACACGACGAAGTTTTACGAGCGAGTTCAAGCGAGGAGCAGTCGCTCTTGTGCGGCAACAAGGTTATTCCGTACCACAAGCATGTCAGGCCCTCAATATTGGGGATACGGCTCTGCGACGGTGGCTGGCCCAGATGGATGTCGAAATCGCGGGAGGCACCCCACCAGGGAAGGCCTTGACTTCAGAACAGCAACGCATCCAGACATTGGAAGCCCAGGTGAAGCGGCTGGAGATGGAGAAAGCCAATTTAAAAAAAGCGGCCACGCTCTTCGCCGACCCCGTGCCGTTCGGTATGCGTTAATGAAGCAATTACAGCAAGACTATCCCCTTACCGTGATTTGTCAGGCCTTGAGCCTCGGTCGAAGTGGCTACTATGCCTGGCGGAAACGTCCCCGGCAAAAGTATGCGGAGCACGTACAGGATCAAGCACGACAGGTCCATCGACGCAGTCGAGGAGCCGCAGGGACTCGAACGATGGCGACTGCCTTGGGCGTGAGTCGGTACCGAGCTCGGCAGCTCATGCGGGCCTGTCAGTTAGTCAGTAAGCAACCAGGCAAGCCGAAATATCGGTTGGCTCCGGGAGAGTCCTCCGTCGTCCCGAATCGACTCAATCGAGCGTTCTCCCCAACGGCGCCCAATCGGGTCTGGTGTGGCGATATCACGTATATACGAATGGCTGGACAATGGGCCTATCTCGCCGTCGTCTTAGATCTTTATGCTCGTCGGGTGGTTGGGTGGAGTCTCTCGACCACGCCGGACACCGCCTTGGTGGCTCAAGCGCTACGGCGAGCAGTCGAGTCACGACAGCCGAAGCCAGGCCTTCTTTTCCATTCAGATCAAGGTGTGCAGTATCGCAGTGTGACGTACCGCCACCAATTACGGCAGTGGCAGATTCAGCAAAGCATGAGTCGCAAAGGAAATTGTTGGGACAACGCCCCGATGGAACGGGTCTTCCGAAGTCTGAAGACGGAGTGGGTGCCGCCTCATGGCTACCCAACCTTCCAGGAAGGGCAGCAGGATCTCACGGACTATCTAATGGACTACTACAATCAGGAACGGCCACATAGCTATAACCATCATCTGACGCCAGCAGCGCAAGAGCAACGTTGGCAAGCTAACGCAGTGTCTACAAATACTTGACCACTACAACATGCTTCGCACTCAGGGTGGACTTGATGTTTCCCTATATCTATAAAGTTCCATTTAATGTGCCTGTCTGGTACCCAAAGACTTTTCTGGAATTCAGTCGATGCCTTATCACAGGAAAGGTGATTCATGGAAGAAAAAAAGAGAAATTGCATTCTTTTCTTTCAAAAATGTACCCCAATAAGGAGATCTATTTGGTTTCGAATGGGCGCTATGCCTTGGAGTTGGCACTGAAAGGATTGGGGGTTCAATCGGGAGAAGAAGTAATCCTGCCTTCCTTTTGTTGTTCAGCAGTGATAACGGCGATTTTAGGTGTTGGTGGAAGGCCTGTATTTTCGGATAGTGGGCCCGATTTGAATGTTACCCAAGATACCATTGAGAAATGCCTAACGAACAATACCAAGGTGGTTGTCGTTCCTCATATGTTTGGAAATCCAGCGGATATCCTGGGCATACGTCATCTTTGCGTAGAACGAGGGATTAAAGTGGTTGATGATGCTGCTCAGGCGTTAGGAAGCCGAATTGGAGAAGGAAGGGTGGGCGGTTTTGGGGATGCGGGGATAGGAAGTTTTGGAAAAGGGAAAATTTGTTTTGGGACGGGAGGTGGTTGGTTAGTGATCCCGCAAGATCAACAGGAAAATTTTACTAACTATACGGGAGCATGGATTTATGAAAAGCATGCTCAAAAGGTTTATGCCGCCTTAGGTACTTTAATATGGCGACGATGGAGAAGATGGACCTTGCCATTTGGGATGATCATGGCAAAATGGAAATCAGAGAGGATAGCTGAGAAAAGTCGAGCAAGTATGTCCAATTTGGATGCGGCGATTGCTTTAACCTTACTAGAAAAAATCGAGGAAAATATCCGGCTTCGACATGAGAGGGCACAGTTGTATGAAGAAATTCTTGGCACCAATGAACGGATTCGGTTGATCCCTCATCAACAGGGATCGACCTGTTTGTCTCAAGTCGCTTATGTTAAGACATCGAACATAGATGTAATTCCAAAGTTGTTGCAGACATTGAAAGGACATGGCTTTGAAATTTCAAGAAGTTATACACCCCTTCATTTGCAAGCTTCCTTCAAGAAATATGTTAGAACGCCCCTCACGAATGTAGACCAAATCTGGCCATTTCTTTTTGAACTTCCCTGCGAACCTAACGTACGCCTTAAAGATATAAGACAGCTCTGTTCAATTGTTTTGGAAGCAATGAAGAAGATGCCACATTGACTACAATGGAAGAGAGAATCATCCAACCTATATTAAATGTTTGAACTAGGCAATACATCCCATCATTCCAGGTTAAGAGAGCTCCTTTCTTCTTCGGAATTTTCTTCAAATCCTCCAGCTCTTGTGGTTGGAAATTCGGTCAATGCGTTGGGTGTTGTTCGGTCGCTAGGGCAAGAAAAAATCCCTGTAATATGGGTAACTTCAAACCCTAGATCTGTTGGTTTGGTTTCACGGTTTGCCAAGACAATTATTATTTTTCCTGATGTCTATTATGAGGGGTTCATCCCTTCCCTGAAGATGTTAGGTAATTTTTTTCTAACGAAACCCGTCTTATTTCTCACCCATGACTTTCAAGTTAAATTAGTGTCTTTGCATGATAATGGCTTATCAAAGTTTTATCGATTTACTTTTCCACCAAGAACCATAGTGGACAATCTATTGTCAAAGGAAAACTTTTCACAAATAGCCAATCAAGAAAATTTACTGATCCCATCCACCCATTTTATTCGGGATTTTAGTGCGTTAGAACAGTATATATCCTCTGTTCGTGAAAATGAGTCGTATGTGGTAAAGCCGTTTGAAAAAAATGATGCGTTTGAAGACGCTTTTGGAAAAGCGCTTAGAATTCGAGGAAAAAAGCATTGGGAAAAATTTCAGGAAAGATTCGAGAAAGTAAATTGTGCAATATTGATCCAGCGTTGGATTACTGGAGGAGACCACCATATTTGGTTTTGTCTGGTGGTGTTTAACCAGCAGTCTGAATGTGTCTTGAGTTTTTCCGGAAAAAAATTAAAACAATATAAACCTGAGATTGGAAGTACGGCTTCAGCCGAAAAACGAAATTCGCCTGAGGTGGTAAATGCCACTCTTCAATTTTTTAAAAGTATTAAGTTTTCTGGAATGGGGTCTATGGAATTTAAGTATTGTGAGGATGATAATCGGTTCTATGCGATTGAGCCGACGGTCGGCCGGACCAATCTTCAGTCGGAAGTTGCTACGGTAAATGAATGTAATTTGGTTGCAGCATATTATTGGGGATTAGTAGGGAAGAGTGGTGAACAGGAAGTCTGTATCCAAAAGTCTGAATCTTCAAAAACCAATCGGGTATGGATGCGGTTTGGTGCTGATATCAAGTCCTCTTGGTTTCATTTGCGAGAGGGGCACATTACTAAGAAAGAATGGCTGCAATCCTATTTGCGGCCGATTTCTTTCGCGGTGTTTAGAATGAATGATCCAAGTCCATTCGTAAAGCTTATTGTTCAGTCTCTGACTCAGTTTCCGCTCTGCTTGTTAAAAAAACTTAGGGGTACATAGAAATGCTTGCAGGGGTATATTCGTTTGATTCGCAATGGGATCCTTCGGCTCAGGCCATTAAATTAGCCGAAAATTCCTGCTGGCAGTCTGACATGCAGCTAACAAACCTCTGGAACGATTCCCAAATTTGTTGTTATGAAATTCAATGTGTTGATACGGGAATTAAAACATACCGTTTTACTCAAGATCAAAGAGAGGTTCTTCTTTATGGTGTGGTGAAGAGTCCTCAAGAAACGATGACAGAAATTTTGCGACGTATGCATACAAATGATTCCCTTCATTCTCCAGAACTAGAAGGGATGTGGGTGGCAGTTCTTTATGACCGCGCAACGCAGTCGATCTCATTTGCTACTGATCAACTCGGAACCCTATGGCTTTATGTTGCGATCTTTGAAAAGGGGTTGATGTTCTGTAACGATTTTAGAGCACTGGTGGTGAGTTATCCCAATGCCATCAACATCAATTGGAATGCCGTGATGCTGACATTGAGCATAAATCATATTCCCAACAATCAAACTCTTTTTCAGGAGGTCCAAACCTTACCACCTAACAGTTTTGTAAAAGTTGAAAGAGGATTGTTAACAGAGTTGTTCCAGCACTCCCAATTTGGCATTGGGGATCGGTACCTCTCATGTAACCAAAATGAGAAATTCCAGGTCTTGGACTCCATTTGGTCAAACTCCAGAGAAATTTGGTGTTCCAACGCTAAGAAATCTGTTGTCCCTCTTTCTAGCGGGTATGATTCGCGGTATGTGTTAGCGGAAGTTATGAAAGAACAACTTCCAATTTCCTGTGCTACCTTTGGTCACCCAGGGAGTATTGATGTGAAAGGTGCCAAAAATATATGTGAGCAACAGGGCCTTCCCTGGAGACATTTCTCCCCTAAAGACTCGGTTTGGAATGATTGGGTACATAGCGTGGAAATGCTAGGTGTGACGGGTGGTTTTCAATTCATTTATGGGTGGGCAGATGACTGGTTACAATTGTTGCAAAAAACTGGTGAAAATGTCTTCCTTGGGTTTTTAGGAGATGCCTTGTCTGGGAAACATCTCGTATGTAATGCGAACTCTAATTCGCAGGATTGGATGGACAATTGGGAGCATTGGAGTGCTTCTGGCGGATGGTTAGAACCTACAATTTCCCCGCTTATCCGAGAAGGAGCTTATGACCATATGAGGGACTCTATAAGAAATTGTTGGAGCGGACTGGTTGCCCAAACACATGTTTGGCAACCTCACCAACAAGCTATGTACTTAGATCTTCTTGGTAGGCAACGACGATTTACTGCATCGCAAGTAAATTTGATGGGAAAATATATGTCTCCTCGATGCCCTTTTCTCACACAAAGCCATTTTGAATTTTGGTTTAATCTGCCTTTTGAAGATCTTCAGAAGCAATCTTTGTATAGAGCCTATGGGCAATCTCGATTTAGAGATTTATTTCCAACTGAGTTAGCCCCTACCTTTCGGCAACGAGCTGTAGGGACCGCCAAAAATTTCATGGTTTCTCTTTGGCCAGCGACCAAAAATTCTCTACTTCCTTCGGAGCAGAACCCTGCAGTCTTTCTGGCCATTCATAAAGATAATATTTTAAGTTTGGTTCGACAAATGGCCTCAGTTATAGAGTCTATAATAGATGTGGCTGCCCTCGCAGAGGAAATTCGAAAATTTCCTCAGAGTTCCATTCTCAAGGCCGGACAATTAAATCGGTTAGTAAATATGTTGATAATGTTAAGACTGGGAATATCCGATAAGAAAAGGGATCATTGATAAGCCGTCAATGAGATGCAGTTTTCTCCTAGGGATACAGGATTGTTTATGTCTCGTTTTCTCACAAGGAAAGAAATTCTAATGATAAGCCATTTATGATGCTAAGTATTTACACTTACAGATTCCTCCAGAGCATTAAAGATTTCTGTGGACTTCGGACAACCGTCCAAGATCCTAAAACTCATTTGCAGGCAGCCGTAGATTGGTTATGTGCTGCTCAAGATGCCGATTCAAGTGGCGGGGTAGCACGAAGTTTTGCTCTAAAGTTTATGAGATCTCATGGTCGCAGTGGCTGGTTAGCTCCCTATCCTGAAACAACGGGATACATTATCCCAACTTTTTTTAATTATGAAAAGTTAATAAATAATCCTTCTTTTAGGGAAAGAGCCATTCGAATGGCGGAGTGGGAATCAGATGTACAAATGTCAAACGGAGCGGTACAAGGAGGGGTGATTGGATTTCCGCCTTCTCCCACAATTTTTAATACTGGGCAAGTATTATTTGGATGGGCTCGGGCATTTGTGGAAACTCAAAACAAACGATTTTTCCAGTCAGCTGTGCGAGCTGCTGACTTTTTGGTCGAGGCACAGGAATCAGATGGCTCTTGGAAGAGATTTGGTTCTCAGTATGCCCGAAGTGGGGTCAATGTATATGATGCTCGTACCGCCTGGGGTGTCTTAGAAGTGTTCAAAGTGTCCGAGAATAAGGTGTATCAGGAGGCTGGAAGAAAAAATTTAAAATTTGCCCTTGCCCAACAACGTTCCAATGGTTGGTTTGCTCAATGTTGTCTCGATGATAATTCTCGCCCACTACTTCACACATTGGCCTATACAATGGAGGGTCTTTTGGAAGGGGGGGTGATTCTGGGAGATTCTGAATGTATTGATGGGGCTCGGAAAGCTGCTGATGCGTTGATCGCCAGGCAGCGATCGGATGGAAGTTTAGCTGGACGATTTGATGAGGATTGGAGAGACTGCGGAAATTGGTCTTGTCTTACAGGAGATGCACAGACAGCCATTGTGTGTTTTCGATTATATGAACTTTTTGGGGAGAAAAAATATCTTGAAGCAGGAGTACGATTAAATCGCTATTTGATGGGGACGCAGGATCTCATGTCCCGAAATGTAGGAATTCGAGGTGGAGTTAAAGGGTCATGTCCGATTTGGGGGGATTATGGAACATATGAATATCTGAATTGGGCCGCGAAGTTTTTTGCTGATGCCTTAATGTTAGAAATGGTACATCACTAAGAATGGGGCCATCAGTGAAAAAAGTACTGATGGTGTCCTATCATTTTCCACCAGAAGCAAGCAGTAGTGGTGTTTTACGAACACTGAAGTTTTCCAAGTTTCTTCCTCAATTTGGCTGGGTTCCCCATGTTTTAACTCTTCAAGAACACCTTTATGCCATCCAAGATAAGGCTCTATTACTCGAAATTCCCCAAGAGGTTCGTATTCATCGTACGTTTGCATTTGATAGTATTCGGCATTTTTCTTTGTTCGGGTATCATTTGGATTTCCTTACTATTCCCGACCGTCTGATTGGTTGGTTGCCATTTGCCATACGCAGGGGAAAAAACATAATAGAAACAGAGAAAATCGATGTTCTGTTTTCCACAAGTCCGTATCCATCGACGCATCTGATTGCCGGGCACCTAAAAAGAGCAACTGGCTTGCCTTGGGTCGCCGATTTCCGCGATCCATGGATTGAAGAGGGGTTGTATCCTAGACCGGGCTCCTTGCGGGATCGAATGGAACGCCGTTGGGAACGCCAAGTTGTAGATTTGGCTGACCGGGTCACGTGTACCACTCCGCGGTTTTGCCGAGACTTTGTGACGCGATATCCTATTACGCCCAATTCAAAATTTCAGGTGATATTTAATGGCTATGATGAACAGGATTTTCATGCGGTTGAACCTAATACACCTACTTCTTATTTCGAAATTCTTCATGCAGGTCAAGTCAATCCAGATTTCCGCAATCCCTTTCCATTATTAGAGGCTGTTAAGGCCCTAATTCATGATAGAGATATTCCACAAGAGAAAATACGGGTAACTTTTCTAGGTGGTGGAGAGTATGTCATTACCAACGATTTTTCCTTAAGGATACGTGATTTAGGTCTGAATTCTGTTGTGGCGGTGGTTGAAAGAGTGCCATATGTGGAATCTCTTGAACGACAAAAGAAAGCCACGGTTCTCTTACTTCTTCAGGATTCCACAGATACGAATATGCTGATTCCAGCAAAGGCATTTGAATATTTACGGATGGGTAGGCCAATATTGGCGTTAACTAGGGAGGGAGCCACTGCTGATCTTCTTAATGAAGTTCAAGGATGTGATTGGGTGGAATCTACAAAGCGGATGGAAATCCAGACTATTCTTTTTCAGTTATATGACAAATGGGGAAAAGGGGAATTTGATCAGCCGGTGAAACGAGAAATCGAAAAATACGAACGGCGCTTTCTCACTCAAAACCTCGCAAATCTTCTGAACGAGTTGTCAGAAAAATGAAATAAAACCAGCATATTCAAAGAAAGGTTTCCAATAGTTAATAACGCTCTCTGGACTAGTAAGAAGTTTAAAGGTGCCACCGATGCGAGTAAAAATAAGGCTAATTTTTTATGAGTTTTAGAGATATTATTGTTTCGGGAGTTATCTTAGGGAGCCTTCCTTTTTGTTTTTTTCGTCCATGGATTGGAGTTTTGGTTTGGTCGTGGCTTGCCTATATGGCGCCCCATAGGCTGACCTGGGGTTTTGCCGTAAATCAGCCATGGGCGCTAATGATTGCCATAGCCACGTTATCGGGTTTGCTAATTAATAAGGGTTGGCAATCGATTCCTAAGGTTCTTGGCTGGTATCTTCTATTTGGTCTTTGGTTTATTTTTCTGCTTTCCACAGGGTTTTCGTATTACCAGGAGGAGGCATGGGAAAAATTCAACCAGGTATCAAAGATTTTATTGATGACAGTGATAACTTTGGGATTGTTTCAAGATCTTTTTAAGTTACGGTATCTCATTTGGGTGATCGTATTATCCATCGGTTTTTATGGTGTCAAGGGTGGAATTTGGGCAGTTTTGACGGGGGGAGGGAACATGGTTATGGGTCCTCCAAGCACCTTTTTGACGGGAAATACCGAAATCGGTCTAGCTCTAGTTATGATTTTACCGCTTTTACTTTTTTTGCGACGAACTGAAAGTAATATGTACATTCGCCAATCGTTGTTGGGGATGCTGGTCCTCTGTATCGTTGCAATTATCTTCACCTATTCGCGTGGCGCCTTACTTGGGTTGGGCGTGATGTTGGCATTGTTATTTTTAAAAAGTCGTGCAAAAGTCGTTTTTTTATGTTCATTAGTATTGGTCGTCCCAATTTTCCTATCTTTTACCCCAGAAAAATGGTTTAACAGAATGGATACAATTCAAAATTATGAGGAGGAAAACTCAGCCATGGGTCGATTATGGACTTGGGAACTGGCTTGGCGCATGGCTCTTGATCGGCCGATTCTTGGTTTTGGCTTTCGTCCATTTCGAGCAGAAATGTATGAACGATATACTCCCCATCTCCCAACTCGTTCGGCAGATGCTCATAGCATTTATTTTCAAGTTTTAGCAGAACATGGATTCACGGGGTTATTTCTCTATGTGTGGCTTTTATGTTGGACCTTGTGGCAACTCCAGAAAATCAGCATGGGGAAAAAGGGAAATCCAGAGACGGCGAGAATTGGCCAGTATGCCGATATGACATTCTCTGGACTAGTGGGCTTTGCGGTTGCGGGAGCATTTCTAAGTATGTCTTATTTCGACCTCTATTTTCATTATTTGGCTATTGCCATGATTCTCCAAGACATGAATCGGAGGGCCAAGCATTCGGAAGGAAGGCTAGCCTTGAGCTCAGGGCGAAATCAGTTAAACATGCAAATGAAATGATGAGATTGGTTTTACTGTCTATACTATTATTCATGAACGTCGAAAAATTTCCCCTCTTAATATTAACCTTCAATGAAAATTTTGAACCCTCAGACTTTTCATCCCAATTCTGAAAATTCCTGATTTGAGTAATTGAGTTAGAGATGGATACTTTAGAAGAACGATGGAGGCGGAGATTTGAAAATTTTGGAAGAGGTTATGATGAAGATCATTTAATTTCTGGATGGTCCGAGCAAGGGCTGCGTCAGCGGATCATTATCTTAAAGGAAATCTTTCCTTTACTTCCCCAAACGAAAATTGCAGATATTTTGGATCTTGGATGTGGTCCTGGAACTTATGTCCGATGTATAAGTGGTCAAAATGGTAAAGTTGTGGGAATGGACTATTCCATTCCCAGTTTAAAAAAAGCCCAAACCAAAGATTCTGAAAAGAAGGGGGAATATATAGGAGGGGATGCCTATAATTTACCCTTCCAGAAGAATTCTTTTGATCTGGTTCTTTCAATTGGGACCATGCAGACTTTTAGGAATCCGGAAAAAATTTTACATGAAATTTCTCGGGTTCTAAGACCAGATGGCATTTTGATTCTTGAATTTTTGAACTATTGTGCCTTAGCGAATTATTCGGTGAGCCTGATGGCTAAAATAAAAAGATGTCCACCACGAATTCGTAGTTATTCTTGCTTTGAAGTAAAAAAAATGCTGCTCGATAGTCACTTTCAACCTATTTTGCGAAAGGGAATTTATCTTCTACCCAGAAGTATGGCTTCTCTAAGTTTTGTGCTTGAACATAAGCTGGTCAACTGGGCGATGAGCCGGACGTCAGGTCTCTCAGCCCATGCCTTTCTTTTATGTAGTAAAAATATCAAAAGGGAGTAGGGGGGCGAAATCAACTCTGGGTCACTTTCTAGAGCCATTAGGCAAAAAGCTGTCCCTGTCTAAGAACTAAGGATCGTACTTTTTCCTTAAGGCCTACTCTAAACCCTCTGACAATTGTGGTGTGATTTGCGATACTTCCCAGTCAAGCATTTGTAAGCTTCCCCGTCAAGCGGACAGTTGTAAAGTAGAGTTTTCGGCTGTTTGTTGGTGATACGTATACGGGGCCATTCCCTGCAGCGCCTCATGAGGGCGATGCTCATTGTAGATGGTCATCCACTCGGCCGTGATCTCTCGCACGTCTTCCAAACTCCGAAACAAATAGAGATCGAGCACTTCGTTGCGGTATGTCCGGTTAAACCGCTCAATGAAGGCATTCTGTGTAGGACGCCCCGGTTGAATGTAGTAGATCAGCACCCGATTCGCTTTGCCCCAGTCTTTCAGGCATTGAGCTAAGAACTCGGGGCCATTGTCTACTCGAATCATGTGGGGTAACTCCCGCTCAGTTTTTAAACGGTCCAAAACGCGTATAATCCGTTCAGCTTTTAGGGAGGTATCAATCTCAATCGCCAAAACCTCCCGGTTGAAGTCATCGAGGATATTGAAGGTGCGAAACCGCGTGCCATGATAGAGGGCATCGCTCATAAAATCGGCGGACCACACCTCATTGAGGCCTTCTGGCACAAACACCGAGAAGGAGGGCCGCTTGGGCAGCCGGCGTTTGGTGCGACGGGGCTGATTGAGCCCTAACTGCCGATAGACGCGGTAAATCCGTTTGTGATTCCAGCCATGTCCCAGGGCTCGCAACCGCCGAATATATTTCCAGACGCCCCACCGCGGATGCACCTCCACTAACTGATTCAGGGCATCAATGATTTCCTGGTCACGGACTTGCCAATCCACGGGAGCTTGATAATACGCCGACCGAGCAAACTCGAGCGCGGTACACCCTCGCTTGATCGAGAGCCCATGCGTGTCTTGCATAGTCTGCACCGCCTCCCGTTTCTCCATCGGCGTTAAAGCTTTTTTTCGATCAAATCCTTCAGCGCCCGATTCTCGAGGGCCAGATCCGCATACATCCGTTTGAGCTTGGATAGCTCGCCTTCTGTCTCTTTGAGGCGTTTCAGATCCGACGCTTCTAAGCCCCCGTACTTCGCTTTCCAATTGTAATAGGTGGCATCGCTAATGCCATGCTCCCGGCACAGGTCTTTGACCTTGATGCCCGCATCGCCTTGCTTCAAAATGGCGACAATCTGGCTTTCGCTGAATCGAGTCCGTTTCATATGAACCTCCTGGGTACATTCTGCCAGAAAGCTCTACTTTTAATCTGTCCGGATTTTGGGGAAGCTTACAATTAGACCACTTCATATTCTTGGAGAAAAAGAAGAAACGATCCTTGATTAGAAGAGTCTGTCTGTTTCGGATTGGAAGAGGTTAATATTTGAGACTTGCATACCTCTGGCGAAGCTCTCTCACCTTATCTCCTAAATAATAGTGAAGGGGAGAGATGACTTTCACTCCAGATCGACAGAGAAGGGGAGTCGTCCCTAGTCGTTTTTTAAATTGGTAAATTCCATGTAGTGGATGTTCCGGGTTTTCAGCCCCATACGAAACTCCCCCTCGATTGAGTTCCTGAAAATGGTTTTGTTTAAAATTTTTCACCGCTTCCCAAAACAACCCACTTTGTGCTGAAAATTTGTACCCCGTTGGTGTGCTTCCACTAAACATCGAATATGCCTTCTTCTGAAAGGTTAAAAACAAGATCCCAGCAACTGGTTCTTCGTCTCGAACTGCAAGGAAAAGTTTGGCAAAACCTGGTTTCACTAGACGATTATACAACCGTTCGTAATACTGATCATCTGAGGGAACATCATATTCTTGACCCTTTTCAGCTCTTTTGCCCTGGGTGCTTTCCCGAAGTAACTTTAAGAGCTTCAGATCTTTATCCGTCTCACCCACAATGACTTCAAATCCATTTTTTTGAAATTTCCTGATTTTTTCGCGATGGTCTTTTCCGATCTGGCTCCAGATTTGATCTGTATCTTGTCCAAGATCTACAACAAACTCCCATCGCATAGTTTCTTGAAATCCGGAATCCAATGGGAGCAAGGAACTACGCCCAGCATAAAAAGAATCCAAAACAAGGCGACAACATCCCATTTGTTCAGCCACCCTCTCACACTCCCGAAAGAACTCCACGCAAGCTTGAGTATCGCAATTATTACAAAAGACAAAGGGATGTGTCGGGAGTACTAGCTCTTTTGTTATCCGACTTAAAAAAGGGATTCGCGATTGCTTGAGGAAGGCCGTTGCTCCCGCGACTCGATCTCCCGACGTTTGACAATACATCAAATACACAGGGGCACAAGGTTCAATGGCCTGTTGATAGATAGACCAAATGGAACTTTGGAAAATATTTCCGTCTACCTCTCCCAACCATTCATCCCAGCCTTGCGGAGGAGAGCCTTGCCAAACTTTCATTTCTTGCGGCATAAACTACGAGTTACCTCTGGCGAGCATGAAGGTGGAACCATAACATGATGAGTCGCGTCTCCAATTGTAACAGTGAGATCGTATGTTTGACGGGACTCTAACCAAACGCATTCTGATTTCACTTCCCGATAATTCCCTTGTTTTGCCGGCAATAGGAGCGCCACAAACCGCATCGCTGCTCCCAATCCCCAATATTCGATTACGCCATTGGGAACTTTTTCCCCTTCCCCCACACAACGCCATCCTTGAGGAGGGTCGGAAATTCCTCGATAGGTCTCCAGAGCTAGTCCATCTGTTATCAAAGGAATAATCTGTAATGATGGACCTTCAGAGACATATTCGGCAAATACTTGCATACCCTTTACCTGTACTTTTAGGTTTTCATGGAGATGGAAGAATTGTGAAACTCTTTCGGGTTTTTCACTAACCACTTCATCAATGATGACAAGAAACTCTTGATTGATGAATACAATATGCCTTTTATGAACTAATCCTGGATATCCATCATGCTCAAAACATAGATAGTCAAAATCTTCATCAGATTCCCAGGCAAGCACACGACTTTTCACAATTTGCTGTGCCTTGCCATGAACAGCAATCGTATTATGAGCCGCGCTGTTAAGAAAATATCTGGTTCTTAGAGTATGTCCATAAGAAAAGGGTCCCCCTGAATCGACAAGCAACCATTTACCAAAAGCATAAAATTCAAGAGAACCGAGGTCTTGATGGACGTGGGGAGCATTAAAGTTGGCAAGCCGGATCATGATATATCTTTCCATGGCGAAGGGTTCCTTCTCTCCCCATCCACTTCGTATGATGGCAAGCCCCCCCTCGGGATAAATCACACTCCGTTCACTAGGCTTCTTCCCCTCGATACCCGCTGAGGTACTATATAAAAACTCTTCGGAGCAATTCACAGGCCATTTTGCTCTGTCATCAGTGTCTATTAAAATTGGAGAATTGACATGTGAATCTCCAAGACTCGCCATACGGGAATCAGGACCAACGAGAAAGGCCCCAACCCGAAGCATCGCCAGCAATCGCTGCTGAAAAACCTTTGAAAAATTATATTCATTGGCTTGTCCAAGATTGTAGGCATAAAAAAACTGACGAAATACAAAAAAGTGATAATAGGGGGAATGCTCGCGATGAACCCCTTCGATAGAGACATATGCCTGCATTTGATGTTCTAAACGGGATTCTCCAAGATCTACCCATTTTGAGGATTCTGGTAACTGAGGGAAAAGCAACCCAAGTGCGAAAAGAGCATACGCCTGTGTCACCCCGTGGTCATGATCTTCGCGGTAAAACCATTTTTCACTTAATATATGACCATGTCTTTGAATAGCCCAAAGAATGTCTATGCCGAATTCCTCATTTGGACTTTGTCGCTCTTGAAATTCCTCCCAAATGTAACAAAAAATAAATGTACGAAAAGCAGTCGCATGATCACTCCAAATATTCTCCACGCTCATCCAGTCTAAACACTCCTTCATCCAGTTTTCAGCCAGCACATCACTTATTCTCACCATTTCTGGATTTTTGGTAGATGACGAATCGGTCAGCAAATCCCTTACGTCATGTAAGGAGTGATAGAGCAAACGTCCCAACGATGATCTCTGGCCAAATGGATCATTTTTCCAGGAAAGTTCTTCTGGGGCATAAGCGGATCCATTGATGACAATACGCCCTTGTGAAAACTTTTCAGCTTTTTTCAGCTGATTTGGGGAGTCCAAGTAGAAAGAAGGAAATTGGGGAAGAGCCTTGATTGTGTTCGCTAAGCATTTGGAATAGAGGACCTTCTGGCCACTCCTCATCCTTGACCTCTTTTCGAGTCTAAGAAACCATTGGTGAAAAACTAAAGCACCTCCCTCCAATAACCGGCCGATTTTCCTAGAAATTCGAGATCGAAATAATCGGATCTGTAGTTCTACGGCAAAAAGAAAGGCTTCTATCCGGTACATATATATCGCGGGACCTTTAGTTGTTTTAGAATATCCTTGATATATCTGAACGACTTACTTTTTTGTCGGTAAACAATCCCATTGACCTCAAGAATTCTCTAATAAAATTTTTCACTTCATCACCGATTTTTTTATCGAAGTAGTTCACCACAAAAATATAACAGGCCACCCCTATGGCTACTTCACCTAACAACCGTCCTATTACATATTGAATGGGAAGGAAATAGCGCACAGAAAGTAATATGGCTATCATTATTAGAATCCCGATCACCGCTGACCTGAGAGTTTCTACATACTGGCCTAAGCTTATGCCTAGAATCGATAGTGTTTTTCCTAAAATAAATAACCTGGTTGTAGAAAAGAATAATAGCCATGCGACTCCTACCCCGAATAACCCAAATTGCACACCGACGAGGAAACCTACTCCTAAAATAACGGCCGAGACCGAGGAAAACTTCAACAGAAATCCCACTTGTCCAATGGACGTCAGTAAAGGAGAAGCAGGAAGCTGGAGAATTGAAAAGGTCCACCCAATGCAAAAAACCTGCAACAAGCCGACCATGGGCACCCACTTCTCACTCAAAAGCACAACCACCATATCGTGGGCCACCAAAGCCATTCCAACTTGAAGAGGGAGACCGATAAGCGCCAAATACTGGGTGATTTTCAGAAAGTATTGTCGTAAATTCGCTTCATCATTTTGCAATTTCGAAAACACTGGAAAAGAGATCTGATTGATAACGGAAGTAGTAAGCTTATGAAGTGGATTATTTCCCAAAGCATCTGCCATAGTAAAAAATCCTAACTCTTGGCCTCCTAAAAATTTACCTACAATCATAATATTTGCTGAATTTGATAAACTTTTTACACCACTGGCCCCAAAAACCCTAAAACCAAACCCCATTAATTGATTAAAACCTTCAAAGGATACATGAACACTCGGCATCCAACCTGAGGCAAACCATAGACCGAGATTTTTGAGAATAGCCTTGACAATTTGACCGTATACTAAGGCCCAAAATCCCAACCCATTATATGCTGTAGTTATTGACACAATAACTCCCATGGTTACAGCAAAGGCTTCGGCCAGAGAACGTCGCTTCAAATCCAACTCTTTTGTTAAGAGACTATAGGGAACCATTCCCAAAAAATTAAACAGTAAGACCAGACCCAATACACGTATCATGTCTACCAGACGTGGCTCTTCAAAATACCACGCAGCCAGAGGAGACATTACAAAAGAGGAAGCAAATAAAAGAAGTCCTATTCCTCCTACCACCCAAAACACTGCATTGATTTGCGGGATAGAAAGATTCTGTCGTTGAATTATCGCAGCTCCCAGTCCTAATTCTTGAAATAATTCAAAACACACAATCACGGCCATAGCCATCCCAAACAGACCATAATCCTCAGGGCTCAACAACCGAGCCAGTACTAATGTCACAATCCATGAAATACCTTGAGTCCATAACCGAACAATCAGGTACCACCCGGTTGATTCGATTATTTTTCCTTTAAAATTCATAAAATGGGAACGTTCCCCTTAATCATTTAGAAATGGGGTCAAATTGATACAAGCACTTCAACAAATGTGCAATTAATGTGGTGAAACTGGAAAAGAATTTGGCAATTTATTAAAAATATTGGCCTGTTAAATACTTCTTAGAAAAAGGGCTTAGCTCCCGTAGAATATTTTTCCGTTCAGGAAACGACGGGAATGATCAAAACAGTTATCCAGCAAAGCCGGGCCCAGTTTGGCGCACAGAACATGTTTGCGGTATCAGGGGCACGGGAACATAGAAAAAATATCGCGTGGGGGGGCACAATTCCAATATGAATGCCATCATGGACACAAATATGGCGGGGCTAAGAGTTATGCCTCATTTTTCAAGATTCTTGAAAAATACGCTTACAGTGAGCCGGAAGCATCCCGAGTAATTTTCCAAAAATTTCTCCGCTAACAAATAAAATAATACCAACCCATTCGCGCAAGAAAGATCTTTGCATCAGTCTCGCCTCCACCAATTCGGCGCAACTCAAAAGAATCAGTGTCTTTATTATTACCCCCAAAAATGGTCGTAACTGCAGCAGAAAAACCCAACTTTTCTACAATAGCTTTTACCTCTTTATTGAAATCTTTCCGTCCTCCATTAGGATAGGCAAACAAATTTACGGGACTTCCCAGTTTCTTTTCTATGATTTTCTTGGATTCGAGGATTTCTTTTTCCACATCTTCTGGAGGTATACAGGTTAAGATGGGATGAGATACTGTATGGGCACCAAATGAAATCTGAGATTTTTGCATAAGTTTGATTTGTTCCCACTTTAACTTTCTAACAAATGGCCAGCATTCTCCTTGATCAACTTCCAATTCATTAAGGAGCTGGTCAACCAATGTATTCCAGGAGGTATAAGGAAATTGCCGAAGAAAAGCTCTGTATTGATAGAGCGCAGTGGAACGCTGAAACATTTCGATAAGGGGAAATTCTTGTCCTTGAATTCGAACTGAGGGGGATTTGGCTAAATAAAAACCAGAAAATATTTTGTCATGCCATAAAATTTCTCGGTCGTTTATTCCTCCAGTAGCAAGAAATATCGTTGCTGGAATACCTAATTTCTTTAATATGGGGAACCCATTTTCATAATTATCCTCATAGCCATCATCAAAAGTAATTGCTACTGAGCGGGCTGGAACCCTTCTTTCTCTGGCTAAGGTAATTAACTCATCCAACGGCAGAACTTTAAAGTTTTTTCCAAGACTTTCCATTTGCAACCGAAAACTTTGGACTGGAATCCCTCCCCAATATGGATCCAGATCGGTCACCCGATGATAATACACCACCTGAAACTGCCCATTTTCTCGTTTTCTTTTCTTTGGAATATAATTCGGGCGAGGATCGCTTTCAAAATTTCCCAAATGCAAATGATCAGAAATTTCCAAACATTTCTTCAGAAACAATGTCCCGATATTAGTTCCAAGGAAGACCGTCAAAATTCGCTTGAATATCACTCGAATACTAGACAAATTCATGGGTTCAATTTTTCCTGGAGCTTTCCTCGAACCCACTTCGCCTTTGGCACAATGACATTTTCCAGGATCCCTGCCATTTGGCCTCTAAGGTTAGAATTAAATATTTCAACGGTAACTGTTTCGTGACAATTCTCCGTCCACCTTAATTTATAATCATTTAATCCCTGACCTGAATTATATTCAATAAATTCACCCTCAAATAAACTTTGAAGGATTTCCATTTCCAAAAAAGCCCCAGGAGAATATGAATGAAACGCTTGATCAAATTCCGACCGAAGAGCATAAACTACTCCACTCGATACTAAATCATATTCCGCAGCTATTGGACGTTTCCCACATCTTAGGAACCAGAGCATAAAACATTCATATTGAGTACTGTTGGCAGTCAAGATTTCAAAAAAATTTTGGGCTTCCTGAGAATTGCTAACCGATTTTCCCTCTTGAAATTTCCAGCCTTTTTCTCCAATGGCAAAAAACTCCTTTATGGCAATTCCCTTGGGATCAGCTCGAATACATTCAACCACTACATCATCTAATTTTTTCATTTTATTAACAATATTGCGTTTGGTCTTCCGGAATCGCGTGGTTTTGGATTGAAAAAATTCTTTCCACGTTCCTTGGAGACGAATATTGGGCATTGCACCGGTCGTCTTAAAGGAAAACTTGATTTTCCTTTCCCGCAAAATCTTCAAAAAAAGGTTAGTTCGCCTAGAATCGTTTGGCAATTTGTTAAGTATAGCCACATCCCAATCTGTTCTTCGATTTGTTAAAAGAAAATTGAGGAAAGCCCGAATACACGCTTCTTCAAGTTCTGGACGAATGAGGAAATCTACAAAAGGGGAGTCCGGACCTTGGATCAATTGGATAGATGAAACTTCAATATGCCGAAATGAAGTTTTCTCTCTGCAAAGGGGAAACACTCCGACTAATTCTGAACCTTTTTCAACCAGAACCAATGCTAGATGAATAGAAGAGGAAGGCAAGTAAAATGATAAACAAGCCTCAAACCACCCCGGACTTAAAAAGGGTGAAGGCCTAGAAAGCTTTTCAAATAAGTCTGCCCAGCGAGATTTGTTTTGATCAAACTCTCGTTGCGTCGTGAATTCCCTAACGTCAAGCCTCACTAACTTCTTCCCATTCGCTCATTTAACCAATTTCGAACCTTTACAGAAGGAAAGAGTAAACGCTTTTTCCTTTCATCTTATTATCAAAGTGGCAATTGATGAGATTTTCAGAAATGTGTTGGAATTACTGAAAACTTTTCTAGGGTGCGTTAGTCTTTTGGTAGGCATATATAGATAGGAAAAAACTATCGTTAGCTTTAAACCGTAACTCCCTTCCCCACTTGAGCTCGCTGCCATAACTCCAGAACCATTAAGTTCCAAAGAATTGTGCCATAGAAAGAAGTTTTATCTTTTTGATGCTTTTCCACTAAATCATAAACAGCCTGCTTCTTGAAATATCCTCGCTGAAAAAACTGCTCGCTTAAAATAAGGTCATACATTAATTCTTTAAGAGGTTTATAAGATCGCAACCAAATAGGAATAGGCAAACCAAAACCATGTTTGGTTTTCGATCGAATTGGCGCTGGAAGAAAGTCTTGATAGGCTTTTTTAAAAAATGATCGCAATTTCAAGCCCTCCATTTTCAGAGAAGGAGGAATTTGTGAAGCTAATTCTACTAATTGATGATCTAAAAATGGGTATCGGACGGTAACGCCAGCTGCTTCTGTCATTCGTGTGACTTTAATCAAATCATTGTCCGTGATAGTTAATTTCATATCCAAATAAAGTTGTCGATCTAAGATATCAAAGGCCTGAGTTTGGGAGTACCAATGATGGAATTCCCAGTAAGGGTTGAAGGTAGGCTCCATAACGTCCAAGAATTCTTTTTGAAAAATATCCTGGAGAGGAATTAATTGATAAAAATTATAAGCATACAGTCTCTGGGGATAGGGGGTCTTGGCCTTTTGAATGAAATTGTTTCCCTTTCGAAAAAGAGCTCCTCCACAGCATTTACTTGATTTTTCAAAAAACGGAGCAAGAAAACTTTCTCGGAGCCAAGAAGGGATTTTAAAATAATAATCAAATAATCGATTGAGCGAGTATCGTTCATTCCCAGCAAAAATTTCATCGCCTCCGTCTCCTGCGTATAAAAACTGTATGCCAGCCTGTTTAGCTAATAAGGCGCAGCAATAGGTGGGAACGCATGATGCATTTCCAATGGGCTCATCCATAAAGTCGATGACATTCGGAATCACGTCGAAACAATCGTGAGGTGTCAAGAATTTTTGAATATGTTCAACATGAAAAGCTTGCGCCGCAATCTTTGCATACTTCATTTCATCATATTGGTTTTCCCCAAAGCCGATAGAAAAACTCTTCAGTGATTCACTCGATAGGCTACTCAAAAGACCGGTAACCGTAGTGCTATCAATTCCGCCACTGAGAAATGTCCCAACCCGTCCCTCCTTACAGTCAGAGTGGTATGACAAGGAGACCGAATTCTGCAAGCAACTTCTCACTCTTTCAATAAAATCAGATTCGGACCATTCTTGAGAAAAGGCATAGGAGATGTCCCAATAGGAGTATTCATGCATTTGACTGGACCCACGCCTACATTCTAATACCCGACCAGCAGGAAGTTTCGATATTCCAGAAAAGAAGGTCTCTGGAGTCGGAATTCGAGAAGACCCCACAAGCGCCACAATGGCTCGTGGATTGACATTGGGCTCAGGAACCAGAGGACAAGCTAACACCCCTTGTAGTCTTGAGGAAAAAACTAGTTTCTCTGAATCCTGATATATATAAAGTGAATGAATACGAAATCGATCGGTAGCGAGAAAAAAAAGGCCACAAGTGCCATCGCTCACAGCAATAACAAATTCTCCTCGAAGACGCTTAAGAAACTCTTGGCCTTCATCCAGATAGAGCTCCAACAGGGCATTAGGAAGATTTGAGAAGGATTTTGATCTGTCCTGCCACTCTTGCTGATTCAGAATATTACCAAAAAAGCAAAGAGCTACAGGCTTCCCATTGATGCTTGTTTCACTTATTCCGCTAACACGCCCGGTATATCCGATAACCCCAAAGCCACTCCACCCATAGGTTCTGACCATGGGCACCATGTCTGAGATCATTTTTTCCGTATTGAGCATCGGTATTAAATGCTCTTTTTGTACGAAGTTTTGTTCAGTTCGATGAACAACACCAAAAATTCCACTCATTTCCTTTACTCAATTCCCAGAGAAACTAATTGAAACCGGAGTAAACATAGAGGTATCGATGCCATTTTGATCACCTAACCAATCCACTCAGCAGGAAACATCTAAACGGCTCCTCCCCCTTTGTACTGATATGTTGAAATGTCTTTGTTGATCACCATTCAATACCGGTCAAAGACACAACAGATACCCCTTAAGATCGGAAAGGCCAATAAAAGATCCCCGTAGCAAAACTGCAGGGTATTCAGAGGAAGAGAAATCACATATTCTCAAGCAGTAACCCACATAGCAAACTACGGGGAATTGCAAACTAAATCGAATAGGAGTTAATGCTGGCAGGACCACCATCACGCCATCTAAGGACCTGATATCTAACCCTTCAAACCCATGAATATTATTCGTTTTCAAGAAAAGCTTGGATAGAACCAAAGGGATGAATCAGTCATTTTTATTGTTTAAACCCTTAGCTTTTCTTGCAATTTCCTTAGATTTCTTCACATCTCCTTTTTTGGTATAAGCTAACTCCAGCCATGCATAGGCAAGTGCAAACCTTGGCTCTTTTTTAATTGCGATATCGAGCATTTTCACCGCTTCTTCAAGGTCCCCAATATCTATTAAATATTTGCCATATTGTGCAAAAGTTAAAGCGTGGGCAGGAAAAAGATGGACCGCTTGTCGAAAAAAAGTGCTACCCAATTTTGGCCGGCCAATTTCGATCGCCACCACCCCCATTAATTGGAGTGCTTTGGGATGATTCGGAACATAGCGCAAAACAAATTTCAAGTCTGGAAGAGTTCTCTTCACGCGGCCTTCAGAATAATATCTGAGGGCAGGTTTTAAATGATTCCTATCAACTTGATAGACTGTTTGCGCCACTCTTTTTTCAACATTTTTTCGATAATAATCTTTAAAATCTAGCTCTACGCTATTTCTACCAACGGTTTGGGGAAACGCCACAGAAAAACATAGCCCTAAAAAAATGCAGGTCCACGTAATCACGTGAATCCACTCTTTTCTCGATAGTACCTTTATGAGACTACGATTCATAGAATTCACCTTTAGAGCGAAACTTATCAGATATCGAAAGTTTCATAGCTCTCCTTGAGTTCCTAGCTTGTCCTGAATTTCTGTTTTATTTAAATGTCTGATACAAGATATTTCCCAGATTCGCATCCAAACGAATTTTCCCCCAATCGAAACAGGCCTTTCCTTACAGCGGCAGAAGTCCTTTCGGAGAAGAATGTTTCACTCGTGTCCTTTCATGATCCGTATCATCCAGTATCTTATGAATCGGCATTTCACCATTCAAGTTTACCAAAAATTTTCCCAAGGCTTACTCATGACACGATGATCAAGGAATATGCAAAACATACCACAACGGTACGTTCCCCTTAGAAAGTCATAAGAATATACCCTAGTATCTAAGCATTGGCGGGCCATTCCACCTGCTTGAGAATGTTCAGAGTTAATTCCAGCGTGACCACTTTGGTCCATTGTTCTTCAAATCTAAAGCTTTCACCCCGAGACTCTTGAATAAATCGACTGAGTTCCTTGCTGTCGCAAAAACAACTTAACTGCATTTGAGACGGACGTAACAGATCTTGAATCGTTTCTTCCTTCCAAAGCTGAAGACGTTGGATGCCCATAGGGGACGAGTCGTTTCGTATACTTCCCAACCATCTCTCAGGGCCAATCTTCTTAAAAACTTTTCTCATAAAATACCGAGACACCGGCCAAAACCGATAGACAGTTCCCCACGAAACCGGCACAGCTGGCCATCCATGTTCTAAGGACATATTGGCAAGATCAGCTTGCAGCCGTTGAATTAAGGAACACGAAAATTGTTTTCTATGGCGAAAAGCTACACGAATTTGAAGAAGTGGCTCTAACACTGACCGAAACATAAAAGGAGACAAACAGGGCCATATTTGGTTGGTACTGCTAGCGATTCGCCCTTGCCATCGCTGCATTCTCATGAGCAAACGGACATGATCCATCTGAAAAGCTTTAGGAAATTCTTCTAATCCCGAATTAGTTCGATCAATCACTTCACTAAAATGCTGGTTCAAATCGAGCCGAAGCGATTGGTCAATCAAATGTTCGTCATTCTTTTGTTCCCCGTAACGTTTCCGGGCGAGAAGTTGGCCATCTAACTTTCCAGTTTCTGAGGGATTAGGGAATAGTAATTCCCACCAAATACCTTTTGCCGTTTCCCCATAAGATCCATTAATACTAATATCATATCGATCGCTCAAGGCCTGGTGAACACGGAAAATCCTAGCGTATTCCACGCTATCATATTCCCCATCTGTCAACGACACACTCTTCGTCAGATCCTCTAGAGAACTGAGGGTCTTTGCAGGAATATGCCAATGACTCAGTCCAAACCTTTCGGCAATAGCTTTCGATACACATACGTCACCAGATTCAACTGGCCCTGACACAGTCGTATGGAACGGAACTCCAGCATTCAAAAAAGCAGCCACTACAGATCTAGAATCATACCCTCCCGTTAAATCACAAATAGGATTCCCAAAGACTTTTCCTATAGTCTTTACTACGTGAACTAAATTATTAGAGACAGTTTCTATTGCTTGTTTGCCATCCAAAGATTCAGGAATCAGGTCCTTTGCTTGCCAATACAAACTAGTGCCGGTTAACTGACCATCAAAATAACGCGACACGGAGGAGGGAGGAAGCTTTTTGACTTCTTGATAAAACGTTCTATCCTCATATATTACACCGGTACCCAAAAACTCCTGACTGCCAATAGGATCAAGTGTACGTATTCCAAGTGCGGCAAGCAGAAGCGATGATCCAGAAATGGCAGAAAAGCCATGGCCAAATCTTTGAAATGCGTGGCAACTGCCCATCAGATCGGTCATGACCACAACGGTTCTTGTTCTCGATTCTCCAAATACAAGAACAAAAAAACCTTCTAATTTTTGTATAACTTTTTCAGGACCGTCTTCTTGAAGCCTCCTTAACAAAGACAACTCTTGCCCTTTCCCCCAACCATCTTGATGAAACCATGTCCCACTGACAAGAACCCAATCTCCACTTCCTTTATCCATAATAAGGGGACAAAGTGATCCATTCATTCGCGGAAACGTGGCGACGTGGACCCAATCCGTTTCAAATTTCTCAGAGGGTTTTTGTTGTCGGAGTCTTTTGGCAAATTGTAAACCTTGATGAAAGACTTCTTTTGCCTCTTGAGAGTTTCCCGTAGAAGGCAAAATGACAAGAAAATTACTCATGATATCCTAACGTAACGGATCGCAAGTATTTCCAACATATGGGCTAGAAGGATAATTTTAATAGAAAATCCCCCTGCAAGGAGCAGGGCACTTACCAAATTCATAACTTGCAGTTCTTAATAGCCTACATTCTACGTTATGATAAGAATCTGTATTTTAGCCAGCAGGTCTTAACACTTTTTGATAAATTGACATATATTGTTTCACGATTTTTTCCCAGGAACGTTCCCTCATGACCCATTGCTTCCCTTGTTGCACCAATCGTTTAACTTGTTGAGGGTTGCGAATCAATTCGTCAAGAACCTTGACCAGTGAATCAACATTCCCGGCCCGAAATAACACACCCGTCACTCCATCTCGAATGAGTTCGTGATGGCCACCAATATCACTAGCCACAACTGGTTTTTTCATGGCCATCGCCTCCAATGGTTTCAAAGGTGTCACCAGCTCAGTTAAACGAATTGAATTCCTGGGGTAAACCAGGAAATCGAATAACCCATAGACTCCTGGAATCCGCTCATGAGGAACCCGTCCACCGAAAATCACATGGGAAGTTAAAGATAAGCGCTGAACTTGGGCCTTCAATTCTTCTTCAACCTCTCCACCTCCCACTAATAGCAAAACCAGGTTACCTTTTTTCTTGAGGAGTTTGGCAAAGGCCTCCACAAGGATATCCAAGCCTTCATATCTGTAAAAAGAACCCACAAATCCTATCACTGTTTTCCCATCCAAACCCCAGGCATCCCGGAACTCTTCGTCAGCAGGACATGATTGAAAATCATCCGCATGAATACCGTTAGGTACAATCGTAATCTGACTTTCACTTATTCCTCGTTTTCGCAGATCCACTTTAATACCTTCACATAGAACTGCAAGATGACTCACCCTTCGGCATGCCCACGTTTCCAATGCATGAACCAACCGATACTTCCAAGAAGACTCTAGGTAAGATCCATGATCTACTGCGGCATCTTCCCAAAAAGCTCGAATTTCATAGACAACAGGAATCCCTATTTTTTTGCCTAGTACCAATGCAGGTAACACATTCAATGCCGGGGAATGCACGTGCAAGACGTTAGGCTTTTCAATGGCAATCACACGCCTCAAAACAGAAAACAATTTGGCTATTACTTGAAATTGGCTGGCATATGCACCTGTCATATTCGGAGTCAATTCAGATCGGTAAAACCGAATGCCATCAATTGGCTCATCAGTACTAGAGATCCCGTTTTTTTTTAAACCCAATTGATGTTTGATTGAAGTAACCACGCTAGGCTGCCAACCTAAACCACGCTGGCACCGTAGAATATTTTGTGATCGAAAGGCATACCCGCTATGCAAGGGTAAACTATGATCTAAGACATGGAGCACCCTAGGGGCAAATCTATCATTACCCACGAACTCGCTCACTTAAAACTTTGACAATGCGCGCTCCGGCTTTGCCATCCCAATACCGAGGTTTAATCCGTTTGGGCTTTGCACGTAATTGCTCCTGAGCATGCCGAATAATTGACTGAGTCTTCACTCCCGCTAACACATTCGTACCTTGTGTCAATGTAATCGGCCGCTCAGTATTTTCTCTAATGGTCACACAGGGCACTCCAAGAATGGTTGTTTCTTCCTGTATTCCTCCAGAATCCGTTAACACAAGCCTCGCATGTGCTGTTAAGCACAGAAAATCCAAATAACTTAGAGGATGAACACAGTACAGCCCCGCTTCCCCTATTTTCACACTTGATTGGCTCTCTCCTAGGACATTTGCAAAATAACCTTGGAATCCAAAATCTCGTAACCGGGTCCGGGTGCGCGGGTGAGTAGGGAACACAACTGGCAGTTCTTTGCCAATGATCCTTAACGCATGAAGTATAGGTTTTAAGACTTTAGGGTCATCCACATTGCTGGGACGATGCAGCGTTAAGATGGCATATGGCCGACTCGACTGCACACGAGTCTTCCTTCTTGAACGAGACGTGTTGCCTAAAACCCATCTTGGCTCTGCCTGTAAGCCTAGGATTTGAAGAACAGAAGATTGCATGGCCTTATCACGATGTTTCAGTAGCGTATCAACCATAGTATTTCCAACAAAGAATATTCTTTTTGCGGCGATACCCTCATTCCGCAAATGCTGCTTAGCCGTCTCTTCTGTGGTGAACAGCATGTCAGACAGCGCATCAGTCAGCACTCGATTCACTTCTTCGGGCATGTCCCAATCAAAACTCCTAAGCCCAGCTTCAACATGCGCAATCAGTGGTCGTGAAACCTTTTTTGGGCCAGCAGACTGAGGATAGACAATCTTCGAAGCCACAAGGGCACAAGCAATCGTAGAATTCACATCACCCACCACCAATACCACATTGGGCTGTATTTTCAGTAGCACCGGTTCAATGCGCCGCATAATCTCTGCGGTCTGCTGAGCATGTGATCCAGACCCCACTTCCAAATCCACATTCGGTTTGGGCATACCCAGATCCTGAAAAAATGACTGTGACATTTGCTGGTCATAATGTTGTCCGGTATGAACCAACTGATACCCAATCGGAAGAGAATGTGTATTATTGTAATCTTTCAATGCATCAATGATCGCCGATATTTTCATGAAATTTGGGCGTGCCCCTGCGACTAACAATATTGAAAAACGCTTCGACGATCTCATAAACTTTTCATCCCCTTCATTACGATTCAGAAGGAAATGGCACTTCATTTCCCATTTCTTGAATAGGTACAAGCGACTGAAACACTTCCTTCACCGCATCAGCGGTTTGATTCCATCGAAATTGCTGCGCATGTGCTAAGATGTTTGACTTGGACCAGTCCCGTTCCAAGCTGACCTTCAAGGCCTTGGCGATTTGTTCCGGTTGTCGTTGCACTAAGATTCCAACCTTTGAAGACGTAATAATTTCTGGAATGCCCCCCACAGACGTGGCGACAACGGGAGTCCCACAGGCTAAAGATTCCACAATCACATTAGGCCACCCTTCTCTCTCGCTTAATAAGCAACACACATTCGCTGCATTAAAATACCAGGCCAACTGTTCATGAGACACAGGTCCACAAAACTTGACGGATGAGACTAAGCCTAGAGATTGCACGAGACGTTCCAGCCGCTCCCGTTCGGCGCCATCGCCAACAATGTATAATGACCACTTCAAGGACGGACTCGTTTGGGTTAACAGGGCTAGTCCTTCTAACAACACATCCAGACCTTTATTCTTTGTTAAATGGCACACGGACAACACCAATGAACGACTTCCTTCAATAAAACCAATCTTATTTCTCGCTTCTTCTTGGGGAATCGGAAAGAATTTTTCTGGATCCACTCCATTTGGAATGATGTGAATTTTTCGTTCATCAACCCCCAATCCCTTAGAAACCTGTTTAAGCGCATGGGACACCACAATGACTGCATCAGCCCGTTCAAGCACCCAAGCTATCAGTTGCCGAATCAAGGGAAACTCTTTAAAAAGATTCACATCACTACCGCGAGCCGACACAACGACAGGAACACGTGTGACCCAGCGTAACAAAATAGCTGCAAACCCATCTGGGTACACATAATGAGCATCGATCAGCACAAACGGAAATGTCCGGTGAAGCACGCGCACCTGCCAGCACACCGACAAAAACAGAAACAATCCTTGCAACCACATCCCAATTTTAGGAATCATGACATATCGAGGATGCCATACCTCTATGCCTTTGCGAACTTCATAGGGAACAACCTTCCGATACTTCGCACGCCATCCTCCCAATCCAGGCGGGTAGTAGGGAACCGGAGCCATCACTTTCACATTCCATCCATGTCGGACTACGTAATGCTGAATTCGCTGTTGAATAAATATTCCATGATTGGGAGACTGGTCATTAGGAAACAAGCTCGTAAACACCAGGACATCCATCACAAGTCACCGTCGACTATCCACTGTCGTACCAAACTCCTTTTGCCACATGCGAAACATCAACACTGTCCAGAGTTCTGTTGCTCGATTATGTAACCCAGACTGATGATCCTTCCAAAGTTTTGAAATCGTATCCATATTTAAAATCCCATCACCAGGATTATCAAACAATACGCTATGTGCCATGTCCTTTAACTCCACCCGAAACCAGCGTTCCAAGGGGACCGCAAAACCCATTTTTTTTCGATATAAAATATTATGGGAAAGGAATGGAGAAAACGCCTTCTTTAAAATATCTTTTCCACTCGTTCCCTTTAATTTCAATGAGGTAGGAATCCTGGCAGCCAACTCCATAAATTGAGTATCCAACATTGGCGCACGTACTTCTAGCGAATTAGCCATGCTGGCACGATCAACTTTTACCAATATATCATCTGTCATATAAGTCTTCACATCCACATACTGAATACGAGCCATTGGATTCGCGCCAACAGCTCTATCATAGTAGGCGCGAAACACATCTGCGGTATTGTAAGATCCCAGCTCCTTCCAAATATCTGGATACAGCAACGTCTGCTTGATTTCTGGCGAGACGGCTGAAACCGAGCGAAAATAGCCTTCTAGATGAGACCGCGCTAAATTTTGAAACGTGGCTTTGCCACGAAAAACCCGTGGAGCCCAATCTGCTTTGGGATACAATGATGCCAATGTTCCAAACAGCAATGTTCGTAGTCCTGGAGGGAGAAATCCACGAACTTGCTCCTCTTGATGATCAAACATATACCGACGATAGCCGCAGAAAAATTCATCGCCCCCATCGCCTGACAAGGCCACCGTTACATGTTCACGTGCCAGTTTGGAAACATAATACGTTGGAACTGCCGAGGAATCGGCAAATGGCTCATCATAATACCATGCTAATTTTTCAGTAATGCCTACTGCATCAGGCGTCACGATTTCTTCAAAATGCCTGGTGCCATATTGCTTGGCAACTTCTCGAGCATACTCAATCTCATCAAATTCTTTTTCTTGAAACCCAATGGACGTGGTCACCACCGGCTCACCCGTGATTTGGCTCATCAACGCCACCACGGATGAAGAATCAATCCCACCGGACAAAAAAGCTCCTAACGGCACTTCACTAATTAATCGGGATTGAACCGCATTCCGAAGCACATGAACAATCTGGTCACACCACTGCTCTTCTGACTGTTCCTCTGGCTGAGAGAAATTAATATCCCAGTATTCCCTTTCATGAAGACCCTTGGGAGAGACCACGACATAATGTCCTGGTTGAACCTTCCGAATACTTTTGAATATGGATTTCGGCGCCGGAACATACAACAAGGAAAAGTAATCAGACAGGCCTTCCAGATCGATTTCTCTTTTGAGGCCAGGGACAGGGAGCAGAGACTTCATCTCTGAACCAAACACCAAGCGATCACCATCAAAACTATAAAAAAGAGGTTTTTTCCCGACACGATCTCTAGCTAAAATAACTGACCGCTTTGGACGATCCCAAAGAGCCAGCGCAAACATCCCATGCAATGACTGGAAACACGCCTCTCCTTGCTCTTCATAGAGATGAACAATGACTTCCGTATCTGAACGGGTCTTAAAAATATGGCCCTTCTTCTCTAAGAAATGTCGCAACTCTTGAAAGTTATAGATTTCGCCATTAAAGGCGACCCATATCGACTGGTCTTCGTTACAAAGTGGTTGATGTCCGCCTTCCACATCAATAATAGAAAGTCGGCGATGAGCCAGTCCCACAGGACCATCAAAAAAGAATCCTTCATCATCTGGCCCTCGGTGCACGAGCGTATCCGCCATATTTTTTAAGAGAGTCCCTGAAACAGGCTCTCCGGAACCCACATTAAACACACCACAAATCCCACACATACTAATTTTTCACTCTTATTTAATGTACAACCGTCTCCTTCTGGCTCTCTTGATTCAAACAGGTGGGCGGCACCGGTTTTTCAGGAGAAATTCCTAACGCGTGGTCATAAACTTGAAGATACTGCTCCACCATAGCATCCATGGAAAATTGCATTTCGACGCGTTTCCTGCCAGTCTCCCCATGCCTCCGCATCAACTCTGGGTCCTCAAGATAGGTCAACAAGGCCTTGCTCAGAGCTTGAGGATCTTTTGGGGGAATAAGCAACCCTGTTTCCCTTTCCCGAACCAGTTCCACATTCCCACCGACTCGCGTGGCAATTACGGGCAACCCTGAAGCCATGGCTTCTAAGACAGTATTGGAAATTCCTTCAGCCTCAGATGGCAACACAAAAATATCCATACTTTGCAATAAAGAGGATATGTCGGTACGGGGACCAGACATCCATATTAAATTTGTTAACTGATATTCACGAATTAATTGTTCGAGTTTTCCCTTTAAAGAGCCATCGCCCACCATCACGAGCCGAACAGCATTTGCCATGGCAGGGTGCATTTTTACAAGGATGGCTAGTCCATTAATTAATGTGGCTTGATCTTTTACCTTTTGGAAACGCCCAACTGTTCCAATCACAATATGGTCCCCACTGACAAAGCCTCTTGGAAAGATATCCCGGCTCTTTCGAACTGGAGAACAAAATTTTTTCGTATCCACTCCGTTATAGATCTGGCTCACTTTCTCTGAAGAGACTGACACTTTTTTTATGAGCCACTGTTCAAGGTCTTGGCTCACCGTCACATAGCGATGAACCGCAGGATCCAGAACCTTCCGAAACACTAAAAACTTTTTACTTGTCCCATAGGCATCATGTAGATCTCGTCCGTGCTCCCCATGTATACGAACTGGCACACGTGCCACCGCGGCAAGAGCCGCCATCTCAAAAGTTGGCAAATTTCGTGTATGCACAATCATTGGCTGTAGATCATGAATAATCGCCCATAACTTTCGATAGACTGACAAATCGAACCCAGGCTTTTTTCGGAGTGCCAACACCGCCACCGACGGCGACCGAATCCGTTCTCGAAAGTTCGTAAAATCGGTCAAACAGACAATGGAATGCCGGTACCGTCCGGAAGGCATGTGATTGATAAGATTGACCAAGCCATTTTCCAATCCCCCCATTGCCAAACGATAAATCACATGCATCACCAATGGAGGCGAAGCTGCTACTGTTGTACCCCTATTCATTTTATGTTTAACACTAGAACCATACTATTCAGGAGATTCAGAGATCTGCTTTTCAGGCATAAGGCGCGAGGCTCTCTATATCATGACTCCTTCAAGAATATTTTCAAATTCTTGAAGAATTCTGGACCAATCGTAATGTGATGTCACAAATTCTCTTGCCGCAACGCCTTCAGCTCGAGTTTGCCTAGGATTGCCCAAAAGTCTCACAACGGTATCGGCAAATTCCCCAGGGTCATCAACCACATACATTCCACAATCAGCGTCTATAGCCAACCCTTGGAACGAGCAGGTGGTACCCACTACTGGCAATTCCATCGCCATGGCTTCAAGAATTTTATTCTGGACTCCCCTGGCAATCCGCAATGGGGCCACCGCCGCCATTGCCTCCGACAAATAGGGACGGACATCTGGCACCGTACCAGTAACCTGCACTTGTGGGATTTGTTTGGCCATTTTTCGTAGAGAGTCTTCGGGATTGCGGCCTACAATTAGAAACTGCGCGTCAGGTATGACATGGTGCACTCGAGGAAGAATTTCCTGGCAAAAAAATAAGGCGCCATCAACATTCGGGAAGTAGTCCATAGCCGCTGTAAAGACAATGATTGGCTTTGTCTTATCTGCCTCAGGCGGTGGAGAAAAATACTCATAATCCACCCCATTGGGAAGCACCTTAGGCTCGATCCTCTGCTCCGACCGCTCACGAAGCACTTGCGTTTCCTCCTGGGAAATAACCAGCGATTCTTGACATATCCTTGCCATCTCCAATTCATACTGCCCCAATCGATGGGCTTCTGTTTCATACAGTAAAGAAAGAGGAAATGGCTTTATTTGAGCATAGGCTCTCCACTTCTCAGAATCCATATCCACAAAATCCATGATCTTGGGTATAGCCGACTCATGCCTGACATATTCTGCCATTGGCGAAGAGAAAATAATGATTCGATCAATCGATTCCTGCGCCAAGACAGCCTTCACTTTTTCAAGAAGGGCTGGGACAAAAAATGCTCCAAGAGAAAGAGGCTGTCCGCCCAGAAACGCCATTCCCATTCTCCACCATTCTTGAAAGCCCTTCCGGTCGACAACCTCGACATGACGACACATCGCACGGAGAGGAGCAACATATTGCCAATCATCACGATCATCAATTAAACAGGCTAAATAAATAGAATGGTGCTGCGATAAATATTGTATCTGATTATATGACCGAATCTTGTCGCCTTTATTCGGCGGATACGGAATCCTGTGGCACAGATACAAGATGTTCATAGATAGAGAAACAGGATGCGGACCCGCCTGTACAAACGTCCACGGTACAGGCATTCCCGAAAAAAACATAGGGATATAGCTATTATTGTACCTGATTCGGTTGGTTAGGGAAGGTACTTGATGAGAAAGGGTCCCAGCCTATTGGCCATTGAGAGGGGCAATTGTTTCCACAAAGCGATCAATGGCTGTAATTTGGGGTTTAACGGATTCACATTTGGAATCGCTCCTCCTTTTAGCAAATAATACTGGTATGGCAACGCCCGCGGCTCAAACCCCCAATGACGTTTAAAATGGAATGGTCCAGTATTTTGCTTACTACGACCAAAATCATACATCTTATAGCCATGCTCCCAACCATATCGCATAAGCTCCCAATACATGAAATCGTAAATCGCAAGATGTTGGTACTCAGGCAGACCGCCCCCATAATAGGGCATGACGCAATCTCGATAGAAAAAGGTCAGGACAGACGCCACGACCTTATTTTCATAAAACACAGAGAGAATTTTGCAATGTGCCCCCAACTCTTGAAATAGGACCTGGAAATATATTAACGGAAAAGCCGGCGTCCCCAAGTTTCTCAGACTTGTCGAATACACAAAGTAAAAATCGTCCAGGAGATCGAGCCCCCCGACTCGTGATCGCAAGCCATATTTGATGCCCTGCCGGATCATCCGTCGCTGTTTTCGTGGAATCGCCGCCATATTTTTTTCTTCGCCATCCAGGATTTCTCGAACAAACGCAAAATAGAGATCCTTGGTCGGCAACTCTTCATCAATTTTTTCCTCTTGGCGAAACTCAACAGAATCCACGTTTCTCGCTAACGCCAATTTCTCGACTGATTCTAAAAAACTTTCAGTAACACTTGGACATTCGGCAAGAATTCCTCCATAGACACCAAAAGGAACCGACACCATAATCCAACCCTTCAAAGGTTTGGGAACGATAAACAATGGCAGGATGCCACAAATCTGATCCTTTTCATATGCAGCCAACAAAACGGAATCATAAGCAAATGTTTTCTCCAAAACATTTTTCCATGCAATAGTATGAAACAATGAACCCCAACGAGCTGTTTCAACAAAATCGTCCCATTGCTTATAACTATCACTCGCAAGAATCCGAAGTTCCATAATCCATCTCAATGACGAAAACCGATAATAGCCATTGGCTTATCACCAATAATAATTAACAATAACCTCACTCCACCCGTACGCTTGTAATGGATAGACACTACGTACCCAATTTGTCCTTTAGAGTACAAATCGGTTTCTGGAATGCGAAAATTGAAAAATCTCTGGAGTCAGAACCGATTTGGAAAGACGCCAGCCTTCTAGGATAGAAGACTTGAAACGAAATCAAAGATTATCGAAAAATATACCAAGGATCTGCTACAGCCGTTAGGCCAAGAAAGAATTGGTCCACATTCAGATCATTTGCCGCAGTTCCACTTGAACTTTGCATAATATGCGAATAGTTGAAGTTCCCAAATAACCAGGAGGCGAAGGAATAGCCCAATCCGGCCTGAATTCGGTACGTTGTGCTATCAAAAGCATTCCCATCAATCGACTTATTGGTCGCCCATCCAAATGAGCCAAAGGCATTCATCCGTCGACTTAAAGCATGCCTAACCCTGGCCGTGATCTGACGAGTACGAGTGGCTTGAGCCGCCAATCCACCACCACTACCAATTGACTGAGACCCGTTTAAGGAGACATTTCCCTGAGTATAGGTCTTAATAATACTAGCAGATCCAATGACTCGCTTACGAAACTTTTCAGGAACTTTCACAAAGACGGGAGGAGGACCCGTCCCAGGAATCGCTTGCTCCGCCCCAATTTGCTTAACAAACGACACTCCTCCACTTAAGGAAACGGTCAAAGAAGGAGTGACAGAATGGGAAACTGCCAGCCGCCCGCTATGGGTAATAATCTTGTCTGCTCTAGTCCCTTGGGCAGATTTCCCAAGAAATTCCGTTTGGGAATAAGAGTATGAAGGGGTGACACTAGTTTGATCCGTCACACGGTACGATAACGACGTTCGACCATTATGGCTTAACGAATCCTGAAAGCCACTAGAAAAGAAATGCAGGTATCGGTTGGAATACCCCAAGGAAGAATGTACACGAGGCGTCCAGGTGTACCCAAACGTAATACCCGCATTGTTACTAAAGGCACTACCACGAGTGGTAAACACCCCTGTTCCACCACCTACTCCGCCCAATCCTCCAAAACTACCAAATCCTCCTCCAGCGCCACCTGCACCACCACCAGACCCAGCAGCCGTGCTCCCACTATTCCCACTACCTCCCCCACTATTCCCACCAAATCCTTGGTTAAAACCTCCTGAAGTCGAAGCATCTTCCGCCCCCGATAGTGAAAACGCGTCGAGCTGAGGCGTAAACCGCATCGACTCATCAATTGTCACCGTTAATTGCTTATAGCGTTTCGTTAAAAAGGGTAGATCCAAAAGAATATTGGCATTTTGGTTATAGCGATTCGCATCGGGGTTATTAATATAGAAAGCCAAACGCCCCGTGTAAGTCGCTCCAATGACGATATCTGGGTTCTCGAACAACAGAGTAAAGTTTGGACCAAGAAAAGTCCCAAAGTCATCTCGCTCATTTTCGTCTTCAAAAAACAGATTACTGGTATACGATTGTGAGGCAGAAAAGGACGATTGTAAGCTCAAAGCCGCCATCGCTCTTTCGCATCCCCCCCCCCCAAGGCTCAATACTACCAGTAGGGCAATTCGTCCCACAGGTGAATAGTTCATAACCCAAGAACTCCCAGACAAAAATCTCAAATAACGTGAAACAATGGAAAATACAATTCTCATGAATTCTGAAAAGATAAAAAGACCATCGAACGAACTACTTGTGGGAAATTGGTATTGAACTCTCTGCAAAAGTCAGCTGAGTTGCGGTTCTTGGTCTCTCGGATCGTTTTTTGAGGAAGCCTTTTTTCATCTCTCATATAAGCCTGCTGTGGGTGCCTTTTGTGGCTGGTCGATGCCACCTTCAGTAAGGAACACCCTTAGTTGGGCTGCCATCAGCAGGGCTCGCCGACAGAAGAACACATTCGAGAGCGCACAGAGCCTTGTGAACGGCGCCGCTTTTTTGGCCAGACCTTTATAGCGGAGCGTCCGGTGCCCCCACAGGTATTTGAGCAACTCGAAAGGGGCGACGATGACGTTTCTTCTGGGACAAGCACAAGGAGGTTTACGATACCCACGGTCCGAGAGCCCCCATCATAGGAAACCGTCGATTCGGGCCTGGCGCTTGTCCGCTTGCCAGGTATAGGCACTATCGCCAAACAGCGCCTGTTCGTTCCCATGTTGCAACGCCTCCAGCTGCTGCCCGTCATGTACCTTGGCTGTCGTCAATTCGGTCGAATGAAGAATCGGAGGGCCGTGTGCCTGCACCCCAATATGCTCTTTGGGTCCGAAATACCACGTATGGCTCTGACGCGTCGAACGCATGTCCGGGTCTGCTTCTTTGCGAGCGTTCTGCTTACTCACCGGGACGACTAGCAACGTCGCATCCACTATCGTCCCCGCTTTCAGTACTAACCCATGGGCGTCTAGATGGGTATTCACCGTGGCCAGGAGCTGTTGCAACAGGCCGTGTTTTTCTAAAAGATGCCGAAACCGGCAAAGACTACTCTCATCCGAAATCACGCCGCCAAAACAATCAAATCCCAGAAACGTCTGAAAACTGAGACGATCATACAGGGCTTTTTCTATCTAGTGCATCACTCAAATTATGCCACAGCTGGAGAAAATGAATGCGCAACATCACCCGTAGCTCGTGAGGCGGACGCCCATCGGTGCTCTTGCAATGTGGTTGAATACCTTCTTCCAGTTGCTGCCATCGCATAACCTGGTCCTTTTCGTTCAGAAAGAGCTCAATCCGTAATTTCTTCGGTTTCACCCTGTCCCTCATCGTGATTGGCATGAGCGCTATTCAACACAATCCCCTCACTATTGCAGAGGGTTCTATTGAACGAAACAGTACATCATAAACATTTAAAGCCTCAGAAAAAAGAATATTGTGCGGAAATTCTGAGGAAAAGAAAAAAACCCTCTCATAATAATATGACCAGAATAAATTCTCACAACCTCAAATAACAGAAATTGTATTAGGAATATCCCCCACAGAAATAAGGACCTCTAGACCTAACATGTCAGATTCTTTATCTGTTCATGGAATAAACTAAAAGTACCAAGAACAAATATTATGAGGCAAAGCCTCAAAAAATCGCCGTTTAATTAATGACTTGAAAATATTCATATTATTTTCGACACTATCTATGTGAATGGATCATAAATTGCATGCATTCGCATCCAAAGTTAACATCGTGTTTGTCTTTCGATTTATAGCCTAATTTGACCTAAGGTCAACAACTATTAAGGCTTTCTATATGAAAACGATCAGCAAAACATTAACGTGCTTACTCTTTATCATTCAACTTTCTCCGGCCTTAGCTAGTCCTGTCATGCTTGCTAATGGCAATTCTATAGCCACTCTGGATCCTCTCTCGCAAACTGGAATGAGTCAGTGGACTGTAGATGGAACAAATTACCTCCAACAACAATGGTTCTGGTTTCGATCCGGTCAAGTTTCCCTCACCTCAATAGATTCCTTAACACTCGATCTAGAAAATCAAGTGGACAACAGCCAACTGCAACTCCGCTACGGAACAAGCTCCACATTTTGGATCGATATATCCTATGAGCTTATTGGAGGCTCCATGGGAAGTGGCACGGCAATGATCAATGAAACTATCAAGATCACAAACAATTCTACATCAGGTCTTAACTTCAGCTTCTTCCAGTATTCAGACTTTGACCTTTCGGCGAATAACGATTCTGTAGAAATCACCAACAATGACACAGCCACCCAAAAGGGTGGAGAGTTAGTTTTAACAGAGACCATGTCAACAATATTTCCAAACACGTTCCGAATGGAAGCAAATACAGCTCCCAATACAAGAAATTCGTTAAACACAAACATGAATTACCAACTAAATCTGACAGCAGCAGCAGGGCCAGGGAACGTAACCTGGGCCTTCCAATGGGACCGTGGTTTGTTTGACGTAGGTAATTCTTTTGAAATCACAAAAACGAAAACTATTGTGGCTCAAACAACAAACCCCATTCCTGAACCTTCGACGTTTCTTTTATTTGGCACTGGCATCTTATTAACAAGCCTCGCTAGATCCAGACAGTGGAAAAAGTCATCCCTTTGAACCAAGAGACGTCCAAGCAGTTCGAGTACGATTATCAATCCAACCCACCTAACTCAGTTCGTAGTTGCACAAATGGGGTGCATGACATAGTTAATGACAGGCCCTGGATGAGAAGGTTAGTCCTCCCTTCACAGATTTAGAATAAGAGGACCCATCCATAATCTTGTTGTTTTATCTTTCCTGTACAAACGAATAAAGTACAAAAAATCTTGAACTCACCATTTGCTTAGGCCACAATCGTGAAAAAATGTAACTTATTGCTTTTATTGCGATTTATTGGTGTAATTTTTTCCGTCACTAAAAAAACACGTCATCTCCACTCCCTTCGTTCATTGATACATCTGCTCCATTTCACTAATTAACGCGTAGCATAGTCCCAAATACATAAACAAAGCCTTATTTTTAATAAATAAATGAACACTATTTCCACAACCAAGTAGGGACTAATTTAGATTGAGCTCCTTTCGCTCATACACTATACAAACCCGTTTTCCCTCTTTAATAGATAGGAAGCAGCGTAAAGTTCTGTCGATTTTCTTTCCATCTTCGTGATTACATAACGTTCAATTGCGATCTGTTGCATTGGAACTATTAATCACAAATTTTTGATAAATTGAATATTTTTAAGCCTTTATCTTAAAGTTGATATTACAAATCAATAATGGTATATATATTGCTTATGAAAAGAATTGTTGTTAGGAATTTTCACTAGTCATGAATCTTCTTAAATACTGATTTTTAGTTTCATAAGGAGGTGCTATTATGAACGTAGTTACAAAAATGGTCCTAACTGCTACAGCGGTTTTGGTATTTAGTCTTGGAGCCAATGCCCAGGCTATGATGCTTCAAGGCACAATTGGTTTCGGGGGAACGTATATGCCTACCCCCACCGGAGATTTAAATACAGCTACAGGAATTGACATTACGTTTGCTCAAGCATTGATTGCGAGTGGTGACTTTGACACTCTTGTTAACACAGCGACGGATGGTACCCTCGGCGTGGATGATACTAATACCACGTTAACCTATAATGATTTTGATTTTCTTCCTCCAAGCACACCCGTCTCTCCCCTTTGGGATAATGGAGTCGTGTCCTTTGATTTAATGTTTATCACTCTGGTAGACCAGAGCATCCCCAATCAAATAAACATTCAGGGGACTGGAATTTTCTCTTCTGCAGGCTTTGACGACACGGAAGGAACTTGGGAATTTACCGCTAACCAAACAATCAATGGGCAAATTGGGGGCTTCACCTTCTCTACATCAGAGTCCGGTGCACCTCTCCCTAATGTAATCCCAGAGCCGGGCACGATGCTCTTGATGGGAAGCGGTCTCGTAGGCTTAGGTCTCTGGAGAAAGTTCAAGAAATAGGTAACTGAACCAGCTAGCCTACTCAAGCTGTAAGAAAAGCGGATGAGGGATTTTCCTCATTCGCTTTTTTCTTATCTCAACTCTCCCTTACCCCAACCACGAACTCAATCGCCACATGAACAACGGTTCAGACACTATGCTTGACAATAATTCATGCTCGAAGGCTTACCACGTTCTTGTCTGCAACTCTTTCATCCCCCACACTTCTACATCCTGCTCCACCAGAACCTTCTTGAGCCGCAGATTCTTCTGGCGTGTATAAGCTTCCCCGTCAAGCGGACATGTAATGCTCCCCCGAAATCAAGCCACCTTCGCTTCTTGTTCACATCGATATTTTCTCGGACTTCGATACTGCAAGGCCTGATGCGGGCGGTCCTCGTTATACCACCGCATCCAGGATGAGACTGCCCGATGTGCGTCCTCAAAGTCGGCGAAGTGCTCTTGCCACACACTCTCTTCCTTTAAACTGCGAAAGAACCGTTCAATGAGCCCATTCTGTTCTGGGGTATAGGGGGTAATAAATTCCTGCTGCAGGCGATAGTCTCGACACGCTTGCCGAAATCGCCGGCTCTGAAAGATCAAGCCATTATCACTCCGAAGGATTGGAGGGGAGCCCGGAGGCCGCAAGGTCCCAAACCGTGCCAGACAGGCCGCCTCAATGGCCCGCTCCGCTTCCCGCGCTCGGCCGCGTAAGACAAACTCATAACCCACAATCTCGCGATCGTGACAATCAATCCCCGCCGTCAAATGGCCCCAGCCATCTCGCCCACAGGGAATATGCGTCACATCCATCGCCCAGCGCTGGTTACTCTGTGAGGCTCGACTGCGTAGGCGTTGCGCCCGAGGCCGAGGTGTTCTGACCCGTTGATGCACCAACCAGTGCTTGATCCGTAAGACTCGATACACCGCTTTGCGATTGATAGAGGAGCTATACTCGAAAGTAGTGTTTGAGTGAGTTGAAAAGACGCGGCGTCTCAGGTTGAAATGGGTGTTCTCACACATCCGCAATTCAACTAGAAAGGAGAGACGCCACGATGGAGAAGCGTAACAAAACAGCACATGGAGATCGAGAGGAGCGTGACACGTTGACCGAAGTGTTACGTGAGGGAGCGCGGAAACTCCTGACCCAAGCTCTGGAGGCTGAGGTCGCGGAGTTGGTTGCTCGATATAGCGAGCAGAGGGATGAAGGAGGCCGGGCCGTGGTCGTTCGTAACGGCCATCATCCTGAGCGGATGATTCAGACCGGGATTGGTCCGGTGACTGTTGAGGTTCCGAAGGTCCGGAGTCGGCAGGGGCAGCCGGTGAGTTTCCGTTCAGCCCTGGTCCCACCCTACGTGCGCAAGACGGCGAGCTTTGAAGCGGCCATCCCGTGGTTGTATTTAAAAGGGATCTCGACGGGGGAGATGCAAGCCGCGCTGGAAGCCTTAGTGGGCCCTGAGGCCAAGGGGCTCTCCGCCAGTACCGTCTCTCGCTTGAAGCAGACCTGGCGGGAGGAGTATGAGAGGTGGCGGCAGCGGCGCCTGGATGACGAACAGTGGGTGTATATCTGGGCTGATGGCATCTACAGTGGGCTTCGAGCCGAGCAGCATCGACTGTGTGCGTTGGTCGTCATCGGCGTGAACGCCCGAGGCGAGAAACACGTCTTGGCGATTGAAGATGGTGTACGGGAGTCCACGCAGAGCTGGCGGGAAGTGCTCTTGAATCTGCAAGCCCGGGGGCTGCATGCGCCGGAGGTGGCCGTGGGTGATGGGGCCATGGGCTTCTGGGCAGCGTTAGAAGAACTCTATCCCACGACTCGCCAGCAACGGTGTTGGGTCCACAAGATGCGCAATGTCTTGAAATCCTTGCCGAAGCGGGTGCAGCCGAAAGCGAAACAAGCCTTGCACGACATCTGGCAAGCGGATACCAGAGCTGCCGCGGAGCGTGCGTTCGACGTCTTTGGGAAAACCTATGAACCGAAGTATCCCAAAGCTGCCGCGTGTTTAGAGAAAGATCGTGAGGAGCTGCTCACGTTCGGGCCTGTAAGATTAACTGTGTAACAACTGGTTATCATAACGGTTTTTTCAAAAGGAGAACATGATGACCAAGGCAAACACGAAAACGGATGCGTTATTGGATGATTTATTGAAAGACTGTGAGTCGCCGGAAGATATTTTAGGGGAGCATGGCCTCTTGAAAGATTTAACCAAGCGGCTCGTGGAACGAGCGCTGACCGCTGAATTGACGAATCATCTTGGCTATCCCCCTCATGCCCGAGGCACTTCTCCGAGCGGAAATACCCGGAATGGGACCAGTGCCAAAACCGTGGAAACGGACCAAGGCCCGGTTGAGCTTGAGGTGCCGCGAGATCGAGCGGGGACCTTTGAGCCGACGGTGGTCAAGAAACGCCAGCGGCGGTTAGAGGGGTTTGATGACAAAGTCTTAGCCCTCTATGCGCATGGGTTGACCACCCGGGAAATTCAAAGCCATTTAGAAGAGCTCTATGGCACAGAAGTTTCCCCCACGCTCATTTCCACCATCACGGATGCCGTGTTGGAAGATGTCCGACTCTGGCAGAGTCGACCGCTTGAGGCGGTCTATCCGATCCTCTATTTTGATTGTTTGTTTGTGAAGTCGCGGCATGAAGGGGCCGTCAAAACCAAAGCCGTCTATGTGGCTCTTGGAGTGAGTCTCACAGGAGAAAAAGAATTGCTCGGTCTCTGGGTGAGTGAGACGGAAGGCGCCAAGTTTTGGTTGGCCGTTTTTACCGAGCTTCGTCAACGGGGTGTCCAGGATTGTTTTGTGGCCTGTGTGGATGGGCTCGCCGGCCTGCCAGAAGCGTTGGAAACGGTGCTTCCCCGGACCCAGGTCCAACTCTGCATCGTGCATAAAGTGCGGCAAGCCTTGCGGTATGTGGTCTGGAAAGAGCGACGGGCGGTGGCTCGCGACCTGCGAGCCATCTATGGCGCCGCGACTCTGAAAGAAGCGGAGGAGGCCTTGGAACAATTTGCGCAGACCTGGGATGCCTCGTATCCCACCATTAGCACCAATTGGCGCCGGGACTGGACACGGCTCACCGTGTTCTTTGATTACCCGTCAGACATTCGCAAAGTCATCTACACCACCAAGGCGATTGAATCCTTAAATTTTTCCTTACGCAAAGTGCTGAAAAAACGCGGGGCGTTTCCCACGGATGAAGCGATCCTCAAAGTGTTGTATCTGGGCATGCAGCGGATTGCAAAAAAATGGACCGTGCCGATTCCCGACTGGAAGCGGGCCCTGAATCAATTTGCGATGTTGTTAGGAGATCGAGTGCCCACACAAGAATAAATCAATCAGTTACACAGTTATCTCGACAGGTCCCACGTTCTACGCATTTCCAGCTCTGCACTGGCAGAGTCTGCGGACCACGAATCCAATTGAATCGACCTTCGGGACGATTCGCCACCGGACCAAGCAGACGAACGGCTGCCTCACGCGAGATGGCATGCTCCATATGATGTTCAAGTTAGGCCAGTGTGCGGAAAAGACTTGGAGACGTCTCCGCGGCTTCAAGCAGTTGGCCCAAGTGCTCCAGGGCATTCAGTTTGTTAATGGAAGCGAGGACACCAGACAAGACCCGGTCGCCGCGTAACCAACGCCTCAGACACTAGATTTGACATTATCTCTTGATAGAGTAGCCCTGACCGTACCGTAACAGGGCCCATAACCGGCGATAGCCATAAGTGGGATGCTGCTCAATCAGGGCCCGCAGCTGTGTAACCAACTGCTCCGAGACCACAGGGGAACGGGTTGTGGCTCCAGGAGACCGTCGCAGGCGGGCTCGTGCCATCCCCAAGACCCGACAGACCCGGCGTTCCGAGACATCCGTATGGGTCGCCCTCACGCGTCGGATGTCCCCCGGGCTAAAGGGTAGGGCTTGAGGGCCTCCCGTAACAGATCATTGTCCACCACCAAGTCACCAATCTTCTGCTTGAGCTTCTTGATCTGCTCATCCTTCAGCGCGTCTTCATCCTTGGGACGCGCCCGTAATGCATTTTCAGTTCCTGTCAGAAACCGCTCCCGCCATTCCTCGATCTCTCCCACGGTAAGCCCATGTGCCCGCGCGGCCTCCGCGACGGACGTCTCCCCCTTCAAAATACTCACTACCAACCTCACACGTCGTTTTGCCGTCCACCGTTGAACGGAATCGCTTGGTTCGTCTGTCATCGTCCACCTCCTGGTCAAGGGTTATGTCTTATTGGTGGACTCACTTTCACGGGGAGCAGGATAGACAGTTGCAAAGTAGAGTTTTCGGCTGTTTGTTGGTGATAGGCACAGGGAGAGTTTCCCTGAAGTGCCTCGTGAGGGCGGTGTTCATTGTAGATGGTCATCCACTTGGCCGTGAGGTCCCGCACCTCCTCCAACCTCCGAAACAGATAGAGATTCAGGACTTCATTCCGATACGTCCGATTGAACCGCTCAATGAACGCATTCCGCGTGAGCACCCCCCCCGGTTGAATGGAATAGATCAGGACACGATTCGCTTTGCCCCAGTCATGAAGAGCCTGAGCGAGAAATTCTGCCCCATTATCCACCCGAATCATATGGGGGCAGAGCCCTGACTCACTTCACGAATCTTCCCAGTCACTTCGACATCTTCCGTAAGATCGAAATAGTGGGCACTTTGCACCAGAGCTCATTCCCCAACCAGCGGATTGCAATAATAGGGGAGGCTAGACAGAATGGCCTTAGGTTTTGTCTGTTCTAGAAATGTTTGGAGAGTCGCTTTGTTCTGAACATCAACAAAAAAAAGTAGGGGCTGGCGTAGGAAATTTGTATTTTCTATGCTCAGCCTGTGCGATTAACATTCTCTAAACTCAGTCATTATCAGTCGAATCGGCTTCTCGAACATTTTGTGGCAGGCGTGTCTGCCCGGACGGCTGCAGATTTGGTCGGCCTCAATCGTCGAACAGCCATTCACTTTTACCATCGACTCCGACTAGTCATTGCTCAGCAGATCGAAGATGAATGGGAATTTGCTGGCGCCATTGAAGTGGATGAGTCCTACTTTGGGGGCAGACGCAAAGGCAAACGGGGCCGAGGAGCTGCCGGCAAGGTGCCCGTCTTTGGCATCTTACAACGAGGAGGCAAGGTCTATACGCAGGTGATTCCTGATGCCAAAGCGCAGACTCTTCTGCCCATCATCCGTGAGAAGGTGGTGCCTGATAATATTGTCTATACGGACTATTACCGTTCCTACAAGGCCTTGGATGTCTCCGAATTTAAGCACTATCGTCTCAATCACAGTAAGCTCTTTGCGGACAAGCATAACCACATCAATGGCATCGAAAACTTTTGGAATCAAGCTAAACGGCATTTGCGCAAATATAATGGAATTCCCAAACATCACTTTGCCCTGTTCTTGAAAGAATGCGAGTGGCGATTTAACTATGGCTCTCCCAAAGAATTAAAAATGAGCTTACGCCACTGGATAAAACTCACTCTTTAATCAGAATTTCCTACGCCAGCCCCAAAAAGTATTGAAACGACTTAACGGGATCTCCATTTTGAGCCGAGCCACGACATCAGGATCGACATCTCCTACTCCAACGTCATAATCCCCGCTCTCTACAAACAAGGTGGCAAATCAGCGATCCGGTTTTTCCTCATCCGAGGACGACCACGTTCTCCATAGGAAAAAATGTTCTTACAATTTTAATCTAGGACGATTCAACCCAAATGCAATGAATTGACCTTCTCGCTCCCTGTGAATAGGATACGCGAAGCTTGCTAATAAGACTGGATGCATTGTCAGACTGGCGTTAACTCCAAACCCCTGGTCTCAAAATGAACTGGCTCAAGCAACCCCAGGCCATTAGAACAATGATCACATGTGGGATCATCCTGTTGTTCCTACTAAATTTTGGCCTCACTAGCACAGCAGAGGAATTCACGGATCTGGAAGGAGGCAGGCCAGTCGCACTCACCTTCAAGGGATCAGGACCTGCAGACACTCAGACGTTTACTGTTGACGACGGATGGCAAGTGGAATGGAAAACCACTTCTCCGGGCTTTAAGCTCTCGGCGCATGGGTCATCCAAACGGCCGTATATCGGGGCAATGAATGAACGGGATGTCATCCTCCAACAATTTGAAACCCAACATCCAATCCTGTTGGCTAACACGACCGAAATCACCGGAACAGCATTTCATCCATGGGGTGGAACATTTTATTTGAGAGTCATGGCGAATGGACTGTGGACAATCACCCTCCACACAATTAAAGACACCAAAGACTACCTTGACGTTCCCTACACCGGCGCACCCTAGGTCCAAGGATAGAAACCGAACGCTCATATTCTTCTACCAACACTATCGTTATCTTCATGAAAGGAGGCAAATACGAATCATGGCAAGATTAATCGAACAACCCACAAGAATCGAAGCGGCAGGAAATAAGCCAAAATTGATTGACGAATTCTTTGGCCGGGTAAATTCTCAGACACCTGGAGTCAGTATCGCCCACATGCAAAGTCCATCGGGTTGGGTGGAACCTGGCCAGACACCAGAATTTGATGAATATACCGTTGTCCTTCGCGGGATGCTAAAAGTGGAAACGCATGAAACGTCCTTAGAAGTACAAGCCGGGCAAGGGGTGCTAACGACAAAGGGAGAATGGATTCGATACAGTACACCAGGACCAGAAGGGGCAGAATATATTGCAGTCTGTCTGCCTGCCTTTTCTCCCGATACTGTGCATCGAGATCCGTCATAAAAACAGAAAGGCCAAAAATGCCGATTAGAGGCAACGCCTCTCGGTTTCAGTAACGGAACCAGCGGCGATACCCATGGCCGTAGAAGCGGGGACCAAAGTACCATGGCCTTCCATAGGAGAAGGATCCCCCAAAGGCTCGGTCTTTGCTAAAACGAAGTGTCAGTCCCAGCGGCGGATAGAGTGGCGCCCAGGATGAGCCAGACCAACGATACCGTTTGCGACTAAATTGCTTCTCTAGCTTGACCATATCCGAGGCTTGTTTCGCAACACGAGTCTCTAACTGCCGTACGGTCTGTTTTTGAAGAGCTAAATCTTTTTCTAACTGTTCAATTTTTGCCTGTCGCAATTCGGCGAAGGTACGCGCACAACGCTCTTGAGCATCACCGATAAACTCACTACATTCCCAAGGTACGTTTGCTTCAATCGCATAACCTGGCAGTGGGCCTAGGGACAAACCTAGGATCAATGCCCAACCCCCTACACTGATTCGTACATATTTATGGAACGTTTGATTCAGTTTTTGCATAATATCCCCCTTGTTACTGTGGGCCGTATTACTAGTATAGCAAGAATCGGCACCGACCGGCTGAACCTGCTAGGATCATGTCAAGAATCCTTACAGTCAAGCACATGTCACATTGACACGAATTGGGCGCCATCGTAGCCTGTTGCAGGTTTTATCGAGAGCATGATGTTACCATGCCATTCCCGCGAGACATGAGTCCAGATAAGAAAGTCCGTTGTGGCTGGGTAGGGAATAAACCCCATTTCATTCCATATCACGATAAAGAATGGGGCGTGCCTGTTCATAGTGATCAACATCATTTTGAGATGCTCATTCTCGAAGGCGCTCAGGCCGGCCTTTCTTGGTCGACTATTTTGCTTCGCCGTGAAGGCTATCGGAAAGCCTTTGCAGGATTCGACCCCATCAAAGTCGCACGGTTTGATAAGCGCAAACAGGCGGGGCTCTTGAACAATACTAGCATCATTCGCAATCGGCTGAAGATTCAGTCTGCGATCAAAAACGCCAAGGCCTTTTTAGAGATCCAAAAAGAGTTTGGATCCTTCGATACTTACATCTGGCAATTTGTAGGCGGCAAACCAAAAATTAATCATTGGAAAGACATGTCTCAAGTCCCGGCTACCACGCCAGAAAGTGATGCCCTCTCAAAAGATCTCAAGAAACGAGGCTTTAGCTTCGTAGGTAGCACCGTGATCTATGCTCATATGCAAGCTGGTGGATTAGTTAATGATCACACAGTTGATTGCTTTCGGCACCCCAACCAGCAATCATCGAGAGCTTCAAAAGGAAAAACGACACAATCGCTGAATATTCATGTACAACGAATTTATGATCCCTCATACAACGAGGACGATTTTCGAGTACTTGTTGATCGTCTGTGGCCCCGAGGTATTTCAAAGGAAGCGGCCCACGTAGACCTCTGGCTGAAAGAAGTAGCACCCTCAACAACTCTACGCAAGTGGTTCAATCATGATGCCAGTCGATGGGATGAATTTCAGAGGCGTTATGGGGCGGAGCTGAAGCAACAACCCGAGGCTCTCAAGAAGCTGCGAAACTTCGCAGAAAAGAATCGACTCATACTTGTCTTTAGCGCCGCAAACAAGAATTTTAATAATGCCACGGCCCTAAAGTCCTATTTAGAAAACCCTTACGCATAACTGACCATGCGAATACTTCCTTGCCTACCATGGTCCCCTGACACCTCTCGGCACATATCAGGAGGAAGCCTCATATTTTTTCAGCAGCCTTACCATCTCCGTCAAACCTAAGATTTCGGCTTCTTCAAGTGGTGTGGCATAGTCATCAATTCTCGTCCGTGCCTGGTGATCGGCCCCGTGAGACAACAGCAACAACACCATCTTCCTATCGTTTCGCGAAACCGCATCATGTAACGGGGTGTAGTCATTTCCCCCTCGCTGCTGCAAATCGGCGCCAGCTGCCAAAAGCAATTCTAAAATTTCAGCCTTGTCTGGTCGCTCAGAGGAGATCGTGGCAATCAAGGAAGGAAAACCGGCTGGGTCCTCATAGTTGGGATCCGCACTCATTTCAAGTAACGCATGAATGAAGTTCAGAGGGCTATGATAAATGGCATATGCCAACACATGATCTCCAATAGCTAATTCCCAGGGTATAGGATTGTTTGGGAAATCTGATGGATGTCCTAACGCGGCCTTTAACGCATCGATATCACCACGGACAAAGGCGTCATGTACAACCTGATGCGCGTTGTCTTGCTCACAGCGATCCATTGGTGGCAGGCTCGTCCTAGAAGAATATCACTACAGTTTGGCGGTGCGCTCTATAATGTATTCGGTAAATACCCCGCCACATGTTAAGCTCACACTCCATGAAACTCATTGTCCAAGAAGATAAAACTGGCTGTGCGTTTGCTTGTGTCGCAATGTTAACAGGTGTACGTTATCAACAGGTAAAAAGAGTAGCGAGCCAACTACACATTGAAGTGCAAGATCCTCTACTCGGATCGGATACAAAGCATATTCGGACTCTCCTCACCCATTATAGTCTCTCCGCTTCTTCTGGCACGACGCCCTTCAAATCTTGGGATCATCTACCCTCACTTGCATTGTTAGCGATTAAATGGCACAAACCGCACCATCGTGCCTTTTGGCATTGGGTGGTATTTTGGCGTGGACCAGAGGGACCAGTCGTGTTGGACCCGAAAAAATCTCTACAAAAACATGTTCGCACTGATTTTGGCCGCATCAAACCCAAATGGTTCCTAACAGTAACCAGACGGTCGACAACATCTAAGGTCATCACCTAAGCACACATGCGCATCGTATGTATCTCAATGATTTTCAGCTGCTTCTGGAATCTCGCCATGGCCGAACAACCCAAGCATTGGTCACCCTATGAATCAGAAATGCCCAACATTCGAGTCACGAACGAAAGCGTTGAAGCTTCGCTCCGACAGATGCGAAACGCCCTTCGGTCATCTTCAGAATTTCGAAAAGATGATGCGGCTACGCATCTGAAATTGGCTCGACTCTTCAATCATCAGGGGGATCCCAATGGCGCAATCGAAGAATACCAGGCTGCCATCCAGCTGAACCCACTACTGGCAGAAGCCCATCGAGGACTTGGGGCGGTTTATATTGATAAACACGAGTGGATTCAAGCGGAAGCTGCGTTAGGCCAAGCTGTTCAGCTCTCGCCGAATGATGACCAAGCCTACTATTGGTTGGGACGTGCGCTCCTTGCACAGTTTGATCACGAGGGAGCGAAAGAAGCGTTCAGCCGAAGCATTCAATCTGCGCCTCAGAACCCCAATGCTTATTCCGATCTGGGCCTGGCTTTGATGGCCCTTGGGCAAATTGCCGATGCCCAAACAATGCTAGAACGAGCAATCTCCCTCCAGCCAGATTTTGCGGAGGCTCACGATCGCTTGGAACGCGTGCATGCCGGCAACAATCCACAAGAACTGATCCTGTCCGCCCAAGACATTCTTGACACCCTGTTCCGACGCGAATAGTAGAGGACCGTCCGCAAGAAAACGGCCTGGGGTCGTACACCCCAGGCCATCCCGTCGATCTCGAAATTTCGCAAACCGCTGAGCTATTTTCCAAGATTATCAATCGTGGTGTTGACCTCTTCTTTAGCAGCCTCTTTGGCCTGATCACTCAAGCTACCTGCTTCTTGTTTCGACGCATCTTGGGCCTCAATAGTTTTCTGTTCAGCATTGTCTGTCGCTTCCTTGGCATCTTTGGCCATCGTGTTCGCCTTTTCAGTGGCATCAACAGCCTTATCCAACATTCCTCCCGCCATTGAGACACTCCCCAGACCCATCACAAAGAGCCCAACGACAACGCCAGTCATCAACTTAGACATACGGCACCTCCAGTAAAATTTTAGGTGAAAGGGGGATGGTTTAAGGGGGAAACAACCAGAGAATAAAATTTTGCGTCTTTTCACCCAAGAAAGTCAATTACAGGAGGGAGATGCACATGAGGCGCTACCCTTTGACACACACAACTTGCCGTAATTCATGGACTATTTCCACAAGATCTTGTTGAGCACGCATGACGGCATCAATTGGCTTATAAGCTCCAGGAGTCTCATCAATAACATCCTTATCTTTCCGACATTCCACGCCCCGCGTGGCTTGCTCGTGATCAGCAACCGTAAAGCGACGCCGAGCTGCTCCACGTGACATCGCACGTCCGGCTCCATGGCTACAACTCTGAAAACTTTCCGGATGACCTTTTCCACGAACAATATAAGACCGTGCACCCATGCTGCCGGGAATAATTCCCATATCACCAGCCTGAGCCCGCACGGCACCCTTCCGTGTGACCCAGACACTCTGACCGTAATGGGTTTCACGCGTCACGTAGTTATGATGACAATTGACAGCCCCTTGCATGGTCTCAAACGGCGGCACCTCTCCAGATTCGCTAATAGCATGAATCAAGTTGTCCATCATCAGACGGCGATTGGTCATCGCAAAGTCTTGTGCCCATTGGACCGCCTGCACATAATCGTCAAAAAATTTGGTGCCTTCTCTCAGATACGATAGATTGACATCCGGCAAATTCCGTTGCCATTTCCGCATATCCTGCTTGGCCAGCTCGATAAAATATGTGCCAATCCGATTGCCCACGCCCCGTGACCCACTGTGCAACATGAACCAGACCTTATCCTGCGAATCTAGGCAGACCTCGATAAAATGATTTCCCGTGCCTAACGTTCCCAGATGATTCACATCATTTCCCCGGTTAAGTTTCGAGTGTTTTTCTACGATCTCATCGTAGATTGGTTTCAACTGTCCCCATTTCTCCAGATGATGTTTTGGAATATTCCACCACGCTCCTCGATCATGCTTTTGGCCATTGTTGGTTCGCCCATGCGGTATAGCTTGTTCAATCGTTGTCCGAATCGTCCGCAGTGAATCAGGCAGCTGACGCGCATTGAGGGTCGTTTGGACTGCCATCATCCCACAGCCAATATCCACGCCTACGGCTGCCGGAATAATCGCATCTTTTGTGGGAATCACACTCCCAATCGTAGAGCCCATCCCCCAATGAACATCGGGCATCGCCGCTACCCATTTATACACAATCGGCAGTGACGCCACATTACGCAGCTGTTGCTCCGCTTCCGGCTCCAAGGGCACCCCCTCCACCCAAGCCTTAATCGGCACTCCCTGCTTTGATTGAATAACTTGATAAGAACGTTCAGTCATAACTTACTGATCTCACATTTTCAGCTAGCGGATTGACGATCCTTGAAAGTCAATTCAGCGATGGCAGACTTATCCAGCTCCCCTTTACCAGATTCAAGAAGCCGTTGATATTGTTCCCAAGTAGTCTTTGCCAAGGGCAGATCGAGGCCGACAGATTCAGCCATGGCATAGGCAATTCCAGAATCTTTCGCCGCATGTGCAGCAGAGAAATAGCATTCATGATCGCGATTCTGCATATCAGCACCATCCGTCTCCAGTACCCGAGAAGCCGCTCCTGTTTGACTGAACACCTCCTGTAACATTGTCAGATCTAATCCAAGTGCGGCCCCCAGACCTAAACCTTCTGCCAATCCAGCCGTATTAATATTCATCACCATATTTACCAGAGCTTTCACTCGCGCAGCTTGCCCAGCTTCGCCGACATAGCGAAGCCGGGCACTTAATGTTTCCAGCATTGGCCTCGCTCGTTCAAAACTTTCCTGTTTACCGCCACACATCAAATACAACGTTCCTTCCCGTGCTTGGGGAATACTGCTGGCCATACAGGCTTCAAGTGACTGCCCGCCCCGTTCTTGTATAAGAGATTCTATGTCCCTATGCACGTCTGGCGACACAGTCGCGCAATTGATGAACAAACGCTCCTCAGCATGACGCAATAAGCTCTCTGAATCATCTATCGAAAAGATATGACGCATGGCCGAATCATCCGTCACAACGGTAAACACAACAGTGGCCAATTCTGAGACTCGTGCTGGACTCGAGACACATTCAGTTTCAATTTCTTGCGCAAGGAGCTTGGCCTGCTGGCTATCAATATCGTACACCGCCGCGATACGATATCCCACATCGTTTAGACGACGCGCCATATTGGCTCCCATTCGTCCAACCCCGACAATACCGATTCGCTCACCTGACAATGTCATCTCGTTCCTCCATCACTCTTATTACACATGGACCAACACTATGGCTCTCAAATTCGCTTTTTGGGAAAGGTTGTCCTACTGTAACCTTTTGAATCAAACGGTGTGTAAGAAATGCACCATGCGCCCTTGATTCAGTTTTTTTCTAGATCTAGCAAAGTTCGATCATGAAGTACAGGGCAGCCTGATTGTAAAACCTTGCATTTCAGTCAACAGACAGTGTCCGATCCATTGAGATCTGACAGGTTGAAGAATTCTTCTCTTGTCATGCCCGCAGTACCAGACGTGCATCCAGTGCTCTTGCAGTCAACCTAGATTCCCGCCTTCGCCAGAATGACCTGGTTCCCAAAATTCCCACAGCCGCTGCCTTAGACTTCGTTAGACATTGTCTGAGAGATAGAAGCTAAGTTTCTACATTTGATACGACAGAAAACCAGGTCCAACAGGTTTTGTCTTGTTATGCTATAACAGAACGATTATGTCGCAAAGCTTTTGATAGAGAAATCGCTCCTTCTAGAATATTATCCACTTTCTTGAGAGGCCTTAATGATGAGAGCATTGAAACAAATAATTTTGGGAGTTTCGTTTAGCTTCGTGATGCTTGCCGGATCAGGTTTCGCTGAAGAGTCCGCCAACATTGGAAATTTCGTGAAAGCCCGTATCGAAATTGGCGAAATGATGATGAACTACTTTTCAGGCGGTCGATCCTATGGAGGCGGGCAGCGTCCCTCGTCTGAATCAATGCGAGAAATGAGAGATGATATCAATGCGAAAGTCAGTTCAGTCCTAGCAAAACAAGGCCTGACGATAGATGAATACAGGGAGCGCAGCCCCGAGATATTCGCCGACGAAACTGCCGTCAACAATTATTTAAACAATCGTCCTGACTTGAAAGAACGCTACGAGGCCCTTCCTCTCGATCGGATGGGACGAGGCCGCAGCGGCAGAGGGTATTGATAAGGGATAAGGAAGGACGATCCACACCAAAGAGGAAAATTCTTCACAAAAAGTTCGCGAACCGAGATTATCTGTCAATATCAATAACGCAGCAACCGAGAAGAAAGTATGGCTTACCAGCCAATTGAAAATTACGGCCTCATCGGCAACATGCGCACCACGGCGCTTGTGGGCATGAATGGGTCAATCGATTGGCTTTGCTTTCCGCATTTCGATTCGCCGAGCGTGTTCGCAGCCATCCTTGATGACACCAAAGGTGGCCGATTTTCCATTGCTCCTGTCCCTAACCATGTGAAATCTCGACAATATTATTGGCCAGATACTAATGTATTAGTCACTCGATTCCATACGACTGACGGGGTCGGTCGCGTTATTGATTTTATGCCAGTCGGAAAGGACGCCGCTGATTGCACCCAGCATGGCATAGTACGACGCATCCAAACTATTCGGGGAAGTATGGTGTTTCGAATGGAATGTCGCCCATCTTTCAACTATGGCCGCGACGCCCACACCGTCGCCATCAACGCCCAAGGCGCCACATTTACGTCTCCAAGCCTGTCACTACGATTGGGGGCGACGACTCCGCTCCACCAGCAAGGCGACGCCCTGACTGCCGAGTTTACATTAGAAGAGGGTCAACATGTTGATATCTGTCTGCAAGGCATAGACTCTAATAATCATTCCTCAGGTTTTTGCCCCGAGACCCATGCCGAGGAGCTTTTTACCCAAACTGTCAAATATTGGCGGACTTGGCTTTCACAATGTACGTACTCCGGTCGCTGGCGCGAGATGGTGCATCGCTCAGCTCTGGTCTTAAAACTCCTCACGTTTAAACCAACAGGTGCCATCGTAGCAGCTCCAACGTGTAGCCTTCCGGAGGGCATAGGGGGAGAACGAAACTGGGATTACCGCTACACATGGATTCGCGATGCCGCGTTCACACTCTACGGTCTCCTTCGCATCGGCTTCACTGAGGAAGCATCACAATTCATGCATTGGCTAGAAGCCCGGTGCCATGAACTCGCACCAGATGGTTCTCTGCAAATCATGTACGGCATCGATGGACGTCACACTTTGACCGAGGAAACCTTAGATCATTTGGAAGGCTATCGTGGCTCGACCCCTGTCCGAATCGGAAACGGGGCCTATGACCAGCTCCAGCTTGATATCTATGGAGAGCTTCTCGATTCAGTCTACTTGTACAATAAATACGGCACGCCGATTTCCTACGATCTCTGGAAACATCTTCGACGACTCATAAATTGGGTCTGCGACAATTGGCAACGCACCGACGAAGGTGTCTGGGAAGTCCGCGGGGGGCAGCAACATTTTGTCTACTCCAAGCTCATGTGCTGGGTTGCCGTCGATCGAGGCATTCGCCTCGCTGACAAACGTTCGTTTCCAGCTGACAGAGATTGTTGGTTAAAAGTCCGCGATGCCATTTACGAGGAAATCATGGAAAAGGGCTGGGACCCCAAACGCCAGGCTTTTATCCAGCGCTATGGCAGTGACTCGTTGGATGCCGCGAATCTCATGATGTCGCTGGTTTTTTTCGTATCTCCCACCGATCCCCGCATGCTGCGCACGTTAGATGCCACGCTAGAAGCTCCGGAAAGAGGTGGCCTTGTGTCAAACGGATTGGTGTATCGGTATAACATCGCCGAGACCACGGATGGTCTCAGTGGAGAAGAAGGGACATTTAACATTTGTACGTTTTGGCTCGTGGAAGCTTTAACCCGTGCAGGCCAGGTCGATCGGAGTCGATTGGATGAAGCCCGACTCCTTTTTGAACAAATGTTAGGATACGCCAATCATTTGGGACTCTATGCCGAAGAAACAGGCCACCATGGTGAAGCGTTAGGCAATTTCCCTCAGGCTTTTACACATCTGGCCCTTATCAGCGCCGCATTCAATCTTGACCGCGCCCTCGGCAAATAATTCCTCCCCTTTGTCAGGGGCTTGAACCCGAAGAGGGTTCAAGCAGGTGGGGTAGAGGAACAGCTATATAGCCCTACCATTGTCCAACTAGCTTCTATACCCAACTAGCGACTGGCATTTCTACCTCCCCTAACCCCTCCTTACAAAGGAGGGGGATACGTCAAAGACTCAGTTCCATAAATTCCCCACGAAAAAACCGGATAAACAACAATTTCAGACATTACTAGGGAAACTCGACGTCGTCTGATTTTCACTCTGATTTGCTTTTTCCCATAACCTCGCCGTAGGATCCCAATATCTATTTCCTAAACGTTCAAAAAAATTAGATTGTTCATAATATTCTTAAACGCGTAAACACAGATCCATGTTCACCTTATTTGGATTGGCCTTTGTCTTAGGCCTGCGGCATGCGCTTGAAGCCGACCATGCCGCAGCAGTTGCTTCGTTAGCAACTCAAAACCGGTCCATGGCTCAGACAGTGAAGCAAGGGATTGTGTGGGGATTCGGACATACCGTCACCCTCTTGCTGTTCGGGTCAATCGTGCTCCTTCTTGGGGCAGTCATCCCTGAACGTTTTGCAGAAGCGTTGGAATGTGCGGTGGGATTTATGTTGGTAGGGTTAGGAATCGATGTCTTTCGACGCATGCGAAAAGAGGGCATTCATTTTCATCTTCACCAACATGCAGATACTACTCCGCACTTTCATGCCCACACGCATATGCCGGGCATTCCACACACTCAAGCCGACCATCAGCATACACACCCCCAGGGATTTCCCTACCGAGCCTTTATTGTCGGCCTCATGCATGGCATGGCTGGATCAGCTGCACTGATCTTCCTCACACTGAATACTGCCATGTCCACATCAACAGCCATCGCCTACATTCTCATTTTCGGGTGCGGCTCAATCCTTGGCATGGGCATTCTGTCCCTCGTCATCGCCGTTCCACTCTGGTATTCCGCCCGTTCTCTCACATGGATTCACCGCAGTCTTCAAGCTGTTGTGGGAACGAGCACACTCATCTTAGGCGGATATGTCATTGCCCAACATTCCCTCTGGTTCCTATAAAGTTTCTTTAAGCGACTTACTTCGTTCAACCGCAGACAACCTTGCCCTATGACCGGCATTCAGGTCTGAACCTGTCAACTCCCAGACCTGAGACTCGCAGCCAGCCAACAAACGACTTGCCTCCTATTCTCATTACAAACATAAGGGCTTTCCAAGATGAATCAGAAATCCTGGAAAGCCCTCGTTGAGAAAAGACAAAACTTAAACGCCTAGGCCTGGTGCATATGCTGGCTCAGGAAGTTTTCGACACCAACCTGCTTGATCGTCTCAATTTGAGTCTCAATCCAATCGATATGTTCTTCCTCACTCGTAACAATGCCTTCTAGTTTTCCACGAGTATTAAAATCTCCGACTTTGACACAGTGTTCAATGGCATCGGTTAATAATTTCACAGCCTCTTGTTCTAGTTTCAAATCCGACTTAAATTGTTCTGGAACAGTCTCCCCAATCTTCAATGTTCCCAAACGCTGCAGGTTGGGGAACCCATCTAAAAACAGGATGTGCTCAATAATTTGTTCCGCATGCTTCATTTCATCAATGGCATGTTTACGAATTTCGTTATGCAAGACCGTATATCCCCAATTGCCACACATTTCTGCGTGAAGAAAATACTGATTGATGGCAGTTAACTCGTTGGTCAAAATTTTATTCAAATAATCAACCACGCCTTTTTTGGCTTTCATAAAACCCTCCTTACTTGCTTGATGAGAATGGTCCAGCCTCTTTGTAATCAGCGACACTACAATTGTTCAACACAACAATGTTCTCTATTCTTCACGATTCTTGGAATATCTTATCGGTCCTTTCTCCAGAAGATCAAGTTTTTTATGTAAGTGAAAGTTACTAATAATGATTTTCCTTCTCAATTTCGTTGATCTACATTTTCAGGATCAGATTAAGAAGCCTGGGGTGCTCCACTTTCGGTTTATGTAATCTTCACAGCCGTTCCGCTAACACTTACCATCAACATACTTCCCGTCTCCCCCATCACTTCATAATCCAAATCGATCCCGACAATAGCGTTGGCTCCAACTTCGAGTGCCTCTTCTTCAATTTCTCTGAACGCAGTTTCTCGTGCTCGCGCTAATTCTTTTTCATAGGCTCCAGACCTTCCTCCAACCACATCTCGAATCTTGGCAAAAAAATCACGAAAGAAATTTGAACCCAGGACAGCTTCCCCAGTGACAATTCCTAAATATTCTGTAATACGATGCCCTTCAATATTTGGAGTTGTCGTGACAATCATATCCACCTCCTTCTTTTATGGCATTAAGTCATGACTGATTTCGCTGTGGACAGTCAGGAAGAATCTACCTCCCCTAGCCCCTCCTTACAAAATGAGGGGGACTTTAGAAAACATAGTCCAATATTTTTCCTGCGCCACATTCAACAGAACGGTTTATTAATAAGTTCAATAGTACGTAGATTTTCTTGGGCATCATTATTACCCCAAAGTTTAGTATGCCTCTTTTTCCTGACCACCATGCTCAGGGAATGAGCAAATTGCTAAACTGGTAGACTGAGTTGAATGACCGAATATCATTACCTGCTTATCCACATCTTTATACCCATTTTCTCTGGAGAACGTTCGATGTGATCAAGGACATCTGCCGCGTTAACGGCTCTTATTGCTCGCCAGGTTTACACCTCACAATCACATGACGTGGTGAGATCATAAAATCATTTGACTTCAAGAAACCTGCTCACTAAAATTTTTACAGGAATCTTCTCTGTGCCGTCTGAATTCGTACACCTCCATCTCCACACGCAATATAGCCTCCTTGATGGGGCAAACCAACTCACTCCGCTCTTTCAACAGGTGAAGGAATTTGGCATGCCGGCTGTCGCGATGACAGACCATGGCAACTTATTTGGTGCCATTGATTTCTATCAAAAGGCCAAGCACCATGGCATTAAGCCTATCATTGGCTGCGAAGCCTATATGGCACCGGGCAGCCGTAGCCAAAAAACCGGCCATCTGGCCCATAATGAGTATTACCATCTGATTCTCCTGGCCACCAATCAAGTCGGCTATCACAATCTCATCAAACTCTCCAGTAAGGCTTACCTAGAAGGGTTTTATTACAAACCTCGAATGGATAAGGAACTGTTGCAAGAACATCATGAGGGCCTCATCGCCCTGTCAGGGTGTTTAAGCGGTGAAGTCCCTTATCTAATCGGACAACAAGACTTGGACAGCGCCGTTCGTGTGGCTGACGAATATCGGTCCATCTTCGGAAAAGATCATTACTACCTGGAGGTCCAGGCGAATGGATTAGACCATCAACAAATCGCCAATCGTGGATTGATGGAGATTCACAAAAAGCTCGGCATTCCGTTGGTTGGAACCAACGATTGCCATTACTTGACGAAACGCGACGCGCGCCCGCACGAGATTATGTTGTGTTTGCAAACGGGGAAAACACTCAAAGATCCCAATCGTATGAAATTCGACACCGATCAACTGTATGTGAAGTCAACCGAAGAAATGGTGACAGAATTTGCCGAATTTCCTCGTGCGGTTCTGCATACGACACAGATCGCGGAACAATGCGACTTATCGTTAGAGTTCGGCACCTCCTATCTTCCTGATTATCATGTTCCCGAAGGTCAGACACATAATTCGTATCTGCAGCACCTGGCCGAAGAAGGGCTGCGCGAACGGCTGCGTGAGCAGCCAACTTCAATGCCCGCAGAAGCGTATGCCCATAGGCTACAGACAGAGCTATCCGTGTTGAACACCATGGGTTACGCCGGATATTTCCTTGTCGTCTGGGATATCATCAACTTTGCCCGATCACGAAACATTCCCGTCGGCCCGGGACGAGGCTCTGCGGCAGGAAGTCTCGTGGCCTATGCCCTACGCATCACCGATCTAGATCCCTTAGCATACAACCTCCTCTTTGAACGGTTTTTGAATCCCGAGCGAGTGACCATGCCCGATATCGATATGGATTTTTGCATGGATCGCCGAGGCGAGGTCATCAACTATGTCATTGATAAATATGGCGAGGAACATGTTTGCCAAATTATTACGTTCGGGACGCTAGGGGCTAAAGCTGCGATTCGAGATGTTGGACGCGTCATGGACTTCCCTTATGCCGAAGTGGATAAAGTCGCAAAGCTCGTACCCACACAACTCAACATCACGCTTAACGACGCGCTCAAACAGGAACCACGCCTCCAGGAATTGGTCGATCAAGAAGCAGGCATGAAAGACCTCATGGATACGGCCATGGCCTTAGAAGGTTTAGCCCGGCATGCCTCCACCCATGCCGCCGGCGTGGTGATCTCACAAAAGCCCCTCATGGATCATGTTCCGTTATATAAGACCAGCAATGACGAAGTGGTTACACAATACACCATGACCGATCTAGAAAAAGTCGGACTGATTAAGTTTGACTTTTTGGGCCTCAAGACCTTGACGATGATTCACGACGCGGTGCGTCTGGTACATGCGTCACAGACAACCGACTCTCCAATCGATATCCACCATATCCCGCTTGATGATCCCGCTACCTTTACCTTGCTCAGTTCCGGAAAAACCACCGGTATTTTCCAACTGGAAAGTTCAGGCATGCGCAATCTGCTGGTGAAAATTAAACCTGAAACCTTTGAAGATCTTATTGCCATCTTGGCGTTGTATCGGCCAGGCCCACTTGAAAGTGGGATGGTGGACGATTTCATCAAACGAAAACGTGACCCCTCGCTCATTGTCTATGAACCCACGGAGTTAGAATCGATTCTCAAGGAAACATATGGGGTAATCGTCTATCAAGAGCAGGTCATGGCGATTACCAACCAATTGGCAGGGTTTTCTCTGGGTCAAGCCGATCTCTTACGCAGAGCCATGGGCAAGAAAAAGCATGAGGAAATGGCCAAACAAAAATCATTATTTCTTTCCGGCTGCTCTAAAAATGGCATCGCAGAAAAGCTCGCGGAAAAGATATTCGACCAGATGGCATATTTTGCTGGTTACGGATTCAACAAATCCCATTCGGCCGCTTATGCGCTTGTAACCTATCAAACGGCGTATCTGAAAGCTCATTATCCGACGCAATTCATGGCTGCGCTTTTAACCTCAGAAATGGGCAATTCCGATAAAATGGTTGGTTATTTCACCGAATGTCGAGAACTCGGACTGAAAATCTTACCTCCTGATGTGAATCAAAGCCTCAAAAATTTTAGCGTTGTCCCTGAGGGTATCCGTTTTGGGTTAGCCGCCATTAAAAATGTTGGCGAAAGTGCCGTCGATAGTATTTTAGAGAGCCGTGAACACGAAGGGCCGTTTGCCTCCTTCATAGATTTTTGTTGCCGATTAGATTCTCAAAAAGTCAACAAACGTGTCCTCGAAGGACTCATCAGAGTGGGAACGTTTGATTCCATGGGTCTGTCACGCGCGAGTTTATTCGCTGTCCTGGATCAAGCCATGAATCATGCGGCCACGGTCCAGCGTAATAAGGAACAAGGACAAACCAGTCTGTTCGACCTTGCGTCCAAAGATTCTTCTGAGGAAGAAGGTACCTGCTTTGGGTTTACGATCCCCGAGATACCTGAATGGTCCCAAAATATGCTCCTGCAACATGAACGAGAACTTACCGGGTTTTACATCACCGCCCATCCCCTCAACCGTCATCGGATGGCCATCGCACATTTTTCCACCTGTTCGACCCGAGGCCTGCGGGAGATCAAAGAAGAACGCGAGGTTAAACTCTGTGGTGTCATTGCCAATCTCAAGGTCACGACCACCAAGAAGGGAAACCGCATGGCTTACGTGCAACTGGAAGATCTTCATGGCACAGTTGAAGTGATCATCTTCCCGGAAACTTTCCGAACCCATGAATCCATACTGGTCCCAGATTCGGTTATCCGTATTACTGGAACTGTAGATCTAATGGATAATGGTGCTAGAATAAAGGCCACGCGTGTAGAATGTGTCTCGCAACTAGAATGTGAAACTATTAAGCATGTGACACTCACTATTCACGAAGAAGACGTGCTACCACACAATCTGGTAGACTTGAAAGATATATTCAAACGACATCCAGGAACAACCCCCATTTCCCTAGCGTTTTATTTGAGATCGAATGTGACCACTAGTCTCCCCAGGCTACCGAATGTGAGCATCGCCCCTACACCAGAATTCCTAGAAGAAGTGGAACAGCTGCTCGGAACATCCACTGTCGCCTTCCAATAATCGTCCTTAGACGAAGGAGCCTGCCCGTGCGTGAATATTTGGAATTCGAAAAGCCGCTCAAGGATTTGGAAAGCCGCATTGCGCGACTAGTCAAGTCGCAATCTAAGAAAGTCTCCGTCCAAGACGCGATCACCAAAAGTACTCAACAGCTCGCTAAACTCGAAGAAGAGTTGTACGCTACGCTCTCGCCATCGCAACGAAGCCAAATTGCCCGCCACCCTCAACGCCCTTCCATTTCCGATTATCTAGAGGAAATGACTGAAAACCTGGTTGAACTTCACGGGGACCGGTTATTTGGTGAGGACCGGGCCATTATCGGAGGGTTGGCGACATGGCAGGACCGCTCCATCATGGTCATCGGCCATGAAAAAGGGAAGACCCTCAAGGAACGCATGCGGCGAAATTTCGGCATGGCTAAGCCTGAAGGATACCGCAAAGCGCTACGACTCATGAAATTAGCTGAAAGATTTCACCGGCCGATTGTCACATTTATTGACACGCCAGGAGCCTATCCCGGTGTCGACGCTGAAGAGCGAGGACAATCTGAAGCCATTGCCCGTAATTTATTAGAAATGTGTCGCCTGCAGGTACCGGTTATCGCAATCGTGACGGGTGAAGGCGGAAGTGGTGGGGCCTTAGCATTAGGTGTGGCTGATCGAGTGCTCATGTTGGAACATGCCATTTATTCGGTGATATCACCTGAAGGCTGCGCCGCCATCTTGTGGGGAGATGCCTCGAAATCCTCCGATGCTGCAGAAGCGTTACATATGACTGCTCCCGAACTGCGCAAGCTGAATATTATCGATGATGTGATCCCTGAACCACGGGGAGGAGCTCATCGCAATATCTCGCTGACAGCAGAACAGGTGTCCAAAACACTCGACAAACATTTCAGGGAACTCCAGGACATTCCCCTACTAAAGCTGTTGCAACAACGAGAAGAAAAATTCCGCCGCCTTGGGGCCTTTAAGTCCTTACACTCCCAAAACCGACGAGCAAAAACCGCAAACTCCTAGCCACGAGACAAGGATCCCATGACTACCCGACTCGATGAAACCAGACGCCATCGATCTCCTTCAAGCCACTTGATAGAGTTGTAGCTCACCGCTTCGTGATTTTCGACGCCGGAACAACCGACAAAGCGCAACAGGTCCCGATATTCAAGGGATGGCTCCCCATCCCAAGTCTTTCTGTGGCATGAAAGGACTGGAGGTTTAGGAAGGCTCAGAGTCGACAGGAGGAACAACATCATCAGGCCGGGGATAGAGTTGTTGGATCCGTTCTACTAACGGACGCACCTCAGGACTTGATTCTCGAGACGGTTCGGTCGGAGGATGATCCCAGGTTAACTCTGAGAACCCATGTTCTTCAAATGTTTGTCGAATGACATTGACCAAGGCCTCCAACGTCACGTCATCACCCGACATAAGATCAAGGACACGAGCTTTTGGTTCAGTAGGGGGAGGACCTTCATGCAACAATGCCCAGCAACGATTGAAGACTCTGTCACGTACAGACAATGGCACGTTCATCAACTCCACATCAGACGTACAGAGTGCCGCCACCATCAACACAAACTGGAGGTCGGGCAACCCGGGTTGGTGAAGATCGAGCCGTTGCATCAGCATATGGTACTCTTGAGCCTTGAATTCTGACAAGTAAATGCATCAAGTGGACGAACAAGAAGCCCTCACGAAACTGATTGCCCGAATCGGGTCCAATCATGCGGGCAAACGATTGGAACTGCAAGCTCATTATTCCGCGCTTCTCCTGAGTGGGCACCATATCCATGTCCATATGGAAGAATTCCCGGCCATAGCATGGTTGCTCAAAACGTCACTCAAGATCACTGGCCTATGGCCAATCGCCGTCCGTAATTCTACGAACTATAAAATCGTGGAGCATGAAGTCCCACTCGGTAATCTCCCCCAAGCCTTCGACGGGTTTCGCATCTTACATCTCTCCGATCTCCACATCGAAGGTATGATTGACAAAGGCAAGGCTCTTCAAACCACCCTATCCACATTGGAATATGACCTCTGCGTCCTAACCGGTGATTTTCGCTTTCGAACGTATGGCTCGTACGATAAAACGCTGACCCTCATGAAAGAACTCATCGAGACGCTTCACGCCCCATTCGGCGTCACGGGCATTTTAGGCAATCACGATTGGCTAGAAATGACCCCTGGCCTAGAAGACTGTGGCATTCGCATGTTGCTGAATGAAGCCCAGGCGCTCGAGAAAGGATCTGATGCTATTTGGCTGTTAGGTCTCGATGATGTGCATTACTACGAAACAGGTGATCTGGAAAAGGCGGTTGGCGCGGCGCCGACGGATATCGTCCGCATCCTTCTCGTCCATTCGCCTGAAATTATTCCTGAAGCGGCCTCCGCCGGCATAAACTTGTATTTGTGCGGCCACTCACATGGTGGACAAATCTGCTTGCCAGGCGGCCATCCCATCATTACCCATTGTCGCTGCCCACGACCATATAAGGCTGGCCCATGGCAACATCATGGCCTGCGAGGGTATACCTCCCGAGGTGTTGGAACCTCACTTTTTCCAATTCGAATCTTCTGCCAACCCGAAATTATCATCCATACGCTCAGAAAATCCCAGACATAAAAGTCCTCTGCTCTCAAGGACATGCGAAGAGTCAATAGTGCAGCGTTGGTTATCGGGTCACAAGCCAAAGCGCATGCAGAATTCCAGGAACGAAGAATACCAGGCACAAGAGAATATTAATGACCAAATCTTTCCCTACACCATTCTTCAAAAATACAGCCACGGGAGGCAGAAATATCGCTAGAATGATGAGCACAATCTTGTTATCCATAACGAACCTCCTGACTTTTGATGGTCAATCAATAATTCCCCGAAAGCCCTAGAGCCACTCGTATCCAAATTTTGCCAAACCCAACCATCCCCCACCCAAGAGCATGACACCAATCCCCATCGGCATGCATTGAGACAGGCGTAGCCCTGGTTCAAGGACAGCTTGTTTGGGATTAAGAGGATTGTATGTCACCTCGACTTCCGTACCTTCGCAATAGCTATCCGCAATAGAGCGTGCTCGCGTTTCCGATCCGCGATAGTCACCGAAACACTGACGATCACTCGTGTACTCTTTATCATTCACCACATACTGGTAAATCACATTGGCAAAATATGATCCTCGTTTGCCTGGGCTCGTCGTTCCGCCTCCACCCTGATAGTCGATGGTCGTTCTACAAATGACGCCCTTAGTCTTGGCCCAGGATCGACTGACCCAAGCTTCTCGAAACTCCCAAAATCCACGAATCAGCACCGCTAACCCTAGGCCGACTATGGCAAAAAATACCATGACCATGAACACATTCCTCAGATTATCAGTACCATTAAGTCCCGAAATCTGCCGCAAAATACATCTAAGTTATTTCTGACAGCCGACACTATCTTCCTATTGTTTACCAAGTTACGCTTCAACCTTCTGATCTTTCTTTTTAAACAGCTTGGCCGCTAAGGCTCCACCGGCGGCCAGAACAATCACGCCAAATTTTTTTGCAAAGACCAGAAGTGCAGCCAAGAGGCCTGTTTTGGCCAGAACCTTTCCAGCAATGAGCCCCCCAATACCGTAGGCCGCGATCTTATCGTACTCTGGATCAAAATCTTCATAACGTGAGCCCTCGTCAAACTCTGCCATAGCTAGGACCTGACTCAGATTCGATTGGACTTCCGGTAATTGATCCATCCCAGCGATAAAATTCAGCACAAGAACACCTTTTCGACCTAAGACTCGAATGTTGTAATTTAAGGACCGCGTTTTCTCCGGACCAAAAGCCAGTTCTTTTGCCCAGTGCAATTTATGCGCTTCGTCATCGTAAAACGGCCGCGCCGCCCAACCAATGAGTTCAATGGATTCATATCCCTGCGCAAGACGTTCGTCATTGGCAGCCAAGGTATCTTCTTTCATTTGTTCTAATAATTCATCGTAGTTGATATCCGCGGCATCAGTATCCTCAACATACCCTTCTTCTTCGTAGTTAATCTCAACACCCCAGACTTGGTTATCAAAAGGCGTCATCCCAGAAGGGAACAACATGCCTAACGTTTTCTCTCCTGGCGGATTCCCCCACACCTCAACCAACACTTTTTGCGCATCCTCCGGATTGAGATAATAAAAACTGTCAGGAACGTCCAACGTGGCTACGCCGCCAGGCAACGCAATCGATCCCCGTTGCGGGTCCATGGAATCCATCAGCTTCTGAGCCCAGGCCAACCACTCTTGCTCTTCCTGAGTCATTTGATTGTTTTCACTGGCAAAAACGGGCGAAAACCCTATGCCCACCATTAAAATAACGGATAGAAAAAGACGCGACATAAGATGCCTCCATACAGTCTAGGGTAGATGCAACAAACACATATCCCTTCTGTATCGCAGAATTAGGAAATTCCTTTAGTAAAAAGTTTTCTCATGTGATGTTCTCTCGCTGGCCATGACGGCGCTCGAAAAAATCGCATAGCTTGAAGTCATCCACGATCTAGCCTCTTTACACCTTTTGGATTCTCCAGCATCGGCTATATAACTCCTAGAAAGCCAGAGAACGATGTAGAACGGATCAGAAGAAGCAAGAGACTTGCAATGCTAGGGAGACGTTGAAGATAGCAAAACTCAAATTGCTTGATTCTTCTCAACGAGTGCCACCATTTCCTGCACGCTGATAGTGCATGGAGGACATGTGCGCTTACGGCCAGGAGAAAGCCAAGCGAGCAACCTCGAAGGTCCCGCGCTATCGCGAGAACAGCACTTCGCTTACCTCGTCCTGGTAGTTGTCCCATTTGTTTTCAGTAGTCTCCCCAAACATGATGGTCGAGAGGTGGGGAAGTGGACGGGGGTTATTCCTTCTGAAACTATAGAGGTTGTACCCTCACCTTGGGTAAGAGACGACTAATTACTCGAGGGAAAGGAATCTGAAAAGAGTGCTGCGAAGACTAAGGTGCCGTTATAGGCACTATGCAAGGCAATGCTCGGAGCTAGACTGTTGGTTCGAATTCGAATCCAGATCGTGAACGAACCAATCAGTGTCACAGCAACCAATGCTGGCCAGTATTCCACAACTTTTGGCATATGAACCGCCACAAAAGCCAATATCGTCAACAGACTCGCCATGCTTGGTCCCCATGACTGCGCAAGCCCCGTAAACAAAAATCCGCGAAAAAGGATTTCTTCCACAACAGGAAAGAGGATCACAAACATGAGCACCCACCCTACCTTCAATACGAACGGGGCTGCTAACATGGCATCGAAGAGTGGCTGGGGGAGATCATCAGGCGGAAGCATGCCGTACCCAGCCAGTAGAATAAATCCTACTCCGAAACTTATGCCAAGCAGGGCAAATCGCCATAGACTTCGGATGTCATACGCACCTCCCAGGAAGCCATAAAACCACTCCACAGCCATCCGCGGTTGGGCGCGGGTGGTCGCCACCTGCCACGACACCATACTTGCCCCGATCGTGCCAAGACAGAGTGAGAGCGGCAGTAGCCATGTCTGATCCAGATTCGTCACTCCTGACAAACCGTGGGACAATCCCGCATTGAACCCCACCACAACTTGAACCATCAAAATTCCCAACGCCTGAACCAGATAGAATGCTCCAACGATGAGCAACGCGGACCATGCACCCCACCAAGGCATTGTGCCAGTGTCGTGGTGAGTTTGAGACTCTGCCTGATGAGAATGTGCTTCAGTACAGACGGAAGACATAGCCTCCTTTCGGGTTTCTCGCCCCTTTCTTTATAGCCAAGAGCTATTTCTCAACCACCTATACCCATCCGACCGCAGACCACATCAACGGATTCTGCAATGACTAACAGAATTTTGGTCTAGAGCGATAATGAAGACCCAAGAAAAGTGATCAACGGGGGAGAGAATAAACCAACGACTCTAAAGCCTTTAAGTCAGGAAGAACATCAATATTTTCGTGAGTAAATATCTCAGTATGCATCGAAGCACATTGTCCACCAACAGCCACAGGAGCTAACGGAACGATTTGGCTTGCCAATTCTCGCGACAAATTCGTGGCTTCGATAGGAGAACATTGCATAGTCAGAGAAAGAAAGACATAGCTTGGTTGGATCTGCTCACAATATTTTGCAAGTTCAAGAATAGGGAGGTTGGCGCCTAAATAGTGAACACGACATCCCCGAGTCTCACAGAGATACGCAACGGTCATTGCAGAAATTTCATGCCATTCGTTTGAAGGACATGCCACGACAATTCTTGGACCTACATCACGAATTGGAAGCTGATTAAGAGCAGAAAAGACCTTCTGTTTGACATAATTCGAGACGAAGTGTTCCTGACCGATACTCAATTTTCCTTCATGCCAAAGATCCCCGACCTGTTCTTGCAAGGGTAAGAGAAATCGGTGCAACGCTTCTTCAAAAGGGATAACGGCCAAAGCACCATTGAGTTTTCGTTCGAACCCTGCACGATCATGCTGCTGAATAGCCTGGATCAGTTCACGAATCAACCGCTCTGATGGTGGTGGTTCAACAGCCGTTTCCAACAGACTTTGCTTTGTCCGTTTGAGTAATTCCTCCCGTCCGATTTCGGCCAATTCCCCTATAGAAATTCCCAAGTCTACCTGAGATTTCAAATAGCGAAACAAGTGCACATCCTCATCGGTATACAGTCGATAGCGATTGGCTCCTCGTAGGGGCACGACCAGCCCATATCGACGCTCCCAGGCCCGAATAACGTGTGTGCTGAGTCCCGTAAGCTTTGAAAATCTATGGATTCTATAGGTGTCCATTACGTGAATTTACCAATTTGTATAAATTCTGTCAAAACTTTTTCTTTTATACTATTGACAAACATTTTACATAGTGATAAAAGTCTATACATACGTTAGACAAGCATTAGATGAATAAAAATTAAACATCCATAAAACCAGAGAGAAGAAAGATGAAAATAAACCAAACAATGAACACAAAAGAAACGCCCGGCAAAGAACTCACCCTAGTTCAATTGGCCCCAAGAACTTGTTCACGATGCGGAGGCTTTCTGATGACCACATTCTGCATATCTCCGGATGACAGCTCATTAGAATTCCAAATTTCCGTCTGGAAATGTCTTCAATGTGGAGATCTATTCGACAAAACCATTTTAGAAAACCGTTCACGTTCGCAACACACCCAACTCATCCCTAATTAAGGAGGATCACGATCATGGCCACATTCACCCACAGCCACCACTACCAGTCCCTACCACAAGGAGGAAATTTCATGAACAAGGTAACCCTTATCTCCAGTGCGATGGTTACTTCTCTCATCCTGACAGGCACTCCAGCTTTGAGCGAGACACCTGAAAACATGGTGTTGATTTCTAAGGGAGAATTCACGATGGGAAGCCAGGAACACCAGGACGAAAAACCCCACAATGTAGTTTTAGATGCCTATTATATCGACAAGTATGAAACTTCCAACAAAGATTACAAGGGTTTCATGAAAGCTACTGGTCATCCGGCTCCGGCCTACTGGGATGATCCACGGTTGAACAAACCTGAACAACCAGTCGTAGGTGTCAACTGGTACGATGCTAACGCCTACTGTGAATGGAAGGGAAAACGGCTACCCACCGAGGCCGAATGGGAGCGTGCGGCAAAAGGACCCAACGGGCACTCTCATTATCCTTGGGGTCATCAATTAGATGAAACAAAGGCCAATTATGGGCAAATGGTCGGGAAAACCACTCCCGTCGACTCGTATCCTGAAGGTATAAGTGGATATGGTGTCTATAACATGGCAGGCAATGTCTTTGAATGGGTTTCCGATTGGTATGACCCCACCTACTACAATGTGAGCCCGGCTCTCAATCCACAAGGACCAGCCACGGGATTAAATTTTGCCAATCAAGGACCGGTCAAGGTCTTGAAGGGTGGATCCTGGTTAGCTCCTTCTTCCTCCCTGCACACAAGTCATCGCTTCTGGAATCAACCTGAGAATAATTCCTATGGCGTAGGTCTGGGCTTTCGTTGTGCCAAATCCGCTTCACCGCAAAGCATTCGGACCGTTCAATACGACTTCATGCATGCGCTGATCAGTATGGGTGACGAGAAATGGGCAGAAGCCATGGAGTCGATCAACCAAGCCCTGCAAGGTGACCCCAATAACGCCGAATACTTGCAGACGAAAAGTCTCATACTGGAGCAAATTAATAAGGGAGAAATGTGATCATCTCCATGTTTTTCAGAAAATTCCGTGATTTCTCCATACCATAAAGAGGAACGACACCCATAATGTCTCTCATTACTCATACGAAAACTCTGATGATTTTCCTGATTTTCCTACAAATGGTGAGCCCGGGAATCACGGATGCTAATGGGTCATTTCAACATCGGCTGTCTCTCGAAGAAACCACACGCTTCATTCGGGAGGCAGCCCAAGCTACTGACCAAGCTTGGGAGGAATTTCATGCAGCCGCCATCGGTGGTACTCTAGTTTCTCCCTTGATACAAGTCATGATCGAACAGCAACTCCATGATGCCCGCGCCCTCCTCATGAAAGCCAGAGTAGCCAAACGAAAGGAATATTACGACGCTGTTAAGGATATCACGACAAACATTCAAGAGATTACACAACAGATCATTCAGGCAAGTCGAAAGAGGAAACAATGAACACCCGGATAATCATATTGGGATTATTGAAAAACGGCTTCAAACTAGTTGCAACTTCACTCCGAGGGGAATGTTCAAAAAAGTCCGTCCAGCAAGGCCGCAGCCCTTTTTGTGCGCGGAGCGTACATGCAGTACGTGAGCGTGGAAAAATGGCGAGAACGTGGCTGGCGGATTTTTTCAACATTCCCTTATTGTGTCTCCTTAGTATCTTTGGGGTGTCTCCGGATGCATTCAGTATCAATTCCAAATTGATGGAGAAAAACCCGGTAGAGATGGTCACCATCCCTGCTGGTTCGTTGATCCGAGGGAGCGCTCCCGGTGAAGGACGATTGGACGAACAGCCACGGCGAAAGATTTATCTCAATAGTTTTGCGATTGATAAATATGAAGTCAGTAATGCTCGCTATACGGAATTTTTGAAAGAAACACTCCACAAACCTCCGTTTAATGTGTATGGGGATGGCCCTTTCTTGGATGAAAAAGGCATCGGCAACCTACCGGTCGTGCAAGTCACATGGCACGACGCCGTAGACTATTGTTTTTGGGCCGGCAAGCGGCTTCCCACTGAAGCCGAATGGGAAAAGGCAGCACGAGGGAGCGACAAACGGCTCTATCCGTGGGGTGATCAGACTCCTTCGTCCGACAAGGCCATCTTCGACAAGGAATGGTCCGGCAAGAATACCATGCGAGAAGTGGACAGCATGCCTGAAGGAAAGTCTCACTTTGGCATCCACCACCTCGCGGGGAATGTCAGGGAGTGGACTCAGGACTGGTATGACATGGACTACTATGCCCAGGCTCCAGATAAGAATCCAAAAGGGCCGGATACTGGAATTCTCAAAGTGATTCGAGGAGGATCATGGCGAAGCTTTGACACCGATTTGCAAGTCACATCACGAGGAAAGGGCGGCTTCGCGCTAAAAACCCATGGAATTGGATTCCGTTGTGCCCAAGATCGCCCTTCCACATCCCAATTAGCGCAAGAGGATACCCCATGAATATTATTATTGCAGGCGGAACTGGGTTTATTGGAACGTGTCTTTCCCGTCACCTTTTGGAGCAGGGTCACTCAATCATCGTTCTTACCAGGTCACCTGATAAATTAGGAAACCCATCCAATAAGCACCACCGCGTACTGAAATGGGATAATAATCCAGAGAGTGCATGGTCAACACATTGTGAAGGAGCGGACGCGGTTATCAATCTTTGTGGTGCGCCCATTGCTGATACCCGTTGGACACCAGAACGAAAATTGGAGTTGATTGAGAGCCGAGTAGAACCAGCACGTACCTTATTCAAAGCCATTGAGTCTTGGAATTCTAAACCATCGGTATTCATTTCGGCTTCGGGGATCGGCTTTTATGGAGACCGTGGGGCAGAACGAATTGACGAATCCGCTCAACAAGGAACGGGATTTCTCCCAAACTTATGTCAAGCTTGGGAAGAGGCTGCCATGGAGGGAACACGTTTGGGACTACGAGTGATCACCATAAGAATCGGAATGGTCCTCGGCCGCGAGGGAGGGGCTCTCAAGAAAATGGCTTTTCCCTTTAGCATGTTTCTAGGCGGACCGATTTTACCCGGCTCGCAGTACGTATCCTGGATTCACCAAGACGACCTTGCACATCTCATAAACTGGCTTTTGACGCAAAAAGACATTCATGGTCCCATCAATGCCGTTGCTCCACATTCAGTTATCATGAAGGAATTTTGTTCTCGTCTCGGACATGCCATGAAACGTCCCTCGTGGTTTCCGGTGCCTGAATTTATCCTTAAATTCGCTTTAGGCGAATTAGCTAGCATGCTCACGACGGGACAACGTGTTGTGCCACAACGAGCCCTGGAGAAACAGTTTCTGTTCAAGTACCCCACGGTTCAAACTGCATTGCATGAACTTTTTTCAAGAGATTCAAACACAAAGGATCATAAAGTATGACATTCTCAAATAAGTTCTAAAACACAACGGCAATTTGGTCATTTCACATAAGACCAGTGAGCCCTAATCTCACAGAGGAGAACTTGTTATGCGGAAAGAATCAACGTGTCAATTTGGTTATGGGATACATTTCATCGTTCTATTCTTTGTATGGGTAGTAATTGGCCCTTTCTCGACCAATGTCCTGGCCTATGAACGTGCCGTAGGCACAGCGCCTCCTATGGCCAACCCCCACGCACCACTTCCTGGACCGAACACTCCTCCAGCCTCCGGTATCGTGGGGCTAGCTCTTCACATCACTGCCACGAAAATCGGTGAACCGGCCCGATTGATCGTCCGTGCTGTTCACCCGGCGGGTCCAGCGGGACGCGCTGGTATTACACATGGAGAGGAAATTGTCTCAGTCGATGGTCACCCTACAACAGGAAAGACCTATCAAGAAGCCGTGAGTTTAATCCGTGGCGAGACTGGGACTACTGTGAAACTGGGACTCAAAGGACCACAAGGCGAACGCGTGATTTCGGTAATTCGGGTCAATGAAAGCATTCTTATGAAGCAAACTCCTCCGGCACTTTGAGCGGCAAGCCCAATGGGATGTACCTGACATGACGAGCCATACGTTTGGCTCGTGGTTCCATGCAGAAAAATGCCTCATGCAGGGAGAAAATGAAAAACTGCACTCATGAGTACTGCCAATCTGAATACTGATCGGAAACCTCGTTTGGGAATCAGCCGGTGCCTACTCGGTGAGGCCGTCCGATACGATGGAGGTCATAAACGAGATCCGTTTCTCACCGATGTGTTATCTCCATTTGTAGATTGGATTCCGGTCTGTCCGGAAGTCGAAGCCGGACTTGGCACACCTCGCGAGGCCATGCGTTTGTCTGGGAATCCTGAATCACCTCAACTGCTGACCATTCGCACCAAGATAGACCTCACGCATACCTTAACAAGCTTTAGCCGAAGACGATTGGGACAACTACAGAGGGAGGACCTAGACGGGTATATTTTTAAGAAAAATTCTCCCAGCTGCGGTCTACATCGAGTCAAAGTCTATTCTGAGAAAGGCCAACCTTCCAAACATGGAACCGGCGTCTTCTCTCAGATGTTTCTGGAAACCTTTCCCCTCTTGCCGACCGAAGAGGAAGGCCGCTTGAATGATGCAACGATCAGAGAAAATTTTATCGAACGGATCTTTTGCTATCGGCGATGGAAGTCGCTTCTACAAACGGGAAGGTTCAATCGAGGAGCCATCGTGCAATTCCATACCAGGCATAAGTATTTACTCATGACTCACAGCCGCACTCATTATTTGGGACTCGGACGACTAGTCGCAAAATCAGGAAGTTGCCGACCTACCGAGCTTGCAGCCCAATATGGAGTGTTATTCATGGAGGCTCTCAAGGTGAAGGCAACAGTCAAGAAACACGTCAATGTTCTCCAACATTTAGCAGGACATCTCAAACACCACTTGCATCAAGCGACACGGGCCGAACTACAGGAAAATATCCAGGCCTATCATCGAAAGCTGGTGCCTTTGGCCGTCCCACTGACCCTGATCAAACATTACGTGCGTCTGCTACCAGTCCCATACTTGCTTGATCAAGTGTACCTGAATCCCTATCCCCAAGAACTCATGCTGCGCAATCATGTCTAATACAACAATTTCTCAACGACGGAGTCGCACACAGGTAATCAGAGCTATCCGATACCTTGCCTCCCATAAACAACTCAGCTTATGATTTATTCATGTATGATGGGTTATTCGATTAATAGTACGATCTATTCACAGGGGAACCAAAAGTATCAATGTTTTTAGAATTAGAGACAGATACAACTCATCACGAAATTCATGACGGGTTCTGTCGTCATAACGTATTACACAAGGAGTGATAGCGATGCCTGAGCCTAAAAAGGGTATTATTCTTGTTGGTCATGGTGGTATTCCTAAAGATTATCCTGGAGAGGATGTCACCAAACTCAAACGATTGGAGGCTCAAAGACGTGCCATGGGAAAACCCATGAGTGCCGAGGAATTAGACCTGGATACGAAAATTCGAACCTGGCCCCGCACTGCAGACTCAGATCCCTACCACGCTGGGCTTGAAGCCCTCGGAACTCAAATGAAACCCATGTTGAACGGAGCGTTGTTTTCGTTAGCTTATAACGAGTTCTGTGGGCCCACGTTACAGGAAGCCGTGAAAAGTCTGATCACACAAGGGGCACAATCGATCACAGTCGTGTCCACCATGTTTACTCCTGGAGGATCACATTCGGAGTATGAAATTCCTGAGGAAATGGAAGAACTTCGCAAGGAACATCCGGATGTACACTTACAATATGCTTGGCCTTATGACCTTAGCCATGTCTCAAAAATGCTCGTCGAACATATCAATCAGTTTGCGTAGATTTTGTTGCCAGGAACCCGAACCTCATTGGTATCATGACTGAGAAAGACATCTTGTCCTCATGGCTCATACAACATCCAAGAAAACCAGCAATAGGCAAAAGCCAGTTCGCTCTACACAAACGTTGGATATCATTCATCACATCGCCATCGCAGTCCCCAAGATCGCCGAGGCCGTCGAATGGTACACATCTCGATTCAATTGTTCCGTGGAATATGTTGATGAAACTTGGGCGTTACTCGAATTTGCGAATACGAAACTCGCCTTGGTCCTTCCAAACCAACACCCAGGACATTTTGCCCTTAGTCGCGTAGATGCCAACAAGTTTGGAGATCTGGTAACTCATCGTGACGGAATGAAATCTGTCTATATTCACGATCCATTTGGCAATTCAATTGAAATACTGGAGCAACCCTAAGCAGTTCTGAGGATCTCATTGTTTGTGTCCCTTACCGTATCATTTAGGCACAAGCAACTCACCACTACTGCATAAGTCTCATGATAGTATTCTTAGTAACCTAGCATTATTAGGATAACAAAAGAGGAGGTCAAGAAATGGACATCCCAACTAAACGGTTTAAGTCTTCACCAAGTTACTGGACCGTAATATTGTTTGTCGCCGCCCTCATGCTCGGAGCAAACCCAATAGCCACCTTAGCTGTAGCACCCCCTTCTCCCGCGTCAGCCAAGACCACGACTAATGCAAACCTCTATAGCTTTACGATGGATGATATTGATGGAAACCCGATTTCTCTCAGTCAATTCGAAGGCAACGTGATCATGATCGTGAATACCGCCAGTTTTTGTGGTAATACACCACAATATGACGGGCTTCAGACATTATATGAGCGATATCGCAATCAAGGCTTCACTATCTTGGCATTCCCCGCCAATGACTTTGGCGAGCAAGAACCGGGGAGCAATAAAGAAATTGCCGAATTTTGTTACACCAAATATTCATTGGAGTTCCCATTGTTTAGCAAAATTACCGTCCTAGGTACCGACAAACACCCGCTCTACCGCTATCTCACGGAAGACACCTCCTTTACCGGCGAAATCAAATGGAATTTCCAGAAGTTTCTCACGAATCGCAAAGGGGAAATCATTGCCCGGTACCGGCCAGGCCAGAAACCTCTCTCACCACTCATCGTACAGGACATTGAACAGGCATTGCACAACTAGTCAACAACGCTCAATTATCTCAATAGCCTAACCTCACGTATGTCGGCACAGAGAGGACTCGAAATTGCCGTCACCAGCTCTCTCTCACAAAGCCATGTCATCCTCTATGCCCGGCTCTTCCTTAAAAATCCCAATTCAACGTTTTCCGTCCTTACGGACGGAGTCGAAAAATTTCGTATTTTTTGAGTAATTCTTGTAACGAAATTCTGTTTTCACAGACTACTCTTCCAGAGTCATGATATTCACCTACTAGAACCCCCACAATCCTAAGAAGGGAGAAGCTGCTGTGAAAAATTTCCAATTGATCAATGCCTTGCTTATCACTGGCCTTACATTAACCCTGAGCACCACGGCTCTGGCAGCGAAACCAGAACGAGAGACAGGACGGGGAACTGGGCCAACAATCTTCGTCACCTCACAAGGTCTGTATTATGATTCGATAGTAATTGTTGATCCTCTTCCCCAAAAAGGGCGATTTCAACAATTAATTCCTGGGCAAAATGGCTTAGAGACTGAATATGGGCCAGGGGAAGTGGGCCACCTTGGAGGACGCTGGTGGATAGATGTCAATGATGACGGAATACAAAACCAGATCGAAGGCGAAGAAGACAAATTCTTTCTGTGCCCATTGCTAGGCCCGGGACGCGACGAACCCTAATGAAGGACGAATGGTTGCAATTCTCGGAAGATCGCCTTGGTGAATACCAAGGCGATCTGCTCACCGCAGACCAAAGACGGCTATCGACTGCTTTTCTAATCACGCCATGTGATCTACAGTCCAAACATTTTAAGCCGGCCTTCTAAGGCAATACACACAGGAGTGCCGCCTAGAAACTGAAGAGCACTTTAACAGAGGAGGGGAGACTCGCGACTTCGTCTTGTTTGATAATCCCCACACCTCCTTTATGTTTTTCGATAAATCGTAGAAGGATGCCTGGAGAACGGATGACCCGAGGCGGTGTTTCACCGCTCACTTGTTTCATCTTCACCCAGTGAACAGCCAGCCGGCCCTCGCTCATTTTGAGAACTTGTCCGACAAATTGCTGATGTTCAGGAGAGTCTGGCTCTCGGTCGTACACACGGGAAGGAATATCGTGTGGCCAGTCCCGCTGTTTCTTGAGAAATATCCTAGCAACAATGCGGGCTAATTCGTCAGAACTTCCCGACAACGGATTATCTTTATTGACAATAACAGCAAATGAATTGTCCGCAAAACATGGTGACCAGGCCAATAGGAGAAGCACACTCGCCCCAAGCACCGCATTCCTCCCCTTGCTTATCCATGACCAACCAATCAACACTGACTCGTGACTCCTCATCAAAAACTAAACGTGCCAGATATTTGAAAAATTTGAGCATCGGCCTTTGGCGCACCTAGTCGACCGCTGGCAAATTCTTTCCAGGTCGCCGTGGCCCGAAGCCGAACATTCGGAACCGGAAGATAATTCACACCGAACATATGTTCTGTGGAACGTCCGGGAGTGTGCCTTCGAGGTCCTCCACCGGCCGGAACGATTTGGAGTTTTCCATCATCGAGAAAATCGTATCGGTAAAACACGATCCACTGGTCTGTGAATCGATAGGCCGGCTGAGTATAGAACCCCAACCGATTCCCACCAGCTCCCTGATCCTCATCCGTAAAGAACAGCTCATTTTTCCAAAGGATCGGCCCGGTATCAACCAGCAAATCCACACCATACATGTAAAATGTGGCATTTTTTGATACCGCTGTCGTGTCCGGGGCCGTTGGCCGCAACGTTCGTTTACCCGTTCCCACGTTTAGGCCGAGCGTGGTACCTAGTGAGCCTAAGGTATAAGCTCCACGGGCCCCAGTATAAAATTGTTCCGGCGTACTGCCAGTGAACACACCTGTATACAAGTAATACTGGAAGAGATCATCACCCCAGAATAATTTGCCATGAGCCTGAGCGCCTGTCATGAAATTCGGGAAAATGGTATCACCGGAAAAGGGCCGTAAGAATTGAGGTTGTTCGGTGTCTAGCAAGATAGCCGGAAAATGTTCAATGTTAATAATACCGAACGGGGTGATGTACCGACCGACTCGTAGATTAAGACTATCATTATGCATGTAGTTAGCCCAGGCGATGACCAGCGGAGTTTTCACGCCGCCTGAACCGGAAAATGCGAATCCGGGTGATGTTCGTTGGAATGTGTCAGTAAACCGCGTGTTGGACTCTCGAATAAAGGCTTGAGCAAAAAAGGCAGAAAAACGGCGACTGAATTGCGCCTTCAGAAGAATTTCAAAGGTGAGCCGATCAAAACTCGACGCTGAACCGTTATCCCCATGAACATGCGTAAACGCGGAATGGAGGAAGCCCCCAAAATCTAATTGCATGGAGTCAAAAGCATGGACGATCGCCCGGCTCCCTACCCGTTCGTCTAATTCTTGAGTCAGCGATTCCTGCTCTACCAGTCGTTCTGACAACTCCTCATAACGTTCCTGCCAAGAAGAGTCTTCCACACCATCCGGTAATGGCTGACTTTGTGAATGCCGCAATATGTCGATTTGGGACTGCATCTGTTCCATTCGTTGTTGCATACGTTCCAATTGCATCTGAATCTCCTTAAACCCAGTAGAAGATTCAGCTCCAACACTTAGTCCAGGGACTCCCCAACACACACCTAACACAAAGACGAAGCATCCCAACAAACCTGAATATACCCGCATGCATTCACCATTTCTGACATTCCACCACATCTTGCGGAGTCTAAACTTCCAGTTCCAAGAGCTCCGTACCAATACAGTCAGCATAAGTTCGCCTTACCCATCGATATGGGCATTGAAGCAGTTCATTTCAGCAATTTCCTCACTTTTCCGTTTAGTTATGCTTGTCGGTTATTCATTCCTGAAACTTAAGGATTGTTGATGAACTATTATTCACATTGCTCAACGTCTGGCGCCGTTTCTGTCATCTCTAGTTTATTTCTCTCCTAATTTAGCCGACATCCTAAAAGAAGAAATATATTTAGATGACAACGTGCGCCCGAACTTGAGAGCAGATGCTCTCAATTCGTTTTCTTCCTTTTTTGTGTCTTTGCCTTTCAACAGAGATGCGGTGCAATGTCTCTAACCCATCGCTAGTGATGTAAATACACGCATAATGTCTCTCACCCCTCTTTCCCACGAAGGCTCAGGAATCCAGAACATGGTGCAGGTCCTGGTTAGCCTCGCGTTAATACTGGGCATCGGCATGATGGGACTTGTGTATTCAACACTCGAGCAGTTTCAAGACAACCGAGCAGCACTCAAATTTCAGGAACGAGAACTCAATCACGCAAGAAATAGGACACTGGCCTTGTTACGCATGATCCATGCTGGTCTCATTGCTCAGCTCCAAATCGATCAACCTGCAACAGCCAACACCGAACCCCTCGATCGGCTCGAAGAATTCTTGCAGGCACGATTACAAGCAACGGGTAACCCAGCATTTCAGAGGACACTCGTCGGCTTACGAAATGCTACGGCTGACTTACGAGATTTTGTAGAACTCGCCAAAGAGTGGAAAATGCAGTATGTCCGATCGAAACAAGAGAACAATCAAACATCCATGTTGACGTTACTGCAGGACCGCGCCGCATTGGAATTAGAAATTGAGCGAGTATTTGCAGACATTTATAAACTACAAGAAGAAATTACCCACCTCATTCAGCAAGAAATGGAAGACCTCTTTGAAAAGATAGAGGCGAGCCTAGCCGCTCAGTGGCAGACGATCACGTTTTTAGGCAGTCTCGCATTTGTCGGATTTCTTATTGTGGCCTATGTCTTGTCCCGACGGATTCGTCGCCAAGTCATCGAATTGAATGACGCGCGAAAACAGGCCATGGCCGCCGCGCAGGCCAAGTCCGAATTTCTCGCTACCATGAGCCATGAAATTCGAACGCCCATGAACGGAGTCATTGGCATGACGGGTCTTCTTCTGGAAACCCCTCTCTCGAAAGACCAGCACGACTTTGCGGTCACCATTCAGCAGTCGGCCGATAGCTTACTGGCCATTCTTAATGACATTCTAGATTTTTCAAAGATCGACGCGGGGAAGCTGGAATTTGAAACCATCGATTTCGATCTAGGGAATGTCGTAGAAGAGTCCATCGAATTGATAGCGAATCGTGCCGCCGAGAAAAACCTGGAGCTTGTTGGGCTGATCTCTGCACAGATCCCAACAGCCGTTCGGGGCGACCCCGGACGACTAAGACAGGTACTCCTCAATTTACTCAGCAATGCAATTAAATTTACAAAACAGGGTGAAGTCACCGCCCAAGTCCAGTTAGTTGAACAGACCGAAGAGATCATTCGAGTACGCTTCGATATCACAGACACCGGCATTGGAATCTCAGAAGAGGCCCAAGCTCGGTTATTCCAAGCCTTTAGCCAAGCTGATAGTTCAACAACTCGTGAATACGGCGGCACCGGCCTTGGCCTGGTCATCTGTCAAAAATTGGTGGAACGCATGGGCGGCCAAATCGGGCTCACGAGCCAACCTGGAACTGGGAGTACGTTCTGGTTTACTGTACCCCTGGACCGCCAACACCCGTCTGCCACTCGGTCCAGTGGAACTGCTCAGGTTGATTTAAAAGGACGGCGGCTCCTCTGCGTCGACCAGACAGCATCCAACCTTGAACTTCTGTCGTGCTACGCGAAAGATTGGGGAATGGAGTGCGTCACAAGCCAATCCCCCACTACCGCCCTCAGGGCGTTACAGGAGGCTGACACCCAACAACGCCCATTTGACTTGGCAGTTATAGAAATGCAGATGCCAGAGATAAATGGATTCGAATTAGCGCAAATGCTCAAAGCACACCCTTCATGGGGCAGGCTACCCTTAATATTACTCACCGCAATCGGAAAACGCGGAGACGGACAAAAGGCACGAGACGCTGGATTTTCCGGATTCGTGACAAAACCCATTCGAAAGTCCGAATTGTATAATTGCCTGACCACTGTACTAGGACTCCGTTCTAACACTCATCAAGAAACCTACACTGATCCATTAGTCACTATTCACAGCCTTCGTGAAATGTCGCGTCAAACCAACTCCCGAATACTCGTGGTTGACGACCATCGTGTCAATCAACAACTCGCGGTCCTCATGTTGGAACGCTTAGGTCATCGTGCAGAAGTTGCCGTTAATGGCAAAGAAGCCGTCGAGGTGATTTCCCAACGCCCATTCGATCTCGTATTCATGGACTGCCATATGCCGGAAATGGACGGATACCAAGCAACCCGTACAATCCGTGCGTGGGAGCAGAAACAGCGAAGAACCTACATTTCTTCAGAACACTCTTCTGAACCATCGCATAGTTCACCGTCTCCCATGACCCATCTTCCAATCATCGCGATGACAGCCAACGCGATGAAAGGGGACCGGGAACGGTGTCTTGAGGCTGGCATGGACGACTATGTCACCAAACCCATTCAGAAAGAAGAGCTAGCTAAGGTCATCGAGCAATGGTTACCCTCTGTTCCAGACAAACTTTCATCTTTATCTGAACATCCGGATTCAGAGATTGAAGACATCCACCATACCCACGGCTCGAACCACCGAGCCAAGACCGAAGGAAGAATCACCCGCGAAGTCTATTGATCTGTCGGTACTTGAGACCCTCAGAGAATTTGCTGGCCACAAACAACTAGACACCATGCTGCGAAGATTTTTTGAAGATGCACAAGAGACAATCGCCAAGATCTATCAAGGCATTGAGGACGACGATCTTCAACAAGTTAGGTCGGCCGCACATGGCCTAAAGGGGATCTGTGAAAATTTCGGCGTGGTAGGACTAGCCCGAATGTGCAGAGAAATTGAGCAACAAGCTCGATTGGGTGCCCACAATCACATGTCAGTTGATGTGGCTGAATTAAAAAAAGAGTTAGCCACTGCGCACACCCTGATCTTGGAACAAATGCTTGTCTTGCGCCCTCACGACAATCCGTAACATTTGCTGGGCACCCCTCAAACCGCTCTCTGTCAGATTTCAACCAAGGGCTCGAGGCAAGCCGGATAGTCATTGCGCGGATCGTTTACCAATCGGCTGACTGGATACGCTTCGAAATCTGCCGCCACAGAGCCTTGTAGCGATTTGATAGAGCGGTGGATATCTGAAGCCTTAAGGTCAAGCCACTCGGAATAGGCATCAGAAGCAAGAATCACCGGCATCCGATGATGGATAGATTGCATTAGCGAACTGGAGGCCGTTGTGATTATCGCGCAAGAATCCCATCCAGACCGGCCATCATTTTCCCAACGTTCCCATAACCCAGCGAACGCAAAGGGCCGGCGATCCTGAAAGCGAATGTAGTAGGGTTGTTTCACCTTTCCTTCACGCTTCCATTCATAATACCCATCGGCCAACACTAAACATCGTCGTTCTTGAAACGCCTTTCGAAAGGACGGTTTATCGGCCACCGTTTCAGCCCGAGCATTAATCAGCCTCTTGCCGATACGTGGATCGTTTGCCCACGAGGGGATAAACCCCCAGTGGAGATCGACAGATTCGTACTGGCCTGTGTCTGGATTGAGTCGGACAACCGGGATGGATTGAGAAGGGGCAATATTATACCGGGGTTGAAATAGCCCCGATGTGGATAGGGCCAACAGCTGCGTTAGCTTTTGGAATGTAGCTGTATACGTATACCGCCCACACATGAGAGAAGCAGAAATCCAGGGCCACTGACGCCACAGCCAGGACGCGTGACGACCTCCTCTACCTAGTCACCAACACATAGACGTTGCTATGGGGGGTTACCGATGCCTTCGCATGCGCCAGACGGCTCTCCCGATACTCAACGGTCGAAGACGGCAACACAATGTCTGCAACCACATAATACGAGCCCGGCGGCAAATCCGTAAAACAAAATCGGCCTTCATTATCAGTTTTCGTATGCTTCTCAAACTTGATCGCTTGCGGGTCAGGAGGTTCTAAACTCCGGCCATGGAGCACCTTCACCTTAAAGGCCTCTTCCGTATAAGAGGTGACTGGGGCCAGTAGGACAGAATCTCCAGACGCCACATGCTGTTTGCCATCTTCCAACATCAGATAGGCCTGTCCACATACTCGTGCTGTACCCACTCCTTCATAGGGGGCATATTCCTCCGGAATAAAATCCGCGTTGCGTGTATAAGTCCTTGAGCAACTCATAACCAAACAAGCCACAACTCCCAGAACAATCCATCGTTTCATAGGAACCTCCTACCTACCAACCGAAAAACTGAGACAACACCAAATACACCCAGGCAGCCGCAAAAATATAGGTGACTTCCTTTTCACCAAGCCGCTTATACAGGATACGATATCCTACAATTGGTACAATGGCTAGAATCAACGCCGAAAAGAAATGTCCAACAACATCTCCCACTATCCTGGCCAAATCGATATCGCCCGGTACTGCCAGCATAAAGCTACCGCCAAGCATGGCTACCCACAGCCAACGAATACTGACGTTCACGTTCGACCCATTTCTCCAAAGAAAATAGGGGAAAACCCAATCATTCCGATTTGTACAACACCAAAGCCGTGATTACGGATCAAGGAAAATAGGAGAATACTGTTAAAATGGAAGGGTCTGGCCTTTGCTCCCGGACATCAAGCACACAAGCTGTCGGCTAAAAGAAGAAGGATTCGAACCCTCACAATCAGATCCGGAATCCCAATCCACTCCAAGAGGCTTAAGGTTGATGTGGGACAGAGTGTGCCAAACCCTCTAAACCCAAGACAAATAAGATCCTTTATTTGGATGTCATGAAATATTGACAACGATTTAGAATCTGAACCAGGCTAGAAGTAAAACTGGGAGTTCCTTAACAAGTTAAGGACAAAAAGGCTGAAGCTGATGAGGCCTTATGCAATGTTTCGAAAAAAGATTTTCCCTCGTTACCCTAGAGTTAAAGCAGCTTTGGACAAAATTTACTGGATACCGAGACACCAAAATTGAGGCACGTGTCAAAATAAGGTTACCAGATATCAAAATTTCCCCCCGGGTTACAGATCTTTGACAACCAAACTGTTAACCACCGGCTTGCAAGCCTCCATCCGATCTTCCAAAACATGGCATGGCCTATGGGATATTCAACTCGGTTTCACAGCCTAAAGCCGTATCCGTCCCAAGCCCACCGTCACAGACATCGGTGCCATTGTTGCCATTCAGTAGGTCATTCCCATCGCCGCCGATCAACAAGTCATTGCCCTCGCCCCCGTCCAAATCCAATTCAATCAACCCCAGCAGGCCCACACTGCCGGCGATCACATCCCCGCCGCCTTGCCCATTGACGTCCAGGTTCTCCGTCGTCCCGATATCCAGTGCGAACAAGCCCAGGTTGTTGCGTTGGAAGCGCACCCGCGCCCCATTGGGGGCTATCGAGAAGTCATCGCCCGCTGCATCGGCGCCATTGACCTGCACCGTGTCGCTGTCGCCCCCGCCCTCCATCAGGTCACTGCCGTCGCCGTTATTCCACACGAACAGATCATCACCGGCCTCACCTAACTTGACATCGTTGCCGCGCCCCCCGATGAGCGTGTCATTACCCGCCCCGCCGCGCAACGTATCCACCCCATCGCCGCCAATCAACAAGTCATTGCCCTCGCCCCCGTCCAAATCCAATTCAATCAACCCCAGCAGGCCCACACTGCCGGCGATCACATCCCCGCCGCCTTGCCCATTGACGTCCAGGTTCTCCGTCGTCCCGATATCCAGTGCGAACAAGCCCAGGTTGTTGCGTTGGAAGCGCACCCGCGCCCCATTGGGGGCTATCGAGAAGTCATCGCCCGCTGCATCGGCGCCATTGACCTGCACCGTGTCGCTGTCGCCCCCGCCCTCCATCAGGTCACTGCCGTCGCCGTTATTCCACACGAACAGATCATCACCGGCCTCACCTAACTTGACATCGTTGCCGCGCCCCCCGATGAGCGTGTCATTACCCGCCCCGCCGCGCAACGTATCCACCCCATCGCCGCCAATCAACAAGTCATTGCCCTCGCCCCCGTCCAAATCCAATTCAATCAACCCCAGCAGGCCCACACTGCCGGCGATCACATCCCCGCCGCCTTGCCCATTGACGTCCAGGTTCTCCGTCGTCCCGATATCCAGTGCGAACAAGCCCAGGTTGTTGCGTTGGAAGCGCACCCGCGCCCCATTGGGGGCTATCGAGAAGTCATCGCCCGCTGCATCGGCGCCATTGACCTGCACCGTGTCGCTGTCGCCCCCGCCCTCCATCAGGTCACTGCCGTCGCCGTTATTCCACACGAACAGATCATCACCGGCCTCACCTAACTTGACATCGTTGCCGCGCCCCCCGATGAGCGTGTCATTACCCGCCCCGCCGCGCAACGTATCCACCCCATCGCCGCCAATCAACAAGTCATTGCCCTCGCCCCCGTCCAAATCCAATTCAATCAACCCCAGCAGGCCCACACTGCCGGCGATCACATCCCCGCCGCCTTGCCCATTGACGTCCAGGTTCTCCGTCGTCCCGATATCCAGTGCGAACAAGCCCAGGTTGTTGCGTTGGAAGCGCACCCGCGCCCCATTGGGGGCTATCGAGAAGTCATCGCCCGCTGCATCGGCGCCATTGACCTGCACCGTGTCGCTGTCGCCCCCGCCCTCCATCAGGTCACTGCCGTCGCCGTTATTCCACACGAACAGATCATCACCGGCCTCACCTAACTTGACATCGTTGCCGCGCCCCCCGATGAGCGTGTCATTACCCGCCCCGCCGCGCAACGTATCCACCCCATCGCCGCCGATCAACAAGTCATTGCCCTCGCCCCCGTCCAAATCCAATTCAATCAACCCCAGCAGGCCCACACTGCCGGCGATCACATCCCCGCCGCCTTGCCCATTGACGTCCAGGTTCTCCGTCGTCCCGATATCCAGTGCGAACAAGCCCAGGTTGTTGCGTTGGAAGCGCACCCGCGCCCCATTGGGGGCTATCGAGAAGTCATCGCCCGCTGCATCGGCGCCATTGACCTGCACCGTGTCGCTGTCGCCCCCGCCCTCCATCAGGTCACTGCCGTCGCCGTTATTCCACACGAACAGATCATCACCGGCCTCACCTAACTTGACATCGTTGCCGCGCCCCCCGATGAGCGTGTCATTACCCGCCCCGCCGCGCAACGTATCCACCCCATCGCCGCCAATCAACAAGTCATTGCCCTCGCCCCCGTCCAAATCCAATTCAATCAACCCCAGCAGGCCCACACTGCCGGCGATCACATCCCCGCCGCCTTGCCCATTGACGTCCAGGTTCTCCGTCGTCCCGATATCCAGTGCGAACAAGCCCAGGTTGTTGCGTTGGAAGCGCACCCGCGCCCCATTGGGGGCTATCGAGAAGTCATCGCCCGCTGCATCGGCGCCATTGACCTGCACCGTGTCGCTGTCGCCCCCGCCCTCCATCAGGTCACTGCCGTCGCCGTTATTCCACACGAACAGATCATCACCGGCCTCACCTAACTTGACATCGTTGCCGCGCCCCCCGATGAGCGTGTCATTACCCGCCCCGCCGCGCAACGTATCCACCCCATCGCCGCCAATCAACAAGTCATTGCCGATATCACCACGTAAAGTATCTTCCCCACTGCCGCCAACTAAGGTATCGTTGCCGGCACGGCCCTCGAGCACGGCATCCGGCAGAGCGCCGCCGGATTCATCGACAGTGAGGCTGTCGTCATCCTCAAGACCATCGACGACGATGAGGACGGTGTTGGCTACCGTAGGCACCCCACCAGAGATCGGAACAGTTCCCCCGTTGACCACGATTTCATCAACAACGCGACCGACCGTGATCGTATCGGCGGAAGGAGTTCCTAAGACAAATAAGGTATCGCCAACCAATTCTGCCGTGACCCCATCAACCACATCGATCACGGTCACGCTTATAGTCTGAACGTCCGTCAGCAAATGAGAATCGGTTACTGTCACATCAACCTCATACACATTGTTGGTATCGGCATCTGCCGGATTTTCAAAATCCGGAGGACTGGTGAAATTCAAAGTCCCTGTGTCTGTATTGATCGAAAACTGGCTTTGATCCGACCCGCCAGTCAAGCTGTATATCAACCCGGCTCCTTCCGCGTCCGCATCATCCGTCGACTCCACATCGATCACAAACACCGTGTTCTCTGCCACGCTGACATTATCGGCACTGGTGATCGTCGGGGGTTGATTCTCCTTGACTTCCAGTATGACCACCGTATCCGGCTCGCTATTCCTCATCCCATCGTTGACGATCAATTGCGCCACATAGGTGCCCTCCATATCCGCGACAAACGTCGGGAGGACCACCGTGGGATCAGAGAGGGCTGCAGCACTGCCCGTCGGCACGCTGGTCAAGGACCAGGCAAACATGAGCAGATCGCCGTCGACATCGCTTGAGCCATTCCCATCCAATTGCACGGTATCCCCCACAAAGACCATGGTTTGATCGGGACCCGCATCAGCCACGGGGCGAGAATTGTCAGTGGTAATCATCACCGTATCTGGGGTACTGCACCCATTTGTGTCATTGACGATCAGTTGCGCCACATAGGTGCCCTCTACATCAGCAATGAAGGTCGGTAAAATGGCTGTCGGATCAGAAAGCACAGCTGCGCTGCCTTCCGGCACACTGATCAAGGCCCACGCAAAAGTCAACGCGTCGTTGTCGACATCATTCGACCCATTCCCATTCAATTGTACGGTGTCCCCTATGAGGACCGTTTGATCGTGGCCTGCATCGGCCACTGGAGAAGAATTGCCGGTGGTAATGGCCACCGTATCCGGCGTACTGCCACCAGTCCCGTCATTAACAATCAATTCCACTACGTAAGTGCCCTCCACATCCGCGACAAACGTCGGGAGGATTGCCGTGGGATCAGACAGCGCTGCCACGCTACCCGTCGGCACGCTGGCCAAGGACCAGGCAAACGTGAGCAGATCGCCGTCGACATCACTGGACCCGGTTCCATTGAGGGTCACGGTATCCCCTGCCGAGACAGACTGGTCCGGCCCCGCGTCCGCTACGGCCAGAGAATTATCCGTGGAAATCGTCACCGTATCTGGAGCACTATCAGCCGTGCCGTCACTGACGACGAGTTGGATCACATAGATTCCTGCGGCATTCGCAAAAAAGGTGGGCAGAACCGCTGTTGGATCAGACAACGTGGCACTACTGCCCGGAGGTTCTTGGGTGATAGCCCAATGGAAGGTCAAGGGATCCCCTTCCGCATCACTCGAGCCGCTGCCATCCAAAATGACCATGTCACCCTGCCCCACCGTTTGATCGGGACCTGCCTCAGCCACCGGGGCGGTATTGATTTGAATGGTCATACAAGAACCTGGCGCTCCTTTGAACAACACGATGAGTTCATTGTCAGCTTGAAGGGTAATGGCCTGGGTTACAACCTCCACGGTTGGGTTAAGCGCCTTCGGGGCAAGCACACCCACTCCATTCAATACGATGCCCACACTCGACACAGGTTTACAAGTATCTGCTAATCCTCCATTATCTATCCGGAGCGTAAACGGGCCTTCCAGATTTTGGACAGAAAAATTGATGACTTCCGGTTCGGGGGGGCCAGTGGTCACCTCGAAATCTTGCGGCCCAAATACGAAACCTGAGTTAGCAAAAACGGGTGAGGGAACCATCAGACATAACATGATAGACAGCATACCCATCAAGACCAAAGGAACAATCTTTGTTTCCTTCCAAGATCTTTGGACGGGCTGCTCCAAGCATTGCTGAATACTCCCTGATTGAGTTCCACATTCTTTATGTTTAGTGCTTGGTTTCATATTTCCCCCCAAGGTGAGATCGACAACTGCTTGTATTCATAAAAACAACTGCACTCATTTCTGTAGCTATCATTATCGTGGGTTGCGCCAACGTGTGGTACTCAAAAGAAAAGTATCCTGTGTTCATTATTCTCACATTATCAGTATTAAAAAAGGCCTTGGGGGTAACCTTTTAACAGCTCCTCCTTGGCCCTTTCTTCCACGTTGTTAAGGGATATCCTGAATAGCCAATCAACCCCTCACTTTTCAGTATTAAGGAACGCTACTCTCTTTCTATAAGGATGTCAATTCTCAAAAACATACGGCTAAGCCTTCCGGCACACCTGACTCTATGCCGTAGTTGAAGTCCTTCCCCATTATTTTTAATTGCTAAAAAGAACGCTCTCAAATCTCAGAGCCATTCGTTGACTCTGATGGTCACTTTTGGGTGGTAGGAGTTACAGCTTGTAATTGTGACAAGGGGGTACAAAGAAAGATTTAGCTAACTACAGGTAGCCGTCTGGGGCAAGAAAAGTGGGTCTCCGTAGAATCTTTACCAATTATTTATTAGCCGTGGATTTCGTTGGCTGGGGGAGAAGGATTCGAACCCTCACAATCAGAACCAGAATCTGACGTCCTACCCTTAGACGATCCCCCAACCTCCGATGAGCTTAATTCAGGATTGACATGCAGTCAAGAGAATAGGTTGGCTAGCTAAACATGAGCCCACACTCCCGCATTTCTACGCAACCCAAAAACGTGGTTCCTCTTTGGAACCAAGCCCCTTACAAAGGGGAAGAATCATGGGGAGGGTGAAGGATTCATGGCGCGCTCGATGGCGGCACGAATTCGTTGGAGTGTGCGGGCTTTCCCTAGCAACGCCATGACTTCGTAGATACCGGGGCTCACGGTTCGCCCGGTGAGGGCCACTCGTAGTGGTTGTGCTATTTTTCCCATTTTCAATCCATGGCATTCGATAAGGCTCCTCAGCAACGGTTCAAGTGTTTCTTTCGAAAAATCTACTTCCATTTCAATCAGGTCTGCAAATTCTTTTAAGATGGGCCCAATGGTGGCGGTCAAATGCTTGGACGCGGCGGCTTCATCTAGCGCTACGAATTCTTCTAGGTACGGAACTGCACCGTCCACAAAATCTACGAGCGTTTCAGAACGCTCCCGTAATGGAGGAATCAGAGCTTCCACTCCCCCGGGAATTCTAGATATTGCCGTCTTATCATACCCTGCCTTTTCCAAAAATGGAGTGAGCGCCTCCGCTACCTGCTTGGGTTCACCGCTCCGAATATATTGCGCGTTCACCCATGTCAGTTTCTCTGGATTAAAGACCGCTGCCGAAGATTGCACATGTTTAAAATCAAAGTGTTCAACCATTTCCTGCAATGAAAAGATCTCCTGGTCTCCATGCGACCAGCCTAATCGCACCAGATAATTGACTACGGCCGCTGGAAGATAACCCATTTCCTGATAAGCCAAAACTGACGTCGCTCCATGCCGCTTGGACAGCCGTGCTTTATCTGATCCTAAAATCATTGGCAGATGGGCAAATTGTGGTACGGAAAAACCAAGCGCCTGAAAGAGAGGAACTTGCCGTGGGGTATTGTTCACATGATCATCGCCACGGATGACGTGAGAAATATTCATGAGGGCATCATCCACCACAACTGAAAAGTTATAGGTGGCATACCCGTTCGACCGCAGAATAATGAGATCATCTAAGACACTATTCTGGAAGGTCACGTCACCTTTTATGAGATCATGCACGATGGTCTGCCCGTCTTGGGGCGCGAGAAAGCGTAAGGCCGCAGGCTGCGTCGGCTGCGAGAGGCCTCGATTCCGGCATCGCCCATCATATTTAATGGATTCACCTCGAGCTTGCGCCTCTTTCCTCCTGGCCTCCAATTCTTCAGGCGTACAGACACACCAATAGGCCAGCCCACGCTGAAACAAATCCATAGCCTTGTCCCGATACAGCTCCAAACGATCTGTTTGGCGAATGGGTCCCTCATCCCAATCCAGACCAATCCATTTCATCCCATCCAAAATGACCTGAATTGCCTCATCGGTTGACCGATCCCGATCCGTATCCTCTATACGCAGAACAAATGTTCCTCCCGAGTGCCGCGCAAACAACCAATTAAACAGGGCCGTCCGCACACCGCCAATATGCAGAAACCCTGTGGGACTTGGCGCAAATCGTACGCGTACATCATTATTCATATGCATTCACTCTCTGTTCAATTTCCCTCTGAAAATTCGCATTTTTCGCACGATCCCGTTGTTACCATTCTTATAGCCAGTTGTAAAGGATTGCCCCCAAATAAGAATGGGCTCTCAAAGAACATTGTTCCCCACACCCGCTGATCTCGTTTCACCTCAAAATCTTATGCCTACAGAGGCAAGAGATTAGGAGAAGAATGTCCTCTTTGAAAGCAATAAACTCGCAACTTGCCTTTCTGCAATCCTCCCCTTAGAATTTAGTCACAATTGTTGCGTGTCTGACAGGAGACAAGATTATGATTAGGCTTATTCGCGAAGGTTCTTCGAAATATCCCTGGATTCTCAAGGGACTCATCTTGGCTATTGCCATTACCTTTGTGGTGGGCATGGGCTGGTATGGATATGAGGCGTCCCAGCCAAATGTTGTGGCTGCCGTCGGTCCATACAAAGTTACCACACAAGAATATCGGCGTGCGAAACAACGTCTGTATCGGATCTATCGCGATCAGCTCAAACAAGAAGACATTCAAGACGAAACCATTCAACAACTGGCGTTAGACGGATTAGTCACCAACAAATCGTGGCAAGTGTTGGCCGACGAATTTGGACTGGTGGTGTCTTCCCAGGAGCTCCTTGACGCCATCGTCAAGCAGAAGGATTTCCAGAAAGATGGCGTATTTGACGCGCAGTATTATCAACGACTCCTCGCCGCCAATCGAATGAAACCCAATCAATATGAACAACAACGGCGCAACGAATTGCTGATAGAAAAAGCCAGGCTACTGGTTTCGGAAGCCACGACCCTCACCCCTACCGAGCTTCAAGAAGTGAAAGATCTGAATGACCGACAAACACTCGACGGCGCCGAAGCCGATCCGCAAGTGTTTGAACAAATTAAGATGCAATTCCTTCTTCAAAAAAAGCAACGGGCCATGCAAGCCTTTCAGACGGCGCTGCGTTCTCGCGGGAATGCCACCATTCATGAAGAACTGTTGTAGCAACAAGTCATGAAGTGAAAAGGAAAAAGTGAGAAGGGATGGCTTCGATACAAAGACTGTCAATACGTAATTTTCCGCTATCTTCTTTACTTTTTCTTTCGACTTGCTTTTACCTTTTCCCTTTTTACTGGATAAGCATCGCATCGCCATAACTGTACAATCGGTAACGCTCGTGTACGGCCTGGGCATAGGCATTCCGAACCGTTTCGAGCCCGGCAAACGCCGAAACCAACATCAACAATGTCGTTTCAGGAAAATGAAAGTTCGTCATCAACACATCAACGACTCTAAATTGAAATCCAGGAAGAATGAACAAGTGCGTATCTCCCGACCGGGATTCAATTTCTCCTCTTGCATTCACAGCCGATTCTAAACTTCGGGCTACCGTCGTACCCACGGCAACCACCCTGCCCTGATGGTTCTGAACCTCGCGAATCTGCTTGGCGACATCTGCTGAAACTTCAAATCTTTCGGAATGCATGATGTGGGCTTCAAGCCTTTCTGTTTTGACGGGCTGAAACGTCCCCGGGCCAACATGTAACGTAATGGTGGCCATATTGATTCCTTTGTCTCTCAATGTTTGAAGCAGCGACGGGGTAAAATGCAGGCCTGCCGTCGGGGAGGCCACAGCACCATCTTTCAGGGCAAACATGGTTTGATAATCTTTTTGATCCTGAACAACAGGTTGTCGCTTCAAATACGGCGGGAGTGGCAATTCACCATATTGGTGTACATACTCTAGAAGTCGGCCTGGTCCAAGCCATTGGATGACAGTTCGACTTTGATTCTTTTCGACAATCTTGGCCTGTGCCTCACCCGGAAATTTCAAAACCTGCCCCACTCCCACACGGCCCTGGATCAGAACTTCTGCATGAGACACGTCGACATTTTTCACAAACAACATTTCGATCTTCCCACCACTTGGGACTTTAGTTCCACGAAGACGAGCTGGAAGCACCTTGGTATCATTAACGACCAATAAATCTCCGGCTTGAAGGATAGTAGGGAGGTCTTTGACCTGCCGATGGGTCAAATGTCCGTGCACCCGATCCACCACCATCAAACGGGCGTGGTCTCGGGGGTGGATTGGATGTTTGGCAACTAGTGAGAGATCAAATGGAAACCGAAAGTCTGAGAGATTCATCGCCAGACCCTGAAACCTTCACTCAGGGATTAGGCATCGGAGACAGCGTGACATGCGCCAGAGCGAGAAGAGCTGTGCCTGGATAGTAGTGCTGTAAGATGGATTGATAGCCATAGCCCAACGCCGCCATTTCCCTCATGCCCCATTGACACATCCCAACAGCATGTCCCGCGCCATGGCCCTGTATGACCACTTCGGCACCAATTGATTGGACCGAAAACCTGGTGCTGAAAATTTTTGAGTATCCAACGATGCGCCGCAAGTCCTGACCCCGTAAGATGATTTCACCTCCAGAATGTAAGAGTCGCACTCGATCCACCCGGCCCGACGGCGTAAAGGTATACGGTGTCAATGTCGCAACCGTGCCGACCGTAAACCCCTCTTTTCGCAATTGGCGTTCCAGATAGTCAAAGGTAAATGATGTCCGCCAGGTATAACGGGGGGCCTGATCGTCAAAAGGACAGTCCACCCCCTTAAGATAGGGTAAATCCAAAGCCCACACGTACAGCGCATCTTCGGTCGGTCCTGCGGCTGTTGAAGAATAGGCCGCATAGATCGGACGCTGCTTATAGGTCACCACTTGTCCTTGTGTTTCTGCCACAGCTCGCCGCACAGATTCCGAACGTGCGGCATGGCCATGGTACACTTGGTCTTGCACACTCGCCACCACATCAAAGAGTTGTTGATGATTGTTCATCTGTTTATAGAGAACGTAGGTACGAGCGGCAACCGCTTGTGCTTTCAGCGCTTCAAGTGGCCACTTCGGACTCACTTCGCCCGAGACGACTCCCGCAACATACGCTTCCAGGTCAATGTGATTAATCGCCGCCAGTCCTGATGGAACTTTTCGAATTTCCAATGTTCCTCGGACGGTCCATTCTTTAGGACTTTGCTTCACTGACCTCTGATTCTTACTAACCAACATTCTGACCTGATACGTCTTCCCTTCACCAACGATTGACAGCGTCGACCCTTCGATAGCACGCCGATTGACAAGGAGCCGATCTCGATCGTACTTGACCGTCACCTGTTGTGCTGTGCGAACCCGCTGACCAGAAGATAATCGCAAAGAAAACGGGGAAGACGAATGAATCGAAAGAACACGCGCCGAATCAGTTAAGCCCACTCGAATCGAATGTTCTGTGGCCCCGGCGCTTGGCAGAGAAAGAACAGCACAGAAAACAAATAGTGCCGCACCGACCACATTGGGCACTGAGACGTTCAACAATGTTTACCGTTTAAAGAGATCATCAAGATGCTTCCGACTACACACCGCATCAATCCAACCGCCTAACCGCGCCGAGCCCTTTTCCTCAGTCCCACACGTCCATCAACGAAGCAGAACTTCTGCAATCTGCACGGCATTCAAGGCTGCTCCCTTGCGCAAATTATCCGCAACGATCCATAAATTCAGACCGTTGGGAATCGACTCGTCTTCCCGTACCCGTCCGACATAGACCGCATCGGTCCCAACCACATCAACCGGAAGCGGATAGAGGTTTCGGCTGGGATCATCATACACTTGTACCCCAGGAGCTACAGATAATCTCGCTCGTGCTTCGTTGGCATCAAGTTTCCGTTCGGTTTCGATATTGACCGATTCAGCATGACAGACAAAGACCGGAACTCGAACTGTTGTGGCCGTCACTTGAATAGAAGAGTCTCCGAAAATTTTTCGAGTTTCATTGACCATTTTCATCTCTTCTTTGGAATAGCCATTCGGCAGGAAGTCATCAATATGTGGCAAACAATTAAAGGCAATTTGATGTGGATAAATTTCTGCTTTGGCCTCACCGAGGCTCAGTAATTTTCGAGATTGGTCGGCTAATTCTTCCATGGCCTCTTTGCCGGTCCCTGAGACCGATTGAAACGTCGTCACAATAATACGTTTGATGTTGACCGCATCATGCAAAGGCTTGAGGGCCACGACCATCTGAATGGTCGAACAGTTTGGATTGGCGATCAATCCTTGGTGCGTCTCTAGAACGCTCGCATTGACTTCAGGAACCACTAACGGCACTGTAGGATCCATTCGCCAAGCCGAACTGTTGTCTACCACGACCGCCCCAGCCTTTACAGCAATAGGCCCGTATTCTTTGCTCACACTAGCTCCCGCAGAAAATAAGGCCAGATCGACGCCCTGAAAGGACTCAGGCTGAAGCACTTTCACCGGGAAATCTTGCCCACCAAACGTCACCTGATTTCCTTCTGACCGGGCCGATGCCAACGGAACCAATTCCCCAACTGGAAATTTTCGTTCCTCTAACACTTGAATCATTTCAGTGCCCACAGCCCCCGTGGCCCCGACAACCGCAACGGTATATGCTGATTTTTTATCTTTCATGCTTAAGATTCACGCGGGGAGATAGCGAACACGATGATTAAACGTATCGGCAATCGCCACATTACCCATAGGATCAACCGCGACTCCAAAAGGAAAATTCAACGCGCTGTCGGTTGGCACAGCCCCATCTCCAGAAAATGTTGCTTGCCCCGTTCCAGCCAAAAGGCTCATGACTTTGTTCTGAGGATCCCATCGCCTAATGAGATGATTATCAGAATCGGTGATAAGCACGTGCCCTTGGGACGTGATCGCAATGCCATACGGTCGGGAGACAGCCACCGCCTGTTCATTCGCACCTCGCTCATACCGAAACTCAGATCCATCCCCGACGCAAGTTGAGATGATTCCCGTCTCAAGCACAATCATCCGGATACGACCGTTAAACGTATCGGCAATGTACAGATTGCCTGCCAGGTCAAAGGCTAAACCACTCGGACCAGCCAAACTGGCGTCAGTCGCTAGCATCCCATCACCGTTGTATCCTGACTCGCCAGTTCCAGCCACCGTCGTCAGAACCTGTGATTCCAGATCTAATAGGCGAACCCGATTATTACTTTGATCGGCAATGTACAATTTCGATCCATACAACGCTAACGCGACGGGTTCATTCAATGTCGCGGTGGTACCAGGCCCACCGTCCTCAGTCCATTTTGTTTGCCCTGTTCCCGCTACTGTACAAATCAATCCGGTTTCAGGGTCGACACGGCGAATTCGATGATTGAACGTATCCGCGATGAAGAGTCGCCCCGCGTGGTCAGTGACCACCGCAGACGGGAAATTCAACAGCGCGTCAGTCGCAAGAGCGTCATCGCCAGCAAAGCGTTCCCTGCCCAGTCCCTGCCCCACAATATATCGAACCGTCCCGCTCAAATCAGGTGTTTGGGTGTACCCTTGGCCTGGAATATCATCAACATCGGCAAGGGGATCGGCTTCCTCATGCGCGGTTTTCTTGGCGTCGGCAAGAGGCCACGAATCCTTATCCTGAGTGAGCTGAGGCATTAACCCCGCTACGGTTTCAATCACCCCAGATGATCGTCGGACTCGGCGAATAGCATGGTTCTCTGAATCCGCAATCAACAGATTCCCATCTGCATCAAAACACAGATTTTTGGGCTCATTCAAACAGGCTTTCGTGGCTAGATTCCCATTTCCCCTATAACCGGGCTCTCCATTTCCCGCCACCGTTGCCAACAACCCGGCTGGACATTGATGGATCATGACAGTAACACCTGCAACTTGTTCACGATTTGATCACCCATTTCCTGAGTCCCCACGAGCTTAGTGCCAGGTTTTTCAATATCTTTGGTTCGATAGCCTTCTTCTAACGTCTGCTGGATCGCGGTTTCGATCAATTGCCCTTCTTTGGGTAAATCACATGCATAGGTCAACATCATCGCCACCGAAGCGATCATGCCAATAGGGTTAGCCATATTCTGGCCAGCAATATCTGGGGCACTGCCATGAATCGGCTCAAACATCCCAACTGCTGCTCCCACACTGGCTGACGGAAGCATTCCGATCGACCCCGTCAACATTGCCGCTTCATCGCTTAAAATATCTCCAAATAAATTGGTTGTGACAATCACATCAAATTGTTTGGGATATCGAACGAGTTGCATCGCACAATTGTCGACATACATATGTTGCAAGGTCACATCTGAAAATTTCTTATGCACCTCGATGACTTCCCGACGCCAAAGCTCAGATGATTCCAGGACATTGGCTTTATCGATCGAATGCACAAGCCCTCGTCGCTTCTGCGCGGCCTGAAAAGCCACTTCAGCAATCCGATGTATCTCTTCCGTCGTATAGACTTCGGTATTGATCCCTCGTTGCCCCGTTGGTGTGTCTTCAATGCCCTTTGGTTTTCCAAAATAAATACCCCCGGTCAACTCCCGAACCACGAGCACATCAATACCTTCGATGACCTCGGGTTTCAGACTTGATGCATCCAACAACGGGGAGTAAATTTTTGCGGGACGAAGATTCGCAAACAGCCCCAACTGTTCTCGCAAGCCTAAAAGGGCTCGCTCTGGCCGCCGTTCATACTCTAACCCTTCCCATTTCGGCCCGCCGACCGCTCCAAGAAGCACGGCATCGCTGGACTTCGCCAACTCCAACGTTTCCGAGGGTAACGGAATCCCTTCGGTATCGATTGCTGCCCCACCAACTTCTGCGGAAGTCAGCTCAAACGTTTTTCCGCACGCCCGCCCAACAAGCTCTAGGACCCGCAAGGCTTGCGGCATGATTTCTGGGCCAATCCCATCACCTGGCAGCACAGCAATTCGCATTGGTATCGTTCCTCCCACGAAAAGTCCATCATCACATTCAGATGCCGATAAATAATTCGTACCTTATCACTCTGAAGGTCGCGCTGGAAATCCTTGTACCCTGGAAGACTGGAAGCTGGCGGGAAATCGTGTCGTGGTTAGCTCGAAAATACGACCAACGGCCTAGCACAACCCGATTTTTTGTTCGGCTCTTGCATGACGCTCTAACACATCTGCCAATTTATTGAGCGCATTCAAGTAGGCATGCGCGGAAGCAATGATAATATCTGTATCTGATCCATGACCCGTGACGACTTCTCCATTTTCTTCAATGCGTACGGAAACCTCACCTTGAGCGTCTGTCCCTCCCGTAATCGCCTTCACGATATAGGCCCGTAGATGGCTTTTGGTTTCCGTCAAGGACGCAATAGTCCGATAGACGGCATCTACTGGTCCATCACCTGTTCCCGTTTGACTCACTGATTGTCCATCGATCTCGAGTTCAACCGTCGCCGACGGCGCTTCACGGTACCCACTTTCCACGCGCAAGCCTTTCAATGAATAGCGCTCAGGGACTTTTGTCACAGCGTGATTCACGATTGTTTCTAAATCTTCCTCGAATAACTCCTTCTTTTGGTCAGCCAACCGTTTGAACCGCTTGAACGATTCCTGTAATTCTTGATCGGACAATGTGTAACCCAACCGAGCCAGCTCTTCCCGAAACGCGTGGCGTCCAGACAATTTTCCCATCACTAATCGGCTCTGGGTCAGGCCAATCGACTCTGGACGCATGATCTCATAGGTATTCTTGTCTTTCAGCAGTCCATCTTGATGAATTCCGGAGGTATGCGCAAACGCGTTCGTGCCGACAATCGCCTTGTTGGGCTGAACCACCATTCCAGTGATATTGCTCACCAACCGGCTGGATTTCGAAATTTCTTCCGTTTCAATCTGTGTGTCGGCTTGATAGAAATCCTTGCGGGTTCGTAAGCCCATCGCAATCTCTTCTAATGAGGCATTCCCAGCCCGTTCTCCAATGCCGTTGATCGTGCATTCGACTTGTCCAGCTCCCGCATGAATGGCCGCCATGGAATTAGCAACGGCTAGGCCTAAATCGTTATGGCAATGCACCGAAATAATCGCCTCCTCCATACCCCGCACCCGCTCACACAATGTCCGAATAATATGGGCAAATTCTTGCGGCGTGGTATACCCAACGGTATCCGGAATATTCACGGTTCCAGCCCCAGCCTCCACGACGGCTTGAACCACCTCACACAGATATGTGAGATCCGAACGAGTCGCATCCATGGGCGAATACTCCACATCCGCCACATAACCGCGGGCATGACGCACCATCTCCACGGCTCGCTTGAGCGCTTTGTCTCGGGTCATCCGAAATTGATGTTTCAGATGAATGTCTGACGAAGACAAGAACGTATGAATCCGGCATTTCGGAGCGCCCTTAAGCGCTTCCCATGCGCGGTCAATATCTTCTGGTTTAGCTCGAGCGAGACTACACACCACCGGACCTTCCACTTCCTGAGCAATACGATGCACAGCTTCAAAGTCACCAGGTGAGCTAAAGGCAAACCCGGCTTCGATGATATCAACCTTTAATCTGGCTAATTGCTTGGCCACAAGGAGTTTTTCTTCGATATTCATACTCGCGCCCGGAGACTGTTCTCCGTCTCGAAGTGTCGTATCAAAAATCCGAATCATTCGTGTCATGATCGGGGACCTCCATTGTGATAACCGTTCTGCTGCTTCATAGCGTTCTCGTCTATTCCTTACTTCGGCAACTCGTCTGGCGTGACGTCCGCATCAGATTTTTTCCCCGAGAGACCGGCTATCCATTGCCAGCCTTGCTCCACAACCCCTGACAAGGCATACGTTGCGAATACCACAAACAACATCGCTTGCGGATAGGCCAACACGGCCATAAAAATCAGCACGGCATACACTAAATAGTTAAAATGATGATGTTCCTGAGCTTTGAGTTCTTTCAAGCTTCGGTACCGGAAGGTACTCACCATTAAAAAGGCAAGTGAGAGCGTGAGTACAATCCCCAGAATCGGTTTAACGTGTTCACCCAGCGCAATGACGTAGTGATCAAAGATCACCAGAGTCGCAATCACACCCGCCGCACCCGGAATGGGGAGTCCCGTAAAAGGCTTCCCATCATTATTGTTAGTCGCTAACACATTATGTCGAGCCAGTCGAAGCGCACCACAGGCCACAAACGCAAACATGACGGCTGCCCCAAGCATTTTGGGAGTATTGAGTGCCCAGACATAGACCAACAACCCTGGCGCCACACCAAAAGACACGACATCCCCCAACGAATCGTATTGCAAACCAAAATCACTCGTACTTTTCATCAGACGCGCGGTTGTCCCATCCAACACATCAAAGACTATCGCCACGAGAATCGCAATCGCGGCTGCCTCAAACTGTTCATGAAACACAAACAGGACTGACGCCAGACCACTAAACAAGTTCCCTGTCGTCAGCATATTAGGAATTAAGGAAACAACTCGTCGCCGTCTAGGCGGCTTCATGAAACTTCCGCGCATATGACCTCCGCCAGTATCGATGACCCACCTTTCACCTTCGACCCAACATCAACGCAAACCCTACTGGTCTCGGGAAGATAGACATCCATTCGTGAGCCAAACCGAATCAATCCGAAGCGTTCACCCTTCACTACTTGTTCGCCCGGAACCACCCAGGACACGATCCGCCGTGCGATCAAGCCCGCAATCTGTACACACAATATTTTGACACCATCCGTTCGACGGAGCATGATCGCGTTCTGTTCATTCCCACTCGAGGCGGCTGGTTTATTGGCCATCATGAATTTTCCAGGTTGATACACCATATCCTGAACCACACCACTCACAGGCATTCGATTAATGTGGACATCAAAAACATTCAGAAAGATACTGATGCGAATACTCTGTTCCTTCAAGAATCGATGCTCGAATTCACGCTCTATCGCAACCACCATCCCGTCACCAGGCGACACGATGACATGTTCACTTTGAGGAATGGTCCTAGCCGGATTGCGGAAAAACCATGCCGTAAAAAGAGTACCTATTCCTAATACGCCGGCCATCCATATTCCACCGACTATCCAGGTGGCTAGCGTCAGCCCGACGCCAACAATGATAAACGGTAAACCTTCTTTGGCAACAGGAATACCCTTGGCCAGATCAGCCATGCCAACGACGTCTCATTAATTTTTTTGTTTATCCACAAGTTGGTCTTTTTGCAGCCACGGCATCATGCCTCGTAAGCGTGCACCCACTTCCTCAATTGGATGTTCTTCACCCTTTTTTAGCAAGGCATTATAGACCGGTCGATTGGCTTGGTTTTCCAACACCCACTCTCTGGCAAATCGCCCACTCTGGATTTCGCCTAAGATGCGTTTCATCACGCGTTTCGTTTGGTTCGTCACCACCCGTGGCCCTCGCGTGACATCACCATACTTGGCCGTGGTACTGATCGAATAGCGCATATTGGCAATTCCACCTTGGTAAATCAGGTCCACAATGAGCTTCACCTCATGCAAACATTCAAAATAGGCCATTTCTGGTGAATAGCCCGCCTCAACCAAGGTCTCAAACCCGGCTTGTATTAAGGATGTCAATCCACCACACAAGACAGCCTGTTCGCCGAACAGATCTGTCTCTGTCTCCTCGCGGAAAGATGTTTCAATCACACCCGCGCGAGCTCCTCCAATCGCATTCGCATACGCAAGTCCGACTTTGGCCGTATTTCCACTTGAATCTTGATGAATGGCGAGCAAACAGGGCACACCACTTCCTTTGGTATATTCTGAACGAACGAGATGCCCCGGACCTTTTGGAGCCACCATAAAGACATTGACATGACTCTCGGGTTGAATTTGCCCAAAATGAATATTGAACCCATGGCCAAAAGCCAAATAAGCGCCACGTTTCAAATGAGGTGCAATATCGGCATTATAGATCGCAGCTTGTCGTTCATCGGGAGCTAAGATCATCACAACTTCTGCAGCTTTGACAGCGTCAGCCACTGGCATCACCTTCAGACCCGCCGCTTCCGCTTTATTCCATGATGCCCCTTCACGGCAGCCGACCACAACTTGAATGCCACTATCGCGCATGTTGAGTGCATGCGCATGCCCCTGGCTCCCAAACCCTACTACCGCGACTGTTTTTTTGGCCAAACTTTGCCGGTCGACATCTTTTTCATAAAAAATTTTCATAGTGCACTCCTCTAGAGAAATTAAAAATACGCATTAGCCTCCGCCCCCCAGCGTTGGCGGATAAGTCTGGTATTAAGATCGAACAAAATGATCTGATTAGTTCGCTTTCGCAAGCGTCCGGGGTTGGGCTTGCGCAGGGCGTGTAGGCTCTCGTCCGATAGCAATCCGGCCGGTCCGCACGAGTTCTTTAATGCCAAGTGGTTGGAGTAAGTGAATAATGGCTTGCACCTTCCTCACATCCCCTGTGACTTCGATCGTATAGCTCGTTGGAGAGGAATCCAGGACATTCGCTCGGAAAATATCCGCGATACGTAGGGCCTCGGCTCGATCTTCAGGCCGTGTGTGAACTTTAATCAACGCGGTTTCCCGTTCTACAAATTCGCTTTCACTGATGTCGACAACCTTAATCACGTCAATCAGTTTGTTCAACTGTTTCATGATCTGTTCAATAATACGCTCTTCCCCGCTGGTCACAATGGTCATCATTGAAACCGAGGGATCCAACGTTGGCGCGACCGATAAACTTTCAATATTGAACCCTCGCCCACTGAACAGCCCGGCCACGCGCGACAATGAGCCAAATTTATTTTCTAAGGTTAAGGAAATAATATGTTCCATAGGCTCTTCTCTTACCTTACGCTGTCAGCACAGAATCAGGATCTTTGGGAATGTGCGGCTTATTCGTCGCTTCAGGCTTGTCTAAATCCGGGGGATCGGCTAACAGCATTTCATGATTACACCCACCAGCCGGAATCATCGGATAACAATTTTCATATTGATACACCGGTACATCGACAAAAACCGGCCTGTCGATTGCCACCGCTTCTTGAATACCAGCATCGACGTCTCCAACTTTTTGGATCCGAATTCCGGCTGCACCGTAGGCCTCGGCCAGCTTCACAAAATCTGGCACATGCCCAAGATTGCTCGACGCATACCGCCCTTCATAAAACAGATCCTGCCATTGACGGACCATGCCGTGAAACCGGTTATTGATCACAAACACTTTAACCGGCAACTTTTCAATCACTGCGGTCGCTAACTCTTGCGTATTCATTTGTACGCTTCCATCGCCTGCAATACACAAAACAAGACGATCAGGAAAAGCCGCTTGGGCACCCATGGCTGCCGGAAATCCAAACCCCATTGTTCCTAACCCGCCGGAAGTCAACCAAGTCCGCGGACTTTTCAGCTTAAAGTATTGTGCAGCCCACATCTGATGCTGCCCAACATCGGTTGACAGAATCGGGTCACGATCAGCCGTCAATTCGTACAGCCGATCAATCAGATATTGGGGCTTGATTTGGGCATCGTGTTCCTGAGAATACGCCAATGGATGCTCCTCTTGCCATGCCTTGAGTTGATCCCACCAGGGCTTCCGCTGCTCCTGTTGGTCACCATTCACGGTTGCTCGCAAGATATTATTCAACTCGGTTAACACTCGCCGGCAATCTCCGACGATCGGAATATCCACATGAATGTTTTTCCGAATCGACGTTGGATCGATATCGATATGAATAATTTTTGCTGTTGGGCAGAATTGTGACACTTTCCCCGTAACCCGATCATCAAATCTCGCTCCCACAGCAATCACCAAATCTGAATAATGCATGGCCATATTCGCCACATAGGTTCCATGCATACCCAACATACCGAGCGACAGTGGATGATTTCCCGGAAACGCACCTAACGCCATTAACGTCATATCCACAGGAATGTGCGTCATCTCGGCCAGCTCTTTGACTTCGGCGGAAGCCCCCGAGAACTGCACACCACCACCCACATACAGAATGGGCCGCTTGGATTTCATAATGGCATCGGCCGCTTGCTTGATTTTCCATTTACTGCCTTCGTACGTTGGATTGTACCCTCGAATGGAGACAGACTTGGGATAATGAAATTCTCCCTTGTCCATAGAAATATCTTTTGGAATATCGACGAGAACCGGACCAGGCCTTCCTGTCGTCGCCAGGTAAAATGCCTCTTTGATCGTCTGGGCTAAGTCATTCACATCTTTGACTAGAAAATTATACTTCGTGCATGGACGGCTAAGCCCCACATTATCTGCTTCCTGAAACGCATCATTACCAATCAAGGCAGTTGGCACCTGCCCAGAAAAGCACACCAGCGGAACGGAATCCATATAGGCATCCGCCAGCGCTGTAATCACGTTAGTCATTCCTGGGCCTGAGGTAATTAACGCCACACCGGGTTTTCCCGTTGCTTTGGCATAGCCTTCTGCCATATGGCCGGCACCTTGCTCGTGGCGAGTCAGAATGACGCGAACATCCTGTTGTTGATGCAACACATCAAAAATTTTCAAGACGACTCCACCCGGCAACGCAAAGATCGTATCAACACCTTCTCGTTTTAATGACTCAAGAAAAATTTCTGCCCCTGTCAGTTGCATAGCAGCCACCTGTTCATTAAGTAGGACTGAGGGAAATACCCAAATAAATACGTAATGCTAATCCTTGATGTTTTTTCACGTCAATAAGTATTCTAGCAGGATTTCTACAATTACGAAATATAGGAACACCAGGCTTCGCGAACCACCTCCTGACCCCGAAACGGAGCCACAAGACGTTCATGTGGGAGCAGTATCTCCAGAACTTGGCCAAAAAGGATCTCCTTCGAGAGCTCTCGATTATCGAATCCGCGCCTAACCCACTGACTACTGTAAAGGGGAAAACAACTCTTCAGTTTGCCTCAAACGACTATTTAGGGCTCGCAACCCACCCCAAGCTTAAACACGCTGCCCAGCAAGCCATTGATAAGTTCGGGGTAGGCTCGGGAGCATCACGGCTGATTTCCGGTACGTTACCACCCCATCGCAGCCTCGAAGGAACTCTGGCCCAGTTCGCACAAACTGAAGACGCCTTGATTTTTTCTTCTGGATACGCGACGAACCTCGGCGTCATCCCCGCTTTGGCCAAGGCCGACGGGATAATATTTGCCGACCGTCTCTGCCACGCCAGCCTGATTGATGCCTGCCGACTAAGCCGAGCGACCTTACGGGTCTTCCGCCATAATGACGTCAACCATCTACACTCTCTCTTGAAAACCCGCGCTGTCGCCCGACCAGCCCTCATTGTCACCGAAGGCGTCTTCAGTATGGACGGCGACCTTGCCCCCTTGCCCGAACTAGTCGCACTCGCTGAGGAATATGAAGCATCCCTTTTAGTCGACGATGCCCATGGAACCGGGGTGATGGGCCCTCGTGGAGGCGGAACCCTTGAACATTACGGCATACGGGCGCCTACGGTGGTTCACATGGGCACACTCAGTAAGGCCGTCGGTGCGAGTGGCGGTTTCATCACAGGAACCCACAAATTCATCCAATACCTAATCAATATCGCTCGGCCATTCATGTACAGCACGTCTCCCCCGCCCGCCACGGCGGCGGCAGCGGAAATGGGCATCCGTATCATTCAACAAGAGCCCCAGCGCCGTACCAAACTGTGGCGAAACCGAGAACATCTGTACAACTCACTCCAAACCTTGGGATTCGTCACGACCAATACCCAAAGTCCGATTATTCCGATTATTGTCAAGGAGCCTGGACTGGCCTTGGATCTGAGTCATCGTCTGCAGGAACAAAGTATCTATATTCCAGCCATTCGTCCTCCAACGGTCCCCAGGGGCACAAGCCGCCTGCGGCTAACCGTGACGTCTGAGCATTCGATTCCACAGATTAACCAACTGCTCGCTAAACTCCAAAAAATTGGACAATCTCTCGACATCATATAGATATAGGCAGCCAGAACCTCAATTTGAGGGACCCACACCTGCTACAATCTCATTGAGCTAGCCTCCCCTGTCAACTGTACAGAATTCCCCACATTCAAGAAAATCCTATCTCATTCCGAAAAGATGAACAGGAATGCCACCAGTTTACAGTCTAGATTCCAGAATGGGTCTTCTCACTCAAGAGAGCTCCATACCCTTAGCACGCGCACAAGGCACAGCACGTTCGTGAAAACCGTAACTAAGAAACAGTTATTCGACGGAAAGTTCGAGATCCAAGGTGAAATTGCCAAGGGCCAAACTGGCACGATCTATTACGGCTACGACATTGGATTACGTCAGGAAGTCGCTATCAAGGTCTATCATTCTCATATGAATGGTCGATTGATTCGAGGCAAAACCTTTATAGAAAAATCAAAACCGCTACTCGGTATCGACCACCCCAACCTCATTAAAATTTTCAAAGTCGAAGAAGAAGAAGACACCCCAGTGATCTTTATGGAATTCTTCGACGCTCCCAGTCTCGAACACATCATTCATGAAAAAAAGCCGTTGACGTTTCCCGACATGCTAGTCCTAGCTCGAGAAATTACAGAAGTGCTCGTCCACACCCACTTTCAAGGCATCATTCATGGCACCCTGCACCCCGGCCATGTTCTTGTCGGACCGAAAGGTCAAATCAAGGTGATGGACTTGGGCCTCTCATGGATTTTGATGGACAGCGTGCCCAATTGCGATCCAGAACTTCTTAGGCCCCTACCCTACTTTCCGCCAGAAATTGCTAAAGGCGAGCTGCTCAACGTGAGTAGTGACCTCTATTGTCTAGGGTTCATGATGTACGAAATGCTCACAGGCACTGTGCCATACGCAGGACTTCCGAAAACGTCGATTATGGGAAAACTTGCCTTTGATCAAACTGATCCCACGTTTCATTTTCCCGATACTGTCCCCCATACTATCTGCGATCTGATTCGCGATATGACGAGAAACAAAGCTCAACAACGCTTACAAGACGCAACCCACGTCTTGACCATCATCAATCAACAATTAGCCAAATTGCCTGCGGATAGCCCAAGTGAATTTTTGTCTTCAGATGCCCTTCAATCAGTCCGTGCTTCTTCATCACTGCCCACAAACCCCAGTCAACCGTCTTCGGAGTCCACTTCACTGGCACCGGCGGGTCAGACCAGTCAAGTCCTGAAAAAGACACCTCCCATTCGGCGACCTGGAGCATCCATGAACTACCGCCGCGTCCGCCGAATGAAACTTCTACGAAAACTGGGATTTTTCCTAGGAATCGCCCTTTTGATTATCGGTGGCATCATGGGCTACTCCTATCGAGGCTGGGTTGAGTCGTCTGTACGGGCCCTATCCCCGACTCTCGACACGCTCTCACCTCCAACCAATCAATCAAATAGCAACCCGTTAGAAGATACCGACCTCAGCATACAAGAAGGCGACTCGGTGCTCGAGCAAGAGCTCTTACTTAATCAAGAATCTCAATCTACGGACAAGGGTGGGTCACTTCCTCATGAATCAACACCATTCCTAGAACCGTCTATGGAACCATCAGCCACAGATGAGAGCGGCTCCGAAAACGAGACAGCCGTTGCCCCATCTGATGACCAAATCACCCATCAAGGCTCACTCCAGATGCCTGATAAGAAATCCGTAGTGGAAGCCACGAATCCCGCCCCCCCCCTTCTACCATCGACATCCACAGAAACAAGCCCCTCAGCCCAAGAATCGTCTCCGCAACCTGAATTACCTGGGGAAAAAGGTATTCCAACAGACGAAGAAGTCGAACAATTCCTCCAATCACTCAACACATCTGATCCCGATTTATCACTCGTCGCAGAACCCTCCTCTTCCCCCACACCATAAAAGCCTGATCCGAGAAGCCCTCGAAAATTCAATGGGGTTGACTCTGCTTTAGAGAAACACTCTCAATATTCCGGTGAGGCAGCCAAGTGATTTTTGGTGTGAGTGAAATAGAAAAGCACCAGGCCTTGTCCTCTTTCAATCGTCTCCTCTGCTCCTATACAGTGTCCGGAGAGCACTTGGAGACTGAGACATGTCTTGTGGAAAAAGCCGCCCATGTTAGCCAAAGTGCATAGTCTGGGGTTAGTTGGTTTAGAAGCCAACCCTATTGAAATAGAGGTCGACCTTGGAGGCGGGCTTCCACAATTCTCGATTGTTGGGTTGCCAGACGCCACAGTGAGAGAGAGTCGAGACCGGGTACGCTCGGCATTAAAGAATACTGGGTTCAAATTTCCTCCGAAAAAAATCACAGTCAACTTGGCCCCCGCCGGAATAAAAAAGGAGGGAGCCGGTCTTGAACTAGGCATTGCTGTGGGTATTTTGATCGCCGAAGGTATTTTGCCGCAAGAATGTGTCGCCTCATATTTTTTCGTGGGAGAACTCGCTCTCGATGGCCGAATCAAAGAAGTCCCCGGAGCCCTCTCAATGGCGATGGCCACGAAGGACTCCCAGGCACTGATCCTGCCGCAGGCAAGTGCCCCACAAGCCAGTGTCGTGGAAAATGCCACGATCTACGGCGTTGAGACACTTCCCCAAGTGGTGGAGTTTTTACGAGGGACGGTTGGATTAGCGCCAGTGTGTTCAAACTTTCCTGTAGCACAGCCGCTAACCCCTCACATTGAAGAAAACTTTTCCGATGTGGTGGGTCAGTTCCAGGCTAAACGAGCATTGGAAGTCGCGGCGGCCGGAGGCCACAACATTTTGATGGTTGGACCACCTGGTTCAGGGAAAACCATGTTGGCTCAACGCCTCACGGGCATACTACCGTCCATGAGTTTTCAAGAATGCCTGGAAGCCAGCCAGGTTCACAGCGTTGCTGGGCAGTTATCGGTCAATGTCCCGCTGCTTATCCGACGGCCGTTTCGTGCTCCTCACCATACGATTTCGGAAGCCGGTTTAGTTGGAGGAGGTTCCATCCCGCGGCCAGGAGAGGTCTCGCTCGCGCATCATGGCGTGCTTTTCCTTGACGAAGCTTTAGAGTTCAAGCGTACGTTACTCGATAGCCTGCGGCAACCATTGGAGAACGGTACCGTCACATTGACCCGAGCACAAGCCAGTCTGACATTCCCCGCCAAACTCATGCTGGTCGTAGCAATGAACCCCTGTCCATGTGGCTATCATGGGGATCCAACACATGAATGTCTCTGTACTCCGCATCAAATTCGCCGGTACCGAAGCCGACTCTCAGGACCGTTGTTAGACCGCTTAGATATCCATATTGAAGTCCCGGCTGTCCCGGTTAAAGATTTATCGAATGCTAATCACAGTGAGAGTTCAGACAATATTCGACAGCGCGTTCTTTCGGCTCGCGAGCGGCAGGTGAGCCGCTATCATAAGGACCAAACACTCAGCAATGCACAGCTCAAACCTCGACTAGTGAAGAAGTTTTGCCAGCTCACTGATGAAGGGAAGTCGCTACTCGATCACGCAGTCACTCGGTTGGGTCTCTCGGCACGAGCATACGGCCGAATTTTGCGAGTTTCGCGAACCATTGCAGATCTGGCACAATCAGAGAACATTCAGCCTTCTCATGTTGCAGAGGCTATTCAATACCGAACACTCGACCGCCCACTGGCTTCGTGAATACACGGCATGGAATCCTTTAAGATCTTTCGATGGTGGTTCATGATCGGCGCATTGATGGCTCTCGCCGTCATCATGATTCAGGGCGGCATCCGTGATCTGATGCTGGCCCAAGAACCGATCTGGGAAGTACAGATGGTGGAACTGATCCCACCAGTTCTAGGTGGTGGTCTCTTGGGCGGCTGCATTGCTCTTATTCTCAATCGGATCAAACAACGATCACCATCCGAATAGCCACATTAGCCATACCAGAGCTGGACGTTCGAGGAACACATCCCTCTAGCCAGCCGGAGGGCCAATCAGTACAATACCCGGTAATTTATCGTGATTGTGGTTTGTTTAACCTAGAAACGGTAGTTGAGCGCGAAGTAGCTGTGTAAGATGCGTGCATGGGGAATGTAAAAAACTCGTGGTCACCTTGAGGGTGATGAGAGATTTTTTACATTTCCTAGGTGAGTGAAGAGCTTATGCAGACTTTCATGATCCAACTGAGGTTTGTAGGTTTTAAGGAGGCATAGTCGGCATGGATGTAAAAGTTGGACCTCATTGGTATCGGAATTCCAATGGAACGGTCGAAATCGAAGGACTTCCGCAGATAGAACTCGAGCTTCGCAAAACCGGCGGGAGCCCCATACGGATGAATTTTGCTATTTTTGATCAGTGGGGCAAACTGCACGCGAAGGTGGAAGCCAACTCGCTAGTTATTAATGAGCAGCGAGCCTACCAGCTAGAACGAAAAAGAGATGGGCTTGTCCTCACCACAACCAATGATCAGAAACAAATCTTGGCTGTTAAAGTCAGCAACGATAACGAAGTGGAGATTTCTGAGGGGGAATTTTATACTCTGAAAGGCCACCTTTTGACGATTACGCCCACGCAATGGTCTGTTGAAAAAGCAGCTGGACAATCGGGTGAAACCGACATGAACGGTCAAGCGGTCGTCGTCGGTTCCTAGCCTAGGAAAATAAGATTGAGCAAAATCTGATCATCCCAGTCGTGCCGAACATCCCCTAAAAACAATCCTGTTAGATTTCTGCCGCAGGCGCATCGCACCGACCTTCACAAATCGCGCACATCCGAGCCGGCACTCCATCTCCGGCTCGAGCTGGCCCTAAAGAACAGTTCAAATCCAGCGCGACGACATCAGACCCCTGGTAGGTCCACAAGCGGCCGCAGTCCTGGCAACAGTACCAAATCGTGTAGCCTGGCCATTCGCGATCACGGACAGCCATCTCTTCACCGATTCCTGATTCTCACCGCGACTTCTCCACTACAGACCTATGCAGAAGATGAATCGGAAAGGACCGTGTTGATTTGTTGAGGAAGAGACGTTAACCATTGTTCGAAAGGTACATCGGCATCAACAACGACCTCAAGTTTCCCATTAGCTAGTTGACGAACACAGCCTGGCGAAGCAGGCGACAGCGGAATCTCGACAGCTTCTCGAGATAGGCCTAACTGATCAGTCACTTCCAAGACTTGGGAAATTTGTTGAAATGACACGGCGGGCAATGAACTCACGTCGTAACCCCCCTATCACCACCAAAAAGAAAAAAATTGTAGGAAGGTTCACACCTCCTGTCAATGTAGTCCGCTACAAGTTGTGAACTTGCACCAGAGAAAATACGCGCGAAAACGCTTGACTCGCCACATCAATATCTTCTCGCTTGACATCCAGATGTGTAACGGCGCGAAAAGATCGGTCGCCTACTGTATTAAGCAACACACCGGCCTCACGACAGTCTGCGAGTAATTGCTCGCTTGATTGCGGCAATTGTGGAGTTTGAAACATCACGATATTCGTGTCAACTGATGTGATGTCAACCACAACACCTGGGATTTCGTGGAGGCGTTCTGCCAAATATCGTGCATTCGCATGATCATCTGCCAAACGTTCAATATGATGTTCAAGCGCATAAATCCCCGCGGCAGCCAGAATACCAACTTGTCGCATCCCACCGCCAAAAATTTTCCGTAATCGACGCAGTTTTCGAATGCGTTCCATATCCGATACGATCACCGAACCCACTGGTGCTCCCAATCCTTTCGACAGACAAAAGGACACGGTATCAAAAAGACTGGCATACTCCCTCACGGACACTCCAGTTGCAATAGACGCATTAAACAACCGGGCTCCATCGAGATGCAAGGCCAATCCATGGGATCGACCAACGTGGACAACGGCTTTCATCTGATCCCAAGGATAGACAGCCCCTCCGCCTACATTATGGGTCTGCTCCAAGCACAGAAGCGTCGTAGGAGGAAAATGTAATTCTTTGGGACGAATCGCTTTCTCAACGCCTTCGGGGGATAACAATCCCCGTCGACCAGCGACACAAGAAAGTTGAACGCCAGCCAGAGACGAGGCCGACCCGCCTTCATAGCGAATAATGTGCGCCGACTGCTCGACGATGACCTCATCGCCAGGCTGTGTCTGTAAGCGAAGCGATAATTGATTCCCCATGACACCGGTCGGGACAAAGAGCCCTGCTTCTTTTCCCAAGCACTCCGCTGCCATCGCCTCTAACCGATTCACGGTGGGGTCTTCGCCATACACGTCGTCGCCTACTTCGGCTTGGGCCATGGCCTTCCGCATACCAGGAGTCGGTTTGGTTACCGTGTCACTTCGTAGGTCAATCATGACAAGTTGAGGCTGTCAAAAAGAATAATCTCGCACACAAGAAGCATCATTCTATTCAACCAAGCTCGATCGCACAAGATTTCCTCTGAATCATGACGTACAATACTTCACGATGAAACCACGTCTACTTGTCACCGGCGGAGCAGGGTTCTTAGGAACCTATCTTCTACAGCGCGCGAAACATTTTACGGTAACGGGCACGTTGCATCACACACCGGCAGCAGCTCTACCCAACGTTGCCTTTCATGTTTGTGACCTCGCACATCCTGAAACACTGAACGCGCTGCTCGATCGAGTACAACCAGAAGTAATCATTCATACCGCCTGTTCTGACAGAAAACCCCACCTGTCGACCATTGCGAAAGCTGCCAGTTGGCTTGCAATGGCAACTGTGCAGCGGAGCATCCGCCTCATTCATCTCTCAACGGATCAAGTCTTTGACGGGACCTCTGCACCCTATACCGAAAGATGTACACCCTGCCCGATCAATCCCTACGGAATCGCCAAAGCCGAAGCCGAAAGTTTGGTAAGTTCACTTAACCCTCAGGCTACGATTATTCGCACCTCGATAATCTACGACCTCCGCACACCAGATCGTCAAATACAAGGTCTCATCCAGCTCACGCAGTCAGACGAGTCGTTTCGGCTTTTTGTCGACGAATGGCGAAGCATGATATGGATTGAGAATCTCGTTGACGCGTTGCTAGAACTGGCAACACGGGAATATCCCGGAATTCTGCACCTTGGCGGGCCTCAAGCTCTCAATCGCTGGGAGGCAGGACGGCTATTACTCCAACATTTCAAGGTACCCCTAACGCCTAATATCCAAAAAGGCACGATTGAACAATCAGGAATGGTTCGCGCACCTAATCTCACACTCGACTCGACAACCGCGAAGCAATTTCTCCAGACCCCGTTACTCTCCCTTCCAGAAGCTCGCCGGAGCATACAGCTCAGCTAACTTCTCATCATTTCCCCTCACCACATTAGAGGTTACTCCCACCTGATGGCTTTTGGGCTCTGCCACCATGCCCCGTTTAGAAACGGGGCCATGGAACGACGCCGAACTTCAAGATCTGCTCTCGAGCTACCGATAACCAATAAATGCCATCGTACGACCAAATATCGAGGGGAAGAATCACTTCATGGCATTTTCGGTAGCTGCCGATCAGAGCGCAGTCTCAAGTTATCAACCTTGTTGATAGAAAAAGGATCCTTCTATGAGTATCGAGAAGTTTCGATTGGTCACACGCAGTGATTTCGACGGGTTAGTTTGCGCAGTTCTCCTGAAAAAAGTAGGGATTATCGACGACATCAAGTTCGTGCATCCAAAAGATATGCAGGATGGAAAAATCGCCATTTCTGAGAGTGACATCACCACCAATCTCCCGTACGTCGAAGGCGTCCATCTCGCCTTCGATCATCACCAGAGCGAGACCATTCGCAACACGGATAAGCGAAACAATCATATTATTGATCCGGATGCACCTTCTGCTGCACGGGTGGTTTACCGGTACTACGGTGGTGAAAATACCTTTCCTGCCGAGTGGAATGAAATGATGGACGCCGTCGATAAAGGCGATTCGGCTCAGTATGACATTGATGAAATTCTTGATCCCCAAGGCTGGACATTGATGAACTTCATCATGGATGCACGAACGGGCCTCGGGCGATTTCGAGAATTCCGCATTTCCAATTATGACTTAATGATGCAATTGATCGAACAATGCACCAACCTCACGATCGACGACATCATTGCGTTGCCAGATGTTCAAGAACGAGTCCAGCTCTTTCAGGAACATGCCGAACAGGCCAAACAACAGATACAACGCTGCACGAAGGTTCATGGCAGCTTAGTCGTATTGGATTTAAGGAATGAAGAAACAATCTATGCCGTCAACCGCTTTATGATTTATGCCCTGTATCCAGATGCGAATATCTCCATCCACGTATTGTGGGGATTAAAGCAACAAAATACAGTCTTTGCGATCGGCAAATCGATCGTCAACCGCAGCTCAACGATCAATATCGGTGAGCTCTGCCTCGGCTATGGCGGCGGCGGACATCACAATGCAGGCACCTGTCAAGTGGCCAATGAAGAAGCCGAAGACACCCTTACTGACATTATAGAGAAAATTCGGTCGGAAAGCTTGACCCCAGTAGGCGCAGGCACCGCCCCCTGTTCCGTGGGCGGTTAATTGCTAATCATTTCCCTTTTCAGCGGAACACAGCCCTTAACCATTGCTTCCTTCACTAGGGCTAACCGCTTTTGATAATATTAAATCATCTCTTGACCCCTATTTTGGCTAGACCCATTAGTTGCATCATTGCCGCCAAAAATGGGGTTAGTTGACAATGCCGCGCAGTCTTGTCGTCAGTGCCTCCCTTAATCAGCAATCATAATGGATTCAAAATGCTGCGAGGTAGGATCCCAATAATAGGCTTCCCAGCCCAAGTGAATAACATCGCCATACACGTCATAGCTGATCTCTGAATCAAAGGGCGTGATTTTCCCATCCTTGGGTCGCTGACGGCAAAATGGCCCTGGCCAGTAGGTGGGATCGTCGTTATACCCATACGGGTCCGAAACCGGAGGAAGTTCGATGGGATGAAAGGTTCCTACTTGGGCCATAAAGACAAAGGCCCGGCTCTCCGCTCCTGTCACATTCCAAAGAAAAAGAGCATAATCTCTCTTTGAATCATTATTGAAATCTCCATAACACCCCGCCAACAGGCCTGCCCCTTCCAGCGTTTTTTCAAGACGAAAAATATCATAGGCAGAACCATACTGACACCACGCGGCTTTTTCAGCCAACACCGAGGTTTTACGAAGGGCGAACGGTTGATACCCGGGAACCTGTAACCCCCCGCCTACCACGACAGGGTCCTGTGCACTGACCCCGTATTCACCGATTTGGTACCGGTCCGCACAATCATACTCTTGGGCACTCCACCCATTCAGCGAGCTCAACCCCAGCAGAAAAAGACTCCATCCCCAACAGACACATGGCTTCAACCTCAACATGTAACCGGAATATGATGGGTCGAGTCGTAGAGAATTACGCGGATTCATATAATAAGTGCAATTTCTTTAAGTCTCTGACTCGGGTACGATGCTGCGACGATATCATTCACCTCGCCCAGGGGGTTATGGGGTCAGTTATGGGGTCAAGTAGTGAAATAATAGCTTAACTTGCTTCACTAGGTGTCGATCGTGTTGACATGCCTGCTTGACTTTGACTGCTGCCTGGCTCACACCCGAGATATGTCCCAGCCCGAATTCCTGGCAGATTTCCCGCAAATGACCTCCACCCAGTTCTCGGCACAAATACAGGGCTACCCATCGCGGAACGTTGGCTGAGCCCCGTCCACGCCGTGCCTGAACGATTGACGCTTGTGTGACCCCAAACTGTTTGGCAACCTGTGCCACGATCTCATCAATTCTCGGTAGGCGACCTTGCACTTGATTGAATTGCCGTCGCTTCTTCGCCTCTTTCGGGGCCATCGCACGGACAAACGCCTCGCTGCCTAAGACAGGCGGCACTCTGGCTTTTCCATAAAATTCTTCGAGCTCATCATCGATATTTCGCTCGACAAACTGTTTATACGCATACGCAGGGCGTTTTGCGTCGAGAAGTTCATACACGAGATCACGAGATACCCATTTCGGACATGGAACGCGATTCACATAACCGGGGTAACTGGACCATGGATATCCGGCCAGAGTGCCCTTCCTTCGCTTAGATTTTGCCAGCGGATTACGATGGATATAGCGACTAAGTTGCAGAGCATAGGCTTCTGCCTCGACCAAAATCGCTTTATACCGCCCTCGAAACAACGGTCCATCAATCCCTTTCAAACGATTATGCCTCTGCGTGTATACCCCATTGATATGACGCATGACCCGGTCAAGATTACCTCGCGGGGTACTCACAAAGAGATGGTAGTGGTTCGGCATCAGACAGTACGCATGCACGGTCACGCCAAATCGCACGTGGGCCTCTTGCATCGACAACAAAAAAGCCTGGTAATAGGCAGAGCCATGAAAAATACGTTCCCGACTCCTGCCACGATTCATAACATGGTAGTGGGCATCTTGATATTGAATGCGTAGAGGGCGAGTCATATGGGATACATCATACCCCCACAAAATACATAATATCAATTCCTGACCCTATTTCTGATCCTATTTATCATGGACCAGTTGACAGACACATAAATATGTGCATATACTCCTATTATGGCAAGCAACCGATTTCCTCCAACCACCTATGTAACTCCGGCCGAAGAATGCATCTGTTTCAATATTCGGAAATCTGCCAGGGCAATTACGCAGCTCTATGAAGAGGCCTTAAGGCCTACTGGCCTCCGTGCCACTCAATTCACGCTTTTGGTAGCAACCCATATCATGGAGAACACAACGATCAATGATCTAGCCAAAGCTTTAGTCATGGATCGCACAACGTTAACCAGAAATCTCAAACCCATAGAAAAAGACCAGTTGGTTCGAATCCGACATGGAAAGAAAGACCGGCGCGAACGTGAGGTTACATTAACCACCAAGGGGCATGAGGTTTTGGCAAGAGCCTTCCCTTTATGGGAAACCGTCCAGAAATCGGTCGTTGAAGCGTTAGGCCAGACACGAGTGCATCGACTCTTGAAAGACTTGTCCGCAACAGTCACATTGGCCTCAGCCAAGTAAAAATTTTTGATTAATTAGGTGCATATACTCTTATTATAGGAGGGAAACTCATGGCGCAAATGACTGAACTCCCAGTGGTCCCTATCCAACCGACACCATCCCACGGTCAAACTTCGAAACAGGCTTCACCCGTCCAGCCCTCAGTCCCACTCGATCAAGCTTGGCTCCGACACCTTTGCCTCGAGGCAGGAGCCGATGATGTTGGGTTTGTTGAGATAACTCGTCCTGTACTCGCAAATGAGCGAGCCGATATTCTGAAGGCTTGTCCAAACACGAAAACGTTGCTCAGCTTTGTGATACGAATGAACCGCGAACCTATTCGAAGCCCAGCCCGCTCGGTGGCAAACCTGGAGTTTCATCACACTGGCGGTCAGGTCAATGAAGTTGCCCGAACCATCGTACGACAACTGGAGTCACGAGGAATCCGTGCGGTCAACCCCGCGATGGGATTCCCTATGGAAATGGACCGGTTTCCGGGAAAGATCTGGGTTGTGTCCCACAAAACCGTCGCAGTGGCCGCGGGACTCGGCCAAATGGGCATCCATCGAAATGTGATTCATCCCAGATTCGGCAATTTTATTTTACTGGGAACAATTTTGATGGATGCTGAAATAGTCGTGACTGCCCAACCGATTGCTTACAACCCTTGCATGGAATGTAAACTATGTGTGGCGGCCTGTCCTGTTGGTGCGATTGCTCAAGATGGCTATTTTAATTTTTCTGCCTGTTATACACACAACTATCGAGAATTCATGGGAGGCTTTACCGACTGGGTGGGAGAGATTGTCGACAGTCGATCAGTCAAGCAGTATCGAGAGAAAATCTCTGACAGCGAATCTTCTTCGATGTGGCAAAGCTTATCATTTGGAGCCAACTACAAAGCTGCCTATTGCATGGCAGTCTGTCCTGCTGGAACAGATGTACTACCGCCCTTCACAACAAATCGTCAACAGTTTATCGCGGATGTCGTCAAACCCCTACAACGTAAGCAGGAAACAGTCTATGTCATGCATGGGTCCGATGCAGAAGACCATGCGGCCAAACGATTTCCACACAAATCGATCAAACATGCGGGGAACAGCCTACGTCCGAGTTCCATCCCCGGCTTCTTAGCTGGGTTACCCCTCGTCTTTCAACGGCAACAATCTCGGGGACTTGATGCAACCTATCACTTCACATTCACTGGTCGTGAAACCACCCAAGCCACGGTCATTATCAAGCATCAAAAGGTACAAGTCCTCGAAGGTCATCATGGAACGGCCAAGTGCCAAGTAATTGCCGATAGCCAAACCTGGCTGGGGTTTTTGAGGAAAGAACGCAACCTTTTGTGGGCCCTAATAAGAAGAAGCATGCGAATCCAAGGTTCTCTGAATCTTCTGCGAGCCTTTGCAAGATGCTTCCCCACTTAAATACTTAGAGAAACCTCAAGGCCAGACGATTTGACGAACGGCAAGAAAACATGCGACAAGGACTCATCATGACTCCACACATTGACCAATAAGGAGACGACTCATGGCTAAAGCACGAGCACGCCACATTTTGGTGTCTACCGAAGAAGCCTGTAACAAGTTAAAAACAGAAATTGAGGGCGGTGGAGATTTTGCCGCCGCAGCCAAAGAACATTCCACCTGCCCTTCTGGCAAACAAGGTGGAGACCTCGGTGAGTTTGGCCCAGGACAAATGGTGAAAGAATTTGACGAAGTGGTGTTTAGTGGTGAACTCGGCAAAGTCCATGGACCAGTCAAAACCCAGTTCGGCTATCACCTCCTCGAGATCACCAGCCGCACACCGTAACGCTATAGGTACTCAGCCAGGGTATCTTCATACATGTGAGTTACTCTGGCATGACTACCTCATTACTGCTCCACTTCCCCTCTCCTCCTTGCGACCACACCACTGGGTTCAGCAAAGACGTTTGACACTTCGAGCGTTTGGCAGACAAATTCTGGTTCGTGTAGACTTCTCTTTGATATTTTTTTCCACTCTTTTTAACTATGAGCATTGCTTCTACACCACATAAGGCTTCGCAATTCAAAAAACTCCTCCTCTCCCCCCAGCTTGAGTTTCTTTGCGAAGCCCACAATGGCTTGAGCGCCAAAATTGTCGAGGAAGCTGGATTTGCTGGAATCTGGGCGAGCGGGCTTTCGATGTCTGCACAATTTGGCGTACGGGATAGTAACGAAGCGAGTTGGACCCAGGTGCTGGACAATTTGGAATTCATGTCCGACGCCACCCGTATTCCCATTTTACTCGACGGCGATACCGGCTACGGGAACTTTAATAATATGCAGCGCCTGATCCGGAAACTGGAGCAACGCCAAATCGCCGCCGTGTGTATCGAAGACAAACTATTTCCCAAAACCAATAGTTTTCTCAAAGGAGAAACACAACCCTTAGCTAATATAGACGAATTTTGCGGGAAAATTAAGGCCGGAAAAGATGCACAGTCGGACCCAGACTTCTGCATCATCGCACGCGTGGAAGCTTTTATTTGTGGATGGGGACTGGGAGAAGCTATCCGTCGAGCGGAAGCCTATCACCAAGCCGGAGCCGATGGGATTCTCATCCATAGTGCATTGGCAATACCTGATGAAATACTAGCCTTCAAGCAAGCATGGGCTGATCGTTGCCCCGTGATGATCGTTCCAACAAAATATTACTCCACCCCCATAGATGTATTTCGACAACAAGGCATCTCCATGGTGATTTGGGCTAACCATCTCCTCCGGGCGGCAATCGCCACCATGCAATCCACAGCCCGCGTCCTCAAAGAACAGGAGAACCTTCTCTCGGTTGAAGACAAGATTGTTCCCGTTTCTGAAGTCTTTCGTTTGCAAGGTGCGGCAGACTTACAAGAAGCCGAACACCGCTATCTGCCCAAAAGAGCCGAGCGTGCATCTGCCATTGTGTTAGCGGCGTCGCGTGGGGATGAATTAGGCGAACTCACCAACGATAAACCCAAAACCATGGTGCCAATTCGAGGAGTACCAATCCTTGCCCGCATTATGGACGCCTATAACGTAGTTGGTATTAAAGACATCAGCGTCGTTCGAGGCTATAAAAAGGAAGCCGTCAATCTGCCTCATTTAACCTATGTGGACAATGATGATTTTTCATCAACCGGCGAACTGGAATCGCTGTTGAAAGCACTCAAAGCCAGGGGACACCATACACAAGACCTCATCATTTCTTATGGGGACGTGTTGTTCAACTCATACATTCCACAGGCCCTCTTACAGAACCAAGAGGATTTTGTCATTTTCGTGGATAGTCACTGGCAAGAAAAGACCAGCTATTCCCGGCTAGGAGGCTTTGCAGAATGCACCGCTCCTAATTCCCGAAAAGCGTTCAATACTGATATTTACCTCAAACAATTGGGTACAGATGTTCCTGCTAACAAGATTCATGGGGTGTGGATGGGATTTTTAAAAGTCTCCGCGTCAGGCGCGAATCAGCTCCAAAAATTGTTACCCCGATTACTAGCGGTGACAGATAATCGAAAAGCTGGAATGGCGATGCTTTTCCAAGAGTTACTCAACAACAATCAATCGATTCGTGTACTCTACACGGTCGGGCATTGGCTAGACATCAACAACTTAGACGATGTCGTCCAGGCCGGCAGCTTTTAACACGTCTCGGCTTCATTTCCCTACTCCCACGTCGCCGTTTGCCCAACCAGAATTGTTCAGAAATTATTTACTGGCTCGAAGGAGCTCAATGAAATCCATGTCTTGAAAACACATATGAGTTGTTGCTGAAAACAACCAAGTTTTTCTGATGGCACAGTCTATAATGTATCAGGCGTTAAAGAGATGGATTCTTACAATCATTCTGATGGTCACCATTCCTCAAACCTTGCTAGGAGCCGTCACACCTCAATTCATTTTTGAGGCACCAGACAATTTGCGACTAATAGCGGATCGCCTGGAGGTAACCAACTCGCAAACCATGCAGAGAATGATGGATCTTATGGGCCTTCAGCATTCAGGGCCTGAAATTCGCGTGTTTCTGGCACCGGACGATTCTCCTCCAGCACAACAGGCTGCAGATTGGATGTCTGGCTACGCGCTCGGTCACAGCTCGACCATTGTGCTGCTCACAGACCGAAGTTTGACCTATCCAAATAATTCCCTCAACCATGTGTTCTTACATGAAGTCGGGCATATTCTGGCTTATCGAGCTGCAGGTGGACAGCCACTCCCCCGATGGTTTGATGAGGGACTGGCAATGGTAGCCGCCCGAACGTGGGATTTAGAAGCTCGAGCCAGATTGGTTTGGGCCATGGTCTCCAGTACGCAAGTTTCCCTTAATGAAATAAACAGCCTTTTTAGCAGGGACGCCAGCTCTGTTCGACAAGCGTATGTTTTGGCTCACGCTTTTATGTTAGACCTTTTGGAACAAACTGACCAAGGTGTCCCCCAACGTATCCTGGTGGCGGTCAAACAAGGCCTTCCCTTTGCTCAAGCTTTTGCACAAGCTACGTCCATGTCGCTCACGCAAGCCGAAGAAGGATTCTGGAGCCGCCAGACCATATGGAATCGATGGGTCCCAGTGGCGACGAGTTCTGGAATGGTGTGGCTGACCATTACCCTTCTGGCTTTTTGGGTCTATACCAAACAGCGAAGACGAGCGGCAGGCATTAAAAAACAATGGCAAGAAGACGAGTGGGATATCTGAGAGATTCAATTTTTCAGCATTCGCAATCCTCCCCTTTGTAAGGGGAGGTGTAGGTGGGGTAGAGTGAGGCACACTAACAAGTCCTCATGCCAATGATTTATGTGCAAACTGCCTCAACAATCCTAGATGTCGAGAAAGGAAAGAACCGATGTCATCAAAACTTAAAGAAAAAGTCGCCCTCATTACTGGCGGGAATAGCGGAATTGGATTAGCCACCGCCAAACTGTTTCAGGCTGAAGGAGCAAGAGTGATTATCACAGGAAGACGGCAAGAGGCCGTCGATGCCGCGGTTAAAGAAATCGGAGGAACTTGTAAGGGAATCGTATCCAACACCGGAAATCTCAATGACATTAAAAATCTTTATGAACAGATTCAACAATCAGGATTTAAGGTCGATATCCTCTTCCTCAACGCTGGCATCGCGATATTTGGGCCCTTTGATACCATCGACGAAGCGACATTTGATGCCATGGTGAATGTCAACTTCAAAGGCTTATTCTTCAATATTCAACAGGCCGTGCCGCTGATGAATGAAGGCGGTTCGATCGTCCTCAACTCTTCGATCGCTGACCAAAAAGGATTTCCCAACACCAATATTTATGCAGCCACGAAGGCCGCGGTTCGAAGTTTGGCCAGAACTCTGTCGACTGAGCTTCTCGAAAAAAAAATCCGCGTCAATGCTATTGCGCCGGGTCCCATCGAAACCCCCATCTTTGACAAAATTGGGATGCCTGCAGAAGCCGTCCCAGAGATGAAGGGAAGCTTTGCGGATCAAAACCCCATGAAACGGATGGGCAGTCCAGAAGAAATAGCCAAGGCTGCGTTGTTTTTAGGCTCAGAGGATTCCACCTATATCACCGGAATCGACCTCCCCGTTGATGGTGGCATGACACAACTATAAAGTATCAACAGTTGACTCAAACTCTTCGGAAAACCCTCCCCCTTGAGGGCTGAGTTTCGAAAAGAAACACAGGGCAGGGTAAGGGTGAAAGCTCATCGAATAGTTACACACCCCGAGAAAGGAGAGCATACATGGACACTAAAAATTTCAATTTCCCACAATGTGGGGAATCATGATTTTTATGGGACTCCTACTTTCTCCCTACCCAACTCCGGCTCTCGAGACCGAACCTCATCCCCTGGATACCTTCCTCACCAACATCCTCAATTTTCGTCAGCCGACCGGTATCCGAGGCACCGTTCGGTACATCGACAAAGAGGAACAGAATATCTGGCTCGATTGGGAGCAACGATCAGATGACCATCCGTTATTCGAGACTGACTGGAAATTGGTGCCGGAAGGGACGACCCTATTGGTTTATCCGCAGGATGCCGCCCAATATCAAAAACTTGAGCATATTGCCAAAGGAACACCCATCGAAATGATTATTCAGCTCGACCCACAAGGACATCGCCGCATTCTCTCGTATCAAAATCTTTCTCAGCCTCGCAAAGTCCCTCTTTGAAAACTATCTTTCACTCATCAAGATAGAGACTGCCATGCTTTAGCAAATCTAGGAGTAAGGAATTATGCTCTTCAGACTGCCCAAAGAGATTAGCAAGCGTTCGTTCGGCACAGAGGGTTAGTACTAAATCTTTCATACTGTCTGTGCATACATAGTGGCGCCCATCAACAAAGAACCATAGATTCTTGCCCTGTTCCAGAAACGCAAAACGAGAGCCTTCGTTTCGTAGCAACTTTCGACCTTCATCCAATTGTTGACGAATTTCGGCGATATTGTAGTCCTCTCGTATACTCGCCTGATTGGGATATTTAGGAGAGGTCATATAACAGCCAAACCATTGGGCTAGACGGTCATAATCCTGTACATATAGAGTTAAAATTTTCTGAACTTTTTTCACCGCCTCAGAAGTGATTTGTCCTGGGTTGCCTTGAGGCACAAGATCAGGGTCGGCATATCGAATCTCTTCGCTGAGCTGTTTCCCGATAAACTCGGGAAAATCCAGCAAAATATCTTGATGAGACGGCGCGCGAAATCCCACTGAACAGGTCATACAATCATCGCCAATCGCCGTTCCATTATGCCCCACACGCGGTGGCACATAGAGCAGGTCACCTGACTCCAGTATCCAACAATGTTCCGGTTCCCATTCAGATAGGATCTTCACCGGGGTATCAGGACGGCGACGTGACGATTCATCATAAAGTCCGCCCACTTCCCATTGCCGACGCCCGCTGGCCTGCACCAAAAAGACATCATAGTTATCATAATGCGGCCCAACGCCACCTTTGTCCCCAGAATAGCTGATCATCAAGTCATCTACCCGCCAACTGGGGATAAAATAAAACTGTGCAAGAAAATCTGCAGCAGCGGGCACCCAATGATCCACTGCCTGCACTAACAGGGTCCAATGCGTTTTAGGTAACGCGGAAAAATGGGTATCCACAAACGGCCCATGGGTCAACACCCATTCGTCGGTCTCGGCATTCTGAACAATCAGCCGTGACTCGACCTCTTCTTCGCACGCAAGGCCCGCTAATTCATCCGCCGCAATTGGAGGCTTGATCCCCGGCAATGCCTGCCGAACCAACAAAGGCTTCTTTTGCCAATACTCAGCCAAAAACGTTTCAAGCGAAAGATCGCCTAGTGGTAAATTATTCATCGAAAATTATTTATCTATGTTTTTAATTCCTCCCCTTTGTAAGGGGAAGGTTAAGGTGGGGTAGAATCTTGCAAATGGCAGCAAGTCCCACAATGAACACCCCTTGTGTCATTTCCGTAGAAACGGGAAGCTCGAGTTATCTGCCGTTTCCTGGATACCCGCCTCCGCGGGTATGACCAACAAAAGAGCCATTCATTCGGGCTCCTTCACCATCTCTACGTGAGGAATCCCATCTTCTAGATATACATCAGATGTTCGAGTAAATCCGTAACGCTCATAAAACTTTTGCAAATAGTCTTGGGCAGAAATTTTAATCGCATGGCCAGGCCAATCACGTGAGGCTTCTTCTAAGGCAGTTTGAAGGAGTTGATGACCTATCCCTTGTTTTCGATGATCAGCTTGCACGGCCAATCGCCCCAAGTTGGCCTGTCTACAGCGTAACCCAGGCGGAAGCAAACGTGCATAGGCCACAAGATGCCCGGAGCGATTATGCCCCATTAGATGCCTCGTTTGGGGATAAGCATCATACTCATCAATCTCCCGATACACACAGCGTTGTTCAACCACGAATACATCGACTCGTAATTGCAACACGTCAAATAACTGGTCCCGTGTTAGTTGGTCGTAGGGCTGAATATTCCAGAACAGATCGCTCATGTCCCTGTTGCACACTACCATCATTGCCGTATTTTTAGCTGGCCCATCTCACCAGTTCAAATTTTGCTATAGTGCTGTATCACAACTCGAGAACATACAAGGGCCTGTTGAATAATGATGATATCAACGGCCACATTTAGTCTCTAAGACGTAACATGTCAGAGGCCTCGGGTCTGTTCAAAAAAGTCCGTTCAGCAAGGCCGCAGTTATTTTTGCGCGCGGAGCATACTGGCATTATGTGAGCACGGGAAAATAGCGAGAACGCCGCTGACGGCTTTTTTCAACAGACTCTACAACTATGTCACGAACATTTCCACGCATTCTTTCCATCTGCCAAGTTGCTATTGCGCTCTGGATCGTGGGCGTCGCCACACTCGTGTGGTTCTTTGTTCAGGGAATAACCAAGCCGGCCTCGGACGAGAGAACGGCTGTTCTTCTCACTCCTTCGGAACGCAACGTGATTCTCGGAGAAATGCGCCAGCTCTTGCAAGCGGTGGATGGAGTGCTACAAGGATTAAGCGATCCGGACCAGAATCAAGGCAAGCGGATCGCTGAAAAGGCAGCCCGTTCTGGTGGAATGAGCATGGCGGCAGATGTCAATCCTGCACTCATGCTGAAGATCCCTCTGCCCATGAAACAAATCGGGATATCGGTCCATCAAGATTTTGATAAGCTCGCCGATGCCATCTACCAAGGAGAATCTTCCCAACAACTGCTTCAGCGTCTATCCAGTATCACCAATCGCTGCACAGCCTGCCACGAAATGTATCAACTCGCAACCCCTAACTAGACTTCTTTTCCAACCAACCATCTTCAACGAAAACTTGATATGTATCTAAAGCTAAAATTTAGGGGCTAAAAAATTTCTTCTCTAGGATCCATTATCCCCTTCCTCGGCATATCTCGTTATGATCCCTGATTCTTTCATTGTGGCTAGTTCTTCACGCGATATCGGTGAAAATGCGAAGAAACAAGACGTGTCCAAGTTGTCATAGCTTCCAAATGCTAACTGTCCTTCAAGTTCAATCTGAAAATGATCTGTACAATTAAAAGAAAAAGTATGTTCACTATCAATGATGCCAAGTATTCTTACCAAGGTCCCTTGCGTGACTGGGATCACCCGAAAATCTTGTTTGGGCCATATCGTATGCCGAAGCAGCTGGCATGTTTCATCAGCCTTAGCTCCATTAATACTTTCTAGATTGAGACTAGAGAGATCTCCTTCAAACGATACCCAGCAATCTCGAGTTGCAAAGATCTCTAGCAGATACTTGATTAGTTTCTGGGGATTTTCTGGTTCTAGCCGAAAATACTTAGGCACGTTACTTAGCCAGACCGAACAAGCGACATAGGAAAACTAGCACCCACGAGCGATAGCTCACGTCCAGAGAATGGAGACACCATACTGCTCCATTCTCGCATCATGCGTAATAATAGTTAATTGATCTGTTTTAGCTTGCGCAATGAGCATGCGATCGAAGGGATCATCATGGTGACGAGGTAGCTTGCCGGCAACAAGTCCATGCCGGATTGAGATTGGCATTTGGCGAAATCGATTTGACTCCAAGACTTCTTCCAATCCATCTGGCGCTTTTAACTTTCCTAAAGCTCGCTTGATGGAAATCTCCCACGCCGTTGCAGCACTAACAAATATTGAGTTCCCTCCATCCTTGATCACCTCGATCGCCTTGGTTGTGAGTGATTGATGATCACTCTACCACCAGAGCTAGACATATGTATCTAATAAGAAAATCACCCTGCCTCACCACGGAAAACTTGAGAAAGATCCTCAGGGAGTTCATTAAAATCCTTGGAAATTTTGACTTTGCCTTTCCAGCATCCCGGCTTTCGCTCCCATTGATCGACGTGGTGGGGAATGAGTTTGGCTATGGGCCTACGTGCTCGAGTGATTATCACTTCTTCCCCAGCTTCCACCGAATCAAGAAGTTGCGAGAGGTGAGTCTTAGCTTCAGATACCTTGACAGTCTTCATATACAAATTTGGGAACCCAGTACACTTGCGCTCGGCATCGACTCAGCTATGCATCGCACAGCATATGCACAAAAAGGCCGTCGCGAAGCTTGGGTTCGAACCAGGTGCTTTTGGGTGGCATCACTCGATCGGCATCGGCCACCGCCATGAGTTCTTCGATCGTTGTCGGATATAACCAAAACGCCATAGCCCAATCCCCGCTATTCACTAACGACTCAAGCTGTTTGGTTCCCCGAATACCACCCACAAAATCTATGCGTGGATCGGATCGTTGGTCTTTGATACCTAACAACGGATCCAACACACGCTCCGTCAGTTCCGACACGGCTAACGCCCGAACTGGATCTTGCTGACTGTTCGCCGAGGGGTCCTGTTTCGGTGTAGCACGATGCCACTGCCCTTTTAGGTATATATCAAACCCAGCGGCCGGGGCGTCACCTGGTTGTGTGGTCTCGTGTAATTCAAAATGCGAAGCCAATTTCTCAAGGAATTCTTTCGGGGTGAGCCCGTTCAGATCTCGAACGACTCGATTATAGGGAAGGATTTGCAATTGGTCATGCGGAAAGATGACGGCCAAAAATCCTTCTTCGTGGCTCCCAGCAGGCAGCGCGTTTGAATGGCCGCGAGATTTCCGAACTCGAGACGCTGCTGCCGACCGGTGATGGCCATCAGCAATATAGAGAGCCGGAAGGTCCTGAAAATCTTTGATGACTTGTTGAATCGCCGAATCCTCCCGCACGCTCCAGACCGTGTGTTCAACCTTATCATCCGCTACAAAATGCACATCTGGCTTCGTATCTGTTACATCTTTGAACCACTTGCCGATATTGGCCGTTTGTCGAAAAAAGAGCAGGACCGGCCCAGATTGTGATTCATGTGTTTCGATAATCCGGACTCGATCGTTTTCCTTCACCGGCCTGGTAAATTCATGTTTTTTGATGATGCCTTTGTCATACTCATCCACTGAGGCTAGGGCCACAATACCCGTCTGTTCATGCTGCCCCCATCTCTGCCGGTAGACTCCAAAGAGAGGTTGGGATTCTTGCACCAACACCCCTTCCTTTATCAACCGTTGCAAATTGTCCGCGCCACGTTGATAAACTTCCGTCGAATACGGATCGACGTCATCGCTCAACTCAAGTTCAGCCCGGCCAATTCGAAGAAAGCAGTGGGGATTTCCCTCTGCCAATTCGCGCGCCTCTTTCAATGACACCACGTCATAGGGTGGCGCGGCCACTTGAGCTGCCAACTCAGATTTCGGTCTCACAGCCCGAAACGGTGCAATCGTTGCCATTCACATGTCCTCCTGTTTTTAATACTTACAAGATCGTTCCAACAGGACATTCTTTACCACAACTTCCTTCTTACTGGATATGGCTGAATCACCTCATTAGACCAACATGCCAAAGTTTGACACACGTCGAACTGACTCCAGCAACTTCATATCGTGATGATTGATCTTAGTGTATAGATTTTTCAATTAGCACTTTGGCTGCTCGTTTCGCGATCTGGGCAGCTTTGGGATTTTGAGAAACCTGCGCCGTCACTGTCGCGCCTTCTAACAAGAGTGCTAATTCTTCAGAGAGCTCGTTGGGGTCGTCTGCGCCTGCTCGCTCACACAGCTCTCGAACATATCCTTTGACAAGCTTCTTATATTCTTTGGAAATCTGCCGAATCGGGCTCGCTTTATCCGAATATTCCCCAATCGTATTGATAAACAGACAACCATAAAAGTTATTCTGCCTGAACCACCGTTGCGCCACATCAAATATGGCTAACAAACGTGCTTTCGGGGTCTTGCCTCCATTCCCCACTCGCCGCATGAATTCATTCCGCGCTAATCCATCGTAGTAACGCAGAACCGCTAGAACGAGTTCTTCTTTAGAACGGAAATGGGCATAGAGTGTTCTCTTCGTGACGCCAGATCGTTCAACGATCGTATCGATTCCGACAGCGTGGATGCCGTGTTTAGCAAATAATTGCATCGCGGTTCTGATGAGTTGTTCTCGCTTAGAGGAAACGGATCGTATTGACATAATGATGTAGACCTTTCAGACGCCTAAACTTTTTTTCATATTTTTCTATCTCAAGTTTGGATTCCAGAAATAGTATGACAAATTCATCTTTTATTACAACAAGATGAGAAGAGTCTTCATGGATAAGAAACTCAACCAACAAAGTGTAACAAAATTGAACTTGCCTTGACTGAGCTCATGAAAGTATACAGATCTGTATATCAAAAAACTCATTCAACCTTCACTCTTTTTACAAGGAGGATCATCATGAACATGATGCAGATTATCGCAAGTTCACTACTGGCCACAGCTCTAACAACACCAGCGTTTGCGCTGGATGTGACGCATAGTACACCCGGGATCAGTGGCTATGACCCCGTCGCATACTTTACAGAAGGCAAGGCCACTAAAGGTTCGGGATATCATGTCGCCGAACATGAAGGAATTACCTACGTGTTCGCTAATCAAGAACACCGGGATATGTTTATGGCAAATCCAGAAAAGTACGTGCCGGCCTATGGCGGGTACTGTGCCTATGGCGTGGCCGTCGGAAAGAAGTTCGTGTCTGATCCAGAAGCCTGGAAAATCGTCAAGGGCATCCTGTATCTGAACCTGGATAAAGATATTCAGAATAAATGGGCTCAGGATATTCCTGGCTACATCACCAAGGCTGAAGCAAATTGGGAAACCATTAAAGATAAGGCGGCATCGGATCTTTAATCCCCATAATTGAGGCCTGCCAGGTTAACCTGGCAGGCCTGCTTCTAACTTGAGCTCAACTCAAGCGAAAATACTTAACGAAAAGGAGAAGATATCATGTGGAACAGTAGGAATATTTGTATCGCATTTGGTTTCGTATTCATGCTAGTTGGCGTCGTAGGCTTTATCCCAAACCCCTTGGTCTCATCCGAAGGTATCTTTGAGACCAACGCCATGCACAACCTGGTACATATGTTGACTGGCGTAGCCTTTTTGTTCGGTAGCGTCATCTTGGAAGGAAAGGAAGAATTGACGCTTAGAGTTGTGACCACTGCTTATTTTGGTGTCGCATTGTTGGGATTCCTTACCAAAGGCAATATGTTGTTGGGCTTAGTCCAGATTAATGAAGCCGATCGGTGGCTTCACTTGGGACTGGCTATAGCGATGGTCATCACGGCAATTGGCGCATCACGGCCCTCTACCGAATTGACAGCTGAAACGCATGGTTGATTAGAGAATTCCCCTATAACATTTATTCAATATCACAAGGAGAGCAATCATGAAAACAATCACACCATCCACCGCTTTTCTAACAGTTGGCAGTCTGATCCTCGTGGGATGCATGACCGCGAACAATCCCGCGACTGCACAATCCCAACCACCACTGAATGATTTGAAAATTGCTCACACGGCCTACACTGCGGGCAATATCGACATTCGTTATGCACACCTCGCCCTTGCCCTATCTGACGATCCGGAAGTGCGTCAATTCGCAGAACTGATGATTCGTGACCACACAGCTGTGAACAATAAGGCCCTTGCACTGGTGAAGAAGCTCCAAATCACTCCTCAAGATAATGCAATGAGCCAACAATTGAATGAACAAGCCCGAAAGATTCGGGAAGAGATGTCACAGCTCAGAGGAAAAGAATTGGCAAGGCGATATGCTGCCAATGAGCTTCGCTATCACCAGACCGTAAACCAGGTGGTCGAAGACACATTCATCCCGAACGCCAAAAACCCTGAGCTGAAGTCGCTCCTGACGGCTGCACTACAGACCTTCAAGGTACATGAAGGCCATGCAGCAACCATGAATAAAAAGGTGATGTGATTCTCCCCCATCATTACTCATGTATCAGATAATAATCACGTTACTGACGATCCTCACCCTGCACTGGGAGGCCGTGTATTCGACACCGTCGACTGCGGCCTCTCAGCCCCGCCGCCATGTGGTAGAGATCCAAGCCTTTCAATTTCAACCCAATCATCTGAAAGTAGCACCTGGTGACACAATTACATGGATTAACCGGGATATTGTGCCACATACTGTCACAGAGACTGACGGCTTCTGGCACTCCCAGCCCTTAGCGGAAGGACAATCTTGGGAAATCGTTGTGGCAGACAGTATGACCTACCGGTATTTTTGCGAATTTCACCCTCATATGATCGGGGTTCTGAAAACCCGGCGGCGGTTGTCCGGGTAAGACAACCTTAGTCAGATAGAAATCGTGTTGCGGCCAGATCTACCGGAATATGTATGAGAACAACCCTTTATGACATCTTCAGCTCTTTAAGCCGTTGTCTGAGAAAGCGACGCTCGGAGGGATGATTCGTGCATTGTACGGCCAGGCGATAGGCCTCAGCAGCAGCATCTACGCGGCCAGCCCGACGAAGCAGATCTGCTCGAGCCGCATGGTACGGTTGATAGGTGCTCATAACTTCCGCCTCTGATAGTGCTGACAAGATGCGAAGTCCTGCTTCAGGACTCTCCGCAAACGAGACGGCAACTGCTGCGTTGAGCTGCACGACAGGTGAAGGTTGCAACTGATACAACCGATCGTATAGTCGAACGATCTGGTTCCATGGCGTTGCCGCATAACTTGCGGCTTGAGCATGAACAGCACTGATTGCCGCCTGCAATTGGTAACCCCCCGGATGTTTCCACTCAGATGCACGCTGCAAGATCCTTAGGCCTTCCTGAATTTGGACCTGATTCCACAAACCTCGGTCTTGGCACTCCAAGGTTAAAAGGTTACCGGCCGCGTCTTGCCTGGCCAACCGCCGCGAATCATGCAGTAACATCAGGGCCAGCAAGCCCGCAGCTTCGGGTTCTTCTGGAACCAGATGAACAAGAACGCGGGCAAGCCGTATCGCTTCCAGACACAAATCTGTTCTGACGAGCGTTTCTCCGGAAGAAGCTCGATACCCTTCGTTAAAGATGAAATAGATCACCGCGAGGACCCCCTGGAGTCGGTCCGGCCACTCTGCAACAGGCGGGACTACATACGGAATACCCGCAGCTTTGATCTTTCGTTTAGCCCGCACGAGTCGTTGCGCCAAGGTAGCCTCAGGAACAAGGAAGGCATGGGCAATTTCGGACGTTGTCAAGCCACCGACAGTTCGTAATGTCAGGACGACTCGGGCTTGTTCGGCCAAGGCCGGATGGCAGCAGGTAAACATTAATCGAAGCCGTTCGTCGGGAATTGCTGCTATCTCAGCATCTTCATCCATATGAGCATAGGCCTCCTGGTCATGCATCATCAACGTCTGCAGCTCGACGCGTTTGGCTTCAAAGTTGATTTGACGCCGAAGCCGGTCAATAGCCTTACGGCGCGCAACCTGAAACAACCAAGCTCGCGGTGAGCGGGGCAGACCTGTGCGAGGCCACGACTGAAGAGCAGTCACGCACGCATCTTGAAGCATCTCTTCAGCTACATCAAAATCCCGCACGTAACCCATCAGGGTTGAGAACACAATCCCCCATTCCTCACGAACGACCCGTTCAAGCGCCGCCTCTGTCTGCTGTGACACCGTTATAGGACTTCCTCCGTTAGGCTCCGCAGTCAAATATGGGGCGTATCTCAACTGACCCATATTCGATCCCAGGAATTCGTCCAGCATAAGCAATGGCTTCATCCAAATTCTGACAATCCAGCAGGAAGTAGCCACCTAGCTGTTCCTTTGTTTCGGCAAATGGACCATCGGTGGTTTGAACTTTTCCATTTTTGACCCGAACGGTTGTCGCCGTTGTGACACTCTCAAGTCCATTGCCTGCCTTTAGAACACCCTTGGCCTGCATTTCCTCAGCAAGCGCGCCATAGTTCTTGAGCATCTTGTCATGCTCTGCGCTTCCCACCTTAGGCGTAGCTGATTCTTCCGCATAAATAAGTAGTAAGTATCGCATGGTTGAACCTCCTTAAAAAAATGACAGCCCACTTCCGGGGCTTTCTCCTATTAGACGAATGAGGTCTGCCCAAATCGACATTATAACCTGACATTCCAATGAAAAATTTTCTATGGACACGAATAAAAGTAGTTTCACCTAAGATTATCAGGACAACAAGGTTTTTAAAAATATGCCTAAAGTAGCGAACAGCAGAGGTGTTCTGATGTTGTTGTCACATCATATTCCTTTTTTATGACTCGCATGGGTCACATCATTGACACATCGAAGTTCCTTTGTTACTTATCGGTGACTTCACGAGACGAGGCGAGTCTTTATTCCATGTGATCATCTACGCTCATGTCCCCCAAGGAACTCCGTTCTGGAGCTGTGCGAAACCAACAGGAGGGTCCATCCATTGAAATTTTTGATCTATCTGGCCATGTTCATAGCGGCGGTTTTCACATGTCCCATTCATTCGTACTCTACCGTTGGAGACGTGAATTACATCTCTGACGAATTGAAAGTGCCGCTGCGGAGTGGGCCCTCTTCCGGACACCGCATCATACATCGCGGCCTCCCAAGTGGAACCCACCTCACAGTTCTCGCAATAGACGAGGAGGCTGGCTTTACCCAAGTTCGTACGTCCGGTGGGATGGAAGGATGGGTACGATCCCAGTACCTCATGAGTGAACCAATCGCACGCGTCAAGCTTGCGACTGCCGGAAAACGTCTGCAAGATCTGAAAGACAAAATTAAAAAAGAACGAGAAGCGCATGCGAGTCTCCAAACGACCCATAAAGAAATCAAAGCCGACAACCAAGCCCTGAGTGCAAAGGTGGAAGCGCTCAGCAAGGAACTTGCCGAACTCAAAGTTGTATCGGCTGATCCGATTAGAGAACATACCCGCAACGTCGAACTGACTCAACAAAACACACGCTTAGTACAGCAAGTCGACGAACTGTCTTCTAAAACAAGACGGTTGGAAGAAAATGTCCAACTCCAATGGCTGATGTACGGTGGTGCCTTGGTCCTTATTGGTCTCGTACTCGGTGTAATCATTAAGACCCGTCCTCGAAAGACCGCAAGCTATTCGCGATATTAAAACGCGTTAACATCGACATGATTCGCGCCGACTACACAGCGTTTCGGCAGAAAACCAACAGTCTAACGGTTCTTTCCATTTTGGCATTATCACCAATAAACGGACGCGCACCGATTCTTCATTTCCCCTATCCTGGCGCAATAAGGATCTTCACCTAAATTCTTCGGTTTCCATCGATTTTTCATCTAAGTTGAGCTAATCTTGCTCAGAGGTAAACAGATTCAATCGAAAAGGCTAATAATCAATCTTGCAAGAACAAGTAAATGATGACGGTGAAACGCTTGCTCAAAACAATTGCAGAAATCCGCATGTGCCATCGGTTCGATTGAATGGGGAGGGGGAAAATGATGAGAATATTCTCGAGGAACTTTCGCACTACGACTAATCCATCAACTTCAGGGGATATCATCAGGACGCGATGGTCCATCGTGTTCGTCTTGTTGATTCTCTCGATCCTTTCAATGCCACAATCATCCATGGCGTTCACCGCTTTAGAAAAAGTGTTTGTGATGGTGAATCAAGCCGGTAAAGCCATGAGCGCATTGGCCAATGGCATTGAGGCCGCATTTAATTCAGGGACCCGTATTTATGACAATCTGACTCTTAGGGAAGAGAAAGAACGTCTATTGAAACTCAGCGCAGGCCTCAGCCATTTAGGAATGGTCCAGACAACGTTCGTAGACACGCTAAAAGAATTTAATGAACAGCCTGAACTAGAGCGGTGGGAAAGCCTGACAGAAAACTCACAACTGATTTCAGAAGACGTTCGTCAACTCATCGCAACCTTGAAGGCAGAACGCAGCCCTCTTGTCGCGCAAGGAGACGCTTACGATGCGCTCCTATTAACCCTACAGAAGAGAGGCGCCACCATCACGCAGTTTCAGAAAATTCAACCGCCTTTAAGTGATGAAGACATGGCTGAGCTTCATAAGATTGAGAAAACCTATTTGACTCTTTTAACAGAATTATACCGGGCTAAAGACGCACTCAACCAATATCTTCAACAACGATTTGGATAACCACACAACCGATCTGTGCAATCGATAGAACTGAGTCAGACAAGAGAACCCAATGGACAAGCAACCACAGCAGGAGTCAGGATTAGAACAGGGAATCAAGGTCGATCTTCACAGTCACATGACGTATGAAGATTACCTTCATCTTCCTGAATTGCTCTCTGCCCAGAAGCCGAGGAGTGATCCACCCCACCATGATGAACTTCTCTTTATCATTCAGCATCAAACCTCTGAACTCTGGATGAAACTGATTCTACATGAGCTGCGAGCAGCCATTACCCATATTCAGCGGGATAGACTGGATCCCTGTTTTAAGATCCTGGCTCGGATCAAACAAATTCAGCGGCAATTGTTTGAACAATGGGGCGTCTTGGAGACGCTGACTCCCAACGAATATGCCACGTTTCGGAACGTGTTAGCGTCTGCGTCGGGCCTGCAATCAGTTCAATATCGATCCATCGAATTTATTCTGGGAAACAAGAACGCGGATATCGTTGAGCTTTTTCGATACGATGACCATCTATATGAGCAGATGACAGGCATTCTATCTACCCCAAGCCTCTACGATGAGTTTCTCCGTTACCTTTCCAGACGAGGCTACCCAATCCCAGATGAGTGTGTTGATCGAAACTGGACGGAGCCACATGCGCGCAATGTGAAGCTTATTCCAGTCTTTAAGCAGATTTACGAGAACCCTCATACCCAATGGGATGCGTATGAAATGTGCGAAAAGCTGGTCGATGTCGAAGAAAACTTTCATCTCTGGCGCTTCCGCCATATGAAAACCGTGGAACGAATTATTGGATTCAAGCGTGGCACAGGTGGGTCTTCGGGGGTGAAATACTTGAAAGAGGCGCTGGAACTCACCTTCTTCCCAGAGTTGTTTGATGTCCGAACTGAAATCGACCACTGACGATATCACTCAGGTCGTGGCAGAATTAGGCCCCGGTCCGTTAGCTCAACGCTCTGTCGTGCGGCATGTTCATCCCTTATTCTCTAGAGTCCTCCAGTATCCAGGCATCTATTTATCCAACCATTCACTGGGTCGTCCATTGGATCAGATGGCCATAGATGTCCAGCAGGGTCTTGCCCGTTGGTATCAAGACATCAACGGAGCCTGGGGAGACTGGCTGGCCGAAATTCAGGCATTTCGCAAACGCGTTGCCCGACTGATCAGCGCCCCTCGCCCAGATTGCATTGTCCCAAAGAGTAGCGCAGGACAAGGCTTGAGAACCATTTTGAATTGCTTTGACGGACAACTAGGCGTGCTTACAACGCAGGCGGAGTTCAGCTCTGTCGATCACATTCTCAAAGTCTATGCGCAGAGGGGACGCATACGATTACGTCACGTGAGTCCAGATGCTCAAGGTTGGTATCATGAAGCAGAAATAGCCAAAGCCAGCGATTCATCGACTGATCTAGTCGTCGTGTCTTTAGTATTGTTTAACACCGGTCAATGGCTCACAAAGCTAGCTCGGCTCATTTCAGACGTACAGGCTAAAGGGACAAAGGTCTTAGTAGACTTATATCATGCAGTTGGCACTTTGCCCGTGAACATCCAAGAGCTGGGAGCTGACTTCGCGATCGGCGGCTGTTACAAGTATTTGCGTGGAGGTCCTGGGGCGTGTTGGCTCTACATCCATCCGCAATATCTAAACGGAACTTTCCAGTCGCTGGATACCGGCTGGTTTGCACAACCACAACCCTTTGAGTTTTCCCGACCCAACTCTCCATCTTTTGCCAAAGGAGGGGATGCTTTTCTTGAGTCGACCCCCCCGATTCTTCCTTACTATCAAGCTCGAGCTGGGTTAACATTTACCCTGGCAGTAGGTGTTGAACGGCTTCGGGCCTATTCACTGATTCAACAATCGCGGCTAGCTGAGCTGTTGGCCCAGCATCAGATCCCCATGGTCGGTGAAGTGGAATCTCGAGGGGCATTCATGGTTGTTCCCCATTCATCGGCTGAAACCATCGCGTCTGAACTCAGAAATCAGCAGGTTATCGTGGACGCACGGGATGGGCTACTCAGACTCTGTCCGGACATCCTCACGACTGATGATGAACTCGTAGAAGCTGTGGAGAAAATTTCAAAATTAATGTAACGAGGCATCTTGTTACTACAAGGACATTTGTCAAATGGCCAATCTTTCTAAACGATTAGACACCAACGTTCAGGGAAACTTTTTCGTGGATTCTACTTGTATCGACTGCGACACATGCCGACAATTGGCTCCTGACACCTTTATAGAAAATGGTGAATATTCTACCGTCTTTCAACAACCAACATCGGATAAGCAAGAGTTCATGGCCTACCAAGCATTGATTACTTGTCCTGTTGGCTCCATCGGAACGATCCAGAAGAATAGCGCGATGCTCTCCAGGGCTCAGGCTTCTTTCCCGTTAAAGATAGCTGATAATGTCTGGTATGCGGGGTTTAATTCAGAGAAGTCGTTCGGAGCTAATAGTTATTTCATCGAGCATCTCGATGGCAACTGGTTGATTGATTCTCCTCGTTATCTCAAGCAGCTTATCCAAGCCTTTGAAGCTCGAGGAGGCATTCGGTATATTTTCCTGACTCATCAAGACGATGTAGCCGATGCCTCTCAATATGCCCAGACGTTCGAGGCTACACGAATCATCCACCACGCTGATAGTCACGCTATGCCTCATGCAGAATGGACGATTGAGGGTGGAGAGGCCCTAACCCTCAGACCAGAATTCGTGTGTATTCCCGTTCCTGGTCATACTCGAGGTAGCATGGTTTTGCTTTACCAGAATCGTTTTCTGTTCTCAGGAGATCATCTCTGGTGGGATCCAAATCTCAAACAGCTGGGAACGCCAGAGAATTTGGTCTGGGATGAGAGACAACTAGAGCAATCGATCGGAAGACTGCTGGACCATTCGTTTGAATGGGTGCTACCAGGGCATGGCAGCCGGATTCGCCTTCTTCAGGATGACATGCACCATGCTCTCAACCAGCTCATCCACTGCCGCTGGCCTTCAAAGGACCGCAAACGTGACGTCAGACTTTGACGTGACTGAAACGGAAGGCAGGTAGACAGGAGGCGGGAACTAAAAAAACCTATCTCGTAACAACAGTCGATCAATGAATCTGGCCTTGCGCAATTGCGGAGAATTCTTACTCACGCAATGCCGTTTTCCGCGACGAGTTTCAATTTCGATGGTATCATCATCAAACACGCGAACAACTTTCCACAGCTTATCGATAATGTAGTAATACGTATCACCATGACGGGCAGGTTGAATATTTCGAGCGCGAGGACTCGGATGCGTCGAGGCCTTTGATTTCCGAAAGATCACAAACTCGCCTTTTTCGACTTTCATCAGTACTTCCCTTCACTCGCAACAGAACATCCGCATCCCTAATTTTACTAGGTTCTCACTATTATAGTGCATTTTGTTTGTTCCTACAATCAACTTTTAGCACTCCAGATGAAATACCTCGAATGCACTATCACCGCCATGAGAGAACAAGCATGGCGACAGTCGTGAAGCATTTCTGTTCGATCACTTCTTTTTCCGAGGTCTCTTGAGTCGCGTGGTCTTCGAATTGTTTGATCGAATGGCAGCTGCATACGAACGTTCAGCCCACACCTTGGCTTCCTCGGGGTCATCGAAAATTTCCTCAGGAGCCATATAATACGACATCCTGAAAGACTTCCCTTGTTTGTGATAGCTAAATTGGTCTAAGTCCCGTTCGACAAAATAGTCAGCAATCATCTCATCAGCTTTCAGATAAAGAACATCATCGGCAACCAGCGCGAACATTAGTCCTTTGTGGAAAATGCCATATCCGCCAAACATTCGGCGCGGCTGAACTCTTCCAAAATCCACGAATACTTCTTCAAGATAATCTATGTACTCGCTCATGATCTCTACGCGTAACTCGGTCACATACACTGGTATAAAACAGCCCCAATCGGCCCAAGACCGCCAGGGTTACCACCCACATTCTTTTTATTTTCATCGACTATAACGCCGTACCGACCTGTAAGTCTCGTAGACAACTGCTTATCGTCACGGAACATGGAGGACACCGGAGACATTTCAACTGAGAAGTTGTCATTACACGGTCAGACCTAAATTCATCACGCAAATCTGCTCTGACTAGTCGCCTCTGCAACCAAGTCTGGCGCCTCGAAAATCACATTTTCCCCTGATGTCCTATGGGTAGATTGTGACCGACAGGGCGTCATGATCGCTCAGAATGCCCTTTAAGGGCAGTATGTGAACATCTCTCGTACGAAGGTTTCGGACTGCAAGAAGATCTGGGCCATTATGACGAATCAAGGTTAAGCTATTGTCTTGAAGAAACATTCGCAAAATGTCTCCATCTTGCTTTTCCTGATCCGGTCGAAGATTTGAGTCCATTCCAATGAACAAGGGCGCATCATTTGGCACGTGCTGCTTGAGTGCGTTGCTGATCTGACGGAATTGGAGTACACGAGCCCGTATGCTGGCCTCTCCCCGCCCTGAGTCCATATGACTATTCAGGACCCACAGCTTGGAGAATTGAACGAGTTGAAACCCTTTGGAAAAAAAACCGTCGGCTTTGTTTAAATCAGTGTTCCAACCTGCAAAAGCCGCATAGGGCTCAGCATACACATGCTGGGGAATCTCACGGGCAAGCATCAGAAGTCCCGGACTAAGGCATATCTCACAGAAAACTCGGAGAGGCCACCAATCGCCGCCCCCACCCTCAGCAAACAATGGGTGGTGAGCCCACTCATGGTTGGTGTAATGCGCAATCTGAGCAGGGCGAACAAAGGCTTCTTGAAAAAGAACAAGATCATACCGTGCGGCTAAATCACCAATACAGGCAACCTCGTCCTCTGGATGCCCTTTGTCAGAAAACAACGCCCCCGGCAACAGGCGATCATGAATATTCCATACTAAGACCCGAAGCCCATCATTTGAGGTCGGTTGAGGCCAGCCTGAGGTATTCAGGCCAGCTTGCATCTCCCAGTCTTGTTGGCAAGACGATGTCAGTGCTGGTTTCGTTTCAAATTTTCCCACGCAAGCGGATAGACTTATCCATATGAAAAAACACCAGATATACGGCACCACCCAAAAGGGCGCTGGCCGAAGTAAATTATCTGTCTGACACGGAATGATCCACCGAGATAATAGAGGACTCAGTAAAGACGAAACGTAGATAAGCCTACACTCCCTTAGGATTATTCATGGCATGACGAACAACCGCTTGTACGCCTCTCAGTGGTAGTGGATCATTTGGCTTGAAGTTAATACAGCCCTTACCTGTCTTAATACGTGGATACTGTTTCCTAAATTCCGCAATATGGTGAGACCCACACGTGTACAAAGACACATAGTGCTTTTGATTCGCTAGCGCGACCCACGCATCCCCAACCTGGTAAGTCGGCATCTTATAACGCATCGTGACAACCGCTTGCGGATAGAGGCGCAAAATGAGCTTATGCAGTTGATTCAGTATTGACATCCGGTCACATGGAACCGCGTCCAGATAGGCCTGAACCGCTGGCTCAATGTCACCTGCCACATCATCCTCTCGCACGCCTAGCCATTTATCCTATACGGTCTCGTATTCAATCCCATCCTGTAGGCTCATATCCTTTTTCGATGAGACATCGATTGACAAAGTTCTTGTACGTCGGATTCGGTTCAGAATTGGCTGTTCCTAACAAACCTCGCAGAAAGCCTTGAGTAGCGCCCACGGCCGCTCCAATCGCCGCTCCCAGACCTGCATTTCCAGTAATCGCTCCACCCACTGCACCACCGGCAGCGCCAATCGCGCCACCGGTCACGGTCTGCCCCGCGACTTCTTCTCCGGCATTTGAGTTCGAGATATGCTTGTCTGCAAGCTCTTCACAGGCTTCAATATCTTCTTCCATCTGTTCTTTTCCAACCTGCTGAAGATGGGCATTCGGATAGAGAACGGGACGCGAACTTGAGCACCCCACTATTGTCACAACAAGTGGGAGCATGAGTCCCAGAAACATTCTGGATCCAATATCGTATGCGCTCATGATACGTGTTGATCTCAAAATCGTACGACTTAATGTTTGCACAGTACACGAGACATCTGTAGCTCTAACACAAAGAGCAAGGCTGCGTCTCTTCTTGAGATCAGCCTTGCTCTAGATTATGGCACCGATGCACGCCCTTGCCCTAAACACTCATGTATCTTCGGAACACCTTCTGCTAATGAAGCGTCCCACCACCCGTGTCGATCGCTATGGTTTCGGCAATCCACGGTAAATCTAACTTGAGTGCTTGAAGGGTCTCTGCGGTAAGTCCTCCAATAGTCAGTCCTTGCTCTTTCTGAAAGGCCACCACAGCCTTCATCGTCTCGGCACCGAGTGCCCCATCAACTGGACCTGGATCAAACCCTTGTTCCTTCAACGAATGTTGGAGCTGCCGGAGAACCTGTGGTGTGGTATTGGTTTCACACAGGACGGGTTTCCAGGCCATCCTCTCTTCCGCGACTTTCATTCGCTTGGTATAGCTCTGATGTTCCTCTGGAATGGGAATACGTTTCACAGTCGCCGGACTGAGTACTTTTTGGACTTTCTGAACTTTGGTTTCTTCAGGAATCGCAATCGTCCTTGTCGTCGGCGGCGTCTTCATCACACGTCTTTTCACCGTGGCATATTCAGCTGGAATTTCAACAGTTCGAGTACTGGCCGGTGTTTTCAGAACTCGTTTGGTCACAGTCCTATAGGTAGCTGGAATTTCCTTGAGACAGACGATCTCACCTGTTGCAAAATCGACTTTTTCGATGAGCCCTCGTCCTTTTTCCCACACCACATGCGCGGGCTTATCCACCACTTTTTCCGAAACGAGTTCATATTCCGCCGGCACATTTTCGAGTTTTTCGAATGCCGGTCTAACCATCACTTGCTCTTCAACCCATTCATAGGTGGCAGGGATCACTTCCAGCCGCTCTGCCGCTTCTTGAACCACAAGTGTTTCTTCGATTGTCTCGAACATGGCAGGAATGATCTCGAGTCTTTCAGATGCCTCACTTTTCAACACCTGAATAGTCTCAGTCTGATACTGAGCGGGCACCAGAACACGGGCATAGCATCCACCCGGCTGAGGATTCGGAGGAAAGAGCTCGCTCCCGGATTCTGGACCTTGAGGCACAAAATTTTGCATAGATGCACTCCCGGTCGCGTCCTCCGCAAAGACAAGCCCCGATCCCCCACTGATCAAAAATACCAAAGCAGCCCACACTATCATCGAACGATTCGTTTTCATGGCAACCCTCCTATTGATGGGATTAAGAGCAGTACTGCGAATGTGCAGACATTCGTTTCTCTGTTCGCGGTAGACTGGCACGGCTTGTCTCCTCCCTTGGTCACACGTGCAATCAAGAATACTCTGTGAAAGACAAACAAGATATGTGCCATAAGATCCCATCGCACAGTTTCGACAGAAATGATCGGTCACAAGTCATGTTTCTCTCTTCATACTAAAAAGAGTCATGTACACTTCAGTGTTTCTGATGCGTTCAAAATGAAACACCTCTTGTGCCAAAACTGTCCCAGAGAGATACAGAAACAGACTCAACAGACTCATCAAAAACTCCTGACATTCTGAAAATCCACCAACACTAGCTTCTGCGAGGTTTGGAGATACCCCGTCTTGACAGCGCCACACTGAATTCCTATTATCTACTTTTTAATATTTAATATGTTAAAACTGTTTAATATATTTATTTATGAATTTCACCTCGAGTCGCAGTGATGGGAGTGGTGAATAATAACGATATCAAGAGTCATACTTTCCCCGGAAGCCGCGGGCGATCAACAGGGGCGGGGCGGTTCAAAAAAGTCTGTCCAGCAAGGCCGGAGCCGTTTTTGCGCGCGGAGCGTACTGGTATTACGTGAGCACGGAAAAACGGTGAGAACGCCGCTGGCAGCTTTTTTCAACAGCCCCGTGATCTAAAACCTTTTCCAGCAAGGAGACAGCCCATGAATGCAAGAGTACGCTCAAGGTTATCCCCGATGAACATCTTAAAATGGGGGGTTCTGCCAGGTTGTTTCATGCTCTTAGCATTGGGGACTGATGAGGGCACTCCATGGGCAGCCGTGAAAGACAAACCACACGACAAGCTTGAGATCATGACTGAAGCTCGTAGGATGCTAAGCGAAGGTCAAAATACTTTTCGTTATGACACTTTTGGCGATGAAGCATTTTGGGGAGAGACCTTACGACTCCACGAAGCCATCGCAGGGGCGCAGAACGGAGGAGTCGGCTCAGGTATCAGCCCCACAACCGCCCTGTCGGTTGGGTTCAAAGTTGATGTGCAGGCGTTACCCAAAAACCTTCAAAACCAGATTAAAAAAGGACAAGTCGATCTTGCCGATCCAGCCACCACCCTAGCCCTCTTGCAACTGAACGCCGTTGTTGGGGTCACAGGGTTCTTTGATGATGTGGGAAACATTCAATCCATAGGTATTCAATGTGCCTTATGCCATTCCACAGTCGACAATTCCTTCGCACCAGGAATTGGCAACCGCCTAGATGGCTGGGCTAATCAAGATCTGAATGTCGGGGCCATTATTGCCTTGGCGCCCGATCTAAGTTTCTTTGCCAACTTGCTCAATCTATCGCAAGAAACTGTGCGAGATGTCTTGAATGGATGGGGACCTGGTAAGTTTGATGCGCAACTGCTGCTCGATGGTAAAAATGCGCCGACCTTGATTCCACCGGCATTTGGGTTGGCGGGAGTCAACCTCCATACCTGGACTGGGTGGGGATCGGTCACGCATTGGAACGCGTTCGTCGCTGTTTTAGAAATGGGTGGTCAGGGTACCATGTATGATCCACGTCTCAACAATGAAGACAAATTTCCGATCGCTGCGGCCAACGGCTTTGCAAACATTCGACGAGAACCAGACCGAGTCACCCCAAAATTACCTGCCTTACAGTTTTATCAACTGGCCTTACAAGTACCGAGCGCCCCTGAAGGCAGCTTTGATGAAGCCGCTGCGAATCGCGGTGAACAACTCTTCAATAACAAGGCGCGATGTGCACAATGTCATGTTCCTCCAATTTTTACCGAACCAGGATGGAACATGCATACAGGAGATGAAATTGGAATTGATAATACCCAAGCGGAACGCGGACCAGAGAATGCCTACCGGACGACTCCTCTCAAAGGACTTTGGACTCACATGAATCGCGGGTTTTTTCACGACGGGCGATTCGCGACACTTGACGAAGTTGTGAATCACTACGATAGCTTTTTCAATCTCCAACTGTCGTCGGATGAAAAACACTATCTGGTGGAGTATCTTAAATCTTTATAGCGCGTGAACGGGGATCGTCTTGTAACTTTCGACTCAGACACTCCTGAGACATTTCGCCGCATTGGGAAGAGTTGGGATGAAGGGGATACTAAGGATGGGCAGAAGTTGCTGGAAAATCAGAAGATCAAAACACTGGGCTTAAACTGCAATTTTCTCTGAGGTGGCACATTGGTCCCTCCCCGTCTGATTGAGAACCCATGCAGGAACAGGCCGAACATCCCAAATAAGCCCACAGACCCGCATCCCCCGCAACAGATAATAGGTCAGATCAATTTCCCACCATCGAAACCCTTGCCGCGCAGAGCTGGGGTACTGGTGATGATTGTTATGCCATCCCTCGCCAAAGGTTAAAAGAGCCAACGCTAAGTTATTTCGACTATTATCGGCAGTGGCATACCGACGAGTACCAAACCGATGGGACAAGGAATTGATCGTAAACGTGCCGTGCCACAGCGCCACGGTAGAAATCACAAAGCCCCAAACCAGCATTTGCCAACCATCAGTTCCCCAGTGAGGATATAGGCCCCCTAACCAGTGCCCGGCTAGAAAGAGACTCCCTGCCAAGATTAGCGGCACCAACACATCGAACCGATCCAGAAACCGAAGTTCGGGATATCGCGCGAAATCCTTAATGCGCCCTAACTTGGTCGAAAGTTGATCATGTGTCAAGAACCAGCCCATGTGGCTCCACCACAGGCCATGTTGAACGGGAGAGTGAACATCAGCTGGTTGATCAGATTGGGCATGATGTACCCGGTGATTGGCCGCCCACCACAAGGGACCTCGCTGGACCGCCGCAGCACCGATACATGCAAAAATAAACTGCATCGCTCGTGACGTTCGAAACGCCCGATGAGAAAAGTAGCGATGATAGAATCCGGTGATCGCAAACATACGGATAGCATACAACGCCACGGCAACGGCGATGGCCACAGGACTCCAACCAACAATAAACACGGCCGCAACGGCAACATGAAGCACGACAAAAGGAATGGTCCGCACTCGATCCATTTGCTTGCCATCTTGCCCTGGAGCCAAGCCCGTTTTCTCATGAGCATCAAACCATTGTTTGAGGAGTCTCCAGATCCATGATCCAACTCGTTGCATTCGCATCATTCCACGCTCATCCTTTCTCTCACCAAGAAATCTCGTGTGACCCGTGCAAAACGATCCCCCCACAACTAGCTTCATCCCTTTATTCACCATCGGGGAATCATTCCACAGTCTTGAGCCGCTAGCAGGTCATTTTGCAAACTCGGCAACATAAACCAAACCAGAGGTGACACGCAAATCCGTAGACGAGTGAAATCGAAGCATCTTTACGTTTAGGTATCACGATTTCCACTTGGCAAACGAATGTCGTCGACCAAATTCTGAACATCGATCGGCGGAACAGGAGTCAACCGACTCACCGTGATCGTCACAATAAAGTTCAGGAGCATGCCAATACTCCCAATACCCTCGGGACTGACGCCAACCAACCACTCATCAGCAGTCGCCGAAGGGTCTACAAAACGAAACCAAATGATATAGGCTGCTGTAAATCCAATACCGAGCAGCATTCCTGCCACCGCGCCTTCCTTGGTCGTACGTTTATCAAAAATGCCAAGGAACAAAATCGGGAAAAAACTGGCAGCCGCAAGGCCAAACGCAAACGCGACCACTTGCGCCACAAAACCCGGCGGATAAATACCCAGCAGCCCGGCTACGACAACCGCAAACGCGGCCGCAAGGCGAGCCATGCGTAGTTCTACATTCTGAGGCATATTTTTCCACAAAACAGATTTCAGGAGATCGTGTGAGACTGAAGCCGAAATCACCAGCAGTAAACCCGCTGCTGTGGAGAGCGCTGCCGCCAGACCTCCAGCAGCCACCAGCGCCACCACCCAGGCAGGAAGTTGCACAATCTCAGGATTCGCCAAGACCATAATGTCTCGATCAACCATCAGTTCGTTCTGGTCCGAGGTGCCTCTGTATTGAATCAGACCATCGCCATTACGATCCTCAAAGACAATAAGCCCTGTTTCTTCCCAACTCTTAAACCACTGCGGGGCATTCACATAGGCTTTCTCATGGAGCGTTTCAATCATGTTCACACGGGCAAACGCGCTGACAGCCGGAGCGGTCGTGTACAGCAACCCGATAAAAATCAACGCCCACATCGCACTCCAACGGGCAGCCCGCGCATTGGGGACGGTATAGAAACGGATGAGCACATGTGGCAATCCTGCCGTGCCAACCATCAACGCCATCGTGATGGCGAGGACATCGAGCATGCTCTTTTTTCCATCCACCCAGGCACCTGTGTACTCAGGAAGGCCTAAATCACGATGAATCGCGTCGAGTGTTTCCAAGAGCGCCATACCCGCATATTGGCCCTCCAGCAATGTCGAGCCAAAGCCGATTTGTGGAATGGCCCAACCAGTCATTTTCCAAGAAATCGCCACTGCAGGAATCAGGTAGGCCACGATCAACACACAAAACTGAGCGACCTGGGTATAGGTGATACCGCGCATTCCCCCGCTTACCGCGTAGAGGAAGACGATACCGACCCCTATCAGTACCCCAATATTGACATCGACTTCCAGAAAGCGTGAAAAGACGACCCCCACGCCGCGCATCTGCCCAGCGACATAAGTAAACGAGACAAAAATGGCACAGAAGACAGCGATGACACGCGCGGTTTGCGAATAATATCGATCGCCGACAAACTCCGGAATCGTGAAGCGGCCATATTTGCGCAGATAGGGAGCTAACAGAAGGGCGAGAAGCACGTATCCACCGGTCCAACCCATAAGATAGATCGTCCCCGTGTACCCCATGAACGAGACAAGGCCAGCCATCGAAATAAATGAGGCAGCACTCATCCAGTCGGCAGCCGTGGCCATGCCATTCGCAACAGGATGGACACCACGACCAGCGACATAAAACCCTGACGTAGAAAGAACGCGGCTCCAAATGGCAATTCCGATGTAGATGGAAAAGGTGATTCCGACAAGCACGTACGTCCAACCCTGAATGCTCACTCAGCCATCTCCGCAGAACTTTTGGAAGGACTTGGAGTCGCCCCGTCGTTCACACCATGACGCCGGTCAATGCGGTCCATCGCAAACGCATACACAAAGATCAGCACGATGAAGATAAAGATCGATCCCTGTTGAGCAAACCAAAAGCCTACAGGAAAACCACTGAAGTGAAATTGATTCAATGGCTCGACAAAAACAATCCCAAGGAGGTATGAGACTACGAACCAGACAGCAAGCAGGACGACCATCAAACGAATATTGGCGCGCCAATACGCATGAGAGGATCGTTGAGGGGCGTTATCTGATGGCAATTGATTACTCAATCAATTCTCTCCACAAAGAGATCTGAAAAGGAAATTGGGTTGATTTGATCATCATTACCCTACTTCCCTCATAAGAGGTGTATCGGGAAATTATTTCGATTGTATTGAGACTTCACAATCCCCATTTTTTTGATGCGGAAGAGGAGAAGGGTGTGGATTTGAGGCCAAGGAGTTCAGAAGTGCCGTCCGTACCTTAGATTTCCCAGTTGGTGGGTTGTAAGGCTTTTTTAATATTGGTCTTTTCGTGCAGGCGCATGTCCACACAGGAAACGGAGATGTGCAGATCAGGTTCGCTCATGAGCTTAGTGTCTACAAGGAAGTGTTGAATAATACGGACTACGAAAGGCAAACTTACCTAAGACTACTTTTGTTCTCGAGGGTTTCGGCCCTGTTCAAAAAATGTCGTTCAGCAAGGCCGCTGACTGCCTGGCTCGTCTCGAGGAGCAATTCCATTGTTTCACGCGCAGAGCGTACCTTCTATTCGTGAGCGCTCACCTCCTGAAGTAGGACAAGTTTGTGAGCTCGAAGGTCCAAAAAAGGGCGAGAATGCCGCTCTGCCTGTTCCATCCTGAAAGGTGGGCCCGTTATTTTCAACAGGCCCTACAACGTTCGAGTCATCAGATCAGCCAAGACCTGATTGTAGCGAACCGGGTCAGGGATCGGAGACCCTTCGGCTAATAGCCCATAGCCAAGGAGTAATTCCGCATAATCGGATAACAAGGCATCCGACGGGTCCTTCTCGAACCGTTCTTTGAGCTTGGTCACGATCACATGATCCGGGTTCAACTCCATAATCCGTTTTTGTTTTGGAGTGTCACCTTTTTTAAGCAACCGCTCGAGTTGAGGGCTGTAATCATGTTCGGCCCCCACCAAACAGACGGGTGAAGAAGTGAGGCGGTTGGTTAAACGAACTTCTTTGATATGCTCGTCAAGTTTGTCTTTCAATAAGGCAAACACATCTTTGTATTCTTCTTGAAGGGTTTGTAATTTCTCTGCTGTTTCCTTCTGCTCGCTCTCGTCCCCCAGGTCCACCGCACCTTTCCCAATCGACTTCAGGCGTTTTTCTTTGAACTCAAACACATATTGCAACAGAAACTCATCGACGGGGGTGGTCAGGTACAGCACTTCATACTCTTTGGCCTTGAAAGCTTCGAGGTGAGGTGAATGTTCGACCACGTTGCGAGATTCCCCAGTGAGGTAAAAAATCTCTTTTTGATCGGTCTTCATGCGTTTGACATAATCATCCAAGGTGGTCAACTTTTCAGGATCTTGCGACGAGGCAAACAACAACAAGTCAAGAATTTTCTCTTTGTAATCGTGATCTGCCACACCTTCTTTCAAAGCACTGCCAAAATGTTCCCAAAATTTGAGATATTGCTCGGCATCAGCTCGTTGAATCTCTTCCAGCGTATCCAGAACTTTTTTTGTAATCCATTTGCGAATCTGGGTGATGTACCGATCTTCCTGCAAACGCTGTCGAGAAATATTCAGTGGAAGATCAGCTGAATCCACAAGCCCTTTCATAAATCGCAGATACCGTGGCAGAAGTTCCTCACAACGTCCCATGATCATCACGCGTCGCACATAGAGTTGAAGACCAAATTCGGAAGAGTTATAGAGCAGATCGCTTTGTGCCTGAGAAGGGATAAACAAGAGCGTTTGGTATTCAATACGACCTTCAGCGTGAAAACGCAGGGTCTTCATGGGTTCGATCCAATCATGCGAGACATGTTTGTAAAACTCGGCGTACTCGTCATCAGTGACATCGCTTCGCGTCCAAATCGGTTTCATCGAGTTCAACGTTTTGTCTTCCACCACGGTCGTTTTTTTACCGTCGGGTTTCGATACGCCCTGCTCATCTTTTTCCACTTCTTCCCGCTCAAACTTATGAAGAATCGGAAACGTGACAAAATCGGAATAGCGCTTCACGGTCCGTGAGATGACCCATTGATCTGTAAAATCCTCGATACCCCCTTCGGTATCAGCGGGCAACAAATCCAAGGTCACCGTGGTGCCATAGGAATCACGTTGCGTGTCTTCAAGCGTATATTCACCCTCCCCCGTTGATTCCCAGCGAGTCGCGGAGTCTTCACCGGCTCGGCGTGTGATGACGGTAACCTTACTAGCCACCATAAAGGCCGAATAAAAACCGACACCAAATTGTCCAATCAATTCGGTTGCCGACTCACCGTCTGAGTTTTTTTTGAGTTTCTCCATCAATTCACGCGTGCCGGATTTGGCGATGGTGCCGATATGCGCCACAACTTCGTCACGGCTCATTCCAATACCGTTGTCATGGATGCTCAGCGTGCGCGCTTGCGGGTCGGTATCGATGCGAATTTCGAGAGTTTCGCCCTCCTTGAGTAACGACGGTTCCCTGAGGGCTTCGATTCGCATTTTATCCAGCGCATCAGACGCATTGGAAATCAGCTCTCGTAAAAAGATTTCCTTGTCGGTGTACAGCGAATGAACCATTAAGTGTAAAAGTCTTTTGGTATCCGCCTGAAAGGTATGGTTTTCAGCTTGCACCGTCATGTCGTACCATCTCCTTTTTTACGTAAGAACTTCGATACAGAAAAAAATAGATCGCCCTGAGCACCGATTGCATCAATGATGATGGATGCCCACAGGACTCGAGCCGCATGGGCTCGTCTTGGCGTTAACCATTCATATTTTACTGAGAGCCGTTTGGGAGTCAAGGCCGCTCGAACTCGATCATCATGGCTTAAAGAAAAGAAGGACGCCTAAATTTTTCTGGAAGATTTAAAATGGGCAGGAAGGAACTGGAAATTCTTGGGGTGGCTATACAAAGAAAAGACAGGAGGCAAGATTCAAACATCAAACAACAGACTTGATATACATCTAGCAGGCTCCTCGAGTGGGCGGTACAGTGGGGAGAATATTCCAACATCATCCCACCTTACTTCAACCCAAAGGAGGAGCCATGAACAAATTGTATGGCGGCATTGACTTGCATGCCAACAACAGTGTGATCGTCGTGCTGGATGAACAGGATCATGTGGTGTTTCACAAACGATTGTCGAATGAGTTAGAGATCATTCTTCAGCAACTCGTCCCCTTTCGGGCCCAACTGCAGGGCCTGGTCGTGGAGTCCACCTACAATTGGTATTGGTTGGTGGATGGCCTGATGGCAGCGGGCTACGGGGTGCACTTGGCCAATCCTGCGGCTATGCAACAATACGCAGGGCTGAAATACACCAACGATGACACGGATGCCCGCTGGTTAGCGCATCTCCTCCGCTTAGGGCTCTTGCCCACCGGCTATATCTATCCGAGGGAGGAACGGGCCGTGCGGGACCTTTTGCGGAAACGCAGGCAGCTGGTCCGGCAGAAGACGGCCAATCTCTTAAGTGTGCAAAACCTTCTGACCCGCAATACGGGGCAAGCCATGCGGGGCAACCAGATTAAACAGTTAACGCCCGCGACCGTCAGCGAATTAGTGGTGCTCCCCGAACAAGCCCTCGCGCTACAGGTGACCGTGGCGGTGATGCAGCACCTCACGGAACAGATTGCTAGCGTCGAACGGGCCGTCCACGCCCGTGTGAAGCTACGCCCAGAGTTTCAGGCGTTGTTGACCGTCCCCGGCATTGGCCAGACGTTAGCCCTGACGATCATGTTGGAGGCCGGTGAGATTGGACGATTCCCTACCGTCGGCCAGTTCGCCTCCTACTGCCGGTGCGTCGGGAGCACCAAGGTAAGCAATGGGAAACGCAAAGGCCAGGGCAACACGAAGAATGGGAACAAATATTTAGCGTGGGCCTTTGTCGAAGCCGCACATTTTGCGATGCGCTACGAGCCGCAGATTGCTCAATTTTACCAGCGCAAGCGTGCGAAGACCAAGGTCGTCATCGCTCGGAAGGCCGTGGCGCATAAACTGGCGCGGGCCTGCTATTACATCCTGCGGGATACCGTACCGTTTGAGGTCACCCGCGCCTTTGCCTAACGGACATGGGGATGCGGCCATAAGCTCGCTTAGGGGTTGGTTCACAACCACCAGACTTGATTAGCCATGGTCGCACCCCGGCTCTACTCCCGCTGCGGGAGCGACTGAGTCGCCTCGATGCTGAGCCAACAAGGGGTTGGGACCCAACAGGGCACACCGCTCTGGGGTAGCCACACGATTTGTCAGAGGTCGAAATGGACAGCGGTCGGGCACTGAGGATTTTCTGGGGCACGCATGTGCCAGGGGCGACAGCTCGGCGCACGCCGCCGATCTGCCACGCCTTGATCCTGATGGGTGACTGGTGAGGAAGACGACACCGCTTCCAAAGAAAACTCAGATGCGAGTCAGGGGTCCCGTCACGGATGGTCAGGAGCAGAGGACTGACAACAAGGAGAATGAGCAAGAGAGGAGTCGTGTGCCTACTTGACAGAACCTACTAATGGGTGACTCCTAATCCAACGCTTTTCCACAGACCTGTCCCTATTACTTGACAGAGCCTACTAATGGGTGACCCCTAATCAATATTTGAATAATCGATTTCGTCTGCCTTGGGGTTTGGTAGTAGACAGTCTCAACCAGAAGAAATCGAACGAGATTTTTTTAAAATTGTAGGCAATCAGTCACATCCTTTACCGCAGTCAGGATTGCCTCCGGGGTTGTTTGGCACGCATCCAATGATATTGCCTCGACGATCTTGTTCAAAGGAGCAGCAATTAAAGAGCAGAGTTTTCAACCTCTCCCGCCCTCGCTGGACCCGTGATTTTGCGCCAGAGAGGGAAATGCCGAGCGTGTCAGCGATTTGCTGTTGTGGCATGCCCTGCAATTCGTACAATTCAACTGCTTCACGATACAAGTCTGGAAGCTGGGCAATCATGGTGGGCAACCAGCCCTCGACCTGTTCGTTCAGATTGTCTTCTTCCTCTGTGGGAGCCTCCAAGTCTTGGAGCATGGCGGCAGCGAGACGAGCCTGGGAGCGGTAATGGTCAATGATGAGGTTCCGGGCGATTTGAAAGACCCAGGCAGTGATCCGTTGCTCGTCCGCAATATCATTCAGCTTGTTATGAATACGTAAAAACGTTTCTTGTAGTAAGTCTTCAGCCACCTGTGGGTCGGACACACGTTGCAACAGGAAGCTCTTCAGTTTGGCGCTGAGAGCTTCCCAAAGTTGTTCAGTTGTCACGGTTTCGTTGCTCATTGCATCATCTTAACAGCAAGCGACGGCAGATGCTTCTGTGGAATTCGAGACACAACAGCTTGAGGTCGGATCTTTCCGGGAACCAGCATCGGCATCTAACACCACAAAGATTTCCCATTGATTCCCTTCTGGGTCGGCCACCCAGACTTTATCCTGCACGGCATAGCAGCAGGTGGTGTTTTCTTCAACTCTTGTCATCAGACCTGCTCTTGAGAACCGTTCGATCGCATGCTGGACCGCCTCGGTGGTTTTGACTTGGATGCCAAAGTGCTGTGGCAGGTGGTTCATTCTGTCAGCTTCTGGGGCTTCGTTTAAGGTCAAATTGACGGAAGGATCCTGCGGCTCAAATTTGACATAGCCAGGGCGTTCTTTGGCTGGAGGCACTCCCAATAACGTCTCGTAAAATTTTCGGGACCGCTCCAAGTCCTTGACGGCGAGGGCAATGTGGATCCGCGTGTCACCTGGGAAATTGACGGCCAATTGATTGTTCATGGCATGTCTCCTTTTTTGGTTGGAGGGTTTTAGGATATGGATGTCTTTCTCTACGTATAGAGACGAAAGACTGGCCAAAAAGACGCAAGATGTCTCCAGCGCGCTCAGGAGGAATTAACTGATGAAGAGAAAAAAAAGGCGGGTTGTGAAACCTAGGGACCCAGAAGCCTATTGCCCACTGAGTAGTCCCTTTGGGTCGGAATTTGGGATGTCAGCCTTTGGCCAAGAGTCGTCATCTTGTCAGTCATATTGCGATACTTCGATGAGATTCAAATCAGGGTCTCGAAAATAGAGTGAGGTCATTGCACCGCCCGCTCCCGTTCGTGCGACAGGCTCACCGATAAGCTCGACCCCACATGTTTCAATATGTCTTTGGGCTTCCTCTATTGGAGTTTTGAGGATGAAACACAGATCAGCACTACCCACCCCCACATTCCCAGCCTTGGGCTCAAATTCTTGACCAAGTTGATGCAGGTTAATTTTCTGGTTCCCAAACGCTAAGGCTATACGACCTTCGCCAAAAGTAACTCGCTTCATACCGAGAACTAATTCATAAAAGGCTACGGTCGTTTCAATATCAGCAACCGTAAACACTACATGATCTAAGTGATCAAGTTCTATCATGGAGAATCCTCACAATAATGAAAGACATGTTAGGCTTGCGAGGATGGAAATAGGAAAAAGCAGGACCAATAAGATTTGTATTTGTATGTCGGGCTTGAGTCGGAAGCAGAGCTATTGTCAAATGTAGTGTCTGAGTAAATTGTTCACGCGGCGACGGGGTCCGTGATTGTGGCTTCGATTCCATCAGTAAATTGTCTGCCTGCAATGACCTTGGGCAATTCCTTGAATCCTCGTAACCGTCTCCACCGCTTCTCGGCACACTGACCTAACTTAAACATCATGTGCAACATGCCGTCTCGCGTGAGACAGCCTTTCGTGCGAGTGGTCCGATGGCGAATCGTCCCAAACGTCGATTCGATGGGATTGGTGGTGCGAAGACTGGGCCAATGCGCAGCAGGAAAGGCATAGAACATGAGGAGTTCCTCTCGATCTTTCTGTAAACAGGCCGTCGCCTTGGGATATTTCAGTCCGTAGGTGTCGAGGAACACGTCCACGGCTTTTTCCGCATCCGTTTTCGTGGCTGACTGCCAAATTTCGTGTAACGCCTGCTTGGCTTTCGGGTGAACACTTTTCGGCAACGCATTTAAGACATTCTGGGTCTTGTGACACCAACAGCGTTGATGCCGTGTCTCGGGAAAAATTTCTTCCAAAGCAGCCCAGAAGCCGAGGGCGCCATCCCCAATCGCCAACGCGGGCGCCTGCAGCCCTCTAGCTTTCAGGTGCAAGAGGACTTCCCGCCAACTCTGGGTCGACTCGCGAATCCCATCTTCCATCGCTAACAACTGCTTCTCCCCATCGACATTCATCCCGATCACCACCAAGGCACACAACCGTTGTTGCTCGGCTCGGAGCCCACTGTAGATACCATCCACCCAGATATACACCCACGGGTTCGTCTCAAGACGCTGACTTCTCCAAGTCTCATACTCCTCCTTCCAGACCTGCTTGAGCCGGGCCACGGTACTCGCCGACAGGCCCTTGGCTTCAGGCCCCACGAGCGCTTCCAGGGCGGGTTGCATCTCGCCGGTCGAAATGCCTTTCAAGTAGAGCCATGGGATCGCCGCTTCCAAGCTGGCCGTTTTGCGCACATACGGCGGGACCAGCGCGGAATGAAACGTGACCGGGGCACCCTGACGACTGCGGACTTTCGGCACCTGCACCGTCACGGGCCCAATCCCCGTTTGAATGTCGCGAGTCGGCTGATGCCCGCTGAGCACTACCCGCGCCCGCCCCTGCTCATCTCGTTGGTCCGCATAGGTGGCCAAGAGTTCCGCGACTTCCACTTTCAGGGCCTGAGCGATGAGTTGTTGAGCCCCTGTCCGAATCAAGCCCGTGAGCGAATCCTGCCGGTCTCGATCTTCTTCCTCTGGTTTGTTAGGCTTCTGCATCGTGGCGTCTCTCCTGTGTGGTTGAAGGTGGATGTTTCGTCACAACCATTTCAACCCGAGACGCCGCGTCTTTTCAACTCACCTCATGCACTACTTTCAAATATAACTCCGGAAGCAGGTATGAACACCACAATTGCTTGACTAGTCCTTAGTAAACACATTTGTAGTTTTTACTCCTTGTCAACCAATCGACCGAGATACGAGGCGGGATCAGGAGCAACCATAGTAATAACAGACTTGTTCCCTCATCTCTTCTAGACCCGATCACTTATGACCTGACGAAAAGAAAGCAGCCTAAAATTTCTCGAAGATCTAAAAATTAAGGGAAAGACGCGGAAATTAACGAAGTGGGTTTTCAAAGAAAAGATGGGCCGAAATTCAAAAAGGACAGGAGACAGGATTAAAACAATAAATCACAGACTTGCCCCGCATTTTCATCTGTAAAGGCGATGCTACTTTTCATCTATCGTCTCACTAACCTTCATAACCAATTTTTTTGGGCGACTTTTGTGTCTTTCTGCAGAATCTTCACCTGAAATATCAGCTAAGGCATGCTTAGCTGCTTCATAAAGGCCAACTTGGGCTTTCTTTATCCGTGCAATTAGGCTCTTAGCAGATTCTTCTAAGTGAAGAACTTCTTCCATATTTCCCTCCTGGTTCGTTCCAACTGGTTTCTTAATTAAGGTGCTCATTCTACTCCCCTTTCTACTTGCTCAAGAAAAGGGCCTCTCTGGTTATCCTCGGCTCTTTCTTGAATTAAGTCAAGTATAGATAAATATTTTGATAAAATAGGAAAAATAGAACCACTAAAAATGCAGAGCAAATGCTCAACTAAATCCTTCTTTCTATAAAATATATAAGGTTCCAGGCAGTCAATACAAATAAGGCCAAAGGGCACAGTGACGTCTCCACTAGGGCTGCGAATCGGTTCAGCAATAGGGACAGCCGCAAATGTCTTATAATATTGGCTGTAATTAGCTCTGGTAGGCATAAATAAACCGTTAGAGGTTTCCTCTTCGAGATCGTGAATAATTAAGAAAGGCTTTGGGTTTGTTTCATTTAGAAGAGAACTAAACTTAGATGATCGATTCACACGGAGCTCATATTCTTCTTGATCAAATGAGGAACGTTTCCCAGGCCACAGACCAATAGGACGTCCATTTTTTTTAGAGACATCGTCTCGGCAAACAGAAATGACATAACCGTCATCATCCTTATGTTTTCGTACTAATAACTTTATGGAGATTCCTATATATGTCTTTGGGTCCTTTCGTGGGATGACACCATGTAAGATTGTTTGAAAGAGATTTGAAATCTCACTCAAGTTCCTTTCAACATTTAGGTAGAGCTTGGAAGTACTTCGTTCCACACCATGTTTTCTAATGTTAGCCTTTTCATCTATTAATTCAGCATAGAAACGAGAAGCCTTTTGAGAAATTTCCTGTAACTGTTTGGTCCATTGATCTAGCGATTGAGACTTTTTTTTTCGTCTATGGTTTCGGCCTATTTCATTTACTATTAAAAGAGTAATAATGGCTAAAAATAGAATGGAAACAAGAATAAGGATGGAAAGATGATAGCTATAATCATTAATAAAGACCTCAGGAAAAATGGAAATGTCCCAGATAAAGGTCGCTATTGCCAAGAGACCGCTGATATAGCCAACAACTGATGCTAATGGGACATCCCAATCGCCAAACCTTTTTAATAATTTTCTGCTATTGAACATCTATCTTGGGGAATGCAATATGTATCAAAAATAGCGGTCAATTGAGAAGACCATAAAAAAATTACAGAATTAAATCAAGAACAACTACTAAATTTTCTGAGCACCACTTATCATGGAGGGTCAACCAGTTTTTATGGGGTTTTCCTAAACTGAAAAACTTCTAAATAATATACCTACAAAAGGCAGTTGGCTCACAAAAGACCGGAGATCGCTTGACAGGGAAGTAGCGTTGCCAAATTGGGGTTATATAGAAATAATCTAATAGGTCTTCTCAATCCCCATCTTTTTGATGCGGGAGAAGAGGGTGGTGGGTTTGAGGGCGAGGAGTTTCGCAAGGTCGCCTGCAGACAGAGGGGATCAACACCACACTCTACTGAGTTTCCTTCAGGCACGTTTCAATAAACTGTATCAATTCAGTCAAGTCACCATCGTCGGCGTGTTTCAGAGCCTGGATATATTGCTTTCGTATTTGATCACCCTCTGTCATAAGTTGCACTTGCGGCCACTGCGGAATCGTGTGGTGCCGGGAATATAAAAAAATGTCCGTGATGAGCCGTGCCAGCCGCCCGTTTCCATTCGTAAACGGATGAATGTACGTGAGACGGTGTTGCAGTCGTGCCGCAATTTCTACCACCGGCATCGTCGACGTTGGTTCATTCCACGATAAAAAATCCCCTACTAAGAGTTTGACTTCCTCTCGGATCCGATACGGTTCTACACCTATATTTAACCTTACCTGGCGATACTGGCCTCCCCACTCCCATATGCTCCTAAACATCTCCCCATGGACGGTTCGAATGAAGTCCTCTGTCAGCCATTCCGATCCCTGTTTCTTTCTGCGTGCGCGATAAATATAGGTATCATACGCTCGACTGATCGCCTCCGTTTCTGCGGCATTGCGTGCCGCGGGCGTTGAAAGATGCATGAGGATCAGCCCTGACATATCTCCGCCCGGTGTGGCCCCAAGAGGTCGTGTGTCATCCGTCATGATCTTTGCGCCATAATTTTTCTCGTGAGTCTTGGAGGATTTCGTCTGTTCGTTTTTCCAACAGCTTGTTAAATATTTCTTTGTCCGGGGCTTGTGCCTCCAACGACATGGTCCCCATCGTCTTTTTCAATCGTTTGAGGGCGACAGCCCGAGCACGACCACGAAGGATTTCCTCAAGCGGCTTTTTGGGTTGTGGTTCGACACGAAGATGGCAGGACAGTCCGTTGAATATTCGCTGGAGGGTACTGACTCTCGGATCCACTTTTCCAGACTCAATTCCTGCCAGGTTGGCTTGCGTGATATTCGCGCGTTTGGCCAGCTCAGCCTGGGTCATCCGCAGGTACTGTCGGAGAAGCCGAATCCAATCATGTGCCTTGAGATCATAGTCCTTATCAGGTGAATTGGCCTGCAGTTGTGATAACGCAATGTCATCAATAATCGTGGTGGACTTTTTCTTCATTCATATATTTTATATCTTTTACAATATTTTTTCAAGTTAAAAAAATATCTTATACGGTATATTTATTAATAACTTTAATATTTTTTAGGATATATTAATAAATTAATTTCATATAAATACATGATTTAAAACATCTTTTTTAATAATCGTACTAGTTGTCTACTCTATAGAGTACACAGCTATAAAAGAATGCAGCCTTTTACCAGCATTAAAAGGGGTTGTTAGCCCAATTTCTTTTTATCATTTACCTGGACTTCTGGATTCCCATCTTTATTGATGCGGGAGAGGAGCGTGGTGGGTTTGAGACCAAGGAGTTCGGCTGCGCCGCCGGTGCCGTAGATTTTCCAATCGTTTTGTTTGAGCGCCAGCTTGATATTCTCCTGTTCGCGGAGGCGCCTGTCTTCCACGAGAAGTATACGTCCTAGTTTTTCTGTAACATTTCCCACAGGATATGCAGAAGAAGAAACATTTCAAAAGAGAAAAGACCGAAATTCACCAGGCAACTGATAAAAAGGTGCTTTTCACGTGTCTTCAATAATCTGACGGGTAAACACCATCAAAGACCGAAGTGTTTGATGGACTGTCTACCCCGCTAACGGGGTGAGTTTGTAGAGTCTCCCAAGTTTCCCAGCTTTTTTAAGATCTTTCTGACGTAGAGCCATTCGAACCTCATCCAGTTTTTGGGCATCCTCCAGGGATAAGTAAGGAGCCCACCCCACGTCCGAATCAATTAATTCCACAGCAACCTCTGCCGCATAATCTCCTTCGCGCAACAATTTGACGGTGTTTCTTTTATTCATGATCTTCTCCTCTTAAAATCATCGGACCATTGTTGCGTATTCGGTCTATACGCCGTTACCACCACGGCTGGAGAATGAGCGTCTTTGGGAATTCCCCAGACAACATGCAATGGCTTCCCTTCTTGATCTTTCTGCAACACCAGGACACATGGGCCCTTGGGGTAATCAGGATAGTCCTCAACCACAATCGCGTCATGGACACCTCTAACCACATCTTGAATCATGATATCATCCGCTGAAAGTTCATCATAGCCGTGTTCGGACACTTTAATGTCCTTTTCGGAAATCAAGTCCTGAATTCGCTGAAAAGTCTGACTCATACCAAAGATAGATACTGAATATTCACTTTTTCCAAACTTGGTAACCCCTTTTTACAGAATATTTCAACGTTCGACGAAATCGGTTCGGCAAGGCCATTAACAAGTCAATTCATAACATACCTTGACCAGGAGGATGGGTATTTGTTCATACATTCGTGCCAAATTTCTAGACTTTTACGATCCCCATCTTTTTGATGCGGGAAAGGAGGGTGGTGGGTTTGAGGCCGAGGAGTTCCGCTGCGCCGCCGGCGCCGTAGATTTTCCACTCCGTTTGTTTCAAGGCCAGTTCGATATTTTCCCGTTCGCGAAGACGTATCTCTTCATCCGTCAGGACCTGATCGGGTTTGGGCTCCGGTTTATTGATCGGCGTCTTGCTGACCCCGCCGTTCGTTTGCGGGACCGGGAGGTCGAATTTGACCGAGCCGCAGCGTGAGGAGATCACCGCCCGTTCGATGACGTTTTGTAGTTCCCGCACGTTTCCGGGCCAGTGATAGTTCTGTAGTTTTAACACTTCTGCTTGGGTCAGCTCCCGTCCCGTGCAGTTGAGTTTTTTCCGGACGAGTCCCATAAAGGTGGCGGCGAGGAGCGAAATATCTTCTGGACGATTGCGGAGCGGGGCCACTTCGATGGGAAAGACGTTGAGTCGATAATAGAGGTCTTGTCGAAATCGTCGGGCTTCGACTTCTTGGGCCAACTTGCGGTTGGTGGCGGCGATGACCCGCACGTTGACTTTCCTGGTGTGTTCTTCCCCCACACGTTCGTACTCCCCTTCCTGCAGGACGCGCAAGAGTTTGCTTTGCATCTCTAACGGAATTTCTCCGACTTCATCCAGGAATAGGGTGCCGCCATCAGCGGCTTGAAAGCGGCCGGCGCGATCTTTAAGCGCGCCGGTGAAGGCGCCTTTGACGTGGCCGAAGAATTCGCTTTCATACAGGTCTTTGGGTATGGAGGCGCAATTGACGCGCACGAGCGGATGGTCTTTGCGTTGGCTGCGGCGGTGAATTTCCCGCGCAACCAGTTCCTTGCCGGTTCCCGACTCGCCCGAGATGAGCACGGTGGCATCGGTGGGTGCCACGAGTTGGATTTGTTCCACCAAGTTGGCGATGGCCGGACTCTGTCCGACGATCTCCCCGAAGTTTTGGGCTTCCCGGATTTCTTCTTTGAGGAAGGTGTTCTCCAACTCCAATTGTGATTTGAGTTGTTCGATTTCTTCGAAGGCCCGCGCGTTGGCGATGGCGACGCCCACATGGTCGGCAATCATGCGGAACCACACCGTGGCTTCCTGGGTGACGGGCTCGCGATCGAACACCGCTAGGGTGCCCAGGACTTCGCCTTTGTAGATGATGGGTTGTCCGTGAAACCCCCGGATGCCTTCTTGCTTGGCCCAGTCGGGCTTGGCGATCCATTCCAGATTCTTGTCCAACTCATTGATGATGAGCTGCTCTCCGGTCTTGCCAATCGTTCCGACCTTACAGACCCCTAACGGGAATCGGGCAAAGTAGCCATTCGTGTTGGACCATTCGGTTTTGTCGGCCCCACTCGACCGCCCCGCACTGGCGACTAAATGCAAACACTCCGTTTGATCGGGACAATCCTCTTTGAAGCGGCAGGTGGCACAGATGTCGCCGGGTCGCGTTAACCAAATTCTGGCCAAGACCACGGTCGGCCGATCGGCCAATCGCCGCACGATGAGCCACAGCAAATCGTTCAGCGAGCGTTGTTGCGCGATGTCCAACACCAGGCATTTGAGGGAGTCGAGCGTGTTGGGTGCGGCACATGCTGATGCAGTGTTGCTGATCGTTGTGTCCATGGCTCACACGATAAACGATATTTCGTTGTTGTGCAAACTTATTTCGTTGATCACGAATTTTCGTTGTTATTCTTCCTGGTTTTAAAATTAAAGTTTCACTTATTTCAATAGTTTGTAATTTAAGTAAATTTGGCACATGCCTTGTATTATCACGATTTCGTGAATTGACTATTTGAATATTAGGCCAGCAAGCAAGAAAGGATTTCACCATGACACGTTTACCCGCTCTCGACCCTGACGTCGCTACCGGTTCCGCTAAACGGTTGCTTCAGGGCGTCGAAAACAAATTGGGATTTGCCCCCAACATTATGCTGACCATGGCTAACTCCCCAGCCGTCTTGGAAGGGTATCTGAATTTTTCCGGGGCACTCTCCAAAGGCACCTTTTCTCCCAAGTTTCGCGAGCAAATTGCCTTGGCCGTGTCGGAGTTGAATGACTGCCAGTATTGCCTCGCCGCGCACGCAGCCATCGGCCGGATGGCGGGCCTGAGTGAAGAAGCCATCACCGATAGTCGGCGCGGCGAGTCTCCCGATCACAAAGAAGAAGCAGCCTTGGCTTTTACCCGGAAGGTGGTGTCCAACCGCGGATGGGTTACTGACGAAGACGTGGCCAAACTCCGACGCGCGGGCTTCACCGACGGAGATCTTGCGGAACTCATGGCCAATATCGGCCTGACCCTGTTTACCAATTACTTTAACCATGTCGCCAGCACCCAGGTGGATTTCCCGGCCGTTGCCGATCTGGAAGCACGGGTGTGAGGCTTCACGATTATTCAAAAACATTTTTTACGAACATTTAGGAAAGGACCACCAACATGAGCACAGCAACCACTTCATTACAAGATCGACTGGAAGATTTGTTTTCGTATATTCGGGAAGGCCGCATTCTGGATGCCCTATATGAATTCTATGCGGAAGATACTGTGATGCAGGAGAACGACCAACCGCCCACAGTCGGCCGAAAGGCCAACCTGAAACGCGAACAGGAATTCCTGAACTCGGTCAAAGAATGGCAGCGCTTCGACGTCACCGCGAAAGGTGTGGGAGAAAACGTGACGTTTTATGAAACCGTGATGGATTGGATCGCTATCGATGACACTCCGGTGCATGTGGAACAAGTCGTCGCCGCCAAGTGGCGGGACGGCAAGATTGTTCACGAACGGTATTACCACAATCCTTGATCCTCCCCTTACACAGGAGAGAAATTTTCAGAATAGGCATTAGACAGATTCAAATCATTTTTGAAAGGTATGAACGATGAACAGTCCCTCTGAAGTCACACTTATTATCGGCGGAAGCAGTGGCATGGGCAAAGAAATCGCCAAACTCCTTGTCGCTCAAGATATTTCAGTCTGGGTGACCAGTCGAACGGCAGTCAAAGTCGAAGACGCCAAACGCACATTGGGAGCCCAGGCTGAAGGCACAGCCTTAGACCTGACGAATTCCGAAAATGTCACTGATTTCATTACCCAAATTAAAAAGGAAAAGCGGCACATCAAATATTTGGTGAATGCTGCCGGAACATTTTCCCCAAAGCCTTTTCTGGACATGACAGGAAAAGATTACGACCAATATCTGGATCTTAATCGAGCCTTTTTCTTTATTACCCAGGCCGTGGCGAAAAACATGAAGAGCCATGGCGGAGGGAGCATTGTCAATATCGGCTCCATGTGGGGGAAACAAGCCGTCAAAGCGACACCTTCTTCCGCCTATTCCATGGCAAAAGCAGGACTCCATTCGCTCACCCAACATTTGGCCATGGAACTCGCTGACGATGGTATTCGCGTCAACGCGGTGTCCCCCGCCGTCGTGGTAACCCCTATTTATGGATCATTTATTGAACCGGAAAAAATCGAAGACACGTTACAAGGGTTTAACGGGTTCCATCCCATTGGACGAGTTGGCCGGCCCGAGGAAGTTGCCGAAGTGATTACCTTTTTATTGTCTGAGAAAGCCCGATGGGTTACCGGGGCTAATTGGGATGTGGATGGTGGCGTACTGGCAGGTCGGAATTAATATCGCACTATACACCCTAAACATAATGGCAAACAGCACAATATACATCTTCCAATGAAAAACACTCATTACTTCTTCTCCGCCTATGAAAGGTCAGGGTGACGTACCCATAAGGAGATAAAAACATGAAACCACCAATCAGCGATATTGCGTTTACTCCATCTGTGAAAGCCACTCAGGAACGAATGGGATCCCGTGCACAGTATGCGCGAATAGAAGAGGGGGTCGGATGGTCGGACAAGATCACGCCCGAACTTTCTGCCTTTTTGCAAAAAGTAGACTCAATCTATTTGGCCACAGCGAACAAGGACGGCCGACCATACATCCAACATCGGGGAGGGCCCAAAGGGTTTCTGAAAGTCTTGGATGACCGAACTCTGGCCTTTGCCGATTTCATGGGAAACCGGCAATACATTTCTGTCGGAAACTTGGCTGAAAATAATCAGGCGTTTTTGTTTCTGATGGATTATGCTACCCAAAGCCGGATCAAGATTTGGGGAAGGGCAGAAGTGATTGAAAATGATCCTGAGTTATTCACGCAACTCTCTGATCCCCAGTACAGGGGAAAACCTGAACGAGTAATCCAGTTTCATGTGCAGGCCTGGGACGCCAACTGTCGTCAACATATTCCGATGAAATACTCTCAAAAAGAAATCGATGCCATCGTCACACCACTCATCAAGCGCTTAGAACAACTTGAAGTGGAAAATGCGCAACTGAAAAATCCATTGCCCATGACCGTGTAAACAATCACATGGACAAAAGTCTAAAAATTCAACTCGAAATAGGAGACAAGGAAATGACAACCACCGTACAATTGGAAGATCTACGTGAATCTTTTACCGAAAGCCAGATCGTGAATAATGAATCAGAAGGTTGGAGCGAGAGCTTCAGGACTCTCTTTGACAATAAGATCGCGATGTACAAAAACGGCATTCAGAATGTCGGGACTATGTTTTCAATGGAAGAAGAAAACTTTCTACATTCGATTGGGGCAACGCCTCAAGAAATTTTTGATTTTGTAGAAGATTGGTGCGACGACGGAGTGCCTGATCCGGAAACCATCTTGGCGATCACCAAGATTCGACGAGATTATTTCATCCAGGAACAGCACAGCCAGTGGGTATGGCATCCGCGCCATCCTGCATCCTTTCCAGGTCCTTATGCAGAGCTGGCGGGCCTGCCATGGTTCCCACGCATTATCGAAAAAGCCCGAGCCAAACTTCAGGGAGAATTGCCTTCTGACTTGATGTATTGTTGTGGTGGTGACCGGCGATTCCTGAGAACGGTGAGCAAAAGTCCAGTTGAATTTTTACAAGTTGTCTGGGATGCCGGTGACGAGACAGATCGTATCGTCAAATTCGTGACTGACCATCACAAGATCTCGTCTGAGAGTAGCTGAACGGAGGAAGATGTGCCAAAAATTGTACGTTTTCATCAAACAGGCGGACCTGAAGTTTTGCAGATAGAGGACTTGCCCCTAACCAATCCTGGGTTGGGGGAAGTCCGTCTCAAGGTAGAAGCCATTGGGCTCAATCGCGCCGAAATCATGTTTCGAAAAGGTCAATATTTGGAGACACCTCAATTGCCATCTCGGCTAGGGTACGAAGCTGCTGGGATCATAGACGCAATCGGACCCGAGGTGACCGAACTCCACCTGGGGGACAGGGTCAGTACGATCCCGTGTTTTTCCATCGGTCAGTATGGCGTCTATGGAGAAAGTGCCATTGTTCCAGCCTATGCTGCCGCTAAATATCCGGACACCTTGTCGGCTGTGGAAGGCGCCGCCATTTGGATGCAGTACATGACCGCCTTCGGAGCTCTCATCGAATACGGAAAACTAAAAAAGAGTGATGCCGTCTTAGTGACCGCAGCCAGCAGTAGCGTGGGATTGGCGGCCATACAGATCATCAAAGTAGCCGGAGGCATGGCCATTGCCACCACTCGTGGTAAAGATAAGCAGGCCTTTCTCCTTGAAGCTGGCGCCGACCATGTGATTGTCACCGACGAAGAAGATCTCGTTGAACGGGTAATGTCGCTAACTTCCAAACAAGGCGCACGAATGGTCTTCGATCCCGTAGCAGGCCCCTTATTGCAACAACTCGCCGCGGTCACAGCACAAGGCGGAATCATCTTTGAATATGGAGCCTTAGCTCCACATCCCACGCCTTACCCTTTGTTCCCTGCATTAGCTAAAGGGTTAACCATCCGAGGATATACATTATTTGAAATTGTCAAAAACAAAGAAATGTTGAAACACGGAAAAGAGTATATTTATTCAGGACTGGAATCCGGAGCACTCAAACCGATCATCGATCGAACTTTCCCTCTTTCAGACATCGTCGAAGCACATCGCTATATGGCCTCTAATCAACAAAAGGGCAAAATTGTTGTGACCGTGTAACGCGCCCTATCACAATCTCGCAGTCCGCAGCTAGAATCAGTTCGATTATTTCGAGTCTGACACTATTAATGATCCAAACAACCTGATTGGCAATCAATTTTCTAGGCAATCTGGCCGATATGTTAGAGGATCTTAGTAACGGCTATAAGAATCGTTTACTGCTCAGCCATGATTCAATCCATTCCTCTCAGGTATTTTACGATGACAGCGGGTTGGGTCAGTCTGATCTTAGGAATTGTTGGCATTTTCGTTCCTTTGTTACCCACCACTCCGTTCGTGCTCCTCACGGCCTATTGTTTTTCCAAGAGTTCACCGCGGCTTCACAGGTGGCTCATCAACCAACCCCACCTTGGTCCCATGATTCAGAATTGGCAAGAATATGGCAGCATCAGTCACAGTGCCAAAATTACGTCGACGGTTCTTATCGTAGGCCTGTTCTCATGCTCCTTGTGGTTACTGAACCTTGCTGCTCTCATTAAAGCCGGCGTGGCCGTGATCGGCATCAGCGTGCTCTACTTTATCTGGACCCGACCAACAGGATTAAGCCATTTTGACCAGCTCCTCAATCGCCCGACTGACGCCCGCAAAAACCTGATGCGGCTGAGCTGAGCCATACATGTAGGCCGGAGTGGTGATCACCCGATTACCGTGATCCACCACAAACTTCTCGACCACACAATTTTGATGTTTCGCTCCTGTTTTTTCAATTTCAGACGCGGTCCCAGCATCGTCGCCTATCGTCACATTCACGCCCTTCTCACCCAGTGCTAAGGCCATAATCGCCGGAGCAATACAAATTGCCGCAATCGGCTTTCGACTCTCGTTAAACTCTTTCACGATTCTGATAATCTGTGGGTCAATTTCACCGCCACTTCCCTTTTCAGCAAAATTACACAGATGAAGTGCAGCGCCATATCCACCTGGGAAAGCCAAAGCATCAAAGTCCTGAGCTTTGAGCTCTTCTAACGGTTGGATGTCGCCCCGAGCAATGCGGGCCGCTTCCTGCAAGACGTTTCTCTGTTGCCCGGTAGGCTTCTGAGTGAGATGATTGGTCTCAGGGACATCTTTGTTCGGTGCAAACACTTTGTACTCGGCCCCCTGTTGGCCGATAGCGACGAGTGTACTGATGGCCTCAGTAATTTCTGCCCCATCTAAAAATCCACAACCCGAGAGAATAACCGCCACTTTTTTCATAAGTTCCTCCTGCGTATGATATGTAAGCAGTATGGGAAAACCACTCCAACCCTGAAGCGTTGATACGCTAGTATGAGTCACCGGACAAGGTCAACCAAGACCGTTAATCAAAAACCGTTCCGCATCGGGCATGCTGAAGAATCCATGGCCTTCAGACCAGTCGGTCGAGTACCACCAGGACGAGGGAGAATATGAGACAGGGAAAATTTGAATTTCGTGGAACCGGGTTGAGTTGCTTATGGTTGTTTATATGGACATGGGTCCTCACAGTCCTGACCTTCGGCTTGTTTTTCCCCTGGGCCTACTCCGCTCAACAAAGATGGATTTCAGGACATACCTTTATCGACAACCGCCAACTAGTTTTTCAGGGGACCGGGTTTGGTTTCTTCTGGAACTGGCTTCTGATCATGGCTTTGACCATCATAACCTTCGGCCTGTATATGCCGTGGGGCTTTTGCCGGCTCAAGCGATGGCAAACGAATAATCTGTCATTCGCTGATATCACCTAGGATAGAAAACAAACACCCAGATCTCTTATGAACGTTCTGATAGTAGCCGTGGGAAGTTATGGAGATGTCCTACCTCTTGTCGGATTAGGGCGAGAGCTATGCTTTCGCGGGAACGACGTCACATTTTTCACCAATGCGCATTTTGCAGAACTCGTCCAACACGCGAAGCTGAATTTCGTACCACTCGGGACTGTCGCCGACTACGATGCGATCGCCAACCATCCCGACCTTTGGCACCCGCACAAAGGATGGCGATTGATAATGAAACGTCTGTATTCAGTTCATATGCAAACTACCTACTCTACGCTGTGCAATCATCTAAAACCCGAAGCCACCGTCATCGTGAGTTCGACTCTCGGTTTTGCCGCTCGATTGGTCCAAGAAACCCACAAAATTCCTCATGCCACCGTTCATTTTTCTCCCGGTGTGTTTCACTCTGCGTATCAACCACCGAAGATGCCCAATCTCCCCATGCCTGACTGGCTGCCGGTCTGGGTCAAACAGGGAATATGGGCAGGTTTGGACTATGCCATCATCGATCCCGTCGTCAAGCCGCAACTCAATCGGTTTCGGCACCACCTTGGGTTACCCCCAGTTTCCAGAATTTTTCACACATGGATGCATTCACCAGACGTGGTATTGGGGCTTTTCCCCGATTGGTTCGCGACGCCCCAACCTGATTGGCCATCTCAAACCGTCCTTACGGGCTTTCCTCTCTATGATGACGTTCATGACTCTGCATTGCCAACAGCCGTTCAAACATTTTTGGAGGCTCATCCACAGCCACTAGTCTTTACCCCCGGGTCAGCCAATAAACACGGAAAGACTTTTTTTGCCGAGGCGACCACCACTTGCCAAGAGATGAATCGGCCTGGAATCTTCTTGACTCGCTATCCTGACCAATTACCCCAGCCTCTGCCACGCCATATGATCCATTTCTCATATGTTCCACTAAGCCTGCTTTTGCCACATTGTGCCGCGCTCATTCACCACGGGGGAATTGGCACCTGCTCTCAGGCTCTACAAGCTGGCATTCCCCAACTCATTCGGCCTTATGCTTTTGATCAGTTCGATAACGGCCGGCGTGTAGAAAAACTGGGCGTCGGTCTCACCCTTGCTGGACGATCTTTTCGGTCGGCAAGAATCATTCAGTCTTTAGACCACATACTCACTTCCTGCAAAGCTAACAGTGCCTATCGCACGATTAAGGAAAAATTCAACGCTATCGATCCATTAGCAGAAAGTTGTTCTGTACTCGAAACGTTGATGACCTAGTCTCCTGAGTCTTGAAATACCGCATATCAACACGTTCTTTTTCCCCTATCACACCTTTTCCCCGATCTTTTGCCTCTCATTAGGGTTGATGACCTTTCCAAGCGCTTGGTAAAGTGACGCGGTTGTGTCAACGTCACCTTCCTATCAGTTTCAAAAGAAAAATCCAAAAGCTGTGATCTCTACCTCACTCGGAGATATCGAGATTCGGTTTTTCCCTGATGATGCTCCCCGCCACGTGGAAAATTTCTTAAATCTCGCCAAATTGAATTTTTTTGATGGCACCACGTTTCACCGCATCGTACCGGGATTTCTGATTCAAGGAGGCGATCCACAGAGTAAGCAGCCTGACCGCAGTCTCCATGGAACCGGGGGGCCCGGATTCAGTCTTCCCCCTGAACCAAGCGATCGACCTCACCGTCGAGGTTCAGTCTCCATGGCCAAAGTACCACGCACTGAAGATTCTACCCGTGATGTCTCCGATAGCGGTTCACAATTCTTTATCTGCGTCGAAGACCAAGGAAGCCTCGACCGCCGATATTCCGTCTTTGGGAAAGTCGTCAAAGGCATGGATGTCGTAGACCAAATCGTCGCCGGCCCACGCGATGAGCAGGACAATCCCTTAGATCCAATAAGAATGACAATCCGTGCTGAAGAATAGAGACGGATACGAAGAGAGGCCTATCGACCCAATTAGTGAAGACAATCAATGATGGTCGTATGGCTTTTTCAGCTTCTGTCTAGACAAAAGCTATCGAGGCATATGTCACCGTGGAATTAAACTGATCGGTGATCCCACGATCATAACGTAAGACTTGCCCTTTGAGCGTCTCGCCATCTCGTTGTAAAAGTTTCATCAACATAAAAATGACGGAAAACCCAAGAATTCGACGCTGATTCCCTTCTTTGAGGATAAATTCTGCAAAGCCTTCCGGGTCTGCCTCTTCGACTTTTTTCAGCATCTCTAAGTCTGTTTGCATACAGCGATGGAAGGAAAAATCAGTGGGTGGCGTCTTATCACCATACCGAATCCCAATATGCGCCAGGTTCGCACTACCAATGACACAAACCTGTTGTCCGCTGGCGCCAACCACACGTTTCGTGATCGTCAGAAACTGATCAATACGATGAAAAAGCTGTTGATACTCCCCGCCCGTCAGAGTCTCTGGAGGGAAGTCGACGAGGATAGGGACGATCGAGATCGCATGTCCTTCCCCCAACGCATCTTGAAGAAACGGCAACTGTAATTCCAGGCTATGCTCACGAAGGTGGGAAATATCTTCAGCAAAAAACGTGTCACCGGCCTCTTGGCGAATGGCATCTACTAAGGCTCGATTAACCGGCACCTTCCCCAACGGCGTTTCAAAATCTTTATCTGTCACGGCAATGCCACCTTCTAATCCAGCATGACACGTGCCGACTAACACAAAGACATCGGGAACATGGCCTTCTTGTAATTCTTGATAGCCCCACGCATAAATGGGCCCGGCTTCTTTCATGTCAAAATTTGGAGCCACTAAGCCTTTGATCACCTGCCCCGCGCATTCGGCCTTTCCTTTTTCCGGACCTTCCTTCGAGGCATAAAATTCATTAATCTGTGCCCGCAACTTACTTGGATCAGCTTCATATTGTTTCCCAGCAAAGGCCATCGGCCTGACATCAAGCTTGCGATAAGCTTCAAGGGCTTGCTTCTGAACGTCTTTCAGCCGATCGCCTTCCAAAAACAATTTCTCATCCAAATCGGCCACCAATTTTGAGAGTCGATCCGGCATCATAAATTCGCCATATTTCTTCAGATATTCGCCCCCCACCTGTTCAAGCGAATGCTCTCCATCAAAAAACTGAAACAAATAAAAATAATTGAGCGGCAACACCAACTTTTCCGACGACAACCCAGTAGGGTCCCACAACACGATGTATTGCTCCTCCCCCTGCTTCAGCGGAGAATATTGCAAATTCCGTAGTATGGGGTAGTTTTTGGAGTCTTTTTCAGCGATTTCGGTACTCATAAGGAATCCAATCTTGAAAAATAAAGGATAATGCCTGAAAAACGGTCATTATACGGAGGCATTCAACATCCCTGCAACCAGTCAGTGCAAGCAGGTTTTACAGGAAAATTAGAGTGAGAAAAAAAGGGGATAGGCCTCACTCAAAGCTAAATCCCTTGGCTTTAAAAGAAATAATATCACCCGATTGCATTTCAAGATTGAAAACTTCGTCCCCATCAGAAACCGTCGAATTAATTTGAGACGATGAACCCCAATCTTCTCTATGTGGAATGCCAACAAAGTTGGCATCAGAGAATTTCAACACAAACTTTTCAATGCACCCTGATGCTTCATTGCAATAACTCCCAATTACGCAGGCGGTAGACGATTGCCAGTCATAAGTTATAGAAGAAAGTGTGGCATCATGCAGAGGAAGATTCTCAAATTCCATGCCATTCTCTCTGAATATACCCTTCATGCATGCAAATGACACCATACTTGGTGACCTTTATCCTCAGAACCAATCTGGATCAGGGGCGGCTCAACGGTTTTGCAAACATCCATGACTTGCGGGCAGCGTGGATGGAATCGGCATCCTTGAGGTGGATTCAAGGGTGATGGGACGTCCCCTGACAGAACGACACGCTCAGATCTGGCCGTGGGGTCAGGAACCGGGTTGGCCGATAATAGCGCTTGTGTGTAGGGATGCTTGGGTTGTGCAAAGAGAGTACCGGCCGACGCAACTTCTGCTAATTTCCCTAGATACATCACCGCAATACGATCAGCCAGATACTGCACGACATTTAAATCATGTGTAATAAATAGGAAAGCTGAAACTCTTTCTGTAGATCTTGTAGCAAATTTAGAATTTGGGCTTGAATCGAGACATCCAATGCCGACACGGCTTCGTCGCACACAATAAATTTTGGCTTCAGCGCCAACGCCCGTGCAATGCCGACACGCTGCCGTTGTCCTCCCGAGAATTCATGGGGATACCGTGACTGATGTTCGGGGCGGAGTCCCACTTTGGCAAATAGCTGATTCACACGTTCTTGCAACTCTTGCCCTTTGGCAATCTTGTGAATTTTAAGGGGTTCCGACACAATCGAGCCAATCGTCATACGCGGATTGAGCGAACTATACGGATCTTGAAAGATGATCTGCATACGTCGGCGAGCTTGCCGCAATTCGCGAGGTGTGAGGGCCAAGAGATTTTCACCTTCAAATTTGATTTCGCCTGCCGTTGGTTCCATGAGCCGCAGGATCGAGCGGCCAACCGTCGTTTTTCCACAACCGGACTCTCCCACAAGCCCTAAGGTCTCGCCATGATTGACCTGGAGCGTAATATCATCAACCGCTTTGACCCAGGCCGATACCCTAGAGAAGAGCCCGCTACGCACCGGAAAATATTTTTTGAGTCGTCGAATGAATAATGGGCTGTCCTTGTGCTTGTACCCCGATATGCCCTTTGGCCCAGAAGTACCACGTGTTGTTCTTGCGGGTCGAACTCATCTCGGGGCCCCGTTCCTTTCACGTGTTGTTCTTGTTCACAGGGTCGGCCAACAAGGTGGCGTCCACAATCGTTCCCGCTTTGAGCACCAACCCATGGGAGTCTAAGTGCGTATTCACGACGGCCAGAATCTGTTGCGACAGCCCATGCGCTTCCAACAGATGCCGCAACCGGCAGCTGCTGCTCTCATCAGGAATCATGCCCCGAAACAGTCAAACCCTAGAAATGTTTGGAAACTCAGGCGATCATAGTGGGCTTCTTCGCCGCTTCAACATCTCCGATCGATTTCTCTCTGCATAAGAAATCCTAGTTCACCTTTTAGAGGTTTCTTACCTCTAAGAGCCTCTGAAACAGTTTCTGTACGGTGAGCTTCATCTCTGTACCCAAAGCCTTTTCAGTCCGCAATATTAAGCATAGGCCCAAAAATGCTCTGGCATTTTTCTCTTGATGGGTAACAGAAAAATGTCGCTCAAACATGGGCCAATGAACAGTATATTTCGGCACTGAAACCCAAGATGCTAGAAAGTCCAGACAAGGATGAATTAGAAATGGCCTCGACTAAAAAAAGGATAGATCATTTCGGCAAGATTTGGGGGAAATGGGCGAAACTGAAAACGAGGTCGTGAAAAATAAACAGCATATTCCACCATAGAACTTCGAACGCAATGGTCATTAAAGAAATAATTAGGAAGCAGATGAGGAACTACCTTGTACTCACTATTCTTTTCCTAACCATGATGGGATGCGGCGCACAAATGAGCCCTCACCCCATTGGCCCTACACCACACAGACCACAGTTTTTGCTCCCCCCTCAAAAGACCTCAGCCGATGAACCTCTGCTACGGTACGCACCCTATCCGCTCTATCCCGTCGACGAAAATTACACGGTCTATGGCCGGTATCGATAATCATTGAGGTGACCATTGACCTGTTCCCCAGAAGTCATCAAATCAACATGCTGCTTTTAACCATTACCGTTGTTTACCACACCCAGCAAACTGCTTAGCCAGCGCGGCTTGACTCCTGCTAAGTTTTTCTTCTTATTCAGCGACCTCTTACTTTGGTGATCATATTGCGGTAACATCGTCTAGAGTCTTACCTCCTCAAATCTGTTCAGTAGAAACATATTTACCTCCGTCGTCAACTTCATGGTTTGTTGTGTAAATCCTCACCATCGTGTTCTCCTATCTGAACTCATCGACCAGTTTTTTCTGCAACCTCAATTTCACATAGTCTGACTAGCCAAAGGAGTGCTCATGCCATCCACGTTACCATCATGGAATTTAAAACACTTGTTGCGTCATCCACAAAAGGATTCCCAGCGGATGGAGAAAGAGTTGGAGTCTAAGATTTTGTCTTTGGAAAGACAACGCAATCGTTTGACTTCTGGTCTGTCACCTCACACATTTCAGCGCATGTTGAGGCAGATCGAAGATATAACCGAACGCATGAATATTCTTGGAGCCTATGCTTTTTTATGGTTTGCCGAAAATACGAAGAATCAGACCGCACGAGCCTTTGAACATCAGGTCCAAAGCCGCCTGGCTCAGTTTTCTCCACGACTGTTATTTTTTGATTTATGGTGGCAAGGCCTCCCAGCCACACATCTCAAGCGTCTTTCTGCAAAAGCTCCACGCTATCGGTACTACCTGGAGACCCTCAGCCGATTCAAACCTTATACGCTGACTGAACCCGAAGAACGCATCGTGACCATGAAGAATACAACAGGCCGACAAGCTTTAGAGGCCTTGTATGGCGTCACGACGAATAGCATGAGTTTCCCACTAAAATATCAAGGTCGGACTAAACAACTCAATCGTGAACAACTCATGAGCTATGTTCGGCATCCTTTGCCCGCGGTTCGGCGCGACGCCTATCAATCCTTATTCAAGGTCTATGGAGCACAGCGAGATATCTTGGGAGATCTGTATAAACACTTGGTCCAAGACTGGGGAAATGAAGGCCAGCAATTACGTCACTATGCATCACCTATTGCCGTACGCAATATGGCTAATGATCTCCCCGACCAAGCGGTGGATGCATTACTCACGACTTGCCGGAAGAATGTCAGTATCTTTCAACAATATTTTCGTCTCAAGAAGCGCCTCCTGAAACTCAACACGTTTCATCGCTACGACCTATATGCTCCTTACAGCGCCAAATCACGTCGCTATACATTTACTCGTGCACAGAAGATGGTCATGGACGCATACCAGAATTTTTGTCCAACTCTGGCCGAACTGGCGTCTCGTGTGATTGAAGAAAACCATCTTGATGCAGCCATCCGTCCAGGAAAAATGGGAGGGGCATTTTGCTATAGCGTGAAGCCCAAACAGACGCCCTATGTGTTAGTGAATTTCACAGGAGAAGCCCGCGATGTCTCAACTCTGGCGCATGAGTTGGGACATGCCATGCATGCGATGCTGGCGGAGGCTCATCCCGTTCTAACATTCCACTCCGCCCTACCCTTAGCCGAAACAGCCTCGATTTTTGGCGAACAATTGCTGTCAGAGTCCTTATTGTCCCAAGAAAAGAATCAGCAGACAAAAGTGAGTCTGTTGCTGGGCCAACTGGACGATGCCTATGCCACCATTCTGCGTCAGGCCTATTTTGTACAATTCGAACGTGAGGCCCATCATCTCATCCAAATCGGAGCCACGATTGATGAGCTGGCTGCAACGTATCTCAAGCTACTCCGTGAGCAATTTGGACAAGCGGTGAAGGTTGGCGAAGAATTTCGTTGGGAATGGTTAGTCATCCCGCATATTTTTGCCCGTCCGTTTTATTGCTATGCCTACAGCTTTGGAAATTTACTCGTCTTGTCGTTATTTCAACAATACAAAAAAGAAGGAAGCCCATTTATCCCACGATATCTTGAACTACTGGGGGGAGGAGGATCAGCCAGCCCACAGACATTGCTGGCTCCTCTCAAGGTCGATGTGAACTCACGGAAATTCTGGGAAGGAGGGTTTACCCGCATTCACGCTTTGGTGAATGAGCTTGAGCAGAATATGCCGTAAGACTTGTTACATGATTCCCGCTTGACGTTGGAGCCAGCGGACATATCCAATAATCTGCGTCACATCTTCCGGGGTCGCGCCTTCAATTTTTGGCATGTTGCCGAATTTCCAATGATGGGCTCGCACACCTTGGGCTGCGGCTCGTTGAAAGGCCATATCCGCATGATGGCTGGGTTCATAAATCTTATGAACTAAGGGAGGTCCGTTATCAGTGCCTCGTCCTCGAGACCCATGACATCGTGCACATAATGTATCGAATTTTGCTTCACCTTCCTTCAAGTCGGTTGGCAATGGTTTTTCGTCCGAAATTGGAACATCAGACGACGCCACAGAATGATGCTGAGCATTGGAGCCATTTTCCGAACAGGCTAAACAGATACAACCACATAGGACAACCATGGAAATCTTTACTCGTCTCGACCATATCTTCATGAGCCATTTCCCCTTGCGTTAGGCCTTCTCCAATACAGGATCCACTATTTGGGCTTCCCGAAATCCTTCTTGGCGAATCAAGCACGAATCACAACAGCCACAAGGGCGATTGTCTGTATCAGGCTGATAACAACTACTGGTCATCTGAAACGGTACGTCAAGTTCTTGTCCCTTTTGAATAATCTCTTGTTTCGTCATCAAAAGCAACGGGGCGACGATTTCAATCGACGCGCCCTCTTGCCCAACGCGGGTTCCTTGCCTTGCCATTTCTGTAAAGGCGTCGATAAATTCTGGGCGACAATCTGGATAGCCCGAATAGTCTCGTATATTTGCCCCAAAAAATATTTTAGTGGCCTGTAAGACCTCGGCATAGGCTAATGCCAAGCTTAAAAATATTGTATTGCGCGCCGGGACATAGGTCGATGGAATCCCCGACTCCCGCTCACCAGCATCTCGATTAGAAGGTACAGGTATCTGATCTGTTAACGCCGATCCGCCAAATGTTCGTAAATCCAGCGTGAGGATTTTATGGTCTTGAATCCCAAGCCACCCCCCTATATTCTTCGCGCATTCTATTTCAAACCTATGCCGTTGCCCATAATCTATTGTTAAGAAATGTAGATGATATCCTTCAGCTTGTGCGATAGCGGCCGTGACGGTTGAATCTAATCCACCACTCGCCAATATCACAACTGGACAACCCACTGTGGTCTTTTCTCTCTGTGCAGAATGTCTTCCGCTCGTGTGGAAGCAGGACCTCTTAGGAAGAGGGTTCTGAGATTTCTGTCCTATCGCTCGGATTCGTGAGAACACTGCATGAAGACAGATAGACTAGACATGTGAGGAATGAATAGCCCGGTTCGAGCCACAGAACAGCCACTGTATGGCAGATTACGTACCGCCCTTAGGAGCGCTGCTCTGCGCGCTCGATTTTTTCCATCAATTCACGCTTGGATTGACATTCGACGCATAGACGAGCAAAAGGTAGTGCCTGTAGCCGCTTTTCGCTTATTTCATCTCCACATTCAGCACACATGCCATAGGTCCCTTCATCAAGGCTATCCAACGCATCGTCAATGAGTTGCCGTTCGCGATTTCGCATTTCTTGAAGCGAAATACCCATTTCACGTTCAAGATCCACCAGAGCCTGATCCCCACTGTCCATGGCAGCTTCCAAGCGGCGTTGCTGCTCATCTGTTACCGACTGCCCTAATTGCTGCTTGATTTCTTGTATAATCGCTTCCCGCTTAGCGATCAAGATTTGCTTCAGGGAGGCGTGGCGATCTTCCGTGGTTTCGACTTTTTTCTTGGTCTTTGTTTTTGCAGACTTTGAAACGGCAGTCTTCTTTTTTACACGTGTCGTGGTGGTTTTGGTTTCCTTTTTCCCCGATCGTGCGGTCATACGCAGATTCCTTTCCTCATGCGGAGGTTAACGAACTGATGACCCTCCTAGAGGATCAAAGCAATTGACAACAGCGCGACAACAATTGGGCTAGGGTAGCATACGTCATCTTAAGACTTATGGATAGGCAATCAAGGAATGCACGTCGCAACCATTCAATTTTTGTCGCCCTGCCAGCCCTAATAACTCAACCAAGAAACAGACGCCAGCGATTTCTCCACCTAATTGTCGGATCAGATGCGCCGTGGCTGAAGCTGTTCCCCCGGTCGCCAACAGATCGTCTGCAATGAGCACCGACTCACCTTCGCTGATAGCATCACGATGAATCGCGAGCGAATTCGACCCATATTCCAAATGATACTTGACCTCAAAAACATCAGCAGGCAACTTGCCAGGTTTTCGAACCGGCACAAACCCAGCATTGAGATGGTACGCTAAAGGAACGCCAATGATAAATCCGCGAGATTCAATCCCAACAACTTTAGAAATTTTTTTGCCTTGGTATTTTTGATTGAGTTCATCAATCACGGCTCGAAGACACGCTGGTTCTTTTAAGAGGGTAGTGACATCGTAAAAAAGAATTCCAGGTTTAGGAAAATCCGGAACTTCTCTGATAAACGCTTTATAATCCATTCATCAATCTATACTAGAGACTGTTCTGCACTCAGAGTCTAATGTCACATTTAGTCGAACACCGAGACCCCTACTGTCAGTCATGCCGGATGGTAAACCCCTCAGTTTGCCTGTTTAAAGTGTTCCAGTCAACTAATATATCCATCACTCGTGAGAATGGTGGACCTTGTTGTAGAACCTGTATGAAGGCTTCTAGGTTAGACTTTTGACCTTCCGCCTGCACTTCCACTGTCCCATCGCTCAGGTTTCGAACCCATCCATGGAGTCCTTTTCGGAGTGCGTGATCTTGTGTAAAGGCTCGGAAACCCACTCCTTGGACCCGCCCCTTGACAATGACATGAACATGAACGATTTTGTGGTTGTCCGTCTCCATCAATACGTATCTGTTCAATGATTGTTCGTTTAATCGGGATCGCTAGCGCGATGGTTAAGATGGGGCGCTTCGTTATTCACCAGCAAAAGATTGCACTAGAAGATCAGCGGTTCGTTGCCCTTCGCGGATACAATCAGGAATCCCAATTCCATAGAGTCCTGCTCCAGAAACATACAAGTTGGGGCAAGATGCCAACAATGCATTGATTCTATCGAGTCTGTCGCAATGTCCCAGGACATATTGCGGCATTCCACGATTCCATCGATGCACCTCCACATAGGTTGGGGAACTGGTCAGTCCAACAATTACCTGGAGTTCTTGCCGCACCACACTGACTATCTGCTCGTCATTGCCTTCTAAAATCTCTTCACGTCCTCGACCACCCACATAGCAACGCGCAAGCGTTACACCTTCTTGACTGCGATACGGCCATTTCAAGGATGTCCAGGTTCCAGCCAAAAGAGGTCGCTGTTCTTTCCGAGGAACCACAAAACCATAACCTCGGACACAAGCTGCCACCGCTTCGCTCGGATAAGTCATCGAAACAGTCGCCGTGGAGGTATACGGAACTTCATCGAGCAATTGAGCAATCTCGGGTTGTCCATCACGCAACAGGCGAGCCGTCTGATAAGTTGGTGTCGTACAGACGACAGCATCGGCCTCTACCATCGTCCGATCTTTTACTGTGACCCTAAACTTGTCGCCCTGTGCGGTGGGATTGAGAATATGCCCACATTCCGCGTTTTTGACTAACTGAACTCCCTCATCAGTCAACCGTTGTACTAATGCCTGAATTAACTCACCCAAACCGTTTCGAAGTGTCATAAAAAGTGACGGTGATCGGCTCGATGACTTGCCTGGCGTCTTCCCCTTCCTTTGAGTTTGCACTGCCCGCATACCTTTAATAATACTTCCATACTGCTGTTCCAATTCTCGAAATCGTGGGAATGTGGCTGCGAGACTTAATTCGTCGGCATCACCGGCATAGATGCCAGCTACCAGTGGCTCTATGAGATAATCAAACGCTTCGTCTCCAAATCGTCGACGAAAAAAACTTCCTAAGGATTCATCTTTGTGTCCAGAGGTGCCTTTCGGCCAAAATCGTTCTGCCCCCATTCGTAACAGGCCCCACCAGCTTAACAGCCCACTGGAGAGGAGCTTATCGATACGTTGAGGTCGAAAGGCCAGTAAACCCTGGGGGAGCTCCCGCAAGACTCCACGACGCAAGGAAAAAGTCTGATTGTGCTCAGCATTCGTCGAAATCAATTGGTGTTCAAGACCCAATCGTCGACATAACTCAAGTGCCCACGGCTTTGATGTTAAAAAAGAATCTGGGCCACCTTCAATAATAAGGTCTGACCTTGTGTTGGTGAGAATCTTTCCTCCCCAACGAATGCCACTTTCCAGGACGGTACAGGTAACATCCAATTGATGCTGCTTTGCCGCTTCTGTGACAAAAAAGGCCGTGGAGAGGCCAGAAATTCCTCCACCAACAATGACAATATGGGGAGGCGATGGCGGCATGAATGAATCCGGCTAGAAGAAACCAGCGAAAACTAGAAGAAATTTATCGCAACCCCTCGCCTCCTTTTCACGACAACAAACATGAGGCGATTCAGGATGTGTTAGGAAGCTATTTGCGGGTTATGGGAAAACCGATGCACACATTCAATGGCGATATCGACACTTTGCAAAGGTGTAGACGGAAGAATACCATGTCCGAGATTAAAAACATGACCTGGGCGTCCTCCGGCCTGTTGCATAATATCTCGAACTCGGCGTTCGATTTCTTTTTCGGAAGCAAACAATACCATCGGATCCAAATTCCCCTGAACGCCCATGTCATAGCCTACGAGTGCCCAGGCGTCATCTAATCGGATGCGCCAATCAACTCCCACAACATCACTCCCAGCTTTACGCATGAGCGGAAGAAGGCCTGCAGTTCCAGTCCCAAAATAAATTAACGGAATCCCCTCAACCCGTAGCGCCGCCAAAATTGACTGGACGTGAGGTAACACATATTCCTCATAATCTCCTGGACTTAAACATCCTACCCAACTGTCAAAGAGTTGAATCGCTTGGGCTCCGGCGCGACTTTGAACCCGCAAATATTCGATGACCACCGTCGAGAGTTTCGAGAGGAGTTGATGCCACACCGTAGGCTGGGAAAACATGAGATGTTTGGTCCGTGCATAATCCCTCGAGCTACCACCTTCGATCGCATAGCTTGCAAGGGTAAACGGAGACCCAGCAAAACCGATCAACGGCACTCGGTCATCTAACGCCTCCAAGGCTTGACGGATAGCATCCCCAGCATATCCAAAAGCCCCACCATCCACAGCCCGAAGCTGAACAATACCGATTTCATCGCGAATGGGATTGTCGATCACCGGCCCTTTCCCTTCCACAAAGTCTAAGTGCAAACCCATCGCTTCTAGTGGCAGGAGAATATCAGCAAAAATAATTGCGGCATCTAACTGAAAGCGCTGAATCGGTTGTAACGTCACTTCAGCTGCAAGAGCAGGTGTTTTACAGACTTCCAAAATAGAATGTTTACGCCGAATCGCTTGGTATTCGGCCATGTACCGTCCTGCCTGTCTCATAAACCAGACCGGCGTCCTGTCAACCGACTGGCAAAGGCAGGCTTTGAGAAATCGATCATTCATAGAGATATTCTAGGAAGCTCAAAAAAATGCGTCAACGAAATCGAACAGAAAACGGCTCCGCCTTACGGTTGTCATTCTCGCTATGGACAAGATTGGCTGAGACGGGAAGATAGACGATGATGAATTTCTGCGGATAGATCTTGAACGGATGCCATCTCGGATTCATCCATGATCCATGCATTCTCAGGTTCTAGCTCAATGCGATAATGCTGTTGAGCCACTGAGAACCATTCAAAATAGGGGTGTGGAGAAAGAAGAGGATGAGGATCGAACGATAATAGACTGACTGTTCCTAATTGCGGACTGACAAAATCCTCTAACAATTCAGCGGCCCGTGGGTCATCAAGAAATTTAGGATTCGAAAATTTGATGACTTTTCCCTCAATCTCTCCGCTTAAATTTCCTACAAGACAAACTTCTACCGTACCTAACCCCGCAAATGTTATTTGTCCGACAACAAAACCAGGAATACGATTATCGAAGTACCCATCTTTCACCCACCGGCTATTTCCAAACTTCTGTGCCATTGCAAAGGTGTAATCAAGAAATGCCTGCTGTGCTCGATCTGGAGGAGAAAAGCTGCTTCAGGGCAGAATAAACCCCGCTCAAGGCTTACAGACGGGGCATCGAAGCTGGGCAGACGCATCAGTCTGTTCTAACGCATCCAAAGCCGTGTCTTTGTCCGGGTACTCTTCCCACCCGCCTTCCCAGAAATCAGCTCGGTGAGGAACAGAGGGAATCTCGAGACATCGATCTCTGTGCACCATGGCCTGGTCAAGCGAGCGTTTTAAATGAATCCAATACCCCATCTCAAAACTTCCTAGACTTTATAAAGGGACCCAACTCTCAATGAAGCTAGTCCTCAACCATCTGCCATTCGTCTTTATCTAAAAAAACCTTTTGGCCTGCATCTAGTTTCGCCTTACCTTCTTTATCAAAAAATTGCATATATCGCTCAATGCGATCAGGGTCATCAATCCGTTCCTCTTTCATCATCCCTGTTGGCAATTTAAACCGTCGAATAAGCACTGCCATTGCACATTCCTCCTCACAAAGTGTCCAGATTGTAAACAAATTACTCTATAGGACTACATATACTGCGTCAAGATCTTCTCAGCCCCAACACCTCCACTGACGCGCACAAAACTCCTAGCAACTCTTGTCCTCACCTCCCTCTCCTAGGATATACTTTGTCATCATCGGATCCTAGTTTATTTATGCTGTTATCAAGGAGCGTGATATGCCACTCTATGAATATGTCTGTGAATCTTGCGATCATCATTTCGAAGCGATGCAGGCATTAAGTACCAAAGCAGAAGATACTAGTTGTCCAAAATGTCAAAAAGCCAATAGTCGAAGAATTATGTCGTCGTTTGCCTCAAAAATCGTTGGGACCCACAAGCCAGGGTTCGCGGAAGATAAAGCATACAGCATGTTGGATCAGCGGATGGATAAATTCAAGAAACTCCCGCCCCTTACCGGACAACGTGCCGCTCCTACTGAGGCGAACTCTCAACCAGGCGGCATAGAATAACACCTTTCCTTAGTAAAATAGATTCGTGTTAGGGGAATCTACTTTCATTTCCTGCGTGTTCTCCTCATTTTCCTCTTGACATTCATTTCCTGAAACGGGAAAGATGGCCCCGTTTTTAAACTCCCGAGGCGTCCCACTCTTGTTTGTTACAATCATATATCGTGACATTTGTATAACTATTAAAAGTCATTCTGATGGACAACCGATCTACCAAACTCGACAGCATAACAGTGGTCACATTTTGCTTCTTCACTCTTGGCCTGCTGGGGCCTATCTCACAGGCAGTCGCCAGTGACATAGAATACGACACCACAAGAGAACATCGTTCGTACGCAGCAACATCGATTCTCATTTCTGGAAATGGGCCCGAGCGGCACTTGATAGAAATCTTAGCTTCGGCCTTTGAGGAACGTCACCCATCGATTTCTGTGGACTTTTTTTGGCATCCTAACGCAAAACCCATTCGCACCATTGAGCTGCAAGAAGCCGATATCGCGATTACGGGTCAAGAGGCCGCTTCGCTCCGATCGACCATGATTGCTCGAGATGGGATTGCCGTCCTAACGAATTTTTCAAACCCCGTCAAGGAAGTCACAACACCCCAACTTGCGGAAATCTTCTCGGGAAAACTCCGGTATTGGTCTCAAGTCTATGAAGAAGCACCTCAAACAAGGATTGTGTTAGTGAATCGATCCGCCAATCAAAATATCAGACAAGGCTTTGAAAAGAATTTGAATCTTTCACAGGGAATTCCTCGGTCAGCCCTGCGGGCTGAAACCGAGCAGGAAGCGATCACAATGGTAGCCGGGAATCTAGAAGCCATTACCTTTGTCTCGATAACCCCCGCTCTTCGAGCAAAAGAAGACGGTGTCGCCGTCAATCTTTTATTTATCGATCGCATCGAACCTGAAGTCCAAACCGTTCTCGATAAGCGTTATCCGATCCAGCGACCCATCATGATGGTAACCAGCAATGAACCACGGCAAGAAGTCCTGGAATTTGAGCAATTCGCGTTGTCGCCAGATGGTCAGCGTCTGATCAAACAGGGTCAATACTATCCCTTGAGTGATCGTTAACAGATTAGTGACTGGGGGAATAGAACACGCGCCCCTGATCTCGAGATAAAGAAGCAAGCAAAGAGTATCTTCACAACATGAATGGCTCCAATGTTTAAAAAAGTCCTCGTCGCAAATCGCGGAGAAATCGCGATGCGCATCATCAGAGCCTGTCGTGAATTTGGTATCGCCACGGCCGCCATTTATGCGGAAAGCGACGCCACCGCTATTTATGTCAAGAAGGCAAACGAGGCCTATCTTGTCGGTCCCGGGCCAGTCCAAGGGTATCTCGACGCCCGCCAAATTGTAGGATTAGCTAAACGCATTCGTGCCGATGCGATTCATCCTGGTTATGGATTCCTCGCAGAAAACGCCGAATTTGCGAAGCTTTGCGAAGAAGCCGGCATCCTCTTTATTGGGCCCTCTCCCTATTCCTTAGATCTCTTAGGCGATAAAGTCAAAGCGCGCGAACTGGCTATTAAAGTAGGGGTGCCCGTGGTTCCAGGTACGGACGGCAGCGTAGAGACATTTGAAGACGGCCTGACATTCTGCCAACGAATCGGCTATCCCGTCATGGTAAAAGCCAGCGCCGGCGGCGGTGGACGTGGGTTACGTGTGGTACGGTCGGATGAAGAACTCCAGAACGCGATGGAAGCGGGTTCTCGAGAAGCCGAGGCAGCATTTGGCAATGGAGAACTCTTTATCGAGAAATATGTCGAACGTCCCCATCATATTGAATTTCAATTATTAGCGGACAAAAACGGATATGTGATTCATCTAGGCGAACGCGACTGCTCAATTCAACGTCGGCACCAAAAGCTCATCGAAATTGCTCCCTCACTAGTCTTGACCCCACGACTTCGTGCAGAAATGGGCGAAGCCGCAATCGCTATCGCCCGTGCAGCACAGTTTTATAATGCCGGAACCATTGAATTTCTGCTGGACCCGGATGGCAAATATTACTTTATCGAGATGAATCCCCGGATCCAAGTCGAGCATACCGTTACAGAACAAATTACTGCCGTTGATATCGTCCAATCCCAGCTTTGGATCGCGGCTGGCCGACCTCTCGTCTTCGGCCAACACGAGGTCAACCTCCAAGGCTACGCAATCCAGTGCCGGATCAACGCTGAAGATCCCCAGAATGGCTTCCGACCGTCTTCAGGAAAACTGACAGCCTATTTGTCCCCTGGAGGTATCGGAGTACGGATTGATGGGGCTGTCTATAAGGACTATACCGTCCCACCGTACTATGATGCGTTATTAGCCAAACTCACTGTTCATGGACGGACTTGGGATGAAACCGTACGACGGACACATCGCTCGCTCGAAGAATTTGTCCTTCGAGGGGTCAAAACCACGATCCCCTTTTTAGCGAAAATCATGGGAGAGTCTGATTTCCGTGCAGGGCGGTTTGATACGAGTTACCTTGAAAACCACCCCGAGTTATATGACTATGAAGAAATGGAAGAGCCTGAGGACCTGGTTGTTGCTCTTTCAGCAGCAATAGCGGCCTATGAAGGCTTGTAATTCTTTTTTGTTTCGGTCGCGGATGACTTTTACATTCAGCAAACAGGCGAAAGGCTGATTATGCCACGAAAACCTCAAAAACGACGTGGGACAGGCCGCCCAGTTCCCAAACGCGTCAAAGCAGATGCCCCTCCAGCTTTGGACATTGAAGCTTCTCCAAAACGGCAAGTCTACCTGACCGATGTCGCCTTACGCGATGGCCATCAATCATTGCTCGCAACTCGAATGCGAACCGAAGACCTGTTAGCGGTAGGGACAGAATTAGATGAAATAGGATTTTGGTCTTTGGAAGTTTGGGGGGGAGCAACGTTTGATTCCTGCCTTCGGTTTCTAAAAGAAGATCCATGGGAACGACTGAGAGCTTTTCGGCAAGCCATGCCGAAAACACGATTGCAAATGTTACTGCGTGGGCAAAACCTGGTGGGATACCGCCATTATGCTGATGATGTCCTTGAGAAATTCATAGAACTCTCAGCTAAAAACGGTATTGATGTGTTTCGAATTTTCGATGCCCTCAACGATATCCGAAATATGAAGCCCGCGATGGAGGTGGTCAAAGCCTGTGGCAAACATATTGAAGCCACAATTTGTTATACCGTGAGCCCGGTCCATAGCTTGAACCATTTCGTCGAACAAGCCAAGCAACTCGAAGATCTGGGTGCGGACACCCTATGCATTAAGGATATGGCGGGGCTTTTGCCGCCATTTGAAGCCTATGAATTAGTCAATCGCCTAAAGTCGACTGTTCGCACTCCGATTCATCTCCATACGCATTACACATCGGGCATGGCCTCCATGTCTGCCCTCATGGCCATCTTGGGGGGCCTGGATATCTTGGATACCGCACTATCCCCATTATCAGGTGGGACCTCCCATCCACCAACTGAATCATTTATTGCTGCGTTACGGAATACGCCCTACGACACCAAGCTCAACCTCCAGCAACTAGCGCCAGCAACAGAAAAACTACGAAAAGCTAGGAAACGGTATCGACAATTTGAGAGTGATTTTACGGGTGTCGACACCGACATTCTGCTCTCACAAGTACCAGGCGGCATGTTATCAAATTTAGCTGCCCAGTTAGCGGAACAAAATTCACTCGAGAAGATCAAAGAGGTCTTAGAAGAAATCCCGCGCGTGCGAAAAGATATGGGCTACCCACCCCTGGTCACGCCGACGAGCCAAATTGTCGGGACACAAGCCACCCTCAATATTTTAACCGGGGAACGATACAAAGTTATCACAAATGAAACAAAAAATTACTTCCACGGTCTCTACGGAAAACCTCCTGGAAGCCTCAATTCTAAAATCCGGCAAAAGTCCCTGGAAGGTGACAAACCAGTGTTGGGTCGTCCTGCTGACAATCTCGACCCCGAACTGGACGATGCTCAGCAAGAACTTGTCGGAAAAGATATTGCAGAAGAGGATATTATTTCTTATGCATTGCTGCCTTCTGTCGCATTGCAATTTTTTGATGAACGGGAACGAGGCGAGCTAAAACCCGAACCCCTCCAAACACAGTCAGAAAGTGGCCCTGCCGTCGCTCATGACCTACACCTCGCCCCCGTAGAATTCAAAGTCACGGTTCATGGCGAGTCCTATCACATCCGCGTATCGGGCTCCGGACAGACCATAGATGGCACCAAACCTTATTACATCAAGGTCAATGACAAACTGGAAGAAGTCTATCTTGAGCCCATTCAAGAGGTCTTAGCCGGAGCACCAGATGCTCCAGCACCAACATCCTCCACAAAGGTCGAAGGACGGCCAAAGCCATCACAACCAGGGGACGTCACTACGCCCATGCCCGGTCGAGTCGTGAAAATCTTGGTTGCCAAGGGCGATACGGTAAAAGCTGGCAATCCTCTACTTGTGGTAGAAGCCATGAAAATGGAAAATCGCGTACAAGCACCCATAGCTGGTACCGTTGGTACAATTTTTGTGAAAGAAGGGGATGAAGTGAATCCGGACGAAACTCTGATTCATTTGGAGTAATGCAGGGTCGGGCTATTTTGTGGCTAACAGCTCATGTCTTCAGCCTCAGCATCTGGTGTGTGGCAGCAATGGGATGCTCCTCTCCTATACCGTTCTCTCCTTCGGTCGAACTGATCCAACGGGTTCCTGTTAACACCCTCACAGTTAATGGTCACCAGATGGCTTATGTTGATACAGGTCAGGGTAAGCCTATGATCCTAATCCATGGTTTTGGTGGGTCCATGTGGCAATGGGAACACCAATATATCCCATTTGCGAGTTCCCATCGAGTGATTATTCCCGATCTCATCGGTTCCGGCCTATCAGATAAACCTGAAGGGACATATAGCCCGCAGTATCTCTTACAGTTTTTCTTAGCATTTATGGATGGTCTTCGTATTCAACAAGCGACACTCGTGGGGAATTCCATGGGGGCAGGCCTTGCCATGGCCATGGCCCTTGATCATCCAGATCGCGTTGATCGTTTGGTACTAATTTCAGGATTTCCTCCGCAGATTGAAACGAGCATCGGATCTCCAGAATTTCGTCGGTTTTTCGAGCATCGTCCACCCCTGTGGCTGGCAAAGATCGGCAATCAGCTTGCCGGACGCAGTACGACAGAACGTTTACTCAAAGAAATGGTGTATGAACCAACTCTGATTTCGGCTCCTGTCATCGAACGATCGTTTCGAAATCGGCAGCGTGGGGGGATGCTGACTCCCCTCTACTCCTTGCTGGACCACATCGACAATTGGGAAGAAAGTTATGGACACCGACTCGACGCGATTACGCATCACACCTTACTGCTCTGGGGCGACCATGACCGTGTCTTTCCGGTTGAAATTGGACAACAAGTTAAGAATCTTATTCCAAAGACTCAATGGCATGTGATCTCCCAGGCTGGGCATCTACCTCAATGGGAACAGCCAGAAGTTGTTAATGCCCTCATTCTTTCATTTCTACAGGAACCTTCTTAGTGACCTTTGCTCAACACCTGCGTCATAGTGCTGACCCGATATGGCAGGCCCAACGGACCCATCCATTCGTTGTCGCGCTAGGCGACGGCACTCTCCCGAAACGAAAATTTCGCTATTATATTTTACAAGATACTCGCTATCTAGAAGAACTGGCGAGGGTCTTTGCCGTAGGAGCTGCTAAAGCCGACGATCCCAAGACAGCGATTCGTTTTGCTCAATTGGTAGAAGACACCATCGTTGTTGAGCGAGACCTTCACAAATCTTACGGGCAACAATGGAACTTGACCGCATATGACATGCAGACCACACTACTCTCTCCAACTAACTATGCTTATTGCCGTCATATGCGGAGCGTGGCCCAAAGTGGCACACTTGGTGAAGTTACCGCAGTTGTATTGCCTTGCGCCTGGGTCTATTGCGAAATAGGACACCACCTCTTACAGAAGGGACCTCCCAAACAGTCTCACCCCTATCGCAAGTGGCTAGAACTTTATGGATCTCCAGAATTCGCCGATGTGGCAAATTGGCTGCGTACACTACTTAACAAATGCGCCAGAACCGAAGGGAAAGCGGGGAGGACGAGAATGGAGGAGGCGTTCTTGATCAGTTCCCGATATGAATGGATGTTTTGGGATATGGCCTGGCGAGAAGAGCGTTGGCCAATCTAAGCCCTATCGGTAACGACAATTTCTTGACGATTCCAGCTATTTCTACCGTCCTATTCTGATGAAGCACCACTTTTGACGCAAAGAAGAACAAGACAAAGTTTTGCGCCATGTTTATATTTCTCAATCTTATCCTCTCATTTCTTCTTCCTTACACTATCTACGGCCAAACTTCTTCCAATGGAATTCAATCACTGCGTGATCTGAATGGACAATCCATTCATAAATTTCTTTCTCATACGATTCAACCACTGATTTTGCAAGAGGAAATTGAACAATTTCTTCAGGATCTTGAAGGAAGCCCCCCTAATTGGAGAAACCTATACCACTCTGACATCACGACGCAAAGCGAACGGCTCTTTCAGTTCAATCGAGCCAGAGACGCGTTTCGCAATACTCACCCTCTATTGGACCAACCGATTGCCTTTCTTTGGTCCGCCCTTCTTCGAACCTATTCTCACGAACATAATGGATTTTCACTTGCTCTTGGACCCCTGTTCACCGAAACCTCTTGGGGAGTTATTCGATTTAAGCCATTACAAGTGCCTGACTATCTAGTAGCAGTACCATCCCCTCAGCAGCGGCAAAGGCTCTTAGATCAACAGAGGCTACATCAGCCCACCGAAATACTCGTAGTGTTCATTGGGACCTTAGTCAGCGATGAATCTCTCATTTATGCCTTTTCTCATGATGACGAACAGCAGGGTATGATCTTGCCGGTCGTCGCTATCCAGGAGATACAGTACTTCTTCGATCCTGGATGACTTTTTGACCTCACATTCTTCCAATCCCTCTCCGACAACAAGAGATGCCCCAAGCACATCCTCCACCACCACCTATGTGGGCACTCTTGACTAAATATTGGACTCCTGTTTTCCTCTATTGCGCATTGATTATTTTCCTCTCATCACAATCCAATCCAAGTCGGCATCTCCCATCATTTTTATCGGACCTAGGCGATAAACTGGCACATGGCATCGAATTCGGCATACTCGGTATTCTACTCTTTCGCGCCTTTCATCAAACAACTCGCACAGCCGTCAGCATAAGCCTCGCGATCGTGGGTGCGATTATCTTTGGCATATCAGACGAACTTCATCAATGGTTTGTCCCCCACAGGCACGCTGATCTCTGGGATGTGGTTGCTGATTCCTTCGGAGCCGCATTCTTTGTGTTTCTTTGGATCTTTCTCACAACCAAATATCGTTCCAACCGATAGCAATCATGGTGAAAGCATTAGAAATTTGCTAAATTGTGACCCATGTTGTCTTGTCAACGATCAAACATCTAAACATTAAGCTTCCTAAAGAATGGACGATAACATCTAATGAGTAGGCAACACAGTAGGAAACCATTGATTACGATGAGCATCTCGCCTTTTCGCTAACATTCGATCACGTTTCATGAAGACTGCAGCTCTGACCACTCAAAATCGATTCAAGGTGACTCTGGAAAGTGAACGCGGCGTCACCTATCTGTTTATGATGATACTTGTAACCGTTATGAGTGTGTCCCTCATGAAAGTGACTCAAGAATGGTCGGTCATCATGAAACGCGATCGCGAGGCAGAATTGCTTTTTCGCGGCACACGCATAAAGGAAGCCATAGAACGGTATGTGGCTGACTACGAGGTCCAAAAAGCGACCCGTCCTAATCGATGGCCGCGCACTCTTGATGACCTCATTAAGAAAAATCCCAAACGTTACCTACAAGCAGCCTATACCGACCCTATCACTGGAGACGATTTTGATTTGATCGTAGTCGGGGAAGAACTACATGGCGTACGGAGTACGAGTACCGACACCCCATACGATCAAGTGCACTTTAAAAATGCCAAGACGTATCAGGCCATTCGCTTTGAATCAACGAGTTCTGGCGCTAACTGCCAACCCAATCCAATGAATCCTCTCCTTCAACAAAACTGCAACCCATCATCAAACAACACCTCCCCCAAATCAGAGTCAGGCTCAAAACCCGTTCCTGCTACTGCTCCAGACATCAATCCCGCCACATAGATTCCTCGAACTCTGGCGAATGGGAGTCTATACGCAGAATACCGCTCAAATTCTCAGACCAACCTCAAGCCTTTTCGTTTTTTGATTTCCTCATGAAATCAGTTTGTCTAGCCTTATTCCGATTGTCACCAATTTTCCTCATTTAATATTGCAATTCGTGCTTCCGATAAATCTTGAAAGCCATGGTGAATCTCTAGCTCCTTTTCTCATAATATGCTAGGCTTAAAGGGATTTTTCACATCCGTGTCCCCCACCTAGCTTATTCATAGCAGAGGAATATAGAAAGTTATTATGCACAAATATTACTGTATCGGAATCTTCTTGGTCCTCACACTATTCTCTGCCTGTACCAAACAGGCTGTGGATCTTGGTGAGCAACTTGAAAAAGAAGGAAATTGGGACGGTGCAGTCGCGGCCTACCGAGAAGCCAGCCGAGAGGACCCCTTCAACGATGAACTGTCAGAAAAGTTGGAACACGCAAAGAGACGGGCGGCAGAGCTGCACTTTGCTCGAGGGCGAGACTGGCTCAAGAAACATCAAATAGCCGAAGCCCTACAGGAGTTTCAGATTGCACTCGGACTAGATCCAGAAAAGCAGGAGCATCACACGGCTTTGAATGATGCCTGGCGCCTTAAAACCGCCCGGCAAACACTTCTGGATGCCAAACACCTGGAGAACCTCGGACGGTTTGATGAAGCACTCACGTTGTATGAGTCCGCGGTTGAACTCGACCCTTCTCTTTCAGAGGCTATCGAAGGCATTACCCGCATGGTTCAGCAACAGGAAGAAATAGCCACCATTGGGGGATCCGCAGAACCTGTGACGTTGCGCTTTCAAAATACCCGCCTCAAACAAGTTTTTGAGATTTTAGCCCGAACGGCAAATATTGACATCTTATTCGATAAAGATGTTCGCGACGACCTTGTCACGATCTTTACCAAAGACACACCTTTTGATGAAGCCTTGAATCTGATTCTCACTACCAATCAATTATTTTCAAAACGCGTGGGCCCTGACCGCTTGCTAATCATCCCTGATACCAAGCAGAAACGAGAACAGTATGAAGATTTGCAGATCCGAACATTCTATCTGTCAAATTCTAAAGCGAAGGACATCGCCAATCTCTTGCGCACAATTTTGGAAACCAAGCGTGTCTATGTGAATGAACCCTTAAATACCGTCGTCATTCGAGATCATCCGCATAAGATTGCCTTGGCTGAAGAGGTGATACTTGCCAATGATCGCAAGGATGCCGAAGTTGTGCTCGACCTTGAAGTATTGGAAGTCAATCGCACAAAAACCAGACGAGTTGGGCTGAATTTTGCCAAACAAGCGGGATTTGGAGTATTTCCGGATGGTGTTAGTTCCTTCTCAACCGCCGCACAAACCTTCACGTTTCGGAATCTGACGAGCTTAGGGCAGGATTCCTATCTGTTTACCTTTCCAAGCAGCGTATTACTCGATTTTTTCAAACAAGAGTCGGATGCCAAAACCCTCGCAAATCCTAAACTCCGCGTGTTAAATAATGAAAAAGCCTCGATCAATATCGGTGACAAACAACCGATTCTTTTGTCAACCACAAATGTCCTACCAGGACAAGCCACAACAGGAGCCGTCCCAACAACCTCAACTGTCACATCGATTGAGTTTAAAGATACAGGCATAAAACTCACTGTCGAACCCACGATTCATTTAGATAAAGCAATCACGCTGCGGATCCAAATTGAGGTAACACGATTGGGAGACCGCGTCGTGTTGCAGGCAGACCCTGAAATCTCTCAATTCCGCTTTGGAACCAGAACCGCTGATACAGCGTTAAGCATGCGAGACGGTGAGACCGTTGTCTTAGCAGGACTCATTCAAGAAGAAGATCGACGGTCACGGGAAGCGGTGCCCGGCATTGATGACATCCCAGGTGTCGGAGATCTACTTAGCAATTCTAATACTGATAAAGTCACAACAGAAGTCATTGTGGTCATTACTCCTCGTATTGTCCGAGCCTTACATCCACCTCAACTCGCCAAGCAAACACTGTGGTCCGGCACAGCTAAACAATATAATACACAGCCATTATTCTCGCCGAGTCAACCTTCGCCACCGGTATTGGACAATGGCAATTCTGCAATAGGAGATTTGGTAGGCAGTGACAACGTAAATCCAACAGGACAGAATGAAGACAGAGTCGAAACAGACAACAACGACGTAGAACCCACTCCCTCTGCCGATACAGAAGATGAGGCCCAAGCCGCTCCCCCTGGAGTTTCACGTTTACAGATTCTCCCGGCTGCCACCTCAATCAAAATTGGTGAAGGTATCGCCCTCACGCTGCAGGGGCAAAATTTTTCGGCCGCGGAACGGACATCATTGACACTAACCTATGACCCTGCCGTCCTGAGTTTCAAACAGGCTGTAGAAGGTCCTTTTTGGGCTGGACAACAAGTCCCCCCAAGCTTGACAGTATCGGCTGTACCCAATACTGGGCATCTCGTGATTCAATTAGGCCAGCCAGGCAATACGGTTCGAGGTAGCGGTGAACTCGCATCGTTGGAATTCGAAGCGATAGGGACTGGCACCTCAAACATCTACATTCAAAATCCTACGGTGTTAGGGCCCGATGCTCAACCCGTACCGGTAATGGTGCAACATGGGAGAGTCTGGGTGGAATAGACTTGCCACATCACGTGGCGTGACGTTCATCGAACTTTTAATAACCCTAGTGATCATGTTTATTCTGGCTTCGGTTGCATTGCCCTTCACAAAAGTCAGTGTCAAACGGTCACAAGAGCTGGAACTCCGGCAAACATTGCGAACAGTCCGTTTGGCAATAGACAGTTTTCGGCGAGATTGGGCTCGAGATGGTAGCACTCTCCTGGGTCCCTTATGCGTCAAGAATCAGCTCGCTTGCAAGGAAGAAACTGGCATTACGGGTTATCCCAAAACACTCGAGACCTTGCTCAAAATAGAGTTAACCGGGGGGGAGGCCCAAGCTGGAGAACATTCGACAATTCGACGTTATTTGCGAAAGATCCCGGTTGACCCGTTAACGAATTCGACAGAATGGGGCATTCGGTGCTATCAGGACGAACCCGATGAAACGCGGTGGTGCGGAGAAGATGTCTTTGATGTTTACACAACCAGTGACCGAATTGCGATGGATGGGACCCCCTATCGTGAATGGTAATGGGAGCTTTTGTACTTATTAACAAAAAAGGTTACACTTTACTCGAACTAATGATCGTGGTGGCGATTGTTGGAATTCTAGTGTCGTTGGCCATTCCAAGCTTCCAACAATCGGCGCTAAAAGCCAAAGAAGCCGCGTTGAAGCAAAACCTATTTACTATGCGAGCTGTTCTTGATCAGTATTACGCAGATCGAGGTGACTATCCTGAAAGTCTTGAAGCCGTGGTTGAAGGAAAGTATTTGCGGTCAATCCCGATAGATCCTATGACAAAATCGTCGACGACGTGGACAGAAATTTATGAAGACCCGGAGGAGGGGGATGACTCTCCTGCTGGTATTTTTGATATTAAAAGTGGGAGTGACGACCTCGCGATGGACGGCACTCCTTACAAAGATTGGTAGGTCCATTATGACACGTTCTTATGTCCAGCATCTGATCCTCAGTGCCACTGTGATCTTTGCGTTGGAAGGCTGTGTGCACAAACCCTCAAAAGCAGTGAAAGTTGACCCACCTATTGAGGCCAGCTCGCCCCCGCCCCAACAGATGGTCCTGCTCCAAGAAGCCCGTTTAGAGGCAGAAAATCTTCGTGCAGAGCTTGCACGGTTGAAAATTCTGATGGCCAAACAAGCTGGAGAACTTCACACCCTTCGAAACCAAGCTGAAACTGTACGGCAACGTGAAGACGAGCGAGGCCAAGAATTGCAAAATATTCGAAGTCAATTAATGTCTTCTCAAGCCGAACGCGATCAGTTACGAAAACACAACATGGAACTCGAAGGTCAAGTCGCCAGCATGCCCGACACCTCTCAACTGGTCACGGATATTCAAAGCCTCCGTAGCTCATTCCGTCAGATCTTAACCAATATGAAGGGATTGGTATCAGACATTACCCTCATCAAACAGGAAATGCATATCACAAGCAAGAAGCTGAAACCTCGACAGACCAAATTGGTGCCAACACCTGGGGAACAGGCACTGGACAACCGTATTCCCGACGCGAACGGACGTATTGTGATTCAATACGGTGATACCCTATGGGAGTTGGCTCGTACATTTAGAGCATCCGTATCTCAGTTAAAGGAATGGAACGACCTCACTTCTGACTTGATTGTAACCGGGAATCAGTTAAAGGTGGCGAAACCAGGGCAAAAAATCGAGGCTCAATCTCAACATGTGAAGGCCCCAAGTAAACTCGGAAGCCACACTCTCAAATCTGCAATCCAACAGAATCAAGATACGGGACCCGCTCCCCAGGTCGATACAGAAATCACTCCTTCATCGGAAACCACGCATATACTTTCAATCGGCGGGCCTGAATCAGAATCTCACGAGTCACCCTAGTGCCTAGCTTTCATTACAGAGCCGCTCGTCCAGATGGCAGCATCATTGAAACAGATGCCGAAGGCGAAACCCCTCGCGCCATTCGCTCCCAGCTCGAATCTCAAGGACTCCTGGTTTTAGACCTCAGTGGCTCTGGCACGCGAACAAACTTTTCTTTTGCCTCTCGCCCCCGGCCTCTCGCCCCACGTGATTTTCTGGTGTTCAATCAAGAGTTCTTGGCTTTGGTGAAAGCTGGATTGCCGATGTTGCGTTGTTTTGACCTGTTAACAGATCGTATGGGGCAAAGCGGCTTTCAGCAGGCCCTACAAAGCGTTCGAGAGAGCATTCGGGGAGGGTCTTCGATTTCAGAAGCTATGGCAACTCATCCAACCTATTTTCCTGAGCTGTACCAAGCCTCGCTTCGAGCTGGCGAACAAGCCGGAAACTTACCTGAAGTCCTCGGACGTTACATCTCATACCTTAAAATGCTAATCGGCGTACGGGAAAAGGTCGTGAAAGCTACCATCTATCCTCTGTTTTTATTAGGCTTTGGGTTGTTGGTAACATTCGGACTTTTATTTTTTGTTCTCCCGTCGTTTGCGGAAGTCTATCAGGACAGTCGAGTAGAGCTCCCTTGGGCCACCCAGTTGCTCTTAGACATCACACATTCTGCCAGTCGATGGATTATCGGCCTTGTGTTTGCTCTGGGCCTTATTGGAACCTGGTTTTATTGGTGGCGAACAACACCGGAAGGACAATGGCGCATCCATTGGCTATTTCTCAATGCACCGGTCGTAGGTCCATTATTTTTGAAAAACCAGGTCATTCGTCTTGCCCGAACGCTTTCGACCATCCTCGGGGGTGGCATTCCGTTATTATCGGCCCTTCAGGTCACGGCTCAATCGATGACGAATAAAGTCTTTGCCAAGGCTTTACATTCCGTCATACAACATGTGCGGGAAGGAACTAGCCTATCAACCGCTCTAAAAAAAGAAAAATTTCTGCCGAGCCTGACGTTGGAGATGATTGAAGTCGGTGAAACCACTGGCGCTTTGGAAACCATGCTGTTGGAGGTTGCCGAATTTCATGAGGGTGAGTTGGACTTCCAGTTATCCCGCATGATGACTTGGATTGAACCAATTTTTATTATCTTCATTGGTCTTATCTTAGGTGGAGTGGTGATTGCACTCTACCTTCCAATTTTTCAAATGGCCGGAGCTGTCTAACAGGCTTTCTTAGGACTGATTATGACCACACCCGTCAAGCGCATGCCCTTCGAAGAATTGTTAGTAAAAAAGGGGCTAATCCTAGAGCGGGAAAAGGATACCCTTCTTGAAACTGCCAAAACCTCCAATCAGTCCGTCGCATCAATTCTCTTAGAACGCGGCACATTGACCGAAGAATCAGCCGGTCAGATATTAGCAGATCAATATGGTTTGCCATGGAATGACCTTGAGGAATTCCGGGTTCCCACTCCCTTAATGGAATCAATTCCAGTTGAGCTCATGCATCGCTATGAATTCGTTCCTATGGAGAAAGAGGGCGACGTGCTCACCATTGCGATTGCTAAACCCCAAGACCTTCGGATGATTGACGAACTTGAACATCAGTTAGGGTCCGAGTTACGCCTTGTGGTTTCCTCGAAGTCAGCGATCCTTGACGCCTTGAGCAATAGTGAAGGAAATAGCCAGGTCTTGACACGTATTAAGGCCGAATTAGATCCGGTGCTAATTAAAGAAGATGAGAAAGGCGAGGAAATTCTTTCGGTAGAACGTATCACGCAAGACCAAAGCCCCGTCGTGAAACTGGTCAATACGATTATCCTCACCGGCTTGCAAAAGCATGCCAGCGACATTCACATTGAACCTACTGACAGGGCTGTAGAAGTAAAATTCCGGATCGACGGTGTGCTGTATTTAGCCATGGAACCCTTTGACACCGGCATTCATGCCTCATTGATATCTCGACTCAAGATCATGTCAGAGCTGGATATTGCTGAACGGCGCACACCGCAAGACGGCCGATTCAAATTGCTGTTAAATCAACGCACCATTGACTTTCGTGTGTCAATTTTGCCGAGTGTCTATGGTGAATCCGTTGTCATCAGAATCTTAGATAAACAGCATGTATCGTCCGGAGTCCAAGGCCTTCGGTTGGAAGCCCTTGGATACACCGGAGAGGATCTCCGGCGATTCCGACGGGCCATCACCCGACCCTATGGCATGGTCCTAGTCACAGGTCCTACAGGAAGCGGGAAAACCACGACATTGTATGCCGCATTAAATGAAGTTCACAGTGAAGAAGACAAGATTATTACGATTGAAGACCCCGTCGAATATCAGCTCAAGGGCATCGTGCAAATTCCCGTGAATGAAAAAAAGGGGCTGACGTTCGCTCGTGGGTTACGATCTATTTTGCGCCATGACCCGGATAAAATTATGGTAGGGGAGATTCGGGATCTGGAGACGGCACAAATTGCCATTCAGTCAGCTTTGACGGGGCACTTAGTTTTTACGACCGTTCATGCCAACAATGCTTTTGATGTCATTAGTCGGTTTGTCAACATGGGCATTGAATCCTACAATTTCGTGGCTTCCTTAAGTTGTATTCTGGCGCAACGTCTCGTACGGTCGGTTTGTCCCTACTGTCGAGTGCCAGTCGAAATTCACCCAGACCAATGTCGAGAATCTGGCATCGATTACGACACAGTGAAGCATCAAACATTTTTTGAGGGAAAAGGATGTAACGAATGCCACGGATTAGGCTTTAGGGGTCGAAAAGCGATTACAGAATTTTTAGATATGACCGATTCCATAAAAGAGATGATCTTAAGCGGGAAATCATCGTCAGAAATTCGTATCGCAGCGATCGCACAGGGTATGACATCGTTACGGCAAGCCGCATTGGAGAAAGTATTTCGAGGAGAAAGCACTCTCAAGGAAATCAATCGCGTTACACCGGTTGAAGAAATCTTATGAACCTATTCCCCATCACAACTCCCACGTTTGCGCTTTCTATATCGGAAGACGCACTATACCTCGTGGAAGTCACAAAATCGTGGCGCAAAATCATCCTCCGAGAACTACAGCAGGTATCGCTTCCTCCGGGCGTCCTTCGATTGTCTTCTGCAAAACCAAACATCGACGAACCAGAACTTTTCCTCGAACATTTAAACATGTTGGTCAAGCCGTTAAAGCGGCCGATTTCCATCGCCTTAAGCCTCCCTGATCTCTGTGCCCGCACAAGCGTTTTCGATTTTTCGACATTTCCAAAGAAAGTGTCAGAACAAACCGCATTGGTAAATTGGCGTTTCCAACAAGATCTCAAATTAGATACAGCCCAATCCCGACTGGCATATGACGTGTATGTCCCAGCATCCTTAGCCAACACACCAAACCCTGAACACCCTGATGCCGTCCGAGTATTAGGGACGGCTATTCGCAATGAAATCATTGAACAATACGAACGATCTTGCCTAGAAGCGAAATTGCTCCCCGTCTCCGTCAGCATCGCGAGTCTTGATATCGTCGACCTGTATCAGCGCACGATCCAGGACATCCTAGAGGTTGAAGACCGGCGAAGCACTCAGCCTCCCTTTGCTACGATGTTTTGCTTTATCAGTCATTGGGGGTTCACATTTTTTGCGTTCAAGGACCACTGCCCGGTTTTTGTCAGAACGAAAGCCATCATAATTCGTCCAGACCCAAATCGCCAACAGCCGGATTCTCCAACAGGCAAACAAGAAGACCTCGAACCCATTGACGAGACTACTGGCTCCGCAAACGACACGGAAGAAAGAGCAAATCTCGATACAAGCCCAAGCAATCCCTATCCACCTTTCACGACTGCAAAAGTGGAAAAGGAAATACTCGCCACACTTCAATATTATCTAGAAACAGATTCTCTAATAACTTCGGAAAATTCGTCGGCTAATCTGTTCGTCGTTAGCGATCTCGAACATGGCCACATGCTCCTCCCATCAACCGAGCAAATTCAAGAAACCGCCAAAGTCAGTGGGTTGCATGATTCTTTGATTCATGTGACACACCTTTCCTATACCACACATTTGGCCCACCGCTCCCGGCTGAACCCGGATAGTACGAAACTATGGTCGGCCTTGCCTGGCTATGCCAGCTTACGGGTGGCATGATGATTCCCCGCAATCATATTGACCTTTCCGCGCCAGGCATCAAACATCTCACCTTGTCGCAGTTCGCCCTCAAATTGATCACCGCTGGCGGGCTCGCGCTTACCGTGGCACTCTGGTTGACAGGCACAACCATTCACAATCAGATCGGAAAGATCGAGTCTAATACTCAACACATACTCACCGCGACACAGCAAATAGTCGTCACTGCCAAATCTGAAGGAATAGATTTATCGAATCGTGCGATTGGACAAATCCCCAACCAAGTCACTTTTATCAAACAAGTTCGAGATCGAGTGGGATTTTCGTGGACGCAACTCCTAACAGATCTGGAATCAGCCGTTCCTGAAAAGATTCAGATGAGCGCTGTATCGCTTGATGAGAAAACGAACACCGTGCTGCTGACTGGCGCGACTCAGTCGCTACAGAATCTTAACCGATTGATTCACAGACTAGAAAAACACCCTGCGTTTGAAGACGTGATCCTCAACCAACATGCCAATAAAAAGAAGAAAAAAACCCAAGCTCAACGCCAAATCATCTTCTCTATGAAAGTATCCTATGACCCATATCATTCTAAACCAGAAACCTTATAAGGCTCTACGTCCAATTCCATGACATTAAACTTTCTCCAACAATCGAAGACAACTCTGTTAATTTCTCGACATTTGATGCCGTTATTCTTGATGGCAATTTTTGCCAGCCTTTCAGCTATAGGAATGTTTGCCTTGATGTTTTATCCGGCCAAAGACCGATATGCTCAGGCTATGTCACAGTTCACGGCCGCTACGCAAACACAGGCACAGACGCAAGTAGCCCAAAAGACTCAGTCGATTATCTCAACCACATGGAGTGCCTTATCGAACTACCGAGAATTTACAGATCTTAGTTTAGACATTGCTGACTTGGCTAAACGGAATCAGGTGAGTATTCCGGGCATGGGATATGATTTTAAGCCACTCAGCTATAAGCAAGCCGCCAAAGGTACATTTAGCTTTGAAGCCCGTGGAAATTATACCGCCATACGAAAATTCATCTATGAACTCGAAAAGCGGTGGCCGTATCTCTTCATTGAAAAATTGTCCGTTGAGCGTTCGAAGAAGGGTACCGGCGTTCTGTTTCGAATGACTATCTCAACTTTTTTGAAAGAGTTTCCGCAGAAACTCAAGAAATCCAAAGCCTGATGACTAATCAACAAAAAGGATTACTCCTTATTGGACTATTAACGGCTTGGGGTGGAGTCATGTTTTATCAAATGTCTAGCTTTTCTGGCACGGACTCGAATCCTCAATCAGTAGCCTTATCTACTGGCAACTCGAACCTACCGCCTATCAAAGACCTTTCCTTAGACAACGCATTTCCCAATTCAAGACAGACAGCAAAGTTTTCTCGGCCCCGTAATATTTTCGCCTCCTTGGATCGATCAACAAAGAGGGTCGCTAAGCGCAACGTACCCTCGCCTACTGTTCCGGTCCCCGATGCCACCAGACCTCCTGCTCCCGCACCCAAAGGCCCCTCTCCGGAAGAACTTGCTGCCCAACGAGCCCGACAACAACTGAATCAGTTTCGATTTCTGGGATATCTCAGGAAAGGAGGAGAAAGTCAAGCATTTCTCACGAACGGACAAGCTATTTACATCGTGAAACAGGGAGAAATGCTCGAAGGACAAGTTCAAGTCAACAAGATTGAACCTGAAACAATTGTTTTATCGACCCAGGTGTGGGAGACTGGCAATCAGATTCAAGCTACGATTCCCCTTACTCCTGAAACCAATGGCTAAGGCAAGGCATGGCGTTTCTCCCTACAGATTGGTATGCTAACCTCTAGATAATGATTCATCATTCATGCACCTTCCATGTACCCGACAACAAAAATATTCCTAGTATTACTCATCGCAGGTCAAACACTGTCATGGCTATCGCTAGGGTACGCTGCGATGTATCGTTGTCATGACCAATTTGGCAAACAAGTTTTAACTGACAATCCTGCTCAACTCACAGACTGCTTACAGTTGGAATCTTCAATAGCCTCCACACCCGCTAGATCATTACCCACGCCTCACAATCACTCTGCACCGCCCCCTAGTCCTATCCCACAGGATCTTGCCATCGACAACGACAGGCAGATTACCTCTGAGTCCAAACTCGCAACCAAACACACGACTGATATTTCTATTCCCCTAAGAAAAATTGGAGGGTCTTTTGTCGTACAGGCTAAGCTCAACAAGGAGCGCACCGCTCAGCTCATTGTCGATACAGGAGCCTCCATGACAGTACTCTCTACTGATATCGCAATCGATATCGGCATTCTTGGAACGACGGACAATAAGCTCCTTACTGTCAATACTGCAGGCGGTTCTGTGCAAGTCAATGTGAATTTTCTGACGTCCCTAGCCGTCGGCGAAGCCCAAGCACAGAACATCGCTGTGGCTATCCATGATCTTCCAGATATTCCTGAACAGATCGAAGGTCTGTTAGGTATGTCGTTCCTGAAGCACTTCTTAGTAACATTGGATGCCGAAAATTTTCGGCTTATCCTTCGTCCAAGACCCACATCTTAGCCTGAATCTCTCCTTCATAACCTTCTGATCTCGCTTTCCTTGGAGAGATGTTCGGAGACCCTTCTACCTGTAGACAGGGCAATTGACTAACGATCAATCTTGAGAAATGACTGGCGGAAGCGCGCCTAGATAGGAGAATTTTTCCACATCACGCAATGCAGAATCATGACGCAGACGAAAGTCTCCCTCTTGAAGATTCACAAAACCTGGGGCCACGGCTAGATCGGTTTTCCCTGCACGCTGTGGTATGGGGGAATGTGGAGTTCCTTGCAACAGATAGTTAGCCTGGTTCGCATAGAGGGCATTAAACTCTAGCGAGGTCTGGCTTTCTTGAGCAAAAAGCAATCCCACGTCACTGTGGCTAATAATATTACCTTCGAGGGTTGCGATTGTCTTATCGTGAAAGGCCATACCTCCGCCATTACGGACAAAGGTATTCTGCCGAACCATCGCTTTTGAATTATCTGTCATCAAGACTGCTTCATAAAGACTATGGGAAATCACATTCTTTTGGAGAATGACGTCTGAATGCCCTCCGAGAGCAATTCCGTGATCATTATGGCGGATGGCATTCCCGATAAGGACACCAGTAGAATCGGCGAACGCCACACCGGTCGTTTCACTGTGCTCGATGATACAATCTTGTATTTTGACATCTTCCACTTGTTGACTAAAAACCATCCCTTGGACACGAACCTGCTGTAGAAAGACTCCGCTGCCATTAAATATTCCCACTCCGAGCCCACCATGCTGAATAACAGTCAGACCTCGAATGGTCACATTCGTGGCCCCATAGGGCCATTTGCCAATATGAAGCGTGCCAACTCGTTTCTCACCAGTTAACCACACCCAGTCTATGCCTTCACCAATAATCGTTAAGCCTTCTTTACTATGCACTGTAACATCTTCGGCATAGGTCCCCGCCTTGATCATGATCGTATCTCCAGAGGCTGCATGGTCAATTGCCTCTTGAATACCCGTAAACTGTCCAGACCCATCTAGAGCCACATGCCAAGTCGAAGCCATTCCCGACGTACTACGATGACCTGAAGGATTCGCAGATACCCATACCGCCATCATCACCATGACTGTGGCGATCCAACAGGTACAACACCATCTGGTCGTAACGATTGATAAGTGAAACACCAGAGATTTCAGTCGTGCAGAACTCAGATTCGCAAAAAATAATTGATACATAGCTAGTCGCTGTTTATTGACATACCTGATGCCCCAAAGCAGGGTCAAGCTAGATGAAAAATTCCCCTTCGAATTGTTGCGTATGATTCTCTATGCTATCGTTGGCGATGATCGTGGTCGGGTTAACAGGAGGATTGGGGGTCGGAAAAACAACAATCGCCGGCCTCTTTCAAGATTGCGGAGCAACAATCATTGATGCTGACCAGATAGCCCGAGACGTCGTGAAACCAGGACTACCCGCCTGGAAAGATATAAAAAAAGAGTTTGGAGCCACGGTGTTTCATACGAATAGCACCGTCAATCGTCCAGCTTTAGCGAGAATCGTGTTCGAAAAACCCTCACGCCTGATGTGCCTCCAACGTATTATTCATCCTCGCGTTGCTCGAGAACAGGCCAAACGAACCAAAGCGATCGCACAAGCTTCCCCTCATGCCGTTATTATCTATGATGCACCCTTACTAATCGAAGCAGGGGCCCACAAACGAATGGATCATGTCATAGTCGTCAAAGCTGACCGTAGCACGCAAACCAATCGTGTAGCGACACGAGATGGCTTGACCAAAACTGAAGCTATGCGACGCATCAAACAACAAATGCCACTACGCCAAAAACTCCACTATGCTGACACCGTCTTAGATGGAACATTGCCTCGCTCCCAGTTGCGTCCCATCATCCGATCATTGTATAGGACGTATCAACAAGAAGCCCGCCAACAACGCCTAGAATGATCCAAGACTTGATTCGAGTAAAAATAACCTTATCTCTATTGCAATTCTCGCGTAACTAATAAGGAGTCGTACCATGATCCATGATGTTCTGATTCTCGGTTCTGGCCCAGCAGGGCTGACAGCAGCTGTCTATAGCGCTAGAGCCAATCTCTCCCCGCTCCTCATCGACGGATCACAGCCGGGCGGTCAATTGACTTTGACGACAGATGTCGAAAACTTCCCTGGATTCCCCAAAGGCATTATGGGGCCACAATTAATTCAAGACATGCGCGCCCAAGCCGAACGGTTTGGCACCCAATTCCGACAAGGGCATGTCACGAAAGTAGACCTGGACACCCAACCCTTTCGCATTACCATCGATGGGGAAGAAACCATCGAAACCAAAACGTTGATTATTTCCACTGGAGCCTCAGCGAATCTGCTGGGATTACCCTCAGAAAGTCGGTTAATGGGACATGGCGTTTCCACCTGCGCCACCTGTGATGGATTCTTCTTTCGAGAAAAGGAGATTGCCGTCGTTGGAGGAGGAGACAGTGCTATCGAGGAAGCCACCTTTCTCACCAAATTCGCCTCGAAAGTCACCCTCATTCACCGACGCGATAAATTGCGCGCATCAAAAATCATGCAGGACCGCGCGATGAACAACGAAAAAATAACTTTTCAATGGAATAGCACGTTGGAAGAAGTCTTGGGAGATGAAGTCGTCACCGGCGTTCGACTACGTAATATCCAAACGAACCAGACAGAAGAGCTGGCGTTATCAGGAGTCTTCATCGCCATCGGTCACACGCCCAATACCAGTTTGTTTCAGGGAAAAATCGATATGGACGACGGAGGGTATATTCGAACCCAACCCCATCGTTCGACCACGAACATTCCAGGAGTCTTCGCCGCAGGAGATGTACAAGACTCGCACTATCGGCAAGCCATCACTGCCGCTGGTTCAGGATGCATGGCCGCCATTGATGCAGAACGCTATTTAGAAGCGACCCACTGATGCTCCATGTGTTAGCGCATTATCATGAGCTGGCGCTCAAAGGACGCAACCGAAAACACTTTGAATATCGCCTTGTCCATCATATTCGGCGAGCCTTAAAACCGCTCGCCCAGATACATGTCGAAGCGCTTCAAGGACGAATTCGGGTTAGCTTCGAGGAGGAAACCTTTTGGCCTCAGATACAGAAGCAACTCAGACAAGTCTTTGGTATCGTCAATTTTTCACTGACTCGTGCAGTACCCCTACCCTACGATAATCCAGATCTCACCAGTCTTAAAACGGCTATCCAAGCTGATCTTCCATCGTACGCCTATAACACCTTTCGTGTTAGTGCCAAACGCGCAGACAAACGATTCCCTAAAACATCAATGGCAGTGGAACAGGAAATTGGAGCGGCAGTGGTCGAACAAACTGGCAAAAAGGTCAAACTCAAGAATCCAGACCTGACAATTCTCGTAGAGCTTGTGCCCCCAGAAGCCTACTACTCCTGCCACCGAGACAACGGAGCAGGCGGTCTTCCAACCGGAACCGGGGGGAAAATCATCTCCCTCATATCAGGTGGGATCGATTCGCCTGTCGCTGCCTACCGCATGCTGAAGCGAGGATGTAGGGCCGTATTCGTACACTTTCACGGGCGCCCCTATCTATCCCGCGTGTCCGAAGAAAAAGTGCAAGATATCGTCAAACTTTTAACAACTTATCAATTACATTCCCGTCTGCACCTCATACCGTTCGGAGAGATCCAAAGCCAAATTGTTGTCAATTCCCCTCCATCAGTTCGTGTCGTTCTCTATCGTCGGCTCATGCTACGTATTGCAGCAAAGCTCGCGGAGCAAGAAGAAGCCTGGGGACTGGTAACTGGCGACAGCCTGGGCCAAGTGGCATCCCAAACGCCTGAAAATATTGCCGTCATCAATCAAGCCACCACCTTGCCCATTCTACGGCCCCTTATCGGCATGGATAAAATTGAAATCACCCAACAAGCCCAAGCTATCGGCTCATTTGAAACTTCGATCGAACCTGATCAAGATTGCTGCACTCTTTTCGTTCCCAAACACCCCCGCACACGCTGCGACTTACCCAGTATTCTCAAAGTAGAAGAACACTTGGACATTCCTGGTCTCATCCAACAAGGACTCAATAGCACCGAAGTCGTTGAGTTTTCCCACTCAGAATAGAATTGCAATTTCCAACTCTGACTCAGCTAGCCTCTCAGATGAAAACAGAGAATGAGAGTGCTGAATAATAGAGATATCAAGGGCCAAATTTCGCCAGGAAGCTTTTGGTGATCAACAGCGTCAGGTCGGTTCAAAAAAGTCCCTCCAGCAAGGCCACCAATTGCCTGATTCATCCCAAAGGGTGACACCGTTGTTTTGCGGGCGGGAGGTATTGGCACTACGTGAGCACAGAAACATGGCGAGAACGCCGCTGGTGGCCTGACCCAGAATAGGATATGGCTGACAAGCAAAAATACGTATAAAAAAGCATCAGAACTGGCGCTGTATTCTCCACCATTGCAGAAAGGAAGCGAACAACAGGATCACATGTGATCTCTGTTTATTTGTTCACCAACCGCTACTAATGGGATGTGAGACAGAACAATTTCCTTCCGTATAGTTCCGCAATTTTAGTTCTCTGGGGGTTGAAGATCACGATAGGAAGCTAGAACTTGTTGGAAGCTCTCGATGTCTCGTTCAAAATATTCACGAGCAACAGCTTCATAAGTAAGACGGAATAAAATTTCTTTATGGAGATAACCGTATTGAAGTACGTGATACGTTAGCCCTTCCGGGGAACGATAGGATAGTGTTAATTGGTAGCCTGGATGCTTGTCTATAGTGGCAACTTCGATTTTCTCTATACGTTGATTCATGAAATGAGTACTGGCGAGAAACCGCTCGCTGATCCAGTTGCCAACCTCATGAGGAAGCGCAGAAGGCACTAACTTCTTTGTAGCGTTCTCGTTCAAATCGGACAAGAAGGTTTTAGAAAGTCGAATGGTTTGAAGAGCCAGTCCATACTTAGTCAATATAATATCCCCTGAGGAATCTCTAAAGCGATGCCATTCTTCAGGCAGATGAATTTCGACCTTGAGATCCTCTTCCTGAAGAGGACCCTGCACAGTTTCCCAAGTAGGCGCTAAACACCCTCCTAACAACAGAACCAAGACATATCCGATGCAGCCGCTATTTTTTTTGTAATTCTTCCACATATGCTTCAATAAACTTTCGGTCTAGGGCCGCGGGAGAAAGTACCAGATATTGCTCAAAGGCTAACCGGGCATCATTCCACTGTTCCTGTTTATAATACATGGTGCCTAAGCTTCGATGGGGATCCGAAAACTCTCTCCTCAGCTGTGTCGCGCGCCCAAAAGCTTCAATTGCCTTATCCCAATCATCATCCTCTCCCCGCTGACGATAGGTTTCTCCTAAGAGGTAGTATGCCTCGGCACTTTGGGGATCACGGGTAAGATATCGAGTTAAACTCGCCTCTGCTGAAACGAAACGGCCAATAGCCAAATCCAGTCTGGCATTATCTAAAAACAATGGTTCCATCACATTCAAGAAGGACTCTTGCTTAACCTGTCCATTTTGTCCGACATATTGTTCATCGAGTCGGGTCTGATATTCTTCAAGGCGGTCGACTAATTTAGGATGTGTACCAAAGAAAAAAGGTTCGTCGAGATCTTGTTCTTCAAGATCTCTTTTAAGATATTCAAATAGCTTCGGAGATTCGTGAGGGTCATAGCCAGCGGCTACAACTAAGTCTAACCCAACCTGATCAGCTTCGGCTTCGAGTGAACGGGAATATCCTGTCACAGCCGCAAGTCCACCAACTTGTCCCAAAACCATGGCCAGGCTCCCTAAAGGCCCGAAGGGAGCCAAGACTACACCTAACCCAGCCAAAGTTGCTGTCGTCGTTTTGAGTGAACGCATTTCTTGAATAGCATGTCGATGAGTCGCATGCGTCAATTCATGCCCTAAAAGTGTAGCTAATTGAGCCTCGTTTTCCATGCGAGCTAGAATTCCAGTATGCAGATAGATTACGCCATGTGGAAAGGCAAAGGCGTTCAGCATAGGATTTTCTATGATTCGAACTTGCACCTTCACACCGGCCTGTTTCAAACTAGGAACCAAAAGATATTCGGCTACGCGATTCACATAGGCAGTGATCTCAGAATTTGCGTAGAGATGGCCACTACGATCCAGCCGGAGTTGCTCTTCTTTTGATTGAGTCCAAATCCTCTGCTCATCATCTTGCAACACCATTCTAGGTTGCTCTGAAGAGCCAAAGGGACTGAGGTCGCCACCGGTGCAGCCCAAGAAGAAAAAGCACACCACTCCAAAGAAATCTAGCAAGATTAAAGTAACTGGATTCATTCCACTTGAATTATCTTGATCACGATATCAAAGCTCAGGGCCAAGGAAATTCCTGCGTTAATTGCTTGATTAATGCCGAAGCTCCCTCCATCTCCCTGGTATCTATTCCTCCCCGACGCGCGAGGTTATTCAACCACAATAAGTCACCTGTATCGACATCCACAACGCCGATCGATCCAGCAGTCACACCCGAAGCTGGCACAGCCACTACACCCAATACAGCCAGCAGAATCGTTGTGGCGATTTGCCTCGTAATGCGCCCGCCAGAAGATATTTGATCCAATCCTGCCAAGAACACGATCGCATCGGCTTGAGGGGCCAATTCTCCAATATCCGACCCCAAGGTATAGTCCTGGAAGCTCCGTTCAGAAAATTGTGCATCCCCCATTCCCTTGACATGTTGTCCGACGCTCTGTCCAACAGCCACAAACAACGCCTGGAGATCTCTCACATGATCTTTCTGCTTTTCTGAAAGACTTTCAACTTGTAAGAACTCAGCCGAAAGCCCACTATGAGATTGTATCTCATTGAGTAAAGCACGACGAAGATGGCGTTTAGCCTGCTTAGACCAGTCAGGCATCTTTTCAGTAACCTCTCCAGCAGAGGTTTCATAGACCGAAAAATTCAGAGGAAAGATGACGAACTTTTTGTGGGTGGCTAAAGGCCCTTTAGGAATTTCAGCCAAATCCGTCGAGGACACTGTTGACTTGTTCGTCGCACATCCAGCTCCTAAGAGACACAGAACAATCACGATAGGAAGATAAGAAAATCCCAATCTTCGTAATCGCAAACCTAAGGTTAACAACCAGTCTTCCATCAGTATGTTCCCTATGAATCTTGATGGCCTCATGAAGATAGGATGAGCAGATGTTCTTCATCCAAGACTTCTCAGTACTAGCCAAACGTATCATTAGCCATAAATAATGTCGAGAGATTTGCATGAATCCTCTTGCGTATAGATCGATCTTAAACTTTTTGGGGCCATTTTTCTTTGGCTTCTTTTGAAAATGCATTTGCGGGCTCAACCCTCTACAATATCTAAAGAGTCGCATTGCAAAGAGTTTTGTTTCACTTGCAACCAAGAGGTTTAATCATGAAACAACTCTATGTTTCGCAAAGCTTGATCGATGTAGAATCGCGAAAAGAACTCCTGGATCACGCGAAAATCCCGTGCATCGTGAAAAATCAGCGATCAGCAATGCTAGGTGGGGAAGTCCCATTCGCTGAAGTCTTTCCAGAGCTTTGGGTACTTCGCGATGAGGATTTCGAAAAAGCTCGAACATTGCTGAAAAACTGGGAAGAAGCCAGTCCGATAGAAACCACCTCGTGGACCTGCACTAGCTGTGGTGAAATCCATCAAAAGGAATTTACAACCTGCTGGCAATGCAATCAAGAAAGAAGCTCATAACCATACGAGAGATAAATTTCAACGGCTAGACCTGCTAATTCTCTCACTTAATGACTGCTTGCGTTGCCATTCTGCTACTAATTCTTGGCCTACCTGTGTTCGGGCTATTCTTGGCGCGTGCAGCACTTCCACAACATCTAACGATTTTCCCCATGCCCACAGTTCCAGGGGCCTTATCAGTTTCCTGGATGATATTCGCTCTCTTAGCAGTCTTCATTCTGGCTATTCTGATCCCAATCCTCTGGAGATTTTTTAACTTCTCAAACGAAATCGGGTCTTCACGAAACCCCGCTACTTCCTTTCCATGGTGGGGATGGGTCTCGATAATTTGGATTGGGACTTCATGGGTTTTGGCCTGGACTCGCATGTCCTCGTTTGATTCCTTACAACCTCATACGTTTCCTATGCTGTGGTTTGGTTATATTGTGATGCTGAATGCCGTCACCTACCAACGATCCGGGTATTGCCTACTGCTTCATCATTCACGATTTTTCGGCAAGCTCTTTATACTCAGCACGGGATTTTGGTGGACCTTTGAATACCTCAACCAATACGTGAATAACTGGCATTACCTGAATGTGCCGGAAATCCCTAGCTCGAAATACATCTTCTATAGCTCTGTTTCCTTTTCGACTGTTCTTCCGGCTGTTCTGAGCACCTACGACTGGCTATGCACGTTTCCACGCCTCACTAAACCTTTTGCACAGTGGCACCCTCTCCCATGGATCAAGAACGAACAGCTCGGGTGGCCTCTTCTGATTTCAGGAAGCCTCGCTCTCATCTTGGTGGGAGCATGGCCAACGATGCTTTTCCCGTTGCTCTGGATCGCGCCCTTGTGTCTCCTTCTCGGCATCCAGATTCTTCGGCACAAATTCACTTGGATTCAGACCTTAGCCCAGGGAGATTGGCAACCGCTCATTCTTGGGGCTTTGTCCGCGCTAGCTTGTGGTTTTTGGTGGGAATTCTGGAACTTCTATAGCTTGGTTCATTGGGAATATACCATTCCCTATGTCCATGCTTTTGAGATCTTTGCAATGCCCATCTTAGGCTATGCTGGCTATTTACCGTTTGGCATAACGTGTCTTGCGATCACAGAGCTTGCATTAGGATATGACTCAACGCGCTTCTTGAAATCGCTTACGCCAACTTGCCAAAAGGTACCGTACAATGCCTGAAGTCACCTAACATAAAGAGCCGGACATAACCTCAGGTCTTTCAGCAACTCGAGTGACTAAGCATGGCTTGCCGGTTTTCGCATCGACCACGCCAAGAGAATCAATAGCACTAACAAGACCACCGGAACCGGAAAAGCGCTCATTTCATGAGCCCGCAGATGTGTCAGAGCAGCGCCAATCATTGTAATGCTGAGTATGACAACGCCATAAAACTGCGTCTTGGGAATAAATAGACAGACCCCTCCAACAACTTCTACAATTCCCGTGAAGTACAAAAACCACATAGGATAGCCCCATTGCACAAAATGTTCGACCTGAGAATGTTCTCCCAAAAGCTTCGCTCCACCAGCAATGATAAACATGACTCCCAAGACAAACCATAGCCCCGTTTTCATAATCTGCTTCATCTTTCCTCCTTAGTGATATCGCTACTGGCCACTGGTATTCACCCGGACTTATTCACCGATGTATTCTCGTGGTAAACACTCATTGTCTCTTTGAGACATGGATACTTAGCGATTTTTTTGAGTAAGAACCAAGAGCCATGACCATACTAGACATACGAGATCGAATTCAAACTTCGTCTTCAGTGACAGTGCTCACCGGCGCAGGAATTTCTGCCGATTCCGGTGTACCCACATTCCGGGGATCAGAAGGACTCTGGAAAAATTTCCGACCGGAAGAACTCGCCTCCCCGGATGCGTTTGCGCGAGATCCTCAACTTGTATGGGAGTGGTATAATTGGCGACGGGAACTACTGACCACAAAGAAACCAAATGCGGCACACACCACGCTGGCGCAACTTGAACAGTTGGTTCCTGAATTTTGGGTCATCACGCAAAATGTTGACGGGCTTCATCGCTTAGCGGGTACGAACTCTCTGTCAGAAATCCACGGAAATATATGGAAGGTTCGATGTACAGACTGCAACCAAGTGACAGAAAATCGTGACATCCCGTTACCTTTTCCACCAACCTGCGGAGATTGTGGAGGGTTATTACGCCCGCACATCGTCTGGTTCGGCGAGTCACTAGATCCAAAGGACCTCGAACGCAGTTATGCCGCATTACAACATTGCGAAATTTTATTGATTATCGGCACATCTGGTCTTGTCTACCCAGCGGCCTCATTCGCCACGGTCGCTAAACAACACGGAGCCTTCGTCGTTGAGCTCAATCTTGAGACCACACCCAACTCGCCAGTGATGGATGTGTCACTGCAAGGCCGTGCCAAAGAACTTGTGCCGCTCTTGCTCTTAAAGTAGCTCTCCACAAGGGTTTTCTTGACTCACTTTGTTAGGGTTTGTTACGTTTTTTTGTTTAGGGAATTTCGATCGATACGGGAGGGTTAATGCAGTTAACCATTAATGGCAAGCCAGAAAACTTAGAGGTTTCTACGGTAATGGATGTCCTTAAGGCTAAGGACATTGATCCACAATTAGTGGCAGTAGAAGTCAATACGGAGGTCATTGATCAGGAAAACCTGGGAACGACATCTCTGAAAGAAAATGACCACCTTGAATTCTTGTTTTTTATGGGCGGTGGGATGTGAGCACTCACGTACTGTCGGACGTCACTCGGGGAATTGGGGGCACTCCGCTCGTCAAGCTGAATCGCCTCTCACCACCAGGCGGAGCCACCATCTATGGGAAAGCCGAGTTTTACAACCCCGGAGGCAGCGTCAAAGACCGCATTTGCCTCAATATGATCGATGAGGCCGAAAGCCAAGGGCTCCTCAAACCAGGCGGAACAATAGTTGAACCAACGAGTGGAAATACCGGAATTGGATTGGCCCTGGTTGCTGCTGTACGTGGCTATAAGTTGATCCTTGTCATGCCGGAAGGGATGAGCCTAGAACGCGCGAGTCTTCTGTCGTCATATGGGGCACAATTAGTCTTAACCCCTGCCAGAGAGGGAATGCGTGGCTCAATCAAAGAGGCCGAAAGTATTTTGGAACAAAACCCTGAATACTTTATGCCAAATCAATTTTCGAATCCTGCGAATCCAAGTATGCACCGAAAGACAACGGCCATCGAGATTTTTGACGCACTTGAGGGGAAAGTTGATGCGCTCGTGGCCGCCGTCGGCACCGGTGGGACCATCACAGGGTGTGGAGAAGTCTTCAAAGAGAGAAACCCAAAGACAAAAATTGTGGCAGTTGAACCATCGAGCTCACCCGTTCTGTCAGGAGGAGAACCTGGTCCTCATAAAATTCAGGGGATTGGGGCAGGGTTCGTGCCGAAGGTCTTGAACCGGTCTCTCTTAGATCAAGTGATGACCGTGACAGACGAGGAGGCCTATCAAACAACTAAGCAATTGGCAAAGAAAGAAGGGCTATTGGTCGGCATTTCAGCCGGGGCGAATGTCTTTGCTGCACAGAAGGTCGCCGAGTCGCTTTCTCCATCAGAGAATGTCGTCACGGTCCTCTGTGACACCGGCGAACGCTATTTGAGCATCGAAAAGTATTTTAATATCTAAGGTACACAGAATCTCAACCATCATGAGTTTCACAGAAGACCAAATAACCCGTTACAGCCGACATATTTTGCTGCCAGAAGTTGGCGGTAAGGGCCAAAAAAAACTCTCGCAAGCCAAAGTATTTGTCGTGGGCGCAGGTGGCTTAGGATGTCCTGTGGCCTATTACCTGGGAGCGGCTGGCGTTGGGACCATTGGATTAATCGATAGCGATGTCGTGGATCTTTCCAACCTCCAACGCCAGGTTTTACACCACACCCCTGATGTTGGACGTTCGAAAACGTTGTCGGCTAAAGAAAAAATTCAGGCGTTAAATCCCGATGTCCAGGTCAACACTTATGAAGAACGTTTGACATCGAAGAATGCGCGGGATCTTATTAGTCAATATGACGTTGTGATCGATGGGGTCGATAATTTCCCTGCGAAATTTTTAATTAATGACGCCTGTTATATGACAAACAAGCCCTTGGTTCATGGAGGCATCCTTCGCTTTGAAGGGCGAGTCATGACCATTATTCCAAATGAATCGGCTTGTTACCGCTGTATTTTTAAAAACCCACCTCCCCCAGGTGTCGTGCCCTCGTGTCAGGAAGCTGGCATTATTGGGGTTGTGGCGGGAATTATCGGAACAGTGCAAGCCACAGAAGCCATCAAGTTGATCTTGAAGATCGGACAGCCGTTAACCAATCGGCTCTTAGACTTCGATGCCCGGACCACAACATTCAGGGAGATCCGCGTAAAGAAAAATCCTTCATGCGCACTCTGTGGCCCAAGTGCTTCACTCACTGAACTGATCGATTATGAAGAACCAGAAGCATGTGCACTCTGAAAAAAACAACGTTTTCCATCAGGAATATTTGCTAATCCCTGCGTCAAAAGGGAGAACTTCGTTATGACGAAAAAAATGCAATCGCTTGTCTGCCGAGAATGCGGGAAGGAATACCCAACTCAAGATATTCACGTTTGTGAACTCTGCTTTGGGCCCTTAGAAGTGAAATATGATTATGCGGCGATCAAGCAAGCTATTTCACGAGAAAAAATTCTTGCCGGGCCCAAAAGCCTGTGGCGTTATGTAGATTTACTTCCCATCGAAGGAACCCAATTTATCGGCAAACATGCTGGTTTGACACCACTGGTCCATGCAAAAAACCTTGGTGCGTTTTTAGGCCTTGATCATTTGTATATCAAGAATGATTGCGTGAATCATCCGACACTTTCGTTTAAGGATCGCGTCGTGGCCATCGCGTTGACTCGGGCGCGAGAATTAGGATTTGAAACCGTCGCTTGTGCATCAACGGGCAATTTAGCCAATTCCGTCTCTGCCCATGCCGCGTCCGCTGGCATGAAATGTTACGTGTTTATTCCTGGAGACCTGGAAGCCGCCAAAGTTCTAGGCAACCTCATTTATCGCCCAAACGTGGTTGAGATCGAAGGCAATTATGATGACGTCAACCGCCTGTGTAGTGAAATCGCTGGCGAACGTCATTGGGCTTTTGTAAACATTAATATCCGACCTTACTATGCCGAAGGCTCAAAAACACTGGCCTTTGAAACCGTGGAACAATTGGGCTGGCGAGCTCCAGATCAAGTGGTTGTGCCCATGGCTTCAGGGTCCCTTCTGACAAAAATTTGGAAAGGCTTAAAAGAATTCGAAAAAGTTGGCATTCTTGATTCGGTTCCGACAAAAGTGAACGGCGCGCAGGCCGAGGGATGCTCCCCGATCGCGACGGCATTTCGAAATGACCGCGATTTTTTCAAACCCGTCAAGCCAGATACTATTGCTAAATCCCTCGCAATTGGGAATCCCGCAGATGGATATTATGCGCTCAAAACGACTGCAGAAAGCCATGGCGCAATGGATGCCGTCACCGATGACGAAATCGTGGAAAGTATCAAATTGTTGGCTCAGACAGAAGGGATTTTTGCTGAGACCGCTGGTGGTGTCACCATTGGCGTATTACGCAAACTTGTGAAACAAGGGTTAATCCATAAAGATGAGGTCACCGTGGCCTATGTTACCGGTAACGGTTTGAAAACACAGGAAGCTGTGGTTGACTCAGTGGGACGTCCCATACGCATCCAACCCAGCTTGAGTCATTTTACTAAGACCTTTGGTATCGAGGAGTCATCATGATTAAGGTACGTATCCCAACCCCCCTTCGTCCTATGACGGGTGGGAAAAATGAAGTTGAAATCACTGGCAATACCATCGCTGAGATCATTGAAAACTTGGGTGCAGCCCATCCTGGGATCAAAGAACGGCTGTACGACGAACAAGGTGAAGTACGTCGATTTATCAATATTTACGTCAATGAAGAGGATATCCGCTTTTTAACGGGCAAGGAAACCCCATTGAAAGATGGGGATGAAGTGTCCATTATTCCTGCCATTGCTGGAGGGGCATAAATGGCCAAATTGCGTTTTCACATTCGGTATCCCGAAGAACGCATCCCTGATCCCATCTTGTACCAGATCGGAAAAGAATATCAGGTCGTCACGAGTATTCGACGCGCTGATGTTCGTGAGACCACCGGCTGGCTGGATGTGGAGTTTACTGGCCAGGCTGATGAAATTGATCGAGCGATTGAAGGTCTCCGCCAAAAAGGCTGTATCGTCGATCCAATCGAACTCAATGTCGTAGAATAAGTGCGCATAGACAATGCAATTTACCGATTCACAAATCACTCGTTACAGCCGCCAAATGATCCTCAATGAAGTGGGTGGCAAGGGACAGAAGAAACTCCAGGATGCCAAGGTTCTGATCATTGGAGCTGGCGGATTGGGGTCTCCAGCAGCGCTCTACCTGGTCGCTGCTGGCGTGGGGACTCTGGGACTCACCGACGGAGATGTCGTCGATCTCTCTAATCTGCAACGACAAATTCTGCATACCACTGACCGTATTGGCGTTCCCAAAGTGGAGTCAGGTGGACAACTATTGGCAGCACTGAACCCCGAAACCACGCTGCATCTCTATCCTGAACATGTCAGTACAGACAATATCATGGGTTTACTGGAAAAGTACGACGTTATCCTGGATGGATCTGATAATTTTTCGACAAGATTTTTGATTAATGACGCCTGCTTCTTCGCCAAGAAGACCTTGATCTCAGGAAGCATTTTCCGATTTGAAGGACAGTTAGCCACTATCAAACCCCATGAGGGCTTCCCATGTTATCGTTGCTTGTATCCAGAACCTCCGCCCGCAGGATTAGTGCCAAATTGTCAAGAGGCCGGCGTCTTGGGTGTATTGGCAGGAACCATCGGCGTCCTGCAGGCAAACGAAGCCATCAAGGAAATTCTTGGAAATGGTGAAGCACTAGCGGATCGCCTGCTCCTCTACGATGCTCTTGACATGACATTCCGAAAAGTTGGCCGACCAAAAGCTCCAGATTGTCCTCTCTGTGGTCTGACGCCGACGATTACCGCTCTTGAAGCCGACTACGACGTCTCCTGTAGCCTCTAATTCTGATGCTCCAAATTCCGTCCGGCATCATTCAAGACATGATTGCCCATGCACGGGAACTTGCACCACATGAATGCTGCGGAATTTTATCTGGCAAAAAAGATGTGGTGACCGAACGCTATCCAATTACCAACATTGTGGCGAGCATGGGTAACCAGGAACTTTCACGATTTCAAGGCGCGAAGCTATCCGATCTCGAACGACTTTCTCCCGAAGAGCGAGCCGACATTGCTTTCCAGATGGATGCTCGAGAGATGTCCAACGCCCAACGGACCATTCGGAACAACGGGCTTGATATCGTCGGCTTTTACCATTCTCATACTTTCAGTCCGGCACGCCCCTCTCAGACGGATATCACAATTGCCATGGAATTCGAGGGGTACCGGACGAAACTCGATCTTCCCCAACTCCTCCACCTCATCGTATCTTTAGAAGACACCGATCAACCAGACATCCGAGCGTTCCGAATTTGCGATTTTCAAGTAGCTGAAGTCTCTATTCAACGGACTTCTACTTAGAGGATTACTCCCTTTTCTTGTATCCGCAGTCCAATTTTGTCCAATAAGACCATGGACTTCAGCTGGGTTCTCTTGCGATAATGAGAGACTTTCTCAATTTTCTTAGAAGGAGAAGTATCATGCATCCCCCAACAATCTTGTTTTGTCTTCTCAGCCTACTCTTTGTTTTCCCATTTACAGGCTCAGCTTACGCTGAGGCCGCAACCCCATTGAAAAGTTATTACAGTCCCATTGTACGGCTAGAACCCGACAAGGGATTTTTCTTAGTTACGACAGATTCTGGCATTCAATGGATTCAAGTGGAAGAAAACGCTAAGCCTCATCTTAAAACCTTGGAAGTTGGTGATATGATCGATGTCGTAGTTGAGCTGAGGCCCGATAATGTGCCCCCGCTCCTCAGATCTTGGAAGCTTGCCAGAAGCTCATCTCCCTGCAAGGTCTTTGACGGGAAGGTTTGCACTAAAGAAAAAGAATAAGTGTAGACTTTCGCCATTTCTGTAGACACTCACCCAGATACAGCTACCTGCTGCTCATAGTCTGCCGGACTAATGTTTCCCTGGTGCTGGATACTATATGTTCAAATAAGGTCCTGATGTTATATACTCCCTTGCCCTATGGGCTACTGCATCGATTGACGGAAACGGGTGGTGAGATTGGTAAAGGAAGGGGGGAGCAAGCCTGAAGCTGGACGGCGCTTTCACGTCAGTAGTTGGTGTGTCCACGATTGGTGTGGGTGAGCGGGCTTAACCCCCAAGTATCCTCCGACCCGGCGACGAAAGCTGGCTCGTATCGCCCTGCGACGGCATGTGGCCCAAGATCCTGAGGCCACGCTTCAGGACCGTGCCAGACATTTTGAGCTTCGAATCAATGCCATCTGGTACGCCCTGCGCCAGGCGTCCACTCGTAAAAAAAACTCTGCGCTACGCTGAACGAGATCCCACCAAGTGCGCCGCCTACCTGGCCCCGGTACGCCACATTCGGCAGATCCACCGAACCGCCGCCCGTGGTCTATCTGGATGAGAGGGGCTTTGAGCGTACCAGCTATCGCCCCCATGGCTGGGCCTGCCGCGGGCAGCAAGTCATGGGGGATTGGAGTGGCCAGAACCGGCCCCGCACCAGCTTGATTGCGGGAAACTGTGGCAAACGGCTTCTCGCTCCCGTCCTCTTTGAGGGGCGTACGAATGCCGAGCAGTTCGATGCTTGGCTGAAAAGAACACCTGTTCAGGGAACTGCCCCCGTATGCCATGCTCATCATGGATAATGCCGCCTTTCATAAAACTGCTAAGACCCGTGACTTGATACAGCAGGCCGGCCACACGTTGGTGTTTCTGCCTCCCTACTCCCCGGACTTCAATCCGATTGAGCAAGATTTTGCCACGCTCAAGAAACGGCGACGGCGCCCCCGGATACCGCGTTCGACGAGATAGTCAGATCGTATGGAAATTAATTGGAATGACTATAGAACCCTCTGCAAAAGTCAGTTGAGTTGAGACTGTTGGACTCTCGGCTCGTCTTTTGAGGGGTCAGCTTGTCTCGATCTCTTGTCTCCCTCGTCCTCGATTCCTTGTTTGCGGCTGGTCCGGGCTGCTCATCCCGGCGTTTCCCGTCGTCAGATGGTCTCAAGCAGGGCGCGTCGGCAGAAGAACAGGTTCGACAGGGCACACAGCCGGGTAAACTGCGCCGCGTTCTTGGCCAGCCCCTTATACCGAAGCTTGCCGTGTCCCCACAGATGCTTGATCACCCGGAAGGGATGTTCCACTTTGGCTCGGATACTCGAGTGGCGACGATTGCGTTTCTTTTGCGAAGCGGATAAGGGATGCTGGCGGGCACCCCGATCCGCGAGCCCATAATAGACCCCGTCCTGCCGGGCTTGGCGTTTATCCGGTTGCTTGGTATAGGCACTGTCCCCGAACAACGCCTGTTCTTCCCCATGTTGCAACTCCTCCAGCACTTGGCTGTCATGCACTTTGGCGGTGGTAAACTCCGTTGAATGAATGATCGGTTGCCCTTGGGCCTGCACGCCAATATGGCCTTTGGCTCCGAAGTGCCATGTGTTGTTCTTGCGTGTTGAACTCATCTCGGGGTCCCGTTCGTTGCGAGCGTTTTGCTTGCTCACCGGCGCGGCTAACAACGTCGCGTCTACAATCGTTCCCGCTTTCAGCACTAGCCCATGAGAAGCTAAGTGGGCATTGACCGCGTCCAGGATCTGTTGCGACAGGCCGTGCTCTTCTAACAGATGCCGAAACCGGCAGATGCTGCTCTCATCCGGAATGACCCCACCAAAACAATCAAACCCCAGAAAGGTTTGGAAACTGAGGCGGTCATACAGGGCTTTCTCCATCAGCGGATCACTCAAGTTATGCCACAGTTGGAGAAAATGAATGCGCAGCATCACCTGGAGCGCGTGAGGCGGACGCCCGCCTGAGCTCTTATAATGCGGCTGGATGACTTCTTCCAGTTGTTGCCACGGCACCACTTGATCTATCTCATTGAGAAAGCGCTCAATCCGTAACTTCTTCGTTTTCATCTTGTACCTCATCGTGGTTTGCATCAGCGCTATTCTACAGTATTCTATTACTTTTGCAGAGGGTTCTATAGTCCCACGGTGTGATGGTGTGGATTGCTGTTAAACCTTTCCGGGTCTTTAGTCCATATTTTTCCGATATAGTCGTAAAGGGTGAACCCCTTAAGAGTCTTGAGTTGTTTGGCAAAGTTGTAAACCATTATATATAAAGGTGTGCATATGCTCTTTTAGCCGCTCATACGATCCATACCGGTAGCGCTTAACGGTGGCCTCGTTGATGGTTCGGTTCATGTGCTCGACCTGTCCGTTTGTCCATGGGTTCGCGGGTTTTGTTAAGCGATATTCGATGTTATTTTGTTCGCAGGCACAATCAAAAACATGAACAATGCACAGACCGTCAGGCAACTCCAGTCCCGCCGCCAACACGAACTGATGGCCGGATATTTCTGATCCCACGTTTGGGCAAACTGCTCTAGGGCTTCCTCCGCTTCTTCCAGCGTCGCTACCCCATAAATCGCTCGTAAATCCCGGGCGATGGGTCGCCGTTCTTTCCAGACCACATAGCGCAAGGCTTGCCGCACTTTATGCACAATACAGAGTTGGACTTGGGTATACGGAAAAATTGTCTCTCGCGCTTCGGGGAAGCCGGCTAATCCATCGACATATGCCACGAAACAATCCTTCATCCCGCCCGCTGCAATTCAGGGAATACTGTCAGCCAAAACTTCGCCTCTTCAGTGGCACTCACTCAGAGGCCGAGGAGTTCTTTTGCCCCGGCTAGCATCACATCAAGGGCCACATAGACCGCTTTGATTTTGACGGCCCCTTCATACCGGGATTTCACAAAGAGACAATCAAAATAGAGAATGGGATAGACGGCGTCTACGGGGCAGCTCTGCCACAAGCGCACATCCTCTAAGACAGCATCCGTAATCGTCGAAATGAGTGTCGGCGAGATTTCTGTCCCATCTAATTCTTCTAGACGGCTTTGAATCTCACGAGTGGCCAGCCCATGAGCATACAGAGCGAGGACGTTGTCATCGAACCCTTCGAGCCAGGGTTGGCGCTTCTTGACCACCGTGGGCTCAAAGGTCCCAGCTCGATCCCGAGGAACCTCGAATGCAACGGGGCCTTGCTCTGTCTCCACGGTTTTGGCACTAGTGCCATTGCAGGTGTTGCCACTCTTGGCCTAGGGCCGCGCATGTGAAGGACATCCCCCAAATGATTCGTCAATTCCGCCTGTAACGTTGGTTCAACGAGGCGTTTGGTTAACCCTTTCAACAATCCATGTTCGCCCAGAATATCTTCCGGGGACTCACAATCCTTCAATAAGTCACCCAGCAGGGCATCGGTTTTTGTATTGGGCTTAGTCAGCAGTCCTCCTTATAAAATGAAATAGTCATGATAGCCAGTTACACAGTTCATCTTACAGGCCCTAATACATAACCCCCATGAGTGAAAAGCTTACTTATTTTTCGGCATCCCATGCCTTGCCAATGGGGTCCACTTTACACGCGGTACCAATGAAAATACAAATGTGCGCTTGCAGCAATATCTGCCCAAAGGCATGGACTTGTCTACCTAATATGCAGCGAGATTTATATCCGATCGCTCAGCGCTTGAATACGCGGCCAAGAAACTGCCTTGCCTATGCGACGCCGCTTGAAGTCTTCACCCAACTTCGCCATGATTCATCCGTGGACTCGGACCTTGAAACCGTCCTACATTATTTTCGATTTGGTCTGATCCCTAATTTTGTGTTTACCTGTCGTCCTGTCAGGAATACAAGTGACACCAGACTTGGTGGCTCCGGTCAGGGGAACCAATCGTAAGGAGAGGCGGCTCGTCTGTTTTACAAACGTCCATGACTTGCGGGCAGCGTGGATGGAATCGGCAGCCTTGGGGTGGATTCAAGGGTGATGGGACGTCCCCTGACAGAACAACACGCTCAGATCTGGCCGTGGGGTCAGGAACCGGGTTGGCCGATAATAGCGCTTGTGTGTAGGGATGCTTGGGTTGTGCAAAGAGAGTACCGGCCGACGCAACTTCTGCTAATTTCCCTAGATACATCACCGCAATACGATCAGCCAGATACTGCACGACATTTAAATCATGCGTAATAAATAGATAGGAAAGCTGAAACTCTTTCTGTAGATCTTGTAGCAAATTTAGAATTTGGGCTTGAATCGAGACATCCAATGCCGACACGGCTTCGTCGCACACAATAAATTTTGGCTTCAGCGCCAATGCCCGTGCAATGCCGACACGCTGCCGTTGTCCTCCCGAGAATTCATGGGGATACCGTGACTGATGTTCGGAGCGGAGTCCCACTTTGGCAAATAGCTGATTCACACGTTCTTGCAACTCTTGCCCTTTGGCAATCTTGTGAATTTTAAGGGGTTCCGACACGATGGAGCCAATCGTCATACGCGGATTGAGCGAACTATACGGATCTTGAAAGATGATCTGCATACGTCGGCGAGCTTGCCGCAATTCGCGAGGTGTGAGGGCCAAGAGATCTTCACCTTCAAATTTGATTTCGCCTGCCGTTGGTTCCATGAGCCGCAGGATCGAGCGGCCAACCGTCGTTTTTCCACAACCGGACTCTCCCACAAGCCCTAAGGTCTCGCCATGATTGACCTGGAGCGTAATATCATCAACCGCTTTGACCCAGGCCGATACCCTAGAGAAGAGCCCGCTACGCACCGGAAAATATTTTTTGAGTCCGGTGACGTCGAGTAGTGGGTGAGAATTGGTTGGCGGCATCAGAAATTCAGAGGTAGAAACACAAAGCTAAAATTAATTTTCATCGGCAATATCATCTGATTGTTCATTATTCATCCAGCCATCTACCCCACCTTAGTCCTCCCCTTACAAAGGAGAGGAAGTTAGTGACAAAACCTCAGATAGTCACATCAAGTCTCTGAGACAGTATTCAGCCAGCAAACGGACTCGTGAGACTCCCCAACCTGAACAAGCGGAGGTGGCTCATCTGGACATCGTTCCAACACTTCCGCACAACGAGAGGAAAAATGGCATCCGGTCGGATATTGCAAAGGCGAAGGCACCGTGCCTGGAATAGCCTCCAATCGAGCCTGCCGTTCCCCAGGACGCGGTAGAGATTTCAAAAGAACTCGTGTATAGGGATGACTCGGATGTTGAAAGAGCTTTCGCACCGTCGCTCGTTCAGCGATTTTGCTCGCATACATCACGATCACATCTTGAGCAAATTGAGCGACGACACCTAAATTATGCGTGATGAGCAAAATGGCCATACCCAGGTCTTTTTGTAGATCTGCCAGCAGATCAAGAATCTGTGCCTGAATCGTGACATCTAAGGCGGTTGTGGGCTCATCGGCAATCAGCAAGTCTGGCTTACAGGCTAAGGCCATCGCTATCATAACCCGTTGCTTCATACCGCCAGACATTTCATGGGGATATTGGTCGATGCGTTGTTCTGGAGAAGCGATACGTACCTTGTCTAACAAACCGATCACTTCCTGCCGAATTGCCTTGGCTGAGAGATCCGTATGGATGTGCAAGACTTCACCGATTTGATCTCCGATACGCATCACCGGATTCAAGGAGGTCATGGGTTCTTGAAACACCATACTAATCGACTTGCCCCGAATTTCCCGCATGGCTTTTTCGGGTAGAGTCAAAAGATCTTGCCCTTTAAACTGGATCGTCCCATCAACGATACGCCCTGGGGACGAAAGCAGCCGCATGATCGAAAGGGCAGTCACCGACTTTCCACAACCCGACTCCCCCACCAAAGCCAATGTCTGTCCGCTGTGAAGGACAAAACTCACATCATCAACAGCCTTGATTTCCCCTTTATCGGTGAAGAACGAGGTGCGAAGATTAGAAACTTGTAAAAGTGGACGGTTAGTGAATGCCATTTATCGACGACGCAATTTAGGGTTGAGGGCTTCTCGTAAACCCTCTCCTACAAGGTTAAAGGCCAATACCACGATAAAAATGGCAATACCTGGAATAAAAAACAACCATGGTGCATCAAAAACGAATCCCTTGCCATCCGAGAGGATATTTCCCCAGGTGGCATATGGAGGAGGCACTCCGAAGCCCAAAAAGCTCAAGCCTGATTCAGTCAAAATAGCCGAGGCCACACCAAGTGTGGCCGAAACGAATACCGGAGCTAAGGCATTGGGTACCATATGTCGGAAAATAATTCGTCCTTGAGGTACTCCCAAGGCTTCAGCGGCCGTCACAAAATCTTGCTCACGTAATGACAAGAACTCCGCACGCACGAAACGCGCCGTTCCCATCCAACCGAAAATCCCAATGATGACCATGATGGTATAGATGCTAGGAGGTAGCAGCGCCACAGCAGTCAAAATAAGAAAAAACACGGGGAAACACATCATAGCATCGGTAAATCGCATGATAAATGTATCGACAGAGATGCGAGAAATCCAGATCGCCAATAACAGGCCAATAAGGGAATATCCAAAAATATCCCACTTGAAATAGAGCAAAATACCTCCTAACACCAAGCCAACAATCACGGCTTTCAGGCTTAGTTTTTCTTGTCCATAATACCCGGACAATCCTCCTAGGAGGATTCCGATTCCTACAGAAATGCCCACCGCGACAAATCCGATTGATAATGACACAAAGGAGCCTTGAAACATTCGCGCGAAGACATCTCGACCCAATTCATCGGTTCCCATCAGGTACACACCGCCAAACGGTCTATCGGCTGGAAGACTATCGGCAGAAGGAACCGATAATGGAGAAAGGAACTTATCCGTAAGCCGAACCACTTCAGGATCAAACACCACCCACCATTCCGTGAACATTTTTCCAGCCAGGGCGGTTAACAACAAAAACATTAAGACCCAAAACCCAAAGAGTGCTTGATAGTCTTTCTTAAATATACGAAGAAACTCTTGCCAAGGCGTCTCTTGCGGAGCAAGCCCTTCGGAATCCAACAACGCCGTCGTCGATGCTGTTGAAATTGTTTTCCTTGATTCAGTCATCAGCAGACCGTGTGTCTTCTTTTTGCAGTTAATGCAGACGGATTCGCGGATCTACGACAGCATAGAGAATGTCCGAGAGCAAAGTTCCCGACAAGGTCAGAACCGCCGCGATAAAATTCAACGTCATAATGACTGGAAAATCTCGTGAAAGAATGGCTTCATAAGCCAAACGTCCGAGACCGGGCCAGGCAAAAATTTGTTCGAAAATAACAGACCCACCAATGAGCCCGGGCAACAACAGACCAAACATCGTCACAAAGGGTAATAAGGCATTCCCCAGAGCATGGCCATAGATCACGGTATCTTCCTGTAGACCTTTGGCTCTGGCCGTCCGTACATAATCTTGCCCTAAGACCTCCAACATTTGTGATCGAACATAGCGGGAGAGAACCGCAATTCCCCCGACGGCCAACATGATGGAAGGAATCACCAAATGCCACACACGATCCATCACCTTAAATGCTGTCTGTGCCTGGTCCATTCCAAACGTTTTGATACTGATAACCGGCACACCGAACCATCCCACAACCCACAAAATGGCTAAATAGGACAAGAAAAACCCTGGAATAGAGATGAGCGCGTAAGACAAAAACACGGTACTCCTATCATACAGGCCTCCACGATGTACTGCCCCGTAAATTCCGGTCGGAAACGCCAATGTCCACACCAGAATCGTCGCCAGAATAAACAAGGGAAGAGAATTGAGAAATCGATCCCAAATTTTCGGGAGGACTGGCTGACTATCTTTGAAGGACTTCAGCTCTCCATTGAATAAATCACGAATCCAATAGGCATATTGCACATGCAAAGGATCATCAAGATGAAAGGCTGCACGTATCTTGGCGATATCCTCTGGTTTCATTCGTGGATTCATCGGATCCACTTCACTGGGTTCGCCAGGGGCCAGATGGATGAAAGAATGTGCGACGAAGGACACGATAACCAGTAATATCAACCGTTGTCCGATATTACGAATGATAAAATTCCACATGGTCAGCGTGTGATAACTGGATAGCAGGCGTTCATTTCATTCACTAAAGATCGGGGGTGAATTCCAGTTTCCTCCATTGATGGAAATGAAATGTAATATCCCCACTCTTGATAGGATAAATCTTCTTATACTCTTCCTTGCCGCCCGGCCCTTCTTGGACGAGCACAATCTTTTTGTCCAACACTCTCGTACTTAAGGGTGCATACAGAAAGGTATAGGGTTGGTCTTCATGGATCAATCGATGCAGTTCATGCGTGAGTTGTCTTTGCCGCTCCCGATTATATTCTTGCCGGATGCGGACAATGAGTTCATCCGCCCGTTGGCTCTTATAGCCCACAAAGTTCAGTTGTTGCGGACCGGCCTGACTGGAATGCCAAATCTGATAGAGATCAGGATCAATTCCCATGCTCCATCCCAACACGACGGCATCGAATTCTCCAGTATTGACAAAGTCTCCCAGGAACACAGCCCATTCGAATACTTGAGTATTAACTTTGACTCCGATTTTCTTCCAGGCATTTTGGGCAATCGTCATGAGATTTTTTCGAATTGGATTGCCGTTATTCGTAATCAGGTTGAATTCGAAAATTTTTCCATTTTTTTCTAACCATCCATTTCCATTCTTCCGCCATCCGGCCTTCTCAAAGATCGCTTGCGCTCCTTGTGGATCGTAAGGCAGTGGTTGTATGGAAGGGTCATACCATTCCGTATTTTTTGGATAGGGACCGGTCATTCTTTCACCCTCGCCATACATCAGATATTGGATGATCTCATCCACATTGATGGCCATTCCCAAGGCTTTCCGAATGTCCGCGTCAGCAAACAAGGGTTTTCGATTATTGTAGCCGATGTAGGTATAGGCAAAGCTTAGGCTAGAAAACCATTGATACGTTTCATCGTTTTTATAACGGTCTACTTGGTGCGGCTGAGCCCCATAAAAGTCCACAGCTCCAGTACGAAACTCTACTTCTTGCGTAAAAAGCTCTGGGACGATTCGCATGAAGTAGTCATGGTATTGTGCTGACCCTTCCCAATATTGCTCAAACCGCTTGAGATGAATGAATTCATCCCCCTGCCATTCGACGAATTGAAAACGCCCACTGCCGATAGGATGCCGGTTGAATTGACTATCCCGCATACCGAAGGTTGCTTGTGCTTCCTCCGACAACCCTCGCTCTTGTTTCTCATGAGTCAATGCTTTTTCATTGAGAAGGTGCTCTGGAAGTATCCCCATCGTCCAGGCATTGATCGCGGGTGAATACAGCCGTTTATAGATAATTTTCACCGTGTAGGGGTCAAGAATTTCTACGGCTTTGATTGGCTCGAAGTCGGGCGTCCGTGGTGACAGGTTTTTTGGGTTCATGATGGCCTCGTACGTAAACTTCACATCACCCGCATCGAATTCATGGCCGTCTTGGAATTTCACACCCTGTCGAAGCTGAAAAAGAATCGTGGGGTTATGTTCTCCAACGGGAAGAATCTCAGGGAATTTTGCCCGTAGCGCCTGTTCAATCTCTTTTGAGATGTCCTCTTGGGGGTGAATGGACTGATCGTATGGAAAGTGTTCAAAGTATTGTTCGCCTAAAATCGGTTTGAGACGCTCGAATAAATCTTGGTCGACCTGCGGAAGGGTAAACGCTACTCGTTCCGGAACATCGATCATTACTGAAACATCTTTCAGTTGCGGCCGGCCTTCCCCGCTGGGAACCAACAACGAGAGGGATTCTTCCTTCTCCATAGCAGGTAACAGTTCCATCGATTGAACATACCCCTTCAACTCCGTTCCGGTTTCCCAGGCTTCATGAATCTTCTGAAAGAGTCTAGCTCCCGTCACTTCTGTCCCATCGGGAAACCGATGATGCGGGTTCACCAAGAGATACGCTCGTTCAGAAATCTGCCAATCAGTGGCTAGTCGACCTCTAAGGTTCAAATTCTCGTCTAAATCCAACAGTCCTTCAAACACCTGACTGACGATAGTCGAACTGGCTGAATCGGCATTCAAAATCGGGTTGAGAATCTTCGCATCACCAATCGACCCTTCAATATAGGTGACGAGCCGATTTGGATTACCTGACGCTTGGTTTTCATAGGTGGGTACCCAGAAATAGGATTGAAGGAGTAGGAGCAGCAGAAACAGAGGAATGAAGAGGAGCAGTCGTTTGACGGTCATTGAGGTTGTGAATATCCAAAGAAAACCAAAATATTTCAATGGTATCAAGAACTTTTCAAAGACGCCATGCCTGATGATTGTTATCCACAGGCAGTCTCTCTGCTCTTTTACCTTATGAATCACCTATGACATACATCGTCCAGATTTTTTACTTGCAGTCTTTTTTCGAATTCGCTAGACTCCGCGTTCCTTTTTTTTGACAGACTGTTCACTGGTGCGGAATCGAATCCTCGACATGCTTTTCTCCATCGTCTGGCTGACTTTCATCTTTGTTTTCAGCCTGACCGCCAAGCTATCTATTGTTCAGCCTCTCCTCCTTATCAACTTGGGGTAAGTTCTGTGTCTTATTCGTCTTTATTATTGTATGACGCCGACGTTCAACGCACAGAGTATCGTGGCTTATCTCATTGGTTTAAGGAGGGTTCTTCATGGAGGATCGACCGGGTTCCCGTACCGTCTTAATCGTCGACGATCACCAAGGCCTGATTTCTCTTTTTCAACGCTGTCTGTCCCGCGAAGGATTTCAGACCGACTTTGCACATAGCGGCCAAGAAGCCCTCGCCTGGCTCGCCGCCCACCACGCCGACCTACTTCTTCTGGATCTTCATCTCGCCGACATGTCCGGCGAAGACCTGATTCACCAGCTCAAACAACGCCATCTGACGATTCCTTTTATCGTTGTGACTGGGCAAGGCAATGAGCGCGTCGCGGTCAAGATGATGAAACGAGGAGCCCGCGACTATTTCATTAAAGACAGCAGCCTCGTCGAACTGCTCCCATCAATCGTGACGCAAACGTTCGAGCAAATCGAGCAAGAGCAGCGGCTCAAGGTCACGGAGGAAACATTACGCGATGAACGTGAGCGTATGGCTATTACTCTGACCTCTATCGTGGAAGGCGTCTTCACGACCGACATTCGCGGACGTATCACGTATATGAACCGTATGGCTGAAGAGCTGAGTGGTTGGCATCAGCAGGATGCCATGGGGCGATCAATTGAAGAAGTCGTGCGATTTCTACAGTCAGGTGTGAACGAACAGAATGACCATCCGGTCTCGCATGTGCTAGCCATTGGCACACCACTCCGTCCCCTCGACCATTGTTTTCTGTTCGATCGGATCGAGGGCGAACGACCTATTGTCTACAGTGTCTCTCCGTTGCGACGGGCCGACGGGACGTTGTTAGGCGCAGTCTTGATTCTTCGAGATATGACTGAACGCATCAAGTTAGATCAGGAACGCCTCAAAGCCAGCAAGTTGGATTCGTTGGGGCTGCTGGCTGGCGGAATCGCCCATGACTTCAATAATTTGCTCACCACGATTCTTGGGAATCTTTCATTGACCAAAGCGTGGGTCAACTCTCGCGATCAACTTTTTAACTTCTTGTCAGAAGCCGAAGACGCATCCCTTCGAGCCAAACAACTATCACACCAATTGTTGACCTTTGCCAAAGGTGGCACCCCGCTTAAAAAACCGTTGCGTATTCAGGAGGTCATTCCTGATGCTGCCACATTTGCGCTCTCAGGATCAGCTGTTCGATGTCAATGTGACATTTCAGCAAATGTTTGGCCCATCGAGGCTGACGAAGGCCAAATCAGTCAAGTGATTTATAATTTAGCTGTGAATGCACAGCAGGCCATGCTCAATGGCGGCACGTTCACCATCACCGGAGAGAATGTATCGGTCACAGCCGCAGAAGCCACACATAAAACGCTGAGTATACCTGGTGATTACGTTAAACTCACCGTTCAGGACAATGGCAGTGGCATCCCATCCTACGCACTACAAAAAATCTTTGATCCGTACTACTCGACGAAACCAACAGGCAGTGGGCTTGGCCTTAGCACGATTTATTCCATCATTAAAAACCATCACGGTGCTATCAGCGTCTCTTCTACTCCAGGAGAAGGTTCGACGTTCGTGATTCATTTACCGGCGGCTCAAAAAATCACCTCGTCCACCACAGTCTCCGCGACACCAAGCAACGGAGAAGGACGAGTCCTGGTGATGGACGATGAAGAATCTATTCGGCTAGTGTTAAGTGAAATGCTTCAGTATTTAGGATACGATGTCCAATGTGCCTCCGAGGGCAAGGAAGCCTTAGAACGGTATCAAGAAGCTTTTCGCGCCCAACAACCCTTCAATGCCGTCTTTTTAGATTTAACGGTCCCAGGTGGCTTAGGGGGCAAGGATACGATCCAGCAACTCCGAGAGTTCGACCCCAAGGTTAAAGCCGTGGTCGTGAGTGGCTATTCCAATGATCCAGTGCTATCACGTTATTCCACCTTTGGCTTTCACGGCGTCGTTGCCAAACCCTTCCGTCTTACAGAGTTGAGTCAAGTCCTGGAGCAACTCAACGCCTAGCGTCAAGAAATGTTCACAGCAACACAGTCAACCAGTTCTTCTGATCAGAAGAACCTATAGCCCAATTTTGACGTCGCCATCTTCAACGACTGTTTGGTAGGCTTTCACGTTGCTAGAGGGATTCGTCACACAATGACCAGTCTTGACGTTGTACTCCCAACCATGCCACGGACAACTCACAACTTCGCCCGCAAGATCCCCTTCTCCTAAGGGTCCGCCCCGATGAAGACACAAGTTATCAATCACATGAAAACTTCCAGCCACATTGAAGACGGCCAGGCATTTATCTTTCACGTCCACAACAATTCCACTGCCTTCACCCACATCATTAGCTTTCGTAACCGTTATCCACTCTGCCATTGTTTCTCCTTTAATCAATAACACCGTTATCCAGAACGATTTATGATTTTTGTAAGGGTTCTTTAATTTTCTTGAGAAGACTCGACAGCGGAGGAGTTGCCTTACCCTTGTCCTCTTCCTGTGCCTGCAACTGGCTCACCAAGGTACGACCTATTTCATGAAACGCTCGAGAATGGGGAGAGTCAGGATCACCGATCACGATGGGATTTCCCGTATCTCCACCTTCTCGAATAGCCGGATCGATAGGGATGCGTCCAAGAAAGGGAACCTCGAATTTTTTGGCTGCCTGTTCACCCCCACCAAAGGAAAAAATCTCACTCCGTTCGCCGCAATGCCCACATACAAAATAACTCATATTTTCCACGACACCGAGCAAGGGCACGTTCACTTTTTTGAACATGGTCATCCCCTTCCGTACATCAGATAACGCAACTTCTTGCGGCGTCGTGACCGTAATCGCACCGGTTAAGGGTACCAATTGAGAAAGTGTTAAGGGCACATCCCCTGTCCCAGGCGGAAGGTCAATCAACAAATAATCGAGTTCTCCCCACACCACATCTCGAAAAAATTGCTGAATCGCGCCATGCACCATTGGCCCCCGCCAAACCACAGGTGTATCTTCAGGCACAAAAAACCCCATGGAAATGACTTTCACGCCGTGCCCCTCAGCAGGCATGATCTTTTCACCGTCTTTCACGGGTTCTTGAGTAGCACCAATCATCATAGGAAGATTTGGACCATAGACGTCGGCATCCATCACACCAACCACATGTCCTTCTTGTTTCAAGGCCACGGCGATATTGACCGTAACTGTGGATTTGCCGACTCCACCCTTTCCACTGCTCACGGCAATGATATGTTTCACTCCTGGAACCAGCGGTTCATCCGATTGACTACCGGGAGCTGCATGAGGAGTTGCCTGTTCGTCTGCCATACCGTCTCCTTCGTAAAAGCTTCACTAATGATATCCTATTGCCATCCACAGATCAGTTGAACTTCGTCAGAACTCCATCATACCCCAGACTCAGACCTCATGACAGACCTTTCCTCCGATCAGATCTGTACCCTACACACGACCATCAGACTAATAGTGAATGGTTAGAGTTGGTATGAAGAATGGTGAACAGACCATTCCTCAACCAAGTTGGGTAGCAAATTTCTTGCGGGACCGTCCAATAAGCGGCTCATGGTGGTTTTGACGATTAGCAGCAATAACGGGATCCAAGATTTCTCCACAAAGAATGCATCGCCACCCAGAAAAATACATGGCTCCGGCTTCGTCTGCTACATCACCAAATTTATCTTGAATCATAATCCCCTGACATCGTGGACAATTCATACACCGTGCTCCTTCCTCCAACCCCAGAAAAATAAAAACTCAACATGAATTTAGGTAGAGAAAGAAAAACAGCAAAGACGGTACCAAGAGAAAATACTTCTAACTTATTGAATTATCGACACTTTTATTGTTGATATACTAAAAATTGTTTCATAATGAAACAATAAAATTTCTTTATTTTTAAATATTATATATAAGCATTTGATATAATTGAAATTTTTATTACTTGGCACCGATAGGTACCAAATGGTTCTAAAATGAAACATTTAAAAATCTTAGACGCTTGACTCAAGCCCAAATTGTTTCACTTTTCTCCATAACGTTGAACGCCCAATGCCTAATTGCCGTGAGGCCTCTTTATACCGCCACCCCGATTTCTCTAGAGCCCGATAGATTGCCTGTCGCTCGATAGCTTCGAGTGATTCAGAATCGGCTAACTCCCGATGCTCCCGATAGTGCCGCTGTAAATCTACAGGAAGGTGCTCGAGCTGAATCGTGTCACCTTCACAACAGACAAACGCATGCTCCATCACATTTTGCAGTTCACGGATATTTCCGGGAAAGGGATACTCCTCTAGGGCCATGAGTGATTCAGGCGAGAGGCTCGTAATCTGTTTACCCATTTCACGATTGAACTTTTCTCGAAAATGCGTCACAAGTAGGGGAAGGTCTTCCGATCGATCACGCAATGGTGGAAGCGCGATAGGAATCACTCGAATACGGTAATACAAGTCCTCTCGAAACCGGCCCTCTCGAATCGCCTCTTCCAAATTGCAATTCGTCGCCGCCACAACCCTAACATCCACCGTAATCGTTTCGTTTGACCCCACGCGTTCAAATTTTCCCCGCTCCAGAACGCCCAGTAGCTTGACCTGCGTGGCCAGACTCATCTCCCCGATTTCATCTAAAAAGATCGTTCCTCCATGGGCAACCTCAAACCTTCCAGGTTTATCGGCAGAAGCCCCCGTAAAGGCTCCTTTGACATGCCCGAACAGTTCGCTCTCTAATAAACCTTCTGACAAACTCCCACCATTGACGACTATGAACGGAGCATCCCGTCTCAAGCTATGGGCATGTAACGCATACGCAATCAATTCCTTACCAGTTCCACTTTCTCCCGTTATCAACACCGACGAGTTGGATGCGGCAAAGGCTGGAAGCTTCGCGAAGACACTCTGCATCAACGGACTCCGACCCACAATATGGTCGAACCGGACCTGCTCGCCCAAACGATGCTTGAGTTCTGATACCTCTGCAGTTTTCGCAGATAATTCTCGAACCAAAGAAATATCTCGGATCACCTCGATCAACCCTATAAGCTTACCTTCTTTGTTCAGTAAGAAGTCGGTATTGATACTCACCGGGACATGTTTCCCATCACGACGCCTCACAAAAGCTTCGAAATTTGAGACCCGCTCTCCTTGTAAGGCTCGCTCCAACACACAATCCTGACTTGAACAGATATTACTCTGAATAAGGACGTCGCAGGCCAATAACATTCCCGTGTCCGACACCTCATATCCCAACATGGCTTTCATGGCGCGATTCAAGAAAGTCACACGTTTCTGTAAATCAATGGTGATGACGCCGTCACTGATACAATCCAAAATTATTTCGGCGCCGCCTGCACGTGACATGGAATCAGCCTCTTTCATCTTGCAGCAATCTCAAATACACCCTACTGACGATCCACCAGCAGAACCTTTTCTTTGACTGATGATTATGTTAGGAACAATAACGTCCATCAAACGATCCCGTCACAATACAGCACGATAATTTGTATAGTCTAAGACAACCCGATTCTGTTCCACAATTCCTTGCATGTGACTGTTGAATAATGACGATATCAAAGTGCATATTGGGTCATAGTAACGTCAGACATCACAAGTTTCGGGGCGGTTCAAAAAAGTCCATCCAGCAAGACCGCAGCCAGTTTTGCGGGCGGAGCGTACCTACTTGTACGTGAGCGCTCACGGTCCGAGAGGGCCAAGCCTGTGAGCCCGAAGGTCCGGCAAAACTGGCGAGAACGCCGCTGGTGGCTTTTTTCAACAGCCCTTTGCATGTCCACTCGCTTGACTTGCCATTCCCACTAAATTGATGGACTTCCTCCCATCCCCTGCACAACTCCCCTATCCGGAAATAGACCCGGTCTTTTTTCAAATTGGCCCTTTGGCTTTTCGGTGGTACGGACTCATGTATTTGTTAGGGTTAGGTGGCGCCTACTGGCTGATTAAAGCCCGGGCCGCACAAAAGCGGATCCCTCTCGGGCCTCAACAATTATCCGACCTCATCGTCTTTGCCGCATTCGGCGTCTTTATTGGTGGGCGGCTAGGCTATGTTCTGTTTTACAACTTGCCATTTTATCTGGAGAATCCACTTAAAATTTTTGCCGTGTGGGAAGGTGGAATGTCATTCCATGGAGGCTTACTCGGCGTCTGCGTCGCCCTGATGCTCTTTTGTCATCGACGGGGCTTCTCGATGGCCTCAATTGCCGATCTCGCTGCAGGAGCGGCACCAATTGGCTTAGGTTTTGGGCGACTAGGCAACTTTATTAATGGCGAATTGTTTGGGAGAGCCACCAATGTTGACTGGTGTATGGTCTTCCCCCACGGCGGACCGGAATGTCGGCACCCATCACAACTATACGAAGCTGGACTGGAAGGGGTGGCGCTCTTTCTTCTTTTGACCCTCATGAACCGCTGGTCCACGCCGCCAGGCACCATGTTCTGGACGTTCATCGCAGGATATGGTGTGGCCCGATTCTTTGTTGAATTCTTCCGTGAACCCGATAGTCATTTAGGCTTCATCTTTCAATGGGTCACGATGGGCCAACTCCTGTGTATCCCCATGATCACTCTTGGCCTTCTTATGATCATTCGTGGTTATCGAACCACAAAAGTCCCAACTTAACGAATTGTGAACCTCACACGTTGTTTGTGCAAAGGGACTGTTGCCTGGCTGGACGGACCAACCCAGTGCATCTCACAGCCACCGTCGTCCAGGGGTAGGCCCATCAATATCCTCATTATTCCCCATTCCTGGAACTGTAAGATTCTCCAACTTATTGCAGCAATTCAGAAATACCGTTATACTGCAATCATGAAAAGTAAAGTAACTATTAGTGAACGAGGAACTCTCACCATCCCTGCAAAGATGCGAGAGAGTTTTGGAATTAAGGCTAATGATGAATTAATCATCGAAGATACAGAACAAGGTTTATTACTCCGCCCAGCATTCAATGTACCAGTAGAAATCTATACCGAAGATCGGATTAAAGAATTCGCCAGTGACGAAGAGGCCATTGGCAAATTACTTTCCCCTAAACCATAGCTCCAGCAACGCATCATCTCTAGAAACCGCAGTTGGAGCACAAAGTCTGCCTAAGCTCTTCCCGCACTTAGAAAATTTTTAAAATCTCTCATCACCCCCAAGGTGACCACGAGTTTTTTCCAGTCCCCATGCACGTAACTATCTTACACAGCTTCTTCGCGCTCAACTGCCGCTTCTAGGATCATGATCCGAGTTTTTCTTGATGCAAATGTATTGTTCTCTGCCAGCAATCGAGATAGTAACATCGCTCGCTTCGTTCACCGATTCATTGAGACTCACGAAATAATGACCAGCGACTTCGCCGCAGAAGAAGCCCGCCGAAACATCCAACTCAAGCGCCCAACATGGGCGATAAATCTAAAAAATTTGTTCCATCAGATTCAAGTTGTCCCATCAAGCCAATTCAATCTTCCAGTAGGGCTCTCCGACAAAGATCAACCTATTCTCTGTACGGCTATTCGCTCTCAATGCCAATACTTGGCTACCGGCGATAGAAAGGACTTTGGACACCTTTATGATCAGATTGTTGAAGGGGTCACAATTATCTCACTAGCCAAACTTGCAGAAGTCGTTGCCTCACCACATCCCTCAGTAAGAACCAATGAGCACCTGCCAATTGAAGAGAGGAGCATGCGAGAGAATGACTAGCAACGTACAACGCATGCCTATCACCAACTATACACAAAGCTCCCCACCGCTTGGGAAGACATCTCCATAGCTACCTATCGTTACAATTAAAATAATGACAATGACTGATTTTGTTCATCGAGAGACCACCATAAATGGTTTGCGATTCCACTATGTCGAAGCTGGAGCCGGCCCTCTAGTTGTATTGCTACATGGATTCCCAGAGTTCTGGTATTCCTGGCGGTTCCAAATTGCTGCTCTGGCGGAGGCTGGCTTTCATGTCATCACTCCAGACTTACGAGGCTATAACAAATCCGACAAGCCACATGGAAAGGATCAGTATCGAATAGATCTTCTTGCCGAAGATGTCGCAAGGCTTATCCGAAAGACCAGCCAACAACGGGCAACCGTCGTCGGGCATGATTGGGGCGGTGGAATCGCATGGAAGGTGGTCAACGCGTTTCCTAAACTTGTCGAACGTCTAATCATTCTCAATGCCCCTCATCCTGCGACTTTTCTGCGAGAAATGAAAACACTCACACAACTGCTCAAGTCATGGTATATCTTCTTCTTTCAACTTCCATACATTCCCGAAATTATGTTCAGAGCAGGTAATTTTGCGTTAATGGACCGAAGCCTACGTCGAGAACCAGTACGAGAACATGCATTCACCACGCAGGATATTGCAGAATACAAAGCCGCATTGTCACAACCGGGCGCACTTACGGCAGGCATCAATTATTATCGAGCCAATTTTCGAGATTTTTGGAGTCGCCCTACTTGGTTCACTGATCCCATCACACAACCAACGCTCATTATTTGGGGAGAGCAGGATCGCTACCTAGGCATTCGCCTCTTAGAGGGACTCGACGAATGGGTTCCTGACATACGGATTGAAAGAATTCCCCAAGCCAGTCATTGGGTCCAAATCGATGCCTTCGAACGCGTGAATGAATTAATTCTTAATTTCATGAAGGGAAGACGAGAAACTTGAGCGATACATGTGACTATTTCTAGCCAAACAACTCTGACTCACTTTCTTTTGTGCACCAATTCCTCTTCGCTGCACTAAAACCCACCTGTGGGACCGGTGCTCCCTCCGCCAAAGCCGGGAATGACCGGATTTGAGGTAGCTTCCACCGGTTTATCCGGAACGTTGCCATATCGTCGCAGTGGAGGGGAATTCCAAATAACTTTGTGCCCAGGCGCCAGATTAGCCGCTTCAATATAATGAGGTTTGGCGCCATCACGATTCCCCATACGGTCCATGGCTAACGCGAGATTGTAATGTGCCTCAGCTAAATTTGGTTCTTGTTGAACAGCCACTTGAAATTGTTGCCTGGCGCCTTCCCAGCGTCCTTCACGAAACAAACGATTCCCTTCTAGTATTAAGGCTTGAACATCGGCACTTGTGTAAGTTGGAGGATCCAGGACCATAAGAGGTGCTGGTTTATCAGAGGCACATCCAAGAGTCATCGAGATCATAAAATAGCTCAAAGTCCCTAAGAGCAACGTCTTCATAGATTTCTCCTTATCGAAATGTTGCAGATTCATGATTGAGTGTCACAACTTTGCCCATGCGTAAAAAAAAGAGCTTGCAACCTTTCACAGCTCGACCGAGAGTTTGCGACGCCGCAGTGGTGTAGATCTCTGCCTGCGTCCGATGCCTTCCAGCATACCGAATCAGATCTGAATCCGTCACGCGGTCAGTCTTATACTCCCCGACCCATACCTCCCCATTCGTTTCATAGACAATATCGATGACTCCTTCCATCACGCATGTCTCTGGAGCCAAGCCATTTGACCTGTCGTGGGCCCATGGCATGATAAATGGCACCTCTCGTCCAATCACAGAAGCCCGTTGCAGTTCCTGGTAGGATGCCGACTGACAGAATGTTTCCATCATCTGCTGAATATCCAAAAGCAACGGAATCTTGTGATTGTTCTGCCCATCTGCGGGAAAGCTCTGAAGCTCAAACGTTTTTAACTCTGCTGATACATGACAAGCCGTCATCTGAAAATCCCAACCCTCCAAGAACCGATGCATCCAAGTTCCAACAAGTTGTGCGGAGACCTTTGAATAACCCGATTGAACTTCTGAAGCTGATCTGTTCCAAGAGGGCATTAACGATGATGGAGTCACAAATGCCCGACTCTGAACAATTTCCGTCCAGTTGGACCTTCGCTGATTATCTTTTTCTTCCAAGGCAGTGGTTGACAAGACCGGTTCAGGCTTGGACGCTGAAGGCACTGACACCTTCTTTCTTGACACCGACAGATTGCTAGAGGTCACGACTTTTTGCCGTATGGTCGCCGCTCCAATATGCACGTGGTCATCCTGAGGATTGCCAATGTCTCCGTCGGCCACGGATTGGAACAATCCCAGAAAATTGTCCCCAAAAGATGTCGTCGGCCATCCACCAGACAAGACGAGTCGATCTCGTGCTCTGGTCATGCCGACATACAGCACCCGTCGTTGTTCGGCTTGCTCCCGAATACGCTCTTTTTCCCAAAGCAGAACTTGCCCCGTATTCCATGTGGGTGGAAATCGACATCCATTGACACTACTCATCCAATCAACGGTCACTCGAGCCCCTTGATCAAAACCCGCAGCCTTATGATGCAAGCCAGGCAGCACGACAACTGGAAACTCTAGGCCCTTGGCTTTATGAATCGATAAGACTCTGACAGCATCCAACGTCTCTTCTGCTAACGGAGCTTCTGGTTCCGGGGGATGAGTCATCAAACGATCAACCAGCCGTTCAACACAGCCTGAAAAGGAAAGATGCGGTACCGGAGCTTGTTCAGCCACAAGATCCCGAAGTTTCCAAATGTTCATGACCGCCTGCTCTCCATGGCTCGATGCTGCGGCTAGCTCAAGGATCGGAAGTTGGGTCAATACCTGATCTATCATGCTCGACACAGGGACATGCTGAGCTTGCTGATGCAAGTCAACGAGCACCCGAAAAAGATCACGGATGACCGGCTTGCGGGAACTTGTCCACTCGTCCCATCCATCGCGCCGATGAATAGCCAATGGACCAAGCCGGGCAAATTCCGTTATTTCCTGATCGGTTATGCCACCCAGAGACGACCGCAGAATCCCTACAAGAGCCATCGCATCAGCTGGATTATCCAACACTCGCAAGACATTGACCAGATCAATGATTTCTTGTCGTCGATAGAAATGCCGTTCCCCATCGGTCACGAACGGAAGTCCTCGTCGATGCAGGGCTTCTACATACAGATGGACATTCGTAAATTTCCGGAAGAGCACAGCAATATGGCCAGGACGCAAAGGAACGGGAGCCCCATGTTCTATGACATGTTGCCGACCTCCTGCTAATTGTTGCTCTAGCCAACCTGCAAGCCATTCAGCTTCTAGACGAGAGGCCCGCTCGGCATCCCATTCTTCTTCTGTACCCTGACTCATCACATACAGATCGACACCAAAGTTCACGAGATCATCTTCACTATGCCGGGCGGCAATCAAGGGCACATTCGGCGGTTGCACCTGATCTTCTTGCACAAATAATCGATCAAAGAGCGCGTTCACAACATCCAGCACCGCACCGCTGCTACGGAAATTTGTGGCTAAGGTGCAGATTTCACCGCCATCTTGTGTGAGTTGGCGAACAACATGATCAAAGGCATGAATATCGGCGCGGCGAAAGGCATAGATTGACTGTTTCGGATCGCCAACAATAAATAGTTTTCCCGGAAACAGGCGAATCGCCTTCCAATCCAAGCCTTGTTCACCTAGCCATTCACCTAGATAAAGAAGAATTTCGTATTGCAGCGGATCTGTATCTTGAAATTCATCAACCATGATGGCCTGAAAACTCAATTTGAGTTCTTCTCGAATCCGCGGATAGTCTCGAAGCAAGTCCCGCACATGAACGATGAGACCATCAAACCGAATCCAGCCGTTCTCGGCATAGGTTCGATGCACCCGTTGAACGACAGGGACCAAAAGACAAACAGCCTTTCGCAAGATTTCTTCGTCGACTTGTAACAGGCGTCGAGCATTTCGAATGATACGTTGCGCTTCCTGAAAATCGGCAGGAAGCCACCCTTTAGGGGCCTGCCCGATAGCGGAACTCAACAAGGCTTTTTGATCTTGCGGAAATGACACCTCTGACCATCGAGAATCCTGTGTAAGGTGATGAAACACTTCCTCAGCTACCTTCAACATCCGTTCGATTTTTCGTGGGTTGGATTGGCCATACAGATCCAGAAGACGGTTACTCGCCTTACGATTGATTTGCAACCATGTCACGATGGCCGGCAAACGAATCACAGAGCCTAGTTGCTGTTGCAACTCATCCAGATTTACCACATCGTCGCATAACGCACGAGCAAACTCTCGAATGCCTTTCAAATCAACGACATTCAACAGTTCCTTCCATCCTACATGGTGCGTCCCTTTTTCTTGCAACTCCTCAGCAATCCACTGATCCCATACCTCAGAAAATATTTCAGCAAAACGTGTTCCATCGTCTTCTTGGAAATTGGGGTCGACGCCACTTTCTAATGGATACAGCCTCAGGACATGTGCAGCAAAACTATGCAGAGTCCCGATATGCGTTTTTTCAAGGTCATCCAGCGCGCAAGTCAATCGGTCCTGGATCTGTTCTCTCGAGAGACCATACCGATCTTGAAATTCCTCCAGTTTCACATCGACCACTTGCTCGCCTGTCATCGAAGACCGACTCACCACTAATAAGTCTGAAAGGATATCCCTCAAACGGGTTTTCATCTCGTTCGCTGCTTTATTCGTAAAGGTCAGCGCTAAGATTTCTGTCAATCGCAAAGCATCAGGTTCTCGCAGCAATGCATGCAGGATCCGATTCACTAACAATGTAGTCTTTCCTGTCCCGGCGCCGGCCAGGACGACGACATTCCGATCAAAAGTGGTTTCCCCTATCTGCCGCGCTTCGGCATCAGAGAGATGAGTCATTCGAAACCTTCTGTTTTTGAATAAAACGGTACGATCTTGCTAAGGGAAATCTGTACGCTCGCAACCAGGAAGGATGATGCCGAACCCGACAGGCCACGGCATACGAACAGGTGCGGCAATAGGAACCAGGCAGAATGAAAAAGTTGCCTTCTTGAATGCCCCGAACCCAACGTTGCATGGTCTGCCTCAATTGTTGGCCTATCGAAGTATCCCAAATTGTTCCAGGAAATGTTGCGGTCGAGACCACGCATTTCGAGAGCGGACGCAAAAACCGAAACTCTACTGATTGACCGGAACTTGTGGAAGATTCACCATCGGAGCCCGTACTTTGAGAATCTTGGGGCAACATCATGGAATAGAAAGGGGGCTGTAACTGTCGCCCTTGGAGAGCCTGATGTATGAGATCTTCATCATGGGTTTGAAACGATCGACGCATGGAGACTTTATAATCTACGATACGTACGACATCGTGATCGACACTCTGATCAACGCGATCGAACCTCCCCACAATGTTGAGTGTTTCGGGTTGTTCAGGCGTTCCATAAGAAAACATGCCTGTTGCGTCCACTTCATACGCGCTTGGAATCAAATGATGTTCGAGAAAATCACGTTGATCACGGGCAATCATATTGAACATCATGTCGATGAGCCGAGCTTTGGCCCATGTCCACACCAGCCAATAATCTGTCCCAAACCTTTGGGAATACTGTTGAAAGACCCGGGTCGCATGGACGGCAAGAATGTCGGAAAGCTGTGCCCGTGACAATGTCTGCTGTGGCCATCCATGTCGGGACAAATCTTGGTATACGATTCGCAAGATCTCATGGACCAGGTCTCCCCACACGCGACTTGAAATCTCATGTGCTATCGGATCGTGACTTTCTTTCGCGTGAAGGACATGCCGCATCCAATAGCGCATGGGGCATTGGGCAAACAGGCCTATTGCTGTTGGAGATAGTCCACGATCCAGAAGATCCTGCCAATAGCCATCCCGAACATCCAGCAGACCATCGAACGGCCCCGCTGATGAGTTGCCTCGCTCAATCTGCTGAATGGCTCGCATCCCATTCTGGAAAATTTCCCACCACGCAGATGTCTCACCCTTAATCTCCTCAAGAAAGTGGCCTTCAAGAAGTTTGCACAACCGTAATTCTCCTGGACTATCATCGCCCCATGTCGGCATGAGAATCTTCGACCGCTCAAGAAGCCCGACGGGAACTCGCACTTCCTTTATTGCCCCCATGACAGCAGCCGTATGCTGGCCGTTTCGTAAGAGTGACGACGGAACAAGTGGACGGGCATGTTGATCAGCACGTTGATAGATCAAATACAGATGATCCCGCACAGAAGACTCTAGGAGCGCGAATAACAACATTTCCTCATCAAAGCCAGACAATTTTTCATCGATCTTATACCCCAAGCTTTCAGCCAGTACCTTGCGTTCACGGTCTCGCAAAAAGGCATCTTCCCGTATGATTCGTGGGAATACGTGATCATTCATGCCCAACACGAAAAGCGCCTTAAAGGGTCGCCCCCGGGCCGCCATCACATCTAGTACCTGGACTCCCATTGGTGCCTGATCAGGAAGAGGTATACGGGCTTGTTCAAGTGCAGCATGACAAACGGCGAGCCATTGTTCCCAAGTGACTCGTCTCGGTATCCGATCAAGTTGTTGCAGGGATTCGATAATCTGCTGAAATTCCTCACTTGGAGATCTTGAAGAATCATCAAAATAGTCGCTACTCGAAACCGGTGGCGTGTTTTCTCCAAAGTCCACATGTTTTCGAACGAGCATCTCATAAGCCTGCGTGAGCTCCCCTACGGATCCTTCAACTGGAAGTGCTTGGCAATCACGAACAAGTGCAGCGACCCTGTTGGCCAACACCTGCAACGAGCCGGTCGCTTCGGTAAGTGATACGTCTGTGGTTGTATGCCATTCTTCAACTGATGCAGGATCGTAGGCAACATGCACCAGCCTTTCCCAATCATCCACTCCTCCCACGATACGGAAATACCGCAAAGCTTGAATCCAGAGATGAGACCTGTCATGAGGTGACTGCTGCGACATCGACGAACATCGATACCAAGGAGACATCACAACATCAACGACACCGCGCCAAGGTAAATGTTTTTCTCGAAGCCCAGCCAACAACCACCAAATCTTGGCCCAGGGTTCTTCCAACATGGGCCGAGTAGCAGTCGTCCAATACGGAATCCAATAGGCCTTACACATTCGAGGAAGGCTAACAAGATATGGGGTAAGATCGCGCGCGGTCACACCAATTTCATGCCACGCATAACCATGCTGGTCCACTAAACGTCGAATTGTTTTTGCCGTAAATATCAATTCCCCTTCTGGGCCCGCGGCACTCACGATCTGCCTAGTTGGCATCCAGGCCTGACCTGCTTTTGGACTTACCGTACCTTCGGTCTCCGGGGGCGACTGACGCACGACACCTGCTTTCAACAAATGTCGGTCAACAAATCGTCGAGCAAATCGAAACGCCTCTGCATCCGCCAGCGGGAAAAAGACAGTCACGGTGGTAACTCGGGCGATTTCTTCCAATAACGACAACTGCACTTGGGTCAGATCGTAAAACCCGTAATAGAGCACTTGCGACTGCCGGGCTAAAAAAGATGAGTGACCAACCCAAGAAATGACTGACTGAGTCAGGTCATCTGGCAATCCCACGCCAAGCTGTTTCGTCCAAGCCTGGAGCTTCGCCTGTAATTCAGCCAACCCCCGCAAACGTTCAGCAGCGTCCTGAGCAAAAAGGTGTTCTTCGATTCCTCGATGCACCACATCGGGATCTACCTGAGCTTCCTGGAAATCCCGAATCGTCCGCCATAACGCGGAAGAAAAACCCGACGTTTGGTTTCCTCGTAGGTCAGCCGTAAATGAAGAAACATCCTCCTGCAAGATCGCAGAAAGAAGGTATTCGTAGAAGAAATCTCCGACCATTTCAAGTGAGGGAAGGGAGGCTTCTTCGACCCTGCGGCAACGTTCGGCATCAAGCCGAAGGGCGAGTTGATGAAATGAAAGAAAATGGACGTCAAACAATGCGCAGTGATGTTCGACGCCGAACACCCACTGCAGGCGTCGCCGCAGGGATTCGGAAGGGGCTACGATCGTGAGAGGAGCACAGGAATCAGCTGCCTTCAGCCGCTGAACAGTCTCGACAAGACGCGTTTCGAGATAAGGGTGAAACGGACCACTGTGCAGTGTGAACATTCAGCCCGTGACCTTATCAAACCAATTACCCGACGAAGTCAGACAGAGAAAGAAGCGAATCAGCCGGTTTCAGGACCGATTAATTCGCCATTACAGTCAGAGCAACCCCAGTCGCCGTCAATCAAAGACATGGGATCGCCACAGAACGGACATTCTGGTGGCGGACCGGAATCAATCCTCGGTAAGATTGGTAGTTCAATATCCAGTTCGGGTTCGTCAAGCTCGTCATGCATTGAAGTCAAACCCTAATCTTCGTCATTGGTTTTCTTCGGCTTGGGTTTTGCCTTAGCTTGTATGGCTTTTTCTGCGCTTTCCCGTGGCGGTACTCCAATAAAGGTGAGACGCCCATTGATAATCGTAGCCGGTACGGCACGAATAGAATGTCGTTCAGCTAGTTCCTGGCCAGGTTCCGAAGCAATATCGATCTCCCGATAACTAAAGCTGTATTTGACCTTCATACCTTTCCACAGCGTCTTGGCTGAGGGGCAGGCTGAACAAGATTTCGAGACTAACAGAGTCACATTTGCCATAACCTTACACTCCTTCTCACACTAACACCATCGAATGGCTATGTTAGCACTCTGAAAATGCAGCGAGCAAGAAACTCAAGATAAAGGCGGCTTTTCTAGCAAAATCCAATCTCGGCTTAGGCAGAGGGTTTATACAATACGCATAAACGATCAAAGACGAACCCCAAAAGAGATAAGACCAGCCTTTTCTACAAACACCCTTAAGGAAAAGGCTGACAGCTTGTCAGACATCAACCGATATGGAAGCGGCAAAAAAGATCCGAAACAAAGAGAAGTAAATCAGTAACATATGGAGAGATTCAGAACTCTCGGCAAAAAGCTTTCGCCGCTCGCTCAAATCAGATCATAAATACCGTTTGTCACGCCATTTCACTATTTCGACACCGTTGCCGATGAAAATCAAAGAAGAAGATGAACCTTCGGAAATGAAAATATTGAACATCAACAACACTAATCAGCGTGTCATCATCATTGATGATAATCGAGCCATCCACGAAGATTTTCAAAAGATCTTGGCAAGCAGTCCAGGAAAGACAAATACGCATCTTCAAGATCTCAAGGCTAGCCTCTTTAAAAAGACTCAAACACAAGACACGCACACAACATTTGAACTCTCATCTGCCTACCAAGGACAAGAAGGGCTCACGATGGTCCAACAAGCCATTGCGGACCGTCAACCATTTGCTCTGGCGTTTGTGGATATGCGCATGCCTCCGGGATGGGATGGCCTTGAGACAATCGGCCACCTGTGGAAGGCTGACCCGAACCTTCAAGTCGTCATTAGCTCGGCCTACTCGGACTACAACTGGGACGAAATTGTCAAGTATCTGGGGACAACCGATAATTTATTAATCCTCAAAAAGCCTTTTGACACTATGGAAGTCTTACAATTTGCTCATGCCCTCACAAAAAAATGGTCGCTTCGTCATGAAACTCATATGCTCTTGCAATCACTGGAACACAAAGTCTTGGAGCGAACACAAGAATTGGTACAAGCTAAGGAAAACCTCGAACAGGAAATCAAACAGAGAGAACAAATGGAGGCGGAACTACGATTGGCGCAAAAATTGGAATCTCTTGGTCAGCTTGCAGCAGGCATTGCTCACGAAATTAACACACCCACTCAATTTATAGGTGATAACACACAGTTCCTCCAAGAAGCCTTTACCGATCTCCAGCCACTACTTAAAAGTTTTCAAACTTCGAGGTATCAAGGAAAAGTGTCTAATTGGCCGGAGCATTTGACCGCTCAAATTGAAGGTCTTGATTTGCCTTATCTCCTCGAAGAAATTCCTCGCGCTATTCAAGAATCACTAGACGGCATTCACCGTGTGGCGGAAATAATCAAGTCCATGAAAGAATTTTGCCACCCAGGGTCAACAGGTCAAGAAAATAGCGATCTAAACCAACTCATTACCAATGCAGTAACTGTTTGTCGGAACGAATGGAAATATGTGGCCACACTAGACCTTCAACTAGCACCCAACCTTCCGCTCGTCCCCTGTTTTCCTGGTGAATTTGGACAAGCCATTCTCAACATGGTGATCAACGCGGCCCATGCCATTGCTTCGGCAAATGACGACGGAACGCTTGGCTGTATCACGATTACAACCCGCCCGCTAGACGAGATGGTGGAAGTCTCCATTGCTGACACAGGCACCGGTATTCCCAAAGCCATCGCAGACAAAATCTACGACCCATTTTTCACCACAAAAGAAGTTGGGAGAGGAACAGGGCAAGGGCTTGCCATTGCCCACTCGCTGATCGTAGACAAGCTACACGGGGACATTCACTATCAAACCGAGGAGGGAAAAGGAACCACCTTCTACCTCACACTACCAATCAAAAAGATCACACTCGACAAAGCCCAGGAGAATCATCTCAACGAGAAATTCGATGTGTTCACAGGAGATAAGGAAGCCACCATTGCAACGATGTCGTAGGCGCCTAGCCATCGCTTGTAAGAGGGCCTATTATGTACGGATTAGTCAATAAAGGCATACAAAACCTTGTCGTCGCAAATTATGGACAAGACACAATGGTGGCAAGCTGAAGACTGCGCGCATCTTGTATAAGACGGGCACCAAGCTGAGCTGATTGTGCATCGATCATGCAATCACTCTAACGGCGAAATCGCCAGGCTTGCCAAGAGATCGATTTGTGGCCTCTGTGAATATCCCATCAATCACATCTCTTCAAAATGTTCGATATGAGAATGATGCTTCAACTGTCTCAGACTGAGTTGGTCATCACTCTCGCAAATGAAAAACGAGGAAAATTAAGGATCACGCTTACCAGGTTCGAGTTCGATGATACCTTTGCGAATGGCGAGAATGGCAGCTTGTGTCCGATCGTACACATGAAGTTTATGAAAGATATTGCGCACATGATTCTTGACCGTTTTTTCGCTCAGATCCAATACGTTGGCAATCTCCTTGTTTGTTTTGCCATCCGCAACCAATTGCAATACTGTGATTTCTCGATCGGTCAAATCATGTTCCAAGATCCCGCGTTTTTTCCCCTTGCCTTCGGACAGCAATGAAAATTCCGCGAGGATCTTACTCGCCACAGACGGATGAATCAGCGATTCGCCTTTAGCAATCGTTCGAATCGCAGCTACAATTTGAGCCGAATCACTGTCTTTTAGGAGATAGCCGGTGGCTCCTGCGCGCACGAGATCGAAAATATATTGCTGTTCTTCGTACATCGTCAGAGCCACAACCCCGATATGCGGCAATTCCCGTTTTATGATACGAGTGGCTTCAATCCCGGTCATCCCAGGCATACTGACATCCATCAGAATCACGTCTGGCAATAACGTTCGAGCATGCTCGACCGCTTCCCCACCGTCTTTGGCTTCTCCAACGATTTGGATATCATCTTTGGTTTCTAGGATAGCCGAGAGCCCCTCACGCACGACACGATGATCATCTACGATCAAGACTTTAGTCTTTTTTGGCATAATCAGGCTTCTCCTTTTCAGTCAGTGGGACGGAAATCTCAACAGTGGTTCCAGCGCGAGCTTTTGAGATCCACCGAACATCTCCACCCAGCATCCTGGCACGTTCTGTCATGCTTCTCACTCCAAAATGATCCCATTTTTCTGGATTACGTCTTTGGGCATCAATATCAAAACCTTGTCCATTATCAGAAACCTCAGCTTTTAATTGATTCTTTTTGAGATGAACCGTCACCGTTACTTTGTCCGCCTTCGCATGTTTAGCCACATTGCTTAATGCCTCTTGCACCATACGAAACACAAAGACTTTCGTTTTGGGGTCAAGCTGGGATTCATCTCCGCTACTTTTAAACGTCGTTTGAATTCGATGTTCCCGTTCATAGGACACGAGATAATTCGACAAAGCCGGAATAAACGCCAGATGATCATATTGACCTGGACGTAGATTATACACCACCTCGCGAGCCTCTTGAATGGCTTGTTTCAACTGCGCCGTGGTTTGGTTTAACATCGTCAACCCTTTACCTGGATCTTCCGATACCAGTTCCCGCACTCGTTCCATTTTGAGATTGACACCAACCAACGTCTGTACCAACCCATCGTGAATTTCACAAGCAATACGAGTGCGCTCATCGTCCACCGCCCCTTCGGCTTCTTCTTTGACATACAACCGAAAGAGCGACTGATATCGCGTCAACGTACTTTCGATTTCTGCGGAGGCCCGAATCCGGGCTTCAATGAGTTGCCACATGAACTTGGCGCTCTCTCCACCGACAATCGCCAGTTGCGGCGTTGATACTTCGGAAAGGTGCTGCTCCACTTCAAGGTTACCCGTCACATCAATAACCAGATCCACATCTTTCATCTTCAAGAAATTTTGATACCGGCGAACTACAGGAATTCCTAATTTTTTTGCCAAGCGGACACCACTTGTCACCGGCCGGACTTCTGCAACTCCTACAATCGTGACAAGGGGGTCCTTTGCAAAGATTTCCATGAGGGCGGTTCCACCCCGTCCGGCTCCGATAATGGCCACACGGCTAGCCGTGATATCTTGGGAAGTTCGAGTGGTGGCCTGTTTACGTGGACGAGAAGAGCGGCTAGTAGACTTGGCAGGTGGCATGGAAATACACGATCAACGTGATTCCTATAAACAAAGAACGTTCATCATCCTTACAACACACGTCCAGTTTCATGCGTTAAGGCACGGATCGTATCCATAAACTGGTCGATGTCCTTAAATTCACGATACACCGACGCAAAGCGCACATAAGCCACTGGATCTAATTCTTGCAAAGCCCGCATTACTTCTTCGCCAACCGCACGGCTGGGCACCTCGGTCTCGCCTAAATCTTGAATTCGCTTTTCTATACGATCAACCGCTATTCCTAGAGCACCAATACTCACAGGCCGCTTCTCGCAAGCTTTCTTCAATCCAGCCAGTATTTTCGCTCGGTCAAAAGGTTCACGCCGACTATCTTTCTTGACTACCATCGGCAAATTCTCTTCGATCCGTTCGTAAGTGGTAAATCGTCGTTTGCAGCCAAGACATTCTCGGCGGCGGCGAATCACCTCACCTTCCCTCGCCGTCCGAGAGTCAATCACTTTATCTTCCAGCTTGTCACAGAACGGGCATTTCACTGAAGCAGATCCTTAGTGGTTGGCAGGAGAACGGCAGAATACATTCAGTATGGATGAAAGATGGGAAAGCGCGCGCACAGATGCTTGACTTCGCGGAGAACGCGCTTGTGAAGTGCACTGTCCTGGGCACCTTGGATGACTTCGTCCATCCACCCGACAATTTCTTCCATTTCTGCTTCTTGCATTCCACGAGTCGATACCGTCGGGGTGCCAATTCGAATCCCACTGGCGACGGCTGGCGGTTTCTCATCAAACGGCACCGCATTCTTATTCACCACAATCCCAGCCGCATTCAAAGCTGCCTCGGCTTCTTTGCCTGTGACATTCTTGGCATGAAGATTTAAGAGGAAGAGGTGATTGTCGGTTTCACCAGACACGACCTGATAACCACGCTTGACAAAACCCTTGGCCAGGATTTTAGCATTCGCCAGGACTTGTTTTTGATACGTCGTAAACCCGGGAGAGAGGGCCTCCTTAAATGCGACAGCTTTAGCCGCAATCACATGCATCAATGGCCCACCTTGAATACCTGGAAAAATCATCTTGTCGACGGCTTTGGCATGCTCTTCTTTGCACATGATCATGCCTGAGCGGGGCCCACGTAAGGTCTTGTGCGTCGTCGTCGTCACAAAATCAGCATAAGGGACTGGACTCGGATGAACTCCTGCCGCGACTAAGCCGGCAATATGTGCAATATCAACCAGTAAGTATGCTCCCACAGACTTCGCGATCGCCTGAAAACGGGGAAAATCTAAAGTCTTGGCATAGGCACTCGCACCCACCACCAGCATACGGGGACGTACTTCTTTGGCCTGACGTTCAACGGCATCGTAATCAATGGCTTCAGTTTCGCGATCGACGCCATACGTAAAAGACTGAAAAATCTTGCCGGAAAAATTGACCCTACTTCCATGCGTCAAATGGCCACCATGGGCAAGGTCCATGCCCATGATCGTATCGCCTGCCTTGAGCACAGAAAGGTAGGCCGCCATATTGGCTTGAGAACCAGAGTGAGGTTGAACATTTACATGCTCGCACTCAAACAACTCCTTCGCACGAGCAATGGCCAACTCTTCAACCGTATCGACATGTTGGCATCCACCATAATACCGCTTCCGTGGATACCCTTCTGCATATTTATTGGTCATCAAACAGCCTTGCGCACCTAAGACGGCAGGACTGGCATAATTTTCTGAGGCAATCAAAACCAGATTTTCCCGCTGCCGCTTTTCTTCAGCACGAATGGCGGCATACACCTCGTAGTCGGTGTCGCGAATCGCTTTCAATGTCCCAACAGAATGGCGCATAGGTTAGTCTGCCTCTGAAGACTCCACAGATGCCTCCTCTGAACCGACCGTTTCATTGTTTGCCGACTCTTCGGTGGGCCCATCTCCACCCTTCTTTGTGACCGCAACCGTAATCATTGGCACAACATCGCGATGAAGCTTAATAGGCACGGAAAAAGTACCCAGCTCTTTCAGTGGTTGAGCCAACTGGATTTTCCGCCGATCTACCGTCATGCCCTGAGCGGCCAATTGCTCAGCAATATCCTTGGAGGTCACCGAGCCAAACAACTTATCATCTTTTCCAGTTTGAACTTCAAAGGTAAGTGAAACACCGGATATTTTTTTGCCAACATCTCCCAATTCATCCAGTTCTTTCTTCGCTTTCTGATCGATCTGTCGCTTAAGATGCTGTAGTAACTTGACCTGCCGTTCCTCCGCTACCACGGCCTTTTTGCGCGGTAACAGATAATTCCGAGCGTAGCCATCAGCGACCGTCAAGACATCACCCAGATACCCCAAACCCTCCACATTTTCCTGTAAAATGACCTTCATACGGACCTCTCCTTAGTCTAACGAATAAGAGAAGCATCTTAAGACTGAGGCTGGAAAAAGTCAATTGAATAGCCAAGTTGTCTTGTAAACGCAATGAAATGTCAAACAAACTGGAGTCGAGAAAGAGCAAAAAGTCCATAGATTATGGAAGTCATGTTCGGAAGGTTGCCCGATTGAGTATACTCAGTAGAGATAGACAAACGAATACACAAAAAATTATTTATTCTTTCATATCAAACCACACTCGATTTATGTTTTTCTCGTTACAAAATTTCCAGGTTGTATTCCCATTGGTCTTGCTCACCACATTAGTCTCAACACCAGCTCATACAGAAGGCACCAACGACCGTCACACAGTTGTTCCAGAATCGGAATCCTTTGGTGACCTGAATCTTCGACTCAGTCATCGGCCGCTGGCTCCCCCCAAAGACATGATTGTCACCAAGATCCCCCTTCACCAACTCTCAGTGGCCAAATCAATGGTGGCCCCATCACCTCGCGCCGTCATTTTGGAAGACGACCAGCGCCGTCGTATTGCAGTCCTCTCCGAAGATGCCGTAGGCCGTCTCACCTTGTTTCTTCTCGAACAGGTTCCTCTAAATCCGGCGCTACCTGGTCTGGTGCAATGTGCGAACTCCCGTGGATGTCAAACCGACCGGACACCCCTGACAGGCGGCCTGAGTTGCCTCGCACTCTGCGTGAAGGACATACTGGAAAGTGCGGTCCTCAATCCATCCGCATCATAACTCCATGAAACTTGACGAACTGCTCATTCAGTCAGCCACCCAACTCCAAAATGAACGTGAAGTGGCTATGACCCTTGGGTTGGATGCTCCTCTGGATATCCCGCACGCACACCACCTGGGTCAAATTGGCTCGCTGCATCTCTATCGCTGTGAGGTGTTACCAGAAATCAAAATCATTCCTGACGTGCCCTTGACGCTTCTACCGGGAAATGAGGTTGAAGCCACAGAAGGATACCTCATGGGATGGATCAATGGAGAACTGATTATTCAAACCTTTGATAACGTCGGCCAAACGTTGGAACATTGTACATTGATTCCTGACACGTCAGGATTCTTGGAAACCGGCGCTACCCGGCTTTCTCAGATGGCCACTCAGCCTGATTCATTGACACTTGGGCCAGCCGAACGGCTGGTGCCGTGGCTTGATCCATGCCCATCCTCCAGCACAGTGAAAATACGAGAGACGATTCCCCCGACAGTGTTAACGACAATCTGGGGAGATGACCGGCCTGCTCGATGGGCCAAACTAACAACGCTCATCGTCGATCAAGTTCGAAAGAACAAACGCATACTCTTGGTGGCCCCAGATCATCAATCCATCGATGCATTAACGAGTACGGTTCTCCGAGCCCTACAAATGGCTGCGCTCCCCCACCGGAGCCTACTCTGTCGCTACGAATTGCCTCTGAGCAAAGAGGTGGGAACGGTGCCCATCCACGATTTAGGATTTGAAGCACAAATGTTTCAATTTTATGCGAAAGCCAATGCCAACAAGGTTGCATTGCGCAAGAAATATGATCGGTTTCGAGAGCTCACACCAATCCTGGCATACAAACGCGATAAACAAAAAGACTTAAACGAAGTCAAGCTATTAGAATGGCGGTTACTGACACAGCTCAGCGAATGGCAAGGCAAGGTCAAAGGGATTGACAAGATTCTCACCGACTATGAAGCTCTACCCATATGGAAGCGGATGGGCATGCAGATGGCCGGGGAAAATGTGGATACCTTAGCGGAATACCGCGTGATTTACGAACGAAAGATCCATGGCCTCATGCGAGAAGTCGAAGTGGCACAAACCCGCATCAAAGAGCTGGTTCCCGAAGCCACGATTCCCAAGGACTTGCGGCCGGAATATGACGAGCTCAAAGAAGAAATCAAACGGTTAGGCGGCACCAAAAAAATACGAGAAATGCTTAGCGCCGGAGAAGGTACCAATCGTCAGGCATTCGCCCAGAATAAACGGATTATGGCCACGACGCCAGGTCGCATTATGATGGACCCTCTTTTTCAAAAAATTCCCTATGACCTTCTTATTGTCGATGATGCCCCTCGCATTCCAACTCCGTTTCTTCTTGCTGCTAGCGGACTAATCCGAGAACGCATTATCCTCAGCGGCGATACTAATGATCTCGTTCATAACGCGTCAAGCCATGCCCTTTGGCCACATCAGTTCGTGGAGCACGCCGTTCGCTCGCCCGTTCAGCCCACGAACGTCGCCTAAGCCCTGGTAAACCCTCATCAGCCTTGACCGGTTTTCGATAAAAGACGATAATCATTTTGACATGCCGAAGTGGCGGAACGGCAGACGCACCAGATTCAGGGTCTGGCGCCCTCCGGGGTGTGCGGGTTCAAATCCCGCCTTCGGCACCAATTCACTTATAGTGCTGAGATTTCAAGGTATTGTCACATAAACTCTGATTTGGCAGACTGCCCAGCATGATTACTAAATCTATCAGCTACCAACGTCATCGCTTTCCTTCTGAACTTATTAGCCATGCGGTCTGGCTATATCATCGCTTCTGTCTGAGCTTCCGAGAAGTTGAAGAGCTGCTGGCCGAACGCGGCATCCTCGTCACCTACGAATCGATCCGGCGATGGTGCCTGAAGTTTGGCCCCGCCTATGCGCGGAAACTCAAAAAACACCAAGGGCGCTTGGGTGATGCCTGGCACCTCGATGAAGCGGTCATCACCATTCAAGGAACGCAGCAGTATTTGTGGCGGGCCGTCGATCAAGACGGGGACACGATTGATATTCTCGTCCAACGGCGCCGCAATAAGAAAGCAGCCATCCGCTTCTTTCGCCGCTTACTGAAAGGCCAAGGACGTGAACCCCGCTGGCTCTACACCGACAAATTGAAAAGCTACGATGCGGCTCACCGCGAGGTCATGCCCGACGTGAAGCATATCAATCATGTGTATGCCAATAACCGCGTCGAAGTCTCACACCAACCCACGCGCCAGCAAGAATATCACATGCGCGGCTTTTCATCAGCACAGCAAGCGCAACGATTTCTCAAGCTTCATGGACTCACCCAAAATCTCTTTCGTCTTGGCCGTCACCTCTTGCAGGCGGTCCATTATCGCAAGTGGCGGACGCAGTCGTTTCAGATGTGGAAGGAAGTCGTGTGTGCATAAACGGAGTGCGGCAACTCGTTCCATTGTGTTGACAGCAAGTTAATTTGACAAAACGTTAGATCGAGATCGAGAATTGCCTGATGATCGAACTCAGCGATAAAACCGGACAGTTCTTTCATCTTACGCTCCTGGCTGGAGTCAGCGGAAGGTTGAGTTAGATCAGCAACGCCTGGCCGCCCTCGTTGTCAACTCAAGCTCAGGACAACCACCCCGAATTTCGACGAGGTCAGTTATCCCCAGAACTGTGGGACTTTTCGCCCGTTTCCGTGAAGATACTCATAGGTGGTTGCGGAGCCATGAGTGCTTTGGACAGATCTGAGGTTTTGAGCACTTCACGGTAATCTGTCAGGGGAGAGACGGCCCGGAGCGCGGTGCCGAACCGAACCCCCATGTATCCATCGCCGTGCGCGGAGGAGGTATAGACGAGTTTGCCTGGCTGAAAGATCATCCATTCATCGTTAGGAAAAGAGGCGAGGACCAACAGGGGATTGCCCGTTGCGACCTCCCACAGCCGAATCGTTCCATCCTTACTACCCGAAGCCAGGGTTTGCCCATTGGGGCTGAACGCCAGGGACCAGATATCTCCCATATGGCCTGTCAAGGTTCTGAGGACTTGCCCGGTCTGGCTATCCCATAGCATTACAGTTTGATCTCCACTGCGTGATGCCACTATCCGACCGTTGGGACTGAACAGAATGGACCGGACCAAATCCGTATGGCCGCGTAATGTTCTCAGTGCTTGCCCTGTCTCCATATCCCACAGTTTGATCGTGTGGTCCGAGCTGGCCGACGCGAGCATTCGCCCATCGGGGCTCAAGGCCAAGGACCACACTTGACCCGAATGGCCAGTCAATGTTTGACGCACCTGACGGGTTTCGACATCCCACAGCGTAATGGAATCGTCTCGACTAACTTCCCAGGCCAGCGTCCGTCTATCAGGGCTCAATACAATGGCCTGCACCCTCTCCGTAGGCGGGCGAAAGGTCTGTTGGACTTGACCGTTGGTGATATCCAAGAACTTGATGGTCCCTTCCCCATTGGCTACCTCCAGCCTTTGCCCGTCGGAGCTGAATGCCACCGAGAGGATACCCGCCGGATCGTTCGAGGTCCATATGACCTGCCCTGTGTGGAGTTCCCACAGCGTCACCGTCCCCTCCCCACCACTGGCCGACACCAGCCTCTTTCCGTCGGGGCTTACCTCAACGAACATGAATCCCTCCGAAGGGTCGTGCAACATTCGAACGACCGAACCAGTTGTCGTATTCCACAGCTTGATCGTGCCATGCGTATGGCCCGAAGCCAGTGTCCGCGCGTCAGGGCTCAGCGCCACCGACCAGACCGAGTGTGCAGAGAAGTTCACGTTCTTGGGGGACTGGTCTAGGGCCCTATCCCACCATCGGACCCTTCGGTCGTCACTCCCCGATACCACCGTCTGGCCATCCGGGGTTATCACCACGGACAAGATATCACGGATCATGGAACCTGAGGTGTGAGTGACTTGACCGGTGGCAAGATCCCATACCTTGATCGTATGGTCTCCACTGCCTGACACCAACGTCTGGCCATCGGGACTAAACGCCACCGACCAAACCTGTTCCTCATGGCCACGTAACATTTGGCTGAGGTGCCCGGTCGCGACATCCCACAACTGAATCACCCCATCAGTACTGGCTGTTCCCACCGCCAGGGTTCCTCCATCCGGGCTGAACGCGACGGTTCGCACCCAGCCCCTCTCATGGACCTTCAACGTCCGACGGAGTTGTCCAGTGGACAGATTCCACAGGTTGACGGTCATATCCCGACTCCCGGAGGCCAAGGTCTTCCCGTCAGGGCTCACGGCAACCGTCGTGACCATGTCGGTATGGCCACGCAAGATCCGGCGAGTGTGCCCCGTACCCATATCCCCTAACTTGATCGTTCCATCCCAAAGGGCTGCCGCGAGCCAGTGGCCATCTGGGCTGATCGCGACGGCTCGGATCGGACTCGTATAGCCCTGCCATGTCCGACGTAAGTGGCCCGTGGCCATGTCCCAGAGTTTGATGGTGCGGTCGGAACTGGCTGACGCCAGGGTTCGGCCGTCGGGGCTCATCACAAGGGACATGACTTCATCCCTATGCCCTGGCAATGTCCGGAGTAAATGGCCGGTGTCCATGTCCCAGAGTTTAATGGTGTGGTCTGAACCGGCCGACGCGAGGGTTTGTCCGTCGGGGTTTACCACAAGAGACCAAACCGAGCCCGTATGCCCCACACGGAGAAAGAGCTCGGGGAGGAGTGGAGCTTGGGCCCAGGTAAGTAATGGGCTCAAGATGAGGAGCAAGAGTAGGCCTAGCGCAATGAGACGCACAAATCTTTTATTGGACCCCATCATGAAACCTCCTCGTGCCAATTGACCCTGACGCCTGAGGACCATCGTTACCCCCTACTTTCTTGGAGCATGACAGGAATCCCGTTTTACCTAACCTGCGTCCCAAATCCTTCAATCCAGTTTCATGATACATGATTGGGCCACACACCTCACGATCAACGGGCACATTCCCCAAGATCTTTTGCGCATTCATCCAGATCCTTAAGGACATCATCAGTTCTGCCTTTTGTCATAGCGTTGCAGTCAAGTTGTGCAGCATCTAAATATCCCTGGAGACAGTTTGCATCACCCCCCGGACAAAATCTTGTCATATTTTGCTGGCGAAATCGGTATTCAGCACAACCCCTTGCATCAGTATCCGGAGGATAATCATCGTGATTTCTATATTCCTCAAATTTATCATAACATTTCGCCCGTCTCCTCTCACGGTCAGCCCCGTCACATTTTTCTTGGCCCAACGGATCCGAAAAACGCAGAGGATTGTTGTCCACATACGAGTAAAAATTCGGGCTTCCTCCATCGAATCTCAGGGGATCCTCCGATACAAACCGCCCGAGTCCAGGAGCATGATACCGTGCCCGATAATAATACAACTCAGCCGTGTCACGTTCCCGACCCGTGAATTGAAACGGATTGGTCGAAGTCCCGGTGTGTTGGGTACGGCCGAAGGGTTGATATTGGTATTGGTCACTCACTGCCCCTGTGTCGTTCGTCAGCACAAGGGTACTCCCCAGCGTATCGGTATGATAATACTCATTGCCGTCAGCGGTTTGCCGAACATAGGCTGTATCTAAACAGAGTTTCCGTAGGTAGGTGGCCACCACCGCACTCCCTTGTGATTCCATGATAATATCTTTACGGTCATAGTGATATTCCGTGGTTATTCCATTGATCGTCTTGCTGATGCGTCGCCCCTTGGCATCATAGGCAAAGCTGGCTGTAATTGCAGGGCCAGCCAGCGCGATCAACCGATTGCGCGCATCCCACGTATAGTTCGTTGTCCCGTCACTCGTGAGATTTCCGTTGAGATCGTACGTAAGTGTGACCCCATTCAACTGAATGAGCTGATTGGCCGCATCGTAGGTTGCCGCCATGGCATCAGGTAAGAGGGTCGCTGCCGCATTAGCCCGATTCACTGTGAGGCGGTTGCCAGCAGCATCATAGGTATAGGTGAGTTCCTCGATCATCGTGGCGCCCGGGCCTTGATGTCGGATATTGGTCAGACGAGAAGCATTATCATAGGTGTAGCTCGTCGTCGTGCCATTAGGGTACGTCAATGACGTTTTTTTGCCAGCCGGATCATAGTCTAGGCCAATGATTTGTGTACCCTGCCTGACTTCGGTGAGGCGGGAGTCACGATTAATGTTTCCTCCCTCGTATTGATACCTGACTGGCTCCTGGCCGTTGGCAATCATGGTAGTTCGTTGCCCCAAGGCATCATAGGTATATTCTATCACGCCTTGAGGAGTGACCTCTCGGATTAAACGGTTACGATCGTCATAAGTGGACTCAATAGAACCAGATAGGGAGTCCGTGGTTTGGACCAACCTTCCAATGTTGTCGTAAACAAAGGTTGTGGTGACATCGATATACTGGGCTTCAATTTGTCTATTGCGCTTATCATAGGTAAACAGACTTTCCTGTCCTTTTCGATCAACAAATCGAGCTAAATTGCCTGAGAGATCGTAAAAATAGGATTCTGTCCGGCCGAGGGGGTCGGAGCGAGTTTCCAACTGATTCATAACATCATAGGTAGAGGTGGTTGTCTGATCTTTAGCATCCGTAACGGTTTCCACATTTCCATTGGGATCATACGTATACTTGGTGAGGCCCTGGAGCGCATCAGTAGTCTGAGTGATCCGATCCAAGTCGTCATACTGAGTCTGCCTGGCAAAGCCGCGTGAATCGGTTAATGTGATCAAGCGGCTAACCGCATCATATTCATACCCTGTGGCATGTCCTAAAGGGTCTCTGGTGGCAATTAAATTGCCATGTGCATCGTAGGTAAAGATCGTCGGTGGCTCAGTCGCAATTGGCCCTTGAACTGTGGCCAGCTGCCCAAAGGTATTATAAGTCCTGGTGGTCGTATGCAGCAGGGGATCGGTAGTGGTTAGTAGATTGCCATTCGCTGAGTCGTAGGCAAACTCGGTGACCTGGTTGAACTCATCAATAATTTTGGTTCGTAGGTTAAACGGTGTGCCATATTCAAAAGTGATGACATTCCCTTCAAGGTCTTGGGTTGACGTCCGATTTCCCTGATCATCGTATGTAAAATGTATGGTGCGCCCTAAGAAATCAGTCCTGCTGATCTCCAAATTGGTCCCATTCTCTTTTTCAAATTGGGTGGTCTGCCCCAATTCATCAGTCCTTGAGAGCACAAAGCCCTGGGGTGAGAATCGAAAGGTCGTGGGATTGCCCCGGGGGTCGATAACCGTTGTGGCTTGAATTGGACTGAGGGCAACCAACGGATTGAAGAGTTCATAAGCAAAAGCCCACACCCCGCCATCGGCTTGAATCTGTTCAATCACCCGCCCGTTGGCATCATAGGTGTTCTGCGCCACCACAATGCCGCGCGCATCGGTGATGGTTATGAGCTGATTGTTGGTATCGTAGTCATACTGCGTCACGCCGCCCTCTGGGTCTGTCACCGTTTCTAACGTGCCTTGACTATTGTAGGTGTAGGCCACCGTCCGATTGATGGGGTCGGTAACCGAGGTGATGCGGTTGTTTGAGTCATAGGTCAAGTGGAGTGCGCGACCCACCGGATCCTTAATTTGCGTCACCCTGAGGGGTTGGGAAGAAGAGGGACGGACCAGCGTCACTTGATTCCCATTACGGTCGGTGATGGACTGCAAAACAGAGCCTAGCTGGAAATTACTCGGCACAAAGTGAAAGACCGTGCCATCCTTCCAGCGTAAATCCGACTCATTGTTCGCCGCCACCGTTAGCACGGCGCCGCGTACACTGGGAATCGTGCTATTCGTGAAGGTGCCATCCAGTTGTTTCACCAGGGCAAACCGATTGTCATTCGGCATAATCAAGTTGATGACGGTACTGCTCAGAGGATTGTTGGTATTCAACCGGTACCCATAGGTATGGTTCGTGCCAATGCCAAACGGGCCCACATTGGTGGTGAGTGAACGATAGGTCCGATCGATGCCAATCCGGCCGCGGCCGCCACGAATTTCCAGATCCGTCGCCCGAATAACCAGGATGCCGGAGGACAGATCAATGGGATCGGCACATTCCGGATGATCCTCGTCGGGGCTCGGATTTTCCTCATTGGGAGGATTCTGTGGCCCATGCCAGCCCAAATGGGTCAGCCCAAACCCCTTACCGGTGGTCGGATCCACATCCGGCATGATGTGCGTGCTGTCCCCGGCTACCGTCCCCGTCCCGTAGTGCACCATCACCCCTTGCGTGGGATCCAGCGTGAGGAGGGACACCCCCGTGCCTGGAGGGGTAGTGAGCCGATTGGGGAAGACCACCGGCACCGGCTGGTTGACGGAAGTATTGGCCGGTTGAAACCCGACAAGGAAGGGGACCACGCTCTGAGGATCGGACGGCATGGTGCCGCCCGGCAGGCGGTCGGTGGGAATCTCCACAGCCGTCAGAGGGAACGGATTCGGCTGGGTGCCATCTTCGAGCGTGAAGACGGTGCCCGCATGAATGGTGAGACTCAGCTGAGGAATCGTCGGAAAGGTCATGGTCTGATCCACCGCGGCATTCTGTTGCACCATGATCGTCTCGGCGGTATCAATACGGGGTAGATGCACGAGCACTGGCGGAGTCGTCGCCTGGTTCAGGGTCAAGGCGTAAAACTTATCCACGCCGGCATACACACCAGGAGGAGCCGTCGCGGTTCCTCCTTTATAGCGAATCAGTTGCCCACCCACACATTCAGCCGGCAGATTGGTCAAGGCAAAGTTGCCGGCCAAATCAGACACGGTTTGGCCCACACAGCCTGTGGCTTGGCCGCTGCCATCCTGTCCTAACATGGTCACGGTGACTCCAGCCAATGGCGTTTGCAGCGTATTGGCCACGACGGTCCGGCCCAGAAAGGAGGTCGTCAGCGGGTGCACGGTGAGGGTGCCCGTGCCCGTTTTGACGACAGCCAGGCCTTCGACTTGCGCCGTTGCCGTGACCTCGAACGGAGTCGTGCTTGGCGTTTGGGTGGGTGGTGCGGTCAACGTCAGAAGAACGGTCTGACCGGCCGTGATGTGCGGAGGTTGAAAGACGCTGGTAACTCCCGCCGGCAACCCGGTGACACCCAATGTGGCCAATTGGGTAAAACCTGACGAACTCGTGGCTTTGACGGCCACCGCCACCGATTGCCCGGGCTGAACCGACACCTCCCCCGGCTCCACAAGGAGATCAAAGGTTTGTGACGGCACAATCGTTAACGGATTCGTTGAGATCGCTGTTTCTCCCGCCACGGTCACGGTGACGAGCCCGGTTGCCGCTCCTGACGGAACGACAAAGGTCAGGGTTGTGGGATTTGACGAGGTGACGGTCGCAATCATTGTTCCGCCACCTTGTTGTACCAAGACCACTTGTCCGACTTCGCCAGTAGATGACACCAAATCAGTCCCTGTCACCGTAATCAACTCTCCGATCGACGCCGTATTCGGACTGAATCCGGTGATCGTCGGTGGGGGCGATGTCGCAGTCACAAAGACCGTCATGCTGTCGGACGGACTGTCCAAATCCCCATCGTTGACGATGAGCATCGCCACATAGTCGCCTTCAAGATCTGTCTCGAATGTAGGTTGCGCACTGGCCGCATCCGATAACATGGCCGAACTCCCGGCCGGAGTAGTGAGTGTCCACTGATAGGTGAGGACATCGCCCTGCGGATCGCTTGAGTTGTTGCCATCCAGTTGGACCGTGGAGTTAATCGCCACAGATTGGTCAGGACCCGCATCAGCGATTGGAGCGGTATTGCCAACTCGAATAAGCGCGGTATCGGGTTCGCTCATCGCGGTGCCATCATCCACTTGCAATTGGGCCACATAGTCACCTTCCACATCGGGAGTGAGCGTGGGCATGGCGGCGGTAGGATCACTGATCGTTGCCGCATTGCCCAGCGGCACCACCGTTTGCGTCCATTGATACGTGAGCGGATCACCATCGGCATCGCTGGACCCGGTGCCATCCAATGTCACCGTCGTCCCCGGTCGCACATCATGGTCCGGGCCTGCGTTTGCGACCGGCGCCGAATTGTCCGTGGCAATGATGACCAGGTCCGCTTCGCTCGTCAGGAGGCCATCAGAGACGAGGAGTGTCACGGTATAGGTTCCTACTTGATCGACCGTGAAGCTGGGCGTGACCGAGGCCGGATCATCCAACATCGTGCTGCTGTTCGCCGGTTGACTCGTAATCGTCCATTGATACGTCAGCGCATCGCCATTGGCATCGGTTGAGCCTGTTCCATCCAAAAAGGCGGGTTGTGTCACGGCCACAGTTTGGTCTGGTCCAGCATGAGCCACAGGAGCCACATTGCCCGTGGAGAGCATGACCGTATCAGGGGCACTGTCATCGGTGCCATCATTGACGATCAGTTGCACCACATAGTCGCCAGGTTCATCGATGGTGAGTGTGGGCAAGACACCCGTGGCATCTGTTAGAGTCGCGCTACTCCCAGTTGGTTGACTCTCAAGAGTCCACACAAAGCTGAGCGTATCGCCGTCAGCATCACTCGACCCACTGCCATCTAACTGTATAAGATCATTCACTTGGACGACCTGGTCGAGACCGGCGTTCGCTTCGGGCGGCGTATTACTGCCTCCGCCAGTATCGGCTGGATCAATGGCACTCACCGCGGCTTGATCAGCCGCGGTGTAGGTGATCGCCACACCCACTTCAAGTTTGACAGCTCCATTGATAATGATCGCGCCATGCACGCTCGAATTGGCTTTCAAGGTGACCAGGCCACTTTCAGGCCCATAGATGAGGCCCGTCAAATTTAGGGGAGAGCCGCCTTTGGCCGTGACCCCCTGATGGAGAAAGATGCGAAGGCCATCGACCGTCCCTCCAGCATTGACGGTAACCGGCGCCCCATCGAGTTTGAATTCGGAACCAATATGCAGAATGACTGGAGTACTGGTGACTTGCAGTGTCGTATTGAGATGCGCAAGATCCAACTTATTGATGAAGTACACGCCCGTGCCCAATTGCACCGTGGCACCATCGTTCACCGTGAGCGTCTTGATGTGAATCGGCCCGCCGCCAGACAAGCTCGCGGTCGTACCAGCGGCGACCGTCACTTTGTTATAGAAGGTCTCGGTGTCATGGACAAACGGACTCTGGGCTTCAGTGGCATTGGTCGTCGAGGCATTGCCGGGAAAGATGGGTGGGTCTAAACTCGGCAAGACTTGCGTCACGGTACTACGTGTTCCATCACTCGCCACGACAGAATGGGCACCCGTAATCCCTCCGGATACAACCGTCCCGTTCATCGTGACATTGGCCTTCACATCTAGTTGGGTCTCTGAGGAAATCGGATAAGTGCCGGGGATGAAACCCGCTGCGACTGCCACTGAAGGAATGACCATGATGAAGCCCCACACGGACCACCACCCAAGGATGATCCACGTGGGTATCCCATAGTGACTCATGAGGTTTTTCTCTTCCTGTGGATCATGTTCCTTGTGCATGTCTCTTCCCCTTCTCTTAGGATAACCGTCCTCAATACACGCTTCGTCTATCGATCGACAAATGTCATGTTCTATCTACCCTCTTTCAGTACGCAACCGTGACCATCATCGTCTGCGACCTCACCCTAAAACTGTGGGGTATATACCGACACCCCAACCGGAAAGACCAAGACGGACACGGTCTCAGGACTCACGGTGTCGGTGGTCGTATCGAGAAAGGACATTTGACTGGTGTGAATACCCACGATGACCAGGGTCTGGCCATCTGGCATGAACCCTAAGCCAGACACGCCCCACGACGTATCTGGCGTACCACCTGGAACCTGAATACGCACACCGGTGTCCGTGACCTCGTCGTTCTCATCAATCGCTAAAACCGCAAGGGTCGAATCATTGGAACGACTGACGTACACTTTGTCGCCGCTTGGCGTGATCGCCAACCCACTCGCTCCAAACCCTCCAGACCCAACATTCTCGACAGTCCCGACGACAGAGACAACGCCATTCTCAATAGCCAGAATCGTGACAAGATTGGCGTGAGTATCTGACACCAACGCTCGTCGACCATTGGGTGTGATGAGAATATTCCGCGGCCCGCCATTCTGCCCTCCCAAAGCCAGTCGTTGCCCTGTATCCGTCGCCACACCCGAGCTGTCCAATGTGAGAACCGAGACCTCATTGGTTCGCACACTCATGATCAAGAGATGGGAGCCATCAGGCGTGATTGCGGCCGCTTCATTTCCCGGCAATCCGGCAACTTCACTCACCACTTGCCGTGTGGCCATATCTAAAACCACGACATTGGTTTCGCCTGGACGGCCAGAAATGATCGCAAACCGCTCGTCTGGCGTGAACACGATACTATGAGGTGCGGTGATCACCCCTGTCGCCATAAATCCTGACTGAACCGGAGGATCAACCATCAAATCATAGACCAACAATCCTCCGCCCCCCGATTCTAACGTCACGGCGATCAATCCTTCAGTTCCGTCCGCTGTGATAATTCCGCCACTTAGAAACATATTGGGAGTCGGCACAAATTGCGGTTGATGACTGATCAGACTCGCAAAGGCGACAGTGCTATGGCCCTGAAGTGAAACCATCGCACGCCGATCCTGGCGTACCACAACATCCCCTAGATCGGTCACACCATGTGCCAGCGGGATCACGACTGGAGACGTCCCCACTAAGGTTGACGCTCCCGAGGTAGCTGTGGCCGTGACATGAACAGTGCCTAAATTTATTGGGACATCAGCAAACGTGAATGTCCCATCACTGGCCGTCATTCCAGACTGTCCGGTATTCGTGGCTATGAGCGCTCCATTCACGCCCATTCCCTGTTCATTCACCACACGTCCTCTCACCGTCGTGAAGTCTTTCGGCACGCGGTTCGGAGGGATACCGACATCAAACCCACCCGAGGTATTTGGAGTAAAGAGGAGAAATTGATCCTGCAGATCAAAGGGATCATTGGCCGTCGTCTCGAGATCTGCCGGGCGTGGGCCGTCAAACTCTTCATACACGGGGACAGTCCCGGTCGTACTCACTGGCGCCGTACTACTGAAATCGATTTCTATTCCCAGGATGTTCTGACCGGGCGACACCCCACTGATGGCATCATCTGACGTAACGCCGTTATAGGCCAAGAGAATACGGCCATCAGCGAACAAGGTGGCCTGAATCGTATTGATCCCAATATGGACATATTCCGGCACCTGATTCCAGGTCACCACGAAGCGATCGGGAAATTGATTGACAAACACATCGCCGCCCATTTCTGGATGCAGATCATCAAAGAAGGCCGCAATTTGTGGTTGCTCAAAGAACGACTCGATCGTTTCTTCAAATTCGGTATCCCCAAATTCGAAGGTGAGCCGTCCATTCGAACTCACATACACGTCGGTGTACGTTTGGGCAAAAAATGGAAAGGTAAACCCTTGGGACAACGTCACCAGCGAGAAATCATCATCCACGTGATTGAGTGGTTGCCCGAGGTCCGGTTCCCATTGCGCTTCGGCCACTACAATTTGCCCGGCATCTGCCACCCCGTTCGGAATGAGTGGAATCACCGCGGAAAATCCAGATAACTGTGGAGAGGTGGCAGTGAACGTGGCAAACAGTCGAATCATTCCGCGTGATGTGGAAATATTGGGGAAGGAAAATGTCCCATCACTGCCACTCACACCACTGGGGCCACCAAGAATGTGAACGTCAGCCCCAGCAACCGGTGTACCATTCAGATCAACAACGGTCCCGATCACGGTACTAAAGGTTTCCACGACTGTGAGGGAAATCGAATCCTGGCCAAATGGCGTGACAATCGTAAGGGTGGTCTCCCCAAACGTCGTCAGAGCGGGCACCGTAAGATCAACTGTCACAGTTGTCTCGGTGACGTTGGGCTGAATCGACGCGCCAATGTCAGAATTGGAGAGGCGTACTGTCGGGACATAGGGATCACTCGGAGGCCCTGACAAACCAGTTCCTGAAAGGAGCACCGTAGTCGTGAGACCGGCATCAACTGCCGACGGCGTCACGTTCGCAATCTGAGGTGGGTTGCCCCCTCGGACAATCGCAAGGAGATTGCCAACCTTGTCATACCGATACGATGCGGCATTCCCATCGCCATCGACTACGGCCCCTAATCGTCCTAACTCATCATAAAAGTATTGTGCCTGGTCCGCTGAGAGCTTAAGAGAGCCGTTCAGAGAAAGAACCACGAGACAGGTAAGCCCCAAAATCCATAGTGTAGATCGAACACCGGTTTGTTTCGCATTCATCATGTAAGGTTCCTCTGCCGATCATTCTTCCGGTGCATACCTACGCCCCTCTCCATCGAGATAAATTACCCTTTGCCGAACGCTCTTAAACCAGATGGGATGTCACACATTTCCCCCACACTCAGATACCAAGTACAGCCACCCCATCCCACTGCTGGTTTTGGACCCACTGGTGAGGACGGGGTATCTAAAACGAGATTTCATAAGTCTCGATCCCTGTCGTATTGCTCTCTCGGGGATACAGGATGACTTCCGGTAGCACCGTATCTGTCTGGGTATCGATAAACGACAACACATTTCTGGCCGACCCCACGATCATGAGGGTGCGCCCATCGAAGGTGAAATCCATGCCGTTGGCGGGGAAAAAGTTGTACCAAAACAATCCGGCGGGCACGACAATTGTGGTGCCCGTTTTCGTCACCACATCTTGTTCATCAATGGCCAGCACATGAAGTACGGAATCTTCAGAATTACTGACATACACTTTGCGACCATCCGGAGTAATCGCCAAATCGGTCACGCCAAAATCTCCGAGGCCAATGTCGGTAATGGTATCGACATACGACACCACACCATTCTCAATAGCCAGAATCACAACGCCCAGCTCGGGACTATTAATCAACGCTCGTTTGCCATTGGGTGTGATATGGATTTGTCCTCGGTCAAACCCCGGGATGGTCACCCGTTGTCCCGTATCTGTGGCAATCCCGTCGCTATCAAGCGAGACCACCGAGAGTGTGCGCGGGAAGGAGTAACTCAGGACCAAAATCATGGACCCATCCGGTGTCACAGCTGCCGCTTGATTTCCAGGAAGGTTCAAGACTTCGCTCGCCACTGTCCGTTGAGCCAAATCCAGCACCACCAAATTCTCATCGCTTTGTCCACCTGAGAGCACAGCAAACCGATTATCGGGCGTGATCACGGCACCGGACGGATTCCCCAACGTGGGCGTCGGAAGTGAGCCAACCAATACGGGAGGGTCAACCGTCAGATCATAAAAGCTCTGTTGGTTATTCGAGCCCGTACGGGAATTAATCACGAGCCCCCATGATGCATCTGACGTCGCCGCAACATCTTGCGGTCGTCCGGTTTGTATCACGTCAAGCACCACACTCCGTGTCGTGATATCCACAAACGCGGCTTGCTCAGGGAAACTGATAGCTCCCAGCGCTCGATACTGACGACCCAAGATGATCGATCCCACATCGGTGATACCCGATGGGACAGCCAGAACAGGAGCCGACAGACCAGTCACCTGCTGACCGTTTTGCATGATATTCGTAGCGACCTGCATACTCGTGAGCGTGGTAAACGGCACTGCCGTCAGCGTAAATGTCCCATCACTGGCCGTGGTCCCCGTCGGTCCTCCGGCAGCTTGAACCTGAGCCCCTGACACAGGCGTCCCCACCTCATCGACGACGGTGCCAACAACGGTCGTTGTGCCTGATTCAATCGAGGGCGGCGTGACCGCCACATCAAAGCCGCCATTCGCATTGGGGGTAAAGGTGATGAATTTGTGATCGAGATCGAACGGGTCATTCCCAAGTGGTTCATCCTCATCATCAGGAAGCGGTCCCCTAAATTCTTCATAAATGGCGACAGGACTGGCGGTACTCAAGGGCGCCTGCGTACTGAAATTCGATTCAGTCAGCGTGGGCGAGTTCCCTGGTGAAATGCCCACGATGGCATCATCCGCAATCATGCCCTGGTAGGAGAATAGAATGCGTCCATCCGCAAAGAGGGTCGCTTGAAACGTATTGGCGCCCGTCCCAAATTTAAAGGTACCGCGTTGTATGACTTCCCTCACCCTGGGCCAGGTCACCACGACAAAGTGGGGAAATTGGTTGACAAAGATGGCCTCTTCTGCCACCTCGTGCGCAAACTCGTCTTCTGGCTCTAAGTCATCGAAGAACGGCGCAATTTGTGGCTGTTCATCCAACTCGGCGACCGTCTCGGCCTCCGCCATGTCTCCAGTCAGGAAGGTGATCCGGCCATTCGAATTCACATAGAACTGCGAATAGCTGGTGCCATAAAACGGGAAGGTCCAGCCGTGCGTCAACGGCACGAGATCAAAGTCATCATCCCCTTGTTTGAGCGACTTTCCCAGTTCTGAGATCACTTGCTCCCCCGCAACCGAGAAGGTCCCCACATCCGTGACGCCCATGGGCATGGGAGAGACCGCGGCGGAGACGCCATACAACGGCGAGACCCCGCTTAAGTCGGCGGCCGACACTTGGATAGCCCCCGCGGTGGTGGGCACAGATGCAAGAGTGAAGGTGCCATCCGTCGCCGTGAGCGTCGATTGTCCCGTCTTGGTGTTCACAGGCATGCCCGCCACCGGGTTGTTACTGGCATCCACCACCGTGCCAACCACCGTCGTCGTGGGCTCCACAAAGGGCATCTGGCTCACGTCATACCCGCCACTAGCACTCGGCACGAAGAGGAGCATGGCATGATCGAGATCAAAGGGATCGGTACCGACCGGCTCGCCACCGGCCGACACCGGCCCAGTAAACTCTTCATATATCGTGGTTGCCCCCGTCGTACTGAAGGGCACATCCCCGCTCAAATCCGATTCCGTTAACGGCAGCGTGTTATCGAGAGAGAGACCCACAATGGCATCATCCGCTGTCATTCCTGCATAGGCAAACAAAATTCGCCCATCGCGGAATAAGGTGGCCTGGAACGTATTCGACCCCACCGCTGCAAACTCTGGAACCTGGGACCAGGTGACGACGAACCGGTTGGGGAATTGATGGAAATAGACCTCTCCCGTGCCGCTCGGATTGAGGTTATCAAAGAACGGAGCAATCTGCGGATGGGCCGTGAATTCCCCCAGCGTCTGGTCAGTGAGAATGTCTGGGCGCAACAAACTTACCCGCCCGTTGGAAGTGATCCAGACTTCTGAATAGTTCCTCGGGTTGCTGAAGCTCGAGTAAAACGGAAAGGTGAAATTGCTAAAACGAACCAACTCCCGATCGTCATCATTCAAATTCACACGTTCCCCGACATCGGGTTCGAAGAAGTAGGGGGCCAGTGTGAGGGTCCCAACATCGGTGGTCGCGTTGGCCAGCGCACGCGTTGGCAGCGAGATGGCGGCTAGCGGTTGGCCCGCGACCGTGGCCGAAGCAGCGACCCGTAGCACCCAAGGCGTATAAATGGACACATCGGCAAAGGCAAACGTCCCGTCGCTAGCCGTGACACTCGACGGTCCTTCCACAATCGACACCACAGCCCCACTGAGCGGCGTGCCATTCTCATCGACCACCCTCCCCACGACCGTCGTGAATTCTTCCGGTCTCGGAGTAAGTTCAACATCAAACCCCTCACTAGCGTTAGGAGTGAAGGTTAACAGTTGGCCGGAGACCTCTAGGCCATTGTGCTGATAAATAGCGACGGGACCCACGGTACTCAGTGGTGTGTCAGTCTGAAAATCAACCTCGCCCAGCGAATGCCCCGGTGTAATACCCACCAAGCCGTTCGAGAAGAACTCTCCATACGCCAAAACAATCCGTCCGCCAAGAAAAAGCGTGGCTTGAAATATAGGGACATTCCGATCAGGTTCGGGAAACCAGGTCAGGACCAGTCGGTCAGGGAACTGCTTGACAAAGACCTGTTCGTTTTCCACCGCGAAGCCGCGCATCCAAAAAGGAGCGATCCCCGCCTGTTCGGCAAATTCTTCTTCGGACACTTCGGAATTGACGTCAGGAAATCCAAAAGTGAGTCGTCCAAAGGGCGAGACATAGACCCCGGTGTACGTCTTGCCATAGAACGGAAAAGAAAAGCCCTGTGCGAAGGGCACAAAGGTCGCGAGATAGGGATCAAACGAGAGTGGTTGCCCAAACTCATGGTCAAATTGCGGCTGTGTGACCGTCACCACTCCAACGTCGGTTACCCCATTTGGGACGGATGCCACCGTCGCCGAAGCGCCAAAGAGTTCCTCCCCTGCTACGACGGTCGTGGCCGTCACAAACATGGAAGGAAACCGTAAGGCTGAAATATCAGTAACCTGAAAACTCCCATCAGCGGCTGTGCTACTGGAGAACCCGCCTACAAGCTCGACCTGTGCGCCATTGATCGGGGTCCCTCCATCATCCACAACCGTCCCAATGACGGTCGTCGCCACGCCAAGGACGGTAAAGGGAGCGGACGCTGCTCCAAAGGGCGTCGTCACCGTTAAGGACGTCGCACCAAGGGTGGCCAGTGACGGCAAGGCTGTGACTTCCACAGTCACCGTCGTCTCTGTCGTGCCCGGCAGTACTGTGAGACGCAAATCAGGATGAACGGTCGTCACCATCGCCCCTAACAAATTGGTGCCCACAATGGTGACGATTCCGGTCGTTTGCTCTTGAATGCTTCCCGGTGTCACACTCGTAATTGTTGGAGGATCCGTACTGGAACCCCGCACCACCGCCAATAGATTACCGACGGCATCATATTGGTAATAGGCTGCCGCTCCGGTCCCATCGATCACGGCACTCAATCGCCCCAACTCATCATAAAAATATTGCGCTTGATCCGCCGAAGGACTCCATGGCCAGACCAGAGTGACTGCCAAAAGAAAGAGCACCTGGCCCATACAGGCGCGCGTGCGAATATGGGTCGGTCGTGCATCATGCATGTTCTGGATCCTACTCATCGTGGATAAAAGAAGTTGCCAAGCTTGGCATTGATTCTTCACTGTGCCGCACCCTTCACCTATAGAAATCTTGTTGAGTCAAGAGGTTGATTGACCGGACAAGTGTAGATGAGGTGCGAAAAAAAGGATATTGGGTGTTTTGCGAAAACCGATCGGTTTTCGCAAAACTACGTATACGAATGAGTACAAGGTGTTACTGAAGTGGGCAGTGTCGCCAGTCCTTCGCCTATTCGTATGTACAAGAACGACTACGGTCACGACACAGAATCACGGCATTGAGCCTTGCGTAGCTCCTGGTGCCGTGTCTGTATAAGATACCGTCCAGACCTGAGCATGGGTTTTGCTTGAGTTCCTTTCCCATGCCACCTGCACACAAGTTGACGCCGCGAGAAATCGCGGTCGTGCTGTTGATCACGCAAGGCAAGACGACTCATCAGATTGCGGTGGTGCTCCAGGCCAAGCCCACGACGATCCGAACGTACTTGCAACGGGTGTATCGGAAAACACAGACGTCCACACGCCCCGCCTTGGTCTGGTGGTGGGCCCACCATGGTCAGGGACAACAGCCACGTCGAAAGAACACTCACTGAGAAGAAGACATCATGTGCGGCCGCAGACAAGATTTGGATGGAAACAAGAGGTATTGTTATGTATAGATGCTCCCGAGAATGCAAGGGCTTGTGGTCAACAATAGCGCATGAGATGTGCCGTCACCGTCCCTCACTAGCAAATATCAAATGCTGTCGGGAAATGTTCGGGTTGAATTTGGGCTCGTGACGCGGTTGCCCCAAGCAATGCTAATTTCCCCATATTCTTTGGTTTATCCATTTCTTGCAGTCCCTGCACTTCTCCCTTCTTTAATGTCACATTGAGATTGGCCTGAAGCCATTCTCGGTCTAATACCACGTTGTAGCGCAAGTAGGAAAAGAGTTCCTGGCCACTCAGAACATCATTCTGTAAATCTCCAATCTCGCGATCGATTGGCCAAGCCGTCGGACTCCGAGATAGCCATTGCAACACCGTTTGATTCATTGCATCACAGTCGTTCATCAATGACATGAGAGCTTGTAGCGACACTTTTGCCGATGACATATTCATGATCTCTTTGGCAGGCAGAGAGATTTCTTGCGCTCCTGTCCCCACTGACACGAGCAAGAGCTTGTCGGCACCTGTCGGCCACCTCAATTCAAAACCCTCTGCTGTTGCCATCAACAACAACTGTAACGCGGGGTTGTTATGCGGGCTGACGCCTCCATCCACAAACGCGCCTTCAACGCCCTTCCCAACCCGTATTTTCTCTGGATTGAAATAATGAGGGGCCGCCGTGCTGGCCCGGACAACTTCTCGAAGAAGAAGGTCCTTATTGGGAATTGCCCGGCTTCCTGCTGATACGGGAGCAAAATACTTGCCTTTTGGATTGTTCATGAGCGGCCAGGGACTCCCTGAATCCAACCGTTTCGTCATAATCATCAGACCAGTGCAAAGCTCTTCGCTGCCTAGGGTACGATCTCCAAATTGCTCTGTGAGCGCTTGCATCAGAGGCCGACGCGGAAACTTCGCCTGCAAAATGCCGCGTCGCCAGAAGGATTGCTGAAAGACCTTCGCTGCCAAGTCATTGTAGAGACTCTCTAGTTTTTCGACGCTCCACCCCAAAGCCAGTCCTGTGGCAATAATCGACCCTGTTGATGTTCCCCCAATAAGATCAAAGTAGTGGCACAGACGAAAGTCTGGATGATTACCTACTCGGCGGCGAAGCAACTCTTCAATGTATTTCAGATACTGGAGCGTCAAGATTCCTCGAACACCTCCACCATCCAGTGCCAAGATACGTTTAGGGCCGGGACCGAACAGGTGTTGGTCGCGAGTACGAATGACCATAAAACCTCCAATTGCAGTTTAATTTGGCACCGTGAGAATTTCTGTCACACTCAACCCTTTAGCCCAAGCAGCATTGGCAAAGTGGAAGGTGAGATCAGCGGAACCACGAGACCGCCCATCCCAAGCAATCGCTGCCTGCACATTCATAGATGAACCAGGCAACTCTTGAGCCCCGCGTAGGGTCGAACTTTGTTGTGTCTGAAGGGCTGCATCGAGTATGGCATAGTTGACCGCTTGATATGCAGCACGCCCCTCGGCAGCAGTCTCCAGCACGTGAAGACAATCGTTTCGTCCAGCAAAGTCAAGAACTTCATCAAATACATCATTCCAATTCCATTCTGATGTACTTGGCCGATCAACCACCGATGTCTGCCGAAACCGGTCCACGGAAAACGGCAAGATGACCTGAACGTCGAGCCCATGTGTTATCGCCGCACGTAGTGCAATCAAGTCTGCTCCACAAGCAGCAGAACAAATCAATGTGCCCACCCGCTCATGCTGTACGAACGTTTCTATTCGTCGATAGACTGCACTAATCTCCGACAATGGAAACCGAACAGTCACGGCATCCGGAGCATCAATCCGTCGTCCAGCAAAAGCTATGATGGTAGAGGATGTCGCATGCACGAGGTACCTCGTTTATCAACCGCGGTCTACAGTTGCAAATCCCCATTTCATCCACAACGGGCAGACAAGCATGCCCACTAGCAAAAGACTAGGAATCCAAGCCTCACGCCAGTCTATCCAAGATGGTGGCGGACTACCTACGAGCCAGGACCCAATACCAATTAGTAAACAAAAGATAGACAAAGCCGTCAGACCCGTGGCCAGTATCGCTCGCCAAAAACGTTGGGCACTGTCTAAAGAATGTGAGAGAACCCGCCGCTCAATCGGCCCCCAAAACCCTGGTGGTCGGGCCCGCCGATAGAAGGTTTCTAAACGATCGTAATCTTCTGGACCGGTTAATAAGGAGACTCCAATGCCTACAGTCCCGGCTCCGATGCCCATAATGAGCAATCGCACCGCTTCGTCATTGGGTAGACTCCACAACAACAAAGGGGCCATGGCCATAGATGCTAGAATACAAGCCAGCTCGCCCCATGCTGTCACTCTCCACCAAATCCACCGTAAGACAAGGACAAGTCCCATTCCTGCTCCAAGCAACAAGCTCATATGCCACGCCGTTTGAAGTGAGGACAGCCAAGGGAGAATACATAACGCAAGGATCAGAATCAGCACATTGCTCCCCCGCGCAACCCACACCAGAGCAGCATCAGATGGGTTGCGTTGTAACCAGCCTTGGCAGATAAACCGTCGGTACAGATCATTCGTCCAATAGGACGCACCCCAATTCAAATGGGTATCGACAGTGGAGGCCAAGGCCGCCAACATACCGACCAGCATAAGCCCTTTCAAGCCCGTCGGCAGGAGCTCATCAATTCCCCGAACAAACGTGAATTCGCGAGCTGCAGCATCGATCGAACCTGGAGATGGAGGAAAAAGAACAAGCAGGGCGAGCGCCAGCGGCAACCAAATCAAACTCCGCAGCAGAACTTGTACGACGGTAAAGACCACCGCGGCGACACGGGCGTCGTGATCCGTCCGACATGCCATTGATCGCTGCGCTAAATACCCAGTGCCATCAGCATTCATCTGCAACAACCACTGAAACCCATAGACCAGCAAGACCATCATCGTGACATCCTTTGCCTCAAATGGCGTAAAGGCTAACAGTTCGTTTGCCGTTAGGGGATAGCCATTCGACTGCGAAAATAACTCATGGATCCTGAGGGTTAACGCGGTGAGGCCTCCGACGTGATCGACCACTACCCACGCGAAACCCACGCTCGCTAACATCCCAATGCTAAATTGCACCAGATCAGTAGCCACCACACTCCGCAGACCTCCGGTCGTGGAATACAGCATGGTGACGGAAACAATCGCTCCAATAGAAAGCAGGTTATTAGCTGATCGCACCCAGACATGCTCTGCGTCCGCTCCACCAACCGTAAACGGAACACCAAGCCACTGGACAAGCTGTACCCACCAAGCAAAAAAGCCCGGAGGCACCCATTCATCCCAAAGGAGAAACGGCTCAGCTAAGCGCGTAGCCGCCAATAAGACCATCGCCAACACCGTGCAATTAATGACCGTACCAAAATACATGGCCTTGATTCCGCGCAAGATCGCTGCAGCCCGATGGCCATACCGTAACTCAGCAAGTTCGGCATCGGTCAGTACGCCAGCCTTACGCCAACTGGGCGCAAGTAAGAATCCCATCAATAAAAAGGCCAGGGCATAAATCCACAAACGCCAGAGCGCAAAAATCCCTGCTGTCGCCACTAACCCGGTGACAAGAAGTGGCGTGTCAGCAGCAAATTGCGTGGCCGCCATACTCAATCCAGCTTTCCATCCAGAGAGCGTTCGGCCGGCCAGAAAGTATTCTTCTAAGTTTCGAGAAGCCGCCGTTCTGGCTCGTAGTCCAACGAATATCGCGTAGAGTAAAAACAGAAAGACGATTCCCCAATCGACGATGCTCATCTCTGGTCCTTTCACTCACAACCTGCGGTGTTCGGCAGTAAGGTGTTGACAAGATACCATCCAAATAGGGGAAGAGACAGACCACATGCCACAAGAAGCCCACCCAACGTGATAGCCAAGATTCCAAGAACTTGTGGGTTATTCTGTGATGGAATAGGCCTTGCTGACCGAAATCCTAGGCCAGGTGGCGGCCAGCGACCCGTCGCCCGAACTTTGCAACCCACATATATGATATAGACCCCCATGCCCGTTGCTGGGATCCCTGCCATCATCGTGACCACCAAGAATAGCAATCCGATTCGGTCAACAGTTTCGACAGACGGCGGGCCTTTTGCCTGGGTAATCTGCGAGAGATACTCCATCGTAAAATAGGTGAATGCCCCGCCACACACAGCTACAGTCATAAGCATGATTAGCACTATGTGCTTCCGGAAGTTCATAGTATGAGAGCGGAGTTAAACCTGTTTCTGGCACAACTGTTCATGTCGCCGTCCTAACCACATACCCGTCACCAGCCACAACAAAGCAATGGGCATAGCCGTGAAAGCCATATGCGACAATGTCATTCCCCAGGTCTGTAACACTGACACAATTCCCGTCCCAGTCACATCAGCCCCACGATGAATCACCGTGTCGATCACATTTTTCGCTTGATATTTTTCTTCACGAGGAACCACCGTAAACAAGGATTCTCGCGTCGGCTTGGTAATAGAAAACTCACCAGCTCGCCGTAACACACCAAAACCAATCAACACCGGCAAGATGGTCCATAAGCCAAAGACCCCGAACCCGATCAACGACACTAAGGGCATCACAGCAAGCATGACCACCACGCCCAACCTGGTCAGCAACCATCCGGTGGCAAAAAACTGGAGCGTAAATGCCAGCACATTGATCCCAAGATCGACAAACGCGAACAATTGCATACGATTTTCAGAATTCGGCATGACTTGAGGAAATAAGATCGTTTGCTGAGAATACAAAAAGGTAGAAAGGACGGAATAGCACATGAGATACAATGAAATCCCTCGTAAATAGGGCGAACGAACAATTCGGACTACACCGATCCACAAACTCGGAGGTATCGCATCTGAACCCTTCACAGAGGAAAGATGCTTGCTCCCTAGATCAACTCCATGGTGAGCGCGATACCACCGGAGTAATGCCAGAATGCATCCAACAGCGAACAAGAGGAAGATTGACGACACTAATAACAATCCCCCCACTCCCACACCCTTCACAGCCATCGCGGTGATAAACGGGCCGGTCATGGCTCCAAGGCTGCCTCCGGCTGAAATACATCCAAATAGCCGACGCGCGGCATCCGTGGGAAACACATCAGCCATAAAACTCCAGAACACGGATACCACAAATAAATTAAAAACACTCAACCACACAAAAAAGATTGGGCCAATTGTTTGCAAACCAAATCCCGTTTGCAATGCCACAAAAAATATCAAGAGGTTCATGATAAAAAAGGCATAGACAGTCGGTAATAGCCGACGAATCGTCAAATGCCCCGCGACCCAGCCAAACAATGGAATGACGGCCAGCATAGCCAGGAACACTGCGGCAAATAACCAAGGAAGCGTATGCGCACCAGACAGGACGCCCATTTCATCTCGTACGGGACGCAAAATGTAATAGGCTGCCAACACACAAAAGAAATACAAAAACGACCACAAAAGGGCGGGAAGCTCGTGGCGTTCGACCAGAACGACTCGACGAATCATCTCATACATAACCATCCCGCGTTTTTTGTCTTACTCTTCGACAGAGGAATTTGAGGAAGCATTCTTTGAAGCGAACAGCCTTGGGGAAATGAACTCAGAAAATCTCAAGCACCTTTGAAATACATGGAGTACCATATTCAGCCGAACCCGTAAGTACTTGAAGATTCGGCAACATATGGATGGCTCCCTCATGATGAGTATGGCCACATAACACAGTCATATTCTTTTCCGGTCGCTCTTGCATCATTTCTAGCAAAACATCACCGACAGCCTTACAAGTAAAATACGGCAGCCAATCATCATTCCCTATTTTGCCCTGGTACCAGCAGGCCTCTTTAAACGCCGGCACATGGGTAAGACAAAAGACCTGGTCATACAACTCTAACGCTTTGGTTCCTACGTCGCGGAGAAAGACGGCCGATTCATCGCCTAAATCTTCGAGCTTAGCGAGAACAGCGTGGCGGTCCAAGCTCTGAAAATCTCGGATCAATTCTTGGTCGCTGAGTCGAACTGGAGACTGATGATACTGCCCATAGCGCCCATCTCCCCAGCCATCATGGCCGATCAAAACCGTTTTGGATGTCAGTTCAACGAAGCCTGTCGAAGAAAGATAGATTAATTCCGAATGCGTAGAACACCAATCCTGAATTCCTTGTCGGACCGCTTTGATTGACGCGTGGTAAAAATCATGGTTGCCCAAGACAAAATAGATGGGCACAGCGACCGCTTGTTGCATTTCATCCAACAGCACATACAGGGAAGGGGCCTCAGCAATATCACCCGTGAGAAAAACGGCATCCGGCTGGCATTCACGAATAGACGCAAAAAAATCCGCTCGTTTCTTTGGGCTCAGAAAGTTTAAATGAATATCCGTTGTCCACACGACTCGCATATTCTGCACACGATAACAAAAATAGCTTAATCGCGCTTCTACCCTATAAATATGCCTACATGGTCAGTGGCCGAGGGATATATGACATGGTATAACTTGGCAGGCTGTCACATACGAATCAATCAGGGCTACTCGGATACAAGAGAAGGAGTTTGATATGACCGATACAACCCAACCACGAACAAGAGAGACAGAATTGGCCACGTTAGGAGGTGGCTGTTTTTGGTGCTTAGAAGCGGTATTCGATCAAGTCAAAGGCGTGGTAGAGGTCGAGTCAGGATACATGGGCGGTAGCCGTCCCAATCCAACCTATGAGGCTGTATGCATGGGAACAACCGGACATGCCGAGGTCATTCAGGTCCGCTTTGAACCCAAGAGTATTTCCTTCAAGGAACTGTTGGAGATCTTTTTTGCCATCCATGATCCAACAACCTTAAACCGGCAGGGAAACGATGTGGGAACTCAATACCGTTCAGCCATCTTCTACCATTCGGCAGAACAAGAGGCGACAGCCAAAAAAGTGATACAACAATTGATGCAAGACAAGATCTTCGATGCCCCTATCGTGACTGAGGTCGTTCCCGCATCGACGTTTTACGTTGCCGAAGAGTATCACCAAGAGTACTTTGTACAGAACCCCTCGCAACCCTATTGCGCCTATCTCATTTCGCCTAAAGTCGCCAAATTCCGTCAGCAGTTTATAGACAAACTGAAGTGAATCGGAACTCAGTGATCATGGGCTTGATACCAAGCTTAACAACGTATCGCGGAGCCCTCCCCAGATGTCGGCTTTCAATGTTGCTTGGTAGGAATGCAAAAGGACTGACGTTCGAGGTGGACAAAACGGCACCTCGCCCGTCTCTACCCCAATCGGCTCCGCAGTCATCAAGCCTTCAGATGTGATGTCTATTTTCTGTACCACCAACTGCACCCTTGCTTCAAGGATACAAAAATCTTGGTAGCCGTGAGTTCGCGGAATTTTCGAGTCTATAAATTTCACGCGATGACGATCCGTCGAAAACACGACATCCCCAACTTTCAGTGGACCCTCCGGACCAAAAGAATAGAGAAATATCGGGATCATCAATACCGCCACGATTGCCAACCCCATCGGAATCAGTGGGGTGTGAGATGAATCAAGATGGTCATCATCTGGGTCTGAGATACTCGACATGGGTTCGAGAGTCTAAGAACGTCTGTAATCAATCATGACAAGAACATTCCAAGATCTATGGGCTAGCTGGTCCTGGCGTTCTATCCGCAATTGTCCCGGTCGATTTGTCCTAGCCCACCCAGGACCGCCGCTCTCTGTTGAAGAACTACTCGGCTGCCCCTGTGTTCCCAAGAGGTTTTCGAGTCCTCAAGCCAAAGACCCCATCTTGGTCATTTCCCTGAAAGATGGTGGGATTATTTCATACCTCCAGACAGATGGTCGGTTCATCCATACGCTCAATACATCTGACGGATTTGTTCGGAAGCTAGCCCACCTGGGCATCCTCTTACCAGGACAGGAAGGTGACAAAACGCAGAACGGCGACCGTCAGGAACTAGATCGCTCGAGAGAAGAAAAATCAAACAACTGCCGATCTAGCAAATGACTAGGAGTCACATTTGACAAGGCCGCGAATAGGCTATCTCTGGATCCAGGATAACGAATTTCCCAGTCCTTCAAGAGAGCCTTGACTTCCTGACGTTTCAAATTTTCCTGAGAACCGCAGAGATTACAAGGAATCAGAGGGAAATTTCGCAACTCCGCGTAGCGAGCTAAATCGATTTCCCGAACATATGCTAATGGCCGTATTACGATATGCTTTCCATCGTCTGAACGGAGTTTGGGTGGCATCCCTTTCAATGTTCCGTTGAATAACAAGTTCAGTAACATGGTCTCCATCATGTCATCACGATGGTGTCCTAACGCAATCTTTGTTGCCCCAAGTTTTTCTGCCACGCCGTACAAAATTCCCCGTCGCAGGCGTGAACAGAGAGAACACATGGTCTTGCCTTCTGGTATTACCTCCTGCACGACCGAATAGGTATCCCGCTCTTCGATATGAAACGGCACACCCAATCGTGTCAGATAGTCGGGAAGAATGTGGTCAGGGAATCCCGGTTGCTTTTGATCAAGGTTGACTGCAATCAACGTATAAGATACCGGCGCACGGGATTGCATAGACAATAAAATGTCCAACATCCCGTAACTGTCTTTCCCCCCGGACAGACATACCATGACTATATCATCGGCTTCGATCATGGAATACTCGGCAACCGCTTGCCCCACCAGCCGGCATAACTGTCCATGGAGTTTCTGTGTGGGGCCAGTGAGGTTGATTTTACGGATGGATTGTTGGAATCTCTGCGCCATACTCACATGTGATTTCGCCAAGATCCCCTCGTCAGGGGTAAGTAAAATTTATCGTGGCCGTTCCCTTCTGAGAGACCGTGATCTTTTTTTCCAGTCGACCTAACGTTTGATGCCAAGCCACAATCGTGTACGTTCCTGGAGGCACATGGGGAATCTGGAAAGCGCCCTTTATATCGGTCACGGCAGCAAAAGGATGATCAAAGACTTGCAGCCACCCTCTCATGAACGTATGTTTGTCGCACCGAACCACATGTAAACCCGCCCGCTTAAGAGTTTTAACAATCGGCCGTGATGCGGCCAGTTGAGCAACATTCACAAACGTCCGTTTTCCTAGCTTGATATGGGTATTGTGGAGAATAGGATCACGATTATGAATAGCCAAGCTGTCACCCACACGCCCCACACCCACTCGTGAGAGAAATCGACAGTCGGTATTCGCTATGATCCGTTCGGTTTCTACCTTATCATCCCTTGGCGGAAGCGGAACACCTTGAAGACTGACCACCACATCTTGAAGTCCACCCGTAGCTTTGTCGACCTGAACTTTATTCTCTACCACCACTTTCCCGCACACATCGGCATCCGCCGTAATCAGCGTTGGCAGCGCCATGGGTACAGTTCCCTGAAATGAAATACTTCCCTTGACTCCATAAGAGTTCTCGCTAGCAAGGACAACTCCCGTCAGACTCAATATGAGTAAGCCTACTGGAATGATCTTAATGTAAAAACCTAACATCGGTTGAGTCTAATCACCGGTCGTAAGATGGTCAAGACGGGCAACCTCGCCGTCGTGTTTACTTACTTCTGCATCTGTTTTATTCTTTTGTGGAAATGGCCCAATCGGATCAACCTCAACTAGGAACCTCTCTGTTCTCTCATCTTCGTGAGAAATGGCATGGAAATCTGCGCTTTCGGCATACGGTTTTTCTTTCGGCCATTATTCTAGCCATTATGGTTTTGCTCGCAGGCATTATGCTTTCTAAGCAACGAGCCATGCTCTACCATGCAGCAGAAACCAAAGGCCTCGCCTTTACGCAGGCCTTTGCAATCGGAGGGTGGGCCGCGCTTCAAAATAACTTATTTCGCATACAAGAAGCTCTCATGAGTTTTCCGCCGGATCCGGATATCCTCAGCATTGATGTCATAGATCACGACAACATGATTATGGCATCTCAAACTCCCAGCCAGATTGGCCTAATCCTTGATGACCCCCTGTGGTCTGAGATGAAGCACCCTCAAAAGACAATTCTTCGGTATTCAGAAACTGACCAAGACCCACATCTCATCATCGTGGCGCCTCTTTTAGGACTCGACAGAACGGACGCCTGGATTCGGGTGACATTTTCCCTGCTCGAGGTCCACCAACAAGATGTACAATTGATTCTGAACATGACCTTAATGACGGTTCTGCTCATTGGAGCCGGCATCTTGAGCCTCCACTGGTCCAAAAACCATATCTCATCGATTCTGCAAAACGTGATTACCCAACTTCAAAACACGTTATCACACCCCAGAGACCGAAAAGCTTACCCCTCTCTCCATACATCACTGAAACCAACCGATTGGCAAACGAAAGGCGACCTAGAACATTTGGAACATACAGTGACCACAACCGTCGGCCTGCTAAAGACACAATCTGAGGCGTTACAACATTCGGCCTCAGTCCTTGAACACACCGTCAAGGAACGGACTAAAGATCTCGTGAAGGCCAAGCAATCGCTCGAAAAGGAAATTCAAGAGCGTCAATTGGCATCGGAACAATTAGAGAAAATGAGTCGGCAAAATCAATTGATTTTAGACTCAGCAGGAGAAGGTATCTATGGATTGGACGTCCATGGCCGAGTGACCTTTATCAACCCCGCCGGTGCGAAGCTCTTGGGATACGACATTGACGAACTGCTTGGAAAACCTATGCATGAGACGATGCATCACACCCAGGACGATGGGACATTATATCAACGCAACCTCTGTCCGTTACACGGCCGGTTTTTACAAGGTCAATCTTCCCATGGAGACAATGAAGTTCTCTGGCGGAAGGATGGCACCTCATTTCCCATTGAATATATTAGTACACCCATCCTTGAACAGGACAAGATTGTGGGAGCCGTTGTCAGTTTTTCAGATATCACCCTACGTCGCAAAGCCGAAGCCAAAATCCGGAGGTCGGAGTCTACGCTTCGTCAAGCCCAAAAAATGGAAGCCATGGGTACGTTAGCAGGTGGGATTGCTCATGATTTTAATAATATTTTGACGGCCATGTTGGGTTTTGGTCAGTTGGCCCAGATGAAAGTTCCTCAAGAGAACCAAGCCCATGAGTATTTGAATCAGGTGCTGACCGCTGGTACCCGAGCCAAAGAACTCATAAAACAGATACTGACCTTTAGCCGCCAAACTGACCCTGAACATCAACCACTCGAACTCCGCAGCCTTTTGGATGAAGTGCTCACCCTCATGCAGGCCACCATTCCCACCACGATTGAAGTGCAGAAAACGTATGGTCGCCAAAGCGGGATGGTGCTCGCAGATCCCATACAACTTCATCAGGTCTTTATTAACCTCTTTACCAACGCTGAACATGCCATGCGGGGAAAATCTGGACGCATTACGATCTCTCTCGAGCGCTGCCTCGTGGATAGGGAGAATCAAAATAGAATTTCCGAACTCACACCTGGCCCCTATTTTCAAGTGAGTCTGAGTGATACAGGAACTGGAATCCCTCCTCAAACTCTGGCGCGAATTTTTGATCCCTTTTTCACGACAAAAGACGTTGGAGAAGGCACAGGAATGGGGCTCTCGGTCGCCCATGGCATCATTGTGGCTCATGGCGGCACGATCACCGTGGAAAGCCAGGTCAATGTGGGCACGACTTTCCATATTTATCTTCCTGAAATTGAAGCGGCATCAGCCGAGACTTCGGATGTGATAGCCCATTCTCCAATCCAACAACATCAAGAACATATTCTCCTCGTCGATGATGAAGAATCGCTGTCGACCATGGGGCAACACTTTCTCGAGCATCTCGGCTATACCGTGACTGTATGTACGAGTGGCCTGACAGCCTTAGAGCTCTTCAAGTCCAATCCCGACCAATTTGATGCCGTCATTACAGATCAAACAATGCCAAAAATCACGGGCGAGAAACTAGCAGCAGAACTCCTTCGGATCAAGCCTGACCTCCCAATCATCCTTTACACGGGCTTTAGCTATACCATGACTCCAGAAAAAGCCGAACAACTTGGTATTCGTCGCCTTCTGCATAAGCCACTTCTGATACAGGACTTGGCAACAGCACTCGAAGATATCCTCGAGCAAAAGGTATAAACGACGAGGTCGGGGAATGCCTATCTCAGCTGAACACCGGCAGCACAATCCTACTCAGGAAGCCTACCCCTCATTCCCTAACATCTCAAAGGAGGCACGCAGATTATGATGCGAAAACGGCAAATCCACGATGGTATCGCTGGAGCCCTTATTACCGCAGGTGTTGCTCTAGGTTATTACATCAATCCTGTTTGGCTCTTCTTGCCGGGAATTTTAGGAGTCACTCTGCTCCAGAGCGGCTTCACGGGCTTCTGTCCAGTGTATTATCTACTGGACCGTTCCTGTCCGAACGAATAGCTAAACAACATCACGCAATCGGAAGAATCAGGGAACCAACATATGAGACGGCGGCTCTAGCGTAGCTTCAACTGATGAAGAGGGTTCAGAAACCTTCCGTTGGACCTGGTTATGAAGGTTGATGAGAGACGGGCATTGTTTAACAATCGCCCGCAGAAATCCAACCTTGTCCTTCGGCGAGACTAAGATCCTCTGCCGAGAAACTCCATAGACAATCATCAAGCGGTCGAGCGAACAGGCCGGACTCGACCACAAACTCCTTGACGGTGAGATAGATTCAATCGTGTTTAACAACAATCGGAATGAAAAGGGGCCGCATCGAATCAGAAGTCTATCTGGTGTGACTGTATAACCAGTCCCATACAGTACCCATAACATCAACCCATCTATCCCAATCAGGAATACAGACCCCAAGACAATGTCTATCCGTGAGATTTCCCCCAACATCAACGGAATAAGGCCACCGACAACACTGACGACGACACTAGCCCAAATCAGCCCAACAATCCACCAATCTCGCTTCGAGGGGAAATAGAGGTCTTGGCTGGTACAAACTGATGACATAAAGCACGTTGAGAAAAAACTGTCTGCAAAAAACCTTCTGACACCTAAGTTTTCGGCTCAAAATGTGGTCCTCTAAAGCCTAGCCATAAAGTGGTCCATACAATTGTCAATCAGTTCTCGGCCTTCACTGTTAGAAAGTCAGCTATCGAGTTCTTTCACTTCTGCGAATCACCAGCTTCAAACCAGACCACACATGACTGGCTGCACAACCCTTGTATCAACAAGTCCCAACAGTAAAGCTAATTCTCGGATGATGTCTTCCGCAATATCCGTCTCAATTGTCGAGGCCTTTTTAGGCCAAGACATCCAAATGAATCCACTCTGTTCCAATTGGTTTCGAACAGTCCAACTAGACAAACGCTAGCCGGCATTGTACAGTAACCTGTACATAAAAGGAGGTTGATTATGGATACCGTCACTTACACTACCGTTCGAGCAAACCTTGCCACCGCCATGGATAAGGTGTGCAACGACCACGAACCCTTGATTATTACCCGCAACGGAGAGCAGTCCGTGGTGATGCTCTCCCACGAAGATTTCATGGCATTGGAGGAAACGGCGTATCTTTTACGCACCCCAGCTAATGCCAAGCGTCTTCTCTCAGCCGCCGCCCAATTGAACACCGGAAAAGGCGTTGAGCGGAAGCTTGCCAAGTGAAACTACTCTTTGCTGACGAAGCATGGGAAGACTATTTATATTGGCAGAAGAAAGATAAGCAAATGGTCGAGCGAATCAACAAACTTATACGTGAAACCCAGCGCGAACCTTTCGCAGGCATCGGCAAACCTGAACCCTTGAAGCATGCTCTCGCAGGGTTTTGGTCACGACGAATAACCGATGAACATCGCATGGTCTATCGCGTAGAAGGTAAGACCCTCATGATCGCCCAGTTACGGTTCCACTACTGAGACCCTGTTCTCCAACCGCCCTTCCAGCGCGCTCAAAACCACGGCGAATACTCACAGCCTGTTTTCTCAAAACTTTCATGGGGTAGGCCACCGGAAGTTTGCGGAAGAATTGAGAACGGCGTCACAGAAAAATTCGACATCGGAAAATTACCATAGCGTTTTTACTATGAAGAGGCTGGATAACAGGTCATCGTATGTGCACCTCACACCATCAACAACATCGATGGACGCATCGACGTAGTAAAGCTCACCTTCGACATAGGTCTGGCAAAACTTGGCTTCCCCAATCACTATTTCGAGAGTATCATCCCCACAGGCAGGCAAAAAGCGAAAGGTAGATTGCTGAGGAGCTAGAGTGCCAACAGGATGAAATAGTCTCGCAAACCAGGTAGGCAATGGAATCTATAGGTGAAATAGGTGAATTAGAGACGTTCTGAATTCTCAGGGTGGATGTGCCCAGCCAGAGAAAATTTGGTGCAAGTAGCACAACGAGAATAACAAAAGCCCATCCCGAATAGCGCAACGTCAAGCCATCCTTACATGCCGATTTTGAGTGTTTCAACCCATATTGACCACGGCATCTTCCTTCGCAAACACCGAAGATACTGCCTTAAACTGCAAGACATAGGTTCCGTCTTTCATAATCGCAGGATCTTTCCTACTTGGGTTTTGAGTAACTGAATCAGCTCGGATTGCATATGTTTGTAAACATCTGGAATATCTAACACGATGAGTCTTTCCCTTTTAGGTATGGCACCTACGAAAGAAGTGCATTCGAATCCCAGTTCATGGTTTTGTAGATTCGCTGTGATCGAGGAGCATTCGTCTCAAATTTCAAACCCCACCATGCTTCACAAACCCAGCCGGCGAATTCTTAGTCAATTGATGAAATTAGTCAAGAGGTGAAGCATCACTTCGAGTTGAAGAGTTTCTAGAAGAAAACTTCATGTGGAAATCCCTCTTGTTTTCCTTATCCGACGCCTGCCGTTCGGCCAAAGGTTCTGATGCTCACATTCATAGGCGGGCCTTGTCTGAGCAAAGCGAGTTGGCCCGACCTCCAAGAGTTTGCATTAGACCCATCCTAATGAGGCCGGACGGGGCGTCAATGGTTTTGACCACTTTTGCCAAAACAAAAGTGGTTCGGGCCTAGGGACGAAACCTGGCAAGAGATTTGATTCTTTTTCAAATGGAGCAAAACAGCAGGCTCATCGAGCTGACATGCGCTGGAGAATCACTTCTTTTTTCTTTTCCAAAAAAGGCGTGAGTTGGGTTGGCTTGTGGCGAAGCGGACTAGGAATCACGGCCGCTAATCGAGCGCCTTCACTCTTTGTAAGTCGGGAGGCAGACTTATGAAAGTAGCGTTGGGCCGCGGCTTCAATCCCAAAGATCCCTCGTCCCCACTCGATAATGTTGAGATATAACTCCAGAATGCGCTTTTTGGTTAAGGTGGCTTCCAACATCCACGCAATAAGCAGTTCTTTAAATTTTCGAATCGGATCGCGTGAAGTCGAAAGATAGAGATTTTTCGCCAACTGTTGGGTAATAGTTGAGCCTCCTCTCACAATCCTTCCCTCTTCCCAATTCGTCTCAAACGATTCCCCGACTTCATACCAGTCAACTCCAGCATGGGAATAAAACCTGGCATCTTCGGCAATCAACACCGCCCAACGCACGTGCTTGGGAATCTTGACCAGCGAAATCCAACGCTGATCAATCTTCAACTTCTTGTTCTGCTCACGCGCTTCTGCCATTCGCTGCTGCATGAATGCTGTTGTTTTTGGATTTTTGGTTTCGAGATTGAAAATGGAGAAAATGGGAAGCGTGAAGATTTCGAAGAGAAGAAACACACAGATGATGGCCAAGGTGAGTTTAATGGGCAACTTTCGAATCCAACTGAACCGTCTGATGGGGCGAGTGCGCCCTTTAGGTCGTTGACCAAGATTCCATAGTCGCCGGTTGGGACGAACGTATTTTCGTTTTCTAGGTTGATTGGTCATTCTAACTCCATGGTCTTCTCTTCACCTGATCTAGGGAATTCGCTATGATTAACAATCAACGCTAGGTCAACCAGCTATCTTTCCTTCTTCCAATAATGAGATCATGCCTCCTTTTGTTCAAAGAAAGCCAGGACATCAATGAGAGCAATGCTGCTTGAAACAAATGGGGCGATTACTGCCAACCCCTTGAAAATGCGCAACCTCCCAATCCCTCAACCAGGCCCCGGGCAGGTACGGGTGAAAGTTCATGTGTGTGGCGTCTGCCGGACCGACTTGCATATTATCGAAGGCGAATTGCCTCCAATGACTTGCCCGATCATTCCAGGGCATGAAACTGTCGGCATCATCGATCAACTCGGACCAGGAGTGACTCATTTGAAGGAAGGGGATCGTGTGGGCATCGCTTGGCTCCAGGCGACATGCCAAACTTGTCAATTCTGCCAAAACGGAAGAGAGAATCTTTGTGAACAGGCCGTGTTTACCGGCTATCATGTTCACGGGGGCTATGCCGAGTATGCACTCGTATCCGAAAACTTTGCCTATCCCATTCCCGATATTTTCAGTGATGAAGAAGCGGCCCCGCTTCTCTGTGCTGGCATCATCGGCTACCGAGCACTAAGGCGGAGTCAGGTAAAACGAGGCCAACGTCTTGGTCTCTACGGATTTGGTGCTTCTGCTCATATTACCATTCAAATCGCGCGACATTGGGGGTGCGAAGTGTATGTCTGTTCGCTACGCGAAGAACACCGCAACCTGGCGCGTCAACTGGGAGCTGTCTGGGTCGGAGAAGCAGTAGATATGCCACCTGAAACTCTCCACTCCGCTATCCTCTTTGCGCCAGCAGGGGAATTGGTTCCTCCCGCCCTTCGAGCATTAGAGAAAGGGGGAACATTGGCCTTGGCAGGTATTTATATGACGCCCATTCCATCGTTGGACTATACCCTGGATCTGTTTCAAGAACGCACACTCCAAAGTGTGACCGCCAATACCCGACAGGATGGGTTAGATCTTTTGAATGAAGCGGCCGCTATCCCTATTCGTACCCATACGACAGCCTTTCCTCTTGAACAAGCCAACACAGCCCTTCAAGAACTTAAAGTCGGAACCATCCAAGGAGCAGCGGTTCTTCATGTTTCCTCTTCCCTATCATAGAGATGCTTTTGTTGATACTTTCCTCACTCTCAACCTAAGCGAGCGGTGGCTGAAGAAGTGGGCGACCGACCATTTCATCATCCCGTAGTATTTCGTTATGATGAATCAGGCAATGCTCCTTAAACTCCTGAACCTCTTATGGCCCAATCATCACAAGATTATTACAGCATTTTAGGCGTTTCTAAAACAGTCGATCAAAAGGAACTGAAGAAAGCCTATCGACGGCTGGCGCGCAAGTATCATCCCGACTTACATCCGGGTGAGAAGAAATCGTCGATGGAAAAGAAATTTCAAGAGTTGAACGAAGCCTATGAAGTGCTGGGCGATGAAACGACAAGAAAAAAATATGACCAATACGGCCCAAACTGGAAAGAAGCCGAAGCTTACGAACGCGCCAGACAAGAGGCAGGAGGTGCGTATCCTGGCGGACAACCCCACCCTGGTTTTACTCAAGGCAGTGGAGATTTCAGTGACATATTTGAACAAATGTTTGGTCGTGGGGCTCAACGAGAGGGATCATCGTTTCGAAATTTTGCTATGGCAGGGTCAGACCTGGAGGCTGACTTGCCGATCTCTCTCCGAGAGGCATTTACGGGAACTCGCCGCACAGTCAACTTGCCTGACGCCAGCGGCACTCCTCGCCCCATCGAAGTACGAATCCCCGCGGGAGTCCGCGATGGTGAACGACTGCGTGTGAAGGGGAAAGGCTCGCCAGGCCGTGGAGGAGGCCCACCTGGGAATCTTTTTTTCCATGTCCACATCGCTCCACATTCAGTCTTTCAGCGCAAGGGTTCGGATATCGTTGTCACCCTCCCTATCTGGCCATGGGAGGCCGTGTTGGGTACGGAGGTTCAAGTACCAACATTATCGGGACCGGTCCGTTTGAAAATACCCCCTGGTAGCCAGCCACAACAACGCATGCGGCTAAAAGGCAAAGGGCTCCCGAAACGAAAGAATGGGCATGGTGATCAATTTGTCGTGTTAAATATCGTCATGCCCAAAACCACTTCACCCGAAGAGCAGCAACTGTATGAACAGTTAGCGAAAATCGAGCATCCAAACCCTCGCTCATCTTTGCTTCATGAGGCCACCCATGAATGACGAATCCCAACCCACCTTAGAACGCGTCACCGCAGAAATCATGACTCATGGCATGATGCGGCGAGAGGAAGTCTGTGCTCGATTAGGCATCGGCGATGACGTGCTTGAAGTCTGCTTACGATGGGAAATTATTCAGCTTCCTGAACCAGACCCACAAGGCACTCTTTTATTTCCACTTGAAGCCTTTGATCGCTTACAACGCGGGCTTCGATTGCATCACGATTTAGGGATCAATTGGCAAGGAGTTGGTGTGGCCCTAGAGTTACTTGAACGGATTGAAGAATTAGAACAACAAGTGCATGACTTATCTAACCGACAAGCTGCGGATATATGAGATTATGAACGAGAGCCCGCTCTGACAACAAGTTATCTCGTATCCACCTTTATCAATTTCCACAACCTGCTAGACAACCTCGAAAACTGCTTCCTTTATTTCGTCTTCTGGCTAGACGATTTTGATTCCGTTTTTGTTGTGTTTTACAATGGCGACTCACCTGCAAGCACAAAGGACTTCGCGCCCACGGTACGATTCATGACGTCACCACCTCGTCATTCATCAGGAGGATGAAGAATGCCAACCGTTACAGTAAAAGGAAAAGTATTTGACGCACGTCCTGACCGCATTGATTTGCGAGATCGTGAATACCAACCGCGGTTACGATCCCTGCCACCTCAATTCCCCGACCAACGCTTTATTAAAAAGCATTTAACCACATACGCCAAGGCCAACTTAATCCTCGATCAAGGTGAAGAAGGGGCATGCACGGGGTTTGGCTTAGGCGCCGTCATTAATTACTTACGCTGGCGTCAAGCTTTGGAATCCAACACACCAACCCCTAAAAAGGTGAGTGAGCGCATGCTCTATCATCTTGCCAAGCATTATGATGAATGGCCGGGTGAAGATTACGCAGGCTCGAGTTGCCGCGGAGCCATGAAGGGTTGGCATCGCCACGGAGTCTGCCTAGAGACAACCTGGCCCTATCGTGATAGTCAGGAGAAGGTAACGTTCATTGCGCCAAAGTCTGGATGGGATGATGAGGCTGCTAACTGTCCATTAGGTGGATATTACCGCGTCAATAAAGATTCGATCACCGACATGCAGGCGGCATTATGCGAAGTTGGCGCCCTATTCGTATCGGCCAATGTGCATGCTGGCTGGTTTCCCAAAGCCAATCGTTGGCCAACCCTTCAGGGATTGGCGTATATCCGATTACCTACCATCATTCGAGAACAAGGAGGCCATGCGTTTGCTTTGGTGGGTTATACAGAATTGGGATTCATTGTGCAGAACTCGTGGGGTCCTTCATGGGGCACGAAAGGGTTTGCCATTCTCACCTATCCCGATTGGCTTAAGCACAACATGGATGCTTGGGTGGCAGTACTTGGTGCACCCATGGTAGGTGGAAAATCTCGGCGATATCAAACCCCCACATCTCTTGTGGCTTCCGCCAATGAACCAGCGCATGCCATTGGACTCCTTCAGGATGGCACCTTCGCTGCGACACGCAAGAATCGGGAAGTCGAACCCTGGGATCTAGATACGGCCTACGCACATTCCGTCGTATTAGGTAATAATGGAACCGTGTTGAATCGTAGCCTGATACGGGAGTCAGCACTGGATTCTCTGCAAGATATCATACTGGCCAATCCGCGAGCTTGGTTGGCGAAGAGTGGAAAGAAAATCGTGTTGTATGCTCATGGAGGTTTAAATTCGGAAAAAGCCGCGCTGGCTCGCATCCGTATCTTAGCTCCCTATTTTAAAGCCAACGGTTTATACCCGATCTTTTTTAGTTGGCGTACGGGGTTCTTAGAAAGCCTAGTGAATATCACGGGAGATACCCTTGCGGGCATTGAGCCACAAGGAGCCTGGAAGGATATATGGGAAAGTGTCAAGCATTCGGCCAAAGAAGCCAAGGATCGCGCCATCGAGGCGGCCTGCCAGAATCTCTTAGTCAAAGCCGTATGGTCTGAGATGAAGCAAAATGCACGAGCCGCCGCTAAACTCCGCACTCCAACTCTTGGTATGGTGGCCGATACGCTGCTCAGCCTCAAAGCACAGTTCCCCAACGCTGAAGTCCATCTCATGGCGCATTCGGCTGGATCGATTCTTCTTGGGTATTTACTCGATATGCTGGTCGACCGAAAGATACGCGTGGATTCCTGCTCACTATTTGCCCCGGCTTGCACAGTCCGTTTTGCTTTGAATCACTATAAACCTGCGATCGAAACAAGGGGCGTTTTACGAAAATCGGACCTCTTTATCGAAGTCCTCCACAACGACCGGGAACTGGGTGACTCGGTAGGCCCCTATGGAAAATCCTTGCTCTACCTTGTGAGTCGTGCATTGGAGGATTACCATAAAACCCCTCTACTTGGAATGGCAAACACCTGGGATCCACAAGCATTAGACTCCTGGCACCCAGAGTTACAAGACACTGTCACCGAATGGCAGAAATTTTGGGGAGCTGGCATTAAGCCCAGAATTCATACTGGCACGCACGTGTCGGATGGCATTCAAAAGATCCCCCTCGCGCATGGCTCGTTTGACAACGATGTCGAAACGATGACTCGCACGATGAAACGGGTCTTGGGGAAAAATCTCAAATTCTCTATCGAAAGCCTACAAGGATTTTAACCGACACCTCAACAAGGACAGATGATGATTGTTGATCAAGGGTCTTTATGGAAGAAGACACGTCACCACTCCCTGGGCGACGCTTCACCGTGGAGAAGATTATGGATTAGCATATAACTGATTACCCGTGAGACCACGGTAAGCATCCTCGATCGTCCTGACCGGGGAAACATGCATGAGAAACGGCGTCCGCCAGTCACCGTCTCGGATATCGTAATCGGCTGGCACAAATACCCGTTGGAATCGTCCGCGATAGGCAGCAAGGATCTTCAACTGTACCCCGCTGACCGCGCCAATGGTATCGTGATCCGTAATCGTTCCCGTCAGTATTCTTCCAGCCAGTAGATGATCCCCTTTCGCCATCGCGACGACACTGAGCCCCACCATCGCCGATAAACTTTCTCCATACACTGTCAGACCTTGATACGGAAACTTTAGTAACACCGTCCAAGAAGACGCTGGAAGGTTGGCCGCATGCAACGCCCGCGTGATAGCTTGATGAACAGCTTGCCGTGCAAATAAGGAAAACCGCCCTGGCTCCGTATGAAATTGAACTCGTAGACCATCTTGATCACGCCGTTTATATAAGTCAATGTCAATCTTGGACACTAAGCCAACAGGCCGATGTTGCTGGTTGACCGAAGTGCCAAGAATTGGGATTTGTAGGTGTGCAACCTGACTAGGGATCGACCGAGACCATACGAACGGTTGCCATTGTAGAGCAAAAAGGATGCCCGCAAAAATTAGCAAGACAAATCTTGGCATTGGACTGATCGTTTTCATGACACCTGCCCGTTACGTTTATGCCTCATTTCCATTCCTTTCATGTATTAGTATATCGCATGGTTGGGCGTATTGTCGTAAATCATACCCCCAAGACATAAGGCTGTTGAATCCAGGAAGAGACATTTCGCTACAATCAGCAGTCCAGTTTTCAGTGAAATATCCTGGTAAACCAACAGATTCGTTCAACAAGCTTTCTCCTCACATTAAGACGTTGCCTTTCTTTTATTAGACCGGTATGCTAGATTGCATTAACTGAAAGTCAGGGAGTTGCTCTGGATAAGAAGCAGTCCCTGAAGCCCGTAACCGGTGTTGTTTTGCCCGAGAGTTTCCGCGGAAGTGTCGAACCTCAGTCGCCTCAAGAATGTTCCCGCGGCTTTCCCCTTCCTCTATCGTTGATGCATCTCGAGCCTAAAGCAATATCATTCAATTAAAAGGAGGAACCCCATGGGTTCAAAACTGTATGTCGGGGGGTTGCCGTATTCAACGACCCAAGATGAATTAACCGATCTGTTTGCCACACACGGAACAGTTCAATCAGCCAACATTATTAGCGACAAATTTACCGGCCAATCTCGTGGATTCGGGTTTGTAGAAATGTCTTCTCAAGAAGAAGCGACCGCTGCCATTGACGCATTGAATTCAACAGAATTCGGGGGCCGAACCTTGACTGTCAACGAAGCCAGGCCGCAAGCCCCAAGGACAGGTGGTGGCGGACGTGGTGGTTTTGGTGGTGGAGGCTTTGGCGACAAACGCCGAAGTCGCTTCTAATACTGCTCCTAGACCTTCAAATAAAAAAGGGGGAGAGGCATAATATGCCTCTTCCCCCCTTTTTTATTTACTCTTCACCTACAGAACATGGCAGGGGCATAAACTCCTTGAGTTTGTGAGCCGATATGAGATCAATAAATTGATCATTGTCGTCGATCCGTACTTCCCCATATCTGAGTTTAAAATGCTACCCATTTGGAATATGACGTAACCATCAATTTCCCTGTTTAACTTTTCAATAGTAATTTTGATTTTCGACCAAATATACTACCCTGTGCATGCTTACTAATTTCAGTCTCCTAAGCGACAGGATTGAAGTCTCAGACACTGCTAGATCGTTGAGAGTGGACGTTATTCCAAATATGAATGCAATAGTGGATCGGGGAATGGTCAATTAGCTGATCAAGAGGGAGTTGATCAAAACGACCTGCTTGGATAAAACCTTTCATAGAATCATCGAGATGAGAAATAGAACCAAGAGCTCTATCAAGAAAAATTTCTAATCTACTAACCTGTGTGTGACATTTTCCTTCACAATCAAGGTAGATGAACTGGCCTACATGCCCGAAAATATTGTGTCCGAAAAGTTCTGATGCCACTCGAGGCACCACGTCGTTGTTATTCACGAATCGAAAAGTGTTAGATGGCAAGGGATAATTATCAATAAATTCATCATTCCCAACTCCTGGACAACCAAACGTGTAGACTCCATGTGTTCCTTCGTAACGATCAGCGGCCACGATCGCCATAGCAGCACCTAGACTATGCCCAGTAAACCAAACTTTCTGCCCCCATCTTATATCGTCGATATGTGATTTTAATTGTCCCTAAACTCGATCCACGGCATCTTTGAAGCCCTTATGAACACGACTGCCACTGCGAGTTTTACCAGCACTCCCCCGTCTGCCTGCCTCACCTGATGAAACTGGGATAAATTGAGCATCATGCTTTATATCTACGGGTTCCTCTACTTGATGAAAGCTTGTGATCCTTGATCCTGAAAATTGAAACATTTCACTTCTAACGAGCCAGTTTCCTCGAAAGTTTGTGTGACGAGATTCTCATCTTCCACATAAACCAATAATGAACATTCTGAAAACCACAAAGCATTGCTAAGACTTAGGCCGACGCTGTCAACTTGGAAAGGCAGACGGTCACGATGCGCAAAATAAGGATAACCACCTTGTATGATTTCTCCAGGAGGTTTAGGTGCAAATAAACTTTTGAAAGAAAAGTCTTTAGGAAGCATTCGTTTATTCATCGGAATTCTCTTTTGAAGAGATCCTATGGTCATGGTGGTGTTTCAACAATTGAGAAAAAGATGGATAGAAAACTCTGTACTCTTTTGTTTTCTTCCCATTCAGATTTTTAGAGTCTTACCACGAAATTTCTGTACAGTTTAATAGATAAGCTCAACCTTCTGGACAGGAATATAGTGAATAGGATGTGGCAACCTTAACACATCTGGCGGATTCATATAATAAGTGCAATTTCTCGACGGCTCTCACTTGGGTACGATGTGGAGACGACATGATCCATCTCACGCAAGGAGCGCCATTCATGCTATCGTATCAGCACCTCGACGACAAAGAACGGTTTTATATCTGGCAAGCCCGACGGACTGGGGCCACGCAAGCCCAGATTGCTAAGGCGCTGGGGCGACATCCCTCGACGATTAGCCGTGCACTCAAGCGGAATACCTACGCCCAGTGCCGCATGTACACCTACTACTGGGCGCGGCACATTGTGAAGCATCGAAAAGCCTATGCCAATCGACGAAAGTACCGAAAGCTCACGGATGAGCTCGCGCTCGTGATCACCCAGCTTCTTCAGCAGTACTTAAGCCCAGAACAGGTGAGTGGCTACTTGAAGAAGCATCACGGTATCCGGCTCAGCCATGAAACAATCTATCGCTTCATCTACCGCGATGCCACACGCCACACACACTTGAAGCCGTTTCTCCGCCAAGGAGGCAAGAGGCGGCGCAAGCGATATGGCGCAGGCGCTCGAGCCTCCCACATTCCCAATCGCGTCTCAATTACGGAGCGCCCGAAAGCCGTCGAGAACCAAGCACGTCTTGGGGATTGGGAATGTGACACGGTAATTGGACAGGATCGGAAAAGTGTCCTGGTGACGGTGGTCGATCGTGCTTCACTGTATACGGTCTGCTCGCGGGTCTTGAGCCGGACCGCCCAGACCGTCAGTCAGGCTATCATCCGGTTGCTCCGTCCCGTCAAAGAACGCGTGAAAACCCTGACCTTTGATAATGGCTCCGAGTTCGTGAAGCATGAAGCGATCGCACGGGCCCTGGAGGCTTCCACCTACTTTGCCCATCCGTATGCCTCGTGGGAGCGTGGCATCAATGAGAACACCAACGGGCTCCTGCGGCAGTTTTTTCCGAAACGCACGGATTTCCGAACTATTTCCTGGCACCAAGTGAAAGAGGCCGTTGCCCACTTGAATAATCGCCCCAGAAAAACACGCGGGTATCAAACGCCCAACCAACTCTTTCACCAGCACTTCGTCCCACTCGTGGAGCCATCAATTGCACTTACTAGTTGAATTCAGGTCTAATATTATTGAACTGATCTAAATTCGATAGAACAAATTTCGCCATGGGGTACTGATCAGTTTCAGTCGTAAGGGGGTTAGTATAACAATGCCGTGGTGGAAAGCTTTTTCAGTGCACTCAAGAAAGAACTGACGCATCACTGCTCATTCCAAAATCGTACAGAAGCAGGGCAAGCGATTTTTCAGTACATCGAATGTTTCTATAACCGGCAGTGCAATGAATGGGGTCCACTTTATTGCATCTGAAAAAGATCCGAGCACTATCCTATAGTTAGCTGAATACATGAAATTGAAGTTCAGAAACCTTAAAGAAAGCATCCGAGCTTATCTGAAAATTGTTTGGCTTGCCGAAATAACTCCAGATCATAAACATTGGTAAGAATATCTAGAGAGTCCATATATTTTTTATTTGTCATACCAGGCAAATTCACCGACTTATTTTCTTCGGTAACCTCTTCCAATCTAGAAGGGAAGTAATAAACAAAGTTATCCACATACTCCGAAAGTTTGGCCTTATTAATAAAATGCCCAAATTCAAGCTTCTGAATTTCTTGCTGGCTTTTTTTAGGAAAAACGCTATCTGCTATTTCCTTCAGAAAAGCATGCTTATTCAAATTCTTTAATTTTTTAGATATTTCTTTCATCTGATAATATTCAGCCAGAACGAACATATTCTTGGCATGAGCAATCTTATCGTTATGCTCGGCATTACGACGACGATCAATCTGACTACAGATAAATTCTGATGTGCTAAGAACTTCAACTAAGCCTAAATCAAAATAGATCCACTGATAAGCACCATCTTTGACTTTTCCTTCCTCAAGCTGTTGACGCAAATCTCTTCCATAGTTTCTTGCAGTTTCTTGTTCTTGACTTTCTCTAGAAAGAGCCGCATAGAAAGCATAAAAAGTCTTCAAATGCTCTCTTGCAGATGCGAAACGATCTCTTGACGATTTCAAATAATTTCTAAGTTCTTTATAGTCACCATTAAATATTCTCCGATATTTTTCCCTAGAAAAAAATTTTAGCTTTTCAGAAAGACTTCCCTCATTAATCGTTGAGATATCGATTGCTTGCTGAATTTGATGGAGTCCACTTAAAAGATTTCGCTCAAAAATAATTAAATAATAACCCAGATACTGCCTGAGATTAACATCTAGTCGACCTGTCAATTTCTTATCACTTCTTCTTGTGCCTTTATAGAACCAATAAAAAATGTCTTCATATTGACCAAGCTCCCGCCCTAAACTCGCTTGAAGCATAAATGCCGTTGGCACTAAATCGACACTCGAACCGGTTTCATTAAATTTGCCTTCAACTGTATTGTAAAGGGCTTGAACCTTTCTACACCATGCTTTCAATGCTCTAGCTTGATCATTTTGTTGACGAGCATCATATCCTTCACACACAGATTTCTCTGCATACTCTCTAGAATGCAGATTCCTTTCTAAAGACAACACCCTGAGATTATCTAAAAGAAGCGAGGCAAAATCGAAATCTTTGAAACGCACAACCAAGTTTCGTTTGAAATCTTTGAAATCGTCATGAGCAATTGCAATCTGATTATCTCTATATAAATGAGCAAAATTTCTATCTTTATCAAGAAATTCATCGTCTGTTATGAAGTCAATAATAAGCCGATGGGTATCCCATTTGTTCCAAGCCTGTCTATTCAATAATATATTTTTCTTAAACTCCGAAAATGCGCTAATTCTATTTTCTGTAGTCGTTCTTTGGAACGTTTCATTCATTTCATTTAAGCCATGAAGAACAACGCGTAACGGCCTTTCTAAGAACCCCTTATTCTCCGTGAGTTTCTTAGGCCAACAATATTCTTTATAGGGATTGATCACTTTCTTACAGTTCTCTTGAAATATTTTTTCTGACAAGTTTTGTAACCGTTTCTTGATTTCTCCAATTCTGTGTCGAACAATCAACCGTCCTGCAAAAATAAGCGCATCGACCTCATTGGGTGTTGGCGTATAGCCAATTGATTGAAGATGATTAATAACCTTGGTTTCTGCTTGCGTGGCATGAAAGGAATCTTCAAGATCATTGTTTTTCGAATGGATGATACTTTTCACTATTTGACTATGTTCCTGGAGATCAGCGAAATCGAAGTACATGCCTGATATCCCAAGATTATTGATTGGTTGATCGAATAGGGTCCGCACCAGATCAGTTTTATCCCGCATGAGGGTATCAAGACCCTCATCAATATTTTGAGGAATTGTCGAATCATCTCCTAGCGATGGAACGGCTCCCTGCGTTGGAGCTGCCGCATCTACCACAATGTAAAATGTTTTCAAATTCGCATTATTCTCCTTGTTCTTTTCTCGAAATATCTTTTTTACCAACCCTCCGACTCCCAAATTCCCACTGATTCCTCCATCCAACAAGTAAGGAGAGAATTTTTCGAGATCTCCATATAACGGAAAATGGTCACCACAATGTTTTGGGATATTTTGAGGACTATGGATATCGCGAAGTTTTTCCTTCAAGTCCAATGGCAAAAATAAGATTGGCAAACTGCTAGAAGCTGCGGTCGCAAGACTAATTGGAAATTGTCGATAATCCTCTCTTTGGACGCCTAGACATTCAAATGTCATTTCATCGAATGTGAATCCCATTCGGTTTTGGATATCTGTCGCATTGACTAGTAGTTCTGTGTCGGGACGCATTGCTTTAATGTCTCCGAAATTAATGGATTTCCCGTTAAAAAACCATTCTTCATAGACACTCGCGAGTTCTTCAGGATTGACTAAACCTCTTGCGCCCCCAAGGAATGCCAAGGGGGTGAGATCGGGATTCGGCAATGGAAAACCATCTGGCAAAAACCATCGAAAGGGGAAAGTTACTAAATGTTTTACTGTATCTATTGTTGACGTTAACATGAGGAGAGGAGAGAGCAAGGTTGTATCCCCCAATGCTGATCTTGTCTTGAGTCGAGACATGACAGCAAATCTAAAATCTTGCTTTCTCAAGATAGCTCTAAATTCTTTCTTAAAGGCTTCAGTAGAATGGCTCATGAAATACGCTGCAGGCATATTGCCACCGGAAACAGCTGAGATATAGTGAAGATTATCTAGCAACGGTGTCTTAAATTTCTTGAGTCCATAGGGGCAAGTGTCAGAAGGTCCAGCAATCAGATCCTGTATTTTGATGATGACATCCTTTTCTTTCCTATTTCTCCCAATTTGCTTGGTCGTCTCTCCGCACAAATAGATTTCTCCAAGTTCAAGCATCACTCCATAGGCGAAAGCAGCAGCTCGAACCCCTCCCCCAGATAAGGCAATTCCAATTCGTATTTCTGAATCCTGATTGATACCCGCAGCAAAAACTTTTCCACCGGAAAGCACAACAAGCACGATCAGAACTGACACCATTCTGGCCATTCAGAGTATCTTCCTTCCTTCATCCTCTCATAAATACAAATACTTCTTGATTCCCCGCACTCTCATGGCACTCCGTTCTTAGAAACCAAACGGATTTCCTTCTCACTTTTACAGATCTAATTCTTTATCTAGCATGACTAGCCAACATTCTTAAAAGCTGAATCCAACACTGGGGCCAGCTAACACAAACCATTCCCCTGCATCTCCACCTGATAAATTCCACCCTACACCTACAGTCAAAAAGTCGTTCAAAAAACCAAGATTCAAGGCTAACTGAGTTCCTAAATCATTTTCATTCTTATCCTTAAACACATAAAAAGTCGGCGAGAACGAGAACGCAGCACCTATTTTTGGCAATTCACCAGTCGGGGCTTGGTTAAAATTTAAAAGATCCGTGGTTCTTGCTCGACATGCTAATGGAACCGTTCCAATATCATTCGTATTGGCTTGTTCCAATTGGCCTGCTGAGTAATACCGGAAGGCCGCCCCAAATCCAAATGCTTGTGAATTAAACGAGGACTTTTTATCGGCAAGGTTATAACGCACAACAGAGTAATTAACCACACTTCCGAGGGAGAGCCTCTTAAACAAATCTCCAATATGTGATCCTTCGTTTTCAGCTCTTTCATAAGAGGTACAGGAACCATCAGTATCTGCCCTGTTAACCATAAGACTCAAAAAAGTGGGGCCGGACGACTCAGGTGGCGATGAATTATCAGTGCTGATTACGGTTAACATGTCAAGCCCTCTGTAGTTGCGGTTTCCTTGATAGCTCAGACTAGCGAGAGTGGCATTGATATCATCTTGGGTACCCGCAAGGGTTAACGTTTTCGTATTATTTTCACCTGCACTGATACTGGCACTACCCAAGGTGGTCACTTTGAGTTTTCCCTGCTTAACCGTGAGTTTCACAGTAGCCAAATTGTCGTCTGCATCCGTTACCTCCACTCCTGCTATATTAAACTCAGTATCTTCTGGTACTGTCAGTTCAGAAGGAACCGTATTAATAGGAGGTTCGGCAAAACTTAATAGTGGACACGTCATAATTAGACCTACGAGAAAATTTAGGGTTTTTTTCATAGCGTCTCCTATTTTTTGAAAAGAGAAACTTCCTAATTTTCAGCTAAAAGATTTTTCAAGAGTACGCAGCATTGCCTTTCAAATTTGCTTGCTCGGAAATCTAGAGGAATCCAGTCCGACTATTCTGAATTTAGCGATAAGGAAAGTAGTGCTATCGAAATACTGCAAGAACAAGACCTAGATATTACACCTATCTTTGTTTTCAATTCTTGTAGAATTTGCCTGGAAAAGAATAGAGCACTTCCTTTGAATGCCCATGAAATATGCAAGGGGCTTTTAGCGAGTTGCATCTAAACGGATACAGATATGTATCCGTATGAACCTCCACGGGTTTACACCCGTGGTCTCTTTCTAGAATTCAAGTTCCGCTTGACCCGTCTCCTGTTCGCCTTGATAACGGACGCAGCTACGAATGACGGTTTCGTTGATCCCCACCGTGGAGGCGAAAAACCCTCGAGCCCATATCCCGCCACTATCCCAATAGGGTTCAGCACGGGAGGGAATTTCTCTTTTAACCTCCGGCTTGTCATACTTTTTAATGTCGCTACCACTGCTGAGGCGGCATACTTGGTGAGAATGATCATATGGGCATCTCTAAAAACTACTGACAAATCTGTAGGATTCTGGCATAAGGCGGGTCCAAGGAGGACTGCTCATGGACACCCCAAGCCAACTCAGCTTTTTCGACCTCACGAACCGCTACGACGCTCTGACTCAGAAGGGTGATCCATTGGAGCAACTGGCCCAACACATCCCCTGGGCTCGCTTTTGAGGTTGCCCCTCTTTAGTGGACCCCAGGAAGTATGGTAGGAAGGGGTCACTAAAACAGGAGGGAGACAAGATGCAGACCATTCCGCATCGACAGTACACGAAGGAATTCCAGGACGTGGCGGTGAATCAAGTTCTGGAAGGGAGCCGCTCGCTTGCCGAGGTGGCCCGCCGTTTGGAGATGTCCGACAAAACCTTGGGGAATTGGGTTCGACGTGTGCGGCGTGGGCAACCGCTCGCCCACGGAGGACGGCCACCTGAAGTGACGGACGTGCAGGCGGAGCTGTCCCGCCTGCGCACCGAAAACGCGCAGTTGAAGCTCGACCGGGAAATCTTAAAAAAGGCGGCGGCGTACTTCGTGAGAGAGTCGCGGTGAGGTACGCCTGGATTCAGCACGATCGCGACGTGTATCCGGTCGATCGGAGCTGTTTCTTATTTGGAGTGGCGCGCAGTGGGTATTATGCCTGGCAGCAGCGGCAACACCGGCCATCGGCTCGGACGTGGGCGAATACGCAGTTACTCATGGAGTTGCAGGAGCGGCATCGTCGGCATCGGCAGTGTTACGGGAGTCCCCGCATGACAGCTGATCTGCGGGCCGCAGGGTGGCGAGTGAATCGGAAACGGATTGCTCGAGTAATGCGGCAGGCGGGCATCCGGGCTCGCGGACGCTGGCGGCGGCGGTATACCACCCAATCCCAGCATCCGTATCCGATCGCGCCCAATCGGTTAGCCCAACAATTTACCGTGGTCGCGCCCAATCGGGTCTGGATGACCGACATCACCTATGTGGCGACGAAGGAAGGATGGGCGTATGTGGCACTCGTGATGGACCTGTTTTCTCGGAAATTGGTGGGCTGGGCGCTGGAAGCTTTTGTCGATACGCGGTTAACGCTGGCCGCGTTGCGCATGGCCCTTGGCTGGCGACAGCCGGATACGACGCTCATGCATCACTCTGATCGAGGTGTGCAATATGCCGCGGCAGCCTATCGTACGGTGCTAGAAGGACACGGTATCACGCGCTCGATGAGCCGGAGAGGTAATTGTTATGATAATGCTCCGATGGAATCGGCCAATGGGACGTTGAAAACCGAACGGGTCTACCAGCAGCAGTACCAGACGCGAGCAGAAGCCAAAGCAGATCTCATCGAGTATATCGGGTATTACAACACAGACCGTCGCCATTCGGCATTAGGGTATCTGAGTCCAGCAGAGTTTGAACGGCAGTGGCAGAGCCTCCAACAGCCAGCAGCGGCGCCGTCGACCGCCGAACAGGGGGATGCCTAGGTATGGACCGAAGGGCGATCGCCCGTTATCGGGCAAATATGAAGGCCAAATTTTTCATGGAAACCTGGTGTCCACTTTTTGGGGGAAAGATCAGTTACGAGCCATGGGCCATTCCTGGAATCACAAACGCATTTATCGGATTTACCGACAGTTGGGGCTCAATCAGCCCCGGCGGACGAAACGCCGTTTGTCGGCTCGTCCTTCGCTGCCCGTGTTTGGTGCCAGAAGGGCCCAACGAAGTCTGGTCAGCCGACTTCATGAGCGATGCCCTCTATCATGGCTCGCGGTTTCGCACCTTCAATATCCTCGATGATTTTAATCGAGAGGTCTTGACGATTGAGATTGATACCTCGCTCCGAGCTGAACGAATTATTCGCGTACTCGAACGACTCAAGACCGAGCGTGAATTACCGCATATGATTCGGGTGGATAATGGGCCGGAATTTCTTGCGCAGATCCTGCAAGATTGGGGAAAGGCCAACCGGGTGCTGAGCTATCATATTCAACCGGGGCATCCCACGCAGAATGCGTTTATTGAACGCTTCAATCGGACCTATCGAAACGAGGTGCTCGATCTCTATTTGTTTCGGAGTTTGGAAGAGGTGCGAGAGATCACGGCCGAGTGGATGACCATCTACAATGAGCACCGGCCCCACGAGGCGCTACAGGGAGCAACTCCGTGGACTTATCAAAAACCCACACCGGAAAACTCTACCTACCAACTGTCTGCTTGACGGGGAAGCTTACACTACCCCAATTTCCTCAATGTACCAGTCAGGATGAAAGTCCCTTACTTCCAACAAGGCCTTCTTGCAATACGCTGCTCATCCAGCCTGAAGGATTTTTCGCCGATAGCGCGTCACCCACACCAAATGGTACTGGGTGTTGTAGACAACGGGGGCTTGTCGATGAAGCGTCATCCGCCTCATCATCCCAGGGCGAACAGACGACGGCTCCTGGCTCTCACCCCCACCCTTACAGGTGGGGAGCTCTCGCTAAATTAGATAACATCTTAGTCCTGAAGAAATGTGCCTTTGAAAGGTTGGCTACGCCATGTTGCAGAGTTATTCAAATAGAGTGATTTGTCTTTCTACCGAAAAAGATGAGAGGAGGTCTTGCTTGAAGAAGAATGTTACATTCGAACCATGATGACAGCCACAAGAAAAACGCTTAAACCCAATAACATGGTGACGCGACCAATAATGGGAGAGAGTCGGAGAAGGAACTTTTCGTTGACCGAAAGTTCTGAAGATGATTTGAGCTTGAGTGTTCGAACTTTTGGACCAATAACCTGGTCATGTACGACAGACAAGACAATTAATAAACAAACGAGACTGACTTTTACCAGAACCGGCCACGGCCACTCTCCTAGCAACAGAGTGAAATCCATGTGATTAGGAAGGAGAATCACACCTGTCACTAGAAGAAGAGAAAGGGCGACCCCCACGAGCATTCGAAACCGACGCGCCAGATTCACGAACTCGCGTTGAGCGGAGGCAGGGTCGGGGGCCTCCTTTAACAGAGGAACCGCGACAAGAGAAAGAAACAGCATACCTCCTACCCAAAAGGTCGCCGCTGTCAGATGAATCCAAACAAGAATGATATCAAATAGGCTCACCTCCAGGATTGTAACGGTCTATTTGAGACATTAACTAGCCAGCATCCAAAACATTGTGCACTACGGAATACCCGTGTATGTGATCCCCACCCTGTTCCCTGGTTGTTCTCCCTAGAACCAAGGCCCTTGAACAGAGGGCGAGCCCCCGAGGCCTAGCCGTACCAAACAAAGTGAGTGCCATCATCTTTTTTTTCCATAGAAACATCAGAAGGCAATACCCAAGTACGCTCCGGCCGTGCCAAAATTATTGGTGGTACCAGTCTGTCCCGTGGCAAGATGAAATCGTCCATCAACCCCGAGGTGAAGAGCTTTCCACACCCGGACTTGGGCCCCGACTCCAAACTGCACGCCAATATCTAAGACTGTCGTATCGTTGGAGGGAGGACTAATGACATGGAAATCCAATCCTACCGGAATGATCCATGGGCGAAAACGGCTCCCTTCCATGAACATGATCTTTGGAGCCACATCCACCGTCAACATCGTAATTTGCACTCTTTTCTTTGTTTCAACTGTACAGCCTAGGCCAGCGCCAATATCTGCATCAGCCAGAGCACACGTACTAGGCACAGCCTGAGTCACTCTTTTCGATTTAAACCGCTTAAATTCCACACCGATTTCTCCCAGGACCCACGTCCCAGGCCACAAATCCCACACATTTCTCGTGAGAACAAGGTCAAGCCCTGCCCCAACATAGTACCCATTATTACTATCATTGGATCCACTAAACTCAAACACGTCCGTAAAGACTTCATTCGACCGATCATTGACTAAACCAACCCATCCCCCTCGAAAGAAGACCATATTGCCGGTCTCCTGCTCGGCTCCTGGCGATGAGGAGAGCGTTTTTTGTTCCAAACGTTCTAACCGTTCTTCCACTGTCGCCGCGAGAGCCATATTTCCTCCCACTAACAACCACACAATTCCCCATACGAGAAGACTTCCCAGCACCATTTGTACAACGGACCGACCTCTGTTCATCACCATACCTCCTCAGTCATGACAAAAAATGTATAAAATCCTTTTCATACGACTCTTATCAGCCAATGCGAGAAGCACAATCCCCTCTTTTCTTTGTCTTTGAATCGCTGACAACACCACATGCAACATTATGTGTGGCACTCTAAATCGAATCCCATGCGTCGTCATTGTTTCCCAACAATGTCGACAATGATTCTTATCAACTTTTTTCATAGGTCCAATGACCTATTTGCGCCCGCAGGTCTGACAACTAAGAAAAATCTAAGAACGGAGAGGGAAAGCCACAGGAGCTACATGCTGATTGCAATGCATAAGGCGAACAATGGGGAGGAATTTTTTAACTTCCAAAATGACTAAAAGTGAGTCAGCTGGCAGCCGAAGCTGCTGCAATCGTTGACAGACGACGGATATCCAGAAGAGTCAGAACCCGGCCTTGTACCATAATCAATCCTGACGCCTGAAGATCCCGCAGAAGGCGGACGACCGTTTCAACGGTTACCGCGGTCATTTGCGCTAAGTCCTCCCGTTTCAGATTGAGGGCAATCCGAATTCCTGCTTCATCTTCATGCCCAAAGCGTTCGCTGAGCTCTAACAATAATCGGACGAGACGCTCCTTAGCTGGTGTAAACGCAAATTGATCAGCAGCATTCACGACCTCCGTCATTTGTTTACTCAACACTTGAATTAACTGCACAGCCGCCTGCCCATCATGCTGTAAGAAGGCTAAGAAATTTGTGCGGTCTAACAAACACACTTGTGAGGGCTCCAAGATCTCACAGGTCACCTGGTGGACCGGATGTTCTTGGAACGCTTGTTTTTCTAACAGTTGACCCGAACTCGAAATGCTGACTAAACGCTGCTGTCCTTTTCGATTGAGCCGAGTAAGCTTTGCCTTCCCCTGACAGAGAATATACAGGCCGAGAGCCGCATGTCCTTCGTAAAATACATACTGGCCAGGTTGATAGTTAGCTCGACGCTTGATGAGACCTAAAGGCCCTTCGGTATTTGGCACAATCTCGCAAATATCAGAGGTCTCTCGACTGGGACATGCCTCACAATCTGAAATGGTTATCGATGTAACCGGCTTCATCACTTTACATCCAGGACTTTTGCAGCTTGGAGGCTCACTATACCCCATTTCCTCTTCACGAACAAAGCCCCTACCCTCACCACCCCTACACAACCAGTTATTCCATGAACTCCATGATTGCTCGCCATTCGGTCGGCATTCAGTGAAATCCCAACGCTTTCAATTCGTACAGTGAATCCTTATAATTGACACCTCCCCTCTCAAGCATGTGTCTTTTGTCTTTCATATGAACAATTTACGCCAGCAATCTTTGAACCTTTTATCGTCTCCTGCTTATCAACGGGCCGACCTAGACTCTGAGTTTCTGCAGCGTGACGAACTGCGGGCTGCCCGACTCCAACTAGAATGGCTCAAACCCGAACTACTCCAAATAGATGAAGGAATTGAATCCACTATTGTGGTCTTTGGCAGCGCGCGGCTGTTAGAACCAGAAATGGCTAAGGCCAAAGTCGCCCAAGCTGAACAGGAGCTGGCACAGGCTCCTGACGATCCCGAAAAACAGCGGTCACTGCGAATCGCGAACAATCAATTGAGCTTGGCACCATATTATGACGAAGCTCGGGAATTTAGCCGATTGGTTTCTACCACCTGTCAAGTTCAAGGCCGCTGTGAATATGTCGTCGTGACGGGAGGAGGACCCGGCATTATGGAAGCGGGGAATCGGGGGGCTGCAGATGTGGGAGCGAAATCCATTGGACTGAATATTGCACTTCCGTTTGAACAAGCACCCAACCCTTACATTTCCCCACAGCTCTGTTTTGAGTTTCGCTATTTCGCCATTCGTAAGATGCATTTCCTGAACCGAGCCAAAGCTCTCGTCGTGTTTCCAGGCGGATTTGGCACGATGGATGAATTATTTGAAACTCTGACTTTGATTCAAACAGGCAAAGTGACCGATGTATCCGTGGTATTAATTGGCAAAGCGTATTGGGAAGACCTGATTAACTGGGGGAAATTTGTGGAATTCGGCCTCATCAGTCCTGAAGATCTGTCACTCTTTCACTATGCAGAAACTGCTGCTGAAGCCTGGAACATTATCGTCAAAGAACATCAGCGGGTGACTTCCTCATGAAAATTTCGTTTCACGGGGCTGCACGGTCTGTAACCGGCAGCCGCCATGTCGTTCAAGCCGGCAGCACGCGCGTGCTCTTGGATTGCGGTATGTTTCAAGGTCGCCGAGATCTTGCCCGTGAACGCAATCGCCATATGGGCTTTGATCCAAGAGCGATCGATGCCGTGTGTCTGTCTCATGCCCATATCGATCACTCGGGCGCCTTACCTGTGCTCGTCAAGCATAAATTTCGTGGTGCCGTTCATATGACCAACGCCACAGCTGATTTAACAGAGATTTTGTTAGCCGATTCCGCGAAAATTCAAGAGCAGGATTGCAGGTATATTAACAGGAAAGAAGGGCGACGCGGGCGCAAATGTGTGGATCCGATGTACTCACGTGATGATGCGCAGCAAATTGTCAAGCGATTTCGGGGAACAGGTTACCGGCAGCCTCTTTCACTGTCTTCAGGCCTGTCGGCTCAATTTCATGATGCGGGACATATTATCGGCTCATCAGCGATTTGGCTCCAACACCGGACTCGAGGAAATTCCACTTCTCTGCTCTTCTCAGGCGACCTGGGTCGGGCGAATATGCCGATTCTCCGCGACCCTCATCCCCCGCCACCCTGCGATGTCCTGATTATCGAATCGACCTATGGCGATCGGGTCCACGATGATGAAGAAGCCGATCGAAAGGCCCTGGCCAAGAAACTGGTTCACCACGCCATTCAACACAAGAGCAAAATTATCGTCCCTGCATTTTCTGTCGGTCGTACGCAAGATATTATCATGCGTATTAAATCGCTCGTTCAAAATGGCGAAGTCGAACCGATTCCCATTTTTATCGATTCTCCACTGGCACTCAGAGCCACAAAAATCTTTCGGCGGCATCCCGAATGCTATGATGAAGAAACCTATCGCACCTTTTCGGCTTCCGGTGATGTGTTTGCGGCTCAATACATCAAATTCGTATCCACGGCCAAAGAGAGCAAAGTGTTAAATCGGCGGCGAGGGCCATGCGTCATTATTTCCGCCTCAGGCATGTGCGAGGGTGGACGTATCGTGCATCACTTGAAACATGCGATCGAGGATGAAGCCAATGTTATTGTCATCGTGGGCTTTCAGGCTGAACATACCCTAGGACGTAAACTTGTAGAGGAATGGGATACTGTGCCGATTTTTGGAGTCCCAACCAAGCGAAGAGCGCAAGTGGTTCGGCTGAACGGGTTTTCCGCACATGCCGATCGAAACGATCTACTGGCTTATATTCGAGCCATTCGTCCACATCCACAAAAAGTCTTCGTGGTCCATGGTGAAGAACGGCAGTCACTGGCCTTTGCGATGACGCTGCGTGAGGAATTTCCCCGCATGGATGTCGAAGTCCCCCGACCAGATTCGACTCACCAAATCTGATTCATTCGATTTTCCGGACCAAGGATAATTTCTAGAAATTGAGCGCTCCCCGGTCTGCAGAGGTTATGCAACGAACTTCGCTGAAAGATGTCCGCCGTGGGTAAGCCCTGATCAATGGAAACAACGCCTGCCATCTAGCCCTGTGGGTAACGGGAATATGATTGCAGACCATCAAGACCAACATTGAGATAGATGCTTCGACAAAAGAAGAGAGGGGGGAGCTGACTCAGGCTATGCCCTCAAGTCAACATGACATTCCTGCGGTTGAAGGTAAGGAACACCTCACTCGCAACCACTAGTCTAAAACGACTTGATCATCCACGTTGCGAATCATGACCGCACGGCCGTCGTGATTCAGATAGGCATCGATCCAATCACCCTTATGCGCTGGACGGTCAATGCTCGTGTTTTCATCGATCGGAAGACGGATTTCTACGTGATCTCCGGTGTGAACAACGTATGCCGCCCCTTCAAGATGGTGAACCTGTCCTCGAACTTTTTTCACAATTCCATTTCGAGTTTCAGGATCATTTTGCAATTGTTGATAACCCTTCGTGCCTTCTACGATACCTTGGCCCAAGGCGGATTGATGGGACGTTGGCTCATCATAAGTCGAACAGCCCACACACCCTACAACGGCTAAGGTTAACATGATTTTGGTCAACCACATCATAGTCCTCGCTCCTTCATTACATATGAAATAATCGCCATTGCTGTTATCGTATCATAATCCTTGCAGGTGTCTAGGATCAGCACCACAATGCGATTCCAAGCCTATATCTCTGTGATTGCTATAACACATCCGCCCGGTCATGTTGATTTTTGTGTTGATTTCATTGACGTATCAAAGGATTTCTTTTACCCTTTCTTTACAACTCACGATGACCTTTCGTGCGATGGAACAACCTCATAGATCAAAAAAAACTCACCCCCTCATACGGATCAGCGAATCAAAAAGTTTCAGCTTTTCTGCATTCGCGAATGCCATTCATATACTCACCATTTAGGAGGTTTTCATGGCTACCATTGCTCGTGTTACCGAAATCATTTCTAGCTCTTCTAAAAGTTTCGACGACGCCATTGCCGCCGGGGTCAAACGCGCTAATAAAACCTTGAAAAATGTCTCGGGTGCGTGGGTCAAAGATCAATCAGTTAAAGTTGAAAAAGGAAAGATTACCCAATATCGCGTCACGATGAAGATTACGTTTATCTTGACGAATTAATTGAGCTAGTATGAGAAGGAGGGTATGGAATGCTAATACCCTCCTTCTCCTTCATCTAAAAGCTCCAGCATGTGTCCCAATAAGAATGTTTGACGCAGTTTTTTCCCCGTACCTCGTTCCAGCCGATCGTTCTTTTCGATACAAACAAGCGCCTACCCGCCCCCCCAAATCAGCCCCAACAGAGAAAGGTTGTGAAAAACAGCTCAAGAAAGTCATCAAGACCTTGGATGACCTCCAACGCCGTCTGTATGCCAACGACCGATATTCGTTGCTATTGATCTTTCAAGCAATGGACGCCGCGGGGAAAGACAGCACAATTCGTGCAGTCCTGCGAGGAATCAACCCAGCCGGCTGCCAAGTGTTTTCCTTCAAACAACCTTCTCATCGGGAGTTAGACCATGATTTTCTCTGGCGTACATCACAACGTTTGCCCGAACGCGGCCGAATCGGAATTTTTAATCGAAGCTATTATGAAGAAGTCCTCGTCGTTCGCGTGCATCCCGAATACTTGAAGGCACAGAAGCTCCCGATGCCCATCCGTCCAACAGTATGGGAGGAACGTTTCGAATCAATCCGGCATCACGAGCTGCATTTGGCCCGTAACGGAACAATTATCCTGAAATTCTGGCTTCATGTTTCTCAAGACGAGCAACGCCGCCGGCTACTCGCACGCTTGACCGAACCAGAAAAACATTGGAAGTTTTCAGCCCAAGACCTAAAGGAGCGAACGCTTTGGCGACAGTACATGGAGGCCTATGAAGCCGCTGTGAATGCTACATCACAATCATGGGCACCATGGTATGCGATTCCCGCTGACAATAAACCCTTTATGCGTCTGTGCGTGGCAGAGCTAATCACACAGACATTAGAACAATTGGATCTGCAGTATCCTACTGTCGGTAAAGTGAAACGACAAAACTTTGCTAAGTTTCGGAAACAACTTCGGCAGTGAAGCCTTTTCGCCACCGATCGACGCACTACAGAGCTGTACGGCTAATTTTCCGTTCATGACAGCTTCAGAATAAGGAACGATAGCCCATGCTTGAAGAGTTTGGAAAAGAGATTCAAACCGTCTGGGACATCGGTGTCTTTGGAACCAACTTGGGAGAGATTTTGCAGGCCATCGGAATTTTTCTCATCTTTATTTTCGCCCGACGAATCTTTTTCCGCACGGTCATGAAGTCACTGAAAGTCTTGGCAAGGAAAACTCAGACAGACTTGGATGATCAAGTGCTTGCAGCCCTGGAATATCCTCTGGAATTTGCTTTTGTGGTCATTGGATTTTATTTTGCCGGACAGTTTGTGACCTTATCCGACACCGCCACTCATCTCCTGGCGCAATTTGTTCGATCGCTCATTGCCTTAACAATCTTCTGGGCTATTTACCGTGTCGTAGATCCCCTCTCGACTCTATTTGATCGCGCTATCGGATTATTTGGTAGCGAGAGCATGCACGAAACAGTCAAAGGGTTTTTCGTGAAATTAGTGAAAGCTATTATCGTCTGTTTGGGTATCGCTGCGATTTTTCAAGAGTGGGGGTTTAACGTCGCAGCAGTTTTAGGAAGTCTCGGACTCGTCGGGATGGCCGTCGCTCTTGGTGCTCAAGACTTTATCGCCAACATGTTCGCAGGACTGACAATCTTTTTAGACCGGCTCTTTGAAAAGGGGAATTGGATCAAAACGCCAGATGTCGAAGGTAATGTCGAGGCGATCGGCTTTCGTGCCACGAAAGTTCGGCGTTTTGATAAAGCACTGGTGACAATTCCAAATTCCAAGTTAGCCAGTGAAGCACTGATTAATTTCTCACGTATGACCCAACGGCGAATCTATTGGAGTATTGGAGTCGAATACCGAACAACACAGGGGCAATTACGCGCTATCATCCAGGAAATTTCGGAGTATCTACAAACCAACTCCGACTTTGAAACTGATCCGGCCAAGACAAAAACATTCGTCTTTCTGGATACTTTTGGAGCATCGAGCATCGATATCATGTTGTATTGTTTTACGAAAACAACAGTTTGGGGAGAATGGTTAGCCGTCAAGGAGGCATTAGCCTATAAGATTAAAGAAATCGTGGAAAAACACGGAACCGCCTTCGCATTCCCGTCAACCTCACTCTATGTAGAATCACTGCCATTCGGAATTCCAGAAGCCTTTACCCCGCCCAACACAGCCCAAATTCCTCCTCCTGAATCCTAAGCAACTAGACTTACCGTTGGCTAGCTTGGATTTGTCGAACAACCTGGTTACGTTTAGAAAACGATAGCCGGTCAAGGCGCTTCTGAAAGATTTGTCGTTTTTGGGAAGAGGCAATCTTGCCTAGGCCCAATTGACGTTCGATCATCAGGCGTTTGTCGAGCGGCAGCGCTTGAAGTTGACTCCATAACATATCGGCATCTCGATATTGTTCGCGTTTTCGCCTCTTACTCATTAAAGATTCACGAGGTTTTTGTATTTTCTTAATTTGTGTTTCATACTGCTCGTTCAACTGTTGTTGTCGATCCAGAAATCGTGTTCTGGCCTGTTCCAGCTTCTCCAAAGCCTGCGCCTGTTCTTCCGGGGTCATGGACTGCCAGCGAGGAGACTGTCGCAGACGTTCTTCATACCCTGCAAAGGGGACAGGCCGTACTTGGCCACTCGCTCGACCTCCCGGCTCCTCTAACGATGACCCTTTCTCCAGAACCTGTGCCGACACTCCCCAAACGATTCCTAGAGACCCCAGAAAGACGAAGGTATTCCAAACAAGGGAAAACCTTCTCGGCAACAGGCACCGATAGAACATGAAAGTTTTTTTCATTCCAGTTCATCCTTTCATACTGAGTTTATACCTCAGTGTACACTGGCCAAAAATTTCGTCAACTATCCTCGACAGCCGTCAAAACTAGGGCTTATTTCAGTAGTTGCAGTGCCTTGCAGCCCCAATCTGGGCCAGATTATCCCTAAAGTTACCCACTATCTCTTTCTACTATTCTCCCAATCAGGTAAAATCTACCACCACTGAGGTGAAACTTTTCAATTGTGGAATAGTTAATTTGTGTTTGTTAACTAGTTCTGTGAGGTCTATTTTTCAACACGTGACTCGTTCACCCACAAAGGAGGAAGACTATGGCTGACGCAGCTGAAGCAACTGGAGGAATGTTTAGTGGGCATGAAACTAAAGGCAGAGTCCTCATCGTTGATGATGAACCAGATGTCCGCAAGGTCGTTCGCATGACCTTGACCAAAGCTGGATACGACGTGATTGAAGCCGAAGACGGCGAAAGAGCTATCGCGGCAATTAAGGAGGATGAAAATCCATTACTGTTAGACGTCATCATTTCGGATATACGTATGCCCAAAGTCAATGGCGTCGAAGCTATTAATTACTTTCAGCAGCAGTGGCCTCGGGTTCCACTCATTGTGCTCACTGGATTTCCAGATATGGAAATGGCCACAGGGTTTCTTAAAAAAGGCATCGTCGATTATCTGGTGAAACCCGTCGAGAAAGAAAAGTTAACGGCTGCAGTAGAAAAGGCAATGTCGCAACGCGAAATTAGTCACCTCTAGGAGCCTCTGACTTAGGGAATCGAGAGCAAAAAAGTGCCCGAGTGAAGGCAGATTTTGGCGATTTCGCCGGTTCATATCGGAACGATGGGCTAAGAACTCGGCGAAATCTGGAGCGCTCAGACACTTTTGCAGCCGATTCTTCCTAAAGTCCGACAGGCTCCTCGCATCATCTCAGTGCCCTTCACCTCAACCTGGACTAACCTCCAGCTCGGAAAGGGAACAGGTATGATGAACAGCTTCGTAGAAAAACGCATGAAGCCCTATCATCCGGTAGGGCTTCATGCGTTTTCAGCTCTGTCACAGTGAATCGCAACCTAATACCACAGGGCTCTTATGACGCTCCACCAGCCAGAGTCGCCGATTGTGTCCGAAAGACTCCTAGATCCTCAATTGCCAATTAAGGTCGTCATCCTTGGAGCAGGAAAAGGTGGCACGGCATTACTTGAATCCTTTCTGAATTTACCTCGTATTTATCTTGCTGGCATAGCGGACAAATCATTAGAGGCCCCAGGCCTTGCTCTTGCCCGGCACCGCAATATTTTCACAACGCAAGACTCCATTCAACTCATTCAACAGCCGGATATCCATCTCATCGTGGACGTGACCGGCGACCCAGCATTCTCTGATATTATCCATCGTCACAAACATTCTCATTCAGAAGTATTAGGAGGCGCGGCCTCCAAACTACTCTGGGATATCATCCAACATGAATCCTCCATGCAAACACAGTTATTTCAGGCAGAAAAATTAGCTGCAATGGGCACCTTCGCTTCCGGAATTGCTCACGACATTAACAACCCTTTGTACGTCATTCTGGCAATGGCCGAATCTATCCAAGAAGAAACAGCAATAACCACTATCCACCAGCATGCCGCAAGCATCCACGCGGCAGCCAAACGCATCCAACACATCTCTCAAGACATTACTCAATATGCCCGCGCCTCGCAGTCACAAGAACCTTCTCCAGTGTCAATCCAGGAAACTCTCGATGAGGCATTAAAGATTGCCAAATTTGCTACCAAACTTCATGAAATTACGGTCGTCAAGAATTACCGTGATCAGGTCGCGGTTAGTGCAAAGCCTGAAGAGCTTCTTCAAGTCTTTGTGAACCTTCTGACCAATGCAATTCAAGCGATGGATGGACAAGGCATCCTGACCGTAAGCGTCGCGAGAATGAATGGGATGGTCCAAATAGAAATCTCCGATACAGGCAAAGGCATTGACGAGGATCATCTACAAAAAATCTTTGAGCCGTTTTTTACGACAAAAGCGCCTGGAAAAGGCACCGGACTCGGGCTTTATAATGTTCGTATGATCACTAGAAAGTATCGGGGCGATCTCACAGTAAAGAGCGTACTGGAAAAAGGGACGACGATGACCTTGGTGTTTCCCGATCCAGATCCAACTTGAGCATGGCCATGCCCGTCATGAATCCAAATTTGACGTCGGCCACTCCGAAGACAGGTCTCAAAAGGAAACTTGTCCTATCGATGTTGCTGGTTGGCGCACTCCCGTTGCTCATTGGATTGGCTCTCGCCTTTTACTTGGGCACTCAAAAAATTCATGAAGTCAACGGTGCCAGCTTTGAAGCCCTCGCGACCGAGACAGCAAGGAAACTGGATCTTGTGGTGGGAGATGAAATATCTCGAACAGCAAACCTCGCCACAAACATTCATGTCATCGAAGAACTCGAAACCCGGCGCGATGCACTCGCCGAATTAACGACAACAGAAATTTCAGACCTTCTCGCCCAGGAACAGATTTGGTGGGAGGCGCAAGAGGACACATTCGTTGAACCACTGACCTCTGGACCCATTGTGAAAATGTTAGAGCAGCATATGGGCGGAACCTATATTGACCCAGGCCATCCTGTTCCGGTTATTTCACGATCAGCCACAAGAGCCCTCTACATCACTGACTTGGCAGGTCGAGTGGTGGCGAGCCTAGAGGCTGCAATGCCCTACCAGCATAGAGAGACCGAGTGGTGGATCGGGGCTTTTCACAAAGGTGTTGGTCAACCCTATATCAGTCCCATCAGATTCGATGAGCGTTTTCAGACCTTCACATTTACCCTGGCGCTGCCCATCATGGATCGGTTGCGCTATGAGACGGTCGGAGTGCTACGGCGCATCTACGATGCCAAAGAGTTTTTTGCTGCCTCTATCGACACTATTCGTTTTGGGGACACGGGACACGTGATGCTTATAGACAGTCATGGTATGGTGTTAAGCTGTCCACTTCTTCCCACAGGGACCGTCATTTCAGACCAAGAATTAGTTTCGGCTGTCACACCTCTTCATCCAGGTTGGACACGAGCCAATAGTGATGGGCATGGCGGTCACGAAAGTTCTATCATTGGATTTGCCCCGATAGCCAATACGAGCTATCTCACTCGAGACTCGACGGGAATCGCTTGGCACATGTTCGTCTGGCAGTCATCAGAAGAATTGTTCGGCCCAATCCAGCAATTTTTTTCATGGACGACGGGTTTTGGATTGCTAGGAGTCGGCTTGCTGGTGGCACTTGGATATCTCGCAGCACATCGCATCTCAGCACCCATTCGACGCCTTCAAGAAGCCACACGCCGGATTGGACGAGGGGAGTTTCAAGAACCGATTACCATTTCGACCGGGGATGAAATTGAAGAATTGGCTGACGAAGTGAACCGAATGAACCAACAACTCGCCTCGCATTTTGCCGGTCTCAAAAGTGAAGTGCAGTTAAAGACTGAGGAAGTCAAATACCTGCAGGAATCCACGTCTCAAATTCTTGATAGCGTCCCAGACCCGATTATCATGCTAACGCCCCAAAATACGATTCAATATCTCAATGAGGCATCTAAACAAACCTTCGCTCTTTCTGGAAACGGCGCCTTGATCGGAACTCCGCTATTTCAGGCTCTAAAGATTGATTCTGATACCCAAAGTATGCTGGAAGAGGAACTCCAGACACTCCAGGCTTCTTCCACAGACCGAGAACAGCCAACGCCCGCCAAGCTTATCGCTGAGTTACGAGATCCATTGGCTCAAGGGGGGTGGGATAATCCGGAAGGGAAACGCCGAGAATTCCGTCTGCATGACCGGCACTATCGGTATCGGTGGTTTACCGTAAAGGCTGCCCCAGGAAAGGATCCAGGCATTGGCCTCGTTCTCCGTGATACCACTGAGGAAAGCGTTCTGCAAGACCAGTTGATCCAGGGAGAAAAATTGGCGAGTCTCGGAGTTCTGAGCGCTGGAATCGGCCACGAACTCAATAACCCCTTAGTAGGCGTCATCGGTTTGGGAGAAGCCATACAAGATGAACATAATATCGAGAACATTAGAGGGTATGCGAAGGATATTGTTCAGCATGGCAAACGGATGGCCTCAGTCATTCGAGATTTCACGGGTCAATTGGGATATAAATTTCAAGAGTCGAAAACCTCGATCGATGTGAATGAACAGCTAACACGCGCCATCAACGTGGTTCGAGCACAATTTCCGGCAGACGCCGTCACGATCCATACCAATCTTGAATCAATTCCAGCGCTTCGAGCAAAACCATATGAACTGAGCCAAGCCTTTACAAACGTCCTCACCAATGCATTTCAAGCTATGCATGATACCGGGACCATCAACGTTACGAGTGCCGCTGACGCAGATACCATCCACATTCGCATTGCCGATACGGGGTCGGGTATCTCCCCAACCCACCTTCCCAAAGTATTTGACCCCTTTTTCACGACCAAGCCCCAAGGGGAAGGGTCTGGTTTAGGCCTGACTGTCGCCCATCGAATTGTGACAAAATTAGGAGGACAAATTCGATTAGAAAGCAATCTCGGGGAAGGGACGATCTGCCATATTACTTTTCCGACTTCCCTCGGACCACCCCAACCAGGAAAGGATACCTGAGCATGATTCCTAGGGTTCTCAAGCACACATTCCCCATACTTGTACTCCTATGCTATGCAGTGACGGGAATGAACTCAACGGGCCTGGCATCCCAGAACCTTGACCTCCCAGGTCTACCGCCAGAAAAAGTGGCAGACTACCTCCATTCGATCATCAAAGCCGATCGAAAAATCTATACCACCTATGTAGTCAAACGGATGCAAGAAAAGGGAATCGTATCCGCAACAGAAGATTGGGAGAGTAAAAATGCAATCCCGCTACCGGCCCAATTCCTTCACTATTCCAGCAAACTGGTTGCGGAGTCAGGCGAAGGCATTCGCTTTCGGTTAATCAGTTTGTGGCCGATTCATCGACGCAATGGTCCAGCGACAGAATTCGAACGGAAGGGCCTCGAACATTTACAAGCTTCACCCGAAATTCCTCAACGAAATATCGTCACCAGCGGAAAAAAGAAATTCTTCCAATCTATTTATGCCGATACGGCAATCACCACAGCATGTATCTCCTGTCATAATACCCATCCTCTTAGCCCAAAACGAGATTTCAAGCCAGGAGACCTCATGGGGGGAATTGTAATAACGATTCCTCTCCAACCCTAGATAGTGGTGACAGAATAAGGGAAGACAGCCGCCTCACTACCCCATAGCAAAGAAAAACTCCTCTCGAACGATTTTGTCGTTTTCCACCGTATACAAGCCCATTTCTTCCATCGTCATGCGTTGTCCTGAATGTTTAGGCGTCACGTCGAACTTAAAATACACGATAAAACGATTCTCATGCGGGAAGGGTCCCTGGACATCCCCACCATGCACTTCATGATTATCCACCCACCATTTGTTTTTCCCTTTAATGGCTTCAATACCGGTCTGTGTTTTCCCCATTCCAGGCATAGCAATCGGTTCAACGCTTACAATGTCTGCGCTATAAAATTTCTCGATGGCTTCGATGTTCTTACCTTCTCGACATAAGGCGACAAGTTCCTCGCCAATCTCCTTGTTCGTCATTGCTGTTCCTCCTATATACGTATATTAAGGACAGACGCGACTGGACCATCTCACAATGTGCGTTCCCAACTAATGCTCTAATGCTTCACTTTCTCAACTTTCTTCTCTTTAATCACTTCAATTTCTAATTTGAGGTGAACTTCATCACCCACCATTAATCCACCGTTATCGAGTAACTTGCTAAATTTCATCCCATAATCTTTTCTATTGAGCGTCCCTTCTGCTGTAAATCCCGCACGAGTATTGCCCCAGGGATCTTGCGCCACGCCATTAAAAGTCCCGACCAACGTCAGTTCTTTTGTGACGCCTAACAATGTAAAATCTCCGACTGCTGTATATTGATCTCCCTGTTTGGTGTAACTTTTCATTTTGTACGTCATGGTCGGGAAGGTTTTCACATCGAAAAAGTCGGCACTGCGTAAATGATCATCTCGTTTTTGATGATCAGTTGTCACCGACGCCGTTTGAATAATCGCTTCAATAGTTTTGAACTCTTGCTTTTCGGCATCCATCTCGACGGTACCGGAATATTCCGTAAATTTGCCCTTGGTTTTCGACACGACCATATGCACGACTTCGAATCCCAGAGTCGTATGATCCTTATCCAAATTCCATTTTGCCATTTCTGCGGTTGCCGTTAGGACGAACCCACCTAGCACACCGCCCACCAAACCCAGCACGACCATGCATTTCTTCATCATTCGCATCAGATATCCTCCTATGAAAATGGTATGAACACTCACCGACTCGTGACTATCTCATCGATCACTTTCCTGCCCTAAATAGTATTCCGGTTATGCATCTTTTTGAAGAAATTGCTCTATCAATGGCGCCACTTCCTGAATACTTTGATACCCATACATAAGGGTATCAACAGAATCCCCCTGCCTGCTAAGCAACGTCGGAAAACCATTCACTCCCAATTGCCGGGCTTGATCGAATTCTTCCCACAACATTTGTTTTGTCTGGGGATCTTGAAAGGTTTGGCGAAACTGCACGCCATCCAAGCCTAATTTCTCAGCCACTTCCATCAGAATGTCCAATTTAGTCACATCTGCATTCTTCACATAAAAGGCCTCTTGAATGTTTCTCAAAAATCCCCATTCCTTTTGATGCGCAAGCTGTCGCATCACCAGTACAGCTCGAGCGGCCGGTTCCGTGTCATACGTAAACCTTGGTCCCATGTGAAATTCAAAGTTAAAGGGTTGACCGGTTCGTTCACGCACGGCATGCCAATGCTGGAGAATATAGGCACGTCTGGATTCATCAAAGCGTTCAGTATTGCCTGGACGTAATCCTCCCAACATCAGTTGAATCGTAACCCGATCCTGATAGTTCTCCCTAATCTCATCAAGAACTGGCGAGAACCCCCAACACCAAGAACACATGGGATCCGCTACATAAATAAGAGTATTCGACGCCACGTTAGGCCCCAAGCATCAATTGAAAGACAATCGAATCAATTTGATCCATTCGTCTCTCTGTAGGCCTACCACACATGAAATACCTGCCCGTTCAGCCGTCCTTCCACGCTTTTGCTGTAGGCCAATGCCACCTTCCAGCCTGGAACAGGCACATGTCCTCGGAAAAATGCACCGATTCTTTCCATGGATTCTTCAAGCACACCAGGACTCACGGCATTAATTCTGAGGCCTCTGGGCATTTCAATGGAGGCACCCAACACAAAGCCCTCTACTGCAGCATTAACGGGGGTCACCGCCGCTCCACCTGGAATAGGATCCTGGCTTAAAATTCCACTCGTTAACGTAAAAGACCCACCATCATTCACAAAGTCTCGACCCAATAGGACTAGATTCACTTGACCTAGAAACTTACTCCTAAGCCCAATTTCTAATTCTTGTTGAGTTAATTGTTCTAAGGGACCGAAATGAGCATTGCCTGCCGTAGAAACCACGGCATCAATTTTCCCAATTTTTTGATACATGTGATGAATGGACTCGTGCGATGAGATATCGACCTGAACATCTCCACGACTCCCACCCACTTTCACGATATCATGACGCGCTCCCAATTCTTTGGTGACAGCACTGCCAATGACCCCGGTTGCTCCTACAACGATAATTTTCATGATGATAGCCCTCTGAAAAAATTCTAAGAAAAGTTTGCCCCATTTCCCGCAAATTTACTTCACTGGTGTGTTATCCAGCGAAGTCTCAGCTCGACAACTGTCTCGTAGTCGAATCAGCATCTCTTTCATCGCGGACACCTCTCGTTTTGTCAAAGCTCGTTCAAAGTACGGACGCATGAGTTGGACTTGTGCCGGGAAGACCTTGCGATAAAGATTCTCCCCCTTCCGCGTTAACCGAATATGTGTGGCACGCCGATCATGTGGCACCGCTTGCCGTTTAAGCAGTCCTTTCGCCTCCAGCCGATCCAAAATTCCCGTTAGACTGGCTTTGGCCAACAATGTAGATTGCGATAATTCCACACATGTCATCCCCTCCGTCCCGCCAAGCTCAGCAATGACGTCGAATTGTGGCGGCGTCAGACCCATCGAGCGAATATGCCGGTCACCTATGAGAAAAATGGCCTGATACGCCTCCACCATCGGACGAAGAACCTTCAGGTAGGGATCATCCTTCAGATCGAAAACTTCCATAATGTTTATCTATATATAATTTAAACATGAACTATTGTCAACCCATCTCCTCCAGCTACAAATCTGCTAATCCTCTTCGTTATCCACCTGAGTTTCTTAAGATTCATCTATCGAAGGCCGAATTGGTAAGAGATTGGGACTATGCTTTCTGAAGCCCCTCTACCATACATCTAGGTCGTGCAACCATGAAGAAAAGATATAGGGCTCGCCGTTCATTTGATTCTGTCAGAACCAATAATGGCCCCCAGCTACTCACACCAACAAAAATTCACACGCGCCGGGATTTTCTTGCATCAACCGGACGGGTATTGGGTGGATTGGCGCTTTGGTCTGCTGGCCCACTCCCCAAACAACTCTTCGCCAAAACATCGTCATCCTCAATTCCCGTAGGAATTCTTCATTCCCTCACGGGAACTATGGCCTCCAGCGGCCGATCCCTGGTCGACGCCATCATGATGGGCATCGACGAAGTGAATCAACAGGGTGGAGTCCTAGGAAAACCATTGCAACCAATTCTTGAGGATGGAGAATCAGACCCAAAAACCTTTGCTCAAAAGGCTGAACAGCTTATTAAGAAGAACCAGGTCCAGACGATTTTCGGGTGTTGGACCTCGGCCAGTCGAAAAGCTGTCTTACCAATTGTAGAACACGAGAAACATCTTCTGTGGTATCCGGTTCAATACGAAGGCCAAGAACAATCCCCAGCCATTATGTATGGAGGGGCTACGCCCAACCAACAAATTCTTCCCGCTCTGGAATGGGGGATCCAAACATTTGGTCCACGCGTGTATTTAGTCGGATCAGATTATGTGTTCCCTCGCACAGCCAATCAGTTAATAAAAACGCGACTCCCCGAGTATCACGGCGAGTTGGCTGGGGAAACATATCGACCATTGGGAGCTCAACAATTTCAGAAGACCATCCAGTTCATTCAACAGAGCAAACCGGATTTCGTGATCAATACCTTAAATGGCGATAGCAATCAAGGATTTTTTCAAAACCTCCACAAGGCCAACTTGTCAGCAGCCAATCTACCTATCATCTCCATGAGTGTCGCCGAAGATGAACTACAGCATATTGGCCTCCAATGGACCATTGGGCACTTTGCTGCATGGAATTACTTTCAAAGTCTCAGCACCCCCAGCAACCAATACTTTGTCAAAGCTTTTCAACAGCGGTATGGCCAAAATCGAGTGACTGGCGACCCCATTGAAGCAGCATATTCTCAGGTGCATCTCTACGCCAGAGCAGCCAATAAAGCCGTCTCCACGAACACCGCTGCAATTCGCAAAGCCGCTGGAGGGCTAATTTTTTCGGCACCGCAGGGCCTTATCCGAATCGACCCGCACAATCAGCATACTTGGAAAGTCTCGCGGATTGGACAAATTCAAGATAATGGCCAATTCAAAATTGTGTGGAGCTCAGCAACGCCAATCAAACCTCAACCATTCTACTCGTAATGAACTGACCTGATGAACTGTTCTTGGCAAACCCTGAGCTTTCGCCAGCAGGTCATCAGCTTCGTCTTGCTGAGTACCCTTCTGCCTCTTTTCATCATGGGCTATCTCTGGTACGACCAACAGCACACAGTCCTCAAACAAGATACCCAGGAAAAACTGAGCATGTTGGCCCAACAGAGTGGCTACCAAGTCGAGCAGTGGATACAAGAACGATACCGGCAATCTCAAAACCTCGGTAGCACCACGCTTCTACATGAGGAGTTTCAGCGGCTCCTGGCCGCTGAACCTGATAGTGATCAATATTTCCTCATTCAATATCGCCTTCATCGTCAACTTGAATTGATGATTAAAGCCCATCCATGGATTTTAGAAGCTGAACTGAATGCCCCGCTCACTGGAAAAGTGCTCATAAGCAGCAATCCTTCAAAAATCGGCAAAAATTTTTCTGGTACTCTCCAACAAATGGCCCAACTGCTAGACGGCCACGTTCTGACATCATCTGTCATCAGATCCGAGACTCCTGTTCGCACCCCCCAAGGCAAAGTCGAAGTCAATTTTCCTATCCGCAAAATTTTTTCTCCCATTCAACTCACCGGAGAGCCCATTGGCATACTCACCTTACATACGAATGCCTTGGAAATCGGGCATCAGATACTCTCACTGGAAGTCAGTGCCTCTTCTCTGGAACAACTGCACGATACATTAGACGTGTATGTCGTGGATGGCCAAGGAGTGTTTTTGAGCCCGTCGGCTTTTGAAAAAGACCTGCGAAGCAATGGACAGATCACCCACCGGAGTGAACTAGAGCTGACGGTCCGCGTACCAGGTCAACACATAATGACCACCGCCTTTCAAGCCTGCCAAAATCTACAAACAGAGGCGCGTCCTAAACATACATTTCAAATGGACAGCTATCTTGACTATCGGAGAAAGCCCGTCGTTGGAGCCTGGCAACCCGTGACTGGAACCAATTGGTGTGTTATCGCCGAAGTCGATGAAAAAGAGATTATCGGCCCCTTGCAAGACTTGAGGAGAATGATGATTGGTATTGTAGTAGGCATGGCGCTTATTTTTGGAATTTTGGGCCGACTGGTCTCCGGATACTTAATCAAACCTCTCCTTCACGCTACCAACGTGGCTCGACAACTATCTAATGGGAACCGCTCCATCCGTGTCCATTCCAATCGAACGGATGAGATCGGCCAATTAGGTACGACATTAGACGATATGGCCGACAGCATTGATCACAGCATGGAAATCCTGGAGGAAAAGATACAAGAATTAGAAGTGACGCGAGATCAGGCTCTGGCGGCAACAAGAGCTAAGTCGGACTTCCTGTCTACTATGAGCCATGAGATCCGCACACCCATGAACGGCGTGATTGGCATGGCCGATCTCCTTAAAGAGATGGATTTGACGGTCGATCAACAGGAGTGTGTTCAAACAATTCAGAAATCTGGTGATGCGCTTCTGGCTGTCATCAATGACATCTTAGATTTCTCCAAGATCGAAGCAGGGAAATTGGACCTCGAAATCATCGACTTTAGCCTCCGAACAACCGTCGAGGATGTGTTAGACCTATTCGCAGAAACAGCAGCCAATAAAGGGCTTGAACTCGTGGGGTTAGTAGACGCGAACATTCCCTCTCTCCTCGCAGGGGACCCCGGCCGAATTCGCCAGATCCTTACCAACATCATCGGCAACGCCCTCAAATTCACACACCAGGGTGAGGTCGCCGTTCAAGTGCTACTGGTGGATGACACAACCGAATCAACCACTCTGCGATTTGATATTACCGATACGGGAATTGGACTCACTCCAGAAGTCCAATCGCACTTATTTCAGTCCTTTACCCAAGCAGATAGTTCAACCACCCGAAAATATGGTGGAACCGGATTGGGACTGGCCATTTGTAAAAACCTTGTCGAAGTCATGGGCGGTGAAATTGGATTGCAAAGCCAAGTGGGCCAAGGCAGCCGCTTTTGGTTCACGATCCCGTTCGCGAAATCCAATACCCCAATACATCATCCCGTTACTCACACCAACTTCGAGAACCTGCATATCTGCTTAGTGGACGACAATGCCACCAACCTCAGCGTCCTACAGTATTATACGGCACGATGGGGCATGCGGTATGAGCCTGCCTGGAATGGGCACCAAGCCCTTAAGATATTGAACGAGGCTGCTGACCGAGGAGATCCTTTCGACATCGCCATCCTTGATTATCATATGCCAGAGATGGATGGAGTGGAACTCGCCAAACAGATCAAAGCCATTCCTCGTTTGGCATCACTCCCCCTTATTTTATTGACCTCAGGTGGAGCCAAAGAAGCTATATTTGCAGCCTATCTACGGAAACCCATTCGACTACGGCACCTCTCTGACGCCATCAACGTTGTGTTAGACTCGGAGACCAACGAACCAACCCCAACCAAGCTCAGCTCTTCCCCGTTAGTCACCAAACAGAATCTGGAAGAAATCCAAATACGGGGAACACGACAAATTTTGCTGGCCGAAGATAATACCGTCAACCAAAAGGTGGCTGTCCAAATGCTCTCAAGGTTAGGGTATCGCACCGATGTCGTGCCCAACGGACAAGAGGCACTTGCGGCCCTCCAACAGCGGCCCTACGACTTGATTCTGATGGATTGTCACATGCCTAAGATGGATGGCTACGAAGCGACAGAGGTAATCAGGAAGACCGAGTATGCAACGTTAGAAAGGAACAATCAGGAACAGGAGCCTACGGATTCCACAATTTCTCACCTGGCTCTGCACCCTTCCTACTCAAGAATTCCAATCATTGCACTCACCGCCAACGCCTTACAAGGGGATCGAGAAAAGTGTCTTGCAGCTGGCATGGATGATTTTCTTTCCAAACCAGTCAAACTCAGAGATCTAGAACAGAAGTTAGACCAGTGGCTGGTTCAGGAAAAAAAAGAACACCTGTCAAGTCATCCAACTGCACTATCTGAATCAGTCACAACTTCTACCACCAGCCGCTCAACGACAGAGGGAAACGCTATGACCTCACTGAATCCCAACACTCTTGACGAACTTCGAGCCTTGGGCGGAGAAGATGATCCCGAGTTTCTCGCGACAGTCATTGCTCAATTCCTTGAAGATCTACCTCGGCATACCACCAATATTCACGCCGCTCTTGAGCAAGCTGATGCAACTGCGCTCCAAAAATCTGCCCATGCCTTAAAAGGCAGTGCTAAAGCTATCGGGGCGGAGAAACTCGCGGCTCTAGCTTTTCAGCTAGAGACTGTAGGAAGGGAACGGACTCTGGAGCGGACCCAAGAAGCATTCATCCTGCTCAAGCAAGAAATTAATCTCGTCGAGGTCGCGGCCCATCGCGAGATTCCGTCCGTTCCTTCTCAGAAGATCTAAAACATTCTCAAGGCCTCCAAAACACGGCCAGCCAAATGGTATCTTGGTTGGGCAACGTCCAGGCAACTCGATGTTTCATATGGGCTGGCAAGTTATAGGTATCTCCAGGTCGTAAATTCACTAGATCGTTCAGCCCTTCGATTTGAAGATGCGCATTTCCCCTGAGCAGGACCACCCACTCATGCTCATCTTGGTCATACCAAAACCCAGGTGGAGAGGCATGCCCCCTAGATACAATGCGCTCGATCCTCGCAGCAGGCGAGACCATCAACTGCTCGACTAACTCTTCAGGACAATCTTCAGGGACATCTTGAAAAAGATTCACGGGATTATTCCTAACATAGAGGTTTTTTGAACCGCACACATGTACTGCAACTTACCTCACACCTTGTTCTTGATAGCATTCCAACGCCTCTAAAAATGCATGATTGGCCAGATTGGCCGCCGTAGAAATAAGATATTGGTCCATCGCCTCACAATAACTGCTCTCTTGGCCACGGCGACAAGGCTTGAGCGGTTGGGAAGAATCCTTCAGGCCTTCTCGGGCCACTTTTTCGGCATGCGCACGCTCTCGCTCTTGTCGAAGAATTTCCCGTTTAAGAAATGTGATCTGTCGTGGAAGCCCATCCGCTTTGGCAATTGCGTCCGGTATAGAAGCCCGCAAAGAAGTGAGCATGGCGTTCCTGAACGCACTAGATTTGATGAACTGTAATGCCTTCTCCATGCTGGGTTGCAGTGAGGATAAATCGGTGGGGCAAATAGTTTGCTTTAAATCTGATGGTCTTGTCGTGGCGACTCCCACTTCTGTGGCTTGAGGGGCAGCCCTCAGTTCTTTATTGAGCTGCACCCCGACCATGACCTCACAGAGAACAACGACTGGCAGGAACTGTAACAACATTTTTCTCATCAACGCTCTCCCTTACATAATCAATTCTCCTAACCCATAGACTCGATACTCTTTCCCATTATACTGGAGAACTCCGACGACAATGCCCATCCCAAAACCCCCAATGCCCCAATTACTCATGGAATTGAAATCGTAAATTCTCAAGCGGGCATGGCCAGCTCCAGCCTTACTGACCCAGTTCAGAGCCCATGCACTAGGCCAACGATACAAACCCCATGCCTGGTCATGATCTAGAAGGGTGGCTTGCAATACTTGAAAGGGTTCGGTCTCTCCTTCCACAGCTAGAAACCCATCGAGTGTCCCGATCAACGGCGTTAATCGATCGCTTTCCTGTGAATGAACATACAAATCTCCTAAGCCTTCCACCATCAAGTACAGGCCCTGAAAATGTTTCCATAAACCCCAATAGGTTCTCGTCAGCCGATTGAAATCCGGCATCATGAAATATTCATAAATCACACGACCTTTGAGAATGCGGTCTTTCCAACGCAACTCGGCCGCCGATGACCCTAACCAATAACGCCCCCCTTCATGAGTCCGGCTCAGGCGGGCTGGAATAGGATCAATTGATAACGTCAAATCATTGGGTGTACTAAGAATTGATAAACCTGACTGCGGAGTCCCATTAAATTGAAAGAAGGGCGACGAAGGAATCGTTTGTAATTCTTTATCAGTGTTTTCGTAGGAGCCGCTACCCTCTACGGTGACCCACCCATCTTGCTCGTCATGGAGGACCACAAAATGCTCTGCCTGCCACGATTCGCCATCGCGCCCGCGATTGTTGTCTAACGCAAACGCGACATGGCCCCGAGCATCCTCGCCGACGAATGAAAAATAATCCGAGACATAGAGAAGAGAAAATTCAGGAAGAGAACGATCTTCAGAACGTGGAGTGACACCTTGTCCAGAACTCGGGGTGGGGCCAAGACATACGCCAACGAGACAGATGAGACCAAAGAACAAACGTTCCCGAACGAGATAGATGGCCAGAAGAATGCCCCTAGTCCTGGAAGGTACGTGAGAAGAAAGGTTGGCTTATCTCTGACTAGCCAGGACAAACCATAAGACGAGAGCTATCGCCTGCTGTTTATTTAATCACAAAATGCCCACGGCGATTTTCTTGTCGACAGGTTTCTGTTTGATCCAGACAAAAGGGCTTGTCCTTACCAAAACTGACAATTTCAAGGTTTTCTTCAGGAACACCAAGAGCTTGCAAAAAATGTTTCACGGCCTTTGCTCGCTTTTCACCAAGAACCATATTGTAGCTTTGCGTTCCTCGTTCATCGCAATGTCCCTCGATCACAATTCGTTTTCCAGCCAATTTGTCAGTTAATAACTGGGCATTGGCTTTCAATAGCACCGTGGCATCTTCACGGATGAAAAACTGATCGTAATCAAAATATACATCACTGAGTGCAGCTTCCAGGGTTTCATTGACCATTTCAACATCTCGCGCCTCTTGCGGCATAACCTTAGCTACCTGCATCGGTTCTTGTTCAGTAGAAGACGTCTGCGAATGCATTTCATCAGCCTCTGCAGGGGCCACCTGAGCGACAATCTTCGGTTGCTCAACCAACTCATCAGATGTTGTTCCTCCATCAAATTGGTCTGTCGCAAAGGGGTCGACGGCAGGTTGACTCACCGTACCATGTTCAGTCTGAGAATCCATAAGCGATTCCCGGACAGATGAGGCGCTTTGAGCAGAAACATCGTCAACGATCGTGGCAGTCGCTTCGCGTGTGGAATCAGTATCATCGTGACGCAAAGTCGGTAATGCCGGCAGCTCCGGTTCATAAGAAACGGAAGGAATCCCGATAACCGGAAGTTGTGTCACCTGCGATTGTTGCACGGCCGTTTCTGCTTCCTTAGTCGTCTCAGATGACGGCATAAGAGAGGCGGCTCTCTGGCCCCCTTGATTTTCGGAAGCTTGTTCCAATCCGATAGGTGAAGCACCTGCCGTTTCGGGTGTTGCAGCAATTTCTGGCACCGATGACTGTCGAATCACCGGTATAGCCGGGAGTTCCACGGGAATATCTAATTGGGGTCCTGCTCCCAGGTTTTGATTCTGATCCGGTTCCACTGTTGCCCTAACGGGTTCCTGTTGCAATTGCTCTGATTCAACCTGAGCCAACTGGACTTTCTGGGCCTCACTACCAGACACGATCGTAGTTCGCAACTGCGAACTGCATCCTGACAACAGGCCAACACCAGCCAGACTCACGACTACGACTTTCATGACCTGAACCGCCAAGTAACAATATTTTTGATATCTCATCGTAACCCTCCCTACCCGCACGCCCAACAACAGATGTCAACTAATTCAACTAGGATAATTTTGCCTTTCTATACCTGAACTGTAGAAAGTCTGTTGCAATAGAGTCAAGAACCCTTCAAAAGAAAGCTTCAGAGCCACCACATTATTCTCCAGATATTTCGTCATTCATGATCTAGAACCGGTGCAAAAATCCACCATACAGGCATACAGGGTTTCACCCCCTTCTTAGGAACTAGAATGAGCGGCTTCGTCACTTCTTTTTCCTACTAGACATTATTGCGCAATCTCATACAATACCCATAAGGGAGCACCTCCCATCTTTAGGCTTGTAATAACTCCGTATGCCACGAACACCGCTAAAGAAATCCCTTTTTTGCCAATGTACCCGTAGTTGGTTCGCATGGTTATCATGTGATGTTTTTCCATCAAGATTGATCGGCCTCCTCATGATCATAGTCAGCAGCCTTGGGTGTAGCGCTACACCGGTGACCGACGGCATGCATACGGTCCTTCCAGAATTCAGCACCCGGGCGACAGTCTGGGGCAACGACCTTAGAGCCATCCATCTGGCAAGCACCTGGTTAAAAAAACGCAACCTCGAAGTCATTGATTCAGCTCTACTACATTCCACAGAGACCAACCATCTTTTTCACCATAACCACACTTTCCAAGATGAACAAACCGTACTCCAGGAAGCCGATGCTCACAACATTGAGCTCGTGGTATTTGTCGACCGCACCGGAGATATCAGAGCACCATTTATCTCAGTGAAAGGCGTGGATTCTACGACGGCTCGAATACTGTGGAGCGGGGTCGCTCGGTACCCCAAGTTTGTCAACGCTCCGATCGGGCACCTCATCGCCGACCTCACATGTCAGGCGTTAGCCACGGCTTGGGGATTCAGTGAGCCTGGCGACCAGCCAGACGACATGTGTGATATCGACCCTTGAAATACAGCATCCATACGCTCAGATTTCTCAGCACTTCGCTCCGCAGAGATAAAACCTGAGCATGACAGCTTGATGACCAAAGTGTTCCCACTCTCAGCTCCTTACCAATCCCTTAGGGTCTGGGTATGTCTAATCTGCCTATTGTTCGTCTTGTTGTCTGGCCAATGGGGTTGTTCACTCACTCGTGAATCGACTGATACCCTCCGAAGCCCGATGGAACAATTGCTCCTGTCACAATCTCTAGAACGCAGTTTCGCAGAGACCCACATTCCCTTTAGTCCCGACACACCTGTGTACCTTGAGGCCAACGGATATTCTTCGGATACGTATGTCGCCAAAGCGGCTTTTCAAGATTGGCTCAGCCGACAAGGGTATCTGATAAAAAGTGACCCTGAGGAAGCCGACTATACGGTTCGTCTCAATGTGCAATCACTGGGCACAGAAACAGATTTGACCTTTATCGGTCTTCCCCCCATCAGCGGCACGTTCATTCCTGTCTCTCTTCCCGAACTCTCCTTCTACAAATCAGTCGAGCAAGTAGGTTATACCCGAATCATTGCGGATATTTTTGACACGACTGACTATCAGCATATCACCTCGCTTCCAATGCTCGAGGGCCAGGTCTACTACACCAATTACACTCTCCTTTTCATCATTTCTTGGCACACCACCGATCTCAACCCCCCACCACCAACCTAGAGTTTGTTATGAACCATCAAGAAACAGAGGGATGCACTGGCAAAGAAGAGTTCTAGCCGATTTCTCTTGGGCATCCTTGAGGTTAAGGGTAGAACTTTTAGACATTGTCTCCAGCACTGGGAATCAAGTACTACTGATTCAGTACTCTATTGCAATCCTTGCCTATACTCCTGGTGTTCATCTGCAATTTTGATTTCATGACTACGCGGCAAGGTTTCCAGAAGTCATTCCCGCATCTCACAAAATACACATATCGAACGGGGATAAGATTAGACCTTGCCATTGCGAGTATTTTTGCAATAAGCAGCTGCCTGTTAGTAGCATGTCCAGAGACATCCTCACAAACGACTCAGGTCTCTAAAGGAAACCGAATCCTCGCTATTCAAACTAATATGGGAGAAGAGGGTGATTTCGACGCCCTCTTCAATGAATCACTGGAAGCGGGTAATGAAGCCCAAGTTTTCCCACAAGATTGGAAGGATCTAGAGCCATCGCCAGGACGATTCGATTCCGGAAAGAATCTTCTGGCCATGGCAAATTTATATTATTCTGCTCGAAAAATCCCTCTCCACATCACCATTCGCCCGATTCATACGAATCAAAAGGTGGTACCACCGGATCTTTTGGAGACGGAGATTGATGATCCTCAAACCATTAAACGTTTCAAGAGATTGCTTGACTGGGTCGCTACGCAGATTCCAGCGATTGAATTAACTTCGCTCACAATTGGTTCGGAAGTAGACATTTTCGTGTGGGGGAATCCCCAGCGCTGGGAAGCTTGGACAAACTTTTATGCGGCGGTGGCTCCCCATGCTCGCAAGATCTTCCCGAACACACTCATCTCGTGTGAAACAACTTTTGCGGCCTTCGTTGGCCCTGATCTCGCACATGTCCGCACACTCCATCAACATAGCGACATCATCGGCCTATCGTATTATCCTTTGAACAGTAAACTAGAAGGTGTCAAACCACCTCAGATTGTCCATGCGGATTTTCAGACAGTTGTGAACGCCATTCCCCAAAAACCCATCATCTATTACCAGATCGGCTATCCATCCAGTCCCTCTCTAGGAAGCTCCCTTCACCAACAAGCAGCATTCATCACGGAAGCCTTTCGTGCCTGGGATACCCATGCCAGTCGTATTCGAATGCTAAATTTCCAGTGGATGCATGAAACCCCAGATGTGGGCGTTGATCAATACGTGAAATACTATCAGCACGACACACCAAACTTTCGGGCCTTCCTTGGAAGTTTAGGACTACAGAGTTGGTCAGGTGAACCCAAACCGGCTTGGGAAACGTTGAAGAAAGAAGCCAAAACTCGTGGATTTGGCACTTGATGAAAAGTACATTTTTCTGGAAGAAAAGGGAAACGGATCGTATCGGCCATTCAGAACAGAAATAAACAAATAGCAGTGAACACTACCTGTCTTTCTCTTCCCTCCCCAACGTAGAGTTAGTTTTCGCATTCAAATACATACGGATTCTAAAAGGGCGTATGACACACAGAAAATTATTCGTTGTCGCAGGAATAGACCTGGCTGGTTCTCCACGCCGACCGACTGGTGTTTGCATTTTGCGAGCGATGACCGCCCAAACCCATCTGGCTTTCAGTGACGAGGAGATATTAGATTGCGTTGCCCAGGCCCAACCCGACCTTGTGCCAATCGATGCTCCACTGAGCTTGCCCAAGGGTCGTCGAACAATCCACGACCGTTCGGGCGAACACCTTCGGGAGTGCGATAGAGAGTTACAACAGCGGAAAATCAGATTTTTTCCGATCACACTGGGTCCTATGCGAATGTTGACCGAGCGTGGCTTGGCTCTCAAAGCTCAAATCCAGAAAATGGGATATCGGTCGGTCGAGTGTTATCCAGGCGCAGCACAAGATATCTGGGACATTCCTCGTCAACATCAGGATCTCAAAGGGCTTTTACTAGGATTGAGAAAGCTTGGGGTCAGAGGATTACAAACGACGATCACGAGCGATGAGCTGGATGCCGCAACGGCAGCATTAACAGGACGTTTCTTTCTCCAAGGGAAAGGAGAAATGCTTGGAGGTGACAACGGAATTCTTGTGCCTCGCAGTTTACCAAAAAAAGGTGCGGCAAGAAGCCGAATCACAAGAAAGAAATAGGATTAATTGAAATACTAATCCCCCAAACAAATAACTGACAATTATGCAGCAGATCTCACGGCAGGAGCCCGGAAGTAGGAACGGGTGCGTGCTGGCTGCCGCTGCAACGCGTGCATGGTGGCGCGCACCTGCTTCACTAGCGAAGGTTTGTCCTGCGGGTTGGGGTGACGGCTCAAGCGTTGCTTCAGATCGTTGTTGAGGTATTCATCAGGATTCAGCTCGGGTGCATAGGGGGGCAGGAACCACAACTCCAAGGCTGCCTGATGCTGTGCCACCCAGGCCTGGACGTTATAGGCATGATGCACCTTCAAATTGTCCACGATCAGGAATAGTTTCTGCTGGCGTCCCCGGATCAACCGTCGGAGAAACCGCAGAAAGGTCGCGACATTGAGAGCCCCGTCATAGACCATAAACCGCAGGTCGCCGCGATTCGAGACGGCGGAAATCATTGAGGTCGAAAACCGCTTGGTCGTCTTCGTGAACACGGGCGTCTGGCCCTGGGGGGCATAGGAACGTCCGATCTGATCCTGATTACACACGCCCGTCTCATCCCCCCACAAGATCAGCGCCCCCTCGGTCTTGGCTCGTCGAACAATCGCGGGATACTCATTGGCGAGCCACCGTTGGATACGGGCGGGGCAGCGTTCTTTCGCACGAAGGAGCGGTTTTTGGGGCGTGAATCCCCATCGCTGTAAATATAGGCGAACGGTGGAGAGGGCCAGGGACTTCCCCCATTCACGGGCGATCAGCTCTTGCACCGCGGCCGCCGTCCACAGCGCAAACGGCAATTTCAGCTGATCAGGGCATTTATCGCGAAGCATTCGCTGGAGCCGTTGTTCCTCCCGTCCCGTTAACGCTTTCTGGGATGCACTGTCTCGGCCACGTTTTCGGGATTGGAGTGCAGACGGCCCACCCCGCCGACACGCACTCACCCACTTGCTCACGGTTTGTCGTGCCACGCCCACGGCGTCCGCGGCATATTGGTGGGTACATGCCTGCTCCTCCACCAAGCGGACCGCCCGTCGCCGCAAGGCTTCTTGGGTCGAGGCATCCAGCTTCCGCGCATCGTCCAATTGCATGAACAAAGTCTAGCAGAACAACTCTCATCTTGTCATCTATTTGCTTGTTATATTAGTAGTTTTCATTCGCATTCTCTTTTGATGCAAAAGACAAGGGGCTTTTTGTCAATTGGTTGAATGAATCTTTGCCGGGTTTCGTCCCGGCAGCCGAGGTCCTTTTCTTTCGGGAAAAGGACCCAAAACCATTGAGGCCCAGTCTGGCCTCATCCCATGGAGCAGGGACTGGAGTAAGGTAGGTGGCCCAACTCGCTGCGCTCAAACAGAGGCCACCCACAAGAGACTCCCTGCTCCCTAGGCCAACCTGCAGGCCTCGGATAGGTGAAGGGTGAGGGTGAATGAAGCATTTGATCATTATGTCTTATAACTCAGAGAACCGATAAACGGTATCATGAAATGAAGGTTCTTCGTATGGTTGATCGAATCATCTCAGGTGGTCAAACGGGAGCGGATCGGGCCGCACTAGATTTCGCTTTGCAACATGGAATCGAATGTGGAGGATGGGTTCCAAGAGGACGGATGGCAGAAGATGGCATCATCCCAGCGATATATCCCAATCTTATCGAAACGGAGACTGCTGATCTGAGCGTGCGTACGGAATTCAACGTTCGTGACTCCGATGCAACTCTACTCCTAACACATGGAATCCCAACGGGAGGCTCGGCACTAACGAATGAAATCGCAAAACATCTAGGTAAGCCTCTTCTTCATATTGATCTTAACTATATACCTTTGAAGCTAGCCTCAAAGAACTTAGGACATTGGCTGCAAGAGGTCCGACCCAAGATTCTGAATGTGGCGGGATCAAGAAACAGTAAAGACCCTGAAATATATAAACTCTCTAAAATGTTACTTGAAAGCGCTTTCTTAAAAAGGAAAACTTAAAAAATTTACATTTGGTTTTCGTATCAACGATTCATCGAAAACTGAAGGAATAACGGCTTTTCATTTTCATACCCAACTCCCAATAATTCATAATAAGGTTCCTGACACTTTTTCATAGATTGAAGCAAGAGAATCCTACAGCCATTTCAAGATGAATAATTCTGAAAAGAGTGGGAGAGAAACCGAACAACGGGACGTATTTGTCCCTTGCAATCGTACCTCGACATGATACATCTCACCTTCAACATAATCTGAACATACCAATTCTGATTCAGCACCTTTTCTATACGTCACAGTAAAGGTCGCATCGCCAGATTTTGGAAGAAAGATAAAACGATGTTCTCCCGGTGCAAGATCACCTAATTCAGTTTCCTTCTCGTTCACATGAACGATAACAGAATGAATGGACTCGGTTTCACCATTGACAATACGGGCTGTTGAAAAACCCAGCCAAAAGAGGTTAAGCAGAAATACACAACAGAGCAGGGGAAGACAAACAAGGATGATTCGAGTCATAGGGAAAGAAGAGAAAGAGTCAGTGCCTTGACTTATTCATCTTCTGGCATAAAGCTAGTGGAGCAATGGCATCTGGTTATTGGGTACCCACTGCCTCCCCTCGTTGCTATTGCGGCAGAGATACTCATTGCTAATATATTTGCAGTATTTGTACATTCCACTCTTTAATCCAAATAAAAGGTCACCCCCACCACTGATCGTTACAAGAAGAGTTTTCTGATCAGGTCGTATCAATGTCGGATTCGTTCTCCAATGAATAGAAGACACGCTCTTTGTAAAGGCCTCGACTTCCTCCGGAAAGAAGAGATCTGTCAATTCATACGATCGGATTACTTTCCCATTCGAGTTGTACAAGACCACCACCTTGCCATATCCGAGATTATGCCAATTATCAAGTGTCGCCAGATGCCCGTTATTTGAGACAAAATATTCAACTGGTGCGACTGGGTTAAAAAGCATGACCTCTGATGTCAATTGGTAGGAACGGTCTTTCGCTCGATGGTAAAATTCAGCGGTGGCATATTTTCCTTTCCTTGCCCCTGTGAACCCAAAGGTATCTCCCACACTTTCGCCAGGAATGATTCGAATAAAATACTCACGGGAGTCGCTAAACACCTCACTCATATTTGGTCCGGACCATTGATCAGCAAAAGACAGCGACCATAAGCCGACGAGTAACACAAATTGAGAACCCCATAGAGTTCTCCAGATCCTCCATCTCATTCTCATAAGCAACACCAGCTAAGAATTCAAAATCAGAGAAAAGGTGCCTTTGAAAAGTACAAAAAATTGTTTTTTTAAATCCTTTTTCCCTAGTGTTTAGTTCAAATGCCCTTTTTATTCAAGATGTCTACTTTTCTGGTTTATCCCCAGCAATCTTATTTTTACTCAAGATTCTTTTACTTGAATAAGGTCTGAAGACTTCTGAGTAGCTAGATCAGCATAAAAGTCCTTGCCTTCATGGTTGACGACGATGAAGGCCGGGAAGTCTTCCACTTCGATTTTCCATACAGCTTCCATGCGGAGGTCTTCGTATTCCAGAACTTCTACTTTTTTGATGCTATGTTCAGCTAAACGCGCGGCTGGGCCTCCGATGGAACCCAGATAGAATCCACCGTATTTGCCGCAAGCCTCGCGTACTTGTTTGGACCGGTTCCCTTTAGCCAGCATGACCATGCTCCCACCGACAGCCTGAAACTGATCCACGTATGAATCCATACGGCCTGCCGTGGTCGGTCCGAACGAGCCTGAGGGTAACCCATCAGGCTTTTTGGCCGGTCCGGCGTAATAGACGGCATGATCTTTCATGTATTGTGGGAGACCTTCTCCTGAATCCAACCGTTCTTTGAGTTTGGCATGGGCAATGTCTCGTGCGACGACCAAAGGCCCAGTCAGCGACAGCCGGGTGGCCACAGGGTGTTTGCGCAGTTCGGCCAGGATTTCTGACATGGGTCGATTCAAGTCAACCTTAATGACGTGTCCATCCAGATCTTTTTCTGTCACATCCGGGAGGTACTGGGCAGGATTGGTTTCAAGCTGTTCAAGAAAGACGCCGTCCTTCGTGATCTTGCCCAAAATTTGTCGATCGGCTGAGCAGGACACGCCCAAACCTACCGGACACGAAGCTCCATGTCGTGGTAAACGGATGACGCGCACGTCGTGCGCGAAATACTTCCCTCCAAATTGCGCGCCGATGCCTGTTTCTGCGCAGAGCTGTAAGATTTGCTGTTCTAAGTCGAGATCACGAAAGGCCCTCCCCAATTCGTTTCCGGTCGTAGGGAGATCATCCAGATAATGGCAGCTGGCTAGCTTGACTGTTTTGAGCGTGAACTCGGCTGACATACCCCCTATGACCAGAGCCAAATGATAGGGAGGACAAGCTGACGTCCCAATCGTGCGAATCTTTTCAGCCACAAATGTCAGGAGCGATTTCGGATTAAGAAGCGCTTTTGTCTCTTGGTAGAGAAAGGTTTTGTTGGCCGATCCCCCACCCTTGGCGATAAACAGAAAGCGGTATTCTTGGCCAGATTCAGCGTAGAGATCAATCTGAGCCGGTAGATTATTGCCAGTATTTTTCTCCTTATACATATCGATCGGAGCCATCTGCGAGTAACGCAAATTGCGCTGATCGTAAGCTTCATAGATACCACGAGACAACGCTTCTGTATCGTTTTCCGTCGTGAATACCTGTTGCCCCTTGTATGCTAAGGTGATCGCAGTACCCGTGTCTTGGCATCCTGGGAGCACGCGCCCTGCCGCAATGTTGGCGTTTTTGAGTAACTCCAACGCCACGAAGCGATCATTATCAGACGCTTCAGGATCATCCAAAATCTTTGCTAGCTGCGCGAGGTGACTCGAACGCAATAAATGCGTGACATCATCCATGGCCTCCTTTGCAAGAAGGATCAGAGCCTGGGGTTGGATTTTTAAAATTTCTTGGCCTTCGAACGTTGTTGTTGATACATAATCCCCCGTCAGTTTCCGATATGTCGTGGTATCTTTCGCATGTTCAAAAATCTCTTGGTACTGAAAAGCTGCCATGACAAGTGCTCCAATCGTGGTATGTCTTTAAACTATCACGTCGTAAAACCCAGCCATGTTCTGCATGACAAAACAAGTTCAAGGGATTCGTGTTTCGTGAGGATGTAGTGAGCTCCCATAGAAAAATATCGGAAATGTTGTTTCGGGAAAAGGCATGACGCTTGGAACATCGCCATAGGCGTTCATCGTTGAATCAGTCAATCCGGACATTCTTCCATTTTTATCGAAACTGATCGCCACCGATTGGGAGTGTCCGCTTTGGGAACTCGTAAATGCGATGGCCCCCAGAAGGGGAAGATATTGATGCGGTTTAACACTATAAACTTCAAGGTGGTAGGCCCATGCTTCAATCGTCGAATCATCTAAGAGATGTGTTCGGCGAGCAGCCGGCGTTCCCATCAACCGGGACACGTCTTCCTGTGTCGAAACGTTCGTCTGTATCTGCGCTATGACAGGAGCCCTATCGACGCGGCCAGGAGAAACTGGACCGGAGAGCCACTCGCTCATTCCCACACATCCTGACAGAAATGCGAGAAGAACAATCGGCAATAAATTTCTCCAAAACGACTTTGTCAGTCGTAGACATGTCATACGAAACTCCCTTCAGCTATCTGTAAACCACCAGTAATTTCTCGACATGGGAATCATGATCTCAGGAGTAGGAAGACGCATACCGAAATCCTTGAAAGTTGACTCGGAAAAAGAGGGTGTACAGAACTGGCACCACACCGAGTGTGAGTACGGTGGCAAAGAGTAATCCAAACATAATGGCAATGGCCATGGGTTCCCACATTGGTCCACCGCCGGTGTAGAGAGGGATGAGTCCGCCAATTGTGGTAATGGTCGTCAACAGTATCGGACGGAGACGATGTTGTGCCGACATGATAATAGCGCTGGCTAAGTCTCGTCCATTCTCCGTGGCTTCAATGTTGATCCGATCAATAAGCACAATGGCATTGTTAATAATAATGCCGGCCAATGAGAGTATGCCCAGCATGGTCATGAATCCAAAATAGAGTTGCATGAGGTGCAGGCCGATCACGACGCCAATTAACCCTAATGGAATGGTCATCAGGATGATGAGGGGTTTACGAAGAGAATTAAATTGAGTAACTAACAGAAAGAGAATAATAAGCCCTGCCACCGGAAGTTTAGCCCCAATCGATGTGTTGCCTTTTCCTGAGGTTTCCGCTTCTCCACCAAATTCCCAAAAATAGCCCAGACTCCAATCTTTTTCTTGTTCTTTCAGCCATGGTTCAAGCAGAACGTTCACTTCCATGGCGGTGGTACCAGCTTGAAGGCCTGCCTCTACCGAGATAGTAGGGAGTCGATCGCGTCGATGGATTTGTGCTGGCTCCCACACAACTTCCAGGTCAGCAACTTGCCTGAGTGGGACTGACTGACCTGAGGACTGAGCATACACATTGATGCTTTCGAGTTTGCTCATATCCTGTCGCTCGGCGCCGACGGAGCGAAGGACCACTGGGATCAGTTCATCGCCTTCCCTGTATTGAGTGATATCTAATCCGGTGAGATAGGTCTGCAAGGAAATAGCAATATCTTGGCTCGTGACTCCAGCGCGGAGCGCACGAGGTTGATTGATTTTCACCATAAGCTTCTTTGATCGAGCTCCCCAGTTGTCGTCGATAAGTTTGGTCCCAGGGATTGATCGAAGTTTTTCTTTTACCTTTTCCATAATGTTGAAGAGCACATTCGTGTCTCGCCCCGTGACTCGGACGACCACTGGTGGATAAGTCGGGGGGCCGGTTTCCAATGGACGAATCGTGGCCTTGAGATCTGGGAAATTTTCTAGACAAAAGGCTTCGAGTTGGGGGATGACGTCAAAGAAAATTTTTCGAGAAGTGGTGTTGACGAGGAGATAGGCAAAATTCGGGCTGGCTTGAACCGGAGAAAAGGGTAGATCAAAACGCGGCGCACTTTCTCCAATAAAACTACTCCAACTTACGATGCCGCGATCACGAGTTTGATTAGTTTTTAAATTTGTCTGAATGAAACGTTCGACATGGGTCACCATGGCATCAGTTTTCTCAATGGGTGTTCCATTGGGGAATTCCAACTTTGCGGTGAATGTGGGTTTGTCATTCGCTGGAAAGAAATACACGGGCAGTTTGCCAAATCCGTAGAGCGCGCATCCAAACATGATGACCACAACTCCAATCGTGAGCCATGGCCGCCGTACAATGGTTACCAGAAGACCTCGATAGACTGAGTAAAAATGAGATTGAAAGGGATCGCCAGAGGCCATGGGAAGAACTCGTAGAAATAGTACACAAAACCAAGGAATCATGGTTAAGGCTAGGAGCCATGAACAGAGGAGCGTGACAGTCACGACCTGAAAAATTGGAGCGGTATATTCCCCGACACTCGACTCAGCTAAATAGATGGGTAAGAACGCCGCTGCCGTTGTCAGTGAGGACGTAAGCAGAGGAATTTTTAATTCATTAGCCGATTGAATCGCAGCTTGGAGGGCTGGTTTGCCGGCATTCATTTGAACCATGGTCGACTCGGACATCACGATAGCGTTATCAACGAGAAGCCCTAGGGCGATAATCAAAGCAGCCAGGGACATCTGGTCTAATCCAATATGGAGTAGGGACATCAGAAAGAGGCTCATGAAGATGGCCATCGGAATGAGGCTCGCCACAATTAAGCCTGTTCTGACGCCGAGAAAGAGCAACATGACTCCTGTGACGATGACCACAGCTTGAAACAGGCTATTAGTAAAATTTTTGATTTTCCGATCCACCACATCTGGTTGAAATTGAATCACCTCAAAATCGATGCCGATGGGAAATTCTTGAAGAGCTTGATGAAGGACGGCCCGTACTTGTTCTCCCAGGGTAATAATGTTCCCTCCTGTTTGCATGGAGACGCCAAGACCTACTGCGGGTTCTCCGGTGGACCGTAAGAGGGCATCAGGTGGATCAATATAGCCTCGGGTGATATCAACCAGATCTTCCAAAAACAACACTTCTTGAGTCTCAGGTAAACGAACCACCGTCCTGCGGACTTCATCAACTGATTCAAAGTTTCCTGAGGGTTCTAACACGATCTTTTCATCCTGGGTTCGAATGTCCCCACCTGGCATCACAATATTTTGCGATTCCAGAAGTGTGCTGAGTTGGCTGGGAGAGAGCCCAAGTTCTGATAATCTCGCGTTATTAAATTCAATAAACACGCGTTCTTCCTGATCTCCATAAATTTCGACTTTCGCTATTTCACTTTGCCGTAAGAGTTCGTCTCGCACATCATCAGCCACATCCTTAATCTCACGGTAGGTAAAGCCATCTCCAGTGATGTTCACAATAATGCCAAACACATCACCGAATTCATCATTCACAAAGGGGCCAACAATTCCGTCCGGAAGATCGGGTGTGGCTTTATCAATCTTTCGACGGAGGTTATCCCAGATCGGCCTCATCTTCTTGAATTTTTCTAAAATATTGACGTAGATGAGGGACACTCCTGTTTTTGATTCACTCTTCACAAAATCCAACTCGGGAATTTCTTGAATCGTCTTTTCGAGTTTGTCGGTCACGAGTTGTTCGACTCGCTCAGGACTGGCGCCTGGGAAATATGTCATGACCAGAGCCGTCCGAATGATGAATCCGGGATCTTCATTGCGAGGGAGGCTTTGGTAGGATGAGATGCCCGCGAACAGAATAATGAGAAGGGCAACCGCCGTAATGCGGCTGTTCTGGATCGCCGATTGGGTAACGTTCATGAGTGGGGAGAGGAAGTCGCCATGAGTCGAACAGGTTGACTATCGTGAAGCCGTCGTACTCCGCCCGTGACAATATGGGCGCCATTCTTGAGACCATCCACGATTTCTAATCCTTCAGGTGTGAGCTCACCAATGCGGACGGGTTGTCTGCGGACAATTCCTGTTCCATCGTCCTGCTCTTCTAGCAGAAAGACAAAAGATCCCTCTTGATCTTCACCAACCGCAACGGAGGGAACAAGGATGTGAGGCTCTCCTTTTTTCCCTTTAAAGGTAAATTGCACATCAGAGGCAAGACCTGACCGAAAGCCCGGTACGTCCGTTTGAAGTTGAACCGTGACAGGAAACGTGGTTCTATTTTTCCCTGCACTCACACTCACTTTTGTGACGATGGCTGGAAAGCGATTGCCCTTAATGGCATCAAACGCGACCGTAACGGGCATCTTGGGAGTAATCTTAGCGATAAAGATTTCTGGCACGGCCACCTCGACTTCAAGATGAGAACCACAGACGACTTCTACAATTGTTTGGCCGGCTTGTACGTTCTCGTTGATTTCAGTGGGAACAGAGGCAATGGAGCAGTTCGCGGGGGAAAGTAAGCGAGTATACGTCAATTGTAATCGAGCTAACTCCAAACTCTTTTCTTGCGATTGTACTTCAGCATTTGAGGATTCTGCCGTCGCGCGAGCTTGATCGAGGTCATTCCTGGAGGCGTTTCGATTTTCGTATAAGGCACGGACTCGAGCATACTCAGCTCTGGCATTTCTGGAGGCAGCTTTCGCACTGGATAAGGAGGCTTCGGCTCGTTGTAACTCTAATCGGAAATCCTTTGGATCGATTTCGGCCAGGCGCTGGTTCTTTCTGACTTTGTCGCCAACTTTTACCGGCAGGCTTTTCACAGTTCCCGAAACCTTAAAGCTTAAGCTGGCTTCTAATCCTGACTTGGACACTCCAGAAAACGTTCGGACCTGTTCTGCATTTGAAAAGAAGACCGTTTGGGAGCGTACCGGCCGGAGAACTTCTGGTATACGAGGATCTTCGCCTTGGCATGCGGCTAAACTGAGTACGATGCCAAGGGAACTCACCAGATAAACGGCCTGAATACATCTGAAGGAAAGAGGCTGTGAAGTGTTCATTTAAAAGGACTCCTAACGATCTCGGTCTCGGTGTTGATCCCCTGTTCTAGAAAGTAGGCTTCTAATCGTTGATGCCAAGACTCTAGCTCTTCAGACGAGTCAAAAAACGGGAAGGAGCCTGCAGCCCGATGAATATTGATGATATCAATGAGGAATTCATAGACGGCGTTGGCGGCATTCAGGTTGGCCGTGAGGGCCGCATTTTGAGAATTGAGAAGTTTAATGATATCCACGGCCCCGCGAGAATATTGATCGCGTACGAGTTGTAAATTCTGTTGGGCCGCGTGAGAGGCTTCCCGGGAAAGGCGAATGGTGGCCGAAGAGGCCCCGGCTTCAATATTGGCGGCTCGGATTCGTTCTTCGATTCTCCCAATGGTCGCTTCTTGTTCAAGTTGCAATTGACGAAGGGTTTCCAGGGCTTGGCTCTGGGTGGCATCTTTTGCCCCGCCAGAAAATAAAGGAAAGGAGAGGCCCAGTTGAAGGTTCCAGGTTGTTCGATCTTGAGCCGGCACCCCGGGAGGTACGCTTTGTCCAGCACCAGCTTGAGCTATGCGTTGATTCACATCACTTTGCAAAACCAAGTCAGGTGCCCAAAAGCTTCGTTCGGCATTGAGCAGTCTCCGTTGTTGTGCGGCAATGTTGGCTTGCAATCCCTGGAGTTCTGGAGATAATCGCAGGCCTTCGCGGACTTGAAAATTTCTAAAGATCTGAAAGTTGCGAGGATTATTCACGTACACAAAAATTCGTTCGACGTCGTGAAACAAAATAGGGTCTTCAAGTCCAGCTTCCGCAGTTTCAAAGGGTTCTTCGAGTGGCCGATAGAGTATTCGATTCAGACTGAACGCCGCTTGTTGCCGTTGGGCTTGGGCGTTCAGCACATCAATGCGTCCGTTGGCGATTTCACTTTCCCATCGAAACACTTCGTCTCGGGCCGCTGCTCCCACCTGTTCTCGAATACGGGCTAAATCCAAATTGGATCGTGTTAATTTGAGGTTCTCTTTTTGAATGGATTCAATGGTTTTAGTTCTGAGAACGTTTAAATAGGCGAGGGCCGCTTCTTGTGTCACATCCAGCTCAACCTGCCGGCGGCTCGCTTTTCGAGAGTCTTGGTTGCGTTGTTCGACGGTATAGTTGGTCCAGGCCTTATCCGAATACAGCAATTGTTCGAAGGACCCTTGAGCAAAGGCAGCCTTTTCGGGGTTATTTCCAAAACCTCCTGTGGCCCGATCTTCGTCTATGAGATTGGCGGAACTCCCAATGGAAATTTGTGGGAGCAAGGCCGAACGGGCATTCTGTACGGTGCCAATGCCAGCAGCCACCTGTCTATCGGCCGCAGCCAAATCTAAATTCACACGGGCCGCTTCTCGAACGACGCTATAGAGAGAGAGCTTTCTCGCGATCCCTTGCGATTCCTCATTCAAAAGAGTGGCTTCGGTCAGGATGCGGAAACTAGGCCAAACGTTGATGGCGCGCGCAGTGGCCATGTTGATGGTCAGTTGTTCGCCATCGGAGAATGTGACGGGAAGATCCTCGGCTGGTTCTCCTAATAGAATTCGGTGCACGTTCAGCGCAATCCGACGCGCCATACGGATAGAATCAGTTTCAGGTGACAGGCCGGCGAATATTCCACGTTCCACTTCACTGCGACCAGTGAGCGAAAAACTAGGAAGTCCCCTCTCAATAAACCCTTGGACCATAGAATCAAATTCTTTGCCTGGAAGTCGAAAGAGAGGAACGACAAACACGGCATCGGTTTCTGGTGGTAATTGTTCCCAAAGGGATTTCGTAGAATTGGTCACTCGAATGGGATAAATCGTGATGTCATTAGCGCGAGCTGCGCGGTTAATTTTTTCCAACACTTGCGGAATCGCTTCCGGGATCACCGCATCTTCAATCAGGGCGAGATGCTTGAAGGACACGAGTTCCAAAAACGCTTTCAAGTCTCGTTCAAAACTTTTAAATGAGGTGAGGTAAGTGAGATTAGGAATACGACTTTTCCCCGTGGCCAGAGACACGCCTTGAAGTTCTGCATCGATGACAAAAGGGGCAACGACTGGCTTCGAAAATCCTTTTCGGTGGAGAGCGGCATTCGTGCCAAGAAGGCCTAAGGTCAGGACCATATCGACAGATGGTTCCTTTAGTAAGGCAGACAGGGCCCGATCGACTTTCTTGACTGACCATCCCGCATGGATTTGATATCTTTTAGGAAACTGAACATCAAATTCTCCCCTCGTCAGTGAAAGAATTTCTTTTTGGATAAGGCCCTGCCGAATAAATTTTCCCATCCCTAAGTCAGAATGTGGTCCATCATACAGAACAGCAATTCTCACAACCGGTAACGAACTGGCAATGGATGTAGATGAGGTGAACAGCGCAAAGGTCCAGAAAAGAACGAACATGACCAGCCCACGGCTTTTCAGTCGATGCCAACGGGGTTCTCTTAGGGTATTAGTCTGAATTCGCACGTTATCCGAGTTTATCTTTAGGTGTTAGTAGAGAGAAAAGGAAATGCTAATGTGTCTGATAATTTTCTACTCGAGTCATTTTGAAGAATCTGACACTTTGTATCGTTGTTCCGAAGGCTTTTAGCTGAGGGAAAATGGTAGCACTATTAGGAAGGCAAAGGAAGATAAGGGATAACAGATGACGCCACAATCCTACTTCCCATAGTTGAGTTTTCATCATTTCGATTAAAGACTGTCATGCTTCTATCCATTTCTGGGAGTGTTGAATAATGAAGATATCAAAGGCCATATCTCTTCAGGAAGCCCTTAGCGATCAACAACGTCGGGTCGGTTCAAAAAAGTCCGTCCAGCAAGGCCGCTTACTGCCTGGCTCGTCTCGAAGAGCGCCTCCATTATTTTGCGCGCGGAACGTACTGGCACTACGTGAGCGCTCACGGCGCGAAGAGCGCTCTCGTTTGGTCCGTCCTCCTAGACGGGACCGTTGCTGTGAGCCCGAAGGTCCGGCTAATGGCGAGAACGCCGCTGGCGCTGAAGTCCACGGGGGTAAACCCGTTAGTATCGACTCATTGTTGTTTTTGACAAACATGAAAATAGATTATGTTTGTTGTGACAAGTGAAATGTGTGATACATTCTGAGTGATTCCTCAGGACATCGCTTGATCGTTCATAGATCTCGTTCGTCATTAGGTTGCTTTCTTCCAGATAGATCACATTCCTTTCCGTGCAAAATCGCAAGAGCCAATGACCGACTTGAGCTCCAAGCCCACAGGAGTACAAAGAGATCTCTTTAACTTGGACATTAGAACATGTCTCTATAAAGACATCTGGCGAGAGTTAAGGGTAAGGCCGTGACAAATCTATCGGTCGTTCAGATAGCACGTGGTTGTCGCATCCGCTGTATCTCCTATGGCTTGTCCTGTTGCCTATCGATGCTCGTGCTGGCGGCACTTCCAGGCAGAGCGAACGACAGTAGCGTGGACTCGACTGCGCCCCAGATCGAGTCGGTCTACGACCCATATCGCGGAATGGAGAAGGATGGCCGGATTCCTAAGATAGACAAGGCAGCCCTAGTGACTAGGCCAGAACGCTGGCGGTATGTGCCGGAGGGGCGACTCAAACCCGGTGGATTTTTCGAGCGTTTCCTTATCTCAAGCTTCCTCGTTCCGCTCTTTTTCGCCAACTCTGATGTTGGGGTTGGAGTGGGTGCGGCACTCACCGATATTGATTTCCGCGTACAACGTCGCCGGGAGTTCATGGGAGCATTTATCTCGTACACGACCGAAGGCCAGCAGAGTTATGTGTTACGCTGGCAACGCTGGATCAAGCATCTCGAAGTCCCATCTGGAGGCGTGCTTCAGGAAGAACGCAGCTTCTTCAGCCTGGGAGGGGGGTATCGGAAAACACTGACTCGTCGTTTCTTTGGGATTGGCCCTTCTACTCGAGAAAGTCAGGAGACGAGCTTTACTGACGCAGTGGCCTTTCTTGACCTTGGATTCTCAACATCCCTGGAGGGAGCATTTGACGATGTTGTTCTGGATTTAGGATTGCGAGGAGAACGCCACTGGCTCAGCCGTGGCCGGGCTGGGGACGCCGGACAGACCGACAAGCAGTTTCCCAAACTCTTCGCTGAGGCAGATCCCTATGGCCTCGGCTGGGTAGCCGCTGGAGTTCGCTGGGATACGCGTGATAGCCAGCGTAATCCCTATCGTGGGACGGTTCTAGGAGCAAGGGTCGATGCCGCACTACTCCAGAACAATTGGAATCGTGGTGCGATCTACCGACTCTTTGGTGATCAGCTGATCCCAGTCCCGGGACTGTTTCACGACGGAGGAGACAAGGACGAGGAGCATCCTCCAACTGATACCATTGCGATCCATCTCGAGAGTCAACTCAGCTCCGGTGCTTTACCTTTTTTTGCTCTCCCCACGCTCGGTGGCAGTAGAGTGTTACGGGGATATATCGCGGGTCGTTGGCGGGACGATGCAGCCTGGGCCGCAGCGACGGAATATCGCTTCTGGGTTTTCCCGCGGGGATTCAATGTGTGGCGGCACATCCGAATCGAACGCCTTGGGCTGGCAGTCTTTTACGAACTCGGTGGTGTGGCGTCGGACGGACTTCGCTTCTTTCAGGAACGTGTGCGTCAAAGCTACGGGGTCAGTGGGCGCTTCACTTTAGAACGTGCGGCGATTTTCCGTGCCGATTTTGGGTTCTCGGAAGATGGCGTCAATTTCTCAGTGGGCTTCGGCCTACCCTTTTGATCCATGTTTCTAATGAGTTTGTTGAAAGAGCCACCGCGGCGCTCTCGCCAGTTTTATCCGCGGGGCCTGCCTATGTACGTGAGCATGGAAATCTAGAGATAATGCCGCTGGTGGGAGTTTTTGTTCCTGATAGCAATTTGGAGGGAGAAGGAATTAGGGTTCTATGGCCTGATCTATTCTTCTAACGCCCCAATAGACGCTCAATTCCATGGCAACTGGTGCTCATAGTGACGCCTGGTGAACCCTCTTCTCAGTTACTTAAGTTCGTGTTCCTTAACAATGAATGCCGAAGATTGGGTGTGATCAATAAAGTTCCCCTCATCTTCTAGAAGTGCGGCTCCTAGTTTTTGCCCCTCTGGTGAACTCATTGCCTCCATGAGATCGTTTTCCGATTCAAACCACACCTCTGCAACACCATCATATTCTGGCAGCATGCCCCTCGAATCTCTTAGCCCTTCGTTTATAGGAGTATCGATCGTAAGAGATTGCACATATTTCTTTGCTCGCATAGCGCCAGCATTTTTCATAAAGAAGGGGCCATGTTTATTCGTCCAATAATCTTGAAATTGCTCACGAGTTATCCCTGGATGCCGGCGTAAACACATCACAAATTTGATCATTTCACCATACTCCTTTATTAAGATAGACTGCCGAACTTTCTAGGCATGTTCTCATTCAGGTTAGGGTGGCCGATTTGTCGGCGGAATATTTCTCCGCCGATCTAGCATCCACTCACCGAGAAATCTAAGGTCCGCAGGGGTCCTTTCCGACTTCGGGCCGAGTCTTACAAGCCGGCTACGGCCATCCTCCGGATTCGACTCTTCGGTTATCCAGCCCGCCTCGACAAGACCAGCCAGGGCACGGCTTATGGTGCTCAAAGGTATGCCGGTGTCTTCATGTATCCACTTCACGGTACACGAGTAGTCAGGGCCGTTCCGATAAAGGCAGGTCAAGACCGAGTGAATGACTCGTAACTGGTTGACGGTCGTCTGTCCACCATATTTCTCGGAAAACCTGCGGGTCAATTCAGCGCCGTACTCAACGATCTCCAAAGGAGTAATACCGGATCCGGAACTATCATTGCTATTGGTTCCCATGACTTTTATCTTAGCACTGCGAGTTAGAGATCCCAACTTGTTCACCTAGTAGACGAAGGAAAGGAGGGAGACCCGATGAGCAGCAAAAAGGACCACGCGATCGGCCTGTATCTCGAAGGCATTCAAGACGGGAACCTGCGTGAGGCGCTCCACAAATACACAGGCGATTGCTACAGGCAGCATAGTACCGGAGTCGCGGATGGCAAAGAAGGATTTCTTGAATTTTTTATCCCGTTTCTTAAGCGAAATCCCATCAGAGACATTCAAGTGGTCCGAGCTATCGAAGACGGCCGTTATGTGTTCTGCCATGTCTATCAAAGTTTGAACAATGGTGAAGCCAAGTGGGTCACCGCGGATCTGTTCGATACCGACGAGAACGACCGGATGATTGAACATTGGGATGTGATAGCGCCCTACGCTGAGGAAACGGCTTCAGGTCGTACGATGATTGATGGCCCGACAGAGGTTGAAGACCTCGATAAGACAGATCAAAACAAGACGATCATACAGGCCTTTTTCGATGATGTGCTGGTGGGTGGCAAATTTGACAAGGTGACAGATTACATTTCTCGCGAACAATACAATCAACACAATCCCTACATTGGGGATGGGTTGGAGGGGATCCGTCAACATCTACAAGAGGTTCGCGACAAGGGCGCGAGATATCTCAAAGTTCATCGCGTGATTGGCCAGGGAAATTTTGTCGTCGCCTTGAGCCATGCCCTGGTGTGTGCCGAAGACTGGGCCTTCTTTGATATCTTTCGGCTGAAAGACGGCAAGCTCGTTGAGCACTGGGATGTGCAGGAAAAAATCGGTCCAGAAGAGACATGGAACAACAGCGGCAAATTCTGACTTGATGATGCTGATTGACAACTGTTCTCACACTGTGAGTTCTTCGACCGAAATGAAGAAGGTTGCCATCGAGAAATAATGGGTTGTTTTCGAGAGCCGCATGAATCCGAAAGTTTGCTTGGTTGTAACGAATGAGAGCCTTCTGAGAAATATTACCGTATTTGAAGAGACAGTTCTCACACATAAACCATAAGTCCAACCAGGAGTGAAGTATGAAAAAAATCATTGCCATTTTTTTGATCGCCTTTGCATGTGCGACCATCGTGTTTGCAAATGAGAAACAGGTGGATCCTTCCTTAGAAAAAGCCAGGAAAGCCGCGCAGGCACACCAAGCAGAACATTTGTTAGATGGGACTTCTATGAATTACTATTATCAAAACGGGGGAGGAATACATTTAGAGCTCTATGATGGAATGCTGAAATATGAATGGATTGTGGGACCCAGAACGGGGCACAAAAATCGAGACTTACCCTATAAATCTAGGAAAATTGGTGAAAGGCTGTATATGGTCAGCTGGCTAGAAGAATCACACCCTGACTATACAACCTTAGTTTTCAACTTTACCAATAATGTGATGTATTCATCCGGCATCTTTCGGTTTGGCTCCAAAGACCAATTCATTCGTTTTGATGGCGGCATTATTGAAAATCTTACGCTCGTCACCAAATGAGTGTTCGCAGGAAGTAGACAGAAGGTCGTAGGCAATTCATGCAAGCCTAATTACGAGAATGCTTAAGGGAAAAAGAGCCGTGAGCACTGGTGTAAGTAGTGGGATTTGACTAGTGAAGGTTGTACTTTTTAGGAACGAATGGGCAGAAATAGTGATGTTTGGAAGGGATCAAGTCTCCCTAGATAAAGGGGAAACTCATGTAGAGTTGGGCACTGGCAATAAAAGGAAAGTTCTAGACGAAGGAGATGTCATGGAGAGTGCAAAGGAAATCGGAACTAAACTCGTCAACTTATACCGCGACGGTAAGGCGATCGAGGCAATCGAGAAACTCTATGACGATAACGTCGTGAGCGTGGAAGCGTCCCAGAGAAGTGGCCTTTCTCGGGAACTAGTAGGGAAAAGTGGACTATCATTGAGGAGAACGAACCATGGCGATGAAACACCCTCTCCATCCAGGCAAGATTTTGAAACATGCGATTGAGGCCTACGGCCTCACGCTCACCGATGCTGCGGAGCGGTTGGGCGTGACCCGCCAGACCCTCTCTCGTGTCACGAATGCAAACACGGCACTCTGGCCGGAAATGGCGGTGCGGGTATCAAAGGCGTTTGGGTCGACTACTGAGCATTGGATGCGTATGCAATTTGCCTATGATCTCGCGAAAGTGCAGAAAGCCGCCCAATCAATTAAAGTGAAACCTTTTCCGAAGGCCGAGCCCTTGTCAGTCTAACAGGACTCCAACGACAAGTTGAGCCGTGGGCCTATAAGATTACCTGGGTCACGAGCCTTGAGCGAAGCTTTCTTTTCCTTCTGGCTAAAGACACCGGTTCACTGATCTGAACGACATGCTAGGGCTTCGACAGGCACAACCCAACCCAAAGCAGACCTTAATTGGAGTAGGCACATGAGGTCATAGTTATCTACACGTCGAACAACGGGAAGCGTTGGGCCGGGCGATAGGGGTGGAGTTATTAGGGGAAGGAGTGTGCAGTGCGCAAGAATACCGGGGCAATTTTAATCGTTGGTGGCTATGGGCAAGTTGGACGCTTAATTGCCGAACGACTGGCCACTCTTTTCCCAGGCCGTGTCATCATTGCCGGGCGAAATGTTGGAAAAGCCCGTGCGGTTGCCATGGCTATTAAGAACGGCACTACACATCGTCAGCTTGATATTCTCTCGGCCGATTGTGGGAATGCACTCAATGGGGTGTCATTGGTTATTTCTTGCGTGGATCAGGGCGATACGAGATTCGTGAGTCGATGCCTTGCCCAAGGTATTCACTATGTGGATATCAGTGCCAACAGGGACTTTTTTTCTCAAGTGGAACAACTCGATGCGTGTGCCAAACGTCAGCAAGCAATGGTCATGCTGAGTGTGGGAGTCGCACCAGGGCTCTCGAACATGTTGGCGGTCCAGATCATGAAGGAAATGGAACGCATTGAACGACTCGATATCGTCCTTGAGTTTGGGCTCGGCGATCGACATGGAAAAGCAGCTTGTGAGTGGATACTCGACAATCTCAATGCTACCTATACGGTAAAAGAAAACAACCAATGGAAACCCGTGCGCAGCTTTGGAGAGTTCATTACGCTTGCCTTGTGGGAGCAAGATGTTTGGCGTCGAGCCTATCGATTTAACTTCCCAGATCAGCACACTATTGGGCACAGGTATGATGTACCGAATGTCTCTACCTGGCTTCGTTTCGACAACCGGGTAGCCACGTGGCTCTTTGCCGCACTCGCTCGCATGAGCCCTAGTTCACTTTTGGAGAACCATTGGGTCAAACTCCTTGCCGTATGGCTGTTCATGCACCTGCGGCTTGGCTCAGATACGTGCATGGTAACGGCACGAGCACAACACTCTGTGAGGGGAATACCCACGACGCGAACTCTGAGCCTAATTGGTCGCCAGGAAGCCTTAATGACGGCCATTTTTACGGTTAAGGCTGTGCGTTGCATACTAGAGCAATCCCATGAATCTGGCGTGTTTCATAGCTTTGAGGTGCTAACGTTTCATTCGATTCTTTCAACCCTCAAGCGAGAATTGCCGGATCTTGTGGTCCACCTTTAGGGCAGACCATTGTTCTAATGAATTCGCCAGCGAACGACCCTAAGCGTACATTCAAAGATAAGGCTCTTATAATGACTACGCCTCATTAAGGACGCAACAGGATCGTCGATATGTCTCTCGTCAAATTGATACCTCCAAGGCTGCTCTCCAGACAAGCAAGAAAACCATCTGGTTGGTTTGGACGTGTGGTGATGTCCAGAATTTTCAATAAGGGAAATGCCGAATTAAATCATTTCATCAAAGACCTCTTGGAACTGCAGGAACATGATACCGTTTTAGAGATTGGATTCGGTCCAGGTGTGTTATTAAGTCAAATGGCTCAAATCACTACGAAAGGCATTGTGGAAGGCATTGATTTTTCAGAAGCCATGGTGGCACAAGCCCAAAAAATCAACCAACACTACATTTCTCAGAAGAGAGTAAAAATACAGAAGGGTAATTGTCACGACCTGCCATATGGCCAGGAGTCATTCGATAAAGTCTGCACGTCAAATACTATTTACTTTTGGGAAAATCCCAAGGCAATTTTTAAGGAGATATTCCGGGTTGTCAAACCGAGTGGAAAACTAGTAGTTGGATTTAGAGATGCCGATCAAATGAAAACCCTTCCCCTCAGTGAGGATGTATTCAATTTTTACACTGTAGATGACGTGCAAATCTTCTTGTCCATTGCAGGATTTTCTCAGGTGCGCATTGAAAAGAAGGAAGGCCAATCATTGGTTTCTTATTGCGCCGTGGGTACAAAAGTCTAAAAAAATCACAACGCCGGCTCTCAACCCAAAACGGACAATTACCATGGGATTGGTATTGGATCTCGGTAGTCATACTAGGCGACAATTCGGTCCAAATAATTTTCGTTAGGTAGCGAGGGGGTTTTGGGAAGCGCGCTTCGTGTGGTCATTGCCTTGTTTCCGCTGGCACTCGTTCCGGTTTTGGTGGAGCTGATCGCAATGGGAACACTCGACTTCGGTGGGGGAGAAAAGGATCTTGTGTGGGTAGCACCTTGGTTCCTCTGGTCGCTGATCTTTACAGTGAGCTCCTTTATTCTTTGGTATCGTGGATGGTCGTTTTGGCGTTCAATGTGGCACTCTGCAGTTTTTGGTCTCGGAGGTGTAGTACTCGCTGCCCTTGTCCTGGCGACTTTTGGTCAACTCGGAGTAGGCAGTCGCTTTTAAATAGGTATTGAGGGTGTGTCCTCACTTACCCAATCCCTGCTGCAGGCGGAGGTAAAGTGCCAAAATCTAGGAGTTGTGTCTCCGTTCCTGAGCGTCAGCGTTAGAACAAGAAATTGAATAACCGCTTCTGGCCGAATTGTGCCGGATAGCCGAAACAATTACCGTCGGACAGTAGACTACTCTAACCGGACACTCACTCGAGCTTTGCGCCCATATTCGTCATTGACCACTCTGCCATCGCCCTCAATACCGGTTTGAGCGATCGACCCATCGGGGTGAGCGAGTACTCTGTCCGTGGTGGTACTTCGGTATAGACTTCCCTATGAATGAGCCCATCGCGTTCAAGCTCACGCAGATGTTTCGTGAGCATTCGTTGCGAGGCATCTGGAATCGCTCGCCGCAGCTCTTGAAAACGTTTCGTCCCCTCCAGTAACTGATCAATGATCGGGCACTTCCAACGCCCTCCAATTACCTCAATAGTGGTTTCGACCGGACAATTTGTTGCCGAAGGCAATTTTGATCGAATGTGGGCTCTCGCTGTTTTTTTCATGGTTCCCATAATGTACCTACTTACGAATGTGTTCAACCCTATGTAACAATCCTATTTTACACATCAACCTCTTGAGGAGATAGGACTATGAAAAAGGCCAAAGCGAGTGATGCGGCAATGATTCTGATCGATCATCAAATTGGCACCATGAACTGGATCGGATCAATCGAAAAATCAATTGTGGAAGCCAACACACGAGCATTAGCGAAGGTGGCGGTGGCGCTGAACATGCCGCTGGTTTTCACCAGCAGTCAGGAAGATCACATGCAGGGGCCATTAATGCCTGCTCTTGAAACGATCGCGCCCGACGCGTTTGGCGCTCGGATTAAACGACCCGGTGTCGTCAATTGTTGGGATGATGAGCGATTTGCGCGAGCGTGCCGCGACACGGGCCGTCAGCAGTTCATCATGGCCGGTGTGACTACCGACGTCTGCCTGGCCCCGCCAGCGATCAGTGCCGCTGAAGAGGGGTTTGAGGTCTACGGTGTCGTTGATGCCTCCGGTTCTCCGACCACGTTGACCGATGAAATGGCCTTTCGTCGTATGGAACGTTCTGGCGTGGAATTGACGACGACGAGTGCCATCATTGCCGACCTCGCGGTCAATTGGGCGAGTGAAGATGGTGGCAAGCTCATGAAAATTCTGGGCGAAGAAATCCTAGGTGGTAGCCACTAACAGGAGCATTGACTTGAAACGCGATACGATTTTGTTGCCAGCAAACACCAGGAATTATGCAGAGACATTCGGATATCGCACCAAGTTTCGGGTTAGATCTTGTCATGCGACAGCATGAATGTCTAGACTGCCCCTATGACTCGTGCACTGGTTCTCACAGTCATCGGCAAAGATCGGCCTGGATTGGTCGAATCTCTGGCAGATGTCATCGCACAATATGAGGGGAGTTGGGACGAGAGCCGTATGGCGCGCCTAGCCGGACATTTCGCGGGGGTCGTCCAGATTCATCTACCTGAACATCAGACGGAGAGCTTCATGACGGCTCTTCCGATGCTAGCCGACCGCGGGCTTTCTGTGAGTGTGGTGGACAGTGACTGGTCACTGGCGAGTGTCGATCATCACAATTCTTTACAGCTAGAGTTAGTTGGACAAGACCGTCCTGGGATTGTGCGAGAGGTCTCGAGCAAGTTGGCGGCTCTCGGCGTCAGCATGCAAGACCTTCGGACCGTTGTCGAGAGTGCTCCCATGTCGGGCGAACGAATTTTTCGGGCTGAGACAGAACTCGTCCTGCCTACCCAAACCGATTCCGAACAGGTCCGCGCCATTCTTGAGCGCCTTGCCGACGAGATGATGGTTGATATCACTTTGAAAAATACCAACAGAGCGTAAAAAGCTCTTGCGTCCTTGTTATTTTGCCCAAGTCAACATTGGCCTCGATCTATAGATGGAGTTAAGAAGCTGATCCCCGGCAAATCAATGGCTGACTGTTTGGCCTATGATGTCTGTAGCGTTCTCTTGCCGTTCGATTCTTAATCCCTTCAGAATGTCTTCCTTCAGAGATTCCTTACATCATCTCTACTATGGAACGAGTCAGACATCTGTCTACTTTCGTTTTGGGCTGATTACGTTCGATATCATTACCATCAGTTTTTTTATTGTGACCTCCATGGTGGAGTTATCGGCTTGGATTATCACTATTGACGTCATGATCGCGATTGTTCTGAGCTTGGATTTTTTTGCCAGATTATTCCTTGCTGGCGATCGCCTCAATTTTCTTATTCAGCCGATTTCCCTTCTCGACATCGTAGTCATCCTTGCGCTGTTGGCCGCGGCATTCATTGAAAATCTTGCATTCTTACGAGTGTTCCGGTCCCTTAGGTTATTGCGGTCATATCATCTCCTCAGAGATCTCCGAAGTCAGTATCGATTTTTTGCCAGAAACGAGGAGGTGATACACAGCGTCATTAACCTCTTTGTGTTTATTTTTGTGGTCACAGCTCTGGTCTATGTGTTTCAGCATGATGTGAATTCGCAAATCAGTACGTACACGGACGCGCTGTATTTTACCGTGACAACTCTGACGACTACGGGCTTTGGCGATATCACCCTGACTGGGGACATCGGGCGACTATTAGCGGTTGTGATCATGGTGCTAGGTGTGGCGTTGTTTCTCCATCTGCTCCAGGCCGTTTTTCGACCGGCTAAGGTAGAATATGGTTGTCCCGACTGCGGACTGAAACGACATGACCCCGATGCCGTGCATTGTAAGCACTGCGGGCGAACCATCCATATTGAAACAGAAGGTGCGTAGTCCTACCCCATCAGTTTATCGACGAGGAACGTCTGCGGAGGCAATCGGAAATCTGAGCGTGAACGTGCTCCCGTGTCCGGGTTCGCTTTGCACGGAGACCTCGCCCCCATGGGCAATCATAATTTTCTTCACAAGACTTAGACCCAGTCCATACCCTCCCGTATTTCGAGTTCTGGAAGGATCTACTCGGTAAAAAGGCTCGAAGATGCGAGCCTGCTCCTCCCGTGAAATTCCCAAGCCGTGGTCTTGCACAGAAACACAAACAGAATCGCTGGTGCTCTCAATGCGAAGAATGACAGGGCCGTATTCAGGCCGAGAATATTTGACTGCATTGTCAAGCAGGTTTCGTATCGCAATTTGCACTCGATACCGATCGACTGGCAGGTGGGCATGCTTGGGGAAAGTTGCAAGTTGAACGCCCGGTCCAACTGAAGCGTATGATTCAACAAGTTCCTTCGCAATCGCGACAAGATCGGTTAGAGTCACAGTAAGACCACCAACCCGGCTATTAAGCCACTCGGATTCAAGTAACTCGGTCACCATGGCTTCTAATTCTCGAATCTCCTGCTGAAGTTTTTCTTTGGCAGACTCGTCCTGCACCATTTCAATAGCCAGCTTCATCCGTGTGAGGGGCGACCGAAGTTCATGGCTGACATCCAGCAAGAGCCGGTCTCGTGCCTGAATCATTTCACTGACTTTTTGCCCCATCTCATTGAAGGATTGTGTTAATCGGCCAAGTTGATCGGTTGAACGTATGGGAACTTGGTGGTCAAAGTGCCCTTTGGCAATTTCTCCTACACCTTCGTTCAGCCAATTCAGGGGCCGAAATAGCCGATGAACGGCCATGTAGCTCGCTCCAAGAATTAGTCCCACCATCCCAATCAATCCCAAAAAACTCCATGCTGGAAGTTCGCTAAATGGCCGATGAAGAAAAAAGAGGGCATACTGAATACCGTCTTGTTTGATGAGCACGAAGGGATGCCGACGATAGCGCCCAACTTGCGTGGTGGAATTGGAAAAAGCTTCTTCAACCCTTAATGCGGTTTCAGATGGAAGTGACGGATCAGTCGACCATGTTTCTGTACGGCTCTTCATGCGAAACTGGACACCCAATTCATTAGCTAGTGCTTTTGCCCGTCTCTCATCGGGTGGAGTCCCGAGTTCTTGGACTAACTGGAGGGAGTATTTGGATAAGTTCTTAAATAAGTCGGCTTTGAAATTTTGATTTTGATCGAGTCCAATGAAAAAAAATCCACGAATGACGAGAATGAGGGCAAAAGCGGTAGCCAGAAAAATGAGGAGCAACTTGACGAAAATTGAACGTGGGCGAAGAAGATTGCTCATGTCGAATGAACGGAACTAGGAGGGCACTCCTCATCCAACGGACGCGGGGTCGACAAGAATTGGTATCCAGCACCCCAAATCGTTTTGATGTAGCGAGGTTGCTTCGGGTTATCTTGCAGTTTTTGGCGCAAACGACTGATGGCCACATCGATGGAGCGGTTATAGGCTTCCCAATCGATTCCCCGGATACGGTCCATGATTGCTTCTCTGCTCAGGACGCCCTCTGGATTCTTGAGGAAAAGGGCTAAGATTTCAAATTCCATCGTTGTCAAATCTAGAAGACGGTGATCTAGCCAGACCATCCGTTTCCGAAAATCCACGGCCAGTTCCCCCACCTGTACCCGTTCAGGTGTGGGCTGATGAGACTCTTTGCCATCACTTCTCCGTAGAACCGTCTGAATTCTTGCCACAAGTTCCCGTGGCTCAAACGGTTTAGCCAGATAATCATCTGCCCCAAGTTCCAGACCCGCAATGCGATCCGGAAGATCTCCCCGAGCCGTCAGCATGATAATGGGCACAGCACTCTCTTTTCGGATTTCCCGACAGACGGCAAAGCCATCTTTCTGGGGAAGCATCAGATCCAGGATAATCAGCGATGGGCTTTTTTGCCGAAAGATGGTCAGCCCTTGGTCAGGATGTTCAGCTGTCAACACTGTCATTTCGAATTGACGCAGGTAGTCCTTGAGCAAGGCATTCAGCTTCTGATCGTCATCAATGATTAAGACCGTGGCGGGCATGATGACCTAGCGTGACAAAAAGGACAGGGAAGACTCAAACCTTCCCCGTCCTTCACGATGATTAGCTACGAAACCCTCTTCGCTCTTCAAAGCGATCCTTCCATTGCTGCAGGAATTCCGTCGCTTTGGATTTTTGTTCAGGACTGAGTACGGCATGAAAGTCAGCAATCTTAGCGGTCACCCTTGGCGTGAAATCTTCCACGATGGCTTGATGCCGTTTCACGATAGCTTGAACACGGGTCTGGTCAAGCATGTCACTCGCGATGAGATCAAGAACCTCTTCAAAGGTCTGAGCCCGAGCTTCTGACATGGCCTGCCGGGCTTCTTGCAAAGACTCGTGCACCCCTTGCAGTTTGGTTTTTTGAGTTTCATTCAAATCCAATTTTTCCGCAATACGATTCATCTTTCGCTGACCGCCATCATGGGAATGACACCATCCAGAATGGCTTTTCGACGCTCCCACCGCGATCACCGTACCAAGTAACATGAGCCCAGCGATGCCGAAAATGAGCATTCGTTTTTTCATAAGATCCCTCCTCACGTGTGATGATGAATAAATCATGTTAATCTTTCAATACACACGCTACCATTCACTGAATTAGAGATCTTCTCACAATCGTAAAATTTTGTAACAAGATGTAACTCCTCAATTCACGCTTGTACTCCGAGATGTATGGATCTTTCCAAGATCTACCGTTTGCCTGACTGGCCATGCCATATTAAAATCTTGGTATGGCTTGTGGCTTCAATACAGGTAAACGCATAATAACCTGGGGCTGCATCACCGTTTTTCTCTTGTGTGGAAGCCTTGGTGTTTTGTGTGCAGCCTCCTCTCTGGCCAGCGAGGCAACGCCTGCTTCGACTCACCATCATACTGTTCCGAATCAACAAGGAGATGGACCCTGCTTTGATGCATTACGAGACACGAATCCGCGGGTTGAGACGGCTCTCTATCGCAATCTTGCTGATCATACAATTTTCTTCATCTCTCATGTTTCAATTCCTCTACGTTCGTCGACTTCCTCTTCTTTTGCGCGTTTTAGAATTCCGTACGACCCACAATCTCCTCGGTATCTCCTCCTTTCCACGTTCCTGATTTGATCCTATCAGTTTTTCTCGTCCGAGCTTGAGAGTGTTCTGGCTAGGCTTTGGCCTGAACACTGGAGAGACAATCTGCCATGCTTCATAACGAACGGGGACCGACATGCAACAATTTTTCAAAGCACATGCTTCTTTCATAGTGTCCTTTGTCAGTGTGCTCCTGATTTTCATCATTCTGGACTGTGCAACAGGACTTGCAGACACAGACTCATCACACCACAGAGACCATCCCAGAGTATCCGACAACTCTGGACAGTCCCCAACCCCAGACTCACATGTGAGTCCATCCCTCGGTACCATTCATGCCCCGCGTATCGAAGAAGGTAAACCGTATTCTCCGCCTCCCACACTCATGGGCCAACAACTTGGCCGAGTGCAAACGGTCAATGTCCCACCACTTGGCTATACGTTAGACGGGAATGTGAAAGTCTTTACTTTAATCGCACAGCCTCTGATGCATGAGTTCACCGACGGCCGCCCAATGGACCAATCGACGATACCCGTGATGAATCGATTTACGGGAGGAATGGCTCACCATATGACACAGAACTCACAGAAAGGGTTAGTGTGGGGATACAATGGGTCCGTCCCCGGTCCCACCATTGAAGCCACGGAAGGCGATCGGATTCGAGTCATTTTGATTAATGAACTACCTGAACCCACATCCATTCATTGGCATGGCCTTGAAATACCCAACAATCAAGACGGCTCTGGCGGCGTGACTGAGGCACCCACACCCCCAGGCGGCACCCATGTGTATGAATTCACGCTGTATCAACATGGCACGTTCATGTATCACACCGGGTTTAATGTCATGAAACAAGACGCCTTGGGGTTAGGTGGCTTGTTTGTGGTCCATCCCCAAAAAACCGACTCAATACCAGATAAAGAATTCGCCATCATGTTGCAAGAATGGACCTTTACGCCTGGCAACCCCAACCCCAACATCAGCTCTATGGACTTTAACTGGTTTACGTTTAACGGAAAGGCTGCTCCGAGCATTGACTCTCTTCATGTGCAACAGGGTGAACGTGTACGAATTCGGTTCGGGAATTTGAGCATGCAAAGCCATCCTATCCATATTCATGGCTACTCTTGGCGAGTTGTGGGCACAGAAGGCGGTCCTATTCCAGAAGCTGCACAATGGCACGGCTCCACAATTAATGTGCCTCCAGGAACCACGCGAGATGTGGAATTTGTGGCATGGAATCCCGGAACCTGGCGTATGCATTGTCATCGATTGCACCATGTGATGAACGCCATGGCCGACGCCCCCATGGGCATTATGCCCCATGGTGGGATGTTCACCTTAGTGCATGTCAACCCCACAAACCCACAAGCCCAATGGCGCCATCCTAAACAAAGGAAGGAGCGTGAGCCATGACGAAGATCTCTCTGGCTATCCTTCTGATTGGACTTCTGAGTGCCGGATGCGCAGCAATCAACGTGGAGGAACGCTATGAAGCGATAAAAGATGAAAGCCTGTTACGAACAGGCCATACAATTTCCTGGGAGCGTACTCCTAGAGATCGCACTCACATCACAGACATAATCACCAAACGTTTAGACAATGGCCTCACCCGTGAAGAAGCCATTCAGCTCAGTGTCATCAACAATCAACAACTTCAAACGGCCTTTCAGTCGCTCGGTATAGCCGAAGCCGATATTGTGCAAGCGGGGTTATATACTAACCCTTCGCTCGGAGCCCTCTTACGTGTTCCCACGAGAAGCGGGAGTGGAACCGGCGTCGAACTGGATGTGCTGTTCAGAATCTCCGACCTGTGGAACGTCCCGTTGCGAAAAGACGTGGCAGAGGTCGAAGCCCTGCGCATCACACAACTCGTCATTCAAGAAATCCTGCAAACCGCAGCGGCAGCGCGCGATGCCTTTGATGATGTGCTCCTCCAAGAAGCCCTACACCGATTTATGGTGAGAAATGTCTCATTATTTCACACAACGGTCGAAGAATTGCGCGTCAGATTTCACGCCGGACTCGTCAATGACTTGGATATCTATTTGGCTGAAAACGTCTTATTTGAAGGACAAGTCGATTTGGCCAGAATCAAATCCGCTCTCGTTACCGCTCGCGCGCGACTTGTCGAAACGTTGGGGTTGGATCCCATCAAGCTATCGGCCATAGAACTGTCCGGTGATCTAGAAAAGATGCCACTCCGCACCTTATCACCAACGCAAGGATGGAAATTTGCCAAGCAGCATCGAACTGACTTACAACTCAACAGACTGCAAATTCAGCAAACTCAACGATTATTACAATTACAGAAAGCTCGAGTGTTTGGCGACGTGGGAATCGGTGGAAACTATACAAGAGAGCTCGACAAGCAACAGAGCGTTGGACCAGTATTGGTTCTTCAACTACCCATTTTCAATCAGAATCAAGGAGGGATCGCCCGAGCAGAATACCAGCTCAAAGAAGCTAGACAACAACTCCAAGCCACCGAACTGCGAGCAAAACAAGACATTCAGCGTTTACTGGGCGAGCTTTCCTTTCATGAAACCCATGCACGACTATTCCGCGAGCAAATGCTCGTCGCGCAACAAAAAGCGCTCTCATATGTCGAACGGTTTTACTCCACCATGCAGCTAAACAGCATCTTTCTTATCGAAGCCCGTCGACGAATCTTGGACACCCAACGCGGATATTTTCAAGCCTTGCGAGCCTATCGTCGAACAGAGTCTCAGCTACAGGTAGCCCTAGGCGCTATCGTTCCGGGCGGAGGTAACAGATAGAACTGGCCTGCAAAACAATGTCTGAGCAAAAGATATTCTCACTAGTCGAGAGACCAAAAGATCATCAAGACCATGCGGCTTTTGCTATAATTCCGCCACTCGAGAAGAAGAAAAGAACCGACAGAATATGATTGACGGAAAGAACTACTATCAGGTCTTGGGCGTGCCGGAAGATGCGCTCTTGAAAGAGATTCAAACGGCGTGGCGGGTGTTTGTGAAGGAGAATCATGAAGACGTCGTACCGGAATGGGAACGAGAAACGGCCAAAGAACGAATGTGCCGAATCAACGAAGCCTATGACGTGCTCAGTCATGAAGAGAAGCGAGCTGAATACGATAACACCCATCTGTTGAACGGCGGTTCGAAAATCGAGTTGGTCCGCATACGGGTCAGAAAAACGAAAGATATCATCAGTCGTGACCGATCACTCATTACCGGAGAAGAGATCAATATTATTGAATCTATCATCGATTACCTCGATCCCAACACTCAAGAACGATGCTTCGAATGGATGACCCAAATATTAGACGAACGCCCGACCATGGCGCGTTATCTGGTTTCGCCAGCCTTTGATGAACAACTGGTCGGCGCCGATACGCAATTGCTAGACCGATTACTTGAACATGCTCCACATGCCATCACTTGGGAAAAGATGTATCTTTATGGAGAAGAAATCTTAGGAATCAGTGGAAAAGAGAACAAAGAAAGGAATTACAACCAGCTCGCGCGCATTTTATGTCATCGGAATGACCTCGCCGCCCACCTTGTCTATCCAGCCTTCCAAGAGCAAGCCTCCGGCTGCGAAAGCTGTCTCTTGCCAACGTTACTCAAAGTCGCCCCTTATGAAATCACACAAGACCATTTTGACGATTATGTCGATACGGTATATGAAATGCGGTGGGTGATCTACGGTCAGCTCAGGAATTACAACGAACAGGCAATCGGCTGGATCCTCAAGGTTCGGCCTGATCTTATTCGAAAACCGGAACCTCCAAAACCGCCCTTGGAGCTACCTCTCCCCTTGCAACCAAACGCCTAGAACGCAAGGCCCATGTCTTACACTTCGCAATAGGAAAGTAACCAGACAAGCGATTCATCCTGCAAATCCTCTACTTGGATCGGATTGCCCCATGGATCTCGAAAGTCGAAATTAAAATCTAGAGGGTTCAGGCCTTGCGGGCCTACCGCCGAACTGAATCCAGTCTTCAGGGGGCTCTTCGAGGACAGATACCCCAGTAAGAGCTCAGCTTTCAGCCATGATAAAAATCTTCGCGTACAATTTTTCCGTCCTTCCAGGTCTGCACGGCAACTTGCTGCATGGTCACCCGGTTACCGTCTTTAAACGTGATATCGAAGGTCCATTCGACAGCCGCATGGTCACCATCCACAATCACTCGTCCCACCTTGGCGCCGTGAAACTCGTGGACATTAGCTAAGAACTTCAGTTCGTATTCACGATTCGCCGCTTTGCCGACTCGCTCGTCTTGCCGGTTTTCGCTCATTACAACATCCTCGGCATAGTAGGTATCGAAGGTATCCAATATCCTTCCCGTTAAAATTCCGTCGATCACGGCTTGAACCTGGGTGTTGATACTCATCATTCAATCTCCTTTTTGATGATGCCACTTGCACGCGTCCATCACGAGGCCTTTTTACAGCCCTTCTCTTCCATGTGGTGCATGAAAGTCTTGTTCGGGACCGAGAGGCACAATGCCAGTGGGGTTAATATCATCGTGGGTGATGTAGTAATGCCGCTTGATATGATCAAAATTGACTGTTTCGGCAATCCCCTCTTGTTGGTAGAGATCTTTAAGATAACCAAAAAGACTGGGGTAGTCCCGTATCCGTCGAACGTTGCATTTAAAGTGCCCATGATAGACGGCATCGAAACGAATGAGGGTCACAAAGAGTTTCCAGTCTGTTTCGACTATCCGTGCACCAAACAGATATCGCTGAGTCGACAGTCGAGTTTCCAGTTGATCTAACGCCTCAAACAGCTGTTTCACAGCCTGCTCATAGGCTTCTTGCGTTGTCGCAAACCCCGCACGATACACCCCGTTATTCACATTCTCATACACGAACGCATTCAACTCATCAATCTGCACCCGCAGATCGTTGGGATACAGATCGATTCGACTGTCGGTAAACTGGTGAAAGGCTTGGTTGATCATCCGCATGATATCGTCATCCGCATTGCTGATGATTTTCTTTGTTTTTAAATCCCAAAGAACGGGAACCGTCACGCGGGATCGATAGTTGGGATCGGTCGCCAGGTAGGCTTCTCTCAGATACCGAAACCCATTAACCGAATCCGTCGTATGCCCTGAGCCATCTCGGAAGGCCCAACCCCGATCATCACGAATCGGGTCGACGACCGTCATTCCAAAGACATTCTCCAATCGTTTCAGTTTTCGTGCAATGATCGTTCGATGTGCCCACGGACAGGCCAAGGAGACATATAGATGATAACGCCCTTGAGCCGCAGGATACCCTGACCGACCATCATCGGTGACCCAACCTCGAAACGCATCCTCTTGACGGTCATATTCACCATCTACGGTTTGTTCCTCAGGGAATTGCGCTCGCTTCACGATGGTACCTGTTCTTGCCAGATGAACGTTCCTTGTCGTAAATCCTGCAAGGCCTGTTCAATTTCATCTTTCGTATTCATGACAAAAGGACCGTATCGAGCAATGGGTTCTCCCAATGGTTTTGCAGAAATCAATAGCAAACGGACGGAGTCATCTCCGGCAACAATTTCCACGAATTCTCCATCTTCCCACACGACTAGCTTGGGCTCAGCGATCCATTCTGATGATCCTTCCTCATCCTGGACAAACGCCGCCTTCCCTTCGAACACATATGCAAAGGCCGTATGCCCTCGAGTGATAGGTTGGGTAAAAGAACGATGTGCCGGAATAAAGACGTCTAAATAGGTTGGAGCTGCAGAAATTCCCGTCACTGCCCCCTTCTTTCCAGCAACATCCCCCGCAATCACTCGGATCGTCGCTCCACCATCTGCCGTAACTTCGGGAATTTCTTGAGATCGAATATCCTGATATCGTGGCTGGGTCATCTTGAGTCGAGCTGGAAGATTCACCCAAAGTTGGAAACCCGCATTGCCTTCAGGACGAACTTGGGGCATTTCTTCATGAAGGATGCCTCCGCCAGCCGTCATCCACTGGACATCCCCAGCTCCGATGGTTCCGGCGTTCCCCAGCGTATCACGGTGATGGACTTCCCCTTTCAGCATATACGTGACGGTTTCAATCCCTCGGTGAGGATGCATGGGAAATCCCGCCTGATAGTCCTCAGCATTAGCAGATCCAAAGTGATCAAAAAGTAAGAATGGGTCAAGATAGCTTACTTTCTCGCCACCTAGAGTCCGTTTAAGCCGTACGCCCGCACCTTCCATTACGGAGATCGGCTCAATAATCGTTTTCACTTTTCGCAATTGGCTCGTCATCGTACCTACCTCCAGCTTGCTCTGTTCTCATTTTTTGGAAAAGGCAATTCCGATGTCTTGTATCTCTCGATAGGGCATGAGCCAGATCAGCGATTCATCGTGAAGATCGCCAACTTGAATGCGATTGCCCCATGGATCTCGAAAGTCGCAACGAAAGTCCGGATGAACCTCTAGACCATACTTCTTCGTGATCTTTTCTCGAACATCATTGATTTGTTCTTCATCCCGAACCATGATCCCAAAATGCTTCATACGGTCAGGCTGCAGCTCCTCCACCTCAAAAATCGCCAAAAATTGATGCTCGCCTAGCTGACACCACGCAGCCCCTTCGCCACCACGTAGCATCTTCAGGTTGAACACATCGGCGTAAAATTCCACGGCTTTCTCTGCACTATCGACTTCGATCACTACATGATTGACTCCAAAGACTTGCACCGCCATCGTCCCTCCTTTATTTCCGTGTGATAATGGCCCGTTGGTTGGAAGCCGGAATCTCGTGCATCTGGCTCACGCCGAATCCCGCGTTGCGAAACATCTGATCATACTCCCGGAACGTATAGGCATCTCCCGACGGAGTCGTCGCAAGCATAATCAAACAAAATTGGGCCATTTCCGGTGGCGAAATACGATCCTCATTAGGAACGTATTCCAACGTGACAACTTTTCCATGTTCTGACAAAGAGGCATAAACCTTCTTGAGCAACAGTTCACAAGTTGGAATGTCAAAATGATGCAGAAAATTGGTGAGAAGTACGACATCATACCCCTGACCCAGATCCACATCGAACACATTACCCGGTATTGTGCAGAAGCGGTCTTGCACGTTCGCTTCCCTGGCGGTGTCTTCGGCTACTTTCAATACGTTGGGCCAATCTTGCGCCACAATCTGGACCTGAGGATTGTTTTTCGCGATCTGGACACCGAATAGACCATGTCCAGCGGCAATATCCAAGACCTTCTGAACATCCGGGATGTGTGCGGAAACCCAAGCGGCAATCCATTCTGCTGGCCCTTTCATCAACGGCACCATTGATTGCGCGAAGGTTACCCACTCCGGATGTTCTGGCGCCATTGTCCCTTGTTCACTCACCGCCGTTCCTCCCTTGCGTACTGCATGAGTGAGAGTTCTCGCTCCTTCAAGCAAAGGCGAAGATAACATGAAGGCCAGAGCGCCACCTAGGTAAGCTGGAGAGGCTTTTGTGAGAAATACTTCAGAATCTGGTGTCAGTCGATAGTGCGAATGCTGTTTGATCAAAAACCCATTGACGGTCAGATAATCCAGCAACATTCGTATACCACGTGGGGAGACATGACATCGCGAGGCTAAGGCGTCGGATGTCGTACTTCCTTCGGCGATGCCACTAAACAGATCTAACTCAATCGCTGTCTTCAAAGCAGCAGTCCTCAGATGGGCGGTGGCCGTCTGAAAAAACAGCGCCGGCGATGGACCTTCAGGGTTATTGAGATTCGTCATGGTGTGACCTGGTGTTGGTCAAAATTATGTGAGTCCGTTGAAAAAAGCCGCCAGCCGCGTTCTCGCCCTTTTGCCGGGCTCACGTACTACCCGTACGCTCCGCGCGTCATAAGGGCTGTGGCCTTGCTGGACGAACTTTTTTGAACTGACCCGAGGCCCTGGAGGGCAGCAGTTTCATGGTCAAATAGGGTCTTCGATATCGTCATTATTCAACAGTCCCTATGTCTATCCGATCAGGATATCGTATTTCATCAGGCTCAACCACCTGTAAAATGAAAATTCCACGTTACTCAGAGTTGAGGTAGAATAAAAGGAACAATCTGGTCCACACTTCGATCGACCCCTACAATCGCTGAAGGCCTTTCTGATCAATATGTAGGGTTTCCCCTCCAGGAGAATCAGAAATTTTCACTGCAAGATTTCTCAACTTATTGTTTTCTCTAGAATTTCGAAGGAATGCTCTTGAGGAATGTGGCTTGCATTTCTTTAAATTTACAGAAACTGTGATACTGCTATAAAAAGGAATCGTCTTATTCTTCCTTAACGAGAGAGATAGCCTACGGCGGAGGGACTGGTCTCATAGAAACCAGAATTTCGACCGCACCCGAAATCTGGTTCTCTAATAAGCCACCTTCCCAATGGTCCCTCCGCCACCAACATTAGCACAAGTTCTGTCAGCTATGGACCTATTTGGCCTAACCCAGTATTCAAAACCTACGGAACCGGTGACGATTGTCGGGCAAGAACGTATTTTACTGGTCGACGATGACGACCTGCATCGCGCCTGCCTAAAAGAGTTTTTGGGTCGAAGAAGTTATGTCTGTCTCGAGGCGGTGGATGGAATCACGGCACTTGAAGTGTTACGAACGGAACTTGTATCCATGATTATTACTGACTACAACATGCCAGGCATGGATGGGCTGACCTTCATTGAACAGGTGAAACAAGAATTTCCCCATGAACTTCTTCCTATCTTTCTCATAACAGCTGATCCATCACATCCCGTACGACTCCGCGCCTACAAAAACGGCGTCTACCGTGTCTTCGAAAAACCATTAGACTTCTCAGAGCTATGCAGCGCAATCGATTGGGTGATGAAATTTGACTTGCATGTTCCAATACCTTAGAAATTATCTAGCCGTCCCGATTGTCCTGTCTGTTCTGTGGCCTACCGGTGCTGTTCTCCAGTACATTCCTTAAGGTTTTCGCAAGCACGGCCCCATTCACCGGTTTCATCAAAAATCCTTGAAGCCCCAGTTGCCCAGCCCTTTCGGCCGACATCGTGTGACTAAATCCCGTACACAATATAATGGGAATATCCTTGCAAATGGCTTGCAAGGTTCGGGCAAAAGCTTCTCCACTCATGTCAGGCATGGATTGATCAGTGATCACAACATCGAATTGATTAGCTTCCTGACGAAACAGCTCAATGGCTTCATGAGGATTCGTCTTTGCCACAACCGTGTATCCTAAATGCGTTAAGATTTGTTCTCCCCATCGAGCTAACACATCTTCGTCATCAACAAATAAGACCCGCCCATTTCCAGAAGGCCATTCCGTTGTACTAGCTCTTTGAGCTGGAAGCACCACATCGAGTCGGGGAAGAAGAATGGTAAATGTCGTACCTCTCCCCAAGGCGCTCGACGCCATAATATGGCCTCCATGACTGACGACAATCCCATGGACCACTGCGAGTCCCATTCCTGTACCCTCTAATGTTTTTGTTGTAAAGAACGGTTCAAAAACTCGTTCCAAAACTTGAGGGGTCATCCCTTGCCCTGAATCCTGTACTGTTAACTGCAGATAGGACCCAGGTTTAAGCTCAGGAAACTCTTGATGTGATCGTTCAGAAATTTCTCTAGGCGCAATCGCCAAAGTGAGAGTTCCCCCCTGACTTCGCATAGCATGTTCTGCATTAGCACATAAATTCATGATGACTTGATGAATTTGAATGGAATCGGCAAAAATGATTGCAGAGTCGACAGCACAGCTCGACTGTATCTGAATCGTCGTGGGTATGGTCGCCCGAACCATACTCAACGCCTCTTGCACGATTGCGGCTAAGTCGACCGCCTCCCGTTCTTGATCGGAGCGGCGGCTAAACGCCAAAATTTGTTTAACAAGGTCCTTGGCCCGATTCCCTGCCGTTAAGATTTCTTGCAGATACGATACTAGCCGAGTTTCTTTGGGAGCCTGGGCTAATGCCAACTCGGAATATCCTAAGATCGCTCCCAAGATATTGTTAAAATCATGAGCGATCCCCCCTGCTAACGTCCCAATAGCTTCCATTTTCTGAACATGTTGGAGCTTCTGATCACTTTCTCGCAAGGCTAGTTCCATCTGTTTGCGCTCGGTCACATCCCGCATAAAGCAATGGTAGTCTCCATGATTCTTAGATTTATGGATTCCTTTCACCATCACAACTTGTTGATAAAAATTTGACCCATCTTTTCGGATGGCCCTCGCTTCAAACTCCCCCACACCCGTCTTCTCCATCACATCAAACGCGGCAAAGGCAATCCCATGGTCTTCAGGGTGCACCGTGATTTTCCATGATTCTCCAAGAAGGTCTTCGGAAGAATACCCAAGGAATCTTGCATAGGCCTCATTAACCTGAAGGTAACTCCCTGTCTTATTCAAAAGCGAAATTCCAGGAGTCGCGTGGGTCAGCGCAATGTTCATTTCCTGCAACGCCACCTCGGCCTTCTTTCGCTCGGTAATATCACGGGAGACGACCACTCCTCGAACGTCGCCCAAAGCTGTACGAAACACTCGCCCCGTACTTTCCAGCCACTTATACTCCCCATTCTGATGCCGATACCGATAAATTGAACACCCTGCCCCGATCGATTCTATTCCTCTTGTGAATTCTGCGATAACCTCCTCACGGTCTTCAGGATGAACAAAGGCAAAAATGCTCGAACCCAGTAGCGATTGCGGAGAATAGCCCAAGACCTCTTGAAAGTTTGGACTGGCGTACAAGAACGACGCGGTTCCATCCACTTCTGCGATCAAATCATAGGCGTTATCCATCAACGCGCGATAGCGTTTTTCCCGTTCTTGGATTGTCAATTCAGCGGCTTTGCGGAACGTGATATCACGCGCAATACACAAGAGACCCTCAAGCCCTTCTCCTGTAGTTTTGAACGTCTCCTTCGTCACTAAAAATGTTCGAGAGACGGCTCCCGCATCCTCGACATCCGTTTCAAAAGTTTGGGGGAGCTTCTGGTGCATAACTTCATCATCATACTTTGTAAAAAGAGAATCGGCCCCGTGGAGCTCTAATTCCCGGTCTGTCTTCCCAATCACCGCCTCAACCGAATGCTTGAGCAGGCCCGCACCAGCAGAATTAATGAGCAAATACCGACTTTCATGATCCTTCACGAAAATAATGTCGCTCGTGCCCTCAATCACTGCCTTCAACAACGCATGCTGTTTCTTGATCGCTTCCTCTACTTCTTTTTCGGCGGTAATATCTCGTATCGTTCCAGCCCCTCGAATACAGACCCCATGTTCATCAAAAATCCCTTGGCCTTTCCCCTTGAACCACCGGTATTCACCTTGTTTGGTGGCAAGCCGTGACTCCACTTCGTAGGGGACACGATGTTCAATATGTTCTCGTAAGGCATGAAAGACGCGGTCACGGTCATCAGGGTGGAGACAAGATGCCCAAGATCCCAAGACGGGAGGAAACTCATGGGCTTCAAAACCTAAGAGCGCCGTGAATTGCGGCGAATACCAGGCTGGAGTCTCCGGGGAATCCCAAGGCTGTTTCGGCAATGGCGTCCCTTCCCATAACCCTTCTTGAGAGCATTTCGTCGCAACATGGTATCGATCCAGTTGCTTGTGCAGCTCAGCAATCTCCTGCTGCGCCCCAGTCAGTTGTTGTCGAAGATCTTGTATCCGTGTCGCAGGAATTCCATCGGGGGAATTCTCCTGTAGCTCTGGCGACGTCCCAAGAGTGGATCGATGCGTGACATCTAACACCACGCCTTCGTATCCCACAATCTGGCCCTCACGATCACGAATGACTCGAGCGCGATCTTCAATCCAAAGCAGTCTATTGCCAGGCCCATAGCCTTGCCACAAAAATGTCTCTACGACGTCTTGATCATGAAAGAGCTCTCGCCATACTTGGCGTCTATCAGGATCAACATACAATTGAGTCGCAATGTCCTGCACAGCTGCCATGAAGTCATCAGGGGAGTCATAGCCAAAAATTCTCGCCAGCGCAGCATTCGCTAACACCAATTTTCCATCCATGGTGCTGCGATAAACACCAACCAAGGTTTGGTCTATGAGCTCTCGCAGGCGGTGCACATCTCCGAAATGCGGCCCACTCGTTGGCTCCTTCGCGTAGTGCAAGGAAAGATGGAGATCTCCAATGTGTTTTCGGAGAACTTCTTGCTGCTGATGGGACTGTGTTCTTGCGGGATTGTGTGAATCCATGAAAACTACAAGTAGGCTAAAAAGAGATCCTTTCTGCCCTTGGAGAGCACGCACCTAATACCACACCCACAATGTAAGATCTGGAAGATAATGTCAAGAGGTACCCTCCTTAGTACTTCATAAGAGGATTACGCAAGGTCGGACCCAGCTTGTCCATGGTGCTGAAGAAAGCTCATCTGGCTTTTGATACCTTCAATTTACCGTGTTACACTCTCTGCAGTTTCTTTCTGCTCGCCTTTCCAACTCTATGAAACAACCTGTCCTCACAATAGCTGGCTCCGATCCTAGTGGGGGAGCCGGTATTCAGGCCGATCTCAAGTCGCTCTCAGCTAATGGTGTGTTTGGCATGTCAGTCATCACCTCCGTCACGGCACAAAACACTATGGGAGTCACTTCTGTCTTTCACCTACCAACAGACATTATTGAAGCCCAACTCGATGCAATTTTTTCAGATATTCCAGTGAAGACAATCAAGACGGGTATGTTGGCTACACAAGACATTATTATGGCAGTGAGCCGCAAACTCTCGGACCGCCACCTCGACCACTTTGTGTTAGACCCTGTCATGATAGCCAAGGGTGGCCATCGCCTCCTACAAGACGATGCCATTTCATCTCTTAAGTCGGAGCTTTGTCCGTTAGCTTCATTGTTGACTCCGAACATCTATGAGGCAGAAGTCTTATCAAACCAAAAAATTTCCACCATTGCCGATGCTCGATCAGCTGCGAAAATCATTTCTGACTTGGGCTGTCGCAACGTATTGATTAAGGGCGGGCATCTATCAGAACAACCCGGAACGGACCTTCTCTATGACGGTCGATTTTTCCGGATGTTCAAGAGCGATTTTATTGATACGGCCAACACCCATGGTACTGGATGCACAATGGCGTCGGCTATCGCAGCCCAACTCGCAAAAGGGAACGCAGTAGCCCAAGCAGTCGACGCAGCCAAGAAATATACGACTGAGGCTATTCGTCATGGCTTTTCTCTTGGACAAGGGCATGGACCAACCGATCATTTTTATTTCCTCCCGGCCTAACCACTATGGATACACCCTCCTTACATGAAAAAAAACATGTTCTTGAGAAAGCGCTAGATTTTGTAAGTTCTTCAGGCTTCTCAACTTCGGGTCTTCTGGCCAAACCAAGCTACCCAACAACCTTCGGCGTCATTCTGTGCCATGGATTTCTGTCAGACAAGAACAGCCGCACCAATCGGCGCTTGACTGAACTTCTTGTGCGTCAGGGAATCGCAACCCTTCGCTTTGATTGGTATGGGATGGGAGAAACCCAAGAACTCTTTTCTCAAATAAGTCTCCGCCGCTGCGAAGAGCAACTAGAGGCAGCATTTCATGCCATCCAGCAGCACGGCCTAACCCGATTGGGACTGATTGGCTCCAGTTTTGGAGGATTGCTAGCTATGCTGTCTGCTCCCAATCAAACGAATCTGTTCGCATTAGGCCTGAAATGCCCAGTCGTGGATTTTCCGGAAGTCCTCCGACAAGAATTTGGCAGTGACGCCATGGCCCACTGGCAGTCCACGAACTATATTCCCGATATCAGAAACGAGGACCAACACATCTTCTTGCCTTACACATTCTATGAAGAATGTCTGAGGTACAATGTCTACACTACTATCCAGAAAATCCGCGCACCAACGTTAGTGGTTCACGGCGAGAAGGACGAACTTATCCCCCCATCCCAAATCGATCGTCTGCTCGAAACCCTTACGAGCCAGAAACAGTTGCAACTCATCAGCGGCGCGGACCATCAATTTGGACGACCTGAGGACTTTCGACTCATGACGAATCATTTAGCCCAATGGATGACAGCCCATCTCACTGAACAATAACCGTTTCCAAGGCAGACGGAATGCCACAACCTGCAAAGACGACCAGAACACTGACAAACGAACAGGTCGAAACTCTACAGCGGTTGTATCCCATCTTTAAGAGGGAAGTGTTTGACCGACGGGAACAGATGATGCGACTGACGGTATGGGCCAGTGGTTTTTTGGTCCTGTTGCTCATTCTCCTGTTCGTCGTCTCCCCATCGCCGAGCACCAGCACATCGATCCGATGGTTAGCTGTGTTCGCGGTAGCCGTATTTACTGGTCTTTGCGCGCATTTAATCGTTCAACATGCCAATCGACATCAGATGGCTAAACAGCAACTTATTACATTGGAACAATCGCTCGGGCTCTATCAACCTGGATGGCAAACTCATGACCAGATGCTTTTTCCAGAACACTGGCAGTCCGATTGGAAAACAGATCAAAGCGTCACAATTTATTTGACCGTCCTCACACTACTCACAATATTTATGATGTATGCCATGGTGATATATCCATAACTGGCAGGCTAGTCATGCGTTCTTCTCGTTCCGGCAAAAGAATACCCTGATGCTAAAACCCTATCGTGGAGTTGCCCCGATCGTAGCCGCTAATGCTTTCATTGAGGATACGTCTGTTGTGATTGGAGACGTCGTCATCGGCTCAGATTCGAGCGTCTGGTTTCATGCTGTTGTCCGTGGCGATGTCCACTTTATTCGCATCGGTCATCGGACCAACATTCAGGATCTTTCTTTGCTGCATGTCACACACGACACGTACCCATTAACCCTGGGGGATGATATTACGGTAGGACATCGCGTAATTTTGCATGGCTGTACCATTCGCGATCGCGTTCTTGTTGGTATGGGAACCACTATTATGGACGGTGCCGTTATCGAAGAGGATTGTATTATTGGTGCCGGAAGCTTAGTAACAGAACGCACACAAATTCCACCCCGGAGCCTGGTCATCGGGTCTCCAGCGAGGGTCAAGCGTCAACTTGTTGACGAGGAGATTGCGTGGATCAAAACCTCCGCCACCAATTATTGCCGATATGCCCAATACTACCTCGCTGATCAATAAGGCGTTTCAAGAACAACAAATCAACGGATCCCACCAGCTTCTGCTTTAGGTGTTGATCCTGCTCTCATCTCTCTTCTTGTCTGATTCATCGATGGCTGCACCTTTCTCGCGACAATATCCGCTCGTGATATTGGGAGCCGGTTATACCGGAATTGAAATGTTTCGGCAGGCAACCCGAATGGGATGGAATGCTTTGGCTACAAGTCGTCGACCTCAGATTCGCTTATCACAGATTCCAGCTTCTGCTCGTGTACAATTTGACCTCACGTTGCCAGAAACTTGGAAAAATATTCCCGACCCTGCACACCTAATCTGGTGCTTTCCAACTACTCCATTCGATCTTGTTACAAATTTTCTTGCGGCACGCGCAACTCACGGCTATCGCCTTTTGGTCACGGGAAGTACATCCGCTTATGTATCTGATGGCCACCCTATCACTGAAGACTCATGCTTGGACCCTGATGCACCTCGAGTTCGGGCTGAGGAATATCTAAGGACCACTTATGGGGCAATCATCATCCGGCTGGCTGGCATTTATGGTCCGGGGCGCCATGTCTTAGATTGGATTAGAAAAGGCAAGATCCAAAATTCGCGTCAATGGGTGAATCTCATTCATGTTGAAGATGCTGCAGCTCTTTGTCTTCAGGCGCTCGAACAAGCACCGAATGGCAGCACGTACCTGGCAAGCGATGGAGTGCCTCGTACATGGGAAGAGATTTGCTCAGTCGCATGTTCGAAATGGCAGGTCCCAATACCTCCCCCAGCTGTTTCTGAAAAGTCCGGGAAACAAGTCTCGATTCACAAACTGCACTCTATGCTCTCTTACACATTCCGTTACCCTGATTTGTATCATGCGCTGGATGTGATCGAAACGTATGCTTCACCATCACATACTCAGGAATGAACAAATATTCCAAACAGTCGGTACCAAATTTCTCTGCGTCACCTGAATATTACCACTACAGAATACACGACTAACCCATTGTTGACCGCATGCGCAGCGATGCTGGGAATGATGTTACCAGTGCGTGCGTACATCCATGCCCACAGCAGTCCACTCCAAAATACCGACAAAAATGCGATTATTCCGTAACCATGCGCGACAGCAAAGACGAGCGCACTTCCAATGATGGACGTAGGCAGATTAAATCTCGCCCTCAATGTAGGAAACAGGATCCCACGAAAAATGATTTCTTCAAAAATTGGGGCAATCACGATAAATTCGATTGTTGTTTTTAGTAACTCGACCTGGTTTCCCCAGATCAATTGTGGAATAAACCATTCGGTCCAATGGACAGAGCCTTCAACTGCCCTACCTCCAAACATAATGAGCCAGTCTCCAATAAGACCTAATGCCAGCACGACAGCCAATATTTGAAGAAATGATCGAATCTGTGTGATGGAAAGCTGACAACCAAGTCCTTCAACCAACGTTTGGCCTTTGTAGCGACGTAGAAAGTAAGCCATCAACACAACAGTAGGAAGATACAAAACAAGCGATCCGTAGTCACGCAACCATTCAACTCCATGGGGCAGCAATCCCATGAAAACAATGATCACGATTGAAAGAGCACCTCCCCGAACTAAAATGGCTATTCCTTCATGAAAGGACCACAGAGAGGTTCTTGCTGACTCCTTGCTGACACTTACCACATTCGATGTGACACCTCGACCTCTCCTTAAACTGAGAAGACATAAGACACCGACTCCTACAATAGTCATCTCAAAGAAAATAAGAGCTCGCGCCTTATCCACATAAGGATCAGTCAATTGTCGAAACTGTTGAGAAAACTGCTCTTCTAAGGCTATGTCGTCTGACTGCCTCGCCAATCGTTTCGCAAGCTGAAAATAAAACCAGCTGGCAGGTACTTCCTCGGCTAATCTCGCTTGTAATACATCATAATCTTGACGACGCAACGGTTTTTCAAAATACACAACATCGATGAGCTGTCGAAGTACCAGATCAGGCTGGCCGTTTGCATTCCACTGTTTCGTCAACATTCCTAAATCTTCCTTGAAACCATTTTCCCCGAGCAAGATTCCAAAATACAGTTGATCGAGTGGATCCCGTTCGGGTTCGAGCATCTCCTGATACCAACTCCGAAGCTGTTCATGGTTGTCACCAGCTTCCCCCCATAAAGAGAACACCCATTGCTCAAGAACTGAAAGCTCAGAGAACCTTGCCTCGATACTCAACAAACGATCCGACAACCGCTCCAGATCGCGACTGGCCGTACTCGATTCTCTCAACGCCTCGCCAGATAAAGCATTCCACAGAAGCACGACTATCCCCGATAGGCACAACAACAAACACACCAGGGTGATAAACGGGGAAAATAGGATTCGACCCCGATGCCCGCTCTTCGAATCCACCGCCTGCTCACCTTGTTGCTCCGAATCCGACATAGTGACCAGCTACACCATACTACAGGTTTATCCACTTACCGCATTTTTCCGATACAATAGAAAAAGAGGTAATCGGAAACGTCATGAGGTTCACGAGTGTGGAATTTTTTTAAACGCAGTCGCCATAGTCATTCGACGGATCAAGATATCGGCCCTTATTCTAATTACCGGATGGCAGTCCGATTAGAACTCACTCAACGTACTGGCGTCTTTGCACAATTGGCCAACGCAATGGCCGAAGAAGGCGCGAGTCTGGGTGCCGTCGATATTGTGTCGGCCACGCGCACGAAGGTCATCAGGGACATCACGGTAGACGTCCGAAGTGAAGAACATGGAGAGCGCGTCCTCAACCGACTCAACAGTCTTCCAGATATCAAAGTCATTGCCTCTTCCGATCGAATATTCTTGATGCACCTGGGAGGTAAAATTCGTGTCGAAAGTAAACTCCCTATTAAAACACGAAACATCTTGTCAATGGTCTATACCCCTGGCGTTGGACGCGTGGTCAAGTCTATCGCAAAAGATCCCAAACAAGCCTATACCTTCACGAGTAAAAGTAACAGCATTGCAGTGATTACAGACGGTTCGGCCATCTTAGGGTTAGGTGATCTTGGCCCGTTAGCCGCGCTACCTGTTATGGAAGGTAAAGCGATGCTTTTTCACCAATTTGCTGGAATCGATGCCTGGCCACTATGCCTGAACACACAGGACTCTGAGAAAATCATTCAGACGATCCTCGCTATGGCCCCAACATTTGGAGGCATTAATCTCGAAGATATCAGTGCACCACGATGTTTTGAAATTGAACGCCGACTACAAGAGGAACTCGATATCCCAGTGATGCACGATGACCAACACGGTACCGCTGTCGTCATTCTTGCTGCACTCCTCAACGCGCTCAAAGTCATCGAGCGGCCGATCAATGAGGTCACCGTCGTTGTTATTGGACTGGGTGCCGCTGGCATTGCCTGCTGCGAGTTATTACTGGGTGCCGGCGTTACAAAACTTAGAGGTTGCGATAAACAAGGTTGGGTCCTCAACCAGCCGGTCGAAGAACTCCTACCTCATCGTCATAACCTACGTCCAGTAGTCCGCTACGACTCCGCAACGGGGACCATGCAGGATGCTTTGAGAGATGCCCATGTTGTCATTGGTCTTTCCACGGCAAATATCCTGAAACAAGCAGACCTCGCCCTCATGGCAAAAGATCCGATCGTGTTAGCACTCGCAAATCCAGATCCAGAAATCTCTCCGGACATGGCCATACCCTATTGCCGCATCTATGCGAGTGGCCGCTCAGATTATCCCAATCAATGCAACAATCTTCTCTCATTCCCTGGTATCTTTCGCGGAGCATTAGATATCCAGGCAAAATGCATTAATGAATCAATGCTACTCGCAGCAGCCACGGCATTATCCAAGATGGTTCCCGAAGCCGCCCTCAGCGAGGAATATATTCTTCCGAGTGTCTTCGACAAAATGATTGTTCCAAAAGTCGCTAAGGCCGTAGCTCAAGCTGCCATTGATAGTGGAATCGCTCGACGGACGAAAAAAGACACGAGACACCTCGGATGAAAAGACCGAGATGCTTCTCGCATTAAGCATGCGTGTGCTAAGGTCTCAACACCCCCCACAGAAGGAGTCCAATACCTAACGGCCACAGGTAGTAGGAGAACAAGTAAAAATGATTATGACGGACCAAACGTAAAATCACGCCAATAGACCAGTAGCCTACCACGGCAGCCACCGCCATTCCCGCCAGATAGGTACCCAATGATTCTGGTGGCTGTCCCAGAACTTTCACCAATTCCAAACACGTCGCTCCCACAATCGCCGGAATAGAAATCAGCAATGAAAATCGGGCCGCCAATTCTCGATCTAGCCGCAAGAAGATTCCTCCAGCAATCGTCGAACCTGATCGAGATATACCAGGAAACACAGCAGCTCCCTGAATCATCCCAATAATTAAGGCATCCCAAGGCCCCATGTCTTTCGCCGTCCGGCCGGACGCCTCGCCACGCGATACCCATAAGATGACACCTGTCACCAGAAACATCGTAGCCACCAAGAAAGGATTAGCCAATAGTGAGAACCCTATCGATTCCACACCTAAGCCAATGATTGCTGTCGGGATAGAAGCTAATACCACGAAGTGAATGATTTGACGCTCACAACCTTGAAAAATACTCCCGGCTTCAGTCGGCAACCCCACATATCCCTTACCAAGCGTTACAAGATCTTTCCAAAAATACAGGAGGATCGCAGTCACCGTCGCCATGTGCAACATGACATCAAAGAGCAAATGCTTCTCGCCAAATTGTCCAAACCAATGCTGCACTAAAACTAAGTGCCCAGAAGACGAAACGGGAAGAAATTCCGTAAGACCTTGAATAACGGCTAAAACGATCGCTTCCACATAGCTCATATCTTCACTACGTATCTCTCTGTGAAAACGATACAATCCACCTGTGGTAATCTCAGATCCGTCAGAGGTCGCGAATAATGAGGGGCATACAACATGGGGACCAACAAGGGCTTTTTGTCCCTCGTATTCTTCAGCAAGTTTTTGCGTTCACCTTATGCTTTCGGAATTTCGATGGAACCGTTCCACTGTCTCGAAAAATCGCGAACACCCTCTTGCCATGACGGCAACGTCAGCATGGGATCTTGTAAAGAAGTCAACACAGAGTAAGAGGGCCGAACAGCCGGAAGTGGATATTCCACCGTCTTGATAGGGACTACGGTCGTCTGAATTCCTCGAGCCTGATACAACACTTTCGTGAACTCGTACCAACTTGCCTCGCCAGCTCCTGCCACGTGATATAGCCCATACGCCTCAGTTTCAACTAGCCGAGGCAGCGCCGCCACAAGGTGGGGAGCATACGTTGGAGAACCAAACTGATCACTCACCACTCGCACCTCTTGTTGATCTGCCCGACTACAGATGGTTATCGGAAAATTCTTTCCTACAGTGTGATAGAGCCAAGCCGTACGGATCACAAAATGCCGGCAATTGGTTTTCTGCACTAATTCTTCACCGGCCAATTTACTCTGGCCGTACACAGAAAGTGGATTGGGACGATCAAACTCGTGATAAGGGCTATTCTTGTACCCATCGAACACGTAATCAGTCGAGAAATGTACTAGAGGAATATTAAGTTCGGCCGTTGCAAGGGCCACGTTTCGTGAGCCCAAAGCATTCACACGAAAGGCAGTGGCTTGTTCAGTTTCTGCCAGGTCAACTTGAGTGAAAGCCGCTGCATTTATCACCATATCCGGTCGCACAGCAGTGACGGCTTTTCTTACCTCTTCACGGTGAGAAATATCTAAGTCAGGAATATCCCAGGCAATGACCTCTTGATCAACAAACTGCGCCTGCAGTGCATTTCCAAGTTGCCCATGCGCACCTATGATCAACAGCTTACGGAAGGTCATATCTGATAGTCGGGAAGTGAATCCCATAAGGCTTCCAAGGGTTGCCCCGCAGCATCTTTAGGAGAAAGTATCGGGGATGCCACAGGCCATGGAATGTCAATCTGTTTATCCTTCCAGGCGACAGTAATTTCATCGCCAGGCATATACACGTCAGTACATTTGTACTCGATTTCTGCTGTTTCAGAAATAACGCAGAACCCATGGGCAAACCCAGGAGGGATATAGATTTGTCTAAAATTTTCCGCCGTGAGCTGCACACATTCACACCGAGCAAATGTTGGAGACCCACGACGAATATCCACTGCAACATCAAAGATAGCCCCTTTCGTCACTCTCACCAACTTGCCTTGGGATCGAGACACTTGAGCGTGCAATCCCCGCAGCGTCCCTTGTACTGATTGCGAACAATTATCTTGCACAAAAGGAAGCAAAATTCCTCCTTCGCGATACTTGTCGAGATGGTACGTTTCTAAAAACCACCCCCGTTCGTCACGATACACATCTGGTTCAATCACAACGACTCCGGGAAGCTTTGTCCTAGAAAAATTCATGAGGTTCTACTGCACATGCTGGTTCACCAAATTCAACAGATATTGACCATAGCTATTGTCTTTCATCCCCGTTGCTAATCGCAGAACATCTCCAGCTTGAATATATCCCTTGGTATACGCTATTTCTTCAGGACAGGCCACCATTAACCCCTGCCGCTCTTGTAGTACCTGGATATACTGCGAGGCCTGCATGAGTGATTCATGTGTCCCCGTGTCCAACCAAGCAATGCCCCGCCCCAAGACTCGAACCTGAAGTGCCTGAGTTTCTAAATAGGCACGATTCAGATCCGTAATTTCTAGCTCACCCCTCGCCGATGGTCGAAGGGATTGGGCCACCGAAACCACGTGATTGTCATAAAAATAGAGCCCGGTCACAGCAAAGACTGATTTAGGGTGAGGTGGTTTCTCTTCGAGACTTATTGCCCGACCATTGTCATCAAAGCTCACAACACCGTAGCGCTCAGGATCACGGACTTGATAGGCGAATACTTGGGCGCCAGTCACCTGTGTCACGGCTTGCTGCAAATACCCCGAGAGACCATGTCCATAAAAGATATTGTCTCCAAGAATAAGAGCAACCCGATCGCCTCCAATAAACTCCTGTCCAATCACAAAGGCCTGAGCAATCCCCTCGGGTCGAGGTTGTACTTCATAGCGGATCTTCAAACCCAGATGGCTTCCATCGCCTAATAACCGAACAAATCCCTCCTGTTCATGGGGAGTTGTAATCACAAGGATATCTCTAATCCCGGCCAACATGAGCGTTGACAGGGGATAATAAATCATCGGCTTGTCAAAGACCGGCATGAGTTGTTTGCTCACAGCATGCGTGAGGGGATAAAGTCGTGTGCCCGTCCCACCTGCCAAAATTATGCCTTTCAAACCTGCCACGAATGACTAGCTCCATTCACAAAAGAACACTTGTCCCAATCACCTTGTCCACACCTGCTACAGCACCTTACATTTGCCCAATCCAAGTCGTTCCCTTTGATACGACTGTTCGGTGACAACTTCACACCATTGCCGATTTTCGATGTACCACCTAATCGTTCGCCGCAAACCCTCTTCAAACGAATGATGAGGCTTCCAGCCTAATTCTGATTCAATTTTGGTTGGATCGATCCCATAACGCAGATCATGCCCAGGCCGATCGGAGACAAACGTTTTCAGATCCCGGTAATTCCGGACTTTGCCATCAGCAAATGCCAATTGAGAGGCACAAGGCATCAATTCGTCGAGAATGTCGCAGATTGTTTCCACAACCTCTAAATTCGAGCGTTCTGCCCGACCACCGATATTGTATTTTGCCCCAAGTCTCCCTTCCTGCAATACCTGCAACAATGCGTCACAATGATCTTCGACAAATAACCAGTCACGAATATGTTGTCCTGCTCCATAGATCGGAAGAGATCGTCCGTCCATAGCATTCAACACCATCAAGGGAATGAGTTTTTCGGGAAATTGATACGGCCCATAATTATTTGAACAATTCGTAATAATGGTTGGAACACCATAGGTATGAAAGTACGCCCGCACCAGATGGTCGGCACCAGCCTTCGACGCGGCATACGGAGAGTTAGGAGCATAGGGGGTCTCCTCGGAAAAGAGTCCGGTCTCTCCTAAAGTGCCATACACTTCATCTGTTGAGACATGGAGAAACCGAATGGGGTTTTGCTGAGCGTCATTGCTCTGCTCCATGAAACGCCGTACCGCTTCCAGCAGGACGAAAGTGCCTGTGATATTAGTACGAATAAATGGGTAGGGATCATCGATCGAACGGTCAACATGTGATTCAGCCGCAAAGTTGATAATCCATCGTGGGCATGAGGTTTCGATGATCTTGGCAATCGCAACCTCATCAGCAATATCCACTTCAAAAAACTCCAAACGAGAGTCCTGCCACACATCTTCAAGATTTTCTCGATGCCCCGCATAGGTTAACTTGTCCACGATGACGATGTGTGCATCGGTCTTAGCCAACGCCATGCGCACAAAATTCGTCCCGATAAAACCCACGCCACCTGTCACGATTATGGTATTCTTCATCAGTTTTCCACCAGTCTGAGAAGACAGGGCAGATCAGTCTAGGCGTTCATCACGCAAAACGGGAGCTGAGTATCTGAGCTGATACCGTCCACAATTACTCGACTGTGACACTTTTTGCGAGGTTTCGAGGTCGATCCACATCCAAACCCCGTAGAACGGCGATATGATAGGCGAGAAGTTGCAAACTGACAGTAAAAAGAATCGGCGTTAAAAGAGGATGTACCTCTGGAATCGCAAAGACATGATCGGCGACTTGATCCAAGGCATGATCGCCCTCGGAAACGAAAGCTATGACAGGCGCATTCCGGGCTCGGACTTCCATCAAATTACTCACAGATTTTTCATACAACCGGTCTTTGGGTGACAGCACAACTACCGGCATTTCACTATCGATTAACGCGATAGGTCCGTGTTTCATTTCTCCAGCCGCATATCCTTCAGCATGAATATAGGATATTTCTTTCAATTTCAAAGCCCCCTCCAACGCAATGGGGTAATTGATGCCGCGGCCCAAATACAAAAAGTTTCGTTTATCTGCATGCTCATCTGCAACAGCTTTTATGCTATCTTCCTGTTTCAAGATATGTTCGACGTGTCCCGGGAGCATAAGGAAATGATCCAGCCACCATCGTCCTTCTTCAGGACTTAAGACCTCATGAACTCGCCCCACATGAAGTGCTAACAAATATAACGCGACCACCTGCCCGGTAAACGCCTTTGTAGACGCCACACTAATCTCGGGACCACAGCGGGTATAAATGACTCCATCAGCCTCCCGCGCTAACGTGCTCCCCACGGCATTGACAATAGCCAACACTCGTGCACCGCGCCGTTTGGCTTCTCTCGCTGCGGCCAACGTATCTGCGGTTTCACCTGATTGCGAAATCGCAATAAACAAATCATTCGGCTGGATCATTGGCTCTCGATACCGAAATTCTGATCCGATATCCACTTGAATCGGGCGACGAACCATTTCCTCAAACAGGTACTTTCCCACTAGGCCAGAATGCCATGAGGTCCCACAGGCCACAATCCAAAATCGTCTCGCATTCAAAAGGTCCTCGTTGCTCATCGCCAAATCAGGAAGGTCTGCCTCCCCCGATTCATAATTAAATCGGCCACGAAGCGTATCCATAATCACTTGTGGTTGTTCATGTATTTCTTTGATCATAAAATCGGGATACCCGCCTTTTTCGGCCGCTTCCGCATCCCAGTGAATGGTTTCTGGTTGAAAAGATTTTGGTTGCCCCTTCTGATCAATAATACTGATCTCCGACTCCTGTAATATTCCAACTTCGCCATCTTCAAGAAACACCACCTCTCGGGTGTGCGAAAGAAGCGGGGTCACATCAGAGGCTAAGAATGCCCCCGTTCCATTCAATCCTATAACGAGAGGACATCCGGAGCGACTCACAATAATCCGTCCGGGCTCAGCTAATGACATCACGGCAATGGCATAACTCCCGTGTAATTCATGTGCAATCTGACGAACCGCTTCATCTAAACGACTCCCTTTTTTCAGTGCTGCCGACAGCAAATGGGCAATCACTTCCGTGTCAGTTTCTGATTCAAATCGATATCCCTCCGATTCCATCCGATGGCGCAAGGTCAAGAAATTTTCGATAATGCCATTATGAACCAGCACAACATCGCCCGACCGATGTGGATGTGCATTTTGCTCAGAAGGTCGCCCATGAGTCGCCCAACGCGTATGCCCAATACCGATTTTCCCAGCAACCAGCCCGTTATTTAACACAGCCTCTAAATTTGTAAGCTTCCCAACACTCCGGCGGATTTCAAGATCGCCATGATGTTGAACCGCAATCCCAGCAGAATCATAGCCACGGTATTCAAGTCGCTGTAATCCTGCCAGTAAAATAGGGGCGGCAGATTCCCGCCCGATATAACCGATTATCCCACACATGAGCTAGAACACCCTTTGTTTATCATCGATTCTATGAAGATACATTATATTTCGGTTGGTTGTTGAGAAACTTGAGATTTGTCACACCCAACCCAGGACTCACAAAAGGGAGTAGAAAACACCTAGGTTGTTTTTTGTTGCTCTTGTAGAACCGAGGTGGCTGAAGGCCTGGCTTCAGCCTCGCAGCTCTTGCCATTGGTAGGCAACGCTGAAGGATCTAACATGGCCCGGCGGCGAGCGGCAGCTCCTTCTTTGTTGGTTTGTGGGGCGCGAGAAATTCCGAGGGCATCACCCGGCACATTTTCCGTGACCGTTGTGCCGGCTGCTATTAACGCCCCTTGCCCAATTGTCACCGGCGCAATGAGCTGCACATCACTGCCGATAAAGACATCGTCCTCGATAATCGTTCGTTCCTTGCGATACCCGTCGTAATTACAGGTAATGGTACCAGCACCAACATTGACATTTCGACCAATCCAGGTGTCTCCAAGGTAACTGAGATGATTGACTTTTGAGCCTTCTCCAACTTCCGTTTGCTTCAGCTCGACAAAATTGCCGATTTTCCCTCGTCGATGAACCACACTACCAGGTCGAAGATGTGCAAAAGGCCCCACGGTTGCCTCTTCTTCAACCTGAGCTTTCTGTAGCACACAACTGTCCTGAATGCTCACCCCTGGATAGAGCACGGAGTCTGTCAGCCTTGAATTCGCCCGAATCGTACAATGTTCACCAACCCGTGTCGTTCCTTCGAGTACAACCCCTGGATAGAGAACCGTATCGCGCTCAACCGTCACCTGATCATCAACCACAACATTCTCCGGGTCTAACATAGTCACACCGTTCAACATCAGACGCTCACAAATCCGCCGACGCATTTCTTTCTCCGCCAGTGCGAGGTGCACCCTTGTATTGACACCTGTGGTTTCCAAAGAATCGTTGGTCACCCAAGCCATCACTTTCTTCCCTTCCCGAACCGCCATCTCAATAATATCGGTCAGATAATATTCTCCCTGTGCATTCTGAGGTCGGAGTTTCTCAAGAGCGTTCCCAAGAAAACCCGCCTCCACAACATAGGTCCCAACATTAATTTCTGAGATTTGTTTCTCTTCTGGGGACGCATCGCGATCTTCCACGACTCGACACACAGCCCCTTGTTCGCCACGAATGACTCGTCCATACCCAAAGGGATCTGGCAGGAGCGTGGTTAACAGCGTGAGTGCCGCATTCTTTGAACGATGATGGTTCACCAATGCTTCTAAAGTCGCCGCGGTTAACAGAGGCGTATCGCCATTCATGATCAGATACTCGTCTGCAGCCTGCGGGACAGAATGTATCAACGCAGGGACAGCTTGTTGCACTGCATGCCCTGTCCCTAATTGCTGCTTTTGGTCGACAATCACAAACGTATCATCTTTGGGCTCCTCGCCAGTGATATAGCTCTGTACCTGTTCAGCCCCATGACCAACAACTATTCCTATCTTATTTGTGGCAACAGACCGTGCCAAAATCATTGCATATCCCAACATGGGACGCCCTGCAACACAATGCAACACTTTTGGCAACGTTGATTTCATGCGCGTGCCTTGTCCGGCAGCAAGAACAATCACAGATAGAGATTTTTCACGACTCATAGGACCCACTTTAGGCTAGAATTTGGTCTTTATGAGGAACTCTGAACTTTTTGAGAGCCAGTCAAGGTCATTGTATCCGTTTTTTCAGCAATTTCAATGCCATAGGGTTTTTCTTGCGGCGAATAAAATCCGCCAGAGACAATCAGTTTCATAGCTTCTTCCACGCTCATATCCACAGCCTCAACTTCTTTTTCAGGCACTAATAAAAAGTAACCAGACGTCGGATTCGGGGATGTGGGCACAAAGACGTGAATTAACGGTTCGGGCGCCAAACGCTGTATCTCGCCACGAGTCTCTCCTGTGACAAATGCAAGACAATAATTTCCATCTTTGGGGAATTGAATCATGACCACTTTATCGTACTTCTCTCGCTGTTTAAACGACAGAATGTCCATCATGGACTTCAACGTGGCATAAATACCTCGAACTATGGGAACTCGATCCAACAACTCCTCCCACCGGCTGACCATCCTTCTCCCCAAAAAGTTTGTCGCCAGCACACCCGCAAGGAAGATCAACAGCATTAACGCCATAATCCCCAGCCCGGGAAAATAATAGTCAGGAAGCACCAAGTCGGCCAATGCCGTCCCAAGAATGCTATCCACGGTGACAAATAAGGTTTTGAGAATCAGGATTGTTCCCCAAATCGGGGTAATCACCAACAATCCCGTCAGGAAATATCGTTTGAGAGAGGCGCGAAAGGTATTCATGGCGAAGGTCAAACCTTCATTTATACCAGCTCATAAAGCCCCATGAAGACACGAAGACACAAAATGCCATAGGCATCTTACAACTCCAATAGGGTACCGGCAAGACTTTTCTTTCGAAATTCAATGACTTAGACTACCAGTCCAACGAGATTTTCGTCATGAAACGACAAAAACAGCGAGCCACAACACGGAAGATTCCTGATGGATTATTTATTACGTTCGAAGGCACAGAGGGATCTGGAAAATCCACACAATGTCATCTGCTGGCAAAATCGCTCCGCGCTCAGGGCTATGCTGTTCTGGTCACACGGGAACCGGGAGGCACCCCTCTTGCCGAAACCATTCGCAAACTGTTACTCAGATCCTCTCGAACCCCTAATCGCGACGAATCAATCACCCCAGCCTGTGAATCTCTGTTAATCTTGGCAGCACGTTCGCAACATCTCGCTCAAGTCATACAGCCGGCACTGGCTAACGACATGGTTGTACTCTGCGACCGATTCTTTGATTCGACGCTGGCCTATCAAGGATATGCACGGAACCTTGATCAAGCCTTTCTTCACAAAGCGCAACAATTCGTGGCCAATGGACTGGAACCTCATCTAACTTTTTTGCTCGATCTCCCAGTCAAAGATGGATTAGCTCGACGGCAACGGTCGAAAAAACACGATCGCCTTGATCAAGAATCACTGGCCTTTCATCGGCGAGTGCGCGAAGGGTTCCTCGCCTTAGCCAAACAACACACGAAGCGGATCCACACCATGGATGCGCGAATGCCATCTGATGCCCTGGCTTCCCAAATTGCATCCATAATTGCATCCATGGCCGCACAGGTTATCCACAACAAGGTTTCATATTCATCGAGCCGCTCATCTCGAAAGAAACGATAACCACGTCCTTTGATATAGCCACCAATGCCCTTTCAGACCATTATTGGCCATGACCGGCCTATTAGCTGGTTGCAGACAGCGGTAAAAATTGGACGCCTGGGCCACGCGTATCTTTTTCATGGTGAGCCAGCTATTGGAAAACGACTGACAGCCATCGCCCTCACACAATGGCTTCTGTGTGAGCGGCCCCCGACAGATCCCCTTCTTGATGCATGCGGCACCTGTCAAGCCTGCCATCAGGTGGAACAAGCCATTCATCCTGACTTTGTCATCATTCAGCCTGAAGATGGACAGAAGCAGAATCCCAAAATCAAAATTGACCAAATTCGTGGGATTGAACAGCTCGTCATCTATCGTCCTCTCATGGGATCCCATAAAATTTGCCTCATTGATGAAGCTGAGACCATGACGACGGAGGCAGCAAATGCCCTACTGAAAACACTCGAAGACCCTCCGGACCATTGTCTCTTTCTTCTCATCTCCAGCCGTCCGGAGCAGCTCTTGCCGACGATTCGCTCTCGATGTCTGGCCTTAAGATTTTTTCCTTTGCCTGTTACTGCGGTAGAGGAAGTCCTGAAACAGCGGATATCCATGCCAGACAAGGATGCAAGATTAGTGGCCAACATCTCCGAAGGTCGATTAGGACAAGCCCTTCGCCTTGACCCTGAAGAATTGCGCGTCAAACTGCGACAATACTGGGCGTTGTTATTTGGCGAATCCGCCACTGCGACCAGTCATATCTTTCATACAAGTGAAAGTTTAGTGAAATCTCACGAGGTACCAGACGCAATCTACTGGTTCCAACAGGGGCTTCGTGACCTCCTCTTACTTTCCCTGGAGGAATCCAATCCCCCGGAAGTCTATTGTGACCAAGAACCAGCCCTCCGGGAACTAGCGCACCACATGCCGCCCTCCGTGCTTATTGAGCTCTCACACGAATTAGATCAACTGGAACGAGGCCAGCACCGCAATATCAACCTACAAATTGGACTAGAACAATTCTTTTTCCACCTCCAGAATCAACGAGCTTACGCCCGTGAATGACCCTCTGCCATATAAACACTACAGCATCACATGATCTTATCACTGTCCATGAGGACCTTCTTCACACCCATCAAAGGAATTGACACCCTATGCCTAAGCGATTTTATGTCACCACCCCCATTTATTATGTCAACGACGTTCCGCACATTGGCCATGCCTATACCACCATTGCTGCCGATGTCTTGGCCAGGTTTCATCGCTTACAAGGCCATGACGTATTCTTTCTGACAGGACTCGACGAACATGGGCAAAAAGTTCAACAAGCTGCAGCGAAAGCTGGCATCGCTCCCCAAGCGCATTGTGATCAACTCATGCCCACATTCAAAGAGTTGTGGGCTCGATTGAATATTTCTCAAGATGGATTTATTCGCACCACGGACACCGAACATCAAGGGGTTGTTCAGCGTTGTTTACAACAGCTCTACGAGAGGGAGCTGATTTACCAAGCCGAATATGTCGGATGGTATTGCACCTTTGATGAGCGATTTTGGACGGAGAAAGATGTCGAAAAAGGCCTTTGCCCAGAGTGTCAGCGGCCGGTGGAACAAGTGAGCGAACGCAACTACTTCTTTCGGATGAGCCGATTTCAAGATCGGCTAAAAGAGCATATCCAACAACACCCCGAGTTCATTCGACCTGACTCCCGCCGGAATGAAGTGCTGGGATTCTTACAAAGACCTCTGGAAGATCTTTCGATTTCACGACCCAAGTCACGCCTTTCTTGGGGAATCGAATTGCCCTTTGACACAGACTATGTGGCCTATGTGTGGTTCGATGCGTTAGTCAACTACATCTCAGCCTTGGAGTATCTTTCCTCTCACCCAGAAGCCTCGGCATTCTGGCCAGCCTCTGTACATTTGGTCGGCAAAGACATTCTGACGACACACGCCGTCTATTGGTCGACCATGCTGATGGGTATGGAACGGCCATTGCCGCAATCGATTTTTGCTCACGGTTGGTGGACTGTCGAAGGAGAAAAGATGTCAAAAAGCCGTGGGAATGTCGTCGATCCTTACGCCATGATCGACGAATTCGGCACAGATGCCTTCCGGTATTTTCTCTTGCGAGAAGTGCCATTTGGACAGGATGGTGATTTTTCTTTGGCAGCCTTTCATAGCCGATATCAGGCCGAGTTGGCGAATGATTTGGGGAATCTAGTTTCTCGGACCTTAGCCATGTTAGGAAATTTCTCAAATAAGACGGTTCCAAAACCGGTCTCTGAATCCCTGACTGATTTGGAGAAGCAACTCCAAGAAACCGCATCAACCCTTTTAGGAAAATTAGAAGAACACCTGAATCGTTTAGAATTTCATCGTGCCATAGAAGCTATTCTCGGCCTCGTACAAATGACCAATCAATATATCGACAAAACGGCTCCTTGGATGTTAGCAAAAGATTCTCAAAAGGCCCCAAGACTTCAAACCGTGCTATTCCATCTCACCGAAACACTCCGGTTTCTCACGTATGCCCTCACTCCGTTTATGCCTGAGACCGCAAGAAGCATGCACATGCGCCTCGGACTAGATGAGGACGCGTTTGCAGCCTCAACCTGTCCACCTTGGGGTAAATTTACCTATACAAATTCTGTGACCAAGGGGGCATCACTCTTTCCTAAGAAAGACTTGCCAACCCCCAAAACACCTCAACCATCGACACCTTCGCCCTCCGCGGAGAAGAAACCATCCCCATCCCCACAATCCTCAGACGCCTCAGGAGCATCACCTATCGGCATTGAAGAGTTTACGAAAGTCCAGTTAACAGTCGCAAAGATTCTTGAAGCCGAACGAGTGCCGAAGTCCTCCAAGCTTGTGAAACTGCAAGTGGATATCGGGACAGGACAACGTCAGATTGTGGCAGGCATTGGAAAAAAGTACGGCCCTGACGAACTCGTAGGGAAAAGCATTATCGTAGTTGCCAACCTCAAACCTGCCAAGTTGATGGGCATCGAATCACAAGGCATGGTTCTCGCTGCCGGAGACCCTGGGACATTGAGTTTACTCAGTGTGTCAGAAGATATCGCTCCAGGAACACGAGTCAAATAACGAGCCACGCGCACCTTATACACACAGGTTCTGTCAATAGGCCTCTCGATGAATGAATCCTTTCCAAAACGTGAGGGCCATAATTTTGATATCTAGCCACAATGACCAATGTTCAATGTAATAGATATCATGGGCCAATCGTTTTTCCCACGACGTGTTCCCTCGAAACCCATTCACCTGCGCCCACCCCGTGATACCCGCTTTCATCGTATGACGAAGATTGTATTGGGGAAATTGCTCTCGGAACTTCTTAATAAACTCTGGCCGCTCCGGCCGCGGTCCGACGATACTCATTTCGCCCATTAAGACATTCCAAAATTGAGGCAGTTCGTCTAAACTCGTTTGTCTCAATAGCTTGCCAACAGCGGTCCTCCTGGAGTCGTCGGACTGTGTCCACACGGGCCCGGTATCCGATTCCGCATTGAGCGCCATCGTTCGAAACTTGATAATATCAAAGGAACTTCCATCCAACCCCACACGCTTCTGTCGGTATAAGACTGGTCCGGGAGAGGTGCTTTTAATCAGCAGCGCAATCAGACCCATGAGCGGTAATGTCATCCCTAGAGCCATCAAAGAACCGATGACATCGAACCAGCGTTTTAGGAATACATTCCATCCATAGAGAGGTGACCCTTGCAACGTAATGACTGGCAGACCGCTAAAGATTTCGGCCTCCGCCCGCAAGGTAATAAACTCGTAGATCGAGGGAATAATCTTTACTTCGGCCGTCGTGGTGGAAAGAACCTCCATCAGTCTCTTGGCTTCATTCTCGACGTCTGCTGGCAAGCACAAGAACACCACATCCACCTGCCGGGTGAGCAAATCCGCAGACTGTTGGAACGTCCCAATAACCGGCACGCCACCCAACACCTGACCGACTTTCTCCGCGCTTCTCGACAAATATCCCCGAACATTCATGCCCAGTTCTGGATGGGTCTTGAGCATTTGCACGACGCGCTGTCCTAAGGTTCCTGCACCAATCACGAGCACATGCCGCTGGTTAAAGCCTAACCTCCGTAGAAGCCGCAGACCTTCACGAAATGCCATACGTGAAAATCCCAACACCAACAAATTCAACACCCAAAAATACAAGATAACTAGGCGGGAAAATTCAAAGGTTTTCAAAAAGAAGGTCAAGGCCACAAGAATCAACATGCATAAGGTATTGGCTTTGGCAATATCGACAAATTCGCTGAGATGCGACCCCATTCGGCGAGGACGGTAGAGATTTAAAGACACAAAACATATTCCCCACACCACAAGAATTGGGAAGAGCAGCCAGAGATAGGGCTCAAAAGGAGGGATCCCCTTCGTCACCGGGAAGATAGCGCCCGAAAATCGCAAAAAATAGGCTCCGAGCCAACACCCGCTGATAAGAACCAAATCTGAAAGAAAGAGGAGATTCTTAAAGAACTCTGAATGACGTTTCAGCATGTCCGAGACTGCAGAAATTGTTCATAGCCTATGGAGATAATTTGTTGCATCCGTCGCTTAAAACAGGTTCGATCAAATGACTCTACATGAGCTCGAATATCTTTGGCCTCAAAACTTGCTCGCTGCTTTTCAAACTGTCGAATGGCACCGATCAACCCCTCTACCGTTTGTTCATAAAAAAATACCCCGGTAGGGGGTACATATTTTTGCGCAGGGTCTGGAGGATTTACTGGAACTACGGTTTCCAATATTCCACCCTTTCCGTAGGCGATCACCGGCTTTCCACTCGCCATGGCTTCTAATGGAACAATACCAAAGTCTTCTTCGCCTGGAAAGAGAAGGGCTCGACATTTCCCGTATAACTCGCGTACTTGATCATCTGGCTTCCATCCTAAAAATTCCACGCTCGGTCCAGCGAGATTTCTGAGATACGTCTCATCTTGTCCTGTTCCAACGATTTTCAAAGGAAGCTTCATTCTATTGGCCGCCTGTATGGCCAAATCCACACGTTTGTAAGGTGCAAAAGCTGTGACCATTAGATAAAAGCCTTCATCGCTATTCGAGATTTCAAACGCATGCCAATCCACAGGCGGATGAAGGACTAATGCCTCTCGTCCATAGTGACATTTGATACGCGCAGCCACATTGTGCGAATTGGCAACAAAGGTGTGCACACTATCGTTAGAATGTTGATCCCATCGCTGGAGGTATTTTCGACAGACCGCAATTCCCATTTTTCCTAGACCAAAATACCGTTGGCCCTTGAAATAGGATTCATGCCCATCCCAAATATACCGCATAGGCGTATGCACATATGCAATATGGCACGTGTTGTCTGGAACTCGAACACCCTTGGCAACACAGTGGCTAGAACTGAGAATTAGATCAAAAAGATCTAGCTCAAAAGACTGAATAGCTGAAGGGAAAAGGGGAAGAAAATAACGATACCGATGCTGAACAACCGGAAGGCTATTCAGATAACTGGCAAGAATATGATGTTCTCTGATCCTTGGAGAAATTTTCTCTTTCACATAAATTAAGGTATAAATCGGTGCATCGGGAAACATCTCGCAAAACACTTCTAAACATCGTTCTCCACCACGCATTCCTGTTAGCCAATCATGAACCAAAGCGATTTTCAATTTATGGACTCATCCAATATCTTGGAAACCAAACCAGCTGATGCATCCCAGGAAAATTTTTTTGCCTGGTGAAAACCTAACTCTCGCAAAGTGTCTTTTGCCTTAGGATTTTCCAATAAATACTGTATGGCTTCGGCTATTTCATGTACATTTGTTGGATCTACAGTGACTCCTGCCTTATCAACAACTTCCTCTATTGCCCCTCCTGTTCCGGCAATCACAGGAACACCACATGCCATTGCCTCAACCAGAGGAAGCCCAAAGCCTTCATAAAGTGAAGGAAAAACAAACAGCTCCGCGCCTGAATAAAGCCCTGGCAAATCTTTTTGGGGGACAAAATCCAAAAACATCACTCTGTGCTGGAGCTCAAGTTTTTCTACCAGAGAGCCAAGCACGGGGAAAAATCGAGGATCTTTTGTTCCTACGATCACTAGTTGATGAGAACAACAGGGGAGGAGTTGATGGAACGCTTTGATGAGCCGAGCTAGATTTTTATGAGGGTGAAGATTCCCAACATACAAAATATATGAAGTTAGCCCATACTTCTGTTTAACTGTATCAGGGTTGATTCCGGAACAAAACATTTGATGGTCACATCCACCAGAGACAACTTCTACCACCGAAGGGTTCACTCCGAAATAGGACACAATATCGTGTTTCGTATGCTGAGAAACCGCAATTATTTTTGAAACACGCCGAAGAGCCAAGGAAATATACCAACGAAAATATAGATTTTGCAGCGGATATTCTTTAGGAAAGAGAATGGGTATCAAATCATGGACCACGACAACTTGAGATCCTGAATTCCACAATGGAACTTCCGGCACTAAAGAAAACAGGCATGATGCCCCTAAACGACGAGCATGAATACCTAATGCAGTTTGGGTCCAGAGGATCCTGGCAAGATGCCCTTGAAGACCCGTCGAAGGGGCTAGATTCCACGCACTTTTTCTTATACGAATATTAGTTTGGACAAAGGGGGTGTCATGAGAAGTAAAAATTACGATGTCATCTCGAAGAGCAGCTAACTCCTTAACCAAATTAACTGAATAATTACCTAGCCCTGACCGTTTGGAATCTACAATCGTTGCATTAACAACAAGAGTCACAACAATTCCTTGCACAACATAAAGAACGGCAACTCTCAATTCATCTCTGAATCAAGCATCACAAGTCGACAGTAATGCTTCAACTTGATTTTTCCAGTCATACTTTTGAACAAACTCTGCCAATTCCATACCCCAGTTTTTTGAAAGAGCAAGCTGTAAGCCCTCAATAAACTGCTCCGGGGTTGAACAGAGTACAGCAGGACTCTGAAGGTCTTCTAACTCTTTCCATTTAGTAGATACGACCGGAAGGTTGCAAGCCATGTATTCATACAACTTCAATGGATTCACATATGGAATAAGCTGCGAATTATCACCTACATTAAATGGAATGAGTCCGACATTCGAGTGGTACAGATACGCGGGAATCTCATGATAGGGACGGCATCCCAAAAAAAAGACATTCGAGAATTTTTCAAACCGTCCTTTAGGGATCTTACCGGGTCCAATGATCACGATCGAAACAAAGGGCAACGCTTTGGCGATGGAATGCAACAGGTCAAAATCGAACCATTCTGCAATTGCTCCGATATAGACAGCAATAGGATGTGGAATGGATTTGTAACACGCGGGTAATGCATATGGTTTCTTGACAAAGTGCTGCAAGTCCACGCCATTAGGCAAAAGCCTCATATGCTTTGGCTCTAAAGCACGAATAGGCACTTCTAAAGCTTTAGAGGAATACACCACAAGGTCAACACGCTTGGCCAACTCAGACTCAATCTTCTGGGAGGCTAATGTACTCTTTTGGAAACCTGCTAGATTATCTGGGATTCTATAGATAGATTTTTCCCAAACAATTTCTTCCAACCACACAGCATGGATAGGACTATCAACATATAACACATCAACTTCGCCAAACCCATTCTCGCTTAACTTGCCTAAAGGTTTCGGCTGTGCGTACTTCAGCCAATTTCGATGAACCCATTCACTTCTACAAATGAACTTATTATGAGGAGGGATTAATGTCCCTGGGACATAACTCCAAATAGTTTGTTGCGCATTCCAACTTCCCCCTTTTACATATGAGGTTTTTCGTTGATTAAAGAGAATCCGGTTCTTGCCCAAGAAATGGAACGGCGAAATAGGATCTGACAGAAAAGCCACTTTCCAGCCAGCATTAGCAAACCCTCGAGCTAAATGATGACTGCCTACTTGCAGCGGAGAATCCCAAAAATTTGAACACCCCATAAGAATTTTTTTCATCAAACGTCTGTTATGTAAAATGAATGGCCCACCGAATTTCTTCAGCATGAGAAGAAAGGTATAAAGACTGGGAAGAACGGAGTATGCCATAGGATGGGGAATACCAGGACTTGACGATTTCCCAACAGCCAGAATCCGAGAAAATTTTAATTTTCAACGGACTTTTTTCATGAAGAAGCAAGACCGTCGATTCGCCATCAGTCACTGAAGCAAAAGAAGGGTCCACATGAAAGCAGACACGCTTCTGTTTAGGAGAAATGCATACTTCATAGCCTTCTATGCCTAGTTCTGACACTTGAATACCTCTCTGATGAACAAATTCTGGATGGGAAAGCTTCCCCCAAAACCCCTCCTCCGAAAAATGAAAATGCTCCAATTGACTTTGGGGAAGTAGTTGAAACAGCCCCTCGCGACCTCCAGAAAGATAATGCTGGTCATAGGATCCAAAAGTAACCGTATTATGCACTCTGGTGGAACGAAACAAATTTCGTTTCTCAGGAAATGGTGTATACACATAAGTACCAGGATCGACAAGGCACCGATGACCATCCATCGATAATTCAAAGCTTAATCCATCATTGTGAGCATGACCTCCATTAAGATTCTGTCCGACTGACCCACAGCGAATAGCCAGAAAAATACGATTCGTGCGAAAAGCAAAGGCCCCATAGTTGGGATATCCCCATAGTTGAATATGTGACTTTGGGCTATGGCCCTGTTTCTCCACCTCAAAAATACTTTTTAACTCCGCCATTTTCTTGCGGTTGATACGAACAGTTTCCGCACCAACGCCCTTAGCATGATGACGAAATGAAGAAATGGTTTTTCCATGACTTATCATACGAATAACAAATGGTTCTATGCGATTGAACCCTGAGAACTCTTGGAAGTCGTCCCGGTTAAAAAGACCATTCACCGTGCCAACAAGATGTGAATGATTTAAAAACTTTTCCGTGAAAGCTTCCCCACGTTTAGATAACTCTATACGTTCATGATCGATTTGAAACTTCAAAAAACGACCATTGTCATTATCTCCAAACTGAACTATGTCTCCTTGAGGATGACTCATATGCATCGTAAACTCAGCCATTTTTTCGATTCGTTCAAATAGCCAAGAAGGCAAAGGCTCTCTTTCGTCCACTGTTCCTGGAATCTGATACATAGACAAAGGAGCAGGGTACAGAAAAGGTTGACTTTGCCGCAGGGAAGAATCATAGGAATGTAAAGCCTGTCTCTTTTCCTCATTCAGGCCTAAAATTAATGCCGTGCCATATATAATCATTTCAGTGGATAGCCGATGATAACTGGTTGATGCCTCAAAATTGGCGCCATCATCCAGAAATTGCAAACCCACTTCCTTGATAAATTCTTGAATCGAAAAAGCCAACCAGACATCAACTTCAGCACTTCTGGGCAAATAACTCGCGACAAATAATAACCCAACAATATTTGCGAGATAATGATTACTGCGAAACTCTTCAACCCATTCAAGATTATTGAAAATATGAGCCCCATGCTGAAAAACACTTTTCATAAGTTCTTGTGAAAAGTTCAATTCAAAAGTTCCTCCACTTGATCGAAAAAGATCGAAAGCGACTAGGATATTGGCAATACGTATCGCAACTTCCATAGGACATGCCCAATTCACACCAAATTGCGGTGGATTCGTAGCAATAAAATCTAGCACTTCGTTTTGAAATTCTGCCAAATAGACTGAGGGACTTTGAAAATCCATCATACCTTGACGGGCAGCGTGATAAGCGACGCCTAAAAGAGGAAGATGTTGTAGGCGTGCGAGCTCCCAAGGAACTTTGATATCCACACCATTTTTTTGACCCGAATAGGCGAATGGGACATCTTCATACCACTGGTTTTCTCGCCACCGATAACCAGAGCGAAAATCGGCATACCAATCAATTGGTTGGTATCCTGTCTCAATTAATCCCCAAATACGTTTCGCAGACTTAAGGTTCGCAGAGTTTATCCGGCCTTCTAGCCACGCTCCCGTTTTATCCGGATTAACCACTCCTCCCATTGAATAACGAACCCCTTCATACCCTTCACAGTTGAACCCGTGGCGTACGTGGATATTCCCCGAACCAAGAAGGGTAAAATGATGCTCAACCACTTGGTCCGTCACCAGTCGAAGCGCATCGAAAGGGTAATTCTCAGGAAAAGGGAGAGGATCTGACAAATAAGAGAAAAGAATTCCCGAACTATCTAGATCAGGCAAGTATGTGGGCAGGCGTGAACCATAAAGGCGTCGACACGCCCGTTTCCAAGGGTAACGCACCTTTCGAAATAACTTCTGGATTACGACATGTGGAGGTAGAGTTACGGCCCTCCGTATATACCGGGAAAGGTTCATAAACAGCGGCCTTTTAAAACTTTTAATATTCGTTCGGTATGTTGACGCCAAGTATAATGTTTCACAACCTCTTCCCTCGCCGCATGACCCAACCGTTGCCTCAATGAAACATCTTCAAAAAGTGTAATGAGTCCATCCTTGAGTGCATGGACATTTCCGGGTTCAACGAGCCACGCTGTCTTTCTATGCGACAGGACATCCGATATCTGAGCAAGACTTGATGCAACAATGCCCTTTCCCATCGCCATATACTCAAATAATTTCGTCGGCGATCCAAAAAATTCTGACCCATCGGGATTAGGCACATGAGGAGACACCAAAATATCACAGGCAGCCAGATAGGACGGGGCTTCACTCTGAAACACAGATCCTGTGAAAACAACCGAATCACTCACCTGAGCACTATCAAGAACCTTTCTCACTTCAGGAATAGTCACCCCATCTCCAATGAGCATAAGCGTCACTTTTCCGCGCAAAGCAGGAGTCTCCCGCAGCAACTGGCTAAAGGCTTCAGCCAACACTTCTGCACCATGCCATTTCCCAAATGTTCCCAAAAAACCAAAGACGGTCTTAGTCGTGAGTTCGTACCGTTGCCGAATTCTTGATCCGCTAATCTGCGGATGAAAGACGCGAGGATCAACTCCATTGGGATTGACTAAAATAGCTTCGTCCTTGACTCCACGAGTTAACAACTCCGTTTTCAGGGTTTGACTCACAACAACATTAAGCTGGGCCCGTCTCAAATTGAGCAATTCAATTTCCTCAGCGAGACTAACGTACTTCAACGGTATGCCCCAGTGCTGATTGACCCAAAGTTCAGAACCATTATATTCCAATACAAATGGTACGTTGAATTGTTGAGCTAACCAGACCCCGGAATAGTTATTTAAACTATAGCGTTGATACAGAAAAGCGGGGGGACGACCTTCAAGAATACGGGAAGCCTGCGTAACGTATTCTTGATTATAATCCAATGGAAAAATTTCTCGGGAATCAATAAACCTCGTGGGAGGAGTAATCTCATAAATCTCAATCTTGTCATTGATCATTGGAAGGTTTTCGGAAGCTAGAAAAATAACAGCCCCATACATATCAAAGAATTGGTTAATCACCCCAGCTGTATGCGCAACTGATCCACCACATTTCAACCCAAAGTGTAAATCAGTCCGTAAATAGACAGGAACTGACGATAGATCAAACGATCTAATTACTTCATTATTCATATGTTGACGAGAGAGGGCAGCTAAGTCTTTCCGAACTCGCGATAGAACCTTCCGCTGAGAAACAAAAGCACTCACAAAGCGAAAGAAAAATGTGAAAAGAACGGAAAAGGTAATAGAGAGCTTCTTGCCTTCTTCATCGTGAAAGATACAAGCTCCTCGGCTTAGCACCCGCAGCAATAGGGCATGAAAAAACGGATGCGCCAAAAACTCTACGCGATAAACGAAAAGGTGTGCAGATTGATACCGAAACAGGTGTTGTAGAATCCCCCAACTCTTGATCCAAGGACGAAGTTCACTCTGAATAAGTAAAGCATCAGTGGGAAACGTCAGCCCATCAAGAGCAACACCCTTAATAATTGCAATGTTTTTGGGAATAGTAGCCACTCAGAAGTGTCAAGAACGGCAGTTAACAGAGAGAAGTGAAGCCCTCACTTGGATTTGGGGTGTTGCAGAACATTGAGGGCTCATCCTTAATAAAACATTTCCACCATAAGGCAAAGTTCAAAAGAGTCCAGACGTGAACGCAGTTTGGAACACGAAGCAGACGGATCACTTCATTTTTCTCAAATAAATCCGTTTCCTCTACACAGGTCATTATTTCCAGCTTGGCTCTGGTTCCGAGTGCTTTCAAAAACCATTCTTCGACAGGAACGCCAAACCCCTGTTTCTTACGATGAATGAGCTGATCGGGAATCAGCCCTTGAACAACCTTTTTTAAGAGATATTTCAATTCACCGTTTTTTGTTTTCAAAGAGGGAGGAAGACTCAAGGCGAATTCCACTAATTTATGATCCAAAAAAGGAACTCGTGCTTCGAGACTCACACCCATTGTCATCTTATCCACTCGCATCAACAGCAATTCTGGCAAACGCAACTGCAAATCCAGATACGTCATCCAATTAAGTGGATGAGGATCAGACGCATGAGCAGAAAACCTATCCCAGTGGGGACGAAGGCTATCCCACGAACTTGATGCAAAAAAGGATTTCCGTAGTCGCGAAGAAAGAAGACGGTTTTTTTGCGCATGAGTAAAGCCTTCCGCACCACCCCAAAATAACGGTTGTTGGCAGGAACTGCGGCGGAACAACTCAGCTAGACGAGAATGAGCTTTGCCAACAAAACCTAGTCCATTCCCCACCAAATTTTTCAATACAGTCAAAAAAGGGAAACGATCCAAAGCTTGAAGTTGTAACGCTGTTTTCCAACTGGGATAACCCCAAAATAACTCATCAGCTCCCTCACCAACTTGACAAACTTTTACTCCATGCGCCCTCGCCAATTGTGCCACATAATACACGGGAACGCACACAGGATCGGCAATGGGTTCATCTTGAAAATAGACCATTCGCTCTAAAAAGCCAAGTAAATCATCAATTCCCAATTGCCTCTCAAAATGATCTGTTCCAGAATAGGTGGCCATCATTTTGGCATACTGAAGTTCACTCGGAGAACTTGCATGTTCCTCTTGATAACCAATTGAAAATGTTTTAACCGGATTAACCTCACCCTCAGAAAACAACGCCACATTGGTACTAGAATCTATACCACCAGAAAGGAACACCCCAACGGGGACATCGCTCATTTTCCGGAGACGAACTGAATCTCGCAATAAGAACAGTAAGCGGTCACTGAGCTCTTCTTCAGATACACCGACTAGAGACTCTGTATGGTCAAGAACATCCCAGTACCGATGCTCAGTCACCTTCCCCGACTCCCTAATACGGATCCACGTTCCACCTGGTATTTTTTTGATCCCTTTAAATAAGGTTTGAGGGGCAGGCGTAGTTAGAAAGGAAAGATAATGATAAAAAGCTTCTTCATTGACTTCTCGACGCTGAGAAGGATCGAGAAGAAGAGCCTTGATTTCAGAGGCGAATGTCACATGATCAGAATGAAGACTATAGTAAAGAGGTTTTATCCCAATACGATCACGAACAAGCCACAACTCATGTTTTCGATCATCCCAAAGAGCAAACGCAAACATTCCACGGAAATGTTCCACACACTCAATTCCCCATTGCTCGAAGGCATGAAGAATCACCTCGGCATCAGAATGGTCGGTTTTCCAAACATGAGGTCCCAAAGCATCTAACTCTGCACGCAATTCATGATGGTTGTAGATTTCCCCATTAAAAACTAACCAAAGACTCTTATCCTCATTCGTCATTGGTTGATTAGCGGCTTCACCTAAATCAACTATTGCCAATCGACGATGGGCCAACCCTACCAAGCCATTGGAAGAAACCCAACTGTCACCAAAATCGGGTCCACGATGGACAAGCGTCTCACGCATTTTTTCAAGTGGCAAAAGGGAGACGGCTTGGGTTCCTTGAAATGAGAAAAATCCCACAATGCCACACATTGACTAAGACTCAAGCAGAGAAAGGGTTGTTAATGAGAAGAAATTTACTAATTGTTGTAAAACCCGATGAATCTGCAGCGGGATCTTAAGAATTTTGAAGGACATTGCTCGAAGGCATGCCATAGGGAATATTCCACTCCCTGAGCCTTTCACGGAAGATTTTTGTGGCCTCAGAGTCAAGGCTGGCTCCAAAAGAAAAAACACGGTTTTGGAATAATTGCAAAAACCCGTTTAACCCAGGGGTATAGCCATTTTTCACATACCGGCTTTCCCAAATTTCAAAATATTTCTTTAGGTTAAAACTTGGTCTAGCACAAACTAGAAGACTATTCTTTTGGTATTTTAATTTTTCGCATTTTCTTGAATCATCCTTAGTTGCCAAATAGTCCCTATTAGTTAAGAACATTTCATGAACAGAAATTAAATCAATTTTACCTTCATTTTTTAGTTTGAAAACATCCTGTATTGGTAAAATCTCATCTGTACTGTGCAATAAAAAAACAAAATTAAAGGTTGGGTCATACATATAAAAGTTCAATTTCTTTTCTTCCTTTATTCCAATTAATACAGTAACGTGAGTTAAATCATCACGAAGATCTCCAAAATTGATGGTGAAGGAGTTGAAATCGTACATTTTCAAAATACGATCAAAAAAGACTGAAAATCCCCCGCAATAGACCCCTCCAAGATCTTTTAAAAAAACATCGTAATAGGCCTGCGCTGCGGTCTTTTCGGCGATAATTGGAGAAAACTTCCTTTCAATGGATCTTGTCATTGCCTGATCTGAGGCATTGGCAGCCCAATCTAGAAGTAATCTGGCAGCTCTTTTTCTATCCTCCTTTAAGGCCGTTTCTAATTCTGGAATGTTTTTTAAGATGAGGGCTTTCAAATCTTTGTTGGTCTTGCATAAGGGACATTCTTCAATATTGATAGATGAAAGCGTATAGGAAAAGGCCTCGTCGGAATATAGCAGAATTTCAACATCTTTTTTGTGTTGAATAATCTTTGCCAAAGATCCATAAGGAGCGGCAGCATAAACCAGTGGATCATTATCGTATTGTAATCGAAGAGTTGTTCGACCAATTTTTGATTCTCCCGAAAGAATCATTTTGTAGGTTTTTGTTGGATCGAAAGAAAACCTCAAAAATAATCCTGAAGGCCTTCCATTCCCAACAATTTGAACTCCTTCATTATTAACCGTTAGCAAAGGGTGCTTGTAAAACGAAAAACTTTCTAGGGCTTTGCCTTGAATAACTTTGGCAATTCCCAAGGAGTCTAATTCCTTCAAATTCTTCTCTTCATTTTCTATTCGGCTTTTTTCTGAGGAGACTATCCAAAATGCTATTACCCCAAAAAGAACAAAACCCACAAGAGCCAATACCTGCTTCATGAGACTAAGATTCTAATTCGCCAAATGTGGTTGGTCTAATACAATCATTTCCCGCTCACAGCCAGAAACATTAGCCTGGCTAAGTAAAAAGATTTCAAAAACCTTAAAAAAAATCCTGAATCCTTATTGCACAAAATTTTTCGACCTTTTCTACAAGGATTTTCCTCGTCTTCCATTTCCTGCCAATCATCTACGAAACAAGCTTGCCAACAAGTAACAATCGATCCTCCATTCAATGTAGATAGAACCTATGTATTTACAATAAGCCGTTTAAAGATTTTGGTTTTTGAATGGTATAACCCTTCTTAATGAAAGGGTGCTGATCGTGTGAATTTTGTGGTATTCGTGGAATAGTTTTATTATATAAGTCTTGTTCTAAAATAGGGATTATCCCCTCAAAAACGAGCCAGCTTCGGATTTTCACTCCTAATCGAGTGTTGTGAATAGGATCAGAAAAAAGGTCCGGTTCTTGCGGAATTTTTTCAGCCAATTCCACGAGATCCAAACCGTTTTCCTGCGACCATTTTTTGAACACTCGGTTTTGGAACGAAGCCATCCGCTCGATGTTTTCATAAGAAATAGGCCAAAGCTTCCTATTTAAATACACAAAAAGACCCCGATGCTTTACCGGATCTAACACCATGCCATCGAAGGCCAACCACTTGAAGGTCGTCATAATCATCTTTGCCTTCGTTTTTTCTACCTCCATTTTAATCTCTTGCAAATCCTTCAGAATAACACCCAAACTAAGCGCAACACCCAACTTTCCCAGATCAGGTGTCCATTCATCGACTCCATCGGGCAAGAAAAATGTTTGCACCGGTTTAGGTGGTTCAACGCCAGAATGTATTTGAGATTCAATGACAGTTCGAACCCTGGCAACAAGAGCTGAATATTCGGCAAAACTATCCAACCATGTTTTGTCCGCTGAAGAAATTTCTGAAATATTAGGGACTAAGCCGACGGGAGGCTGACCAAATTTAACATCAGAAGGATAGTTCACCATTGACCGAATATTGAACTGGTTGGATCCTTCGTAATACACCACATAATCAACATCTAGAGGTAAGACCTCATATTTTACTACAGCCGCAATATCCGTGGAGTTAATCCCTTCACGGCCAGCATTAATCACTTCAAAGTTAATATTATATCCATTGTGATCTTTCCATAGATTCAGCCAATGCTCCAAAAAGTCTGGATACGCAAATACATAGCGATGTTTACTGACAGTTGTGGAGGCTCCGACACAAGCAACCCTGATCGTTCTCGGATTTTTTTTTAGTTCAATGGGCTTACTCCGCCACCCGTACTGATTTGTTTGAATTCCCGAAGGCAAAGTCACATTTGATGGATAACGATAACGAGGAAACATCGTTTTCCATGGAGCAGGATAGACGAAAACGGTGTCCGGGAAATATGGTTTCGTAAAAGGAAAATTTCCACGTATTTTTTTGCCATTGAAAATTTCCGATACTAAAAAATCATTCCAAAGATAATTAACTTTTTGACCATTTTGGGCCTCAGCCGTTCGTTTCACCAACTCTTGAGGCGGATCCATTTTGGGCCTCAAAGGAGGATCAATTTTTATCCAAGAAATATCAAAAGAGCCAGAGGAATGCCGGCTTGCCGCAAACGCTTCTAACAAAAACTGGCCAGAGGAATTCTCATCTGAGTCCGGCAATGGCTTTCCTTCAAAATGAAGGGTTCTGGTAAGCTCAGGAGACATGAGCGCATAGCTATCAATCAAACGCACAACGAATTCACCAATCGCTAGCATTAATAAAGTGGTAAAAGAAAAAATGAGGGCATTGAGACAAACGGTCTTCATGCGGTCAAATTTCTTCTTTCCTTAATCAATCAAATAGATTGAGACTCAACCCAATAGGAATGCCATAGCACTGCGTTCATGATGGTCCAAAGGTGAAAACTATATCCCCCGCCCTTCGTCATTTGATGTTTCAATAAATCGAAAACATATTGGTTATCGAAAAATCCTTCACTTTTTATAGTCGAACGCTCAAACGCATCCATACAACGCTTTCCAAAATCTCCTTCTTGGAACCATTCCTCCATCGGAGCTCCAAAACCCTGCTTTTTCCGATAAATAAGGGCACGATCCATATACGGTTCTGCTACTCGCTTCAATAAATATTTACCTATTCCCTGCTGGAGTTTATATTTTGGAGGGAGGCGAGAAGCAAATTCAACGACATCGTGGTCCAGAAAGGGAACTCTGGCCTCTACTGAATGCGCCATCGTCAGTTTGTCCACTCGCATTAACAGGTGCTCAGGAAGCCGTAACTTTCTTTCCATATAAGGAATTTTATGCGACATCTCCTCATCGGAAAATTTCCCAGAAAATCCTTCTAAAAAGTGAGAGGGGATTAAGGCACTATCTATTTCTCGAAAGGAGTCTGGAAGCAAATTTTCTATTGGACACATCACCTCCTGTCGGAATGGCTCAGGGTTTGGGGTTAAATGCTCTCGCATCTGTCCCCACCAGCACACGGCTCCACCCCAAAATAATTCCTGCCCCTGTTCGGCTCGCCATTGCGTGTAGGTCTCCTCCTGGTTTTTCGCCTCTAACCGTGGATGTGCCCACCCCAATCTCGAGAACCATCCCTTCCGTGGCTTGGAATGATTTCTGGCAGGCTGATAGATTCGGCGAAAGAGATCGGCATAATGGGCACACCACCAATAGCCAAGGAAGTTTTCATCGGCTCCTTCACCCACCTGAACGACTGTCGTACCGCTCTCTTTCACCAATTTGGCTAAAAAATACAAGGGAATACACACATTATCGGCGATCGGTTCATCTTGCAGTTGCACCAACAAGGGCAAGAAATCCTGCATTTCTTTTCGAGAAATTAAGGCTTCATGATGATCGGTCCCATAACGCTGACTAATTTTTCTGGCAAACTGAAATTCATTATAATCCTCTTTTCCTTCATACCCGATGGTAAAGGTGTTTACCGGTCGATCCATCAACTCACTCATAAGCGCAACATTAAGGGATGAATCCACTCCACCTGACAAAAGGACGCCAAAGGGGACATCCGAAACCATCCGACGTTGAATCGACTGACGAAGTAGGCGAGTGAGTTCATTTGTCGCTTCGGACTGACTAAGATCATCTTTCTTGAAAATCGTGGAAGGCTCGGGAACACAGTCATACCATTGTTGAGCCTTAGCCTTCCCATTTGAGTCGATAGTAATAAAATGCCCCGCTGGCAATTTAAAAATACCCCGGAACAGAGTGAGTGGTGGTGGAGTCACGATAAAGGTTAAGTAGTGCCAAAATGCGGTTCGATCCATTTCAGGGGCAACATCAGGATGCGCAAAAAAAGCTCGAATCTCCGAACTAAAGAGCCATTCACCGGCCTTCGTCTTGGTTACATACAAAGGTTTTACACCCATGCGGTCACGACAGAGATGAACAACAGGTTTTCCCTGGTCGCGCGCGTCATACATGGCAAAGGCAAACATACCATACAAACGATTCAAACAGGCTAAACCCCACTCTTCATAGGCATGCAGTAAGACTTCTGTGTCAGAGTGATCAGTTGCCCACGTGTTCCATCCCATAGCCATTAGGTCCCTACGAATCTCAGCATGGTTGTAGATCTCTCCATTAAAGACGATAGCAACATTTCCGGCCCAATTTATCATGGGCTGGGATGCTGCGTTAGAAAGGTCAATGATAGACAATCGACGATGTGCAAGTGCGCATTGCCGATTAGATGAAAACCAGATTCCCCCTCCATCTGGCCCACGATGAACCATTTGCTCACGCATGGCTAACAGAACCGACTCACTAGCTTTCCCACTGCCGGAAGGATGAAAACTTCCTACAATTCCACACATATTTTCACTCAGCTAGACCTTTCACATTTATCTGTTTTGATTTTGCGACGAACCCGCTGTACGATAGAAAGTATCCGGCAACACACCATGCAGCATGACGTGTCCAGAGGTCGTAATCTTAGGAACGCTATAGAAGGGCTTATTACCGTTTTCTAGCCACTACACCAAGAATCGGTCCAAGCGCTCGCTCAGCCTCCCATAGATGAAATGCAGATCCCATAGCTTGCCTAGCCACGCAGGAGGTCTATTGTGCTCATAGTAAAATCGCTACAGGCACTTGATTACAACCACCCGGCGTTCGAAAAAGAGGCTCACAACGAGTTCGTCACGGCCATCTCCATCAATGTCGACAACACCCGCGATGCGCGGATTGGCAAGTTTGATAGCGGCCACTCGCCGAAACGAGCCTTCATGCACCTTATAAATCTCGACGCCCCCAAAATTCGTGCGGTCGCCGGGACCAAGCCCGCTGCCATAGTTGAGAACGGCCACCTCATCGATGCCATCGCCATCGAAATCACCGGCAGCAATATCCGTAGGATTGATACCTGCCTGCTGACGGACCTCTCGCACGATCCGACCGACTCCATCTAGTTCCCCCACGACGAACGCACCCACGCCCGACGCATTGATATCGGTAGGATCACCGCCCCACAGGGCTACCGCTACGGCCATTGATTCGCGATTCAGCATACGCCCTACCGCCACAGACGAACGACTCCTGCCACCGAGCTCGTAACGCTGTCGAACCTCGAGCTTGCCATCCGATTGTCGACCGACAACAACAAGATCGCTGCTTTTGCGAGAGCTCATATAGAAGGCAAGCCCCCCCGGATCGCCAGCTGTAGGCACCGCAGCCACCCCGATGGGTTCGGTGGGTACGCCGATGTCAAGGCGCTCGACCTCGCCCTTCAGGCTCGTTCCAGTCAGCAGGTAGAACATATCCGCGTCTCTGTCGATAGCCGCGATGCGATGGGAGAGGTCCCCTTCCTGCTCCACGCAAGTGCCTCGGAAACCCCAGTGTCCGTGGCGCTCGAACATGACCGAAAGCTCCCGCTTGATGTCATGGACCTCCGCCTTCTCGATGAGCGCCTCCAGGTCATCGATGACCGCCACGTAGGTCTTCTTGTGATTCTGGGAGGTGGTGTCGAAGTTGAAGAACGACAGGATTGCTTGGTCGTATCCATTCTTCGTGCGCAATCGTGAGATGTACATTGGCGTTGACTGCTTCGGGAATTGGATGCAACGCCGGGGCTGTAAGCGACCATTGATCACCGGCACGGCTGAGACGCTGTCGTCACCGACGTCCGCTGTGAGCAGATACTGATGCCCGTTCTTGCTCCTGATGAGCTCGATTCCGCGTACCGCGTAGCCCACCTCGGCGCTGTCAACAACCTCGTACGAGCCAAGCTGACGCAGGCCAACCAGCTGTTCTACCCCCTGAATCATGCGGCCTCGGCATTGCAACAAATCGGTCTTTCGATTACTCACAAACGATGTACCAGTGGTCCGCCAGCGATGACGCCAGCTGTCACGGATCTTGTTCAGCCGGTTTTGATAGTGAGCCAGCATCGCTGGATCGCGACGCAAGGTGAACGATTTCAGCGTGAATCGGATCACCCCTTCACCGAAGTGATTGCACGCAGCAATCACGAAGCGCACCGTACAACCACCGATAGGGACAGTGTGAATCAGGCGCCCGCTGCCGGAGCTCAGGTAGTTCTCCGAATGAATCCAGCACGTCACCGCCTTGTTGCAGATGCCAACGGTGATCCCACCGAGCTCGATCTGATGCTGAAAGTCAACAGAGTAGTTGCCGTGAGGTAAATAAATCCCGGGACTAAGGAGAAGGTAACCGTACTTCTGCGGGTTGCTCTCGTAAACAAGAGTTCCGTCACTGCCTCCATTCTCGCAACTCACTGTGCTCTCCAAGACCGGCTGCCAATCGGAGATCGGTGGCAGCAAGAACTCCCGTGCCCGCTTCAGAAAATCTGGTTCTGGGAGAGAAATACGATTGGAACCTGGTGTCTTCTTAATCACAAGGCGCTGCTCGCCTTCGAGCGTGCCCTGAGGTTCGGAGGCGTGCTGCTTGACCTTAATTCCACGCTCTGCGAACCATTGCTGCCAAGTATCCGCAATCCCTGACGTGTACCCCCCAAGCATTGCGTCCTGGGCCTCGGAATCGTCCGCCCAGGGCACAACCTTGTGGGTAAAGTGAACCGCGCAGGAACAGCAATTGTCGGCACGAAGACAGGGGGTCGGTTTCGAGAACAACTTGATGTCATTCTCAAAGATACTGCCCATCTCTCGGTCTGGTGTGCTCGTGTTGACGCAGGGATATACCCGTCCGCCACCGGAGAACCCCAGCGCCAGGGAAATCATACGACTACCGGCATAGCAAGTCTTACCAGTGGCGTCGAGGCCACCGTTCATGCGAATGACCTCGTAGTTCACCTTCATGTGACGAGTCAGCTTTTGGCGTTCCTCGTCGGTGTAGGCCGCCGGATAGCGCGGCGAGTATAGCGCATTGACGTTGAAGCTGACGTCGATCTCCTTGAATCGATCATCCAGCTCATCGAAGCGCTCGATAAACAACGGGTGGCCGACCATTCGGATGCAAATGCGATAACCTTGCTCCCGCAAGATACGAACACGCTCATGGGTCTTGTCGAAACGATCGAGTGCCTCCTGGTGCAGACTCACAACGAGGGCATCAATACCCCAAGGTGGGTTGTGATCCATCCATCCGCTCTTCTCCACCGGGAGAGAGAGGTTCGTGTTGTAGGCGAGCTTATGCCCGGCACCTATGAACTTACGGGCAAAGTAGTCGAGATTCGGCATCAGGAGGGGCTCGCCTCCGGAAAGGTGGAGAATCCACTTCTGATCATCGCTGGAGTTTTTCTCGAAAAACTGGAAGACGCGGTCGATGTAGCCCCGGTCCTTAAACGGAGCCATGTCTTCGGTGGCCTTCACTGCGCCGGTGGTCACAAACCCGCAATAGCCACAGTTGAAGTTGCAAGTGGTAAACAGCATTACCTCGGCAACTTTAAAGTCCTTCGCTACTTGAGGCCGAGGTTCGAATGATGGCAGATCAATGGCCTGGGTCACGAAATCTTCCTCAAAGGAGAATCTCCACAGATGCAGTCTGGCACTATTCAGTCTCGAGCTTGCCTTCTAGCTACAGAGGCAACTTATCTCGAGCAGCTAGGAAGAACAATCAATTTTTATGGCAATGAGAATGTACTGAAATCCACCTATCACATCCATGAGAATTTTTCAAAACTCTACTATTAATCGTCAGAAAATCGTTTAATGCCCAGTGGCACCACAGATTAACTCTCAACAATCCTATCCCTTGTTTTACGGTCAAGAAATATTCTTACTACAACATCAAAATACCTACTTTTCCTATCACTGAAAAAATGGAGGCTTCTTTATTATTTGACCCCAATTAAGGTTTGGAGCTACCTACCCTTTTGGAATAATTTCATATTACGATCGATAATGTGTTCAAATGCACTAAAGAACTTGACGTAATGAAATCTGCAACACTTCAACGATAACAGGAAGCTTCACGTGCGGATTGAACGCAGTTAAAATTACTTTCACATCCTTGACTTCCCCAAAAGAAACAACCTCTTCTCTAAAGGCATTGAGAGCATCGAACGAAAGGGACACAAGCCACTTATTAGAAACCAACTCGAGCAATCCCAACATAACTCCGCCTTTTCGGCAAACCATTTTACCTTGCAACCTATACTCTCCTGGCTTCAGCTTAAATTCACGACCAACTATCAAATATTCGTAAGCAACATCAGTTTCAGAGGATACGACAGTCCCAAGCTTGATGCCGACTTCTTGTACAGGACTCCAAAACCCTAACTCTGAGACTGGAGCCAATTCCTCTTCTTGCAATCTTTTTTCCGGAATTAATGATGCGGAAGCCATCGTATGCAACTGAGGTTTCAAGACTTCAGACCATTTCAGACTAACTTGGCAAGCATTCACAAACATCACGGATCGGCCAAACAACGTGCAATCGACAACATGCAAAATTTTTCCAGTTTTTCTATCAAAAATCTGAAGTTCGTTTTTGTCTGCCAAACCCACTGCAAAGATACCGTCTTCCACTCGCTCAGCATCGTGGATCCATTTACTTTCAATCTGAAATCGCTCCTTTATCACTCCAGTTTTAAAGTCAACCCACCACACCAATCCGGCTGGACTATCAGTGAAAAACATTTCCCTCGTTTCCCAATCAAATTTCCCTCCATGACAACCTCTGAAACCACAGATAATTTCACGACTTTGGCGGTCTTCACCAAAATAACAGACAGCACCTGGTATCAAAAGGGTGGCAAGGAATCCCTTCTCTAATGGATAAGCACAATTAACATGTGTTGGCTGTATATCGGTCGGAACAAAGTGCTGGTGAACGCTATCATCTGTTCCAAGAACATAACCTTCCCCATATTTTTTAGGCATAGGTATACGTTCGACGACTTTTCCTTGTTCCAAGTCAATTCTTAAGACAGAATTGGAAGGTGCACTGGTAACCAACGCAAACCCTTTTTCATCCATATAGATCGTATGTCCACCGGCTAACCAGGGGTCTGTAATTACCTTAGTCACCTTAAAGTCGACATCTAAAACCTCCAAGCGATCGGCACCGTAGACAAGAAGATAATCGCCCCAAAAAGTAGCCGACTGCACTTTATACGCCGGTTTATACTCCCCCACAAATTGTAGTTGGTATTGGTTTTCCCGCCCAATTTTCCAGAGTGTTAGCTGCCCTTCAAAAGGAACAGCTGACTCAATACTTTTGACAGTCTCAAACGCTGGCAATTTTTCTAGCCGTTCGGGACTAAATCTTTTTTCAAGCGCATTAATTGCACATCGCGCCTCCAGAAATCCCCTGGAAGAGTGACTCACACAAAGGACTTTCATGATAATCTAAATTTCAATTTTTTGTATAAGGGGAAAATAGTCGGTTGATCTAGGCAGTGTAGAAATCAAGCACCTGATGCCTCAACAACTATTCTATACTAAGCCTGAATGCACAGAAATACTTTTTCTATTCCACATTCATATACATGCACATCCAGATTTTATCTTTTAAGGTGTCTAACAAAGAACCACGCCGTAGGCCAAGGGTATGAGAAGAAAACCGATTGCACAAAAGACTGCCCGACAACATTTCTCAATAAAAACTAAGTGATACAATCAACCTAAAACATGATAATGCCTACAGGTGTACTCGCTCAGGAGCGATAGTTTACGGCACAAGCAGCAAGGAATATACCCTCGACATCAAACAACACAACGTATAGGATCCTATGCCCCAGCCTCTTCAATAAACCAAACCATCCTGAAAATCTTTTCATAAAAAGCGGCTACGGCATTTTACAATTCAGTTTATTTCGCACTTTTCATCACACGCTGTTCCTCATCACCATTACAAGGAAAGATCTACATCCAAGAAAACCCCAAACTTAACAATACGTTTCACGCTGATGGCAGACCTTTACAGATTCTATACCATTGAGAAACCAAGCCGCGGGATGCTGAAACACCACATCGTTACAAAGAGGAAAGCGTCGACTCTCCTTAACCACAACCTCATAGGCACGACTATGCATATCATGCAGTCGCGGATTTGCTGTAAAAAAAGGGGTATAAATTCCTGGAGCAAGGTGCCCCTCTTTAAACACCAAAACATTTACGGAATACGTGCCAGCCCCAAGTAGAAGAGGATCTGCAACAATTTCAAGGGTACCCTCCTTTGTTTCTTTTGCCGTAATACGAATCTGGTCCGTCCAAAATCTATGTGTACGAATAATGCCATCTTTTTGAAAGGCGACCATGATAACCGGAGATTCACAGAATTCAGCATCGTTAAGACGAAACATAATCTTAACCCGCATGACCGATCCTACCTCGAACTGCAACGCTTCTTTTCCCTGTTCATCCAAAAATTGCACTTCAATAATTTCAAGCGCCCTCTGTCCGTAACGCACTATTTTATCCGTCGGTTTGTCAGGTGATTTAAGTCTGACTTCTTGAAGGATACCTCCAATCTGAGACCATCCTTTTTCTTGTAAGGTTTCGTATTTCCCAGAGTGTTGAGTGGTACCATCAGAAACAAAGATTACAACCTCTAGGTTCGTAGAGCTACTATGATATAGAGTTACTTCAACTTGAAGCGAGCTGGCTTGCATCGCATCAATAACTCCAGGGCTGTTTATCGCAAAAGGTAGTTTATGATATATCGACCCATATGGTAAAAACTCACGTGCTACTTGCCCCATCCAAATTCTTGGTTGTCCCCAGTTTCCTTCTCCTTGATCGGTTATCAGCCTAATATTCGTACTTGATGTTTCCTCCGCCATTGAGATTGAGGCTAATTCAGTTCCATTGGATAAAAACCGCAGATGGGAAATATGAAGATCTGAAGGCGATTCAGCATTCAATTTATTAATCTGACCATAAAGAAGATTCTTCTTGTCCTCATTCGCCCTGAGATTTTCTTTCAAGATCACAAGACGTTTCTGACGCAATCGATTTTCTTCCTGGTCTCGAATCGAGGCTTCATAAGCATGCGTAATCGTTTTCCCATCACCTTCAAGTATCATTTTCCCCCTATCTATCCAGATAAATCGATCACAAAGATTTCTCGCCGAATACAGATCATGAGTGACAAGGAGAAGGGTGGTTCCCTTTGCTTCGCACAATTCTCTCATTCGTTCATAGCTCTTTTGTGAGAAATAGGAATCTCCCACTCCCATCACCTCATCTAAAACTAGCAAGTTTGGAGTAATGGCAGTAGAGGTCGAAAACATCAAACGAACCCCCATGCCCGTCGAGTAGGTTTTCATCGGTTGGTCGATGTACTCTTCTAGCTCCGCAAATTCAATAACTTCTCGCACTTTTTCATCTGCCTCTTTTCCTGTGAGTCCTAATTGAGCTAGATATCCATAGACATTTTCACGCCCTGTAAATTCAGGATGGAAACCTGTTCCGATTTGTAGCAGCGCATGGACTTTTCCATCTACATCAATCGTTCCGGAAGTTGGTCTAATGACATTCGTGATAATTTTCAACAGTGTGCTTTTCCCTGCACCATTCCGTCCAATAATGGCAACTTTTTCACCGCGATTGACTTGAAGATTAATGTTGTCCAAGGCAGCATGTTCAGTATAGGCCTGATGTTTATTTTTTAATAAACCAAACATATCCATCATTCGATAGTGTGGCTTGGCATACAAGCGATAGACCTTACTGAGGTTTTGAGCAACAATAATCGGCGGCTCTAGATTTCCCACAAGAAAGACCTTTTCTTGGAAAGAAGTTGAGAAATCACGGTTCTCCTTAAACTGGGAGTTTCCTACGAAAGACAACCCCTAGCCAAACGAAACAAAATAGTGGCCAATAAATCATCCACAATAAAATAGATTCCTTATTATACTCAGGAAAAAAGAATGGGCCTTGCGGTTTGAAAGCAAGGGGGCACCGCTGACAGGGTGGAAGTTTTCGTGGAGTATCAACCGTACGTCGAAATTCGCGCATACGCTCTCCATTCCACATTTCTTGAAATTTTTGATTCAGAATATTCCCTAGTGCATACCTTTGTTGACTTGGTCCTGTGGCGATACAACATACGTCCATTCGTCCATCCACAGTAAAATTATTGAGATCCATCCAGGGCTTGAGACAGTAATATTGACGCTTTCCAAATAACACAAACTTCACTGCAATTCTCCATGCCATAGGCAAAAGTCGGAAAGGGTTCCATCTCTCTTTGATTTTAGCTCTCACACGATTACATATTCTTTGGAATATTCGTTGCATGGTCCATTCTGTTCGAGCCTTCACATTTTGAAGCGGATTTATTTCCTTCTTTTTTTCGAGCAGTCCTCCCCAATCAATTGTGGCCTGCAGCTCCCCCGGCTGAGACGAATAAAGCACTACCTGAAGGTATCTATTGGATCCTGGCTGAATCCGAACAGGCGTTTGATGCATACCTGGCTCAAAAGCTATAGTTTTCACCCAAGATTGGGAATCTTCACCAAGAATCCCCATGCCCAGCCCCCCCTTAGTAACTTCTACGATAAGAGGAATGTTGATTTCTTTCGCAGGCTGACATGGCATCGAGTAACTTTTCAATATATATGGACCCGAAGGACCATCCCACTTCAATGACAAGCGATTCTCCTCCCAAGCAATATCAGCTTCGGCACTACAGACCTCCCAGCGGTCTTTTGAAGGTAGCTTGAAATCACTCCCTAACACGCTCATTGGCCTCCTAACTTTCTCAAAATCAATTTCGACTAGACAGCCTGACCCCTCATAACTCCACACAAACTTTAAAGCCGAACTATCCTTGGTTGATATCCAGACATCTATCTCCATCCACTTCTGATCAGCAGACGGAGCAATACCCATTCTTGCCACTTGCCGATTTTTGAGGTCATTTAGTGAAAGATGTAACACACCCTCCAACATCTGAATATGACACTTGAATCGTAGTTTCTTCCCCAATTCAACAGGAACATATTCACTTTCCCATACAGCTACCTCATTCACCGCCCTGGGACAGCATAGGGACGCTTTTGTGGTAAACCAGGAAACTGTTGCTGAAGACAACAGCACTTTCCATTGACTCCGGCGAGGCGGGATCAGGCGATCTTCAAACTCCTTCGCCCGAATCACTCGATCAATGGGGTCAGGCTGCCAAGTACGAAACGTTTCAGGCGCAAAAAACACTTGGCAACGCCTGGGAATATCAGCTAGATATTCTTGGACTTCTTCAATCATATCTCGAACATCACATTCATAGGGGACAATAGTTCGCATATCTTCAACAGCACCCAGTTCGTTCGCAATTTCCGACAACGGTCGAACGTGAATATGATCGACGCACAAGTTATTTTCTGAAAAATCTAAAAATTCCCTCACTTCATGAATGTTCTGAGCCGTAACCACCATAGATACGGCAACAATAGGAATAGGACGTCCCTTTTTGTACTCCACCATTTCCTTTACATTGCTTACGACCTTGGAGAACTGCTTTAGCTTCATCACTTCCATATGAGTCTCTGACGTGGCCGCATTCAAAGAAAAATTGACCGCATCTAACCTATTTTCAATCATCAAGTGAATTTGTTCGTGTTCCAGCTTTTCTCCATTTGTAATGAGATACACACAGGCGCCACCTTTAGTTAATTCAAAAAACAGCTCACTAAACCGATCATAAAGAGTTGGTTCTCCATTACCCTCAAGCCCATACATCCGTATGGCCTGTGAAATAGGATGAATAAACTTGATAACCTGTTCGAATGGTAATTGTTTTTTTATGATCCCCGATCGATTCTTTGTAACCGAACAAAATTCACACATGGCATTACATTGGCCGGTTGGACATAAGCCCATATATTGAGGCAAACTCAGTAATTCTTCTTGGTTAAATCTTACTTCTAACGCATTCACCAGCGTATTCCAAAATTTCGACCGCTTACAGAGTGCGTGGATCTTTCGCTCCCACACTCCCCAATGAGGCAAGTTAGTATCCGAATTATCAGAATTGCTTGTATTGGCCTCATCATTGTCACCTAGGCTAGATAGCAAATCTCGTGCACTTTCGCTCCCTGCCTTTGCAAGAGAATCCGGCCTACGTTTGTCCAGTGAAAGCAATAATTTCATGAGCTAATGACCATGACACCCAAAGGGTCTTTCCTTCCATATTTTCATGAGATTACCACTCATATTACGCCCTACTCATAATCAGCTAACATATCTTTAAATCGCCAAAAAAAACTGGCACCCAGTACAAAGGCACCCAAACAGAGGAGACTAAACACTCCCAGCATAGGAAAAGAAGGCCACTCTGCGTATAAAAGACTACTGCGATACATCTCAAGAAGATAATAAATAGGGTTCAAGTAGAGCACCATTTCCAACCCTCTGGGAACCATATCCGCCTTAAACCCAATGGGAGAAACAAACATCAGAAACAGCCCAAACAAATTTACAAAATAACTGACATCAGGAAGTCCTACGGCTAATGCTGCCAAGAACCAGACTAATCCAATGGTGAAAAGCAATTGGCCAGCCATCACAAGAGGAAGCCATAAAATATGAAAGCTGAAACTTCCACTGATTAACAACAATATCAACAACACTCCCAACCCTACCAATTGAGTGGTAAAGGCAATCAATACCGTCCGCACGGGTATCAGTTCAATTGGAAAGAGAACATTTCTGACCAAATGGATATTTTGCTTCACAGATACACACCCAGCATTGAGCGCTTCTATAAAGCCGATATACGGAACCAGCCCACAAAACACATACACCACATAATCGAGTTGACTATAGCCAGGGAAACGTACTTTAAAAATGATTAAAAACAAAAATAAGTAGATACACAAAAACAACGTCGGATAGAGTACAAGCCACATTTTCCCTAAAATAGATCCAGAATACCGCTTCAAAAGCTCTACCCACGTTGTAGTCAACAGCACTTTTCTATGCTGCCAAATAAGGACTGCCATATTACAGACAGCATTCTGTTGTCCTATCGAGTTATGGAGCATGAAGGAAGGAAGCCGTCAAGAAGGATATTCTGACAAAAATCGAAAAATTCATTTTTCTCTAATTTTGTTGGAAGGAATTGGCAGGGGATACAAAAGAAAGAGAACTGAGAATGATGATTGATATCTGTTTTGAGGTTTATTTCGATGGAGGTGGCAGGTTGTTTAATCCCGTATGAAGGGGAATGCCAGGCTTGGTTAATACGACCAGTGGGTTCCTGTTCTTCTCCATGCCAACCAAACCAAAAGCTCAGATCGGAAGTTTCAAAAAGATAAAGATTCTTCTCTGTTTGATGAATTTGAACCTCAGGGTCAAGGTGAAAATTCCATTGAAGAGCATGGCACCCATTTCCACTCAATTTATCCTGAACCATAAGGATATCGGCAGATTTCCACAATCTGAAAAGCCGTTCGTGACTCACGGGCTGTGGCAACACATCATACCCTGTATGACTTCCCACATACTCAACACATTCTGTTGTCTCGCTGAAATTGATATGCGAAGGATGTGCTCGCTCAATCAGGCGAAATAACCACTCCGGGTTTACTTCATTTTGATCTGTCCCATCAACCATAAGGGTATTATGATAGCTTGTCGATCGAAAAAGGTTGCGGGCATCAGGATCAGATGTATACACATAACTTCCTGGATCAACAAAGATCGGTCTCCCTTCAACATGATATTCAAAACTTAGTAAATCATTATGTTTATGATTTCCAAATCCTTCAGTCCCTACTTTGCCATTTGAGATCAGGAGATATGTTCCATGATTCCTATATACTGCTAGCCCAGCATGAGGATACAGTTCACGATGGCACGGAAACCCTTTTATGTTCATGACGTGAGAGGACAGATCAAAACCCCACCATGTGGCCTCCCACAGACCTTCCTTTCCTGCGTATTGAAGCCAATCTGGTTCATTTAAGACCATTGCGGCTGGAGCCAAGACATGCCTAGGATCTTGGGGTTTCCATTCCCCATATCCCGTAAAAATATGCAAACGCCCATCATCGGCATCTCCAATTTGCGGCATACATCCATCAGGCCGGATAACACCGATTAAAAATTTCACCATCAAACGTAGGCGAGCATGAAAGTTGTCTGAAAAAGGTTCTCTTCGAAGCTGGGCAAGTCTGGCTGCCCCTAGAAATAGCTCTAAAACCAATCGATGATAGGGAACAGACGATTCAAAATCAGCCCCATCATCAAGAACTTGCTTCAATATTTCCTCTTCAATGGCTTTTCGAGAAAACTCATTCCACTCTTGTCCGTCAGGAGAATCTCCAAACCAAGAAGACAAAAAATACAAACCCACGACATTGCTAAGAAAATGGTTACTGGTCACTTCATAGTGATTTTCAAGATTCTGATAAATAAACACCCCATGCTCAAAAAGGCTTTGATACACCCGTTTCCAAAACGAGAGATTCTTCCGGTTCCAATTTTTGATCATTGTAAAAGCTATAGCCCAGTTGGCTGCACGAATTGCCACATCCATCGTACATGTCCAATGAATGCCATAGCCCAAGGGATTGCCTTCTTGGAAGTCGAATAATTCATTAGCAATTTCCTCTGGATAGATTGGATCGCCTGTCAGAAGAAACGCTTGCGCTAAGAGAACCCAATGTTGGCAACGGGCCAGCTCCCACGGCAATTTAATATCTGCCAAACCCGGACGCATTTCATATAATTTCCACTCTTTATAGGGCACACGTTGCGGAAACCGTAAACTTGAAACTGGATCAAGGTGCCAGTCGATCGGTTTATATCCTGTCACGATCGATGATCTCTCAGGGTCGACAGGGGAAAATGGCCCACTCCCAAGTAAATTAAACTCATGCTCTAATACTTTTTTTGCGCATTCTATTGTTCTTTCCCATTCGATCGGGGCTTCAGCTTGAAGGCTGGCAAGGCTTGATGAGCTCACCTCTCCATATACAGTAGAAAATTTCTCTTGCGCCTGGAACCATGCAGAAAAGGCATCCGCAGAAACTCTTTGTGGTGACACCACAGCTGATTGTCCCACTCCAAGAAATTCTTTAATAGTCTTTTTCAAAAAAAGTAGCATGGAATATCATGTTGCTTTCGTCGCCTTAATAATGTAATTCCATCCCATTATCTTCCCGGCAACTTCCAACGGGATCCATTGCAACTTTGGCGGCATCTCTGCACGAATAAGCTGTCGGTGATAAATCTTCATATGTGAAAATTGTTTAAAAAGATTTCGCAGTCGGCCTTTTGAGTACACCTTCACAAGCGGCTTAGCCCCATGTTCACTTATTTCCACGTGACGTGATAAAACTTCACCCATAGAACATCCTTCTAACATCTGCTGCCGCACTCCGAGTTTCCAGACTAATTCTACCCAGTAGTGAAGGGAAGTCTCTGCATAGACCATGACAATGGCCTTCCCACCAGGCTTCAGCACACGATAAATCTCCTGGACGACGTCAGGTGTATTCGGCGTATGATGAATCACCCCATTGCTATACACAACATCAAAGCTCTCGTCTTTAAAAGGAAAGGTTTCCGCATCTGCATGAAGAAAATTTGCACTTAACCCCCGAAGAGAAAAGTTTTTCCGTGCAAGATCGAGATGTCTGAAAGAAAGATCTAGGTCAGTCACTAGTGCCCCGTGACGAGCAAACTGGCTAAGATCCGTCCCCATCCCCCCGCCAACTTCCAAGATCCGCTCTCCGGGATGCTGGGAAAATTCCATGACCTCATGCATCCAAGGAGCATAGTGCTTATATCGATAATTTTCTGCCTCTTGAAACCATTCTATTGTGTGTTGATTGGCCTGCTTCACATAATGAGAGCCACAAGGATCATTATCCCATTGTTGTTGCGTTTGTTGCTTGTACCGATCCTGTAACGCGAAAGATGGTCCCTCTGAAAACAGAAAGGGCTTCCCGTTATGATGTATTTTTCCCTTTTTGGCAAATTTCCAAAGGCGGCTCACATGGCGTTCCCACGAGAAATGCTTTTCAGCCGCCGTCCGCGCATTGTTTCCCAATTGATTTTCAATATGTGGATGCTGGACCAGCCATACCACCGCATGAACAAATTCCTCAACGGATCCTGGTTGACATAGAATTGAACGTTGATCTGATATTTTTTCGGAAAGACCCTGCAATTCCGTCGGCCTTAAGGCTGGCGATAAGACCTCACCAATCTGTTCCAAGTCGCTGGCCACAATTCCACCCCCCATAGCCATATATTCAAAAATCTTGGTCGGAGAGCCAAAAAACCTGGAATTCACCATATGGCTATTATGAGGAGAAACATATATGTCACAGGCCCGCAACCATTTCGCCCCCTCTTGCTGAGAAATTCTCCCTAAAGATTGCACAAATCCATAAAGAGCATGCTTTCTAATCTGGTCATCCACCAGATGCTTAAAATTGCCGTCCCCAATGAATAAAAATTTCACATGAGGCGCTTTTCGACAAATAAGAGGAAGGGCTTCTGCCAACACGGGAATGCCATGCCACCCACCAAAAGTCCCAACAAATCCTACGACCCGGTGAGAGCTATTCCACCCGAGCTTCTCTCGTAATACCACCTTTTCTTGCATAGTCCCGGGGGAATAGGCGGACAAGTCTACTCCATTAGGATTTACCAAAATCTTTTCTGGGCTAACATTTCGCTTAACAAGCTCATCCCTAATAGGTTCAGAGACCACAGAAATGAGGGTTGCCTGCTTAAACGCTGCATCTTCAATACGAAGAAATTCCTCTTCATGTGCATACCTGCCATTACCAAAACTCCTCATCATTGAAATTTCTGAACCGTTGTATTCAACGATGTAAGGGATTTCGTACTCCTGGCTTATCTTGGCTCCCACAAAGTTCCCCAGACATAACCGTTCATATAAATAGGCTGGCTTGACATGAGCAATTGCTTCCTTCACAAATTCATAGCTTTGAAGGTTCGCCCGAATGAGACTTATCTCATTACTATCCTCACATGACGGATCCATAACCAATTGCTTCAACCCCATTTCGTCCAATAACGTATACCGGTGAGGCATAAGACAAAGGAATTGTTCTGTCACCCTAGCCAACTCTTTCGCAACATAACAGGTGTGACCATAACTCCCACCCGACGTAATCTGTGCCCAATAATCCGTTCGTAGATAAAGGCCGGTTCCAGAAATCGGCTTACTGTCAGATGGGGTAAAAGAAAAGGGAAACTCAATGGGTTGGGCAGTTCGATAAAGTCGCGACAGGTCCGTCAAGCAACGTTGAAGAGGTTCGGGATCTTGGTCTAATACCGCACAATTCCTGGCAAACACGCGACCTCGAATTTTATCGATTTTATTCCATCCGCGTACAACAGCCCAATGTCTGAAAAGACTTTGGACTCTTGCCATATCAACTCGCTCGATAGCCTCCTCACCAGGCCAATATAACCATGCGGCTCTTCCTGACTTTAGAACTCTCTTGATCAATCGCAGTTGCCACCAGCTGACCCACCCACGGGAAAGCTCAATGATAAGCCCATTCGCGTTCTTCTCCACTAACGAATCCCATGGATTCGCAATTGGTTGAAGAGTTGGAATATCGAGATTGTACCTATGCCGATCAGTCAACAAATGAAGATCAGGAACCTCCACACGTCCTGCTGAAACAAGATCCGTGTCAACGAAAAGATAGGAGCTAAGATTCGTTGTCATTATCTGTCATCCTTCCTTGGATGAGATCCTCGATATGAAGGGCTGCCGCTGAAGTTTCAACTATTTCCGCGAAAGGAATCGGCGATTCAATATTCTGGATGATAGCATCTGAGAATCTCGCTATTTCTTCCTGATGCCCTTTGTCTACCTGGGCACTTTCCCATAATACCTTTCCATTTTTACACTGGGTTAGCACTTTATAGTCATCAATAATATAGGCCTCACCATCACTAAATATTTCAATGCGTTCTTTTGGTAGTCCTTCTTTAGGGCCAAGTGCGGTATAGACCAAATTGGCTACGCTCCCATCTTCATAACCTAGAGTGGCACAAAAATTGTCGTTTCGTTGATAGGGTAATCCTTGAGGATTAATCGATCGAGCATCAATGTTCGTGACAGATTTTCCCACCAAAAACCTAAAGACATCATACATATGACAGGCTTCACCTAGATTTCGCCCTCCTCCTTCAGAACCCTGAATCCACGAATCTGGGGGAATATATCCCCCGTTCAATCTATAGTGAATCATAAGAGAAGATCTACGTTGATCAACAATCTTCTTTAGCGTTTGAATGGCGGGGGAAAATCGCCGATTATATCCCACCATCAACAGAGGAGGGGAATCAAGACTATCATAGGCCGCCACCACTTGATCCAATTGCCTCCAAGTTACAGCCAATGGCTTCTCAACAAAGACATGCTTCTGAGCCTTCAAACATTCCACAACTTGCTCACTGTGCCAGCAGTGTCGTGTTGTAATGACAACCAAATCAATCTCGGAATCGCTTAGTACATCCGTGAGATTGGTAGAAAACGTTTCAGCCCGCATCATTCTGGCATAATTCCCACCCCTTGTAGTATCACGACTCACGACAGCCTTTAACATAAATTTTCCAGAAGGCTTCTCAAACAAGGGAACAAGCATCGATGTTCCAAATGCTCCAATTCCCAGTAACGCATATATCCAATCCTTGTCAGATATTTTTCGATGCCCACGAATTCGAAGAGTGGTATCCCGCTTTGTGTCTGAAATCTCACATTGATCGTCAGGATAATGAATCAACACTCCCAACGGAAGATCTTTCTTGGCCAAGGCCAATCGTTGATAAGCGTCCGGTGCCTGATCTATGTCGATGACTTCATCAATGAGTTTTTCGATATTCAATTTACTTTTGGCAATCATCTCTAAAAACGCACCCATGTTCCGATTCATTGTCCAACGAACATACGGGAAGGGGTAATCGATTCCATTATGCTCATACATTTGATCATACCGACCGGGCCCATAGGATGTGCTCATCATCAAATCGATTTCTTTTCGGTAAAACATTGGCCGGTCAATATTCAGGCCCACGTCCCCCACAAGGATAACCTTACCTTTCCGTCGCGTGACTTCCATAGCAAGATTCACAACCGCATCAGACTTAGTCGCAGCAGTAATAATGGTTTGATCAACACCCCATCCCTTTGTGACATCACGAATGATAGATTTAAACGTATCTTCCGAGGCTTCCCCATACTCCAATCCTAATTCTAAGGCCCGCTTGACTCTCTTATCTTCAAGGTCAAAACCAACAACTGTACATCCATTAGCCTGTAACATTTGGGCGGTCATTTGGCCAATTAACCCTAATCCTAACACTGCAATACAATCGCCTAATTGGGGAGAGGCCCGTCGCACACCTTGTAAGGCAATTGATCCCACCGTAGTTGTTGCTGCCAATTTAGTCGAGCATCCCGTTGGAATTAAACAAACCAATCTTCGCCGCACACAAATATAGTCTGCATGGTTAGCCTGTCCCGCCCCAGCACAGGCCACGAGGTCACCCGGCACCAAATCAGTAATATCCTCGCCTACTGCTAACACTTCCCCAGCCGCTGAATATCCAATATTCCATCCCTGGTCATCAAGCTCACTTCTAGGAATCCCATTTTCGGTAGGTGGGACCATCTCAATTTCTATGTGATGAAGCGAGAGACGAGAAGACGAATGCCCCGCGACATTCGCGAAGACTAATGTCACCTGCTTAGAATCTCCACCTTTTACGATTAATGAATCATCGAGAGGCCCCTCTTGGTAGGTTCTAGAGCCCAGCCAGGCATCTCGTTGATCGTTTAAAAATCCAACATTGATGGCCCCTTGATGAATATGCCCCTGAATAGTCAAAATTGGCACACACCCATCAGGAATACCGATTGGCTGTGACATGACTTGATACAATGCCTGAGAATCATCAGTGGTTAAATCTAACGTTTCCTTCTCTATGGTAAAATCCACGGCGTTACAGCGAGTCCAGGTAAAGTCTTGCAAACTCAACTTTGGAACGACTTCAGTCGTGAAATGTTTCTGAGGTCGTATTTTTTCTAATGCCCGTTTCGTTTCTTTCTTGATTCGAGTCAGAGCTTTCTGGGGATCGCGGATTGCTTTGTGCAGATACGTATGAGCCTGTTTGGAATAGCCAATGGCCCGCTCAAGGGGAGTGTCTCCTTCTTGCAACCCCACACTAGCCCGCAAAGGGGCAATCTCCGTCCCCACACTAATCAAGGAATAATGCACCCGGACCAGCACCATTCCTGCCTCGACGATTGGTTTCGGCATACGGGCCACCAAAGCCCCATTACTATTACAAAGAAGCTGCCTCACGAACAGGCGACCTCATTTTCCGTAAATCTTGCCGAAGAATGCGAGAAACCAGAATTAATCTGCGATTCTACAGAAAATGCTATCTCCGTAGCCTGAATCTGTTGCCAGAATGGGATAGGCCACGCTCCACCATTCATGATTGATTGTCCAAACGCTTCTAACTCCTCTCTATGCCCTTTGACGCGAGTCCGAGTCTTTAGTTCACTTTTTGAAATCCCATTAATGCTGAGAGAATAAAAATCATCTAGTATCAGGACCTTTCCATCTACGAAAATTTCCAATTTTTCCTTCGGGTATTCAATGTCACCCATTGATGTATAAGTCAGGACTCCCAAAGACCCGTCCTCAAACAGAACTGAAGCACAAAAATTGTCTTGCGAACGATACGAATTAGATGTTGGTCCAATTGCTCGAGCCTTGACCGTCAGAACACGGCTGTTTGTCAAAAAAGTAAAGAGGTCATAGACATGGCAAGCTTCCCCACGATTACGCCCACCTCCCTCCTGTGTATACACCCAATGATCTTGGGGAAGAGGGCCGGCGTTCATTCGATACTGCATAACCATAGGACCACTCTTATCTTTGAGCAACTCTTGTAATTTCGTTGCGAATGGAGAAAAACGTCGGTTGAACCCAGTCAGCAACAATGGTCGCCCCGCGGGGCCTTGCTCCAAGGAATGCCAACTCTTAAATTCTTCTAGTTCGTTTGGCAGCAACACCATGGGCTTTTCCAAGAAAACATGTTTGCCTTCCCCCAACGCCCTAAGGCTCATCTGCGCATGAAGGTCATGTCTTGTAGAAATACAAACCATATCAACTTCTGGGTCCTTTATTATTCTCAGAAAGTCTGTCGAAGCGTATCTCGCACCATACTGTTTAGCCAAAGCAGTGACTCGATGTCCTGTTTTACCCATCAAGGCATACACAACATAAACATTAGACAGGGAAGAGAAATTTGGAAGATGCACCCCTTTAGCAAACTCCCCCACTCCTACGACCGCAACCTTCAACCGACCAGAATCTTTCTTATAAGCGGCCACATTCAGAATCTGTGTCTGATCTAACTTCCCAGTTATAACGGGAGCATAGGAAAATGTCACAACTATAGGTTTTTCATCGCTATCTTGCAGAGCCTGGTACGCCTCTGGAGCTTCCTCAAAAGAATATTCCTTGAAACGCCTTTGCGAAATTTTTACCAGCCCCTCATTGAGTAAACGTAGATACTCTGCCATGTTCCGGTTTTCCGTCCAGCGAACGTACCCCAAAGGATAGTCTAAGCCTCTCTCTTCATAAGATTGCTCATAGCGACCAGGGCCGTAGGAGGTTGAGATAAAAAAATCAAGTTCCTTCTGATATAAATCTGCACGATTAAAACTCAGACCTACATCGCCGACTAAAATTACTCGCCCCTTTTTTCGGCAAAACGAACATGCCTGGGAAACAACTGTGCTCGAAGCTGAAGCTGCGGTAATGATGACTCCGTCAGCTCCATGCCCCTCAGTGTGACGATATATTTGCTCCAAACATTCTTCTTGGGATTGGGAAGGCAGTAAACCCACATCCAGCCCCAATTCTTTCGCCATTTCCAACCTTTCTTGGTCCAGATCAATTCCCATCACTCGACAACCATTGGCCTTTAACATTTGCACGGTGAGTTGGCCTAGAAAGCCCAACCCTAGTACAACAAAGGATTCGCCCAACGTTGGTTGAGCACGCCTTACTCCTTGAAGGGCAATACTACCCATAGCCACGGTTGAAGCAGAGATAGTTTCTACCCTTTCTGGGATCCTCACAAATAAATTTTCTGGGACACGAATAATCTCTGCATGGTGCGCACATTGAGAACCCGCACAGGCAACCCGATCATTTATCCGCATATTAGCTATGTCAGCTCCTACATCGAGAACGATTCCTGCTGCCGAATACCCAATTGTGGAAGATTCCTCAATCTTGCCTTTGATTTTTTTATAAGTTGACTCTAGACCATTTTCCTTTAAGTTCCCTAACGCCTTGTGAACCTTTTCAGGATATTTCCATGCCTGAGCCCATAATGGAGTTCCACTCGAATTCAGGCTACTTATGTCAGTGCCTATTGACACACAAGAGTTTTGGACTTGAACAAGAATTAGTTTTGGGAAAAAGCTGAGGCGACGGCACTTCTTCCAAAAGTACCTTTCCTTGTCTAAGTAACAATTGTTTCATACCTATTCAAATCGCAAGCGATATAGAGAATACAAGCACCTCAGGGTTGGCAATTTCGAGCGAAACCAAGACTCGTCCCAAGAATGGCCCAAAAAAAATAAGAATGCGTGCCGCCAAAACTGTCATCAAAAAAGATCCGTACGGCAAATCCTACTGCCATAAGGAGCGTGCCAAGAAGCCAGTAGCGCTGAAATTCCGTTTCAGCCGTTCGCAAGCCAATACACAATGATTGGACTACTTTTATGAATAGCCAAACGAATAACAGCAGGCCAGGTAGGCCCGTGCCCATAGCAACCATGAGATACCAGTTATGTGGTTTTTCTGGAATATCCGGAATGCCGATTTCCATCGATTCCAATTTGGCAATATGTTCTCCATGACGCTGTTCAAAAATGGGGGTGCCATACCCAACTCCAGTGAGGGGACGGTCAATGACGTCGGCTAAACCCATCTCCCAGACGGCCATTCGAGCGTTCATCGTCCAGGGATCAAGCGTATCTCGGTGTAGCCCACCCATGTCCATCGGAACTACAAGCAAGGCAAGCAACATAAGCGTAAGTCCTATTGCCAAGATCCAAAGCGCTACCGTCCGGTTGAGCAACCATGCCACCACCACACTTTGAGCGACAAACGCTAACCAGACACCGCGAGTATAGGAAAAGACCAATCCGAAGAGTGCAAAGGTCAGCGCGGCGCCCAAGAAGACACGCCACCGAGCCGATTGCTGGACAACGAGCCCTGCAGCTAACACGGGCAGGACCATAAGCACATTTGTACTGAGCCACGTAAAATCAGCTCCGTCCGCCAGAGGAAACCCAGCCCGAACAGTCCGGTCCAAGAAATTTCCGCCGCGATCCCAGAAATCCCAGAGAGAATAACTACAGCAACAGATCGTTCCAATGCCAATCACCACCAACACTATCCGCCGAAACTGTTCATGATGCTGCTCTCGCACAATGAGACAGGTTCCATAGAACACAGCTAATTGCGCTAGTACTTTTTGCCATTCTTCCAGACTGGTCCAAGAATTGATCGAAACGGGAAGAGTCAACGCGATCCAGCTCACGTAGCAAACAAATGGCAGGATGACCGGATTCCGAACCACCAGTGAGGTGCCATCCCAGAGACACAGCAAAATGCCCAGCCCAAGCAACACAAAAAACAGGTATTCCTGAATATGAAACAAGCGAGGGGAAAATCCCAAGAGAAGCACGACACAGAGGCCCCAACCCAAACTAATCCAGGCCGATTCTCGCTTCAGTAACGCGAGTGGAGAAACCTTCTCTGCTTGGCCCACGTTCATGTGGCTACGCATGCAATCCCTATCGACTAGTAGGGAATGGAAAAGGGCTTAATCTCAGGGCAATACCTTACAGCCCCCGAGAAACAAGATCATGCAAATGAATCATACCCACAACTTTTTCGTGTCGATCGAGAACCGGAAGAACAGAAATAGGTTTTTCTCGCTTTTCCATAAATTCCAACGCCTTGATAGCTTTCTCATGTTCATATACCCAATTGGGTTTAGCATTCATCACATCAGCAATTGATAACGAAAAAAAATCCTGCCCTTCCTCTAAGGTTTGTCGGATATCAAAATCGGTGATCAATCCCAATAAGCGTTGTTGATCATCAATCACCGACACCGCACCGGCACGCTTGCTGGTCATTTCACACAAGGCCATTCGAATGGGTTCCCCCACATGAATGGCCGGATTGGCCTCGCCCTGCCGCATGCAGTCCTGCACCGTTAAAAGCAATCGCTTCCCTAGCTGTCCACCGGGGTGAAACAACGCAAAATCGTCGGGTTGGAAATTTCGGAGTTTCATTAAGGCCATGGCTATGGCGTCCCCCAAAACCAGAGCGGCGGTCGTACTACAAGTTGGTGCCATGTTGAGCGGACAGGCCTCTTCTTGAATGGGCGTTGCCAGAACGAGATCGCTGGCTCGGGCGAGTGTTGATTCGGGATTGGCAGTAATAGCAATAATTTGTGCCCCGATCTTTCGCACAAACGGCAACAAGACCAGCAGCTCATCACTTTCGCCAGACTTTCCAACGGCCACAACAATATCCTCTGGCGCCACAATACCAATATCCCCATGCATCCCTTCAGATCCATGGAGAAACACGGCTCGCGTCCCCGTCGAGACCATCGTTGCAGCAATCTTATTGGCAATAAGCCCAGATTTCCCCACCCCAAGCAGGATGACTTTTCCTCGACAGGCCTGTAACATTCTGACAGCCTCCTCGAACCGTGGGGTTAAGCTCTCATCTAAATGAGCGAGAGCTCTGGCTTCCAATTGAATCACACGACGAAGTTCTGACAGAATATCCACACTCTAGCCTCGCAGATCAGCCCCCCGGCAGTGCTTATTGTCAGCAGTCCTTAGCATAAAGACATATATTTTCAAATGACCGGAACGGATACCAATACAGAATTTACAAGACATCAACGCCTATCAAACCAGGGGAACGACTCCGAGAAACAAGAAGAGAGGGAAACTGCGCTACCGGTTACGACACGGCACTCTAACGCGCGCACATGTGCTCCGAGAAAAATTTGCTAATGAATACACCAATTCAATGGTCTGGTCAAGTCTAACAAAGGAACGACCGTCGTTGTGGTTTCACGACTAAAGGTATCCCCCCCTTCCTGATCATATCTCTTTTGGGGCAACTCGAAAATAACAATATGGCCTAGCCATGCTAAAAACTAACCGAACCCGCCTCGCCAGCATCACCACACAACAGATACAACAGATATACCAAGATCTCGACTACGAAGGCCTGGGACCTATCTATTGTGACGAAGGCGGGGATGAATTTTGGAAAGATCGACGCACCCCCTGCCAACAACGAGGGAAAGTCATCGCCCGGGCCCTAAAAAACCGTTTACCTCTGCAGGGTAGAAGCTTATACGTGGGTGCCGGTGTTCCAGAAATCCCCCCATTACTCATGGAGCGGTTGGAATTGAATCGTACTGTGTATCCGTACAATCTTCGACAAGCTGAAGTCACAATTCTCAACAAAGCCTGTCGGGATGACAGCATCTGTTTTTATTATGGATCGGCTGAGTTGGCGAAAGGCCCATTTGACCATCTCTGGATTGTGAGCGTTCTAAATGATCCGGAAGAATTCCCCACTCTGTCCAGGCTCTTCTCTTACGATCGAGCGGACCCACTCGCCTTTGATACTGTCGCCTTCTCACACGAACGCGACACAGGTATTCGGCTATTTGCGAATTGTATGGCCAAGCTCACTAAGCCGGGGTTACTCACAACTTCTGTCGAAGAAATTCCGTGGGTCGAACATTGGTGTCAAATACATGATCGCTCCTTTATGATAGAAGAAAACACCTATCCGACTGCACTTGTCGGCGATCCGGTCTGCTTTGTTCATATTCAATGAGTTCTCCGTCGGCACAACCAAGGCCTGCTCAACATCAAAACCCAGGCATTTCGGACCTCCGCTGAGCATACACGTGATGTATTGACAACCCTTTGAGTCGGAATGCCTGATCAGCTTGAGTAAACACCTGGACGATCAACCTCCAGTCTTGTTCGGTAAAATTATAGGCCTGAAACGCACGCACAAGTCTGTGATTATTCCACAACGGCTGATGATCTCGATCATAGACAATAAGCGAACGCAAGACCCCTAATGTCAAACCACGGTCAGAAGATTGCGATAAGGATCGGCTATCTGGAGTTGTTACCCCCTGCTGTAGAGCAGCATTCACGTAGTCTTTCAGGTCGATGGAAGGTGATTTCATCAGGGCGGATTGAAGTTGAATAAGCCCGTGAATCAACTGATTGGCTTGTGCCGTACCTTCCGGCGGTAAGACACCCGCATCATGAAAAGTGGCCAATAAGGCTATCACCGAACCGACCATTGACGCCGTGGCTCGTTCACCAACAGGAACCACTGGTCGTGTGGGAGACAATTCGCAGTTTGCGCTACAGTAAAGAGAACACAAGCAATGAGCGACATTCGGGAATCGGCCCTTCCCTTCTGACGGCACCGCATCCACCACAAGAAACACGAGCAGGCCAACTAAGACCGGAAATCGACGAAACCATTTTCTCTCGATCATAGAACCACCCCAACCGGTTGTCTCCGCCCCCTATACATCGCTATCCTTATGGGTCTGTTGAAAAAGCCGTCAGCGGCGTTCTCACTATTTTCCGGACCTTCGGGCTCACAAACTTGGCGCTCTTCGCGCCGTGAGCGCTCACGTAATACCAGTACGCTCCGCGCGCAAAAATGACTGCGGCCTTGCTGAACGGACTTTTTTGAACCGACCCGGGGCCTCTCATCGTCAACGATATCCTGGCAAAATATGCCCCTTGATATCTTCATTATTCAACACTCCCTTATCGCCAGGATACCGAGATCACCCGCAAATTCACACCACGCCGACTAATCAGAATGCCGCCACGATTTAACACCAATCTTCAGCGATCCCTTCGATATTACCAAAAAGATGTCCTGCAACCAGAAGCCTGGTTCAAAATTGTCGAGACTGACTATGCCCAGCTTATTGAAGCAATCGACTGGCACCAATTGTTCTCACAACAGAAATCTGACTTTCAGATACTCGATGTTGGCTGTGGAACCGGACGTTTTCCCAAAATGCTGCAACCTGCACTTCCTCCAAAAGCTCGTATTCACTATGACTATCTCGACCCTTCTCAGTACTGCCTGACGACCTGCCAACAAGCGCTCAAACCGCCTTTCCTGCCTAGGCAGGCCTGGCAAACAACATTAGAACATGCTGAGGAACACCTTGTTCCAGAAACCTATGACTGCGCCTGGGCGATCCAGTCGTTATATTGTCTGGAATCAACACACATGAGCGCCGCACTTAAGCTTCTTATGAATTCGTTGCACCCTTCCCGCGGCACTGCATGCTTGGTCCTAACGAAGCATTCCGCCTTTTTTCATCACGTTCACCAAAAATTTTTTGAACATTGTACAGAATATTTGCCGGCACCCTATCTCACAGCAGAGTCTGTCGTAGCTAGCTTGGAAGCAATTGGAGCCATCAATATCATTCGCGAGTTGCCCTGCACCCATACCATTTCGATTAGAGAAGATCGACTGTTAGAGCAATATCTCCAACAAAGTGTCATGGATACGATGCCACTTCCCAAATGGCGAGAAAACCCGAAGCTACGAGAATTCCTCGATGGATATCGCCATGGCGATGTCTATCAATTTCCCAATCCCTACTGGCTTATCCTGAGTGTTCCTGCCTCGGCTGGCAATGTTGGCAAACACCGACTTCAGCGCTACCTGACATCAGTGGCTTAATCCAAGAACCAGTACACCCAATCCTCGGAACGCACTACGCTTCGTCACATTGACCCTTCCAAGACGGTTATGCGACATTCACCATTTGAAGCACCCAGAGAGCCTGTTCCGAGGTTCTAGGAATCTCCTTTTTGACGAACAACGGTGTAAAGGCACTCGCTTCCTTTCGCAAATCACGGGAGAATGCAGATTGAAAAGGAGTTCTAAACCATGTCTGAATCTCTGAAGCACCAGAGTACCATCCTCACCGAAGGACCCGACCGCGCCCCAGCCCGAGCCATGCTACGAGCTGTCGGATTAGTCGATGAGGACTTCAAAAAACCCCTAATTGCCGTCGCCAATACATGGTCGGAAATCACTCCCTGCAATTATCACCTTCGCGATTTAGCCGCCAGCGTGAAACAGGGAATTCGCGAAGCGGGTGGCACCCCGATCGAATTCAACAGTATCGTCGTATCGGATGGCATCAGCATGGGCACCGAAGGCATGAAGGCTTCTCTTATCAGTCGAGAAGTCGTGGCGGACTCTATTGAACTGGCGGTCCGCGGACATCTGTTTGACGGCGTCATTGCCCTTTCCGGCTGCGATAAGACCATTCCCGGTACCGTCATCGCTTTGGCTCGCCTCAATCTCCCATCATTGATGCTATATGGAGGCTCCATCATGCCAGGGGAATTTCATGGGCGATCAGTCTCCATCCAAGATGTCTTCGAGGCTGTAGGCTCCCATGCCCGCGGTAACATGAGCCTTGAAGAGCTCACCGAGCTGGAACGCAGTGCTTGCCCTGGGGCTGGTGCCTGCGGTGGGCAGTTTACGGCAAATACCATGGCTATTGCTTTTGAATTCCTAGGTATTTCCCCTATGGGGTTCAATGGCATTCCAGCTTTAGATCCGAAAAAACATGAAGTTGCGACAGCATGTGGGCAATTATTAATCAACCTCCTTAAGAAGGATCTTCGACCCAAAAAGATCATCACCCGCACATCGCTCGAAAACGCTATTGCCGCCATTGCCACCACAGGCGGTTCAACCAATGGCGTATTGCATTTGCTCGCCGTGGCCCATGAACTCGCTGTTCCATTAGACATTGATGACTTTGATACGATTAATCGTAGAGTGCCATTACTGGCAGACCTGAAACCAGGAGGGAAATACATGGCGGCAGACCTGTATCAGGCCGGTGGCACACCCTTAGTCGCGAAATGGCTTCTGGAAGCGGGGCATCTTCAGGGAGACCAGTTCACAGTTACAGGTCGCACTCTCAAGGAAGAAGCGATGTCAGCCATAGAAACCCCTGGGCAACAAGTTCTGCATCCTGTCGCTACGCCGATCAAACCCTCGGGAGGCTTGGTCATCCTCAAGGGCAACCTGGCACCCGAAGGTTGTGTCGTTAAAGTGGCTGGGCACAAGAAACTCACGCACAAAGGTCCAGCCAAAGTCTTTGAATGCGAAGAAGAGGCCTTCAAAGCCGTTCAGGGAGGAGGCATTGAAGCCAATGATGTCGTCGTGATTCGGTATGAAGGCCCACAGGGCGGGCCGGGAATGCGAGAAATGTTGGGCGTCACCAGCGCCATCGTTGGGGCAGGATTAGGCGAATCTGTTGCTCTTCTCACAGATGGACGTTTCTCGGGCGCGACCCACGGCCTCATGGCTGGACATGTGGCGCCCGAGGCCGCCAAAGGAGGCCCTATAGCCGCCGTACAGAATGGCGACACCATCACAATGGACATCACCAATCGCCGACTAGATGTCGACCTATCTGATCAGGAACTACAATCCCGTCTCGCAACATGGACACCACCCCTACCTCGCTATACTAGTGGTGTTATGGCCAAATACGCGAAGTTAGTTTCGTCCGCGTCTCAAGGCGCCGTCACAAGCTAATGAAAAAATAGTAGAAGAAAGGTAGGGCATAACAGCGACAAATCTTGATCAGACCCGCTCTTATTTTTTCAAGATGACGTTGGTCTTTTTTTGTGCGATTTGAACAGTTTGAAAGGCGCGGTCTTTTTTTCCAAGCGGCGCATCTGCTTCAATGGCTTTGAGGAAGCCTTGTGGACCGTGAACAGGTGCATAAGTGAGTGTCACAATGACATCCATCGAAGGTGCATCTTTTGGCGTAGGAAATGTAAACGATTCTTTGCGTGTTTCTTCCGGTTTGAGCAACGTATCTTGCAAAACTTTCTTGGCTTCGAAGTCAAAAACCGTGGCTTCATTATTAGCCCCACCAAAGACTCGTTGATAAAACCGCTGTTCGTTATACACGGTTTTCAGGTTTTTCCCTTTAATTGTCAGATCGACGACAACCCGCGACCACCCTGGATGAGGCAATGGCAGATTATGGGGCACAAGGCTTTTGATCGTAACATCAACATCCGATGTCGTTCCTTTCACATCGGTTGTGAAATCTAACTCGACCGCGTCCGCACGGACCTTGCCAAATCTCCCCGGAAAACTATGATTCGCCACTTTCCGAATTTTCTCGCCATTGGCTGACTCATCAATCGCTTCAGGCATATGACACGATTGACAGGGTTTCCCATTGGACTCTGCTTGAGAGGACTTCCAGGCCCCAAGCCAATCAGGAAGATTTTTGGCCATTTGGGCTGTTTGGGGTAATGAATCGTGACAAGTGACACAAAATTGGGAACTTCCGAACAACTCGCGTTTCTCCGATTGATGCGCTAAATTCTCAGCGGCTTTATCGTAGTTCCCAAACACAGTTTTGCCCAATTGAAAGTCCGGCACGGGTGGATGGGCCTTCGTATCCACTTCAGCAATCAGATGGCACTGCGGACACCCAACACCATCCATATGCGGATCTTTGGACTGGACTTCTTTGATAAATCTGGGCAACAACTCCCCATATTCTGAAATATGGGGGGCATGGCATTGGAAGCACATAGCCTGATCGCTTTTGTCAGCCCCGGCCAAATATCGCTCCAACGTCACACGGAAGGGGGAGGTAACAATTGAACGAGACTGCGCCGAGGCTTCCCATTCTTCAAACACTCTCAGATGACATCGTTTACATTTTTCAGAACTTGGGAATGCCTTCTCGATCGGTTTCGTGGCTGCCTCTGCTGAAGCCGAAAAGAACGCCAAGACGAAACCGAGTAGTAGACTCCCAAAAACATTTCTCATCTGAGGCATACCTCGGTAGTAATGCGCGAGTCTGTTTGTCATCACTCAGTTCCCTTGCAGCGGCCTCTGGCTATTGTTCTCAGTCTTACAAATCCAACGTTCTGAAGGTGAGCAACCGCGGTGCCGCGTAGTCCCTAATAATGGTTTCAACCTTCTCTCGAGCCTTCTCTGTTGGCAATGTCGCAAGATAGGCTGCTTTCAACTCTGCAGATGGTTCTGGAATCAAGGCATAGCTCAAGGCTGCCTCAATCACCAAACCCGTGGCACCATCGGGAACATTTAAGGTGAATGGAATATGCCGAGTCGTACCTCCATTCACGAGAGGCCGTGGAATCGGACCTCGCAGTAATTCGTTAAATTGCTTCCCAAATCGTGTTTCATATCGATCCACAACTTGCCCGTTTGCGGTTTTCAGCTCTACCGTGACAATAAATTGCTTGAGTACCGGATCCCCACCAGGGAAAGTATGGGGGAGCGCGCCATTTTTGATCAACACTTCTCCCTCAACCAATCCTTGGCTCGTCTTGGCATCAATATCCACACGTGAAAACCATTCAGCTTGCAAATTGCGATTGCTCAGCATGATCCCTGGAATCACGATACCTTGAAACCAATGCCGTCCGATTGGCCTGGTTAGGGCTCCGCGTTGGGACGTGGAACTACCCGTCGATTGTTCCATATGACAGTCCTGACAAATCGTCCCCTTCAGGATTTGTCCCGGAATGTCTTTCCGCATCACGTCCTTCACTTTTCCAAAGTGACACGAGGCACAATAATGGGCACCTTTATAGACCTCGGCTTGTTTTGAGGGATGGACAAGATTTTCGTCAGGCTCCGCATAGGGTCCAAAAATCATGGAATCCGCAGAAATTTTAAAGGTTGGATGTCCATCAGGATTCTCTTCTGTTCCGGAAATTAAGTGGCAGGCACTACAACTTATCCCTTCGACTGTCACTTGTTTCCCACCCTTCATGACTTGATCTATAATCCGATCCGTGTGTTGAGGAAACACCGTGACCGAAGGGGCATGACACGACAGGCAGCGTGTGCGTTGCTCTACATCTGGTTTCGTTTGCAGCCATAGGCCTAACACGGTTTGAAAGACCGGGGAAGTTAAGGCAGTACCATGCAACAGAGCGCCATCCACGCGACCGAAGGTCTTGAGGTCCATGGTTTGCTCCCGCATCCCCTTCCATTCTTCGTAGTGACGGTCATGACATTGTTTGCATTGTTCAGATGGGATAAAGATCTTTTCAATTTCTTCTATCCAAGTTTCCTCAACGGCCCCAGAGATCTGTGGTTCCTGAGCGACAACCAAGTCCCGTAGACCGAAGGCTACCACAACACCGGTTACAACAGTGAGCAAGACCACAAGCTTAAACGATTTTCGACTCCTCCATTTGCTAAACATACTGATCATCTCATCTAATCTTGCAAAATCCTGACGAAATGAAAATTCAATCCGCCGGTCACGCCCACACCAGTCATTGGCTCATAGGTCGCCACGGTAAAATTCTGCGTTTGCATCGTCTTTTCCAATGCAGTGCCCAAATCCAACAATGTCCGAATTTCGTAAATATCCACTTCTTTGATCACCGCCTTCACTTTAATTCCGGACAATTCCGCAGGTGAGCCTCCGATGACCGCAAACACAACAACTCCTTCCGCTTTTGTTAGCCCAAGAATTTCTTTAATTTCCTCATCGACCTCTCCGACATCTACACCAAATTGCTCAGCCAACATGAGAGCTTTCTCTTCGGTCATAGCCCCATTCTCTGATTCCGCAGACACCCATGGCGGGATCAAGGCCAGTGGCAAGCAAAGACAGCAACACATCGCAACTACCTGCATTTGTTTCATAGAAAACATTGTACTCATCGGCATAAGGCAAAAATTACGCAGCTCTACCCTTCGAACTATTCCACCGGATCGATTTGCAATTGCATCCACGAGGCCACCGCCTTCTGGCCATTCCGCTCTTTGTTTTCCCCATTCCACACAGCAAAGGCAATGGCTTGTAAACGACCAGGGATCAACATCGCTTCATTATCAAGATCATCTCCATCTTTGGTGAGCGGTCGTTTCATTACCACCCGCCACAGGCCACGTTTCCACTCGGCCTGCCCCTTAATGCGTCCTTGACGTTCCTTGCTCGTCAAAGTACTGAAACCTCCACCAATCAGGTCTTCAACGGAAGACGGACGTCGGGGAATGACCTCAAATCGCCGAGGGCCCTTCCGTTTTCGTCGAGATTCTTTGGCTCGGGCAGCGCGACGATCCACATCACTTTGCCAATCAGCCTTCCAATGCCAAATATTCACATAATGGTCCAGTTGGCCCATACAAAAGAACGCCGGAGCTGCACCCACGGGAAGAGCCACAGCTGCGCCATCTCTAAATACGCCAGGCGTTAATGACTCATTCACCGTTGCATCCTGCCATTCCATCAAGAACGCAATATCTTTCCCATTATGGATAGATCTGATGGATAGGGCACGAACACTAGGCTCTGGCCACACAGGCCGAGTGATAATCTGTCCACTTAAAGGAAGGGGAAGGGGTGCCACGGTCTCCCAGGACGGATCTGACGGATGCGTGGGAACGTCTCCGTCTTGAAAGTGGGCACGAACCACCATCCCTTGAGAACTGACTAAAGGGACTTCGTACCAGGCTAGCACTAGTAAGCATACGAACGCCGTCGCCGCCCAACACCACGTTGAAGTTTTGAAACGCCCAAATTTCATATCGTTAATTTGTGGTACCCGTGACACACAATTTTAATGATCCAGAGGTACAGTAGTATCTCATGTTATCATGCTCAACGCTAGGATTGCCGTAAGGGCAAATGTGCGGTTGGGGAACAGAGGGGTCCCATTGCTCCTAGCGTCAACAAGCCCTGGCAGAGTTTTCGCTAAACATGAGTTCCACAAAGAGCTGTCGCATGAATCTGCTGACGTCACTGCCATCTTCTTAGGTTATGGAGATATGAACCCGGGTAGGAGTCGAACAGAAGTCCCTAACGCCTAGACTAACCCACTTTCGCTCGTCGAATCTTATTTTCATTACGTTCGCACATGTATAAATTCCCATGAGCATCTAGCGCCAAGCCTGCTGGACAGTTGACAATCGCCTCCGTCGCAATCCGGCCATCGCCATGTTTCAACATGCCTGCATCCTCTTTCGCAACAAACCGGGCTGCTCCACAGCCACCCATATTCTTGTCATCATATCCACTATCACCGTTCCCCGCGACCGTCGTCATGATACCTGTCTGCGCATCAACTTTTCGAACACGATGATTCATTGAATCAGCGATATATACATGCCCTTCAGAATCCACAACTGCACTTTCCGGAACATTCAACATGGATTTTGCCGCGGGTTTTCCATCGCCATCAAACCCGTAGCGACAGACTCCTGCAATTGTCGAGACAATCCCCGTCTTCATATCGATTTTTCGAATACGATTGGTCCCTTTATCTGTCAGATAAAGATCGCCATGGCGGTCAACATCAATACCAACAACATCGAAAAATTTGCAGTCAGTCGCAAGCCTTCCATCATCCAGATAGAGATCCAAATCCAGTCCATCGGAACACTGAGGCCGCAACCACCCCTGATCATCACTAAAGTCGATACCAATCGCATCGCCAGACAAGACAATCAGATTTTGCGCCGTTAACGGACTCACACGTTCATCATCTTCGTCCGTCCAACATCCTCCGATGGTTGTCACAAACCCAGATTCAGGGTCATACTGGCGAATTCGGTGAGCTTGCGTATCCGCAATAAACAACCGGTCGTGTTGGTCAAACACTATGGCGGCAGGATAAGTTAAATTGACTTCCAGAGCCGGCCCGTCTCCGTTATACCCCCATTGTCCTGTGCCGATTACCGTCGTGATAATCCCAGTTTCGGCATCTACTTTCCTAATACGATTGCTACCGGAATCACAAATATAGAGATTATTCTTAGAATCACAAGCCACATCTAAGGGTAGATATAACCCAGCTTCTCCGCACGGTCCATAATCTCCGCTATAACAGGTTTCCCCGATTCCCGCATAGTTGTGAAGCAGCCCAGTTTCCATATCCACACGCCGCACCCGGTCAGAACCAGATTCTGCGATATAGATAAATCGACCCTCGCGATCAATGGCAAGTTGATTGGGAAGTGGAATGCCTGCTTTCACAGCCCGTTTTCCATCTCCCGTGCTCCGAGACTTGCCGTTACCCGCAAACGTCTCGATCACCCCAACTTCTAATGCTGTCTCAATTCCCATGTAGATTTCACTCTCTTCCTACTCTAACAAAAATGATCTCTCATTCAGCACACGATACAAACTCGTCCAACCCCGCATGTGCGAACAGCAGCCCTAGGCTTTGACTGGAGCAGAAACTGGCTCTGAAGAGACAGTCTGTTCAGCGACTGGCTGAGGGGACGGCGACGACGCCTCCACGGAAGCCGTTTGAACCGGCTGAGGAATCTGTGGAGAGGCGCCAGATGAGACGCTCGCACCTTCTTGGGCTTGGGCCTGCGGATCCACATCGAAGGCCTCCGCCTCTTGAACTGACTTTTTAAACCCCTTAATGGCTTTGCCCACTCCTTCACCTAACTGCGGCAGTTTTCCGGCACCAAAAATAATGAGGACGATCACGAGGATAAGAATCAATTCTGTGAACCCTAAACTTCCAAACATAGTGCGTCTCCTTGCTAGGGGATGTTACTTTTTCGCAGTTTCTCGAGAACGTTTACTAAATCGTTCTTTTAGTCGATTACGCGTTTCTTCGGCCTGTTCAAACATCTTGCATTTTTCGTAGGTATTAATCAAATTATAGTACGCTAACGGCTCATCAGGATTGCTGTCGACAGCATCTTCCATCACTTTGACGGCCATATCAGGTTTCTTAAGGTTCAATGCGATTTCCATCAGCTTAAAGCTAGACTCTAGATGATGAGGATCAAACTCCAAGACTTTCATGTACGCCTGCATCGCCATATCTAAAGTATTGAAATCAGATACCTGTGGATCATCTAATTTTTCATACACCCCTGCCAAATTATACCAAGCAATGGGATCCTCTGTAGAAATTTCAATAAGTCGCTCAAAGTATTCTTTTGCTTGCAAATACTCGCCTTTGTCGTTGTACAACCGCCCGACATTAAACAGCGCTAACACATCATAGGGATTAAGCTCCAGCGCCCGTTTAAACTGAGCTGTGGCATCATCGAGCATTCCCTTGGTCCCATAAATAGTTCCAAGATTAGAGTAATACATCGCCAATGACCGATCCATTTCCACACGAAGACCTTCCGCCATTTCAATGGATTTCTTCACTTCGGACAAAGCTTCGTCCATCCGTCCCTTATTGAAATAGAGTTCTCCAAGACGACAGCGTGCCTGAAAATCATCAGGCTCCTCACCTAAAAGCTTTTCAAGTTCCGCAATCTCTTCATCAACGGTCAGTGGTCGTTCTTCGCTCACAGCTTCGGTGGGTTGCGCTTCCATTGTCTGACTTCCAGCTTGTTGTTCTTCCATAAGTGTCTATCCTTGTCTATGCAAACTAGAGTGTTTGTTGCCCATATTCGGGTCGAATTGGTTGATAAAGAACCCCTTCTTGTCTCGTTTTACGCAGCCGTCCGAGACTTCCACGTTTATCGATATTTAACAACATTAACCCAAGCACTACCATCAAGGTCAAATGGGACAATTGGAGGGCATATCCAGCCATAAACATTAAACCAAGGCCATACCCAGCCAATCTTCCGATGAGTATGAGTTTAATCACCGTATAGGCCCAACAGGTAAACCCTGCCACATAGAAGGCAAACGGAAGATAGAACGTATACCCCATACCCATTTGGAAAATCCATCCAATGCCTTCACCAGCTTTTCTAACCTCCAAGGCCTTTTCAGGACTCCAGAGTGACAGAAAGAAATCCATGAATAAAAGGGCCAAGAAAACTGTTCCTCCACTTACTAGTAGGGTCATCCCCCAACGCCGTTGTTGCTTGTTCTTTGTAAAAAATGAGGTGGTGCCATAGGCCCAAAATACGAGAATGCTGGACAACACCATCAAGGCTTCCCCCACACGATTCATTTCATGAACCAACGGTGGTGCATCAAGAATATTCAGCAATCCGTAGCTCGTGGACACCGTTTGGTAATAGAGCCACCCCGTAATCCCTAGAAAAAACGTGCCCACCATCAGCCGCTGACTCCATACACGATGCGACTTCCAATATTCGGTAACAAGAAACACCAAGATCCCAAACGCTAAAATATTGTAGAGCACCGATCCAAGCATGGCCGGAGGAAAGAACAAAAACCCCAAAGTACAGGCGACAAGGAGGGCCACTAACGGAACCACGACTTTGTCCCATTCCCCAACCCACAACTTTGTTCGGAGCTTTTGAACCAGCACAATACCCAGTATCAGAAACACTAAGATCGCTGTCATATTGAGCAAGACGAACCCCAATGACGACAGGGTCCGAAACCCAATCCGAACTGCCTCATACTTTTCTGCAACCTTGCCAAGATGCATCCCTAACCGCGAAACGAGTCGATAGAGAACCAACTCAAAAAATGCGGCAAAAAGTAGACTTTTGAGTCCCCATTCAAACAACAATCCAGGGCTGTCTAACGTATTTGCGGTTTGTTCTTTTGTCGCCATCGTTTTTCGCCCTCGGAACCACATATCGATTGACTGCACACCGAACAACTACAGACCACAGTAGCTAGACTCCTGATAGCTGCGCTTCTCGTTCTTTATTATGGCGAGCAATATATAGCAAACCATCCGCCATGGAATAATTAAACGGCAACTCGCAGACCACTTCGCTAATCTTCTCGTATACGTATTGATACACCCTTTCTGCCTGATCCGGAGTCATCCCTGATTTCACTTCGTAGAAAAAACCGAGACTGAGATCTTCGGAAGCTGGTCGCATGATCCGCTGCACGCCATATCCTCCAGGATCGCTCATGATCGGTGCCTCTTTTTCCAAATCAAATAAACACGGCTGGCATGAAAATCCATAGGAAGAATTCAATTTCGTATTGTTCACGATAAAATTCATTGTTTCCAATGATTCTTCTTCCGTTTCAGTCGGAAATCCGACGATCACATAACAATGAACTGCAATACCCAGATCTACACAATCCGAACAAATGCGATCCACATTCTCTTGGGTAATGCCCTTGACCATAAAGTCCATCAGTCTCGCATTATACGTTTCTAGCCCAAAAACGATTTTTTGGCAGCCCGCATCTCGCATGGACCCTAACAATTCACGAGAGAGGTTTTTCTCGAATCGAAGCTCAGCGGTCCACTGTAGATCTAATCCTCGGTTGATTAATTCCTTACACAGCCGTTTGGTGGGTGACAGGGCAAGACATTCGTCGGTAAAGAAGAAGTAGGGCGTATCGTGCGCCTTCGATAAAGTTTCTAACTCATCCACAACCTTGATGGGATCTTTCTGCCGGAAGTTTTGATGATCTAGCGTCAAGGCGCAAAAGGCACAATCTTTGTAGTAGCACCCTCGGGAAAATTGAACAGGCAGTACGGTATAAGGAGCCAAATATTTTTCCAACGGAAATCCTCGATAATTTGGAGCCGGATGTTCCGCGAGGTTTTCTGAATAGAAGGGCTGATTGACAATAATTTTGTCTTGATCTCGCCAGATAAGGTTAGGAACTTTACTAAAGTCCTTCTTCCCTTCCAGTTGGTTAATCATCTCCAGAAGTGCGGTTTCCCCTTCAAACACAATGAAATCATCGGTTACGTCAAACAGCCGATGACAACGCCTGAGATTGTCTACCAGTCGCGTAAAAATGCTTCCTCCTACGGTCACATGCACTTCGGGAAACTGTTCCTTGATAAGTCGACAGAGGGTTAACCCAGGAATGATCTGTGAGGTCGCGGTAATCGAAACACCCACAAAGTCTGGAGTCTCATGCGCAAAGTCGGGTAAAAAGAATCGGCGATAAAGATCAAGATAAGGATTTTGAGTTTGGTCGCGAAGAGCTTTACTGATATCACGAGAAGAATAAATAGAATAAGCCAACTGATTATCAACAACGGTCATTCGTGTAGGAAAATAGAGAGACGACACGACATCGAGCCATCGATCGATAACAAAAAGCGATTCACGATACCGCTCTTGGTCGAAAAACTCTTCTCCTCTCAAAGAGGCTTTGGCTGGTTCAATTTCGTCAATCAACTGAGAAAATCGGTCTAATGATTCTACGGCTTTTGCGTAATGCTCTTTGCTTCCGGGCCCCGTATCTCCATCTAGGCCCTGCTCCAGTTTCTTGACCAAATCAACTAACTGTTGATGAATATCAAGCCCGAAACTCCTGGTCAGCATCCTATCCAATAATTCAATATTCAAATCCCGCTGTTCTCGGACGTTCACACCTGACTGCTCAAGAAAGGCAGACAAACAAGGAATACTAAGATAGGGCTGTGACGGATGCCAGCTCGGAGGAAACAATAAAGAAATCTTCACACTATTAGCTCCCAACAAAGAAGGAAAATCAGAATAACGAGAATAACCAATCTGTACGGTAAATTTACACGCCTGGTTATTCCTAACGCAACTTAAGGGCTAAGCTATTTAACCAGAGAACCGCAGTTGGCTCACCAAAGTCTGCATCAGCTTTTTCACGCTCAACCGCCACTTGTATAAACATTCCGTTAGTAGAGCATTTATTTGAGAGAAACCAAAAGAGGAATCGCTTGACTTTTCCAACGGATCGGGCAAAGAAAAAAACCTCCGGAAGTCTACCCTTATGAGGTAAACCGCCGGAGGTTCTATTTCCTAACTAGGGTGACCGCCCTAGATTATTTACACTTTATGGCATCTGAGCCGTGAACCAGGTGGAAATACCCTTCATTCCATTACGTTCAACGTTCGAACCATCCCAGACAGCAAACGCCACAGGGAAGCTGGCTCCCGCTTTGAATTGAACATCGTTAGGGTCATTAGTGGCCAGGCTTCGTTTCATCACTACACGCCATGTTGGACCACTGCAGCAACCACCTTTTAACGCGCCATACGGTTCCCACAACCCGTTACCCACCACATCTTGTGAAGCTTGGGTGGTCAGAGTGCTAAACCCATTTGCATTTAAATCCTCTACAGAACTGGCACGCAAGTTCGGATCTGACATAATGTTACCTGACCAGATCCCAGGATTGAATGGCCCTAAGCTACGGCCAATACGATCTGGATAGGTCACACCACCAGCTGGCTCTTCATAATAATAATCCCAGGCAATTGAAGGATATTGGTTATCCACATCCCACATGCCGGCAACACCGCGGCCTTGATCCTTTTGCCATTCAGCGTTCCAACGCCAAATGTTTACCGTTCCGCCGGACTGCCCCATACATTGGAATGGAGGAGCACCTGCGGTTTGGACAGGAAACTGAACAGCCACTTGATCACGGAAATCTTGCGGACCAATGGTGGTGTTGTTGAGTGTTTGATCGCCCCAATTCGCCCAGACGCCAATTTCTTTACCATTGGTCGCCATCTTCACCATAACTGTTTTCACAGAAATGTTGGGGTGCATTGGAGTAGTAATCGTTTGCCCACTTAATGGGGCCACAATACCCGGAACGGATTCCCACACTGGATTCGCTGCATCCATAGGAATAGGGCCCGAGATTTTGCCAACCGGAATGGTTACCGGTTGTGAGACGGCTAGCGGAATCTGCCCAAGAGTCAATCCTACGCATACCACGAGGACAGATAGAAGAACGCCAAACACCAGTCGTTTGTTACGCGTCTGCACCAATCTCATAATGACGCATCCTCCTTTGATAAAAGATTAAAACCGAAAGGACTGCTAACAACCTGTTTCTTCATACTTGTCAATTCGAATTCTTATAAACTCAAACTTCACGCATTGCCAGATTGCCCAGATGACGCACCGCTTTCTTTATCTAACCATGCATCGGCCCCAACTTCGTTCATCAGCATACTCAATTCATTTCCTTTGTCTTGAGCTCCACATTCAAACGTCTGACCTTCAGGATTCATGAACGACGCAGGCCGGTAATCAGTTTCAGAATACGGCTGAGGCGTCACCCCGAGAAACGCAATATCAAAAGCGATCCAGTCTGATGTGAAGTCAGCCAAAACCTTATAAAACCCATAATCGGCTTTTCTTTTCAACATTCCTGCAAACAACGGCACCCAACGACCAACATGCTCTTTCACAAACTTTTTTTCTGCCTCAACAACAGTTTTTAATTTTTCACTCCCATCGTGCAGGATGGCATAAGATTCTTTATACGCCAGATAATGCATAAATTCTAATTCGACACTAAGATGATCTAAACGCTCGTGAATATCTGGAGATAATTGCAGGCCAAATGCGCTATAGAACCCGGCAATATCTCCCATAACATACGATTGTCCGAATACATGGTCATTTCCAAACAACGTTTCATAGGGGGGGCAATCCAACGCAATCACGTTACTAAATACTCGGCGATGTTCATCGCGGAGATCCTGAATATTCCAGTTCTCCCCTTCAGATGAGATCCATTCCTCGATTGCATCAAAATGTCCTGCCACGTTGTCGAGGCGCTCGTGGCTTTCTTGACCACCGACATTCTGTAGTTCTTTTCTTAACCCTTCTAACGCGGCACGTCCGTCTTCAATGAATTCCCCACTCTGCAGGTAGTCGAGAAACTCTTCATCTTCTGGGTAAAGATAGCCCCACGAAACGAGGAGATATAGTTTGCTACGACAAAGGGCGCGGTCGACGGCCGGCGCATCCTTGGGAGAAATTTTCACGGCTTTTTGGTCGTCCGAGACAACTGAACCGTTATTATTACCAATATTTTTTTCTTCTTTTACTACTGTTGCCATGTTTCACCCACCAACAATTTTTCCTGAATTCGCGTTCATGAAATCCTATCCGTTCGACCCTTACAAATTCACGAAAAGGGGACCAGATGATAGGACAACAGACCCATGAAGTCAAGACGTGAATAAATCAAATAGCCATTATCTTTTCCACTAATTTGTAGATGTTCGACAAACATCCGGTCTCCGTCACAAGGCCAGTCTTTTTGCTAGCGCCACTTACATTTATGTCTCTGCATTCTTAAGGTTTTGTCTGTATATATTCAACCCTTCTCAACCAATATAAGTAGTTAATCCTAAATTATTTCTTGTCAAAATTAGGCATGCGGCATCAATCGAGGAAATACCTGGATGGCCGTCCGATCGTTGACTGTGCCACAAATATATTGGCAGATTCCGCACCCAACACAGGTATTCTCGTCTATTGCTACACGAAACGTACAAAAATCCATAGAAATTGCCGATGTGGGACACCTGGAAACACAGGCGTTGCATCCATTTTCTGCTGTACAGAGGTTCGATGAAATCTTAGCAAGGCCCATTTTGACGTCATGGGGGCTAGTAAGCGGCACCAGAGCATCGGTCTCACAAGATTGAATGCACGGAAAGTCCTCACATAGCTGACAGGGAGACGTTCCAGGAAAGATTCCTGGGGTTTCATCTCCGGGCAATTCCTCAATCGCATCATGCGGACAGGCCGCCGTACAGTCTCCACAGCCTGTACAGCGTTCCAAAAAGAACGCTTCATCCACGGCACCCGGCGGTCGAAGCCAACCTGATCTTTCGTGCGTGGTAATTTTCGGAGAGTTTTCTGAGGGAGCCGCATCACGATTCCTTACAAACTCTTGAACTGTCACACCTAATGAAACGACAGAATGGCGGAGAAAGGTTCGTCGACCCAAATCAGGATCACTAGGAGTTTGATCCACTGAAGAATCTGAAGCAGCCATGGTCACCAGAGATTAGACCACGCCTGATGCCCGCAACTTGTAGACTTCAACGCATCGGTCACACGCACCATACTCGACATCCCACCCTGGATGATTTTCCCGAATAAAATCTAAAACAAAGCCTTCTAAGGTCTCTTCCATATCTTCGACCCAGGTATAAGTAGGGAACCGGCAAAGAGGGCAGGGAAACCCAGGCAGTAACATAGGCTTGGTCGGAACATCAGGGACTTCACTTTCCTCAACTTCTACGGCCCTTTCAATGACCCGAGTCGTATCAGACGCCATTTCCACCAGTTCAGCATGCGTGAGATAATCAGTTTGCCATATACCTTCAAAAACCGATTCCACCTGTTCTGGAAGAATTTTGCGATACCAAGAACGAAATTCTCGAAACCGATATTCTCGGGAAAACATCGGCTCCTTGCCGGAACGAGCGATCCGACTATCGACATGTAAACTCCACAATACGCGATACCGATTTAGAATCAAATGTTCTTCGCCAGGATTCAGTCCGACTTTTGTATCCGGATCATATCCAAAATTTTCATCAAGCATATCTGAAATATGCGTCAACTCATGGCGTAAATATCGAGAAATGGCCGGATCATAGAAACGTCGAGGGATCAGCTTGATCCCCACACCTTTTTTCCCAGCTTCCTCAAACTGCTTTGCGAGTTTTTCTTCAACGACTCCCCATTTCCGAAGAACATCCACGCCCTCCTGATCTTCTTTCAAAACACCCCGCACAAGCACAATACCTGTCTTGTCACGAAGCTCAGGAAAATCGTCGAAGCCATCTCGCAGGATATCGGCGAACCCCCACTTCGCAAATAGGTGTTGATACAGTCGTTTAAACTCTGGCTCCCGATCATCTAAGGCATATTTCTCATAAATAGGGTCAGCCAATTCATGAAACTCATTATAATAGGTTGGATCACCTTCTCGTTCAGTCTTCTCTGCAAAAGAATCGATCACTTCTTGGAGAAGCGCCGGTTGAAAACGAATTTCCATGAACAAGCCTCCGTGACTTCCACACCACTTCCGAGAAAGTCCGCCCCGTCAGTGATGATGCCCTGTGTCTACTTAAAATTAAATCCTGAAACCCTACCTTGACTCCTTGAAAAAGCGCCGTTTACTATCAAGATGAATGGATTATAGGAATGGATTTTCCTATTTGGCAAGGGAATGCGATTCCCCACGATCAGCTCACGCACTATTTATCTCTAAGACATTGACCCATGTAAGCGAGGACGTTCATGACACAACCTGCAAGCCCGGATACCATAACCCAAGATGCAACCACACCTTCCCACGAGATAGAACCAGCTCAACTCCTCGACTCACTCCCTTATTGGAAAAGTGGCCTCAAGGAACTCAAATCATTTCGGGGACATACCCAGGAGATTTGGTCAGTCGCCTTTGCCCCTGATGGGTTAACTCTTGCCAGTGGTGGGAATGATCGTTTCGTCCGGATTTGGGACATTGAAACTGGTCGGCTCCTTCGATCACTCCGTGGCCACACCGCTGTCGTACGAGAAGTGCAATACAGTCCGGATGGACAAATGCTGGCCACGGCAAGCGAAGATCGAACTATTCGGTTATGGAACCCTCAGACAGGCGAGACGCTACGCTTGCTCTTCACGCGATACGATCATGCCGTGACGAATATTTCGTTCTCCCCTGATGGGCTAATGTTAGCCCGTGCCGGGCAAAACAAAGACATCAAGATTTGGGAGGTCACCACTGGAACGGAACTCATGACGTTATTGGGGAAAGATCAGTACGACCACAACTGGAGTGTGTGTACCGCCTTCTCTCCGGATGGCATTCATCTGGTCACAGGAAGCGACATTGGAAAGATACGACTCTATGAAGTATTGCCCAGCGGTGAAGAGAAAATTGCCCACGACGGTCATTGGCGAGATGATGCGGACGACGAAGAGACCGAAAATCGTGGGTTTTATGTCGATGAACATGGTGGATTTCAAAAACCCATGGAATATTGGATAGGAGCTCTCACATTTGCCCCCGATGGCTCCACGATGATTTCAGGCAGCAGAGACTGTACGATTAAATTCTGGAATATGCCTAATCTCGAAGAGCGGCGTACCCTCAAGGGGCATTCAGAATGGGTGAGGAATCTTTTGGTGAGTCAGGATGGAAAAGTTCTCATCAGCGCTAGCGATGATGGCTCAGTAAAAATGTGGGATATTGAAAGTGGTCGGCAATTTCGAACCATCAAATCGCATAAGGGCCCCGTGCGTGGAATCGCACTTTCCGCCGACGGGAAATATCTGGCCACGGCCGGCAATGATAGGATTATTACGCTATGGGAAGGAGGAGAGTAACCCTGCGCTTCCGCGAAGTACGCGATCTCGCTCTATAAACACACGGCTTGAGCCTCTTAATCCTTGTCAGACTCAGCAACCTCCCCTGATCGAATAATGTCGTAGCGCTTGCATTTTTCCCACAGGCCTTTCCGGGACAGACCCAATACCTTAGCCGCGGTCGTTCGACTCCATCCCGTCCGTTGAAGAATTTCAAGAATATGGTTCCGCTCGAATTGCTCGCGTGCCGCAGCTAAGGTCTCCATACCTCCAAATGTTGTCCGTGTCCGTCCATCCAGATCACCACAAAAACCACAATCCTTTTGAGGCTCCCCTCCAGAATACGGGCATCGGCTTTGTCCACAAAGATCCGACACTTGAATTTCTTGAGATTGCTGAGCCAGGGCAACCGCCCGTTCAATCGTATTTTCTAGTTCGCGCACATTTCCCGGAAAACTATATCGAAACAAAACTTCTCGGGCCTGCCGAGACAGCGTCTTCTCCGTTTCGTGATTACGGGTCGCCATGGCTTCTAGAAAATGCTTCGTGATCGTAAGTATATCTTCTCGACGTTCTCTCAACGGGGGCAATTGCACTGGAACAACATTGAGGCGGTAGTAGAGATCTTCGCGAAATCGTCCTTGCTCCACCTCTTTTCGCAAATCTTTTTGTGTCGCACAGACCAATCGCACATCCACTTCAATAGTTTCATTTCCCCCGACTCTTTCAAATTGCCGTTCCTGCAAGACCCGAAGCAATTTTATTTGGACAACCGGCGAGATTTCTCCGATTTCATCCAAAAACAACGTCCCTTTGTGTGCAAGCTCGAATCGTCCACATCTCTGGCGAAGTGCTCCGGTAAAGGCCCCTTTTTCATGGCCGAATAATTCCGCCTCTAATAACGTTTCTGGAAGAGCTGCACAACTCACCTTGATCAGCGCATGCGACTGTCGCCCGCTGTTCGTATGAATTGCATTCGCGATCAATTCCTTACCCGTACCACTTTCCCCAACGATTAAGACGGTAGAGTCGGTGTTGGCGACAAGTTTGATTTTTTCCAACACCTGCCGCATCCGCTCATTCTTCCCCACGATTCCTTGAAAACTAAACTTGTGTTCTAACTCATCACGCAAGGCGCGATTTTCTTGACGCAGAGAAACCATTGCACACACTCGTTCAACGCTCAACAGTAATTCATCCATAGAAAACGGTTTCGTGATATAGTCGTATGCTCCGCTTTTCATCGCATCAACTGCCGTATCCACTGATCCATGTGCTGTAATCACAATGACCTCGGTGTCGGGCCAGCGTTCCTTACATTTCGAGACTATCTGCAACCCATCGGCACCAGGAAGGCGTAAATCAGTAATAACAAGATCAAATGGTGTCGTCTGCAGACAATCTAACCCCTCCGAACCTGTACTGGCTTCTTGTACCTCATAGCCAACCACCTTTAATGCATCAACCATCGACATCCGCATCAGCGGCTCATCATCAATAATGAGGATGGAACCCGATTTCATGATCCCACCTTTGCCAGTGAAGGCATCCGAGACCGCACCAATGGCAGGCGAACCGTAAACCGGGTACCCTTGCCCTCTTCACTCTCGACGACCATCTCTCCGCCATGGCGTTGCACAATACCTAAGCTGACAGACAATCCCAAACCAGTTCCTTCTCCCGTCCCTTTTGTCGTAAAAAATGGGTCAAAGATATGTGGTCGGACATGTGCGGCGATCCCACAACCATTGTCTTCAACAATAATCTCACAGTCCTCTTCGTTCTTTCTTGTTTCAAGACTCACATAGCCCCCTGCTCGAAGAGATTGAACTGCGTTCATCACCAAATTCATGATTACTTGCTCAATCATCGGCGCATCCACCATTAAAGCAGGAAGACTCCGGTCATACTGTTTTTTCAGACTGACCTGCTGTTTCTCAAAAATATGTTCCGTAAACACACCGACACGATCTAGAATCGGGTGTATATCGGCAAAGGCAAGTTCTGGTTCCCGCTGTTGCGAAAAATCTAACAATTGACGCACGATACGTTGCACTCGTTGAAGCCCATCTTCCATAAAATGCATGTATTGTTCGGAGCGTTCTGACGTTAATGTGCCCTTTCGAATGTTGTACAAACAATTCAATATTCCCCCAAGCGGGTTGTTAATCTCGTGCGCCACGCCGGCAGCTAACTGCCCAATTGAGGCAAGTCTTTCAGAATTTTGAACCTGCTGCTCTAACTGTTTCCTTTCTGTAATATCGCGGGCAATGCCGAGAACCCCTTGTGGAAACCCGAGATCATCCAGAAGCGGCGCAATACTGACAAGAACCGATCGGAGCTCTCCCTGTCGACTCACCACTTCGACCTCATGGACGTGCTTAGTTTGCATATCCAACGTTTCCTTTAAATAACGGCTCCGGAACCGTTTGGAGAGTAACGATAAATACGGCTTGCCAATTAAATCTTCTTTGCGATATCCCCAAGCTTCAACTTTGTGATTCACATAGGTGAATTGTTGGTCAGCATCTAATGTATAAATGACGTCATTAGCATTTTCTAACAAACTTTCAATATAGGCCTTCGCTTGCTCGATTTCTCGAGTCCGCTCCCCAACCTTCTCTTCTAGCGCTTCGTTATACCGCTGAAGTTTGGCCTCGAACTTCTTATGCTCTGAAATATCTCGTAACTGCACCATGATAGAAGATCGTGGGCCCATATCGATTCGGACGAGATCCATCTCCATCGATTTCAGGACTCCCTCCCGATTGGATATTTCAATCTCGGTCGTGGGCACCGTCGGTTCTCCACCACTCACACGCTCCAACAACGCCTGGCTCATTTCGTAAAATCCCGAAGACACAAATCCGAAAACGGAAATGCCCTTCAGATCCTGAGGAAGAGCTCCCAACGTCTCACAAGCTCGAGCGTTGGCATCCAAAATTTTTCCATTCAGATCAACCACAAAAATTGAATCGGCAGATAGATTAAACAACGCCTTGTAACCAGCCTCCGAATCCGACAACTGTTGAGTCCGCTCAGAAACCAGTTCTTCCAATTGATTCGTATAGCGTCCCACCTCTCGTTGTAAGACTTTTCTTTCAGTAATGTCTCTGACAAACCCCCGAGAATACAGGATAGATGTCGATTCTTCATCAACCATGGTTGTCGAATGGATCTCGACGTCAATGACGTCTTGCGATTTCGTCAGAAACGTGGTTTCAATCGTGCGAGGCCCCTCCCCACCTAAGCCGTCAACATAGGCCTTCACCCTATCCTGCTGCTCAACCGGAACAATCTGCCACAACGACATGTTGAGCATATCCGTAAGAGAATAGCCAAGTTTGTCCAGTTCTGTTGTGTTGACATGGACAAATCGACCGGAGGGATCCAACTGATGAATCATTTCCGGTGCATTTTCGATCAAATCACGATATTTTTCTTCCAAACGACCAATTTCTTCGACTTTTTGGTTCAATTGCGAAAAGGAGCGCTGCAGATTGCCAGCCATCCCATTAAATGTCTCAGCCAATCGTTCAATCTCATCACCCGTACGAATATCAATAGGGTCGACGAGATTGCCATGACTGAACTGCTCGACCCCTCGTGATAAGGCTTGAATCGGTTTGACGATACGCCCTGCAACAACTATCCCTGCCCCCCATAAGATCACAAAGACAATCGCCCCATAGGACAAGACTTTGATAAGGAGTTGCTCCAAGGGCGCATAGGTCTCGGCGGGATCTTGGCTCGCGAGCATATGCCACGCTTTGCCCCCAAAACTCTGTGCTGCCACGGGAACGCCCAAATGCAAGGGCGCATAACCGACAATGGCATGTTGGGCGCCATGTGAGTCGGGATTGGCCACGATCCAACCAGCTGTCTGACGCTGAAACGCGTCAACAATACTGGTTGGCACCAGGTGCTCTTCCAATGAGAATGTGGGACATAGGATGGGGGTCCCATCCGTTGCCACCAGCATCGCATGGCCGGTTGAACCAGCAGCGACCTCCGAAATAGATCGAAATAGAGAGTCTCGACGCAACAGAATACTAATGGCTCCCACGATAGTCTCCCGTGCATCATCCCAAATCGGCACGCCAACTTTCAGAACATGAGTCCCAAATCCTGGATCAAACGACAGATCACTGACATAGGCTTGTGCCTCCTGCTGTTGCATGACCGCCAGCCACCATGGGCTATTGCCATGAAAAAATCCCACCTGGGGAAACGAGCTCAACACGAGAGCGCCTTTATTATCAACCACCACGATAGCCAAATAATCAGACTTTCGAATGGCATGCCATTGTGTGAGATAATCTGTCGCATATTTATTAATAAAGGTGGGAAACTCATCCTGCGTGGACTGCGCTTGCCAACTATCTTCCCAGCCCTGAATCAGGGCCTGAATTTCCTTGGCATTTTTGTAGACATAGCTCCGATTAGAGTTTGTCACGGCACTGCGTATAAAGGGGATGGTCGCTAACTGCTGAGCTTCATTAATACTTCTCGTAATCTGGGTCTCGACTTTTCGCGCGACTTCTACCGCAATCCCCTTCATCGTGATACCTGCCGCATCGCGAAGCGCCCGTTTTTCTTCAAAATACGTCAGGAGGAGAGAGAGGACGAGAGGAAGGAGACCAACCAGAACCATGGCCAGGATGGTCTTTCCCTTCAACTGGAGAGGAAATCCAAAGCGTGTCACTTTGGCCACACAATACCCATACACCCACCAATAATAGTTACCTAGAGGACTTTACATTTTGGTAACCCTTTTTGCTGGATGTCAAGAAATATCAGGAAGAGATTACTTGCCACGGCTCAATAACTTGCCTTCAGCACCAGGCCATAAGAGAAGCAAGGGGCTTGCTACGAAAATAGAGGAATACGTACCCACCAACACACCTAAAAGGAGGGCCAGCGAGAAATCATGAAGCACTTCTCCACCGAACAAAGTTAACGGCACAAGAACCAATACCACAGTCAAGGTGGTGACTAACGTACGGCTTAGCACTTGATTGATCCCGCTGTTAATTATTTCTGACACTTTCTCTCTACGACGACGACGAAGATTTTCCCGTATCCGATCAAAAACCACAACGGTGTCAGTTAGAGAATAGCCCGCCAAGGTCAGCAAGGCAGTCACCACCAGTAAAGTAATTTCTTTATTCAACAAAAAATAAATCCCCAACACCACCAACACGTCGTGAAACGTCGCAATAGCGGCAGCCACCCCGAAACGAAATTCGAATCGAACCGCGATATATAAAATAATGCCGATCAGGGACAACACGATCGCGATCAAGGCATCTTCTTGAAGTTTTCGTCCAATCGTTGGACCAATGGATGTACTCGAATCCACCACGAACCCATGATTCGGAAATTCCGTTTGAAAGGCTTCAATGATGTGCTTACTAACTTCATCCTCGATCGTCGTTTCGGTTTTTACCCGAATCAAGAGCTTTTGGTCTTGAGGAAATTCTTGCAGCTCAGCTTCGCCTAACCCATGTTTCTGAAGAGCCTTCCTCGCATCTTCTATACTCAAGGCCTGATCAAATTTCAGCTGGACTGCGGTACCACCAGCGAAATCGATGCCTAAATTGGCCCATCCACCGACAATCCCTATGACCGCGATGATACCGAGAACCACCAATACACCCGATATGGCGAAAGCGATATTTCGCTTCCCCATAAAATCAAAAGCGGTTTTGCCCACAATTTCCATCATGACTCAATTGTGCTCCTCTTCAACATGACACGCCGATCTTAGATGCTCAACGTCTCTAATTTTCGCCGATTCAGGAAATCAAAAACCACCTTTGTCCCCACAAACGCCGTAAACAAATTGATGCCGATACCCAGACACAATGTCACGGCAAATCCTTTAATTGGTCCCGTTCCAAACAAAAACAACGCGAGCCCAGTAATCAACGTGGTGACATGCGCATCCACAATCGTCAGGAAGGCCTTTTCAAACCCAGCATCGACCGCGAGACGAACCGGGCGGCCACCCCGCAACTCTTCCCGGATACGCTCAAAAATGAGCACATTGGAATCAACGCCCATCCCAATTGTCAAAATAATTCCGGCGATGCCAGGCAAGGTGAGTGTCGCATTCAAGCCGGACAACGCCCCGAGCAATCCGATCAAGTTCAAAAACAACGCCATATTGGCGATCAAGCCGGAAAGGCGATAGTACACCACCATGAAGACCAGCACGAGTGCACCAGCGATTAAGGTCGTACGCAATCCCTTTTCAATTGAGTCTTTTCCCAGTGACGGGCCTACGGTTAAATCCTGCAGAGTTTTAAGAGGAGCCGGCAACGCACCAGCCCGAAGGACGACCGCAAGATCATTGGCTTCTTCGGTCGTAAACGTGCCACTGATGACCGCACGACCGCCACTGATGCGTTCGTTGATCGTGGGAGCCGAATACACCTTGCCGTCCAACACAATAGCCATCCGTTTACCCACATTCGCCGCCGTGACTAGATCAAATTCATGGGCGCCCTTGCTATCAAAAGTCACACCAACGATGGGCTCATTAAACTCTCCAATGGTTACTCGAGCATCTTGTAGTAAATCCCCTATCAGGGCAGCATCTTTCTTCACCAGATAAGGGATAGAGTAACTAGAACCATCCACTTCAGATTCGACAGACTCAAATAAGATTTCCGAACCCTCTGGAAGTTTTCCCTCAAACTCTTGTCTGACCTTTTCTTGCTCGCCTTTTTCCACTTGCGGCGGTAAGTCCAGCGCAACCTTTGATTCGTCTAACATCTTAAATTCCAATAATGCTGTTTTCTGAATAAGGTCTTTTGCACGTTGCGGATCTTGCACCCCAGGCAGTTGGATCGCAATTTGGTTCAGGCCTAACCGTTGGATCAGTGGTTCCGCCACACCGAATTGATCGATTCGATTCCTAATGGTTTCGAGCGCTTGGTTGATGGCAGAGGTCTTAATGCGTTCAACATCTTCGGAACGCAACTCATAGTCAAGCCGTGTGCCAGAGTGTGCTTGAACAGCGAAACTCGGGAAAGACTCACTAAGCAGCGTCTGCACTTCCTCAACATCTGTTTCATTTTGTAAATCTATCGTCATACGAGTCGAACCATCGCGATGAACCCCATCCACTCCAATAGATTTTTCTGCTAGGAGATCTTCTACCGACTTACGCATACGGTCGACGGCAATCTCGACCGCGCGTTCTTCCTCGACTTCCAAAACTAAATGGATCCCCCCTTGCAGATCTAACCCTAAAGACAGGCCACGGTGACTCAGAAAATGTTTGATCCCATCCGGAAGTGACTGATACAGCCCGGGAAAGGACGGCAAGGCTAAGATGCAAGACAGGACCGTCACAAAAACCAGGAGAAGAAATCTCCCGCGAAGCTTTTTCATGTATTAACCCCTTACTCGCTCAGGATTCAGTTGTCGTACGAATACTAGAAATATGATCGCGCTGTAACTTTATTTTCGTATTATCAGCCACTTGAAGTGTGGCCGTCTCTTTATCCAAATTCGTGATCGTTCCCCATATGCCGGAGGAGGTGATCACCTTATCGCCTTTCTTGAGCGCATCTAACATTTCTCGTTGTTTTTTTTGACGCCGCTGTTGAGGCAGAATAAGTAAAAAATAAAACACCACGAAAATCAAGATAAACGGAATCAGCGACAGCAACCCGGCTGATGTATCCGGTGCTGTCCCTCCTTGAGCCCATGCCCGCGACACGAAATCCATAAACGACCTCAGATTGATAACAGGTTATTCTCTACACCTCATGTGGTGACGACGTCCTGCATATCCACATCGGTGTTTGCCAGTTCCCGCTGGCGATAAAAATCTTTTCGATATTCCTCAAATCGGTTCTGACTGATAGCTTGTCGAAGTTCGGACATCAGCCGCCCATAATACCAAAGATTGTGGATAGTGTTCAGTCGAACGCCCAACATTTCATGAGAAATAAATAAGTGCCGCAAATAAGCTCGAGAAAATTGTTGACAGACTGGACACCCGCATTGTGGATCGATCGGACCGGGATCACGAGTGTACCGAGCTTGCTTAATCAACACTCGTCCCGTTGAAGTAAAGAGCCAGCCAGTTCGTCCATGACGAGTGGGAATGACACAATCAAACAAGTCCAACCCACGCGCAACTCCCTCGACAATATCCTCCGGTAAACCCACGCCCATTAAATAACGTGGCGACCGCGGTGGCAGCAAGCTCACGACAGTTTCGATCATCTCAAGCATGGCCGATTTGTCTTCACCTAAAGATAGACCTCCGAGTGCGTAGCCATCCATGTCTAAAGCAGCTAATTCTCGCGTGGATTGCTCTCGCAACTGTGAAAACACCCCTCCTTGGACTATTCCAAACAACCACTGATGGTCCTTCTTTGGAACAACCACACATCGCTTGGCCCAACGCGTCGTACGCTGGACAGCTTCCCGAGCTTGTGCTGCCGTACAGGGAAACGGTGGGCAATGATCCAACACCATCATAATGTTCGAGCCCAGGGCCACCTGAATCGTCATACTTTTTTCAGGCGACAGTAAATGCCACTCGCCATTGATATGGGATCGAAAGCCAACTCCGTCTTCAGTCACTTCACAGAGGTCAGCCAAACTCACCATCTGATAACCCCCACTATCCGTTAAAATGGCTCTCGGCCATTGCATAAACTGGTGTAATCCTCCATGTGACTCGATCAACTCATGCCCAGGTCGAAGGAATAAATGATAGGCATTGGCCAAAATCATTCCGAATCCACAATCTCGGACCTCGTCTGGATGCAGCCCTTTGACAGTCCCTTGGGAACCAACGGGCATAAAAGCTGGAGTCTCGATTTCTCCGTGAGACGTGGTCAACCGTCCAGCTCGAGCCATGGTTGTAGAGGTATCTTCGATCTGAAAATGATTCGAACTGGAAGGTCTTTGGGGTTGGATGTGCTCGAAAGCCATACGGGGGTTTACCAAATCTTACATTTTTTCGGGCGAAGAAATTCCTAGTAGAGTCAGGCCATTACGAATCACCACTTGTACCTGACGAAGCAGCGCCAGTCGAGCTTGAGTCAACGCAGACGAAACTGCTCCACTCGAATGGTTGCCGTCTTGTTCTGTTTCATAGTGATCTGTTTGTCGAACACTTGGAGCTGCGTCTTGACGTGTTTCCTGTTCGCCGGTTAAGGGTAGGACTCGATGTTTATTGTAGTACGCATGCAACTGAGCCGCGAGCTCTTGGAGGTAAAACGTGACGCGATGAGGCTCCAACGCATTTGCACTGCCCTCAATCACCAAAGGATATTGTGCCAAAATTTTTATCAATCCTAACTCCTTCTCTTGAAGTAACAACGTGTGATCGACATCGTCAATGACTGGGATGGGTATCTGTCGTTCCTCTGCGATGCGAAACAAACTTGCCAGCCGAGCATGCGCATATTGTACATAATAGACAGGATTATCCGCAGACTGTTGTTTGGCCAACTCCAAGTCAAAATCCAGATGGGTATCAGCTCTCCGCATGAGGAAGAAAAACTTCGCCGCGTCGGACCCCACTTCCTCCAACACCTCACGAAGGGTGACAAACTCACCGGTTCGCTTAGACATCTCAATCTTCTGCGTTCCCCGTCGTAAACTGACCATTTGTACCAACACCACCTTCAGCGATTCTTTCGAATGCCCAAAAGCCTGTACGGTGGCCTCCATCCGTGGGACATAGCCATGATGGTCCGCACCCCAAATATTAATGAGCGTCTCGAAACCCCGTGACAACTTACTACGATGATAGGCCATATCTGCAGCCAAATAGGTATATGCACCATCTTTCTTTTTAACGACTCGATCTTTTTCGTCACCAAATACGGAGGATCGGAACCACCACGCGCCGTCATCGTATTTGAGCAAATCTCGTTCACGCAATTCATCCAATGTTTGTTGCACGAGTCCTTGGGCATGAAGTAATGCCTCGCTAAACCACGTCTCAAACCCCACCCCAAAGGCAGCCAAATCTTGTTTGATACGTTCTAGAAGAATCTGACTAGCCATGTGAGCACACACTGTTTCTGCTTCAGTGATTGGGCTCTCCAATAGCGACTGGCCATGGGCCTGAGCCACACGTTCCGCTAGGGCTTTAATGTATGTTCCATGGTATCCATCGTCAGGAAACGATGACTCCTTCCCACAATACTCTTGATAACGGGCAAAGACCGATCGACCTAATAATTGAAGCTGCCGCCCGGCATCATTGATATAAAATTCTCGGGAAACCTGAAATCCCACAGACGATAGGAGAGAAGACAGGGCTTGTCCTAATGCAGCCCCCCGTCCATGTCCCACATGCAAAGGGCCTGTTGGATTGGCACTCACAAACTCGATGTTAGTTTGTTTTCCCTTTCCGATTTCACTTGTTCCGTAAGCAACGCCCTGCTCGTGAATCATCTGCAAGACTTCGATCCACCGAGTGGGTTGAAGGGTCAGATTCAAGAAGCCTGGAGGGGCAACATCAACCTGGGCAAACAGCTGGGGAAGCTGTTCACGTAATGCAGTAGCCAGCACATTAGCCACCTTCAACGGAGCTTGCCGAACCCTAGAAGCCAGCGTCATCGCAACATTACAAGAAAAGTCTCCCCATTCTGGTCGTTTTGGAGGTTCGACAATAGGAACCGGCATGTCCCCAATTGGCAGCTGTCCAGAGTCATTGACATTTTTCAAGGTTTGAGCGATTGCATGAACCACTTGATCTTGAAGCAATCCCGTCACGGTAAAAATTCCTATCTACGCAAAAAATAAGGAGTTTTATGGCCGCGGCGAATGTACCACAGGATTTTTAACAAGGCAAGCCAAAGCCTCCATTTACATGGCGACAGGCACTGACGGACAAGCATGTCGGGGATTCTTTGTCAGCACCGCGTCGTACCACTCTGAGAGTATCGCCTATTCCAAGAAGGCACCTTGCCAGACACCGCAGCGTCCTGAAATTCTATCATGTACTGCCGAGTTGGAAGCATCGGCACATGGCTTCCCTCCTTGTGCTAGATCGCTTCTTACCATAGAGCTTGGCATCTACTAAAAAGGGGCATCAACCCCGTCTAGACACCTCTCATGCCGTCCGCCTAAGCCCTCACAACTTTCTGGCCCATGCCTAAGTTGCTAGACGTCCTGTACCCAGTTCACTCCCATCCACCTGGCCCCGTCAAGATTCAGGCCAAAAGTCCGATCAGAGCCCGCGGCTCAGCGTGATTTACTAGCTGACAGAGAGACGGTGCTCTCACAATCCACCCCGTAAGGGGATCTTGGTACTTTCCAGTTTGAGCAAAAAGGCGGTTCAAAATTCCTATTGCCAGTTAAGGAAAAATTGTGAAAAGCATGACCCGCTATATTGGGAACCCTTGATTTCACAAACTGTTCGAAAAACATATCAACATTTTTGCGGGTCTACCCATTTATTTGAGCACCACTCCTCATTTTGTTGAGAACAATTGTCGTTTAACACAGATGTAACGCAAATGACGCAATGAAGTAACAATTAAAAAGTAGGCTATCTTCATATTTGGAGGTACAACCGAATGTTAAAGAAATTTGAAATCGAGAATCGTGGTCTTTATTGGGGTATCTTCTTGATCTTGGCCGGTCTTCACCTGGGGTGCGTCAGTAATACGGGTACCTACCAACCTCAAGACATTCCTCAATCAACGCTTGTTCAAGGGAAACAACTATTCTTTGAGGGAAAACTAGAAGAAGCAGAAGCGCTATTCTCAGCAGCACTTCACCAAAATCCTGAGCAGCCAAAACTCTTGAATGCCCGAGGGTACCTGTATGCGAAACAGGGGGCTTGGACGAGAGCCATCCAGGATTTCAAACAAGCCGTGAAATTAGCTTCTCACGATTCCCAATACGCGGAAAACCTCGGAATTGCTTATTTACAGGCAGGCTTTCCTAAAAAAGCCTTACACGTTTTTTCACACGTGCTCGAATTTTCATCTGCTTCCTCACAGACATTGAACCACCGTGGTTTAGCCCTGAGCCAACTGGGGAAATATCGTGACGCCATTCGTGACTTCACGCAAGCCTTACACTTGAATGATTCCCTAGCAGAGGTCTATTTGAACCGAGCGGTCGCTTATGTCAAAACTGGCTTAAATAAGGAAGCAAGACAAGATCTCGATCAAGCTATCAATCTTGATCGTTCACTGCATCAAGCATACGAAAGCCGCGGGCTCCTTGCACTCATGGATGGAGATATTCAGTTAGCAATCGAAGACCTCACGAGAGCTATTAGGCTGGGAGAAGATGGCGGGCTCATCCACTATAATCGCGGGGTAGCGCTCTCCTTAGTCGGTAACACGGCAGAAGCCAACAATGAATACGAATTGGCTTGTCAACGAAATGTGCGCGAGGCTTGCAGCAGATCTGTTCAATCCACCCCGGTACATCAAATATTGTAAAGCGTGGACAAGAAAGGAAAACGTCCCTGCCGAACGACAACAACTCTCATCCGACAGGGACGCAGATACGAATCTTCACTCAAGTATTAGCACAATACGTTTCTTCCATGACCGGGTATCCAGTATTTTCTACATCTGGTTGATGGGCCTCAATTTCAGCATCTCCTGTTTTCCACACATGTAGGCAACTGGCTTTGATGTAAGGAAGCCTTCCTTTCATCTTACTTGAAGAAGCCATCGATCGAGTCTCATCCATCTTTCCAAGAACAAGAAACTTGTTCCCATGTAACGCGCCCTCTGGGTCGAGCTGGCCAGGATAAAAAATTGTAAATCGTTCTTGAGGGGTGGGTATAGTATCGGATGGGCCTTGATATTCAACATGAGGGTATGGCAACCACTCCGCCATAACGATTGTCCCTTCAGCCGTCTTCTCGACGCCGATCATACGCCCGGCAAGTTTGATCGCCCGTCCCGTAAACACATCAGGCTGTGCCATTAACACTCCAAACTCCGAGTCTGACTTCAGAGCTTGACTTCCATTGGTATGAAAAGTGGGGGCCGAGGCACACCCCGCGAAGAAGAGGCATAGCACACTGGCGAATACAATCATTTTTTTCATAACCCACCTCCTCAGTATTGGATTTTTTACGGCTTTCCATTATTCTACTTAACATGTTCGTCACATTCAATTAACATACTCGTAACACATAAAAATTTCACAATTGTGATAATTCATACATAGGGGTCAGACTCGAATTAATTCGTGATTCAACTTCCGCACTCGTCCCCCGTCCGCGGCTGCATCTCATTCGCTTCCATGACTACTGGCCCCCAATTCCGCACTTCGCGCCCAGATCGTGATCGGCACGAAGCTGAACCACCCGGGCTTGCCTACCTACACCTCAACGCGGAGGCCAACCGGCTTGTACGAGATCAGGGCCGGCGGAATCAAGCGCTTTCGCCCCGAGTGCGAGACCGCCTCACAGAGATCGGGTATCCGCAAATTGCCCCGAAACCAAGTCTCTGATATGTTCCGGTTTAACGAACAAGACCGTTTGTCGTTTCTATTCCCCTTCTAAGTGTGGATGGTCTGACGAAGAAAACGGAATTGTTTGATTTTAATGCCATGACCTTCGAAGTAACCGAAGCTCTCCGATTGAAGGACCGAAAGAATGAGTAAGCCATTACCTTTCGACGAACATCGTGGCTCAATTCTGGCCAATGAAGATCTTGCCGCAGTCGCTGCGTATTTGGATGGCACTGCCGACACATCGTCACCATGGTACCACTTTGCCAAGACCCAGCACTTGGTATCCACTGATGTCGCTGCAGCGGAAATACATCTGCGGACCATCACCAGGCTACCGGGTGTTGAATCGCGTACTTACCTCCAGGCATGGCACTGCTTGCGATCGATGGGCATCGAACCGGAGGATAGTGTCCGCAATGAAGTGCATGGAATCGTGGTGGAGGTGGGACTTGACCAGGGGGCCGACGTCGTGGCCGCTTATAAAGATCGCTCGGCACGGTATTTCAATCACAGCGGAGCTGCGGTCATCTGGGATGGTCATTCCACCGAGATGAATGCCCACATCGAACCATTTCTCGAGGTGGCCGCGGCAATCGGGACCAACACAAGTCCTCTACTAGCGGATCATCCACCGCCACCGGACCGCGGGATCATGCTCATTAATGTGCTCACACCAGGTGGAATTCATATTGGCATGGGGCCGCTGACTGCCATGCAGAACGATGCTACGGGTTCCACCGTCATACATACGGCGATGTCTCTGATGCAAGCGTTGATCCACTATGCCGAACGGGACTCCGACACGTAAATGTGAAGGTTGGAAACCGACTCGTACGGCAGCCTTGCACAGCCGTCGTACGGTATTCTGTGGCAACGATTTAGGAATTCGGTTATCTGTGTAACTGATTGTAGTTAATCAATTGTGGAAGTCGATCTCCGACGATCAGGACAAATTGATTGAGCGCGCGTTTCCACTCGGGACCGGATACCCTCCATTTTTTTTGCACTACGTCGCATCTCCAGATAGAACACTTTCACAATCGCTTCATCCGTCGGAAAGGCGTCACGTTTTTTCAAAACTTTGCGTACCAAATATCGCAACGGAATTTTTTGGCGAACTAGCCTGGAAACATCCTAAATGCGCGAGCTCATAGCCTAGCCTTGTAACACCTCCTGCTAGCAGTAGTATTTGGGAAGTTGAGAAAGCAAAGCCTGTTTACATCATGGGCCAATTCCGTAGAGGAAAAAGACCTCTTTCATTATAGGTGTCTCAAGCAAAAGCATAGGAGAGTACATTCTGAGATCATAGGTTCAAACACAAACCTAGCTTTCCATCATCTCCAATCGAGTATCAAATTCATGACCGCAAGACACGCATCGGATACAGTCAGATTCAACCATCGGTTCGTCATCTCGAATCCCCATCCCGCCACAATCGGGGCATCGAGCTAAATGAAGCACCTCGTCCTGAAGATTTTCATACCGGCTTCCTCGCAAACAGAAAATCGGTTGCCCATCAAGCAACCACAGTTGACAGGCTTTATTCACAACAGGGAGAACTAGGTAATGATGGGCGGCATACTCCTGAATCGCTTCTTGGGTATTAAGCCCATCCTTAATTAAGTTCCCTGTTTTGGCATCATAGATGCCGGCATCTTTCACGACAGCTTTCGTCGGTCCCATGACATACCTCCTTCAATAGGATGAATCTCATCGTCAACGAGTGTGCTCCCGCAAGTATGCCACAAGAACCTACTGCAAGAACAAGATGCGGATTTCTTCAATCTTTGCAGCTAGCGAAGGTGTCATGAGAAATCGACAGTGCCAATTTCTGAGAAGGTAAGAATCCTAATTAAAATCCTTTAAAGGCTTTGAAAAGTAGGCAAGCAAACTTGTTTGGCGGTGAGAAGCTCTTCTGCTTTGCTGATAGCATCATGAAGCGAAAAAGAGAGGCAGAACCTTTCTTGGCACTGCCTGATCTCTTGCTCTCCTCGGCAATAACAGACATTTCGAATGACGGTGACATGGTCGCCCCGAGGCGCCCACTTCGACGGATCCGTTGGTCCAAAAAGCAACAATGACCGAATCCCCATTCGTGCGGCCAGATGTGATAGACCGGAGTCATGCCCAATGAACAAGTCGGCTTGTCTAAGAAAACGGATCACGTCACGCAACTTCATATCTTGCATGACTGGCAGTTGGATCGGCCACAAAGCGACTTGTAATTTCTGAATAGCATCAGTATCTGCGGGTCCTCCAACAAGGAAAATCTCTCGACGTGACTCGACCAACAGGCTTTTAATCAGTGTTGCCAGTACATCTGGGGGAGCGCATTTATGGAAGCTTCCACTACCAGGATGGACCACAACTGTGGGTCCTTCAGCACCGTTCGATACATCGTGTGCGGCTTCGCCAACGGAGAAAAGATATTCGTTCGCAAAGTTTTCCTTGTTTTGCACATGATTTTGTCTATTAGAATCTGATTCGATCAGCCAAGGCTGTACCGTCTCTACATATCGATCAGCCATATGAGAAGCTTGCAAAGTGGCATCATGTGGTGAACGTAGAATGATTGCTTCATTTCCAGCCAATTGAAGATAGCTTCTCCACGCACCGTCTCGGTCGCTCATCCATCCCACTGCTCGCCTGGAGCGACTAAGCCCATAACTGCCTTTGTTCAATGTCCTATCATCATGGCATTCCCTCCCAAGAGAAGGAAGACTATCGAAAGAAGAGGAATATTGCACATCTCCACAGGCCAGCAAGAGATCGCCGAGCTCTTTATGGCCATACCACGCAACTTCATAATCTGGAAATCGTCTCTTTAGCAAGCAAACTGCGTTCAATGCCAAAAGCCCATCACCCAGAGCTCCTGGATGCAGGATACTTAAAACTGGTCGGGGACCATATATCATGGTTTTGTTGACCCGGAGATGGCCTTTCGAGCCAATGCGAGATCGGCAGGGGAATTCACATTCACAAAGGATTTTCTGCAGGGATCGATATCATCGAACACCGACGCGTCCATGATCTTGACGGAAAGTGTCGGCTCTACTGCCAAATCCTGAATCCTAAGGTTACCGCTCTCTATCATTCTTTCCATAACTGGTATCGATCGCTTGGAGTAACACGCATGTAGAGGTTGAAGGCCAGATAAAAGCTTAGCAATTACAACATCAGCATCCGGAAATGAACACATACGGGCTATACATTCCTTTAAAAGAAAGGGCATATCACAGGCCACAACAAAAACGACAGAGCTACGGGACTCCTGAAGACCTGTATAAAGACCACCCAAAGAACCTTTCCCTAGAATGCTATCATGTACCTGTCGGACCGGAAGATGGGAGCAATCATAGTCCGGCTTCGCTGTCACCACTAACACTTCACTAAATAGTGACCGCATCTCAGCGCTGACCCTGTCCAATAACGGGACACCGTCCCACAGCAAGCGTCGTTTGTCCTGCCCCATCCGACGGCTCTTCCCGCCCGCCAGGACCACTCCAGTAATATGAGGAAATAAGACGGCCGATGACATAAAAAAGGGGGTGAGCCAAACAGCTCACCCCCCGTATTCCTTCCCGTCTACGAGCTATCCCGCAGACGCCCTAGCTGGTTCCTTGTGCTTTGCGTCGATTGGCCCGCCGCGTCAAAATCCAACCTTCAACAATCACTAAACCCACTGCCGCAAGCCCTGCATACCACTTCGCCTCAGGCGGTGTGGGGGGCTTCAACACCAGGTAATAGAACGCCGAAACAGCCATCTTGCGGCCCACATCACCATTATGGCCATCCCACACAAAGAAGTTAATGGGAATATATTTGCCTAATTCAATATAAGCATCTTCCTCGTAATCCCCTTTCAAGGGACGAGAAATAATCACAGTCCATCGTCCATCTTTCCACTCAGCTTTGACCAGTTTCAGTTGTTCCGAGAAATCATCACGATCCTCGAGGTCCTGATCCCAACCACTGCCCATATAGGCTAACAAATTGCCATCTGCGGTCCACTTGGTGATATCAACCGGGAACGTCTCGTCGCCCCAGAAGTACCGCGGTTTCCGTGGCGGCGGCAACTCTTGCCATTTCACTGGCATTTGAAAAGCCACTCCATCGTTGAACACCTGATAGCTTGTTTGTTTGGCTGCAATGGAGTCAGGATGGAACGGGTCATCATCAAATCGACTGCCGCCCGGGGCCTGCTCTTCAATACCGTAATCTTCCAAGTTCACCTCATAGGGCTCCCAATCTACCTCATCCTCTTGCACACTCTTAGTCCGATCATCCCAGCGGAACATAAGCGTCACATGTGTGTCGTTATAGAGGGATTGCACCCAGATGTCATCGATGCGATTCACGAAGTTTCGCGGCTTATGTGTGATCTGGCCACCCATAGCTACGATCCGCCGAAACTCTCGCCCATCGCCTGCCACGACCTGCCAGCGCTCATCGTGTTCATCTGTGGGCAGTTCCCCTTCTACATAGCGGGACGGGATCACGAAATCGATTTTGGGTTTATCGGTTAACGGATCAATGCCCCGTGGCTTAGCTTCCATCATGGCCTTCGCGATCTCTTCGGTCACCTTCCCACCCGCGATGTCCACATCCTTGTCCCGTTCACATAGATGGTTAACGTAATTGGCAATATGCCAACGATCCTCCACCGTCGTGTTGTCAGCAAAGGAGGGCATCGGCGTCCCATTGATACCCGTCGAAAAGGTTCGGAAAATATTGGTGACGTTATAAGCATCCTGTCGGCTTCCGCGGAAATTCCAGCATTTATGCCAGTCTGCCGGCTGAATGGAGAAGCCCCAGTCGTCCTTCAGGTTGAAGGCATTACCATCCCCACGACCTTCCAAGCCATGACATTCAATGCATTTGTTCTCCACTACCAGCTCAGCGCCCCGGACAATTGATTCAGGACTAGGTGGCACTGCCTGGGCTTTGAGCTTCTCTAACTCCAAAATATGTAGTTCTTCGAATTCTTCATCTTGCCACGAGCGGTCTTTCACCAGTTCCGTCGTCACGAAGGCCAGCACATCTTTGCGCTGCTGCTCCGTCAAAATGCCTTCCCACGAAGGCATCGCCGAGCCCGGTAACCCATGGGTGACAGTCTGTAAGAGGTCGACATCAATTAAGGGTAATTCGCCACTGGCGGTATGCCGAATTTTGAAGGTCCCCGCATTAAAGTTCCGAGGCCGTGGCCAGAGTCGATCTGCACCAGGTCCATCACCAGCACCATCGACACCATGACACCAAACACATTTGGTAAAGTATACCCGTTTACCCGCTTCGACTTGTTCGGCCGGAAAGGGCGCAGGCAATGACCCGGTCTTAAACCCTTCGGCCTCTTCTTGGGCCCACGTGGGGGTGGCTAGCCCAAAGCTGCCTAAAATGACAAGACTCAGTAGACCCCTGCGGACCCGTGCGCCTCGTGTTGCGATAACATTGTTCATGCTGTTCCTCGCGTTGCTGCTCATCGTTGATGGTTTCACAGTAGTGTTCTCTTGCATCGTCGGGCCTCCCTTATTCCCACGTCCGGGGGTAATAGCCCGTGTGCCAGTATTCGAACATAATCACTTTCCAGATTTCATCCACGGTCAGATGCTGTTCCCATGGCGGCATCACCGAGGCCCAAGGGAAGCCTTCTCCAGGTAACCCAATGCCTCCCTTGGCCACACGCCAGAACACGAACGTTTCTTGCAGCTGCGCGATCGTGCCCGCATCGGTAAAGTTGGCCGGAATGGGGTTAAAGGCAAAGGCCCACAGACCTCGACCATTCAAGTTATCTCCGTGACAGAAGTGACAGTTTTGAAAGAAGATCTCTCCGCCTTCACGCACATGCTTAATATAGCCCTTGGCGTTAGGATCCCACGGATTGTCTTCTGGATTGTTCACATCTTTCATCAACCGCCCCATTGACTGCTCGACGATATGGGCGTTGGAATATTCTTGATCATATTTCCCCTCCGGATTGATCCGGAACGGACTCTGTGCCGTTTGCAGTACATAGGTCTTGCCATGCACTTTGGTCGTGGCCGGGGGGGCCGGATGCACCGTGCGCAGCTCAATCGGCTCTTCAAAGCTTGGAACCAGAGAATTATAGGCAAAGGCGCCAAGTAAAAATGGCAAAATCGCGACGAGAGCCCATTTGAGGATCTTTGTAAAGCCAGTCTTGCCATCCAAAACACTGATAATTGGTCGCTTGAATTCTTCCCATTCCGCCTGCGAGCCAGATACCCACATGAAGATGCCGCATGCCGACACCGTGCCATAGATCGCCCGTACGCTAAATGGAATCGGTGGATAGATGCGGTACTTTAAGTAAAATAAGTTCACAAAGCACCAGACAAAAATCCCTGCCCAAAACTTAGGGAGGCCGATCCCCGCTCGTTTGAGCAAATAGTTACAAATGGAAAAGAAGAGAATGCAGACCGCCAACTCTGTGATCATCTGCATCGGCATTTGGCCTTCGACTAATGGAATCCACTTCATTCTTTCGTACTCCTATATTCGAGTTACACCCAAATGAATAGCACTTATTCTTTAGCTGGCAACGGCTTTCCCTCTTCCAACTGGGCCAAATAATCTACAATTTTACTAAGGGCTCCACCCGTTAATCTGACGCCAAAATCTTTAGGCATTTGATTATCGGGATAATCCGTCACCACATAAGCACTCGGATTTAATATCGATTCAGTAATATATTCTTTGGTAGTTTTGGCTTTTCCAGCATAACCAGCGTCTTTCATACGCTTTGGAGCATTGGTCCCTTCCCAGAGTTCAGGGCCAACTTTCCCAGTCGCGCCTTCAATTCCTGGAATTGTGTGACACGCAGGACAACCTGCACTCATGAAGAGCTTGTCATGCGGCTCGCTACCATCAGCCAAAATATTCCCTCCTGCACCACCCCCTTCTTCCTCATCGCTTGCTACTGGGCGGTCTGCTTCAGGGATGAACTTTTCATACGATGCGACAATTTCGTCATAAGAGGGAGGCTCTTTTCCTTCTCTCGTGTATATCCAGGTATCAACGGCAGCTAATTCACCCAACAATAAGGAAATCGGCGGCTTGTGGATTTTTGGCATGGGGCTTTCCGTGTCATTTGACCCCTTTACCCCAAAACCTGGAACCACATAACAGTTTGGACAGGCATGGGATTCGGCAATATATTCTTGCCCATTAGTCGCAGTACCCGAACCCTCAAATGCCTCTTTTTGAACAGATGGCCGTGATGCTGGGTCATTCATATGGTAATTAGGCTCTTTAAGGCGCTCAGATGCTCTATCAGGAATTCCAAATAAATTCGGAGCACGCTCACTGAGAAATCCTTTCTGGAAGCCATGGCATAATGGACATTGGCCCTTCCCAATCGCACCCTGCGTCTTGCTTTGTCCGATTCCGCCGAAAATAATTTTCTCCCCTTCATCCCCTAACTGCTGAGGAGACATGCTTTGAAAGTCGAGCTTCACCACCGGAGGAGGAAATCCCCCTTCTACTTGCGGCAGCCAATTTCCGTAACCGGAGAGGGCGGCGGCCACAAAAAACATGAAGCCACCGATCTTCATCAAAGCACTAATATTCGGGAAATACAGGCCCATAATAAATGCCATCACCGTAATCATCACCAGTGACACGGGCAATAGTCGGCTTTCCCCGTAAAAGTTGTGCGCATAATTGGAAACGGCAATAAACACAAGAAACGCACACAACAGTCCGATCATGGTCTGGAACGTAGCCTGCTTCTTTCTTACAGGATCGGAAATGGTCGCTTGAAAGTAGATCAGGAGGCCAACCAGCATCAGCAACACCGGCCATCCCATATCTAGAGCCCTTCCTATTAAATCAACCACGGTTTACTCCTCCACAATCTGAGCCTGCCATAGGCCCAATAATTATTATAGGTCACAATTCTTTCATTAATGTCCAGTCGCAGGCTGAGGAGAAGCTCCAGTAGGAACCGGCTCCGTCACGGGGCCCGTCACCGGAACTTTCTTCATACCTAATGACCCCAGCCAGAAGACAAACATAATACTAATCCAGAAAAACAAGACGTTAAACGAAATAACGTTTGCTGCAAAACCTATAGTATGGGTATAGGCCCAAGGCGAGTTATCCCGCATCACTTCGTTAACGTGCCAGAATAAGCGAACCGAGGACCGAATATATCCCATCAGGCCCATCATCCAAGTGAATGCCGTGGCCAACATAATTAACGCATACTGTGACCGAGGTGCAATTTGGCCCCATTTAATCGGGCCGAGAGGCTTGGCCCCTTTCAACATAGCCAGATTAAGAGGAGTCATGAGAAGCAAACAAGACAATGTTCCTGCTACCTGTGGCACAGACAAACCAATTCGGACATTAGCTGGGATGAAATACCCATAACAGGCCAACCACACATTATTGAGCTGGCCAATTAAGAAGAAACAGCCCATAAAGATGTTTCCAAACTTCGCCCAACTGACTGTCGGAACTTTATTCCCTCGCTGATACCATATAAAACTCAGAATGGTTGTCATAATAATAGCGTTAATCCCACCATTCTTAGCCGACATGACGCCATAATTCCCTAACACCGGATGCTGTTGGCCACCCATGGCCTTCAACTCAGCAGGCGTCATCACAATAGTATGCGGGGTGATAAAGACCAAAAGCCCTACGACCAATATAAACACGAGATACTTAATATACTTCTGAAATCTTTCTCCTCCCGTCATTCTTCCTAAGGCTTGCCATAGATAGTAATTTGTGGTGAGGAACAAAATTCCAATCATGGTCGCCTGAATGATAAATAACCAGGCTAACAAGCCACCCATCAAGGTGATTCCCATCTGCTGCCTGTAGGCATAAACTTCTCGCATAAGCCAATAGCCGGCAAATGGCAGGGGAATCAGAAAGGCCACACCCAAGCTCATAGCGATATAACCCATCCAATCATAATGCGCTCGCTCTTCATCAGTTTTTGATGAAAGAAAACGGTAGGCTGCATAGGCTGCCACCACACCACCACCGAATGCCATATTCCCTAAAATCCTATGAACATTCAACGGATTCCAAAGCGCAGTATGCAGAACATGCCAGATGTTCCCTAAGTAGCGACCTTGCTCGTCGACACCAGCTGGAGACATCATGAAAGCGATCCAAGAGTTCGCCAAGAACATCAGAACCGTTCCGATCACGTTCAAAATGACAGACATGCTCAAGTGCACCCACTTCAGCACACCTTCCCGCATCTTGTCCCAGCCATAGTAGTAAATGTAGAGAGTTGCGCTTTCCGCTACGAACATCAATGCATAGATATGCATGACCGGACGGAAAATACTAGACAGATAACCAAAGAAGGCTGGATAGAGCGTCAAGAATGTGAAAATGAGGATCCCACCCAAAATCGCGGTCAAGGAATAGGCAGTTAAACTAATCTTGATAAAGTCGTAAGCCAGCTGGTCGTACTTTCTGGCCATCGCCTTGTCCTTACTGACCATTCCAGCGAATTCGATACACATGCAAAAAATCGGGACAGCCAGCACAAAACTTCCATAATACAGATGCTGCTGATTGGCTACCCACAGAAGCACGCGGCTCTCGAAATTGTACCGGGGATAGAAGGTTTCGTTATCCTCTGTGATTGGAGCAGGCATACCAATCGCTGGTCCTTCAGTTTTGTAGTACACATCCCGACCCATTTCGATGGGTTCCTCTTCTCCCTCCCCTTCGGCTTTTTCAGCAGCCACGACATCAGGTGGTGGACCGCCAGCAGGAGCTCCCCCGCCGCCAGCCAGCGCCGTAATGGACAAGAAGATTGGAAGCGTCAAAAACACCCCAACCATCAGCAATGCCGTCACGGCTAAAAACTTCTTGTTACTTCGGGTCATTGGAGTGTAAAGGCGACCCATTGACCTACCTCCTTTGAAAACGTGTGATTATGACGAATTCTGAAATTTGCTGTTTGCATGTACCTTCAAAAAACTGAGTGCTCAAGCACTAGCTGAACCACGTAGACTCAATTACCGGAACATATAGAAATAATCCAACCCTTGCGCATCCATCAATACCCAGTCCAAGAATTGGAAATACACGAAACATATCACCAGAGAAATGACCACATACACAGGCGTCATCACAGCCCTCCTTCTTTCAAAAAATATTTAGTTGAAGTTTTTTTTTCGTAAAACGACATGAAATTCAGCAGGGGCATTGAATACCGGCAAACCAATAAAAGAACCACATACTCACAGCACATGTTAGATAAAAAATTGCTTTTCCAATTTTTGTCTCGAGAACCGTTGCTTCTCTTACTGGTCCAGCCTCAGCCATTTTCCATCACCTCTTGGTTTTCGGGTTTTAACTTAAATACAATACCTTAAATGCATTTATTGACATAATCAAAAATTTCGTGGTATTCCATCGTTACTTGACTTCTATCATAAAGGACGTTTCATGCGCACCAATGCAAAATTGTTCGACATTATAGTTTTGGCTGGAATGGTTGTCAATATTCTCCTCGCCGTGTTCCTCATCCTCTACTATTTTGATTTTCTTTAGTCATTTGTTGATGGGCTGAGGAGATTTCCCCCATCAGGTTTTGAGTCCGTAGACCTCGCACAGCGAAAACCAATCGTCTCATCTCGAAACCCAGGAACCATAAAACTTCGATTGGTGATGCGCAGATCCACACCTTGGCTGGTGTATCCACCGCCACGCATCGTCTTGTATGTGGCCACTGGCTTCGCACGATTTTGGCCTGGATTCACTTCACGACTATAGACATCCTCGACATACCAATCGTCTACCCATTCCATAACATTGCCGGCCCCATCATATACACCAAAGATACTTTTATCTTTCGGAAACGTCCCCACCGGTGCGGTCACTTCATAGCCATCTGCATCCCCATCAAAATTTGCTGGAAACCCCTCAAGACCTTCGCCCCATGGCCAGGTTCGGCCATCTACACCACGCATGGCTTTCTCCCATTCTTTTTCTTTCGGAAGCCGCTTCCCTTTCCACTGACAATAGGCTGCGGCATCTTTCCACGACACATAGGTGACAGGTTGATTCGGTCCACGAAGCGCTTCAAACTTTCTCGCATACCGTGAAGGAGGCCCTGGTTCACGATGCCCGGTCGCTTCCACAAATCGCATATAATCCTGGTAAGTCACTTCATGCTGATCGATCCAATACGTATCCAACATCGAAACATGTTGCGGCTTTTCGTTGAAACCACCGCGATTACTACCCAGAATAAACTCCCCCGCAGGGATTTCAGCCATCGCTTCTTGTGAAGGACTGTCTAATTCTCTGAGTAGTACGGATGATTGCCGAACTGGAGGAGGTAAAGGTTCAGGATCTTCGATTGGGAGAGGCGGCCCTTTTAAGATTCCCATGATGGGCAAACTACACATAACGAGAACAGCAATCAAGAAAATGATTTTAAAGCGACCGTCCATCTTAGCTTTTGTGCCACAACTCCTAACGACCGCTCAAGGAGTTTTCTCAGGTGCAAGAACTGTCACAGTCATATCTAGGTTGATGACGTAGTTTCTGTGGGAGGATCTTTTGCGCAGCGAAATCCCACCGTGGAATCAGTCCGCCACATTTTGGCAGAAAACCGTTTCGTCACCCGCGCACCTAACCGCGACTCCCGCCATGACCCCCCACGAATAACCTTAAAGACTTCATCGGTCTTCGGTCCAGGTGGGTCACGATACGGCGACTGCTGATAATAGTCTGCCGTATAATCATCCATCACCCATTCCGCAACATTGCCCGTCGCATCGTACAACCCGAAAGGGCTTCGACCCACTTCGAAAGACCCAACCGGGGCCAAATATTGAAACCCATCATCTTGCCCATCGACGTTTGCAAATTGATATTCAAATTTATCCCCCCAGGGATACCGCCGTTTGCCCTCACCACGAGCCGCCTTTTCCCATTCAGCTTCAGTAGGAAGACGTTTACCTGCCCACCGACAGTATCCAAAGGCATCATTCCAAGTAATCCCCACAACCGGATAATCAGGACTGATAAGCTTTTCAATCTTATCTTCAAAAACGGGGACTTTGGGTTTTTCTCTTTTGGTCATCTTTACAAATCGATCATAATCAGCTTGCGTCACTTCCTTGAGATCAATGTAAAAGGTTTGAAGATACACTGGGTGCAAAGGCCCTTCATCAGGATCATCGTCGTTTGCCCCCATGGTAAACGGCCCCTCTGGGACTTCTACCATTTGCCGATTGTCATCTCCCACGAGCGTCTTATACATGGAAAAATCCTGAGTAGGCATGGGTTGTAGCACCCGCGCTTTGGCGGGGTTGCCGGTCGAATAGGCTTCCATTTCACGTTTGTTCTTATAGGTCTCGTAGACCAGTAAGACGATCATCAAGATAAACGATCCAAAGACAAAAAGAATGGAACCAATGAGGACCCCGCGACTTTCCATTCGCTACCCCATCTCCTTCGCATGCCATTGTGCCATCAAACGAACTCAATACGATCTAATCCGGACCAACAATTGTGGATTCTTCCACCGGGGTTGGATCAGGAGGTTGCTTCCGCTGCTCAAGAAGGTCTAAGAGCATTGAAATCCACACACCCAAAAATCCACCCATTGCCGCCCCAGAAGCCGCCCCAACAGTTACAGCATCAACACCGTTCAATCCCCAAGCCAACAACGCACCTAAGAGAGTTCCAAGAAAAATACTCGCAAAAAATCTCCGCCCTCCGAAATAGCCCACGCCTGCTCCTAAACATATTCCCAATACCAAGGCGACTGGAAGAAACCCGATCCCCATAGACAACCCAATCAACACTCCAACCGTTCCTAACACGAGAGCGCCAAAACAGACATCAAATACTTTTGAGACAGCCATCAAAATTTCCTCGGCGCAACAAATGAACGTTCCGAGATCATTCTCTCTCGACTCGGAGCGCTCCAAAATCAATTTCGACCGCCGAGCCTCCTAACAACGAAATCCCCCAAGCATGTGCAGCCGGCTCATGATTGTGAATTTTCAAGAAATCTTCATAGACATTAACGCGTTCTTCTATCCATTCGCCAATAGGCTCTACACCACTTCGGAGCACGATTTCGGTCGAACTAAACATTCCACCTTCTTTGATGGATCCGACTGGTAAGGTCTTGCTCCAGACATATTTCGTATTGACGGGAATAAACATGAGATCAGTATCTAACGACGGATAAACAGCAGCGATAAATTCTTCTCCTTCAGTGACCGAATGGAGCCGCCAACGCCACACTAGGATCGGATGTGTTTTAGGATCCCAAGTCATCTGCTTCGTGTAGACCCGCTGATTGGCATTCTTGGCCTTCAAAAACGAGATCCCATCCTCCTGACCAACAGAATATGTTTCATGAGCAGTGACGGTGCTCCGCTGCGCTTCCCATCCTTGTGGAAATCCACGTTCATCCGGATATTGAAAGTCTTCGATCAGAATCGAGTCCCCTGAAGCCTTTGGGTTCGTTAAGCCTTCAGCCCAGACGGTCCCATATCCACCTAGGCCTAATCCCAGAACTACGGAAACCAAAAATCCCCACATTCCCAGATAACGAAAACTCATTTTGCCTAACGGCGGCTTGTGTCGAACAACGATCATACCGATTCCTCTTGTGAAAGAACCTGAACAACAGAGGTAGGCCGAACTGAGGTCGAATTTCGCTGTTCGGTCAGCCGATGATCCCACCGGCTTAACCAAAAAACGAAAAAGACAGCCGACCAAAACATGAGCATATTGATGGTAACCATCTTTGCCGAAAAGCCGATAGAAGGCGTAAACGCCCACGGCGATTGGTCTTGCATTAACTCATTCACATGCCATTCTAATCGACCGGCTGATCGAATGTATCCCATGAGCCCCATAACCCAGGAGAAGGCAGCCGCAACGATCAGGAGTGCTACCATTCCACGAGACGTGATGCAGCCCCATTGAATAGGCCCAATTACTTTCGATCCTCGAAGCAATAGGCGATTCAGCAATAGTCCGCCAATCACAACTGTGGCCGTGGTCACTCCTTGAGGCACCGACAAACCGACTCGCACATTCGCGGGGATATAAAACCCGTAGATGGCTAACCATACAATGTTCCCAACTCCTAACACGAACAGCAAGCCAAGCAAAATATTCCCCCACGAGGCCCATGGTGCCGTCACGATTCGGTTGGCCCGGCGATACAAGATAAAGCTTAACGCGGTCAAACAAATCATCACGTTTATAGCTCCATTTTTCGCCGACATGACCCCAAATTGGCCAATTACCGGATGCTGTGCTGCGCCCATCGCCTTCATCTCACTGGCGCTCATCGCTAAGGTATGAGGAGTAAACCACACGAGAAAACATGCCATTAAGGCAAACACAATGGCTTTAAAGTATGGGTGATAACGTTCCCCATCGCGCAATCGTGCGACAGATTGCCATATGTAATAATTTATCCCAAGGAAGAGGACACCGACGGTGATGGCCTGCAACACAAACAGCCAGGACAACATTCCTCCCATCATCGTGATTCCCATATGCTGCCTGAATTCAAAGACGGCTCGCATGAGCCAGTAGCCAGCTATCGGCATCGGCAACAAGGCGCATACCATCACCACCATAAAGATATAGCCGACCCAATCATAATAGGCACGATCTTGATTTGTCTTTGACACAAAAAACCGATAGACAGCGTAGGCAACGACCACTGCGCCGCCAGACATGATATCCGCCAGGAACCGATGCGCATTCAGTGGATTCCATAACGGTGAATGCAGCAAATTCCATACATTGCCTAAAAAATGCCCCTGCGCATCAACGCCCGACGGGGCCATCATAAATGACGCCCATGCGTTCGCCGACAGGAGTAGGATCACACCCATGGAATTAGCCAGAACACCAATGGACATATGGACCCACTTGGCTCCGGGCGTATTCAATCGCTCCCAAGTGTAATAATACAAAGCGAGCAAGAAGGCTTCGCCAACAAACACCGCAGCATAGACAGGCATGAGAGACTTAAATGTCGAACCCATATAATCCATAAACCCCGGATACAGTGCGATAAATAATCCAAGCATCACTGCACCCAAGACTGCTGTAATCGACAGCGAAAGGAGCCCAATTCGTAAAATGTCACGCGCCAACCCATCGAATTGCTGACGAGCGATCTCCCGTTTCCGGTTAATACCCACAAATTCCAGTAACAGACTAAACAACGGAAGGGCTAAGACAAAACCACCAAAGTAGGTATGTTGTTGAGTCACAAACCAGACAACTAAACGATTATTTACCCATGGAATCGAGGAATAGCTCCGTGGACTTTCCGCAGCAGCTGGGCCCTCAATTACCCCAGGAGTGTCGTAGAAAATATCCTGTCCTCGTTCCTCGAGAATCTGGTAGTCCAATTCTGCGGCTCCAGACACTCCGGCCCATAGCAGAAACCCAACCAACAAGGCACACAAAGCAAAAAGCCGTCGGAATTTCAACATTCGATTAGTTGACAACATCGCGAGGATGCCCAGTTGCTGGAGCTAAGGACGCAATTGACGCAGAAGACTTTGTTTGCTGCAGCATCCCCATCACAAAAGGACATCGTTGAATGGTTTCAGGAATTGTGACGACTTGCTCCTCATAGGATTTTCGCCAGCCGAGATACAGAGAATACAACGTCATCAGCAATCCCGTACTCGCAGCAATCATCGCAAAACCCATTTGAGAAATTTCTTCGATTCGTAACACATACGATGCAATGCCCACCAATACAAGGAAGTAGGTCAGCGCGAAGGTCACGCTCGGCCACGCCCAAAACCATAGGCAGGATAACCAGGTATGTGGTTTCTTCCTTTCTTGTGTATAGAGCGCCTCTCCTGCAAAAAATGCGACTAAGCTGATCGTTCCCACAATGATCGGAAGGAGCGTTGATTGCAAAAGAGGCTGCCATTCACTGGTGTCCAGGTTAAATAGCACCCAGGAACTACCGGTGCTGAGAACCACTCCTAACGCTCCCCACTTTATCAACGCTGTTGACTGCTGAGGTATCCATGTCCGCAACGCTTCTCCATTTGGAAAGGTTGGGATGACGATACCCTCTCGAGCCTGACGCTGTACGACTCCAATCTCAAACGAATCACGAGTGACCGAAGTGCATGGGATGATCATGGCCATCATGGCAGGACCTTCTGGATGTAGCAGAAAATCATACCCCACAAAGACTTGCAAAATCGCCAAGACTAATAGAGAGAGTTGCATGCCATAGATCATCCCAATCCAAACCACAAGCCAAACCCATCGCTGAACGCCATCCTGCAGAAACGATTCTTTCAGGGAAAGCCGTCGCCCCTGCAAGTAAGCCCACATAGCAGCCAACGCCGACACGCTGCCGCTCAATGTTAACAAGACCAACGGCTCAGATAATGGCAAAACATCCTTGAGAAGACGATAGATGCCAAATGCTACTAGTCCAGGGGCGAGCATCACGAGCCGCTTTCGTTTCCGGACCGGTTGGTCCGTCACCAGCACATGTAATTGTGGGAGCACACGTAGAGAGAGACGATGCAACATAGTGAATTAGGGGCACCGATAAAAAGAACGCTCGACGGAAAGCCAGAAGCATGTTGAAACAATCATTAGTGACGCCCCATCGCCATACCAAAATAGCGCGTCTTGACTTCTTCCATGAGGGAAACCGTCACTTCCGCCATCCCACGGTCAAGAGCCGTCCGTTCTAACTCAGTCTTGGCCATCGCACGAATCCCCGACGGCACATTCGACAACCGCGCTTCAGCAGCAGGATTCCACTCCACCATCCCCTTATTTCGTGCTGCAAGCAAACGGGGATACGTCATAATTTGATAATGCTTGTCGCGGGCAAAGGCCTCCGCCTCGTCCCGAACAAGTCCTTCAACATACGGCGGAAGTCGTGAGAGATAATACATCGCTTCATCACTCCAGGTAATTGGAGACACAAAGGAATCGAACTCTTTGGGTGATCCATCACCACCAACCACCCATCTGCATCCCTCGCATTGAAATCGCGCAAATACATTACCACAGTCAAGCTCTTCAATAGCCTCGACTTTCATCCTCTGTTGGCAGCAACATTGCAACGAAGTGTTATCCAATTTTTCCAGGGTAGAGAATATACAACATCGTATAGGTCACCGTTCCCGTCACAAACAAGACGCAATAGATCATCATCGTGAACTTCCCCAGCACCCGATGTCGCCGCGCGCCATTCGGCCAAATGCGTTGGATCGCAATCTCAATCCCAAACACCAGTGCAATCAGTATCGCCAATCCGAGATAAACACTAAGCTTGCCCATCGAAAAACCTGACGCCATGCCACGAGTCACGAACAACAAGAGGACGAAGCCAATAATCATCCCTAGAATCGTGATAATCCGTCGCCCGGAAGTCTTCAACGTTGCTTCTGTCAACACACGGCGTCCTTCGACGAATGATTGAGACCGAAACCCCAATACCATCATGTAGATCGCCATGATGAGTCCAATGACAACCAACAAGATATGCAAGGTTAACAATGGGACAAACACATTATCGTAAAGCGCCTGTGGTCCCCCAAACCCTTCTTTTCCCTCAAACGCTAAGACCCCAAGATTCCGAAAAAGATAATAGCTCGTGAAGAACGCCAGCATGGCAATCATGCCGCCCAGCATTAGCCAATGATGATGATCCGCTTTGTTGTGTCGCGCTTGGACCCAGCCCACGATAAACAACATCGTAAACAGCGTTGCCATGAATTGGCTGACATCTGCACCCACTGTGGCATGAGTGCCGAGAAACCCTGGCTGCCGGAGCCAATCCGCTAGTTCATACATATGCTACCTGTCTTCTTTCTTTATTTCATTTCGAGCCTTGAACCATGGCACAAGGCTCGAGTTCTTCAATATCATGAAATCCAGCCTGTTCCATCCATCGTTGACTTTCTTCGGTGGTGAAACATTGGCCTTTTTCAGTGTTGACCAAAATATGCACGGCAAAAGCCGTGGTCCAAGCCGGACTCGTTCGCGATGGATCGAGAAACCGGTCTTTAATAACCAGCCGCCCACCTGTACCCAAGGCACCATAGACCTTTTTCACCAACGCCGCATTGGTTTCTCCATCTTGATAATGCAAGATGTCAGACATCAGCGCCACGTCAAAGGACCCTCTAAACGCATCATCATGGAAATTTCCCGGTTGCAAGTGAATGCGAGACGTTAACCCTGCTTCTGCAACCCGTTGTTTTGTGACCTTTAACGTCGATGGAAGATCAAAGACCGTGGCCGTCAAGTCCGGATATATTTGGCAAAAGGCAATGGCATTCGTCCCCGCCCCACCACCTATATCTAACATGCGCGTTGCCCCATTCAGTTCCAATCGTTGAGCCAGCGCAGGTCCGCTTCCTCGACCGATCCGATCCAAGACCGTCAGAACTTGAGCACCTAAATCTGGATTGGTCTCAAAGACATGCTGTTGAGCAGGTGACTCTCCAGTCGTAATTGCCTTTTCTAATTCTCCCCAATGCTTCCATTCTGCATTGTGTAGGGTCAGCAAATGTCCTACATAGTCGGAGCTAGATTGCACCAAATATCGTTCAGCCACGGCTGTGTTCGCATAGCGGTCATCCTTTTTTGTGACAACCCGCATCGCGACCAAGGCATTCATCACCAACTCCAACGCACGGGAATTGAGGCCCCGCTCTTCCGCTACCTGGCTAACCGTACAAGAGTCCCCCTTCAGCACGGAAAATAAATCAAGCTGAACTGCAGTAAGGAGAATTTTTGTTTCCCAGTAGTATCCTATCTGGAAAATATCAGCGAGAGACAGCTCACGTGCCACGCCGAGCCTCAAATATCCTATTCATCAATACTAAAATCCCGCTGTCGATCTTAACGAGGGCTATTGTGCAAAGGCAAGAAATGTTGTCGAACGAACCCACAAAAAAACAAGGGCAACTAGCACAATGCTAGTTGCCCTTGCATCAGGTATCTCTCCTTAAAAAAAGAGATTGTTATTTCAGATCAAAGTTGGCTTCAGCCGTGCCACCATCTTTGACGTCAACTTCAACGGTAACAGCCTTTTTTCCACGGGCGTCTTTGGCCACAACAGGATGGAAAACAGCCACTGTGTGTTTGCCGGCTGGCACATCCTTAATTTCAAATGTCCCATCGGCCCCCGACGTTCCATAAAACGGATTCGTTACCGGCAAATACCAGCCTTGCATGAATTCATGCTGGTCACATTGCAACCGAAGAACCGAACCCTTCTTATACATCTTCACTTTGACTTTCTTTTGCAATGACGAGCCTTTTTTGGCCAACCCAATATTGAACTCAGTGCTGGACCGGGCGCCCAACTGATCAAAGCTATGAGGATTGTGCAGCACACCTTCCTTCGATTTGGGATCGTCTGGGTCGGCATCATTATTTTCGACATAAAACTGGCCATTACTCACAGCTACACCTGTAAAAGGCAGGAATTCACAAAGATCCGCCATAACTTTTTGGGCTGCCTTACTCTTGAAGCCTTTCATCCAAGCTTTATCCGTAATACTCGTCACGGCCACAACTGCATCTTTTAACCCTTTGCTTCCATCTACCACTACTTCCTTCAACAGACGTGTTTCACCATCAGCGCTCTTGTTTGTATTCTTCTTACAAAATTCCACATTAGGAAATTTCGAGAACGCAAATTCTTTTGGCGGAGGAACTTTTCCTCCAAAGGTCACTTTTCCTTTAATCGTTCCACCGGCTTGGGCAACGATCGGGGCGGCAATGAGCAGCCCTCCGACAAACAAAGACAAAGTTAGAGACTGACGATTTCTCATGATTCTTCCTCCTAAAGTTAAGAAATTTCGTTCCGTTGACGAGGGAAAATGAACAAATAGGATTTGCACGAAATCAGGTTGCTTCTGCTATCCCGGCCAGACTCAGAAAAACAACCTTGGTATGATTGAGTAACAACAACCACTTCCGTATATATCAAGAATAAAAAAAAGGTGTCAAGAACACACGCTCCTTTTAGGCCATTTGGACTATACTTTAGGTCTTTTACCTTCGACATTTGAAATTGTGATGTCGATAATTGAGAAACATGCTGCACCTGTGATCAGATTAAAAACCATAAACATAGACTAAGATCTAACAAAGCCATGCAGAGAGGATTCTCTCAGTAAGCCTAGTAATTCTGCCAGGCGCTCTTTCATCTCGCCTGCATGATACACCGGGGCTAAGCACATCCGGTCGGTACAGACAAATGCCGAAGGCGTTCCATTATATGGAAATGTGACCTCGCCCCATTTCAGAGAACCCTGCTGAGGATGGAACATTTTTATCATCTTCCGAGGACAATACAGTCGTCGCGCTTCTTCTCGCAAAGCTGTGGTGTTAACATCATCCGGCATTCCTATCACCGCAATATGCACTGGCGAACGAAACCATTCATCAGCAGCCAATCCTATGAGGGCAATAGGAAGAGGTTGTGGCGTCGACACGACTGACTGTAAGGTTTGCTGGGTAATGGAGCGATACTCCTCATTACTTGTGAGATAGAAGAGCTCTAGATAAAACCTGGCTGCTTGAAGATTCTCTCGCGCTGGTTTTGTGGGGACTTGTAAAAGCCCAACGTTGACAGATGAGGATGGACGATCAAAAAATCCTCCTGACTTTTTATCATGCAACAACTCTTGGCTAGAATGCGCCAGGGCTTCGGCATCCATTAAAAACTGCGGATCTTCTGTGTTTCGAAACGCTTCTAATAAGGCTCGGCCTAATCGAACGTGGTCGGACAACATCCCATAGAGCATAAACGAATCCTCGGAGGTTCCATGGGCGACGCCTTTCTTTTTGTCAAATCGCTCCGCATACAATCCCCTAAGAACCGTAAGCCCTTTTTTCTCTAACTCCAATCCTCCGAACACCTGTGAAGCCCGCAGGTACGACCATGCCATATCCGCATTGCTGCCGGTAAACGTTCTCTGGTCCACACGAGGAAATCCTCTGGCCTTTCGATGGATCCGATCCCAATAAAAATAGATATCTCCTGAAACAAGAGTCGCACCTTGCTCTCCCCGTAGATCGGCATCCTGACTTTCTAAAAACCGCCCGGTCTGGCGATCGGTTAAAAATGTTTCGACATAATCTATAATGCGTAAGGCAATATGTTTGTATTCGGTATTTCCAGTCAATTGGAACGCCCGAACATAATTGCCTAGATTCTCCGCTTGAATGGTCAGCATTTTTTCAAAATGAGGCTGAGTCCAGTCGGCCTGTTCGGCATACCGATAAAACCCGCCCCACATCGGATCTAGCAATGCGACTTGCTGATCCAATGTGGTCAAACCCATATCGATTAATTCTGCGTCATTCTCAAAAAATCCATAGGTCAGGGCCATCTGTATAGCTTCCGGCTCAAAAAATTTGGGGTGATCTCGAAAGCCCCCATTCACAGAATCAAACTCTCCTTTCATCATGACAACGCTTTGACTGACCATAGACGCGCGAAGCGCTATGTCTGAAGACTGATCGAACTCTGTATGATCTTCCACTCTCTTCCACAACTGTGCTGCTTGATTTTGTAAATCTTCTTTTTCTGATTCATACAAGACCTTCGCCTCTTCAAGGAGCTCCACCATCACATCTGGTTCCAGGGAATTGGCCTGAAAGAGAATTTCTCCAGTCGGCAACAAAAGACTAGTGGTTGGCCATCCTCCTGCTCGATAGCGAGCTTCAAGGTCCGGTCGTTGATCGGTATCGACTCGAATGGGAACAAAATGATCCTGAAGCAATGCCAGCACTCGTGGATCGGAATAGGTCGTTTGATCCATCACATGACAGGCATGACACCAAACTGCTGTGAGATCGAGAAGAATGAGTTTGTCTTCGGACTTTGCCAGATTAAACGCTTCTCGTCCCCATTCATACCATTGAGTTTCAGATTGCTGATCTGATCTCAGTTGATGGGATACGGCGGCATGACCCTCATTCAAGAAAAGGGAAAAAGCCAAACAGAAAATGGGAATGTTGAAAAAAGCCGCCATCGGCGTTCTCGCCATTTTTCCGTGCTCACGTAGTACCAGTACGCTCCGCGCGCAAAACAACGGGGTCGCTCTTCGAGACGAGCCATGCAGCAAGCAGCCTTGCTGGACGGACTTTTTTGACCATTCCCGTCGAATTAAAGTCCCCATGGCTCTGAACGTCTTTTCGTAACTTGAAATTCAATTATTCAACAGTCCTAAAATAACAAAGCTTTTCATCGCACTGTGGACAACCGGAATATAACAGGAAGGGATTCCCTATGTTCTTGACTCATTCTTCTTACTCACCGTTCACCCATCCCCTTAGATGCCAACCTTGGAATCAAGAATTTTCACGATCGCTGCACCAGCCGTCACCTTAATCGCATCATCTGCATCTCGAAAATTCTGCTTCAGGATGGGGAGCAGAGCACGGTCTCCTATCCGACCCAATGCTCGAAGAGCGACAATTCGTGGTCGAGGGATAGGATCATTCAAAATGAGCTTCAGCGTAGCAATGACTTTGTGACCTTTCCCATTGCCCAAAGCCTTGGCAGCTCCAGACCGAATGGCAGGATTCTGATCCTGTAATAACGTATGAAGCGTCCTTTCCACCGTTGAAAAGGGTGCACCAACCCGCAACAATGACGCACTAGCTGCAGCTTGCACCCCTGGATTCTGATCCGCTAACGCTCTGGTTAAGGGGGATACAACCTGTCGAAGCTCAAAAAATCCCATACCATATGCAGCGACACTCCGCACGGCTGGAATAGGATCAAACAATGCAGCCTTAAGAATAGAGAACGTTTCTGGCACGTGTAATTTCCCCAACGAGACGATTGCTGCTGCTCGTATAGAGGGCTGGGGATCCTGCGCTGTTTTTTCTAACCAGGGAAGAGCTCGAGGATCCTTCAGTTCTCCCAAGGCACGGATAGCTCCGCCACGTTCATACCCTTCATCACTTTGGACGCCCTGCTCTAGTCGTGTCCACAATTGTTTCTCCCCAAATTCAAAAAGAACTTGGGCAGCGGCAATTTGCACTAAGCCTTGTTCGTCCTGCAGCAGTTCGGTGATTAACGGAACCACCTTGCGGTCTCCAGACTTCCCAATACTTTTTATCGCCGTCGCACGGACTAACCCCGCCGAATCTTTCAAGGCTTGGCGCAATCGCTTGGACCTCTGTCCAGCCTGGCGCTTCCCCAGCGCTTCGGCAACTAACGCGCGGATCATCCCAGACCCATCAGTCAAACCCTCTTCCAAAAAGCCAATCATCTCATCAGAATCAATCTCTTTTAAAGCAGTATAGGCTGCCCCTCGTATCTGTTCTCGCATATCTGCTTGCTTCGATAAGATCATCGCGATGGCAGTCTGTCTTAAAAGATTTTCATCTTCACGTTTCGTAGATTTGACCAATTTCTCATAAGAATCCATTGCCCCCGAGGAATTTCCCATTCTGGCCAAGGCTAGAATATGAAGCCGATGAATTTGAGCCGAAGCCTTGCCTTCTTTGAGAACAGGCTCGACAAGCTCCACTACTTTTGGAAAGTTCTCTTTGCCAAAAGCCTTGTTCGCCTCTTCAAGGACGGTCTCCTGAGTGACGTCCGCCCAAAGCGATACCGGAACGAGCACCCCAATAGTCAACACAAGAACATAGAGGCCATAGAGACATCGAGTATGATCAAGATGAATACGTGGTTTCACCATTTTGACTCATTTACCCTTTAGGAATTTGAGCCTCTTGTGCTTCGATGACCCTGTAGCCCAAGGGTGTTTCAAAATAATAATTTGGTTGTGAAGAGACAACCAGATGCTCATATTCCACAAACCAATCTCGGTCTTGGCTTAAGAGTTTCAATAGGATGTTCCGCTCAGGATCCACCCACTCAAAAAATCGCTCCGTTTGGCCAAATTGATCCTCCACAACAACGTCATACAGCAAGGCTGAACGATCACCGACTAACGAGTCACCAATCAAAATCCGACTCGTTTCACCTTTCAACATCACGGAAAAGGGTAACAAATAATCAGGTGTTAGCGGAACACTCACGACAGTTCGACGTTCTGATAAGACGTACCAAACCTTCTGCTCGTCTAATCGAACAATGGTGACCCCCGCATATCCTAGCTCCGTTCGAATCCCCCCGAAATGTTCAATGCGGTATCTATCCGGTTTGACAAACAATTGGGCCTGAGCTTTTCGTCCTCCCGTTTTCCATATTAATCTCGCAGAGAACTCTATCTGGTTCTTGGACCACTGACTTGGAGGCTGCGCCGTCGCTTCACGTGTTTCGAGAAGTCCCAATCCGACAGCGAGAGCACAGGCGAGAACGCAGCCATAGCTTGGTATGTGCGCTCGAGGATTACGGAGAAATCCAGTAGACCATTTCATGGCCTTTGAAGTTCAACCAGAGGCTCGATTTGGATGGGACGTCCGAGTACAGCTGACGTAAACCGAGGTGGTCTCTGACGAGTATGGGCGGTCCACCGTTCTACCGGCGAATCTACAGCGAAATCCACTTGAATCGTTTGTGAAGGCTCGACTGCCACCATTTGTATCTGTTCTTGCTTCACACTAGGATGCCAAGCTCGCAGGCGATACCTTCCTGGAGGAATACCTGTAATTTCATAGGCCCCTGATTCATTCGTGAAGCTAAAATATGGATTGTCAACGACAATGGCCCAACTTTCCATATAGGCATGGAACCCGCATTGCATGACAAACGTTTTTCGGCCCTTGCTCAGTTGAAATTGGTGGACCATGGACTTTCCCGGAACATGCTCGTGAGTTGCATGAAGGTTTCCCCGCTCATGCTTGTGATTAAAGGGAAGGGGAGAATTAAACAAGACCCTCGTACCACTGGTCATGGAGGTTTCATACGCTTGAATGTCGTGCATAACGGGATCCATGTTCACGATTTCGATGCCATGCTCATTCCGAACGACAGTGGTAAAGGGTAAAAACTGACAATCCCTGGCTTCTATTTTGGGAATGGACAGTGCAAAGGGTTTTCCTGCGGTCACTCCTTCCACAACCATCACCACCCCTTGCATCTGGTTGCGGCCATTCACGACAAAGTCTTTCAATAACCGCCACCCTTTTCCATCGGAAATACGCCCACAATATTCAGGATCAGGAAAAGTCACTAAATTATAGGCTTTCGGTGAAGGGGCAGCGCCATTCAGGGTGACTGTTCCTTGAATTGTCCCTCCAGTCTCTACTTCAATGACGTCATAAGCGAACGCTTGGGAACACCCAACAAGCAAAATTCCCAGAACGATGATGGTCAAGTAACGAAGACTCATAACATTTACGGAATCTGGCGACGAAGAGAAGGGATAATTTTTTCACCCTCTTCAAGTAATTCCTCCCCAAAACGAGGATTCTCATGCATTTCATGAGCACTGCGCCGCCCTTTTGGAGACTTATACTGGAAATTTACCGTCGCAGTTTTCCCTTCTTCAATCTTTACCGTTTGTTTCAAATACGCCTTCATGCCGGGATGCCAGACCACCGCTTCATATTCGCCGGGTGGAATGTCTGAAATTTCAAAAGTCCCATCTTCTTTGGTTATAAAGTAATATGGATTATCCAAGACCACTCCCCAAGAAAACATGTACGGATGAAACCCACATTGCATAACGAAAATATTTCGGTTTTTTCGAAGATGAATCTTCTCAATCATTGGCTTCCCAGGAAGATGGGTATGGGCATTTTCGCCAAATAAGCTCATAACTTTATGAAAGGGGTTCATCGGCAAGGGTCGATTAAATAGGATTCTTGCACCTCGTTCCCGAGCCGTTTCATATCCTTGAATATCATGTTCGATCGGGTCCATATTAATCACCGTCAGTTCATCCCGATCCTTGATGACATTGACAAAAGGCAGAAAGTCACAATCAATGGCTTCGATTTCAACCTTCTTAAGGTTAAAGGCTTTTCCTCTCTTGATATCCTTTAACATCACCACAGCATCCTTTAACGATCCCCCAGGGCCCACGATAAAATCCTCGACAATGCGCCATCCCGTTCCCGTTGAAATCCTTCCACAATAGACCGCATCAGGAATCGTGACCAGATTCATGGCCATGGGACGAGGTTTTTTACCTAATAACGTCACACTCCCCTTTAATACTCCCCCGTTTTCGACAGAAATTTCAGTGTAAGACCATGCTGGAGTACCCATGATCAACCCACCACATACGACCAACAAAACCCAAGCAACCATTTTCCCATCCTCCTCAGATCAACACATCTTCCTGTACAGATTGGTTAATCTCCACAAATCTAACAAAAGACTGATGGTTATACGATACCATGTCATAGGCCTTAAAAAAAAAGCGGGGAAGCCTTCCGGCTCCCCCGCCTCCTATGTCACCCTATCCTTATCAGGATTTTACTTCGCCACGGCAGGAATAATCCGTGGTGCCCCTGGTATGCTATCAATAGCTGCTTGCTTGGAAGAAGATACTTCTCCTTCCAATGGCATGATTCGTTGATCCGTGTTCGGCAAAACCCGCAACAGTCCCCATTGTCCAGATTGAGAGTAGGGCAGCCGACCATTGCTCCATACATAGTCTCCTGGTAAGGCCCATTTACCACCAGCCGATGGCAAGAACACATCTAGCCCTTCCGAACCAGAAAATTCCACCGTGCTAATCATATCTGCACCAGGAAGGAACGGTTCAATCGGCCATTCATGCTTTTCGACTGTAAACATCCCGTTCTGCTCACTGCTCGCACCAAAGACATGAATTCGGACTTTGTCACCAGCATGAGCTTCGATCACCGGAGTGACCGGATCCTGAGGATTATCGACTTCGCAAGGTTGGAACATCCGACCTAACGAACAGCCAGCTTCTTCCCGATGGAGATAGGGTTCGGCGCGGTAATTGACACCGGTTAGCCCAGCCACATTTTGCACATAGGGCATAAAGCTCGTCCCAATGATGTTATCCTCATCTTGGAAATACAAGGACACATCCCGATAATTGGCCCGGCCTTCGTTGCCTTGAAGAGTGCGATCCACAATTACGTTCACATTCCAACTATTTTTGAGCGAGACGTCCTCACCCGTTTTTGGATCCACATACTTCGAACCCCTCGGCCCGATAATGATTCCACCGAACAAACCGTTCCGGGGATTCATAGCCACATTCCCCCAATCCCACACTAGGGTCTGCGTCTCCCCATTGAAAGGATCCGCATAATACGTGTAGGTACGGGATTCTCCCTGGCCTACGGTTTGGTCACCGGCATTGTTCCCTAGATTCACACCTTGTGAATCCTTGGGATCAAACGCTAACCCAAAAGCCGAGAACGAGGCTCGTCCTTCCTTGAGCTTATTCGTCAATTTGACTTTGAGGCAATCACCCACATTAGCATGGAGGGTTAAAGGCATAGGTTGAGCATCGCCCGATACTTTCTGCACTTCATCCTCCAGCACATAAATTTTTGCCTCAGGATTACGCAACTCAATCTTGCGTTCAAAGTCCACTTCAATCGCTTCCTCGGCATTGTTATTAAAGCTCATGCCGGGGTGATCCATCGCCACCACGTTGAAGCTCTTCACAGGGGTATCCTCCGGACACACGGGCAATCTCTCCGGCATCCCTTCTTTACCATAAGCCTTATTCGGCAATGGCTGAAGATCATCAACCGGTTTATCTAAGACCCGAATAATCCCCCAGGCTCCTTCGGAGAACTTGGAGCTGCGGCCATTAAAAAACATGTAGTCGCCAGCTTGATGCCGAGGACCGCCTGCTTCTGGAACCACAAGGTCATACCGTTCGGCTATCCCGATATGGAGCGAATGTTTGCGATTTGCTTCCTGTGCATAACGCTCGGACCAGAACGTATGCCCCGACAACGTAAACACATTACTTTCATTCATCGTCACATCTAATAAACGGAACACGATGGCATCACCCAGGTAAGCCCGAATCATCGCTGTGCTAGGATCACCATGTGCCTTACTGCTAAAAATCTTGGAAGGGTCTGGATTATTGGCCAACCGCTGCGCAAATGGTTCGGCTCGGAAATTTAACGCCCCTCCTGTTGTATGCGTGCCCCCATTCAAGAACGGCATGGGAGTCATCTTGATCTTCTCATTTGGCGGCATGATGAACGACACTGTCCGCCCAGCTTCTAAAGCCACTTCAACGGGTTGTCCAGGAGGATTACCGGCCGTCACGACATTCACCGTATGCGGCACAGTATCCATAATATGGACCATCAATTCCCGGAAACTGCCCGCCACATCGTGTCCCACTCGCTCAATGGCGTGGATGTCTGCGACTGGACCTGTACGAATAGGCTCTCCAGTCTTCGGATCATGCCACGTAGAGTTGAATGGCTCCGCAATCATCGTCCCAACCGCCCCATGGGGCCACGTAGTGCCGCCAAAAGCATGATCATGCCAGAATACACTTCCCACATCGGCATCTACCCAAAACCGCTGTCGCACATATTCCACGGTGACAATATCCCCGACAGGATGATCATGTTTTAACGGTTGGTCAAAGGTAAGAGTTTCCCCGCCACTTCCAGAAGACATCACTGCACTTCCACCTTCCCCTGGAACCTTAATTGTTTGTCCGACAGTAATAAGATCAGCATTGTCAATTCCATTCAGGTCCCTTAGGGCCTGAGTGCTTGCTCCAAAAGATGCGGCAATTTTGCTCAAGGAATCTCCAGCAACAACGGTATATTCCGTTGGAGCGCTTCCACCCATTGAAGCGGATCCACCTGAACCTCCAATCGCCACAATGCGCCGCACTTCCTTCCCTTCTACATTATCGGCGCCGATTAAGATGGGAATACCAACATGATACTGCTTGGCATTGGTCACGTGGAGCGTTCTATCCCCCTTGCGGGCTGCTTTAGTTACCTTGGCATTCATTGGTACCGGCAACCCTTTATTCTTCTCTTTCTTAAATTGCGTGAAGGGTCGCATGGACTGATCATACGAAAATCCTGAAATCACGCCATCAGACGCTTGATTATCAAATTGAAAGAAATGGAAATGCGTATTGATTTTCGAGGATTGGAAATTAGTAATGTCATCATCCAACCACTCACTGGTCAGCATCCAATCAATACAATCATACACATTAGCCCTTACCACCAACGGAAACTTCTTATCATTGTTGGCCCGGACTTCTGCTTCCTCTTCATGCACGACATACAGCAAGCCGTTCGGATCAACAATGGCCGGTTCATCGCCCTCGGCCGCTGATAATTCAATGGGCAACTTAATGAAATGCACATTATAATCTTGTGACCCGGCTCGATCTGGGCACAGACTCCAGTTCCCATTTTCCCCAGGCTTGGCTGGTTCTACAGACCGCGTTCCATCAGGGTTCAACCGTATCATTTCCAGCCACGGAGCTGGATTATGATCGTTGGAGAACGGTACCCGCTTCCCGAAATGTGGGGTCAGCCAAGGCCATGCTACTTTTCCGGTCATGGGTTCAAACCAGATGGCTCGACGTTCGCCAGCTGTATACCCTTGCCACTCCGGATGATATTTGGGATTTTCACCCAGAGTAGGCTCCTTCTCACTCATAGCCCTATTTCCCTCCCAAGCCCAATCCATCACCGAGGCATCATAGGATAGGAGCTGCCCCTTTTCGTCATCCGCATGACCTGGCTTGCCTTGATTGACAAGTTGCATTTCTACCCAGTCTTTAAGATTGACCACCGCAGGATTCGTATTCCAATTACTTTTACCCTCGCCAACGATCTTGAATTTCTTACCGAACCAATTAACGGTCTTGCCTACCAGTTGATCGGACGTCACAGGCTTGTGAATACGGCCTAACCTATCCGGCAACTCTCGCAAGGGGGCCATGACATCATTTTGCACGCCAGGTACCTGCATCGTGTTATATACCCGCCAATAGCCCCACATCCCGGCCACATAATGATGCGCCACATGGCAATGGAAGAGAAAATCTCCTGCTAACCATTGGCAAAGTCCCGACCCACATTCTGTTTCTAAATCCAACGCTTCAGAAGGCCCAATGACTTCCACATCAACCCGGTCTGACTTTGTGCGAATTACCGGATACTTCACCGGACCAGTTTGCCCCGTATTCCAGACCGGCATTTGTGTGGCCCGTGGGCTTCGTTGCCAGCGGATAGCACCACCATGGGGGTGATGTGAATGGAAGACTTCAGATCCTCCATGAACAATACGGAACTTGGCCGGATCGCCTAGATAACTCCGAGGAATGGTCGGAGCTGCATCGCCAAAGGTATAGGAACTATAGGCCATCGACTCATCTTCAAATCCAAAGTACTCATGTTGTACATGCATATTATTGATACCGAACGGCTCACTACGATAATTAAGCGCCCGCGCACCCGGACGATAGGCATCCGTCAGGGGATCCCGTTGAGGCAAGAAATCTCCATGTTTATTCACTGGACGGAACGCTTCATCGCCGACCTCATGATAAATGAGAACGAATTCACGAAAGTCCGGTCCATCTCCATTGTCAATCATCACCTGCCAACCACTGGTAGCCTCCGTGGCTGGTCCAGTACCCAAGGGTTCATAGTAATTGGATCCTCGCGGTTCAACCACGAATACTCCAAATAAGCCCATCACGGTCAATTCCCGATCATTGCTGAAGGTATGAAATTGTCGTCCGCCTTCTTGGGTCTCAGGGTGAATGTACCATTCCATATTAATGGTTTGGCCTTCTTCTGCAACTGAATCGGGATTGGTCGTCGTAGCCGGCTGTCCCGTCTCACTCATCACCATATCCGAACCATTGATGTGCAAGCTGACTTCTTCCCCAAATTCCAATTTATTGTGAAGAGTGATCTTGACACAGTCCCCTTGATTACCACGAATCACCAACGGTTGAATCCATTGATCCTGAATACCGTTTTTCACACCGCCTGGATCATGATGTCCCTCCGATTCCCGTGCTGCTGCATTCTTGGCTTCTTCCTCACGGACTTTCTCGAGATCCTCGGTGAGCGCATACATGTAGCCGGGGTAGTAATCCAGCCACTGATTGAGGGTAATCTCGACATTGATAGCTGAAATATCATAGTTCCGCACTTTTGCGGTCTTTGGGCAAAGGCCCCCTTTCATCGAGACTGGTTCTGCACCCATGTTGCTGGCAAGCAACCCATTACTTGGACCGCCGCCATATTGATGAATCATCGACATAGAATTGAACGCACCGGTGTTGCTGCCATTATGCTCCATGTCTTTTTGCATTTGCTGCATCAACCGTTGGTGTTGCTGCTCGACAAGTGCTGCTCGTTCGGCGCGACCCTCCATCGCATTTTCCACAATCGTCTGGCCTTTGAGTTTTTCGGCCCAACCTGGTGATTGTGAAGTCATGCTCACCTGATGAATATTTTCAGAAGAGGTGTCACCTTGAGTCGGCTCTGCCAGGAGAAGCCCGCTCGAAGAAACAATCATCACAGCCATCGCTGATGCTATGGTTAAGAAAGTCAAAGCACCCCTACATTTCGAGTAAAACATGGACCGGCCTCCTTGAAGAATGAGATAACCTGAAGCTTTTGTCAAATAAATGAGTTCATGTTGCTATTTTTAACGATTCTCATAACAAACTACCCCTCGAGTGAGGGGTGACAAGTTACTGCAAACTATTCAGCCTGTCAAGTCCATACAGTTACGTCCAGAATCGGTACTTGGCAGGCTGACACGCCTCTCGCAGACACTCATCTATACCAAAAGATGCCGCCATTCTACCGTTTGAAAAAGCACCGAACATGGTGATGAGTCGGATTAGAACAGACGGGCGGCAAGCAAGGTCATGAAGATCAGGGCAAAACTCCAATAAACTGCGGGCTTTTTCCTGGACATGAAAACTGTGTGGCAATGAGAGTGCCCTACAGATGGGCGACTAGATTGGCAAATTGCTGTTGTAACGCATAGGTCACTGGCCCAGGACAGCCATCACCGATAGGCTTCGCATCCATATTCACAACCGCAAGAATCTCGATCGTGGTCCCAACCAAAAACACCTCATCGGCCTGATACACATCATCGAGCCTGAGAACCCCAAACGTCACATCTTGATCATCACGTTTGGCCAAATCGATCACACACTGCTGCGTAACACCAGACAAAACAAAGTTATTTCGTTCTGGGGTCCGAATGGCACCACCTTTCACGATGAAGATATTGCTACTTGCACCCTCAATCACTTTCCCATCCCGAATAAAAATGGCTTCGAACGCATCGGCAGTCCGAGCCTGCTCTTTGGCCAACACATTTGGCAGGAGATTCAAGGTTTTAATATCACATCGATCCCATCGAATGTCAGGAACACTAATGGCAGAGACACCCCCACGGATGAAAGCTGTTGGTAACGCAGACATTTCGCGAAATGATAGAAATACCGTCGGTTCTATTTTTTGAGGAAATCCATGTTCGCGGGGCGCCACGCCCCTGCTGATGTGGATATAGATCTTTCCTTCCGCATAGCCGCTCCGAGCAAGCCCCTCACAGAGAAGCCCATAAAAGGCATCAGGTTCGAATGAAAAATTCAGCCGGATTTCACGAGCACTGCGATTGAGACGAGTACAATGCTCGTTCCAAAAGGCAGGAACACCATGATAGGCACGGACGACCTCATAAATCCCATCGCCGAAGAGAAAGCCTCGATCGTCCGGAGAAATGACAACTTCATGTAGCGGAGAGAAACGCCCGTTGAGATACCCAATATCTGGCATCAGCAGGAATGCCTAATCAGAATCGCGGACGGTGATTTCGAAGAGTCGTCGGTCCTCAGCCGTAAATTTCCATGCCATTCGCTTACTAAATTCCAGCCGATGAGTTCCCGCCTCCAGTGCTTGAAACTCAAAGGACCGCCGACCGGAATCAACCGCATTGTTACTGATAGTACGAAGAAAGTCATCGCCAACTAAGGCAAGAGCGCGATGGTCATAGGTTGGGACCCATTGTTCTCCGCGAGTACGATCTTCCCAAAGATGAATGAAAAAGGTCTTCGATTTGGATGTTTGAATAGGCTTTGTTTCAATTTGATCAGTATTCATACTCGATCCTTTTCCAAGTCGCGACCAGCCTAATTCACCCACAACGATGGGTCTATTGGCCGGTCAACCAATCACGGGTCTTCAAAGACACAAAAACCTGCTTGTCTTCCACTCGCACATCATATTGCACCACACAGTAGCCGCCACCATCTGGACCAAACCCTGTCCGAATATCAAACTGTTGATCGTGCCACGGACATGAAACTAGAAATCCCTTGAGGCGACCCTTTCCTAATGACGCTCCTTGATGGGGACAGACATCATTGATCGCAAAACACCGATCGTCGATACGGAATAACGCCAATCTCTTCCCTTGAACTTTGAAAACACGCCCCTGGCGTTGGGGAATATCCTTTAGATCCGCAACGTAAACATAGCCCTCCTTCGAACAAATAGGTTGCGGCGACTCAGCCGACATCTCAGAAATCTCTCAAACCCTTAACGTACGAATAAGGTAAATTTCAACTGATTACCGACTACGACCCTTTCACTGGCGATAAAACCTGCATTCGACTCCAGGACATAGCGCGCGGGTTGTGGCGGGGGGCCATACCAGGGACATGGATCATCGATACACGGAGGCACATCCTTCTCAATATGCACCACAATTTTGCTTTCATCAATCCAAACCACATCAACAGGAAACTGAAACTCCTTCGTCCAGATCCGATGCGGCCCAGATTCGCCGAAGATATAGAGCATCGCTTCATCATCAGGGAGTATCTCACGAAATGCCAGCCCGAACAGCAGTTTTTCAGGCGTATCTGCCACCTCCGCTTCGAGAACCGCGCCACTGGGAAACGTCACATTAATCACTTGCGTTTGGCCAGGCGAGTTAAATAATAATGCTCCAGAAATGAGTAACAATGCCATCAGGATAAGAAAGATGATTCGCTTTTTATCTGTTCCGTCCTGAGACTTTAAAAATGGCAGCATATCAATATTTCACAGTTCTCTTTCGAAAGTCTGATCAAATTTGGATAGCTGCTCACAAACCTCCACCAACGCGGGGAAAAACTACCCAATTTACCTGAAGACCAATTCAAGGTAAGCTATCCATATAGTTTTGTCGCGTTTTATCCGAAAAAGATACGAATGAGAAAAAGAGGTTTAAAATAGCATCCTAACACGTACTTCTTACCACGGAGGACTCACATGCGCTACCTCCCAATTACCGCTTTTCTCTTGTCCTTAGTTTTAGCTCCTACGGTTAGTGAATCAGCCTACCCCAATGTCTCTTTGGCAATCGATAAATTTGTTGCACAAGTTTATCCAAAAGGAAGCCGGTATTTCTGGATCATCAATGATACAACGTCAGATATTTCCAATGAAATCATTGTGGATATTCATACCGAACTTCAAGTGAATGCCGATGAAGATCCCCAGACCAACCGCTTTTTACTTCTCCTTGTCAAAGGAAAACTCGTTGGAGCTCAACAGATACCCTTAGGAGCCAAAGTGGATTGTCACAGTGATGAAAAAGAAATTTGAGAAATCTTGTCTTCACTGATCACAAGACGAAGTTCCGAAATTACTATTTATATAAAAAAAGCCCCGTTCCTGTTGAAGGAACGGGGCTTTTTGGTATCACCCACAAACACATTGTAGGCAATAATTCCCTAATCTGTTGCAACTATCTCAAGATCAATAGCGTACCGCCTAAATGTTTTCCATGTAATTGGCACTTATATTTCAAAACACTATTGGCCGTGACATAGGTCAGGTCGCTGATGGGTATCCCAATATATTGGGTTTTCCCAGGTTCTACCGTGGTTTTAATATGCATAGAGGTTGGAGCAGCAAAGGCTGAATCAGCCGACAATTCAAAGCCATGCTTAGCCCCGGTAGCGTTGGTAACCTTAATGAGTACAGGGCGGAACGCTCGTGCGCCAGTTCCGCTGGTTACCAGATTTAAAATAGAGGTTGGAGGATAAATAACTTTTTTCCCACCGATTTCCATGATGGTGTACTCGAGATCGACATCCAGTTTGTTAAAATCGATACCAGAAACCCGACCGCTATCGAGGTCACCATAAGCTACACCACCCGACTGTAAGGCCAAGGCAGCTGAAGAACCCGCTACCATTAACACCGCACTTAAAAGGACGGATAGAAGCACTCTGTGCATCGCCCACCTCCTCATGAGAAGCTTGTTGATAATGAAAAATTTCCCTAAAAACGCAAGCCAGTTTTCGTTAGTGGTTACCCAAAAGAGGGAAGGTTATAGCATACAGGATTCTCTGAAGCAAGAAGGTTTTTGAATGGACAACCACTTGCTAAGATGAAATTCCTTAAAATCATTCTAAATTATTGACATCCTCTTGAAAACATGGCTTTTTACCTACGTTTTCCCAATTAGCATTGACTTCGTATGCCTCACCTCAGAGCTCCAGCCCGCTGTCTTTTAAGGGTTCCGAGGTGAGGTCAATCCCAACAGCATCGATCAGGTCCTGCTCCACGACAATAGGACTCTGAAAGTGAATAGCCAAGGCAATAGCATCGGACGACCGGCTATCAAACAGTTGGATCTGCCCATCATGCAGCATCGTGAGCGTCCCATAGTAAATGCCATCACGTAACGTGACAAAAACGCGTTGAACCGTGATATGGTAGGAACTCAGGATTGATTTCATCAGGTCGTGAGACAGAGGCCGCGAAAAATTCTCCCCAGACAGGGCACTATGGATCGATCTGGCCACAGTTGGATCAACAAATACCGGAATCGCGCGCGCACCAACCTTCAGAAGCACCACCGGTCCTTGAGGAGAGACTCGAACGTCCACCCCATCAATCATCACTTCTTGGGCAGCAACCCCTACAGGCCAAGAGGCCTGGATCCCGAAAATCACAGTCAACAGGGCAAACAACATGGTGCAATAGAATACCCGCATGTCCATCACCATCTCCAGAATCGGTTGACGTCTACCACTCCAAATGTTTCCAAACGTTCATACACCTTCACCCATTGACAAACATATTATGTTCGCGTTCCCAACCAATAGATGATTCACCTCCGTGTCCAGGGACAACAACCGTACCTTCATCTAACGCATATAACCGTTCCCGGATAGACCGGATAATGGCTTGCTGATCGCCTCCCCAGAGATCGGTCCGTCCGATACCCCCTCGAAAAAGCGTATCGCCCGAGAGCAGCAACTGCTGGCTTTCAAAAGAAAAACAGGCTGAACCAGGGGTATGTCCCGGGGTATGCAGAACCGTTGCCCGATATGCCCCGATCGCAATGGCCTCCTCGTCACGAATCCATTGATCTGGTGGAGGAACAGCCGAAGAAGGGATACCAAACATCTGGCACTGCACCTCCAACATCGCCCACAGATCCTCATCATCTGGATGCACACACAGCGGCGCGCCAGTCGCATCTTTAATCTGACCCGAAGCCAAAAAATGATCGAAATGGGCATGCGTGTGGACGATCGCCGTAACAGTCATCCCTAAAGATTGAATCTCTTCCAAAATACCGTCTGGATTTCCTCCAGGATCCACAACAATGGCCTGCTTCGCATCAACATCGCCAATAATTGAACAATTGCACGAGAGCGGTGGAACAGGAAACGTCCTGCGAATAAATGAAGAAATGGCAACCTCCCTCTTTTAAATTGTGCAAAACGGCTACTGTGTTTTTACAGGCCACGGTAACCCACCAACGAGCATAGCATGATTCCGAAACATTTTTCGATTTATACGCCAGCTACTGACCAAGACCGAACAGCCACGGTTGAGACCAAGGTGTTTGCCTCGCAGCCTCATGCTTCAACACCGCACAAGATTTTTTCGGCTTGTGCATTTCTCAATCTCCCACCCACATTTGAAATAAGCTGGTATTGAGCATACACTACCTAATTAAAGGTACCGCAATTGCAATACGGCTTTACCACACACCTCTTACTACTGCTGCGCTTCTATCAACAATTCCGAGCCTCTCCTCCTACGATCATGGTCAAACGAATAGTCGTGCTGATCAGCCTCCTGTGCGCATTCTTCATACTCACGGGTTGTCCTCAAGACCCGAATAATTTTCAAGAAGAAGCCATTCGACTCAAAAAGCAGACGACAAAGCTTGAATCGGTTATCCAGTCACTTCAAGAAGGCAACAAGGTGCTACAACAGCAGATCGACCGCCTGAACCAAGATGCCCGAGCCACTGAAGATGACTACCAAGCCAAACTACAAGAAGCCAACAATCAGATTGCAGAGCTCACCAGCTCACCCAAGAAAGATCTGGAAAAAATTCAAGCGTTAGAGAAGAAAAATGCCAAATTGGCAGCAGATGCCAAATGGCTACGGACGCAACGCGATAAGATGCGTAATTCGGTAGTGATCAATCAAATAGGAGGGAAAACCCACGAGCTTCCGTTTGAGTTCACCACCGTATCAACGGTCATGGAAGACGCATTTACCAAGAACGGTTACACCCTGTTATCTTCGATACTCACCGACCAGCGTGGCCTTTATATTACCGATCGCAAAACCTCGCTTCCACCGTCGATTGAACTCTCGGGGTTTCGCAATCAATACATCGCCACAATCCAGAAGGGACCAGGCAATCACACCACCATTTGGGTGAAAGCAGAATTCGAAAAGTTATCGAACAAAGGCCATATTTTTGCTGCGCCGCAGGCTGAACTGGCCGATATTGAACTACGTCTGATTCAAGAAATCCACCAAACTTTGACACAGCGCAACGCGGCCCACGCCAGACGTTTCTAGAGCATTTCCACAGTCTTGAGAAACAGGCCTCTCAAATCTCTAGACATTGGCAGGCATGCATGTAACCATCAGAAAGAACTTTTGCTTCCGACTCTGCCGTTTTTCCCACCTTCAGAGATATTGCATGAGCAAATTCGACAAACATTCGAATTTTTAGGAGGAAGAAGTCATAGACCGCATGAGAGGGTCTAGCCTGAGCAAACCAAAATTGCACGAATTGTGAAATCGGAATTCCCTGGTCATTAAGTATCTTGTAGGTCTCGGGAAACAAGTCTTGAATATCCCCACCCCAACACAAAATCTCATAAGGCAAATACTCGTTCACGTAACACGCCAATTCCGTACCCTTATCAAAGACTTCGATCTTTCCAGGTAAACAACCCTCTTCCTTTTTCCCTGTGACAAGCTCCACATAGTCACGATACTCGTTGCAAAGTATCCATTGGTTTTCCTGATACTCTGGACAAAGCTCAATCTCAAAAGTTTGCCCATCCGCTTTTTCAGCAGATTTGCGGTATCCCCAACATCTCTTCAGACCAGCAGTATGGAGCATTTGGCTAACACGTTCGAATTCCCCACAAATCAAAGGGATTGCTTTGTTATCGACTTCTAGTGCGATTCCTTTCAGATGAGTCAAACGGGGTTCCTGCAGCACACGTGTCAACAAGTTCATTAGCTCTTGAGGAATCGCCGCTTCATGCGCATCAATCCAACAAGGAACTCGTTGAAACCCTTCTCCCATAACATAAGAAACATGAGGATGTTCCGCCAACCCTGCGATATGAATTTGGATCACCCGCTCAAGCGGAAATTGTTGAAGAAATGTTTCAAAAAATGACTCGAGACTTTCCTGGCGCCAGGCGCCGGTGTAGCGATAGACGGTCCAGACATGGCCAAGATCTAAGACAAACCCGCAGGGTGCCTGAGTTGCGATTTCAGTAAAAAACTGGGCATAAGAGAGATCGCCAACACCAAAATAACTCAAGGGCGGTCCTTCCAAGAGAGCCAGTGGAGCAGAACCATTCTGGTTTCCAAGCTGACGATCAAATTCTTTTTGAGTTAACCAGGTATGATGCGCCGTGACTTGAGCCGATGGTTTTGTAAACAACGGAGGTAAATAAGTCCCAAATGTGTACCCAGCAATCTCTTTTGACGCACATTCTTGATTAACCCACAGGGCATCAAGAATGTCCAGATCGCGGACGGTCGCTGTGAGACGTTCTCCAGCTGCATAGGTCGTTTCCCAATCGGGCTGGGTCATCCAAAGACCTTCTGCATGATATGAGAACGGAATATCTGGAAGACGGCGGCGCAGGATTCGCAATGCTTGGGAATCTGCTTGAAAGATTTCTAGATAACTCACGTGGAGTTGCCGATCCTGCAACTCCTCCCACAGGGCAAAAATATCAGGTGAATAGATATCGACTGATAAGCCAAGGCCTAGATAAGGAAGATGGTTCGCACGGCAAAGAAATTCTTGTTCAATCGCGGTCATATCGTATGGTCATTTAGCTATATTTAGTGAGTGTTCAATCTCACTCTTGGTTCCTCTTGGAAACCAAGTTCTCCATCGAAAGAGGGTAATCTGTGGTAAAGAACTATTGAATTAAATGGTGAACTAATGGGAGTATTCGGGAAGGCCGTGATAGACCTCCGAAATAACAGAGAGCTTTAGGGAACTCGAATTGATCGCCCAGCTTGCAGATACCGGTGAACACCCTGTGCGGCTTTTCGACCTTCTGCGATGGCCCAGACAATGAGAGAAGCGCCGCGTTTCGTATCGCCCGAGGCAAACACGCCATCCACATTCGTCATGAATTGATCGTCAACCACGACATTGCCGCGGTTGTCGTAATCCACGCTTAAGGAATTTAAGAAGCCATTATGAACCGGGCCGACAAACCCCATGGCCAACAAGACTAGATCGACGCCTAACTCCATCTCCGACCCAGCAACAGGTTTAAATTTTCCCTCTTCAAAGGTCACACCATTCGCATGCAATTTGGTGACATGCCCATTCTCTCCAGAAAATTTTGTGGTCGAAATGCTCCATTCTCGGTCACAACCTTCTTCATGAGCATGGGACGTCCGTAATTTCATCGGCCATAATGGCCATGGCGTGGATTCCGCTCTAGTAGGCGGGGGCTCCGGTAACAGTTCAAATTGATGAGCCTCCGCACATCCCTGACGGTGCGCTGTCCCAAGACAATCCGACCCCGTATCACCACCACCAATCACGACCACGCGTTTCCCTTTCGCGGAGATTTCTTCGCCTTGTATTGTATCCCCCATCACACGTTTATTCTGCTGGGTAAGATAGTCCATGGCGAGATGGATGCCGTTGAGTTCTCGTCCCGGAACCGGTAGCTCCCGAGCCTGTTCCGCGCCCATAGCTAACAAGACCGCGTCAAAATCTTTCCTCAATTTCTCGAGATCAGTATCTACTCCGACACAGACCCCGGTTTCGAACGAGACGCCTTCCTTCCGCATCTGTTCTAACCGACGGTCCAACACCCATTTTTCCATCTTGAAATCTGGAATACCATAGCGCAGCAACCCACCAATCCGATCCGCTTTTTCAAAGACCGTGATTTGATGTCCAGCTCGCGCCAGTTGCTGAGCGGCCGCAAGCCCTGCTGGACCAGAACCTACAATCGCCACACATTTTCCCGTGGATACGACAGGTAATATAGGCTCAACCCAGCCTTCTTCAAAGCCTTTGTCAATAATATTCCACTCAATCACACGAATCGACACTGGATCGCTATTGATCCCAAGAACACATGCTGACTCGCATGGAGCCGGACAAAGACGCCCGGTAAATTCGGGAAAATTATTCGTGGTATGCAGCGCTTTGAGCGCATCTTTCCAACGCCCTCGATGAACCAAATCATTCCATTCAGGAATCAGATTCACTACTGGACAGCCGGTCGGACTCTGGCAAAATGGGACACCACAATCCATACACCGCGCGCCCTGAACTTTGAGTTTGTCATCTTCGAACGGATGATACAGTTCCTTGTAGTCCTTCACGCGAGCTTCAACAGACCGCCGTTGCGGGCCCTCACGGGCAAATTTCAAAAACCCCATGGGGTCAGCCATGGCTCGCCACCTCACGCTCACGACGGGCATGTTGCTTGGCCAACGCGGCTTTCCGTTCTTGCAGCACCCGTTTGTAATCACTAGGCATGACTTTGACAAATTTTGGCAACATGCTGTCCCACGCCTCTAGCACTCGCTTTGCGTTCGCACTGTTCGTATACCGGGCATGCGCTTCGATCATGGTCCGTAAGGTTCGTTTATCCTCAACCGTCACCACTTCTTCAAGCTCAACCATGCCCATATTACACCGAACTGAGAATTCTCCCTCTTCATCCAAGACATAGGCTTCTCCGCCGGACATCCCTGCGGCAAAATTACGGCCGGTTTTCCCAAGAACCACCACGACACCACCGGTCATGTACTCACATCCGTGGTCCCCGGTCCCATCAATCACAACCCGGGCACCACTATTCCGCACAGCAAACCGCTCGCCCGCCGTTCCATAGAAATAGCCTTCCCCACCCGTTGCACCATAGAGCGAGGTGTTGCCGATGAGAATGGTATCTTCCGGTGAATAGGTCACACCGGGAGGGGGCACAACGATGATTTTTCCGCCTGACAGCCCTTTCCCTAAATAGTCATTGGACTCGCCGACGAGAGTTAATGTGATCCCCTTGGCTAAAAAGGCTCCAAAGGATTGTCCGGCTGAGCCAGTAAACTTGATCTGAATGGTGTCAGGCGGCAAGCCTTCTGTTCCATATCGCCTGGCAATGTGACTCGACAAGACCGTTCCAGTCGTCCGATTCAAGTTGCGGATCGGCAGTTCCACAGAAACCGGTTCTCGGTTTTCAATCGCGGGTCGACACAATTCGACTAATTGATTGTCCAGAATATCCGCTAGCCCATGATCCTGCTCTTGTACGCACGACGTCGCGACCTCGGGCCCGACTTCCGGCTTCGTCAACAATAGCGACAGATCAAGTCCTTTGGCTTTCCAATGATCCACAACCTTTTGGACTTTCAGTTTATCAACCCGACCAATCATTTCTTGCATGGTCCGAAACCCGAGTTTGGCCATCAATGTGCGAATTTCTTCTGCCACAAAATTGAAAAAGTTCACGACATGATCGGGGTTTCCCGCAAACCGTTTGCGAAGTTCAGGATCCTGCGTGGCCACTCCAACTGGACAGGTATTCAAATGACACTTCCGCATCATGATGCAGCCTTCGACGATCAAAGGCGCCGTCGAAAAACCAAACTCTTCCGCGCCCAAGAGTGTCGCAATCACAACATCCCGTCCGGTTTTCATTTGCCCATCGGTTTCCACACGAATCCGCCCCCGCAAGTCATTCACGACCAACGTCTGATGGGTTTCGGCTAAGCCAAGCTCCCAAGGCAATCCCGCATATTTAATAGAAGAAAGCGGCGAGGCACCCGTTCCCCCGGAATCCCCGCTGATCAGGACTTTGTCCGCATGGGCTTTGGAAACACCTGCGGCAACCGTACCCACACCCACTTCGGAAACCAACTTCACGGAAACAGCAGCTTCGGGATTTGAATTCTTGAGATCAAAAATAAGCTGCGCTAGGTCTTCAATCGAGTAGATGTCATGATGCGGCGGAGGTGAGATGAGCTGTACACCTGGAGTAGAATACCGAAGTTTAGCGATTCCTTCGTCCACCTTATGGCCCGGCAACTGTCCACCTTCCCCAGGTTTGGCGCCTTGAGCCATCTTGATCTGTAGTTCCTTAGCATTCACCAAGTAATGTGCGGTCACACCAAACCGCCCCGAGGCGACCTGTTTAATATATGAATTCTTGGAATCACCATTTGGCAGAGGGACAAAGCGTTCCGGATCTTCTCCACCTTCGCCTGTATTGCTTTTAGCACCCAAGCGATTCATCGCAATCGCTAAGGTTTCGTGCGCTTCCTGACTGATGGCGCCGAAAGACATGGCTCCCGTCGTAAACCGTTTCACGATTTCACTCACAGGTTCAACTTCTTCGAGTGGAATCGGCTCGGACAGAAATTTAAAATCAAACAGTCCGCGAATCGTGGACCGCTGTTTTTGTTCGTCGTTTACTAGGGCAGCGTATTCTGCATAGGTCTTGGTATTATTGGTATGCGCCGCATGTTGAAGCTTAAAGATCGTCTCCGGATTCCAATTATGATGTTCACCTTGTATCCGATAATGAATTTCGCCACCGAAGTCTAATTGACGAAGTGGAACCGGCCGATATGCGAGCGTATGCCGACGCAGCGTTTCTTCCCCAAGTTCGTGAATACCAATACCTTCAATACGAGAAGCCGTTCCCGTAAAATACCGGCTAATGAGCTCAGAATTGAGCCCAACGGCTTCAAAAATCTGCGCACCACAATACGACTGTAAGGTGGAGATTCCCATTTTCGAAAAGATCTTCAACAATCCCTTGTTAATGGCTTTGATAAACCGCGTCTCCGCTGTCGCAGCATCAACCGTTTCAGGGAAAAATCCTTCTCGTTCCATATCCACCAGTGACTCCACAACGAGGTAAGGATTCACGGCGCCAGCACCATACCCAATCAAGCAGGCAAAATGGTGCACATCACGAGGCTCGCCCGTCTCGAGAATTAAGCCAACCTCTGTCCGAGTTTCTTCACGGACCAAATGATGGTGCACCGCTGACACACCAAGTAGGCTTGGAATTGGCGCCCATTCCGCATTCACGCCTCGATCGCTCAAAATCAAAAACTTTTCTCCATCCTTGATCGCTTTCGAGGCCTGTTGACACAACTGTTCTACTGCGGAGGCCAGGCCATCAGGACCTTCCGACACTTTAAATAACAACGGGAGCGTCTTACTCTTGAAATGCGGATCGCCAATCATGCGAATCTTTTGAAGATCAACATTGCTCAAGATTGGTTGTTGCAATTTGATTCGTCGACAGGCCTCAGGGATTTCCGCGATCACGTTAGGTTTTGGTCCAATATTGGTCACCAACGACATCACTAAATGCTCGCGAATGGGATCGATAGGAGGATTCGTAACCTGAGCAAACAGTTGCTTGAAGTACTTAAAGAGGAGTTGCGGGCGGTCTGACAACACGGCCAACGGCGTGTCGGTGCCCATGGATGAAATAGGTTCTTCCCCATTCATCCCCATCGGGAACAGCACCATCTTGAGCTCTTCAACGGTGTACCCGAAGGCCTGTTGACGTTGGCGGAGTGTTGGATGATCTGGCTGGGGCACATTCATGGGTTCCGGTAGTTCATCTAGAGAAACCCGATGTTGGGTAAGCCATTGCCGGTACGGCTTACGCTTCGTGATTTCGGTCTTGATTTCTTCGTCATCAATAATTCGGCCTTGTACCGTATCTACCACAAACATCCGTCCTGGTTGTAGGCGTCCCTTCATGCGAATCTGCTCAGGCTCAACTGGCAAGACTCCCGCTTCCGATGCCAGAACCACCAAGTCATCCTTCGTCACTTGATATCGACACGGTCGCAGGCCATTGCGGTCTAATGTCGCGCCCACCAGTTTTCCGTCTGTGAAACAGACAGCCGCAGGGCCATCCCATGGTTCCATGACCGCCGCATGGTATTCGTAAAACCCTCGGCGATCGAAATCCATTTGTGGATTCCCCACCCACGGTTCAGGAATGAGCATCATCATGGCATGAGGAAGCGTCCGTCCTGCCATCACCAGAAATTCAATCGCATTGTCTAAACAGGCCGAATCACTTTGCGTTGAATCATCTACGATCGGAAACAGTTTTTTCAGATCGTCCCCGAAGAGATCGGACGCGAGCCGCCCTTGCCTTGCCCGCATCCAATTGACATTGCCTTTGAGCGTGTTGATCTCGCCATTGTGAACCGTATACCGATAGGGATGGGCTAACGACCAAGTTGGAAAGGTATTGGTGCTAAACCGGGAATGGACCAACGCCAGAGCCGACACAAAGGTGGGATCAGCAAGATCGGGGTAGAACAACGACACCTGCTCAGGAAGCAGCATGCCTTTATAGACGACCGTATTGCAGGACAAACTGGAAATATAGACCCATTCTTTACCCGTGATCGCAGACTCGCGAATTGCACGGGTCAGCAACTTTCGAATCACGTACAACTTCCGTTCAAACTGAGCGGGATTCAGAGAAGCACGTGAAATAAAGAACTGCCGAATAGCCGGCATTGTCTTTCTGGCTTGTTCACCAATCTGGTTCTCTTTAGCTGGTACATCTCGCCAACCTAAAAATTCTTGCCCTTCTTGTTGAACAATAGACTCAAATAAGGCTTCACATTGTTGGCGGGCTTTGCGATCCTGAGGGAGAAACACCATACCAACGCCGTAGCCGCCGGCTAAAGGCAACTGGATACCAATTTCACCGGCAGCTCGCTCAAAAAATCCATGAGGAATCTGCGAAAGAATCCCCGCGCCATCGCCTGTACAAGGATCACACCCTTGAGCACCACGGTGGACGAGATTTTCTAAGATTAATAATCCTTTCTGGACAAGATCATGAGATTTCTGACCTTTAATATGCGCTACAAAGCCGATGCCACAGGCATCATGCTCATACTGAGGATTATAGAGCCCTTGAAGGTTGGGGAGCCCAGGAATTTTAGAGAACATCGTATAATTGTGGTTCGTCATGTCGTTGCTGGTTCGCGAGATGTAACGTCTCAGTGTCGGCCACTCTATCCGAATGATGAAAAAGTCAACCGGACCCATCCCTCGACCTTCATCGGGGGGTCACTGAAAATGGGACAAGTCCCGGAAATTAACCGACGGAACGGGGAGAACAGACCGAAAATTGCTCAAGGCACAGTAATCTAAAGGCAAAAAATCTGTCAAGATAAACGCTGCTCTGAACTCACGAATCTCGATGGTTAATAGATCTTGTTTTTACAGATATTTTGGAGATTTACCCTTCTGAATCGACCTTGACAATCCTCCGCCTACTCCCTAGTATCCGCGCCATGGCCAACAACTCTGCTATCCGGTCACTCGATTCCATGGAAGAAGTCTGGGATGCATTCCGCCCAGAACTCAATGAAGTCGAGGTGCAGATCCAGAAGCATTTGGACTCTCATGCTCCACTCATTAATACCGTGGCCGACCATATTCTCGCGAGCGGAGGCAAACGCATCCGCCCACTCCTGTTGATCCTGTCAGCCCGCCTGTTCGGGTATCTTGAAAAAGACTACCTTTTACTGGGAAGCCTCATCGAATTTATCCATACGGCCACACTTCTCCATGACGATGTCTTAGACGAGGCCGATCTTCGGCGCGGAAAACCAACGGCCAGACGCGTTTGGGGAAATCACGCCAGCATCCTAGTTGGCGATTATCTCTATTCGCAGGCGATGGCGCTGATCGCCTCATTTCACAACCATGACATTAATGAGATTATGGCAGAGGCTTGCCGAAAAATGGCTGAAGGCGAAGTGCTGCAGCTTTGTGCCAATCGTCAGCCAGATCTCACTGAAGAGGCCTATCTCAAGATTGTAGAATACAAAACCGCCACACTCGTGGCCGCATCATGTCGAGTAGGCGCGATTGTCGGCGGAGCTTCATTGGACGAACAGATGGCCTTGTATAGATTCGGCTATAACCTAGGCATGGCCTTTCAACTCGCAGATGACCGCCTGGACTATTCAGCCGACCACGCTCGACTGGGCAAATCACTCGGTCAAGACATTCGGCAGGGAATGATTACCCTCCCCCTACTCCATCTACTGCAAACCTGTTCTCTGCCAGAACAGACGTGGCTGAGAGAAAAAATTCTTTCTCACTCGGTGGATGATCACGAGCTTGAACGTATTCTCCAAATGATGCAGGTACATGGTTCGCTGGCTTATGCCACGAAGCGAGCCAGAGAGTACATCGAAACCTCCGCCTTAGACTTAGTCCCTTTCCCGGATTCCCCTGCAAAACGCTCTCTCGCCGTCGTCTCCTGTTACATGGTCAACCGCGATCAATAGCCACGTTATACTCGTTTTGTCTGCCAATCTGTTTACTACCGGAAGGCCCCATGGCGGTAGAGCCGCCAGAAAGTCGTGAGACCGGCCCAAATAGGGTGGCGGCGCTGTGCCGGCGTCAATTGGATTTTCACGCCGGAATGACGTTCAATCTTCCAGACAAGATAGTCTGCTCCTCCTTGGAATGTAAACGCGGCTTTCAGCAGGCGCATAACTGACAAGGCTTTGCCTTGGACGCTTCTCAAAAGCCACCCAGCGCGATTTTTGGCACGAGTCCAGGTGGTTTGATCAACTTCATAGAGCATCTGATCTGCTTCTTCGAAAATGCGAACATGAGGAAAGTGAAATGGCAAGGCTGCCTGCGTCAATTTCTCATAGTACATGTAATCATGGTCCCATAAGACCTGAATTCGTCGACCGGATTCTGTCCGTAGCTCCGCGCGGTAGCTGAGCGTCAGGCCTTGACGCCAAAGGTCCTTCGCAGAAAATGGAGAGGCCATCTGAGGAAGCGCATGAGCCAAAAACGTGACGACCGCCTGTCCTAACCCGCGAATGATCCGTTGATTCATATCTGGATTGACTGAAAACATTACCGTCGTTGGCTGTGCAAAGCGCCCCCAAAAATACGAATGAAATCTCTTGTGGGTCACGCTTCGTTCGAAATCCTTTAAGGACAAGATGGCATATTTCATTCGGACCTTTCGTCCACGAAAGTCAACTTCGCCATAAAAGACATTCGGCGGCAACCAATGATTGAGCAACGACACCCACTTTGAAGAATACACTGAAGCATACTTATCGACTATGACATAGCAGTCGACTAAGCCATTCTCATCCGACCCAGTGCGCAAACAGGACCCATACAAGAGAACCCCTTGAACGGATTGTCCGTACTTTTGAACGAGATACCTTCCCGCGGCTTGAATGGAATCTGGAATGGGTCGAGCACTGGGTTGCTTAACAACTTCCAGTACCGTGGTAGAAATGCTCATACATCGACCGCCAGTCACAACCGGACAAACGACAATTCTCCGGGAGAATCCAAAATTAACGGTTCGTGTGGTTTAGATGAGGTATAGACTTCCCCGTCCAAGATAAACCCTCCGTCCAAGACTAATCGAACTTCTAAAAGCTTTTCGCTGATATATCCATGCTCTTTCGTGGCCAAAGGGTGGGACTGCCCACAAAGCAGCGTTGGCAACACTCGCCACAGATACTGATACGGTACGCGAAGGGCAGTATATCGTAAGGGACTTGGAGCATGATTCCAAAACGGTTTCATGCCCAAGAACAAACGGTTCAACGTGGTGATCAACAAGACCAAATATTCCTGCGTCTCTTGGGTAATTCCATCCGCTGTGACCTGTACCCTGATGGTTTCCAACCCTTTTCTGGAACCCGTAGCCAACGCCCACAGAAATCTTATCACAATTAGGCCGGCACCCCATTCCCCCAAACGCCCGATCGACCCTTTGGTGTCGAGACCCATTTTAGTCCCGTGGTAAATAGCTCCCGCGCCAAAAAACATCCCATGAAGAGGCTCCCGCTCTTCAGGGAAACGAATACGAAGAATAGGGCGGGTTTCGCACCGTGGTGGGTCATCATGGTTCTTGGCATACCTCAAGAATCGCTCCAGCGTGGCTCGTTCAAATTTTCCAAGCCCCACATCGCCAGCCATTAGATTAGCCGTTCCAGCCGGGAACAAAGCTAGCCAAGGGATGGGCTGGAACGGGCAATGATACAGCAACGCGCCCATTGTGGCTTGGACTGTTCCATCACCGCCAACAATGACCACACACTGCACCTCCTGTTCTGCAAATGTCTCGAGCGCTTGACGAATGTCGTCGGGTGTTTTCACTTCCGCGCAGAATACCTCAGGGAACTGAACCCGAACGCTGGGGATGAGATTGGGATTTCGCCGATTCCGGCCGCTGAGCGGATTATGCAAGATCCCAACTCGCATCTAGACCTAACCAGCGTGCTTTCAAAGAAGGGACAGAACGGGGAAACAATAATTGACGTGGACGAATGTTAGTCGAACATGATGGGACATATGAATGATTTGAAGTTTCATTTGATGGTAGCCGGGGGATTGGTGAACAATCGCACCGCTAAGGAATTCCGTCCATGGACCGGATCGATTTCGGCTAACCAAGATGTCAGGGTGCCTTTCATATTCTTTTCCAACACAGCCATGCCCAATCGTCCTAGAAGAATAACTGTGGACAACATCGTCCAGATAGCTACCGCTTCCAATCCTAAATCCGGACGACCAACCAACACACTGGCCGTTAAAAAAATCATGTTCGGATTCCTTCGTGCAGTAATGAGTCGGAAAAAGGAGTCAAACCGTTTCCAACAGAAGATGACAAAACCTCCAAGCCACCATTGAAAAACACCTTCAACCATTCTACCCACAACATACCCCACCACGAGTATCCAGCAGGCATGTTCCAAGGAATTCCCCATCAACAGCGGTGAGAACGATGTGAGACCTACAGCCCATGCTAAATACCACAAAGGCGGGTGAATCAAATCAATACCATGATCAAAAATATTTCCCCATTTCGTTGATGTCACCGTCACGCGCGCTAACTTCCCATCGACGGTATCCAGAAAAGTCATGACCCACCCTACGGCAAGGCCAAGAGCAAAATAGCTATAACTGAATAAGATCCCAGCCAGAACCACAAGTCCTAAACTCAAGGACGTCACCTGATTCGGTGAAATCCCGGCACGCGCGCACAAGCGGGTGGCCCATTGAGCCGGAACTGGCCAACAAAACTTTGTAACGAAATCTGTCACGCCTTTATAAGAACCAGAGAACAAATGCTGTTCCAGCGGCTCACGAGTATCTTCGCGTATCGGCAAGACATATGGATGATCAGCTTTACGCAATTCATTGGAAAAGGAACCAGATAACTCTTCCAAGGTCACTCGACTGACCTTTGCATTCTCAGTTAATGCTTCCGCTTGCAGAATGTTGGAAACGGCAAAAACCTCAGAAGCCTCTACATGGGCTGCGACTGGAATAGAACGTTCGCCAACGGTCAGCTCTAATATGACATTCTCCGTCGTTGATAAATTTCGCAACACCCGTTCATCAAAAACAAAGTCCCCACGAAGGAGTAAAACCGAACTTCCCTTCGGAATATTTTGAGTATCGGAAACCACATCTTGTATTCCTAGGCGAGCCAACATTCGTCTCAATCGTTCTGCCGAGGTTAACCCCCACAAGCAAATTTCGGTTTCACGACAAATGAACCAATACATGCTCATAAAACCAATTGTTGCCCTAGATCACTCGCAAAAGGCCTTGCCGCGCTCACTCACGAAAAGTGCCACCACCAGATGATTGCTGTCGCAAGTACTATCCCCAAAAGTGGTGCTACGGTCGTCAACAACGCCGTCGCACCAAACAAGATTCCCAAATGTTCTAATATTTCCGTGATCAAATAGTATCCAATCCCAACCAGTCCGGCTAACATGATTCGTTTCCCAGCCGATGCGTTTCTTAGCGGGCCAAAAGCAAAGGGAAGTGCAACGACAAGCATCAACCCTGTCTTGATGGGCATAAAAATTTTTTCCCAAAAGGCCAATTCATATCTCAGAACATTTTGGTTCTTACGTTGAAGAATTCCAATATAACGGAAAAGATCCGACGGTGCGAGAGAGGATGGCGGCAAGGTTAACAGACGCATTTCTGCTCGATTAAACGGCGAATCCCATGGAATACTCGATAAGGTTTCTTCTACAACGCGGGGACCTTGAATCGTTTTTTTTTGAATGTTTTTAAGAATCCACTGTTGAGAATTTCGAACATCGGCCTCTTCGACATAAAGATACGCGATCATCTCTCCGCGGCGGTTAAATTCGAAGATATCGATATCCTGAGGAATTTCGCCATACCTTAAGGACTTTATTCGAATATAACGCGTGTCGTCTCGAAACCATATCCCTTGCTTTCCCTGGTAGACTTGTGAGTTAGACAACGCTAATGAACGCGAAATATGGGCTTTCTGATCTAATGTTGGGGTGACGTATTCTTGCAACGCAGCTACCAGTACCATAAAGAGCACCCCTATTTGTATAACCGCCCAGGCTATTTGGTAATGAGAAATTCCACTTGCTTGCATGGCCACGAGTTCTCGACCATTGGCCAGATTTCCCAAAGCCACAATAGTTCCTAATAGAGCGATAAACGGCGAGAGCACGACAAACCGGTCCGGAAGCGTGAGAAGGACAAACTCGCCGGCCTTCCAGAATGAGTAGCGCCCTTTCCCCACTTCATCCACTTCCTCAACAAAAACGAACAAGCTAAACACCGCCAACAAGACAACCAACACAGGCCAATAACCCCTGATCAAACTTCCCCAAAGATAGCGGTAAAGAAGAGGAATAGACATCCTGTGGCGACTAACAAGGCATTGACATGAAGAGGTTGTGATATAAAGGCTCAAACACAACGAAGCAGGCACTGATGAGAATTCTATTTACCGCTCTCATCTTTCAGGAATATCTCATCGAAAATCTTGGCATCATGACAAGAATAGTGACGAACAATCCAAACGCAATGACTAGGCTCCACAGACCAGGAAAGACTGGCAGCGTTCCTTGTTCAACTAAGTTTTTCGCCATCATTCCTAAAAAATAATACACGGCAAAGAAAACCGTTGCGGTGAAGATTCTTGCATACTTACCCGTTCGAGGTGAGGAACGACTCAAGGGGATTCCCAACAAGCCTAGCAGAATCGTTGAAAACGGCGTTGAAAGCCGCCATTGAAGTTCGGCACGATCTTTGCGGGAATCGGATAAGGACAACTCATAGGTCGAAGCGGCCTTCCGTTTATATTCTGCGATGGCTTGTTCAGGAAAAATAAATAATTGAGAGAAATGCGACATGTGCGTCAGACTGCCATGTCGAGTCAATTTGTATTCGAACCCATCAAAGAGTACGGGAATAGACATCCCACTTGCCGAATGAAATTGCTCTCCTGCTTTTTTTGCCGAAAGAATTCTTAATTTATCGCCATGCTCGCTCTGTACAAACACTCTGTTTAATTGACGAGGGCGTTGAGTCACTTCTTCCGCAAAGAGAACAAGCGAGCCATCACGTCGTTCATAAAAATGTCCTGCCTCTAAATGACTGATTCCTAACCCCGCTTCACCTTGAGCCTTTAATCGATAACTTTCTTCGTAGGCTAAGGGTCGTAAGTACAAAGAAAACCCCGCAACGAGAATCGCAACACCGACAGAAAGGACACCAATGGTCCCCAACACATGAAAGGGACTCACCCCAGATGCCATCAGTGCTTTCATCTCAGAATCTGAGTATAACCGTCCTAGTCCTAGAATAATCCCGAAGTACAACGAAACAGGCAGTAACACTTCAAGCGCAATGCCAACCTTCAACACAATTAACTTTAGCAACACACTGGTTGAAAGAAGCGCATCCACGGCTTTGGCTAAAAAGACTATCCAACTGTATCCAGCAAAGAGAATAATAAACAGGAGGCAAACCACAATCGAAGGTTTGAGCACTTCTCGAATCAGATATCGACTTAACATTCTAGTCATTCCCCGATACCTTTACATTTCTCATACCTAATGGTACTAATCTTCCAATGAAAGCAGTAATTCTCAGTGCAGGGCAGGGGAAACGGTTACTTCCCTTAACCCAAGAGCAGCCAAAATGTGCTGTCTCGCTCCACGGCCGACCGATTCTGGAATGGCAACTCCAGGCATTACTCGAATCGGGAATCAGTTCTGTTATCGTTGTGGCGGGCTTTGGCGTCGCTCACGTCGAAACCATTCTCGTCAAACACAATCGAGCGGCCAGCATTCAGACGCTCTACAATCCTTTCTATGCTCTCGCCGACAATCTGATTAGTTGTTGGACCGCCCGCCATGCAATGGACGGCGACTTTATTCTCTTAAATGGCGATACCCTCTTTGAACCAATCATCCTTGAACGTCTTCTCCATGCACCCAGCGCTCCAATTACATTAGTCACCGATGAAAAACCCCAGTACGATGCTGATGATATGAAAGTCATCGTGAACGAGTCCCAATTAGTTCGAGTGGGGAAAACGTTGCCATTAGAGCAGGTCAACGGAGAATCGATCGGCATGATGCGTTTTCAGAATGAAGGACCAGCATTATTTTCGAATACGCTGGAGCGACGTGTTCGAGAACCAGCATCGCTCAGACAATGGTATCTCTCTCTCATTGACGAATTGGCCCAACAGGGTTTTGTCTCCACAGTATGTATTCAAGGTTTAACATGGGCAGAAATTGATAACCCCGAAGACCTCCAGCATGCTGAAGCTCTCTTTAAACCCTTTGTCCAATAGGCCATTCCTCGACTCTAAAAAAAGTCTTTTCCAAATCATTTCCCTCTGAATATGTGCAACGAACCCGAAGTTTACCAATCCTGTCTTTTCTACTCGCATCGATATGCTCGCCGAGCCAAGACTTGTTCGGCAAGCACCAAGTCCTCCGGCGTATCAACGTCAACAGCCGCATCGGGGTAGGGCAGAATGACTTCTTTGATGGACAAGTTCAAGCGACGGCCCAATTCATCCAACGCATCGATTAGCGACAATCGACCAGCAAGATAGCGAACGACCATGGGCCAACCCAACCGTCGAAGCAACCGAATCGGCCGCTTGCGATCATTCTCTACTTGAGCCCAAAATTCAACAAGTCGGCCTGCTTGCGGTGTCCGAAGTAAGAAGAGATTACACCCGCAGAAGCCACCGTCTCGAAATCGAATGACGGTCCGTTTAGAACTCGGATAGGCTTGAGCAACTACTGAATAAGGCACAAGCGCAACCGCCACATCTACCCGACTATCATAAGCTTGGCGTAAAAACCGTTCTACAAATTCGACTTCAAGCAAAGCATGATCTGCCGTCGTTACTAAAAGTGGAAGGACTCCGGGAGATTCCTTCAAAAACTGCTGTACACTCAAACTTGGTCCTGACTGCGGCGACATCCACTTGATTGCCCCCTTCTCAACGCTTGCCCGTAACACAGGTTGCTGTTCAATCAGCTCCCAAGATGGGCCACATAAGACTCGCAACCCTACGAGAGATGATGCCCCTAGAGTATTGAGGACCCTTTCAATCATGGGAACCCCGCCAACCAGAGCGAAGACTTTCGAAGAGACTCCGGCCGCACGGGCGACAGAGTCAACACCCACACGTGCTCCGGCTAAGATCAATGCGGTTACTTGGTTCTCCAGAAGTGTTTGATGCGCATCTAAAGTCATACAAGTGATTTCTCATAGACTCGATAGGTTTTGTATACTTCAGCGCCAAGAGATTCCAAAATATGTCTCATAGGCTTGTTATCTTCTAGAATCCATGACAATTCCACTCGTTGAATCTGTTTCCGCCGACCGGCTACTCTGACTGCTTCAATCATGCCATACGCCATCGCGGCCCCGAGTGGACTCGATTGATATCGAGACCGTACGCCCATTAAGGCCACGCGTCCGGTTTTGGGGTACCTCACTTTCAGACGCCACAATATTTTCAGCCATCCCGCAGGCCACAAACGCCCATTCAAGTCGTGAATGATTTCATGAATATTGGGAAATGCGACAAGCATAGCACTCGGTTGTCCATCAATTTCAGCAATTTGAACAAAATCATCTTCCAGCAAGAGCTTCATTTGTTGTCCAAGTTCCGAAAACTCAGCGTCAGTAAAGGGCACGAACCCCCAATTCTCTGCCCATGCTTCTTCATAAATCCCTTTGATAATCTTCAATTCTTCCTTCAAATGGTTTCGGCGTAGCGGACGAATTTTCACCAAACCTTTCGCTTTACGCAGAAACGCCATCACACCGGAAGGAAGAGAAAAGTCAATGCCGATCCGATAAGCCAAGAGGTCTTGAGCTTTCCGGTACCCATTAGATTCCAGCTGCAGGCTATAATACGGGCGCGCATGCCCCATCATCACCATTGGAGACTCGTGGTACCCCTCAACCAGTAAGCCGCATTCCTGATTAATCGAGAGGTTAAACGGGCCCTGAATGGTAATTATCCCTTGTTGTCGCAGCCAATCCTCGGCCGTTTGCAGCAGGGCCCTAAAAACTTCTGCTGAATTTTCAGCCTCTAAGCACCCAAAAAACCCCGTTGGGTTGGGATAGCGCGAAAGATGCAATTCATCGATTTGCGCGCTAATTCGTCCAACCAGGTTCGCCTCCTGGTATGCGAGCCAACACTTCCAACGCGCATGTTGAAAGTAAGGGTTTTTTTGTGAAAAAAAATGCAGCCGTTCAAGCAGCAGCGGAGGAACCCAGGCTGGATCATCCTGGTACAGGCCAGCAGGAAAACGGATAAACTGTTTTAAACAAGCCTGATTCTCAACGGGCTCAATCCGAATCAAGACATGAAATCTCTATGAACGATCATGACTCATCAGCGTGTGAGAAAGTGATTTCTTCACTCAGTGGGCAACCAAAGACATCTGGGTTCGGGTACAACAATTTTTGTCTATCTCGGCTGTGACAATTGTGCAACCCAGGGATACTGCAACTGCTCCTCACCTTGATAGCCTAAATTTGATACCGTAGAACTCACTGAAACATCGTCAGCACTGGCATACAAGCTTCCAAAGAGACGGTCGCAAAATAAACTCGTAATCCCAAAATTGCCTTGTTCGTTATGAAAATGATGCAACAAATGATGGCGCTTAATTCGTCGCAACACTTTGTTTTTGGGGTTCACCCGCAAGTGTTGCATGCAATGGCAAAGTTCATACACCATAAAGCATGCAACTCCTGTCGCAAACGCCAACAGAACGCCTATCCAACCTCCAAGACTCATACCAATAGGAAAGGTAGCGACAAGAATTGTCGGAAGCGTTGTCGAGAGCGCCCCAAACAATACTCGTAGATCATTGGGGTCTTGATGATGGTCGTAATGTATACGTTTCCAAAGGGCAGCTGTCCAAGGCGACTTGTAAAGATAACGGCTATGAAGAATGAATCGATGAACAGTATATTCCACGAACGGATACGCCAATAAGGTTCCCAAGATGCTTGCGAGGAAACGAAGGGGCAATACTGGAGTATACGTCGCCAACACCACCGCTAATATCAGGCTCCCCACACACAGCACCCCATAGATTTGAATGCTTGGATAGGACACATATGCCCACAACAAATCGTTAAACCCCATACGATTCAAATGGTATTTCTCCTGGTACCATGACTTAGTAAACACCTTGTCGTCCAGCCTTTGTTCCTACATCAATCTATTCTCTTTGCAGAACCTGTTTATGACGTAGCTTGCAAATCACCTGATACGCCAATCCAATTTTTTCATAGAGGGCCGCAACATACCACTCATCTGGTCGATCTCTTCGCCATGTCCTTTGAACTAAAGCAAAAGCATCGGGAGGTTGCAGAACGTTCAATCATCCCCAAACATATCTCCCAACCCACCTAACACTGAGCCTTCTCCTTTTGATCGACCAAATGACGCTGCTTGAATCACACGATTAGCCAAGCGGGAGAACGGCAAACTTTGAAGATAGACGGTTCCGGTGCCTTTGAGAGTCGCCAGAAAGAGCCCTTCACCTCCAAAAATCATAGATTTCAAATTACCAGCCCGTTCAATATCGTAATCGATTCCACTCGTAAACGCAGCAAGGCATCCCGTATCAACTCGAAGTGTTTGGCCGCGGAGTTCACGTCGAATGACCGTCCCGCCAACATGAATAAATGCTTTACCATCACCATTGAGCTTCTGCAGAATGAACCCTTCACCTCCAAAGAACCCCGCACCCAAACGCCGCTGAAAAGTAATTTCAAGAGAGGTTCCCAATGCAGCACACAGAAATGCATCTTTCTGACAAATTAACTCCTGACCGATCTCAGCCATATCAAGAGGTATGATTTTCCCCGGGTAAGGCGCCGCAAAAGCCACTCTTTGCTTGCTTTCACCAGTATTCTGAAAATGGGTCATAAAAATGGATTCCCCAGTTAGGACTCGCTTCCCCACATTCAGCAGGGTATCCAAAATGCCACTGGACGGTCTGGATCCATCACCCATTTTCGTTTCAAATGTAATGTCCTCCTCCATATAATTCATTGCACCTGCCTCAGCTATGACAACTTCCCCGGGATCGAGTTCAACTTCCACGATCTGCATATCGTCACCAAAAATTTCATAGTCTACTTCATGACATCGCATGGCACACCCCTTTACTGCAATCTTTCATTCTTTTCATCCTGAGTCACTCTCTCTGTTTCACTGATGAATCCTATGAGTTCGTTACCTAAATCACCGACCACGGCCTACTCTTCGTTCAGATCTCGTGAAGAACAAACGCGTCAAAAACGTAAAGCGCGAAGAAGGCAAAGCCATGCCTTCTTTGTCTCTATGAGCATCACACGAGTAGAACATTCCTTATGAATGCCACCTTACCAGATGATCATGTTGCATCTAATGTTTCCTGTGACTTCCTGATGTTATGATACGCACACTCGCATGTGATGACTAGGCATCTACTGAATGGAATGGTGAGGTCTGGCACTGCTGTTTGGTTGGACACCAAGATAACGATTTCGCTATAAATCCTTTGCTATGAATGGCACGATGAACAAGTTTGGGTACCCTGAGACTTGCCTAAAAGAATTTGAGCACTGGGTTGTAGTCTTGCGTCCGCAACAAGTCACCCTGGGGGCTTTGGTCCTTATTTGCAGAGAGGACGCGACGGCATTTTCCAAAATCAGCTTAGAGGCATTTGGGGAACTACCAGGAATTATACGTGAGATTGAAACAACTGTCTCCCATGCCTTTGCATACGATAAGATCAATTATTTGATGCTCATGATGGTGGACCCCGAGGTGCATTTCCACGTCATTCCCCGCTATGAGAGTCCCCGATCCTTTTCTAACCAGCAATTTCTCGACCAAGGCTGGCCTGGCCCCCCAGCGTTAAAGGCCCCGAACGAAACATCGGTTACGACCAACCAAGAAATCTTGACCTATTTACGGAATCAATGGCGAAACTGAATGCTTCTGTTTGCGATCAGGACTATTGAGATTTCTCATTTTTTCAAAATTCTCTGTTGTGAAATAGACTCATTTTGTGTTGTTTTTGATACAGGTTAAATAACATAAGTGATGGATTTTATGTTATTTTTCAAATGTTCTTCGTATTTTACTTGAAAGAAATATTGGCATTTTATTTGCTTGAGTTCACTTGAGTTTTAGTGCCTTCATGGTAGCCTCTAAGCTTTAATACGCAAACTATATGATAACAACCCCAACTCATCCATCGATTTCTCTCCGTCCCGGGAATTTCCGCACTCTATGGGAAGCCTTGGAATATGCTGCAGGCGGTAAAACTGGGTACAACTTTTACTCTGGGCGAGGACGGGTTAACGATGTCCTCCCCTATTCAGACCTGAAAACTCAGGCTAAAAATCTGGCAAAAAGACTGAATGGGTTGAGACTTCCCCGCGGATCAAGAGTTGCCCTTATCGCCGATACAACACCGGAGTTTCTTCGGTTTTTCTTCGCTTGTCAGTACGCTGGGCTCATTCCCGTTCCTTTACCGATTTCACTGCATTTAGGGGGGCATGAGGCTTACGTCAACCAACTCAGGCGGTTAGTCCAAAATTGCCATGCTGCTATTGCAATGGCGCCTCAAGACTTAGTCCCATTCTTGGAGGAAGCCAGTAAGGGATTAGACCTCCATTTAATTGGGGGACCAGAAACATTTGCTTCGCTGGAAGAAAGCCAAGCCTCGCTCCAACCTCTCGAATCACACGAATTAGCCTATATTCAATACACTTCTGGCAGTACACGATGGCCTCGAGGCGTAGAGATCACTCAGGCTGCGGTCATGACCAATTTGGCCGGAATCATTCAACATGGATTGCAGGTTCGACCAGGAGACCGGTGTGTATCGTGGTTGCCATTTTATCATGACATGGGATTGGTAGGATTTGTCCTAGGCCCAATGGCTTCACAGCTTTCCGTCGACTACTTGAGCACCAGAGATTTCGCGATGCGGCCTCGTCAATGGCTAAACCTGATAACCAAAAATCAGGCGACGATTTCCTTCAGTCCTTCGTTTGGTTATGAGCTTTGTGTCCGCCGTCTAGGAGAAGATTTTTCCGAGGAATCCTATGACCTTCGTTCTTGGCGCATCGCCGGCGTTGGAGCTGAAACCATTCGGGCTGACAGCTTGGGGCGATTTGCAAAAGTCTTAGAGCATTCGGGATTCAGCCCAAAGGCTTTTCTGGCTTGTTATGGGATGGCTGAATGTTCATTAGCTGTTAGTTTTGCTCCGCTCGATTCTGGCATTGAGGTTGATACCATTGATGCAGAACTCCTATCAAAGGATCGGAAAGCCATTCCTGTCTCGTCTGAATATGGCCTTGACCTTCAGAATCGTCATAGTCAGTTTGTCAATTGTGGGATACCGCTCCCAGGGTATGATGTGGAAATACGGGACCAGAACGGCGTAGTGCTCGGTAACAGAGAAAGCGGAACAATTTATGTGCGTGGCGCAAGCACTATGGCCGGCTATTTCAATGATCCCTCATTAACCCAGTCGATTCTCTCAGAGGATGGTTGGCTCGATACGGGTGATATTGGCTACTGGGTCGAGGATAGCCTCGTCATTATGGGAAGATCCAAGGACATGATCATCATCCATGGTCGCAATATCTGGCCTCAAGATCTCGAATATTTAGCTGAGCAACAACCGGAAGTCAGGCCCGGTGATTCCTCGGCATTTTCAGTGACGGGACCAGATGGAAGTGAAACGGCAATCCTGGTGGTTCAATGTCGAGAAACTCATCTCCAAAAGCGTGAAGACTTGATTCAACGCCTGCGTTCACTCGTTCAAGATGAATTGTCAATTCCTTGCTATATTGAATTGATTGCTCCACGGACTCTCCCACGAACATCTTCGGGAAAGTTATCTCGTTCCCGCGCCAAGGCAGATTTTCTCGAACGTGTCCATTGGGAAGAGTTTGCGCCAGCGTTATCGCTCTCTGCCTAGCTTATTGAGATAAAACCCGCCTTCTTTCAACCCCCTGTGGTCTCATGCAACGCACCGTGGCCCTAACAGGTGCCTCAGGTTTTGTTGGCCGAGCCATTGCCAGTCGACTATGCCAAGCGGGCTTTCTCGTTCGAGCCCTGCTTCGAAGAGCCCAGAGTTTTCCTGAGCTGGAACATTCATCCCTCACGACTATCCGTGGAAGCCTCGAAGATACAGAATGTCTTCAAGAGCTGGTTCAAGGGTGCGCAAACCTTGTTCACTGTGCAGGAGTTACTCACGGCCGTACAAGAGAAGACTTCATTTCGGCCAATGTCAACGGAGTCGAAAATGTCTTGAAGGCATGCCATAGTCAACCGTCACCTCCACGCTTGGTTCATATCTCTTCCCTCGCAGCCCGCGAGCCGTCACTATCCCCGTATGCATGGAGTAAAAACGAGGGTGAACGCATCGTCGAAGGTCTAGGAACCAGGCAATCGTGGGTCATTCTTCGCCCGCCAGCAGTATATGGGCCACATGACAAAGCACTTTTGCCTCTTTTGCTACTAGCTGGTAAAGGGATAGCCATCCAACTCGGAGCCTCTCAAGGAAGATTTTCTCTTATTCATGTTAACGATCTTGCTGATGCCGTCTTACACATTCTTGAGAGTCCTACAATCAATGCACGAATACTTGAAGTGGACGACGGCTTTAGGGGCGGATACTCATGGCACTCGATCTTTACTTTAATCAATCCTGAGATCAAGTTTCACTTGAAAATTCCACAAACGATCTTATGGGGCCTTGCAAAAGGCAATGAAATATGTTCGAAGTTCTTGGGATATGCTCCGCTTTTGACGACAGGAAAAGTCGCTGAGCTGCGGCATTATAATTGGGTGTGCCAAAAGATCGAGGATTCTGATTTTCACTGGAAGCCACGAATTCCTCTGCAGGATGGCTTGCGTCAACTCTTGCCATCAGATAGTCTCAAAGCACAAGATTAGTAAGCTATAATAACCACCAGTTCGTGTTCATCCGATCGATCAGGTAGCAGATATCATGAAGACGTATCCGAGCATCTTGCCAAGACTGCTAGAAACATTACAGCCATTTGCAAAAAAAAATAGCTCGCTTCACGAAAATACCGAACTAGTTGCGGAGCTGGGACTCGATTCCTTGCAGGTCATGCAAATCCTACTCAAGGTTGAAGATCAATTTGACATCTCGATCCCCTTAAATAATTTGCCGAATATCCGTACTGTGAAAGATCTCGGCCACGAAATTGAACGCCTCTTAGAGGGATAGCCATGTCTCTGTTCAAAAAATTTACTTCAATTCGGAAGAGCCGAGAAGATTTGCTCCAGAGTGGCATTAATCCATTCCATCTCACAATCGAAAAAATCTTGTCGCCTACAGAAGCGGTTATTAATGGACAAACAACGATTCTCGTAGGCACTAATAATTATTTAGGTCTGACCTTCCACCCTGATTGTATACAAGCCAGTCAAGAAGCCTTAGCCCAGGAAGGCACTGGGACGACTGGCTCAAGAATGGCCAATGGATCATTTTCTAGCCACAATGATCTGGAACATGCCATAGCTGAATTTTATGGTATGCCATATGCCATCGTCTTTTCGACGGGCTACCAGGCTAATCTTGGCATTCTCTCCTCATTAGCCGGACCAGGAGATACGATTCTCATGGACGGCGATTCACATGCGAGCATCTACGACGGATGTCGGTTGGGAGGCGCGGAAGTGCTCAGATTCAAACATAACGATGTGGCCGATCTGGAGAAACGCCTTCGCCGTCTTGGTGAGCATACACATCGAACCCTCATCATCATCGAGGGCATCTACAGTATGTTGGGTGACAGAGCGCCTCTAGCAGATATTGTGGAAGTCAAGAACAGATATGGAGCAACATTGGTTCTAGATGAAGCCCATTCGCTTGGCGTACTTGGAAAACGCGGACGTGGGTTAGCGGAGGAAGAAGGCGTTGAGCAAGAAGTTGATTGTATCGTTGGAACATTTAGCAAAAGTCTGGGATCTACCGGCGGATTCGCTGTGAGTCGTCACCCTGAATTTGAATTCATCCGATATTCCAGTCGACCCTATATCTTTACGGCTTCGCCGTGTCCATCGGTGGTAGCATCCACTAAAGTAGCCTTGCGAATCCTGAGAGAAACGCCCCAACTTCGCCAACGATTATGGGAGAACTCGCGGTATCTCTATGAAGGGCTAGAACAATCCGGCTATACATTGGGAGCAAAACCGGGCCCAGTTATTGCCGCAATGGTTCCCTCAAGAGAACAGGCTCTGGCGATGTGGCAAGGTTTGTTGGAACAAGGAATCTACGTCAACCTGATGATTCCACCAGCCACACCAAATGGCGAAAGCTTATTACGGTGCAGTGTCAGTGCTGCTCATTCACCAGATCAGCTCAAAGTAATTATTCAGAGCTTTTCGAACGTTTGTACACAACTAAGGACATAAGCGTTCTTCGACTACCAGCATTCGAAGGACAACGCGTCCCCACTCTAAAACCCGATCGATGAAAACCTCGCGTTCACGCCCACAAGGATACCGACTTACACCAGAGAAAATTATCCTAGGACCAGAGCAACCAGATATGGTGCTCCAGAAAAGCCCCGTGAGGATTTTTGTCGGCACCGAAGCCGCTCAAGCCAAGGCGGAACGAGTGTTGGTCTGGTCGATTGATAGAGTACGCGATCCCTCCCGTGTGTATGAAATTTACCTTATGAAAGAATTAGTGGGCTTTGATCGAAGCCGGTGGCTGACAGGATTCACGAATTACCGTTTTGCCATTCCGGAACTGGCTGGCAGTTCAGGACGAGCCATCTATAACGATGTGGATCAGATTTACTTGAGTGATCCTGCTGAGTTGTTCGACCTAGACATGGAAGAGCACGGCTTTCTGTCTATCGTCCAAAATGATTCATCCGTCATGTTGATGGATTGTGCAAAAATGCAGCAAGTATGGACTATAGAACAAGCCAGATATGAACGAAAATCGACGTTATTGAAAAACGCCCTGGAGGTCAAGAACCTTTGGGGAAAGCTCGACCCCGAATGGAACGCTCGAGACGAAGAATATACTCGCGGAAAATCAAAAGTGCTTCATTACACCGCACTTCACACCCAACCGTGGCATCCTTTCCCTCAAGAGTTTGTGTATCAAGAAAGCCCCATTGGGCATGTCTGGAAAGAACTGGAGCAATCTGCGAATCAGGCCGGCTTCCAAATCTTTAGCCGAGCTACACCAAGTTCGCAATTTCCTCAGCTCGTACAGAGCCTTTCCAGAGGAACCGCGAAAGAGCGGTTTGCAGCTACCTGTTCCCCAAAACAGGCTTTGGCCGACTTTAAGAACGGCATTTCTTCGGAGACCAACATAAGTCTCTTACATTACACAATGGACTCCAATCAAGAGCTTCCAAGCGAATTCCCTACGCTAGCGACTTCGAACCAATCGCTAGCTATCTCTTCTTTTCATTGGTGTGCTCTAACCCCTAACGTTCCTCAGAGATCTTTTGACATCGTCTACGCTGACCAGGGACTCGAACTTCTTCCCGATGAGGACGTACCCTGGCTCCTCGAAGAAATATTTTTTCTCGCATCACAGATAGTCTCTCTTCACATTCACGATGTCAGTCTACTCTCTGATATTCCACGGTATCTCCAGCCTTCTACACGAACTTTTCAGTGTTGGGTAACTCAGCTCCAAGCCATCAGCAACCAGCATCCAACGATTCACTGGACCCTGCATTTCCATACTACTAATCGTCACGGCCAGCCAGCCACGTTGATTCGCAAGGGTGGACGGTGGTTAAAAACTCCACCTCAAATCTGGATCCTGTCTGATGGAAAAATCGGGCACTCCACACAATCTATCGCCTTGGCAAAATCCCTCAAATGGCCTTATGAAGTGAAACATTTGAATTTTCATTCATGGAACAATGCCAAGAAGTTAATATGGAGCATTCTCCCCCCACATACCTTTGGGCTGAACCGAGCTGAATCAGCGTCTCTCGAGCCTCCATGGCCAGACATTGTGATTTCAACCGGCTGGCGTCCCGCGCCTATCGCTAGATGGATTCGGGAGCAAAACGGAGGCAGAACACGAATTATTCAGGTCGGTCGAAAAGGGGGATCAGCCGCCGATTTGTTTGATGTTGTGATCACCCCTGGATACTATGGCTTCACTCCCCATCCTCATCGAATCGAAACCGCCGCGCCATTGAACGAACTAACACAAGAAAGTCTCGACGAGGCCTCTAAACGATGGCCTAATCTTTTTGACAACGCCCCCCATCCTCGAATCGTCTTGGTCATCGGCGGTTCAACTGCACGATTCACCTTGACAGCAGAGATGGCTATGACAATAGGCCATCAACTCAAAGAATTGGCCAACACTTGCGGCGGGAAGGTTTTTGTTGTGACCTCTCCAAGAACAGAAATAAAGGTTTGTCAAGCATTGGAATCTGCTCTGGCTCCAGAGCACCACGTTCATCGATGGCAGTCAAACCAATCGGATAACCCTTACATCGCTTATTTAGCCGGAGCCGATGTTGTTATTGTCACGGGTGAAAGTGAATCGATGCTGGCAGAAGCCGCATCTTTGGGCAAATCTGTCTATATCATTCCGCTCTCTGAAAATCCTCCAACATGGGACGTCAGGCTCAGTGAGGCGATTGTGAAACGAGCACTGTCACAGCCTTTAAATAAACGTGGAACGGCCAGGCCACAACAAGGCCTTGAACGTTTTTGTGCACAGCTTATTCAAACAGGATTCATTCAGCCTCGGCGAGACCTGTCTGCGCTACATCAATCACTCATTGAGAGAGGGATCGCTCGACCATTTGGCGAACCCATCGCAAATGGTAGTCGTCCGCCACTACGAGAAACTGAAAGAGTCGCAAAAAGGACAAAAGACATCCTGGGAATTTTCGACCACCCATATACCTAACCAATACACTTTCACAAGAAAATAGTTTCCTGCATTTGTACTTTAATACAACTAAACAGATGCCAAAACCTTGTCGTCGCCTAATTCTTCCAGTTGAAATTTTCAATAGAGAATTTGACGCCAAAGTTTTGCTCTCTTGCTTTGCTGCTGAACGAGGCTTTTCTGTAATTATCGGAGCAAAACGAGAAATCAACCTTAGCTTGGGGACTTTACCAGCATCATTGTACCTACCCATCAACCTGAGTAACCGTAATGAGACCACAAATCATCTTCTCACGAATTTGGGACACACATTGGTTGGAGTAGACGAGGAAGCAATCGTGTATTGCTCACCTGAAGTCTATGTAAAAGAAAAATTAGGCCCCAAGGTATTTCCTCAAGCTCGGTTATTTCTTGCTTGGGGTCCGGAAAACGCCAGAATTTGGAAGTCTCAAAAAAACTATAACGGAATGCCTGTTCATATCACGGGAAATCCTCGAACGGACTTGTTACGACCAGAGCTTCGCAAGTATTGGCACCCGAAGGTTGAACATATTCGGAACCAATTCGGCAAAATGATCTTAATCAACACGAACTTTGGAAAACTTAATAATTTTCGTTCAAATAAAGGAGATGAAAAAAAAGCCCTTCATACGGCCGCACACTCACCTGATCAAGTAGACCAACACGAATTAGGTATGGCACAGCATCGCTCAGTGTTGTTTCACTACTTTCAGGAAATGGTTGGGCAAGTCGCACAAGCATTTCCCAATCATACCGTGCTTATTCGGCCCCACCCTTCCGAAAGTCATGAAACATGGAAACAAGCAGCCAAAAGTTGCTCAAATGTGCACATCCATTTTGAAGGGCATGTAACCCCTTGGCTGTTAGCTTCCGACGCCATTATTCATAATAGCTGTACCACAGGACTAGAGGGTTACTTGTTACATCGTCCTGTTTTTTCATTTCAGCCAATTACCTCAGAGCATTTTGACAAAAAGCTTCCCAATTCCCTCAGTCAAAGAGCTACTTCCATCGAGGAGTTAATAGACCTCATCCGAATCAGTTTGTCGTCTCCTTCAAAAGTCACTCGGAATGGTTCAATTGATAAATCACAGTTAGTGAAACAGTACCTTGCATTCTTGGATGGTCCATTTGCTTCCGAAACAATCGTCGACGTTTTAGAAGAGTTTGACAACTCATTTTCTTTAGCGACACCAAGTTTACCGAACAAGATTGTTGCGAAGTGCTATGCGAGAGTCAGAAAATTCAAACGGAGATTCAATGCGAAATTCCGAATGTCGAACCTTAACCGATCTCAGCGCTATCAATATCTCCAACACATTTTTCCAGAACATGAATTTTCGACCATTCATGAGCGCGTGAAGCTCTTTCAAGATACCCTTCAGCGATTTCCTCACATCAAAGTTCGCTCAATCACGAAATTGATATCCGAAGTCATGCCGGGCTAGACAAGAAACGGAACTCAACTTGACTTGCCTAATATCATGCGTAGCATACTGAAATGAGGATCCTACTATTATGTATAACGTAAAAATTATCGGCGCGGGCTCGATTGGGAATCACCTAGCCCATGCCTCTCGCTCTTTGGGTTGGGACGTCACATTGTGCGACGTAGATTCCGCAGCGTTGGATCGAACAAAGTCTCAGATTTATCCAACGCGCTATGGTTCTTGGGATGAAAACATTAGACTTTGCCTGGCTGAGGATGCTCCAAAAGATCATTTCGATTTCATCATCGTCGGTACCCCCCCTGATTCACATATCCCTTTAGCTCTGAAAGCTCTCCAGGAAAAACCCAAAGCTATTCTTATCGAAAAACCTCTCTGCTCCCCCAATCTACAGGATGCAGAAACATTAAGGCGCCTCGCTTCGGACGCCCGCATCTCGGTGTTTGTTGGATACGATCACGTGGTTGGGAAAGCCGCTCAGGCAACCTTAACTACTAGCCTCCAACTCGACACGATTGAAACGATTGACGTGGAATTTCGAGAACACTGGGGAGGAATCTTTGCCGCCCATCCATGGCTGAACGGGCCACAAGATAGCTATCTGGGGTTTTGGAAACGCGGCGGAGGTGCCAGCGGAGAACATTCTCATGCCATCAATCTCTGGCAGTTCTTCGCCACCCAACTAGGCAAAAAACGTATTACCGAAGTATCCGCCGCGTTAGAGTACCTTGAGACCGACGCAGTGAACTACGATAAACTGTGCCTACTGCACCTGAAAACGGAAACTGGCCTTATCGGGCGAGTCGTTCAAGATGTCATAACATTGCCGTCAAGAAAATGGGCACGTATACAGGGAAGGAATGGCTCTGTCGAATTAACCATCGGTCACGAACCTGGTATCGACCGTGTTCACTGGACCATGATAGAAGAAGACCCTCAACAGCAAACGATTCAAAAGACGCGCCCAGATGATTTCATTTGGGAACTACAACACATTGACTCCGTCTTACAAGGTGCGGACAATACCTCAGTGATCTCACTTGAACGAGGCCTTGACACGATGATGGTCATTTCAGCAGCCCATTTTTCTGCAGCACATAAACGTACGGTCCGCATTCATTATGACAAAGGCTATGTGCCCGACGCATTAGAGTTACTGTAAGTCTCACGAGAAAGGTCACAACTATGATCGAACAAGATTTCGACTTTCGCGATTTATTCGTTTTGGATTTGGCGAACAATCACCAGGGAAGCGTCGAGCATGGCCTTAAGATTATTCAAGCAATGGCAACCGTCATCAAGAAACATTCAGTACGTGCTGCAATCAAATTTCAGTTTCGTCAGCTCGATACGTTCATTCATCCCAGTCATCAAACAGGGAGTGCGCTTAAATACATCCAACGGTTTCAATCCACTCGATTAAGCCAGGAGCAGTTTCAAACATTGTTACACGAAGTGTGGGCCAACGGTCTCTTGGCCATGTGTACACCCTTTGATGAAGAATCTGTGAATATCGCCGTTGACATGGGCTTCAATGTCCTGAAGGTTGCTAGCTGTTCAGCAAAAGATTGGCCACTTCTCGAAGAAATTGCTAATGCCGGCCCACCAGTTGTGTGCTCAACCGGTGGGCTCACGCTTGAAGACATCGACAATGTTGTAAGCTTCTTCCAGCACCGAGCGGTCCAGTTTGCTCTCATGCATTGTGTGTCCATCTATCCAACCCCAGATGAACTACTTGCGCTTAATCAAATCCGGACATTGAAGCATCGCTATCCTCAAATTCCAATCGGTTGGTCAACCCATGAAAACCCAGATGATACCATTCCAATTCAACTTGCCGGCGCACTTGGCGCACAACTCTTTGAGCGCCACATTGGAGTAGAAACTGATGAAATAAAACTCAACGCCTATTCATCGACACCCGAACAGATTGACAAATGGCTTGAATCTCATAAACGAGCATCCATTCTCTGTGGTTCTAAAGACCGCCAACCAACATCAACGCTAGAACAAGCATCGCTTGACGGTTTACGTCGTGGAGTTTTTGCAGCCCGTCCTATCAAAAAAGGCCATCTTCTTACTCGTGACTCGATATACTTTGCGATGCCCTATGTCGAAGGACAGTTAGAGAGCGGAAGTTGGAGAGAAGGATATCGAGCAATACAAGACGTCCTTCCCAATCAACCTGTCCTGAACAATGCCGTCGATATAGAAGTAAACCAAGGCATTGTCACATTGAAACAAGCAGTCCATGAAATCAAAGCGCTTCTCAATGAAGCCAAAATACAATTAGGAAGTGACTTCAAAGTTGAATATTCACATCACTATGGATTAGAGAATTTCCGAAAAACTGGTGCCGCAATTATTGAATGTATTAACCGTGAATATTGCAAAAAGCTCGTTGTCCAGCTTCCCGGCCAACGTCACCCTTCCCATTACCATGCCCGTAAAGAGGAAACATTCCAAATCCTATATGGGGTCTTACATGTCAACACGGACGGATATGCTCGCATCCTCCACCCTGGCGAGATTCTCCTGATTCAACCTGGAGTTTGGCATTCATTTTGGACCGACTCTGGAGTCATATTTGAAGAAGTGTCGACGACCCATTACAACAATGACTCGTTTTATGCTGACAAACGAATCAACAAACTCACTCGAACAGAACGAAAAACAATCGTTGACCATTGGGGACGATTTCAAATCACCTCTGATCAGGAGATCCGGAAATCGAACGAAGTACCGATAGCTGATCCACAAGTGCCATAATTATGTTGTAGCGTCACTGGTTTTGGCAGAACCAACGGGAGAACCAATCAATTTTTGAAACCTAATTATTCAGAGTGAGTGACCATATACTCTCTATAAGCCTTATGGTGAACCATTGCTTTTGAATGTCGTGTAAGTGAGAAAACCTGGAGTCGTAGGTGTATCTCTGCGCTAGGCTAGAAGCTCTCAGGAAATCCCAGAAGCTCATGGTAATGATTTGTCCATGCGATCATTTTGCATTACAAATGCAGATTCAGGCTTAATAGCGAATCCCTGAGCTATTCATAAGTAACTAAAACCCTCTCCGCTGGAGACTCCATAACAAGTCATTTGGGGCCCTCTTGATTAACAATAAAAGAATTCTAGCTGTTTGTCCCGCCAGAGGTGGTAGCAAGGGAATTCCTCTAAAAAATTTAGTGCCATTTCTTGGTGTTCCACTAGTCGCACGAGTCGGACATCTGGTCTCAGAAATTTCAATTATAGACAGAGCTATAGTATCTACAGATCATCCAGACATTGCAGAAGTGGCGAAAAATTCAGGATTAGATGTCCCATTTTTCCGACCGGCAGAACTTTCTGGAGACCGAGTATCCGACGCACAAGTACTAATCCATGCATTACAAGAAATCGAACGTATCGACAAGATCCAGTATGACGTTATTGTCATGCTTCAACCAACTTCTCCCTTAAGACAACCCCACCACATGGTCCAAACTATTGAAAAGCTTGTCAGCGAACATTGGGATGCTGTATGGACAGTTTCAGAAACTGACTCAAAAGGGCATCCATTGAAGCAGCTAACCATTAGCTCGAATACTCTCGATTACTATGACCCTGCGGGAAGTCAAATTATAGCTCGACAAGAACTCACCCCCGTATTTCATCGAAATGGTGTAGCGTATGCAATTAGTCGAGACTGCCTAATCCAACAAGGAACGATAAAAGGACTTAAGACAGGAGCCTTAGTCTTGGAAGGCACCTTTCCAAGCATCGATACATTCTGGGACCTACAATTTTCAGAATGGATCTACTCCAAAACTCCACAATAACTTCTTAAGAAAATATCTCTATAAAAATCTCCTCCCTTCCTTGCTGCGTTGCCATTCTATAGCCGTGCCAATTAATTTCCTAATGATCGTGTCTCTTAGCCAGCTGATCTTGTCCCCGCCCTATTGCCTCCCACAAAGAGGGCGAGATGCTCCTCAATCGGCTGAAGGCGATCTCGCGGGAACTCTATTGGAATAACTATAATTCATGCGCCCATTTGAGAATCCACAGAAGATGAGAGCCTCTAGCGTAGTAGGCTTTAATTGGCCTGCCCCAATGATAGCAAAGTGAAAATTAAACCTATATTGAAGAGGATATCTCAGGGAATCATTCTATGGGCAAAAAGACATCTTTATAAAGAAGTGCTCATGCTGGGAGACTCTCACGCATTGGTTTTTACGAGTAAACAATTCAAGACATATTTTCCAAATCATTTTTTTAATGTTCTCTACGTAGGAGGAGCAACGGTATCTGGATTACAAAACCCCAATTCAAGGACACAAGCTTTACCTATTTTTCGCCAAACTTTGGAAAATTCAAGAGCAGAGACAACAATTATAATACTTGGAGAAGTCGACACAGGATTCGTCATCTGGCACAGAGCTGAGAAGCACCAAACACAAGTTGAAGTGACCCTCGATACGGCCATAGAAAACTACCAGTCCTTATTAACAACGATTTCTAAGAAATCTCGCGTAATTTGTATCAGTGCACCCCTCCCCACTATTCGTGATGGCCAAGACTGGGGTAAAATCGCTAACTTCAGGAAGGGAATTAAGGCAACTCATAGGCAGCGCACAGACCTTACAATACAATTCAATAAACGAATACAGGAATTTTGCCAGAAAAGCGGTTTTTTCTATTTAGCGCTCGATGAAGAGTCTCTTGGCAGAAATGGACTCGTAAGGGACGATTTGATCAATTCGAACCCAAACGATCACCATTATGGGAGAGAAGTGTATGCAAAAATGATTATAGCTCAGTTTAAAGCGACCTCACTTTTTCCACAATCGCATCCCCCTAATCATGAACTTTATTCATGATTGAAACGATTTCTATGAGCCACACACAACAGCTCGTTGTTCACTGCTGTTCAATCCTTTCATGCTATCGCTCGACTCTTGTGTCCTTATGCGAATAGCTTGAAATAAAAAACATTTCTCAAATATTTACCAATCAAAATCTTTTTCATATCCTAAAGTGATTAACAGCTCTCCTGCGATTTCTTTGAAGACTCTTCTTGTCTCTGGAGAAAAATACTTCTTCCATTCACCTGTTTTACCCTTACGGAATGTTTTGGATCGAGTGGGATCAAATCCTGTTTCCATCGCATTCACAGTCTGACACACTTGAGATGGTTCATCCGTGTTGAATAAAAACTTGGCAAGTTTAGTCAGCTCGGCCCTTCGTGTGTCTAATAACATGAGGTTTTCGTACCGAACCGCAACACAATTTTTCTCAGACAGCCACGCTAAATTTGAGGAAAATCTTTCCGAAACATTGGGATAATCCACTCTTTCAGGGAAATCTCCCTCAGGAATTTTTTCAGGCCATCCAGTGATCAAGAACCTTATCTTATCTTCCTGATTTTTTAGACTGTTAAAATATCGAAACGGCCAACGATCGGCACTGATCCCCTTCTCCCAGTAAAAAAACTGTGAAATCACCGCATCTCGTAAATCCCGATAGATAAAAGCGTGTTTCAAGTTAGACTGTGCAAGAAAGTGAATGATCTCTGGATGAGCTTCAACATGCCCACGAATGATTTCTCCGGGGAGAAAAGCCCGCAATTTCTTCTTCACCTCTTGAATAGAGTATCTCTTATGTACATCCACTCTATTTCGGTTCAAGCAATACCATGAAGCCCTACCCCCGTAGTAACGGAAGGGCTCCACACTTCCCACAATTCCCATGAGCAAATGTGTCCCACTCTTAGGAAAGCTATTGCAAAGCACCGGTGGGACTCCCCGAAAGAATAATTTATGTGTACCCCACCGCTTCAGTTTTCGAATTTGCTGTCGAGGTTTCTTTAGCATTGCACTCCATGTTTGGTGTACTTTTTCATAACAAGCCAGGTTGGACACATTTGGTTAATATTTCACCAATCAAAGTCCCTCTCGTAACCCAAGTCAATAAGATACTGACCAGCAACATCTTTAAAGGTCCTTTTCTGTTCCTTAGTAAAATATCTCTGCCACTCCCCACTGACGCCTTTTCTGAATGTCTTAGAGCTAGCGGGATTACACCCTTGTTCCATGGCTAAAACCATACGCATACATTCTTTGGAGGTTAGACGTTCTCCCAATAGATATCTGGCGACGGTTTCCAACAATTTCGGACGTTTGTCAATCGGGGCAAGGTCTTCGAATTTAATTGCCAGACAATCCTCATTAGATAGCCACGGGAGATTCTCTGAAAACCTTTCCCCAATATTTGGGTAATCTATTTCAAAAGGAAAATCACAGCTTGAATGACAATCTGGCCAGCCTTCAATCAAGAATGAGATCTTTTGTTCTTCAGATTTGAGGCTCTTGAAATACCTAAATGGCCACGAATCCACAACACCCTGATTTCTCTCCCACCCGAAATACATGGATATTATGACATCCCGTAAATCTCTGTAGATAAAGATATGTTTAATCGGATGTCGAGCAAAAAATCCAATCAATTCTTTATTAGCTGCAATGTGGCCTCGAAAGATTTCCCCGTTGAGACACTGTGAAAGCCTGGCAATAACTTTAGAGTCTTCAGAAATCTTGTTACAATCAACTCTAGCTCTAGTCAGGTAATGCCAGTAAGCTTTACGCCCATAATGATGAAACTGCGGCAAACTTCCCACAGCACCTACTAGCAAATGGGTTCCGCTCTTTTGAAAACTATTACACAGAACAGGCGGTACACCACTAAGAACCAAACGATGATAAATTTTTCTATACTCCCACACCACCCTTCCTACTTTTGCCGTATTAGGTTTGGTGGAAGAGAAGGGAAGGTGCATTGTCGTTCAATCAAAGCATATGCATATGAGGACCAGCCCAAGTAAATCCCCTATGCCACTTGTCGTATACCTTACAAATTTACCAGATCAAAACTGTCTTACTCTGGACTCTCGTAAAGAGGACTCATGAAGTTTTAGCGATTAGGAACTCCGGCAGAGTTTTATCACACTCGAACCGTCTGGTCCTAGAAAGTGTACGAAGTTTGCAACTCAACATCGATCTACTATAAAAAAGCGGATAGCTTTTTGTCACAATGCCTTGAGAAATCCTCTATACGTTGAAAGAGTAGTCCACTGTCCCTTGTATGAGAATATTTACCGTGAGCAGAAAGTCCCATAGTGATCAAGTGTCAGCAATCAATACTCTTGAAGATGCCAACTCGTTTCAATCGATGACCTCAAACTTATGACCACTCTGACAGTCCTTCGACATGGGAAAAGCTTATGGAATAAAGAAAAACGCTTTACTGGCTGGACTGATGTACCACTAAGCCCACGAGGCATTGTCGAAGCCAAGCTAACCGGGCAACTTCTCAAATCTCGTGATTTGACTTTTGATCTTTGCTGTACTTCTTATCTAAGCCGCGCTTCAGAAACACTTCGCATTGTACTAGATACTATGAACCTATCCCACTTACCTATACTGAAAGATTGGCGTCTCAATGAACGCCATTATGGCGCACTCCAGGGTCTAGACTGGTGGGAGGCGACAAGAAAATATGGGGCAAAACAAGTCCTGATTTGGCAAAGACATTATGATGCCCCACCTCCACCTGTCGAAGTGACCGATTCCCGCTTCCCAGGCCAAGACCCTCTGTACTCTAATCTTTTGCACGAAGATCTTCCACAAAGCGAAAGCTTGAAAGACACACTTGCACGTCTTCTACCCTTTTGGCACGATATCGTCATACCTGAACTTCACAAAGGAAAACGCCTTCTCATCGTCGCACATCATAATAGTCTGCGAGCCTTATTAAAACACCTGGATAATATTAGTGATGCTGATATCTCGAAGATCACCATCCCTACAGCTGACCCTTTATTGTACAAATTGAATGAAAAGCTTGTTCCTACGCATCGAAAGTACCTTCGCCGACGATCACCTGTAACTCAATGCGCCAAAAAACTAGTCAATAAATGGATTCACCGTTTATCCTGCTAAGGTGAAAAAATGACATATTTGAATTTTCAACGCTTGGTTAGTACTGATCCTATAGCATTCCAACGAGGAAAACCATATCCATGGATTAACCCTGAAGGATTACTCACGACCCAAGGGCATCAACAACTCCTAGCAACCCTTCCAGATGTCTCATTATTTGAAAGACGTTTCGGAGTAGCTCGAGCCCATGGCCAGCAAAGTCATGACCGTTTTACCCTTGAATACCGCGATGATCTTCCTCTCGCACAACCCTGGAAACAATTTGTCGCTGAACTCCAAGGAAAGGAATACCATTCTTTTCTCTGCCAACAGTTGAACATTCGTTCTCTGGATTTGCATTTCCACTGGCACTACACACCCAATGGCTGTTCGGTTTCACCACATTGTGATGCCAAGCATAAGCTCGGCTCTCATATATTTTATTTCAATACGGAGAAGGACTGGGATCCAACCTGGGGTGGAGAAACCGTGATCCTTGACGACGATGGTCAGTTTAAACGAGATTCAGCACCAAAGTTTGAAGACTTCAAGGAAGCCACGATTTCAAAAGCGATGGGAAACTACAGTTTATTATTCGCTCGAAAGAATCATTCTTGGCACGGAGTAAGAGAAATCCAGTGCCCTCAAGACCGAATGCGAAAAGTATTCATCGTTGTAATCAATCGAAAGACTTGGGCAGACCATATAAAACGAATTTTTGGAAAAACCCCACCAACTTACTGAAATACCATATACTTCTAAAGTCACAGTGTATGCTTGATTGCAAGGGAGTACAACAAGCAGGGCAAGGGCTCATGTACCCTCGAGTCAACCCATGATGTTACTATCTTCGATCGCATAGACATATAAAGCCTCACAACTCTGTCACGAAAGACTGCCTTGCTGAAGAACAAGCCAACAGACTCTTCTCAAAATGAAGTTGAACAGGTTGATCAAAAACTCAAAAAAACTGCTAGCCTATTTTCACAGCTCTGATTGCAGCAAGACCCTTTTCCCAGAAATTGAAGCTTACGTTGAAAAAGAATTGCAGGAAAGATTGGGCATAACAGATATTATTCCGTCAGCAGGGCACTATCAAAATGCAATTGCACACACCAAAGAAGGAAAAGTTTTCATCAATTTTTTCCAAGGCCAAAGATCGCAATTCTTTCATCGTCACCTTTTTACACATTCCCTACTCCAAAGACACAGGATTCACGTTGCTCCTCTAGTATGGGCCGATAGCGACCCAAAACGCCTTCAAAAATACAATGTCTGTTGTGTCGTCTCCCGATGGATTTCTGGAAAACCCTTGTCAAAAACTTCTAGAAAGGCCGCTGCAGAGGCATTCGGCATTCTAAGCATGATTCATAGAATAGCTTATAATCATCTAAAACAAAATCAACCCCATGAAATTCAAGCTACTCCTCTTAGAGTTTTATCCCTTCAGGACTCACTGAAAGACCCAGCCCGTGTTCTTGAAAGTCCTATCACAAATGAGGTAGTCACAACACAAGATGCTTCACGGGTTTTTTCATTCGCAGCATCACGTCTCAAATCTCTTCCTGCATCCCTCAATTTTCCAGTTCTTCTCCACCTTGACTTTCAACCTAGCAATGTGATTTTTTCCACAAAAAATCAATTAATACCTATCGACTTTGAAACATCGGCTTTTGGTCCATTTTCCATAGATTTCAGCAAGGCTCTATTAAAATTTTGTTACAGATCTCGTTCAAAAGAGCTAGATAATATCGATATAGAAGAACTCATGTACTCTTCAAAAATAAAGAGATTTACCAATGTATATTTCTCTCTTGCCCCACCAAACATGAGAAAAACTTGGGAATCTTTTGGGTCTTTTTTCCTTTTCTGTGCCTACCTTCAAATCATACGTAAATTGACGATAAAGGGGTCATGCTCATCTGACCATGACGAAGTGACAAAAGCTCAACTTCAAAAAAGATGGGAATCCGCATTGCGCTATGTCAAACGTTTCGAAAAAGTCATATTTGTCCTGGCAAGCACAATAGTAGCTGGTTCTTTAGACTAAGACTCGGACTCAACAACGGTACCCGTAGACATGACTAGAGGAACATAAACAAATTGGCCTTGAGTCTCTTATAAAGAAGCTGCATCATTGCCTGCTCGCTTGCCAGCATTGATCTTCCCCCGGTTTCGTGGACAGGTTAGTTAAGAGTTTTTAAGATCTGTTCCGCATACACACCTGGAGGCCTCCCCTCAGTATAAGAATGCCGCCGTTGCCGGGTATAAAAGACTTCGATGAATTGAAACATATCAGCCTTGGCCTCAGCTCGTGTTTGATATTGAGTCCGATGCACTCGTTCCCGTTTAAGCAGGGCAAAGAAACTTTCCGCGACCGCATTGTCGAAGCAATTCCCGGTCCCACTCATGCTGTACTCAATGCCATGGTTCCTCAGCAAATCCTAAAACTCATGGCTGGCATATTGACTACCGTGATCGCTGTGATGAATGAGATCGGGTGAGAGTTTGCGGCGGCCCAACGCCATTCTGAGGGCCTCGCGATCACTAGGTCACGCTGCAATCGAGTACTGTACTCCAGCCCACCACTTTGCGCGAATACAGATCGAGCACGACCGCCAAATACAGCCACCCTTCGGCCGTGCGGAGTAGAGTAAGAAGCAGGGCGTAGTCATTCGCTATTTCCCTGCTTCTCCTCCCCGAACCATACGTGCGCCTCTCAGCGCATACAGCTCTCCCCTCAAGCATGCGTCATAGCCATGGCGACCTCGCGGTATCGTGATGTGAGCGTTTTGCGGTCGGGATCCATGTTCAGGTAGGGATTTCCCGATGGATTACGCCATCGAAATTGCTGCTTTCGACTGGTGACCAGCCGGCGCAGTGTGATCCCACACCGAGTCCCATTCCCGCTCCGGCCAAAGAAGTGCCAGGTCTTGGCTCGCCCTTCGCCCGGGCGCTTCACGTACTGCCGCATCAGTGATGTGATCGACGTTTTGTACTTACGGGCCAGCCAATGCGCCAGCTTCCAGAACACGATACGATCCAGATGCTGGTACACCTTGGCGGTGTAATCCGTGTACTAATGGAAGTTGGCCCAGCCAGCAAGTTACTGGTTCAGCCTTTCCACCATATCGATCTTGTTCACATGGTCGTTGCCGGAGAGTGCCGCGGTCAATGTACGCGCCAGACCGCGGCTTTGCTCCTTGGGGATCGTCGAAACCGGGCGCATCATGCCCCGTGACCCCCGTTTGCGAATAATCCGGTGCCCCAGGGCGGATCGCCTCGGCATGATGCTTGTTCCCTTTCACGATGACCACAAAGTCATCGGCATATCGGCAGTAAGCGACAGCCGGTTTCCATTGGCGATTCTCGCGAATCGTAATGGGCCGACCGTGCTGAATGCCAACATTCCATGCCCAGCGGTCCTTTCGGGCCTTCTTGCTCAGGTAGTTCGCCTCCAAGTACGTATCAAACTCATGGAACATGATGTTGGAGAGGAGGGGTGAGAGCACTCCCCCTTGTGGAACACCTTCGCTTGCCGCCCGGAACAGGCCATGATCAACATGGCCGGCTTTGATGAATCGCCAAAGCAGGGACAGGAATCGCTGGTCTCGGATTCGCTTCCGCACGCTGTGCATCAACCGCCGATGATGCACCGTCTCAAAATAGCTAGCCAGATCTCCTTCGATGACCCAGCGGCCTTTGGTCTCGGTGCTATCTAACAGCTGAAGCTTCACGGTCCGTATCGTATGATGTTGAGGTTGCCCCTCTTTAGTGGACCCCAGGAAGTATGGTAGGAAGGGGTCACTAAAACAGGAGGGAGACAAGATGCAGACCATTCCGCATCGACAGTACACGAAGGAATTCCAGGACGTGGCGGTGAATCAAGTGCTGGAAGGGGGCCGCTCGCTTGCCGAGGTGGCCCGCCGTTTGGAGATGTCCGACAAAACCTTGGGGAATTGGGTTCGACGTGTGCGGCGTGGGCAACCGCTCGCCCACGGAGGACGGCCACCTGAAGTGACGGACGTGCAGGCGGAGCTGTCCCGCCTGCGCACCGAAAACGCGCAGTTGAAGCTCGACCGGGAAATCTTAAAAAAGGCGGCGGCGTACTTCGTGAGAGAGTCGCGGTGAGGTACGCCTGGATTCAGCACGATCGCGACGTGTATCCGGTCGATCGGAGCTGTTTCTTATTTGGAGTGGCGCGCAGTGGGTATTATGCCTGGCAGCAGCGGCAACACCGGCCATCGGCTCGGACGTGGGCGAATACGCAGTTACTCATGGAGTTGCAGGAGCGGCATCGTCGGCATCGGCAGTGTTACGGGAGTCCCCGCATGACAGCTGATCTGCGGGCCGCAGGGTGGCGAGTGAATCGGAAACGGATTGCTCGAGTAATGCGGCAGGCGGGCATCCGGGCTCGCGGACGCTGTCGGCGGCGGTATACCACCCAATCCCAGCATCCGTATCCGATCGCGCCCAATCGGTTAGCCCAACAATTTACCGTGGTCGCGCCCAATCGGGTCTGGGTGACTGACATCACCTATGTGGCGACGAAGGAAGGATGGGTGTATGTGGCACTCGTGATGGACCTGTTTTCTCGGAAATTGGTGGGCTGGGCGCTGGAAGCTTTTGTCGATACGCGGTTAACGCTGGCCGCGTTGCGCATGGCCCTTGGCTGGCGACAGCCGGATACGACGCTCATGCATCACTCTGATCGAGGTGTGCAATATGCCGCGGCAGCCTATCGTACGGTGCTAGAAGGACACGGTATCACGCGCTCGATGAGCCGGAGAGGTAATTGTTATGATAATGCTCCGATGGAATCGGCCAATGGGACGTTGAAAACCGAACGGGTCTACCAGCAGCAGTACCAGATGCGAGCAGAAGCCAAAGCAGATCTCATCGAGTATATCGGGTATTACAACACAGACCGTCGCCATTCGGCATTAGGGTATCTGAGTCCAGCAGAGTTTGAACGGCAGTGGCAGAGCCTCCAACAGCCAGCAGCGGCGCCGTCGACCGCCGAACAGGGGGATGCCTAGGTATGGACCGAAGGGCGATCGCCCGTTATCGGGCAAATATGAAGGCCAAATTTTTCATGGAAACCTGGTGTCCACTTTTTGGGGGAAAGATCACCAGCGTCGGAGCATACTTATTTTTAGAAAGTTTGCGTTTTCGTAGCTACTGTGGGTGCATCGGGTAGGCCGATTGAAGCGCGTTTGCTACAATTCAGTCTTGAAGTGCAATGCTTTATGCGATAAAGAAGTTTAATTTTTTCTGTTGAAAGCTACCTAGCTATTGGTTCTCCCGTGTATTGTGTTATTCAAAATCTGATTGTTCTCAGGAAATATAACAGACAAGCACTTGACTAGAGCCGTTATTTCGAAGATCAAAACCTTCAACGCCCAGAGTGAGAACCTCAAAAGTGCTAACCAGACAATCCTCTCCATTTTTTCGAAAACGGCTCAGTTATTTTTTCTCGAGGCTTTTGGGAACGCGTCTTCAAAAAAATAAGAGTATTCATATTGTGACAGTGAATGGACATCGCTTTAAGCGTCTTATTCTTTGTGACTCCTATCTCGCAAATGAAATTGCGACATCCCTCGAAAGCTTTGTGGGAAGTGCGTATTTCCCTACTATAGTTGCGAGATATGAGCGTGAAATTTGGCTTGAGTATGTTGACGGGACGACCATTGAGTCTGTTGACGAACAATTTGTCTTGAATATAGCAAAGTTCTATCACACCGTATACACGAAGAATTCAGTCTTAGTGGATACGAGAGAGTCTGTTTTTCTGGAAAGGCTCCTCCAAAATCTTCACTTTCTTTACCAAATTAACATTTTAAGTAAGGGCTCTTACCAAGATATTAGAGACAGAATACCTCTTCTTACACCCCAACAGGTCTGGGTTGGGTTTGATTATACTGACCCAGTCCTCAAGAATTTTCTTCTTCGGTTAGAAAACGGAAGGCTCTGCGTTGTTGATGTTGACGGATTGGCTAGAAATCAGCTTTTAGGAATAGGCGTGGCCAAAGCCTGTGTCCGTTGGCTAGGTCCGTATCAACCCTTGTTCTTTTCTGCTCTTGCAGATCAAGGGGGACCTGATTTTTATACCTATTTTCCTTTTGTGGAACTGTGTTTCCTCGCCAAATGGACTAAGCGGGCCTTTCTTGAGCATGATTGGAAAGTAATTGACTCAAATCTGTTTGAGCGGTTCCGCCAGCCTTGTTCATAGTCTATGCTTTCTCGCTTCCATTTTCCAATTCTGCCAGTTTAGCCATAAAAGTGGTCTTCTCCGGATTTTGCGGACACATCTAAAAAGAGCCACAATAGGCAGGAGGTGTGTCATGGCAACACCGCGAAGGAGATTTTCCAAAGACTTTAAACAGGAGGCCGTTCAGATGGCGGGGGGAGCCGATCTGTCCGTCAGCCAAGTGGCGAAAGACTTAGGGATTCATCCCACTGTGCTCAGTCGGTGGTGTCGAGAACAGGCACGGGACGGATTAAAGGCGTTTCGAGGCCAGGGGACACCACGGGATGAAGAAGTGGCCAAACTGAAACGGGAGGTGGCCCGCGTGAAGCGAGAACGGGATTTTTTAAAAGACGCGGCGGTCTTCTTTGCCAGGGACACGCCGCGAGGCAAACGCGGCCGAAAAGCCGTCGGGCAACGGCTAATGAGGAGTTAACCCAGGTAATTCGACATATTCATACGGAGAATGGTGAGGTGTATGGTAGTCTGAGGTTGCCCCTCTTTAGTGGACCCCAGGAAGTATGGTAGGAAGGGGTCACTAAAACAGGAGGGAGACAAGATGCAGACCATTCCGCATCGACAGTACACGAAGGAATTCCAGGACGTGGCGGTGAATCAAGTTCTGGAAGGGAGCCGCTCGCTTGCCGAGGTGGCCCGCCGTTTGGAGATGTCCGACAAAACCTTGGGGAATTGGGTTCGACGTGTGCGGCGTGGGCAACCGCTCGCCCACGGAGGACGGCCACCTGAAGTGACGGACGTGCAGGCGGAGCTGTCCCGCCTGCGCACCGAAAACGCGCAGTTGAAGCTCGACCGGGAAATCTTAAAAAAGGCGGCGGCGTACTTCGTGAGAGAGTCGCGGTGAGGTACGCCTGGATTCAGCACGATCGCGACGTGTATCCGGTCGATCGGAGCTGTTTCTTATTTGGAGTGGCGCGCAGTGGGTATTATGCCTGGCAGCAGCGGCAACACCGGCCATCGGCTCGGACGTGGGCGAATACGCAGTTACTCATGGAGTTGCAGGAGCGGCATCGTCGGCATCGGCAGTGTTACGGGAGTCCCCGCATGACAGCTGATCTGCGGGCCGCAGGGTGGCGAGTGAATCGGAAACGGATTGCTCGAGTAATGCGGCAGGCGGGCATCCGGGCTCGCGGACGCTGGCGGCGGCGGTATACCACCCAATCCCAGCATCCGTATCCGATCGCGCCCAATCGGGTCTGGATGACCGACATCACCTATGTGGCGACGAAGGAAGGATGGGTGTATGTGGCACTCGTGATGGACCTGTTTTCTCGGAAATTGGTGGGCTGGGCGCTGGAAGCTTTTGTCGATACGCGGTTAACGCTGGCCGCGTTGCGCATGGCCCTTGGCTGGCGACAGCCGGATACGACGCTCATGCATCACTCTGATCGAGGTGTGCAATATGCCGCGGCAGCCTATCGTACGGTGCTAGAAGGACACGGTATCACGCGCTCGATGAGCCGGAGAGGTAATTGTTATGATAATGCTCCGATGGAATCGGCCAATGGGACGTTGAAAACCGAACGGGTCTACCAGCAGCAGTACCAGATGCGAGCAGAAGCCAAAGCAGATCTCATCGAGTATATCGGGTATTACAACACAGACCGTCGCCATTCGGCATTAGGGTATCTGAGTCCAGCAGAGTTTGAACGGCAGTGGCAGAGCCTCCAACAGCCAGCAGCGGCGCCGTCGACCGCCGAACAGGGGGATGCCTAGGTATGGACCGAAGGGCGATCGCCCGTTATCGGGCAAATATGAAGGCCAAATTTTTCATGGAAACCTGGTGTCCACTTTTTGGGGGAAAGATCACACGTATGGTTCGGGGAGGAGAAGCAGGGAAATAGCGAATGACTACGCCCTGCTTCTTACTCTACTCCGCACGGCCGAAGGGTGGCTGTATTTGGCGGTCGTGCTCGATCTGTATTCGCGCAAAGTGGTGGGCTGGAGTACAGTACTCGATTGCAGCGTGACCTAGTGATCGCGAGGCCCTCAGAATGGCGTTGGGCCGCCGCAAACTCTCACCCGATCTCATTCATCACAGCGATCACGGTAGTCAATATGCCAGCCATGAGTTTTAGGATTTGCTGAGGAACCATGGCATTGAGTACAGCATGAGTGGGACCGGGAATTGCTTCGACAATGCGGTCGCGGAAAGTTTCTTTGCCCTGCTTAAACGGGAACGAGTGCATCGGACTCAATATCAAACACGAGCTGAGGCCAAGGCTGATATGTTTCAATTCATCGAAGTCTTTTATACCCGGCAACGGCGGCATTCAGTAGTTGATCAGAGAAGTCCGGAGCAATTCGAGACAATACCCCTAACCCTAAATTGAGAATAGAATGAGACGTGTTGGGAAAGGGAAATGGTGTTAAAATGGCCTTCACTGTCTGGCAAAATCGTTTATTTTTCTGACAATGCCCATTGTGGAGGGGCCATTGGACAGTCGCCGGGGAGAAAATTTCTCGACGGAGGGAGGAATGGGTGGTAGCCTTGTTGCCCTTCTACCTCTTGCGCGACCCATCCCGCACTTTGACATTTTTCTTTTGACCCCATACACTTCCGTGCCGCAGGCTTTCCATTTCCCCAGTTGATTGAGAATGATTAAGAAATGGCACGGCATTAGCTTTTTGATGGGTATTAAAAGGGTAAAAGCTCAGATCGAAAACGAATTCTGAGAGGAGGCGTCCTGGGCCCGTTTTCGGGCTTACCCCATCTGTTTACCAAACCGCGGCAGGACCACTCATATATTTACGAGTAGGGAAAGACCAGTTAGTGGTAGTTGTGATGGCAAGGGTGTGGTTTAGCCAATAAGAGCCACCAGCATTATTCATTTTCATTATAGAGGATAAGAAAAATGAAGAAATTCTTCCTAACTATGAGCATGGCCTTAAGTCTAATCTTGTTTTGTCTGGGGACCTCCATTCATGCCGCGACTTTTAGTTTATTTGAATACGGATTTAATATCGACAGCACATTTACACCGAATGCAACACCAGGAGGTGTTGACGGCAGTGGTTTTAACTTCACTACGGGTCTTGGAACACTTACTGCGACATTCAATACTGTAGGTTCGCACAATGCACTCCTGTTCGTTGACCATGACATCGACGAACCAATCAATGGCTTTTCCAATGAAACAGGCAGCGTTACCAGTGCGCCAGGAGCTGGGCAAACTTGGGAGATTGATGAACCCGGATTCAATCCACCGTTTGGCGATATTTTTTTTAACGCGGAAGACAATACCTTAGACAACTCGATCGGAGACACTAATCCAAATGACGTCGCAATGGCCATGGGCTTCGATTTTGTTCTTTTGGCCAATGAAATCGCCACCGTTAACTGGGTGCTTGGGACAACCGACCCAGGAGGGTTCTTCCTACGACATACCGATCCCGATAGCGGCGCTCCCAATACCATTTACTTTTCTAGTAATTTAGTCATTGAACCAGGACCTGGACCTGATCTAATTCCCGCACCCTCCACTATGCTCTTGTTCGGAACTGGACTCGTGGGACTGGCTACCTGGCGGTGGAAAACGAGAAAACAAACCTAACGAAGATATCAGGTGATTGATTTTAAAGAGCCCTTGACCATCAGTCAGGGGCTCTTTTTTTGTCTAGCGATTCCACTGAGGATGGATCAATCAAACAGAGTATGGTAGAACCACATTTCGATCTGAATTCCGAAGGGGGCTCTCAGCTCTATTTCGGGCTTAGCTCACCTGTTCACGAAACCAGGGCCAGAGCAGTTATCAATAGCTCAGACTAGACCGCCATTCATCATGAACAGTTCGAAAACTCCCAGAGTTACTGTTTTCATCCCGGTTTACAATCGCGAAAAATATGTTGGAGAGGCAATTGAAAGCATTTTGGACCAAACTTTTTCAGATTTCGAAATCCTCTTGATTGATGACGGGTCAACCGACGACAGTGTAGAAATTATTCGCTCTTATTCTGACCCTCGAATTCGTTTAACTTCTAATAAAAGAAATTTTGGCATTCCAGCAACTCGGAATAAAGGGGTTGAACTTGCGCGGGGACAGTATATCGCTATGCTCGACAGTGATGATCGTGCTTACCCTAATCGGCTCGAAAAACAAGTAGAATTTCTGGACAACCATCCGGAATATGCGCAGGTTGGCAGTTGGTGTCGCATGATGGATGCCCAGGGGCATCCGTTGAAACGTATTAAACGACAGCCAGTTGCTCCTGAATATATTCGTGCACAATTCTTGTTTCGTTGTGCAATGAGCAACCGGTCTATCATGGCAAGAACGGCTATTTTACAAGAATATCAATACCGCAATGATTATCCCCGTTGCCAGGATTATGAGCTTCATGTACGACTCGCAAAAAATTACAAATTGGGCAACCTGCCACAATGTTTGGTCTTTGGTCGAATTCACCAACAGCAAATTACTGGACAAACTTTAGGCTTAGGAGATACTAAAAAAAAGGAAATTATTAGTGGGCAATTACAAGAACTAGATGTCACATTTTCATCAAAGGATCTTGACCCCCATCTCACTCTCTCTCGCATGCGAAAATCCTACTTTAGCCCCGATGGGGATTATCTCCGATGGACAAAAGATTGGTTGCTACGCTTACAACAGGCGAATCAACGCACTGGCTATTACTCCGAACCAGCATTTACGCATACACTTAGGGAAAAGTGGCTTCACACCTGCTGGAACGCAAGAGCAAAAATGGGTTGGGGTGCTGGAAGACATTTTTTTACGTCTCCTTTGGGTAAAGATATCGTTGGAACTCTCAGGCGAAAAATTTATAGCAGAAGTCATTAAACCAAATAGAGAATTATTCATTTCAGGTTCAATCTCTAGCCATAACCTGTACCCCGGACTCGAGAGATTTGGTAAAAGGGGAAAAATCCATCGACCGTCCTTCAGAGGCTTTACCAAAACATCTAGCTATTTTTATTCCCTCCTTGGAGGCAGGAGGAGTCGCACGAGTGATGCTGCACCTTGCTGAAGCCTTCGTAACATATGGCCATAGAGTTGACCTCATACTCTGTCAAAACAAGGGGAATTTCATTGATAGGGTTCACCCTACCATAAACGTAGTTTGCCTCAATCCCTCGCCAATGTGGACAAGTCGATTCCGCTTGTTATTCTGGAAGCCCCGTTTATTCTTTGCTCTCCTATTTCCTATTCTTTTGTCGCGTAAACCTCCTAAGACTCTTCGATATCTTTCCGACCTAGTCAGATACCTCCGACAAGCGCAACCGGATGTTCTCTTATCCGCCAAAACACCCGCTAACCTCGTTGCGATATGGGCCCAAAAGCTAGCTGGTACGGGAACTCGCGTCGTTGTGAGCGAACGATCTACGATTTCGACGGTGATAGAAAAATCAAGAAAATGGCGTTGGCGGTTTCTTCAGCCCCTCATACAAGAGGCCTACCCACAAGCAGATATGCTGATCGCTGTTTCTAACGGCGTTGCGGAAGATGTCTCTGTTATTGCAAATCTTCCGCAAGAGCAGATTTCTACAATTTATAACCCGATACTAAGCGAAGACATCAAAAATCAATCCATTGCAACAATCTCTCACCCATGGTTTGACAAGAAAAGCATCCCAGTTATCTTAGGAGTCGGACGATTGGTTCCAGCCAAAGATTTTTCGACACTCCTCAGAGCCTTCGCACACATTCGCACCAAACGTGCTGCTCATTTATTAATTCTTGGTGAGGGTCGTGAGCGGCAGACTTTAGAAAATCTGGCGATCGAATTAGGCATTGCATCAGATTTTTCACTTCCAGGATTTGTAAAGAATCCCTACCCCTTTATGTCTCAGGCAGCCGTTTTCGTTTTGTCCTCGATCTTGGAAGGTATGCCTAACGCATTGCTTGAGGCACTGGCATGTGGCTGTCCTGTCGTAGCCACTGATTGTCGTAGTGGGCCACGAGAAATCTTGAGAAATGGAATCATCGGCCCTTTGGTTCCTGTAGGGGATGAGATGGCCCTAGCTCAAGCCATTTTCCACTCGTTGAATGATCCGCCCGACACCAACCAGCTTCGTGCCTATGCATCAGAATTTGACCTCAAAATCATTGCGGAGCAATACCTAAAGATCCTACTGTCTGAATAGGTTTCTTGTTGTGACCCTCCTGAGCATAGTCTGTTGCCAAGTAGGCTCGTTTTGGTTACCTTGCCATTTGGGAAAAAAATGTTAAATTTCATTCGAGTGTATTCTAGAGTTTAAGGATATATCGTCGTGTTTTTTGAATAGGAAAGCTCCATGGCCCAAAGCGGATTTACCATTTGGTTTACTGGACTCCCAGGATCAGGGAAAAGCACATTGGCGTTGCTATTACAGGAATATTTCAACAATCTCGGTGTTTTGAGTGAAATCCTAGACGGAGATGAGATTCGAGCACGCTTAACTAAAGACCTGGGATACACTCGGGTCGATAGAGAAGAAAACATTCGACGTATTTCGTATGTGGCGAAATTAATTAACCGAGTTGGAGGTATCGCGATAACTGCCGCAATTTCGCCTTATCGAACTGCCCGCCAACATGCTAGATTTGAAATCACAAATTTCGTAGAAGTGTACGTCCAATGCCCCCTAGAGGTTTGCATTGAACGCGACCCCAAGGGCCTATATGCTAAAGCACAACGTGGTGAAATTCTGAATTTTACTGGAGTCTCAGACCCATATGAGGAACCAATCAGCCCAGAAATTATCCTAGAAACAAATCTCTATTCTCCCAAAGAATGCATCGCCAAAATTTCGGAAAAGCTCCATGACCTAAAGCTTCTTACTGAAACAATAGAAACAGTTCCCTCTCAACACCGACGGAATTAACAACATGAATTCAAAGTCTAGGAGAAATGGCCAAACACTCCAGCGGCATTCCTATCCTGTTAGCGAGCAGTTGACTAGGTCAGAACCGTCAAATTGGTCGGGTCATTGAAGCAGACAGACCAAGCGAAGGACGGTTAGGAATGCCCATGAAATATCTTCGCTAACCTATGGCATTTTGTTCTATAACAGAGTTCAGTCACCATCGATTCTGACATAACTGATCGAAGTTTTTCACAAATACCAGAGGACCGTCGAGGTATCGCTCTGTAATTTCGGCTACGCTAGTGTAAAAAGTCTTAGGTTCCTTTCCGAGGATACCCTTGGGTTCTCGTCCCGGCCCCTCTAGGCAAGAAGTTTTTTCTAGCTTTGTAGACCAAAGATAGTAGACTAGACGACTTTTTTAGGCGTTTTCATTCTCTTTCCCAGAATGGCTACGATCAAGGTAGAGGCAGGCCTTCGAGTTCTCCTGATTGTTGATTCGCTGTATTGGGTGAAAGGCAACTTCGCCCAACAAAACAAGAGAAACAATCCCTTTATTCAAGCTGTCGTAATATCACGATTTGCTCTCAGAAAGGCTATCCAACGATTTGGAAATCTTTCTAGTCAATTTGACGTCATTCATTTCATCTGCAACAAGTCAACAAATCAGATTCCGAGGAATATACCTAAAGTCACAACGCTTCACCATATGGACTCTCACACGGACATTCAGCAATTCATTGAGAGTGACGCTGTTATGACAGTTTCTTCCCAATGGCAAAACAATCTCATTAGAGAAGGAGTTCCTCAAGAAAATGCGTTGCTCGTACCATTTGCCGTCGACCTTGATACATTTCATCCGCCCAAAAAAGGAGAGAGAGAAGAGATTAAAAAGGCGTTAGGGCTAGAGACCAATACTTTTGTCGTCGGATTTTCGGGAAAACCATCCAGCGATCGTGATGGACGAAAGGGATTAGGTTGTTTTTCGCAGGCGATTCATACCTTACACTCCCAACTGCCAGATCTTGCTGTCCTCATGATCGGCCCTGGTTGGCACCATCATGCCAAGAAATTACAATTGAATGGTATTCCATGCATACATCTAGCCTACGAATTCGAGCATAAGAAAATCTCTAAATTTTATCGTGTACTCGACGTCTTTTGGGTCACCTCACGGATAGAAGGAGGACCCGTAACTCTCCTGGAAGCCATGGCAACTGGAACACCCTGCATATCCACACCTGTAGGAATTGCTCTAGATTTATTAAAAGATAAAGAAAACGGGTTTCTTGTTCCATTCGACGATTCTCATCAATTTGTAAGAATCTCCTTATTTCTTTCCCAAAACAAGGACGTCAAAAGACAGATCGGGAAAGCAGCCCGAAATACCATCATGAAAGAACGGCAGTGGGACCAAGTCCATCACAAACTTCTTGAGCTCTATAACGTCGCGACGAGAAATTTCAATGCACGAAATACCAATAATACCTCCTTAAATGAAAATGAGCAGAATAGCGATGGCGTAACCTTAAAAGGTGCCGAATCCTCTAACGCATTAGCAAGTATACTTTCCCCCAAGGTACGCAAATGGATAAATGCTTGCGAACACCTCATTGGATTCAAGATGTTACTAGAATTGTCAGAGCGAAAAGCAGCAGCACAAGCAGCATTTCGAGCAATAAAATCGGCCCCTTTCGACTTCCATGTCTGGTGGACACTCACAAGAATACTGAGAACCAGTTACCATCCGCTCTGAGAGCCCTAGGGGGCTTCAGAAAACACCTAAGTAAACTACTTAACCAGTTATCTATCAAAGCTAGCGCAAAGGACCACGTGGCGCGAGCCCGTAGGTGTCTACTCAGGCCTTCCTAAAATTCGCGATAACTTTTCCGCTCGCATCTCTTAGATTCCCAACCCACTTAGCTGAAAGCTCGAAAGAACTCCGATTTAATATCTTAGTATGACATCAATCATCACCAGTTCTCCATATACTGCAAATGCTACCTCATCGAAGCTGGGGGGCGAAAAGAATAAGGTCGGATCATTGGAGATACCGAAACCTTCAATGGGCATTCCTATCCAATTACGATCGAATTTGTGATTGTCGTTTTCGTCATGATAGACAACGAGCGCATACTTTCCTTCCTGAGGAGCAGCGACACAGAGTGTCATCATACCTTCTTCAGCTGGCTCTCGTTCTTTGTCCGTTTTTTTGCCCTTCACCAGAAATGTTGAGGGATCAGGACCATAGAGGACGGCTTTGACTGTTCCCTGAGCATTACGAATACCGTGAATATGGACATAAATGGGAATTCCCCAGGAAGGACATTTGTTCGATGGCTCCTGAGTGACTACTCCCGTACTTACTCCTGTACTGATCAAAATAATGAGAAGAGAAACCATCATTATCGAATATCTACTATTCTTCGTATTCATGAGGAAACGATGTCCCACATTATACACATTCAGCTCATATCATTTTAAGGGTCAGACTCGAATTATCCAATTCAGGCCCACCCCTATAATAGCGTACTGGGCCTTTTAAAGTTGGGTGTCTTCTTGGGTCGTTAAGTCTGGCTTGCGCTTTTCAAGGGCAAAGAGAAGGAGGAGCGAGCAGACGCCTACGCTGATGGCCGAGTCGGCCACATTGAACGCCGGCCAGTGATAGCCGTTGATGTAGAAGTCGAGAAAATCGATAACTTCCCCGTACTGCAAACGGTCGATAAAATTTCCGATCGCGCCACCAAATATCGAGGCAATGGTGAGTTGGCCCCACCAATCTCCAGGCTCAAGTCGCAAAAAAATGGTAACCAGTAACCCCATCGCCAACACTGAGGTGAGAAAAAAGAACACTAGCCGAAACCCACTGCTTGTGGTGCCCATAATGCCAAACGCCGCTCCAGGGTTGCGAATATACGTCAGGTTAAAATAGCCTGGGATAATCGGAATCGATTCATGCAGGTACATTGAAGCATCGATGTAGGCTTTGCTGACTTGGTCCAGAACAATAATGGCTAAAACCACTCCACCCAGCACGCCATAGCGCTGTTTTGTGTTATTCATCCCACCGCCTCGACACAACGCAAACAAAGGGCGGGGTGCTCTGCCTGACTCCCAACATCACTTCGCACATTCCAACATCGATCACATTTGGTGCCATCAGCCTTGAAAACTTGCACCAGGATGCCGAGAGCTTCAACTTCCAATTGATTTTGCCCCCAATTTTCACCAAACGTCAATTCAACCTGAGACACAATAAAAAGTGCTGGCAATTCAGATTGATATTGATCAAGAATTTCATAATTCTTTTTATTCGGGATCGTAATTAGAACTTTGGCCTCCAATGATGATCCTATAACATTATCTCGTCGCTTCTTTTCCAAAGCAGGCTGAACAAGCTTTCGTACCTGAAACAAATAATTCCAAGTACTCTGTATATCAGGGTTGGCAAAAACCGTTGGTGCTTTTGGAAACTCAGTAAGATGGACACTGCCACGGTTTGCACGAATCTTCTTGGCCTCGAGCAACACTTGCCAGATCTCTTCTGCGGTAAAACTCAGAATGGGAGCCATCAACTTCGCTAAGGCTGTGATAATTTCGTGCAACACTGTCTGAGATCCACGACGCAGCGGCGAGTCGGCCGGAAAGGTATAGAGCCGATCTTTTAAGATATCTAAGTACGTGGCACTCATGTCCGTTGAACAAAAATAATCCAACTCATGCACAACTTGTCGAAATTGAAACTCCTCGTATCCTTTTTTTACATTGTGGATGAGTTGTCCTAGGCGCCATAACGCCCATTGATCGAGTTCGGGCAAATCCACATGCGGCACCGTATGAACCGCTACATCAAAGTCATACAGATTACTCAACAGAAACCGACAGGTATTGCGGACTTTTCGATAGGCATCCATCAACTGTTTCACAATGTCCTTGGAGATACGCAGATCTTCCTGATAGTCCTGTGAAGCCACCCACAGCCGCAAAATTTCCGCGCCAGATTCTTTGATGATTTCTTGTGGAGTGACGACATTGCCAGCCGATTTGGACATCTTCTTGCCTTCGCCGTCCACCACAAATCCATGTGTCAGCACCGCTCGATACGGCGCCCGCTGATTCGTCGTGACCGACGTCAACAATGAACTATGAAACCATCCACGATGCTGATCAGATCCCTCAAGATACAAATCTGCGGGATACCAGGCGGCATCCTGTGACTGCAGCACCGCCGCGTGACTCACACCCGATTCAAACCAGACATCCAAAATGTCATGTTCTTTCTGGAACACACCATGCCCACATTGAGCGCAGGTAGTTCCAGCAGGCAATAACTCATCGGCCGAATGACTGAACCATATATCAGCACCACCCTCTCGCATTTGCATGCCAACACGTTCAATAACCTTGGCATTAGCTAATGGAGCCGAACACCCTTTGCAAGAAAAAACCGGAATTGGTGTGCCCCACATCCTCTGGCGAGACAAACACCAATCAGGACGGTTCAGGATCATGCCGTAAATGCGATCACGTCCACGTTCGGGGAACCATCGCACTTGGTCGATTTCTTTCAGCGCTCTCTGCCGAAGACCGGCTTCCTCCATGGACACAAACCACTGATGCGTAGCGCGAAAAATCACTGGCTGCTTACAGCGCCAACAATGCGGATAAGAATGCTCGAGTTTGCCTGAACCAATAAGCAACCCTCGCGCTTGTAAGAATTCAACAATCGCAGGATTGGCTTCCCAAACCGATTGACCTACACATTCAGAAAATTCGTCCGTAAATCGACCTGCGTTGTCAACTGGAACAACGATCTCTAATGGTTGCTGATTAGGCAGAACATCCAACAAAGGGAGCTTGTTATATTTCAGGACCAGCAGATAGTCATCCATCCCATGTCCCGGAGCGATATGGACGCAGCCTGTCCCTTGCTCTAACGTGACAAAATCCCCGTTCAGGATAGGGACTTCTTTCCGTGCAAACGGAGGCCAACAGGTCCATCCTTCAAAGTCCTTACCTGGTTTCTTGGCGAGTATCCTAAATGTTTCAAATTGACAGGCTTTGGCAAACGCCTCGACCAATCCAGCCGCCACAATGAAGGCTTCATCTCCTGCTTGCAGCACAGCATATTCAAACTCAGGGTGGAGGCAGACGGCTCGATTCGCTGGAAGGGTCCATGGTGTGGTTGTCCAAATGACAAGAGACACGGCAGAGAGTTGTGCCAGATCCGGAAGACCCAACCGCTGCGCAGAAGCCATCCCACTCATCGATACCGCAAACGGGAATTTGACATACACCGAAGGCGAGACATGGTTCTCATATTCCACTTCGGCTTCAGCCAGAGCCGTTTGGTCAACCGTACACCACAAGACAGGTTTCAGGCCTTTATAGACACGCCCTTTTTCGACAAATTTCCTAAACTCTTCAATAATAGCAGCTTCATAGGCGGGATCCATCGTGAGATAGGGATGATCCCAATTCCCAAACACACCTAATCGTTTAAACTCGTCCCGTTGAATCCGTACAAATTTCTCGGCGTATTCACGGCAAAATTTTCGTAGCTCTACCGCACTCAACTCTTTTTTCTTGGGACCCAGCTGCTTGGTTACTTGATGCTCAATCGGCAAACCATGACAGTCCCATCCTGGCACATAGGGGACCCGAAACCCTGCCATCGTCTTGGATTTTAAAATGATGTCCTTCAAAATCTTGTTCAGTCCATGGCCAATATGAATATGACCATTGGCATAAGGAGGGCCATCATGGAGGATATAGAGTGGACAGCCCTGGCGAGATTCCTGAATACGTTGGTAGAGATGTTCCTGTTCCCACCAAGCTAAGCGCTGGGGTTCTTTTTGAGGCAAATTGGCCTTCATCGGAAACTCGGTCCGAGGAAGGTTTAAGGTTGATTTATAATCCATCAGGAAATGTTCAGCACCAGATAAAAACTTGCACGGGACTGTTGAATAATGAAGATATCAAACGCCATATTTCCCCAATACGCCCTCTGTCACCAGACCCGAGGAGCGGTTCAAAAACGTTCGTTCAGCAAGGCCACTTACTGCCTGGCTCGTCTCGAAGAGCGACTCCATTGTTTTACGCGCGGAGCGTATGGGAAATACGTGAGCGCTCACGGCGCGAAGAGCGCTCTTGCTTGGTCCGTCCTCAGAGGCGGCACCGTTGTTGTGAGCCCGAAGGTCCAGAAAAATGGCGAGAACGCCGCTGACGGCTTTTTTCAACAGCCCCTGCAAGGTCATTCTAGCCATGACCTCAAAACCCCTCAAACAACATTCTTTCTGAATACGTGTGGGGAGAGAATATAACCGAGAAAGGCGTAGTTAACTCACAGCCATCATACGTTCTAAAGCAATCTTCGCCAGAGCTTTTTCATCATTCGGTACTGAAATATGATTTACAACCTGTCCCTGGGCTAAGTTTTCCATAGCCCAACACAAGTGCGGTGCATCGATGCGATACATCGTGGCACATCGGCACACCATCGGCGACATAAAGAAGACCTGCTTGTCTTTCTGCTCGGCTTTAAGACGATTGACTAGATTCAGTTCTGTTCCGACCGCCCAGGATGTCCCAGCGGGCGCCTTACTGACGGTTTGAATAATATATTCCGTCGATCCCACAAGATCGGCTTTATTCACGACATCTTCATGACATTCTGGGTGAACAATTACCTGAATATCCGGATATTGTTTCCGGAAGTAGTCGACATGCGCGGGTTGAAACATTTGATGCACGCTACAATGCCCTTTCCACAGAATCAGTTTAGCCTTACGAATGGCCTCTGCGGTGTTGCCACCGTCGGCCTTAGACGGATCCCAGACAATCATTTCATCTTTTGGGAAGCCCATTTTATTGGCCACATTTCGGCCAAGATGCTCATCGGGGAAAAAGAGAATTTTCTCACGTCTGGCCCAAGCCCATTCCATGACCGCTTTGGCGTTGGATGAGGTACAGGTAATCCCCCCATGTTCTCCACAAAACGCCTTTAGGTCAGCCGCGGAATTGACATACACCACGGGAGTGACGACTTCTTCAACAGAGACAACTCGAGATAATGCATCCCAACATTCGTCAACTTGTTCAATGGCAGCCATATCTGCCATCGAGCAACCAGCATTCATATCAGGCAAGATCACCGTTTGGTTCGAACGACTAAGAATATCTGCGGTTTCCGCCATAAAATGTACGCCACAAAACACCACATTGGGATATTCTGATCGCTCGGCCGCGAGCTTAGACAGCAACAATGAATCACCACGCAAATCTGCATGGACGATCACTTCATCACGTTGATAATTATGGCCCAGGATAAGGACTTTGTTCCCAAGCTCTTTCTTTGCCGCAACAATTCGATCATGGAGCTCCAACTCGGGTCGGTCCTGATAATCCGCAATAGGCCGCTCTGCATCTAATAAGGCTGCAGCTGCGGAATCTTCTTTGACATCGATACTCGTTGGATTCAATAGTTGGCTCATCAGTTCCTCAGTATATTACGTAGCATGAACCTATAGTTTATCAAATTCTCCTATGGTTAAAAAGCTGCATCGACCTATACGGTATTGATCATCTGGATCATAGCACAAGTCTCTTTGGCTCATTGACAAGGTTCCTGATGAGCGCTAGCATACTCTAGTATACTATGAAATAAAGCTAGGGGAGCGGTTTCGCTGAGAAGTCCACCTTGTGGACGACCCTCATACCTGACCTGGATAATACCAGCGTAGGGAAGCGGCAAAAATCGAGAATACACGCATTAAGGCCGCATTCTTTACGAATGCGGCCTTTTTCGTTTGCACAGAGATCACCGAATCTGTTGGTCATCATTGGCCATCCTGAGAAAGGATTCTTCTTATGAGCATTCCACAACGCGATCCCACGCATTCGTCGAACAATAAAGAAGATCGTCCGGTCCACAGTGACACAGCGGCAACACCCTCAGCAACACTCACGACTGAGCCGTTTCCAGCTTCCCGCAAAGTGTATGTCTCTGGCTCACAACCCAGCATACGTGTTCCTATGCGGGAAATCGCTCTCACACCCACCAAAGAGCCCAATGGTCAGCCTCCAACACCAAATCCGCCAGTGAGCCTCTACGACCCTTCAGGTCCCTATACGGACCCCAATGTATTGATCAACGTTCGTAAAGGATTAGCCCCTTTGCGTCGCGAGTGGATTGCCGGACGTCACGATGTTGAAGAACTTCCACAAGTGACCTCAATTTACGGTCGTCAACGTTCCACAGACTCCAGTTTGGATGCCATTCGATTTGCCTTAAGTCGCAAGCCACTTCGCGCCAAGTCAGGTATGAATGTCACACAGATGCATTACGCGCGCAAAGGCATTGTGACACCAGAAATGGAGTTTATTGCCATTCGTGAGAACCAGGCAAGGGATACGCATGAAGCCGATTCTCATCAGAATGGCCGAGGCCAAGGCGTCATCCAACACCCCGGGCAAGCTTGGGGCGCGGCTATTCCGACTCGAATTACTCCAGAATTTGTGCGAGATGAAGTCGCCCGTGGTCGGGCCATTATTCCATCCAATATCAATCATCCCGAAGTGGAACCCATGATCATCGGGCGAAATTTTCTGGTGAAAATCAACGCGAACATTGGTAATTCCGCCGTCACATCATCCATCGAAGAAGAAGTGGAAAAGCTGATCTGGTCGATTCGATGGGGTTCAGACACCGTCATGGATCTTTCCACAGGCAAGAATATTCATGAAACCCGAGAATGGATCATTCGCAATTCACCGGTCCCTATCGGCACGGTGCCGATTTACCAGGCACTAGAAAAAGTTGCTGGCAAGCCAGAAGAATTAACTTGGGACATTTATCGCGACACACTGATCGAACAAGCCGAACAAGGCGTGGATTATTTTACGATCCATGCAGGCGTCCGTCTAGCCTATGTGCCGTTGACTGCTCGCCGCATGACTGGCATCGTCTCTCGCGGTGGTTCCATTCATGCCAAATGGTGCCTGGCTCACCACCAAGAGAATTTTGCTTATACGCATTTTGAGGAAATCTGTGAAATTATGAAAGCATATGATGTTTCATTTAGTTTGGGCGATGGATTACGCCCAGGCTCAATCGCCGATGCCAACGATGCGGCACAGTTCGCTGAATTAGAGACTTTAGGAGAATTGACTGATATTGCCTGGAAACATGATGTGCAAGTCATGATTGAAGGACCCGGCCATGTACCCATGCACATGATTCACGAGAACATGGAGAAACAACTCAGCGCATGCAAAGAAGCGCCGTTTTACACCTTGGGTCCCCTCACAACCGATATCGCGCCAGGCTACGACCACATTACCTCAGGTATCGGTGCCGCCATGATTGGGTGGTATGGCTGCGCCATGCTCTGTTACGTCACACCCAAGGAGCATTTGGGCTTGCCCAATAAAGAAGATGTCAAAGACGGGGTCATCGCCTATAAGATTGCTGCACATGCCGCAGATCTAGCCAAAGGCCATCCCGGAGCCCAAGTCCGGGACAACGCATTATCCAAGGCTCGTTTTGAATTTCGATGGGAAGATCAATTCAACTTATCGCTCGATCCAGAGACCGCTCGCGACTATCATGATGCGACCTTACCGGCACAGGCCGCAAAAGGAGCCCATTTTTGTTCCATGTGTGGACCAAACTTTTGTTCGATGAAAATCACACAAGATGTCCGCGACTATGCCGCACAGAACAGCATTCAAGAAAACGAAGCCATTCAAGTCGGCTTAAAGGAAAAATCTCAAGAATTTCGAAAGTCAGGAAGCGAAATCTATTTGTAAAGAAAGATCGGATATGACTCAGATACGAACGACACCCTTGCGAGAACGTGACGTCACTCGCCACATCGCACGAGAATATTACAAAGAATTCGATCAATTGATTGAAAGCGATATCATCATCGTCGGAGCTGGTCCATCGGGATTGTTATGTGCGAGAGACTTGGCTCACCAAGGTTTTCGAACGGTACTAATCGAACAGAGTTTGGCTCTTGGAGGAGGGTTTTGGTCTGGTGGGTATCTCATGAATAAAGCCACCATATGCGCTCCCGCTGATCAAATATTGGATGAACTGGGCATCCCCTACAAACCGATTCATGAATGTGAGGGCATGACAGTGGTCGATCCGCCTCATGCTACAGGCCGCTTGATTGCAGCCGCCTACGAAGCCGGCACCAAAGTCATGAACTTGACACGCGTCTTAGATCTCGTCATACGTGAAGCCGGTTCATTAGAAGGCGTGGTCGTGAACAACACCACAGCAGAAATGGCCGGACACGACCTCATTCATGTTGATCCTATTGCCCTGGAAAGCCAAGTCGTCGTAGACGCCACAGGCCACGATGCTGTTGTCGTGAATCTCCTGAATCGCCGCAATCTCTACGAGTCCGTTCCTGGTAACGGCGCGATGTGGATTGCCAAATCAGAAGCACTAGTTGTCGAAAACACGCGGGAAATCTATCCCAATTGCTTTGTGACGGGACTAGCAGTTGCTGCCGTGGATGGCACGCCCCGTATGGGGCCAGCATTTGGCTCGATGCTCCTCTCAGGACGACGAGCCGCTGAACTTGTCAGACAAAAACTGAAAAGCGAATAGGCGTATACTCGAATCACACTCAACGGCAAGTCATCATGGACATTCAGGATTTTTTAGACCAAGGCGAAGGAAGTGAAGAAGAGAAGACAGCCGCCTGGAATCTATTTCAACAAGGTTACGACCTTCAAATGAAAGGCCAACTGGAAGAAGCTGTGGACTTTTACAAGCGATCGATCGAGACCTTTCCAACCGCAGAAGCGCATACGTTTTTAGGGTGGACCTATAGTTTCATGGGACAATTGAACGAAGCCATTGAAGAATGCCATCGAGCCATTCGTCAGGATCCGGATTTTGGCAATCCTTATAACGATATTGGAGCGTACCTCATTGAACTCAACCAATTAGATGAAGCCATTCCATGGCTGGAGAAAGCCATGAAGGCCAAACGCTATGCCAATCCCAGTTTTCCTCACATGAATCTCGGTCGAATCTATGAACGGCAAGGCCAATGGGATCAAGCTGTCGAATCCTATAAAAAGTGCCTAGCGCTAGATCCAGAATATAAATCCGCGAAACAAGCTTTGATGCGTATTTTAACGTTAATGAACTAACCATTTTGATAAGGCGATTTTCTGATGAACCACACCAAAACCATCCTGGTTGCCGTCAGCGATATTTTTTTCTACACCAAAATCCGCGATGCTTTTTTACCAGCTGGATATAAACTCGAACGGCTTCGCAATACCGAGGATTGGAAGGAAAAAGTGACACAAGGCCAACCCGTCGGTCTGATTGTGAATATGAATGACGATCGTTTGAATGCGACCGAACTCTTAAAAGCTCTTAAAACTAATCCGGCCACCATATCGTTACCAACGCTCGCGTTCGCCAATCATGAAGAGATCGACACCTGGAAATTAGAGAAAGACTTGGGCATCCAAAAGATTGTGTCTCGCAACGAATTTTCTGCTCGAACATTGTCGCTCTTTGAAGAATTGACGTCTTCCACCGCTTCATGAACAGCCTTCCTCTTCACGAACATCATCGAGCCCTGAAGGCCACCTTCGAAGAACGTGGAGATTGGAACATTCCAGCTCACTATGGGGATCCCTCCCAGGAGTACGAAGCTTTACACAACAGCGCTGGCTTAGCTGATTTATCCCATCGAGGACGAGTGATAGTGAGCGGGGAAGATCGGATCACTTGGCTTCAAAGTATTATCAGTCAGGACATTCTTCCACTCCAAGCAGGGCAAGGACAATATTCAGCCTTTATGGACCACAAAGGTAAAATGCTGTCCTACTTTCGAGCCTTCATTTGCCCGGAAGAAGTGATACTCGAAGATGTTGGAGAAGTTGGAGACCAAACGTACACCGCACTCCGAAAATTTCTTCTCTACGGAACAAAAGCCAGAATGGTCAAAGGTATCGAGAATCAGGGACTCATTCTCATGAGTGGCCCCAAAGCCTCAGAAATCTTGACGGAAGCGTTGGGAGTAGAAGTCGATAACCTTGCTTCGCTTCAATCTATACCTTTTACTTTTGACGGGGCAGAAGGGTTTATCACCAGGACGGAAGAAACCGGAACAAGTGACTTTGAGCTATTTACGCCTCTAACTACCCTGTTACAACTGTGGACACATCTCCTAAAGAGAGGAGAGCCCATCGGACTTCAACCTGTAGGCACAACGACACTTGAAACGACTCGAATAGAAGCTGGTTTGCCAAGACTTGGGCCAGATATTAATGAACGTATCGTCCCGCCAGAAGCAAATTTGGAAAGAATCGCGTTTAGCCTGTCGAAAGGCTGTTATCCCGGGCAGGAGGTGGTGGCCCGAATGGATACCTACGGGTCAGTGAAACGACGACTGGTAGGTTTGATTATTGAAGGAACCGAACATGACATTCCAGAGTTTGAAGCTAAACTCTTTTCTGGCACACGAGAGGTAGGATGGGTTTCCAGTGCAACGTACTCTCCCCTCCTCAACAAACCGATTGCCCTAGGCTTTCCCTTGCGGGACTTCACAAAACCAGGTACCGAGCTGGAATTGGAAACATCAAATCAACGATTTCCCGCTCTCGTATCTGCCTTGCCATTCAAAGCCTCAACATCATCAGTCCAGTAATACTGAGGTTCGCCCGTGCTGGCCCTCACTTACAAATGCATCTCTCGTTTCCCACCTTTTGCCTAACATCCGCTATCGCTCAGGATGTCGACCTTGAGAAACTTTATCTGCTATCCCCAACACCGGCTCACGTTGTTCATCATTTAAGGCTAAAAGTATATGTGCTTCATCACCATGCATGAGGCGGAGACTTAAAAACGCGTCTTCCGTCCGGTTTTCCTTATTGTCCCACGTCCCATCAATCAACTGGATTTTGTCGAGATCACAACAGGAAAAAACATCGTACCGATAATAGGAATCTCCAATGACCATATCGAATACTACCTTGCCTTTGGTCAACACAATGACATTAAACCTTCCCTGATCTTCATAGCCCTCGGGAAGGAATTGATTAATATGCAGTGCGTCGATAGCCCGTCCAGTCAGGGTCCGTTCGATTTTCCCTTCCAAAGCAGGATAGTCGATTTGCAGTGGCTTTTCATCTTGATCGGTCGCAGCCAATGCTGCTTCTTTTGTCTTGTCGAACACATCTTTAGCAGTCAACACGAAACACACTCCTTTCCTAAATGAACATCGTCAATGATGCTCTAAGTCAGTACCTGTCAATTGGGCGTCTACGATACCCGCCAGTTGTGAGAGAAAGCAAGAGAGCCCAATCGGGGCAATATTCGTTAGCGGTGGACGGTCAAGAATCGCAGCCAAATTTTACTTTCTCCCTACCTTTTATTCCTCACACATGACTGTTTAAGTCATTGCCATGTGCTTTCCATGTTCGGCATACTACATAAGAGTAAATCACCATTGCTCTATGGAGGAGTTACGAACATGAATACCGAATCTTGTCTCATTGGCGGATGCACAGAACCAGTGTACGCCCCTGCAGGAACCCAGTCCCTTTGCAAAGAACATTTTTTACAGTTCTTGGCCTGGAGAAAGAAAAAAGGGGGATTGGGTATGTTCAAAAAATATAGCGCGATGACGATGGAAGATCGTAACTCCATCGTTGAAGAATGGGGTCAAACCATTCTCAATACGGCAGCAACCTAAGCGTACGCCATCAGCTATTCCATCAGCGGAGAACCATGATGGTGGATCATTTTCCATTCATCTCCGATCCGCTCAAACAGATTCGTCGCAACGACTCGACTATTCTGGGGCGACTCTCCTACCCGGCTGGCAATATTCTCAGTGCAAATCACCCACGCGATGTCCGCCGCCACTTGCACCTGCAACTCCGTCAACTCAAACGCCATCGAAAACGTATTGTTAAAAATCACTACCCAAGAATCTCTCACCGCTGGCCAGCCAACCCGAATACTCCAACCTGGATGAATACAGGTTACATATTCTTGATGAGCCCAAATGGAATCCATTAACCCCACATCAAGCTTCTCAAAAGCCTGGTAAAATGATTCATTGACGCGTGTAACCTCTTCGATGCGTTCTTTCAACATTGTCGGTTTACTTCCTTTCAGTCTCTCGCTCGTATGATGTTCTCGTCTTGTCTCGCGTGCTCTTGAGCTCGGCGATTCACGAGCCAAACACCAAGAAGGATTAATCCTATCCCACTTATTTCCCATCCGCCAACTGGTTCACCCAAGATAAGCAGCGAAAACAGTAGCGCTGAGACCGGAATAAGGTTGCCGAAGATTCCTGCTCGCGATGGCCCAATCCCATCTACACCGTACAACCAGGCTTGCTGACCAAGCGCCGTAGCAAAAACCATGACATAGACCAAGGCAATCCAACCGCCAAGCGGAACCGTCTCGATACCTGCTATGAGCACTTTATGATTCACCGCCAGCAGTGGGATTTCAAACAGCAAGGAAACCGCTAGTGTCGTCCAGGTTACCGTAAGCGGTGAGAACCGATCCATGGTTTGTCGACACCCAATGGTATACAGAGCCCAACAAACTAATGCCGCCAGGACGAGCCCACCTCCTAGAAGCGGATTGGAACCAATAACTTCAACCCCAGTTCGTCCTGTAATAACGACCACGCCAAGAAAAGACACCAAACACCCTAGCCAAATGAGTCGTAACGGAATATCCTTGAGGATCAATGAAGACAGAAACGCCGTAATGACTGGACTGGTGCCAATGATAATGCCAGCAGCACCTGCTCCAATGAATTTCAATCCAAACAACACAAACAAATGATTGCCAAGCACACCGATGCCCAAGATGCCAAACATTCCCCAATCTTTCGTCGAGAAGCGCTGTCCGCCTTCTGTCCAGACCCACAACGGAATCAGTATGACTAAAGCACCTAATCCACGAAAGACCGAGGTCTCCACGGCGGAAAATGGTCCAAGCGCTACCTTCTGGGCAACAACGGACCCTCCCCACACGGTCGCAGCAGTCGTCAACGCTGCATAAGCCGACACAACCGACGGCTTGGAATAATACGTGGTTGTCATGAGCAAAGAATGAAGCTGGACTCAGAAAGAGGCGCTGCATCTTACCTGTTCAGAGAAGGTCCCTACAAATAAACATCTTTGCAATTGATTAGGACATCTGAAAAACGCTGGATGACAAGGGCACCTAGCTTCAGTAGCAATGAGTGCATCTCTCTTTTGTATTTATTGATGAACGGAAACAGGTCAAATGGCTTAGGCAATAGGTCTTCTGTCCTGTTGACTCACTTAAAAATCAGTGGCTACAATTAAGTTTCGACGTCGCTACCCGCGGTTGAGAGTTGTTTGAGTTCATTAGGACCATCTTTCTGGCTGAATGTTGACTCTCCAAATTCCTGAAGATACTGTTCATTCGTTCCTGAAGGAGGAAATATGTCATTACTGATTACCGAAGAATGTATTAATTGTGGTGCATGTCTGCCTGAATGTCCTAATGAAGCTATTTTTGAGACTCGAAGCGCAGCAGAAGAACAAGGGCATAAAGTCGGAGAAGGTCAGGGCGACGGTGATACCGTATACGTCATTACCTATGAACGATGCACCGAATGTGTTGGGCACTTCGATGAACCCCAATGCGCGGCCGTTTGTCCTGTTGATGATTGCTGTGTGCCTGACCCTGAGATTCCAGAAACGACTGAAGCTCTCCTCGACAAAGCGAAGCAACTGAATCCCGATAAAGAAATTGATCCTGAAAAAGTATGGAGCGGAGTGAGAAACTAACGTTCTGACGATTACGTTCGCTCACAAAGAAAGCCCCTTCCGTTTTAGAGCGGAAGGGGCTTTCTTTTTATCTTTGGATGCTACGCTTCTCAAAAACCTGTCAGCCGACTTCTTGCAAATCATGAAGACGAACCGAGACCAACTTCGAAATACCAGGCTCTTCCATTGTCACACCAAATAGAGAATTGGCCACTTCCATCGTCCGCTTGTTATGGGTAATCACGATAAACTGTGAATGATCTGCCATCTGCCGTAAAAATTGCCCAAATCGTACAACATTAGTCTCATCCAGTGGTGCATCCACCTCATCTAACACACAAAACGGCGAGGGTCGTGTCAAAAAGCTTGCAAACAAAAGTGCCAAAACCGTCATAGTTTTTTCTCCACCCGATAGCATACTGAGATTTTTCAGCCGTTTGCCAGGCGGTTGCGCCACAATCTCGACTCCTGGTTCGGCCTTCAGGACAGGAGAGTTCGGCACTTCCGTGGAATCCTCAGGACCATCGCTCGGCTCTTCCACGAGGACCAACTCCGCCCGCCCTCCCGCAAAGAGGGCCGAAAAGACTTCATTAAACTTTACTTGCAATTCTTTAAAGGTTTCCGTGAATAACTTATTCGTCGTCTGGTTCAATCGCTGTATAATTTCTTGAAGAGATTGGATAGACCCAGCCAGGTCTTCCTCTTGAGCCAGGAGAAATTGATACCGTTCTTCCAATTGAACATGTTCACCAATCGCCGCTAAGTTAATCGGACCAATCCTTTCAAGTTTCTTCCGAATGCGTTGCAGTCGCTCTCGCCACTCCTCGCGATTCGGAATTTCATTGACGCGATCCTGTTCCGTGTCATTCTCCGATTCTTGACGTGCTGAAGTCTTCAGATCACTGATAGAAATATCATAGGTCTCCACCAAGGTGTCTTCCACGGCTTGAAGCTTGGTCCGGATTGCAGCTGAATGCGCTTCAATAGGGACACGTGACTTAAAAATTTTGGCCAATGCCTCTCGAGCCTGTCCGATCACCGAATCCAATCGTTTAGCATCTTCAAGGAATTCTGCATGTCGATTTTGTAAATCACGCAATTGCTGCTCTTTTGATTCTTTCTGTCCGTCCAATTCCACAACCAGATCTTCGTTCTTGAGACGCTTATCTTGACTAGTTCGACTCTGTAGAAAGAGCTGTTCCAATTGTTGGTCAATTTCTTGAAGGCGAATTCTTCGATCTTCTTCTTCTTGTTGGAGCCGCTCATAGTTACTCTGCTCATGACTCCATTGAGCCTTCAACGTATGATAGTTCATTTTGATGTCATTCTGGCGACGCGTTAACGCCTCTTGTTCACCATCAAGATTCCCTAGTGTTTTCTGTGCCTGCGTAAGAATCGCTTCTTCTCTTACATGCCGAGCCTCAAAATCCACAAGCTGCGCCTTGGCATCCAGTTCCTCTGCCTTCAACCTAACCACCTCAGCTTGTTCCATCTCACGTTCCTGTTGAAGGCTGTCTACTCGACGCAAAAGATCGGGGAGCGCCTGTTCTTTTGATACAGTTTCTTTTTGAAGAGACAACGCATGAATCTCTTTTTCGCGTATATCTGTCACAGCGGATTCAACTTGAGCTGAGACAGTTTCAATATCCCGGCATACGGCCTGTCGACTCTCCTGCATAACGTCCAATTCCGTAACAAGAAATTCCCGTCGTTTCTCTAAGTGGAGAATTTCTCGTCGTCGTCGTAAGAGACCACTCGTTTCGTTACTTGATCCGCCAGTGATCACGCCAATCGTGGATACAATTTCTCCATTCAATGTCACAAAACATGGACCGTTTCCTTGAAACCACTCGAATTTTTCCATCAAAGCCATAGCATCTTCCAGCGAGCTAACAATCACAGTATCTTGTAACAGCGCATCCATAATTGGCTTCAACTCACTGGACACTTTCACAAACGATCGCGCCAACCCTCTCACAACCGGTTCATGTTGGATCCTCGCCCACCAAGTGGGAGAACCACTTTCAGGGCGTCGAGAGACCTTCAAGGCAAGAAATTTGCCTTTTCCCAATTGGTATTCTTGAAATTGCGCAATAGCATCTTGAACCTCTTCTGGTGAATCCAGAACCCACGCTTGCAAATGCTTGCCGAGAGCTGCCTCAACGGCTTGTTCAACCTCTTCTGTGACCTCCAATCGTTCCGCGAGCGCAGCTTGTATTGTTGCACATCGCTCCCGAATAGGGATTTCGGCACCTTCTCCCTCGTGCCCATAGCCCAATTCTTCGCGAAGAATCCCGTGCAACGCCTTCAGCTCGGACTCGGCTCCGGCCATCTGTGTTTGTAGCTCCAATATTTTGTGGTCTAGCTCCTCTCGGGTTTCGCGATAACTCTGCAAACGAATCTCCAGTTGTTCTTGGTTCGCCCGCAAATGTGCAAGTTGCTCATCTAACATCCCCCATTGTTCCTGAAGCGTTTTCTGTTCTCCCTGGAGCAAGGTCTGAGCAACTTGTGATTGTGTCAGTTCATCCTCTAAACGCTCCACACGACGAACGCCCGTATTCTGTCCTTCAATGAGACTCTGCAAACGATTTTCAAGATTCGTTTTTTCCACAGCCAGGGCCAGCATGGTTGCGCGCCCCCGGTCGACGTCCTCTTCAGTATCTCGACGACGCGCGGTTAGCGCCTCCATACTCTCTTCACCTTCCGCCAAAGACGTGGTAAGAATCTCAAGCTCACAGCGAACCTGTGCCATACGTTCCCGTAGTGCTTCCAGTATCGTTACGGCATCCCGAGCATGCGCATCCAGACGAGAGCGTTCTTCCATCACCTGATCATGTTGTTCTTCATATTGCTGCAGGCGATTGTGTTCAATTTGAATGTCGGTCAATGCTTGTGACATCTGCTGTTCAATCTCTCGAAATTCATGCTGGGCATGTCGAAGAGCTTCACCAACGGCCGTCAATTCGAGCTGAACCTGTTGCTGTTCAGTCACGAAACGTACTTCTTCAGCTACACAAACGGTCTCCTGGTTTTCGGATTCCTGTAATTCCTTTTCCACCGAACATTGTTCGCCAAAAAACCGGTGAAAATCGTCGGTGAGCAAACGCACTTCCAGATCCCGGGCTTCCTGTAGCAAGGTTTGATATTCTTCTGCTTGTTTGGCTTGCCGCGTCAAGACTCGAAGCTGCTGCCGCACCTCTGCCAAAATATCTCGGACCCGCAAGAGATTATTTTCCGTACTCTGCAATTTTCGAAGCGCTTCAGCCTTTTGTTTTTTATAGCGAATGATGCCTGCTGTTCCCTCGATAAACTCACGCCGCTCTTGTGGTGAAGCATTCAATAATTGCTCGATATTGCCTTGTTCAATCACCGATTGCCCGCGAGCACCAGCACGGGCATTCCAGAGAAATCCACGAATATCTTTGAGGCGACAGGAGATCTTGTTGAAATAATACTCGCTGTCACCATCACGATAGAGTCGGCGAGTGATCATCACGTCCGTGGACTGTTCCAACCCTTCCACTAACGCTGACACAGGCTCAAGCTCTTGGGGGCTCACGTCTGAAAAAATGAGCGAGGCTTCCACCATGCCCATAGGTTTGCGTTGCTCTGTTCCATTAAAAATCACATCTTCCATCCGCTCGCTTCGTAAACTCTTGACACTTTGTTCACCCATGGCCCATAAAATGGCATCGACGATATTACTTTTCCCTGTACCATTCGGACCCACGACGGCCGTTATCCCTTCAGGAAAATCGATTTTCGTCTCAGCAAACGACTTAAATCCGTTCACGACCAGGGTCCGTAACTGCATAGCTCCTCCACAGTGTTGATGAATACTTAGGTATCAATCATACTAGAAAACCGGCTTAGTCTGTAGCACACAAAAGCCAGAAAAATCAAAAATTAATACAAAATGTAGTGCCTTCAATCATACAGATATTCTACATCTTGGCAATATCTAAGTTTTGGTGGAGTTTGGCGTTGACTGCACATCCGCCGTCGCCTTGAGCGAGGAAAAGGTAGGAAGTTTTTAGAAAAGAATAGAGGTGTCGCTACTTTTCTCACCTGGTCAACTAACACACCTATCTTATGAAGATTTTTGAGCTAGCAAGAGTTCCTTTGGAAGGAGAAATTCCACGTCTTCTTCGACGACAGTTAACTCTTCTACTCCTTCGGCCCCTTGCTCTTTTAAAAATTTGATGACTTGGGAAACCAGCACTTCTGGCGCTGATGCCCCAGCGGCAATACCCACAGCGTTCACCCCTTCTAACCAAGAAATTTGAATATCTTGGTAAGAATCAATCAAATAGGAGGTGATGCCACAGCGTTCACCCAATTCCCGCAGTCGATTCGAATTGGAACTGTTCGGTGATCCAATGACGAGAATAACATCTACATGCCGAGATAGTTCTTTGACCGCATTTTGCCGATTTTGTGTGGCATAACAAATATCTTCTTGGTGTGGGCCTTTAATCCCCGGAAACCTTCGGTGAAGCGCTTCGACAATATCTCGACATTCATCAACGCTCAATGTGGTTTGTGTAACATATGATAAGTGGATCGGATTTTCTACCGTTAGGGTCTCGACATCTTCAACAGACGAAACCAAATGAAACTTATCCGGGACCTGGCCAAGTGTCCCCACAACTTCAGGATGCCCTGCATGCCCAATCAGGATAAGCTCGTAAGCATTCCGATAATCACGATTGACTTCATTATGCACTTTAATCACGAGCGGGCAGGTGGCATCAATGACCTTCAATTTTCGTCGTTTCGAGTCTTCCCACACTGATTTAGCTACTCCATGGGCACTAAAGATAACGATGGCGCCATCTGGCACTTCATTAAGTTCTTCCACAAAGATCGCGCCCTTTCCACGAAGAGCTTCAACCACATGTCGACTATGCACGATCTCGTGGCGCACATAGATCGGTGCGCCGTAGGTTTTTAGGGACAAGTCGACGATTTCTATTGCCCGATCAACACCCGCGCAGAAACCTCTCGGGTTTGCAAGATATATTTTCAAGGCTTAGACTCCTTTCATGAATATGGTGACACTACCAACTATATTAGCATGAGAAGAACAGGCGATCTATCGTTCTAATCTTTATGCCACATGCCGGAGTCGTCATACGACTTTCAGGCCTCATGAAAATTTTCAATCACAAAACTATCCCCAGCGAAGCAACGCCGTACCCCAGGTCAAGCCGCCTCCGAAAGCTCCAAGCAAGATTTGGGCTCCTGGCACCAAGCGCCCCTGGCGATTAGCATAATCCAAGGCCATGGGCAAAGATGCTGACGACGTATTGCCCACATTTTCCATAATCATGGTACATCGATCTAAAGGAATATTAAGCTTTTGGCACAAATGGGAAATCATCCGGGCATTGGCTTGATGAAAAATCACCTCGTCAACATCTGCGAGATCCCATTTTTCATCGGCCAAATGTTCCAAGATGGCTTTGCGTAATTGTCGAGTCGCAATCCGAAACAATTTTGCCCCTTGAAGACGTAAATTGTGTGCGCCGTTGTTTAACACGTCCGGAGATAGCGGTTGGCGCGAGCCCCCTCCAGCCACGCTTACCAGCCCATGATGCTGTCCATCAGCATGTACACGAATGCTGCAAATGCCTCTATCGGGGTCCGTGGATCGCTCCACAATTGCCGCTCCAGCTCCGTCTCCAAATAAGATCGCAGTACTAGGATCATGTTTATCTAACGTTCGTGATTTGACTTCTGAAGCGATGACTAAACACCGCGCGAACTGCCCAGCACGTAGAAAACTGTCGGCCATCGAGAGGCCATACAGAAATCCCGAACACGAAGCCGAACAATCAAACGCCGGAATACCAGAAATTCCAAGCCGTGCCTGCAATAAACAGCCAGTTGAGGGAAAGATCTTATCGGGTGAAGTCGTGGACACAATAATGGCATCCAGATCGCGAGAGTCTAGGCCAGCGAGATCCAATGCCTTGCGCGACGCCTGTTCAGCCAATAACGAACAATCTTCAAGAGATTGCACCCAATATCGCCGTTGAATTCCGGACACTCGGAAAATATATGTGGGATCCATACCCAACTGTTCGGCAATCTCATTATTCTCAACACATTGAGCAGGAACGACTGCGCCAGTCCCAATAATTCTAGAAAATGGTTGGTTCATAGCCGTGCCCAACCCACTTGTTTCGCTGAGATACCTGATGATACTTGGAGTATTCTGACATGCATGTTGCAAAGATGAGACTATCTTTGACTAGTCAAATGATGCAAATTTCTCAAATTTAAGACTTTGCACTACTGGTCCGAATCTTGTATAACAAATATGAAAATTGATCGTCCCTTGGTGCATTCAGCAAGTATTGTCGTTCCCGAACATGCCTTCTATACAAAAAGTGATGCCCGCTAAATACATTCCAGGGTTGCTGACACTGGGACTTTTCTTATTATTAAGCGGATGTTCATCGACACCAGATTCGGCTCCCAATACCTCTCCTGACCTTTCCACCACCGATGAACAAATTTTTGTGGGTGATTCCATCGAGATGAGCTATGACCCTAATGTGATCATGAAACGGGCCGAATCATTTTTCGAGAAAGAATCTTATGCAGAAGCCATTGTGGAATACAAACACTTTCTTGACCTCCATCGAAACCATATTCTTGCACCCTACGCGCAATACAAGATCGGTGTGAGCCATTACCAACAATTTCGAACAGTCGACCGGGACCCCGAACCCTTAAAGAATGCCATAACAGGATTCGAAAAACTCTTGAAAGAATTTCCCGGCAGTCGATACGAAACCGAAGCCAAACAAACTATTCTGACCTGTAAAGAGCAGTTGGTGCAACGGCATCTCATGGTCGGAGAATTTTATTTTCAGCGAGGCTCGTATCTAGCTGCTGCCCATCGATACGAAAAAATCATCAACGAATTCCCTGAATTACAGACGACAGGTGAAGCCATGTTTCACCTGGCAAAAACCTATCAGGATTTAGGAATACATGAATGGAGTCAGGAATGGTTGGTAACCCTGATTAACCGACACCCTGACAGCCCCTATTACTCATCGGCCCAATCGCTCTTAGCCTCGCTCCATGACGAACACCCCACCCTACTAGCGGCACTTCCACCAAACGCCTTAAAAAAGCCAGAAACTCTGAAAACTGTTTCTTTCCCGGAAAGCACGACTCCGGCTGACTCTGCTAGAACCTATATTGCCAATGCCGGTGCCCTTCCGGAGACCATGGCTGAACCGACCACGGACTCAGGCTTACATACGACACAACCTATGGCCATGTCGTGTGCTATTGGAAGCTGGTGTGAATCCAGTTCAACTCTACCGCATCAAGTAGCGACACCCTCCACCTCTTCAGCGCATCACACCAATACCTGCCAAACCGGTGAATGGTGCTAACGTACGACGTACAATCTCAATCACATTGATGATCCGCGCAATCAATAAGGGTCAGACTCGAATTAACGGAGCCTGGGTGGTAATGTCTGCTCCTAGAGATCGAAATAATTGCTATTGCCCGATGTACCAACCAATGCCATTACGTTCCAAGAAACTCGTAAATAGACTCACAGAATCTGTAAAAATCATAACCCCAACAATGATTAACAATATTCCACTAATAACGGAGACTCCACCCAGATAAGAACGTACGCTCTTAAAGTAACTCAGAAACGTATCCATTCCGAAGGCCGTCAAGAAGAATGGAAGGCCTAATCCAAAGGAGTAGGCGGAAAGCAACATGACCCCACTAGACATGGACTCTGTCGTACTAGCATAGGCCAAGATTGTTCCCAGCACAGGACCCACGCAAGGCGTCCAACCAGCGGCAAAGGCCGTTCCAATCAAAAAAGACCCGACATAGCCAACTGGACGTGATTCGAAATGCAGACGCCGTTCTGTCATCAGAAAATTCAGCTTTAATACTCCCAGCAAGTAAAGTCCAAAAATGATGATCAGAACACCACCGACTTTCCGAATAATGTCCTGATATTCATATAACACCTGACCAATAAAGCTGGCCGATGCCCCAAAGGCAATGAACACCGTCGAAAAGCCTGCGATAAATAGGAGCGCATTCAAGATGATGGCAGACTTAAACCGTTCACGTTCCTGTTTTTTGGCAAGATTCTCTATAGACAAACCCGTAATGTACGACATGTAGGATGGGACCAGCGGAAGCACACAAGGCGAGATGAACGACAGCAGCCCAGCACTAAACGCGGCAAACAAGGAAACTTGCCCAATCGAATTCATAAATCACATCGTTTCAGAAGGCGCCTGATAGGGCTCTGCCAACAACCTGTGCATCAATATTCTCGCCTCAGAACTATTCCAGTCACGCGCTCCAAATACCCGTTGCCTGATAATGCCATTTCGATCAATCACATAAGTCATGGGCAACGTGCGGGCCCCATATTGAAGGCCAACTTGATAGTCTGAATCATGCAGTATTGGGAAACTCAACCCCATGGCTTCCTTAAATGGCCTGGTAATGGCTGCTCCCTGTTGATCTACCGAGACCGCCAAAATTTCGAGCCCCTGCGAACGAAAGGTCTGATAGAGGGCTTCCATCGCCGGCATTTCGACTTTGCAGGGACCACACCAGGTCGCCCAAAAATTCAAAAACACGACTTTCCCACGGTAATCAGTCAAAGAATGCGCCGCGCCTTCCAGGTCAATGAGACGAAACGGAGGGGCTGGCGTATTGATAGCTGGGCGGCTATACGCCACCTCTTGCGCAGATTGTCGATCAGATAGCGGGGACTCAGAATATCCAGAATCACAGCCCCATTGGACTGCAATCACCAGAAATATACCCCAATTCAGCATTTTCATAATGAAAAAGCCCTTGGGAACCATGCCTACAGAACCAACTTGCTAAACCTCGCCTGTTGGCTCATCATAAGAATCCAACTATTTTTATCGTCACTCACACGTCCGCAATTGAATGCTCGTGAACATGATCAGCCAGGACAATGCCAAAACTCCATTAACGAATCAGGTGTCATGTGTTCCTCTTTGATGATCTTCTAGACAAGATCTCATCCAATCCGTAGACTACCATCTCAACATCCGCATGCCCACCTCCATTCCCCTATGAGCGCCATACAGGTCACGGGACTCTCCAAAGCGTACGGGTTCTATCGTATATTTGAAGACCTCTCGTTTGAGCTGGCCCCTGGAGCCTGTTTTACCCTTTTTGGCCCCAACGGCGCCGGGAAAACCACGCTTCTTCGCATTCTAGCAACACTCCAAGCGCCATCTCATGGACAGTTTACCATTTTCGGACAAGACGGCGTGGCTCAAAAGGATGAAGTCCGAGCGAACCTCGTGTTCCTGGCTCATAGTTCGCATCTCTATAACGAGTTGAGTGCCATGGAAAACTTGCAATTCGCACTAGCTTTGAGAGGCCAGGCTTCCGGTCCTTCCCAATTGAAGCGCACGCTCGATCAAACCGGTCTTGGAGCGTTTAGCAATCTGAAAATACGACAATTTTCTGCGGGTATGAAAAAGCGGCTCACATTGGCGAAAGCTTTCTTAGCTCAACCACGATTTCTTTTGCTTGATGAGCCTTATAACGCATTGGACGACGGTGGCGTAGCCATAACGAATCAATTAGTCCAGGATACGATGACACGAGGTGGGGTTGTCATCATGACCACGCATGATCGGCACAAAGCCGCACAGATTGCCACAGAAGGCGGCATGCTTCAAAGTGGGCGGCTTCAACGATTCTCTCCCGAACAACTACAAGCCCATGTCCTTTCTTAACACGATTCATTGGATCGTCTGGAAAGACCTCGTCAGTGAATGGCGAACCCGCGAGACCATCTCGTCCATGTTGTTTTTTGCACTCATCGTCATTCTGGTCTTTAGCTTCAGTTTTGCGATGGATCAGGATGCAGCGCGCCAACTCATCGCCGGAATCATTTGGGTAGCCTTTACGTTCACGGGCATTATCGGCATCGGCAAATCATTCACCTCTGAATTGCAAAACGATTGCCTCGAATCCCTTCAAATGAGCCCGGTGCCAAAAGGCGCCATTTACCTAGGCAAAGTCATCGCCAATTTCTTGTTCATGCTGGCTGTCGAGATTCTGTTATTCCCCTTATTTATCATCTTTTTCAATTTGGAGGTCGTAGACGCCATTGGCATGCTGTTCCTCGTCTTTGTCCTGGCCACTTTAGGCCTCTCTGCGGTCGGCACCATTTTTTCGGCCCTCACCGTGCAAATTCGTGCTCGGGAGGTTATGCTCCCTGTACTATTGCTGCCCTTAGCTGTCCCCGTCATGATCGCCGCCGTGGAAGCCACCCGCAGCACCCTCAACGGTGATCCCTATGCCTTCTATTCTCAATGGCTGCAGCTCCTCGTTATTTTCGACATCATCTTCACTGTCGCCTCGTTTTGGCTTTTTGAGTTTATACTAGACAGCTAGAATCTCACGGCAAATGATGGGTTTGCTGGTGACTCAACCAAAAACTGGTTTCATTTTTGGCGGAGGAAGCGAGGACGATCGCGAACAGCAATCATCCGGATGAGATCGCGAACCGAAAGAATGCCGACAATAACCCCATTGTCCGTCACAGGTAGATGCCGAATCCATTTTTCGGCCATCAGATCACTGGCATCGAGAACGGTCCGGTTGATATCAATATCAATTAATGGCTTGTTCATGACTTTTCCAACCTGCACATCGGCCGGATCTTTCTCTTTCGGCAAGATTTTTTGAATTAAGTCACGTTCCGTGATGATCCCCTGCATCTCGCCTTCCTGTTGTACCAACAACGCACCAATATGTTTTTGCTCCATACGTTGCGCAGCTTGTTGAGTAGTATCGTCAGTCCCAATCGTTTCAATCTTCGTTTGCATAAGCACGCTGAGGGGACGATATACATTGTCCAGCTCTCGAATGGGACCCGATTCCGCATAAACAAAAAACCGTACCAGATCACGAATGGAGATGAGTCCGACAATCTCATTGCCATCAGACACACAGAGATGTCGCACGCCATGTTTCTCCATGAAGTGACTCGCATCAAGCATTGACCGGTTGATGGGAATCGTATGCAGGGTTTTTTCCATACATTCCCGAACTTGAACGTCCGGATCAAACGGATCTGCTGCCATCACCTTCCTGACCAAATCGGTCTCGGAAACGAGTCCAAGAATTTGCTGATTCTCTGTACTAGTGGCATCCTCTTGAACGACTAGACAGCCTATGCGTTGTTCGGTCATCTGATCAGCCGCCCCACCGGCGGTGGCCGTCTCGCTGATAACCTGGAAATCTCGCTGCATAAACTGTTCAATAGATTGTGCCGGTATCGCAGTCATGATTGTGCTCCTCACGGGTAGAAAGATACTCTCGGTCTATTCATAATTTATTCGTCGAAAAAATTGCTCCGCACGAGATTTCGCTATTTCTCCCACAACCTCTCTGACACAACATTGGTGTGCGATTTTTCTCCATGATCAACCAACCCCTCATAAGTATGGGTCTTTCGGCCCTTTCCTCCTTCTTGACGTCCGTTTACAATACAGGAAATGCTCAATCGTTTCATCCGTTTCATTCAACGGTTTAAAGGCTGGTTCGGCGGAGCGGCGGCTCTCTGCATTTTTGGAGGTCTGTATATGGGCCTGTTTGCCTCGCCACCTGACTATTACCAAGGGGAATTGGTCCGAATCATGTACGTCCATGTGCCACTGGCCCATACCAGCACCTTAGCCTATTCTGTCCTATTTTTCGGAAGTATTTGGTATCTGTGGAAACGAGATCCGCTGGTCGACAATATGTGCCAGGCTTCCGCTAGCATATGTGCCTTGTTCACGGCTTTAGCACTGATTACTGGATCGATCTGGGCTAAACCCACCTGGAATACGTGGTGGACCTGGGATCCGCGTCTTGTCTCGTTTAGTGTCCTACTACTTATTTTAGGTGGCTATCTCATGCTTAGAAAGTTAGTGGATGATCGAGAACGAGGTGGTCGGTATGCGGCCATATTGGCTATTATCGGGGGAATTGATCTTCCAATCATCAAATTTTCAGTGGAATGGTGGCGGACGCTTCATCAACCTATGTCATTTTCTACCAGAGGCGTCGCGATTTCAGATGATATTCTCGCTCCTTTAACATTAATGAGCTTAGGGGCCTGGCTCCTCTTTGCCTATATGGTTATGGTCCGTACCCAAAGCCTCTATTTAACTGACCTTCTCCATGCCAAAAAAGGCCGCCTGCTGAGTCAGACCCATTTTTCTCAAGCTGCTCAATGACTGGATTTTATACACGCTGGGCCATCATGGCGGCCGGGATATGTTTCCTCGCCATCATGGCCTATCATCAATACCAACGCGATCTGTCAACAGTCTCACCCGCCACCGTTTTGAGCAGTCCCGCGAACCAGAAAACGATCCGCGTGCAAGGAATGGTCAAAAGCGGCACATTGTCGGGAGACGTTGAACAAGGAAAGGCCACCTTTGAATTAGTGGATGGGGCAACCACCCTGCCCGTCGTCTATGACGGTCCACCGTTAGAGAATATTCGTGAGCTGAAAACTCTGGTCTTGATTGGCCACTGGGACCCAGCCATGAAAACCTTTCACGCCAAAGACACGGCTTTGATTAACAATTTCGCGTTTGTGGCTGCCGCGTATGTGATTACCATCATCACACTCGCTTGGGCCACATTTGCCATGAGCCAAAGAGTCATGGTTTTATTTAAAGAGATCAAAGACGAAAAACTGTACGAACCAGAGGTTACACCCCTTGGCCACAACGAATAGAAAAGTCGCCATTCTTGTAAGTATTGTCCTTGTGGCTGGAGCCCTTGGCTACTTGGCTTTTGGCAATTTTGGAGAGAATATCGTGTATTTTGTGACGCCATCCGAAGTCAAGGCCTTTACGCCTGAAGCCTACACTAAAAAAGTGCGGGTTGGCGGTATGGTCGTCAAAGGAAGCCTAAAAACTCAAGCGGAACCCGTGGGTCTCACGTTTGAACTCACTGATGGCGCCAATACGATCCCCGTCGCCTTTCAGGGCATCCCACCCGATCTCTTCAAAGAAGGTCAAGGAGCTGTCGTCGAAGGCCGTTGGAAAAACGGACAGATGTTTCATTCCACCATGATCATGGCCAAACATTCTGAAGACTACATGCCAATGGAGCTCAAACGGGCCGGTGTGGAACTCCCCAAAAAAGATTTCATGAAGACTCTCTCGCCCTAAGGTCTGCTTCAGTTCTCCATGATTATCGAGATAGGACACTTTTCGGTCATCGTCGCCTTAGTCTTGTCAGTCTTTGGGATAACGAGTGCGGCCCTCGCTCTCAAAACTCGCAACCCTGACTGGGCCCGTTCCGGGCGCATGGCCATCACGTTGATCTTTGCCCTTCTCACTATCGGCCTCTTGTCGCTGGTCTATTCCTTTATCATTCGAGATTTTTCAGTCCTTTACGTCGCCAATAATTCCAATTCCAAACTCCCATTTTTCTACACCGTGGCAGCTGTGTGGGGTGGGCATGAAGGCTCCCTGCTGCTCTGGGTCTTCATTCTGGCAGTTTTTAGTACCTTGGCGGTGTGGCTCCATTGGCGAACCCAGCCAGCCATCATGCCGTATCTGATCGGCGTAGAATGTGCGGTTATCTTTGGCTTTCTCTGTCTCATCGTGTTTCTGTCTAGTCCGTTTGAGCGGCTGCTTCCCGTCCCAACCGATGGCAAAGATCTCAATCCGTTGTTACAAGACCCCGCGATGGTCATGCATCCGCCAATGCTCTACATGGGCTATGTGGGGTTTTCAATTCCCTTTTCATTTGCCATGGCTGCACTCTTCTCAGGTCGGCTTGGCGAAGAATGGATCAAGGTCACACAACGCTGGACGACATTTGCCTGGATGAGCTTGACGACCGGCATCCTGCTGGGTGGCTACTGGGCCTACTACGAACTGGGCTGGGGCGGCTACTGGGGTTGGGACCCCGTGGAAAATGCATCGTTCATGCCTTGGCTGGTAGGTACAGCCTATTTGCATTCAGTACTGGTCCAGGAAAAACGAAAGATGTTTAAAGTCTGGAATCTGTTTCTCATTATTGTCACGTTTTCGCTCTCACTGATTGGAACCTTTCTAGTACGCAGTGGGGTCCTAACGTCCGTGCACTCCTTCGCTACCGACCCCGAACGTGGCTTGTATATCTTAATCTTCGTCGGGACGGTCATCGGTATCGCCTTTGGGGCCCTGATTTTGCAATCAGGAAAGTTGAAGTCGCAAATTGAAATGGATTCACTGGTCTCGCGTGAATCCATTTTCCTCTTCAATAATTTGTTTTTCCTCGTCGCTGCCGCAACGGTTTTTCTCGGGACACTGTACCCGCTCATCATCGAAACCCTGCAAGGTGCAAAGGTCACGGTTGGTCCCCCGTACTACAATGCCGTCTTCATGCCCATTGCATTGGGCTTACTTTTTCTGATGGGCATTGGGCCGTACATTCCTTGGCGAAAGGCCTCCATCGCGAATCTTAAGAAGAGTTTTTCTACGCCGCTGCTCGCGGGAACCATCGTCGTCATCCTATTGGCCATTACCGGAATTCGCAATCTATATGCCTTGGCGGGCGCCTATGTCGTCGCGTTTGCCAGCATGGCCATTTTTCTGGATTTTGGAAAAATTTCGCAGTTGTATGCCCAACGGAATCACAGCAATATTCTCAAAGGATTCCTCACAGCCTTTACGGCCAATCAACGTCGCTACTCTAGTCTGGTTATTCATATTGGAGTCTTAGTCTTAGTCGTCGGCATCATCGCCTCCACCATCTATCAAACCGAAAAAGTCGTGTCGATGAAGGTGGGGGATGAATTCGCGATTGCCGATTACCGCATGAAATTAACCAACATTCATGAAGTGGAAGGTGGGAATTGGAAAGCCGAAGAGGGCGTCTTTCAAGTATTTGAAGGTAACCAACTTATTACGGAGCTACGTCCACAGAAACGCATCTATCATGCCACGCAAACGCCAACCACGGAATCCGCCATCCATGCAATCAACATGGGGCACATCTTCTTAACCATGCCTGAAGTCTCTGCAGACGGCGTTGCGGTGGCCCGTGGCGTCATCAACCCGCTGATTCTGTGGGTGTGGGGCGGAGGTGGTATCATGGGACTAGGCGTCATGCTCAATATTCTCCGACCACGCAAGAAAGATGAATCATGAAAGGTTGGCAGGCGACACTGGCCCTGTGTCTGGTTGGTCTGTTTGTGTTGTTGTATATAGGACTCTGGGGAAACCCACGACACATTCCCAGCGTGCTCATCGGCACGCAAGCGCCTCACTTTTCGGGCCCGGATGTCGAAACGGGTGAAACCATTTCGTTAGACCAGTTTAACGGCAAAGTCGTATTGCTGAACTTTTGGGCGTCGTGGTGTTACGAATGCAAGGTGGAACATGAGAGCGTACTTGAACTCCATCGATTGTTCAAAGACGATCCGAATTTCGTGATGTTGGGCGTCAATTACCAAGACGAGCTTCCTGCAGCCCAACAGTACCTCAAAGAATACGGCACGACGTTTTCGCATGTACGAGATCTAAAAGGAGAACTTGCCATCGACTATGGCGTCTATGGCGTGCCCGAAACGTTCGTCATCGATCAACAGGGAACGATCCGTTATAAATACGTAGGACCGGTTACCGGTTACATGTATACGACGATCACCCAACAAGTCATCGCCCCGTTGCTCAAAGGGCAACCCATCTCAAAACCGTTGTAATCTTCATGATCATTCGCTTGACAGTGATCTCCCTTCTACTGGTGACAATAGCATGGCCTGCCTGGGCCGAAATTCAAGACGAAACAGACCTGGACGTGCAAGTACGAGAAATTGCGAAAACACTGCGCTGTACCGTTTGCCAAACCGAGAACATTTGGGAGTCAGGGGCACCTCTGGCCCAACAAATGCGCGCCGTCGTTCGAGAACGACTGAAACTTGGACACAGTAAAGAAGAAATTCGCGCGTATTTTCTCAGCCGCTATGGCGATTACATCATGATGGAACCACCTAAACATGGAGTGAATTGGATTATTTGGGTTGGGCCGTTTGTACTTCTGCTTAGTGGGGGGCTCCTCCTCTACAAAGAAGTCACGGGCTGGGTTCGGAGTACGCCAACACCAACCAGCACGCCAGCATCTCCTCTCGATGACCAGGCTCGTCAACGGATTCAACGCGAGCTTGAATCCTAAGCGTTTCCGTCCCGTACCATGCCGCCACTCGTAGCATTTCTTATTCCCTTTCTGATCATTCTGGGCATTGTCATCATCGCACTCACACTTCCGTTCTGGCGGAGGGACCCATCGCCGATGACGTTTGGGCTAGACGACAACGACACACAAGACTACGCCGACCTTCAGGTCGAACGCGGCGTTCTGATTCAATCGTTACAGGAATTAGAGATGGAACATGCCCAAGGCCGCATGGAAGCCGCAGATTACGAACGGTTGAAAGCTACCGATGAACGCCGGTTATTACAGGTGCTCGATCGCCTGGACCGCTTGAGGGAACTGGGAGAAGACAAAAGCAGCCAGGCTCAGGTCGTTGTCCCGCAGAGGAAGAACTGGGTGCCCACCATGGCGTCAGGCTTGGTGGTGCTCCTGGCTTCAATCGGCATCTATAGCTTTATCCAGATTCAGGCCGCACAAAAACTCATGGCAGTGGAAGCCCAGATGGGGGGTGGCCCCAACCCCATGGAAATGGTCGCCAAACTGGAGAAACGCCTAAAGGAGAATCCGGATGACTTGCAAGGTCAGATTATGGCTGGACGGTCCTATCAAGCCTTAGGAAGAGCAACAGACGCGCAGAACGCATGGGCGAAAGTCTTGGAACTGGACCCTGAACAACACGAAGCCCGCTACAACTACGGCGTGTTATTGATCGATAATAGAAAAATTGACGATCCCAAGATTTTCCAGGAAGCCCTTGAGCATTTTGACCACGTGCTAACGGATTTGCCCAATCAACCCGCCGTGAATTGGTATCGCGGTATCGCATTGTGGTATTTGGACCGGAAACAAGAAACCGATGCCGCCTGGTCGCTCGCCGCTCAGAACATGGAACCAGGCAGCAAGGACTTGGCCTTCGTCAAAGAATCTCTCACCAAACTCCGCGCCGGCCAAGAACCGTTTTAACAATTAGTCTCCTCAAACCGGGACGCATGTCCTATTCCTCTTATCCGTCACATCCCTAGTTTGCAGAGGGCATCTATCTTTTAAAAATCAAGGATACAAATTAGAGAGATTCAGAGGACGGAGAAGTTGGAGTCCAATTGGTCAGTTCGCGGAAGGCAATGGATATTACCGCAACTTCAACTGGAGTAAAGAGAAACAACGTAAAGGAAGCAAGGGAAGAACTAAGCATAGGAGTTTCAGACAATATAGTAAACTCTAGCAGATACCAGAGATTCCCCACTGTCAGTGGAAGAAATCCCACCAAAACAAATAGACGCCACCCATTTTCCCTTGTCTGATTCCAAGACCAACCCAATTTTGGTTCCTGATCAATCGCAATGGCCGGAAACACCAGACTCCATCGGCCAAAAATGTAGTAAAAGGGGAGAAGGAAGCCCCCATAAAAAACTAGGCCCATAACAAAGTCGTTTTTCAAAAAAATCTCTAAATGCCCCTCACTAAGGCCATAGAAAATAATACCCACAACAAAAATCGCAGGAAAAATCACTACAACAATCAAAAAAGGAATTCCAAAAATCCAAGCAAAAAACTTCCGTTCTCTTCCAGTAAAGAAAAATTGGATTTGTCTGCTCTCCTCGAAATGATTAAGAAGGAAAGTGCGATGGCAGTAAACGGCTAACAAGGCAAAAACTAATAGGCTCGGGATTGGAGTTAAGAATATGATTGCGAAATACGGAAATCCTGCTAGGGCATCATTTTCTTCCCCATATTCAATCAAATTGACCAAATCTACTAACCCAGCCAATAACGCACCAATAAGGATCCAACTCCACAGTTCACCACGATGGCCCCACGCAAAACCAAAAGCTTCCCGAAACATCGCCCAGACGGGAAGTTTTTTCAAAGGTTGGGTGGCAGGCAAGTCACTCATAGTAGCCACGAGCAAATGTATGGTGCGAAATTCGTAATAGGACTGTCCTCATTTATCGCCGGAGATTAAGTTCCCCACAGGCATAGAAAGACGAACTGTTGTTATTGAATAGGATAATGATGAAACCTGGATGAATTTCTGCTAAGAGCTTGCAGAACCGACAATAAAGAGACATTAAAGAAAGGCGGCTCGGGTGAACACCCGAGCCGCTTGAGAGGACCAAACCATACCGCTATGCTACCGCAGGTTGCAGAGTCACATAGCGAACAATCCCTAACTTGGCTAGAGCTTCTATTTGTTCCACCGCAATATATCCAATTACTAAGTGTCCTGATTTGGGTTGCGCGACGGACCTGAAACCCAGTTTCTTGAGTTGAGACAAGGTTTTTTCTTTCGTATCTGCCAGCCAAACCTGTACCATTACTTTTCCATCTTGAAGTCTTACCGACTCATCAGGGGTGTAGTCCTTCCCTTCTTTCTTTTTGTTGAGCATTGCCTGCAGAAAGGAATCCAATTTTGACTTCAGTTCGTTCAGGCCTCCACTGGAACGATCTTCCTCGAGCTTATCCACCATAACCGATGCTGCATGGTAATCTTCCTGCGCAAAGACACCACCGAGCAAACTCTTGCTCATATTGGCCGCAGGTCTCATCGCACGATTTCTGAAGCCCACTACTTCTTGATCACGGCCAAAAACTCCCTCATAGCTCACTCCATCAGGGATTTCTATCGGCACATCTATGCGGCGTGGTTGTCCGCCTTCCGTAATGATGAGTTCTTCCACAGCCACAAAGGAGGTAAATTGAGTCATAAGCCGATAATCCAATCCTAATTGTGTGATCGCTGTTCGAATAGTTGGCTTGGGATTTCCTTGCTGAATCCCATTGTAATTTTGTGCCATCAAATCGGCAATCTTCGTGCGGGCCCACAGGGTTGCTAAGACATCATGCTTCGGTTCAAACCCTGGAAACTCCACCTCGATTTTTCGCACTACTGAACGTCCTGCCACTTTGCCACGCAGTCGTACGGTGCCGGTACCCGGAGTGTCGTACCGCCCCGTGATAAGTAGTGGTTTGGCGCTAAACAAATCAGGCAATCGCTTGGGGTAGACTTCAGATACATCCAGGCCATCCCAGTCCACGGAAATGTCCACTAACAAGGGATGTTGTACGCGTTCATGAAACCGACGGGCCGCTGCTGATCCGTCATCTTGCAATCCCACATATTCCACTTCACCGCGGCCATGCTCTGCCATTTTATCTAGTAGAAAACGATTGACACTGGAGCCAATACCAAAGGCAAAGACTCGTGCGTTGGGGTGTTTTTGGATTTCTCCGACAATCGCCATATCATTCCCGATAAACCCATCGGTCATAAAGCACACGATGCGCACGTGCTCATGGGAATCAGAAGGATCCAGCGCTGCCCGAATGGCTTTCATCATTTCCGTGCCGCCTCCACCTCTTCGGGACTCCAAAAACCGTTGTGCCTTGCGCACATTCGCTGGCGTGGCGGGAACAGGTTCGGAAAACAAGATTCGCGTGTCCCCCGCAAAAGTGATGAGATTAAACGTATCCCTTGAGTTGAGGCCATCGATAGCTAAACGCATCGTCTCCTTCGCTTTATCAAGTGGAAATCCTGCCATGGACCCTGAGGTGTCCAAGACAAAGGCGAGTTCCTTCGGAGTGACGGCATCCGTCTTGACGCGAGCTGGTGGTTGCAAGAGGAGCGTAAAGAACCCCTCTTTGCCATTCCGATGCGTCAAAATCGCGTCACGAATATCTTCTCCGGCTACGGCATAGGTCAGGATAAAATCTTTATTAGGAATCGTAGCTTTTTCTTGAAGATGCACCTCGGCCCGAGAATCGTTCGAATTGGTGACCGCAATCTTGTGGGTGGTTGATTGAACATGGCGAATCGGCACCCCCGCATCAATCTCCACGGACAGTGAAAGGTCATGCCCTGAACGTGTGCCTGGTTTCAGAACAGGCGGAGTGATATGTGAGGCGTCAGGCACCTCATCCGTATCATAAGCCCATCCGCCTCCTAATGGTTGCGGAGCCGATTCGCCGATGATTGGTTGCCCAGGGATATACCGCGGCCCAACCACGATCGGAAATACCACGGAATAGGCACCATTGTCATACCTGAGGATCTCGACATAACTGATCGTGATTTCTATTTGCTCTCCTGGGAGAATATTGGCCACAGCCTGCGTAAAAATGTTTGGGCGTTCTTGATCCAACAGGCCTGCTACATTCCCCCGTCGTTTGGCCGCTTCATAGATCGCTCGCGCCTCTTCACGCTTCTTGATTTTACCTTTCACGACGCGCTCACCGACTGTCAGCGTCATCTCATCAACCGCGGCGGTCTGTGGCAACGGAAAAGTGTAAACGGCTTCAATCTTGTCGGGATAGGGATTTTCAAACTGCTGGGTCACCTGAGTCCGCGCCAATGACCCACTGATCTGAATGGACACATCGGTATGTTTCAACGGAAACGATTGAACCGGCTTTCTATCATCCCCTAATCCAACCAACGCTCCCGATGCGTCCCCCACCCATTCAGACCTCGCCGGCTCAATGGGCACCTGACTGGATAGGAATCCCCAGAGATTCCCAGAAAACAGCCCTAATACTACAATTACACTCCCACACACAGCCCAGCCTAGAAATCTTTTACCTCCACTTTTGCTGTCCATAATTCTCCTCCATTTGTGACAACGACTGCGGCCCCATGCCGCTCCATAGGAGGAGATGGCACTAGTCTCTTAATCCTTTCACCGAAACGACGGGGGTCGAGACCGGAGAGGTTCCTTGATCTAGATAAGAGAGACAAAGCCCACACCTGACCTTTTCTTAAGAACTGATGCAGAAGGTCTCAGAAATTCCCAAACACGCAGGTGTCCTCCGACAGCCTGATGTGAAAAGCAGCCTCCTTATTTTTCCCTTCTGATGTGAGATGGACTCCGAATGAACTTCAGGTTTAAATAAAAATGCAGGTGACTAATCGTGTAGGACAAATAACGAGCAACTGCAGTTCTCTTAATGAAGCAATGTAGAATATGAGCACTGCCATCAGGGTTGGGAAAGGGCTATGACTAGTCAAGCAGATGTTTTCGATTGAACAACGATCTCTTCTGAATTCCGGGGTGCTGTCCCGTTCATGACTCTTGAAATATCCATGAGGTCGCGCCTTACCGAGGAAAACCTACACCACCCATCGCACTATCAAAAAATTGTCCTAAACTTTCCTGTGAATCACCAGAACCATAGCTTCTCGCAGTCCCTGATTCCCCCAGAGGAACAATGAGAAGGAGCGGCGCATTCGAACCTCGTTCGGATTGAACGGCATAGACGGAATCTTCGGTTTGCTCAATTGTCAGATCCTGTGTGTTTGATATCCGTTCAACAAGTTGGCCAAGATTCTCTACTGGCATATGCGAGAATACGACCGTCAACGATGAAATAACCAATTTCCCTAGAACATTCGTAAAGACCCCAAGGCGAAATTGTACTGTCTCGAATGGTTTGATTGTGGAATTCTCGACATCCTGTTTGCGATCAGAATCTGTCACCTGTTGCAGCACCTGCCATTTACCCATCCCAATCGGGGCCAGTACATACAGGTAACCCTCCTCATTGGGTTCAATGGCTAGTCGAACGTCTCTCCAGCTTTCAGTAATGTGTTGGCTTTCCGCTACTTCTACTTCTCCTTGATCTGTTTCGCGAACAAAGCTATACCGAAGTCCTCGTGCCTGCCGTATGTCAATCTTCTTTACAACAAGTTTTTCTTGCGATGTCGCACGACCTTCTTCTTTTGGCTCTGTCTCAGGGGAGACGGCTTGACTCTTTTGAGGAGGTGAGGCATCCACATCAGCTCTTGCAGATTGATCGGCTTCATCTCCAAATTGAAGTTTCGAATAGAATAGATCCAATGCTCCTAGCTCCAGTGACGAGCTTTCTTCAGTACTCGGATTGACTATAGCCTTTGGGAGAGCAGAAGAAAGAGCACGATCTTCTGGTCTTGCCATCTCTGTAAAGTCTGCCTCTCTGACGGCTTGGACTTCTGACTCGTTTTGCTGTTTAATCGTCGGAGTTAATACGTCCGGCGCTTCAGAGACCTGTTCTGATAACGGCGGTCCCGCGGAATCACCTTGGTCTTCAGACACATGCTTGTCCTCTTCGACAACCATTGAAGGACGTTGAATCGTTTGGGATACGTTTTCTGTTGAGATCTTTGGTTTGGGCGGTAGCACCGCCACAGATTCAGGCTTATTCTCACTGGGCATCACTTCTTCGTTTTCTTCAAAGTCAGAAATCTGATCGTCCATTTCAAAGGGTATGGCACGGAACGCGATTTCATCTTGTTTTGACGAGGATAGTATTTCTTGTTTGTTATCTTGTGATGGCTCCCGTTCTTGCGACTGATGCTCCTCTTGAACCATCGGCCCCCAATCCCTTTCCATTTGCCAACCAAAAATGAGTGCAAGCCCCAGGGCTGCCATACTGCCCATCCAGGCGAGAGACGAGGGCTGCCGGAACCAACGCGGCTCAGCAGGTTCGGATGATGCCACAGAATCCTGCGTATTGGACGTGGTTCGGAGACTGACTAAGATACGTTCCCGTGCTTCGGGATCCGCGAGTAAGGCTTTCAACGATTCTTCATCGGCTAATGCGTCAAATAGTTCCTGGTCCTGTAGTGCGGATTGAAACAGCTCATACTTTTCCTGATCAGTCAGGGTATCTGTCGCATATCCGCCGAGAAGACGTTCCCAGTTCTTGGCCATTACGAGACCGTCTCCCGCTTAGATCGTTGAATCGACTCTTGCGTTGAGAGCGACTCCCATCGCCCACCCATGAGAGATAACAATTTTTTTCGGCACCGAGCATCCCATGTGTAAACGGTATTGATCGAACGGACTCCTAAAACGCGTTGAATTTCTGGAAAGGTATTCCCCTCCATTTTTAGATGAAAGAGTTTTCTGCAACGTTCACCGAGCTGAAGGAGCGCGGTGATCAAATTTGTGACTCGTTCTCTTTGTTCAGCCTTCGAAGACGGATCCTCCTGGGGATCGGCCAAGGGATGATCATCCACGGATTCCGAATTGTATTCTCCACGGCGCAACAGTTTCCGGTGACAATCCAACATTTTATACCGCAAAATCTGAAAAGACAGGGGAACCAATTTTGTGAGTTCTGTTACATGGGAATACTTTTCATGCAAAACGAGCAACACCTCTTGAACCAGATCCTCAGCATGATCCCTTGATCCACGAGATGTCGCGAACGCAAGAATCCTTTCGCGAATCTGTTCTAAGACAGCATCCCGAGTCAACTTCGCCACTTCAGACCTTTCTTCAACCACCGGGGTGGTGTTCAACCAATGCGTTTCACCATTCTATCATGCCCAGGGACCCAAGCCCGACACCGATCTTCCAAATGACTCTCAGACAGCAAGACCATCATATGCCATTCGGAGTACCACGATGCCTTGCTAGGAATTTTTATGGATTTCGTATAGGATGTTTCTCGAATTGTGCAGTTGTGCCAACATCGCACTCACGCGTTGTGGTATGAGATTGCCGATCAAACACCTATATATCAATCATCGCCTTAAGGAGATTCTGTTATGTATGCGAACCGACTTACTATTAGTCTTATCATGATTGTTTCCCTCAGCGCCTGCTCCACCATTCACAAGCAATTCAGCATTGACTCTGACCCCGCGACGAGCACTAGCTTAGATGCGAAACAACGCTTAGTGCTAGTCACGGACAAGGCCGGCCCTGATCATAACAGACGGGCAATCTGCGCAGAGCCAAGTCCCGACGCGATGGTGGGCCTAACTTCTTCGGGCGCCCTGGAAGCTCTGATCCCACAGGCCAATGCCAGTGGAAAGGTTGCAGGGTCTATTGCGGAAACTCTTGCTCAACTCGGAGAACGGACACCAACGATCCAATTACTCCGCGATGCACTCTATCGCGCTTGCGAAGCCTATCTTAACGGGGGATTCGACGCCACCCAATACCGCGACCTTTTATATGGATATGATGATCTCGTCGTAACTTTGTTAGCTATCGAAGGCATTACGCAGCGCCCCCATGCCTACCCCGTCATCATCCAAGGAAATACGAAAGCTAGCGCAACAGATACAGAAGGAACGATGTCTGCTGTTACCGTCAATAACACACCGCCACCCAATCCCATTTCAAAAGAAATCGCGGCAGAAGTAGGGAAAATCTTGGATAAATATTATGAGTTGCAGAAATTCATTTATAGTGGAGGAACGTATGAAGGAAAGACAAAAGGCAAACTAAGCTTTTCGAAATAAGCTACATTACTCATGCTTACAGAGTACCCTACTGTGGTAAAGGCACTGTCGGACTTTTCATGCTACATTGACCTCGGGTACACAGCGATTCCTAAAACAGCGATACTCAATTAAAAGGTAGACGTCAAAAAAACCGCAATCCCCAGTACCGCCAAGCTAAGTAGCAAAATAGACCATTGGATCCCAACGACTTTCCCGGTGAAAAGGATCGTGGAATCATTCGAACGTATTTTGTCTCCGATTGCGCCATAGGGATCGAGGATCAGATCATGCACAAATATGAGTCCCACAACAATGGCAAAGACAAAAAGTTTGAGCATCATGATGAGGCCCCAACTCGTTTCAATCCGTGCTGAGCCACTTTCATCTAAAAGCTGCGACGCACCCGTAAAGATCAGCACCAGCAAGCTCACCCACCCAACGGTTTTGAATCGCTGGCCCAATTTGTTGGCCATGCTCAAGGCTTCCTGAGATGGAATTTTGGCTTTACTGTCTAGCAGGCTTGGTCTCACTACCATTTGAACAAACATCCAGCCACCAATAAAAGCGATAGCTGCTAACAAGTGAATCCAAGTGACGACATACGCTGGCATAACTCTGCTCCTTTTCGTTCTCCTTCCAAGCGTATCATCATACCCACTGGATGTCTGAAAGACCAAGGTTTTATTAATAACGTCAAGCCCTGACGTGTCGTATCACGAATTTTGGAAGCATTCTTGAGGTTGCAGCGTTCCCGAACGTTGGGGTACCCTGGCACCTCCTTGCTTACCGAAACACCGAAGGTTAGGCATGACTGAAGCAACTATTACCGATTCTCTGACCGATCCCTGGATTGAAATCGGCCCGCAAGCCTTAGAGGGAGACTTACTCAACCAACGAGCCTGGCGGATGCCAGATATCGTGGTATATCAGCACGGTCCTGACGAATGGTGGGTAGCCCCGCTTGATGAAGAACTGCCGCTCGTGCGGCTCAACCGTATGGGCGCGAATCTGCTAGGCGCGATGGACGGTCGTCTGACGATCGGTGCCTTGCTGAATCAATACGGCAAATGGGTGTGCAGCCCGAATCAACACAATGGCCGCTGGCAATTGGAACGATGGGCGCACCCGAGATTTTCCCTCGCCTATTATGGCACGGAGCCACCCAGTGGACATAGCGCGGAGGCCAAATGGGATTTGTTGCTACAAAAAGTACGGGAAGGCTGGCATCAAAATGTGAAAGCCGAAACCGAGGACCATTTGTCGAAATTTCATGTCCAAGGTATTCAAGGCCCACACGGTCATTTCGAAATCATCGAAACCACGGTCTCCCATCTATTCCGCGAACCCTGCGAAGCCATGAATGGCCTGACCTATGGAAGACTACTCGGCAAAACCTTACGGCAAATGGGCTGGCTCTCGCCCAAACCCACACGCATTGTAGAGGTAGGCGCAGGACTGGGATATGTCTCCAAAGAACTCGCGGGCGAACTTTCTAGCGAAGAACGCAAGGATATCACGTATACCTTTCTGGATCTGACAGGCCCATTCCTCGGATCTCAAACAACCTTAGCTCGAAAGGCCGGGTGGACTGCCACCGGCATTCAAGCCAATGGCGAACGCATGCCTTTGGCCGATCAGTCCGTTGACCTTCTGATTGACAATGAAAATTTAGCCGACATGACGCCCGTACAATTCTCCGGCGACGAACTCCTTATGTTTAAAGGAGAAAGTCCAGAGCATGAAGAAGCCTTAGATCTCATCAGACGCATACGCCTTCCACTCACGCCGCCTTTTCCTGATGAAGTTATTTTCAACTACGGCGCCATTCAGTTTTTACAGGAAGTTTGGCGAGTCTTAAAGCCAGGAGGACGCGCAATCCTGATTGAATTTGGCATCGAAGAGGATTGGCCTTCACCCGTCAGGCTTCCTGGCCATACGGAATATGAAGTCCAATTCACTCATCTTCGCCATACCGCAAAATGGCTGGGATTCCGCGAACAATATTGTGCTCTCCCTCAACTCTTGGGCATGAAGCGGGATACTCAAGTGCTCTGTACGGGCGCCGCATATACACTTCGACGGTTTTGCCAAGAACTAGAGCAACCCTTTTCCGTCCGGGCCTACACAGAAAAAGAACTCGACGTCGCACTGGGAAACCTGCTCCCGAAACTCACCGGCCTGCATTACCACAATGTGCTTGATCCGGCCTGGTTCGGCCTCTGGGATTTCAAGGTCATGTTGCTGGAAAAACCTGGCGGCATGAACATTGGCCAACGACCCACCTTCAAAGAATCCGCCGGCTTCCGCTGGTATACACAACAGTAATCTCCTCAGAACAGCACAAAGCTCTAGATGTCCTCCTCTCCACTTGAGGGGAGAGGACCAAGGTGAGGGGTGAAACACCAAATGATGAGACATGTTGAATAGAAACCAACGTTGGCAGTTGGCAAATTGAGTTTTTTAAGATTGCACTTTAGAAATCTCAAGGAGACGAAACTTCCAAACGGCCAGCAATCTTGCACAGAGGTAACGTTCGCACATCTTAATTTGGAGTTGAGCGACAGACTATTCAGGAAAGACAGTTAGGAGAGAAAATGTGATAGCTAGATAGATGGGCCTGCGAAAATAGTCGACAAGGTGACTTTACGACACCGAAACTTCCTTGAGCTTTGCGGCAATCCACACTTTGATGATCGCCTGCCGCGTCACACCCAGACGACGCGCTTCCTGATCCAACGAATCAACCATCCACTCAGGAAAATCCACATTCACACGGCGTGACTCCTGCCCTGGTCGTATGGATTGCTGAAAGTCTAAGTGCTTACTAATATCATCACCAGAATCGAATTTCTTATCCAAGACTTTTGCTTTCATACCATACAATCTCCTCTTCTCTAGACCGTCGTACCGAAATAATCCGAATGCGATTATGTCGAACGGTGATAATGGCTGTCCAACATTTCTCTTCAATTTTTCCTATGACGACCGACCGAGGCTCATCCTCCGTCTTAGCAGGAATCTCCAAACGATTGCAGTCATCCCATAGCGCTTGCGCCTGTTCAAAATCAATTCCGTGTTTCTGCCGATTACCGTTATTTTTGGTCTCATTAAACTCGAACTCCATAATAGTATAAAAATTATACCATTTTAGGTGAATTCGTCAATTTTTTCTCTACCATCAATTAAACAATCATTGCCGAAGCATCATTTCAAGCAAGATTGTGGCTTGAATGAGAAGAACCCTTTTCCGTCCATCCGGGCTACACTGAGGAAGAATCAGATACCGCGTTAAGAGATCTTCTTCCCAAACTCACTAGCCTGCATTACCATAATGTCTTAGACCCCGCCTGGTTCGGCCTCTGGGACTTCAACGTCATGCTGCTCGAAAAACCCGGCGGCATGAGCATCGGCCAACAACCCGCCTTCCAAGAATCCGCCGGCTTCCACTGGTACACCCAACAGTAATCTCCTCAGAACAGTACGAAGCTCTAGGTGTCATCCTCTCCACTTGAGGGGAGAGGACCAAGGTGAGGGGTGAAACACCAAATAAGAAAAAACATTCAAGGGGTCCCGGTAAAACCAAAATCGCACTTTGAGTTTTTTAAGATTGTACTTTAGAAATCTCAAGGAGACGAAACATCCAAACGGCCAGCGCTCCTGTAAAGAGGTCACATCCACAAAGCGTCATATGGAGTTGAGCGACAGAAGACAGATAGGCGAGAAAGAGCGAATGATGTGGAATACTTCATCCTCGCAAAGTAAAAAATTCGACAGTGTATTTCTTTAATCCGACCCCACTAGAAACTTTGCAGCCTATGAATCAGAAAGATGTGATAGCTAGAGAGCAGGGCCTGCGAAAAAAGACGACTACCTTAATGTATGAAATCTCGACTTCTTTCAGTCTTGCAGGCCCAAAACGGTCTCTTTTTGTTGCTCCTCGAAAAATTTCTCAAGCACAGAATACACTTGAGGAACATGGATCGTGGCTACCTCCCAAATAATTTTGGGATTCACGTTCCCATAGTCGTGTACGATGATGTTGCGCATGCCGCGCATTTGACGAAAGGATATTTGAGGGAGAGCCTTTTTGGTTTCTTCATCCAAATGGGCAGTCGCTTCTCCAATAATTTCAACCCGCCTGATGACCGCGTCTTGTTTTTGCTGGTCGGCACAAAATGTCACTTCAGTGGCATCTTGGACATAGGAAATAATGAGTCGAGCTGCCTGCAAAATGTCGCGGAGGCGGCCTAGTTGGTCAGCCTTCATAAATACAGACAGCGGAAGAAAGAATATGCTCTCGGGCCAATCGATTTGGCGAGGCTTCCAACGAGGGACGAAGGACGAAATCTACCGGAGTTCCAAGAAGTTCTTCAACTTCTCCTGCCATTTCTAGGAGAGTGCCAGTTGAAACAGATTCACCCAATGTGACCAGCAAGTCAGTATCACTACCTGGCACGTTTTGCCCTCTCGCCACAGAGCCAAAAACTTCGAGACGCTGAATATGATGCTTCTCACAGAAGGGCCTGAGAAGATGCGCCAATGCGGAAGGAGAAAGAACAGCAGGTTGATTGATCATGAATTGATGATACCTGCCTGATCAAATTCAGGCAAACCCCAGCCAGTTCTATGACGGCATAATGCTACATTCCTCCCTCTTGAGGAAAATACTCAACTCCAAGGACAAAATGGGTCCCAACCATTTTGAATGTCAGAAGCATCGGGCCTGTTCAAACAAGCATGCCCTGAGCTTATCGAAGGGTCCATCCAGCCAGACCTCAGCCATTTTTTCGCGCGGAGCGTATAAGTACTACGTGAGCACGGAAAAATGGTGAGAACGCCGCTGGTGGCTTTTTTCACCAGCCTCACAATGTCTTAGACCCCGCCTGGTTTGGCCTGTGGGATTTCAAGGTCATGTTGCTGGAAAAACCCGGCGGCATGAGCATCGGCCAACAACCCGCCTTCCAAGAATCCGCCGGCTTCCGCTGGTACACCCAACAGTAAATTCGATTGATCTCCTCTCCACTTGAGGGGAGAGGACTAAGGTGAGGGGTGAAACATCAAATGAGAAAAAACATTCAAGGGGGACCGGTAACAGCAAAGTCGCAGTTTGAGTTTTTTAAGATTGCATCTTAGAAATCTCATCATGGCCACCTATTCACAAGCCTTCCCAGTATCACGTAGAGACATGTCGAAAACACATATTTCTTCTAGGGTCCAACAAGAGACAAGTCAGGTTAGACAGGGAGGAAAAAGGGAACAATGAGGCGGGGAGCTTCAGTCTCTCAGAGAGAATAACTCCTGTGACTCTGCAATCGAAGCGAGTTTTTTATCAAGCGTCCAGAGTTGCAAGCCATAGGTTCGGACAAAACATAACAAAAAGGCGTCAATGAGCCCCACCCCTTTGGCATGCCACTTCTTATTCATAGAAACCTTCCCAGCTTCCACCCATAGCCCACGTTCAGACTTCTTGGGAAGATTATCCCAATATCCCAAGATAATTGATTGTTCCCTATAAGATTTCGCCCCCTGAAGCAATTCCCCAAATACACATTCCACAGCCACCACCTGTTGTTGATCCAGGAGCGTGCTAAATGGCAGATAATAGGACTGGCGACATTTGAGAAATTCAACCCACACCGAGGTGTCGACGACAATCATGTTCGTCGATTCAACGTGCGCGTACGCCCAGCGGAAAAATCCTTCGAAAACTCCAGCGGCTGTCGATGAACCTGTTCGTTCAGGTGGGAAATTTTCTTCAGTCGTAGCCACTCCTCCAAAGCGAGAGTCAACG